>NZ_JAGJDY010000009.1 GCF_018100795.1 Alteromonas sp. MMG017 | reverse complement strand
TACAATAAGAGTAGTAACGGTTAGGTAGTGTCTATTTGGCTCACTTTGGGGCATAAACGAGTTAGTACCACAGTCCGCATGGCACATAACGGAATTATAAGCAGAGAGTCTTGAATGTCCGTTGCTTGTCTTTAACGGACTTCTTTAGTTGATACAGCCAGTATCCGCTCTTCATTTTATGGCACCTTATGGCACCGACTTTTTTAGCACGTATAATAGCAAGTATAAAAACGTCATAGCTGCGCTAACGCTTTCATGTATTTGAAATAAAAGAATCATCAATAAAGCATATGATGAAATAATAGAATCCCGCACATCTAGAAATAAAACAGGTTATTAATAAGCGCTGTTTTTTCAATTTAAGCTATCAAATTATAACGAACATGAGACTCATTTATTATGTGGATTGTTTTTGCGTTGCTCGCAACATTTTTCTTTGGTTTGCGGGGGATCTTGTATCAATGGACATCACAAAAAAATCTAAATCGAGACCTGCTGCTATTTGGTGTTTTCTGCATAGGTTTTATCATCAGCGTAGTAGCTGTAGTGTTGTTAAACCAACGTTGGTATGGCTGGGCTGATGTAGCTGTTGGTATGGGGCTAGGTTTTGGATCTTTTGCCGCTAATGCTGTTTTACACAAAGGGTTTTCAGTAGGGAAAGCATCACTCATCAGCGTTCTGGCAGGGTTAACGCCTTTGTTCGTCCTCATCTTTGCATTTTTAATTTGGAAAGAGACGTTAACATCCATTCAATTAGTTGGGTTTGTTATTATCTTTTGTGGCCTTTGTATTATTAGATATTCTTCGGATATCTCTATTAATAATTTAAAAGGGGCGCAATGGGGGCTACTTGCTGCATTGTGCTTTACGTTTACTGATTTAATGGGTAAACAATCAACACTCTTAGAGGCAGATGTTTTTGCAACGTTAACTTCTATGTTCGGCTTTGGAAGTTTCCTTTTTGCCATGAGATGGTTAGCAAAGCGTAGGAAATTTATAGCTTCTCAATATTCAGATAAAACTCATTGGTCGGAAATAAAAACCTTCTCTTGCGGACTGATAGTCGGGGTTGCAAATGTAAGTGGAATGGTTGCAATTATATCCGCTTTTTCTATTGGTAATACTGGGTTGGTTTCCGCAATTTCAGGAATGAATATTTTACTTATTCTCCTTTATTCTCATGTTATTTTAAAAGAAACATTTAGCCGTCAAGAAGTGCTAGGGTTAACCGCCGCTTTTGTCGGCGTTATCGTGCTTAGATTGAATTAAACCTTTTTTTACCAGTACCTTTTTCTATAAGTACCTTTGCGTGCAAAAATACCAGCGAAAGCGCTATGGCCGGCGGGTAGGTTTTTGCGTTTAGGGAAAGCTTAAGGAAAAGAGTAACGAACAATACGTTTTAGTACGCTAGCGTACTGCTTCCAAAAACTGCCAGTGTTGTAGTGCATACCGTGCTGTTTAAATACGGCTTGTACTTTAGGGGCCATTTCTCGGTATCGTCTGGCGGGAATGTCAGGAAATAAGTGGTGTTCTACCTGAAAGCTTAAATGCCCAGTAAGTACGTGAAATAAATTTCCGCCCTCAATGTTCGATGAGCCTAAGGCCTGACGATAGTACCACTGGCCGCGTGTCTCGTTTTTGCAATCCTCTGCGTTAAAGGTTTCTACATCACCGGTAAAGTGTCCGCAAAAGATGATGGTAGATGTCCATAAATTACGTAGCAAATTGGCTATAAGGTTGCCTGACAATACCCATAAGAATAACGGGCCAGCCAGCAAAGGGAATATCGCATAATCTTTTACCAACTGACGTGCGCCTTTACTGAAAAAGCGTTTTTTAAGCTCGCTATTGGTTACTTGGTTTTTGCGGTTTTTTTTCTTCTTGCCGAAGAATACGCGTTCTGCGGCCATCTCGTGATACGACACACCCCACTGAAACATTACACTGAGCAAAATATAGGTAGCGAACTGCCAGAGGTTTTTTATCCGCCATCTAAAGTCATTCGATAAGCGGAGTAGGCCATAGCCAAAGTCTCTATCCTTACCAATAATATTGGTATAGGTGTGATGTTCGTAGTTGTGCACGCGGTTCCAACTTGCCCCATCGCAGGCAATATCCCACTCATACCGCTTTGAATTAATATGAGTGTCGTTCATCCAATCATACTGACCGTGCATTACGTTATGGCCAATTTCCATGTTATCTAGTATTTTTGCTGCGGCTAAACTTAGTACGCCAGCTACCCAAAGTAGAGGCTGTATGAAACCAAGCATTAATAATATGCGGCCGCTCCATTCACAAATACGCTGAATGAGGATAATACGTCGAATATAGGCAGCATCTTCAGCACCTATTTTATCTTTTACTTCCGATTTTATTGCATCAAGCTGAGCTTCCAACATAGCGTAATCAGGTTTACTTGCACTATGCGGTAATGTGGTAGCTTGTTGTAATTGCGCGTCAATTTGACTAGGCGCTTCTTGCAGATCCTCGGTGTTAAATGAGACGCGAGTGTTCATAGTTGAATCTCCAAATCGGTTACGGCTTGCGATATACACAGCTGAATAAGTTGCTCGGCACTATCGGACAGCTCGCCAGTGCGGGTATCTCGCACAATGCCCCGCTTTTTCACACATTGGCATTGGTGGCAAATTCCCATACCGCAGCCATACGTCACAGGCTGCCTCGCTTCTTGTAGCTGCGAAAGCAGCGATTTCTGATTGTTCACCGCTAAGTGCTGACCGTTGTGCACCAAAGAAAAGGTTTCTTTTTCGCTTAGACTTTCAATGTTCACAGTGGGCAATGCGGCAAAATGTTCACTGTCTAACGGTGCCCCCACCATTTTTGCTACTTTCTGTACCTGTTCGTAAATAGTATTTGGGCCACACACCAACCAGCGGGCATCGGCGAAGTGGGATAGGTAATCCTTAACATCACCGTCTTTTTGTCGAGTTAACAAGGCAAAAGTAAAGTTGTTGGTGCGTTTTTGAAGCGCTTGTAATTCGCTTTGCAACACGTGCTCGTTGGGTTTGGCAAAGTAAAGCAGATGAACAGGCGCGCGGTGTATAAGGTTATTTTCAATGGCGTCTTCCAGCATAGCGATAAACGGCGTTATGCCGGAACCGCCCGCAACCATAAGTACGGGTTTATCGGTATTAGGTAATGTGAAATTGCCCTTAGGCGCCGAAATATTCACCCATGTGCTAGGTGTTACCGAGGAAAGGAACGGAGTAAGTGCACCTTCGTTATTGACCTTAGTGATAAGCCGAATGTTTTTCGTTTCGCGGTGAAAGCTAGCCCCGCAAGCGACGGTAAATACGCGGGTAGTAAGCCTTCCATTCACTTCAATGGTTAGCGCAATATGTTGCCCTGCAATATGACTAGGCCAAGCTTTTTCAGGCTTTAGGATAACTTCCAGCATGTCAGATTTTAGGTTTCTGACAGCTTCAACTTGCGCTCTGTAATAGCCATCTCGCCACGCAGGCTTAAATTGCTGCATTAGCACTTCCCAATATCCTCTCCATGAACCGTGATGGAGAAAGCGATGGGCTAGATTATCGAGTAATAGTTTCAACGTAGAGATCACACCTATTCATTTTTCGAAAGAGACTTTGCTAAAGAGTAAAAATAATTTAAGCGTACAGATGTACGCTCACTCCGCGAACAAGTGTAAGCTTGAATTTTTTCGCGTCAAGTGAATAGTTGTAAAATACGTACTCACGCAGGCAGGTTTTGGTGAGGCTTTTAACGTGTAGATGACGGGTGTCAGCAGATAATTTCGCGAAGAAAGCTAGCGTTTTAGAACCCAAGCCGACGTTGAGTTGGTTAACACACAGTATTAAGCTAAATATGAATGAGCGCTATATGGAGCAAGCACTAGATGAAATATATTCGGTTTAATTCGGGGCTTTATTTTGTTCTCGTACTTTTAACGCTAATTCACTGTCTTGTGGGCTAATTGAAAAGTCGAATTTACCTAAAATATTCATGCCCAATAATCCATCGGCGCTAGGCAATGCATCGACAGGCAGTACGAGCGCTGAAACATCATCAAAACGAAAGCCTGCAAAATAAAAAGTAGGGATGTGTACCAAGGGCGCACTAATAGTGCCAGAGGCAGTGTTTACATCAAAATTACCAATAAAGGTAAGGCGACGTAGCCCACCCAAGCGGCTGAATAAATCTGTGGTGATGGCGGTTGTGGTGGCGCCGGTATCTAGCACCATGTCAGCCTGTAGATTAAGGGCTTTTACTCCAACACGGTACTGATCGCCGTCTCGTACAAGTGCTACTCGGGTAACATCGTTCCCTAGAAGTTCGTTGTTAGCAATACGTTCGCCAGTGCCACTTTGGTTATCACGGTTACTTTCACTGTATGCGATATTTCGTATCGCATTAGCTTGGTTGTCGTTGTATGAAAGGCTGGCCAGAATATCTTCCATCAGCGTCACTTTTTGCTGCCTGGCATAAGCCTTAGCAAGTTGAAGAGTATACTGCCTGCTATCAGGCACCCGTTGGAATAGGGGCTCATTTAAGTTAGCCAATAAGTCCCATTGACCGTTAGCCGATAACTCATCTTGTGCTGTGTCGTAAAGGTTGGCAATTCGCTTATCAACCTTGGCTTTGCTAGTTGGCGATAGGGATAACTCTGCTAAATCATGAAAGTGAATAAGCGCATCTGATAGCGGCTGTGTTCTTACTATTAACTCAGCCTCTAGCAACAACAAGCTTTCATCGGTGGGAAACTGTTGTAGTGCGCTATTTAATTGTTGCTTAAGTAAAGCGTAATTACCGCTGTTTAACAGTAGGGTGAGCTCATGAATGTAACTTTCGGTGACTTGATGTTCTCTTTTTGACCCGTCGTGCACATTACTGTTAGTTTCCGCATTACGTTCATCTGTCGCGGGCACGTTATTATTGCTATTTAGGTTGGCTGAAGATTGAATAAGCGACGCTTTGTTCGTCGCCGCTATTTCTACCGCCTGGTTCAACGAAAGAAACAGGTAGCCGTTTAACAGCAAAGATGCAGCAAGCACCACAAATAAACACGCTAATAACCCCTTGTTCATCGCTAAAACTCCCCCTGCGCTTTACAGTTAAAGGCTGGCTTCAATGCATGCATTACCATAAATTTCCTTAAACGGTTCGGGCAAGCGCTTGGGAGCGCCAGTATCTAAACTTACGCAAACAAAGGTGGTTAGTGCTTCAAACACGGTTTTCTTTCTACGCTCGCAGATAAATTGAAACTGCCTTTTAAGCGTTAGCTTGTTATCACAACTCACAATCCAAGTTGCACATTGCAGACTGTCACCTTCATGAGACGGAAGATGGTAATCAAGTTCGTGGCGTTTAATTACCATGGCTCGGTTGAGCGACTGATAGTCAGCAAACTGCAATCCAAGTGAATTGGAATGAGACCACGCCAACGCTTCAACTTGGCTTAAGTAAGCCACATTATTAACGTGGTTGTAGTGATCTAAATGACTGGCGTCTATTTGCCATAATTTAGTAAAAGGCGACGGGTATCGCCACGGTAGTGAAGGGACTGCCATAGTCGTTAATCTCTATTGCTCATTTGAGGCAATTCATGGGGAATATATTGCCACATCACGTATTCAGTTATCACGTGCTTGGGCATCAAAGCTTTAAGCTGTTTGGACATGAGGTAAAGGGTTCTCTTCGGGTAACGAGACTGATTCATCGAATAATGCACGCATCAGCGCTTCTTCTCGTTCCAGTACCGGGTGAATAAAGCTTTGCACATCACCAATGGCTTTAAATGAATGAAAACCATTTTCTAGCAATTCGTGCAGCGACAATAACCCAGCTAATTTGGCGGGGCGTCTTGATAAGCTAATCAGCATACCAATCCCCCTAATTTTAATTACATCACCAAGTTGTTCGCCAAGGTGCGCAATAATATCAAGCTGGCGCTGCCTATCTGTTTGCCGACCTGTGTTGCGATAGGCTAGGGCGTAACTATCTCGATTTAGTGGCGCCCCTTTGAGTTGATGCACCATTTGCATATCTAAATCGAATGAAAGGGCGTTCAGTGCCAACGCATCGTTCATGGCATTCATGGCTTTGTCGGGAAGCACTTTAGCAAGTTTTGGAATGACCCGAACTAAATCGGCGTCACGCTGGCTGAAATCTTTGGGGCCATACAGTTCATCTACAAAAAATTGCATGGCTTTTTGATAACGCGCTTGTTTGGCTAGGTCATCGTGGGACACTAGCAAACGCTCACATTGCCAATGCTGAATTTCGTGAATATTGTCCATGATACCCACTTTAAGCGCTAGGTCTCGAAGCGCATTCACTCTGTGTATATGCTTAACGATATTTTGTGCCACCTAAATAACATCCTTCCGTAGTGCTTTAACACTAGCTTGAAGCAAGCGAGTGACGCATGCAAGCCGCTAAGCCTATTCCCGTCATATTTTCACTGTTATAATACCCGCCCTTAAATGTATGGCTAACGGAAAACGTCTTTGAATTTTAGTACTTGGTGCAATCTAACACGGGTAAGTTATTCACTCGCTGCTGGAGTTTTTCAGCGTGGCGAATGAGATAGACCCTGACGTACCTGCGCTTATTACTTTGTTCAACAGCACCTTTACCGACTTTCAAACGAAGCTGGTATTAGGTGATGACGAGCCTGTTTATCTTCCTGCCAATGAAGATATTTCCTATCATCGTATTGTGTTTGCCCACGGCTTCTTTTCCAGTGCGCTGCATGAAATTGCCCACTGGTGTGTGGCAGGCGAAAAACGTCGTTTACTTGAAGATTACGGTTATTGGTATTGTCCTGATGGTCGAGATGCCAAGCAGCAAGCTGAATTTGAAAGTGTAGAGATTAAGCCGCAAGCTATTGAGTGGGCGTTTACCGAAGCCGCAGGGCGGCAATTCCAAGTTAGTACCGATAATTTAAATGGTGCAGAGCCTGATAGACACGGTTTCACGCAAAATGTTGAAACCCAGTTAGCGTGGTACAAGAAGAATGGCTTTCCCCCAAGGGCGGCACGTTTTATTGAAGCCTTAAAAAACCACACAGAGATTAACGGGAGCACAATAACCCAATGAATAAGCCGGTATTTCGATTAGGTGTTCTCGTTAACCCTTTTGCGGGTATAGGCGGCGCGCTTGCACTTAAAGGCAGTGATGGGGCCGATGTGCGAGAAAAGGCGTTAGCAATGGGCGCTGAAAAAAAGGCTAATGAAAAAATGGCCAAAGCGCTGTCTATTTTAGAGGTCCTTTCTGAACAATTTACTATCGTTACTGCCAGTGGCGAAATGGGTGAAGACGTTTGTGCTTCGTTAGGGTTACCCTTCGAGGTGGTGTACAAAAGTGCATTGCAACAAACAGAAGGGGAAGATACTGAGCGTGCAGTGCAGGCTTTCCTTGGCTGTAATCTTGATGTTATTTTGTTTGCGGGTGGCGATGGTACTGCCCGCAATGTGTGTAAAATTGTGGGTGATAAAGTGCCCGTGCTGGGCGTGCCTGCGGGGTGTAAAATTCACTCGGGCGTGTACTGTGTTACCCCGTCTGCCGCAGGGCAGGTCATTAGCCAAATGATTAAAGGCGAAATTGTCAGTGTGATGGACGGTGAAGTGCGAGATATTGATGAAAACGCATTTCGAACCGGAAAGGTAATAGCAAAACACTATGGCGAGATGCGAGTACCCGCCGAACTCACTTACGTGCAAGCAGTAAAAATGGGTGGCAAAGAGGACGAAGCGCTCGTTCTTGATGACATTGCCGCTACCATTAGTGAATTAATGGACGACAACCCAGATACCTACTTTGTTATGGGCTCGGGCTCTACCGTTGGCGCGGTTATGGAGTTTCTGGGTTTAGACAATACTTTACTGGGTGTTGATGTGGTGCAAGACAAAGCGCTTGTAGCCAGCGATGTGACCGCTTCTGAATTGCTTTCGCTTACGCAAGGAAAGCCAACACAAGTGGTGTTAACCGTTATTGGTGGGCAAGGTCATATTTTGGGGCGTGGAAATCAACAGCTTAGCCCAGACTTTATTCGCGCTATTGGCAAACAGAATATGCGAGTTGTTGCTACCAAACAAAAGTTGCAGTCGCTTGAGAATAAACCATTACGATTAGACTCTGGCGATGCCGAGTTAGATGCATCGCTACAAGGTGCGTTCACTATTATTACCGGCTACAAAGACAAGGTTCTTTATAACGCCGAATAGCTTTTTAAGATTTAGATTAAGTTTAAGAATAGGAGAAATACGTGTTACCTCCGGCTTCAGCCCCCCAACAAGTAGTAAACCAAATTGCAGCGATAGAGGCTGCATTAGATGATGTGGTTAATCATGGTAGCGACGATGAACTGTTTACAGCCAGTTACTTACAAGGCCATTTCGCTGTGGTATCTCGCCAGCTAGAGATGCAAAGCAGCGCAACTATGCAGCAGCTGAATTCAGATATGGCAGCAAGCTTGCAAGCCGCGTTTGATAACAAAGAACTAGAGGGCGAGGATGCTGCTGAGGTTAAGAGCCTTTGGTCACGGTTATTCGACCAGGCAAGCAATTAATCGAATAGTAAAGCGCTAGGCTTCAAAGCGGATAAGCGCACTATAAATCGCCCGACTAATTGTAACTAAAAGTGCAATTAAAAGCTCAATGCAAAGCGCCTAACAAAGCGCCTAACAAAGCGCCTAACAAAGCGCCTAACAAAGCGCCTAACAAAGCGCCTAACAAAGCGCCATACATGGAATATACAAAGTGAGACGCGTAAAATATGGATAGGGAATAAAATCCGGCAAATTACGCCTGAAAGCGGCATGGCTTTGCCGCTTTTGCGCTCTCACTTCCTTTCAAATGTTCGCGTTATTTCTTGTTTTTTATACCTGTAACCACTTTGATTGCCGCATATTTTCGTTACGCCCCAACTAGCGGGAAATGCGGTGAAATAGGGCGAAATGCGGCGTTAGGCTGTGTTTTAAAGGCTTCTAACACCTATACCAGCACTTCTTCCTAGCACCTCATCCTTTAATTGATTGCCTACTAGCGTTAACTTTTTATCACTCGCGCTCCCTGCGCGACAAGCCCTCAAAGGATATGGTGCGAATATTGCTAAATCACATTGTCGATAAGAAAAGAAAACAAATGTGACACAGCTCGCTTTTTACAAATGGCTTATTTCTAGGTGAATATATGTTCGGTTTAATTCAACTTGCGGGTTACAAGCGTAGTGCTGGTAACACACCCAAAAGAGCAGGGCACTGTGCTGCGCGAGGTTATTCGCGCTCTGGTTTGCGCTTGAGCTTGCGAGTGCTGTCTGTCGGACTCATACTTGCCATTGTTGGCGGTTGCCAATCGCCGGACGATGCTAAAGCCCAAATGTCACAGTCTGATCCCTTGGCGGTTCCTGCCCTTGGGAATGTTGAATATCACACCTACATTTTAGCCAATGAGCTGTTTGCCGATTTGCGGCCTTCTAGGCAAGCGCGCTATGCGGTAGCAGGCTTCGTGCCTGTCGATACCATGAAATATAACAAGAATGACCAACATCCTTTAATGATGCTAGGGCATCAATTAGAGCAAGGTATGATGACCGAAGCCACAAAACGTGGTTTTACTACTCAAGAATTTAAGCTTTCGAACGATATAATTGTTAATGACGAAAGCGATAGAGTACTTACGCGCAATATCGACCAATTGTCCGATATTGAACGCGTCGATTTCTACATAACAGGTACTTTGGTCTACCAACAGTCTGGGGCTGTGGTTAACGCAAGAATTATCAATGTGAGAAATAAAGACGTGGTTGCAGCCGCTACCCGCTTTTTCCCTGCTGAGATTTTCTGGGAAGAAGAGCGAGTAACGAGCCGTAATGGTCGACTGTACAGAACTGAAGGTGGAAGGTAACGGGATGAACGCACTATTTAAACGCACGGCTAAATGCACAGCATGTATCCTAGCAACATCAACGCTAGCCCTGAGCGGTTGCTCTATGATGTTAGGCGAAGACGAAGTGGCAGTTGAAGAAACGTCTCGACCGGCCATGAACGTAGTAGACATTATGGCGATAGACCGCCCTTCGCCGCAAAAAGAAGACGATGACGAACAGTCAAGCGAGCAAGAGAGTATGGATGCGTTTGGCGCCATCGGCCAACCCACGCTTTATTCAAGTGTTCAAGGGGCTTACAAAGGCCGGCCGCTCACCAAGCATATTGGTGATTACGTTAAAAACATGACCCAAGACCTTATCGCGAACATGGAATATGTGAATGAAAAAACGCCTATTGGTGTAACTCATTTCGCGCTAATTGATACCAATCTTCAAGAAACTGATTTACTGGGTAAGCAAATGGCAGAATCATTTGTTCACGAGCTGCATAAATTTCGTGTACCCGTTATCGATTTCAAAGCCACAGATTATATTCGTATTACCGATGGTGGCGACTTCGTTCTTAGCCGAGATTATTTAGAATTAAGCAGCAGCTTACCAATAGATTACGTACTTACCGGCACCATGGCTAAACACCAAGGCGGCGTGTTGGTTAACGCCAGAATATTAGGTATAGAGTCTCGCGCGGTAGTGGCGAGTGCACAAATGTTGGTGCCATTTTATGTGGTAGAAGCGTTAATTCCTAGCGACGGCAGCCAAAAGAATGGCATGCGCGATGGCGTTAAATTAAGTAGAGGTTAATCATGAAAAGGCTTATTGCTTTGCTGGCAATGGGGTTAACCGTTAACCTCACCGCGTGTACCAGTACTGAATCAATCGGCTCTTTTTGGCTAAGCGATGACGGTGAAATCTCTCACTCCGCTGAGCCCGTTCCTGTGCCAAGAGGCTCAGGGCTAGTGTACAGCCCCGATTCTCGCGACCGTGAATATCAGCAGCATGTTGCCGTAGACCCAGGCTACAGAGACCCATTACACCAAGGCTTCTCTCCTTCTCAAACCCACAAACGATTAAATGACTATGCATCGCAATTAGCGATGGAGTTAATGGATAACGCAACCCGCCTTACCCAGCAAGACATGGTGGGGGTAACCAGTTTTGTGCGCTTAAATGAATCTTTAGGCGATAGCACGGTGTTGGGCAATCAACTTTCTGAATACCTTATTGCCGAGCTTCAAGATTTTGGGTTAGCTATTGTAGACTTTAAAATGGCTGGCGGTGTGACAGTAACCCCTTATGGAGACTTTGTATTAAGCCGCAAAGCGAATTCATTGGCCAAACAAGTGTCGATGGATCATGTAGTGACAGGCACCATTATTGAAGATGACAGGGGCGTTCGTATTAATGCCCGTATTGTTTCAATGAAAAACAAGCAAGTTGTAGCCAGCGCGAATATTTACATTCCTGCGTTTATCGTTACCGATTTAAATAAAGGCTTAACGGCTCACGTGCCAGTAGAATAACGCGATACCCATCGGTGGGTGTTTAACGGCCGGTGATAATTTAATTAAACAAGAAAGCGCAGTGTGAAGTGCCCTTAAATGGGCGTTCAGCACTGCGCTTTTTTATTGCAGCTTAAAAATAGCGATAAAGGCCATCGCTATTCATCAAAGATACTTCGAATACAGTCTCTCACCATAAATCGTGCAGGATGCACCGCTTGGCACAAATCGTTATTTAATGGCAAAGGCTCATGGGTTAACGTACTTGCTAATAATTCTGCCATCAGCGGCGCCGTAGTGAGGCCGCGTGAACCTAAACAACACAAAGTACTAACTGGAACTGCTGGCAATGCGTTCGCGGTATAAAGTGGTTTGCCTAACGACAAGCCAACATATTGAGTTTTAAGTGCCGAAAAATCGGTAAGCATGCCAGATACAGGTTGATGATCTGGTGAACCTAACCGCGTAGCCGCCCTTGCTTCGCCGTCATGCTCAAGTTGTTGTACAACATCCGTGTTCGCCATAGCTTGCTGGTGGGTTTGCAAGTTTTGTTCGCTCTCTTGAGTGCGAACCTCTGTGGTCAGATCGTTCTTAATATACGTTGAACCAAGCGCGTGGCGGTTGTTGAGTGCTGGGGTCATATAGCCTTTATGGCATATCACAGTTGTTAGCGCGTTTATGGGCGCTTGAGTGGCAATGGCTTCTACTTGCCCGCGCACTGGGCGCAGCGGCAATGCAGCAAACGCATTACTGCCCACGGCACCAGCTCCCGTAGCTAAAATAAGATGATCAGCATACAACGTCTTATTATCTGACGATGCTTCTGTACTGCTTGTCGATGCCTGTGTACTGGCCGTTATATCAAACTCCACCGCAAGGTGGTGTGCTTGAGAACATTCATCTGGTAAAGATGCTTTGTCATTTTCGTTTAATACACTGTGAGAACGGTACTCATGGTGACAAAGTACCATTACATCAGCGTGCTGTTTTGCTTGCTCTATCAGCGCCTGCACTAAGTCAGGTGGCGACAACCAACCCCCTTGCTCTATAAATAGCCCATCGTAGGGTAAGTCGATGCTCGCTTTTTCCGATAGCGCTTCAGGGCTTATTGGCTTGATTAACGCCTCTGGCCAAACACCATTTGACACCAACTTTTTCTGTCGAACTGCAACTTTCTCATTAAAGTTAAGTTGTGCAACACCACAAAAGTCGTGTGCCACAGACGTTTTTTCTATTGCAGTATTTGTTGAGGTATCTTTTTCATCAAGCAAGGTATGGTAAATATGCGAAGCATACAAAAAGCTGTGGGCTTGAATACGACTTGCAATACTGGCTTCGGAATGTAGCTGAGGGAAGAAGCCCCCTTGTGGGTTGCCCGACGCCCCTGTAGCTAATGTGTCGCGGTCATGACATATCGTCACCTTGATACCACGTTTAGCTAAAGCAAGTGTCACTGTTGCTGCCGCAAGACCGCTGCCCACTACAACAACGTGGCTTTTGGGTGTAATAGCAGCTTGGTTGAAACGATAATAGGGGCCTTCAAAGGCGCGCTTTTCGGCTAAGGTAGAGGCGGCTTCTGTTTCATAAACACCCACCAACATATCTCGTTTTCTACCAAAGCCTTTACGCTTTGATACGGTAAATCCAGCGGCAGCCAACCCGCGTTTTACAAATCCAGCTGCGGTAAAGGTGGCAAAGGTAGCGCCAACTTTCGACAACCGCGCCATTTGTTCAAATAAAGGGTCGGCCCACATGTCAGGGTTTTTGCTAGGTGCAAAGCCGTCTAAGAACCACGCGTCAACTAGCCCGGCTGTTGGGCTATGCCATTGGGGTAATAAATCGTGTACATCCCCAATCCACAGATCTAACGTGGTAGCAAATTCATCGAAATGACGCCTATGGCAGCCATCTAGTTCCATGGGGTATCGCGTGCTTAGTGCGGTAGCTTCTTCTTTTAAAGCCGGGAACGCCAGTAACGCCTTCTCCATATCGGGCTTGGGAAGGGGAAACTTTTCTGTACTTAAAAAGAACAATTGCTTAAGCGGGTGGCTAGGGTTGGCGTTTCTAAAGCTTTTAAATGCTTGCATGGCAACCAAAAAATTGAGCCCAGTACCAAAGCCGGTTTCCGCAATAACAAAGCTAGGGGCGCTGTGTGCCTGCCAGCGTTCAATAATGTTATTTCCACCCATAAATACATACTGGGTTTCGTTAATACCACTGTCATTGGAAAAGTATACGTCGCCAAAATGGTCGGCGACAGGCGTGCCGTTTTCATTGAAATGCACGCTTGCTTGTTGAGATTTCACCGGTGTAATTTAACTCTTTATGCGGTTGATAACAGACTATTCAGAGACTATCTGATTGCGACCTTGTTCTTTGGCTTTATAAAGCCGCTCATCGGCGACCTTGTATATTTGAGACAACGCATCACCATTTTCAGGCCAGTGAGCCACGCCGATACTTACGGTCATGGCAGCGTCAAAGCCTTCTGCGTTTAACGTGTGTTCAACTGAATGCCGTAAGCGCTCTGCAATGCTATGTGCCTGAGAAGGCGTAACGTCGGGTATGAGTAAGCAGAATTCTTCGCCGCCGAATCTAAAAGCCCAATCGTTTCGTCTGCGCATACTATTGATAATTCGTGATACGTCAACGAGTACTGCATCACCCACGCCATGGCCATATTTGTCGTTTACCTTCTTAAAATGATCAAGATCGACTAACACCATAGAGACAGACTTTTGTTTTTCAGGCAAGGTTTCGCAGAGCATGTCGAAAATTGAGCCTAGTAGCAAGCGGTTGTTCAGCCCGGTGAGCGGATCTAACGATGCCATTTCTTGCAATCGCTTCACGGTTTGCGCTCGCTTTTGCTCGTAGGTATAGGACAAGGCCCAAATAGCCGTCAGGGTTAGCGCAATATTTACAATGGCGATAACGGGCGTGCCAGGGTTTTGCACGATATGTCGGTATGTCAGAATAGCGCAGCCTGAAAATACATATAAAACAGAGTATATGGTGCCTAATCTAGTGCCCAACAGCAAATAGGATAGTACTGGAACAATGAATAGCCAGCTGTACAGCGCCGAGGTAAATGAAGCAGTTAGAATGCCAATAAGAATGACGGTGTATAGAGCGAATAGAAAGAGGGAAGACCATAACTTTAAGTTCGGTGTCTTTTTGTGAACTGCTAGAATAGCCAGCGAAAGAAAGACAACCAACAACTCAACAAAAGCTAATACTCTGTGGCCTACTATCCAATTATTGATAGTAAAAATGACCCCTGCAACAATGATAACAAGTAGAACAACTCTTAATACCGTACGACGAAACTCGAGTTCGTTGCCCCACAAGTTAGAAGTAGCCATGGTGATGTGTATTCCCGCACAAATTTGACTGAAGATATTTATCTTATAAGAACCGCGCGTATTAAAACGCACCAGTGAATAGTGACACTACACAATGTTATCTGAATTGACTCAAGGTGTTTATCTTAATTGTTAAAGATAGACGAATGGATAAGAAGTGTGACCAGTTTGATAAAATTAAATAAGGATATCAATAATCATCAACGCATTTGCCTTGCTGATAAACCTAGAGAATTGTTTTGAGAATTTAGTGAAGCTTTTGTGAACTTGCTATTTTCTTCTAGTATTTAAATATACCTTTCATGATACATTGGACGCAGCAATTCACGTGGCGCAAAAATAATTAAAGCAAATGCATCAGGATGCGGTTAGAAAAAGTGAAGTGCTGGGTCTTTAGCTGCAAAGCAGACCACTTTACCAATCAAAATCGTTACCATAGCCGCATCAACGCAAAGGGTAAACTATGAGAAGAGCAGTTATCACCGGTCTTGGAATTGTTTCAAGCATCGGCGTCAATAAACAAGATGTACTTGCTTCATTAAAAGCAGGTAAGTCAGGTATTACACACTCTGAGCAGTTCGCTGAGATGGGCTTAAGAAGCCAAGTGTGGGGTAATATCGATATCGACCTTAAAGAGCACATCGACCGCAAAGCTATGCGGTTTATGGGTGATGCGGCGGCCTATGCTTATGTTGCTATGCAACAAGCGATTGAAGATTCAGGCCTTGAAGATAGCGATATTTCTAACGATCGCACGGGTATTATTGCTGGCTCTGGCGGCGCGTCTTCTGAAAACCAAGTGCTTTCTGCAGATATTCTGCGTGAAAAAGGCGTAAAACGTGTTGGGCCTTACATGGTACCTCGTTGTATGGCGTCTACGGTTTCAGCGTGTCTTGCTACACCGTTTAAAATTCGTGGCGTAAACTACTCAATCGCATCAGCTTGTGCCACCAGTGCACATTGTATTGGTAATGCCATGGAGCTTATTCAACTGGGTAAGCAAGAAGTTGTATTTGCAGGTGGCGGTGAAGAATTACACTGGGCACTGTCAAGTCAGTTCGACGCCATGGGCGCACTGAGTTCTAAATATAACGACAACCCTTCAGTAGCATCACGTACTTACGATGCAGCCCGCGATGGCTTTGTTAGCTCTGGCGGTGGCGGTATGGTTGTGGTTGAAGAGCTTGAGCATGCATTAGCCCGTGGCGCAAAAATTTACGGTGAAGTGGTTGGCTACGGCGCAACTTCTGATGGCTTCGACATGGTGGCACCATCAGGTGAAGGCGCAATCCGTTGTATGAAAATGGCCATGCAAAATGTGTCTGCACCCATCGATTACTTGAACACCCACGGTACGTCAACACCAGTAGGTGATGTGAAAGAACTGGCGGCTATTCAGGAAGTGTTCGGTCAATCTGGCGTGCCAATTAGTGCAACAAAATCACTAACGGGTCATGCATTAGGTGCAGCTGGGGTTAACGAAGCTATTTATAGCTTGTTGATGATGGAAAACAATTTTATTGCGCCATCAATTAACATCGATACCCTAGACGATGCAGCAGCTGGTCTCGACATTGTTACACAAGCACGTGAAGCAACGTTGAACACGGTTATGTCTAATAGCTTTGGTTTTGGCGGCACTAACGCAACGTTAGTGATGCAGCGTTACCAAGGCTAAACAATAGCGGTAAGCAAGTCTGTATCAGACTTGCTGATAGGCTTGGTGGGGGGGCTTGATATTCCCCATCGAGTCATCGTTTTTCACTCAATATTACTAACCCCATAACCCTTAAGTATTCGTATCCTGACTTTTATTTTTTAGCTGCACGTCCACCTCTGGTGTTTTTCTGTCAGTTTTTACCTACCACTGCTTTTTTATCAATCTTCATCTACAAGCAATGCGAACAAAGCGTTTGGGCGACTAATCGTTATTTTCCCATAATGTAAATGCAGTAATCCTTGGTTTTGTAAATCACCTAAGAGCTGATTCACCGTCTGTCGGCTACTGTTTATCATCTGCGCTAAAGACTCTTGCGATAAAGTTAAGGTAATGGCGCTGTCTTGGGGTAAATGCTGGCCATAACTGGTGGTTAGCATCAGTAGGCGCTTAATTAACTGGTGTTGTAAATTTAGCCCCGCGCTGGAATCGATAAATTGAAACGCGCTTCTTACTCGAGAACAAAGCAGGCGGGCAAAGTGAGGGTAAAGCTCAGGGTGTGCCTTTAACACTGCGTTAAAGGCATTTTTGGGGATAACCGCAATAACGGTATCTATTTCGCACACACTATTGTGGGTACGAGGTAAATCGTCAAACAGAGAGATTTCACCAAACCAGGTGCCCGGCCCTAGCAAGGCAAACAGCATTTCCTTGCCATTGGCGCCAATATTCATTACACGCAAGCGGCCTTCACATACACCGTAAAAACCAATGCCTTCCTCGCCTTTAGCATGCAGTTGTTGACCTGCTTTTAAATGACGAACACGTACCTTATCGAGCAAGGCGCATTGCAAGTTTTCAGGGAGTGAAGAAAACCACATCGAGCTGGTTAAAACGGTTGAGTATTCTTGAGTTAACATTTTTATTACAGTGTCGTTTATCCGACAGTTTAGCCTGTAATTTAGGCGTAAGGTAGAAAAAAAATGGTGGAGACGAAAGATGAGTTCAGAAGTAAAAACTCAGGTGAGTGAGCAAGAATGGCAAACCCGTGTAGATTTAGCGGCGTGTTATCGCGCTGTGGCCATGTACGGTTGGGACGATTTAATTTTTACTCATATATCTGCAAGGGTACCAGGGCCTGAGCATCACTTTTTAATAAACCCTTACGGAATGATGTTTGATGAAGTCACAGCGTCAAGTTTGGTAAAGGTAGACTTACACGGCAATAAGGTGATGGAAAGTGAGTACGACATCAACCCTGCGGGCTTTACTATTCACAGTGCGGTACACGAAGCTAGAGACGATGCGAAGTGCGTTATGCATTTGCATACCACCGAAGGGGTAGCACTTTCAGTACTAGAGGAAGGACTACAAGCCTACTCGCAGCAGTCTTTGTTCCCGATGGCCTCGTTGTCTTACCACGCCTATGAAGGCGTAGCCTTGAACCCTGATGAGAAAGCGCGCCTAGTACGTGATTTAGGTGATACGCAATTTATGATTTTACGAAATCACGGCCTGCTTACCTGTGCCGACAACATTGCCGATGCGTTTTTATTTATGTTCATTTTTCAGCGAACCTGCGAAATTCAGTTAAAAGCACAAGCTACAGGTCAGAAGTTAATTCCAATCCATTCTGCTATTTTGCAAGGGATCCGCGCTCAAGCGTCAGAGGTAACCAAGCAAGCGGGTGGCAGCCTAGCTTGGCCGGGTATTAAACGGCGGGTTGCACGTCGATTCCCTGGTTTCGACGAATAAGCGCTAAATTAGACTAAAAAACAGTGTTGATTCATGGTGCTCAAGGTTACTAATCCGTAGGATTGAGGTAAACTTAGCATCATGAAAATACTCTTTGAAGACACTATTCCTTTAGGCCACGAATACTTCAGTGGCTTAGGTGACGTAAGTCGTTATGCATGGCAAACCCTTACTCCGGAAGATATCAAAAACGTGGATATCTTGGCTGTGCGTTCTACCACCAAAGTCAATGAAGTGTTGCTGAGCCAAGCTTCGCAACTTCAATTCGTTACCACCGCCACCTCTGGCACTAATCACATGGATAAAGCCTGGCTTGATAGTCAGGGAATTAGCTGGAATTCAGCCGGTGGCTGTAACGCCGTGGCCGTGGCCGAATATGTGCTAAGCGCATTATTTTTGGCCGACCGTGCAGGTAAAATAGACATTAATGCTATTACCGTGGGTATTGTGGGGGCAGGGCATGTAGGTACAGCCTTGGCTAAACGATTAGCCGCATTGAACATTGAATACAAGTTGTGCGATCCCCCATTAAGTGTAGCGGATGACCCACGAACTTTCGTTGATTTTCAAGACATTATCGGTTGTGATGTAATCACGCTTCATGTGCCTTATGTGAAGTCAGGCAGCCACACCACAGGTAAGTTGATTAATGCTGATGTGCTAGAACAGCTTGTTAGCAATCAGTTGCTTATTAATGCGTGCCGCGGTGAAGTGATTGATGAACAGGCTTTGTTAAATAGGCTTAAACAACCAAACGCGCCCACAGTAGTGTTAGATGTATTTGAAAATGAGCCGGCCATCAACCCCGAACTAGTGCAGTATTGTTGGTTAATGACTCCTCATATTGCTGGGCATTCAGTAGAGGGAAAAGTGCGCGGTACCCAGTATGTTTACGAACAAATATGCAATTTGCTGGAAGAACCAAGCACTAAAACCCTTGGCGAGTATTTATCCGCTGTTGAACCCATCAAAGTAGAATTTTCGTCTGCGTCAGCTTCCGTTTTATCGAAACAAGATTTAATAGGGTTAATGCTACAGGTTTATAACTTGCGTGATGACGATACCGCCTTTCGGGAAAGGTTAAGGGAAGCGCTGGAAAAACAGCAAAATGAAAGTGCAGATAGCGAAGAAATTACTGCCAGCATTAGCCACACCTTTGCTACTATGCGCAAAAGCTATCGGGTGCGACGGGAATGCAGTGCGTATACGCTAATATTACCCAGTAACACCTCAGATGAAATTAAACAGCAATTGAAAGGGTTAGGCTTTTTGGTGCAAGCCTAGTTTGCCAGCCTAACGCCTTCTAATTTTAAGCTATACCATTAATAGGAGAAACAACACTTATGTCACAAGCCTTTGACGTTGCCGTATTAGGCGCGACCGGTCTAGTTGGGCAAACCATGATAGAACTACTGGCAGAGCGTGGCTTTCCAGTAAATCGTTTATATCCACTAGCCAGCAAACGTTCAGCGGGAACCAGTATTAGCTTCAAGGGCGAAGATGTAGAAGTGTTGGATGCAGATACTTTCGATTGGTCGTTGGTACAGTTTGGCTTCTTCTCAGCAGGCGGCAGCATTTCTGCTGAATTCGCGCCACGTGCAGCTGATGCAGGCTGTATTGTTATTGATAACACATCTGAATTTAGATACGAGCCAGACATTCCGCTTGTAGTGCCAGAAGTTAATGCACACGTACTGGCTGACTTTCGTAACAGAAATATTATTGCCAATCCGAACTGTTCAACCATTCAAATGATGGTGGCGTTGAAGCCAATACATGATGCTGTAGGTATTGACCGTATTAACGTGAGTACGTATCAGTCGGTATCGGGGGCAGGAAAAGAAGCCATGGAAGAGCTGGTGAAGCAAACTGCTAGCCTGCTAAATGCGCGAGAACTTGAAACAAAAGCGTTTAGCCGTCAAATCGCCTTTAACGTTATTCCTCAAATTGATGCGTTTCAAGACAATGACTACACCAAAGAAGAAATGAAAATGGTGTGGGAAACGCAAAAGATTATGGGCGATGACAGCATCTTGGTTAATGCGACCGCAGTAAGAGTACCTGTGTTTTACGGGCATGGTGAAGCCATTCACTTAGAAACTCGCGCGCCAATAGATGCCGAACAGGTTAAGCAATTACTTGCAGATGCCCCTGGGGTTAAAGTTTATGATGCTGCCGACCAGTTTCCTACTCAGGTAAGCAGTGCTAGCGGCAATGATATGGTTCACGTTGGACGTATTCGAAACGATATTACTCACCCCTGTGGTCTTAACCTTTGGGTGGTGTCAGACAATATCCGTAAAGGTGCGGCAACCAACAGTATTCAAATTGCTGAAACCCTAATTCGCGATTACCTGTAATAATAGGATAAATAGGCAAAGCTCAAAGTAGGGCATATAACATTGATTTCGCCGAGTAAGTAAACATTTTGCTTACTCGGCCGATAAGCAGTTATATCGATATTCAACAAATAGATACCGAAAACAGAAGGGCTAACTAGATTGCCATTAATAACTGGTTTATAGTTTCCTAAACCAGATTAAAAATACCGTTGGCCTAAGTGATGTTGTCGATACATCAATAAAGGTAAAAAATAGCGGTAAGCAATGTAGAAAATCTGTATTGATAGGGCATTTTCATTCGTGCGCAGGCGCTATCAAATGATAAGAATAAAAAGCTGAACCCGTTTGCCGCATTTAAGCGCCAATGAAAAGAGGTTTAGCTACGAATCTCCACCATGACACTTGGTGGTGTTGACGCTTGAGGGCATATAGGATTGCTATGAAATTGCATTTGACGGGCTTAGTTTTACTTACTTTATGTTTACTAGCCCCCCACAATAATGTCGATGCACAGGAACGCGCTACCCTGCTGAAAGGGCCCAAGAACGCGACCAGCCAGTATTCTGGATTAGAATACGGCCCCATTGATTCTCAAGATACCCTTTGGCGTATAGCTGAGCGTTATCGTCAAAATAATAACCTGTCGGTTTATCAGGTTATGTCAGCTATTTACGAACTTAACCCCAATGCATTTGAACAGCAGAACTTAAATTTATTAGTTGATGGTTCAATGCTGAAGTTGCCTTCAGAACGGTATATTTCTCGTATCGATGCTAGACAAGCACAAATTCGAGCAGAAAGTGACGAGCGAACCTTCGCTGAGTTGCTAAATAAACCCGGTAGCAGCGTACGAAACATCAAGCCGCCTGCGCCTTTGGTAAATCAAAACGATTTAAGCCAAACCCAATCCAATATAGAGCAGAAAATAACGCGTTTAGATCAAGAGCAAACCCGTCAGTTTGATGAACTTCGGATGCAATTTGCTGCGTCTTTAGAAAACGTGGAAGCCTTGTTAAATGAAAATCGCAAACTGTATGAACGAGTAGACGAGGTCAACGGTGAACTTCAAGAGCTTCGTAATCAGGTTGAAGGCGATGTTAAATCACAAATAGATACGCAAGTGGCGCTACAGCAAGAGCTGCTCGATATGATGAAAGCCGAGCAAATGCAGCGAGAAGCAGAAAAACAAAAATCGATGTGGAGTTCGCTTTCTAGCCCGATGCTTCTGATTATAGGTTCCGGCATTCTTACCTTATTATTGGTAGGCGGGCTAATTGCTTGGTTGTTGAAACGTAAGCCAGCTGAAGCTGCGGAAGCACCTGAAGTTCCAGAAATCTCTGATGATGTACCAGTACCAGATACTGACATGGCTGACTTGGCCAGTGCACTGGAGCCAGATCTTGGCGATAGCATGGAGCTGACGGATGACGATCTTTTCAACGACGACGACTTGCTTGATGATGTGCTTACCTCTGAACTAGAAGAAAGTCTTGATGATGATTTAGAAACCTTCGGCGACCTTGATGATGACATGTTGGTGCCAGAAGACGATACCGATGATTTATTTGAGTCGGGCAGCGAAGAGCTTGATCAGAACGAGCTAGATAGTTTGTTCGATGATGATGATTTGTCCGATAAGCTGAGTGAAGACGAAAACAACAGTTTAGAAGGGTTTGATTTATCTGGTGATGACGATGATGACCTAGCTGGCTTTGACGATTCTTTAGACTCAGACCTTGGTGAAGAGTTAGACGAAGCGCAAGACGAAACCGATATTGAAGAAGCGCCAGATGCGTCTGAACCCGACGCCTTAGATGACGACTTTGATATTGATGATATTTTAGATGGCGCAATGGCAGAAGCCGCCACGAGTGATTCAGTAGACGACATTTTTGAAGCCGCACAGTCTGCATCGAATGAAAGCGAAGAAGATACTGCCACCTTACCCAGTGTTGATGACGAAGACGAAACACCTGAAATCAGTATTGATGATTTACTTGAACAAAATGCGCCAGAGCCAACACTGCTAGATGAGCTAGACAGTAAAGATGAGCTTATCAATGAAGATATGATTGATAAGCTTGATGATGAAATTAATCAGCAGAACCAAGAACTCGATCGTATTACCGATGATTTGCTCAACGAGATTGAGCAAATAGAAATGATGGGTGGCTTAGACGAAGCCGGCGATGAAAGCGCTGAAGACGGCGAAAGTGAAGAGGAAGCGATAGAGTCTGTGGCTTCAGCACCTTCGCCACAAGCCATTCAGAGCCTAGACAATATTACTGACGACCTAGATGAAATTGATGTTGAAGACATGGAGAATGCAAATGATTTCTCTGATCCCCTGTCTGATGATTTAATTTCCGAATTGCAGGCAGAAAGTGAAGAAGAGTTGGGCTTTGATGAAAATACTCTTGAAGAAGAGAGTGCTCCTGAGGAAGATGAATCTGCAGATGATGATTTTGCTGATCCATTCACAGATGACTTACTCGCCGAGCTTGAAGCTGACATTGAATCGGATGATGAAGGTGTTGAGCCAGAAGCTGAACCTGAATTAGCTGAAACTGATTTTGATGATCCGTTAACGGACGATTTGCTCGCAGAACTAGAAGCGGGTATTGATTCCGAAGATGATGCATTAGCGCCCGAAGCAGCAGATGAAGCTACGCCTGCCTTCGACGAAAATGGCGACTTTGATGACCCTCTTACTGACGACTTATTAGCTGAACTTGAAGCTGAAAACCAGCCAGACGAAGCGCCTCAAGATGAGCCAGAAGAAACCACTGCTACTGAAGCTCCAGAAGTTGATGGTGACTTTGATGATCCTCTTACTGATGATTTACTCGCTGAGCTAGAAGCAGATATTGAATCAGATGAAGACGCAGATTCCGGCGATGCCCTTGCAGATGAGCTTCTTGCTGAACTTGAAGCTGATATCGACAGTGGCATCGACAGTGATATTGAACAAACTCAGCCCGATGCGCCGTTAGACAATGAAATCGAGCCGCAAGAAGTTGATGATTTTGATGAGTCTGACCAAGACCTTGTTGACGAAGCGCCTGCAGACGATGACGAGCCCGCAGAAGAACTGCATGTTGAAGAAGAGCCCGTTGAACAAGAGTGTGTTGATGACGCGCTTGCTGAGGACGTACCTGAAGACACTGCTCAGTCAACAGAGCCTGAAGAATCAGAGCTAGATGAACTAGACGAAGCGCTGGAAGATACCGCAGAAGAAATTGCGCTTGACGGTGAAGATGAAGTCGACGGGCTAGATGATATCGATACGCCTATCGAAGAAGAAGCGATAGAAGATGTTGAGTCAACAATAGATGAGCCAGCAGAGGCAGCAGGCCTCGAGCTAGAACAAGAACAAGAAGCCATTACCAGTGATGACAGTGCGCAGCCTGAGAGTGACGTTGAAGAAGAAACTCACGATGCATTAGCCGATGAGTTGCTAGCGGCTGTTAACGCCGATAGTGAGCCAGAGGCCGAGCTTGCTGTTGATGAGCCGCGTCCAGCAGACGAAAATGACGATGAGTCAGCTTTAGATGAATTAGAAACTGATGAAACAGATTTAGACGACGATAAGCCTTTTGAAGAGCTCGAGTCTTTAGGTTCCGCTGATCAAGTCATTGATGATCCTGAAGCAGAAATACAAGATATAGCTTCGCTAGAAGAAGCCGAGTCGCAAGACGACGTGGATGGGTTTAACGAAGACGAAATAGTAGATGAAGTACCGCCAGCGGAAGCTCAACTCGACTTTGATAACGATGACAGCGAAGATGCACTTGAGGATACCCGTGAGGATATCCAAGAGAATGACTCAGAAGATGCTTTAGAATCAGCCGACCCCGAAAGTGTAGATGGTGCCCACAGCGATAAAGAAAGCCACAGCGATAAAGAAAGCCAGAGCGATGAAGAAAGTGACAGCGATAAAGAAATCGACAGCGACGAAGAAGACGAGCTACTAACTGACGATTTACTTTCTGAGCTTGATTCTGACATTGAAACGGGTCAAGAGGTTTCGCCAGACGAGCCCGACGCTGATGATGAAATTAATGAAGATGATTTAGAAGATACTTTTGACATAGAGCCAGACGCTAATGAGCCTCTTGCCGAAGCCGAAGCCGAAGCCGAAGCCGAAGCCGAAGCCGAAGCCGAAGCCGAAGCCGAAGCCGAAGCCGACCCGCTTGATGATGCGTTAGCGGCGTTTGATAAACAAATGATGGATGATATTCCTACATTTGGTGAGTTGAGCGATGATGCTGAAGAGCCAGAGCCAGAGCCAGAGCCAGAGCCAGAGCCAGAGCCAGAGCCAGAAAGCGACGGCTATGACGACAGTATTCTTGATAGCGCTTTCGATGAAATTGACGAGTTTGAATTAGAACATGAAGTCGATGGCGTGGTGCCAGAGCCTTTAGCGAATGAAGAGCCTTCAGCGGATAAAGAGCCGTCAGCCACAGAAAAAGATCCCAGCGACTTCGACGAATTAGAAGATGTGCCAGGACTAGATGACTGGTTATCAGGTACTGAAGAATCAGAACAAGAAGAGATATTTGACGATTTAGATGGTGCAGAATTTGATGAATTACTGCAAAGCATTGAATCAGAGCAGGCAGATGAACCAAGCCTTGAAGCTGATACCACTGAATCTACAGAAAGCTTAAACCTAGAAGATGGCCCAGAGCCTGAACTTAAGCTAGATAACCCAGATTTAGATTTAAGTGCGTTGTTAAACGATGTGGATCTCGATGCTGAAGCCGAGTCACGTACACCGCCAGAAGACTTCTTGGATGTAGAAGCGCTTATGGATGATGGCGAAGACAACGAGATAGACCCAGACAGTGCAGAACTTGATTTAGACGTAAGCCTTTCTGATTTCACCGGTGTTAATGATGCCGATGACGTGATTGATATTGATAAAGATGCTGGGCAAAACGCTAACCTCGACCTTGCACGTGTTTATCTAGAAATGGATGATATTGTTGCAGCGAAGGAATTACTCGAAGATGTGATGAATCTAGGTAGTGAAGAACAAAAGCAAGAAGCTGAGAGTATTTTAAAATCCATCAGTTAATTGCATGTTGAGTGCGGTATGACTACACTTAGCGGCTTTTCTATTTAGAGGTGTTTGAAACATGGGGCGAATCGCCTTAGGCATCGAGTATGATGGTGCATCGGTACATGGTTGGCAACGTCAAAAAGACGTGGCTAGCGTGCAAGAATACCTAGAGAAAGCACTCACCGTTATCGCAAATAAGCCTATTATAGTATTTTGTGCTGGTCGCACCGATGCCGGTGTGCATGCAACTGGCCAAATAGTCCATTTTGACTGCGATGTAGAGCGTCCAGAGCGTGCTTGGACACTTGGCATTAATGCTAACATGCCTGACTCAATAGCCGTAACATGGGCTAGGCCTGTCTCTGATGATTTTCACGCCCGCTTTTCGGCTACTCACCGTCGTTATCGCTACGTTATTTATAACTCACGTATGCGACCTGCTATCCTGCACAATGGTGTGACTCACGAATACCGAGAGTTAGACGCCGAGAAAATGCATGAAGCCGCACAGGCGTTGGTAGGTGAGCACGATTTCACTACATTTCGGGCATCACTGTGTCAAAGCAAAACGCCACACCGAACAGTGAGTAGCGTGAGTGTACATAGACAAGGTCGTTATGTGGTGTTGGATATTCGTGCGAATGCATTTTTGCATCATATGGTACGAAATATCACTGGTTCACTGCTTTGCATTGGGGCAGGGGAGCAACCTGTCGATTGGATGGCCCATCTACTTACTTTAAAAGACCGTGCTAAAGCCGCTACTACCGCTAAACCTAACGGGTTGTATTTGGTTGATGTAACTTACCCTGAGCACTTCGGCATACCAAAATCGCCTCTTGGGCCTCTTTTTCTTCCAGAATCTTAAAAGCCTGAATACCTCTGAACGGTAGCAATGGGTTACCGTTCAACTTCTTAGACCAGTTTTGTTTTTTCCATTTTACTGTATTGTGGTCTAATAGCGCGCTATATTAGGTGGTTGTACTAACGTAGTGCGTATTTTTCTCTTGCGCTACAATAAAGTAACCGAAATATTCATGTAGTACTGACACAAAGCACGAATGAAAAAACAGTGTCGGTGCGCTAATAAATATAAAGGATTCCTTTTCCATGAGCTGGATTCAAAAAATTCTTCCGCGTACGCAAACATCCACAAAAGGTAATGTACCTGAGGGGATTTGGACAAAATGCGGCTCTTGCCAAGCTGTGTTGTACAAAAGCGAGTTGGAAAAACTTCAAGAAGTTTGTCCTAAGTGCGATCACCATATGCGTATTACGGCCCGTCGCCGTATAGACGGCTTTCTTGATGAAGGTGACCGCGTAGAACTTGGTGGTGAATTCGAACCACAAGATATCTTGAAATTCAAAGATTCAAAGCGTTATAAAGACCGTATTGTAGCCGCGCAAAAGCTAACCAATGAAAAAGATGCCTTGGTTGTTATGCAGGGCAAACTAAAAGGTATGCCAGTAGTAGTAGCCAGTTTCGAGTTTGCCTTTATGGGTGGTTCAATGGCCTCTGTGGTAGGCGCTCGCTTTGTTGCTGCCGTAAACGCTTGTCTTGAAAACAACACACCTCTTATTTGTTTCTCTGCCAGTGGCGGTGCACGTATGCAAGAAGCGCTTATGTCGCTCATGCAAATGGCGAAAACATCTGCAGCATTGGCAAAAATGAGCAAAAAAGGGTTGCCTTACATTTCTGTACTAACCGACCCAACGATGGGTGGCGTTTCTGCTAGTTTAGCCATGCTAGGTGACGTTAACGTTGCTGAGCCAAAAGCCTTGATTGGTTTTGCTGGTCCTCGTGTTATCGAGCAAACCGTACGCGAAAAGTTACCACAAGGTTTCCAGCGTAGTGAGTTCCTTGTTGAGAAGGGCGCTATTGATATGATTGTTGACCGCAGAGAAATGCGTGATAAATTACACGGCTTGTTACTTAAGCTGCATCATCAGAATTAGTGAATACACAAAAAAATCAAAATACTGACTCAACAACCTCGTTGAGTCAGTGGCTTTCTCATCTTGAATCTATCCATCCAAGTGCCATTGATATGGGGATTGAACGCGTTAAAACTGTGGCCAATGCCATGGGTATCCATTTAAAAGACGCTCTGCTTATAACCGTGGCCGGCACGAATGGCAAAGGCACGACGTGTCGCTTGTTAGAGCAAGCTATGCTTACGCAAGGTAAAACCGTAGCAGTATTTAGCTCTCCTCATCTTGTGAGTTACTGCGAACGCGTGCGGCTAAACGGTGAATTGGCTGAAGAAAGCGAATTTTGCCGCGCTTTCGAGCTTATCGAAAAAGCCCGTGGCGATATCACGTTAACTTATTTTGAGTTCGGCACCTTAGCGGCAATGAAAATGATGCAGGATTGGTGTGTTGATGTGGCCGTATTGGAAGTGGGACTGGGGGGAAGGCTAGATGCGACTAACATTCTCGACCCAGATTTAGCCATCATTACTACCATCGACCTCGATCACCAAGACTGGCTAGGTGATACCCGCGAAGCCATCGCTCGCGAAAAAGCCGGTATTATGCGAAAAAATGGTAAAGCCGTTATTGGTGAGCTTTTGCCACCAGACTCTTTGCGTGATGTTGCGCGAGAGTTCAACGTAGATGGGCGATGGGCGCAAGAAGATTTTTCCGTTGTAGAGGAGTCTATAACAGATAATAGCGTTAGCACTTCATGGCAATGGAAAGGGAAGCATTCTGAATTTACCCAACTACCATACCCGCACATTCCGCTGCAAAACGTAGCTACGGCACTTGCAGCACTAGAGTTATTAGACTTACTACCAGATGAAACGGCGATAAGGCAGATCATTGCCAATACCCGTTTACCCGGCCGTCAACAAGAAATTAGTCACAACCCGCTAGTAGTGGTGGATGTCGCGCATAACCCCCAAGCAACTAAAGCAATGCAGGAATGGCTTACACGTTACCCCGCAAGTAAAATACGCGTAGTAGTGGGTATGTTAAAAGACAAATCTATTGTAGAAACCCTTGCGCCTTTGTCGTCGCTGAATGCACAATGGTACCTAGCAAGTACATCAGGCCCTCGAGGCTGCGATGCAGACGTGCTGGCGGGTGCACTTTTGGATGCTCAGCTTGATAAAAGCCGTACCCAAACCTTCTTTGATGTGACAAGTGCTTATAAAGCAGCACGAAATGATTACCATGAAGGCGAACTTATCTTGGTCTTTGGTTCCTTTGTTACCGTGGCTGAAGTGTTAGATTATACCAACGCAAATGAACAACAATAAAAACGAACAATAAGTTCAACAGGAGATAATAGTGACGTCGGCATTAAAGAATAGACTCGTGGGCACCATCATCATTGTGGCGCTGGCAGTTATTTTTTTACCAGACTTTCTCGATGGCAAGAAGCAAACCAATAAAGAACCGTTTGTATCTGTTCCTGCAAGTCCTCCTAAGAAACCCATTGTAGAGCCCGAAGCCTTTCCGAGCGAGCGGGTAGCTAAAGCTGCACAGTTGCCCGTTACGGTAACGGACGATAAGGCGCTGGATGATGAAAGCGCAACGTCAGCGCCCAGTGAGACTCAAGCGTTACCTGAGCCCGTAGAGGCGTCAATAACGCCGGAAGACTCTCTAGCTAGTCAAACCGTTGTTGAAGCACCAGACTCATCCACAGTGGATGACGCAGGCTGGGTGATACAACTAGGCAGCTTTCGCCATGAGAAGAACGTAAAATCACTATTGAATAAGCTTGAAAAAGCGGGATACCGTGCGTTTAGTCGCCGGATAATGACTAACTCAGGCCCGCTCAACAAAGTGTTTGTTGGCCCAGACTTAGAAAAGCAAAAATTAGAGGCAGCATTGCCCCATTTACGTGAACTCACCGACCTTAAAGGTAAGGTCACCACGTTTAAAGTAGAATAGTGTAAACCGATAGGTACACAGTACTTTTTACGCCGTAAAAATTAGCGGCCAGAAATATTACACATTGGTAATTTTTCTGGCTTCTGTTAGAATGCGCGCCATCTCGCCAACGGCATGTCGCTACTAACAACTTCCGCGACTATAACGCAATTAAGAGACAATGAACTGGGTAGACTTTTCCATATTGGGTATCGTTGCGGTATCTACCTTAATAAGCCTTATTAGAGGGTTTGTTAAAGAAGCCATCTCTCTTGTGGTATGGTTTGGCGCACTCTTTATTGCCAGCCATTTTTATGCCGACTTAGCCGTATACTTTACTGCCATCGATGATTTGTATCTTCGAAATGGCGCTGCCATTGCCGCCTTATTTGTATCAACTCTGATGTTAGGCGGCATGTTAAATTTTGCAATTGGGCAACTGGTTCAGGCAACAGGCCTGTCAGGTACCGATCGCGTTTTAGGCATTGTATTTGGAGCGCTCCGCGGAGTTCTTATCGTTAGCGCGCTTCTCTTTTTCATGGACACTTTCTCTGCTGCTGCCTCGTCGCAGTGGTGGCAAACGTCGGTACTTATTCCCGAATTTGGTGTCATTATTGAGTGGTTTTTCACGTATGTGAAAGGCTCCTCCAGTTTCTTAAATCCCGCTTGATATAGGTAACGCACATGTGTGGTATTGTCGGAATAGTTGGTAAAACACCAGTAGCTCAGTCTTTGTACGATGGTTTAACGGTAATCCAACATCGTGGACAGGATGCTGCTGGAATAATGACCATCGACCAAAATATGTTTAATTTGCGTAAGGCAAATGGTTTGGTTCGTGATGTATTTCATACGCGTCATATGAAACGCTTATCGGGCAATATGGGTATTGGGCATGTTCGCTATCCTACTGCTGGCACCTCGAGCTCAGCAGAAGCACAGCCTTTCTATGTGAACTCGCCGTTTGGTATTGCGTTTGCGCACAATGGTAACTTAACCAATGCTCACGATCTGCAAGAAGAAGTATTTCGAATTGCCCGTCGTCACATCAACACCACATCTGATTCAGAGTTATTATTAAACATTCTTGCTCACGAGCTACAGCAAGTAGCTGGGTTGAGTGTTACTGCTGAACATATCTTTGAAGTAGTCACCAAAGTACATAAGAAAATTCGTGGTGCTTACGCGGTTGTTGCCGCTATTATCGGCCAGGGTATTGTGGCATTTCGTGACCCACACGGTATTCGCCCGTTAGCGCTAGGTAAGCGTATGACAGAGCTTGGCGAAGAGTGGATGGTAGCATCTGAAAGTGTGGCACTGGATGCAGTTGGCTTTCAATTCATCCGTGACGTATCGCCGGGTGAAGCAGTGTACATTACTGAAAATGGTGAGCTTCATACTAGACAATGTGCTGAGAATCCCATTACCTCACCTTGTATTTTTGAGTTTGTTTACTTTGCACGTCCAGATAGTTTTATCGACGGTATTTCAGTTTACGCTTCGCGCGTGAACATGGGTCGCAGATTAGGTGAAAAAATTGCCCGTGAATGGAGCGATTTAGACATTGATGTTGTTATTCCTATTCCTGAAACCTCTATGGATGTGGCACTGCAAATTGCCAATACCTTAGAGTTGCCATACCGCCAAGGATTTGTGAAGAATCGCTATATTGGCCGCACGTTTATCATGCCTGGCCAAACTATGCGTAAGAAGTCTGTGCGCCGTAAACTAAATGCTATCTCGTCTGAATTTAAAGGCAAGAATGTGTTGTTGGTTGATGACTCTATTGTTCGCGGTACTACCTCTGGACAAATTATTGAGATGGCCAGAGAGTCTGGTGCTAAAAAGGTATACTTCGCCTCAGCAGCCCCTGAAATACGTTTCCCTAACGTATATGGTATCGACATGCCTTCCGCCAACGAACTGATTGCTTATGGCCGAGAAATCGATCAAATAGCTGACCTTATTCAAGCGGATGGTCTTATTTTCCAAGATATCACTGATTTGGTTGAAGCAGTACGAGAAGAAAACGATTCAATTCAACGTTTTGAAACCTCTGTTTTCGACGGCAATTATATTACCGGTGATGTAGACCAAGACTACCTTGAACGTATTGATATCTCGCGTGGAGAAAAGTCTCGTGAAGCGCCTATTCTGCAAGCAGAATTGAGCAATTTAGATATGCACAATATCGATTCTAACGACTAGGTCAATTGCCCAGCAGATAGTTTTGGCTATGTGCTTTACTCATAAAAAAAGCCGCTATTAAGCGGCTTTTTTGTGTTCATTACTTTTTGGCAAAATGGGTGAAGCAATTCACATCTTCTGTTTACTTACCACTAGCTGGCAAAAATAGGGCCTGTTGTAATACCCCACAATAATACTGCGCCAGTCATTAAAATAACCATTAACACGAGCCCACAGGTAACTACTGAGCTTGAATAGATGAATCCTTTTTCTTGCGGCAATTGCATTAACAAAGGCACACCAGAAAAAAGTAAATAGACTGAATAACTCACACCTACTAGTAGTGCAGTCATAACCACCCAAAGCTCGGGATACAAACCTGCAAAGCCCACCATAAATAATGGGGTAGCGGTGTAAGCGGCTAACTCTAATGATTGCGTGAAAGTGGTTGATGATTCAAACGCTTTAGCGAGCTCGTGAATAACGACTGCCAAGGCTACTACGCCAGCAACTAAGCCAAAATACATACCCGTCGCCATTAATAGCGCACTGCTTTCACTTAATTTGATGAGCTCTCCGCCCATACTCCAGCCCGTATAGACCGTTGAGTAATACGCCACAATAGTGGGTATTAACGCAATAATAGCAATGTGGCTAAATGCGTAGAAAAATGTTTCTTGGCGTCTATCGATATTACGGCATTCTTCTTTCGGATGCGTGTACATCCCAATAACATGGTTTAAAAGCATTGTCCTTCGCCTCTGAGAAAGTCTGAAGAGTATTATTTTTTATAAGAGTCAATGTTAATACTAAAGTATAAAATGCAACATTTAATTTACACGTCAATTTTGCTACAGGATGATGAATCAGTCAAATAAATAGTGTAAAAATTCGGCCCTAAAACGCACTTATTAAACTAAATTACTAAGGTGCACCAATATGGGTCGAAATCAGGCAGAAATTTAAACGAATTGAAGGCTAAATAGCTTAATAAATATAAGGATTATCTTAGGTAAGGCGGTGCTATCGACCCGGTTAGCCAAGTAAAAGAAGACTAATCAGATAAGTGCAACCAAGTAAAAGCCATCAGGTAAGAGCATCAGGCGAGATCAATTAGTTGAGAGCAGTCAGATAAGCGCATTCAAATAACTAGAGAAGAACATTCAGACAAGAAAAAAGGTATGAATAAAAATAAGTAAACAAGACTCAAAGAGAAAAGGTGGCAAGAAATAATTAGTTGAAAGCGTGGCATGACACCACGCATTATCACAGGTTAACGCTTCTGGTTTTAAAGCCTATAAGTGCTTCGTCAATGCCTTAAGCTGGAAGCCCGCTATGGAATTTAAAATCGCTGTCACTGGTGGTGATTAATTCCGCCTCTACCTCACCAAAGTAAGCAATCCTTTGTGAAATATCTTTGCCCGCAATGTCGGTGGCTAGCGATAAGTAATCTTGATAATGCCTAGCTTCAGAGCGAAGCAATGAAATATAAAACTCTCCAAGCTTTGCATCAACGTGGGGCGCTAATTTCGCAAATCGCTCGCAAGAACGAGCTTCGATGTAAGCACCGCATATAAGTTTATCAACTAATGCGTCAGGTTCATGGGTTTTAACGTGTCTTAGCAACCCTTTTGCGTAGCGCGAGGGCGTTATGCTTCGATACTCAATATCGAAATGGTCCATCATTTCCAATACTTGATAGAAGTGGTGTAACTCTTCTTTAATCAGTAATACCATTTTATCAATAAGATCTTGGCCGTATTTTGAGTCGGAACGAGGAATAACAGACTTAGACAGTTTGTTTTTAGACGGTAAGTCTCGCCAGTCGCCTTCGCGCTTGTACACGTATTGCTCGAAAGGTTGCAGCCACGCCAAAAGGGCATCGCTACTTTCTTTATCAACAGCATATTTTCGAATCAGAAACATGGCCGATTGAGATGCTTTAAGCTCACAAATCAAATGATCTAAAAGCAGCATCGAAAAGTTTTCAGGTTTGGTAGCTTCTTCAACCCATGCATCTGGCGTTGTAGCGTGTAAAAACGTATTTATAGGGGCAAGTAATTCTGTCGTATTCACGGTCTTTAAAACTAAATTAGGGCTAACGTAAACTACAATTGTACCACATTCACACTTCGAACCGATGGGGACGTAGTAAATACTAAAACAATATTAATGGGGTAAACGATTTGCTAGCTATTTGGGTATAATAGAACCATGAATTACCTCGCACATCTTTTTTTAGCCCAGCCCAATGCCGATTCTCACTATGGAAATTTACTTGGTGATTTTCGCAAAGGTATTGCACTCGACACGCTTAGCCTTAGGGTTAGCAAGGGCTTGGAAAACCACTATACGGTAGATAGATTTACTGACAGTCATGCCAGCGTGAAACAAGCCAAAGCACTCTTTAAACCTCAGCATAGGCGCTTTGCGCCCGTGGCAATAGATATGCTATTCGACCATCTATTAATTACCCATTGGGCGCGGTTTTCTAACATTTCCTTTGAAGCATTTTGTGATCACAGCTTTTTGTTATTAGAGAAAAATCTGCCTATTATGCCCACGCCTATGCAGCGCAGTGTTTCACATATGATTACGCACAATTGGTTTGCAGACTATGCACAATTTGAAGGGATAGGTTATGCCATACAGGCAGTCGCGAAACGCATAAGATTTAAAAATGATTTTGCGCAGTGTGTGCAAGATATAGAAGCAAACTTCACAACCTTAGATAGCCTGTTTCTAAGCTTTTTCCCTACCTTAATTGACCATGTTCAACAACAGGGCCCTGAGTGCGGCACCCCTAGTGGACTCATCACGATTTAGATACGATCTTCATTAACAACACCTGCCGCTACAAGTTGTTGTAGTTGATATTGGCAGTGCGTCCTAAGGGTATCTCTTAATAACCTTACCGCTGGCGTTATGGTTTGTCTGCTCGGGCAGATTAGCCATAATTGGGTAGGTTTAACAATGTATTCAGGCATTAACGCCACTGCGCGGCCATTAAGTAGGTCGTCGCACATATCCAAACTTGATTTTACCGCCAGGCCATGGCCATTCACACACCATCTGCGCACCATGTCGCCGTCGTTAGCAGCACGGTTTCCCTGCATTTTAATTTTTACAGGCTGATTGTTGCGGGTAACTTCCCACTCGTTATAAATAATATCGTGCAGCTGGTAAAAAAGGCCGTTGTGTTTCGGTAGGTCTTCTAAGGTTTTGGGTGTGCCGTGTTTCTCTAAATAAGTGGGGGAGGCTACCAATAGCCTAGGGACTTCACATATTTTAAAACCGTACAGGCTGGCATCGTTTGGCGAGCCATACCGAAGGGCGATATCAACGGGGTCACGATAAAAATCGATATTACTGTCGCTTAAATGCAGTTTTATGGTGATCTGGGTGTGCTCATCCATAAAGCTATTAAGCCAGGGTGCGATAACATTACGGCCTAAATCTGACGATAAACCTAAGCGTAATTCGCCCTCAATATTGCCCGTATCTTCTTGCAAGTTTTGCTTTGCGTGTTCAAGCATAGTGATGGCTTGCTCGCAAATGGGTAAGTAGCGTTCACCCGCGGCAGATAAACGAAGGGAGCGAGTGGTTCGAATAAAAAGGTCGGAACCCAGCGTACTTTCAACTCGTTTAACTGCAGCACTGGCTGTTGCTGTGCGCATGTCTAAACTAGATGCTGCGGCAGTAATACTGCGAAACTCCGCTACCTTTAAAATAACAATGAGATCTTCAAGTAACATAGATTATCTATTTTTTATTGAAAATGTTTCAAATATTGTGCTGTTTAATTTGAAACAGTCAAGGCGTATTATGTTCTCATCGCATATCAATATGCACATTCGTTCAGTAAGTTAGTTAAACAGAAGAGGATTTCTCGATGAAAGCAATTGGATACACTACATCTTTACCTATAACAGATGAAAACGCACTAATGGATGTAGAGCTTGCCAAGCCTGCTGCATCGGGACGTGATGTGCTGGTTAAAATCAATTCCATTGCCGTTAATCCGGTAGACTTTAAAATTCGCCAACGTGTTTCACCTGAAAATAGCGAACCAAAAATTTTAGGCTGGGATGCCGTAGGTGAAGTGGTTGAAGTGGGTGACGATGTTCAAACCTTGAATGTGGGCGATCGGGTTTATTATGCCGGTGATTTAACGCGCCAAGGCACTAATGCAGAGTTTCAGTTAGTTGATGAACGTATTGTTGGCCGTGCTCCTAAAAGCTTGTCTGATAGTGAAGCGGCGGCATTACCACTTACCGCAATTACTGCATGGGAACTATTGTTCCAACATTTGGCGCTTGAAAAGCAACAAGCGGGCAATACTAAGAAAACTGACGAAACCGTATTAGTGGTAGGTGCGGCAGGTGGCGTTGGCTCTATTATGCTTCAACTGCTAAAAAACCTAACCGGCGCTACGGTTATTGCAACCGCCTCTCGTGAAAGCTCTAAACAATGGGTGAAGGGGTTAGGCGCAGATTATGTTGTTGATCATCGCCAACCATTGGCTGAACAAATCACCGCGCTAAACATTGGGCCAGTTACCCATGTGGCAAGCTTGAATGCTACTGATGCTTACTTAGATGCGTACGTTGAAATTATGAAGCCGATGGGCAAAATTGCCCTTATTGACGACCCAGAAGCGCTAGATATTTCAAAGCTTAAGCCAAAGAGTATCTCTTTACACTGGGAGTTCATGTTTACTCGCTCTATGTTCCAAACAGAAGATATGAGTGCTCAAGGTGAATTGCTTACTGATGTGGCAACACTGATTGATTCTGGTCATGTAAAAACCACGGTGGGTAAGCACTTAGGTAAGATTAACGCGGCAAACTTGATAGAAGCGCATAAAACCTTAGAAGCAGGTACGGCGATTGGGAAAATTGTTCTAGAAGGCTTCTAATTTTTCTGTAACGGATAATCGTTTATCGAGCTAGGTGCGATAGCGCTAGCTCGGTGCTTCCTAGCTAGGTGCTACCTAACTCGGTACAAGCTAATTCGGTATAATCTAACCGGGCTAATAATAATTTATCCAACGTGGCGCACAAAACGGTACGCCACGTTTATCCTATTTACATCCTTAATTACTCCTCTATTCAATGCCCGCCAGTGCAAATTTTCAGTGAAAATACCAAGCAAGACTAAATTTCAAACAAATAGTTGATTGTTTTTGTATTTTCTCGCAGTGGTCAGCTTTTATACCAGAGTGGTTCTGTTATTGTACTAATCCTCAATTCGCTATCTTCTTATTAACAATTTTTTACCCTACACCCATTGTTAATTCATTTTAAAAAAGGCGAATTGTTAAAAACGGAACTCATAATATGAATATAAAAAAATTTACCCTAACTCTGTTAACCGTTGGTATCAGCATGTCGCCGTTTACCATACAAGCAAAAGAACACCCTAATCTTATTCTTACCGAACCTGGTGTTGAGAAAATGAGAGAGCACTTGGGTCAAGTGCCTTTATTTGATGAGACACTTTCCTCGGTGAAAAGCCAAGTAGATGCGGAAATTGCGATGGGCATTGATACGCCTATCCCTAAAGATTTCTCAGGCGGCTATACGCATCAACGCCATAAACAAAATTTCTATACCGCGCAAAAAGCCGGTGTACTGTTTCAAGTATTGGAAGATGAAAAATACGCGAAATATATTCGCGATATGTTGTTTCAATATGAAGCCATGTATAAAGATTTACCCCTTCATCCGCAAGAACGTTCTTATTCACGTGGTAAGCTTTTTTGGCAATGCTTAAATGACAGTAACTGGCTGGTTTATATGAGCCAAGCTTATGATGCCATTTACGATTATCTTTCAGCTGAAGAGCGTGAAACCCTCGAAAATAATCTGTTCCGTCCTTTCGCTGACTTTATTTCGTTAGAAAACCCACAGTTTTTTAACCGCGTTCACAATCACAGTACCTGGGGTATTGCCGCGGTGGGTATGATTGGCCTTGTTATGAATGACGAAGAGCTGATTCAGCGTGCGTTATATGGCATTGAAGATGACGGCTTAGTAGTCGGCGGTAAAGACAACGACGGCGGCACTATTAAAGTAGAAGGCCAACGCAAAGGCTTCTTCGCTAACTTAGAAGAGCCTTTCTCGCCAGACGGGTATTACACCGAAGGGCCTTATTATCAGCGTTATGCCATGTATCCATTCCTTATCTTTGCATTGGCCATGGAAAACAATCGCCCAGACTTAAAAGTACTACAACACAAAGACAATGTGCTACTTAAAGGGGTAAGTGCTTTACTTAACTTATCTGATGCTGATGGTGAATTCTTCCCAATTAACGACGGTCAAAAAGGCATGTCGTATTACAGTAGTTCATTAGTAACCGCGGTAGATTTGGCCTATTTTTACGGTGAAAAGAACCCGCAATTACTCAGCGTAGTGGAAAAGCAAAACCAAGTATTGCTGGACGAATCAGGTTTGGCTGCGGCTATTGGTGTGCGTGATGGCAAAGCAGAACCTTTTGTTAAAAGCTCGGTGAACTTAAGCGATGGTATTGACGGCAAGCAGGGCGGTATTGGTGTATTGCGTCATGGTGAAGAAGAATTAACGCTAGTATTCAAATATGCAGCGCAAGGTTTGAGCCACGGCCATTACGATAAGCTTTCTTATTCATTATATGAAAAAGGTGATGAAGTACTGCAAGATTATGGCTTAGCCCGTTTTGTGAATATTGAGCAAAAAGGCGGTGGTAATTACTTAAAAGAAAATACCACATGGGCTAAAACAACCATTGCTCACAATACCTTGTCTATCAATGAGAAAAAGCACTTTAACGGTGTGTATGATGTGGCTAGTCAGCATCACTCAGACCTTTTTGCGTTCGATGCCGAAGACGAAAATGTAAAAGTAGTGAGTGCGACTGAAGAAAATGCCTACCCTGGCACTAAGATGCAGCGCACCATGGCATTGATCAAAGATGAAAACTTCGAAAAGCCTTTCATGTTGGATATTATGCGTGTTAATTCAGACACGAAAAATCAATACGACTTCCCATATTATTACATGGGGCAAGTGTTAGACATGAACTTTGAATATGAATCGCCAAGTAGTTTAAGCCCGCTAGGCGATGATAACGGCTATCAACATTTGTACGTAGAAGGGCGTGGTAAAGCACAAGGCGAAAATGCTAAGTTTTCTTGGTTGAGCCATGGCAAATACTACACGCTCACAGCAGTAAATGATGCTAACGATGAGATCTTGTTCACGCGTATTGGTGCTAACGACCCTGAGTTTAACCTTCGTCGTGACCCAGGCATTATGCTGCGTAGAACAGACACGCAAGATACCTTGTTCGTATCTGTTATTGAGCCGCATGGTTCATACAGCCCAGTAAGCGAGTCATCACAAAACTCAAAAAGCAGCATTGCTGCATTGAAAGTAGTGATGGATAGCAATGAATATACGGGGGTGTCGATTACCGATGTAAAAGGTGGCGAGCAACTGTTTATTATTTCGAATACAGATGCCTCAAAAAGCGCTAAGCATAGTGTAAAAGTTGACGGTAAAAAAGTTAGCTGGACAGGGCCCTACTTTTATCAGTAAGGCCATTAGATACGTGCTTTTCAAACCTAGTGCCGAAATGTACTTGGCTTAATTGCGTAGCCTAACTTAACTTTTAAAAAGCTAGGCCGCACCCTCTTTATGATGAAACTAGCATTAACATGCTGCTTCATAAAAAGAGAGTGCGGCCTTTTTCTTTTTCTAAACTTATTCCTTTGTACTTGTCCCTCTTAATTTATCTCACTTGTTTTATCTCTATGAACTTAAAATAACTGAATAGCGTAACCACAAAGTGAACGACAAATATTCAGCCAACTCCCTTTGAGCAGTAATGGATTGCTGGCTGTACGGTTTAGGAAAACGCCATGTCTACACTTATTGTTAATAAAGAAACTTATCCCCTCCCTGAAGATCCAAGAACCACACTACTCGATTTTTTACATCAGCATTTGTCCATGTTTGGCGCCAAAAAGGGCTGCGATCACGGTCAATGTGGTGCGTGTACCGTATTGCTTGACGGCGAACGTATCAATGCATGCTTGGTTTTTGCGTTTCAACTAGAAGGTAAATCGGTTACCACAATTGAAGGTATTGCTAAGAAAACTAACGATAGCGATGCTAAATTACACCCACTACAAAAAGCCTTTGTGGAACGAGATGCGTTTCAGTGTGGCTATTGTACATCTGGGCAGATATGTTCGGGCGTGGCGCTACTTGGTGAGCTAGCGGCAAAGAATCCCAGTGCGGTAACTTGCAGTGCTGATTACTCACAAAAAGAAGATATCAGCGAGAGAATGAGCGGTAATTTATGCCGCTGTGGCGCTTATCCCAATATTGTCGATGCGATAGAAGATGTTATCGCTTTGGAGCCACAATAATGAACCCCTTTAGCTTACAACATATAAAACATACTCAAGATATTAACGGTCTATCTACCGAAGACGGCGCCAAGTATATCGCTGGCGGTACTAACCTTATCGATTTGATGAAATTGCAGGTTGAGACACCATCTCAATTAGTTAATTTAAGTCAATGGGAAGATGAGCAAAGTATTACTGAAAACGATGACCATTTTCGTATTGGTGCCATGGTTACCAATACGGCACTTGCTAATTACGCCTATCATCAACCATCGCTTTCTTTACTATCACAAGCGTTGTTAAGCGGCGCGACAGTGCAGCTGCGAAATAGAGCAACGACAGGCGGAAACTTGTTACAGCGCACGCGATGCTACTATTTTTACGATACCACTAAAGCCTGCAATAAGCGTCAACCTGGTTCTGGGTGCGCTGCGTTAACTAGCATGAATCGTATTCATGCCATTTTAGGCACAAGTGACGACTGTATCGCCACGCATCCATCTGATATGGCGGTGGCCATGATGGCACTTGATGCCCAGGTTGCATTAACGTCTAAAACTGGCGAGGTGCGAAACATTCCGCTTCGCGACTTTTACTGCGTACCTAGCACTACGCCGCATATTGAAAATGTACTCAAAGACGACGAAGTTATCACTGCCGTAATTATTCCTAAGCAGCGCCACGGCACGCAGTATTATCGCAAAGTGCGTGACCGTTCTTCATACGCCTTCGCGCTTGTATCGGTTGGGGCTGGCCTTGTGCTAAAAAACGATACCATTGAAAAGCTCACTTTATCCTTTGGTGGGGTAGGTACTAAACCTTGGTATCCCGCTTCTGCTATTAGAGTACTCACTGGCGCGACATTCTCTGAAGAGTTGCTAGACCTTGCGATTGACGCTGAATTAGCCGATGCAAAGGTGTACGGGAGTAACAATTTTAAACCTGATTTGCTTCGTAATACATTTAAAAGCGTGATGCATTCACTTTATGAACATCAGCGTGAGAATGGTGACCATGAAGGAGCGCTTTATGAAAATTGATACCTCAAAGAATGTATTGGGTAAGCCCATTAGTCGCGTAGATGGCATTTTAAAAGTTACTGGGCAAGCACGTTATGCAGCAGAGCAACAGTTTGATGAAAAGCCGTTAACAGGGTGGCTAGTATCGTCTGATACTGCAATTGGTGAAATAACGCAGCTATCAACGGACAAAGCCGAAAATGCTGAGGGTGTACATGCAGTTTTAACCTACAAAAATGCAGGCCCCCTTAAGCCATTTAGTAAGCCAGCGAGCGAAAGCCGTTTTACGCAAAGCAGAGCCGTATTAAATGAGCCTCATATTCGGCATTTTGGTGCGCCAGTGGCGTTAGTGATTGCTGATACGTTAGAGCAGGCACGTTACGCGGCAAGCCTAGTTGAATATACCATTGATGCTGAAACACCCGATTTGCTCTTATCACCAGACCAAGCTACTACTGTGCCTGACTCGTTAGATGGTGGATTTGAAGCTGATGTTGAAAGTGGGGATAGCTACCACAATAAAAATGCTGTGTCGATAAACGTAGACTACACAACACCGTCTCAAATATCAGCGGCGATGGAGCCTCATGCCACCATCGCTAATTTTGATGGCGACAAACTTACGGTGTACACCAGTGTGCAAATTATCGCATCAGCAGTGGAGGCATTAGCGGTAACTTTCGAATTGGATGCAGAGAATATTGAGGTGAAAAGCCCCTATATTGGCGGCGGTTTTGGTTCAAAGCTAGGCTTGCATTACGATGCCGTATTAGCTTGTTTAGGGGCACGGTATCTTAAGCGGCCGGTGAAGGTTGTGCTAAGCAGGCGTCAGGTATTTTATAACTCGCCTCATAGAGGAAATAGTTTTCAATCTATGCAGCTAAGCTGTGACAGCGAAGGGCTATTAGGGGGTATAAAACACCATAGTGCAATGCCGCGAGCGAAGGGTTACGAATTTGCTGAGGCCACGGGGGCTGGTGCACGGGTAACCTATAGCGCAGAGCATATAAAAAGTACGCATCGGATTAAAGATGCCGACATCCCCCTTATTGATTCGACGCGCTCGCCTGGTGATGCCATTGGCTCACTCGCATTTGAGGCGGCTATTGATGAATTAGCCCTTAAAGCGGGAATAGATCCCTTAACGTTTCGAATTAAAAACCTGCCTCAAGTTCACCCGGTAAGTGGCAAGCGCTTCACTACACATAGGTTGGGAGATTGCTTGCAAGAAGGCGCTCAGAAGTTTGGTTGGCAGCATAAAGCTGCCCCCAAAAAAGGAAAGGTTATTGGACACGGTGTAGCAAGTGCTATGCGAATGAATGTGCTGGTACCTAGTGCAGCCAGCGTTAGCATTGATAGTACAGGGAAGCTTACCGTACGTTCGGATATGACCGATATAGGCACGGGCTCTTACACCATTTTGGCACAAATCGCCGCGGGTGCTTTTCATACACAGGTGGACAACGTTGATGTGCAGCTAGGCGACAGCAGCTTACCAACTTCCTGTGGCTCTGGTGGTTCGTTCGGTGCAGCTAGTACAGGTTCTGCACTAATGAAGGCTTGTGAGTTGTTGAAACAATCGTTGAAGAAAGCTCTGGAGAAAAAGCTACCTGACTCTGTAGGCGAATTAGCGTTAGAGGGCGACACGCTGGTGGTTTATGCACGAGACACTCATGCGCGAGACACTCATGCGCGAGACACTCATGCGCGAGACACCCACAATGAACCAGACACTCATGCGCGAGACACCCACAATGAACCAGACACGTATGCGCGAGACACCCACAATGAACCACGCCGTTTTCTCTTAAGCGAACTCATCGACGAAAGCGAATTCCCGTTAACTGAAATAGGTGAGGTGAGCGAAGATGATACTGGTGACGATGAACAGTACTCCTGCGGCGCCCATTTCGCTGAAGTGGAAGTGGACAGCCACACAGGTGAAGTGCGATTAAAAAGACAATATGGCATTTTTTCAGCAGGAAAAATCCTTAATGAAAAAACGGCGTCTTCGCAAATTAAAGGTGGCATGGTGTGGGGGGCAGGATACGCACTTACCGAAGGCATTCATCATCACACTGATACTGCGAGTTTCATCAATCCAGATTTCGGTGAGTATCATATTGCGGTAAACCGAGATATCGCTGATGTGGCATTAGACTTCTTAGAAACGCCAGATTACGAAGCGTCGCCCATTGGCGCGAAAGGTATTGGCGAGCTTGGTATTACAGGGGCTGGTGCTGCTATTGCAAATGCCATAGCCGACGCAACGGGCGTAAGAGTGAGAGAGTTCCCCATCACCATGGATAAGGTGATGGAGTGGCTGAAAGGCAACAACGGAAGCTAGATTCGGTAAAGTCCAGATGGTGGTTAGTTAATAAGTAGCGCCATCATTTGGTTTTCTTTGAGCAGAACTTCTTCTATAAGCAAAATTGAGACACCCACATTTGGTAAGGTCTAAGAAATTTTGCTGATAGGCATAATTAACGGTTGTTTACTTTCTGATATCAAAAGCTTATTTCAAGGGGCTTGGAGAGGACTTTCCTAACTGAAAGATCATTACAGATGTTAGGCTTCTCTTACAAAAGCGATAACTTGCGATGCAAATAGTAGCTGAGTTGCTTGTTAAGCTAGCTTAAGTTTCTGTGTTTTACCTATAGCTATATTAAGGCTTATTGACGTCGAAAATTGATTTTCAATGCCCATCACCATAGTTTGCCAGTCTATATGCTGTAGCCCCGTGCGGACTAGGATAGGGGAATAGCTATGGTCGATGCTTCCAATTTTGTTCGCCACTATCTGTCTGCCAGTGCTATCCACTAATTCTAAGTAATCCTGGAGTTTGAAGGGCAAACCTTTAATCGTACTACTAACGTTATTAGTAAAGGGGAGTAAAAAGTTAGGTTGCGTGCTCTTTTTGGCCGCCGTGATTCTTTTCTGAATACTCGTAAAGTCAGAGGTCTCAGGCGTTTTCGCTAAACCCACTCGAAGTGGATTCAAATCGACGTATGCCATACAGGCAGCTAATGCTGCTTCATCTAATAACGATTGGGACTTGAACCGCCCCTCCCAAAAGCGGCCTGTGCAGTCATCCTCTTTGTTTGCAAGACGTGCGATGTATTCATTCAGCAACCGCATGAACCAACTGATATCGTACAGACGTTGCCGATAAATATTCACTGTAGATATTACTGCCTGAACCTGTGCTTCAGACATCAACATCCTCTTTTCAGTTATCATATATTGGCGTGTTAATTCAGTGCCCTTGTGAAGTGAGTGCCAGCGCGACAAAACTTCCTCAGTGCTCCAGGCTAGAGCTTCGTCTCTATCGACATGCAGTACCACGTGAGTGTGGTTGCTCATCACGGCATAAGCACAAACGTTTATCGCAAATGCGTTGGCTAGTTTGAGCAATCGGTCTTCAACCCATTGGCGACGGTGTTCGTAGCTTTTACCACTGTAATGATCTTCGCCGCACAGAAATGCTCGGCGGACGCAACGCGAGACACAATGATAGTAGGGAGTATCTTGTAGGCTAATAAGCGATTTTCTTGGGCGCGGCATATTGTGAAACTACGATATCAATAAGTTTCACTATCATGACTTCAGTTAAAATAGATAACTACTGGTCTTGAGAATGGTTTGTATGGATATCCAAAGCTGATTGGGAGCGTAATTAAGGTTTTTTGTCTGTGGGTGTTCAAGTTAGATCTATAAACTGTGGGTGTCCAAGTTTGAGCTCGGTGTACAAGTTAGATCTATAAACTGTGGGTGTTCAAGTTTTAGCTCGGGTTTAAAGAGGTAAATCGTAAGAACGATCTAGGTTCCTTTAGGCAAAAAAAAGCCCCTATGCAGGGGCAGTATTAGTTTAGGTGTATCAGCAACTGTTCAAAATTACTCAGCTTGTGCATCCGGTTTTGGCGCAGCAGGATTGTTTGCAATTGGCGCATTAGCAGCGGTGCCTGTCAGTATCTGACTATTGCCAGTAAGTAAGTCATCAAGGGTACCACTTTCGCTATTCACCAAGCCCACTTCACGAAGCATAGCATCTACCACTGGCGCATTTGCACGGTAACTAAGGGCGGCTTGCGTAACCTGGTCGGCTAAGCCTCCCCCTGTAGCAACGGTTTGGCCGTTGCCAGACTGGCTATTGCCTTGACCATAACCTTGAAGAATTTTTATGCCCTCAATATTTTCAAGTGGTTTAACCGCTTGTTCAATCAGTCCAGGTAATACTTCCATCATAGCGAGCGATTTTTGCAGTTCAATTTGCTCATCTTTCAGCGTGTTTTCAGCTTCATAGAGTGCTTGTTTACCCGCAGCTTCTACAGCAAGCACTTTTTCATCGGCCTCGGCTTGAAGCATCTTAGCATCAGCGCTAGCTTTTGCTTCAGTAAGAATAGCTTGTGCAGTATTTTCAGCGGCTTCTTTCTTTGCAGCTGCTTCAACAGTAATGTTTACCGCATCACGCTCCGCTTCTTTTTGCGCATCAATGACTTCAATTTGCTTCTTACGCTCAGCGTCGGCCACCAATTTAGCGGTAATAACGGCTTCTTCTTTTTCAACTTTCGTTTTCTCAGCTTCAGCAGCTTTTGCACGAGCAGCCGATTCCTCTTCCGATTTGTTGGCCACCGCTATTTGTTTTACCTGCTCGGCAACTTCAACTTCCTGTTGTTGACGAATGCGGGCTTGCTCTAAGGCTTGGCTTTTGGCAATCTCTTGGGTTTCTATTTCGCGAGATTTTTCAATTTCAGCGGCTTCAATAGCGCGGTTTTTAGCAATTTCTGCTTCGCGCTCTTCACGCTCTTTCATTTCACGTTGCTTCGAAATTTCCGCTTTTTGCTCTTGGCGTTTAAATGCAAGAGTTTGCTCCTGCATCAAGCGAGCTTCTTCTTCATCGCGCTTAACTTCTAAAGACTGCTTTTCGGCAGCCAAGTTACGTTGTTCAATAAGAATACGGTTTTCTTGCTGAATGTCGTTGGTTTCTTTACGTTTTTCTTCAATTATTTTAGCTAAGCGGGCTCTACCTTCAGCATCGAATGCGTTGTTTTCATTGAAAAACTCAAGGTCAGTTTGATCGAACCCAGTTAAACTTACCGACTCTAATTCCAAGCCGTTCTTTTCAAGGTCGTTAGCCACACTCTGTTGTACTTTTTGTACAAAATCGGCACGCTGCTCATGCATTTCGGTCATGGTCATCTCGGCTGCTACGGCGCGAAGCACGTCAACAAACTTAGATTCCATTAATTTTTTTACTTCTTCTGCACGTGTTGTGCGAGTACCTAACGTTTGCGCAGCCATAGAAATTCCGGCTGAATTAGGCGCCACGCGAAGATAGAAATCAGCTTTAACATCAACCCGCATTCTATCTTTGGTAATAAGGGCATCTTTTTGCGTTTTCTCTACTTCAATACGCAAGGTGTTCATGTTTACAGGAATAATTTCATGTACAACAGGAAGCACAATGGCACCGCCATCTTTGATGACTTTTTCGCCCCCGAGACCGGTTCGAACAAAGGCTGTTTCTTTCGTTGCCCGGGTGTACAGTTTGGCAAAAATAAGCCCAATAGTGATAAGGGATATTACAATAATACCTGCAATAAGTAGCAATGAAGGTAAGTTTGATGTTTGAAGGGTTTCCATACTCAGTCTCTTATTTATTATTGATAACGGGTGGCCAACCAGCTGCTGGTGGTTTTCTTAACAAGGATAACGCGCTCACCTTGCTTGAAGAGTTCATTGTCTTCGAAAGGTTCGACTAAAACATAGTGGGGCTGTGAATAATCATCGGTAAATTTAGCTTCTGCAGGATTCCCCTTCGATGCGGTGCCAATAGTAATATGCGCTACAGCACCAATGAAGTCTTCGCTTTGAATGGCAGAAGTTTGAAACTTTGGAATTACAGCGGCAATTATTACACTCACTTTCGAAGTCAATAAGGTACCGACAACGACGGCAAAAGGGAGAGAAACCCAAACGGGCAGGGTGATGTTAGCGATAGATTGGGTGGCAAAATTAGTCACAAACCCGAGTAAACCGAAAATGGTTAGAAGCACCACAAGCCATATCAACAGTGGTACTCTATCTAAATTGAGCCAGCTGCCAAAACTAAGAATAGAGCTACTTTCTACATCAATATTTGAGTTAGGCATGTCGTCAAGCAAGCCAACCATGCTTATGCCAAATACAAGTCCTACAATTTCTATAATAAATAAAATAGCTACTGTGGCTAACGCGATGCTAAACCAAAAATTAGCGTCACTCAGCAAAACGTCTAACATTTCCACCGTCCCTGATGATGTTTTTATTAACCTTTTTATATCACATTCCGTTTATATATCCACTGAAAACCACAATAAGGAGAGCGGTTTTTTGAATAGGCTGTTGCGCTTTTTATGGTGCACTTAATGGAATTAGTAATCTGGTGAGCATACAAATTTACTGAAATAACTGGTAATTTTTTGCCGATTAGTAAGTGAACTAAAGCAAGGGGGCTATATTCGCGAGCTAACATCGTCTACGTGTATGCTGATGAAATATTGGGGAATGCTTTGTTGAGCTCTTTTTTAAAGAAGGCTGAAAAGAAGTTACTTAAATTTATGGCTTTGTAACGCAATATCTGTGCTAGACACACACAATGTACTGCCTTGATCGTACCAGTCACCCAAAACAATCCGGGTTGCTGGCTTACCATTTGCTATCAGCGAGTGAATATTGGGTCGGTGTGTGTGTCCATGAATTAAGCGCTGCACTTTGTGTAGCTCCATTACTTTCACCACTTCAGTGGGTGTCACATCCATAATGTCTGGCTTAAGGTGCTTTTGGTTTTCTTTACTTTCTGCGCGGCCATTTCGTGCAACACGGCGTCTATACCATAAAGGCAAGGCCAGCATGAGTCTTGGCCACCACCAACCTCGCGATTTTTTTCTAAATTTTTGATAGGCCACATCGTTCGTGCAAAGCTCATCGCCATGGGTGATAAGTGTGGGTGTCCCGTATAAGTCTATTACGGTGGGTTCGTTTATGAGTGTCATGCCGGCTTTGTTAGTCCAGCCTTCGCGTATAGCAAAGTCGCGGTTGCCATGCATAAAGTAAATAGGGATATGCTGGCTTAAGGATTTGAACGCGTCTGCAATAGCGGTATTGAACGGAGTAACATCATCATCGCCAATCCAAACCTCAAAAAGATCGCCCAATACATAAAGGGCATCTGCCTCTTTTGCTTCATTTTCTAAGAACTGCATTAAGCACGCGGTGATGTCTGGGCGGTCTGCACTTAGGTGTAAATCGGCGATGAAGTAAGTAAATGACATAGAGATGTACAACTTTGAAAGGCGTTTCGAAAAGAAGAGGCCGCGTTAAACTAATACGGCCTTCACTTAAGATGTAGCGATAGTGAGCGTTTAGAGTTTTAAATGCTCACTTAACAGAACTAGGCTACCACCGCTTTTTCAATAACAACTGGCTCCACAGGCACATCTTGATGATAGCCGCTTGAACCAGTCTTAACGCTTTTGATCTTCTCAACAACGTCCATACCGTCTGTCACTTTACCAAACGCACAGTAGCCCCAACCATTCACTGATTCGCTAGTGTGGTTAAGGAAGCTGTTATTGCCTACGTTAATGAAAAACTGCGCCGTTGCTGAATGCGGATCGTTAGTACGCGCCATCGCAATTGTACCAATCTCGTTAGCAACACCGTTGTTTGCTTCATTTTCAATGGTATCTTTCGTGTCTTTCTGATCCATGTCAGCAGTGAAACCACCACCTTGAATCATGAAACCGTCAATAACGCGGTGAAAAATAGTGTCATCGTAGAAACCTTCTTTAACATAAGCTAAAAAGTTTTCTACCGTTTTAGGGGCTTTGTCTTCAAATAATTCTAGGGTGATATCACCAAAGTTTGTTTTGAGAGTAACCATTTGTGCGTGTCCTGCCTTTAAATAAGTAAATACTCGGTAATATTAACGCATAACCAGTCATGCGGGGAAGTAGCGATGCTAAAAAGCAATGCAAAATCTTACCATTTGCCGACATACAGTGCTAAACTTTGCGGCCATTTTTATACTTAGGAATTCACTTTATGCTACACCTTTACAATACCCGTACCCGTGACAAGGCGAAATTCGTGCCGCTTCAAGAAGGGAAGGTGGGCTTGTATGTGTGTGGTATTACCGTGTACGACCTAAGCCATATGGGGCATGCTCGCACTTATCTTAGTTTCGACATACTTGTTCGATACTTACGTCATCTAGGCTTCGATGTGAAATACGTTCGTAATATCACTGATATCGACGACAAAATCATTGCTCGCGCTAATGAAAACGGTGAAACCTTTGAAGCGTTAACTAAGCGCACTATTGGTAAAATGCATGAAGATTTTGCGGCTATCAATCTACTTGAGCCAGATGTAGAGCCAACAGTAAGCGGTCATATGGATGACATCATCGATATTATTAAAATATTGATGGAAAAAGGTTTTGCATACCAAGCATCAAGCGGCGATGTGTTATTCGACGTTAGTAAATTCCCTGATTATGGGAAATTGAGCAAGCAAGACTTAGATCAACTTCAATCGGGTTCACGTGTTGAAGTAGCATCTGATAAAGACGATCCATTAGACTTTGTATTGTGGAAGCCAGCAAAAGCAGGCGAGCCTGCTTGGCAATCGCCGTGGGGTGAAGGTCGCCCTGGCTGGCACATTGAATGTTCTGCTATGAACAAAAAGCACTTAGGTGCACATTTCGATATTCATGGAGGTGGTTCTGATCTTACGTTTCCGCACCATGAAAACGAAGTGGCGCAGTCATGCTGTGCATATGACACTCCTTACGTAAACGTGTGGATGCACGCCGGTATGGTGCAAGTAGACGACGAAAAAATGTCTAAATCACTGGGTAACTTTTTTACCCTTCGTGATGTGCTACAAGAGCACGATGCTGAAACCTTACGTTTCTTCTTAATGTCGGCACATTACCGTAGCCAGTTGAGCTATTCGCAAGATAACATTACACAAGCAAAAGCAGCATTAGAACGTTTATATACTGCGTTACGAGGTGTGGTAATTGATGAGTCGACTGACCTTAGCTACGGTGGTTATTTAGCGCGCTTTGAAGCTGCCATGGATGACGACTTAAACGTACCAGAAGCATTTTCGGTATTGTTTGATGTAGCACGTGAGATTAACCGTAACAAAGACAATGCGAAAGAAGCCAGTAAGCTAGCGGCCGTGCTTAAAGGGTTAGGTGCCATTTTGGGTATGCTGCAAAGTGACCCAGATACTTACCTAAAAGGCGGCAGTGAGAACGACGATGAAGCTGCAGAAATTGAAGCGCTGATAAAACAGCGAAACGATGCCCGTGCTGCCAAAGACTGGGCTGCCGCAGATGCTGCTCGTGATGCGCTTAATGCTAAAAATATAGTATTAGAAGACGGACCTGCAGGCACGACTTGGCGCAGAGGCTAGGCGTTTACGCATACATCTACTTGAAAGGTCAGCTCGTTAGCTGGCCTTTTTTATGCCTATCTCCGTTTTTATAATTTGGCTAGAAAAACAAAAAAGGGCGTAGCCAAGTTCATCAGCTACGCCCTTTTGATCAAACAGCAATTCGCTTAAAAGCGCTTTTCAATACCAATTTCAAATCTACGCTGTGCACCATACCAACAGTTGTTGGTGTCGTAGCAAGCACCTACATATTCTTTGTCAGTAAGGTTGCTTACGCTGCCAGTTAGTTTCAAATCGTATTGCGGCATGTCGTAAGACAGAACAGCATCAATCAAAGTATACGAAGGGACGGTATCAGAGTTGTACTTGTCAGCTTGTGTTTCGCCGACATAACGAACTCCTGCACCTAACATCAGACCGTCTAATGCATCGTCGAAAAAGTAGTTTGCCCAAACTGAGGCACTTTCTTCAGCAACCCATACTGGTGTTTTACCAACCACGTCGGGGTCTAATGTATCTTCAGTCACTTCCATATCAAGAAACGTTGCGTTTGCTTGTAGTGAAAGCGCGTTAGTAACGCGAGTATTAAGTTCTAGCTCTATACCTTTAGACTCAACTTCACCATTTTGTGTGTACTGGGCAAAGTCAGATGTATTTACTACAACGTTCTGTTTTGTCAGTACGAAGTAAGCACCTGTAAACGTCGTTGCGCCGTTACCGCTGATATACTTAGTGCCGATTTCCACTTGATCAGCGGTAGTTGGTTTAAAGGCTGCTTCTGTTACTGAATCAGTGCCTGATACTGGTTCGAAAGACTCAGAGTAATTTGCATACATGCGCCAGCCTGAATCAAAGGTGTACATGGCTGCAACGCGTCCTGAAAATTCACTTTGGTCAATTTCTGTAGTGCTGCCGTAAGGAAAACCAGCATATTCATTGGCTGCCACATCGGTGCTTTCAAATTGGTCGTAGCGGCCATTTAACAAGAAGGTGAAGTTATCGATGCGAATTTCGTCTTGAAGATAGAAACCGATTTGCTCAATATCGATAACGTGGTCTTCTTGATAAAAATCTAATGGAAGCGAACTTACATCGAAAAGATCGTTATCAATATTGCTCAAATCGAGTATTGGTGTATCGGTAGTCAACGTATCGCGATACGCTACGGTAGAGTCTGAATTTTGATAATCCACACCAAACAATAGGTTGTGTGCCACATCACCGGTTTGTACAAACCCAGCTACTTGGGTATCGACAGTGACACCATCGATTTCTTCATCGGTGAGGTAGGCGGAGCGGGTTAAGTAAATACCATCCGTTGGTGGTTCGCTTGAATGATAAGAGTTTTGCTGTAGTGCATCGGCATCGGTATAGCGAAACTTCTGTAAAACCGACCAATTGTTATTGAATTCATGATTTAACTTATAACCAAGCATAAGTACTTCACGAGAATAACGGTTCCAATTCTCATCACCCGCATAAACGCTAGCATCAAGCTTTCCATAAGGCGCTTCGTAGAGTGTACCTATACCAGGAAGTGGGGTAGAGGGGACCATTTCAGGGTCATCTTGATAATACGCAGACAGCGTAAGTTCTGTGTTCTTGGTAATATCTACGGTGACAGAAGGCGCAATAGTATAGCGTTCATTTTCAGTAGTGTCTTGAAAGCCATCTTGTTTTCTTCCTAACGCTACAATGCGATAGCGCGCGTTATCAGTCAGTTGACCTGTGGTATCTACACCAAGTTCGAATAAGTTATCAGAACCTACAGCTGCGCGAACCAAGGTTTCGTCTTCGTCTTTAGGGTATTTGGCCACTTGATTCACCATACCGCCCGGGGGAACCAAGCCATAAAGCGATGACGCAGGGCCTTTCAGAATCTCTAATGATTCTGTAGCGAAAGCATCCACTTGAGGATAAAGGTTCCAACTGTTGTTACTTAGAAGCGGTAAACCATCATAAAAGGTTTGGTAGGTATCGAAACCGCGAATGGTAAATTGGTCAAAGATAGTGATTGTGGGTCGGCTTTCAGTTGTTACGCCGGAACTATAGCGTAGGGCTTCTGACACGGTTTGTGCTTGGCGTAACTGTAAAAGCTCTTGGTCGATAACACTAATGCTAACCGGCGAATCAATAGGGCGCAAAGAAGACTTGGTAGCGGTACTTCTGTACGACTGCATAGGATTTACTTCAATGTGCTCAAGGCTTTCATCTTCTTGCTCTTGTGCAACTGGAGAGGTAGCTACCGCTATTGCTAATGCGGTTAAGGAAGGGTAAAACCATCCTTTACGACCGTTCGACATTCTTATTTCCTCAAAATGTAAGACTAACAACCATTGTTATTAGCCATAAGTCTACCATATGAGTATTGAAATGATAATAGTTATCATTAAGTTTTGAGGGGTGGAGGTATTAATTTACTTATCTACAACGCTTTGTTTATTGGCGTTTCCCTTGCTAGTGCTGTTACGGCATGGTGGTCTCTTTCTTCGCTAGCTCAGATTTCCAGCGCTGTTGCGCAATATGGCCTTTCATCAATTCTAAGCACTCATTTACCACCTGTAATACTTCTTTATCTAATGCGTCTGCAGTAGGGGTGTAATCGTGCATACCAACAGAGATGAAATGGTCGATGCGCTGGGCGTCTATATCAGTCAGTAAATTTACTAATGACATAGTGACAATATCGGTTACCGATTCTTCCAATGTATTTTCGATGGTTCTGCCGATAACTGGCAAGTAATTCAAGGTAGACACTTGCGCGTTTCCACGCACCGCTTTGCCAACGCTTTTGCGAACATGCTCGCGTATTACTTCACCGTGTTCATCATTGCTTATCGATTGACCGATGTGATTAATAACCCCAGCCATCCATTGAGTGATAACAGGGCGTCGTGGCGCAAGGACTTGTTCGGTAATTTCATCAACCAAGGGCGAGCCTGCAGCAATGTCTTTTTGCGCATCGCTAAGCACTTTCACCACAATTCTGTCGCTGAGTTCTTCTACAAACACATCGTAGTAAAAAGCAAAGAAGCGAAAAATAGCGGTGCGGTTTAAATCAATTATTTGATACTTGTGCAATCGGTGCAAAATTGAAAATATGCGTAAAAAACGGAACAAGCGTGTAGCACCAAGCGGGATTAGGCCCACCAAATCGTACCAATGTAGAAAAGGAAAAAAGTACCAGCGTAGGTGCTCTTTACGAACGATGGCGACAATCCATCTAAAACAAAATTCAGTAAGAAAAATGCCAATGAAGACTAAATCAACCAACAAGAAGTTGTGGTGAATGGGGTCGTAAGCGTTAATTAATGCGGGAAAGAAGGCATCTATTTGAGAATAGATAAAGTCGGTAGCGTACAGGGCATCGAAAATTAGCCAGGCTAGGTTTAAAAATAAAATACCTAGCATGACTAAATCTAGGATTAACCAGGGCGTTTCATGACTGTTACGTAAATTATCCCGGTTAATCCTTAACATTGCATTTATCCTGTGCTGTTTAGCCTGTGCTGTTTAGTCTAGTAACGTCTACAAACAGCTTAAGCTTCTGGCCTGGCTGTAAGTAACGCGAGGTATTAATGTTATTCCATTTGCCAATATTGCTGATGCTAACATTGAATTTATTCGCAATACGCGACAGTGAGTCGCCATTTCTTACCGTATAGGTCACGCGCTTAGTAATGGCGTCTGCATTTTTTGCGTTGCTATTACTCTTTTGCCAAACCACTAATTTTTTACCAAGACGAAGCGTGTCACCAGGTGCCATACTGTTCCAGCTTGCTAACTTTTTCGTGGTTACACCGTACTTACGGGCAATATCCCATAACGTATCACCCGAGCGTATAGTATGAGTTACTTTGTACGCGCCATGCTTTTTATTTTGGACGCTGGCTAGACGTTCGCCTTGTGATAAATCGTAGTTGTCTAAAGCCTTCAATGCTACTGGCACCATGATGGGTTGGCCAATACGGATCACGTTAGAATCTAGCTCATTAACCTGTTTTATCACTTTTACTGTGGTGTGATATTTATTCGCCAGTTTCCCTAAGCTATCGCCAGGTTTTACCGTATGGCGAACCCAGTTCAATCGATCGGTGCGATCAATTTTTGCAAGCGCATCACTAAAGGCTGTGGCTTTTGTTAGCGGTAGAACTAACCGGTGTGGGCCTTCCGGTGCAGTAGCCCAGCGGTTAAAGCCTGGGTTTAACGCATGCAATTCCTTAAGTGTCATACCTGCAAGGTCGGCAGCGAACGCTAAATCGACTTGAGAGCCAATATCTACTACTTCGATGACAGCTACGTTCTCTACTTCAGGCCACGCAAAGGCATATTCATCACGGTGTTTTAAAATGTCGGCCAAGGCTAATAATTTTGGCACATATGCGCGAGTCTCGCGGGGTAAGTTTAACGACCAAAAATCGGTGGGCTTACCGGCTTTTTTATTTGCTCTAATCGCTTTTGAAACACGACCTTCGCCACTGTTGTATGCCGCCAGCGCGTGCAACCAGTCGCCATCGAACATGTTCGACAAATAGGTTAGGTAGTCTAAAGCACCTTTGGTAGAGGCTATAACGTCACGGCGGCCGTCGTACCACCATGTTTGATCCATACCGAAGCGCTTGCCTGTACCCGGAATAAATTGCCACATGCCAGCCGCTCGGCCATGAGAATAAGCGAACGGATCGAAGGCACTTTCAACAATAGGCAATAACACCAATTCCATTGGCATATCGCGCTTTTCAATTTCATCTACAATGTAGTAAAGAAAAGGTTTCGCGCGAGTAACCACACGTTTCATGTACTCTGGATGCTTTAGATACCAGTTTTTTTGCACATCAACGCGGCGATCATCGGGAATATGTAAATTAAGCCCATCGCTTACTCGCTGCCATACATTGGTAATAATGGCTTCGGTTTCTACTGCCGGATCATCAATAAGCTCTTCGGCTTCCGACAGCAAATTATCTTTAGGGTGCACTACATCAATAACGCCATCGCGCGCTATTTCACAGTCTTCAATTGCTTCGGGCGTTTCGTGTAATGTGCTGCAAGGTTCAGTTGAGCCTTCAACATTTTGCACATTCACTACGTCTTCTTGTATTTGTTCTTCGGTGATTTGACACCCACTTAGCCCTAACGCTAATAAAACGGGTGACAAAACAAACAACTTCAACTGCATGTAGAAGGAACCTCTCGAATATCTGCAAACCGCACATTCTACCTTCAGTGCGTTAGTTTTGCATTAAAACTCATCTTTCCAGCGTCGAACTGCAGCAAATACAGCTACATCGTCGCCCATGTTTTTTTCGCAATAAGCTTCGGCAGCAGTTTGTACAGAAAGTTCATGAGAACGTAAAAAAGGGTTAATTTGTTTTTGTTCAGCCAAATTTGAGGGCAGGGTAGGCACACCCATTTCTCGTTTTTTATCTACCCATGATGAATAGGTTTGAAGGGCATGGTTTTCTGGCTCTACTTCTAATGCAAAGCGTACATTTGATTGCGTGTATTCGTGGGCACAATAAACCAGTGTGTTATCGGGCAAGCGTTTCAGCTTGTTCAATGAGTGAAGCATTTGTTCAGGCGAACCTTCGAACAACCTGCCACAGCCTGCTGAAAATAAAGTGTCCCCGCAAAACAGGGCGCCGTGTCCGAAAAACGCAATATGATCGAGAGTATGACCGGGCACTTCCATTACTTGGAATTCTAAATCTAATACAGGAAGCTGTAAGGTATCGCCTTGTGAAACAGATTTAGTGATACCCCGAATATGACCCCCTCTTGGGCCGATAACGGGAAGGTTGGGGTTTGCTGACACTAATTTGGCAATGCCACCGGTGTGGTCATGATGATGATGCGTGATTAATACTGCCGCTAAATGTAGGTTTTCACTTTTTAAAAACGCGAGTACTGGCTCTGCATCGCCGGGGTCGACAACGATTGCTTGCTCGTTATTGTGAATACACCAGATGTAATTGTCGCTAAATGCTTCGATTGGAAAAATTGAAATGCTGTGAGGAAGAACGTCAGTAGCCATGGTGCACCTGCTTGTGTAGGTATAATTATGCGATACTATAAGAACTTGTTGTACACAGAGCAACCTTGAGGCACGCTTAGCATCTATGAGATCAGCATTTCGCTCCCAAGCACCCCGCTACCCTGAAGACTGGACCGACTTTCCGGCAGGAGAGCAAATCAAGCAAGCCATCACGCAAGTGTGCGACGATTACACCCAACGCATTTTTGGGTATCATTTCGTGAAACTTGGTAGTTTGAGTGCGCAAATTCCGTTAAAGCAAAGCCCCATTCGCAATATTATTAGCCAAGTGCCATTTAGCGCAATGCATGTATCGAATGATAATTTAAGCGACAGTGCTAGCAGCAATGCTGAGGGGATAGAGGACGCTAAGCATCAGCATGGCAAGTTATCAGATGCCATATTATCGAGCACGTTATCGGACAGCCACACATTTTCGGGTAAAGACAGCTCAGTAAGCCCTAAAATAGTAGGACAGTCACACCAACTGCCTTTTTCAGAAAACAGCATAGACGGCTTTTTGCTAGCCAATGAATTGGACTTTGCCCAAGACCCCCACGAAATTCTGCGGGAAGTTGATAGAGTTATTACCCAAAGTGGCTACGTGATAATTAGCGGGTTTAACCCGTTGAGTTTGGCCGGCATCGCTAAGTTCTTGCCGGTTAAACGAGATAACAAGTTGCATGATGCGCGCTTTTTTACCTCGTATCGCATAAAAGATTGGTTGCAGTTATTAGGGTTTGAAATTGTAGAACAGCGCCAAATTATGTTTTCTACTTTGTTTTTTGAGCAACGTTGGGATTATTCGAAAAATATTCAGCACTGGTTATCCGCTTATCTTCCGTGGTGCAGCGCCATGTATGTAATTTTAGCCAGAAAACGAGTAATGCCGATGACCGCTATTCGGCCCAAGCTACAATTGAAGCGACAATTTTCACCCGTAGGCGCAGCCAGTGCCAGAACCTCTTCGTACAACAAAGCCAAAAACTGAGACACCCATAGTTTATCTTGAGCTGAAACTTGGACACCCACCTTTTACTGGCATTATTAAAAGCTGAAACTTGGACACCCATCTTTTACTGGCATTATTAAAGAGCTAAACTTGGACACCCATCTTTTACTGGCACTATTAAGGTATTAAAACTGAGCTTCTTAATGTGGACAGCCACAGAAACCTTAAAACTAGACACCCATGCTAATGACAGCTGAAAGTTATGAAGAATAGTTGGACACCCAAAGTTTAACCAACCATGGACACCCACGTTAATTTGGAATTTTAATAAGTGGATGTCCACTGATTACGTGGCGTTAAAACATGGATGTCCACCTTTTACACCTTTTAGATTTCACCGTTTTAACGTGAACCCATAACCAGACACCCACAATTCAGCTGGCTGTTCCAAAAGTGGGTGTCCATTTTTTGAGTGGCGTTAAAACATGGATGTCCATTCTTAAGCTAGGAAGAGAAACAAGAAAACCCATCATTTCTCCAAAAACAAAAAAGCCGCGTTGATATTATCAACACGGCTTTCAAGTTTTGTAGCGGGTGGCTTGCCTTAAGGCAGCAACTCCATATTACTTAACGCGCATACCAGGCAATGCACCTTCGTGCGGCTCTAAGATATAAAGCTCATCACCACCAGGGCCTGCAGCTAATACCATGCCTTCAGACATACCAAAGCGCATTTTACGTGGCGCTAAGTTAGCGACCATCACAGTATGCTTTCCGATTAGCGCTTCAGGCGAGTAGGCAGATTTAATTCCAGCAAATACTTGCTTCGTTTCGCCGCCTAAATCTAGCTCTAAACGTAAAAGCTTATCGGCTTTTTCAACATGTTCAGCGTTAGCAATACGTGCAATACGTAAATCTACCTTAGCGAAGTCGTCGAACGAGATTGTTTCGCTAATAGGATCTTTACCAAGCGGGCTGTCTGGGCTAACCGCAGGTTTCGTTGGCTCTAGGTTTTCTTTTGAATCGTCAACCATAGCGTCTACTTTCTCCATTTCTACACGTTGCATCATTGGCTTAAATTTGTTGATAGCGTGGCCGGTAAGCACGGTTTCAAGAGACGACCAAGTAAACTCATCGTTCAAGAAGCCTTCTGCTTTTTCTGCCAGTACTGGAAGCACAGGTTTTAAGTAAATGACTAACAGGCGGAACATGTTAATACCCAACGAACATACATCGTGAGTGAACTGCTGTTTGGTTTCGTCTTTTATGGTTACCCAAGGGGCGTTGGTATCAATGAACTGGTTGGCTTTATCGGCCAATGTCATGATTTCACGTATTGCTTGGTGGTAACGACGGCGCTCGAATAAATCAGCAATGGTGTCGGCTGCATTTTGGAACTCGGCAATAAGCTCTGGTTCTAAAACGTTGTCAGACAATTTGCCGTCAAAGCGCTTAGTAATAAAGCTGGCACAACGGCTAGCAATGTTGACTACTTTACCCACTAAATCTGAATTCACTTTTTGTGCGAAATCGGTAAAGTTTAAGTCGATATCCGTTACGTTATCGCCAAGTTTAGACGCAAAGTAATAACGTAAGTATTCTGGGTTTAGGTGGTCTAAATACGTGCGCCCTTTAATAAAGGTGCCGCGAGACTTAGACATTTTCGCCCCATTCACAGTAACAAAACCGTGAATATTCACACCAGTAGGCTTACGGTAGCCCGCACCTTCTAGCATGGCAGGCCAAAATAGGCAGTGGAAGTAGGTAATGTCTTTACCAATAAAGTGGTAAAGCTCGGCTTCTGAGTCTGCGCCCCAGAAATCGTCGAATTCCAAATTGTTTTGGTCGCAGAAGTTTTTAAAGCTGGCCATGTAGCCAACGGGGGCATCTACCCATACATAGAAAAACTTATTCGGCGCACCAGGAATTTCAAACCCAAAGTAAGGCGCATCGCGGCTTATATCCCACTGCTGCAAGCCTTCGGTAAACCACTCTTGTAGTTTATTGGCCATCTCTTCTTGCAAGGCACCAGAACGGATCCAGCCTTTCAGCATCTCTTCAAACTTAGGAAGGTCGAAGAAGAAATGTTCAGATTCTTTCAATACTGGTGTAGCACCAGATACCACACTGCGTGGGTTTTTAACTTCTGTAGGGCTGTAAGTAGCACCGCACACATCACAGCTATCGCCGTTTTGATCTTCAGCACCACAGCTAGGGCATGTACCCTTAACGAAGCGGTCTGGCAAAAACATTTCTTTTTGCGGATCGTATAATTGATTGATAGTGCGTTTGCTAATGTAACCCGCGTTATCTAAACGAGTGTAAATTTCTTCACACAAAGCCTTGTTTTCAGGCGAATGAGTTACATAGTAGTTGTCGTACTCTACATGAAAATCGAGTAAGTCTTGATGATGCTCTGCACGAGTTCTGGCAACCATTTCTTCTGGCGTAATACCCAGTTCCTGCGCTTTAAGCATAACAGGCGTACCGTGTGCATCATCGGCACAAACACTGTAACATTCGTTTCCACGCAGACGCTGAAACCGTGTCCAGATATCGGTTTGAATGTGTTCAAGCAAGTGGCCTAAGTGAATAGAGCCATTGGCGTAGGGCAACGCACTGGTTACCAGAATGCGGCGATTTTCAGACATAATAACGTATAGATTCTTCGCGTTTCAAAATGGCTGCAAATACTAGCGGAAATCCGCGTTTTTTGCATTACGAAATTCACAAAATACCCCGTAGACAGGATAATTTATGTTCTTTTCCCGTAAAGCTAAGCCTCTCATTGACAGAGTTGCCGCTATTTTAGCCAGCTACTTCAGTGTTGAAGCCACCATTACCGCGAAATGGTGCTCAGATAAGCTAGATGCAGATAAAGCCACTGATGCAGTAAAAGTTGACGACACAAACCCTGCCAACGCATTCACTATTAACTTACCGTTTTGTTATAAAACCCAGCAAGCGAACGTAAAAGCCCATGTGCTAGAAGCGCTAAAAGGCGAGCTTACCGAACAACAATTGATTGTTACCCAGCATATAGCGTCGGGTGAAACTAAAAACACCGCCGTAAATAACATTAAAAACATCATTGCTGTGGCGTCAGGCAAGGGCGGGGTGGGGAAGTCGACCACCAGTATTAATTTGGCCTTTGCGCTTATGCAAGAAGGGGCCAGTGTAGGCATTTTAGATGCTGACATTTACGGCCCATCGGTGCCTATTATGCTGGGCAATACCGATGCACACCCGCATAGCAGTGATAACAAACATATGCAGCCGTTAAGTGCTCATGGTTTGGTGGCAAATTCCATTGGTTATTTAGTGCCTCAAGAAGACGCTGCGGTATGGCGAGGCCCAATGGCAAGTAGGGCATTAAAGCAGCTTATTGATGAAACCTTGTGGCCCGTACTGGATTACTTAATTGTAGATATGCCACCTGGTACAGGTGATATTCAACTTACTATGGCACAGCAAGTGCCGCTGACCGCTGCGGTAGTAGTAACCACTCCACAAGACTTGGCTCTAGCCGATGCCCAAAAAGGTATCAGCATGTTCGAAAAAGTGGGCGTGCCAGTATTGGGGCTGGTTGAAAACATGAGTTACTACCAATGCCGCGCCTGTGGCACCAAAGACTATGTGTTTTCAAAAGATGGCGGCGAAATACTTGCTGAGCGACACGGCTTACCACTGCTAGGCCAATTGCCACTCGATATTACCGTTCGCGAACACGCCGATGCCGGTACCCCTTTGTTGGTGAGTGCACCAGATAGCCCATTAAGTGAAAGCTATCGCGAAGCAGCTAGAGCGTTATCGATGCAACTTGCTTTAACCGTGACTCCTAGAACACAGCAAACCAAGCATATAAAAGGCGATCCTATTGGTGTAAATAGTAAGCTTTAGCCAGTAAGCTTGAGGCCGAAGTGAGTCACTAATAACCGTTTACGCAATTAATTTAGTTATTTAAGTAAATAGTAGCCTGTAGCCAGTTGATTGGCAGGAATTACATACGCATAATACCGCACACTTTATAGTAAGGATTTACGGCTCATGCGCCTTAGCGATCGCGATATATACGAACATTTAAAAGCGGGAAAAATAAAAATTGACCCAACACCCGACTACGAAGAAATTAGTGGGGTGACCGTAGATATTCGCCTAGGTAATAAATTTCGCGTATTTGAAGACCATCAAGCGCCTTACATCGATTTAAGCGGGCCTAAAGCGCAGGTGCAAGAAGCACTGGATCACGTTATGAGCGACGAAATTGAATTGCCAGAAGGCAAAGCATTTTTCTTGCACCCAGGCGAACTTGCATTGGCCATTACGCATGAGTCGGTAACCTTGCCTGATTATATTGTAGGTTGGTTAGATGGGCGTTCATCGCTAGCACGATTAGGTTTGATGGTGCATGTAACCGCACACAGAATCGATCCAGGTTGGTCGGGCAATATTGTGCTGGAATTTTACAACAGCGGGAAACTGCCTTTAGCTCTTCGTCCAGAAATGAAAATCGGTGCGTTAAGCTTTGAAGTGTTATCGAACCCTGCCGAAAAACCATACAATGCGCGAGTAGATGCCAAATATAAAGGGCAGGACGGCGCGGTAGCCAGCCGTATATCGTCAGACGATAAAGACAGCGCATAAGCTCTACAGCGCACAAACTCTATAAAGCAAAGCATGTAGCAAAACATGAAGTAAAGTACAAAAAAGGGTATGCAATGAGATCTAATAAGCCGTTCGACAAAAGCTCGTTTATTATTCTTATTGCCCTTATTACTTCGCTAGCGCTTGGCTCAGGTATTTATTTTTCAAATATAAGCGCTGATATTGCACTTACCGCAGGCATTACCTTGTTTGTGGCAATATTATGGGTAACGGAAGCGTTGCCCATACCCGCAACCTCACTCATTCCATTTGCACTTTTTCCTCTAGCTGGTGTGTTAACTCACACCGAAGCCGCTTCGTCGTTGGGTAGCCACGTTATTATCTTATTAATGGCTGCATTTATGCTGTCGAAAGGGTTAGAAAAAGCTAACCTGCATCAACGGTTCGCGATTTACATGTTGCGGGTGACGGGGGCAGGTAGCCCACTAAAGCTAATTTTAAGCTTTATGCTGACAACCGCTATTTTAAGCATGTGGATAAGTAACACCGCCACCATTTTGATGATGCTACCCATGGCCATGGCAATTATTAATGCAATGGAAAATCCCCGCTTTGGTGTGGCGCTTATTTTAGGCATTGCTTATGCCGCAAGCCTAGGCGGCGTGGGCACGCCCATTGGCACGCCACCCAATATTATCTTTATGAGTGTTTACGAAGAAACTCAAGGGCATGAATACAGCTTTATTGAGTGGATGAAAACTGGGGTACCCATTGTACTAGTCTCTATTCCATTAATGGCGTTGTGGCTAGCACGGGGATTAACGCAAGTGGGTAACATTGCCTTACCTGAACCTGGCAAATGGACCGTAGCTGAAAAGCGCGTATTGGCAATATTCGGCACTGTCGCCATGGCGTGGGTATTCAGGCCTTTTTGGAGTGCATGGTTAGGCATTACCACTATTAGCGATAGCACTATTGCAGTAGCCGGCGTGGTCGCCATGTTTATGACCAATAATGGTGAAACAACGCCAGCCAGCGAAACCCGCAAAAGCCAGCACGACAAATTACTCGACTGGAAAACCGCCAATAACATTCCGTGGGGCATGTTGTTATTGTTTGCTGGTGGTATTTGTATTGCTAAGGCGTTTAGAGCATCAGGTTTAAGTGTGCTAATGGGAGAGTGGCTTACTGGGCTTTCAACCCTACCCGTAATCTTCCTTATTCTGGGTATCTGCTTGTTTGTAACCTTCTTAACTGAAATAACATCAAATACTGCTACAGCCACTTTATTAATGCCGATATTAGCGGCAGCAGGCTTTGCGGTAGGCGTAGATCCTAAACTGCTGATGATCCCCGCTGCTATTAGCGCCAGTTGTGCCTTTATGCTACCAGTAGCCACCGCACCAAATGCAATTGCCTATGCCACCGAGAAGTTTGATATAAAAACTATGGCACGAGAGGGTATAGTGCTTAACGTGATTGTTGCTTTGGTAGTAACCGCAGTGTGTTATTTAACGTTATAAAAATGATGTTTCACACCGGATGTGCAGTTTTATTTTACAAACTGATTAGCAATTAAGCGCTTAACCAAGGATTTGCACAATTGTCGTTGCATTGTGACTAAAAATAAGTAGACTTATCGGCTCTTTCGGTCGGTGTGTGGCGCAGCTTGGTAGCGCACTGTCATGGGGTGTCAGGGGTCGGAGGTTCAAATCCTCTCACACCGACCAATCTCTCTTATTTTTCAATGACTTACCCCGCTCATTGATTGCTTGTGAAATGAGCGTCCCAAAACTGTCCCATAATTGTCACATTATACAGTAGTAAAAATTTCAAGTTTTCCTACCTGGTCATTAATAACTAACTTTCCGTTTCAAGCTTGGTACTCCTGTATCAATCGTGAAAATTCTCCTAAGTCGTAACTAGTTAATCCTGAGGTTTACCAAACAGGACATAACTATGACAAAGAAGACTCAGACGCGTGATCTGCAAATCACGTTCATTCATCAGTTCAAAAGAGCAACAAGAACGCCATGGCACGACAAATTTCGTTTATGTTGGTATTTCAACCCAGAAACACTGGATTATGTTTACGAACATAAGAACGAGCAATTTGTCACGAATGGTTTTGTAATATCAGACGGTCTTGCAAATCAGCTTCCAGAAGAGTTCAGGAAGAAATATTTCGAGCCATCTGAGCGATGCTTATTGTTCTTATTATTCGAGCTTCAAATCGTCGATTTTATAAATTCAGATAACGTTGATGATGCAGAGTTTGAGAATGTTTTCGGTGTAACGAAGCATCGTTACTTTTCAGCCGAAGCAATTGATGAGTGGACTGAGCAGGTTGAATCACTTTAAGGGCTGCTTTGCAGCCCTTTTTTATTACCTAGTGTAAGCTGATTCTTGTAGGTTAGAAATCACCCATCAAACAGGTTCGTGCTGCTAATCCTCGCAGTAAAGAATTTGCAAATCGTCAAAAATTCATTAAATTTTCAAATAAGGATGCAAACTTAAAGGAATATTCAATGGAAGTCGGAGCTATTTGTGAGTGAGTTAGAAGCTCACCAGACCATTTGTTTGGTGCTAGGTACTATTAGCGGGGTTTGTCTTACGTCGTTTTTCATAACTTTGAATCCGATTTTTGCACTGGCTAATATCCTACTTATAAGCAAAGTTCTGCGGGGTATGCAGAGATATTACGATGATAAATCGTGTAGAAAAAATGGACGTGAGTTAATGTTGCACGCGTTATTACGATTCTTTTAAACAAGGCATGAACTAGTGTAATGGAGCCGCAATTGGCTTCAAGCCTTGTAATGCGATTTGTTTTTTAATCTATAATAAGAAAGGTTTAACAAGGAACTTTATTATGCAGGAATTATGGTTTTTACTACCATTGATAGTTTTAGTCGTAGGCTCTTTATTTATAATCAGTAGAGCAAACTACGATGACTGATTAGCACCTTGCGGTTCACACACTATGTATTTTTATCGATTTTGTCATCGTTATTCTGCGGGTCAACTCGTCCGAAATGTACGTAAACCGGCCGTTGAGGTGTTTATAGTTTTTTAAGATATTCTGCTCCACTTATTCCATTTGCTACAGGTACTGGTGGGAGAGGTTTTACGATGATGGGTAGCTTTATTTTGGCACGTTCCTTTATTGTTTTTTGAAGGGAATCGAACTGCTCCCGTATACTTTTGAGGTTCACGCAAGCCATCCCAAAATTCACATGTCACACAGTTTTTGTAACTGTTACCAACCGTACCGTATATTATCGATTGCTCTTTCTTTTTAGAGGCATTTACTTGCGTTGCGCGAGTTGCAGAGCATGACGGTTTTTCAGTTTTCCTTGCGGAAGTTCGATTGTCTAATGGGTCGGGCCTGGCTGAAGAACGGCCATTTTGTGAAGAAGTTGTACTTTCCACCATTTCTGACAATAACGACAATAAAAGGCTACCCGCTACAGCAACCCCAGTGCCCACCGCTTTAACTACATTGCCAACCATTTCAATTTTACGATCCCGAGCTGCATGGCCCGTTTCCACGTTAAGACGGTTTGCAAGATCCTCAAAGCTAGGGGTTTTGATTCCAAACAATTCAGCGACCTGCCTGATTACTTGATACTCTGCCTTATCGAGTTGACCATCTGAGGCGGAGATACGAAACAGATATTTAATGATATTAAGATGTTGCTTTTTACCTTTTATCTGGTAACACAATTCCAATAGTTGCCGGAATTTGAGTTGCTTATTGTTCACCGACTGGACACCAGTCGAAAATATTTTAAAGTCGGTTCTGTCAGCAAAATTTTTTTTCTTAGAAAAAATTCGCAACGCCGCCTCTACTTCATTTTCCGTTATCTCTCCGTCAGATTTCATTACAGTTGCGGCCAACGCACCGAGGAGGAACAGTTTCTTGTATGACAGATGGGGCGCTATCGATGGGTGATGTTCTTTCCAGTAGCGTTGGATAGCTTGATTACGATTTTTTTCTTGATATTCGGTTTTACAAAACTGACACAAGGGCGGCACGCCCATGGAAAACTCAGCGGAAATATCTCCATGCTGTATGCAGCGTACTGTGAGTTTATTGGCACAATCTACACAAAGAAAGTCCATGTCTTTAATTCCCGGCAATATTGGGGCTTGAATGCGCCCTTGATATACATGCAATCTACTCATTGACGAATCGAATCCAGCATAATTAAATGCTGTCGCTGATTTTGGCTTTCGACATTCAATACATAGGGTTTTGTTTCTCAAGGGAGCAGTCCTTAACAATATTCTCAGTCATAAGACTAGCACTAATTTAATTGTATTTGTTGTGCAAGCTGCTCCACCTCCCAATTCAAAACATGCTTAAAAAAATTAATCGCACTTATGGCTGCGTTAACTGTCGTCGCAGATTTATTGCGGTTTTTTGAATGCAGGGAGAATTTATTGATGTGCTTTATTTGTGGGTCTGGGGCTGGCGGGAGATAGCACAGTATGATAAAGGTTAGTACGCGGCTCCTTAAGGTACGCATCAATTAAATGGTAGGCGAGAAGGGACATCATGAACTCAATCAATGGCGGACAGGTTTTTAATCATGAGTTAGATGGATGGTCTGTCTTTTGGGAGAGCGGAAGCAACTACCGTCATTGGTGCCACCAAATAAAAAACCCGAAATGGGATTCTTTGTTAGTCGTGATGTTTAATCCTGGAAGTCTGAGTGGTGATGGAGCAAATCTAAGTAAAGATACAACCTTGAGAATCCTGAGAGAGGTTTGTGGTGCAGCAAATCTAAACCCTTATGTCATTAATCTTTTTGACTATGCCAGTGCGTCACCACAGAAACTATTCGATAACTGGGAACAAAGAGACTCAAATAGCATTGTTTTTGGTAAGTTACCTTTATCAATTTTCCAAAGCTATATATTGGCTTACGGAGATTATGAAAATTGGGGGCAGCGTGATACGGAAATAAAAGATAGGCAGGCATTAGTCCTTAGTTACCTTGAATCACTAAATGAAATTCTATTGCCAAAAAATAATTCAGGCTCGCCAAAACATCCCATGATTTGGCAAAGGCAAAAGTTGAAACCAAGTATCAGTTCGTTCTTGAAGGCAGCGCCTAACTAATCAAAGCATTCAGACGGAGCAAGCTGCATGGTGTTTGATACGTTAAAAGTCTGATCTTTGTCTAAAGTGGACTGCTAGTGATGATTCGCAAATCGCCTGCTCTACGTTAATAGTTGCCATTCTACTGCGTATCGGCTTTCAAGAATGAGCGGACTTATAAATAGCCTCTACTGAAAAGGGTTATCGTGTTGAGTGGCGATAGCCAAAAGCCTGTAATTGAAAATAACGAAAAGACTCGTAAGACCCATTACCACAATACTCTTGAAAAATTACTGTCGATTGATTGCTTATGTAGCCTTTACAACTGCAATATTTTTTCAGGGAGACTATGGAGGTGGGGAGTTAGCTGAAGTTGCTTTAGTCTCTAGTTTTTGAGGGCAATGGTAAAGGTTTGTATCATTGGACTTTGCATTTTGTCGCTAAATGAACATTCCAAGATAAATCATATTCTTATCGCGTAAGCGGTTCATCACACCTTACCCATGGGGCAATTATCTGTTCTCAATATAATTACAGCACATCAAATTTTTTAATAGAGTGCTATTTGCCTAGACTAAAGCTTCAATATTAATGAGAGTAAGTATGGTTAAAGCATAATTTACTTTTATTGGAAAAGAATTTATTTGCTACATTAACTCTGCGTTTGGCGAAGAGTCTATTACTAGCAACACTGTATTTTTCGAGCCTAATGCAAAAATTTCAGCCTCCCCTTGCTGACTACTGTAAATGAGCGAATTACTAGGCACTTGTGTCAACCTTTTTGACTGGAGCAAACCACATATGATTGATTAAAGAAAGTAGATAGCAGGGGGAAAGTAATTCAATTTTGGCTGCACCTATCTCATTAGCGAATAGGTGCAATCAATCTTTTATTTATGATAAATCCACTTCAAGTTTAGCAATAACTCGTTAGACATCTCGTGATACTTTTTCGTGTTTTTTGAATACAACACCGATTAACCCTTGTTACTGACTGGTCAGTTACAGGTGATTTCGTAGTGCGCGTCAAGTTTACAAAAAACGATAATTTGAATGTGTTTAAAACCAAATTTGTCAGAACAGGTCGTGCACAGTGACACTACTTTTTTGTAAATTGAACGTCGATTGTTTGTTTTAAGAAGATAGTTTTCTTACCTATTGCGATTTTCCGCTTTACAGCTAGTAGCTGTCTGCCAAATGAAGCCAAAACTAATCAACGCTTTTGACCACAAGATATATTTGGCTTAAAAAAAAGCACCCCTAATGGGGTGCTCAATATCATTCGCTTCTTAACTTATGCGCAGCATATAAAGAAACTAATATTAGTAGCACTGCTACTCCAATGCAGCCAAACGATAAAAGTAACAATCTATCTGTTAGCGCTTGGTACTCGATATAGTCGAAATGCCCAAATATGGCAAAAGCTGTATTAAAAAGTGAATTTAATACAGCTACCGCCACTAACGAATTGCTTAAGGCCATCCATTTCTGGCTTGTCTTTGAACAACGGCTAAAAAGGCTTTCATAGTTTATTTTCATATTTACTTCTCTTAGTTAATGTCCTCTAAATAACTAAGTATGGAGTGGGGGGATTTTTTGATAGCGCTGGAATTTTGTGTTGCCTGTTTGAATTCCATTTGATTCGCAGAGCGAATCTGAGCGTGTAAGCTGGTATGGACGCCAATGCGAAGACATGTCGTTACAGCCTCATTGAAGGAGCTACGGAGACACAGCAGTGTTTTCTAATATGTTATGCCTGTGCTCGATTATTCCATTTAACTTGATGCCGACTACCTAGTAACTGTTGACACCGAATATCATCGAATATTTAACGTGGTTATCGAACGTATACGAAAAATTTGCGTGGTAAGTGACTATTTAAAAGTAGCTGAATCAGACAACTCTCTACCCATAATCGCTAGAGTTTCATGAGCTTAGGCGAGCACACTATTGAAAGTACGGTAAACCTCAGCGGTGCTTTCCTTCTGATTCGACGTACATAGAGGTATGTGCGTTAAAAATGTATTGTTTATCATTGTGATACTCAGTGCATTTTGAAGCTTGAAGCCATAAAAAAGGGGAGCCTTTAAGGCTCCCAGAGGTCACTCCAAGGGCTTATTCTAAAATGCCTAACACTCTTCCTGCGTCACGAAATCCCTCTAGCCTGATGTCAATAACCCTATCTTGAGTATTTTTTGCAAGTTTTTCTAATTCCGCTAATTGTTCTAGGTAGTTAATCTTATTTGTCGCTGCTCCGTTCTCATCACTCAATTGACGCTTACTATTAAACATAAGCTCATAGATTAGGCTACATTCAGATGATTTGAATTTTATACTATCGAGCAGCAGTCGTTGTTGGCCGGAAGAAAAAGTAGAGCTACGGCTATCAAAGATTCGGGTGTGGGCTTTCTCTATCTGTGTTAGAAACCGCTGTCGATGACTGTACATATGCACAAACTCGTAAAGTCCATCGTTCGATTCCAGCTCCTCAAGATACTTATCGAGTATTCTACGTCGTACGTCTCCGTTGTTTTTATTTTTTGAGTTTGATGCTTCCATTTCAATTGCTATTTTTGCGCCCGTATTAGCGTCGACCACAAGTGCATCTACGAGTCTAGGATCATTTCCTCTTTGTTCGAGTTGTATCGATAAGTCACGTTCGGTTGCGAACCCAGAGATCTTATTTGCTTTAGCAAGCTCTAAAACGATTAATTGAACTGAAAGATCGTGAATAAGATTTCGTTCGTTAACACGACTTACATCCGACCGTAAATTCAGTTCCCGATTTAAAAGCAGTTCTGCTTCTCTAATTCCGAAAGACGTGAGAATGATAAAACTGCGGTCAGTATTAGCAAAAGTTGGGTGTACTGAAATGATTCCTTTTTTCTTCAATCTATTAATAAGTTTGTTAGTGCTCTCTCGATTCAGACCCAAGTGACGTTGAATAATTGTTTTACTAGATACACCGAAGGCTCCAATGATTGCAATCACCGCATTCTCTCTCACCAACCCCCGTGCTGCCGGATCGCTTGGGGCAGATATACAGACATGACGCATTGAAGTTTCAATTGCTCTTTCTATGTAATTCATTTCTTCTCCTTTTTTGAATTCACAAATACATAGAAACAGCCGAGGGGGAATAAGCAGGGTAGAGCAGTTTGCTTTGCATCCTGCCAGCGCTTCGCTAGGCTAGGCATACTGCGTAATACCAGCGTTTTTCTTTCGAAAATCACACGCAACTTCGTTGTAGCAACCCTTCTGCAAGCGAGAGCTGACGCGACTTGTCGCTGCTCACGCACTCATTGCTGCGCGAATTCGACAGAAGCGTTGCTCGGAGTCAGCTACCGCTGATTAACCACTATTTTCCCCGTCTTCTGCTCGGGGAAAGCGTCGCGAGGGATACCCCGCTCGCAGTGTTCACAACGGTGTTGCGAAGGTTGCAGATTATTGCTGCGCAATACTCAGCAAGTTTTCTGAAGCAAACGAAAAAAGTGGTTAATCTGCGATGCTGACTCCGGCTTCGAGAACCGCTATGTTTCACAAAGCAGCTCTCTACGCAGTAGTTGTTGAGCTGCGCTCAAGTGTTCTTACGCGTTCGTTTCGAATGCGTTGTTGCCATCTTCGATAAAAACATGCTTTGACCATATCAATAATAAAATAATTTTTTCGTAAAAATTACGCAAAAATTACGCTTTATCCGTAATTAGGTTTAGTGATTTAATGTCCTGGCAAATCAGGAGGAAGCTATGAAAGAAACTGAAACAAAATTAAACAAGCAAATATCGAAACACTATATTGAACATGCGTGTTCAATATCCAGCAGTGGGCAAGTCGCAAAGGAACTCGGAATTGAAGCGCCAAGAGTTAGCGAGATAAAGGCAGGCAGGAGGAGACTTACAGCGGATGAAGCTCAAGTATTGAAAGAACTTTACGGAACCCCCTCCCAATCTGAAGGGCATTGGGTTGTCGCTGAGTTGATAGATTTTGATTCGTTAAGTAAATCACTTGTCGATAACAGTTTAGTAAATCAATTGGTAAAAGTAAGTGAGTTTGTTAATTCCGAGGAGTTTATTGACGGTATTTTGAGTTGTATTCGTGTAGAAGAGAGTAGAATAAGAGGCTATGAGCGCGTTCAAGCAGTGGATATCAGTGATAAAAGCAAAGGTACTGAGCAAAAAAATAAACGGTTAGTGCGAGAGTATAAACTCAAATTACTTAATCAAATGCTTAGTAATGCCTATTTCAAAAATTGGTGTGACACTGCGGTCCGTTTGTTAACAGACGGAAGCGTTAAAAAAGACTTTTCGTTTATTGATAAGTTGCTTTACACAAAAGATGTCACAACACCCACTCTTGTTAATGGAAGCGTGCAAAGGGACATTCCAAATGCTGATTTCACAAATTTAATTGGATTGTGTGAGCAAATTGAACCAGGTTTCGCTTTAACATTCGACTCTTATTACCCCACTGAAGATATCATAAGATTTATTGCATTAGGTAGGCTAACGACTCTTTTAGAAAGCCAAACCTTTTCTCATATAGTGGGCGCTCATGCTCCGTTTAGTTTTGGCAAACAGCTAAATATCAAACCTGAGCGGTTACCCAAAAAAGAATATGTGATTGTTGGGAAATGTGTTTGGGATGATGATCGTTTGTTAAGGCTTCGAGAACCAATGACTGAAAAAAGCTTATTACAGATTGATGCAACTAGTTCATCGAGCCTAATCTTGCCAGAAGCGTTAGAATTGAATGCATCAAAGTATCTATCCATAAGGCTATTCTATACCGAACAATATAAATACGTTGTTGAAATACAGCTTTATCCAGACGAAATATATATCAGTCATAGAAAGATACTTATCGATATAAAGGAAAAAGAAAAGCTGTTCCCTCAGGTTTTGGATATTTTGACATTTTTCAATGTTGAACATCACCACACAGTAAATAACATTAAGGCTGCGGTAGCAAAGGAGGGCGGCTACATTCCCTCAGCAATTTACATCGAATAAATCGGTTACCTTTTACCCCTCAACTTCAAGAGGTACACAGTCCACGTATTGGTTGTCCTTGTAAGTGACAACTAGCCTGTGTTCTGATACTTTTGTCTAATATAAAGCGAATACGCGCGAGCATCGCAAAGAAAAGGACTAGCTCGTCACGCTGAAGGGAATCAACTTTGTTGTCAATTACAGCAACTGCCATTGGCCCTTCTCGTGAACAGTATACGGAGTACGTATGAGTTCAGTGAATAAAAAGGCGCTATCAGAAACAGATATCATATCTAAGTACATCATGCCTGCTGTAAAGCAGGCAGGGTGGGATGATATGACCCAAATCCGGCAAGAAGTGAAATTGCGCGATGGTAAAGTCGTCGTTCGCGGAATGGTTGCTGCCCGTAAAAAAGTAAAATCCGCTGATATCGTTCTTTATCACAAACCCTCAATGCCCTTGGCTGTTATAGAAGCTAAAGCCAATAAGCATGAAGTTGGAAAAGGGATGCAGCAAGGGCTAGATTACGCCAAATTACTCGATGTGCCCTTCATTTTTGCTAGTAATGGTGACGGTTTTATCTTTCATGACAAAACTAATCCACATCAACTTGAAACAGAAATCAAGTTAGAAGACTTCCCTACACCCGCTCACCTATGGGCCAAATACTGTGCTTATAAAGGGTATACAGATTCTCAGTTACCTGTAATCACTCAAGATTACCACGATGATGGCTCGGGAAAATCACCACGCTATTATCAGTTGCAAGCTATAAACAAAACCGTTGAAGCTGTCTCTACAGGCCAGGATCGCATTCTACTTGTAATGGCAACCGGTACAGGTAAAACCTATACCGCCTTTCAAATAATTTGGCGCTTGTGGAAAGCCAAAGCCAAAAAGCGTGTTTTATTTCTGGCAGATCGAAATGTGCTAGTAGACCAAACTCGTATAAACGACTTCCAACCTTTCGGTCAGGCAATGACTAAAATTACAGGCAGAAAAGTCGACCCAGCCTACGAAGTTCACTTAGCGCTTTATCAGGCATTAACTGGCCCTGATGAAAGTCAAAAGGCCTATAAGCAGGTCGATCCTGACTTCTTTGATCTTATCGTCATTGATGAGTGCCACAGAGGTAGTGCATCAGAGGAAAGTGCCTGGCGTGAGATTCTTGAATATTTTGGTTCTGCGACTCAAATTGGTTTAACTGCCACACCTAAAGAAACTGATGAAGTGTCTAATATCGATTACTTTGGTGAGCCAGTTTATATGTACTCACTAAAGGAAGGCATTGAAGACGGCTTTCTTGCCCCTTACAAGGTGGTTCGCGTTGATTTAGATATCGACTTGCAAGGCTGGCGACCGACAAAAGGGCAGGTTGATAAGCATGGAAATGAAGTTGATGATCGTATCTATAACCAAAAAGACTTCGACCGCACTTTAGTCATCGATGAGCGCACACAACTAGTAGCAGAAACGATTACCAGTTACCTTAAGCGAACTGACCCCTTGGCGAAGACGATTGTTTTCTGTAACGACATCGACCATGCCGAGCGCATGCGAAGGGCCTTGATCAACTGCAACCCAGAACAGTATGCCAAAAACGATAAGTACGTTATGAAGATCACAGGTGATGATGCCATCGGCAAAGCTCAGTTGGACAACTTCATTAACCCAAAGCGCACTTATCCAGTTATCGCTACTACATCCGAGCTGATGACAACTGGGGTTGATGCGAAAACCTGTAAGCTGGTTGTTCTCGATCAGAACATTCAGAGTATGACCAAGTTTAAGCAAATTATAGGTAGAGGTACGCGCATCGATGATAAATTTGGCAAGTTATGGTTTACCATTCTGGATTTCAAAAAAGCCACCGAACTATTTGCTGATGAGCGCTTCGACGGTATTCCTGAAAAAGTTATAAGCGCGAAACCTAGTGATATCAATGATGAGGAATCCGACTTCGACGACATTTTAGAAGGGCAAGACCCAGCGGAAGATGCAGAAGGCACAATAGATAGCCCTGATAATATTGCTGATGGCGAGTTTGATTTTCCAGAAGGTGATGATACACCTCAAACAGGTTGGGATGAAGGCGAAGAAGCCACTGTTACTAAATATCACGTTAATGGTGTAGCGGTTAAGAAAGTTGGGGAGCGAGTTCAATATTACGATGAAGACGGAAAACTCGTTACGGAATCATTTAAAGACTACACCAAGAAAACCCTGACTAAATCCTTTGCTTCCCTTGATGATTTCATTAAGCGTTGGAATAGTGCAGAGCGCAAACAAGCAATCATCGATGAGTTAGCTTCCGAGGGTGTTATTTGGGAAGTGTTGGAAGCAGAAATCGGGAAAGAGTTAGATCCTTTTGATATGATATGCCACGTTGTTTTCGATCAGCCTCCGCTAACGCGCAAAGAACGCGCAAACAATGTCAAAAAGCGTAACTACTTCACTAAATACAGCGAAATGGCACAGGCCGTTTTAAATGAACTTTTGAATAAATACAGTAGTGAGGGCGTAGAAGCGTTGGAAAGCAAAGACGCTCTTAAAACAGGCAAAGTTGTAGAGTTTGGCCGCCCCATCGAAATCGCCAAAAAAGGTTTTGGTGGCAAAAAAGAATACGAAGCCGCTATCGCTGAGCTGGAAAATGCCATCTACGACACCACACCAGATAAATCAGCCTGAGTAACATTCAGGCTGAACAATAAATGAACAGAGAATAAGAAAATATGTCAGTCAGTACCGTTATCAAATCTATCCAGGACATTATGAGAAAAGACGCAGGCGTTGATGGTGATGCCCAGCGTTTAGGCCAGATGTCATGGTTACTCTTCTTAAAAATATTCGATGCCCAAGAGGAAGAGCTAGAATTTGAAATGGATGAGTACCGAGAGCCAATTCCATCGCAGTACCTTTGGCGTAATTGGGCAGCAGACGATGAAGGTATTACGGGCGATGAACTAATGGAGTTCGTGAATGATGACTTGTTCCCAGCTCTTAAAAGTCTGACAGCGCCAATTGATAAGAACCCTCGTGGCTTTATCGTGCGCGAAGCGTTTTCAGATGCTTTCAACTATATGAAGAACGGCACGTTGCTTCGCCAAGTGATAAACAAGCTTAATGAAGTTGACTTCACTGACTCTAAAGAACGCCATTTATTCGGTGATATCTACGAGCAAATTTTACGCGACCTGCAAAGCGCAGGTAACGCAGGTGAATTCTATACGCCACGTGCCGTTACACGCTTTATTGTAGACAGGGTAGACCCAAAGCTGGGCGATAGAGTATTCGACCCAGCCTGTGGTACAGGCGGCTTCTTAGCTTGCTCTGTTGACCACGTAAAATCAAAATACGTAAAAACTGTAGCAGACCACAAAACACTGCAAAACCAAATTCACGGTGTAGAGAAAAAGCAGTTACCACATCTACTGGCTACCACAAATATGATGCTTCACGGTATTGAAGTACCTGTACAAATCAGGCACGACAACACACTCAATCGCCCACTTTCAAATTGGGACAGCGAGTTCGATGTTATCATCACCAATCCGCCCTTTGGTGGAACAGAGGAAGACGGCATTGAAAAGAACTTCCCCTCAGATATGCAAACAAGGGAAACTGCCGATCTGTTCTTACAGCTAATCATTGAAGTGCTCAAAGACGGTGGCCGCGCCGCTGTGGTATTGCCAGATGGCACGCTCTTTGGTGAAGGCGTTAAAACCAAAATCAAAAAACTGCTTACAGAAGAATGTAATCTGCACACCATAGTCAGGCTGCCTAACGGCGTGTTTAATCCTTACACAGGTATTAAAACTAACCTGCTGTTTTTCACCAAAGGAAAGCCAACCAAAGAGATTTGGTTTTACGAACATCCGTATCCAGAAGGTGTGAAAAACTATTCCAAAACCAAACCAATGAAGTTTGACGAGTTCCAAACCGAACAGGAATGGTGGGGCACGGAAGAAGATGGTTTTGCTAACCGTGTAGAGAATGAACAAGCCTGGAAAGTTTCAATCGAAGACGTTATCGAACGTAACTTCAACCTAGATATTAAAAATCCACACGTTGGCGAAGTAGAAAACCACGATCCTGATGAACTGCTACAGCGATACGAAGCCCAGCAGCAAGAAATTCAAGCATTGCGCGATCAGCTTAAAGGCATTTTGGCTGAAGCTCTGTCATCAGGTACTGAGGGCGAAGCTTAATGTCAGTGGAAAGTATCATTACTCAAAAACTGGATATCTGGACATCGGCAATCAAAACTAAATCAGCTTCAGGACGGGGAAGTTCTAACAAGATTGAATTGTATGGGATTAAGAGGCTAAGAGATTTAATTCTGGATCTGGCAGTGCGAGGTAAATTAGTTGAACAGGTAACAACTGATGGTAATGCCTCACAATTGCTATCGCAGATGAAGCTTGAAAAAGAGCAGATAGCGCGGGAAGGTAAATTTTCAAAACTCAAATCAAAACCCGTTGTAACCGATAATTATTCTTTTGAGGTTCCTCAGACCTGGCAATGGTGTTTATTAGACGATATTGTCGCTATAGCGAGAGGAGGCTCTCCAAGGCCGATAAAGTCTTTTATAACCGAAGATAGTTCAGGACTAAATTGGATAAAAATAAGCGACTCAATTCGAGGTTCAAGATATATATCATCGACGAAAGAAAAGATCTTAAGGGAAGGTTTACATAAAACTAGAGAAGTTTTCCCAGGAGACCTTATTCTTTCAAATTCAATGAGTTTTGGCTATCCGTATATAATGCAAATTCATGGGTGCATACATGATGGTTGGTTAGTCATTCGTACACCCGCACAGGGGATAGATAAGCTATTTCTGAGTGTTCTGTTTCAGTCGCCTTATGCAAAAAGTCAATTTACTGAGGCTGCATCAGGCGCCGTTGTGCAAAATTTAAATGCAGATAAGGTTAAGCTATTACCAGTACCTCTACCTCCTGAAGCTGAACAAAAAAGAATAGTTGCGAAAGTTGATGAACTGATGGCTCTCTGTGACCAACTAGAGTCACAAACCGAATCCAGTATCAAAGCGCACCAAACACTCGTTAAATCATTGTTAGAAACGCTCACCAACGCAGAAGATACAGACGAATTAAACGAAAGCTGGCAGCGCATCAGCGCACACTTTGACGTGATATTCACCACAGAAGACAGTATCGACCAGCTAAAACAAACCATCCTGCAACTCGCAGTCATGGGCAAACTAGTAAAACAAGACCCCAACGACGAACCCGCATCAAAATTGCTTGAACGCATCGCTGCCGAAAAAGAGCAGCTAATCAAAGATAAAAAAATTAAAAAACAAAAGCCATTGCCGGAGATTTCAGAACAGGAAAAACCTTTTGATATTCCAGGTGGTTGGAGTTTTTGTAGATTAGACGATATATGTTTTGGTATAACTTCTGGGTCAACGCCGCCAAAGTCTGAATTCAGAAATGATGACGGTGTACCATATTTGAAAGTTTATAATATTCGAAATCAAAAAGTTGATTTCAACTACCAACGCCAGTTTGTCTCAAATGAATTTCATAAATCAAAACTGACTCGGTCAATATTAAGGCCTAATGACGTCATAATGAATATTGTTGGGCCTCCGTTAGGGAAGATCGCGGTCGTACCTCGGCAGTATCCTGAATGGAATTGTAATCAAGCAATCGTATTTTTCAGACCAATTCAGGAGTTTTTATCACCATATATATACCAATATTTGATTGCAGGAACATTTTTAAATTCGATTGAGCTTATTGGCACTGCTGGTCAGGACAATATTTCGGTTACGAAGAGTCGTTCCATAGTGCTGCCATTACCTCCAAGGTCGGAGCAAGCCAGAATAATTATAAAGGCAACACAAATGCTTACGCTATGTGAAAAGTTGACTGAGAAGTTCAGAAAAACGTCCTCTGTAAAAATGAAGCTTACAGATAGTTTAACAAGTGTTTTATAAATCAAAAGCATAGAAAAATGCTTGAACTAAATAATTATGTCAATTTGTATTTAAGTGAAAATATTAACAAGGACGATAAATGTCGTTTACTAAAAAATTAGAATTTGGAAATTATACTCTGAAGTTTGGGGAGGATAAGGTACTCCTTGATTTGTTTAGTGAAGTTGTAATGCCTTCTTTTCATGAAATGAAATATATTCGAAAAATAAAAGGGAAAGGAGAGTATTTCTTCTTGGATACCGAGTTACTTGTTTTAGATAGCTCCACACACAACCCTGTTTTAGGGATCACAGGAAGAATCGTAAAGAATACAAAACTTAAACGAGAGCAAATTTATAGCTCTAACGGGGGCTTGATCGATGATCGAAAAGAGCTTGAATCTGCACCAAGCTCTAGTTTCTTATTGATCCTTAATAATCACAGGTTAATCCTATGTCGAGAAGTGCCTGGTGCACCTACTATTCAGAATTTTCAAAGCACTAGTCAATATTGTTTGAGTCAACAATATAAAGCTTTTTTACAATCTGAATATGAACGAGCACAAAAAGAATCAGAAAATAAAACCCAAAAAACAACTAAAAAGCACTTAAGAGAAGTTTATCCCAGACCTTACTTAAGGATTACTCCACTATCAGATAAACAGTCTTTAAAAGATTTTGTAGGGAGATTAAAACACATAGATGATCTTTCTATTAAGTTGCTGCCAACCAATGATGAAGAAATCAATAATGATGATTTCTGGGCTGATTTTGGACGGCGACGAGAGGAAATGAATAGTAATGCTGCTAAAGTGACCTTCTCGAACACAAAAGAAGGGTTGGATGGAAATAAAGTCTACGAGCAAGCTAATGCTGCTTCAGAACTTGGTAACTCTGAAGTTAAATTGAAGGGATATGACCGTCAAGGAGATACAATCAAAGGGAGTAACGATGACTTCAGTCTTACTGTCGAAATGGAATCTATGCCTCGGAATGTTAAGAGAGCAGCTATTGCAAAGTTTAATCAATTTCAGCAACTGGCATCTCAAGGAGTAATAAAAATGCCAATTCTGGCACAAGCTACTATAGACAAAGTAGCTAACATATTTCGAAGTATATAAACATGAAATACTCGTTTGATGAATCTGATTTAACAAGTGAAAAGTCATTATGGGATGTCTACAAGCTCAGTAGGAGAATACATCCAAAAAAATCACAAGTAATCATCTTACTAATTGTGATGGCGACTTTGGCTGCCAATGCTTTTATTCTAGAAAATAAATCGGAAAGTATTTTAACGGACGTTCGTAAGTGGGCAGAATTAGGCTTTAATTTTGGAATCACCACGCTAGGTTTTTTGATTGCTGGATTTACTATTTTTGCAACGTTGTCGAAACCTAAGATGCTATTAGCAATGATGGAACATACAAATAAGGAAACTGGTCTACCTACCTTAAAGTACAATTTTTTTGCATTCATGAAAGTTTTCATAGCCTATATAACGTTCACTTTATTTTATCTGGTTATTTTGCTCTTTGGGCAAGCTAACGGGTTAATTAGTAATATCGGAGGCTTACTTCCGTATAGCGAGTGCTTGGGCATTGCCCTAATAAAAATTACGTACGTTTTGATTGGCGGGAGTTTTGTACATTTATTGTTGTTGCTTAAGACTTTCATCTTTAACATATACGCGATTGTTATGAATTTCTTGAGATGGGAGTATCATCAGGATTAGTTTTTCAACTGGGGGTCAAATAGGGGCCAAAAGTAAAGTAATAAAGAGTAATGTAGAGTGATGAAAATGATGTCTAAAGCGCTACAGCCCCCTAAAAACAACATCTCAACACAAATCAGCACCGAAGTCTCATTTGGCTTCAAAATGCCGTTTTAACCTTTAAATCTCATGTCTATTAGCCTGTCGCTTTGTGACAAAACCTAGGTCAAATAGAGAGTAAAATAAGTGAATAAAGCATGTTCTTTGTCCAAGTATTTCAACATGCAACGGATATTGTTTTCCTTATCTAAACGGGAAAATTTCTTCACCAACCTCCTAAAGTTATGTAACTTTCCAATTTTTAAAGGAGAAGTCTGATGAAGTTAGCTGGGATAGACTTAGCTTGGCAAGGTGAGCGTAACCCATCAGCAATAGCTTTTGGCAGCATTAAGCATAATCGACTTATTCTTGAGTCGCTTGAACCCGCAGTTTATGGGTTGGCTCGAATCATCGAACAGTTAACAAAAAAAGAGAGCCTTCAAGGCATTGCTATAGATGCTCCGCTCATTATCAAAAATGATACAGGGCAGCGGCTATGCGAAAAAGCACTTAGCCGCGAATACGGTGGTCGCAAGGCTTCCTGCCATACATCAAATAAACGGCTTTACCCAGAAGCATTAAGTGTTGAACTTTCCTCAGTATTACAGACTCACGGTTTTAACCACTTGGCACCCTCTAAATGGCAAATAGAGTGTTATCCTCACCCAGCAATAATCGAGTGTTTCAATCTACCTGAAAGGTTGGCTTATAAAAAAGGAAGTGTAGCTGAAAGGAAGGCTGGTCAAATTGAATTGGCGAGATTGATTTTAAGTCTAGAGCACTCGAAGGTATTGCCTTTAACCCTACCCAAAAACTTGAAGGGACTTCTATCAGCTACTTATATTGAGACCTTGAAGGGTATTTCGCTTAAATCCAACGAAGATGCCTTAGATGCTATCGTATGCCTTTACATCGCGGGCCTCTATTCAATTAAGGCTGACGGCATCGTATATGGCGATAAAGCGCTAGGTTATATTTTCGTCCCAAAGGCGTATTGCTTTTAAACGAGAATCTGTCGAATAAAGTCTGGTCGATTCACATAATGTTTGAGGAGATTTTGTTTTTTCGTTTGTGAATAAAAAAAACAACAAAGGGCGCAGTGTTTCAAACTAAGCGTAATTTGGGGAGGAAACAATTACATTGTTGCTGACTATGCAGTCAATGAAATTGAAAATGCCATATTTTTCATTATATTACAATAAAAATGATGATGTTTTATTCAGGTTTAAAAGCAAATTTCGCCACATCATAGTTTTTTGGAGTTACTACTTTTTTTCAAATTTATTTTCTAAGGAAAGTCAACACTATGTGTAACACTAGTGCCTTTTCGTTCACAGAAATCTCGAAAACGGCATAGGAAAATCTACTTTTTTTAGTAACATAAGCTCAGTTCAACAAACGAGGTAATGTTCTAAATGAGAAAAATTCGCGTTGCTAAGTACATCAATGAATACTTGTCTGACGATCCTGTTTCGTCTCAAACCGTGATCAACTGGATTAAAAGCGGTGAGCTGAAAGGTGCAAAAATGGGCGGTATCTGGCGAGTCCACGTTGATGATATTCGTGAATCAATGACGTATCAAACCCCCAGAGAAGAGTGCTTCAACATCCTGAAGGGGGCAAACTAATTGGATTCAGTACAAATGGGACGTAAACGAAAAATTGAAAACACTGATTTGCCATTGGGACTTTACTCGCGGCCATTGAGGGGGCAAACGCGTTACTTTTATCGTAACTCGAGGGGCAAAGATGCTTACTTTCCGGTCGGATTTAAACTTTCTGATATTAAGCAGTCTGTTATTGACTTTAATAAAGAAAATCGAAATAGCACTGTGTCTTTGAAGCATCGCGTAGATAATTACAACGTACGCGTTTATAAAGTGTGGCCCAAGATAAAGCAAAACCTTGACGAAGAGAATGAGGGCAAATCTAAAAGTACATTGGAAACGTTTGAAAGAGATAGTGCTCGCTTTGTCGCTTTCTTCGCAGATTACTACACGAAAGAGATTAAGCTAGAAGATATTAATAAGTATTTAGATGAGTATCATGCTGATGCCTCTTTTAACGTCCGCAACAGAAAAATTCATTTTCTAAGAACCGTGTTTGCTGAGTTTACTGATATGAGCTACATGCAACGAAATTGCGCTAATGACAAAAAAATTAAGAAAAAGTCTAAAAAAGCCAAATCAAGAACGCCAATTCGTATCTCAAAGTATGCACTCATGATGATGGCTGACAAGGCTGAACCTTTTCTAAAAACAGCAATAATGCTCTCACTCCAAACGTGTCATGCAGTTAACGAGATTGTGAACCTGAAATATTCAGACTGTCACTATTTTTCTAGTCCTAAGTTGTATTGCACTAAAACAGAAACCTATTTAGAGCCAAGCGAAGATACTCCTCAAGAATTTTTAGTCCATGGCATGATGTGGATTTCTCGGGAGAAGAACCAACATACTAATGCTTCAAGAGTTGAGATTCCGATTACTGACGAAATGATGACTACGATTAAGGCTTCGGTGCAAGATTTAGGTGAGGCTTTTGTTAAGGGTAGGGAGCCAAGCTGTTTATACATTGTTCACCGTAAAAAGCGTTACCACAAAGTTAATTACTCGGGTGATTTTAACCACCCATGGCAACTGAAGCCTAGCTATTTGAGCAAAGAGTTTTCGAAGTTACGAGATTCATTGCAGTTGTATGTTGGTATTGAAAATAGAAGGGAACGGCCAGGCTTTCACGAAATTCGTTCTCTTGCGATTTATCTTCACGACAAGCAGGCTAGGGACGAAGAAATTACGATGAATCGGGCAGCGCACTCAGACTTAGGGATGACTCAGCACTACAAGGAAGGCCATGAAAAATTTAAACGAGTTCCTCCATCCACGATTACGCTTTAATACTAAAAACCGCCGAAACGGCGGTTTTTTTTTGTCCATAATTGCAAGAAATAAGTGTCACAAAATACAGTGTTTTTAGTATTGTAAGTTGCTGTTTTTGCGATGTTTGGTGTTTTTTGAGGTTTTACGAATTTTGAGTTGTTATTTTAGTTTGTTTCTGCGTTTAAGTTATTGATTTAACGTTAATTTATAGAGTTCGCTCAATGTCCGCTACAACAAATGGGGTGTCAGGGGTCGGAGGTTCAAATCCTCTCACACCGACCAACTTCTCCTTTCTTCATGACGCTTATAGCCTTTACAGCTCTACCCCATCAATGAGGGATCAGCATCCACCTCACTCGATTGATAACAGCATCCTATTCGGCAACCGATGTGCACAATGGGTCATCACTCTCATTCTGTAATTTTCAACGTATCTAAAACCATCCGAGCTTCTTGATATCATTTCAATTTTGTTCTGTAAGCCTCGGTCACAGCGCTGTAATTCATCACGCATCACTATTCTCTTCAACAAAATGAAAGTTTAATAGTTTGAACTGCGCTTGAAAGCCAAGCTTAAGGTAAAGAGGAAGGCCCATTTTAGATGCCTGTAATACCATAAATTCAGACCGTTGTTGCTGCGCACGAGCAAGTAACAAATACATGGCGCTTTTTGCTGCGTTTTGGCCTTGAAAAGCTTTTTTGACACCCATCTGATGTAGTCCAGTGACGTTGCCTGTCTTATAGAGTAAGGCACTTACGGCGGGTTTCTGGTTAAGGTAGCCTATATAAATTTCTATGTCACAGTCAGTCAACAAGGGCTTAAATACTTCATGGTCCATCTCGTAGCCAAACGCTTCACTGCTTATCTGCAACCATTGAGTTAGGGATTCGACATCTTTGACTATGCGCAAATCTAGGTTGTTTTGTTGTTCAGTAGGCAATGTAGTTTCATTCAATTTTAAATACATGGCTGTCTGTTCAAACTCTAAATGCCAGTTTTCGTCCAAGCGAGAAATAGACGCCACATTATTTGCGTTAGGCAATGGGTAAGGCCAAGAGGTAATTCGGTGGCTTTTAGGAGTAGCAGATATCTGTAGCGCTAGGTTTTCTTCTCCTTCCAACCAGCTGCGATAAGGCCATCTTCGAGTTGCCAGTATTGTACTGTTCCCTTCATTAATAACACGCTCTGAACTGTATTTGTCCCATAATGCGGTCAGGTTATGAATGTTCTGTTGATCAATAGACATGTTTCGATCCCCCGTTTATAAGGTTGATGCCGAGTACCATGGCTAAAATACCAATGATAACTTTAGAAGTAATAGGTTTGATTGGTTGCTCAAACCAGCCAAAATGCCCAGCGACAATTGCAAGAATTAACTGTCCGCTCAGTGCAAATGACATCATGCTGCCCACACCCATTTTCGGGATCAGGTAATAATAGCTGCCAACACCAAACGCACTCAGAATACCGCCAAACCATAAGTAAGTTGGAATAGACTTAATATCCGCATATACCGGAAGTTGCCTTTGATTTATCAGCATAAACAATACGGTAAAAAAGCAGGCAAATAAAAACGCAATAGCTGTCGCTAGCACTGGGTTTTTAAGAAGAACTCCTAAACGAGCGTTCATACTGGCCTGAAAAGTGATAGCGGCACCGGCGAGTACTGCTAATGCAGGGAAGGCCCACATATTATATCTCCATCACTAGATGTTGATGATCAAAACGAACTTTGCGGCGTTGGCTGTATTTATCTTTTGGATCACGAATACCAATCGGGCAAATAACCGTGGAAGCGAGGTTGTAATCTGAAAGATTGAGTATGGTGTCAAATTCTTGAGCGTCGAACCCCCCGATGGGGCAAGTATCAATTTTCATCATAGCTGCGCTGGTCAACATATTTCCTAGTGCTATAAAAGCCTGCTGCTGTGCCCAGTGCATACCTTCTTTTGTGTTCATATTTTCTAGCGCTTTTTCAGCCATTGCAGCAAAACTTGTTAGAGATTCAGAAGACGTATCATTGTTTTTCGAAGCCTGCTGAATATAGTCACTGACTAAGTGGGAACCAATATCAGTTCTGGCAGCGAATACCAGTAAATGAGAGCTTTTAATTACTTGCTCTTGGCCATAAGCAAAAGACAATAAACGTTGCCTCACGCTTTTTGATTCGATAACGATGACCTTATAGGGTTGAAGTCCGTAAGAAGAAGGGCTCAATCGAGTTGCTTCAAGGAGTTCGCGTAACTGCCATTGCTGTAGCTTTTGTTCGGAAAAACTTTTAACTGAATAGCGCCAGTTTAATGCGTTTATTACATTCATGTCATATCCCGTATTTTGTCTTTGTTGTACTTCAACTAAGATTATCGGGGTATGAAATGTACTTCCTTTACATAGGTTGATTTTGAAAGTTATTTTTCATTATTGAGACTTTTGCGTATCCGGCTTAGTTGTGTTGGCGTTACGCCGAGGTGTGAAGCAATTTGGTATAGTGGCAGCCTGTCCGCCAAGTTGGGAAACTCAGAGGTAAATTGCTGGTATCGTAGCGTGGCATTATCCTGAACTAATTCTATTTCTCGAGCATCTTTGTGCAGTAACCAATTTTTTTCCAGATAAATGATTTGATATTTCATCAACTCGTTATTGGAAAAAAGTAATTGGCGAAAGCCTGCAAAATCGATTTCCAACAACAGACTGTCTTCAACAGTCTCAAATGCCAAACGAGAAGGTTGCGAGGTAAGTAGGGCTGTCATTGAACCGGGAAACTGCCCTTCGACAAAGAAGTTTTTATTGTATTCATGCCCTTGCTCACTAATAACATACCCTCTGACCAGCCCTTTCACCACAAAAGCAAAACTTTTTGGATGTTTTCCCGCTTCATAGAGAAGAGCCCCCTTTTTTAATGTTCTTACTTTGCAAAGATTGGAGAAGTTATCCCAGGTTTCATTTGATAGGGGAGCGTAGCTTTCCATAACAACTTTTAACGCTTCAAAACTTTCTTTCTTCACTTAAAGAGGCCCTTTACTAATTTCTGCAAAAACGTGACGGTTTTATTTTTATTAATGATATCGCTTATAGTGGGGTTAAGCCTTTGCTCTACTTTTCCAACAATACTAACATCACGCTAACACCCACCAAGTCGGAGAATTAAGACAATTTCCGTTCAACGAAACGTTTTAAACAAGCCCACTCTTTTTTTGCTGAAGTTTTCGTACCGTCAAGAATGGTAAAGCTGGCAAACCAGCCTAGCATCAGAACCATTAGCACAGCTCCATTAGTGTCTTTATCATCAACCACTAACGCCATTGCAAGCATTACGCTAGCCCATATTATTGCGTGACCTATGACCAAAGGTGAATCTGAAGAGGGATTGCCTTCAATTTTATTTAATACTCGACATATTCTTTGGATAATTTTGGCTCGGCCAGAAGATGCCTTAATTTCTGCTTCGGGATAGCCTAAATCACTGGTCGCTTTTTCAAAAGCGAGTTTTTCATCGGTGCCCGAATTGACATCTTGTTCGATAATGCAATATAGGTGATCTTTCAATTCATCAATTTTATCTGCATCCCAGATGTTGTGAGAGACAACCTTATTACACCAATTTTCAACAGCGTTATCGAGATCAAACATACGTTATTCTCCTTTGAAAGACATAAGTAAAGTGTATAGCTGATGCCACTGATCTTGCATCTTAAGTAGTTCTTTGCGGCCTTCATCCTGCAAGGTGTAATACTTTCGCTTTCTACCCGTGTCGGCCTTACCCCAATAGGATTCAATGAAGTCGTTTTTCTCCATGCGATGCAAAATGGGGTATAGCATTCCATCTGCCCATTCAAGCAAACCGTTCGAATGCTCTTTTACCTGCTGAATAATTTCGTAACCGTAACTGTCTCCATTCTTCAAAATAGAGAGGATTAACGGCGTTGCTGAAGCAGCGACTAAGTCTTTTGCAATTGTGGAAGCCATAGCGACTCTTTGCATAGGAGTGTTATGTATAAATTACATAGTACTTCTATGTATTGCAATGGTTATTTTTTAAGCAGAGGCTAAGGTGTTAAAAAGTAATAGAAAATAGAGCTTTTATTTTAAATTATAGCCCGTGTTTAGCTATTAAAATGGAAGTAGACATACAAGATAATGTAGATGAGTGAAATGAGACACCCACATTATAAGCGGGAGCGAATCACTCACACCAACCTGTATCAGATTTGAACATAGCCTTAGTATTTCGAAGCAATAAGGTACTAGGCAAACCTACCTTTTACTCATCGATTACAGTGGGTGTCCATATAGCTTTTCATAAATCGGATATAAAATCACTCGACTCAACCGTAATATTTACTGACAATTAAACTGCTTTTTGTGATTTCATTTTGTGATATAAAAGCTAATTAAAAGCTGTTGTAGTAATCGTTTAGGAGTAGGTAAATGGAATTAGAAACCTTATTAGGATACGTTTTTTCGTACCAAGTCATCTTACTTGTGCTTATTGTTATTGGCCTTAAATCGTCAATAAAATTTGTACCTCAAAACCGCGCGTACATTATCGAACGTTTTGGTAAGTACAACACCACCTTGGAAGCCGGTCTAAATTTTATCGTTCCCTTTATTGATGCTGTTGCGGCAAATCGCTCGTTAAAAGAGCAGGCGGGTGACGTACCTGAACAGTCTGCAATTACTAAAGACAACATTACGTTAAGCGTTGATGGCGTGTTGTATTTTAAAGTCGTTGACCCTTACAAAGCCACTTACGGTGTAGAAGACTATACATTTGCGGTAACGCAGTTGGCACAAACCACCATGCGCTCTGAGCTCGGAAAAATGGAGTTAGATAAAACCTTTGAAGAGCGAGACTTATTAAACACGAATATTGTGTCTGCGCTTAACGAAGCCGCTGCTCCGTGGGGCGTTCAGGTGTTACGTTACGAGCTAAAAGATATTAACCCGCCGAATTCAGTGCTAGATGCTATGGAACAGCAAATGAAAGCTGAGCGATTGAAGCGCGCACAAATTTTAGAATCTGAAGGTGATCGTCAAGCGGCCATTAACCGTGCAGAAGGTGACAAACAAGCTATAGTGCTTGCCGCAGAAGCTGACAGAGAAGAACAAATATTAAAAGCCGATGGTGAGGCTCAAGCTATTATTCGCGTTGCACAAGCGGATGCAGAAGCTATTGATACTGTAGGTAAAGCGGCAGCCACGATAGAGGGCCAAAAAGCGGTGCAGCTTGAACTGGCGAAAGGCGCGATTCAAGCAAAAGAGAAAATTGCCAAAGAGTCTTCAATTGTATTGTTGCCTGACAGCGGAACAGAAATAGGCAACGTTGTAGCGCAAGCAATGACTATTGCGAACGCAATAGGCAAAAAGGCATAGCAATGGATAATATGTTTACCAACTTACCTCATTTTTTAATCGGCATAGGCTTAGCATTGCTTATTCTCGAAGTAATGATGGGGTTCACCACCATATTACTTTTGACGTTGGGCATCTCCATGATGCTCGCGTCGGGCCTTATGTATATCGGGATTTTAGATGAGGAATTGTTAGACGCATTTATTGCTATAGCTATTATCGATTCGGTACTTACCTTTGTGCTGTGGCGGCCAATGAAGTTGCTACAACGAGATCGAGCGCCGAAAGAAGTGAAGTCAGACTGGATTGGTACCCAATTCGAATTAGAAAGTGATGTAGCGCCTGGCGAGCCGGGTAAAGCGCGCTTTTCTGGCGTGGTATGGTCTGTTAAGTCTTCGTCTATTCTGAAAAAAGGTGCAACGGCTGAAGTGGTGAAAGTGGAAGTAGGTGTTCTACACGTTAAACCTGCATAGCTATCGCTAAAAAGAGGCAGCAAAAATGGGGCAGAGTTAACTTACGGTTTCAAAGTACTCTGATCCTCTTACTTCCTTAGCGTTTTCTCCTAAAGGCTTTCCTGTTCATTAAATACTGGCGGTGGCTGTCCAAAAAATTAGTCTCCACAAATTAATCCCACAAAGCCTCTACAAAACTCCTCTCAAATTTTAACTCGATTTCGACATCTTTATCTCCGTGTTTGATGTAAAATAGTGTTATCACGCATAAGGTGTTGTTCTAGTTTATTTGTGCGAAGGCATCTGAGTATAAAGGGTGCGCTTTTTCCTTATCTTGCCTTAATTTGCAAACTCGGCAAGAAGTTGAACCGCTACACATCTATTCACGTTGAAAGCTAGAACCGCTGTAATATTGAACATACAAAATATGAGATTTATAAATGACAAAATTTGATGACAGAGTTAAAGAAATAGTGGCTAAACACCCTAACTTAACGCAAGAAGAAGCGATTAAGATTGTAACCGATAAAAACGAGCGGAAAAAAAAGAAAAGAGCCGAGCGCTCTGACAAGAAATAGCCCGTTTAAAACCTAGCGATAAAAGTGGGTGTTTTAGGTGTGATTGATATTTAGTTGCTACGTTTGAATATGCCAAAACTAGCGCTGAGATTCAGCCTTGTTAAAAACTATGCTATTTTTCCCTTGTTCACCCATATTCATTTTGCCTCGTAAAATGGAGACTATCGACTTGTGTGGGGGCAAGGGACAATGGAAACGCAGTTTAAGCGTAACGTTACATCCACTACTAATTTCAATCAGACGAAAAGCGTTTAGAAAATTACACCAATTAATAATAAAACTACACGAAGAGATGAGTAAGATAAACACCAATCTGCTTTATCAAGGTATGTGGATTTGTTCTTTACCTAATGAGGACAGGTAAGACTTTGTTTTAATTGGATTGGCAATAATTTCGAACATGTAATCGCCGTTCCATTCAATTGTTCCAACATTAAAGCCGTCAAAGCATTCGAAAGGGATCAAGTTGAAAGCTTTAAGTATTACCGCGAAGCGCTCAATACCACCGAACGGGTAATTTCCAGTAGAAAATGCTACCTCTCCCTCGACATCGCTAAGGTATGACAATGAGTCAATTTCTACTTCAAAATCATTCTCGATGTAGCTGAACATATTCTCTAAACCGTACCCATAAACCTCAGAACGCTTAGCAAATTCATGAATTGCGTCTTGTACGTAACTGGGTAACTGTTGATTTAATCTTAATTCGGTAGGGTCTTGTACGGTGCGCTGTGCGGCTATGGATATTTCCTCTTCAGTCATATTGTCCCAATCATAATCTGGCGTCTGGACATCAAATTCGTAATGTGGAGCTCGCACTTCCTGCATATAAAAAAACAAGGAAGTAAAGTCTTCAACCCTTGAAGAAGAGCTGATACCGAACTTAATATAAAGCATATGCTCATAAATCCTATGGCGATAACCCTAACAATCAGCTGCTATGATAGATTCCAGTAGGGTTTTAATTATATCAGGAACCGGTTCACTAATAACTTGTTCGGCAGCTAACGACACTTTGTAATTGGCACTTTGCCCCTGCATAACAAGGGCAGCATTAAGATCGTCAGATAAGTAGGGTTCTACAAGGGTTTGAACGTCTGACCACGCGATGTCTTTGCACTCCACTATAACCTTGTGCGATTGCCGTGCTTGCTTGGGATCAAAAGCATAGCTGTTTACTGAAAGCGTTATAAATAAAAGTAAAAATGCAAAGTATCTCAATATTTGTGCCTTATCGTTTCAATTAAGGGCGTTGTAAAAAGTTACACTATTTAAGTAAGCAATAGCCAATGGTAGTCTCGGCTTACTTCAGTTCAATGAAATAGTAAAAGGGTCTTTAAATTGGGCTCTAGGGTTTCCGTTGGCATCCGTTTTCCTAATTAACCACGCTTGAACGGTCATTTTCACTATACCGTCTATCTTGTTAAAGCCTATTGTCATCATGTGTTCATTCGTTCTTTCTCGCCAATATGAAGAAAACCATCTGCCCTTCGTGGTGGATAGTTTGTATGGTTTATCATAATACTCAACATCACGTTCAGGCCAATTTATGTCTAACTTGGCTTTTGGGTCGGGAAACTTTTCTGGGCAATAGCTTGGCTCAGATGAGGCAACGGAGTTAACGCCTGTGAGGTTCGATGTTGGCGAAGCAACTACTTCAATAAGTTTTACGCCCTGTGTACCAATATCTACCGAGCATATACGGCCAAAGTGCACGTCCCCCGACAGCACAACAATGTCATGGCTGGCAGTAGCAAGGGCATTTAAAAGCGCGGTATATTGTTTTTTAAAGCTGAGTAAATTCCGCTCTAGTTTATTCTCTTGGGTAACTAAAACCTGCGGGATAACCAATACGCCAGGCGTGGTAAGCGTGGTTATCCATTTGATGAGCTCAGCAAATCCTGCTTTGTTGATAAACTGGTTTTTTGACCGCGAAGAGCGCAAATCGGCAATGCAAAAAGACAAATCATTGCCAATGGTGAAAGTGTCAACCAGCGCTTTGGTTTGCTGAATGTGCTTTACACCATCTTCAGATGCACCTTTCCACGCAGCGCGAATTTTAGGAATTTTTAACATGTACAGGGTAGGTACAATGCCATCGTAAAAAGGATAATCGTTCCAATACTCGTGATCGTCGGGCAGCATCCACGCCCCACCTCGCGAAAGCATGCTCCCTAATGCCTGCCAGTGCTTGGCGTAGTCATCAGCAATTCGAAGTCTAACTTCGTTGGTTAGCGGGGAAAGAGAGTCTGCGCCAATATCTAAGTAAACTTGGTCGCCTACCATGAACTTTATGTCTGGCTTAAACACGTTTTTATCATTGGCGTAAAGCATCTTGAAGGCGTGGGCAGTTTGACCATAGTCTTTGTGTTCATAGAAGCAGCTGCTTAACGAAACCGTAAATGCGTTACTCTCGCTGGTGGGAAGTGCTAAAGGGAAGGTACTGAAATAAGCTGTTTTTAATAGAAGCCAATCGCCAGCGTAATTTAGTGCATCGTCTTCTAATTGTTGAAAAAGAACCGCTTTATATTCTTGATTTGGCTGTAAGTTATTCAACGTCAACAGCGTATAGAATCGCTTACTCACACGCCTAAAAGGTCGCTGCCATTGGTCTAGGGTAATATCTATTCGGCTTACTTCTGTATTATTGATATAAACAATTATACGGCTAAGCGCTGGTTTTCTTAAATAAGGGAATAAAGTGCCCGCCCAAATCTCTGCAGTGGTTTCAGAAACCTTATGAGGCACTAGGCTCCATACTGATGTGTCAGAAAGTAAATCGGGTATTTCGTTCTCGATACTGCTTCGATTGACTATTTCCATATAGCAGCCCACGAAAGTTAGCGGAGGGGGGAACAGCAATTAGTTATCTTTAGTATAGCGCTAACACATTAATTGCGCCATTTTCCGTACTGTCATTAATATAGGTAGACGAAAGTATAATGCCTGGTCGAGTTCAGGGTTCATACTCAAAATTTTAACAAAACGTCGTTGATAATCGTTCATCGGTTAAGTAAAGTGTATCGCAAAAATAACTAGAAAAAATCAAAGGAATGAACTGCGTGAAAGCTGTTTTACTAGCAATATTTGCCTTATTTTCTGCTGAGGCATTTTCAGAAATAGAACCCCTTGGGCCTGATGAAGGGTACGTTGCCATTGCACTGTATTCTAAAGGCTACTCAGAAAGTATTGTTTTGAAAGGCAATGGTTTCGGTAACAAGCTTACGTTTGGTCCATTAAACTACTCCCAACATATCGAAGTTATAAAAATGCCAGCAGGTACCTATTCGTGGACCGAGGTATACGAGCGTACGGGATCCAGAAAAAATGGTAATTTACTAAAGGTTTATTACGATTTATCTGACGATAATTTAACCTTTTCCGTAAAGCCGGGAGTGTTGAACTACACTGGCCTACTGATGATTGAAAAGCGGGGCAGCCGACTTCAGGTTAGACAGCTAAACAGAGCATCGATTATTCTCAAAATTCTAGAGCAAGATCACCCTGGTTACATTGGCAAATTCGATGTAGTAAACAGTATTTATCCGAACGATCATTATATCGATTTCTATCTCACCCACGCATTAAAAGAGGGGGAGTAAAATATGTCACATCTTAAATTGATATTTTTGGTAATGCTTTCAAGCTTAGTATTACTTTGCGAACCCGTTCTGGCTGCAGATAGAGAAGCCAGTGGTGAAAATATAAGCGACTTTTTCAAAGCATCTAAGTACAAGTTATTTTCTATAAACCCTTCAGGCACAGCGGTAGCATTTATTGAGCCTAAAGAAGCTACTTACGACCTTATCGTTTATGACTTGAAACGGGGCACTATGGACGACCCCATAACGTTCGAGCGTCAGCAGCTTCAAGTTCAACATAAAAACAAGATAATGAGTTGGGAAACTCACTATAATAAAATTTATGAGCTCAAGTGGCTCTCAGATAGTTTTCTTTCGCTTAAGCAACATTCTAATGGCCGCTTTCACCGCTATGTTCTTGTTGAGTTCGCAGACAGAAGCCAGCAGCCTAATCCAGCTTTTAGACTTTCTTATGTATCGCAGGATGGCTATTGGGTAGATACTTTGCCGAATCAGTCAAACAAGGCTATTTTTGCTTTATATGAATATTCTGATGATTACGATTATTACATCGATTTGTTTAAGTTAGACCTTACTGAAAAGATTTCTGAGTCAAATTTTCGTAAAAAACTACGACTTAATAAAACGGGGCCGAAACTTCACAATTGGGTATTTGACAGTAAAGGTTGGCGATTGGCTGGTACACGAACTGTTGATGAAGTCACTGAGCTGTTTGCAAGAACAGGAAGCAAGCCCAGGAAATATCGTTACAAATCTGTGTGGAAGAGTAAAAAAGGTGATGTTCTAAAAGTTGTTGGTGGTAATGCGGAAAAGCTACTTTTGCTCACCAATCACAATAGCGACAAAATCAATTTACGTACCTTCGATATAGAATCTCAACAATTTGCTGAGGTTGTTTTTGAGCACCCATTTTACGATTTAACGGCGGCCATTAGGCATCCTGAAACGAAAGATATCATCGGTGTGTCTTTTATTGAAAAAGGCATGGCGAAGCAGGTCTATTTTTCTGACGACTACAACGCGCTAACCACTAGGCTCAGTAAATCAACGGAAATCGAAGGGGTTTATGCAGTAGATATGGATAAGTCGGGGAACAATATTATTTTCGTGGCGGATGATAGCGCGAACCCAGGCCAAACTTACTATTACAATCGAACTACTGACAGTTTCAGTCACCTTATTGATTTGTATCCTTGGCTTTCCAATAAGTCGCTTAGTAAAACAAAGCTACTGCGCTTAGAAGCGGAAGATGGGGTAACGTTAGAAGCGTTCCTAACCCTGCCAAGTACCAAAAATCCTCCCTTGGTGGTTATTCCTCATGGCGGCCCTATAGGCGTGAGTGACTCGCGTCATTATTCGGGCAATATACAAGTATTGGTTGATGCAGGCTTTGCCACACTGCAAGTTAACTACAGAGGCTCTGCAGGTTATGGAAAGGCATTTAAACAACAGGGGCTTCAGCAGTGGGGGCGGCTTATTGAAGATGATATTGAGCAAGCGCTCGCCTTCACTAAAGATAACTACGAGGTAAATGCGAACCAAGTGTGTATTGTGGGAGGCAGTTATGGCGGCTATTCAGCATTGTACAGTGTTATTCGCTCTCCTCAGCTCTATAAGTGTGCAGCGTCTTTTGCTGGGGTTACCGATCTTGCTTTACGGTTCCAACGAAGCGATGCCCAACGGGATGACATGATGCGAGCACTGACAGAGATAATGGGCGACCCTAAAACTCAGCAAGATGAGCTATTTAAATACTCTCCTTTATATCAATTTAAAGGTATCACAAAGCCTGTCTTTATTGCCCATGGCACAGACGATAATAATGTCGATATCGAGCATTCTTATCGTTTGCATTTTGCATTGAAAGACCATGGTATAAAACACAAGTGGATGGTGATGGACAACGTGGGCCACGGCTTTTCAGATCCTAATGATGCGGCGGTATATTACAATGCACTCATTGAGTTTCTTAATACGCACCTTGAAGAAGAGCAACTGGTTCTTAATCACTAATCCTCTACTTACGCTTGTTCACGGGTTATCGCTTCAAGATAACCCGTGTATTTAGCGATACGGCTTTATCGTTTTTCATTTCATTGTTTCCTATTTCACTTTTCCTCTTTTCCTCTTTTCCTCTTTTCTCTATTTCATTTTTCATTGTAAATCAATGCCCTTGGCAAGTGTTTTGCTTTCTTCCATTTTACTTTGCACTATAGATCCAGTGTCTTGCATTGAAGCCTGAGAAACAACAAAACAGAACAAAACAAATTGAGGAATGGGCATGGTGAACAAACCACTAAAACGCCGAGCGTTTATACAAGGTATTGGTGCGGGTTCATTAGCAGCATCACTTGCCGCGTGCACTGCATCACCCACTAAAACCACAACGAACAAAAGGTTTCAGCGCCCATTTTCCCGCAAGCCCATGGTGGCGCCGAAAATTTCTGCCAATAATATCGTGACTGAAATTGTGGGGCATCGCCCTTATAGGCCCGAAGGCTTTGTGGTGCGAAGTGAAGTATTCGGGAATAAAACCTTGGTGCACAATTATGGGCATGGAGGTGGTGGTATTTCACTATCTTGGGGCTCTTCAGCACTGGCAGTGAATGAAGTTGCTAATTTTGAAACTAAAGAAGCGGCTATTATCGGTAGCGGGGTAATGGGGTTAACCACAGCTCGTTTGTTGCAAGAAGCGGGCTGGAAAGTGACCTTGTACACCAAAGCGATGCCGCGCTTTACCACGTCGCAAGTGGCAGGCGGAGAATGGGGGCCATACAGTGTGCACGACCCCTTGGTATCTAGCAGTACGTTTAAAACCCAATTACAGCAAGCAGCAAAAATCGCACACAGCACTTTTGCGAAAATGGTGGGGAAGGATTACGGTATTCAATGGAAAGAGTTATATACCGCCGGAAATACAAAGCCAGATAGTGAAGGAGCTTTTCGCCAATACTACCCTTATACACACGTGTATGGGCCAGATCAGCACCCATTTCCAACCGATTACTGCACATCATCTGCCACTATGTTGGTGGAAACCACTACCTTTTTAAGACGCTTAGTGACCGATATTAGATTATCGGGTGGTGAGTTTATAATTCGTGACTTCAAAGATGAAGACGACATACATTCGCTTGCCGAGCCCATTGTATTTAATTGCACCGGGTTGGGCTCAAGAACATTATTTAACGATGAAGGTATTATGCCAGCAAAAGGGCAGCTGGTATTGTTACCGCCAGACCCCGCCGTCGACTATTTAACGGTTGGTGGCGGTTCAGACGTTTTGTACATGTTCTCTAGAAACGACTATATGATTTTAGGCGGAACCTTCAAACTGAACGACTGGACTACCGAGCCGGACCCGGTTGAAACGGCGCGCATAATAAGTGAAAGCCAAGCTTTCTTTTCAACCTTGTAGTGAGAAGGGTGCGATAACCCATTATAATTCGATGTTAAAACCGCTCACTCGCTAACGGTAAACAATTTATTTGGAAAATTACGTGAAATACATAAGTACGTTACTGCTTATTTTGATAATGAGCGGCTGTCAGTTTAATCAAAACCAGGTTCATCACAGCCCAGCTCAACAAGGCACTCAAACACAAACGAATAGCAGTATGTCGCCGGCGTTCGAACTTATTACCTTAGGCGATACGGGCGGCATTGAAGACGGTAATTTAAGTTCGTTTTTACTACGTAGCGTAGACGATGAAAACTTTATTGGATTAGACGCGGGGTCGTTAGTGAATGGCATTAACGTGGCGCTTCAAAACAATGCGTTTGATAGCTTAGCTACCACACCAGACCCTGCGTTAAACCCAAACGGTAATATTCTGCATCATCACGTTAAAGCTTACTTGCTTAGTCATGGACACCTTGACCACGTTGCCGGATTATTGATTGCCTCTCCTGATGACAGTAGCAAGCCTATTTATGCGCTTTCGTCTGTAAACCAAACCATGAGCGATACTTACTTTAATTGGCAGGCATGGGCTAATTTCACCAACCGTGGCATAGCCCCAATGTTAAATAAGTACGACGTTATCGACCTAGCGCCTCAAGAAACGGTAGAAATTAAAGATACCACACTTACGGTAACGCCGTTAAGCTTAAGCCATCCATTAGAGTCCACCGCATTTGTGATTGAGCACAATAACGATATGTTTGTGTATTTTGGTGATACCGGGCCTGATGAAGTAGAAAAGCAAGGAAAGCTAGATGCAGTATGGCGTTATCTCGCACAGCAAATGCAGCATAAAACCCTTCGCGGTATTTCCATTGAAGTGTCGTTCGATAATACACGGCCTGATAACCTGTTATTCGGCCACCTTACACCTAAATGGTTGATGCAAGAACTCACCAAGTTTCACGCCTTAGTAGAAGACAAATCGCAGCTTACCAACATGAAGATTATTATCAGCCACATAAAATACAGTTTAAAAAGTGGGGCTGATCCGCGCGCTGTAATTGCGCAAGAATTGGAAGGTGCTAATGCATTAGGCTTTAACTTTATACTAGCGAAACAAGGGCAGCTGCTAGCGTTATAAAGTGATTTTTTGACTAAATGGTCAATATTTTTGTGGGTGGCATTGTTGTTTCGGTTTTAACTAGGTATAAAAGAGTATTACTAGCACCTAGGTGACAGAATTGAATCGAGTTTTCCTTACCGCAATAGCGTTCATTAGCTACATGATAATGTCGGGTTTACTTACCCAAATTGGCATTATTTTGAACGCAGTATCGTCTTCGTTAAATGCCAGACCGGCAGCAACCGTTGGTGTGTTCTCATGGCTTACTGGCGGTGCGTTGTGCGGTACATTTGCATCACTATTTTTGTATGCTCGCCATTCGCTGAAACAAGTGCTTATTGCAAACTACACGCTATTTTTGTTGATCATGCTGGTATTGGTTGTAGTAGCGCCTACTTCGTATTGGCCCCTTGCCGTATTGCTTTGGGGGCTTGGAGTAGGCTGTGGTTGCGGCCTCGCTGGTGGGGCGGTCATTCTATCCAAAATTTATCATGAAGCAAAAAGAGCGTCGGCATTTTTAGCCACCGACTGCGCATTCAGTGCAGCAGGGTATCTCTTTCCTTCCTTAGCGGCTGTGATTATCGCCGCTCAGTTTGATTGGGTTTATAGCTATGGGGCGGTAGGTGCGCTGGCACTTACTCTGTGGGCAATGTTATTTTTTGTTCGCTTTCCTGCCACAGAGGCAGACGATACCAATGCTGCCTCTGCATTCTTACAATTTAAAAGCGTATTAACCCCTAGGGTGTGTTTAATCGCCGTGGGCGTTTGTGCTTATTTAGTTGCGCAAACTACTTTTCTTACGTGGTCACCTAATTACTTACAACATGCATTCGGAGTAAGCGAAAAAGTGTCGGCGCAGGCCGTCGGGAATTATTGGGGGATGTCGATATTTGGTTTAGTTACCGCAGCTATCTTTGTAAATAAAATTCCGCAGCGTTTTTTATTGATGTCGGTTACCGTGCTAGCTAGCATAATCACCTTCTCGTTTATGCTGGCTCCCTCTGCAAAATGGTTTCTATTTACCAGTTATCTATTTGGATTTATCACTACCTGTATATATAAAATTGCGATATCTGTCGGTTCACAGCAGCTTGCGTCAGCACCCGCCGTGCTAGTCACTTTTTTATTATTCAGTGGCAACGTGGGTAGCACTATAGCCCCTATGTTGTCCGGTTGGGTGGTGCAGTTATTTGGCGTACAAAGCGCGATTATTATGACTTGGGTAGGCTATACCTTAGTGGCACTTGTGTTCGGCTTTTGTTTATTATTGGAACAACGTGAGCTGCGAGCCCACGCGTAAGGATTTAAAAATGGAAAAGATTATTTTTGATACCGACCCCGGTATTGACGATGCCATGGCGATTTTGTTTGCACAGGCAAGTGCGGATATTGATTTAGTGGCCATTACTACTGGCTTCGGAAATGCGAATATCGACACCGCCACACGTAATGCTTTATACCTTAAAAAACGCTTTAATCTTAGTGCTGACGTAGCTCGTGGTGCTAAAGAACCTCTGGTGATACCGGTAGATGAACCCGCTGATTTTGTCCATGGTGATAATGGCTTGGGTAACGTTGAAATAGATGAATCCAACTTACCAAGTGAAGTATCGCTTGCCGCTCACGATTATATTATTGAGAAGGTGAAAGCCAGCCCAGGTGAAATTACACTAGTGGCTGTTGGCCGCATGACTAACTTAGCGCTGGCACTTCGAAAGTGCCCTGAAATTGTTAAGTTAGTGAAGCGAGTGGTGATCATGGGCGGCGCGTTTGGTTACCATGGTAATACAGGTAACGTTACCCCCTTTGCCGAGGCAAATATTATTGGTGACCCTCATGCTGCCGACGAAGTGCTTACCGCTGAGTGGCCGGTAACCGTAGTGGGGCTAGATGTAACCAAAAAGGTGATAATGAGTAACGATTACTTGGCAAACCTTGCCGAGTGCTCGCCTAAATATGGGCCATTCATTTATGACATTACCCGCTTTTATGCGAACTTTCATCAGCAGACAGATCAAGTCGATGGCATATATGTGCACGACTCATCAGCAATTATGCAGGTGATAGCACCGCAATTTTTTAAAACCGTAGATGGCCCAATTCGTGTTATCACAGAAGGTCCTGCTATAGGTCATACTATGCAAAAAACCGTATCAAAGCGTTTTCCTATTGATGAGTGGGCCGATTATCCTGCTCAATCGGTGTGTTCAGAGGTAGATGTAGATGCCTACTTGGCTAAGTATAAAGACATACTTAGCCAAGCGGCTTTTGATTAATGAGGTGCTAGGTCACTTATTCAGGGGACTAGATTAGCTAACTAATTGCGCGGCCACTGCTCGGTGGCGCGCCATAAGTGTTTGGGTGTCTAACCCAATAATTTGCCCTTCTTTAACTCGCCACTTTCCGCCAATCATCACTTGCTCGGCTTTATCTGCACCACATAATAGCAGCGCAGAAATTGGGTCGTGACTGCCACTAAAACGCAGCTCATCCAGTTTGAAAAAGGCAAGGTCAGCTTGTTTACCTACGGCTATTTCGCCAATGTCACTTCGGCCAATTAACGACGCAGAACCCTTGGTAGCCCAGCCTAAAATTAACTCTGGAGTAATTTTCGCTGCGCCATATTTTAAGCGCTGTAAGTAAAGTGCTTGGCGCGCTTCATACATCATGTTCGATGCATCGTTAGAGGCAGAACCATCTACGCCTAAGCCAATAGGCGAACCAGCTTCAATCAGTTCAAGGGTAGGGCACATGCCGGAGGCTAAGCGCATGTTTGAAACGGGGCAGTGAGTAATGCCCGTGCCCGCTGCGCCCAAGCGGCGAATTTCATCTTCGTTAAAGTGAATACCATGTGCCAGCCAGGTTCTATCGCTTAGCCAGCCCACACTTTCTAAATAATCGACGGTGCGCATACCAAACATCTTCAAACAGAAGTCTTCTTCATCTAACGTTTCCGCTAAATGGGTATGTAACCGCACATCTTCGTCTTTTGCCAATTGCGCGCTGTCAGCCATAATTTCTCGAGTCACCGAGAAAGGGGAACAAGGCGCCAAGGCTATTTGCATCCACGCGCCGTCACCACGTTCGTGGTAGGTATCTATAAGCCGTTGGCTGTCTTTTAGTATTGCATCACCACTTTGCACTGTGTGGCGTGGAGGAAGGCCACCTTCATCTTCACCCAGGCTCATTGAGCCCCGGGTAAGTAGGGCGCGCATGCCCATACGTTTTACAGAGTCTACTTGCACATCTATGGCATCTTCCATACCGGTAGGGAACAGGTAGTGATGATCGGTCGTGGTAGTACATCCAGACAGTAACAGTTCAGCTAACGCCACATCGCAGGCTAGCGACAACGCATTAGGCGTAAGTTTTGCCCACACTGGGTATAAGGTTTTAAGCCATGGAAATAGCGGCTGGTTAACCACTGGCGCCCATGCACGGGTAAGGGTTTGGTAAAAGTGATGGTGGGTATTAATAAGCCCTGGAAGCATAACTAACTGAGATGCATCTTCTGTTGCATCGATAGGCGTTACAGGGGTTTGACCCGCACCCACAAGCTCAATAATTTTGCTACCCTGTACCACAATGCCGCCCGCGGCATCGAGATCGTTACCCGTAAAAACGGCTTGCGGGTTTTTAATCCAAAGTGTTTTAGATTTCGATGAGGACTTAACTTCAGGTGTCGCTAAGGGCGAAAATTCAGACATAACTTGGCTCCATAAAATAATGATATTAAAGATGCCAGCTCAGTTATGCCCTGTCTGCTGATCCAGGGAGCGTGCCTTATTGATTAACTCCAGTTATCAATGATTAACGCCAATTCGTTATGTAATGCTAATGCATTTTAAGTTTAAGTTAAAGCGCTTCTACAAAGGGAGAATTGTACTGTCGTGGTATTACGCTAAACTTGATTTTAGCTGTTACACTAAAAGCAGCAGCCTAATGGAGAGATGGAAACCACATGCCTGACAATAAATTTAGACTAGTTACTCGAAGCGATTTTGATGGATTAGTTTGTGCCGTACTGTTGAAAGACTTAGATCTTATAGACGATATTTTATTTGTGCATCCTAAAGATATGCAGGATGGCAAAATAGATATTACCGAAAATGATATAACCACAAACCTTCCTTATGTGGCGGGTTGTCATATCGCGTTCGATCACCATCTTAGTGAAACAGTTCGAAATGCGAGTGATATTAAAAATCATGTAATCGATCCTGAAGCACCTTCTGCTGCGCGTGTGGTATACGACTATTATGGCGGTGCAGAAAAATTTCCTAATATCTCCGTTGATATGATGGATGCCGTAGATAAAGGTGATGCCGCGCAATTCTCTGAAGAGGAAATACTGGAGCCAACCGATTGGGTATTACTGAACTTCATCATGGATGCCAGAACGGGTCTTGGCCGTTTCCGAGATTTCAAAATTTCAAATTATCAGTTAATGATGAAGTTAATTGATGCGTGTAAAGACAAAGACATTGAAGAAATTCTGGAAATGGAAGATGTTGCCGAGCGTGTTGCTTTATACCATGAGCATAATGAGCTAGCGAAGGTGCAATTAGCTAAATGTGCAACCGTTCATAAGAATCTTGTGGTGCTAGATTTAACAGAAGAAGAAACTATTTACGCTACAAATCGTTTTGTGATTTATGCCATGTATTCCGACTGTAATATCTCTATTCACAAAATGTGGGGCCTCAAAAAGCAAAATGTGGTTTTCGCTATTGGTAAATCAATCACGAATCGTAGTTCAAACACCAACGTAGGTGAACTATGCCTTAAGTACGGTGGTGGCGGTCATTTAAACGCAGGAACGTGCCAAGTAGAAACCAGTAAAGCGGAAGCGGTGCTTGACGAGATAATAGACACTATCACTTCTGATGGTTAATCCGTACCTGTAAAACTACGCTGGGGGTGTTGTTAAAGTCATTAGCAGCACTCCCATACGTTACCCCCCGAATACATATCTATAAAAACAAAAAATCCATTATCTGGTTAGCGCTTATTGCATACCTATCTGGCTGTGTTTACTCTATTTTAACAATTGAGAGTAATGACTAAGATAGGAAGTAAGTATGAACTTTGCTGAATTTGCTGCATCACGTAAGAGCGTACGTGGTTTTACGAAACAAGCTGTCACTAAAGAAACCGTGGATGCCATTATTAACGCAGCAAAATGGGCCCCTTCATCTTACAACACCCAAACGTGGAAAATTCATGCGGTATCGGGTGATGTGCTTGATAAAATTCGCGAAGGTAATACAGAAAGAACGTTAGCGGGAACACCTTACGTAAGAGACTTTCCGTACAAGGAAGATTATGACGGCGTACATAAACAGCGCCAGCGTGATGTTGCTATGCAGTTATTTGATGTGATGGGCATAGCCAGAGAAGATAAAGAAAAACGCATGGATTGGATGATGCGTGGTTTTAGGCAGTTCGATGCGCCAGTATCGCTAGTATTAACCTATGATAAAGCTCTAGAGCCAGCGGGCATCACGCAATTTGGGTTAGGTTCTTTGGCGTATGGCATTGTATTAGCGGCATGGGATTTAGGTCTTGGTTGCGTGATTAACGGCCAAGGTATTATGCAGTCAGACGTTGTACACAAGCATGCACAAATTCCTGACTCTGAAGCCATTATGATTTGTATTGCGTTAGGGTACCCCGATGAAAACTTTGCTGCTAATGACGTAAGGTCGGTACGTGCCGACAATGAAGAGTTCGTCACGTACCACGGGTTTGAATCCTAGATTAAAATGAAACTAAGCCCTAGCTAATCTTCAGCGGTTAATTTTCGGATACTAGTCTTTGGAAGTTAGTCTTCGGAAGCAATTACTCCATAGGCCGCCGTACCCCATAAAGGCACTGTCGACAAGCTATGTTTATAACTTCCTGATGTTTCTTTAGTTGAATAAGAAAGATACATCAGGGTTTGTGACTTAGCGTCGAATATACGTCTGACCTTCATGTTCTTAAAGAAGATGCTTTTCGACTTTCTGAAAATGATGTCGCCTGAATCGGACTTGTCGATATCTCGTAGCATTTGCGCGGTAATCTCACCGGTTTGACGACAGGCTATAGAGCTATCGGAAGGATCAGACACATCTAAATTCGCTTCAATGCTAGAAATGTGGCAAGTTACGCCTGTCACGATAGGGTCTTGCATGGCATCTAATTTAATATCTTTTGTGGTGAATACACCCAACGACACATCTCCCACCTCATTATCGGTACATGCGCCTAGCCCAGCTACCGCGACTAACACGGCTATTATCTTTTTCATTTTTATATCCTTTTAAAACACATTCTAATAGTGCGTCTATCACCAATACGGTAATCACTTAAAAATAGATTTTTCATACCCAAATGATACGGCACTCTAGCATGGGTGGTGCACAGTTTTATTGACTCACTTGAGCTTATTTACTATTAACTCGGCCACTTGGTCGCAAAAATCGAAACCTGAATAGTCTGGGTTGAACCCACTAATATACGGTACCGCCATAACAAAGTAGCGCTCATTCAGACTACCGTTGGCTAGAATGGGTTGAAAGTCATCGTTAATAGCAAAACCACCTGTTTCTAAATAGTATTCATTGTCAGCGCCAAGGCAGACACTTTTGGGATTTGCTTTTAAATGGTGTTTACCTTGGTGTTTATCTTTAAATCGTACCTTAGCCACTAATGGCTCGGCATCTTCAAACATAGATTTAAAGGGAAATGCATCTATTGGCAGCGACTTCTGTCCCGTGCAATCGATAAAGGTTTTATATAAGTTAACAACCGGCTTGTTATCGCTGCCCTTATAAAAAAAATGAAAATCGCAGTCGCCTTCAATTTCAAGGTGGCTGCTGCTATCTACCGCAATAATATCGAGGACGCCGCTATCGTGTAGGGCGAGCAATTGTGCCGCTGATGATTGGGGAATGTTCGCAATCATAAGGCCAATAAGCGGTAAAAGATGGTTGCGTAATCGTAGGGTATCTTCTGCACTAAAGTATTTAGCTGGGTGGTTTATGGTGAAGCTCAGCAGCGCGATGGCTTCTTTCCATTGCAATGTGTGTTTCTGTTTAATCGACTGTTCAGCTTGCAGATACTCAATTTTAAACAAGGTGAAGGGCGCATACGCTTTACGCGACTCAAGCATCAATTGGCAAAACGCTTCTATATTTTTGTTCGCTATTTTTTGATAAAAATCCGCGTCCAGTTGTTTCAAAGCCCTTTTGAAATTGTGCTCAAAAATAAAATCTAAACTTAAGAATCCATCATTATCGGCCCTATGCTGAGCAATCTCCTGCTCACTTAGCATGCCTTCATCAGATACCAACGGATCGTCTAAGTGAAAGCGGATATTCGGTAGTAAGCCCTCTAAAGAGTGCATGATTATTTTAAAATTTGGAACGTCGTCAAGTAAACGATATTTTAGTTGGTTATCAGTTTGATAAAACTCGCCATTAGCCTCGCCTAGCGTTCGAATTGCATCAATAGCAGTAAGGGAGCTGCCTTTAAGCGCTATGGTATGGTTGTATTTTCGCTGTAATTTGGTGGGCGGGTAGGGAGAATCAAAATACCCTTTTACTTTACCTTCATGGATTTTCGGCCAAATGTGGCCAGTGCACACCACCACGTTATCAAACCCTGTCACCCATCCACTGTTAGTCAAAATGTTGATGCCTGCATGGCTATCGCCGTTTTGAAGCTCAGGGCGATCTTGAGGCTCAGGGCTGTTTTGGCGTTCAAGGCTTTTATATCGCTCAAGGCTGTCTTCACGCTCAAGGGTATTTTTGTGCTCAGGGCTATTTTTGTGCTCAGGGCTGTTTTGGCGTTCAAGGCTTTTATATCGCTCAAGGCTGTCTTCACGCTCAAGGCTGTCTTCACGCTCAAGGGTGTTTTTGTGCTCAGGGCTATTTTTGTGCTCAGGGCTGTTCTCATCCTCAGTGCTGGGTTTAATGTCCAAAACGTTGCACTGTAGGTGCACGTTAACCAGTATTCCTGCTGCACGGCATTTGCCAATTAGTGCAAAAAACTGTGCCTGTAAATATTCACCAAACAGCAGCCGTGGTACCACGTGTTTTTCATGAAGATCCGCTTTACAAATGTGATATTTCGCGAGGTACTCAGGGCTTTGCTGGCGCAACCATTCAAGTAAGGTTTCGTCAAACGGTGCCAGTTCATCGGATGAAATATTGGTAATATGTTCCCACGACGCCCCATCTTTACTGTAGGGCATGCCTTTACCTAGCGCGGTGTTGCGCTCAAAGATATCGAAGGATAAGTGAGGAGATGCCCTGCCATCAGAGGTATTGGAATCAGAGTTCTCGATATCAAAGCACTCGCCATCCGCAAACTGCTTGCTAAACAAGCTTAGCGCTTTTTTAAGAATAGAAAGGGCGCTGGGGCCGCCGCCAATTAACGCAATCCTTGTTTTGTTCATCATCATCCTACCCGTAATAAAACACGCTGTTTAATTGAAACGTATTATTTACTCAGTGTTATCGTGCTTGTACTTCAAGCATCCAACGCAGGCTATTCGCATTGGCAAACACGAGGAGCAAGTTACTTAATCATTATAACTAAGCAGGTTATATGCCTAATTTCAGGCTGGTATCTACGATTTATCTAGAATGGTTGGCGGTTAATTCGCAGAGGGTTACTGATTTATTGGCAGTACTATCTGCACACTTAAACCGCCGTCAGCAGGGCTAGTCATGAGTAAATTACCACTGTGTTTTTCAATGGCTTTTTTCGCAATGCTTAGGCCTAGTCCGAATCCTGAAGTATGCATTTGATTACCAGCACGGTAGAAAGGTTGAAGCAACTTTTCGATTTCGTCACTATCAACGCCAGGTCCATGGTCGCGAACAGTTATCACGATAGCGCTGTGTTGTTTTGTGGTCGATACTTCAACAAGTTTGCCTTTAGAAGAGTACTTGCAGGCATTACCGATAATATTTTCTAATGCTTGGTGAAGGGCTTCTTCAAAACCGGTTATGGCTATATGCGGGGCGCACTCAAGACTTAGCGGGATACCTGGATAAAGTACAGCCATGTCATCGGCAATTCTTTCGCACAGCGCATTAATGTCACAAATTTCAGGCGTTGGGCTCCCTTTTTCTAACTTTGAATAGTCCAATATTTGTTGAATGAGCGCATCCATACGAACGCAATCATTATGAATTTGTTTTACATGGCGACTATCAGGCGTGTGCTGCTCAATAATGGCTGCCGATGCTTGCAAGCGAGCCAGCGGCGCGCGAAGTTCATGGGATACATCATGCAACAGCTGTTGCTGATTAGTAGCTGCTTGATGGGTTTTATTAACCATAAAACTGATGTCAGCAGCTAAGTCGCCTAGTTCATCACCACGAGCCATAATAGCTTTAGGCGGCGTAGCAACTTCTTGTTGGTTGGCATAACGGCGACTAAACGCGCCTAGATAGTTAATAGGACGTACAATGCCCCAACTCAATAGCGCACTAACAATGGCTGAGGCAATAAAGATAAAAACGAACTGCAAAGATTGAAACCGGTAAAGTACTTGTTTGTAAATACGAGGCGCTTCTGGCAGTCGGGTTTCTACTCGGTAGGGAAGTGTAGATAAACCATAAACTAATTTTACCGTACGATCCCTTTTGGGTACCTTGCTCATTCGATAGTGGTAGATGGTTCTACCGGTATTGTCCGATATTTCCATCGCAATAAGATCGCTGCGATGCCTGACATTATCATTTATCCAATCTTTTATCTTTCCTTTAGGAACATTACCGTTTGCAAGGTCTTGTTCGTATCGCCACACAATACGTTCTGCTTGGCTAATTACCCCATTAAAATATCGCTGATTGTATTCATCTGACGTGTACTTACTGACCAGTACATAGCCGGTGGCAGTCATCACCACTAGGCTAGCTAACCAGAAAGTAAGAAATATTCTCCAAAACAATCGTTTAAACCCAAACGTATGCTTTATTGAATGCCACATTTCTGAACGCTTCATTTTATGCCTTATTGCTCTGACGGCTGAGTAAGCATTTGATAGCCCACGCCACGAACCGATTTAATCACATCGTTTATACCTACCGTAGCTAGCTTTTGACGTATTCGGCTTACGTGCACATCCATGGCGCGGTCGTAAGCTTCAAGTGGCCGGTTAAGCACTTCTTCGGTCATTTCTTGTTTAGTGATGGTTTGCCCTACGCGTTCCATCAACAAGCTTAATGCGTTGAACTCTGCGCCCGTTAGGGGCAAAGGGGTGTTGTCTACTAACGCCGTTCTAGCGCCACTATCCAGCACAATGCCGTGAAGTTCTGAATGCACAACCGCTTGGGTTGGCGTATTGCCATTTTGGGTACGGCGAATAATGGCGCGAATACGCGCGCCGAGTTCCCGCGGGTTACAAGGCTTCGCTAGGTAATCATCGGCACCCATTTCTAAGCCAAGAATTCTGTCTATGTCGTCACCACGACCGGTTAGCATAAGAATAGGAGTCTGTTTTTTTGCGCGTACATTGCGCAGCACATCAAGGCCCGACATGCCGGGCATCATAATGTCTAACACGACCGTATCGAACTCGTCGCTTTGTAATAAGCGGGCAACGGCGGCATCGCCACTATTTAAGGTTTCAACTGCAAAGCCGTCGGTCTGCAGGAATTCACTCAGTAGCGCGCAGAGTTCTGCGTCGTCATCTACCAGTAAGATTTTGTATTTATCATTTTCCATAAAATAGAGATTAACCGTTTTATTTTGAGGACTTTTCAACTTTACTGAACTTTACACTAGCTTAACCCTACTTATCGAATCGTTTATGCATACTTAGCTCCGTTGATGAAACAAAACAGACGAAACAAAACGTTTCCCCCATGTCATGCAGCATCATGACCAAAACAAGTAGGAATATTAAGATGAAAAAATTAATTGCCGGTGTTTTATTGAGTGCATGTATCGCCACTACAGCTTATGCAGGTGGTAAACATTCTGATGACCGTAAGGGTCCTGACTTCTTTCCCATTCACAAAATGACGAAAGTGCTAGATTTAACTGACGAGCAGCAAGATGCGCTAAAAGCGTTGAAGGCCGAACTTAAAGCGGAGCGCAAAGCAAACCGCCCAGAGAAAGGCAGCGAAGACTCTTTCAGAGCACAATTTAAGGCGCTCGATCCGTCAGACGCTAATTACGAGCAAGACTTAAACGAGCTTGCAAACCTAAAAGCCGAAAAAGCGAAAGCACGTTTTCTTAAAATGGCCGATGTACGTGTGAAAGTGAGTGAAATTCTTACTGACGAGCAGCTAGAAAAGTTCGAGTCGATGAAAGAAAAGCGTGGCAAGCGTGGTGAACGCGGCGACCGTGGTGACAAGCGAGAAAGAAACAGCTAGTCGTAACATAGACATGTGTTCTTAATAAAAGCCCCCGCAGTTGGAAAGCCCAACGAGCGGGGGGTATTTCGTTGGCTATTACCATTTTACGTTCAGTAAACTCGCTTGATGTTCTTTATAACTTAGCGCTATTAGGTTGTTGAACTTGGGCGTATGTAAAAATAGATGAAGGAACCTTGGCAACTTTTTCTAGCGCCTTACGGTCAGTGCTTGGTGGAATCGACGTTAAGCCCATCCAGGTATTACGACAGTTGTTTTTCGCGCCATAAAGCGCGGTATCTGCAAGTCCTATTGTAGTTTGCCAATCAAAAATATCGTAATGCTGCTGAGAAAGTGGATAAGCCGCATAACCAATTGAACAGGTGACATGTTTACTTGTTTCTTCTGTAAGTTGAAATTCAATCGAACCCACTATATCTACCGCTCGCTCTGCCAACACACACGCTTCTTCTCTAGGTGTGTTGTGGACGACGACTAAAAACTCCTCACCGCCCCAGCGAATAAGATAATCAGTTTCACGAAATATACGCTTCAAGCGTTTTTGGGTTTCAACTAAAACCTTGTCACCAGCCTGATGACCATAAGTGTCGTTGATTTTTTTAAAGTGGTCTAAATCGATAACGAAGAACAGTATGTCATAGTGGTTTTTAGGCTCGGTGTACGTTTGATCGCAGTTAGCGTAATAACGCTGCACAAGGGCAATATCGCGCTCAATATGTTGTGTTAGATAGCGCCTGTTGTGTAACCCCGTTAGTGGGTCAGTCAAACTGGCCTCTTTAAGCGCTGCGGCCTGTTCACTGAGTTGCTTATTAGCTATCGATAATTCAGTAGTTCTCGCATTCACGAGCTTTTCTAGAAATGCTTGACGGTGTCTGTGATGTTTTACCCCCAGTAAATGACCCATGTACACAGCGACACATAAACACAAGATAGCGACAAATTTTGCTAGTGTGGTTTGATACCACGCTGGCATAACAAATAACTTTCGATGCAATGCATTTTTTTCCCACGTTACTCCATCGTAAGAATACTCAATTTGCAAAGTATAGTCGCCAGGCTGCGGCATCGTAATGACTGCTAAACGTTGCTCAGCATTTGCCTGAATCCAGTTTCCATCTAACCCTAATACACGATAACGATAGTGAGTGTGTTCAGGAGTAAGATAATCAAGTGCCGTAAATTCGAAGGTTATTCGTTTTGTCAGTGGAGGAAGGGTTAAATCAGTCGCGGCTTGCCCCAGCGATTCGATGGTATCGTCATGGTGAACCAAAGTAATATCCGTAAGCACGACTGGCAGAGGCGGCTTCGCAAACGTAACGTTATTACTGTCAATAATGGTTAAGCCGTTAATGCCGCCAAAAACAATGTCGTTCTCATTTGTTATTGTAGCTGCTGAAGGTGCATAAGGCGCATTCACCACGCTTGGTGCAACGACAGCCCAGCTAACAGCAAATTTATGGCGGTTTATTGCGGCAATGCCTTGGGTAGTACTTACCCAAATATGATCTTCACTTTCTCCTGCGATTGCAGCAATGTTATTGCCTGGCAAACCACTAGTGCTCTCTATTTGAATCCAGTCTGCGTGTGTAGGTTTAACAAATAAACCTGCAGAGCCTGTACCGACCCAAAGGTAACCATTATCGTCAACGAATAAACTAGATATATATTGTTGTTTTAAAATGGGGTGAGCAATGTAACTTGTCGCCAAGTCGATAGTTTCACCCATTTGAATGTCACCTTTGACCAATCCTTGCCATGTTCCAATCCATAAGCGATTTTTATCAATTGCTAACGACGCAATACGCCGCTCTGCGATACTGTCAGCAAATTCAATGTGTTTTTCTGTAGCGTTGTGCTGCACCCATAAACCGTCTGTACCGCCTAGCCACAAACTCGTCTCTGTGGATAAAAAGGCAGTGGTAAATGTTGAAGGATGGCGTGTTGATACCGCTAACAACAGGGCTTGCTTAGTAGCAGAGTCTACTTTCACTGATGCAAAGTTGCTAGACGCATATACGTCACCATTTTTAGCCACATGCAAGGTTTCAACGGGGTTTTCTGATGTTTCCCAACGCTGTTCTATTTTGCCTTTTACCGGTGACAGGATTTCGATGCCGGCATTACCGGAACCTACGAACAGTTCGCCATGATGGGACTGTACCGAATGTACTTTTCGGTAACTCAAGCTTTTATCAATATTTGCACCACCGAATATATTAATTATCGATTGGTTATTCGCATCGAAAATATTAAGCGTGTGCCCAGCGCCAATCCACACTAATCCTTTGCTATCGGTAAAGGTAGACCAAATATTGTCGTCAGCAAGCGAGGCTGGTTGAAGTGGGTTGTGCAAAAACTGGCGGGTTTTATGAGTATTAATATTCACTTCTATGAACCCTTGCCCAAAGGTGCCAAGCAGCAGTAAATCAGGTTTTATTTCGCTCATAGTAAAAAGCCAAGGCAATGTCGTGGTACCCATTGCTAATTGGCGAAATAATGCATCTTCATTTTGAATAAACAAACCTTTGTCGGCAGTGCCTACGACAAGGGAGCCTGAAGCGGTCGAAAGGATACTACTGATACGAGGTTTTTTATAACTACCCACTGCTACCCGAAGCGGAGAATGCTCAACGCCGCTACTTGCGATATCAACGAGCGGAAACTGAAACAGCCCTTGTCCAGACCCAACCCATAATTGGTGCTTGCTATTTATATGAAGTGCATGGATCCTCGCTCTATGAGGTAGTTCAAATCCCAATAGTTTTTTCGTTGTATCATTGAAAATAAACAACGCACTATCTGATGCAAAAGTGAAAATCTTATTGTTGGCAATAGAAGTGACGTTGAGGTTAAGTATCGATACATCCGAAAGTAAACTTTCCTCATATGCATTGAGTTGTAGTTTTTCTTGATTTAAACGGTAAAGGCCTTGTTGAGTACCTACCCATACTTCACCGCTTTTGGTAACAAAGGTGGCTTGAATTTGCGGCGAAGGCGTATCGCTTTGCTTGTTTTCAAATGACACTGCTTTTAAAGACTGGGAATCCCATCGCCATAATCCTTTGGAATCAACAATCCATATAAACCCGTCGTTAGTTTCCAATACAGATAGGATTGGGCCGTCAATTAGTGAAGTCTCGGCTAAAGGCGTGTAAAACGTGGGCTGATGAAGCGTGTGCCAGCTAGAGGTAGCTGAAGCGGGGACACAAAAAAACAATGGCAACACTGATAAAGTGCAACACAGTTTTAAAAATTTAGTTAACAAAGTAGCGTACCACGTTAATCGTTACTATTAACCCAATGCATACTGATGCACTAAATCACTTTCGTACTTTGAGAATAAAGCGTTGCCATTCGCGTTGCAACGAGAAACAGGCCGTAGCCGAATTAATGTAGGCTTTATTTTATAAGTGCTTGTTTGCGTAAACATTACACATTGCGAGTTAAATCGTTACATCTATTCAAAAGCGTCAAGAACGTCTATATCACTAAATTCTTCTTAATGTCTATTTTTCATGGGGTTACAGCGCGTTAACCACTTGTGGTGCAAATTATGCTCCTTTTAAGGGTAAGTCGTAATGCAGGCTCGTTTAATAATTGCACGGGCTTCATCAATACGAATTTTAAGCAGAGAAGGAGAACGCTATGAAAAAGCTTACATTAACCGCCATGGTAGGAGCAGTATCACTAGCCTTAAGCGCAAGTAGTTTCGCCGGTCATCATGAGGATGAAGGGAAAAAGATTATGATGAATAATCTGAAAACAGGCGAAGCTATCGGAAGCGTGATGGTAAGTAGCTACGATGACGACGGTGTGGTGTTTACACCAAAACTATCAGGGCTAACCCCAGGTATTCACGGCTTCCATGTACATGAAAATGGCGACTGCTCAGCAGCAATGAAAGACGGCAAAAAGGTCTTAGGCGGTGCTGCGGGCGGGCACTTCGACCCTGAAAATACGGGTAGTCACAGCGTACCTTGGTCTGAAGAAGGTCATGAAGGTGATTTACCAACCTTATATGTTGATGAAAGTGGCAATGCCACTCAACCTGTATTCGCACCTGAATTGGAGCTTGAAGATATTGAAGGGCGCGCCATTATGATTCATGCAGGTGGCGATAACTATTCAGATTCCCCAGCCAAACTTGGCGGTGGCGGCGAGCGAGTGGCTTGCGGCGTGATTGGTAAATAAACAGTATTGAAGGTCAATATTAGTTTTGACCTTAAATATTAGTACTTAGCAAAAATGAATAATCAAAGCGGCAGAAATGCCGCTTTTTTTTGTGTTTGAGTTACTCAGCGTAAGCCGACAAATCTGAAAAGGGTTAAGTGGAGAATAGTGAACTTGCGTTTTACTTCAATGCACTATTGAATACGGCTATAGCCGTTTAAGGAGAAATAAGGTGTTTACATTTAAGTTCGTATCTAATGCGTTAAAGCCAGTGTTGAAAACGGTATTGAAACCAGTGCTAACTGCATTAGTAATATTAGCCTCAGCAAATGTGTTGGCTGCAGATAACATTCCAGATGTTGTAGGGGAAATTAGCGGTGAAGCATTGCTTGCACAGTATCCAGCTTTTATGGACGAATATAAGTCGTACCAACCTAGCGACGCAGAGATTAAAGCTGTATCTGCTTTAGAGGACGATACGCTACTCATACTATTTGGCGCATGGTGCCATGACAGTGAAAGGGAAGTACCCCGACTATTGAAAACGCTAGATGCTAGCGGATTAGATGTGCCTCAATTTACGTTATTCGCGGTTGACAGGAAAAAGAGCGATCCTGAGGGTATGGCAGAAAAGCATGCGCTTAAATATACGCCTACTTTCATATTAATGCGTAATGGTGAAGAAATAGGACGAGTGGTAGAACGTGCAGAAACTAGTTTGCCCCAAGATTTACAGGCGCTGGCGGCAGCGGTTGAATAGATGCACGGGTAAAAGTTTGGCAGACAAATAAGTGGTAAATAAAATAGCCGTGAATAAAAGCATCAGCAGGCATTCAATCAGCCTGCTGATTTATCCGCTATATTGGTACAGTAGCCTAGATCAAGAGCTAAAAGCTAAGCCCTATCGCTACTGCCTCATTGCGTAATGATAAAGATTACTACTTCAACGTGTACTCAAGGGTGATTTTCGTATCTAAAAGCTGTGAAACGGGGCAGTTGTCTTTTGCTTCCTGAGCAATTTTAGCGAATTCGTCTTCGGTAATTCCCTCAACGCTCGCTTCAAGGCTTAACGCTGACTGACTAATTTCATAACCATCGTCTGTCTTATCTAAACTGATTTTAGCGGTAGTGTTTAGCTCTCCGTCATCATAGCCTGCGCCTGATAGTGCAAAAGATAAGGCCATGGTGAAGCAACTTGCGTGCGCCGCCCCTATTAATTCTTCGGGGTTGGTGCCTTTGCCATCTTCAAAGCGTGTATTAAATCCGTAGGGTTGATTAGATAATGCGCCTGTTTCGGTAGAAATACTGCCTTTGCCTTGCTTACCTAAAGGTTTGTATGCTGCACTGCCTGATTTAACTATGCTCATTTGCTATTTCCTTACGTTTTGACCAAACCAGTTATATGGTTTGAATTTTAAAAACTTAACGATGCAAGTGCTCTGCCGATGTCACCGATTTTCTGCAAGCCAAGGCCATGCGGGCGATAGCGTTGAAGTAATATGAGTTAACGCAGCTAGTATTGGTAGTGTAATGTCGTTACAACATGCGTAGGTTACAGGGCTAAATGAAAATTCTACCCGCAATTATAATGTCTCAGAAAATGAAAGTTTTTAGGACTTAATCCGTTCTTTATTAGTGAGCTGTATGTCTTTATCTTCGATAGTTAATTTTAAGGTTAATAATGAAATCTATTTTGCCCGCATTATTGTTAAGCACGTTTATCGCTGCCCCAATTGCCACTGCTGACGAGACTATTCTGGCTGGTGGATGTTTCTGGTGCATGGAATCTGATTTTGAAAAATTAGAGGGCGTAACCAATGTGGTCTCGGGTTTTACCGGAGGATCAGTGCCTAATCCTACTTATAATGGTAACCATAAGGGGCATTATGAAGCTGTGAAGATAACTTACGATGAAAGCAAAGTGTCGTATCGAGAAATACTCGACCATTACTGGGTGAATATCGACCCATTTGATGCAAGGGGGCAATTTTGTGATAAAGGCCCCAGTTATTTAAGTGCCGTATTTGTCGCTAACAATGAAGAACGTGCTATTGCACAAGACACTAAAAATGCGGTGAAAGCACAATTTCCAAATCAAACCGTGGTTACCCCAATTTTGGATTCATCGACATTTTATCCTATTAAAGGCGACGAAATAGGTCATCAAGATTTCTATAAAAAAAGCCCGGTGCGTTACAAGCTTTATCGCTGGAATTGTGGCCGCGATCAGCGCTTAGAAGAGATTTGGGGTGAGAAAGCAACAGGTAAGTCTTAGTTACTTGCTTCTTGTCATCATTATTATGTAATGCTGCGGTAGACTTAAATACAGGTCTGCTGTGTGCAGCATTGCGCGGTTTTTACTTTTATCTCGTTATTTTTTCTTTATAGTAATTTAAAGTATAGCTAATCGTTGTTTAACACTAAATAGCGATGAAATAACCAAAACGGCTGGATGTAGTACATGAAAAAGTGCGTTGTAATAAAGCTTATCTTGCTGTGTTTGGGGCTTTCGTCTTACTTTAGTGTGGCCGAGCAACTCCCAAAGGCGCCACCGCTTGATAGCGATACCCTATTAACTACGGGTTCAAGTTACTTCCCTTATGTTGATGAAAATGCGCAAGATGGTGGCTGGTCTGTTTCCTTGGTAAAAGCTGTTTTCAAGCACATGAATACCCCCATTTATATCGACATTTTACCCTGGCAACGTGGTTATAAATGGGCACTTGAAGGCAAGTATCAAGGAACATTTCCCTATGTTCATACCGACGAACGAGCCAAGTCGTTTATTTACTCTAAACGCATTAATTCAATTCCCGTACGTATTTACACCTCAAAAGAAATGAAAGTTAATACATTAGCTGATGTGACAGGGGCTCGCCTTTGTTTGCCATATGGTTATAGCTTAAGCAGCGAACAGTCAGAGTTTATCAAAGCATATAAGCTTTCTGTTCAACGAGCGGCTGATGCAAGAGGCTGTATTGTTCAAGTATCAAAAGGGTGGGGCGATATAGGCTTTACTAATGGTTACTTGCAAAGAGATCATAATTCAAAACTCCTTGAAGTATTTGACAGTGTCAGCATTATCGATATTCCTGTAGCCACTATTCCGCTTTACTATATTGTTTCTAAAGAGCTTGAAAATGCGCAGGCGCACATCGATGAATTTAACGCTGCATTAGCACTCATTGAACAGTCTGGCGAGCGCGGCCAAATAGATGCGCGTTTTGAAGCCATAGCCAATCAAAAGTAGTACCGGTTGAAAATGTTTCTAGCCATTAAGCGCTTCTATTGCACTTAAGCAATCGTACTATGCGTAATAGATAGCCTCATTCAATTACCGTAAATCGCCAACTACATTGAGCCTAGGCTAATGTTAATTGACTGAAATTTATGATTATCCGCATGCTAATAGCATGATAAGGTTGGTTGGAGTTGTGTTAAAAGTAGTATAGGGAAAGGGGGCGATATGGCCATTGATGGTGTAGTACTAGCAGGTGGGCTTTCAAGCCGAATGGGGGAAGATAAGGCGCTTTTGAAACGTGATGAGCGCGATATGCTTACTTACACTGCGGACTTAGTTTCTTCATTGCCTATTGAGCGTTTATTAATTAGCCGAAATGAAGCGACTACTGTTAGTTGCCAGCCTAATAAATATGCTGATAACTACAAAGTGGTGAATGATGTAGTGGCCAATATTGGGCCTTTGGGCGGAATATATTCTGTTGCTAAACAAAGCAACGCGGATGCACTGATTATCACGCCAGTCGATTTGCCCCTGTTGCGAAAAGAAGATTTAGAGCAGCTTATCGACAAAGGCACCAGCGCAAAACGGCCTGCTTATTTTTCCCATCACTATCTACCCTTGTTTTTGCCGTTAACGACAGAGGTTCGACAGTACCTTGAAGGTGTTGTTAAAGGGCAAGTGCCGCAACGTTCAGTCAATACCATGTGTACAAATTTTGATGCAATTGAAGTCTCGCCGGAAAATAACGCGCGGTTAACCAACGTGAACACACCAGCGCAGTGGGATGCCGCTAAAAAATTGCTATCATTGGCCGGAAATTAACGACACTTCAACGAACATGACCGTACTTGTTAGTGTGTTTATTCATCAGCTAGCTTATGATTTAAACGGTTGTTACCAAGCAGCTCATAGTAATCGACTTGTATAAAATAGCTTGTACCAAAACGCTTGTGCTAAAACGTTAGTAAGACAAAGTTCATCAATTACACCAAATTCAATATTGCTCGTTCAATACATTTAAGGGTTAACGCAATGCCTTGTATCTCTTTACCATCCGCTAAATCTTTTATGCAGATAGCTGGCTTTTGCATTGGCAGCGTAGTGGTTTCTTTCACGGTAAGTGCCGCTAATGTCGAGCGCCAAGCCAGCGTTAGAAACCAAGCCTCGGCGAATGGTCAAGAGCTGCAATCCCCCAGCTTGGTTAACGTTGAACGCTATTCTGAAGCAGATGTTAGCCATCCGGTTCCTCAATTCAAGGTGGATGCAAGCTGGCCTAAAATGCCGAAAACATTGATTATTGGTCAGGTGCCAGGGTTGTCGGTAGATAAAAACGATAACCTGTGGTTACTACACCGACCGAATTCACTAAGTAAGCTTGATGTCGGGCTTACCAACAATATGGGTCTTTGCTGTGAAGCTGCCCCTCACGTTTTACAATTTTCACCACAAGGCGACTTACTGAATGCGTGGGGCGGGCCTGAAATATCACCTTCAATAAATGGTGAAAACCAGTGGCCAGCAACGGTCCATGGATTATACGTGGATGATGAAAATACGGTGTGGTTGGGCGGAAATGGTGACGGTGACCATGTGGTGCTTAACTTCACGGAAAAAGGGGAATTTATTCGCCAGTTTGGTACTCGCGGTAAAACAGACGGAAACTTAAGTAAATCAACGCTAGGTAACCCTGCCGATATTTTTCATAACACCCACACTAATAAAGTTTTTATTGCTGACGGGTATATAAATAAACGGGTGACGGCGTTTAACACAGAGGCCAACGAGTTTGACCAATTATGGGGCGCGTACGGTACAGCACCTGGCGGCGGCACCCGTGAAGGTGCGTTCGATGTTTCTCAAGCCACGGCGAATGCCAGTGCTACTAGCACACAAGCACAAAACTTTGGTGATATCGTACATTGTGTTACTCAAGCAAGTGACGGCAGAATATATGTGTGCGATAGACGAAATAATCGGATTCAAGTATTTAAAGCTGATGAAAGCGGCACGGTTAATTTTATGCAAGACGTGGTAGTGGCGGGCGAAACCGGCGGCTTAGGCACAGCCTCAGATATCGCGTTTTCGCCCGACAATAAATACATGTACGTGGCCGATATGATGAATGGTCGCATTTGGATTTTATTACATGAGAACTATCAAGTGCTGGGTAGTTTTGGTCGACCTGGTCGCTATCCGGGGCAGTTTACTTGGCTTCATAGTGTGGTAGCTGATAGCGAGGGTAACCTGTACACCTCAGAAGTCAGTACAGGCCGACGAGTACAAAAATTTGTACTAACCGGCCTTGAGGCTACTCAATAAGATTAATCAACAAAGCTAATCAATAAAGCTGGGCAACAGAGCTAGCGCTAGACATAAATCCAAACACTTAGCACTCGCGCTAAACCGAAGAATAAATAGCAGTAATAGGGATGACAATGGCTCGCCATTCAAGCGTTAAATCATATTGTGTAAGAAGTAAGCGTAATAAAAGTTTGAGCCTTGGGGCTACTCTATTTATTAGAGGGGCATTTGTCAGAGGGTTATTTATTAGTAGGCTGTTCACTACAAAGCTATTACGTTCAATGCCAGTAAGTTCGGTGCTAGCAACATCAGTGTTATCAAGCGCATTACTATTAAGCACAGTAGCTGATGCCAAATTAGATGTAGCTGAACATAATCAAAGCCTAAGCCATTCTGCAGCCTCAAGCCAGAGTGTAAACTTAAGCCAGAAGATAAACTTGAGTTCGGGTGCCAATGGGGTACTGGAAAAGTCTGGTTGCACTGTAAAAAATGAAGCCAGTCGTGAGGTAAAAGGCGCGGTACTGCTAATACACGGTTGGGCAGGGCAAAAAGATGAAGTGGGCGACTTATATAAAGATTTATCGCACCAGTTAAGCGCGCATTGTATTGCTTCTGTCAGGTTTGATGTTCGAGGGGAAGCGGAACGTGAAGCAAGTAATTATACGCTATCGAGTACCTTTAAAAGCCGGGTAGAAGATGCGCAGGCCGGGCTAGATTACTTGCACGCGCAGTATCCTAACACGCCATTGGTGGTTGTAGGGTTTAGTTTAGGGGGCGCGACGGCTATGGAGTTGGTTAGTACGCACCCTAAAACCTTTGATGGCATGGTGTTATGGTCTACAGCGCTAAACCCGAATGAAATAGTGACGAATAGTCAAAACTTTAAAGAAGTTCGACAGGCTTTAGAACAAGGGCAAAGCACATTAAAAAGCTGGGTTGATTTAACGCTCACCAGAAAGCATTTGTTGGGCATGTTGGGCTACAATCCCATTCGAAACTTAGGTGAATTTGAAGGGGAACTATTAGCGATAAGAGGCTCGAACGACTATTTACCCGCTCATGAAAAGGTTATTTTTGATGCGAGTAATGCGGTGCGTGAAGATGCCTATTACATAGGTGGCGCCGATCATATCTTCAACGTATATGAACCTAATAAAAGCAAAAAAGAAGAAGTGCTGAATTTATCTGTTAATTGGATCAAGCAGCTACTAAATTAACGAAAGTTGCTGTTTCAGCAAAAGACTGAAACCATCAATTGAATAATTAGTTTCAGAAAGTCCAGCTCACAAGGCCCAGCTTAGAGCGCCCAGCTCAGATAACTCAGCTAAGAACGCCCAGCTCAGAAATGTCAGATCAGTAAACAAGAGTCGAATAAAGGCGAGGATATAAAAGCTGCTGTGTTAAGTGTTACGGCTTTTCAAAAATTCCATTAACGCGTTTTCGGGTAAGGGTTTTGACCAGAAATAGCCTTGCCCCATGTCGCAGTCAAGTAACAGCAGCTTTTGTAAGGTCTCTTCATCTTCAATTCCCTCAGCCACCGTCTTCAAGCCTAAACTGGCTGCCATGTTGATAATGGCGCCTACCAAAGACTCATCGTGCTCCGAGAAACACAACGGGCTTATAAACGATCTATCTACTTTAAGCTTTGAAGCGTTAAAGTTTCGAAGATAACCCAAGTTAGAGTAACCCGTACCAAAGTCGTCAATGGCAATGGTAATGCCAAGCTTGCTCAGTGAAGCGAGTTGCTTTTGTATTTGCTCGGTTTCATCAATCAACAACGATTCGGTTAACTCTAGTTCTAATGCTTCTGGAGGTAAGCCCGCTTCATACAATGCACTTTCAATAGTGCGTTGAAGCTGGCCATCTTTAAATTGCATCACCGATAAATTTACTGCCATACGTATATCAGAATGTCCCTGCTGGCGTAATTGGGCACAAAATTGGGTGGCTTGACGCACTACCCAGCTACCTAACTCATTAATTAAGCCACTACTTTCTGCCAAGGGGATGAATAAGTCTGGCGGGATCATACTCCCATCAGGTTGAGGCCAGCGTAGTAATGCTTCTAGGGTTTTAATGTTGCCACTCTTTAAATCTACGATGGGCTGGTAGTGCAGCTCGAATTGTTGTTCACTCAGCGCTGGGCGCAAGAGTTGTAGCATTTTAAACTTGTTTTCGCTGGCTTTGTCTAAACTCTCATCGTAATGGTGATAGGTATTGCGGCCATCTTGTTTCGCTTTATACATAGCGATATCGGCTTTTCTGCATAGCTGCTTAAAATCGGTGCCGTCTTTTGGTGCGCTAGCTGTGCCTAATGAGGCTGAAACCCTTACTTGGTTTTGAAATATATCGAAAACAGATGCGCACTGCCCAATCAGAGCATTAGCGAGCGATGTCAACTCATCACTTTCAGGGTTGAAAGGGGCAATAACCAGAAATTCATCACCACCGAAGCGGATGAGATATTGTTTTGGCGACAAGATTTCTGTGAGCTGTTGGGTAAGTGATTTAAGCAATTGATCGCCCGCCGCATGGCCTAACGCATCGTTAATTGGCTTAAAATTATCTAAATCAATAAACAGTAATGCTAATGACTGCCCATGTTCTTCACACTCGCTTAGCGATAAATTAAATAGGGTTTCACCATACAGCCGATTAGGCAAATTGGTTAGGCTGTCGTGGTGCGCCAAATGCTGAATTTGCGTGCGACTTTGCGCCACTTTGATATTTTCGCCCTGAAGCGATGCCATTAAGTCTTTGATATCACTAACTAAAATGTAAACACTAAAACCTGTGACGATAAATATCACTAGTGTGAAAATTAAATGCTCCCAACTAGTTGAAGGAATATGGGGTGTAATAATACCTTGGAGCGACAACCCGACAATAAGCACACATTGCAAAGTAACAAAAGAAAGTAGCGTTATGAACAAGCCTACACCGCCTAAAATAGCGGCGAAAATTACTAGGGTGGGGTAACCCAAAATAGCTATGTCGAATAACCCTGCACCGGTTGCAGCTAGGGCGAACAACATGGAAGATAATGACACCAGCAGGGTAGATGCTGAGGCAAGTACTTTATGTTTATATGCGAACACAAACGCGGCAATTAAGCAGGTAAGGCCGACGGCAATAATAATAAAGGTAACATTGCGCGCCACAGAAAGAGAAGCCACCAGCCCGAGGGCGGACACTCCACAAATTTGCATGAGTCTACGACGACGTATTTGATTAAACGCGTCTTTATCTATGGTTAAAGCAAAATTTGGAATTGTAAGCTCTTTCTAGTGACTAATGGTATTGAGAGATATATTTATAATAGCGCACTTTCCTGGTAGGGTAGATTAATTCCAGCGCTTGTATTAATACCTTGTGCTGCTTGCCGATACTTTTGTGCAAAGTGAGAATGTGCTATTGATGGTGTAAAAGCACTTCTTGGTTGCTAGCCCTGCTGCTCTAACAATTTTTTACTCTGCCACTCTGCCACTCTGCCACTCTGCCACTGGGCTAGTTCAATGTATTTGCTTCAATACAGTAGCCACTTCTATTGACACTTTTTCATACTCTACCGATTCCACAAAGCCTATGGAAAATGTTTTAGGCGTATTCAAAAACTTGTTTTTTTCTTGGCGGCCAAAGCCGAGCACAGTCATGTAAGGACGGCTTACGTAGTTGTCGGGGTGAGTATCATCGTCATGGTTTAACAAAAAAATCATTCGTGGAGATGATTCATCGCCAAAGGCATACCATTCAGGGTAAGGTAAATCGCCCTTGAATGAATCATTGATAGGGTGGCGTATTTCAGTAGCAGAATTATACCAAAAGTCGGTGTCATCCATGCTACCGCCTGGCACACCTTCATATTGCACCCAATAATGATAGCCGGGGCTTACCGTTTTCATTGTGAAATCACAATGGGTAGGGTAAAAATCCCACTGGCCAACCCATTTCCCGTTTGCTGAGGTAAATGCTATACGTACATGGTTCTCATGCTCGATAAGAACTTCACCGTTGGCATTGTCAGTGCCAGCATTCATAGCATGAAAATAACTGCCGTCTTGTTTATGGATGGCATTGGGGAAGCCGCGGTATTCACCTTTGTGGCCTGAACCCTCAATGTTGTTAAAACCAATCCAGTCTACCCCGTCTTTATCAAGCATGCTCGATAACCCACCACCTTGCTTTTCAAGATAGTAAGTGGCCGACGGGGTTGAAATAATATAGGCAGGTACAGGCCCAGCCGACTCATCTATACCCTCAGTTAAGTTTACCCTGTAATTCTCATCACTCATTAAGCAACCGAAAAGCATGAGAGAAAGTAAACCCATACCTAACCAGCGTGCCAATGTTTGTAGGCTTGATACACAAGCAAAAAACTTGCTTATAAACGCGGTAAATAGCTTTATTCTAAGCATGGTTTTTTACTCAATGATGAGGTGGCCGTAGTCGTCTCTTTTTTAGCACTGTGTTTAAGCAGTAAACCTATGGTTAACATGATAAAAGCGCAACCTAAAAACATGAGTCTGCCCCACAGAGGATTAGGAATTAGCATCATAACGAGCATGCCCGCACTCATAATAATAACCATAACTCCTAGTTTATTGCGTTGTTGGCGGTCGTAATCGTCTTGCTCAAAATCTGCAATTACTGGGGTTTCCACATCGTCAAAGAAACGCTCGGTTTCTGCTTTATGCGCGTCTTTTTCGGGGTTGTAAAACAAGGAGGTTGCACAGAAAAAGCCAGCGGTAATAACCAGTTGAGCAACGATAATAAGCATGAGATTAAGATCGATTGACTCACGGCGAGTAAGTGCTTGTTCTAGCCCAATCCAGCTAGCAAAAAGCTCAGGGGTGAACACATTCATCATTAACCAAGAAACGGTTAGGCCTATGGCGACGGTTACCCAAGGCGCCCACTGGGGCGTTCTTTGAATAAACAGGCCAAATATTAAGGGAATGAGTAGCGGAACTTGAATCATCGTAGATACATTCATCATCAACTCAAACAAACTTAGCTCTTTTAATGATTTAAAGAACAGTGCAACGGCGATAACCATAATACCGCTAATAAAACTGACTAAACGGCTAACATTCAACAGGTGTTTATCTGACACTTGTTTCTGTTTTTTAAGCAATAAAGGTTGGTATAAGCTTCGTACAAAAATACCCGCGTTTTTATTAAGCGCTGAATCCATTGACGACATAGAAGCCGCGAATAACCCCGCCAGCAACAACCCAACAGTGCCAAGGGGCATGGCATTACGGGTGAATACAAGATACACCGCATCGCCCGCTTTATTGCCTAACTCAGGGTAGGCGGTTGCGGCATCAGGATACAAGATGGCCGATGCCCAAGGGGGAATAAACCAAATAATACTGCCAACGCCCATCAATACCATGGCAAGTAATGCGGCTTTTCGTGCGTTAATGGTGTCTTTTGCGTTTAAAAACCTAAACGAGTCGTTCAGGTTCATAATGGTGATCAGTTGTTTTGCCAAAAAGAAAACAAAAGTGCCAACAAGCAATAGGCCGTAGTTCATGTCGGGGCCCATAACAAAATCTACAGGAAAATCAGTTACTAAAGCAACGGGTCCACCTACTTTTACAAGCGCTACAATGGCGCAGGCTATCGAGATAATTGCCACAATAAGGGTTTGTACAAAATCGGACGCTACCACGCCCCAGGCGCCAGACAATACCGAGACAAACAGCACGGTAAGGCCAGTAGCAATAATCGTTAAACTTATATCGGCATTAAATACGGCACTAGAGAAAACACCAAGGGCGTTTAACCACACGCCAGCGTTTATCATGCTAAAGATGATCAGCGCCCAAGAGAAAAACTGTTCGTTCTGACTACCGAAGCGACGTTTAATGCCCTCGGTGGGGGTGTCGACACGCATTTGTCTAAACCGGGCTGAAAAGTAGAGCCAGCCACAAAAATAGGCAAACGTATTAGCGAAAAATACTAAGCTTATGGCGAATCCGTCGCTAAAAGCTTTCCCCGCTGCGCCTGTGAAGGTCCAAGCGGAAAATTGTGCCATAAAAGCGGTTGAGCCAACCATCCACCATAGCATTCTACCGCCACCACGAAAGTAGTCGCTGGTGGAATTTTTGGCCATCGATTTAAACGCAAAACCGATACCGAGGATCAGTAAAAAGTACCCTGCAATAACGAGATATTCATAGACCATGGGACACCTTTAATTACAGTTGGCTAACGTCTATCCAATTGTCATTTCGACGAATGAGATCGATGAGTTGCTGGTATTGCGCACCTTCTTTAAAGGTTTGATAAGGCGCAACGGTTTCACCTTTCACATCGCTCACTAATTCGCGAATTAAATAGCGCCAATTACGTTCGGTGTCACCTTCGCCTTCGGGAGTGTTGTCTATGATGTCTTGCGGTAGTGGCAATTCAGTCCACTGGTTGTTTTCATCATAATAATAAAGTGGGCCGCTGGCATAGTGACCTTTTATAAAGATGGCACTCTTGCTGCCGTAAACAACGATATGGTCGTCGGTAAAGCGGGGTTGTAAACCACCATGTTTAAACAACACCGAGACCGGTTTTGCTGCACGTTCACTTTTTAACTGTGCAAGCACGGTGTACGACCATTCTACATTCGACTCCCCCCATTTGAGGTTGGGGTCGCTAAGGTCATTGGGAATAAAGTCGCGGCGCTTTTTGAAGTTATGTACGCCTTCAACAATCGGGGCTTTGCCCAAGTCATCACGTACTTCCCCCATTATCGATAAGATTTCTTCACCCACAATGGAGGTGACAATTGAAAGCTTATGGGTAAAGTTGTTATTTAAGCGCCCGCCACCGTCTTCTTTGCGGTGCGACCAGCCAAAAGGAATGTCACGCTCTAAGTTAAAGTGTGAAATACACTCTACTTCTAGTGGCTCACCAATCACTCCTTGTTCCACTAAACGTTTGGCGTGAATAACATGAGGCATATAGCGAAAGCTAGAAGCAAAAGCGGTTTTCACCCCTTTTTCTTCGGCTAATTCATACAGTTTCTTAGCAGAATCACCGGTGGTAGACAGAGGCTTGTCACTAAATACATGACAGCCAAATTCAATAGCTTGAATAATGGGCGTTTCGTGGGCGCCGCCGGGGGTGGCAATAGACACTATGTCTGGCTTGCAATCTTCAAGCGCTTGTTGCCAGTCGGTACTGAAGTAAGGTATTGAAAGTTCTTTCGCTACGTTCTCTACGACGCTTGGGGTTCTGCCCACAATACCAACCACTTCTGCACCCGCATATCTAAAGGCTTCTGCATGCCCTTGGCCTGCAAATCCAGTGCCTTGAATTAATACCTTAATAGGGTTACTCATGTTCTTTCCTTTATCGAATTTGTTATTACAGCGCTAAATAGCTTTACCAGTTCCACACAGTGCCATCTTCTAATCGGCTCACCGGTAAATAAGAGCGTTTGTAAGGGTATTTTTGCGCTGCTGATTCATCAAAATCTACGCCCAAGCCGGGTGCGTCTAAAACGGCTACCGTACCGTCTTTAACTTCATAGCGATGGGGGAATATTTCGTTAAGTTGTGCATTACCAAAACCAACGAACTCCTGAATACCAAAGTTTGGTGCCCAGATATTTAAATGCATATGGGCAGCAAAGCACACTGGCGATAAATCGGGTGCTCCGTGAGGCGCGGTTTTCACATTATAAATATTGGCAAAATCGGCAATGCGGCGAAGGCCGGTTATACCGCCCGCATGGGTAGCTGCTGTACGGATATAATCAATAAGCTGATCTTGAATAAGGTCTTTGCATTCCCAAATGGTGTTGTAGGTTTCACCTATGGCCAGTGGGGTAGTGGTGTGATGCCTAATTACCTTATAGTTTTCTTGGTTTTCAGCCACGGAAGCATCTTCAAGAAATAACAGGTTATAAGGCTCTAATAGCTTACCCAGTCGCGCCGATTCGATAGGGGTTAGCCGGCTATGCACATCATGAAGTAGGTGAACGTCATTGCCTAAGCGGGCACGGGCTTGCTTGAAAAGGTCTTCCACCATATTAAAGTATTTTAGGGTAGACCAAGGTTCTTCCGGAGGGAGAGGGCGGTTGCCTTGTAATTCAAAGTAGTCTTTCTTATCGCCAAGCACGCCGTAAGTAACCCCTAACCCGGGGATGGCAGTTTGCAAACGTACGGCTTTGAACCCCGCATCAATATGGGCTTGCGCTTTATCAATGGTCTCTTCAATAGTGTCGCCGCTCGCATGTGCGTACAAGGTGACTGCCGTACGGCTTTTTCCGCCCAGCAACTGATAAACAGGCATATTAGCGGCTTTGCCTTTTATGTCCCACAATGCCATATCAATAGCCGCAATGGCGGCCATATTTATCGGGCCTTTACGCCAATACACCCCTTTGTAAAGATATTGCCAGATATCTTCGATGTCGTGAGCGTCACGGCCAATTAGGCAAGGCGCAATATGCTCTTCAAGGCAGGTTGCCACCGCCATTTCTCTGCCATTTAGCGTAGCATCGCCAATACCGTAAATTCCGCTATCTGTAATGACTTTCACGGTAACGAAATTACGTCCCGGACTGCACACAAATACCTTAATTTCTTCAATCTTCACCAGTCTTCCCTCTGCTTAGGATGAAAATATAAAACGTTTTAGTAAAACGTTTTAGTTGACTAAACCTAGCATACAAATGCATAATGTCAACAAGTTGTTAACAATGGTTCAATGAACCTCAGGCTCTTCGAAAAAGCTATGCAAAAAGTGAAATTGGCGGATGTGGCGCGCCTAGCCAAAGTGTCGAACAGTACGGTATCTCAGTACATTAATGGGCGTTTCGACTATATGTCGAAGGAAACTGAGCTTCGAGTTCGGGCTGCTATTAAAGAATTAAACTATACGCCTAACCGCTTTGCTCAAGGTTTAAAAACCACTAAAACTAAGACAATAGGGGTTATCGTTCGGGATATTACCGGTTTTGATACCAGTCGAACTATTCGTGGTGTGGACGACTTCTGTAAAAAAGCGAATTACAACGCACTTATTTACAACACTGATTTTGATCCCGTGGTTGAAGCCAAGTCGCTAGAGGCATTATTTCAGTTGCAAGTAGACGGAATAATCATAGCGTCATCGGGTAAAAACAATGGCCTCATTGAAGAGTATATTCATAAGGGGCTGCCCATAGTCCACGTGCAATTAGAGCATGACGGCAGCGAGAAGAATCTTGTTTTATCTGATTACCGCAAAGCCGCTTTTGATGCCACAGACTATTTAATCAAATTGGGGCATGAGCGAATTTGTTTTGTGACACAAGAATTCCAGAACGTTAAATCGAGGAATGAGCGTTATTTAGGTTATACCGATGCGCTTAAAAAGCATGGTATTCAATACAACGAGGCGCTAGTGCAGTATTGGCAACGAGAAACAGGATTTGAGCATTCACCAAAGGAAATTCTTCAATCAGATGCGGCACCTACCGCGTTTTTTACTCAGCATCTTGCCATTACTACAGAGCTTTTAGCGCATTTAAACCAGGAAGGAGTGAGTGTTCCTGACGATGTTTCTTTGTTAGGTTTTGATGATATTCCCATGACAGAGTTTTTCAAAGTACCTGTTACGGTAGTAAAACAAGAACCCTACATTATAGGAAAGGAAGCTGCCCAACTTCTTCTTGAATTGATAGAAGATAAAGACAGGCATTCACAAAAAATTATGATTTCCTGTTCCGTAACACAAAGAGACTCTTGCGCTAGCCCCCCCAAAAAAGGGGGGGCGATAAACGCTAGCGGAATACGTGAAGCGTGATGTGAGGCGTAGGAATATCACTTTACTTATTGGAAATAAAAAAGCGCTTTCAATGTCCTCATTAAAAGCGCTCTTGTTGCGTTAGTTTATTTGGTTAGAAGCTACCGACTACCGTGACAGAGTCGTTCGCTAAACTCTCATCCACAAAGCCAATAGTATTGGGATTATCAGCAACAAGTTGCAGCATTTCTTCTTGTGTAGATACCTCTTCAGGAGGTGTGCCTTGGCCAGTAAAAACTAATTTAGACCAAAACGCAGAATATTGGCTCTCTGACTTACCTAAAACGCCCGTGTTAAAGGCACCACGAACTTCATTACCTTGTTCAAATGTTAAAGGAAGTGCTTTGCTACCGTCAGGAAATGCTTTCATTTTACCAAGGTAGATTCTTTTGACTGCTTCGGCATCGATACCCGACCCATTTTTTGCACTAACGATAATTACGTTTGCTGCACTTACAGGAAGTGCAAACATTAAACTAAGTAATAGGACCGCTTTCGCTTTCATTTTCATTATTCCTTAAAATACTAAATCTAAAGATACTGCTATTGCAGGGAGCATTTGCTCTATCGTAAGGCGTTAGCGCCGCTGCATCTGTGTCGTCGAATCTAGCATGTATCCTGCTAGGTGCGATAATATGAATTCATTCTTCGAACTCAGAATAGTATAGGTTCGATGTATTATCAGTGAAAGTTTACGAAAAATCTTAGACCTTCTGTACTGAGCGTTAGTATGCCTCTTCCTTAATCAACAAAATAAGTAAAGAATCAAGCTAAGGTTACGGCAAGTCCATGTTAACTATCGCTAAACTGAATACTTCATACAAATGACTGAATACAAGTATAAGGATAGGTTCCTTGTTATCATAATAGGTGAAGTTTTCGCGAACTTCCATTTATGGCAGGCTAAGCGTGAACAAACTTGATTGGTATGTTGGTGTATTATCTAAGATTAACCAATGTAGAAAGGTTTCTTATTACATCTACAGATGTTCAAATTCATCTTTGTGGTAAGCAAATTGATTAATAAAGTGGGAATATGGCAAAACCGAACAAGAAAGGGCCAGTTCGAACGGTACAAATAACCTGTGCGAAATGCAAAACGCCTATTTTCAAATACCGAAAAGGTGGCAAAGGCGCGCTGGTTAAGTGCTTTAAAGAGCGTATTGTTGAAGATTATACCACTACACCCTGTATATGCCCTGGGTGCGAGCAACCCTTTGCTCGGGAAGCCACAATAAGAGGCACGCCTGCGTTTAAAATTATTGGTGGGAAAGTGCATATGAAGTAGTGGCAAAGCGCTCGAGAGGTTAACGCTTCACCACTATCTAGAGGAGGTGATTTCTACTCCTTTAACGGTAGAAACTTATATCGCGGCCTGTAATTTTTCGTACAGCGTATCTTTTAGCACGGCACGATCATGCTTCAATTGATGCAATGTTTCGTCGGTGGTTGGGCCGCCCTTTAGCTCAAGTTTGCGAATTTCTTCATCTAAAGCGTTGTACTGTTTGTTTTCGCTGGCAAACGTACTGTCACTTTCTACCAGTTTCTCAATGGTATCTTTGTATTCGGGAAAGTCAGATTGCAATGAGTGAACTTCACCTAACATAATATGCTCCTAAAATTTTTCGATGCGTTAATTTGATTGGATAGTGTTATTTAATATCTTGTACGGCGACGACTAGATCATTCCAATTACGTTGATTTTCCATGTCGTATTCCATGCCTTTAATGTCTGCTTCGTTAAAACGTTTAACAGCGGGGGTTTTACTGGTGGCTTGATATAACCAGTAAGCTTCTGCACGTAACGCTTCATCTATAGGCTTGTCGATAGATTCGTATACCGCTTGTTTACAGGCATTAATCGATTCTGCGGGAAACAGGGCAATGCGTTTAGCTAGGGCATCGACATAAGGACCAATTTCGTCAGGCTCCAGGGCTTTATTAATGGTGCCGTAAGCTTCGGCTTCATCGGCGCTGAAATCACGAGCACTTAGAATAATTTCTAGGGCGCGGCCTAGACCGGTTTGACGCGCCATGCGAGACGCACCACCGCCGCAAGGCAATATGCCCATGCCGACTTCCATTTGCATAAACTTGTATTTACCACGCGCGGCGAATCGCATATCGCAGGCCAGTGCAAATTCATGACCGCCACCTCGGGCAAAACCTTCAAGTTTAGCGATCGTGGCTTGAGGTAATTTGCTAATACGTTCTAATACCACTTGAAGGTCGAGCAATTTTACATCGCCACGTGCTACCGCTTCTGTAGACATGTCTTTTAGCAGGTTGGTGTCATAGTGACATACCCAAATTTCAGGGTTAGCTGATTGAAATACCACCACCTTAACGGTGCGGTCGCGCTCAAGGCGCATGGCAAGACCCATTAAGTCTTCTAACATCTCTTGACCTTGCACATTAACAGGGCCGAAATCGAAAGTAATGGTGAGTATTGCACCGTCTTGCTTTGCGGTAAAAGTGGTGTAGCCGTTATAAGCCATGCTCATATTCCTCTGGTCGCATTCGTTTTTTAATTCATTTTTTAGTTGTGTTTAACTTGCCAATGAAAGACTAGCAGCGATTGAGTGGCTTAATAATCGGTAAAACCGTGAATACAGTTTATGTTTTTTGTTGAAGGTAACAGCTAAATAGGGGATAAGTTGTGATTCAGACACAAGAAAACGGGGGGATATAAAGTGTAAGAGGAATTTTATAAGTTGAACGAACTATCTGTTGCGCTGGACATTTTTCGTAACAATTTCAAATATCATTTGCGACTGCCTACGTTGCGTGACACGCTAAAGCTGATTATGCTCCTTCGCGATTATACTTAGGGCAATGCTCCCTTTTTACGGGCAATACTCTCTTTCAAAGGGAATACTCTCTTTAAGGGGCCCCCTCTCTACATGGAATTATAAGATATGAGACGAATCATAACGTTGTTTAGTTGTGTTTTGGCGCTGCTAACGACTCAAGTGTTAGCAAAAGATGTGGAATACCGTTTACCATCTTCCGTTACGCCAACCTTTCAAGACATTCATTTAAACCTAGATCCTGATGCACCAAACTACTCGGGTTCTACCCGCATTAGCATTACGGTTAATTCAGCCACAAAAAAAGTGGGCTTTTATCAGCAAGACCTTACCGTTACACATGCCGAGCTTAGTCAAAATGAGCGCGTAATAGCACTTAATGTTGAACAAGGTGAATACAATATTAATTGGGGCATGGCTGAAGCTGACATTGCGCCGGGCAAATACACCCTAATCATCGACTTCGAAGGCAAGGTGAATACGTCATCTGATGGCATGTATTTGTCTCGTTTTGAAGAAACAAACTACATCTTTACGCAGTTTGAAGATATGCATGCACGTAAAGCTTTTCCTAGTTTCGATGAACCCGCATTTAAAATACCTTATCAAATGACCATCACGGCGCCCGAAAAACAAGCGGTGGTATCGAATACGCCGGTTGAAAGCCATGATGTCAGCGAAGGCATGCAAACCGTTAAGTTTGAAAAAACCAAACCTATGCCAACCTACTTAATTGCTTACACTGTAGGGCCATTTGATAGTGTTGAACTAAAAGGTTTGTCGGTACCAGGTAAAATCTACGTACCTAAAGGCTATGCAGACAAAACTAAGTTTGTGGTGAAGCACACCCCTGAAATTTTAGCCACGCTAGAAGACTTTTTCGATATTAAATACCCTTACAAAAAGCTCGATTTTGTCGCTGTACCTAACTTCACTCATGGTGCAATGGAAAACGTTGGGCTAATTACTTACCGCGACAGTTTGTTATTGCTAGCAGACGAGCCGGGTTTAACAGAACGTAAAGGCCCGCTTAACGTTATTGCACATGAACTGGCGCATCAATGGTTTGGTAACTTAGTGACCATGGCATGGTGGGATGATTTATGGTTAAACGAAGCATTTGCCTCGTGGGCGGCAAGCTACACCATGATGGAACTTTACCCAGAGCTTAATTTTGCAGATCGTATTGTGCAAGAGTCTGCGTTTGGTGCCGATGCTAGCCCTACGGTTAAACCAGTTAAAAAAGTAGTGCGCACTCAACCAGATGTTATGGATGGCTTGGGGCTGAACTACTCAAAAGGCGAGTCTATTCTGCAAATGATAGAGTCGTTAATTGGTACTGAAAAGTTCCGTGAAGGCGTGCGTAACTATATGAATACCCATGCATGGGGTAATACGGTTGCTGATGATTTGTGGGCTGCACTTGATGGTGTATCAGACATTAATTTAAGCGCCATGATGAAAGCCTATTTAGAACAACCTGCTTACCCACTGATCTCTATAGACGATAAAGGTACTATTACACAGGAGCGTTTCCATTACGCGGGCGCAACCGTAGATGCACAAACGTGGGCAGTTCCGCTTAAACTTACTTATAAAGTAAACGGTGCAATAAAGCAGGAATTGGTATTTATTGATAAAGCCAAAACTCAATTGCCTCAACTTGCTGAAGCTGACTGGGTTTTCCCTAACGATAACGCCACAGGCTATTTCCGCTGGGCAATTACAAGTAAGCAACTTGATAACTTACTTGGCGATTTGAATGTGCTTAACAACCGCGAAAAGAAAAACGTGCTTTATAATATGCAAGCATTGCTTAACGCGGGTAAAGTTAACATTGATAGCATAATGCCAGTATTAAATGCCTTGGCGAAAGATAACGACCCAGTTGTTAAACGTGCTGCGGTAGGTGTTTTGGCTGAGTTTGATTACTTAGTTAATGATGACAATAAAGCAAATTATGCTGCATTGTTGAATCAAGAGTACTTGCCTTTGCTAAACGAGCTTACGCTTCAGCAAACTAGCGATGAATCGGAAAGCGTTATTAGCCTACGTAACCAGCTTTACAGCCTGCTTGGAAATAGAGCAAACAACGAAACCTTGATTAAGCAAAGTGAATCGCTTGCTAAGCAATACATTGAAGATAGCAGTGCCGTTCCAGCGGGTATTGCCGGTACCGCTATTGGGGTTACTACGAAGCATAGTGAAGAAGCGCTATATGAAACATTGGTAGCTGCATTTAAAAAAGCACAACTTCCTAATGTTAAACGCACCTTGCTTTATTCAATGCGCTATACCGATGAAGCCACGGTAAATAAAATGCTAGATTTAGCATTAACCGACGACATTACTCCGGCGAATACACTTTATATGTTGGTAAGAGTCTCGCGCAATTTAGAGCTTAAAACCGCCTTGTACAAATGGTTAAACTCAAATCTAGATGCATTAATTGCAAAGATGCCAGATTACCATGTATCGCGTATGCCTGAATTTGTATCAACTACCTGTAGTGCTGAAAACGTAGAGATGGCTAAAGCATTCTACGAGCCAATCAAAGATAAGCATGAAGGCATGGCCCGTAGTTTCGACATTATGTTGGATGAATCGAAACAGTGTTTACGTTTAAAAGCGACATACCAAGAAGACTTTAATAAATTCTTAGCCAAATACGGCAACTGAATATAAGATTAAATTAATATCTTTATAAATCAACAGTATTACTGTGATTCGACGCAAGAGGCTGCCATCCGGCAGCCTCTTTTTTATTTTCTACCTCAAAATGTCACAAAAGAGAGCACTAAGCGTCAATTTTGTTACAAGGCCACTTTTTACACAGAATTTGCACAGTTAGTTTTACCTGTACCGAAGTACACTTGAGTTAAACAAAAAATAAACTTATTTAACCAGCGTAAGTTTATGATTTTCATTGTTAAATAAAAAACTGATATTATTTTGCACAAGTTCTTGCTGTGTATACGCAAGTATATAATTTAATACGTTCCTAAAAAAAAGTGGACAATAACAACATGGCACAACTGGGTAAACAAGGGCGAGCGAAGTTGAGTAAGTCAGCTTTGTGCGTAAAATTAATATTGGGTAGTGTGCTAACTCTGCCACTTTCTTTTAACGCTTTATCAGATGTAATTTGGGAAGAGAACTTCGACGCAGCCGCATTAGACGGCAAGGGAGCCGTTGGAGGCGACACTGTTACTATCGATATGGATGACGTATCTCGCTGGAGTATTGATGTTTCAGATGCTGATTTAACGGCGGCTTCTGATTGGTTTAAAGTCGATGGCGGTCAATTAAGTGCTCGTGATGTAGATGGCGAAGCAGTGTGGTTGTCAGAAGTTATTGTTGTTAATGGCTTGACCGACTTGCAGCTTGATGTCGAAGTATCAGAAAGTGGTACGCAAGAAGACTTAGATTATGTTGATGTGATGTACTCAGTTGATGGTGGAGAGTTTGTCTTAGTCACTAATACATTGGGTACAGACACTCATACTCTGGTAGATGACTACACTGGTATAACCGTTAATTCTGCTATTCCTGATGCAAGCACGGTTCAAATAAAACTCGCTATGAAGAACAATGCTGGGACAGAATCTCACTTTGTAAACAGCGTTGTTTTATCAGGCTCAACTGGCTCAGAAGACGACGGTAGTGAAGGAGAAGGCGGCGATGATGGTGAAGTATCTGACGACACACTTCGTACGTTAACCGAAAGTTGCTTTAACTGCCCTGATTTAACTGCGGTTAAATTACCCAGCGAATATGTTGAAGCTGATTATTATGCACAGCTTGATACCGCAATAACGAACAATGAAAGCGCTGAAACACTTAAAGCGCTGGCACAAAATATTATCTCGCTAGACCACCATCAGCTTTCTTATTCAGAAGCATGGACAGCCCTTACCGATACCGATCAAGACCCAGCCAACCCAGACAATGTAGTATTGTTTTACATGGGAACGTCGTTAGCTAAATTTAGTAACGGTAGCGGTACCCAAAGCAGCAACCAAGATAACTGGAACAGAGAACACGTTTGGGCTAACAGCCATGGTTTCTCTAGCAATAGCCTTGCAGCCTACACCGATATTCATCACCTTCGGCCAACCGATATTTCGGTAAATGGTTCTCGCGGTAATTTAGACTTTGATGAAAGCGATGGCGAATTATCGGAAGCGCCAGCGAACAGCATTGATAGTGACTCTTTTGAGCCTCGTGATTCAGTGAAGGGTGATGTGGCGCGCGCAATGTTTTACATGGACGTACGTTACGATGGCAGCGATACCAGTGAATCGGAAGAAGATTTGGTATTGGTTGACCGTTTAACCAGCACTGACGAAGCGGCACATGGCAAGCTTTGCGTATTGTTGCAGTGGCATGAAAGCGATCCAGTAGATGAATTCGAGGAAGAACGAAACAGTAAAGTTTTCGAATTCCAAGGTAACCGTAACCCGTTCATTGATAAGCCTGAGCTTGCTTCACTAATTTTCAATGCAAGTTGTGATGGCAGTGACGCTGGTGATTCAGATGGCGGTGGTTCAGACGGTGGTGATACAGGCGGTTCAGACGGTGGTGACTCAGATGGAGACACTACGGACGGAAGCACAGGTTCAGGGCATGCAGTATTCATTTCTGAATACATTGAAGGCAGTAGCTTCAGCAAGGCCGTTGAAATTTATAATGGTTCTACAGAAGCCGTAGATTTAAGTAACTATAAACTTAAGCTGCTTTCAAACGGCGCAACCGCAGTAGGTGATGAGAAAGTACTAGCGCTTAGCGGCACATTAGCCTCTGGTGCCGTGGCTACCTTTAGTCATGAGAGTGCTGATGACGCACTGACAACAGGTTCAACGCTAAGTAGCTTTGTGATGAACTTCAATGGTGATGATTACATCGAGCTAAGTTACGGCGATGTGACTATTGATGCTGTGGGTACGTTTGGGGTAAAAACTAACTGGGGTAAAGATGTAACCCTAGTGCGTAAAGCTTCTATTACCGAAGGTAATGCAACACGTAATGCGGCATTCGACCCAGCCAGTGAGTGGGACAGTTATAGTCAAAACACTTTTGATTATTTTGGTTCACATAACGGCAGTGTTGTAGACCCCACAGATCCAACCGACCCCACAGACCCAACTGATCCGACGGACCCTGTTGACCCAGTCGATCCGGTAGACCCAACGGTTGAATTGGTGCTTGTCAGTGAACTACAAGGCGAAGGTGATGCTTCACCATTAGCTGACACAACCGTCATTATTGAAGCGGTTGTGACTAAAGTAGCTGAAGACTTATCTGGTTTCTTCGTTCAAGAAGAAGCGGCTGATTCTGACGGTAACGATGCGACTTCTGAAGGCGTATTTGTATATGCCACTTCGCTCGACACTTACCCTGCGGTAGGTGACGTAGTGCGCATACAAGGTGATGTGGTTGAGTATAACGACTTAACAGAGTTTTTATTAACAGGTGACGTTGAAGTGCTAAGTGCGGGCGGCAGTGTGTTATACACCGAACTTAGTATGCCATTTGGTGCTGATACCAACCTTGAAGCCTATGAAGGTATGCAAATTACCTTTACACAGTCTTTGCTAGTGAATGATGTGTATAACTTAGGTCGTTATGGTCAGTTTAACGTGGGTTCTGAACGCGTGATGATCCCCACTAACCAATATCCTGCGGGTTCTGCTGGCGCGCTAGCATTAGCGGAAGAAAATGCCCTCAATACGTTATTGGTAGATGATGCTTCAAACAGCCAAAACCTAGATGGTATTCCATTCCCAGTAGGTGGGTTAACTCATAGCAATCCGCTTCGCTTAGGCGATACGGTTGAAAACCTAACAGGTGTCATGCATTACTCGTTTGGCGAGTACCAATTATTGCCTGTAACTGACCTAGAGTTAGTACGCACCAATGCACGTACAGCTTACCCATTAATCGGCTTAACTGGCGATGTGAAAGTGGCTAGCTTTAACGTACTTAACTATTTCGATGGACCAGACTTCCCAACGTCTCGCGGTGCCACCAATGAATTTGAATTGGTACGCCAAGAAGCAAAAATTGTTGCAGCATTAGCGGCAATGGACGCAGATGTTGTTGGGCTTGTAGAAGTTGAAAATGATGGGCACGGTGAAGATTCTGCTATTGCAACGCTAACCGCAGCGGTAAATGCTGAAATGGGCGGCGATGTTTATAGCTATGTGTCAATTGCTGAAGCGTTGGGTACTGATGAAATTGCAGTAGGCATGATTTATAAGCCTGCAGTAGTTACACCATTTGGTAATGCAGTGACGTCGTCTGAAACACCGTTTGACTATGGTAACCGTCAACCACTTCTTCAATCGTTTACAGTGAACGCCAATGGTGAAGCATTTACTCTTGCCGTAAACCACTTTAAATCGAAAGGAAGCTGTTCTAGCGCTACAGGCGATAATGCCGATTCAGGTGATGGCCAAGGCTGTTGGAACGCATTGCGTACCGATGCGGCAAACGGCTTGGTTGCTATTGTAGAAAACAACAGCGATACCTTGTCTGACCGCTTGTTGATTATGGGCGATTTGAACGCGTATGCCGCAGAGGAGCCTATTTTGGCCCTTGAAAGTGCAGGCTATACCAACCTAGTTAACACCTTTGGTGGCGACTCGGCGTACTCATACACCTTTGGTGGCGAGCTAGGTTACCTAGACCATGCACTATCAAGCCCTAGCTTAACCGAATATGTGGTTGATGCGACGGTATGGCACATTAACTCAGATGAGCCTCGAGTGTTTGATTACAACGAAGAGTATAAAACTGACGCGCAAATCACCGATTATTATGGTGCTGATGCGTATCGCTCTTCTGATCACGATCCAGTATTGGTAGTGCTTAACTTCCCAGATGCGGTTCAACCTGGCGATTTTGATGGCGACAACGACGTAGATTACAACGACATTATGGCGTTCTACGGCTTGTTCTTATCAGGTGGTGCGAACGATTTGGCGAATGATTTTAATAACGATGGCATGGTTAACTTCTTTGACCTTAATGCCTTGATGGCCATGTGTACCCGCGCTGGTTGTGCAGTAGAATAAGTAGGAATTAAAAAATGAGAAAATTTATTATTGGTTTATTTGCACTAATTGGTTTTAGTGCTCAAGCAGCGGTTATTAACATCAGCACTGATCAAGCATCGTATAACGTGGGTGATACCATAACTGCCAATGTTTGGATTGATATTGTCGAATTACAAGGTAGTAATCTGGCACAACCAATTATTGGTGGTTTTGTTATGTCATTGATGGCAGATACCGCAAGCCTTTCATATAATGCTGATTCAATTATGTTTGGTGATAAATTGGGTACAACTGCGCTTGGCGCTATTTTTCCAGCAGGATTGGGAATGTATTCAATACAGTCTGCTGCGTTTACCCCTGACGTGTTTTTCTTTCAAGCTGGCTTAACGTCTTTCGAACTTTTCTCACTTGAGTTTACCGCTTTAAACAGCGTTTCAGATGCGTTTTTCGGTCTCACTGCTAGTGTGAGTGAGTTTGGCTCATTGGTAGGAACGCCGGTATCAACTGCCTCAACAGAGTTTTCTGTTGAAGCGACCTCAGTACCCGCGCCAAGTACAGGTGTTTTAGCACTACTTGCTTGCTTCGGTATGATGGTATCGCGGGTTAAGGCTCGTCGCTAATCGAGATATCCTAGCGATAAAGTGAAATAAGCTTTTTACAAAGCGTTTTAATAAAACCCAGCATCTGCTGGGTTTTTTATATATTAAACTCGCTAAATCATCTAAGACTTCTTGTTCAAGCGACCAGTAAAAAAATACGATAAAATTTTTATTTACAGCCAGCTTAAAATAAACCACACTGGTTAAAAATACAGTTAAGTGAAAATATTATGTCTGCCACCCAAATGCGAGGTAATGAAGGGCGAGAATTCGGCCTTAACGATGCTTCATCTTCAGAAAATGCCAATCTTGATACCATTAGTTTTGCTCAGCGTCAGCGGTTGGCGTATATCGATTTTTGTTTGCTGTTTAAAGGGGCGATTTATCGCCAAGATTTAATTGGGCGTTTCGAAGTGGGCTTGTCTGCGGGCTCTCGCGATTTCAGCCTGTATAAAGTGCTGGCGCCAAATAATCTAACCTACGACGCAAGAGATAAGCGTTACTTTCAAACCGATACTTTTGTACCTTTGTTCGAGCACGATCCCCGTAGAACCTTGGTGAAGTTGGCGAACGATATATCAGACGGTTTCGATGCTATCGGAGATATTCATTTTCCGGTAGAAAGTGCATCGTCGTTAAATGTGCCCGACATTTATGTGGTAGCAAAATTAGTGCAAGCTATTGTTAATAATAAAGCGGTGAGTGTTATATATACATCGCTTTCCAGTGGTTCGGGGGCGCGAGAATTGGTACCCCATAGTATTGTAGATAATGGCCAGCGTTGGCATGTACGCGCGTTTGATAGAAAAACAGGAAGCTTCAGGGATTTCGTGCTAACCCGTATTAGTAAAGTTACCTTAAAAGCCGATCCTGCATTAAGTGAACAGAGCCTAGCCGATGAAGCTTGGCAACGAAAAATAGCCTTAGAAGTGGTGCCGCACCCGAAGAATATAAATCATCCTACTGCCATAGAGCTCGATTATGGTATGGAAGAGGGGGGTCTTCAGCTTGAAGTTCGCGCCGCTATGGCAGGGTATTTACTTCGCCGGTGGAATGTAGATTGTACTAAACATGCTAGCCTTAGAACGGGTGAATACCAACTGTGGTTGCGAAACCAAGAAACGCTGGAAAATACCGATAATCTTGCCATTGCACCAGGGTATATAAGCGAAGAAAAACGCTACGAGTAACAGGGCGTCTGTTACATGGTGGTTTATTGATAGTTTACGGGCGCGTTACCACTTTTGTGTAAATTGCTTAATGCTTGAAAGCAGCAAATCTTTATTTAATGGCTTGGTAAGAAAATCATTCATACCTGCGTTTAAGCACTCTTCTTTATCTTCAGGGAAGGCATTGGCCGTAAGGGCGGCGATAGGGGTGTTCACCTTTAATCCGTTGCGAATGATGCTAGAGGCCATAATGCCGTCCATGACGGGCATGTTGCAGTCCATTAATATGAAATCGAATAAGTGCTTAGCACAGGCGGCAACGGCTTGCTCTCCATCTTTTACATGCACAATTTTATAGCCTTCGCCTTCAAGCATAGCTTTCACAATTTCGGCATTAATATCATTGTCTTCTGCAATAAGAATGCGCAGTCGTGGCGTTGCCTTAACGGGAAAGCCGGCAGGCTTACTTGCATGCGACACGAGCTTTTGTAAATCGAGTTCTAAATCTTTACGTATGATCGGCTTAGCATGTGAGCGCCAAATAACGTCTTTTACGGCTTGTTCGCAGTTTAATTGTTCTAGTTCTGCCGAAATCAGAATAATTTTTGGAAATGGCGAGATGTCTAGTTTCACCAATTCGCGTAATAAATCAACGCCGCTCATCTCTGGCATTGCTAAATCGAGAATAATAACATCGTATTTGTTGGGCGTATCTTCTAGAAAGTCCTTGGCGCTTGAATAAGACGTAGGAATAAGCGACATCGCGGCAACGACGTGTTCTAGGTATTCTCGGCTTGTCAGTAAGTCATCCACAATAGCGCATTTCAATGTGGCATCGGTTTTAACTTCGATGGCGGGTAGAGACTGTTCAACCACCGGAAGGATTAGCGTAAATTCACTCCCCGCTCCTAAGGTGGAGGAGGCTAAAATATCACCGTCCATTAATTCCGCTAATTCTTTAGCAATACTTAGCCCCAGTCCAGTGCCCCCATAATGACGGGTGGTAGATTGGTCTGCTTGTTCAAACTTTTGAAAAATGGTCGACAATTTATCAGTATCGATACCTATGCCGGTATCTTTAACTGAGAACCGTAGGGTATTGCCATTCGCTGTCGCAGCCTGGCTAACCGATAAGGTTACGCTACCTGACTCGGTGAACTTAATGGCGTTGCTTAATAAGTTATGTAAAATTTGTGCAATTCGGGTGATATCACCTTGAATAACGGGCGCTAGTGTTTGCTGTTTATTATAATGAAATGCTAAGCCTTTGTTCTGGCAATAAATGCGCTGTATAGATACCACCTCATCAAGCAGTTGAAGCAAGTCGACAGGGCTTTTCTCAACAACAATTTTTCCCGCTTCAATTTTTGATAAATCAAGAATGTCATTTATAAGGGTAAGTAACTGTCGTCCAGCGGCTTTAGCCTTTCTTAAGTAATTTTCACTCTTGCTTGGATTATCCATCGCAAGTTCAATCATGCCAAACAACCCGTTCATTGGCGTGCGTAATTCGTGACTCATGCTCGATAGAAATTCAGATTTAGCTCTATTGGCTTCGTGAGCCTTTTGCGCTTCTGTTTCTGCTTTGTCTGATGCTTCATACAAGTGTTGTATCGTCTTTTTAATTTTTCTATCCATAGGCGCAAAAATGAAAAAAGCTTCAACCCCTAGCAGGAATAATGTGGCAAGCCACAAATAAAACTCTAGTGATGAGACCGCATCAACATTACTTTTCGCCTCTTTTTCAAAGATGTAAACTACAGTATTTAACTGCTTTAGCAGCCCCGTGGCTTGTTCTATAGGAATGGTAATAGAGAATGAACATTGGGGCGTCTTAACAAGTGCCCTTGCTTGCGTAATGTATTGATTAACTTTGGCATCAAGTTGGCTAGCACCGAAATACATGTCAGAGACAGAGCTTGGTAAAGAGGGCAAAGAGGTAAGTTTTTTATGATTACTTGAAAAGGTACTAATAGCCGCTTCAAGCATGTCAGTAGACGAAGCGCTGTCTTCGCCACAGGCATTTATTTTTTGTACAAGTAATGCAATACGCTGGGAGAGCATTCGCTGCTGTCCTGCAATATTGATGATTTCTGCATCGAGGCGCTGATCGTTCAGCAGTGTTCGCATTGTAAACACAGATGCCGTGACAAGGCAGGCAATGAGAAGCAGCGCTAGCGTGTACCGTATGCGAATGGACATAAAAATTACGTTTTTCTTAGAGTACCTAAAAGATAATTGATACCAATCATTTACGCAATTTAACTATAGGACTAAATATTAGGCTTTTTTGAATGCAGAGGTATTTGATACGAAATAGCAGTACATCAAATACCAAGAAGCAGTGTTGAAGAATATGGATAAAACGGCTTTTTAACGCTGATGTGGCAGGCTTGCTCTCAATGAGAGCAAGCTTATTGAAGTTAACTTTTACCTATAACGCAGGCAAAATTTCAAATTGAATAGGTTTATAGCGAAAGTTATTCGATTCGCCCGCAGAGCATGCGGTAAGGCCTACAATCATATCCATTTTTGCTTCAAAAATAGTGTAGTCACCAGCTTTACTTGTAGGCGGTAACACGGCAATTTTTCCTTCGGGGCTCACATCCACGTTCATAAAGGTATTGAATGTTGTGCCAATGTGATGTGCAGGAATATCGAACTCAGCAAAAGCGGCCACTAGGTTGCCATGGCATCCAGGTACGGGAGTTTCACTAGGGTAGAAGTGTTTGAAGGTATCCACACTGCAAGGGGTTAAAAGAAAATCGTGTTCTTCCACCGTATCTTCAATTATATCAAACATCACCTGACTCTCATTGGAATAGAGCTTACAGCCAGCTGCAAAATGGGTACTTTCATTATAATCTAGCGAACGGCCTGACGACATGAACTCATTTTTATCGTGGGCATTAAAAGCATATAAATCGGCAACTTGTTCCCCTTCAGGATCAATAACTTTAAGTCTTTCACCTTTTTTAATGGTGAATGCTGTGCCGCTTCTTGGTTGAATGGTTTGTCGCATTGCTGCCTCGTTATTTTCTTTATTTGAATTTGTGTAAATTAGTTTTGACTTGCGTGGAAAGGACATTGCCAACGCTTGGGTTGCTGCTTTCCGCTGTATTGATAAGCTTCTGACTGCTCACCGTGATTTTGCAATAAGGTATTTTTTGACCCACAGAAGGCTTCGTCTTGCTGACGAATGTGGTCTCTTAAATCTTCAAACTTGCCTTGCTCACGAAGTAATTCGAATTGTTCGTGAAGATTAAACACCAGTGCGGGGCGTTCGAAGCGTCTGCTTTTTCGCTTCGCACCTGGGTGGAGTCCAATGATAAAAAACGCTTTACCACCCAAGCTAAAACTAAAGTTAGGGCTATGCGGATTTTCGTCTACTTGGTTATCCCAGTCATGCATACAGGTGTCGATATCATGAAGTTGCTGAAGCTTGCGCCACAGTAATTTATCAAAAACAACCTCGCTCAAAATTTCCGGTTGTTCAAAAGTTAGTACCAGCGAGGAATACATGTCTTTTTCTAGCTCAAAACGATGAATGAAGTCGTAGATGTCCGTCAAGATGTCGGTGTCATTCATGTCGCATCGAAAATTATCGTACTGTTTTACCGTGATTTTACCTTTGTTCAAAGCAGTTTTTGCCCCCACGCAGGGGTACTCAGCTTGATCAATAAATGCAGCAACCTTGTGTTCTAAATCAGGTTTTAAAATAGACATACTCACTCCTTGATTAGTCTTCCCACGAATTTTAAGCAGATTGCTTAATCATCGCTGTATCGTCTTCTTGCGATGAATTATCGTTTTCAGAGACCGGTTTTTCGCGCTTAGGCAATTGCAGAACATGAATGCCAGCGGTTTCAAAATCTTCATTAATGTAACCGGCTTCTGCATATGCATTTAGCACATCGATACAAGGGTTAACGCCCCATTTCGCGTGATAACGCTCGGCGTTTCTGACAAAATCTAGAAGGTGATTAATAGGGCAACGGTAATTTGGTCGCTCTGGAGCAAAGGTCTGCAATTCAATTTGATTTAAAGAAAAACCCAGTGAACGACAATTGGTAAAAAAGTCTTCGTCGTTTAGTCCGAAGCCGTCGTAACCTTCATCGAAACCGCCGGTTTTCTTAAAATCTGTCTTGCTAATAAAAAACACTGTAGAACAAATGCTATCGTCACTAAACTTTCCATGATCATCTTCCTGTTGTCTTGACGGAATTTCGTTATTGTCTTCGTCTGGTAATTCTTGGCTTTTAATGTGGCATAAAGTGTCGTGGGGAAAAGTCCATTGTGACTCTGGAACGAATGTCACTTTGGTAAATACCACTGAGCCTGGACACCACGCGTTCATCCCCTTGGCGATGAAATTTTTATCCACGATGGCATCAACATTTATGTAAGCTAAAAGGTTACTCTTGGCTTCTTGTAAGCCTCGGTTACGTGCTCTAGCAATGGGTAACGCGCCGCTAGCCACAAACTTATGCACGATGTTAAATTTCTCACTCTTCGCTAGTGAAAGCGTTGAAGGAGAGCACATCCAAACAATGACAAGTTCATCGGGTAGTGGGTTACACGACTCAAGCTGTTCTATGAGTCTGCAGAGTTTTTCTGTACGACTTTTTACTATCGTGACAACACTGACGGGTGAATGCATGTAAACCTCCTAATTTCCCTTTGGTGAGTGATTGATAACTGAACTTCTGTCATCGCTATCAAACGTCGCACTAACTGTCTTATCTGTAATGCTTACTTGCAGGTTAACTAGCAATAATTAGACCTTAGTCTAATATGTTGAAAAGTTTGGAGATTGTTTCTTTTGGCGGAGGGCGGTAGCGCTTAGGCTTGCAAAGAATTCACTCAGTGTGAATCTATTTCATAGTTTTAAAATGGGGCCAATACCCCATTCTAGAAAGGGTTTTCTGTTTACTGGGAGGACTCCTACTCACTGGTGAAGAGTGTTAGCCGCATTAACATCATTGGCTTTAGCAGTAACTGGTTGCGGCGTACTTACCTGATTTATTTTAGCTTCTATTCCTATTTCATCTGGTAAGGTTTGTGAATATTCGATGGGTTCATTTCGAACACATAAGGTCTTTAAATTGAAAACTTGGCAGCTGCCTTTATAACGCTGGGTATCGGCTACAAGGTACTGACATGCTTCGCCCTTCGTTTTTGTTTTGCAGGCATCAAATGCTTCGTTGTGAATATGACCGCTGTGAGCCAAAACTGTCGTCGAGCATGTCATCGCTAGTACCGTTACCAATGAAAGTAGAGGTAAACGTTCGGATGACTTTTCAAATAATATATTGAGTGATTTGGCACATATAGACATCATTCATTTACCTCTATACTGCCTTGAGCACCTTGGTAGCAGCCGATAAACATATTTTCTGCCGCACTTGCTGCGTGATAGTGATAACCTCTTGTATCGTCCTCATGGCCTCTACATTCATCAAGATCGTAGTCTTCCTCTCCATTGGCATTCAACATGCCGTAGATACCGTAGCCATCAAGTGCATAGCCCATTAGGTTGGCATGCTCATCAATACTGGTTACCACTTCGCTACACCCTAAAGAAGCATGATAATGATAGCCTTCAGCGGGGTTCACGTGGCCCCCACAATCGTCGAATGCTGCAATGGTATTTGCCGCCAGTATTTGGGACACAGGGGCAGGGCCTGCTATCACTACGCCATTGAGTGAAACGCCCAAGTCAGCACCAATAGAGTCGGGGTTTGATAAAGGCACTGGGGTAACTGGAATAAGAATAGTTTGTTGCATACCGCCGTCGTAGTAACTAATTGAACACTGAACGCAGTGATTTTGATATTCCGCTGCTACATTTGGGCGGGCTGCAGCTTCACACGCCACTTGTGTATCGGTCACAAAAATATCGCCAGTATCTTCATCGTATAATTCCCAGTCATCGCCATAGAGGGTTTTAACGTCAACAAAGAATTGCCCTTCCAGCTGATATACGTCGCCACTTCCGTCAAACCATATACCGCCTTTGGTGGCATCGTCTGCAATATTAGAAGGGCAAAAGGGGCCAATTTCCGTATTGGCAGGGGCTCCATTGATAACGACTTTGTAGCATTCGGTAATGGTACCATCCGTAAGCGTACAAGCTGTGGTAGTAATAGTTTCGGCCAGGCCTGCGGCTAGGAAATAGTCTGGGTTGGGGCCAATAACGACATTGTCGGCGTCGCCATCTGAATCTGAGCCAGAATCAGTGGAAGTATCGCTTGCTGTTGTTGAAGTGTTATTGGAATTGTCGCTATCAGAGCAGGCGGATGTGCCCAGCAATGTAAGCACAAGCAGTGCGTAAAATGACGTCTTCATAAAATGCCCCAGAACTGTCTTTTAGATTTGAATATTTATTGGAATACCAAATCAAAGACTATCGCTAAAAAGTGCAGTTTAAGTGCAGGTTCAATGAGGCTTTAATGAAGATGTATAACAGGCTACTGTACTTTATCTAAAACAGGCTACTGTACTTTTTTACTGTACTTTGTAGCCTATGCCGTATACCGCATGAATAGGACTGATATGTTCAGCTGTAGCTAATTTGTGACGTAGGTTTTTCATATGGCTGTCGATAGTGCGGTTACTGACCACTCTGCCATCTTCGTAGCCAAGTTCCATAAGTTGGTCTCGCGAGTAAACGATACCGGGTTTCGTCATCATCGTTTTCAACAACCGAAATTCTACCGGCGTAAGCTCAATAATGTTGCCATCCACAGCGCATTCAAAGCGAGACATATCCAACTCGATGTGGCGAAAAGTGAGTTTTTCTGATGAAGACTCCGTTTTGGTTTGTTGGGTACTACGCCGCAATACAGCTTGTATTCGTGCTACCACTTCACGCGCTGAAAAAGGTTTACATACATAGTCATCGGCACCCGCTTCAAGACCAATAAGTCGGTCTATTTCATCGACTCGGGCGGTCAACATGATAATGGGCACCATGGAAAAACGACGTAACGATTTGCAAATGGTGAGTCCGTCCACACCGGGCAACATCCTATCAAGAATAATGGCCGCGGGAGCTTCTTTTTTTACCGTATCAACCACATGGGTGCCTTCGTTCAGTACGGTAGATGTGAACCCTTCTAAGGCTAGAAACTCAACTAAAATTTGCGCAATTTTATCTTCATCTTCAACAATGAGTACATGTTTGTGCGATGTCATTAGTTATTATCCGTAGTGAAATGTTTGGGCAGCTCTGCTGTAATTTTAACGCCGCCGAGTGACGAAACTGACGCGCTAATTTTGCCACCATGGGCCTCTATAATTTGTTTACTAATGGATAGACCAAGGCCGGCACCTTGCGTTCGACGCCTACGTGAGGCATCTTCTCTAAACAAAGGTTCAAATAATGCCGCTGCATTTTCTTTCGCAATGCTGGGCGCTGAGTCTTGTACAATAATAACAATAAATGAAGGTTGTTCTGAAACCAATAACTCTACAGTACCGGGCGCATCGGTGTACTCACATGCGTTAACTAACAAGTTAAGCATAAGTTGCTTCAAGCGCTGGTGATCGGCATTAATAGTGATGTTGGGCGGGCAGGAAAACGTGAAGGTAAGCCCTTTTGTATCAAAAATATGCGCAAGGCTTTCGCTTTGTTGCGCTATTACTTGGCTCACATCCACTGACGAGAAATGATAAGAAAGCCCGCCAATATCTGACAGTGATAATTGATATAAATCTTCAACCAATAAAGACAAGCGCGAGACCTCTTGGTCAAACGAAGCCAGTTGTTTTTGATCAAGTGGTCGAATTCCTGCTTTTATCAGTTCAATTTCGCCAGACAGTATGGTGAGGGGCGTACGAAGTTCATGAGAAATATCAGCTAGCCATTGGCTTTTAGTATTTTTATGCGCTTCAAGGGTATTTCCCAATGTGTTGATGTGGCGCATTAGCTCGCCAAACTCATCAGGACGGTTTTCTGGCAAGTTGGTTTTATATTGATGTGCGGTAAGGCCTTTAACGCTTTGTAATATAGCCTTAAAAGGGCTTAGCATGCGGGGCGCAACGCCTAATGCCAGTACAAGCGAGGCGATAAGTGATACTAGCCCTATAAAAATAATGGCGTGCAGCTGTTGTGCAGAAAAAGCACGAGCCACATCTGAGTCAGGTGTTTGGGGTGGGTAACTGGTAAGCCAACCTATGAGCTCGCCGTTAACTTCAAGTTGTACACTGACTTCATTTCGTTCGTTTTCGTCAGCATAGGAATCTTGCCCCGATATGATTTCCCCAGAGGCATTAGTCAGTAATGTAGGTGGGCCGGCAGATGTATCGTCAATCTGATGCCTAGGGGGAGGGAATCCACCGGGTCGAGGGCGCATGCCGGGGCGGCGATGAGGCATGCCAGTAGGTGCAACACGCTCTATTTCGATATTTTCCCAACTATTATTATTGCTGCGGTACTCTGCAATAAGCACGCGACGTAAACTCATCAGGCGCTCTCGTTCCTGATTTTGAATAAATTCATTAAAGCCTTGCTCGAAACTCCATCGTGCAAGTGCTAGTGAAAGCGACAAAGACACACAGGTAAAGCCAACAAGAATAACAAGCAATTTATGGGATAGTTTCATTGTGCTGAGTATATCTATGCTTGTACGTTGCTAACAATTGTTTCTGCTTTTATTCCGTTACTTCTACATGTTCTCTGCACTGAATCTGCACATTTAACGCGTATGCTGAATGTGAGTTAGTTAATCTTCTTAGGAAAAGTCATGAAATTGTTAAAGCTTGTATTCGTTGCCACGCTTCTCACAGGAAGTTTAAGCGCATTTGCGCAACAGGGTCGTCCGAATGGTCCGCCACCTGAAGCTATTGAAGCATGTGAAGATAAATCTGAGGGTGATACAGTCTCTTTTGAAACCCGTCGCGGTGACAGCGTGGAAGGTACTTGCGAATTGGTTGAGGAACAACTGGTAGCGGTTCCTGAAAACCATCGTCAACAACGTTAATTTCCCCAGTATATTATTTCTTTACCCATCTAAAAACGTAAGCTGGCAGTGTAAATATGCACCGTCAGTTTTTGCTTTGTTATTACAGAACGCTCTAACAAAAAAATACCGAATATGTCATACTAGTCAATCATTAAGCTAAGCATTAATAGCGCGCCCTTTTGTTAGGTTTTTCACAGCGCATTAGCTTAAAATATCTTATTGGAGGCCTAGTATGCAATACAGTGACGAGCGCCTTAACGAGCTAGTAAACGCCAGAAATTCAGAGGTTCCAGACGTATTTAGCATTCAGTGTGATGGCATTGAACTTTATGTTCACGTTAGCCCTTACGTATGGATCCGCCCTTGGGAAGGACGTGACCACACGGCTTTTTCAGTGGGACTAGCGCCAGGATGCCCAAATGCCTGTAGGTTGTTCGGTAAAATTGATGTGCCTTATTTGCATATTTCGCTAGAGGCCCTCAAGCAGGCCGCGGTTAAGCGTGTATCTGAAGCGGGAATATCGTTTTTAACCAAACGAGGAGCAGGGGTGAAAAGCTTTGCCATTCACCCTAGAGGCGGTTTGACATCAGTAGACGAAAGCCGTGCTTACCACGATGCTTACGTAAATGGATACCGCTATGTAGTGCATGTTTATCAGTTACGAAGTGGCGGGCTTGGAAAGCGCTTTGCTGAATGGTTTTTTTTCGGAGAGCCAGAGCCGTCTGTGATCTTAACAAAATTACGTCGTCAGCAAGATAATCTTGCAGACTCAATGCATTTTGAAATATGTCAATTGTCGACGGAACTTCCTAAGTCAGCGTAAATCTTAATTAGTATAATAAACTATGGTTCACTTGTGAGCGTATTCAAATCTTTATAAAGTGAGTAAAAGTCAAGTGGAGAGAGTTGTGAACTCTGAATCGGTAGTTGAACTTCGCAACTATGAAAAAAGCCAGTTAAAACAAGTTAGTGTTATTTCTGGTATTTCACCCAATGCCATGCGAAGGGTATTTGGTGGATGGATATTATTTGCTGCATTAGTAGGAATAATTGTTTCTGTTGCACCGGATTTAGACAGTCAGTTTATTGGTTTAACCTTGTTTGTTTTGGTGGCCTTCACCGTTGTAATGTTTTGGCAGAGCCGAATATCTGAAGGCTGGCCAGCCATTATTTGCGATGACGATTACATAGGTGTGGTACGAGATCCTGTTCTGCGTGAATATGTGTGCGTCAAAAAAAGTATTATCACCGATGCTCAACCTTCACTGATTAAACCGAATAAGAAAGCGGTTGAAATGAGTTTAGACACCAGCGCACTTAGCGAAACCGACACCGCCATTTTGAAACAAGCGGTGTGGCCTCGAGAAGACAAACTTATTGGTCTTGCACATTTTAAACGTCGTGAAGAAGCATGCGAAAGCGTAATGTGGTGTGTTAATCACAATACGAAAGCGGTGAGGTCAGTTCCAGCACATCGTGTGCCTACCTAGTCGTAAGCCTTTTCAATATTTAGCCGCTTTATAGCGGCTTTTTACTTTCTGTATTTAGGCTTTTGGCTTTAGTTTCAACCGCGTTAACAGCGGGTAATGATCTGAGCCAATATCAGGTAGTTTCCTAATGTCTTCAAGCATAAAGTGACTTGAATGAAACACATGATCCAATGGCCATTTAACTAATGGGTAGTGGGCATGAAACGTATTGAAAAATGCACGACCAATTCTTGGGTCCAGCATACCGCTTATTTTCTTAAATTTTCGGGTAGTAGGTGACCATGCCACATCGTTTAAGTCACCCGCCACAATAATAGGCCCGTCTTTTTTAGCTATTTCATGGCCTACCATAGTAAGTTCCACATCTCTGGGCTTAGCCGTTTTGTTTTCTGTAGGGCTAGGAGGCTTCGGATGTAAAAAGTAAAGTGTCACATCTTGTCCATCCATATCGATAGTAACAAGCATGGAAGGCACATCATCTTCTACTAAATAGTTGAGCTTGGCAGTTTTCAGTGGGTATTTACTGTATAAGTGCATGCCATACAGATTCTCTAACGGGCAATGCTGCTGGTGAGGATGAGTTTCGTTTAACGCCGATAGGGCTATTTCCCAGCGCTTGTTAGATTCGAGAGTAACGACGAAGTCTGGATTGGTGTCACGCACATGCTTCAATAGCTTGTCGTAATCTTCATTGGGCATAAAAACATTGCTAGATAAAATACTAATACTCTCTCCAGCATCTTGAGAAGATGCTTTAACCACTTCCTTTTTATAAAAGAAGGTATAAGGCAAGATCCAAATAGCTTGGTAAATCGCGCAGGCAATTAATCCAATATAAAGCAATGCGATGATAAGCGTGTTAAATGCAGAAAGATCCGACGGAGACATAACCCCTCGGGTAATCAAGACTATCACCATTAAACCTAGCAGCTGTAGCCGTGGAAATTCCCATACCCTAACCAGCCAATGCTTCGACGGGAGTGAAGGCGCTAAAGTGGCAGCGATAAGAAATATCGCCATGGTGTTCAGTAAAATATTCATTGTCGTTCCTGACTAAGTTGTTTTTTGCATTATTAGCTTGCTTGCAAACGCTTTAAAAAAGGCAAACTCGGCTATTGTTGGATTAATAATAAGTATATTGGTTAATGAATATTCAATTTTCGTTCCGGTTAGGCAAATTGTAGGTAAAAAATGCTCATAGGCCGAAAAGTTTGCAGAGATGTTAACAAGTGATAACTAGGGTGAAAGTAGGGTAACTTGTTATAAATCAGTTGTTTGCTATGTTGGCTCGAGTTTCGCATTGGTTATTGGGAGTTTCAACAAAGGAGAACTGTTATGAAACGCACATTACTTTCTATACTTGTAGCGACCTCGATGACAACCGCAGCTTTTGCTGGTGACATGGAGACAGATAACAAATGGGAAAAAGGCGCTAAGGATGCGTGGATAGACGGCAAAGCCGAAGCAACATTACTATTCAACGGCAACCTTGATTCATTCGATATCAATACAGATGTAAACAACGGAAATGTTGTTCTAACAGGTAAAGTAGATCATTCAGTCGATAAGAAATTAGCGGAAGAGCTAATTTCAAATATTGACGGTGTTATGTCAGTAGACAACCAACTTTCTGTTATTGAAGAGAAAGATATGGATAAAATGGCAAGCGACATGTCAGATGACGCTGAATCAGAATATGATGAGCAGACGGGCACGCTTACTGATGCCAAAATTGCTACCGTAATTAAAACTCGTCTATTAATGGATAGCGACATCTCTGGCTTCGATATTGATGTAGATGTTGAAGCAGGTAACGTTACACTAACAGGTAACGTAGACTCCGATGCCGAGCGACAGCTTGCTGTTGAAATAGCCAAAAACGCTTCAGATGTGAAAAACGTTGAAGACAATTTGCAGGTTATTACTGAAACAGCAATGAAAAACTAAGCAGTTATTAGTGAAATGAAAGGGGCCAATGGGCCCCTTTTTTATGTCTGGATAACGGTAGATTTCTATAATAACACCCTGTATTAAGTCAAGAAGTGTTGTTAGCCACTTTTTTCTATATCCCGTTTTTTCGCAGCAATATGTAGTATTTTCCCATCCACTTTACAACTTTTGTCTTACAACCTTTGTCGGATTTTCTTCCTATCCATTGCTGCGTATACTCTTCGCGGTAATGAGGTGGCGTTAAGAAATTTGGAACACAATGTGCAATACAAGTTGTAATTAAGTTTTTAAGTTACAACGTGCAGTAGTCATTTAGAACCAACGCGTTCTTACATGGATAATCGCAAGTTAGTATAAAAGGAAGTGAATGATGAAAGTATTAAATTGGTTGGTTTCAGGTGTGTTGATTTCAATGCTTATTGTACTTGCAGGCGTGTTAACAAATAACATGGCTTATGTAGGTAAAGCGAACGCTGATGATTCAAACAAAGCCCATCACGCCTCTATCGTAAAAATAGAGCGCATACTTGCTCAGACCGAGTTCGATGTATCTCAAAAGCGTGATTTATTACGTAAAACACGTATCGAGTTTTACCTTGCAGAAGCGAAACAGGCAGACCTGCGTAATTGGACATTCAAACGTGATGATTTGATTGACCGCGCAAAGAATATTTTAGTTCACCACCAGACACAGTTTACTGCAACGACAACTGAGTTTGCGAGCATTTAAGCTCGCCAACTCTGTATCAGGTAATTTAGCAACTGTCAGTGGTTTAAAGGCCACGTTGGGTTTCTAAATAGGTAGCAAAGCTACCAAGCCAATGACTCCCCATATAATGCATATCGTTTATAACAGAATCTACTCCCGCTGCCTTATGTGCACGTGCTGCACTACTTATTGCTGCTACACGCTTATCGCCTGAAGGCAGTGCTGAAGCGATACCTTCAAGCATCCATGCACGACTTAAATTTAAGCCATCTAAGTGCGCAAGTTTACCATCACTTTTATCCACTACCGTCGCTACGGTTATCCAAGCAGCATTTCCGTCAGTTGGAATGCTGGGTAAAAAAGAAGATAGCCACGTTGCATAATTCTTACTTGAATACACTCGTCGCATCAAATCGGCTTCGGCAATACAGGGGGATAAGAAATCTTGGCCTGATGGTTCATAAGCCAGTGGGCAATTCACATCAGTTGCGTATAACCTGGTGATGGTTTTAGTGAGCAAGTTTTCAAATGCAACATCACCAGCCGTGCGGCTCCAATCCAACATAAGGCCGAATGCAAACGCGGTTTGACTATGTTCGCCCACACGAATTGGAAACGACAGTTTAGGAAGCCAATCTGTTACATTTGCCACGATTTTTTGCTCGAGTGGGAGTAGGGTGGTTAGCCATTTTTTTGCCTCAGGTGAATTCCATTCACGTAGTTCACTGGTTAATTGTAAAAACCAAGCAAGTCCATAAGGACGTTCGAAGCTTGTGCCTGTACCCTCACGGTTAAAGTAAGCGACTTCACCAGCGATATTCTCTTCGGTAAAACTGATGTCGAGGTGTTTTATAATGTCCGGGTAGTGAGGCGTTTCTGGATATTGGCTTGCAATTCGGGTTAATAACCAATGCCCATGTACAGATGAGTGCCAATCAAAGCAGCCGTAAAACGCAGGATATAGCTGTTTAGGCGGCTTGACGTGTTCTGCCCCCGTCATCATGTGTTTAATGATGTTTGGGTACTCTTTATGAACACAGGCTAATGCGAGTTGGGCAAAGCGGTTTGCAACCGTTAAGTCACTCGATGATGCATTAGAGTCGGCGTTGTTCGCCATTAGTGATGGAGACACTAGGGTGAGCACCAGTATAAGCTTACCAAGCAGGGTCAATTTCATAAAATAAATGCCAATGGGTTTTAAGAATGAAAGTGCCAAGTTATTTCCTGTAAGGGTAAAATAACTTGGCGGCAAGAATGGGGCTATTTGCCTAGGCGCTTATAAAGGCTTAGGCAACGATGCGATATAGGCTTCAACAACGGTTTTTACGAAGACTTGGCAAGCTTCTGCTGTATCAGGGTTATATTCACCGTGATTGGTAATGTTGTTAGATAAGATACGAATACCAAGAAACGGTACGCCATAAGCATGGGCAATTTGCGCTGCCGACGCAGACTCCATTTCCTCTACGCTGGTACCTAGATTCTTGTGAAGCCATGCAATGCGATCAATTTCGTTGTTCCAAAAATTACCGCTGCCAATGGTGCCTTTCACAACGTTTCCAGTTTTGTGCTCCTTACTTAACGACATGGCGAGGTCAAGTAAGGTTTCGTCACCCGCATAAAAGCGAATTTTTTCAGCATCTGTTGCACTGTCACCTTCGCCGGCACTGCCTTCTGACGCCATTAAATCCATAGGGATCCAATTCAGAGGGCGAGAGCCTTCACCCGCTTCTAGTTTGGGGGTCTTGAAATTACTTGCATTAACGCTTTTTTCGCCCAATACGATATCGCCGACATTAAGTTTAGGATCGTGCCCGCCTGACGTACCTTGGTTAATGATGATTCTTGGCTGGTAACGGCTTATGCCTATGGCCGTTGCCGCAGCTGTATTTTCTAAACCTTTCCCTGTTTTTGCCACTACGATAGGGTGGCCATTTAATGTTCCTAAATAGAAGGTCGCGTTACCTGAGTGCTCAACACGTACGTCGGTTAATAGTGACGCGAAGTATTCTGCTTCAATTGGCATTGGCCCTTGAATCATGATTGGCGCTAATGGGGTTTCAGAAGAGGCTACTGTTACGCTTTTCATGGAAGATTCAGCCATGGTGTTAACGCTAAGTAGCGCAAAAAGCGCGGAAAAAAGTGGTGCCATTATTTTCATTGTTATTCCGTTTAAGTAAGAGTGGTCAGTAAAACTGCAAGTAAAAGACGCCATCCATTTCTACCAGTTCAGTATGTAAATTACAATGTGAATAGGCGGTAGGTGCGGGTGAAATAGCATGATGAATACGCATAAAAAAAGGCAGCCACTGGCTGCCTTTAAAACGTGTTAAGTGCGAATAACGCTTATTCTACTTCGACAATCTTAAGGGTATTAGTTGCCCCAATTTTTTCCATTTCATCACCGTAAGTCAAAATGATGTTGTCGCCACTTTGCACTAAACCTTTGGCTTTAAGTGCCGCCACTACATCATACTTTAACTGACCAGGTTCGCTTTTCGATGAATCGAAATAAACAGGCTTAACACCACGGAACAACGCCATAGTATTTAGGGTGCCTTCATGACGAGACATCGCAATGATAGGTAACGAGGTAGTAATACGCGACATCAATCTAGGCGTGTTGCCGCTTTCAGTTAATCCTACAATCGCTTTTACGCTAGGTAGGTGGTTAGCTGCATATACTGCTGACAACGCAATTGATTCGCTGGTAGATGAGAAAAGCTCATCCATGCGGTGCTTTGAAATTTTAACGCTAGGATGCGTCTCTGCACCTTCACATACACGGGCCATCGCTTGAACAGTTTCAATTGGGAAGCTACCTGCCGCTGTTTCAGCAGAAAGCATAACCGCATCTGTGCCATCAAGTACTGCGTTAGCGACGTCCATAACCTCTGCGCGTGTAGGCATAGGGCTATCAATCATCGACTCCATCATTTGCGTTGCGGTAATAACGATTTTGTTTAGCTGGCGTGAACGGGCAATCAGCTTTTTCTGAACACCCACTAGCTCGGCATCACCAATTTCAACACCTAGGTCACCACGCGCCACCATTACCGCGTCTGAAGCACTGATAATGTCAGTAATAGCTTCATCAGTGGCTACGGTTTCAGCACGCTCTACTTTGGCACAAATTTTCGCATAACAGCCTGCTTCTTCAGCCAGCTTTCTTGCGTAATTAAGATCTTCACCACTACGAGGGAATGAAACCGCAAGGTAATCAACGCCAATCTCAGCCGCTGTGATAATGTCTTTCTTATCTTTTTCAGTCAGGGCTTCAGCAGATAAACCACCGCCTTGACGATTAATGCCTTTGTTGTTTGATAATTTACCGCCGACAGTCACTTCTGTTAGCACTTTACGGCCTTCTACGCCGGTGACTTTAAGTTGAATACGCCCGTCATCAAGTAACAAAATATCGCCAGCACTGACGTCATCAGGTAGCGCTTTGTAGTCGATACCAACTTGCTTAGCATCACCAGCATCGCGGTCTAGTTCAGCATCAAGCGTGAAACTATCGCCGATAGACAATTTAACCGCGCCTTCAGCAAAACGTGCAACACGAATTTTTGGGCCTTGTAAATCGCCTAAAATGGCAACGTACTTACCTAAATTTTTAGCCGCTTCTCTTACGCGTTTTGCACGCTCGATATGATCTTCTGCTTGTCCGTGTGAAAAGTTCATGCGAACCGTGTTTGCACCGGCGGCAATTAGTTCTTGGATTTTTTCGAGTGAATCAGTGGCAGGGCCAAGCGTTGCAAGAATTTTCGTTCTTCTGGTCATTAGGAGTCCGTCGCAATTTTTAAGTGATGTAGCACAAATAGATATATGGCTAGCCTGTGTAATTTGTACAAAGGTTAACCTGTAATCGCTTTACGTAATTTTATTACAGAATAGTAGATGAATCTGACATAAATGTGAATGAAAGATGAAGAATTGGGAACTGAGCCGACCAGTTACGTCATTCATCTCAATAAAGAGTGTTAATGCCATTCACTGCCTATTCTGTATTTTAAATAATCAATAGTTAAGCTTGTTTCCACTTAACTAGGGTAGCAGGTATGGAGAGAAAATGTGGTTAATTACCGAATAGGGTAGGAAGCTAGTCGCTTAGCGACGTTCTTAAAATGTAACGAATCCGAGTTAGTCTCTTCAGAATGTAGCAGAACATAAAGATAGACTAACTCGAATGCAATAAAGAGAAATGTTTATTCGTTGCGCTTTTCGTAGCGCGAACCGCGCAGGGTGTCTTTCACCCGCTTTAAATTCTCTCTGAATTTGTTACCGCGGCGTAATGTGAACCCTGTAGCGAGCACGTCAATAAGCGTAAGCTGCGCAATACGTGATGCCATTGGCATATACATATCGGTATCTTCCGGTACCTCAAGAGATAATACGTACGTACATTCATGCGACAATGGACTGTCGGCTGAAGTTATACCCACTACCGTTGCATCGTTCATGCGAGCAATTTGTGCAATCTCTACCAAGCTTTTGGTGCGACCCGTATGTGAAATAAGCACCACAACATCGCCAGTCGAACAATTCATGCAACTCATACGCTGCATCAAAATGTCTTCAAAGTAGACAACAGGCACATTGAAACGGAAAAATTTGTTTAATGCATCGTGTGCCACAGAGGCGGATGCGCCAAGCCCAAAAAACGAAATCTTCTGTGCTTGAGTTAACAAATCTACAACGCGATTAACCACTTGCACGTCTACAGACTGTCGCGCAACTTCAAGAGAAGCCATGGTCGATTCGAAGATTTTGTTGGTATAATCTGCTGGCCCATCATTTTCATCAACATGACGGTTTACGTAGGGCGTTCCATTTGCGAGACTTTGTGCTAAATGAAGTTTAAAGTCTGGAAAGCCTTTAGTATCTAAACGTCGACAAAAGCGATTAACTGTCGGCTCACTAACATCCGACATTTTAGCCAAGGTTGCTATACTCGAGTGAATAGCTGTTTGCGGATTCGCAAGGATCACATCAGCCACTTTTCGTTCTGATTTGCTGAATGACGCTTTATTTTGTGTAATTTTTTCTAAAATATTCATACAAAAATGGCAATTAGTAAGGGAAATTTGATGTAGGTTACCCGACTCATAGTACCCAATGTGACGGAAGTGACAAGAAAAATGTAATTTTTTGACATTTTTTATCACTTGCGGGGAACAAAAGGGGGCTGGATAGGGTACTAACCCGTTAATATATAGAAATGAGATTCAATAGTTTCCAAAAGTTGTAATTTTACTACATTTGGTGTTAACTATATGCTAATAACACGTGGATGGCGTTAGAAGGTACGTCTACCTCACGTTAGTTTCACACATACATTTAAAAGGTCGACGAAAATGGTATTGGAAAATTCCTACGAACCCTGTGATTTCGTGCTATTTGGCACATTGGGTGATCTTTCACGACGCAAATTACTGCCGTCTTTATATCAGCTTGAAAAAGCAGAGCTCATTCATCCAGATACAACCATTGTTGGCGTAGCCCGACATGAAATGGAATTAGAAGACTATATTGCCGAAGTCCATACAAACTTAGTAAAGTTTGGCGATAAAGAGCTTTGTGAAGAAACTTGGGAGCGTATGAAAGCCCGTCTTCATTATGCATGCGTCGATATGAAAGATATCGGTAGCTACTGCGTTTTAGAAGATCATGTTGACCCAGCGCGCACCATGGTGTGTTATTTAGCAACACCGCCTTCTATCTATGGTGACATTTGTCGTGGTCTTCACAGCTGCAAAATTATCGATTCAAGTGTACGTGTTGTACTTGAAAAGCCGATTGGTCACGATCTTGAATCGTCAAAAGTGATTAACGAGCAGGTTGCTGAGTACTTCGACGAGAAACAAATTTACCGTATCGATCATTACCTAGGTAAAGAAACCGTACTTAACCTTGTTGCACTTCGTTTTGCTAACTCTATTTTCGCCACCAACTGGGACCATAACTGTATTGACCATGTTCAAATTTCAGTAGCGGAATCAGTCGGTATTGAAGGGCGTTGGGGGTATTTTGATGACGCGGGTCAAATGCGCGACATGGTGCAAAACCACTTACTTCAAATTTTAAGCTTAGTGGCCATGGAGCCTCCAACGACACTAGATGCAGACAGCATTCGTGATGAAAAGCTTAAAGTACTTAAAGCACTGCGCCCGATTAATTCATCGAACATTAGCGATAGCACGGTTCGTGGTCAGTACACCGCAGGTTTTGTGAAAGGTGAAGAAGTTCCAGGCTACTTGGAAGAAGAGGGTGCTAACACCCAAAGTAGAACGGAAACCTTCATTGCAATTAAAGCAGAGATTGATAACTGGCGCTGGGCGGGTGTTCCGTTCTACCTTCGTACGGGTAAACGTATGCCGTCGAAAGTCAGTGAAGTGGTTATCTACTTCAAGCGTCAGCCACATAACTTGTTTGGCGATAGCTTTAAGAACTTGCCGCCAAACAAATTGGTAATTCGACTTCAGCCTGATGAAGGCGTTGAAATTACTGTTATGAACAAAGTCCCGGGCTTAACCAGCTCTGGCTCTATGGATTTACAAAAATCTAAGTTGAACTTGAGCTTCTCTGAAGCCTTTGCCGACGATCGTATTCCTGATGCCTACGAAAAGCTGCTTCTTGAAGTCATGCTAGGCAACCAGGCGCTGTTCGTTCGCCGTGATGAAATTGAACAAGCCTGGACATGGGTTGATTCAATTCTTGAAGCATGGAAATCGTCTAATGAACCACCAGAGCCTTATCAGGCTGGCACGTGGGGACCAGTAGATTCAATTGGCCTTTTGGCACGAGCGAATCGCAGTTGGTACGAAAGCAAAACGGTAAGGAAGAAGAAATAATATGGCTTTAACAACCCTTTCATTTGATACACCCGATGCGCTTACCTCAGCCTTTGCTGAAGACTTGGTTAGCATTCTTAAAACTGGTATTAAAACCCGCGGGCGTGCTTCGCTTGTGGTAAGTGGCGGCAGAACGCCTCTTGCACTTTTTAAGCAGTTGAGCGAAACCGACATAGAGTGGGACAAGGTAGATATTACCCTTGCTGATGAACGTTGGGTGGAAGAAGGTCATGAAGCCAGTAACACCAGCTTAGTTAAAGCGAATCTTATTCAAAATAAAGCCAGTGCAGCGCATTTCGTTGAATTAAAAAGCGATGTTGCTGATGCTAGTGAAGGCGTAAATGCTGCTGAAAAAGCGATTGCAAGTATGTCCCAGCCTTTTGATGCGCTTATTTTAGGCATGGGTGAAGACGGTCATACCGCATCGCTATTCCCCTGTTCTGAACAAGTCAATGATGGCTTGAGCATGAACAGTGGTCGCACATGTATTGCTGTACAACCTACAACTGCACCCCATCAACGTATATCCCTTACGTTGCCGGCGTTGCTAAACAGTCGACATATTTTTCTGCATTTAACCGGTGAAAAGAAAAAGCAGGTACTGCTTGATGCACTGGATAATGCTACCGAAGCGCAAAAGCCCATCACGGCCGTGGTAAACAGAGCCCCGGTAACCTTGATGTGGGCGCCATAGGAGACAATGATGGATTCAAGAATTGCAGAAGTTACGCAGCGTATAATAGAGCGTAGCAAAGACAGCCGTAAGGCATACTTAGAAAAAATTGAACACGCACGCCGCCAAGGTCCTCACCGCGGTGTGTTGTCGTGCGGAAACCTAGCGCACGGTTTTGCAGCGTGTGGAACAGAAGATAAATCTGATCTGCGCTCGATGACAAAAGCAAACGTAGCGATTGTATCTGCTTACAACGACATGCTTTCTGCACACCAGCCTTACGAAACGTATCCTGCGATTATTCGCGATGCAGTTAAAAGTGTAGGCAGTGTGGCTCAGTTTGCTGGCGGTGTTCCCGCTATGTGTGACGGTGTTACTCAGGGTCAAACCGGTATGGATTTGAGCTTGATGAGCCGTGACAACATTGCCCAAGGTGCTGCTATTGCGCTTTCGCACAACATGTTCGACTCAACCCTTATGCTAGGTATTTGCGATAAAATCGTACCTGGATTATTAATGGGTGCGTTAAGCTTTGGTCACTTACCAACGGTATTTGTACCAGCCGGTCCTATGCCTTCAGGCTTACCGAATAAAGAAAAAGCCCGTGTTCGTCAGGAATACGCAGAAGGTAAAGTAGGCCGTGATGCGCTACTTGAAGCTGAATCTCAGTCTTATCACTCTGCGGGTACATGTACTTTCTACGGTACTGCAAACTCTAACCAGTTAGTGGTTGAGATGATGGGCCTTCATTTACCTGGATCTTCGTTTGTAAACCCAGGTACAGAGCTTCGTGATGCCCTAACGAAAGCGGCTTCAATTCAAGCGACACGTATTACTGATTTAGGCGATACATACCGCCCAATCGGTAACATTGTTGACGCTAAAGCTATTGTGAATGGCCTAGTAGGCTTGCTAGCAACAGGTGGTTCAACAAACCACACTATGCACTTAATTGCCGTTGCTCGTTCAGCTGGTTTCATCATTAACTGGGATGATTTCTCAGATATTTCTAATGCTGTGCCATTGATTACTCGTATATACCCTAACGGCTCTGCCGACATTAACCATTTTGTTGCAGCTGGCGGTATGTCATTGCTTATCAAGCAATTGCTAGATGCTGGGTTGTTGCATAATGACGTTAATACCATTTGTGGTGAAGGGCTAGACTTCTACACCAAAGAGCCAATGTTGAAAGACGGTGAACTTGAATGGCGTGACGGTCCTACTGAGTCGTTAGACAAAGAAGTCCTTGCTACGGTAGAAGCACCGTTTAAACCAGATGGCGGATTAAGTGTACTAGAGGGTAACCTTGGTCGCGGTGTAATTAAAACATCAGCGCTTCGCACCCCACATTGCACCATTAAAGCGCCAGCGGTTGTGTTTGAAGATCAGTTCGACTTAGACGCTGCATTTAAAGCGGGTGACCTAGACAAAGACTGCATTGTTGTCGTTCGTTTCCAAGGGCCTTCTGCTATTGGTATGCCAGAACTGCATCGCTTAACACCGCCTCTTGGCGTGTTGCAAGACAAAGGCTTCAATGTGGCCTTGGTTACTGACGGTCGTATGTCTGGTGCCTCAGGTAAAGTACCAGCAGCAATCCATGTTACCCCAGAAGCCTATAAAGGCGGCTTGCTTGCAAAAGTTGAAGCGGGTGATTTGATTGAGCTAAATACAGAAACAGGCGCATTAACCTTGCACGTTGATGAAGCTACCCTTGAAGCCCGTGAAGCGAAACCTGCTGATATTGGTCACCACCACATTGGTATGGGCCGTGAAATGTTTGGCGGCATGCGTGCCATCCTTACTGGCGCTGAAGAAGGTGCATGCTCGTTGTTCTACAACCAGGAGCAGGCGCTATGAGCCAGAAGTTTGTGGCCGATGTAGGGGGCACTAACATTCGCGTTGCTCGGGTTACCGAAACAGGCGTTACCGATATAAAGAAATATATGTGTAATGATTTTGCCAGTATCGACTTGGCAATTTCACAGTATTTTAGTGATATGCCTGAATACCAATTCACCGAAGGGTGTATTGGTATTGCTTGCCCAGTATTGGGCGACCAAGTCGTGATGACTAACCATAGCTGGGCGTTTTCGCAAAACGCGCTACGCTCGCAGTTAAAGTTAGACTCACTGTTCGTGATCAACGACTTTACCGCGGTGGCACATTCACTGCCGGTTCTGAATGACTCACAAGTTGTTCAAATTGGTGATGGCACGGCAAAAGCCGGTGGTAACATTGCGGTATTTGGTCCAGGTACTGGCTTGGGTGTAGAGCATATCACGATGACCTCTACTGGGTGGCAAACCCTAGACGGCGAGGGCGGTCATGTTGACTTCTCTCCTGTTGATGAAACCGATGTTGTGGTATGGCGTCACCTGCAAAAAAGTTTCGGCCGTGCTTCTGCTGAAGAAGTGATGTCTGGCAGGGGATTACATAATATCTATACCGCACTAGCACAAGATGCAGGTAAAGAAGCTACATTCGCTGAACCTGCTCAAATTACAGAAGCCGCATTAGCGGGTACCTGTGATATTGCTGCTGCCACGTTAACGCAGTTCTGCAGAATTATGGGCAGCTTTGCCGGTAATTTGGCGTTAAATATGGCCACAACAGGTGGCATTTTCATCGGCGGTGGTATAGCAAACCGTTTCCCTGAATTCATTCAAAATAGTGACTTTAGAGCCCGTTTCGAAGCAAAAGGGCAGATGAAGCACTATGTGAAAGATATTCCTACTTATTTGATAGCAGAGCCTGATCACGGCTTATTAGGTGCAGCTGCTTATCTTCAACAACATACTGCGAGCTGATTTATGACAAGTAAATGGAAATATTCGCCAGCTGATATCTTTGCTGCTGGCCCTGTTGTACCTGTATTGGTTATCAACGATGTGGAAAAGGCAGTTCCTCTAGCAAAAGCGCTTATGGCCGGCGGTATTAAAGTATTGGAAGTAACCCTTCGTACACCAGCTGCTATTGACGTAATCAAGCGTATTGCTGATGAAGTGCCTGATTCTCTTATTGGTGCTGGGACAGTAACAAACGCACAGCAGCTTAAAGCGGTAATTGAAGCGGGTGCCAAATTTGCAATTAGCCCTGGTATGACAGCTGATTTGTTAAAAGCGGGTATGGAAGCAGAAATTCCACTTATCCCAGGTATTTCTTCAACGTCTGAACTGATGAAAGGGAAAGACGCGGGTTACACCCATATGAAATTCTTCCCAGCTGAAGCATCTGGTGGTGTGAAAGCGATTAAAGCTATCAGTGGTCCATTCCCTGAATTTACATTCTGTCCAACTGGCGGCATTGGCCCAGGTAACTACAATGATTACTTAGCCCTTAAGAATGTGGTTTGTGTTGGTGGTTCTTGGTTAGCGCCAGACGATGCGATTGAGTCAGGTGATTGGGATCGTATTACGCAACTTGCTAAAGAAGCGGTTGCGGGTGCCAACATCAGCTAATTAAAAACATTATAAAAAAGCCCCGGTAATGGTGACTGATATGACGTCATTTATTATCGGGGCTTTTTATTTAAGCCGTTAAACGGCTCGCTAGCGCATTACTTTATTTAAGCCGTTAAACGGCTCGCTAGCGCATTACACAGGCGTTATCGTTTGCACCATGGCATGAGACTCACTTGGCTGTAGTGTCTTGCCTTGGGTGATAGACGACTCTACACACACCATATGTTTATAACCAAACGGATCCATATCAGAAATTGACGCAGCGCCTTGCCATGGGTTCCATACCACCAACGAGTCATGACCTTTTGAGCCAACATCGGTAAAAGGGGTATCGTTTACCACAATAGACGCCTTTTCTACCGCGCTCATATGAATACGGTCGGTTTCACCGGTAAAAGTATAATTTTCAGGTGTGGGTTTTATCGCCCAGTCATCCAGTTTATCTTTATAGTCACCGGTTATACCGTCAAGGCGAACCGCTTGAATATGATCAACATGAAAGTAACTGTGTAACGCGCAGTTGTAAGTAAAAGGCACTACGCCTGTGTTTTCTGTAATTAACGATACGGTGAGGGCGTCACCTACAGTAATTGATAGGGTAACTGCACAGTCATGTTCAAAGCCTTCCGCTCGCGTGAAGGAAGGGGTAAGTGTAATATGCGTGCCAGTTTCATCTTCGCTTGATGATGTTAATTGCCACACTTGTGTACGCAAAAAACCATGGGCAGGCAGCTCACCTTTCGCTTTGCCATGATCGTCACTAAACCATGGCCAACACACAGGTATTCCACCGCGTATAGGGCGTTCACCGTTAAGGTAGGCATGGGGGCTGACCCATAAGCGTTCTTGCCCATCTTTTTTTGGAATAAAAGATAAAACATGTCCGCCAAATAAACTGATTTTTGCTGACCCGAGGTGGTTATCTACCTCTAAAAACGTCAATCCGTTTGATTCGCTTACTTGCAATGATTCTGTTGACATAAATCCTCCATGAAGCAACGTGTTGATTGTACCGTTGTCGAGATTTCCACAAGGTCTCGCATTCCCATTTAATAATGGCTTATTGTGCTATGAAAACAAAAAAGGTGCGAATAGTATTCGCACCTTTTTTTCAGTCTATTAACAATGTCTTCAATAACTGAGCAACCGAGTTGCCGTTATTGATAAACTTGATTACTTAGAAATGTGAGCAACCAAGTCTAGAACTTTGTTTGAATAGCCCCATTCGTTGTCGTACCAAGAGATAACTTTTACGAATGTGTCGGTAAGTGCAATACCCGCTGTTGCATCAAAAATTGACGTATTAGCGTTGCCGATAAAGTCATTTGATACTACTGCGTCTTCAGTGTAGCTCATGATACCTTTAAGCTCGCCTTCAGACGCTTCTTTCATAGCCGCACAAATAGCGTCGTAGCTAGTTGGTGTAGCTAGGTTAACAGTAAGGTCAACCACTGAAACGTTTGGCGTAGGAACGCGGAAAGCCATACCCGTTAATTTGCCGTTAAGCGCAGGAATAACTTTACCTACAGCTTTAGCTGCGCCAGTAGACGATGGAATGATGTTTTGGCCAGCGCCACGACCACCGCGCCAGTCTTTCATAGAAGGACCGTCAACCGTTTTCTGTGTAGCTGTCGTTGCGTGAACTGTTGTCATTAGGCCGTCTACAATACCGAACTTATCGTTAAGTACTTTAGCAAGAGGCGCTAGACAGTTAGTTGTGCACGATGCATTTGAAACAATAGTTTCGCCTGCGTAGCTTTCATCGTTAACACCCATAACGAACATAGGGGTATCATCTTTAGAAGGTGCAGACATAACCACTTTCTTCGCACCCGCTTCGATGTGCTTAGCGGCAGTTTCTTTTGTTAAGAACAGACCCGTTGACTCAACTACCACGTCTACATCTACTTCATTCCATTTAAGGTCTGAAGGATCTCTTTCAGAGGTGATGCGAATAGTTTTACCATTTACAACTAAGTCGTTGTTGTCTACTTTAACTTCACCGTCGAATAAACCGTGCGTTGAATCGTATTTTAATAAGTAGGCAATGTAATCTGTATCTAATAAGTCGTTAATAGCAACTACTTCGATGTCTTCACGGGCAGCAGCCGCACGCATTACTAAGCGACCAATGCGACCAAAACCGTTAATACCGATGCGAATTGTCATGACGTACCTCGATTATTTTTGAATATGAAAATAAATTACGTAAAGTATGGATCAAAATGCCATAATTGGCAAAACAAAAACGCTAAACTGTTGGAAAATTACGAACAACAGCTTATGCAATCGTATTCAGTTTTCATAGCGCGACTGTTTCTAGAATAATGTTAATATTTTGTACGTATAAGCAAATTTGCTTAGTGCAAATCAAGCGTGCCTCTCACAGGAATACAGGAACAAGTTACGATGACACAAGATCTTCTGCAACAACTGGTTGAAATGCGTGGAATAGAGACTCAATACGTCGACGCATGGGGCAAACCAGCAACCATCGCAGAGTCAAGTAAGGCAAAATTACTTAACGTGCTGGGTTATGACACCGCCAGTGAAGAAAAGATTCAGTCGCAAATTATAGACGACATTAGCTCAGTATGGTTATCTCCTTTGAACCCTGTTCAAGTGGTTCGTAGCGATGAAGCTATTGTTATCGTTGTGCGCCTACCTATAGAGCTTGTAAACGATGAGCATGTGATTACAGTTCACTGTGAAAACGGAAAAATTGAAAAACATACGTTTACACCGGTAGACCAAGAAATGACGACCATGGCGCACATCGACGAGGTGGAGTTCCATGAGTATGTAGTGTCGTTGCCACTTAACTTACCGCTTGGTTATCACACCATAGCGTTAAGTGCGGACGATGATCAGTTTGCAGAGTCTCGCATTATTGTTGCACCAAAAGCCTGCTATACCCCAGAGCCTATTGCGGCTGGCAAAAAGATTTGGGGATTGAGCGTGCAGCTTTATTGTGTGCGTAGTGAGAAAAACTGGGGAATAGGGGATTTCACCGACCTTGCAACGCTAATTGAAAAAGCAGCTGGCGTAGGGGCAGATTTCATCGGGCTTAATCCTATTCATGCACTTTATCCTGCCAATCCAGACGCGTGTTCTCCCTATGGTCCTAGTTCTCGCCGCTGGCTAAACTACTTGTACATTGATGCTTCTGCTATTGAAGGTTTTGATGACGAAAGTGTTCAGGCCGTTGTGAATGCTGAAGCGTTCCAAAACACGCTGACCCATGCCCGTGAAACAGAACACGTAGACTATGAGGCTGTCGCGCATATTAAATTGGCAGCGCTTAAAGCGGTGTTTGATGTTTACGATGCTCGCCATCTTCGTAAAAATACCAAGCAAAATAAAGCATTCAAAGCGTTTGTTGCCGAAGGCGGTGAAAGCTTAGATATGCTAGCGGTATACGATGCGCTTCAATCTCACCTTAAAGCGAAAGGAAAAGACTGTTGGGGATGGCCTGTATTCCCTGAAGAATACAAAGATTACCATAACCCCGCCGTCGCGAAATTTAAAAAAGCCAATGCTAGCGAAGTTAAATTCTACCTATTCTTGCAATGGATAGCGGCGCAACAGCTAGAAGCGGCAAGCAGCAAAGCCACTGACTGTGGTATGACAATTGGTTTATATCGAGATCTTGCTGTAGGAGTAAGTGAAGGTAGCGCTGAAATTTGGGGCAACAAAGATTTATACTGCACTGATGCAAGCGTAGGAGCTCCGCCTGATATCTTAGGGCCGTTGGGGCAAAACTGGGGTCTTCCTCCAATGGATCCTCGCAAGCTTTATGAACAAGCTTACCAACCTATCATCGACTTATTTTCAGCCAATATGGCGTCGTCAGGCTCGCTTCGTATTGACCACGTAATGGCTCTGCTACGTTTGTGGTGGGTAGTGAAAGGTGATGATGCGAAAGAGGGCGGTTATGTATATTACCCGGTTGATGATTTGTTGGGTATCTTAGCCCTTGAAAGTCATCGTAACCAAAGCTTAGTTATCGGCGAAGATTTAGGCACCGTGCCTGAAGAAATTCGCAGTAAGTTGGCAGACAATGGTGTGTACTCATACCGAGTTTTCTTCTTTGAGCAAGCAGAAGACGGTGGTTTCTTCTCGCCAAGCCATTACCCTGTGCAGTCTATGTCTACGCTTACCACGCACGACATGCCTACACTTATTGGCTACTGGCACTGTTTAGATTTGGCGCTAGGTAAAGACATTGGCCTTTACCCTACAGAGGAAATTCTGCAAACCCTTTATACCGACCGTCACGCGAATAAACAGTCTATATTAGACTCGCTACATGGCCATCACTCGGTAGCAGATAATGTGGGTAGAGATGTTAACGCTACTGGCATGACAGCGGAACTTAGTAAAGGTATGCAAGTGCATATGGCTGGCGGCTCAAGTGCTTTATTAAGCTTACAGTTAGAAGATTGGTTACAAATGGACAAGCCAGTGAATATTCCAGGTACTTTCAACGAGTACCCTAACTGGCGTAGAAAGCTGACCAAGAATATTGAGGCTATTTTCGAGACTCATGATATAACAGAGTTGGCAGCTCAATTAACGCAAGCACGTAAACAAGCCGGTGCTTAAGTTATAGTTTTCATTTTTTAAAAATGAATATGTTGGCGTGCAAATACGCACGCCTTTGCCTAATATTAGGGCAGTAAACCCGCGTTTTCTTGCGGGTTTTTAATAGGAGTAGCAGATGCAGGTAACGCGGATAAAACAGATAGCGCAGCAATTAGAACATGCAACATGTTCTCAGCCGTTTTCCGTTCTTGGGCCAATTGAAACAGGAAGTAAAACTAAGATTCGAGTATGGCGTCCAGACGCTTCATCCATCGAAATAAGTTGGCCAGATACCGCATTGCCAAAGGTTATGCTGAAACCGCTCAACGAAGCTGGTTTATTTGAAGGTGAAATCACAAAGGCCCAAAGCGCGCAGGTTTACTCGGTGACTATCACCACTAAAGCGGATAGCTATACCTATTGTGACCCTTATCAATTCGCTGAAAATGCTTATCATGCTGTACATTACATCGACAGCAAACCAGAGAATTTGTATCACCAAGCCGGTGCACAGCTTATTACCGTTACGCCTGATGAAGGCGAAGCACTCGCTGCCACCCGTTTTTGCGTTTACGCACCAAACGCCTCGTCAGTTTCATTAATCGGTGACTTCAACCAATGGGACGGGCGCTTACACCCTATGGAAAAAACCTCACTGGGGTATTGGGTATTAGTGGTTCCAAACTTAGGCGAAGGCGAACGCTACAAATACCAAATTAAAGATGCTCATGGACATGAATTACCGCACAAAACCGACCCACTAGGGTTTAGCGCAGAGCAGTATCCTTCTCACGCATCAAAGATATTTAACCACGATAAGTATCAATGGAACGACGATGCATGGCTTGCATCTCGTAAACAAAATAAATACGCGAACCCCATGAGTATTTACGAAGTGCACCTAGGCTCGTGGAAACGCCCTGGTGCAGACAGTGGCCAGCGTTATTTAACTTACGAAGAATTGGCCGAAGACCTCATTCCTTACGCAAAAGAGATGGGCTATACCCACCTTGAGCTATTACCCGTTTCAGAGTTTCCGTTTGATGGGTCGTGGGGATATCAGCCGGTTGGCATGTTTGCGCCAACCAGCCGTTTTGGTAACCCAGATGCCTTTAAATACTTTGTCGATAAATGCCACCAAGCTGAATTAGGGGTAATTATTGATTGGGTACCTGCACACTTCCCAGAAGACGGCCATGGTCTTGCTCGCTTTGATGGCAGCCATGTTTATGAATATGAAGATCCAAGACGCGGTTGGCATCCTGATTGGAATTCATGCATCTATGATTTTGGTAAACAAACCGTTCGCCAGTTTCTCGTCGCCAATGCATTATTCTGGTTAGACAAGTTCCATGTAGATGGATTAAGAGTAGACGCTGTTGCCTCTATGCTTTATCTCGACTACTCCCGCAATGAAGGCGAGTGGATACCGAATGTCGACGGTGGAAACGAGAATTACGAAGCTATCAGCCTGCTGCGTTGGATGAATGAAGAAGTGTATAAGCACTACCCTGATGCAATGACTATCGCCGAAGAGTCGACTTCTTTTCCGGGAGTGTCACGACCGGTGTTTGAAGGCGGATTAGGTTTTGGCTTTAAATGGAATATGGGGTGGATGCACGATTCTTTAACCTATATTGCTAAAGATCCTGCCTACCGTAATTATCACCATGGCGAAATTACTTTCAGCATGGTTTACGCGTTTGACGAAAACTTTGTTCTGCCAATATCTCACGATGAAGTGGTACACGGTAAAGGTAGCTTATTACACAAAATGCCCGGAGACGAATGGCAGCAGGCGGCTAACTTGCGTTGTTATGCTGGCTTTATGTTTGGTCACCCAGGTAAGAAATTAAGCTTCATGGGCAATGAATTTGCACAAAGTAAAGAATGGAACCATGACACCAGTTTAGATTGGCACCTTCTTGAGCATAAAAAGCACAAGGGTATCCAAAGCTTGTATAAGGCCTTGAATCAGTTTTATACCCACACCCCTGCCATGTACGAACAAGATCACAGTCATAATGGTTTTGCATGGATTGACCATGAAAATGCAGACCAAAGTGTGGTGTCTTTTGTGCGCACGTCTTTAGATGGTAAGCAAAAAGTATATGTGATTTGTAACTTTACGCCTATTCCTAGAGAACATTACCGCGTAGGTGTAGATGGGGCAGGTGAGTTGGCGCTTGCACTAAATACAGATAGTCAGGTATTTTGGGGTAGCGATTATCCTGTGGACGGCCATGTAACGCCTACTCCGATAGCATGGAATAACCGAGACCACTCAGTTAGTATTAATTTACCCCCATTATCTACCGTATTTTACATTACGAAATAGGAATTACGTTGGACGCGAAACAGAACGTCACAGAGACAAGCCATGTTTTATTGGGTGAAGCGTTTCCATTAGGTGCTACGCCGTATGATGATGGGTGCAATTTCGCTGTTTATGCGCCAGATGCGAAAGCGGTGGCGTTATGTCTCTTTCACAACGATACCGAAGAGCCTATGGAAGAAATATTGCTGCCTGAAAAAAGCGGTGATATTTGGCATGGCTTCTTTCCCAATGTAAAAGCAGGCCATTTATATGGTTACCGTGTAGAGCGTGGGGAAGGGCAACTTCACGGCGTGCCTACCGATAAACTACTTATCGACCCTTATGCGAAAAAACTCAGTAGACCCATTCATTGGGATGCAAGGCAATATAAATTCGACTCGCAATTTATGGTGCCAAAGTGCGTGGTGGTGGCTGACGCCGATTACCCTGAAAGTGCTATTCGCAAGGTAGATATCCCAAAACACAAACGTATTGTTTATGAAGCGCATGTAAAAGGGTTAACAAAGTTACACCCCGATGTGCCAAAAGAACACAGAGGCAAATACCTTGGGGCAAGCCATCCTGCGGTTATTGCCCACTTAAAAGCACTGGGCATAACCACGGTTCAGTTCATGCCAATGTGTTCGTTTATGCCAGAGCCTTACATTACGGAAAAAGGGTTAACGAACTACTGGGGCTACAACCCCGTTAACTTTTTCGCACCTGAACCTCGCTATGCCAGCAAAGATGCGTTGGCCGAAATTAAGCATATGGTTGATGAATACCATAAAGCGGGGCTTGAGGTGATTGTCGATGTAGTTTACAACCACACGGCAGAGGGCGGTAAAGGCGGCCCTATTTTGTCGTATAAAGGTTTCTGCCCCTACCAAGCGTATTTGTTAGAGCAAACTAAGCGGGGAGAGTTGGTTTATTCGAATCACTCTGGCTGCGGTAATACAGTACACACTTCTCATCCTTACATGATGACCCTCATTTTAGACGCCATGCGTTTCTGGGCAACCACTATCGGGGTAGATGGCTTTCGTTTTGACTTGGCGGTTACCCTAGGGCGCGAGCCTCAAGCCTACAACAAATATGCGGGGCTAATTCGTGCCATCGGACAAGACCCGGTTTTAAAGCAAACTGTATTACTGGCCGAGCCTTGGGACATTGGGCTTGGTGGTTATCAGGTGGGTAACTTCCCTACGCCTTGGCTTGAAGTGAATGATAAGTACCGAGACACGGCGCGGGCATTTTGGCGCGGTGATGAAGGTTTAGCAGCCGATTTTGCTACTCGCTTTATGGGGTCTCGCGATTTATTTCATAAAGGCTACCGTCATATTTCCACATCGGTAAATAACATTACCTATCACGATGGTTTTACGCTGCATGATTTAGTGAGTTATGCCGATAGGCATAATTTGGCTAACTTGGAAGAAAATCGAGATGGCCACGGGCATAACTTATCGGCTAACTATGGCGCTGAAGGTGAAACCCAAGATAAAAACATATTAGCGCTACGTGAGCGGCAAAAGCGGAATTTATTCGCCACACTTATTTTCTCGCAAGGCACGCCGCATATTTTAGGTGGCGACGAGCTAAGTCGTACGCAAAACGGTAACAACAACGCCTATTGCCAGGATAATCCAATTAGTTGGACGCAATGGGAAATGAACAAGCGTCAACAAGATTTCCTTAGTTTTTGTCAGTATGTTATTCGCCTAAAACAAGGCTCTACCTTGTTAAGCGAGATAAAACTAGAGGATGACCCTTACTCGTTATCCAAAAATGTCAGCCAAATTAATTGGTTCAAACCTGATGGCACCGATAAAGCGTCTGAAGATTGGAACGCGGCACACAACAAAGCTTTTGGTGTCGAAATCAGAGGGTGCGCGGTGGGTGAGCAAACCCCAGAACATTGGTTTATGTGTGTAAACGCCAGTGACAACGACGTGAGATTTAATTTGCCAAGTTTGTCACCGAAAGGAGGGTGGACGTTGCATTTAGATACTCGTTACGCCTCACTTAGCGAGCAACCTAAAATCTGTATTCAAAAGGTCTTTTTACAAGCGGGTAAGTCTCTTACCTTGTTTAGTTTTAACGAATTTACCTCGTAAGCTTTACCTCTGACGAAAAAAATAGCATACCGAACGGATATCGGCACGGTATGCTGTTCTTTATTGGTACAGGTGGTATTATGCTCTCCCATCTGAATGTGAGGGTTTTTCTATGCAAAATGAAGGTGGAAGTAAGCACGCCACAACAGCGTGTGATATTGGTTTTATCGGTTTAGGCGTAATGGGTAATAACCTTACAATGAACTTGGTAGACCATGGTTATCGAGTAGCATGTTTCGATTTAGATCAGCACAAGGTTGATGCGATTCTTGCAAAAGACGCCAGTGAGCGAGATGCCAACGCTGAACCTCGCGTAGAAGGTTGTAGCTCTTACACCGAATTACTTAGCAAACTAAAAGCCCCTCATCTTATTATTCTTTCTGTTCCAGCTGGCGACCCTGTCGACCACGTGTGCAATCATCTTATTGATGCGGGTATTCATGCCGACGATATCGTGGTTGATACTGGCAATAGCTTGTGGACAGACTCCGTTGCTCGCGAAGAGCAATACAAAGGCAAGTTTATCTTCTTTTCTACTGCTGTTTCTGGTGGTGAAGTAGGGGCACGCTTTGGGCCATCATTAATGCCATCAGGTAACCCTTATGCGTGGACCCGTATTGAACCTGTACTTAAAGCAATTGCCGCGAAGGTAGACCCAGAAACGGGTAAACCTCTCGAGAGTTTCGTGCCAGGTAAACCTATATTAGAAGGTGAACCTTGTGCTACCTATATTGGCCCAGTTGGCGCAGGCCATTATGTGAAAATGGTGCATAACGGTATTGAATACGCCGATATGCAGCTAATTTGTGAAACCTATCATGTGATGCGCGAAGCATTGCAAATGTCGCCTTCTGACATTGCAGCCGTATTTAGACGCTGGAATGAAGGTAAGCTAAATAGCTACCTGATGGAAATTAGCGCTGAAGTGCTAGACCAACTCGACCCTGATACCCAGCAGCCTCTTGTTGACGTAATTCTTGATAGAGCAGGGCAAAAAGGCACTGGCCTTTGGACTGCGGTAAGTGCATTGCAAGTGGGTAGCCCAGCTCAAACCATTACGTCTGCCGTTTTTGCGCGCAGCATTTCTAGTTTGAAAGATGAGCGTGTGGCAGCAAGTAAGGTGCTTAGTGGCCCTGAACCTGTTGTTCATTCTGATGAGCAAAAAGAAGACATCATTAATAAACTAGAGCAAGCGTTATACTGCTCTAAAATTTGTGCTTATGCGCAAGGCTTCCAGCTAATGGCTATTGCTGCCAAAGAACACGGTTGGCAGTTAGAGTTTGGTGAAATTGCCAAGATTTGGCGTGCAGGCTGTATTATCCGCGCGGTGTTCTTGCAGTCTATCTCTAAGGCATACGAAAACAACGAAGAGTTGTCGAACTTGCTGATGGACCCTTTCTTTGCCAATCAAATTTCTGAGTTCCAATCTGATTGGCGTCAGTCAATTGCGCAAGCCACTATTGCTGGTGTGCCGTGCCCCGCTATGATGTCATCGTTAAGCTATTATGATTCATACCGCACTGCAGTATTACCGGCTAACTTGCTACAAGGTCAACGAGACTTTTTCGGTGCCCATACATACCAACGTGTAGATAAGCCTGCGGGTAAAAAGTATCACTTAGAATGGAGTGATCCCCAACGTCCGCAAACTTCTATAAAGCGCTAACACGGTCCCTGTACCAAATTGAAAGGTGTGCCAGGTTCTATTGGCGCACCTTTTTTCTTTTTGAGGGTTAAATTTTAGGAGAAACTATGTCTGAGCAAAAATGGCAAGAAACGCTGTCTGAAGAAGAATACCGAGTGTGCCGCAATGCCGGGACAGAGCGACCTTTTACTGGGGCATTGTTAGATGAAGCCCGGGAAGGAACCTATGTTTGTAAGTGCTGTGGTGCTGATTTGTTTTCATCACAAACCAAGTTTGATGCTGGTTGTGGTTGGCCCTCTTTCTTTCAACAACTTGAAAACGATAACGTTGGCTATCGAGACGATAATACCCATGGTATGCATCGCGTAGAGATTTTCTGTAAACAATGTGATTCCCATTTAGGGCATGTGTTTCCAGACGGGCCAGAGCCAAGCGGGCAGCGCTATTGTGTAAATTCAATTTCACTGACGTTTAAAGGCAATGGTGATGTTGTGGTAAAAGGCTAGGCATAAGCGCCGTAGCGAATACATTGAGTAAGTGATTTTCACAAGGTAAACAGTCGAACAAAAAATATACAGTTGTGATTGCCTTGATGTTAGAAATAAAAAAATCCGCCTCTATTTGGCGGATTTTTTCTTTTTTTAACACTTATTTTATACGAAAAAAATGTAATTCATTTTCATTATCACAGCCTATTTAGCTTAAGTGCACTTGCATCGAACTGGCTATTATCAAGAGCAGAGACTATTTCACTCACTACGCTGTCTAAAATATCAATCGGTAAATTAAACTTTTGACCGATTGATTCCCGTCTAGCTGAGGGGATTTTTTCGTCAAAGTATTCACTTACGCCTAGCCATACATAAGCCATTCTGTAGTTTTCTTTATCCATGCCTAACGACACCAATGAGAGGTAAACCGCACTGTCTATATCATCTGCATCCTTGTATAGGCTTAGCGCTTTATACAAGGTATCGATAGTGCGCTCAGGATCGGTTTTAATTTGCGCCGAGGCCAAAGAGATGAGCAATTCTGGATCTTTAACTTTGTTACTCGCGGCATAGCGCTCAAACCGGTGAAATGCCTCTTTATCATTGTGACGAGACCAATGGTAGTAAGAAAGGTAAGGGTCGAGGGAACGTTTCGTTTCACGGGCTAATCGAGCAAGTTCGCGTTGAGCAGTCATTACTCCCTTAAGGCGGGTGGCTTCTTTGCCTTTACGTTTCACGTGTTCAATATGCTGAACTTCTTCCACACACACTAAGTAATCTTCAAATGCTAATAATAATGGGTATTTGAATGCTTCTGAGGTGTCTGCTTGGTGGTTGTATCTCAACCTTATAATATCAGCACGTTCATGACGACAACGTGCATCTAGGCTCAAATCTAAACACATCTCACTGTGGGTTTCGCAAATTTCACTAATAGTCGGTTCGAACCAATCGCTACATCCAGACAACATGACGGTCAACGATAGCGTGGCAATAACATTTTTATAACCTGTTGGAAAATTACTAAATAAAGTGCCTAGAACTGGCGAATTTTGTGATTTCATGAAATTTATCAACAATTTGGTCATCCTTGTTTGTTTCTTTAAGATACTGCTCGTCACCGTCAGACGAAATCTTCACCTAGTGTACCCTAAAATATTAAAAAACTGACGTGTCACATACCGTTAATTTACGTCGATAAAGGCAAAAACATGAACCAACAGTTTGAGCAGGAATTACAAAGCAGCTGGCAAGAGCGTCAGGAATACGCGGAAATGATGTTGCCCCTTATCGGTAAACTATACCGAAATAGCGCAGTAGAAATTTCAGTTTATGGCCGCTCTTTATTAAATGCCAGTGCGACTGATGTGATAAAAGCGCATCGCAAAGTACGCTTGCACGAGGGAGTAAAATTGCGACTTCGGGAGAGTTTCCCAATTTTACTCGCGCTAAGCGAAATGCAGATTGCCCCTGCTCAAATTGATATTGGTAAATTGGCCTTCGACTTTAATTACGGTTCGGCGGTAGACAACGACGACTTAAATGCATTTTTAAGTGAGAAGTTAGGCGACGTTATTGATAAAGAGGACGATCAGAAGCCTCAAGACGTTGTACTTTATGGCTTTGGTCGTATAGGTCGTTTATTAGCGCGTTTGCTAATAGAACGCCAAGGTAAAAACAACAAACTACGTCTACGTGCCATTGTGGTGCGTGGCGGGCGCGATGGCGATTTAGAAAAACGTGCTAGCTTGCTTCGCCGCGACTCAGTGCACGGGCCATTTAATGGCAGTATCTCTATTGATCATGAACGTAATGCATTAAAAGCAAATGGCTCATTTATTCAAGTGATTTACGCAAACAGTCCAGACGAGGTTGATTACACACAATACGGTATCGACAACGCGATTATTGTTGATAATACCGGTATTTGGCGTGACCGCGATGGTTTAGGTTTACACCTTAAAGCGAAAGGTGCGTCTAAAACCGTACTAACGGCACCAGGTAAAGGCGATATTAAAAACATCGTTCATGGGGTTAACCATGAAGAGATTACGCCAGACGATACCATTCTTTCAGCAGCAAGTTGTACTACCAATGCGATTACGCCTGTGCTTAAAGCGTTGGATGAAGAATACGGCATTGAAGACGGTCATGTTGAAACCGTGCATTCATACACCAATGATCAAAACCTCATTGATAACTATCACAAGGGTGACAGACGTGGTCGCAGTGCGCCGCTTAATATGGTTATTACCGAAACGGGTGCAGCGAAAGCGGTATCGAAAGCTTACCCTAAGCTTGCTGGCAAGCTAACCGGTAACGCTATTCGGGTGCCTACGCCGAATGTATCATTGGCTATTTTGAACCTTAACTTAACGAAAGGCACAGATAGAGTAGCAGTGAATGAATTCTTACGGGATGCTGCACTCTTTTCTACCTTGCAACACCAAATTGATTACACGGCCAGTAAAGAGATTGTGTCTACCGACTTAGTGGGCTCTCGAGCAGCGTCAGTGGTCGATTCCCAGGCGACGATTGTAGCCGATAAACGCCTTACGCTTTATGTTTGGTACGACAATGAGTTTGGTTATAGCTGTCAGGTAATGCGTGTTATCCGTGATATGGCAGGACAAAGCTTCCCAACATTGCCGCTTTAATATTCAATTTGAATAAAAAACCGACCACCTAGGGTCGGTTTTTTATTTGTGTAAACAAAACCGTGCCTTCAAGTGGCATAAATAGCGCATTGGCACATGGTATTTGTGTTGCTGACTATGCTAAATTACCGCTCAAATAAAGAGGGAAACGACAGTTTATGCATATTTCTAGTCTATTCGACAGCGGTAATATTGAGGTGCTAAGCGCACAATCACCTGAAGACATTCGTCTTGCTATACCTAAAGATAATCAATCTGAATTTGCTCAATGGTTTCACTTTCGCTTAGTTGGCGAGTCGTTTGTTACCCATACAATGACTATTACTGACCTGGCAAAGTCAGCTTATCCAGATGGTTGGAAAGGCTACAATGTGCTTGCGTCATACGATCGCCAAACCTGGTTTCGTATTCCCAGCGAGTTTGACGGCGATAACCTCACATTCTCACTTACCCTCGAACAGCCTAGCGTTTATTTTGCTTACTTCATCCCTTATAGCTACGAAAGGCATCTTGACCTAGTGCACGATGCGCAGATGTCATTGCTATGTGAACATCGCTTTCTAGGTTTAACCCTAGATGGTCGCGATATGTCTATGCTAGTGATTGGTGAAGAGACACCGAATAAGAAAAAAGTGTGGGTTACCGCCAGACAGCATCCAGGTGAAACCATGGCCGAGTGGTGTGCAGAAGGGCTCATTTACCGTTTGCTTGATGAGCAAGACGGACTGGCGCGACAATTGCTGGATAACGCTGTGTTCTACGTCGTCCCTAACATGAATCCTGATGGTAGCGCACGCGGTCATTTACGTACCAACGCGGTAGGCACCAATTTAAACCGTGAGTGGGCAACGCCTAGTGCAGATAAAAGCCCCGAAGTGCTTTATGTGATGGACGCAATGGAAAAAATTGGCGTAAATATGTTTGTCGATTTGCACGGTGATGAAGCATTGCCGTACAATTTTGTGGCAGGCTGTGAAGGTAACCCAAGTTACTCTGACGAAATCAAAGCGTTAGAGGACACCTTTAAAGATGCATTGTTAAATGCAACGCCAGAGTTCCAAGACGAATTTGGATACGACAAAGACGCGCCAGGTGAGGGGAACCTAACCGTGGCAGCCAATGCAGTAGGTGAGAAGTTTAACTGCATGTCTTACACCGTTGAAATGCCGTTTAAGGACAACGCAGATGTACCAGATGAAATTTATGGCTGGTCTGTTCAGCGCAGCAGACAGCTTGGCGAGGATTTACTTATTGCCGTAAATGCCGTAGTAAAGAAGTTAAATGGTTAATACGTTAAATTAGCATCACAAAAAAGCCCCTTTTCAACGGGGCTTTATTAATAAATACAATAATAGAAATCATAACAACAAGATAATAAAGGGGTGATACCTTGGAAGGGTTATATAGTTTTCTCGTCATACTGGATGGTTTTTTAGGCGGCGCAGGGTGGTTTCCTTACGTATTGCTAGGTGTAGGTTTGTTCTTCACTATCTACCTTAAATTTCCTCAAATTCGTTTTTTCAAACACGCATGGCAAGTGGTAACTGGGAAGTTCGACAAAGAGAGCGATCCAGGTGATACCACCCATTTCCGCGCACTGACTACCGCGTTATCAGGTACGGTTGGTACCGGTAATATCAGTGGTGTGGCGTTCGCCATATTCTTAGGTGGTCCCGCCGCTTTGTTCTGGATGTGGGTAACTGCCTTTTTAGGTATGACTACGAAATTCGTTGAGGTAACCCTTTCTCACAAATACCGTGTGAAAACCGAAGATGGCACCATGGCGGGTGGTCCCATGTACTACATGGACAGACGCTTAAACATGAAATGGTTAGCGGTGGCGTTTGCTATTGCCACTGTAGTGAGTTCATTCGGAACAGGTAACTTGCCGCAGAGTAACGGTATTGCGCAAAGTATCGAAGCCACGTTTGGTTTTGAGCCTTGGGCAGTAGGTAGCGTGCTAGGTATTTTACTTGCGCTTGTTATCCTTGGTGGTATTCAACGCATTGCTGCCTTTACTGCGCGAGTCGTGCCGGTAATGGCGGTTATTTACCTTATTGGTGCGTTAGCGGTAATTTTTGCCAACATCGAAAATATTATTCCGTCATTCACGTCAGTAATCAAAGATGCGTTCACAGGGTCAGCAGCTGCGGGGGGCTTCTTAGGGGCGTCACTTGCGTATGCTTTTAACCGTGGTGTGAACCGTGGTTTGTTCTCGAACGAAGCGGGTCAAGGTTCTGCGCCAATTGCTCATGCTGCGGCGAAAACCAAAGAGCCAGCGTCTGAAGGTATGGTGTCGCTACTTGAACCTTTCATCGATACTATCATTATCTGTACGGTGACTGGTTTGGTTATCTTGTCTTCTGGTGTATGGAAGGAGAAGCATGAAAACGTATTCGACCGTTCAGACATGTTCTTCGTTCAAGGCCAATATGATGACAGCGATCAGGCCGATGTCGATAAACTTTACGGTTACCTGAACGATGTAGAAGGTAACGAGATAAAAGCGTACACAGGTAGCATCACGGTAGTAAACGGCACTGCGGTTAGCGATGGCTTCACCTTGTTAAATTCACGCTCAGTTGCTGAAGATGTTAAATACAACATTGGTAGCGAAGACTTGTTTACCGGTACGCTTAAAATCGAAGAGGGTAAACCCGTACGAGACAACCTAGAAGTAAGCGGTAAATCATTGGTGCACTCTGCTGCACTAACGACCATTGCCTTTACACGCGGATATTTCGGTAACTTCGGCCAATACATAGTGTCTATTGGGCTTATGCTGTTTGCGTTCTCAACCGCGATTGCGTGGTCGTATTACGGTGACAGGGCGATGACTTACTTGCTCGGCCCCCGCTCGGTAATGCCATATCGTGTTATTTACGTAGCTGGCTTTGTATGGGCAGCCTTTTCTGATACCACATTGGTATGGGCACTGTCGGCAGTGGCCATTGTAGTAATGACTTTACCTAACCTATTTGGTATTGTGCTGCTCAGTAAAGAAATGAAAGAAACCGTTAATGATTACTGGTCTAGACACAAAAAATAATCGTTAGTGTGAATGTGGTGTGCAAGCCAACGTGGTAGCCTTTTAAATTTGGCTTTCACACCACAATTTCAATTAAATTATATTAATGCTCATCTGCCTTTGAATAGGCTTTGCAATACGCATTTCAATACGTAAAATACTCACCTCTAAAACCAATGCTACCTGGTTATTTCCGCATCATTCCTACAGGAGCAAACTATGGCACTCGTTGACTGCCCATCGTGCAATAAAAAGACGTCTGACAAAGCAAAAATATGCCCGCATTGTGATTTCAAAATAGGCGATGCTTCCTCAGAAGATATTGAACGTAAGAAAAATCTACAAAAATTCAAAAAGTTACAGAGCATTCAAAATCAATCGCTTATTGCCATGATTATATTTGTGGCGGGATTCGGTTTTATGTATTGGGGCGGAACAAGACCCGGCGACTTGCAACATAATCTCGCTATTGTAGCCAGTATTGCAGGCTTCGTGTGGTATCTTGTCAACCGCGTAAGAATTGTACTTATTAAACGATTCCGTTCATGAATATAGAAGTATTACTAAATAGTATGACGCCAGAGGTGTACGAACGCCTGCGTCAATCGGTGGAAACCGGTAAATGGCTTGATGGAACACCGTTAAGTGAAGATCAGAAAGCCAGCTGTATGCAAGCAGTTATGCTGTATCAAGCAAAAATTGAGAAATCGTCGGAACATATGACGGTAAATGAAAGCGGCGAAATAGTGCATAAAAGTAAATCAGATTTTAAACGTGCACTTTCCAAGCAAGAAGATGATAACAACACTATAGCGCGGTTTAAACAGGATGATATTTAGTCGGTTCTTTGCTCCTTCTCACACCAGTCAGAATCCCGAAAAAAGACTGGAAGCCATTCAAAACCTGTCGCCGGAAAAGCCTACAGACAAAACAATTTTACACGAATTGGCATTTAACGATGCCAATGCTGATGTCAGCCTTGCAGCCCTAAGCAAATTAAATACTTTTGTATTGTGGCTTAAAATGTCACAAAGCGCGCAACATGCGAAAGTGAAAAAAATTGCTGAACGCACCGTTGAAGCCGCATTGATGGGGCAGGGTGATGTCAATATAAACGCGAATGAAAAAGCTTCATTCTTGCGCGAAAGTGCCAATGGTGAATTAATTCAGACCGTGTTGGTTAATGACGCAAAGTTGTTGGCAGACCAAAGCTTAGTAATGACATTGCTTCACAAAGTCGATAAGCCTGCTTTTACTCAAACCATTTTTCTTCAACATGCAGATAACGCACTGCAACAGGCTATTTTAGCCACAATTGAAGATAGTAGTGTGCTACAAAAGCTGGAAAAGAAATGCCGAGATAATGCTATTTACGGCGCTATCGTTGCAAAGCTTCAGCAATTAAAAGCGCAAGCTGAAAAGCCTATTGAGTTAATGCGACGTGTTACTTTATGTTTGTCTAAGTACCAAGCGCTGGTAGATAAATCAGACGTTGAAGATATTGATAAGCGCCAAGCTGAATTGTTAGCTGAATATAACGACTTAATGTTAGATGCATCGATATTAAGTACAGAAGAAAAGACCGCTGTAGACGCTAAGTTCGCCCGTATTAGCGAAAAAGTAACACGTCACTTATCGCGTATTCGACCTGAATGGGAAGCGCAAAAAGCGGCAAAAGAAAAAGCTGAGATAGAAGCCCTTTGCAAGCAGCACTTATCGCATGCCACCACGCAAGTTAATTGGCTTTATGGTGAGCGTTTATGCGAGGCTACCCTTGCTGATGTAGCGGTGGTTAATGAATCGGTACGCGCGTTAGAAGTAAGCGCAGAACACATGGCTTCATTAGGTGGCAGCAACAAACTGCTAGACGAAGTTCGTGCTGGCATAGCGGCATTAAACAACAGTTTAGAAGCCTTTTCGATGCAGCAGCAGTACGGTCAAAAACTTCTGATTTGTTTGTCTCAAGTAGAATCTCTTGCAGAAGAATCCCTTGCAGAAGAGTCTTTTGCAGAAGAGTCTGAGCAGCAGGCGGCAGGTACGCCTACTGAACCAGCAACAAGTGCCCAAGACGCTAAAGAAAAAGGCGAAACAGAACAAACGACTGACGTGTTAGAAGCTGCAAGCACTGATGCAACTGAAAGAGCCTCTGTTGAAGGCGAAGCTGTTCAAGCCAAAGTCGGTCAAGCCAAAGCCGATAAAGACAGCAACGTTAGCCAGAAAGCGCCAGAATCGATTGAGGCTGAATTTAAAGCCTTAAGTGAAAAGTATCACGATTTACGCAATGAACTCATTGCAGTACCAAGCGCCCTTAATAAGCGCTGGCATGCAGCTTCCCGTGTTTTCAGTCAGAAAAAACAAGCTAAAAAAGCAGAGGTAGACCACGCGCTTCGCCAGTGTAGAAAACAAATCAGTGTGGTTGATAACTTGATTGCCCAAGGTAAATACCGCGCGGCTATTACCAAGTTTGAAAAGCTATCTGCAAGCTTCGAATCTGTGCCTGAGAATGTGAAAAAACAATTGGCTAAGCGTTTTGAGAAAACCGCTGAAGATATTGCTCACCTTGAAGGCTGGCAAGATTATATCGCGGCGCCTAGAAAACCTGCGCTGGTAGAAGAAGCGCAGGCATTAGCGGCAACCCCTGTTGAAGATATTAAACAGCGCGGTGAAGCTATTCGTTATTTACGACAGCAGTGGCTTTCGTTAGGCGCTGGCAGCGACGATGACACGCTACAGCGTGCTTTCGATGCGGCATTAGAACTTGCATTTCAACCGTGTCGCGAACATTACGCAGCATTAGATGCCGAGCGTGAGAAAGCGCTTAAAGCTCGTCAGGCATTAATTGAGCAAGTTGCCGCCATCGATTTGTCACAAGACGAAGCGGTGTTAGCTAAAGTGTTAGATAGAACCGTTAAACAATGGCACGAATGTGGCCAAGTTGAAAAGCGTGATTACGAGTCGTTAAAGCAACGTTGGAATAAAACCATTAGCCCGCTGCAAACGAAAGTGAACCAGTGGCATGGGATGAATAAAAAAGCGAAGCAGGAACTCGTTGCTAAAGCATCAGCGCTGTCAGCACAAGAGGATATTGCTAGTGCCACTGAAACAGCGCAGCAGTTGCAACACGATTGGAAAGCCATAGGCCATGCCGGTAAGCGTGATGAAAGCCGATTGTGGCGTGAGTTCCGCCTAGCAAATGATGCATTGTTTGGACGCTTAAAAGAGCAGCGTAAGGCACAGTCATCTGCATTTAATGAAACCTTTAATACCCTTTTTACTCAATTAAATGCTATTGACTCGGAATCTGATGAATCGGCGATTGCTACTTCAATTCAGGATATTGAAACACGTGCGAAAGATTTGCCTGGTGCAATGCGTGCAAAACTCGATAAGAAAATAACCGGTATTCAAAAGCAGCAGCAAACACGCGCTCAGCAGCGCCACGTTCGTAAAGTACAACAGCGGGCTCAATCGGTTATTTCAGTGTTAAGTGAAAGTTTGCGGGCAGGCGACTTTACTAGTATCAGTGATGATGACGCTGACCTGCTAGGAAAGCGTTGGAAGTCTGCGCTGTCTAAACCTACACCTGTGCAACAAAGTCGTCATTGGCTAACCGTTGCGTTGGAAGCCGCTACTGATATACCCAGCCCCCAGAGCGATAACAGTATGCGAACCAATGTACAGCTAACCATGATGACGGCGAAACTTGAGAAAGGCGAGAGCCTATCTCCTGCGCAGTTGTTGGAAGATTGGATTGCGCATGGGAAAGTTGATGACCAAGAAACGCATTTACTTGAACGAGTAGTGAATGTATTGGATAACAATCCAGAGGTGGTTGCTTAAAATGAAAAGCCAAGTTGAATTTGGTTTTGCCAGTGAGATGACGGCATATCGTTTTATCAACACGGTTAAACATATGGATGTTGATTCACTTGTCGTGAAGTTTGGACGCAGTGATCGTCACGTGTTGGTATCTTACCGTTACGCGGTAGCTGAGTTTGATAGAACGTTATCAGAGTTAGACGATTTAGCGCGAGAGCTTGGCGGGGAAGAAGTATAAAAAAAAGCTGATGGACAAAGTCCATCAGCTTTTTTCATGATAAAGCGTGAATTAACAATCTTTATCTTCGGCGTTTGCGCCTTCTTTAACATCTTCACAAGCATCTTCTACTGCGTTGCCTGCATCTGTTACAATTTCGTCTAGCTCTTCGCCTGCATCTTCTGCGTTGTTATCGCCGCATGCGGCAAGTGTTAGTGCGAATGTACCAGCTGCTAAAAGTTTTAATAATGATTTCTGTGAGATCATGTCCGTTCTCCTGTTTCCTAAAAGTATCTTAAAAATTTAAAAATATCTAAAAGCGTAATAAATTTATGCTCGTGGTGACCGACCGCGTAAGGCATTCGCGACTAGTGAAATGACTAGTAAGGCGATGAACACAAAAAATAAAAATTGTGCGATACCTGTTGCTGCACCTGCGATGCCGCCAAAACCAAAAACTGCTGCAATAATGGCGATAATGAAAAAAGTAATTGCCCAACCTAACATAGCTAAATCCTCTTTTTGCTCCGTTACTGACATAGATACTAATGCGAACTCTGTGCCTAAATGTTAAGTTTATGATTTAATAAGTTTTATTTTTTATTTGTGCTACTTTAGGCTAGTAATTTCTTTGTGGGATAAACAAGGTTTACAGAGCATTTGCACTTTTTACATAGCTAAGGCAGGTAGGAAGCAAAGAAGCATTCACGATTTGCAGATGCTACTATCACTTTTTAACTCTCGTTATACTAAAGGGCGCGAAATGGCAAAAACTCACTCCGCATTTATAGGTTTAATGCAACGGGCAAGAAATGTGAAACGATGGCCTTTAATGGCACAGTTTCAAGAGGAGATGTTGTCTACACACATCTACGAAGCCTCTATGGTAGCGCATATGCTAGGCGCAATAGCCGCGGATGTGTTTAACGAAGATGTCGACCCTGACCGAGTTGCTGCTATGGCTATATTTCATGAAGGTAGCGAAATTGCGGGTATGAGTGATATTCCAAGCCCTGTGAAATATCACGACCCTGAAACTACTGCTGCTATTAAGAAGCTCGAGCGCAGGTTTGAGGCTATGCTGATACAAACCTTGCCTGAGCCGCTACAGAAGCGTTACCAGCCTTTAATAGAACAAGATAAAGATGACATTCACGTGCGACTTGCTAAGGCGGCTGATGTTTTATGTGCGTATCTTAAGTGTGATTATGAGTTGTCGAAATCCAACTCAGAATTTTCAAATGCTATGTATGAAATGGAAGTGCAATTGCAACAGTACCGAGAACGATTTCAGTCAGTAGAATATTTCTGTAAAGTTTTCTTAGAAGATGCCAATGCGACGTTAGATGAACAAACGAAAGATCTGGATTGGGTCGAACGTGCTAATACATTACATTTAGACTCCGAAAAAAGTAATAAATAGTAATGCATGTTGACAATAGAACGACCGCCGGATGGCGGTCGTTTAACTACACAATATTTGTTAGCTGAAACGCTTATTTCGCGTTGTCAGCCTGATTTGCCAAAATTTCCTGAACAGACATCACGTTTTTCCCTAAACTACCTTGGGTACTGCTCATTCTTACAAGAATAGAGAAGTAGACATCGTTTATCTGTGTCTGCGTCACCGTATTTTGCCCCTGACCCGGCACAGGCTGTGCCACCTCGGTACATCCTGACATAGTGCATTGCTGATTGGTGGCAAACGGTTGGGACTCATCGGTATTGTGGGTTACTGCCCTGGCCATGACGGGCTTTTTATCAACATCGGTTTTGACAATAGCCAACCATTCATAATTGTGTTTTTTAGCAAGTTCAGCGGCTCTGCGCAGAGCAAATTGCTGAATAACATCCGCAGGTGTGCGATCTGTTGCTTTAAATAATACTCGATATTCATTGTCGGTTAGTTGAACGCTAGAGTACCCGTAACCTTCTTTAGTGACTGCTGATTTATAAGGTGTTGGTGAGGCGATAGGGGTGGTGGTGCAAGCGGTAACAAATAAACTGCATGCTAAAGCCGCTATTTTCATTTTTGTTGGTAGGCGCATGGTAATTCCTAGTATTAATTGTAGTGACTATTATTTTAGGAACGAAAGTGCGGTGGTGCGCACAAAGGTCATAATAGCTTGATTTCTTTTGCTCTTGGGGGCGTCAGTTTTTATGCCCTTGTAAGCCCCTGCAGCAACAATACCCAATAATACTTCAGGTTTGCCCATTAGCAGTCGACAGTCTCGCTTTGCCTCTTCAAGTGATTCTTCAGCGTGATGTTTTTGGGCTAGGTAATTATGCTGGCACTGCCTAATGTCCTCCAAGTTCTTTTTCAGAAAAATATTCATGATAAGTGCTCCTTAGTTTTACACAGACGGACGGCAATCCCGTAATTAGTTTGCTGCTATTTGGTTAAAGACTGCATTAACGTACTAAGCCGCTTTATATTGATAAAGCGGAATGCACTTTGCGCATGCATAAATGCGATAACACTCAATACACTGTTAACCAGTAACAATATAACCATAATAAGTAATGCCGGCATGCCAGCATGGTGCATCGCTAACCCAATACATGAATTGAGCAAAATCCAGCAAAAACCTCCTAACGCAAATGCGGTAAGTGCGCCAAATATGCTGACAAAAATAGATTTGGTAATGAGTTGAAGTTCAGCGTTAACCAAGTCGATTAAGGCATAACCTTGATATTTTTTCTGCGTGAAAAGCGCTTTAAAAGAAGAAAGCGCCTCTTCAAAAGCAATGTCTGGGGGAATGTCGTTAGACGACTCGGATGAAGCGCCGTTTATACGTTGCTGGTGAATGCGAAATGTCGCCTGACTTCTCGGAGAAGTCAGACGAAACGGATTTTCGCTGCTCAGCGTGTATGTGGCACTACGAAAATCTGGTAAAGGCTGCATGCTTTATTTCTTGCGAAATAGTGAAGTAACTAACATACCTGCTGCGAAGGCCATACCAGCAGTTGCTAATGGGTTCTCGATAGCATACTTACGTACACCAGAGGCTTGCCATTTTTGCTCAGCTAAACGTTTTCGTTCAGACATATTGTCCGCAGAACGGCTTGCCGTGTTACGAATGTTGTCCTCAGCTACGGCCGCACTATCAGCCAGTTTATCAACTGACGAATGAAGTGTTTCTTTTAACTGATCCGTGACTGGGTGACTAGGCTCGGTTACGCTATTCACTTTCGCTGTTTTTGGCGTAGTAGTTTGTGTTGCCATAGTACTCTCCTTAAGTTTGCTAGATTGCACATAGAGAGTTGCAACGCTTATACCAACATGGAAAAATATTTAAGCTCTTGTTTTATATGTCTTTTATTTCTTGGTGAGTTTTAAGGGTTATTCTTAAGTTGAATTTAACGTAAGAGTTGCAAGGTAGGCCGTGTAATAATTTCGTAATCGGTGAGCATCTAACAAATAACGCGGAGGGAAAGTTAGCTACTTGTAGTAGCTAACTGATTCATGTGATGTGTTTTTTTAAGACACCACACTAATTAAATCTTCTTTACTAACAGGCTTTAGAAGTGACTGACTCACGCCTAAATGCTTCATAGTATCTTTATCCGGCTCGTTGCCACTCACAATAACCAGTTTCGCTTTGGGTTGAATTTGATTCAACTCGGCGGCTAGGTCATATCCATGGTAATCAGGAAGCGTTAAATCCATCAATACATGGTCAAATACTACTTCGTTCATACGCTCGATAGCATCCGCGCCCGTATTTGCCGTAATAACATCATGCCCTTGATGAACCAAAAATAATTGCAATAACTCAGCCGCATCCTCATCGTCTTCTATTACTAATACTTTCTTTGAGGTTGGTTGAGGTTGAGTGCATTGGGTGACTGTTTTAACGGTTTCTATTTTCGACACGGCTGGTCCTTGAGAGCGCACCAAATATTGGTCGAGCACTTCAGTAAGCGCTGCTCGCTCAATAGGTTTACCAATAACATTATTAAATCCGTCATCCATTAAAGACTGTTTTAATCCTTTACGGCTAGCGGCTGTGACGGCCACAACAGGTACGTTGCTCTTGTGTCGCCTAATTGCATGAAGCGCTTCAATGCCATTCATTACAGGCATATGAATATCCATCAAAACTAAATGAAAAGGGTCGTTATCTTCTTCGGCTTGTAGTACTGCCTCTAACGCTTTAACCCCGTTTTCAGCATAAGCTACAGTAGCGTGACATTGACTGACTAAATGACCAGTTAAACGGCGAATCTCGCGGATATCATCAACAATTAGTACTTTGCCGGTGACTTGTAAATCCAAATTGTTCGATTCTGTTTTGCTAGGTGGCTTAAGCGTAAGATGAGCGCGACTTTGCTCACTAATATCACCAGGGTCGATGGAAAATGAAAATCGACTGCCTTTGCCAAACACGGAATCAACACTAATGCTACCACCTAGCTTAGTGACAAGCTCACGGCTTATCGCTAAACCTAATCCAGCTCCGCCATGGTTCGCGCGCATAATATCTTCGATTTGTTCGAAAGGTTGAAAAATTTTATCTAGCTTATCTGGTGGCATGCCAATACCAGTATCTTCAACAATAAAGTGTAATCGCTCATTCGTTTTGCCAGGCGCGGGTGGACGAATCTCTACTGTGACGGTAATTTTTCCGGTATCGGTAAATTTTACGGCATTGCTGACTAAGTTGATTAACACCTGGCGCAAACGGGTAGGGTCAGTTTTAACCACTTCTGGAATCTTGGTTTCTGCAATAACGTCGAAAATAAGATCTTTATCTTTGGCGGCCAATCGCATCAATGAGTGAATATCAGTGAGGAAAGGGCTTAAATGTACCTCTTTGATATTAAGCTCAAGTTTGTCTGCCATAATGCGAGACATGTCCAACAAATCATTTAACAGGCTTAGTAAATGTTTTCCGTTGGAATGAATAATAGAAAGCTCTTGCGCGAGAGGATCATTACCTTTGTCGTCTAATAGTAGTTCTGTATAACCTAGAATAGACGTAAGCGGGGTGCGAAGTTCGTGACCTAAGTGGGCCAAAAACTTATCTTTCGCTTTATTTTGCTGTTCAACTTTATGTCTTTCTAATCGTTCGTTTTCTATCTCTCGTCGAACCATGGCGTAACGAATGGTTCGCATGAAACGTGGCGACTCAATTTCTGTTTTTTGTAGGTAATCGGCTGCACCTGCTCGCATTACCAATTCGTCAACTTGAGAGTCTGACTGACCAGTTAGAATAACAACAGGAAGGTTGAACTGATTCGATTTTAGTACTTCCAACACATCTACTGCATTTTCAGCACCTAGCAAATAATCGAGTAAGCACAAGTCGAAATTTCGACGCTGTAACGCGTCTATGGCGTCAGCACTGTTGGTTACCCAGGTAAGCTGGAAACGGGGTTCTTCACATTGAAGTAAATAATCCGATGTTAGGAAATAATCATCTTCGTCATCTTCAATCAGTAAAACCCGGATAACTTCGGTCACTGTGCGCTCCATAAAACATTTAGCCGTAAAACTTAGCGCTGAATACCCAGCACTTTAAAACATTACGGCCCTAATAATTAGCGCCGTACAACTTGAGTAACACTTTATTGAGCCCATCAATATTGACTCATAACACGTTAAATCGGATGAAAAGGGCGATTAATCGTGGGGCAATTCTACAAACTCAATCCAGTAGCGACCTAGCGCGCGCATAAGCTCGACAAGTCCCTCGAAATTCACAGGTTTGGTGATATAGGAAGCACAGCCTAAATCGTATCCGCGAAGCATGTCTTCTTCTTCTTTGGAGGTAGTAAGAATGACTACTGGGATCCCACGTAGTTTAGGGTCAGTTTTCAATTCTTGCAGCGCTTCTCTGCCGTCTTTACGTGGCATGTTAAGGTCTAACAGAATTAAGCTAGGGCGGGGGAATTTGCTGGCATCTGTGTATTTGCCTTCATGACGTAAAAATTCAAGTAATTCCACGCCATCTTCAACACAAAATAAGTTGTTTAACACACGGCTTTCTTTCAGTGCGTCCACGGTTAATAGACGATCGTCCTCATCGTCATCTGCCATAAGGATATTAATTGGTTGGGTTTGTTTACGCGTCATGTGTGGTATCTCCATTATTATTTAGAGAGCCAAAAGGCTCGCTGTTTGTTGGCAGAAGGATAGTAAAGGTTGCGCCTTCACCTGGCGAGCTTTTTGCCGAAATTTGACCATTGTGTCGTTCAACAATGCGTCGGCATACCGCTAGGCCAATCCCTGTTCCTTTGTATTCGCTTCGTCCGTGCAAGCGTTGGAACGGGGCAAAAATCTTTTCTGCAAAACTTTGTTCAAAGCCAATACCGTTGTCTGAGATTTGGATTTTAATCCAGTCATACTCGTCAGCTAACAATATGTCTTTCATATCAGCTTCACTTGGTGGTATCGCCGTAATTTCAATAAGGGGTTCTTTGTCGGCGGTTTGAAATTTTAGCGCGTTAGACAGCAAGTTTAGAAACAGCTGATCAATTTGTGATTTGTCTGCGCGAATAGTCGGAATGTCCTGCACAATCACTTTGGCGCCTTTTTCTTCAATAGCTATTTCTAAGTCGCCTAACACGCCATCGATAACCTCACTAACGTTTACCTGTTCAAAATCTTTACCCCGTGTAGACACGCGAGAAAAAGACAAAAGATCAGATATCAACATAGACATACGCTCTGCCGCATTAAGCATACGGGCGAGAAAGTCTTGCCCACGTTCGTCCATTACATCTTTATAGCCCGAGTCTAATCGATTACCAAAGGCGCGAATTTTCCGAAGTGGCTCTTGCAGATCGTGAGACGCTACAAAAGCAAAATCCTCGAGTTCTCGGTTACTGCGGGCTAACTCATCTGAATAAATACGTAATTCTTGGGTTCGTTCTGAAATTTTATGCTCTAGGTCTTCATTAACATCTACAAGCGTATCTTTGTGTTTTTCATTTTCTCGAATGTTGGCTTTTAACAACAAGAAAATCGAGATAATAAGAAACAGGGTGGTACCTGAAGAAATTAATAAAGTATTCACTGAGTCACGTCTTAGCTTCATTAAACTGGCTAAGTGCGTACCTTGAATATCCCTTTCAGAGGAATCGATGCGCTCGAACATATTTTCGAAGTCGTTGTATAAATCTAGACCTCTGTCACTTTCAAGCAACGTGAAGGCTTGCTCTATATCACCTACTCTTACTAGCTCTACAATTCGCACCATACCGTTAATTTTAACGCGAGTAAGGGCGAGTAGCTTTTCTATCCGCTCTGATTGTTCCGGCAAATCAGACGCCAAAGCACTCACTTCAACTTCATCAGCAAGGGCAGTGAAGTTATTCAGTGTTTGTGTGTACTCCTCCAGATAAGCTTCATCTTCAGTAAGAAGGAAACCACGTTGCCCTGATTCGGCGCGCAAAACGGCCACGTGCAGCTTGTTTACCGCACTTATTACGCGACTGGTGGTAAACAAGCGCGCTTCTAGGGCCGATAAGTCATCAAGGGTTTGCACTACATAAAATGAATTCGCAGTGATAATAGCAATCACGAATACCACCATGATTACCCAGCTGTATAGCGAAGACAAAACTTTGTTTAGCATTACATCAATCCAATAATGTGTCGCCAAAATCTGAAGTCATTTCAGAAAGGGAGTCACTGCAGTCTTTAGCACTGGAAATTATTTTATCCAATGCTGCCATCGCTTTTTGGGCGGGAACTTCACCATTAAGCGCCATTTTTACCAATTCAGCTTGCATCGAAATGCGATTCAGCGGTTTGCGTGCATCGTGTACATAGGTGCTCAATCGGGCAAACTCATCTTCAGTCATAACTTTTGTCCTGCTTTACTAGTCTTCTTTGACCAAATCGCCATACGCGTGAAGTCGGTTGTATAGGGTCTTGGTACTTATGCCCAGCATGTCAGCGGCCATGGTTTTATTCCCATTAACCTTCTCAAGCGTGGCATAAATAAGTTCTTTTTCAACATCTTCAATAGTACGTCCTGCTTGAAGTGCTGGTGCTGTGCTTTGTTTTTTAGCAAAAGGCGATTCAATCGTTTTAGGAAGCTCTATGACCTGTTTTGTCGGGTCGCTCATAATGGCAGCACGATGAACAAAGTGGCGTAATTCACGAACATTACCTGGCCAATCGTAGGCTTGTAATGTGTTTAGCTGACTTTCTTGCCAACTAAATTTAGAGCCATTATCTTTATTAAACTCTTCAATAAAGGTTTTTGCTAATAAAGGAATATCTTCTTTGCGTTCGCGCAAAGTGGGTATGGTGATTGGAAACACCGCAAGTCTGAAATAGATATCTTCACGCAGCACTTTGCTTTGTGCTATTTCTTCCATGGTTCGGTTGGTCGCTGACACTACGCGGCAGTTAACCGGAATAGTTTTAGTACCGCCAACACGGATAACCACTTTGTTTTCCAATACGCGCAGTAAGTTTGGCTGCATGTCGATAGGCATTTCAGTGATTTCATCTAAGAACAAACATCCGCCCTCAGCTTGTTCGAAAACACCTTCTTTACGGCCAACAGCGCCTGTAAATGCGCCTTTCTCGTGGCCAAATAATTCACTACCAATCAATTCTTTTGAAAAGGCACCACAGTTAGTCACTACGTAAGGGCCTTCACTTTGTGAAGCGCGGTGAATGGCGGCTGCAACTACCTCTTTACCTACACCACTTTCGCCAAGTAGCATAACGTTCGCGCTTGTTCTGCTTACTCTTTCAATTAATTTGTAGAGTTCTCTCATTGGCGCAGATTCGCCAATAAGCAAGTCGAAATGCTTTTCGATTTTTTCGCTGGTATCTTCAGCAACTTTAGGTTTCCCCGTTAATACTGCTTCAATGTCTTCACGTTGAATAGGCTTAACAAGGTAATCAATATTGGGGCCGCATAAACCTTTAATGACACCCTTTACCGATGGGTGTCCGGTAATAAGGGTAATGCGTGGACGTTTGGGAAGTGCGTTAAGTTCATCGAACAAGTGTGCACCGCTGCCATCAGGCAACATGAAGTCAAGTAATATATGATCAAAGGTTTCTTTCTTTAACCAGTCTCTCGCTTCACCTAATGTGGCAGCAGTTAGGACTTCGTGACCGAGAAACTCAATAATAGTGCAGGCCACCTCGGTAAACTCGGCATCATCATCTACAAGCAAAACAGTTAACACTTGAATATCCCTTTTTTATTGACCAACCACTTCCTGATAGCTTGTCTCAGCACATTGGGTGGGTAAGTTGACCAGATTTTATAATTATTTGTGCATTATTACATTCAAACGTAGACGTTGTCGCATTCATACTCAACTTTGGTTGAATAAGGCAGCAATATCTTGGGGCTGACCTCAAGATGCGATCCTCGCATCATGTAAAAGAGGGCTAGCTAAATATAATCCACACACTGACATATCTTTAGCTGATAAAGCACATATTGTGCCGATTGCTACCAGAAAAGCGCAAATTTGAACGCTGACCCACTTCAGTGGCACAGTTATCGCATTATTAATCTCATAGTAGCTTTGTAACCGAACGCAAAAATTCAGCGCTTGTGCGTATTTTTCTGAAAAATTTATCTCAGATTTTTACTTACGGGTCAGCGCAAAATATAAGCGTTATGTACGGTGATACTACTGAATTAATTTAATTTTTGATGGAATACCCAAAGCGTATTGCGCTTCGCTATCACCCAAGACGCATAGGTTTCAATGGAAATTAGGCATAAGCCTTAAGCCATAAATAGGGAATAAAAATGTTTGAGGAAACTGGCGCAAGGTCAATGACACTTTATGAGTTGTTGGGCAAGATGCAGCCCAAAAACACCACCGACGTCATGGCGTTTTCCGAGTTCTGGAATGCCATGGAAAAGAGGGGGTTTGGACCTATGTTGGCTTTGCCTGCGTTTATTGCAGCAACCCCCATAGGTGCCATTCCTGGTGTACCTACCATAACCGGTGTGACAATTTTACTTATCGCAATGCAAATTTTACTCGGTCGCCGTCATCCGTGGCTTCCTGCTACCATTATGAAAATTGAAATGGACGCTGATCGAATTGAATTTTTGGTTAATAAAATGAAACCTGTGGCGGTGCGATGTGACCGATTCTTAATGCCACGGTGGTTTTTTATGCGCCAGCCTGTGTTTCGCTCATTGATTGCGCTTAGCTGTGCGGCGTGTGGATTGTTGATGGTGCCACTAGAATTAGTACCCTTTATGGGGTTAATACCGGCGTTTGCGGTATTGATTATGGCTATAGGTATGGCAACGGATGACGGCGCTGTAGCACTCTTTGGGCTATCCATTGCTCTATTTGGTTTCTTGTATGGCGGCCAACAGATAGCATTAGGGATTGGGTAACTTAAGCATTGGGTAAACTAAGCGCTGGCTAAACTTAATATCGGGCAAATTAGATATTCGTTAGATACCCGAGTTCTTGCTTTTTAGGCTTTGCGTTAACTACAGCTTAGCTATAACACTCTGCTTTAATTAAACTGCCACAGCTTATGCTATCGATGCAGAGACTCTATGCATTGATCAAGCATGCCATCAGCAGAGGGAAGCTGCATCGATTGATATCTAAGTTCACCGATAAAGCTTCTTGCTGCGGGCCCAAGGCCGTCACCATCTTCAAATGTGAGATAAAGCATAGCGCGACGCAATCCACTGTTGCTATCAATAGGAAGCGGAAGCAACAGCCCTTCTTCTAGTTCTTTTTTAATGATAGCGATAGGGAGCCAAGCAAACCCAAGCCCTTGAGAAATCATATCTACCGAGGTTCTAATATGGCTCACCGTCCAGCGCTGCTCGGCGCCAAGCCAACCTGCATCAACTTTACGTTCAGCCGATGAATCTCTTACTACTATTTGACGATGCGACTTTAGATCTTCTAACGTTAACGCGCGGTCAAGTGCGTGCAGAGGATGATCGACATGTGCCACCGCGGCAAAGTCTATCTCGCATAAATCTTCACTGAATCCGCCGGGGTAGGGGAAAGGTGAAATCGCGATATCGACATTACCACTATCAAGTAGGGAGTTTGCCCCGCTTAATACGGTTTCTTCAATTTCGATACGTAGCAGCGGGAATTCTTCAGACACTTTGCTCAGTACGTTATAGAGTAAGTCTGATGGAAAAATAATATCAACGGCGATACGAAGAAGAGTTTCAGTTCCCGCTTGTAAACTAGCCGCTACCGCCTCTAACTTTTGAGCTTCATTTAAAACGAACGCTGCTCGACGATACATCAACTCCCCTTGAGGAGACAGTTTTACCTTGCGTCCACTGTTTTCGAACAACACAACGCCAATGGCATTTTCTAATTTTTGAACCGCGTGATGCACACTAGACTGGCTTTTGTGAACCAATGCGGCAGCTTGATTGAAGCCTCCAGCATCTACCACAGCTTTAAACATGCGCCATTGTTCTAACGTAGATTTTAACATCGCGAGCTCTAATTGATTATTCTGTCACTGTATAGAGCGGTTATACCACAAGCGGCCAGAGGCTGTCAGCGCTTATACGTCGGTGGCTTGCTTAATATCGCCTATTGAACAGGTTACCACGCTCACATTGTCATACCCCATGTTCATTAGCTGTTCGGCTGCCAATTTAGCGCGAATGCCCGAGGCGCAATGAATATAGATTGGAAACTTAGCATCTTTACATTTTTCGATAACTTTCATTTCGAGCACGCCACGAGGAATATTTAATGCGGCTTCTACAGGGCTAGATGCAGCCTCGGCGGGCTCACGAACATCAAGTAATAAACCATGATTAGAAGATATTTCCTGCATCGCTTCTTTAGCCGTAATACAACGCAGCGGGAAAGGGATATTAGCGAGTCTAGTAGTGATATCAATTAACATTAAAACACCTTGAAAAATAATGATGAGTTTACTATATAAGGAAATTGCTATGTTTTCTAGCACGTATTTTCATTATATATTTTATAAAAAAATGACATTGAGTTTTGGCGTTCGCCGCTATAGTAGTATACTTTAGTATAAGAAGGCGGGTTGGTAGCTCGTCTACGTAAATTTAAAAGTGAGTTGTTATGACTGATAATCTAGCCGTTGATAATCTATCTGTAGATACGAGCGAAATGGCTCAATATACAATGGAAGCTGAGCTTTATCTAAAGCAGTTGGCGAATAAAACCCGTTTAATGGTTTTATGCTCTTTAGTGGACAAAGAGCTATCTGTAACCCAAATGTTAGACCATGTAGACGTTTCTCAGCCTGTGATTTCACAACATTTGGCCCTATTAAGAGAATCTAAGATGGTGGCCACACGCCGGGACGGACAAACCATTTACTATCGACTAGCCGACGAAAGAGTGAAGCAAACCATTGGTCTGCTCCACAAGTTTTTTTGCGCTCAGAACGATTAACCTTAGTTGACGTAAATCTAACTTACTCAAAGGCAGTTAATCGCTCTTGCTCAAATGCTACTCGACTTAGCTAGACAAGCTTCGCATTCGCTATCAACGCCTCTACGTATGCAATATCACCCAACTTATCAAGGTCAACTTCCGGTCTAGCCATCAATCCCTCGTGGGTGAGGTTGACCGAGACATTATGAGAAGACCAATCGATACTTTTGATGTCTGAGGGCAGTACCGCCAGCTTTTTACCACCCGGTAACCAGTTGTTTGTATCTACCACTAACAACTGAATTTTCCAGCCATCAGTATCAAACACAAAATCGCTAATATGCCCAACGTTGTCGTCTTGGGTTGCCACTTCGTAGCCACTAACCTCGCCACAAGCTCTTAAGTGATTCTCAGGTTTATTATCTAACTCTTCTTTACCCATGGCTGCTAGCTCAGGATCGGCTAGTTCATTTGGGTGAGCGAAATCGCCCCACGCGCCAGGGCCAATCCAGTAATAGCCATAACCAAAGTAACGAAACAGCGTTTCTTCGAACTCTCTTGAAACTGGTTTGTGCTCGTCAATTGATGGGCTGTTTTTAAGCGTGTCTGCCGTCATGGAAACGTCAACGGTTTCTTCTTCCTGATCAACACGGGTCACCGAGATAGGTGAGATCACCACTTTCCTGCTAAGGGGAAGCCACGTATTCGTATCGGCAACTACGTATCTAACAACGAAATCTTTATCGTCGAAAAGTATATCTCGTACGCCGCCTATGTCCTTATCGGTAGCATGAATTGAAAAATGTTTAATCTGTTTATATGACACCATCATCGCTGCGCCTCCTTTGCCTTCAGGCTTGGGTAATTCATTAGATATTGTTCTACTATTTTCCAACAGCGTGGTTTGCGTAAAATAGCAATTTCACAATGCTAAGTTATTAATATAGAACCATCTGTTTGAACATTACAAATATGCAAAGATTTGTTCGGGCACAATCTAGATATGGATCAACAAACAGAAGAATAGCGAGGGAAATATCACAAATATAGGCAACCAGCCCGATTTGCTCCGGGCTGGTTGTTAGTAGGTCGAATGCAAAATTAGGCTACATCGAATGCTTCATCGCTGTAATCTTCATCGTAATCCGATTGGTTACTCGCAGCGCTGCTATGCAATGTGTAGAAGTGTTTCTTGCCTCGAGATAAGCGTACGTACTTGGCCCAAGTGCGCTCTAGAGCGTTTTCAGCTTCCACTTTACCACTAATAAAGTCTAGAAAATGACGCTCATCATCTGTCTCTGGTGATAGCTCCCCGCATTCTAGTGCCAGTAGGGTCTTTCCATAACCGGTTAGTATATCTGCTTCACCAATACTGAAGTCGCCAGATTTTCGAAAGCCATAAGGAAATTTTTGTCTGTCTATAAAAGGTTTTTGAGAAACGCGAATTGATAAATTTTTCATGGTTGTACCCAGCATTGAGTTGTCTTCAAGCGAACTTTTAAGACAAAAGAATCAGAACATAAAACAAAACATTTTTTTCTTCTCAATAAAAAATTTTGTTGGAAAATATAACGCGCAAAAATGTACAAATTTATAGGGTGTGAAAAGCGTGGTTTTGCAAATATCGCTTCTTTTTAATCCCTTTAAGTGATTGATAATTAATTGGTTTTATGGTTTTCGAGATGTGACAATGAAAAAGCGCTCAGGTCTAGGAGGATTGAGGCAACGAAGCGAATTACATGACCCAAACCCACTACAAAAAATTATTGTCGCAACGATGATAAAAATTCGTTTTCTATTTTTGGTGCCAAGATAATAATGACGAAGTGGCAATAACCTAGAGATAGACATGAGTAAAGACTATCGTTACCAAAGTGAAGAATTGGACTCGGTAGAAGAGGAAGACTTTCACACCAAGAAGGTGGGCACTAAGCGCCACCAAAGCGTAAAGAATAAACAGAATCGTGACTTACAACGTCGAGAAAAACAGCGCCGTTTAATGCACGAAGGCAGTTAATACGCTTCTTAGTTGAAAATAAATACAACGCACTGCTTTAATAGCAGTGCGTTGCTGTGCTTTTGTGTTTACATGCCGTATTATCTGTGACAGTTTACAATCACTTATTTATCGGTTTTGTAAGAAGCATGGATATACGCTTTCTCACCACATTTATTGAAGTTGCAAAAACCCGACATTTTGGCAAAGCAGCTGAAAATCTTTATCTAACGCAATCTGCGGTAAGTGCGCGGATCAAGTTGCTAGAAGAATACTTTCATACCACGCTTTTCATACGCCAGCGCAATAGTATTCAGCTAACCCAATCGGGTGAGAAGCTGTTGCCGTATGCACGCCAGCTTTGCAGTACACTAAATGAAGCCAAGCAAGAACTGCAAATTCAGTCTTCTGAATATGTGGTGTGCGGGGCAACGCAGGTAGCCAGTGAATTAATGTTGCCTACCACTTTAAGTCACCTTCACAACACATTTCCTGATTGGTCTGTTAAAGCAGAAGTACTTTCTCTCGATGGTTTGTCCCGTCAATTGCACGAGCGTGTAACCGATTTGGCTTTTTCAACCGAACCGCTAAAGTCAGAAGAAGTTAAAAGTGAAGTGTTATTAGAGAACCAGTTAGGGTTATACCGAATTGGTGAAGGCAGTGATGTAGTAGACGCGGCAGAGTTTGTGGCCATTGATTGGGGCAGCAAAGCCAGAGATTTATTGCTTACGTTATACCCTCAACTTCGTGATGCTAAATTACGTACGAACTCGCTTAACTTAGCCCTTAATAACCTACAATATGAAGGTGGCGTTGCTGTACTTCCTGAAGGTGCTGTAAATCAACTTGATCCAACTATCACTATTTCACTAATACAGCCTTTAGAAGGTATAACCATGAAAGTTTATCTTCACACCATGAAACAAGTCAGGCGTGTAGGGCTAGAAGCCTTAATTACCAGCGTATCGACCATACACCCTGCCTAATAGCAAAGAGAAAATTATGACAACTCAACACCCATTATTACAAATGAACGCGTTCGAACGCCTAGAAGCTAGCGTTGAATTAATTAAAACCTCGGGCAAACTTTTCATTCTTAAAGATGAACATGGTTGCGTGATGTTAACGACAGATGATGAAGATGGCATTCCAGTATGGCCGGAATCATCTCTAGCTTTGCTATGGGCAACTGAAGATTGGTCAGACTGTGAAGCAATGGAAATTTCTACCAAAGACTTTCTTACCAAATGGGTGGGCGGCATGACGCAAGATAACCTTACGGTTATGGTTTGTCCGGTACCAGGAGAGGAGGGTGAAGTGATGGAACCAGAGGAATTTGCACAGCAAATTTAATGATCCCATCATTTGATTTTAGCGTTTCAATATTAACGGATTATTATGATTGAAGAGGAGCTACCATGTTTACTGAACAACCGACTATGAACAGTTTGTTTGAACAGTTAGGGCTAGATAGTAGCGATGAAGCGATAGACAGTTTTATTGAAACGCACAAAGGATTAAATAAGAGCCAACATATTTTCGAAGCGCCGTTTTGGTCTGAAAGCCAAGCGGCTTTCTTGAAAACGGCTATTGAAGATGACGCTGATTGGGCTGAAATTATCGACCAACTCAACGTACGTTTGCATTAGTCGCCTGACGATAAATCATTAATTCTTGATTCTAAATCGGCAAGGGTGGCTTTTACTTCTAGTAAAGCCGCCTTTAGTGTTTCAACGGTATCAGCACTTTCGCTTGTGCTTTCACTTTCGCCATTATTGTTATTCGCATTTGGCTGACAAAATGTATGGTTGTAGCGTATCTCTCTTTTACCCGACTCTCTTGGTAGTGAGTAAATAAGTGCATCTGGCTGGTAAGCAAGTAAGCTGCTGATGGTTGCTTCTACATCGCTGATATCAGCAAATTGCGCTAAACGCTGGCATCGGCCTCGCAATTCACCGGGTGTTTGAGGGCCGCGCAGTAAGAGTTCAGTAATAATGGCCTGCTGATGATCGCTAAGTTTTATATCTCCAAATTCGGTATTACAAAAACGGTGGGAATATTTGTCTACTCGGCTACCATAGCCTGATGAAGCTTGAACAATTCGTTTACCTTTCAATCCATCAAGTATTTTAATGACTTCGTCTTCGGTTAACTGAGTGACAGGTAATCGGTTACTTTTTTGGTTACATCCATTGGTGAGCGCATTAAGCGATAACGGGTACTGTTCGGGCGTAGTCACCGACTTTTCAAGTAGTACACCAATAACACGTGCTTCCATATCAGATAAAGTCGTGGTCATGATAAATATTCGGTCTTTAAGTATTTACGTATGAAAGTATAGTAACAACTCTCATGGAAGTTTTATATTCTAACCTGAAAGCAGTTAAAGGAGTGGTTAAGGTTTGATAACGCCGAAAAAAGAGGAGCTTTGGTTTTTGCCGTTAGGGGGAACTGGGGAAATAGGCATGAACCTGAACCTGTATGGGCATGATGGCAAGTGGTTGATGGTAGATTGTGGCGTGTCGTTCGATGAACCGCTTATACCTCCTTATCGCTATACTGGCACAACCAAGCAAACCCATCACAGGGTGGTGGCGCCAGATCCCACCTTCATTGCGGCGCAAAAGGAAAATATTGCCGGCATTGTTATCACCCATGCGCATGAAGACCATGTAGGCGCATTGCCGTATTTATGGGCGCGTTTTCAGTGCCCCATCTATACCACTTCTTTTACTGCCGAAGTATTACGTCGTAAACTTGCGCAAACCAAATTAGTTAATAAAGTACCCATAGTAGAGATAGCCTCTGAGCAAACGCTGACATTAGGACCCTTTGATGTGAGCTGGTTGTCGGTAACCCACTCGCTGCCCGAACCTTATGCGTTAAAAATAGCCACGTCAGCGGGCACGGTTTTACATACTGCCGACTGGAAAATTGATGCGCAGCCAATTACCGGTAAGCCTTTTGACAGTAATACCTATCGCGCACTAGGAGATGAAAACATTCTTGCTATGGTTGGAGATTCTACCAACGCAACAAAACCAGGTTTTTCTATCTCTGAACGCAATTGCTACGACGGTTTGTTAAGCACAGTTAAACCACTGCAGGGCAGGGTCGTTGTGACGTGCTTTGGCAGTAATATCGCGCGATTAATTACCCTTGCTAGGGTGGCCCAAAAAACCGGGCGTTATATTGCTTTGTACGGGCGCTCACTTATCAATATGTACAGCATTGCCCGCCAACAAGGAATTTGGCCTGTAGACTTGCCCGTGGCAGATGCGTTTCATTTAGGCTACTTGCCACCAAATGAAGTGCTCGGCGTGGCAACTGGTAGTCAGGGAGAGAAAAATACCGCCCTTTCTCGCATGGCTAATGACAGTCACCCTCATTTGCAGCTAGACAAAGGGGACACTGTTATTTATTCCGCTATTGCCATACCGGGTAACGAAGACAGTATTAAGCGAGTAAACAGTGTGCTTAGTGCTAGAGGCGTTAAGGTTATAATGAGCGAAGATAGCCAACTGCCCATTCATGCAAGCGGACACCCATGCGCCGAAGAACTCAAACTCATGTATCACTGGGTAAAACCTCAAATTGCTATTCCTGTGCATGGCGAAGAGGTGCACCTTAAAGCTCACGCCATGATTGCTAAAGAATGTGGTGTAAAAAAACACTATGTGGGGCAAAACGGTGACTTGTATCGGCTAGCGCCTCAACCAAGCATTCGACGGCAAGTTATTAATACTGGGCGAATTCCTGTTCAACAAGTTTAATAAAGTTTAACGCAAGCGCGACTCAGTAACTTAATGGTACTGGCTGCAATTTACTCAAACATTCTGATACACTATAAAAAATAATAATAACGATTCATTCATACGAGTTGTCATGCGCTGGTACCTAATCTCAGTTTTATTTGCTGTTTGTTTCGTTAGCACTGTTAGCTACGCTGAGTCTCCCCGTCTTTCAAATCCAGTATTCCAATCGCTGTCCACTAAAAATGGGCTTCCACAAGATGTTGTGAACGATATTGCGATAGATAAAGATGGCTTTGTATGGATAGCCACTGATGGCGGCGTGGCGCGATGGGACGGCGTAAGAACAAAAATTATAAAGGGTCCCAACGACCTTTTCGTCAATGCTTCAATAAACAAAATTAGCTTAGAAACTGACAAAGCACTGTGGATAAGCACATACGCATCGGGTGTTTACCGCCTTGATTTCAGCACCCAAGCTATCACCAAACAAGTGGCATTACCGTTTTCAACCCAAGAAGATTGGTTTCAGGATGTGAGTCAGTTTTATTGGCAAGATGAAGCTACCTTGTTTATTGCCATGCCTGAACAAGTTGTCCGTTTTGATACTCACACCATGTCTTACGAGACGGTTTTCACACTAAGTGACGAACTCATTGCACAACGGCATTTCATTCGAGATATTATCGTTGTAGACGGCTGGCTATTACTGGCCACCAGTGATGGATTAGATGCGCTCGATTTATCCAACGCTGATGCAAAAACCATTTCCGTTAATTACCTGAGTGGCGTTGAGCCCGATGTTGATAACCTAAACACTAAATTTCTGATGCACGACACGGAAGGTAGGATTTGGGTAGGTACGGTTAATGGGCTATTTCAAACCACGAAAGTTGAATTATTGTCTCATGTGGGTAGCGATAAGCCCTCGGGGTTCCGGCAAATAGTCAGAAGCCGCAATATCTGGACGATGGAACAGCGTGACGACAACGCATTTTGGTTTGGCACCAACGAAGGTCTATTTGAATTACAACTTAGTCAAAACAAGTGGCTAAGTGAACACATCCTTGAGCCTCATAACGGCAGAACCGAGCTCTCTAACAAACGCATTGTTGATATTGAAACCGATTATGCCGGTAATTTATGGTTAAGTTCGGTTTACGCGGGGGCATTGTATTTTGGCGTAAAAAGCGCCGAAATTTATGCTATTCAAAACAACCGAAATGACAAGAGTACCACCCTAAGTGATAGTGTGGTTTGGTCTCTAACCCAAACCGATAAAGACGTGTTATGGATTGGTACCGAAAACGGGTTGAATCGATTCAACCTCAAAGCGCGCACATCGGAACAATTCATTACCTCTGATAGTGAATTTGTGGCCGAAAGAGAATGGCTAATTGAAAAGTTAGTTCCCACAGGCGATGGCAGGTTGTTTGTGCAAACTTACATGGGGATCCGGTTGTTCGACCCCAGTACAGGAAAATTATCCATACCACCATTGCAATCATCGTTTGATAGCGATGTGTTCAATGCGTGGAATTCAAGTATTACTATAGGCGCTGACGGCGACTTATATTTTGTCGGTAATCATTACTACCGCTACAACTTAGAAGCGGAAAAATTAGATATAATCGATTTGGACGAGGATATCTTCGATATTAATTTTTCCATTGGCTTTTTAGGTGCCTCTCCTTATCACGATAACCGTCTGTTTCTCGCCATGGTTGGCGGTCTATGGTTGGTCGACCCCAATACCTTAGAGCATGAGTTGGTATATCGCTTTTCAGAAAAACAACGCGCTAACGAGCGTTCGATAACGTCGTGGGTTATCGATAATACCGGTGTATTGTGGCTAGCTTTTAGTGGTTATGGGTTATTCGGTGTAGATGCCGATACCTTTGAACCGCTTTATAAATTAAACGAAAGTAACTTGCTGCTCTCCAACATCGTTTACGGCTTACAAAAAGACAGTAACGGGGATATTTGGTTTAGTTCGCATTCCGGACTGCACCGATATTCGCCAGCCTCAGCGCAAGTACAAAACTTTATTTACGGCCGAGAATTATCAGTGTCGGAGTTTAATCAAGGGGCATCACTTGAACTTATTGATGGGCGTCTCGCTTACGGCTCAACATCAGGTGTTGTGGTTTTCTCTCCCGCGTTGCTCAAACAAATTGGCAGCAATTCGAACCTCGTTTCCAGACAAACAGCAATTACTGATGTGAGTGTCGATTCACGTGAGCTTATGCTCCCATTAGGCAATCTAAACGGGCAGAATATCAGTTTAGATTATCAAGACTACGGAATGACTATCCATTTTTCATCCTTGTCGATGAATGGAGTAGGTAAAGCCAAGTATCACTACACCTTATTGCGCAACAAACAAGTGGTTAGTGATGGCGTGTCTGAAGACGATAAAATTACCTTAACTAACTTAGAGCCAGGCCGTTATCACTTTACCGTAGGCCCTCTTGCCAGCAGTGTAGAATATACCGTTTTACCCGCCACGTTAACGTTTGATATGCCTTATGTCCCGTGGCGCTCGCCCTTTGCCTATGCAATGTATTTCACCTTGATACTACTGATGATTATTGCGTACGTGGTTTCACGTCAGCGTCATTTACATCGACTCCAAAAAGCGCAGCAGCAAGCGTTACTTTTCAACGATGCGTTTCGCCAAACCCGCGACTGGGTGCTTATTTTTGATAAAAATAAAGTGCCTGTAGCTGCAAACCCCGCATTTGAAAACGTATTTGATTTTAACGCCAAAGAATCGTTAGCAAAGCAGATTGACAGGCTTTTCACTCGTTACCCTACATTGGAATGGCAGCTATCTGGCAAGCTCAGTGATCTCAAAGGGGGAGAGTTCTGGAAGGACGAAGCAATTATTGAGGGCGCTGACACTAAGCAGTACGACGTACTTATAGATATTAGTGCCGTTAAAGGAAGTGAAAAAAGCAACGAAGCTGACCATTATTTGCTAGTAGTATCGGACATTACTGAACAAAAAAATGCGGAACGGAAACTGCTCAAATTAGCTAATTATGATGGTTTAACAGGGTTAGTTAATCGCAGTTTGCTGCTGGACAGATTAGAACATGCCATTGCAGGCGCGCGTCAACAAAACACTCATGTAGCAGTATTGTTTGTTGATCTGGACCGCTTTAAAGGTATTAACGACTCACTTGGCCATGATTATGGCGATAAGCTACTTAAAGTGGTGGCAAATCGGATGCGTAATCTAGCCTCTGATGCAGGTACCGTAGCGCGATTGGGCGGCGACGAGTTTGTGATTGTTATTGAAGATATGGAAACCACCGATGGGCTTACTTCTTTTGTGGCGCAGTTAATCGAGTCGGTTGAAACCCCTATTTCGCTGGCTAACGAAGTGCTTCGGGTATCATGCAGTGTGGGTATTGCCTTTTACCCCGACGATGCCACAGAGCCCGCCGAGCTTATCAAACAAGCCGACGTGGCCATGTATTCTGCAAAGAAAGACACCCTGAGTGGTTTCACATACTTCACAAAAGACATGAACGACAGAGCGAAACATAGGCTCATTACAGAAAACTTGATAAAGCGGGCTTATTCAGAAAAAAGTTTCTTTAATCACTATCAGCCCATTATTAATACTCACGACAAAACCACCATCGGGGTTGAGTTGTTATTGCGTGGTGAGCTAGATGGTAACCCTATTTACCCAGACGTATTTATTCCCGTTCTAGAAGAGCTAAGGTATATCATTGAGGTGACTCGGGCTGCCATGCGTAGGGCTGCCGAAGATTTAGCTATTTGGTATGAAGAAGGCTTTAGAGGGTTTGTCTCAATCAATTTATCTGCCCTTCATTTTAAAACCGAGTTTGATTTAGACGGTGTTTTTTCCTTATTAGAAGAATTCAATCTGCCAAAAGAAGCGTTTCGTTTTGAAATCACGGAAGGTGTATTGATGGATGATAGCGACAATGCACTGCGTCAAATCGAGCGCTTCGTTGATGCAGGATTCATTTTAGCATTAGATGATTTTGGCACTGGGTACTCTTCACTAAGTTATCTTAAGCGTTACCCGCTATCGGTACTTAAAATTGATAAAAGCTTCGTTAACGATATGGCACCAGGCAATGCTAACGATGCTTTGGTAACGACCACGATAACCCTTGCTAGCAGCTTAAATATGTTGAGTGTTGCTGAGGGCGTAGAAACCGAAGAGCAGGCGTTGAGCTTGTCTGAAAAAGGATGTGTATTACATCAAGGCTACTTTTACGCTAAACCTATGCCAAACGGTGAACTTTCCTCCTATCTGTTTAAGCAATGGTGAATGAAGCGTACTAATTTAAGTGCGCCGTTATCTTCTAAAATGGTGGACTAATAGGTATTTGCTTAAAATTAACGCGTATTAGATCATCATAGAAGTTAAGTCTAAACTATAAGAAATCTAAATTGCAGGCGCTACGCCACGTCATTCATCGCATGAAATGTAAACGTCCGTTTAAAAAGCTTGTTATTCATCTGAAAATAAGGCTTATTAGAGATCTGTGAAATGATTGTAAAAATAAGCTACATTATAACAACATATGAGTGACCTATGCCGCTAGACATGACAGCAAACGCAAACAGCACTGAAGTGATTAAATCGCCATTAAGTATGTTGTACCACTGGGAGCAAACCAGTGGGGACGACGTTTTCCTTACTCAGCCTGTTAATGGTGAATATCAAGATTATACGTGGAAGCAAGTGGGTAACCTTGCTCGCCGCGTAGCGAAACGACTTGAAGAAATGGCATTGCCTGCAGGCAGCCGTATCGGTATTTTCTCGAAAAACTGCGCCGAATGGTTTATTGCCGATTTAGGTATAATGATGGCAGGGCACATCTCAGTGCCGATTTTCTCTACTGCCGGACCTGACACGGTACAATACGTTCTCAAACACGCAGACGTTCAATTATTATTCGTAGGTAAGTTAGACAATACTGCAGAGCAAGTAGCGTCAATTCCAGCTGAATATAATACGGTTGCCTTTCCATATCCGAATATTGATACCAAACAGCAATGGAAAGAGTTTATCGATTGTTCGCCCATAGACGATTCGCCTGTTCAAGATATGAACAGCATCATGACAATTATTTATACGTCGGGTAGTACTGGGCAACCGAAAGGGGTAGTACATAGTTACTACACTATTTGTTGGGCCGCACAGCAATCGTTAGAGCAACTTAGCGTTGACAGTAGCGACAGGATTTTAAGCTATCTTCCTCTCGCGCATATTACCGAGCGCGTTCTCGTTGAACTAGCAAGCTATTACAGTGGCGGCAAAATTCACTTTGTCGAAACGCTATCGTCGTTCCAACGTGATGTGCTTCATTGTGAGCCTACTCTGTTTATTTCTGTGCCTCGTCTTTGGACTAAGTTCCAGATGGGCGTACTGGCTAAAATGCCACAGAAGAAACTCGATACTTTACTGAAAATTCCTATTATCAATAAGTTGGTGGCGAAGAAAGTACGTAAAGGTATTGGTATCGACAGCGCACGTCTATGGGCCAGTGGTTCAGCGCCGTTAGCACCTGCTGTTATTGAGTGGTTTGCTAAAATTGGTGTTTATATCTCAGAAGGTTGGGGTATGACGGAAAACAGTGCCTACGGTACGAGTAGCGTGCCTTTCCGCCACGACAAAATTGGTTGTATCGGTAAAGCTTATCAGGGCGTAGATGTTCGCATTTCAGAAGAAGGCGAGATTCAAGTTAAAGCGCCATGTAACATGCTGGAATACTATCTTGAGCCAGATAAAACAGCAGAAGTTTTCACTGAAGATAAGTACCTTCGCACGGGCGATAAAGGTGTTATTGATGCAGACGGTTACGTTAAGATCACCGGCCGATTGAAAGATATTTTCAAAACAGCTAAGGGTAAATACGTCGCACCAGCGCCTATTGAAGCTAAATTCATGGAAAACCCAATCGTAGAACAGGTTTGTGTAACGGGGAATAATCTTCCTCAACCTGTGGCTTTGTTGGTGCTAAGTGAAGATGCGCAAAAGCATGATAAGCCCAGTGTTGAAGCTAGTCTTAAAAAGACTTTCGAACATATCAATGCGAAGCTGGAAAGCCACCAAGTGATGGATCGTGTGGTTATCATGAAAAATGAGTGGAGTATTGAGAACGACTTGCTTACGCCAACGCTTAAAGTGAAACGCCATGTGCTTGAAGAGCGTTTTGACGGTGTAATTCAAGGTGAATACAAAGAAAAATTAGTATGGGTAGATGCTTAACTCAATAAGTTAGTAGCGTAAATAATGATAAAGCCGAGCATATTATTATGCTCGGCTTTTTTGTAAGTGCAGCTAGGTAAAAGCGAATAGCCCAATGTCAGTTAAATTAGGCTGTGTATCTTGCCTGAAGCCCTTTATACACGTTGTCACTGAAACTAGCGTCTGATAGGTTTAAGTCATTCATGACTTCAACCAAATGTTCGTTATCTTCACGTCCTTGCCATTCTTTTTTGTAGGTGCCTTCTTTATAACCGTTATCTTGACGGAAAAAGTTTAGAACGTTTTTGCCCACGTATTGACGATAAAGTTCGTCGGCATGCATATCGCACTGCTCAACAATTTCCATGAAAAGCGGCACACTAAAACGTTTAGCGGCACAAAGCCCTGTCATCAATTCTAAGTTGTCTAACAGCGATTGCTGTTTTGGTTGGTAGTCTCTACCGTCGAAAGTAACGGTTACATCACCTAAAGCTAATTGTGCGGCAATGCTTTCAGCAGCAGTACTGACTTCACCTTCAGAATCGATGATGCACGCAGATAGCGCGAAGTGCCAAATATCGACCAATTCCATTTGCAGTTGTGGCAAATCTTTTTGCTGTGCTTTCCACCATTTCCAGCCGTGGTGTTCAATCGCTTCAACAGATTCCACCATAGCGGCTCGCAAATAACCGTAGCCTGCATTAATCCAATCGGGATTAACTTTTGTGTTCATTTTGTCTTGTAGTGCGAGCATGGTGGCAAGTTGTTGTTGTGTAAGCATTATTATTCCTAAAACGATGTCTTTATCAAATTAAGCGTTACGTTGCGGTAAGCCTAATTTCTAATTGAGGAAATTGTACTGCAATGCGAAGAGTCAGTGAATGTTTATTGATGACTTATTTAAGGTAATGCTGTTGCAGGTTTAGTCCGAAACACGGGCTGAATTCATGGTGCATAAATGGTGCACCTGCACCATTAGTAACCTAAGGAAAGACTTATATAAAACACAGGTTTAATTAAGTTGTTGATTTTATTTGAATTAAAAGTTGGCACTTAACCTGCAAAATCATTTTTGTTAACTGTGTTATGCAGTAGCGCTAACGTGAATGAGCGCCAGGCAACGCTTATTCACGTTGCTACTGGGTAACCCGTAAACCTTACCCATACAGGTTTTTCGTGTCCTGAGGCCTGTATGGGTTTTTTTCTTTTTATTGTCTCTTCCTAGTAGTCATCAACTAAACGCTTTCCTTTAATAATATCGCTTAAATCTGTTTAAATTCAGCTTACCTCTTCATTGAATTACGATACACTCAATATCATAACGCCCGCTGAATACGACAAAGGATTTTCCGATTGCTCGCGCTTTATCCATCGAACAAACTTGAACACCTCAGCTTCCTTCTTACTACGCTAATCAAGCATCAACCTAATGGCGTTTTTACCCCTGAAACCATACTGGTAGAAAGCCCAGGCATGCAGCATTGGGTAAGTATGCAACTTGCTAAAGAGCAAGGCGTGGCGATGAACCTTGATTTTCCTTTACCGGTTCGCTTTATGTGGAACACGGCAAGGTTAGTGTTGGGTAAAGATAAAGTACCTAAGCAGTCGCCTTACCGACGAGAAGTGCTTGCATGGCGCATTGATGCACTTTTACAGGAACCATCTCTACAATCTACAACAGCGTTTGAGCAGGTTAATAAATACTGGTTACAAGCGGGAAGTGAGCAAGAGCAGGGCGTACAGCGATTGCAATTGGCAACCGCATTAGCCGATGTATTCGAGCAGTACTTATTATATCGCCCAGATTGGTTGTTTGCGTGGGAAGAAAACCAGCGCAAAACGAATGATGAGTCTGAAATTTGGCAAAGTGAAATATGGCGTCATCTAGCCAAGCAAGAACCTTTGCACCCCGCAAGGCTGCACCAACTTACCCTTACCGCGTTAAATAACGACGGTCATCTTGAAAGCGGCGTTAGCGAATTACCCAACCGTATTGTGGTGTTTGCTATTAACACCATGGCGCCGCAGTTGATTGCCTTTTTCGATGCGCTAGCGGCGCACATCGATATTCATATTTTTCATTTGAACCCCAGTGTTAATTACTGGGGCGATGCGAAAAGCGATAGCGAACTCGCAAGGCAGCTACGCATGGACGGGCTAGAGAAATGGATGCAGACGGATCAAAGTAACCCGTTATTAGGTAATTTGGGCCAGCAGGGCAGAGAGCTTTTTAATTTGCTCACCGATTTAGATACGTTTGAAGTCAGTGCCTTCGATGCCCCCATTCCAGCTGATAGTGAAAGCGGTGAAATCTTATTACTGAACCAAATTCATAACGATATATTGGAAGCGTTACCGGCAACGCCTTTCGCAAGTATAAAAAGCACAGAAGCAGACGCCTGTGAAAACACTGATGACAGTGTCACCATTATGTGTACCCATTCAGCGCTACGTGAAGTACAGGTGCTGCACGATCATTTACTGCACTGGTTATCGCAAGACACTTCACGAACGCCATCTGATGTGCTGGTGATGTGCCCCGCGATAGAAAACTACGCCCCATTTGTAGACACGGTATTTCATCGTGTGGGAACCAAACCGCTAGGGGGCAATGGACCAGTGCGCTTGCCATGTTCTATTGCCGATAGAAGCCCAATGGATGCAGAGCCTCTTATTGCTGCTTACATGACACTCCTTCATTTGCCAGATAGCCGTTTTGGTGTATCAGATATTGTCGATTACTTGCAACTAGATGCGGTACAAAAGCGCTTTAGTATTGCGCAAGATGATATTGACCAAATGACAGTATGGCTTAAGCAAGCTCATATTCACTGGGGGTTAGACGGCAGCCACAAAGCCAATGTATCGGCAGGGGCCACCCATGAAAACACTTACAGCTGGTGGTGGGGAATTAGGCGTTTATTGTTAGGTATGTTAGCGCCTGATAGCGAAGGTATTATCGATGACATGCTGACCATTCCCGATGTGGAGGGGCAGTCGACGGTAACTCTAGGTAAGCTTATCCATGTTATCGAGCTGCTTGGCAGATTTGCTACTGAGCTTAATACCCCGCGAAGCCCGAATGCGTGGGGTGCCGATTTATTAGCACTGCGTGATACCTGCTTTACCCCAACCAAAGAGCAAGAGCACAGCTGGGATCTTATTGCTAAGGTAGCCGCTGATTTGGCTGCTCGATGTGAAGAAGCAGGTTATACCTACGATTTAAGTTTACGTCAGGTGAGGGAATTACTGCTAAGTCGTTTCTCGTCTCCCGATGCAGGTAACCACTTTATGACGGGGCAAGTCACGGTGTGTTCTATGCTGCCTATGCGTAGTATCCCGTTTAAAAAAGTGTGCATATTAGGGCTTAACGATAGCGAGTTTCCTCGTAAGTCTACACCGTTAGGCCTCGATTTAATGGCGGGGCCTGATAGAAGAGTAGGCGACCGTTCCCGTCGTTTAGAAGACCGTTATCTGTTTTTAGAAGCGATTATTTCGGCCAGAGAAAGCCTGTATTTAAGCTACCAAGGTAACGATGTAAAAAATAACAGTGAGCGTCAGCCTAGCTTAGTATTGGGCGAATTTCTGGATATGTTAGATACGGGCTATCAGGTAAATATTGGCCATTATTTAAAACATGCGCCATTGCACCCGTTCAGTGAAAGTGCGTTTACCGGCACACTTCCTAGCTATGAAACGGGCTGGTTGCGCTTAGCCCAATCACTACGTGATGCTGTTTCGACTGCCGCCGAAACCGAAAGCCCTGAAATAGAAAGCCCTGAAATAGAAAGTTCACTCACGCCTTTGGCGGTAGACAGCACTCCTGAAAATACCAGCTTTCAGTGTATGCAGGTGGCACGCGCGTTTCGCGATCCACTAGCGTTCTTTTCGCAGCAGCGATTAGGGGTAAACTTATCCCAGTCATTCACCTTGTTAGACAATAGCGAACCTTTTGAAACAAATGCGCTAGTGCGATACCAAGTACTCGATGCTATGTTTTCTTCCAGTGCTTCATTTGATGATGCGAATGCGGCAACCCTTCAGCACAGCGATAGAGTAGTGCAATTCGCCGCGCTTCGTGGTGATATTCCCAATAACCCTGTGGCTCAAGAGGAGCTAGAGCTGTGGAAGGAAAGCGCGGTAGCCCTTACCCAAGCGATGGGCCCCCATGACGCCGAACCTAAACGATCGCAATTTGCAGGCAACCACTTTACCTTTACTGCCAGTGCGCTTGAAGGCGGAAACAGCCTAATGCAGCCGTGCGCAGGTAAGGTGAATGATATAAGAGCCTTAGGGTACTTTATGACCCAGCTGGTGTTTAGCGCAAGCGATGAAGTAACACCCCACACTCAATACCCGCTAGATATCTTTTACTGCGATTGGGTAAAAGGTGAAACCAAGTTAATGAAGCGCACGTTTCCAGCAGTGGACAAAAACACTGCCCGCCAAATTTTGTTAAGTATTGAATCATTATTCGTTGGCATATTAAGCGCCCCAACGCCCGTGTATAGCTCATTAATGAGTTCTGTTGTAAGTGGTACTAAGAAATCACCTGGCACCCTTTTGGCAAACAAAGTCACCTTACCCACATTTCTTGCTAGCCTTGAGGCCCACGGTATACAAGGTATAGAAGATATTGGTGAACAAGGTAGTGTTGATACCGAAAACACAGAGGAACTCAGCAAGTCGCTCATACCTGATATACGCGCATTTTTTGCCAGTGATGATGCCCAGCGCATACTTAAAAATTGGCTACAGTCATCGGGGCAATTTACCGCTGATATCGCGAGTAACCCTTATGTTAAATGGTTATTTCCTGATGGCGTGAGTTGGGAAGATGTGCCAGCCACACACGCATTTTTAGTGTTTGCTTTGGTCGTCAACATTTCATCAGAGGAGCAGTTATGAGCTTTTCTAACCGTGAAGCATCCACAAGTGCTTTGTCTACAAGAGCCTCGTCCACAAAAGAAGCCCAATTGCTAAACGTGCCAGCCATGCCATTAAAAGGACGGCATTTAATTGAAGCCAGTGCGGGCACGGGTAAAACCTATAACATCACTCGTTTATACTTACGCTTATTGTTAGAGAAAAAACTTAACGTAAAAGAGATTTTGGTGATGACCTTCACCAAAGCGGCCACCGAAGAAATTAAAGGCCGTGTGGCCAAAACGCTACGAGAAGCCTCCGCGTTTTGGGAAGCGTGTTTGGAAGTCGATGACTCTGATACAAGTGTTAGCAGTACAACTGATGAGAATGACAATAGCGCTCTCGGTTTAAATGAAAACACTGACTTAGCTGCGCTATTAAACAGTACCGATCCTGTTTATGCCCATTTATATCGGGCCTGTTCACCTAAAGACAGTTTGGCTCTGCTAAAAGCCGCGCAACTTGAACTCGATGATGCATCTGTCTTTACTATTCATGGCTTTTGCCAGCATGTGATTGGGCAATTAGCGTTTAACAGTGGTTTTGCAATGGCGCTGAACTTAAGTAAAGACACTAGCGACCTTTATTTGCAAGCGGCGCAAGATTGGATAAGAAAAGTCTCGCAGAATGAAGCCGACTTCATGTTGTTGGCTGAACAAGGCTGGCATGTGCCAGACAGCCTATTAAATGAATTTTCTTCAAGTGTAAGAAGCGCGCTTACACCGGTTTTGTTAGATGAAGAAACCATAGAGAAGGCTTTTACCGCTAGCCTGCACGAAAACGAGAGTACTGCGCCCGCACAGTTTACGTTCCATTTTAATAATATTGTGGATAACGAAACGCTTATACATGAGCAATTACTTAAAAAGCCTGATCATAAGGCCGTGCGCACGCCTGAACTCGCTGCACTCAAGTCTTGGCTTGAAAGCGCTGAATATGAGCCGTTACCGCCAGAGGGCGCCGCGTTTCTTGATGGCCGCCGGTTTGGACGAAACAAGTCTGGGGTAAAAGAAATTCTTGCGCCGATTAAAGGCTTTGCCGATGCCATATTAGCGGCATGCAAAGAAAAGCAAGATAACCTCGATAAAATTCCTGTTTTTACTCTGGTTAACGATGCTATTAGTTTTATTAAAGCCAATGTGGCGGCGCAAAAGCAGCAACTTGGGGTTATCGATTTTGACGACCTTATTCGTATGCTCGCCGATGAAGTGGTTAAGCCTAATAACAGCTTAGTGCCCGAGCTTAGAAAGAAATTCCCCGTTGCCTTAATTGATGAATTTCAAGATACCGATGCCAAGCAATACGCTATTTTAGATGCGGTCTACCCCAACGCAGACGCTAGTGTCGTCGATGTGAATGCTCCAGAAGACACGGGCTTCGAACCCGGCTTAGCTTTCGAAAAAGATGCTGGCGTTGAATCAAGAGCAGGCAAGCGAAACAGTGACAACGCGCTACTCATGATTGGCGACCCTAAACAAGCGATTTATCGCTTTAGGGGCGGCGACATTTTTACTTATTTAAAAGCAGGGCAGCAGGCGGATTATCGCTGGGTAATGAACACCAACTGGCGTTCGGTGGCCGGCATGGTGAAGGCCTATAACCGGTTGTTTTACGGCGCGCCGGTTCCGCAAACGCCTGTGCTACAAGAGCCCGACCTACAAGAACCAAGCTCGCATGCGTCAGTTCCAAAAGAGTCTAGCGCTAGAAATGTGTTTGGCTTTAATATTCAATATAATCCGGTGGAATTTACACCCAAAGCCGCGGCAGCAACGCACCCACTTCACGATCCTAATGCTGAGCGTGATGCAATGAATTACGTGAGTTTTAGTTTAGATGAAAAAAGTGATGCGAATACGCTGCGTCGTGGGTTAGCGCAGTGGATAGCGCAAGAGATTTACCGTTTGTTTAACGAGGTGACTTTTGTAGATGAAAAGGAACCCGCTAGGCCAGTAAAACCTGCCGATATTGCCATATTGGTAAAAAACCGTAATGAAGCCTCGGTAATTAAATATGTATTACAGCAACAGGGGTTAGCCTGCGTTTATTTAAGCGATAGAAGTAATTTATTTGCTACCCCCGAGGCTAAAGATGTACTGCGATTACTCAATGGCGTGTGGCACAATACTGATACTAGCAAGGTGGCCTCTAGTTTGGCTTCACCTTTATGGGGATACACTCCGCAAACCCTCGTTAACTTGTTGTATCACGAAGACGATGCGCTATGGGATGAGGCTTACGACAAGGTCACCTCACTACGTGATATGTGGCTGCAAAAAGGCTGTATGAGCGTATTGCTGCACCTGATGCAAGAGAATTACACGCCATATGGTTCTGAAGTAGAGCGTGCGCTTACTAATTACCAGCATCTAGCGGAAACCTTAGAAAAAGCGGGGGCAACGCATCAGCGCCCAGAGCAGTTACTTGATTGGCTACACAAGCAAATTCATCAGCCTGAAAGCGATGAAGAAATGACCCTTAGGCTTGAAAGTGACAGCCAGTTAATACGCTTGGTGACTCAGCATGGGTCTAAGGGCCTAGAGTATCCCATTGTGTTCGTACCCTTTGCTACAGGTTACCGTGATCCAGCGAAAAGCGGAAAGTCTTACTCGCAAATATTTACTTACTACGATGAACAGAGCCAAGAATTGCAGCTGCAATTGGGCCGCACTAATACGGCAATTGAACGGGTACGCAAAGAGGGCGACGCAGAGGAAATGCGATTAGCCTATGTCGCCGTTACCCGAGCTGCCCATCGATGTTATATGGGCGTATTGCCATTAGACGGGCATGAAAAAAGCGCCTTGGCCCATGCACTTAACATCAATGACGATGAAGGCCGTGATTGGGGCACTATGCTAGACGCCATTGCTAATGAAACCGATGCTCACGCCACTCACATTAGTGCCGATTCGCTAGCGCATGAGTATTCAAGCTTTGACAGCACAGAAGTGGTTGTTCCCTTAAGTACGTTAACTTTTGAAGGGACAAGTAGCGAAGATTGGCGGTTATATTCTTTCTCGGCCATTAGCCGCATGACGGTAATGTCAGCAGGCCAAGCAGCAAAAGAGGTTAGCCAAACAGTACCCAGCATTCCTGTTATGCAAACAATGCGAGACGAGGAGATAACATCAGATGATGGTTTTGCGGTTACCTCGGTTGAGGTTGTTTCTGAGAACCAAATACGCTTTACCTTACAAAAAGGGGCGAGCGCCGGTAATTTACTGCATGACTTACTTGAGCTTAACGATTTTTCAGCGCCCAATTGGAATGAAAATGGGGCTGAACTTGCCGTTAGATTTGGGTTAGAAGCATCGCGTACTGAAGATTTATATACCTGGTTAGACGAAGTACTGGCTACGCCACTGGGTACAAACCAGTCGCCAAGTCATTTAACCCTGTCGGATCTTTCACTGGGGCAAACCCTTCGGGAAGCGGAGTTTTATTTTCCAATGAACGACAGTAAATGGAGTGAACTAAAACACATATTGTTTGAGCATAGAAAGTCTGTGGCAAAGCAGCTTGCATTAGATAACGGTGGCGAATCTGATACCAGTTTATCGATATCAGAGGCTCTTCCAGCAGAGCCTGTTCCGTCTTTAATGATGTCGGCTCTTGAAGGCATGATGCACGGATTTATCGACTTAATATTCACCCATGAAGGTAAGTACTATGTTGCCGATTATAAATCTACGTGGCTGGGCGATAGCGTATCGCACTATATGCCTCAGGCATTAAACGCCAATAATCAGCATCATTTGTACGACTTACAGTATTTAATCTATTGCTTAGCACTGCACAGATACCTTAAAAATGCCATCGTTGACTATACGCCGGAAGCGCATTTTGGAGGCGTGTATTATTTGTATTTACGGGGCATGCACCCAAGCAATACGAACGGGGAGGGCGTCTTTTACACGCCCATAGATTCGGTAACGCTGCAGGCTTTAGATAACTTGTTTTTAGGCCCGGTGATTTCAGAAGACGAGGCTTCATCAGAAGAGCCCTCAGCCCAGAAGCCTTTAAATAACGAAGCTTCAAGCGAAAAGCTTTTAGACGAGCAAGCCTCAAATGGCCCGTCACCCGATGCAGTACAAGGGGAGTTGGACCTATGATAAACAGTAACGAGTATTTAGAACAACTTTTCGGTATTGAAGCAATTGATCGTTTTGTCGCACTGGAATTCGCGCATTGCGAAAGGCTAACTGACGCTGAGCAGGTCATTTGGTTACATTTGCTGGTGACGTTGTCGTTTATGCAGCGCAGCGGCCACAGTTGCTTGTTACTGACTGAAATCGCAGGAACTCGTCTGTTTGTTGAGCTCGAGAGCAATCCAGAGAACGAGCCCGAACTTGAACCCGGCACTGTTATTCAGTCACAAGCAGAACCTGATCCTATAGGATCAAGTACAGATACATCATCTCGCAAATTAGGCTACGCATTTCCGGGCCTGACCGAAATGATCAGTGTGATTAAAAAGGCACTGGGCAGTGAAAAAGGTGACAAGAATAACAAGCTATTCCCGCTATTTGTCTATCAATCAGGCAAATTGTACAGCCGCCGCTACTATAACTTTGAACAAGAGATTGCTGCCAGTATTGCAAATAGAACGCATGTAACAGCGCTAAGCGAAGACGGTCTATCACGGGTTAAGGGGCTATGGCCAGCTATGTTTCCAACTAACACCACTGATGAGCAAGACTGGCAACAAATCGCGGTGGCGAAAAGTTTAGTGCAGCAATTTAGTGTTATTAACGGTGGCCCTGGCACAGGGAAAACCTACACCGTACTCAGGCTGCTATTAGCGCTGCAAGCATGTAACCAGAATGAGCGCGTAGTACTGGCTGCGCCAACCGGAAAAGCGCAGCAGCGCATGACCGAATCTATCGTGAGTAATTTGGAAACCTTAAGGGGTAAAATTGATGACAACCTGTTAAACAGTGTACCTACTGATGCGGTTACGCTTCATAGGTTATTAGGATTACGGGAACACACCATTGCTACGCGCTACAATCAGCAAAGCCCGCTTATGCTCGATGTGCTTATTGTGGATGAAGCGTCCATGGTTGACTTGGCGCTAATGGCTAGAATTATTCGCGCTTTACCGCCTCATGCTCGTTTGTATTTTATTGGTGATGCCGATCAGCTGCCTGCTGTAGAGCTAGGTAACGTACTTGAGCAACTTGTACACGATAGCGATGAAGCAGAATTTGCCGAAACAGGTATACATGACAATAGTCATAGCCTAGGCGCAGTCACTAGTGAGCTACGCCAGCATATCGCAACTCTTTGCCCACATCTGCCTTTGCTGCCCGTGAACGAGAATGCCAAAACCTGGGTACATACCTTGCAAGCGCCTCAGCGATTTAAAGGGCAGGTGGCTGAAGTTGCTAGCGCTATCCAGGCCGGAAAAAGTAAACAGGCGCTTGATGCTATGCATTCAGAGGCTCCCGTAGACAAAAGCCCAAGCGAGAAAAAACACTGGCTACACGATGGTGTATTTATTCAACCTGAAAGCCGGTTTACAACCAGTGCGTTAAAAAAACTGGCACAAGAAAGCTACGAACCCGTGTTTAAAGCGCAAAGCGCCAAAGAAGCGCTTAGTTTGCTCAATCGCGTGCGATGGTTAACCCCAGTTCGAAGAGGCGACATGGGCGTTGAGGGGTTAAATATATTGGTGTTCGATGCAATCAAACACAATATTAAACGCCGAGAAGGTTTTTTCTACCAAGGCCAACCCATTATGATTGTGAAAAACAATCATCCACAGCGCTTATCAAACGGTGAGGTGGGAATTATCTGGCCTGATACTAACGGTAAACTATTGGCTTGGTTTGAAACTCAAGATGGCGGCCTACGTTCAATTTCGTTATCTCGGGTGCCTGCGTTTGAAACGGTATTTGCAATGACAATACATAAATCCCAGGGCTCAGAGTTTAAATACGTGGTGTTGTTACTGCCTAGGCCTGAAAGCGAAAAAGCAGCGGGTTTGTTTCATAGAGGGCTGGTTTATACTGGCCTAACACGGGCGAAAGATGGGTGTTTGGTTATAGCGAACACCACAACATTTAGCGCAATGGTAGAGCGGCGAGATAAGCGTTTTTCAGGTTTGTCAGAGGCAATTAAAATGCGTGTGTTAGAAGATGAAGAACGTGTTACCACTCCCAGTTAAAAGCTCAGACGAAACGCCAGTAGCTAAAACTTAGACGCTAAAAGCTAGACGCTAAAAGCTAAACGCTAGACGCAGGTAGGTTAACGGCTCCTGCTCACCTATTTGCGCACGGCTATATGTTATTAATTACACAGGGGTAAAGTAACATAATCCATATTCTTGAATGTCTCTGGGCGTTTTCGCTAGCAGGTATATGCGAAGCGCCGACGTAAAGCGTAATATTCCATTTTCCGCGCTAATAAATTGTGATGGTAGTGTGGTGGCAGTATTGCCTTTCACATTATCCATGCCAAGGGGATGCTGACCTGAACAAATATTAAAATAAACCAATCCCCCCATATCTACCCATCCTAATAAATTGTCAGGTTTAACAATGAAGCTGTCGTAAGTAAGTAGGTCTGTGTGAAAAGTAATACTCGCACCAAAGACCGGCTTGCTCGCAACCGCAATATCCGCATTACGCGTTAAGCTAAGTTTATACAAGCCATGATGTTCGGCACGAATGTCGTGGTTTGTATTGCTGTTGTCTACTAACGAGAGCATACACACATTGTCATAATGGTTTAAGGATAGATGTAGTGTGGTTTATGTCAGGCAAAATAGCGTTGATATGGATCAAAACGGGCTAAATCTCTCTTTATAGCTTAAGTCATCGTAAATTATCTGTTTAAAAAATGTACAAATTTGTTTGTGTGAGCCATACTTATTTATCTTAATTCGACATGGATGTATGGATTATGCACACAGGCAGACATGAAGCCCTCAAACGTTACAGCCTACTTTTGCTCATTGCTATTTTGGTGGGCTCTGCATACTACTTTCTTCGAATTCAACAGAATGAAATTCAGCAAAACCATGGTTACCTGCGACAGTTAAACGAGGCGGGCAAGAGCCTACAGCAGTCTATTGATATGCTTTTAACAAGCGTGAAAGAAGAGTTTAAGCCTCAAGAAACTAAAAACGAAAGTGGAAATGAGAGCGAAAATAGAAATGAAAAGGTCAGTGAGTTTAAAAAGCGTATTAGTTCGAATGAAAACTTTAAACACCTTGTGATAGTGAATAGTATCACTAAAAATGAAGTAGAAAATGATGTTAGTACTGAAGAACCCGCCAAGGTCGAAGCAAATAAAGAAAATGGCGAATTTGACGCAAAGTCTCGTATTTTTAAAGTTCATGTAGCGCATAACACGGTAACAGTGCCCATCGCTGACCTTATCTCGAATCATTTAAGCCCGTTTCCATTGCTTGTCATCAGTGATGAGAATGGAGAGGTCATTGCGGAAAAAAGACATAGTAATTTCGCGAAAGCGCTATCTGATCTTCGCTTTTCAAACGTAGAAGAATTACTCGGCGAAAAGGAAAATAATGAAACGGGTGCTAAAGGTAATCTAAAGGCGAGTGATTCTGTAGATAGGCAAATTGCTGGGCTATACCTTCGGGTTTATCGGCAACCCATTACAATAACTGGCCTAAATGCTGGAGGTACAGACGATTCGAAGACTCTCTACCTGTTAGCCTTCGTAGAAAAAAAAGAAGTGGTCCTCAATAACCTTAAAATTGGTAACAATACGGCGTTATGGATAGTACTTTTTTTAACACTGCTCGTTGCTACACTTCCTATTCTTAAAATTCAATACTGCGCTCCCACCTATAGCTATACGCGTTCTGATGTTACCCAATGTATTTTAGGATTATTTATTTTACTTGGGGTTGCCACGATAGCGATAAGTGATCAGCTCTTTTTTAGATATTGGCTTCAACAAAAGACGTTAGATTCTGCACATATACATAAAATGATAAGTTCAGATTTCGATAAAGAGTTATCGGAACTGTTGCTATTAGATTCTCGTTATTTTAAGAGAAGCAAAAGTGAAGACATTTCAGGCTGTGTAGATTCAGGCGGTAGCGAAAAGAGTGATAACGCTACTGGTTTCTTGAATTGCTCACTTATCAATGAGCAATCAGTCGCTGATACCAGCGCTTATTTTATTGAAAACTGGTTCTTGCTCGGCAAAAGCGGTGTGGTGAGTCGCTATAAAGAGAATAGGCCTGACATGATTTTTCGTCCGCATAAAAACCTCCATAACTTTAAAAAAACACCTTTGAATGAACGGGAGTACTACAAACGAGGGTGGAATGAAGGTATGTGGCGCTTAGACACGCAGCTTGTTGGTAAATTTCACTATAAAACCACAGGGCGAAAAGTTTGCTGTGAACAATTGCTTGAATCTACTAACTCCACACCTCAGCAATTTTTCATTGAGCGAATACGCAATATCGATGATGCAAGGTTTAATAGCCAATTGGTTTTCGAACATATCGATAAAGAAGGTGAAAATGGCACAGGCGAAATAACCAAGCGTATAAGCTCTATAGGTACGCTACTGACCAGCTTAAATCAGCGCATAATGCCGAAAAATATAGGGTATGCCGTTATCGACCAAGTGGGGAAAGTGCTCTACCACAGTAACGAAGAGCGAAGTTTAGTGGAGAATTTCGTGGCTGAAAACGGACACGATTTACAGCTTTTAACGACGCTATCCAACTTACAGAATATAGACGTTTACCAGCCCGCGCAGCTACAGTTAGATTATCGCGGAGAAGAACACAGCATGGTTATTGGGCCATTGCACTCTACTATACCTGAATGGGCGCTTGTGGTGTTCTACAACCAAGAAGAAGCGTCGCAAGTTAATATGCTGCTGGTGTTTCTAGCGGTTATCCTTTATTTAATACTTTTAATTCCCTTAGTACTTATAAGCCGATATGTTAGCTCGCAAGGTGTGTGGGCGCGTTTGTTTCATTATCAGTACGATGATGAAAATAGCACCACATCTAACGCAAACGTCATAGGGGGAGAGCGTAAAACCTATCGCTGGTTGGCCTTATGGATTTGGTCTGCCTGCGCTATGCAACTTTTCACCATTGGCATTATCGATACCGTTATTCCACGGTTGGCCTTTTTGTCTTTTACGTTAACTTTCATGCTCATCATTTTGCAATTTATCTTTGTGCCCGTTGAAGTAGAGGGTAAGAAGTTATCATTAAAGGCTTTAGCATGGCGATACGTAAGCACGCCTAGTTTATTAGTTCGAATGCCGTTCTTTATTCCGTTGGTTTGCTTCGTCATGCTGTCTTTACTGCTTTTATCGGGAGTTTTCGCAAACACTGAAAACAGCCATGTATCGCATTCAAACTTCGAGTCGTTACTTTTTCCACTAATCGGAATAGGACTATTTTTGTTTAGTACTTATTTGATGTGGATGAAGTCTGTGCGCGAGGGAATTGCTGTTCAACCAAATAAAAAGCCCAGTACGTTGTCTGAGCTGAGCAGTCGCGTGCCGAACAGCTACATTTGGTATTTAGCGGGATGTATTTATCTTATTACGGTGGTACCTACGGTTATATTAGTGAATAGCGTAAACAGCTACATGCTAGAAGGGCAGGCAACCTTCCAGAACCAACATCTATTAGAGATGCAGCAACATGTTTCATTGGAAAGCCAGCAGTATCGAGCATTAATGTATCAAGAGCCATTGAGCTCAAGAGAAGGGCTACCCGCTGCTAACCCCGAGATCCCCTTCAAGACTATATTCCCAGCATTAGAACGAGAGAATTGGGTAACATTAGATAAAGCTGAAGACTATTCATCGGTATTGAACAACAACACTGATACTTTTATTAACGCTATTGTCAGTAGTTTAGCGTTGCAAACGGATTCTGCAGCCGAGTATCGATTCAAAGCGGGTACCGATATAAAAACAACCAGTAACCACATACTCCATTACTCTTCACAACGCTTCATGCGAGCATCCAGTGCCTTTTATATTTTACCTGTGCTAGTGATTACTGCTGTTTTCGTATTCAGTGTGTTTTGTGCAGCCCTATTGCTGATTAGTCGCAAGCTGTTAGGTGAGCATATCTTTGACAGCTATCGCTTGCGCCCACCCTCTGAAGCAGAAGAAAGCGAGTATATTTGGAAGCAATTGACGCCACAAAATTCTACACGTATGCAGGTGCAATTTATCAGTCAACTCAGCCAATCTGACTTAGAAAACGCATTTTTAGCCCACGAACATACAATTTTCGAGAATAAAGTAGGTGACATTCAAGATTGGCTCACTCGGGTGAAAGAACCCGATTTCAATAAAATAACTAAAATAGATGAACTTGAGAACACGCCAACCATTATTTTAAAAGGGCTAAACAAAGCACTGCTTGATCATGCCGAACGGGATGCCGCATTTGAGCTTATTCAAACTCTTCAAAAACACAAGTGTCACTTGATATTAGTATCTGAAATGTCGCCGATGCAGTTACTTAGCCACGCCGAGAGCTTCCCTGCGTTTGAAACTGAACATTTACCGAGTAAAAACGAGCTATGGCAGTGGAGCAAATTACTTCGCAGTTTTTCTATACATTATTATTGGGTGGCCAGTAAGAAAAATACCCTCACCACATCGCCTACCGCCATTTCGGTACTGGCGCATGAATCTACACATTGGCCCGATTTACTCGATGTGCAACGGGCGTTTTTAGTTTACCACCTAGAAATAAAACTAAAGCGCTCAGCAGAAAATATTGATGCAGTATTGTCGGCGCTTAATGGCGTTAATGTGACTCACCTAAAAGAGGTGCAACACGCACTTAGACTGGACGATTTCTGGTCTCCTCAGCAAATAGTTGAGTTTTTTGTTCACCATGCCCGGCCTGCTTATCGCATGCGGTGGGAGCAATGCACAACGAACGAGCGGCTTATTCTGTTACAGCTCGCTCAAGGTGCTAAGTTAAACCCAGCCAGTGCTGAAATTGTTGGGCATTTACAACGAAGAGGTCTTATTTATCGAGATTGCGGATGGCACTTGGTGAATGAGAGCTTTAGGCAGTTTGTCATGAGCGCAGAGTCTGCGAAGCACATTGAAGTATGGCTTACAGAAACACGTTCTAGTATTTGGCATAATTTGCGGCCGCCATTATTTATGCTGGTGGGGCTATTATTTCTGTTAGTGATTTTCAGTGCCAATATTGCCTTCGACTCTATTATTACCACATTAGCGGCGGTACTAGGCGTGCTACCCATGCTAATTACGAATTTGTCGAGCCTTAGAACATTGGAGATATTGCCTAAGGACTGACAAATTAAAATGGTGAAAGAATAAAAAAACACCTATTTTTTTTGATCTCGACATGCACCAATATGCACCAAATCACAGCATGATTTTTATCGTATTCGGTGCACTTCAATGAATTTGTGATTTGAGCAACTTGAAAAGGAAATGATGACAAACAAGACCATTACAACTCATGCTTTTATTCGCCTTTTAGCCCCAATAGTTTTATAAAAGCGTGTAATACCTATAACCAGGGTGATAATAACTATGCTGCTAATTTAGGCTATTTTCTCTTAATTTCTAAGATAATAGTCAAAACACGAGAGATGAAATTTCGGCACTAATCCCTCTTCTTGCCAGATAACGGGCGACATTCTATCGTTGCACAATGCCATGTTCCCCTATACCTAAATACCAGAGTTTCACCGCCTTATATGTGGATTCTACGAAAGCTTATGTAAGGAAGAATTAAAAACACAATTTAGCTATTTATTACCAATGTACATTTTTGAGCATTGCGCGCACTAAATAAGTGCAATGAATTCAGTGGGTTACTTAAAATTCTCGCTTGCATGCCCGGTTGTTACCTATTAGTCTAAAATTCGGTGTACATATAAGGCTTAGTGGCAAATGAAACAAGAATTAAAAAATAATCCATCAGTTAACTCATCACGTCGTCAATGGTTGAAGTCAGTTGGTCTAGGTGCTGGCGCAGTTGCGCTAACAGCATGTGTAGACTCTAGCGTTAAAGAACTTAGCGCAGCAGGTATGAAAACGGATCATTTTCCTACTGCTACCCCTAATGTGAGTGACGGCCTTGTTCGTTTATCGTCAAATGAAAACGCCTTTGGCCCTTCAGCTAAAGCAGTAGATGCCATGCAAGGTGAATTATTCAACTTAGCACGCTACTCAGATGCAACGGTGGATGTGCTTAAAAGCAAAATTGCTGCACAAGAAGGGGTATCTGAAGATCAAATTATTGTTACTAATGGATCTTCTCCAATCTTATTTGGTTACGCCGATTGGATTACAAAAAACGGTAATAAACTGGTAACTTCAATGGCTACTTACGAGGGTGTACCTCGTGGCGCTGAATTCATGGGCGCTGATGTAACTTACGTTCCGCTAGATGCAGATATGAATTTCGATTTAGACGCGATTGAAGCTGCTGTCACTGAAGACACTACTGCCGTGTATATCTGTAACCCTAATAACCCAACGGGCACAGTGGTAGATGCTGCTAAGCTTACCGCGTTTGCAAAGCGCGTATCTAAAAAGGCGCAGGTATTTATCGATGAAGCTTACATTGAAATGTCAGATGCTTATCCTGCTAACGTACAATCAAAGTTAGTGGCAGAAGGGCACGATGTCGTTATCTGCCGTACTTTCTCTAAAATTCACGCCATGGCAGGCCAGCGTTTAGGTTATGCCATTTTACCAGCGGAACAAGCTAAGAAGATGGGTGGTATGTTGCGCATGGGTGGTGTGAACTACTTAGCATTAGTTGCGGGTATGGCCAGCATGGAAGATCATGCAAACCTAAATACCATGCGCACGCGGGTAAAGGTTGAGCGTGAGAAGCTAACGGCCGCAGCTGAATCACTTGGGCAGGCTTATGCGAAAAACCCGCAAGGCAACTTCATCTACATGGATACCGGTATGCCACATGACGAGTTTGCAAAGTTAATGAAAGCGCAAGGTATTAAAGTGGTTGGTCGCACATGGCCTGGCTACGACACATGGTCGCGAATTAGTGTAGGTATTCCTGAAGAAACTGACGCGTGCGTAAAAGCATTAAAAACAGTGTTAGCATAATGCCGAAAGGTCTTTAAGGCCGGTAAGATATTAGAAAGACTAAATGCTGGTGAATTTGTTGTTGGCTTAATTGGTTCTAACAACAGCAAAATCACCGGCTTTTTATGTAGCCTTGATATAGCCTAGACCGACACACAATAGCATTACATACGCTTGTTATTTATTATTGCGCTCAATTTGCTATTAATGGTGTCGTAACGCGTCAATTAGCTCACCTTTGCTCATGGTTGAGCGACCCGAAATACCGACTTCTTTTGCTTTGTCGTACAGTTCTTGCTTCGTACGTTCTTCATACTTTTTACTTTCACCGCCTTTTTTCGAGGGCGATTGCGCATCGTTGGCTTGTGCGTTGGCAATTCTGGCTGATTTTTCTTTGCTGTAGCCTTTATCCCGAAGTGCTTCATACGTGTCGTCGTTCTTGATCTGCGCAGCGTGTTGCTTGGCCATGGTTATCTCCTTTACTCATTTTCTCATCGGTAGGTAGCAAAAAGCCGATAAGAATAATTTAGCCTTACTTTGTATACTTCAACTTGGCAATTTTGGTGCACTGATAGGTGAAAGGTAATAAGAGTTAATGAGCTAATGTGCGGAATAAGCCCCACGTGTTCCTATGTGGCTAGTACCGATTTCTTCATCCATTTGCATACCGAGGGCAAGGATCGGCGAGGGGGCAGGCATCTTGTTGTTCAAAGATTAGGAGTGAATAAGACGAAATCTGTTCAAACCTTTACACTTTGTTGGCAATTATCTGCTATGCAAAAGATAGGTGAGCATAAGCATGAAGGAATAGGGAGAGTGATAAGACTTAAGGAAAAAAGGCTAACTGAGGAGGGAGATGCAAGTGTGTAAAAAACAAAAACGCCGCGTGAAAAGTGACTCACAGCGGCGTTTTAAAGACGTAGTGTTATAGCAGTAGATTATTTCTCGACGTTAAAAGTAAGCCCTGCTTTTTCAGTGAGACGAGAAATTAACTTATCGCCCAACGCAGATGCAGGTGTAAAGAATCCGCCAGAAAGTGACACATCTTTACAAAGGCAAAGGGCAGATTCTGAAATCATTTTACTGGTTGAGCCATAACCTGGGTCTTTATCACCGGTTACCGATACCGCCAGGGTCTCGCCATTAATTGCCTCACCAATAAACATAACATCGTAAAACCCATTTTCACGTTCTTCTTTACTTGGGCCTTCACCCGGCTTAGGGCCACCCTCACCACCTAATGACTTGTCTTGGGCAACGTGGTTCGCCATCGCTTCGCCTTTCTCGCCCGGGCCAGTAAGCATCATTTCATCATACTGGAAGGCTTTACCGTAGGCGAAGTTCGCCAAGTAGTTAGAACGGTGTACGTTCTTAGTATTAATAGCTGCCATAATAAAAGGCGCAGCCCACGAACCTAAAGACTCGTCGTAGTATGGCTTGGTGCCATCGGGTTGTGGGTGACTTTGGTTAGCATCGGCAAGTGAGAACGGGTTAATAAGTGCAGACATGATTGATTTGTCTTTATGTGCCGCTACCATAGTCGCTTTTAAGCTGGCTGCTGTACCTCCAGAAAACGTACCCTGCATTTTTCTTACACGGCCTTTAACATATTCAATCGCTGCACCAGTTTGCTTTTTAGCGTGTTCTTGTAAAAAGTGAACGCCCAAATCGAAAGGTACAGAGTCGAAACCACACGAGAACACAATATTAGCACCAGTCTCTTTTGCTTTGGCTTCGTACTTGTTGATCATCTGGTGCATCCACGCAGGCTCACCACATAAATCGGTGTAGCCAGTGCCGTTGTCAACGCAGGCTGAAAGTAGTTTCTCACCGTAAATTTGATAAGGCCCTACAGTGGTCAGTACGACTGAAGTACGCTTAGTCAGCACATCTAGTGCTGCGTCGTCATCACCATCTGCAACAATACTTACTACCGCATCGCTAATGCCCAATTCGGCTTTAACATCGGCAAGCTTAGCTTCGTTGCGACCGGCAACAGCCCATTTTACGCTACTGTCGCTGCCATATTGGCGTTGAAAATACTCAGCTACCAATTTACCTGTGAAGCCTGTGGCACCAAAAATTACAACATCAAATTCCCGTTGATCGCTCATAAATATCGTGTCCTATTTTATTTTTCATGGAAGACTTATGTGCAACCAATATACGCAATCCATCAACCTTAAATTATTTTTTTAGGTAATAATTGAGTATTGATTTGGGTGTGAATACAAATGAAATTCACTACCAGTATAAAATGCGCACTCTTCCTTAAATTGATAAAGCAAAATAGATAAAGCAAAATAGATAAAGCAAAACAGGTAAATCGACATAGCTAAAAGCAAAAAAATAACGGCTAGCCAGTATATGTTTCAACAAATCGTTTTATCCGGGCTAAGCCTTCTTTTAACCGGCTTATCTCTGTGGCAAACGATAACCTCACATAACGGGTGGCATTGTGTTCACCAAAGTCATCACCGGGTGTTAATGCCACATATTCTTCTTCCAATAAACGGTCACAGAATTCAATGGCGGTAAGGCCAGTGGGTTCAATATTGATATACGCATAAAACGCGCCGTCTGGTGTGGCATCAATACTCAAGCCCATGTCTGCAATGGCTTGCATCACAAACGTAGCGCGGGTGCGCAATAGTGCTTTCTTCTGTTCACATTGGGCCAGTGATTCTGGTGTAAAGCAGGCGAGCGCCGCTTGCTGAGCAAGGGTAGAAGGGCAAATAAATAAATTTTGCGCTAATCGCTCCATAACTTGTGTCATGCCTTCGGGTACCACACACCAACCTAAACGCCATCCCGTCATACCGAAGTATTTGGAAAAGCTATTAATTACAATGGTATTGTTATGAAGGCTCTCATTCGCCAACACTGTGTTTAGTGGGGTAGGTTGTTCTGCAGTAGAAGGCGAGCCTTCACGTAAATCTAAGTTTAGGTAAATCTCATCAACAATAAGAAAACCATCGTTTTGCTTACAGGTTTCACCAATACTATATAATTCATTTTCAGCAATAGCGGTGCCGGTTGGGTTAGCGGGGCTGGCGATGAGGACGCCTTTGGTTTTACTATCCCAGTGGTGCGTTACATCGTTATGCGTTAACTGAAATTGTTGCTCGCTTGAAGTAGGCACTAATGTAACTTCGCCGCCAAAGGTGTTTAAAAATCGACGGTTACAGGGGTATGAGGGATCGCCAAGTATCACCTTATCGCCGTTTTCAACTAACGCTGCACTCACTAATAACAAAGCCGCAGATGCGCCAGCGGTAACCACAATGCGCGAAGCTGGAATATCAACGTTGTGCTGTGTTTTATAGAACTGGGCTATGGCGCTGCGAAGTTCAGGCAAGCCTAGCGCTGAAGTATACGGGTAATCAGCCTGAGACAGCGACTGCTTCATGGCTTCAACAACCGGTATGGGCGCGCCAAAGTCGGGCTCACCCAAATTTAACCGAATAACATCGTGCCCTTGATTGCTAAGCGCAGTGGCTTTTTCACCATAGGCCATGGCTAAAAAAGGAGATAGGGTGGTGGCTCGTGTAGCGTACTTCAACATGCTTTATTACAACGTGGGGTGACAATGCCCAGTACTATATCAATTGTGCAAACCTAATTACCAACAAAGTCGCCATACCTAATAACAAAAGCAGGTAGCGTTAACGTGTAGTCATTATCAATAGCGGTGCTAGACGCAATCTTTAATAGCAATGCACACAAGTATTAGTTACCAGTGGCTAGGCTAGCACCTCACCTATTAAAAATTCCCTTAATTCACAGTGTTTTTCGATGAATAGCCATATGCATAATCAATCACTTACGATAGGGTAGAAGAGGTATAAGTTGTGATGATATAAAAAGTAAAATACAGCGTACGCGTTATTTAAAAGGAAATCAGTCGTGTTGGTCGAAAACAAACAAGGTAATAAAAAGGCGAAGGGTGAGAAGCCGTTCTCATTTAGCGCTGTTCGGTGGTTAATGATTGTCGTCGTGTCCGCTTTTTTCGCGACACCGGTATGGGCAGCCTTACCTACTATCAGCGAATTCACCGAAGAGATGTCCGCCAAAGATGGGCTTATCCCCGTCTATTATGATGATGAAACTGACAAAGTGTATTTATCGATACCCAACGATGAGCAACAGTTTTTATTTCAAAGCAGCTTACCCTACGGTGTAGGCTCTAACGACATTGGCTTAGATAGAGGCCAGTTAGGACGCACTCGCTTAATTACCTTCGAACGCTTTGGCAATAAGCTTATGCTGAAGCAGTTAAATACCAAGTACCGCGCAGCCCATGGTAGCGCAGCTGAAAAACAGAGTATTAATGAGGCCTTTGCTAGTTCGGTATTAGCCGGCTTTGTCATAGTGGCAAAAAGTGATAGCGCTAATTTAATCGACTACACACCTTTTTTATTCAGCGATATTCATGGTATCGGCAACCGGTTGTCAGCTAAAAAACAAGGCAGCTTTAAAGCAGACAAAAACCGCAGCGGGGTGTATTTACCACGCACAAAGGGTTTTGAGAAAAACACCGAGCTTGAAGCCTTAGTCACATTCGCTGGCAGCAAGCCTGGTAACTATGTATCTGATGTCACGCCAGATCCTGAGAACCTTTCCGTACACCTTCATCATTCATTTGTTGCATTGCCTGACGATGGTTATACACCGCGTGCTTATCATCCCTACTCAGGGTACTGGAAATTCCGCTATTTTGATTACTCAACGGCAATTAACGAGCCTACTGAGCAGCGTTTTATCACCCGCCACCGTTTAGCCAAGGTATCACCACATGCACCTATGAGCGAAGCGGTTGAACCTATTGTGTATTACCTAGACCCAGGTATTCCAGAGCCGGTGATGTCCTCATTGAAAGAAGGCGCAAGTTGGTGGAACCAAGCTTTCGAAGCAGCAGGCTACAAAAATGCATTCCAGGTAAAAGTGTTGCCTGAAAATGCCGATCCTATGGATGTACGTTACAACGTGATAAATTGGGTGCATCGCGCTACCCGTGGCTGGTCTTATGGTTCATCTGTGGTCGACCCTCGCACCGGTGAAATTATAAAAGGCCATGTGACGCTGGGTTCACTGCGTGTCCGCCAAGATTATTTAATCGCACTAGGGCTTACCAGCCCATTTTCAGGTGACAATGCGAGTTCACCAGAACAAGAAGCTATGGCGTTAGATCGCATTAAGCAGCTTTCGGCTCATGAAGTAGGCCATACCCTAGGTATAGCGCACAACTTTGCTGCCAGTGAAAACGAAATGGCTTCAGTGATGGATTATCCACACCCTCGAATTACTTTAAAAGATGGAAAAGTAAGCCTTGAAGGGGCTTATGATAAGGGCATAGGCGCATGGGACAAACACGCTATTGTTTATGGTTATCAAGAGTTTGGTTCAACTAATGAAGAAACCGAAGGCTTGGCTAAGCAAATTGTTAAAACCCGTAATAAAGGCCTGGCGTTTAAATCTGATTCAGACACGCGTAGTTCTCGTCATAGTTCAGCTAACGGGCACATGTGGGAAAATGGCGCCGATCCGCTAGATGCTTTTGATGAAATCTCTGCGGTTAGACGTCATGCGCTTGATCAATTGGGAATGGATACCTTAAAGCCCAATGCTAGCTTGTCTTCATTGGAGAATGCGTTAGTGCCCATTTATTTACTGCATCGTTTTCAACTAGAAGCGGTTGCAAAGCAAGTGGGCGGCTTAATATACGAATACGAGCGTAAGGGAGATTACACTACGCCTCAGGGCCAGCAAGACGTAGCGCCACAAGTACAGCAACGTGCCATGCAGCAGCTTATAACGGCTACTACCGTACCTTATTTAGCTATTCCTGAAGCCGTATTGGCACTTATACCACCCACTGCCTATGGTGACGATGTTACCCGCGAGCATTTTCAAGGAAAAATGGGGCTAATGCTCGACCCAGTATCTGCAGCTGCATCTGCCAGTGATTTTGCATTGTCTTTGTTATTGCATCCAGAACGTTTAAACCGCTTGGCGTGGCAAAGTAGCCGCACAAAAGAACTCATTGGTGTGGAAGGGCTTGTACGTCAAATATTGAACGTACATTGGTATCGTGCGAAACACAAACGCGGCGGTAAAGGGGATTTAGTTGCTACCCGCCTACAATTAGTTGCATTGAATGCCATCATGAAAGCCGTAACAAACCCAGCACTAGCGCCTGAAGCTAAAATGGCCATGCACAGTGCTTTGCTTGAGTTTGATGAATGGCTAGATGATGACAGTGACAGAGATGCTGACGAAGTATTGCACACGTATTTCGATACTTACTGGAAATCAGGGCACTGGTCTGGCGCGTTTGATGTGAAGCCATTACCTCCGGGGTCACCTATCTAACTTCGCGTTAAAAGCGTTGAATGTTACGTGTACATTTATTACTAGCAGCTACAGCGCAACAGCTAGCACATAAACATAAAAAAAAGCGGCTAACCTAACAGGTTAGCCGCTTTTTTCTTTTTTAGTTTAGTTGTTAACTGAGTTCTTAGCTTCGTATCTATTTGTGTTATCAAACTCACCGCTATTTCGTCTATTAAAGCTAAGTCTATTAAAGCTAAGTCTATTAAAGCTATTAAGCTAAGTCTATTAAGGCTTTAGCTTTGACTTTTTAAGAGCGTCAGGTTTAAGCCTCTTTTACAAACTGCTCATTTAATACCTGATACAAATATTCTGGCTTAACGGGTTTTACAATGTGTGCATTCATACCCACGGCGAAGCTTTTTTCTATCTCTGTTTGCATGGCGTGAGCTGTCATCGCCACAATTGGAATGTCTAATTTTAATTCTTCTCGAATTTTTTGAGCTGCAGTTAACCCGTCCATTACTGGCATCTGCATATCCATTAGAACAAGATCGAAGACGTTTTCTTGCTCCAACATTTGCAAAGCAATTAAGCCATTCTCTGCAACACTGACTTTTGCCTTTGTATCGGCTAAAAATAGCTTAGCAACTTTACGGTTAATCGCATCATCTTCTACAAGCAGGATGTTTTTCTCAGAAAAATCGGGTGGCACATTGGCATCGCTTTCTAATGTCGCCATTTGAGGTTTACCCTTGGTAGACATTTTCAATAAGCAATTCTGCAATGAGCTGCTATTAACGGGTTTTTGCAGATAATATTCCACACCCACAGGGCGGCCAAGGGTCTTAAGTGACTCGATATCATAAGCTGATAGCATCGCTATGTTCGGCTTACCTTGGCTGAACTCTTGGTTAATAATTGAGGCTAATTCGATGCCATCAATATCCGCCATTTTCCAATCAATAATAATTAAATCATACGGTGCGTTGCTTGCCATAGCGGTGCGCAGATACATTAACGCTTCTTTACCACCAGTGGCCAAGTCTGGGTTTATATTAATACGCAACAAGGCTTCCGCTATTGCCTGTCTTGAAAGCATAACATCGTCAACCACCAACACTTTTAAATCGGATAAGGTTAAGTTTCCTAGCGTAGTGGATTGTGGCATTTGATTATGCTTTTCAACCAACACCGTAAAGAAGAAAGTAGCGCCTTGACCCAGCTTGCTCTCTACCCATATTTCCCCGCCCATTAGCGAGACAAGGTGCTTACAAATTGATAAACCTAACCCCGTTCCACCATATTTACGGGTAATCGATTCGTCAGCTTGCGTAAAGGCATCGAACAGCGATTCTATTTGATTTGTTGATAGGCCAATGCCTGTATCTTTTACTGAAAACTCAAGTAAAACACCGTGTTCAGAGTATTTTTTATTAACCGATACGAACACCATGCCTTCGTCGGTAAATTTAATCGCATTGCTTAGCAGGTTATTCAGCACTTGCTCAATACGCAGAGCGTCACCAGAGACTTGCAAGGGAACATCTCTTGCCACGTACTGTAATAATTCAATACGTTTCTCTCTGGCATTTAACCCGTGCAACCGAATGACTTGCTCAACCAGTTTATCGAGTTCAAATGCCTCAGATTCAATATCAAGTTTACCCGCTTCAATTTTTGAAAAATCTAGCACATCGTTTATTACCCCTAGCAGGGTTTGAGACGACTGTTCAATTTGGGTTAAGTTGGTTTTCTGTTCTTCATTAACGACAGATTTTTGTGTCAGCTTGGTAAGCCCCACTATCGCGTTCACGGGCGTTCTAATTTCGTGGCTCATACGGGCCAAAAATTCTGACTTCGCGTCGGTGGCTTTTTGTAGATTTAACGCAAGCTCTCGCAATTCTCGCTTCTGTTTAAGTGTGATAACAAACATAAAGAATAAAAGAACAGCTACGCAGCAAATAGTAACAATGATGTACACTTGAAACGTACTATTTTGTTCTGACAGTTGCTGACTAAGTTCTAATTCAGTAATTTTTTGTATCTTTTGATCGGTTTCCAAACGGGCTCTATTAAACGCTAATTGCTCTGATTGACGCGTATCAAAAACCTGCTGCTTTAATTCTGAATGTTGTAAAAGAAATTGGTAGGCATCACGATATTGGCCTTGAAGTAGCGCAATATTGGCTTGTATCTTTAAGCCTTCATACTGATATTCAGTAATATCTAAATCTTGTGCAATTGATAAGAACTTCAACACCGTTTGGGTGGCTTCATCAATACGTTCTAACTTGAGTAAAACCTCTGACCGCAACGCAAGCCCCGCAAGCTCTCGTTGGCGGTGTTTTCCAGTAACTGCATACTTTATAATATCTTCAGTAACCGCAAGCGCTTCTTCATGGCTACCTAATTGAAGGAGGGTTTTTGCCAGATAGAAATTTAAGATGGGAGCAAATTTATCGGGATCAGTATTTACTTGGTCAATCAATGATTTCGCTTGTTTTATTTCTCCCTTAGCCAACAGGCCCGATACAATAAAACCGTACCCTTGCTCTTCATAATAGGCGTTGCCGCGTTTAATTGATTCAGCAACCAGTTGTTCACCTGTATTTATTAGGTTATCTGCCCATTGATTCGATTTCGCATACAAATTTCCTATGGCTTGCAGCGTATTCTGTATGTAGGTGGTGTCTAACGACTGATGAATACTCAGGCTATTAAGTAGTAACTCTAATGATTCACCGTATAAATCAAAGAAATAAGTTATTATTCCTTGTCGTCTTAACGCTTCGGCAAGTTGCAATTGGTTACCAGCTTCTGTGGCTAGCTTTTTTGCCTGTGTTGCCTTTTCGTAGGCAAGTTGATAGTTACCCTCCAGAATGTACGAATGACTTTTTAGATTAAGCAAGTGAGCTTCATAGGCCGGAAGGTCTTTGTCTGCTAAATACCTCTCGGCTTGGGTAAGAAGCTTCTTTGCGAGGGTGGGGTTAACGAATACATTCTTATCGGCAGTTTGTAATACCTTATCAATATCAACCGTTGCGTCTTGAGAAAACACAGGAAAGCTGGGCAGTGCTAAAAGCACTACCCACAAAAGGCGCAACAATCTCATGAAATTATATCCATCTAGCCAGCATCAACCTATTTCGAGTGACTAATTTCTAGGTTATCTGCGCCTTCAGCCTCACATCGGCTCTTTATCGCATTAACATCGTTTTTAGCACATATTTGAACATCTTCATCAGATAGACCAAATGCTTTAGCCGTGCCTTTAGGATCGCTTACATACTGCTGTTTTAATGTCTCGTCTTTATCCATAGCGATTAAAAACTTTACCAACAAATCATTCATTTTTTATTCCTTTATTTTATGTGGTTAGAAATTTAGGTTTTTAGCCAAATAGCTTTTGTTCAAAAAGGGCAGGGGTTAAATCTAGTTCTGCCATCGACTTCATATCAAAATCTGGTAACCCTTTAGAGGGGATAACCAACGTAGTAATAGGTTTTGGTATTACAGCGGCCAAATCTTTAAGTTCAAGATATTCTATTCGAGGTGCGGCAATGGGGATAGTAGAGGCTTCATAAACAATAATGGTGTGCTCAGGAGAAAAGTACTTTAACAATTCGTTTCTTAGCTGCGTTAAGCCTGGGTGCGATGTACGATTTTTGTTATGCGTGAAATCGGCAATACTGCCAATCTGCCAGATAATCTGCATCATATGAGGATCTAAGGTATATTGCCTTAGCAGAAACTGAGTTGCCTCATAAGACTGGCATCCATAATGTGCGGGGTCTAGCCCTAAATCTGCTACTAAGCAGTCTTCGGCAGAAATCCCCGGTAGCATTTCGGCGTCATACCCTTCGCTTTTTAATTGTTTAATGGCCTCATGTGAGGGATTAACAAATACCCCTGGGTGACCATAAAACGCCGCCACCACTTTTTTTCCTGCTTTGACTTCATCAACAATGCGTTGGGTCATTTTTTGGTAGGTGAGTGCCCGAGACTTGCCTTGCTCGTAAAGGTGGCGTAAACACACCACATTCGAGTTAATCATTTGCAGATTCACAAGCGCTGACTCTGTTACAACGCTCAATACGATATCGGCTGTTTTAAGTAGGCTTTCCGTAATTAAGGTCATTTGGCCAGATACAGTAATACCTGTACCAACTACTACCAAAGATCCTTTTGATTCTATGTTCATTCCATCCATTTCCATTGAGAGTGGGGTACGTATAGCCTTAATTGAATATAATGGAAAATATATCCATTGTTAATCACTTTGTGGTTATAACCGATATGGTTTTGTCGTAAAGAAAGCGAGTGACTTAACGTTAACATTGATTCGCGCTCATTGGTGACCCTAAATCTATATTACATGCTGGTTAGTTCCAAACGCTTTATCGTTCAGTTTAAAAATAGTATTGTGCAGTTAGAGCACTAAGTTGTGCATTGCCAAGTGGTAAGTAACGTTAGTTAATTTAGGGATTTATAATGTTTAAACATGGTGGTATGACGAAAACCAGTTCAGTTATAAAAAGCTCAGTTATAAAAAGCTCAGTTATAAAAAGCTCAGCTTTATTTCTAGTGGCACTGGGCGCATTGTCCACACTGTCTGCTTGTACGTTTAGTCATGATCCTCGTGCTGAAGCCGAGAAGCCAGTTTGTGTTGCAGTTTTAACGAACAAGCTCAATTGCGAGAATGAACCGCTGGCTTATAGTGAAACCAATCCTCATAGTGATTTTGACCAGCAAATGCTTCCGGTCAATCAGCGTGAAGACATGATTGAAAGTGAGTTGGAAGATAATAGACGCAATCGTTAGTACCAATATCGCGTTGCATTTACTTTATTATGAAATGCAACGCGATGGGTTAATCTTCAATAAGCCCCTTACGGCCGATAAGGCAATGAAGATTGATGCAAAATAATACGCACTTTGCCATCTTCACATTGCTTAAAGACAAAACTTTTGTTCACAAAAATGTGACTGTCGTCTTCGCCAATAAAGTGAACATTGCACTGCACAATGGCTAGTTCACCATTTAAAATAAAATCTTCTTTGCTGTACCACACTTTAACCCAAGGCTTGAGCTTGAAACCATTGTCGTCGGGGTAGTCGCTGTTTCCACCTACAAAATACGAAAGCGCGCCTTCTTTAGTCGGGCGGAACGTTTGCTGACCAAACGTCAAAGTAGGCTTAAACAACACATGACCATTGTCATAATCATAGCTGTCAGAAAGTACCTGAAGAGAAAACGCTTGAACGTCTCCACCTTCGGTATGAACTTTTCCAACTTTTACTACATTGTCGCACCAAGTTTGTAGTGCCGTATGCACCATCTCTTTAGTAAACATAATGTATACCTCTCCTTTAAAATATCTTTTGTTGGCCTTAAAGCTGGTTACCAAATTTTAAAACGATTTGGGCATTTGCGCAAAACGCCGGCACCGTTTTCACACTTCGTTACTACATAAAAAATGTCGAATATTGATTAATAATTTATGTTTTTGTTATGTGATAATATAACAATTACAGATTAAAGATTTGGCTACAGTTAGCAATAGTAATTGGAGATAGCTTTTATCTATCAAGCATTATTGAGCTTCTATTTAATCATCAGTAAAACGAGTTAATACAAACAAGTTTTTTATAAATATGTATTGGTATATTGAAGTGCATCCAGTGTGCAAAATAATAGTAACGGTGCGCTTGCCAACGGGGTAGTAAAACTCGAAAAGGCTTTTGAAAGCGCTATGATGGCATTTGAAAGCGAGCAAGTTAGGTTGTGGAAGGTTAATAGTAGAAGCGGATAACCTTGGCCATTATCGTTAGCTTGCACTTGGCGAAAAAAAGGCGGTAACAGCCGTGCGCTAATAAAGCGTCAACTTTAAATAAACTGATAGTTATGATTTCTCGGCTTTTGTCTTGCTATCAACGGTTTTTTTTTCTGCATCGACTCGCTCACTAATATGGCCATGCCTTCGAGTCACTTTATCTCGACAACTATGGTATTGTGCTTCGGATTCCTCCCAGCATTGACTTTTATTTCCATCCAAACATTGAGTCAGAACAGCAACTGCCAGTTCTTTACAGGGAACAAATTCAGCGTTTGTTACCGATGCTGTCCCCGAGTGGCAAACAAATACTGTTATCAAAAATAGGTAATGTATTTTAGATTTCATATGAACAGCCTAAAAAGTTGAAGTCAGTTTTGTTCGGTTTAGTGAGTTTTGCCATATTACAATACAAATAGCGTTCATTGCTAATACGGCTAACAAGGCTAATTCGTTAATAAACCGACTGAGTTTCTAGTCGATAAGCCAGAACCTGAAATAGGTTCAACCATTATTGTTAGATGTATTTTACTATTTGCCACCAGCAATATCGATAAATGAACCTGTCACGTAAGACGCTTCACCTGATAATAACCACGCAATAGCATCAGCAACCTCTTGGGCACTACCACCGCGCCCCATTGGGATTTGTGAGCTAAGGCGATTTACGCGGTCGGGCTCCCCTCCGTCTGCATGAATATCAGTGGCAATGAAGCCAGGGCGAACGCTATTGACTCTAATATTTTGGCCGGCAAGCTCTAAGGACATACCTGTGGTGAGTGAATCCATAGCACCTTTCGATGCTGCATAGTCTACGTATTCAAACGGGGCACCTGTACGAGATGCAATCGAAGATACATTCACAATTGCGCCATCACTTTGAACTTGTTTTAGGATATGTTTCTGGCAAAACCCTGTCTCGTACTTTTTATATGCAATATATTTAGTGAATACTGGCGCTACTCTGAGCCAAATATGCCACGAAAAAGGGCGGTAAATACACCTGACATACTGTCTTCTATGGCATCGGTTTCGGGTGAATTCTTTTTAGCGTGCATTACGTTTGATTCTTCTTGTTCTCTTTTTTCTGCGCTAGAAGATGCCCCGTCAAGAAAATCACTAACCGTTTTATTAGAGGTGGATGCGCACCCTGACGAAATGGCTGACGCTATCAAAACAGCGATTAATTTAGTTTTCATTTAATTCCCTTATTTTGTAAGTATAAAGCGGTAAAATAGAAGCGCTAAAATACGAATCAGCGCCCATATTTGCACCCTAGCTTTAATGTTTCAATCTCATTGTTATCTTCGCATTGGTTTATCTCAGCCAAACCAAGATCAATATGCGCCACTATATAACCGTACTCTTTTTTTGAGAGTAAGCCTTGTTTGAATTTTGCTTTGGCCACTGAATGATCCCATTTTTTGTCACAAGGTGGCTGCGGGATTGAGGTGTTTACGCCAATCAGGTATTCATTCTCATCATCGATAGCATAGCCTTTAGCAATAAAGTTTTTCGCGCACAAGCTAAGCGCATACTCCACAGCAAATTTATCTACGCTGGGCAAGCCAGTAAACGCTACATCACAGCCTAAATTGCGCTTGCCACTTTTGTCGGTGTAGTAGAGCTTACCCGTGGTACAGCCACCAATAAATATGAAAATGAGAACGATAAATATAAACTTCAAGTGTTCCACTAGCCTTGTTTATCTAACTAATTCGCAAAGAATATTAACGTGCAATACACTCGCTTTCCTTCAGCGCGATTATTTGTCTTAGGTACTCTGTTCTTTGTATTGCGGCATTTCCTGTTACAAAGATATTGGAAGCCAATAAAATGGCTAGATAACCATTACCAATAGGGGAGATAAATACGTTGTTGATGAGAATAAAAATTACAACGAATAGAAACGCAAAACCGGGGACGTAGTAGGCACGAGAGAATTTTTTCTCTAAGTTCTGAATTTTAGTTATCTTTTGTAAAGCTAATTCAGCATCAATATTGTCCATCTTTTAATATAACGTCCCTGATTAAATTAACGAGAAATATAACACCCAACTAGCGTTGAGCGGCTACAGCAGATTGTTACAAGACATTTCACACACTGTTGATAGTTTCTTTTCCCAACTCTAAAACGTATTTTTTTCTCTTAACTCATATTTTCAATTTACTCCAATCCTTACATGAAAGCCTAAGCAGTTATTAGAGCGCAACTACTTGTGGGCGCGAATAGGGGAGTCGGTAACAGGTAATTACTCCAGCTTGCGGAGCGGATATTTTTTATAGCCAATAGCAACTTACTTTTAAATAAGCAGCTATCCTAGATAAACCCATTGTCATGCAACCACGCCAAAGATTCGACCTACAACTGCTGTTAATGCCATTGCAAGCGCCCCCCAGAATGTCACTCTGATGGCACCTACTGTAATAGATGCTCCGCCAACCCGTGCGGCAGTAGCGCCCAGAGCGGCAAGGAATAGTAAAGATAAAGCTGCGACAGCAGGTATAAGTTGCTTACTAGGTACTACCCAGGCAACTGCTAAAGGAAGTGCAGCACCTATAGTGAAAGCAGCTGCCGAAGAGCATGCCGCTTGAATGGGCTGAGCATTAACGCTTTGTGAAATTCCGATATCATCTCTGGCATGAGCGCCAAGAGCATCGTAAGCCATTAGCTCCTCAGCAACTTGTTCAGCTAGAGCGGGATTCAGGCCTCTTCCTTCGTATATCTTTGCAAGTTCTTCTATTTCAGACTCGAAATTCTGTTCCAGCGATTTTTTTTCAATGGCGAGGTCGGCGTTTTCAGTATCTGACTGAGAACTAACCGAAACATATTCTCCAGCAGCCATAGACATAGCCCCAGCCACTAAACCTGCAGCACCTGCGAGAAGAATCCCATCATGAGAAGTGCTAGCAGCTGCAACGCCAATAATAAGGCTTGCAGTAGATACAATTCCGTCATTTGCACCAAGTACTGCTGCACGTAACCAACCTACGCGTTATGAGCGATGTATTTCACTATGAGTCATATATTTTCTCGATGAATCTTTTTACAGATATCGATTAAACAGCAGGCTAAGACATGCAAACCTCTAATCACCATCCGAGCTAATATCTGTTTTTCCTGGTGAATTAACCAAAAGTCCTTTTTCTGGGATACCAGTGTTTAACCCTTTAATTATTCCAAAACCAATTATGGGGCCTATGACCGGAACTAACAAAACCAAAGGCTTATGAGCTTTTAATTCACTAATTTTCTGTGCTGTGAATTTGTTTTTCTTTTTATGTTGTAGATTGGATATTACTTTTGAAAATTGAAATGATATCGAGCTTGCTAGAGCAATGTGCACTAAAAAAACGATTGCTAAAGTTATGACAAAGTTCAAACCATTCATTGCATATAGCCTTCAGCGGCCGAAGTGAGTGTGTTGATTGGGTTGTTATGTGCGTACAATTTTAAACTTTTTACAAACCCACTTTATAATAAAAATAATCCTAGCTACAAAGTGGATGTTATTTGTTTTAAGTCATTATTTATTTGCCCATCGGTAACAATAAAACCACCCAACGGGCGGAATCAAGAAGTTGAGCAAGACGGCATAAATGGCAACCAACCCGATATTGTCAGCCTTGCCTTTAGCAAATTTGATGGTAAAGAAAATTACAACTAACGCGAGAATGAATAGTGCTTGTCCCCAAAACGTTGCATTTAGATTCATAAAAATCCTTATTGATGAAGTTCCCAAGAAGCATATAACTTTTAAATAAGGGGCGTAGACGTGTGGGCTAAAATCCGAACGAAGTGAGCAGCCCACATGTTTGCGTCCCAGCCCGAGTTGCGGGCGAACTTAAATTTTTTGTTATGTTTCAAACCTATGAAGCATAAATGAATAATTCCCTTTTAATGTAATCCGTTTTATCGCGTTGCGAGCTTTAGGCTGATATTCGCGCCAATTCCAATGATTGTCTATGAGAATAATTTTCGATATGCCAAATCGTTCTAAATCATCTAAGCTGTAATCCCATCCTATTAAATCATTGCCAAAAAGAGATGTTAATTTATCCCACATGGTCATTTCATTATGTCCGTACACAGTAATAAGATTATCGACTCCTATTCTATGATAAAATGCAGCTTCTCTTTTTCTCATTTTGGGTAAATAGCTAGAATAAAATGATTCGTCAGAATCTGTGGTATCCCACTGTTTCTGCCAAGCACTTCCGTGCCACATTAAAATTGTGTCTTTATGCAAGTATTTAATATTACCTGCGGGTAAAACATAGTTTGCACACGAGGATAAACAGAGATTTTTTATTTCTATATTTAGCTTATTGCTGTGTATCCACTCACCGAGGTCCATCCCTGCACTAATTTCTCCACCTGAACTTGAAATAATAAGTATTTTTGGCTTTTCCTTTGACTTTTCAAATGCTTGAAAAATCGCTAAGTTCGAAGACTTAGTTATCGACCCTTCGTATACTAAAACGTCATTTTGGATGCCTACAAAGAAATTGCTTTCTACATCATTTTTTTCAGCGTCCAACGACGTGCAGGCTACACTCCCTAAAAGAACAAAAATAAAGAGAAATTTCATCTGACATCCACTTGAAACATAACACTAAGTTTTGGGGAGCAGGCACGGGGTTATAATCGCGAAGCGGCCCCGTGTTTGCTTCCCAGCGAACGAAGTGAGTGACAATAGCGTTTTGTTATACGCAATGATACTACCAACCATTGGTAATATATGAAGCAAGGTCAAAAAGTGCGTCTACCTTGTCGCTTCGTCTATGCCAGTTGTCATGTTTATGAGGAAGACCTTTAACTTCGATTCTCTCGTGTTCTTTCATCAACTCGTGACGAAGAATTGCTCGATCCTTTTCGCTGAGCATCAAAGACTGCAACTTTTCAAGTTCGCCAGTATCCAGCCATATTGCACCACAACCTGGGCATTCATCTATTTCAACAGCATGTAATGGACTATAGAAACGTCGTAGCATTACTGTGTCTGAGCACACAGGGCAACTTACTCTCTGCGTAAGATCAGCTACTTCATTATGGAATTGACTTAAATGGTTCGCTAAAGCCTTTCCTCGTTTGTCGCTCGGGCATTCAAAATTTTTGAGAGTTTGATTTTCGAAAAGTACACCGCCACAAGCTTCACTTACATATACGGATACCCTGCCAACATTGACTTTTTTAAGAGGTGTTTTCGTTCTAGGGCAATACATAATTTATAAACATCCTTATTGCAACTAACACCCCAATAACTGGTAATTTCTTGCTGGCGAAAATGGCGCTGCCGCCAGCGAGGAATTGTCCGAGCACGCCGAGCGTGCGTTGTTTATTGGCTTGTTAGGCATCATTGAGCCTTCGTTTTACAAGGGGCCCAACTAACGTGAGTAAGCTGTAAATAGTTAAACTAAATACACCCACCAGTATAAGAGGACCGCTAGGTAAGAAAACTAGCATATAAAGAAACTGACCAACAATAGTACCAACTTAGATGCTAGCTAACGAAGCGGTTTTAGGGATAGCAGCTAAAAAACCCACGATGATCAAAGATACTAAATAGAATAGAGGGAAAGCATCCCAAGGCTCTACTTCGCCAGTTATATAAGGAGACAAGAACCAAACAATTGCGCCTAAAAGTGCTGCAAATATTGCATTTGAAGTAAAATTTTTCATTGTTCCTTCCATGGTGCCTAACTTTAAGCTAAAGGGCAGTGACGGAATGGCACAATATGCGAAGCATGCCATTTTGCACCTACCTGATATTTGGTTAGGTGTCTACTTTATAGGGGAAGCTCTCCAGCGAACGAAGTGAGTGAGTTTATAGAGTTGTTATGTTGCACAGCCCAATACAGCCTACTTTTCATTAAAAACCATTTGCTTGAAGCATGTTATTGCTGCTTGAACATCCTTGAAACTTTTTAGTTCAAAGCGATTTCCACGCTCAAAATAGAATACTTCAATTTCACTACGTGCATCATAGATACAGAAGCCTTCGTAAGACGGAAGGGTGTCTATTGCATAGATTGACTCGTTCACGCCACGAGCAATCATTTCTTTTTTCAGTTCTTGGAGTTCAATTCTCATCGTGCTACATAACTTTAAGCTAAGAGGCGCTGATGCGTGGGGCATAATGGCGAAGCCGCCCCGCGTATAGGCGTCCCAGCGACCGAAGGGAGTGGCTTGAGCGTATTGTTAGTTCGCACCTGCTTTGAGCCACTGAATAACAACATTCTCTAACCTCTGAACAGATTGCACTTTATTAATAATTAAATCGCTCGTGCCACGTGTTTGGATGTTCGTCTCAATATAAATATCTCTTAAAAACTCATTATATTTGTCCAAGTACTGACTTATATTTTCAGATGCGCCTCCATCTGACTGCGCTATATTTCTGGAAATAATGCGAGAAAGGCAAATATCAATAGGCATATCCAGCAATATTGCTTTGTCTACTAGTGTAGAAATGGGCGCCCTGCATTTCCCGAATGGTTCTTCTACAAAGATGTACTCAGCTTTCGAGTTTGATACTGAATCCAGTAACGCTTTATCCATTCTAGGTGTTTTAATATCTGAGATATTAGCACCGTCAAGCAGCCATCTCTTCATGTCTTTTGGATATGTATGTTTATCTACAAAGTTATCAAAGAGAATAGACGGACACGACAGAGAATTAGACAGCTTGTTAATAAGGGAAGTTTTTCCACTTCCGGATATGCCATTTATTGCTACTACTTTCATCTATTGAACTTTGCCATTCCACGAAATTTAAGTGCGAACTAACGCTTCAATAACCGGCGCAGCTTTGCTGCGTCCGTCGCGGAAGCTGCGTAGTTGATTGACTTGTTATGTGGTATTAAAGAATACACCTCCCACCGCACCGCCAACACAAAAACGGATCATAAACATTACTGAGCGTAAAACAGATTGGATTGCAAATAACTATTTCTTTTTTACTAGCCAATAAATGCTACTTTAAAATACCACTTTACTAAAAGACAAACCAGAAAATACAATGTGGATTTCTCTCGAAAGCATATTACGTACTTCTATTGTCTCATTATGAAACTGATACAAGTCTATTTTGGTTACCACCAACAACAGAAGGCTAAGAAATACATGGCTTCCATGTTATTAGTTTTGATTTATTACTTACACATAACGAGTCTGTAGAATTTCTCTATTCTCAGCCTACCTAATTAATATAAATCCACAATATTTAACATACACCCACTTCAAAATACGTTCTAACACACCAGTATTGCAACAAGTACGATCCATTTTTAGACAATAAAAATTAATTCAAAAACCACTTTTTAAACAACTTCTTCATCTAGTAAAACAGAAAAACTAGAAAGAAATGTACTTTTAGGCTAATTGAAGGTGAAGAAAATCGACCAGATTATCGATATCTTGATAGAAACATATAGAAGAAAAAATAAATTTAGATGAGTAGCTTAACACCTTGCTGGCGTGGGTTCGGTGTCGATGGTTTGACTCGCAGTAATACGCTATTGAGTGCTCATTACCCACCACATTACCTGTTCTTGCTCCAAATTCAGTAGCAATACACAACAATTTTCGGACGAAATATTAAGCCTCTGAAGAATCGGTAGCAAGGAAGCGTCTATCGAAACTCGTTCGTCTTCTCGGTTGATACGCCCCACCATATCAAGCAGCTCAAGGTAGTCAGTCAATTTGAAAGGCAGACCATCAGTCATGTTATCTCCGAGGTTACCAACAAAACGATAAAGCAGTTTCGGTTGTCTTTGATGCCTTGCGGAAACAATTCGTTTTTGTACACTGCTAAATTCTGAGGTCTCAGGCGTTTGGCTGATTTTTGCTCTTAACGGGTTGAGATCAATGTGAGGGATTTACAATACGATCATAACTAATGAAGCAACTTGATACATCTTGACTATGAAAATTCATACCAATATAATTCGATACATGTCGAATTGTAAAAGTATGATTATGAATACAAAAAAAATGGCGAAAGTTTTTAAAGCACTAGGTAATGAAAATAGGTTAGAAATTTATAAAGAAATTGCCAAGTTAGATAATGTTGATTATGAAAAAAAATGCGAGTGCTCAATTTTAGAGATGTTAAATTTCATGAAAATTGGAGCTCCCACTATTTCTCATCATTTGAAAGAGCTATCAAATGCAAATTTAATAACGACGACAAAAAATGGAAAATTCTTAATAGCTACTATCAATAAAGACACATTAAAAATTATCAAAAACTTTATTGACTTAGATTAAAATAATTATAAACAGTTACACAGCGAGATATCATAATGAAAAATAAAGAAAAAGTGTTAGTAACAGGTGGGACTGGTTTTGTTGGCATACACATAATTCTAAATTTATTAAAAAGAGGTTATACCGTAAAAACGACTATTCGTAATTTAAACAAAAAATATGGAATAATTGAAATACTTGAAAATGAGGGAGCTACAGATCTTGATGCTATTTCTTTTATTGAGGCAGATTTAACTGATGATAAAAATTGGAGTAAAGCAGTAAAGGATTGTCAATATGTTTTACATGTTGCTTCTCCATTTCCAGCTAAAGATCCAGAAAATCCAGATGAATTATTGATTCCTGCAATAGAAGGTACATTAAGAGTATTAAAGCACGCACGTGATGCTAATGTAAAAAGAGTTGTAATGACGTCTTCTTTTGCCACAATAGGCTATAGTAATAAGGAAAGTAATTATGTTTTTACAGAAAAAGACTGGACCAACCCAGAAGATGAAAATACGACTTATATTAGATCAAAAACATTAGCAGAACGTGCAGCTTGGGATTTTATAACATCAGAAGGTGGGAATTTAGAGTTTACCGTAATCAACCCCGTCGGTATTTTTGGACCTATTTTAGGGAAAAATCTATCTAGCTCAGTTCAACTAGTGGAACAGTTACTTAATAAAAAGATACCTGCCGTACCAAACGTACATTTTGGTATTGTAGACGTTCGTGACGTTGCTGATATTCATATTAAAGCAATGAGTAATGAGAAAGCTAAAGGTGAACGCTTCTTATTAACCGGCGATAGCTCTATTTCTTTGCCAGAAATCGCTCAAATCCTTCATTCTCATGAAAATAAATTTTCAACACAGGTCACCACTAAAGTGCTACCTAATTGGTTAGTTAAATTATTGTCTATATTTAAACCTGAACTAAAAAATGTCGCGTCACAAGTGGGAAAAATAAAAATCTTATCAAATAAAAAAGTAAAGAACACATTCAATTGGACACCTATTAATAAAGAAAAAATTATAAAGGACACGGCAGAAAGTTTAATTGAGTATGGAATAATTAAAAAGCATTAAACATCTCATTGTTTTATATAACTCTGTAAATTTTTATAATTTCCTATCGTTAATACTAATTTAGTGTAGATAATTCCTATATATCAAAAATAAGTGACACACGCTCATTTAATAATACTTCAATTGGAGTGAGGTAGTTTAGCAATTTTCTAGGCATTAAACTGATTAACATTTGTGTGTCTGCAATTTTCTGATCGGTGAGCTGACCTATGGCAAGCGCCTTAGGGTAAAACATCTCAGCAGACCATTTACATTTTCATTGAGGCCTCGCTGCTATGAGTGATAAGGATTAGCAAAATAGGTTTTACGTTTCAGTGCTTTGGCAATGCTTTGATGGCCTGCAAATTCACCGCCATTATAAAAAGTGATACTATGACACATATGCTAAAAGGCTTTAATGGCTTTAGAGACTAATTTTTCCGTCTTGTTTTAACGCGACAGGTCAATAAGAACTTTGTTATCCGTTCCGTTAAGGTCACTAAGTAGCCATTTTGCACTTACCTGATATTTGGTTAGGTGTCTACTTTATAGGGGGAGCTCTCCAGCGAACGCAGTGAGTGTGTTAATTGGGTTGTTAGGCCGTACTGATAAGTTAGTCATGGCTATTAATAAAACATTGTAGCTCATCTGAAAAACCATTGATTTGCTTAGCTTCTAGAAGGCCATCTGATTTCATTAGTGCAAGTTGCAGCATAGATTTGGATCTTGCTGTTACCTGCAAGACCACTTAATATCATCAATGCCATCAGTTTCTTCTAAAACCTCTCTAACGGCATTCAAAAGTACCCTAGCCAACTCAATAGGAGCTTTATTTCTGTCGAAAAAACCTTTGGCATATGGTTCGAGAAAACACTGCCACTCTGTTTGCGAACTTTCTACGTTACCACAGCATAATCGGTATTCGTTGTCGTCCAGACAGTACTCAACATACCAGCCCCAATCCTCATATTCTGGATAGGAAGTAATGATACCTTTTTGTGCCAACTTCTTACTTATCCAAAATGCTAATTCAGCCCCAAAAACCCCAGGGTTAACCTGAGAATCATCAGGTAAAAATGGTTTGAACATTTCGGACTTAAAATTTACTAACGTATCCATACGTAACACCTAACTTTTAAATAAGGGGCGATAACGCGTAGGGCATAATAGCGAAGCGGCCCTGCGTGTTAGCGTCCCAGTGTGCTTTAGCACACGACTTAATTTGTTTGTTAGAAGCCTGCACGCCGTTGTTCCCTACGAGGATCGTGTGGATTTACATTACCACCAAATGTTTGTTTATACACCATGCCTAAATCTGAAGTGATTTCCAATGTTATTAGATAAGGTGAACCCAGAGCTGAACGCCAATAGTGATACCGCTTTTGATATTGCTCATTAAAACTAAAAGTAACATTGGCTGACTTTAACCATGATGAGGGAATTTTATGAGAGTTCAGCATTTTAATAAGCAATTTGCGGATGCTTTTAGCGAGTGGTTCGAGGCAATTTTTAACACAGTTATGTTCTACTTCTAACAGATTGATTGAGATAGAAGAGTTGTTTTCTTGCTGAGCAAGTAAGCATAATTGTCCGATAGCCCAGTAACCAAGATGATCGTTATTGCGATTATTTAGCATATGAGCAAAGTTTCTTACAATTCCCTTGAACTCTGAACGACGAGCCATGATTCTCCTTGGCTTCTAACTTTTCAATAACGGGCGCAGGCTCGTGGGGCATAATGGCGAAGCCGCCCTGCATGTATGCGTCCCAACGAACGAAGTGAGTGACTTAATTTTTTTGTTATGTAGGTGCCAATTACAGCCGTACAAACTTTGGAACCCGTTTTTCCAAAAGGCGAACAAGTTCTGGCTGCATACGTTCGTAATTGTCTGGTATGTCTAAGCAAGCCAACTTTTTACCTTTAAGTAAATCTCTGTACTTTTTGGCGACTTTGTTTCTGTGAGACTTTTCCATAACCAATATAGCGTCGGCCCACTCAATAAGATCCCCAGAAAGCGGTGTTTCGGCATCTGCATTTGTGCCGCACCCGATTGCGTTGATTCCTTCATATTCAGAAAAGACTTCTTCACCCGTTGGGCTACGTAAACGATTTTCTGAACAAACAAATAATAGGTTCATAGTTCCTTAAGTA
>NZ_JAGJDY010000085.1 GCF_018100795.1 Alteromonas sp. MMG017 | reverse complement strand
GACGCAAACGGTCACTGGTTTAGTAGGCAATGACGGGACCTTCTCAATCCCTATCACGGTAGATTTAGCTGATGGCTTGTTAACGGTAGACGCCACTGTGCTAGATACGGATAACAGTACCCTCGCCAACATTACGACCACGGGCTTAGTTGATGTAAACCTAGATGTGTTGAGTTTAGATGCACTAGATTTCGCGTCAGCGACACCCACCATTACGGGTATCAGTGAGTTTATCGGCAAGGTGATTAGTTTACAGATCACCGATGGTTCAGGTGCCGTTCAAACGGTTACTGGCTTAGTCGGT
>NZ_JAGJDY010000084.1 GCF_018100795.1 Alteromonas sp. MMG017 | reverse complement strand
TAACTTTAAGCTAAGGGGCGCAGTTGCGTGGGGCATAATGGCGAAGCCGCCCCGCGTATAGGCGTCCCAGCGACCGAAGGGAGAGGCTTAAGCGTTTTGTTAGAAGCAGAGCCTGTTCCTTTGGTCTTATTAAAAACTAATTAAGTCAGCATACGATTGATTGTTAACACAAACAAGCGAAATGCCAACGATGTGATGTCGGTGATTTGACTGAAGCAAGCTGCCCTTTAAATTACCAAGTGCAATGGCGCTTGCTGACTGAAAATAAGAACTAGCCGATAAAGCGCCTATTGCGCAACCTTTGAAGTAAGCGCGGTGACATTAAAACTACCAATGCTTGGGC
>NZ_JAGJDY010000083.1 GCF_018100795.1 Alteromonas sp. MMG017 | reverse complement strand
AGCTTGCGACCGACTTAATGTGTTTGTTAAATGCCAATTACTAACCTCATAGATTCTTCCGCAGATATAAAACCTAATAGAAAGAACAGTATACGCGTAAAAGTATTAACAGCAAAACGCAATGCATCAGGGTCATACCATGGGTTTTTATCAAAATCATTCTCGGTACGAAGTTGTCGTTGAGACTCTCTAATAATTTGCTTACCAATAACTAGCAATAAAATTAAGGAGAGAAAGGTAAAACCGTAAACTCCATCTGGAAGAGAGTAAAACTCAATAACGGGTTCGCTGAGTACTAGTAATACTCCAGCTATAAATGATGTTGTTTTTGTAGCATCCATTGGCATT
>NZ_JAGJDY010000082.1 GCF_018100795.1 Alteromonas sp. MMG017 | reverse complement strand
CTGCGCCCCTTATTTAAAAGTTAGGTGTAATGATGAAAATACTTACTTTTGTCGTTGTTATGGCTACGTTCTGCAGTTTTAATGCTCATGCAGTAAAAGTGCGCAGCTGCGAAAATTTAGAAGTAAAATATATAAAACTACAGCTTCAAAACGGTAATTTAAGTCAAAAAAACATTTCAGACAGAGAGTCTAAAAGAGGTACGTTAGGTATCGATGAAATGTGTGAACTAAGAAGTGAATTGGTTTCAGATAGTTTAGCTTTTACTCTATTTAGACCTAAAGGTGAGTCATTGAGTTATGTACTGGTTCACAATGGCTTGAATGGCAGTTTTAAATTGTACGGTCCTTTTATTGGCAATTAC
>NZ_JAGJDY010000081.1 GCF_018100795.1 Alteromonas sp. MMG017 | reverse complement strand
AGTGAGTGTGTTGATTGGGTTGTTATATGCGCTGTTTTTAAGAGCCATTATTACGGTCTATCCTTGTTGCTATTGGCCAACCATACACTACAAAAAATAAAAACCAACCAGATACAAGCCATGCATGTGCTTGTGGAAATACATTTGAAATAATCCCAGCAAAAAGACCAGAAGACAAAATAACAATTATGTATCTATTAGCTGAAGCCTGTTGAGACCGTAATTTCTTAAAATAGGGGTCGAGAAAAACTAATAAAATTGCTACTAAATATAGCGGAACTGCCCACTCTATAAGTGATTTAAAAAGAGCTGCTGTAGGTATTACAAGGACAGCACCACAATACATCCATTTTCTGCTATTAAATACTTCCATTTTTCAAGCTACCACAAG
>NZ_JAGJDY010000080.1 GCF_018100795.1 Alteromonas sp. MMG017 | reverse complement strand
CTACAAGGAAATACGTCATGCCATACAAAGTTAAGCACTACGCTCAACCTGTCAACGTAGGTTACTCGGTAAGTTGGGAAGCTGTCGCTATCGAGCTTTTCATTGGGGGTATCTGTTCTGTTATGGCATATTTCGGATGGACAACGGGTGTAATTCTTATGGCTGCACCATGCGCCTTTGTTGCGTTTTCATGTTATATATTGGTCATCGCACAAATAGTTCTTTATCTTAGAGAAAAACAACAGAGCAAGGCCCCAAAGTAGGACGGCTGCTCTTATGACACAATCTAGGTTATTTAAGGGCGCACCTAACAAGCCAATAAACGCACTCACTTCGTTCGCTGGGACGCATACACACGGGGCGGCTGCGCCATTATGCCCCGCATGTCTGCGCCCGTTATTGG
>NZ_JAGJDY010000008.1 GCF_018100795.1 Alteromonas sp. MMG017 | reverse complement strand
GCCCAACTTGTTAAAACCCCACCGCTTAAAAATATTTGAATATAACCCTTTTACGGGGGGGGGCTTTTTCCCCCCCCACGATTTTTGCGCTGATTTTTTCAAATCAGCGCCCGTCTACTGTTTTTTCAGGCGCCGTGTTATTACTATTGGTTTCACAACAATTGTCACTTGATGACATTTTGTTGAACCTAACCAACAAAGGGTTAATCACCCTTGTCTTGCTGCTGCTCGTCAGTAGTGCAATAGACAAAACTGCGTTAATAAAGCGTATTGGTAGAAAACTCGTTAGTACAAGTTTTTCTAAGTCGTATTGGAAACTGTTTTCACTTACCTTTGTGTCATCCGCGTTGTTAAACAATACCGCTATAGTGGCCAGCCTTATAGGGCCCATTAAACAAAACCAATACCACCCTGCCTCCCGCTTACTTATTCCGCTTTCTTATGCTGCCATACTCGGTGGAACAGTTACCTTAATTGGTACCTCGACTAACCTGATTGTAGATAGCTTTTTACAAGAGCATGGTCATCCTGGTTTTAACTTTTTTGACTTCACACTGTATGGGCTAGTTGCCGGTTTAAGCTGTGGCGTACTCATGTTTGTGCTTACGCCATTACTGCCTAATATTGCAAACAAGAATGACAACTACCAAGAGTACATGGTTGAAGCGAAGGTGAATTCAGGTTCAGAACTCATTGGCAAAACCGTTGAGCAAAACCACCTTCGTAATTTACCTGAATTATTTTTGGTTGAAGTAGTTCGCGACGGGAATCTAATTTCTCCCGTTGGCCCCGACTTAGTGATTGCAGAAAACGATAAACTTATCTTTACTGGCAATGTCCAAAAGCTTGATAACTTAAGCCACATAAAAGGGTTAACCACCTTTGCTGAAACCGACGGCATTTTGCGAGAAAGCTTAACCGAAGTGGTGGTAGCAAACCGCGCTCAAATTATCGGGCAAACCATCAAAAACCTCGGTTTTAGAGCATTGTTCGATTCGGCCGTAGTGGCTATTCGTCGTGACGGCGAGCAGCTGTCAGGTAAGTTGGGTGAAATAAAACTGAAAGCAGGTGATTTTCTATTACTTGCCGCTGGGCCAGATTTCAATACTCGACAAAATTTAAGTAAAAACTTCTTTATATTGTCTGAGCAAAAAATCTCTCGCCCGCTAACCAACCAACAGGAATGGATAACCCTTGGCGGGTTTCTAACTGTGGTGACGTTAGCCGCGGCTGATATTATTTCACTCGCGATGGGTCTGCTATTTTTAGCTGCCGTATTGATTGGTTCTAAGGTAACAAACAACGGTGAGATGAAGCGAAATTTACCGCTCAACCTAATTATCGTGATTGTTGGAGCATTAAGCTTAGCCACGTCGTTAGAGTCTTCAGGGGTTATTGCCATTTCTACTGCGCAGTTAATTCCCTACTTAGCCGACACCGACTGGTTTATTGCGTTAATCGTGGTGTATTTGACTACCTTACTTTTAACGGAATTTGTGACCAATAACGCAGCTGCTGCGCTTATGTTCCCTTTTGCTTATGGACTAGTTGAAATCATAGGCGCACCGCTTATGCCATTCGCATTGGCGGTTGCCTTTGCGGCAAGTGCTAGCTTTATATCGCCGTTTGGATACCAAACTAACTTATTGGTATTTAATGCCGCTAATTATAAATTTAGCCACTTTATTCGAATAGGGTTACCTATCTCGTTACTGTATAGCGCTATCGTGCTCTGCTTATTGAACTTAACGTATCTAAGTCATTAACAGGTAAGCACGCGATTGACGAGGTATAGTCGTCATTAAAGGGCCAGTATTTATCCAATACTGGCCTTTTTTATATTTGCGGCATTACTGTAAGCACAAATAAGTCCCTCTACTACGCATTCGACACAAGTTTTTACTAAAAACAGGTACAGTTCTTTAAGCAGCGCCTGTACTTAGCTTCGCTATATCAGTAACCTAAACAAAACTAATATAATATTTTATCTCGGAGCAACGGATGCATTCAGTATCAAACCCCTTTCAAGCGTGTAACGATATATTCTTTCGGCCTAATGGCGTATTTAAAGCTGTTGGTGAAAAAAACAACTGGAGTTGGTTTCCTTTTATTATTGTTATGATGATAACGTTGGCATCTCAATATTTGTACGTAAACTTCGTTGATATTGAATGGTTTGCAAATATTAACATTGCCGCTCAAGATGCAATGAGTCCGGCAGAAGAAGACCAAATGCGCGCCTTCTTCACTAGAAACACCCTCATGCTTTCCCAGTTAATAGGTGCATTCTTTGCACTTACCGTGGTGAACGCTATTTTTGCCGTTTATTTAAATTTAACAACACGCAGTGACGACAGTCATGTTTTCGGCTTTACGGATTGGTATGGCTTTACGTGGTGGGTATCTATGCCTTACGTGGTAACGGGTCTTATTGCTGCTGCACTTATTATGTTTGCGGGCGATCACCAAATATCCCCTGCCATACTTGCTCCCCTGTCACTTTCTTACATACTAGGTATTGAAATGACATCACCATGGTTCGCGTTTGCCCAAGCTATTCGCGTTGAGTTGTTTTGGACCATCTACCTTACGATGGTAGGCATCACTCAATGGACCTCATTCTCTACGAAAAAGGCAGCAATTATTGCTTCCGCACCCTACGCTGTGATTTACGGTATTTGGGGTGTTTTCGCACTTATTTAAGCTCTACACCATTTTCAATTCACTTCTTACACCTAAGCTTGGTGTAGGAAGTGAGTTCAAACCGTTGATATGTCGAAAAGCGGTAACTGAATAGAAGGTTTTGCTCCCGGCCTCAAAGGCCTAAAGTACTCGCTATTGTTATAGAAATTTTCATCTTGTTCTTCGTACCACCCTGGTACACCTAGCAAAGGAATAGGTTTTAGTAGCGGAGATTGGTTAAACGCATCAAGCTCAGTGATACGTTTCACCAATGATTTGTCTACCTCTTGGCGTTGTTGCCATTGATTCATACCACTAAACCCTTTAGGCACACTCACTGCCAACCACTTCCCCGTAAGCCCGATAAAAGGCGAAAGCATCATTTCAAGGTTTGCATGCCCGAAAATAAAGGGGGTTATGTGAGTTCCCCACTCGTGCCTATGGGTTAAAAAGCTATCCTGCCATTGATGTTGGGCTAACATATTCAGCAACATGTTTGATTTATAAGCATCCCCTTCTTCCAGCGCGAGTACCACGCCGCATTCATCAAAATGCGTAATGCGGTTTCGTCGCTCAGTTCTTGGGTGTGTGCCATGGTGTGCAATATCTTGCATGTGCAGGGTATTCAATAACGCTTTTGTGGCGGGAAATTGAATCCAGATAAGCGCATTGAACAAATCATGCCAGCTATTTTCACGAGTGGGTATACTGTTGTCGCTCGCGATTATTTCTTCATAGTAACGACTGTGGTTTGGGTCACTTTGCTTATCAAGATCCCCTTGCGCTACAAACACAGGGCCCTGCCATTGGGGCTGAAATGCTTCACGTAAATGGTTAATCCTTGCAGCGCTAGGAAAAACAGTGTCGTCTAATAACATGAATTCATTCAACAGTGTATGTACTGGTAAAGACGCATTATCTTGAATATGGTGTTTACACCAAGGAGTAACAGGTATTGGCATACTTAATATTGGTTCATCTTAAGGTTTTCTCTATACTGGGCGGTATTGTAGAGCAAACAGAGACTAACAATGAAAAAAATGTTTTTGCCCTTGCTGGTAACTGCCGTATCAGCGGTAAGTGCTTGCAGCCCCAATAACGCGCCTGACAACGCGCTTGATAACGACACTGCGCAATCAGAAACGCAAAACCAAACAAATGAAATTGCTTCGAACTTCGACTCAGTTTACGCCAGCATTTCAGATGCAGATATTCGCGAACCATTAAAAATACTGTCATCTGACGAATTTGAAGGCCGCTTGCCCACCACCATCGGTGAAACAAAAACGCTGGATTATCTCACTCGAGAATTTGAAAAAGCAGGGTTGTCACCGGGTAACGGCGATAGCTACCTTCAGAAAGTAGCATTAATGGAAATTAGCGCTAACCCTGAAATGACCATGACAATTGGTGACAATAGCTTTTCGTATAAAGAAGACATGGTTGCGTCATCTAAGCGCGAGCAAGAAACCGTATCACTTGAGAATTCAGAACTGGTATTTGTTGGCTACGGTGTTAACGCACCTGAATACGACTGGAACGATTATGAAGGCTTAGATGTTACCGGCAAAACCGTAGTGATATTGGTGAACGATCCAGGTTTCGAAAACCCTGAGAGCGGAAAGTTCCAAGGCACGACGATGACCTACTATGGCCGCTGGAGTTACAAGTATGAAGAAGCTAGCCGTCAAGGCGCTGCTGGCGCGCTAATTGTTCACGAAACCGCCCCAGCCTCTTACGGTTGGTCAGTAGTAGCGAATAGCTGGAGTGGCCCACAGTATGGGTTAGTATCTAAAGACAAAGGTGCTAGTCGTGTTGCTGTTGAAGGTTGGTTAACGTTAAGCGCCGCTGAAAAAGTGTTCGCAGATGCAGGCTTTAATTTTCAAGAAGAAAAGAACCAAGCCAAGCTTGGGCCTTATCATAAAGCAATGGATATTAATGCATCGGTAACCGTGCAAAACACGTTTAAAAAATCTGAAAGTCACAATGTTATTGCCACGCTACCTGGCTCAGAGCTACCAAACGAGCATGTTATTTACACCGCGCACTGGGATCATTTAGGAAAAGATGAAACCAAAGAAGGCGACAATATTTACAATGGTGCACACGATAACGCCACAGGAAGCGCTGCTATTTTGGCAATGGCTAAAGCCTATGCTAACTTAGATATTGCGCCGAAGCGTTCTGTATCGTTTTTAATAGTAACAGCCGAAGAACAAGGTTTGTTGGGCAGTAAATACTATGCAGATAACGCCGTTATCCCATTGGAAGATACGGTAGCCAATATCAATATGGATGCCATGAACGTACTTGGGAAGACTAAGAACGTTGCCGTGGTAGGTATGGGTAAGTCAGACTTAGAAGATTACCTTAAAACTGCTGCTGATAAACAAGGTAGAACCCTCACTCAGGAAGACCGCCCGGAAGCAGGTTATTACTATCGCTCAGATCATTTCAGCTTTGCGAAAAAAGGCGTGCCTGCACTTTATGCAGAAGGGGGTAATGAGCCTGCTGACGAGGCAACGGCTAAATACCGTAAACGTATGAATGTAATTGTCACGGGATGTTATCACCAAGTGTGTGACCAATACCGTGACGATTGGGATTTAAGCGGCATTGTGCAAGACACCCAATTATTATTCGATGTAGGTTTTAACGTTGCTAACGCTAAGCAGTGGCCATCCTGGAAAGAAACCAGCGAGTTTCAGCGTAATAATTGAGTTTTAGACTCAGATAACACAAACATGTAATAAAAATAAGCCCTGTTAAAACAGGGCTTATTTATTGCTATTTATTGCTAATTATTGCTATTAACAATGCGCGTTATATCGTGCTTCTTACATGAACAACCCTTTCAGCTCTTCAGCCCCAAAGGTTGCTATTTCAAACGCAATCAAGATAATAATTATCCATTCCAAGAACGATGAATGTTTATGATTTAATTCTTCCGCTAGCATCTCGAACAGCTCATGAATAACATTTAGCTTGTTTGAAAGCACATCTACCCTAGGGCGAATATCTAAATATCGCGCCGTGGCATTATAAGCATGTTCATATTCGGGGTATTCCCAAAAGAACTCTGGCGTATCAAGCAACCCGTAATGCAAAAAGATGTCACTTTTGGTACTAAACAAGTGCCCACGTATTTTTGCCAACGCGGGGCGACGTAACGTTATCTTGCCCGTTTCGGCCAACGCTTTCGGCAAATACGCATAGCGAGTAATCGTATCTTGCGCTTTATGCTCGTATTCATTGAGCTTAATTGACTGGGCTAACCCATGGCTGATTGATAGCCGAAGTAATGGATCGTCAATCGATAGGGTTATTAGGTCCCGTTGCAGCCTAAGCACATCGCTTGTAAACGCAAATTGTAGATGCTCTTGGTGAATACCAGACAATAATTTAGGGCTCACCTGTAACCTATTTAATAAGGCAACACGCTCTTCTTCTACCACGCCCCAAAAAACCACCACACCATACTCGAAAAGCCAAGCTTCACCGCCTGTCACTTCAATGTGCATGGCATCACGATAGCGCGAACCCTGAACACTTGCGTCCATTTGAAGGCTATCTACATCAGGAATAACATATACCGAAACTCGGTCGTTTGAAAATTGCATACCCTTTACCAGGTGTTGAAAAAACCGGCAGATTATGCGCTCAAAGGAGGTAAAGAGATACAAATATAAATTATTTATTATCAGTAAGTTATAAAATATATTTTGATATAGATATAGTGAGATAATACTGCATTCTGCCTACTATTTGCACTACCTTTTTTCTGTTGCACCTACTAACAGCTAAACTTTCACCCAAGAACCACGAGTTTTGGAATAACAATTTCCATTTTCTCATCATATTGTACTTGCAATTTCCTGTCAGACTGGCACATTCAAGGCATGCGAAAGCGCGATTAAAAAAAACAACAATACCTTCGCCAACTCGTTCGCGAGTACCCGACAGAAAAAACCTCAATTATTTTTCAACAAGTGAACAGAGAGAATCCGTTTTATGTGTGGTATTTTCGGTATCCTTGATATCAAAACCGATGTGTCTGAACTCAGAACCCAAGCCCTCGAATTAACAAAATTATTGCGCCACCGTGGCCCTGACTGGTCGGGAATCTGGAATAATGACAATACCATTCTTTGTCACGAAAGATTGGCTATTGTTGATGTGGACACCGGCGCTCAGCCGCTTATCAGCCAAAATGGCAAACAAGTTTTAGCCGTAAATGGCGAAATTTATAATCATAAGCAACTCGCTGATGATTTAGCAGAACCTTATCCGTTTAAAACTCGCTCAGATTGCGAAGTTATTCTTCCGCTATTTCAACAAAAAGGTGTGAGCTTTGTTGATGAATTAGAAGGTATGTTCTCATTTGTTCTTTATGATGACGAACAAGATGCTTATCTAATTGCTCGCGACCATATGGGGATTATTCCTCTATACACAGGTTACGATGAGCACGGCAACTTCTACGTTGCTTCAGAAATGAAAGCGTTGGCCCCAATTTGTAAAACCATCAGCGAATTTCCTCCAGGGCATTACCTGTGGAGTAAAGACGGTCAAATCACGAAGTATTACAAGCGTGATTGGATGGAATACGATGCAGTAAAAGACAACACCACTAACCTTGACGATTTACGTGTAGCGTTTGAAAAATCAGTGAAGTCTCACATGATGTCAGACGTACCATACGCAGTATTATTATCAGGCGGTTTGGACTCATCATTAGTCTCTGCAATTGCAGCTAAGTACGTTGCAAAACGTGTTGAAGACGAAGATAAAACAGAAGCTTGGTGGCCTCGCCTGCATAGCTTCGCGGTAGGTCTTGAAGGTGCACCAGATTTGAAAGCTGCTAAGAAAGTGGCCGATATGATTGGTACTGTACACCACGAAATTCACTTCACTATTCAAGAAGGGCTTGATGCCATTCGTGACGTGATTTTCCACCTAGAAACCTACGATACCACTACCATTCGTGCGGCAACGCCAATGTACCTAATGACCCGTAAGATTAAAGCCATGGGTATTAAGATGGTATTGTCTGGTGAAGGTGCTGACGAAATTTTTGGTGGGTACTTATACTTCCACAAAGCGCCAAATGCGAAAGAGTTCCACGAAGAAACGGTACGTAAACTAGATCGTCTTCACTTGTTCGATTGTGCTCGTGCGAACAAGGCAACTTCAGCATGGGGTGTTGAAGCCCGTGTTCCATTCCTAGATAAAAACTTTATCGACGTGGCCATGCGCTTAAACCCACAAGATAAAATGTGTCTTGATGGTAAAATGGAAAAATGGATTTTACGTAAAGCGTTCGACAACGGCGATACTCTGCCTGCCGAAGTGCTATGGCGTCAAAAAGAACAGTTCGGTGATGGCGTAGGCTATTCTTGGATTGATTCTATCCGTGATTTCGTAGAGAACGAAGTATCTGACCAACAATTTGCTTCTGCTGAGTTCCGCTTCCCAGTGAACACACCAGATACCAAAGAAGGTTACTACTACCGTACTATCTTCGAAGGTTATTTCCCTCAAGAAAGTGCGGCACGTTGTGTACCTAGTGGCAAATCTATTGCCTGCAGTACGGTTGAAGCGCTTGAGTGGGATGAAAGCTTTAAGAACAATGCCGATCCTTCAGGTCGTTCAATGAAAGACGTGCACTCTGGTGCCTCTGACTAATTCTAGTCACCTGAACTTTTAAATAAAAAACGCGGCTCTTGCCGCGTTTTTTTATGAGTTCTATATATGTTCTGTAAGGGGTGTAGAAAAAGTCTACAGCGAATTGTAAGCCATACTCTACCGATCAATTACGTACCAAAGCCGCTCATCGGCTAACGGCGTTTCAGGCGGTAATAAGGGGTTATCAAGCGTATAGATTCGTCTGTTTTTGATGTCTAACTGCTCTAAAATTGCTTCATTAGAAGATTTAAATAACGCTTCAAAAGAGCCGTCTTTAATTGCACGATTCAAGCCTGTTTCAATTAGCCGTGCTAACGTTGGGTTACTCTTATTAACGAAATAGTACATGGCAGTTGGATAATAAACTGCCATATCAGGTTCTAATTTAAGCGATGCCGATCGCCCGTCAAGTTCAGCTGATACCTCTATGACCGAGCGAGGAAAGAAATCCCCTTTGTTTTGCAGTAATAACGAATAGGCATCTTTGAAATTCGGCACCGTGGCAACATTAAAGCCGTTGGCTTGCAGTATTTTAGTGTCTGGCCATTCCTCACCTTGAAGTGGTGTAAAGTTCATTAATTCATTTTTCGATGAAACCCGCGCAAACTCCGCTTCCCTATCTACATTGATAACAAATACCCGAAGACCAATGAGTCCTTTCGCAATGGGAATTCGAATAGGGAGAAGATCTTTTTCACGTTGGCTGTCCGTCATGCTCCACACCACGTTCACTTCACGATTTTCACGCAGTTGACGCAATGCCTTTGAAGACAAAAGAATGCGATCTGATGGCAATAACTCGTAATTTACACCCGTTTTATCAAGGGCAAGTTTAAGCAAGGCAATGGGGTATTCGGCGCGAGCGTCAGAGTCATCTAGCGGTTTGGGGTAGTTAATTGTCCACAATGCCGCGGCACTTTGTGTTGCTACAAACAACGAACACAAAAGCAGTGCCGTTTTTACATACTTCAACGCCATTATCGAACTCCTTTGCTCACGCTTATGTAATTTATTCTATACCAATATATTTATGTGTTTGTAAGGATAGTCGCCAATTACGGGCTATGCAGGTTTGTACTGCAAGTTCGGTCGCCCTTGGTTGCTGACTTATCGGCTGTAAACAAACCTGCTTACCTGCTAACGAAGAGACATCGGCTAGCAGCGCATCTAACTCATCAATGTGTTTTTGCATGGCAATAGGATGTTTTATTTCATTCGCACGCTCAAGGGCGCTTAACAAAACCGGCATCCCCCCTTTCATATTGATTTTAGGCGAGACCGTCACGTAAGTCCTATCATCACACAACACTTCATAAGTGCCACTCGTTTCTATTTGCGTGGAAAAGCCGTTGTCATGTAACAGTGTGGTAAGCGGGCGCAAATCATACATGCATGGCTCACCACCGGTGATAACCACATGCTTTGCCACATAACCTTGTTCAGAAAACAGCGACAACAACTTGTTTTCATCGATTTCAAAAAAATGCTCAGACTCGTTGGTCTTATCAATAACTTGTTGTGCCGTGGTCACCAAGGCGTTATTCAGCGTCCAGGTATGTTTGGTATCACACCATGGGCAACCCACAGGACATCCTTGTAAGCGAACAAAGATAGACGGGATACCGGTATGTGCCCCTTCTCCTTGGATGGTTTCGAACATTTCATTGATGTTCAGCGTGATTAATTTCGACAAAATGTCACCCTTTAACGATTGTATGTTTCGATTTTACCAAGGATCACATAAAATTCGGGCATAATTTCTCAAAACTTTAAAACTATGTCAGAAAACGTTGTTGTTATCTATTCAGGTGGAATGGACTCATTCACTGTTTTACATAAAGCCTTACGTGATGGTAAGACCGTTCACGCCCTTTCTTTTGATTATGGTCAGCGCCATAAAAAAGAATTAGATTATGCGGCAGCGGTGTGTAAATCGTTAAACGTGCCTCACAAAATTGTGGATATTAGCGCTATTAATAGCTTAATAGGTGGCTCATCACTAACCTCTGATATCGATGTACCAGAAGGGCATTACGAAGAGCCCAGCATGAAGCAAACCGTTGTGCCTAATCGTAATATGATTTTACTGTCGTTAGCGGTGGGATATGCGGTAAGTTTAGAAGCAAATGAAGTGTATTACGGCGCTCATTCGGGCGATCATGCTATTTACCCAGACTGTCGCCCTGAGTTTGTGGAAAAGATGAGTGATGTTTGTCGTATTGCTAACTACACCCCTGTTGAAATTGTGACGCCTTATATTAAAGACAGTAAAACGGCAATTTTAACTGACGGGTTAAAAATGGGCTTAGACTACGGCGAAACATGGACATGTTACAACGGAAGAGAGAAAGCGTGTGGTAAATGCGGTGCCTGTGAAGAGCGCTTAGAAGCTTTCAGAGAAAATCACTGTACTGACCCACTTAGCTACGAATAATCGATTTGGCGCCTACTCAGGCGCCTTTTAGCTTATTCACCATCATGCGTAATGAGTGGCTTATCGCCACCGAAATAAAAGCGCTACACCCAAGTGCTCCCCCAATCCCTTCTAGTAGCGGCAGTAGCACCATAAAAATGATGGCAAAGCATAACGACGAAATCGTGAGCAAGTAATACGAAAACCGATGCGGTGCACTCATACCTACAAAACTTCCCCCGAAAAATACGGTTGCCCAAAATTCAGCGGTTTCTGATGAACGACTTTCGCTCATTAGCACGTTCTCGATAAGTAGCACTGAAAAGTAAAATAAAATTGTGAGTAAACTGGACGCTCGAATTACATTAAACCTTCGTAGCTTCGCTAACCGGTAGGTGGTGAATGCACCGGCAAGGGTAATTAAAACAACTAATAACGCCGTCAAAACAACGCCCTTAGAAGAATAAGGCTACTGACTGCGGTAAATGCAATAGCCCCTAGCCGACCACCAAAACCTTCGAATATATTGCGTGTAAGGGTATATACCCCAGCCCCTACAACAGAAATAAATACTAGCGCTTCCCACCCAGTAATAATGGCACTTGAACACATACCCGCGAAGGCTCCAGCATAAATAGCAGCTTGTGGGTGATTGCCATACTTTTTAGGCCAATGCCAAAAACTGCCAACCAAACCAGTAAAGGCGGCAGCCAATACCACGGGTACATCAAAATGATGATGCAGTGAAAAGCACAAATACGTTCCGAAAAAGAACGACACTAATTTAACTAGAAAGAAAATAAACCATTCCTTTTGGGTGAAACGAAAAACGCCCTGTTTTCACAAGGCGTTTTCATACAGTATTTGATTTGCGCGTACCTACTTTTGACTTTCGCCTATAAAGTAAGTGAGTTCCTTAATGCAGTGTCGTAACACGGGATTTAATCGCGTGTTCTTACCATTCATTACAAACAAATCATGGCTAAAGTTATACAAGCTGCCATTGGCAATAGGCACTAACCCTAGCGCTGCGCCCTGCTCTTTGGCCATGTAGTCTGGCAATAAACCGATATACTCACCCGTCATAATGGCAGACATTGCGGCATCGAAAGAGTCTGAAAAGGTTTGAATGGCAAGACGAGACTCATTATCAATGTAGTTTGCCGATGATAAACCAGAAATACCAATGGCCGGATAATCTTCAATTTTTATATTTTCAGGCAACGCAGTATCACGGTATTTCGCTAACGGGTGTGTAGGTGAACAATACAAACGCCCATCTGTGGTGATCCCGATAGGATGGAAAGTCACAGATTCGGGTTTTACCATATCGTAAGTCGATACCACCAAATGGCATTCTCCGGATAAGGCAACATGCTCTACTTCATTATATAAACGGGTTTGGATATTAACGTGAATATCATCAAACTTTTTCATGGTACTTTTAACCGCTTTACTCACTGCTAAATGCATTGAAAGCGGCAGGCCAGCCATAAGAACTAGCGTAATGTGACCTGAGTAGTCGTCGTGTAATGATTTCAAATTAAACACAAAATTATCGAAGGCGTTAAAAATACGCTTGGTTTCCTGAAAAACCACTTCGCCTTCTTTCGTCATTTGAAAGCCACCACGACCCCGGTGGCATAATACTAAATCGAGACGTTCTTCAAGCTTCTTAATTGCAGCACTGATATTAGGACGTTGCATACGCAACACGGGTTCTGCAGCAGTAAAACCATTACAACTTGCTACTGCATAAAACACGCGTAACAACTTAATATCCGACTCTTGAAGACGATTCAGCATAAAGGCACCATTATAGGTATAGTTATAGATACTTAAGTATCAACTATATGCAACTGGCGCCCTGATTACAACGACAATTTAAGGCGAATTTCTGCTCTAAACAAACTGTTATAAACGACTGAAACAAAATTGCTGAGATTGTTTTACCATCAAGAACGTTTAGTTGGTTTATTAAGACAGTGCAACAACCTGTTTACGAAGTGCTTCTACATCATCTCTTAAGGAAGCTGCCTTTTCAAATTCAAGCTCTCTGGCATATTCAAACATCTGCTTTTCAAGCTCGGAAATTTGCTCCATTAACTCTGTCGAACTTGCCGCTTTCTTCTGTTTCTTCTTCTCTTCTACTTTGCGAAGCCTTACTTTACCGGAGGCAGGATGAGCACCCTCGCCCAAATCCATAATATCGGTAATCGGCTTATTCAAACGCATCGGCGTTATATTATTGGCTTTGTTGTACTCAACCTGTTTTTCACGGCGGCGTTCAGTTTCATCCATGGCTTTTTTCATAGACTTGGTGATTTTATCGCCATATAAAATGGCGCGCCCGTTAATATGACGTGCGGCTCGACCTATGGTTTGAATAAGTGAGCGCTCTGCTCGCAAAAAGCCTTCTTTGTCGGCATCTAAAATCGCCACCAAAGAAACTTCAGGCATATCGAGGCCTTCACGAAGCAGGTTAATCCCCACCAGCACATCGAACTTACCAATACGCAAATCGCGAATAATCTCAATGCGTTCTACCGTGTCGATATCGGAATGCAAATACCGCACTTTAACGCCATGCTCATTTAAGTATTCACTTAAATCTTCGGCCATACGCTTAGTGAGCGTAGTAATAAGTACCCTTTCATCAAGCGCCACTCGCTTGTGAATTTCCGATAATACGTCATCCACTTGGGTAGCGACGGGGCGCACTTCAATAATGGGGTCTAATAACCCTGTTGGGCGCACCACTTGCTCTACTATATCACCATGGGTCTTTTTAAGTTCGTACTCACCGGGAGTGGCCGATACGTATACCGTTTGTGGGCAAATTTGCTCAAATTCTTCGAATTTAAGTGGGCGGTTATCTAGTGCTGATGGTAAACGGAACCCATATTCCACCAAGGTTTCTTTTCTAGAGCGATCCCCTTTATACATGGCACCAATTTGAGAAACCGTTACGTGGGATTCATCAATGAACATAAGGCCATCAGCAGGAAAGTAATCTAATAAGGTTGGGGGCGGCTCACCAGGTGCGCGACCCGATAGATAACGAGAATAGTTTTCTATGCCCGAGCAATAACCAAGCTCCATCATCATCTCAATATCAAATTGAGTACGCTGAGAAATTCGCTGTTCTTCGATTAACTTATTAATTTCTAGCAGCTGCGCCTTTCTAGACTTCAACTCCCCCTTTATATGCTCAATGGCATCAAGGATTTTTTCTCTTGGGGTAACATAGTGAGTTTTCGGAAATACCGTTGCCCGCACAACTGATTTGTCGACTGCGCCTGTTAGCGGATCGAACAAACTAATTTTATCTATCTCATCGTCAAATAGCTCAACGCGCACTGCTTGTTTTTCTGAGTCTGCAGGGAAGATATCAATCACATCGCCGCGCACGCGAAACGTACCCCGTTCGAAGGCTAAATCGTTGCGCTTATATTGAAGCTCGGCAAGTCTGCGCAAAATATCGCGCTGATCCATGGTATCGCCCTGTCGCAAATGCAAAAGCATTTTCATATACGACTCGGGATCACCCAAACCATAAATAGCAGACACACTTGCGACAATCACAACATCTCGGCGCTCCATCAATGCTTTTGTGGCAGACAAACGCATTTGCTCAATGTGATCGTTTATCGAAGCATCTTTCTCAATAAACGTATCGGTACTGGGTACGTATGCTTCAGGCTGATAGTAGTCATAATAAGAAACAAAATACTCAACCGCATTGTTAGGGAAAAAATCTTTCATCTCCCCGTATAACTGTGCCGCCAAGGTTTTGTTATGCGCCATAATCAGCGTTGGCCTTTGAACTTCACTAATAACATTCGCCATGGTAAAAGTTTTACCCGAACCGGTAACCCCTAACAGGGTTTGCGCTGCTAGGCCACTTTCTAACCCATCAACTAGGGTTTCTATAGCAGCAGGTTGATCGCCGGCTGGCTTGTAGCTTGAATGAAGTTCAAAACCTTTACTCATTAATCAAATACCTTATTTACCTTGCCACCTAAGTAGCATGTTGTTCCTGTTTAAATACCGAGAGCGAATTTTTGAATACGACAAAAGATACGGTTGCCATGGCAATATTTGCCACTACCGTTCCCCAATACAATCCGGTTAAACCGAAAATGTAGCTTCCCGCAATACTTATTGGCACAAAAAATACAAACAATCTGATAACACTCAAAGCCAATGCACTCAAGGGGCGGTGCATCGCATTTAACGAAGAATTCGTTAAAATAATAATACCCTGCATGCCATAACCTAAAGGCACTATCATCAAAAACAATTGAATGAGGCGGCTTACCTCGGGTTCACTGGTAAAGGCTACGGCAATCCAGCCAGAACACACCCACATAACAACAAATACGAATAACTGCCAAAAAAGCACAAACTTTAACGACACCATATAAGCGCTATGCACTCTGTCGAATCTATTTGCACCAACGTTTTGGCTAATAAAGGGTGGCAATGTCATAGAAAGTGCAAGTACCACGATACTGGCAATAGACTCCATTCTGCTGCCTACTCCCCACGCCGCCACAGCTTGAGCACCATAACCGGCCACCACCGCGGTCATTACACCACCGGCTATTGGCGTAAGCATATTAGCCCCAGCGGCTGGCAGGCCTATTTTTAATATATCCCCGCTAATTGCTTTTAGCTCTAGTAATGAAAGTAACCGAGGCAGAATTAGATTTCGTTTAACCGCCAACAAATAAAGTATCCACGCAGCACCCACCATCCACGCTAATAGCGTAGCCAGCGCAGCGCCTTGAATGCCCATTGCGGGGACCGGACCTGCGCCAAAAATAAACAAAGGGTCGAGCAGTGCATTTAAACCACCTACGGTTGCCATGACAATACTTGGGGTTCGGGTATCGCCACAGGCTCTTAGTACACTGTTACCCACCATTGGTAGCGACAGAAAAATACTCGATGCGTACCATAAGGCCATATAGTCCCTTATATAAGGTAATAAGCTTGGCGAGGCATTCAGCAATGTAAATATAGGTTCAATGGTGAAGTAACCAATTAACGCCAACGTACCCACCAATAAGGCAGAAAGCATTAGTGAACCAGTCGCGTAATTCTTTGACTCGCTCAATTCGCCACTGCCTTGCAGTTTGCCGATAATAGCCGACGTGCCAATGCCTAACCCAATATTCAAACTTATAACGGTAAAGGTGACGGGAAAGGTAAAACTAATGGCAGCCAAAGGTTCTGTACCTAATAAACTGACAAAGAAGGTATCGATTAACCCGAAGCTCATCATCATGACCATGCCCAGTATCATAGGTATTGTCATGCGTTTTAGGGTAGAAGGAATATCACCGTTTAAAAGATTCGCGGTTCGGCTCGGGGACTCGTCTGTTTTCACAAACCCTCTCAATAGTTGATTGGTAGAAATAACTGGCGCTAATAAATAAGTGGCTATCGTAAATAACTAAACTTGCCTTACAACAAGAAGCTGACAGTAGTCTATGTGAGACTGACCACATTGGCTATGTTAAATCGACCAAGCTAAGTTTGGGCTAGATCAGGTGCCGGTTTTCACACCAGCGCATTGTTAAAATTAATACTATTGACTAATTTACACGTTTTAACGTGAACATTGGCGAAGATGTCACTGACAACGCTTTTTTAATAGCTAACGCTTGAAGGCTTATCAACTTAGTTTATGAAATAAGCCAATTTAGTGTAATGACAATTTCATTACGGCTAGATTGCGCTTTTAAGACAGTCTATCGGTCGATTACACCTAAGTTGCCGTAGAAGCAACACCACACAAAAATGTAAAATTTATGTAAACCTTTCATTTCTTACTGTTATATCGTTGAAAAAGTAACTCATAGTCGACGAATTAACACACAAGATATTTTTTGTCCAACAGATCTATTAAGATCTTAACTAGAGATCTAACATAAACAAGTAAACCATTGAAATACAATTGATTTTAGTGATTACAGGTTGGTAGAGCTCACGATCATGACCACGATGATCTTACCAATTTATCCTCAAGTTAATAACTATCAACATAGTTATCCACAGAATTAGTGGATAAGTAGCTCTACCCCAGCAATTACGCCCTATGCTGGGTAACCCCTCCCTAATTATGTAAGTGAAGACTAACCTTGAGATACTAAGCTCTAGGTTACATATTTATTAAACACTGTACATAATATCAGTATACAAAACATTTTTTATTCTATTTTATTATATAGGTTTCGTATTTTGCTACTGAATGAAACGAGTCGCTTTTCGTAAAAATTCATTCCTTTGATAATGCAGTTAAACACGGCAATACGAATACTCGCTCAGTAATTAAGCATCACTTTCTCGCTTTTGGTGTAAATTTGAGCATAAAACCCCTAAAAAGCTATTTTTTGACCACTTAGCATAAAAAATTCATTAAGGTTGTTGACAGAAACCCAGATGCTCTTTAATATTCCGCCCCGTTGAAAAGCAGGTCCCCTTTAGCTCAGTTGGTTAGAGCGACGGACTGTTAATCCGCAGGTCCCCCGTTCGAATCGGGGAAGGGGAGCCAACTTTTCATCGACAACTTTAAGTGCAATTCCCCCTTAGCTCAGTTGGTTAGAGCGACGGACTGTTAATCCGCAGGTCCCCCGTTCGAATCGGGGAGGGGGAGCCACTTGGTTGGCTCATTACCGCTTTATACTCTTCTATTATCTCATACGTTTTTTTCTTCCTGAAATAGCTTATATATTCATTAAATAACCCTAATTCAATCAAGTTGTTAATCTGCGCCTAAAAAGCGATAATAGACAAATTATTCCTGTTTTAATTTCGAGTACGGCGATTATGCCGAGACTCAACTAATTCCTCGTAGGAATTGCGATTTTCATGACTGAATTTTTATTACTATTAATTGGTACCGTATTAGTTAATAACTTCGTGCTGGTGAAGTTTCTTGGCTTATGCCCTTTTATGGGTGTGTCGAGCAAACTCGAGACTGCCATGGGTATGTCTATGGCTACCACGTTTGTTTTAACGCTAGCCTCGGCCACAAGCTACTTAGTAGAGACTTATTTACTTGCGCCTTTAGGTATTGGCTACTTACGAACGTTAGCGTTTATTTTAGTGATTGCTGTTGTGGTTCAGTTCACTGAGATGGTGGTGCATAAAACCAGCCCTACCCTTTACCGCTTATTAGGTATTTTCCTTCCTCTTATTACCACCAATTGCGCTGTACTTGGTGTTGCGTTACTGAACCTTACCGAGCAGCATAACTTTATGGAAAGCCTTATTTATGGCTTTGGTGCCGCTGTTGGCTTTTCATTAGTGCTAGTTTTATTTGCGGCCATGCGAGAACGTTTAGCTGCTGCCGATGTGCCTGTTTCATTCAAAGGGGCATCGATTGCAATGATAACGGCGGGTCTTATGTCGTTGGCGTTTATGGGCTTTAGCGGTTTGGTGAAAGTATAATGACCATGACATACGCCATTATCGCATTAGGCGCACTTGCGCTTCTTTTCGGCCTAATTTTAGGTTACGCCAGTATTCGATTCAAAGTAGAGGGCGACCCACTAGTCGATCAAATCGACGAAATATTGCCCCAAACCCAATGTGGACAATGTGGCTACCCTGGTTGCAAACCCTATGCAGAAGCCATTGCTAATGGTGATGAAATAAATAAATGCCCCCCAGGTGGTGAGTCGACCATAAAAAAACTTGCCGATTTGATGGGGGTAGAGCCAAAACCTCTCGATGCGGCTCACGGCGAAGAAGATACGAAAAAAGTCGCCTTCATTCGAGAAGACGAATGTATTGGTTGTACCAAGTGTATTCAAGCATGCCCCGTTGACGCCATATTAGGTGCAGCAAAGCATATGCATACAGTGATTGTTGAAGAATGTACGGGCTGCGATTTATGTGTAGAGCCCTGCCCAGTAGACTGTATCGATATGGTGCCTGTTACACCAACCACAGCAACATGGAAGTGGGATTTTTCCTCATCACCTAAAGGTGACATTCCAATTAAAATGGTGTCGTAAGCGTTGAACTACCCAGATTTTGATAACATTATTGAACGCCTAAATTCCGGGAAACTCTTTTCGTTCCCGGGCGGCGTGCACCCTGATGATAAAAAGAGACTGTCGAACAAAGCGGCTATTGTGCAGCCAACAATGCCAGACCTGCTCACATTGCCTATACGTCAACATGTGGGCTCAGAAGGTATATGCTGCGTAAATGTAGGAGACTATGTTTACAAAGGCCAAGCGCTATCTAATGCTACAACACCTTATGCTGTGCCAGTACATGCGCCCACCTCGGGCCATGTTGTTGCTATAGCACCTCACGTGGTTGCTCATCCTAGTGGTCTTACGGAAATGTGCGTTAGCATCAAACCCGATGATAAAGATACGTGGGGTGAGCTATCACCTTTAGCTGATTATACTGCGGTAGATAAAAATACGATTGTAGATGCCATTTGCCAAGCAGGAATTTCTGGCATGGGAGGCGCAGGCTTTCCTACTCATATTAAAACTGCCACCAGTAAACCCGTTGAGTTTTTAGTGCTAAACGGCGTTGAGTGCGAACCTTACATTACTGCAGATGATCGCCTTATGCGCGAACACGCGTGGCAGATTCGTCAGGGGTTAGATGTTTTAGCACATATTATTGAGCCTAAAGCGATTGTTATTGCTGTTGAAGATAACAAGCCAGAAGCAATTCAAGCACTTAACATTGCCTGCCAAGATAAAGACGCCTATCGGGTAGTGCCCATTGAAACAAAATACCCGGCTGGCGGTGAGAAACAATTAATTCAAGTTATCACAGGCCGCGAAGTCCCCCGTAATGGCCTACCAGCAGACATCGGTGTAATGATGTTTAACGTTGGGACCTGCTTTGCCATTGCCGACGCTATTTTACATGGCAAACCGCTTATTGAACGAATTGTCACAGTAACCGGCGATGCCGTAGCTAAACCTGCTAATTTTCGCACGTTACTTGGCACACCGGTAAAGCATTTGCTCGACGAAGCCAATTACCAAGTTAAAAAGCAAACGTCCCCAAAAGTTATTATGGGTGGCCCCATGATGGGCTTTGCCTTAGCTGATGCCACCATACCCGTGGTAAAAACCACAAACTGCTTACTAGTACCCAGTAAAAAAGAATTAGTAGACGATAACGCCGAACGCCCGTGTATTCGTTGTAGTGCGTGTGCTGACGCATGCCCTGCTTCATTACTACCACAACAAATGTTTTGGCACGCCAAAGCGAAAGAGTACGACAAAGCTGAAGAGTATGACCTTTTCGACTGTATTGAATGCGGCGCGTGCGCTTATGTATGCCCGAGTGAAATACCTTTGGTGCATTATTATCGCCAAGCTAAATCAGAAATTCGATTACAACGAGATGAAAAGAACAAAGCAGAAAAAGCGAAACAACGTTTTGAAGCGCGAAATGAGCGCCTAGAACGAGAAAAAGAAGAGCGTGAAGCGAAACACCGCCGCGCTAAAGAAGCACGACTCGCCGCGAAGAGTAATTCCAATAACGGGTCTGCATCCCCGGCTCCTTCTACTGAGCAAAATAGCTCTAAAGATAAAGTCGCGGCTGCATTAGCCAGAGCCAAGGCGAAAAAAGCAGCCCTTCAGAGCACTGATTCTGACGAAACAAACGTGGCTGACGCAAAATCTGCATCCCCAAGTACCGCAGCTAGCGCAGAAACTACCGCAAGCTCACCTGCTGATGATAAAAAAGCCCAGGTAGCCGCCGCCATAGCACGAGCTAAAGCTAAAAAGGCTCAGAAGCTTAACGAAACAGCAGCTGATACCCCTAAAGCTGCTGTCGATTTATCTGAATCTCAAACGACAGCGCAGACAGAGCAAGCTGCTCCTGAAAGCCAAACTGAAAGCCATACTGAAAGCCCAGTCGATAGCAAACTCGACAATACAAATACGCCTGCCGACGACAAAAAAGCACAAGTTGCCGCTGCTATAGCGCGAGCAAAAGCGAAAAAAGCAGCTCGTCAGCAACAAAATGATAGCAGCACTGAGGTAGTTGGAAGCGAATTACCACAAAGTCAGCCTAAAGAAGACGCTTCTGACACAGTTTCATCAACGCAACTGCAAGATGAGAAAAAAGCCCGAGTAGCCGCAGCAATTGCTAAAGCAAAAGCTAAAAAAGCTAAAAAAGCAGAATTACAAAAACAGCAGAAGCGTGGCGATTTAGAAACACCTAAACCAGCCTCAACAGATGCTGAAGCTACTATTGAGCCCAAGGCTGACCTTATCAATATCCAAAGCGAAAAGCCTCTTGATAAGCCAAGCAGCAGCGATGACAGGGTTGAAAAAGAAGCAAACAGCGAAACCACTAGCAATGCTGATGACAAGAAAGCCCGAATAGCAGCGGCAGTAGCAAAAGCTAAAGCGAAAAAACGTTTGGCTGAAGCGCAAAATGTCAAAGCAGACGAAGTGGCCACTGCTAATCAAAATGGTGAGGCTGAGCAACAAAAGGCAACAGAGAACGCAGAACCATCTGCGCCTACTCACGAGGCCAAGCAAAGCGCTCCACAGCCGATATCATCAGAAGAGACAAACAATCCTGCTCTTGAGAAAAAACGCCGTATTGCCGCAGCAGTCGCTAAGGCCAAAGCAAAAAAAGCAGCGGCAGAAAGTGAGAACAATCAATCATGAAATTAACCTTATCTAGTTCTCCCTATCAAAGAGTAAAGCGCGATACTGGCCAGGTCATGCGCTTGGTCATTTATGCCATGGTACCAGGCATTATTGCCCAAACCGTATTTTTTGGATGGGGTACGCTCATTCAAGCCTTTTTAGCGGTTGCTAGTGCGCTGGTTTTTGAAGGGGTAATCCTTTGGCTACGTAAACGTCCTATCGAGCGTACGTTAACCGACTATTCTGCCATATTAACCGGCCTGCTAATTGCCATTAGTATTCCCCCTACCCTGCCATGGTGGATGACGATTACAGGCGTATTTTTCGCCATTGCCGTTGCCAAACAAGTGTACGGCGGTTTAGGGTTTAACATTTTCAATCCAGCGATGATTGGCTATGTAGTGCTACTAATCTCGTTCCCTGCGGCCATGAGTTTATGGTTGCCACCCCAGCACCTAGCAAGCTTAACACCTAGCTTCTTAGATTCGGCAGCACTTATATTTACCGACTTTTCTACCACCGGCTACGATGTTACCCAGTTGCGTACTGTGGCTGGCGGGGTTGCAGACGGGGTAACAATGGCCACACCGCTCGACACGTTGAAGACTGATTTAACCTTGGGCATTACTTACTCAGAATCATTGCTTAGACCTATTTTTTCTACTGGGCTATTTCAATCTGCCGGTGCAGGCTGGGGATGGGTAAGCTTAAGTTATCTACTAGGCGGCCTATGGCTTGTGCGATTGAAAGTGATTAGCTGGCACATTCCAGGCAGCATGCTGGCGTCTGTAGCTGCGTTTTCATTATTGCTTTATTTGGTTGATGCCGATCATTATGCATCGCCGCTTTTTCATTTAATTAATGGCGCCGTTATGGTGGGTGCATTCTTTATAGCCACCGATCCGGTATCTGCCTCTACCACTCAAAAAGGGCGTATTATCTATGGCGCAGCCATTGGCTTTTGGGTGGTTATCATTCGAGTTTTTGGCGGTTACCCAGACGCCATTGCTTTTGCCGTCATTATCATGAACATGGTAGTGCCGCTGATTGATTACTATACCCGCCCTCGCACATACGGGCATCAGGTTACCAAGAAAGCAAGGCGAGTAGAGTAAATGGTAAAAGAGACGCTAATAAAAAATGGTTTGATGTTAAGCGCGTTTGCAATAATTGGTACTGCGCTCATCGCCCTTACCTACAACGGTACAGCCGAGCGGATTGCACAGCAACAAAAGCAAAAATTGCTTAGCATATTAAATGAAGTGGTGCCGCATGAGTTACATGATAATGAGCTCTATGCCGATTGCACTGCGGTGGTAAGTTCGAATTTAGGTACGCAAGAGCCTCATACGGTTTATCGTGCACGTATAAATGGCGAGCCAACAGCCCTAGCCATTGAAGCTACTGCACCAGATGGTTATAGCGGTGATATTGCGCTAGTTATTGGGGTAGATACGCAAATGAATGTGCTGGGTGTTCGCGTGTTAGAGCACAAAGAAACCCCAGGATTGGGTGATAAAATTGAATTGGCAATCAGCAACTGGATAACGTCATTCACCGGAAAACACTTCTCGATAAGTGCCTTACCTGTATGGCAAGTGAAGAAAGACGGCGGCGAATTCGATCAATTCACTGGCGCCACAATAACGCCGCGAGCGGTGGTGGGTGCTGTTAAAAATGCCCTGCTTTACGTGCAAGACAATCAACAAACCTTATTTTCTGCCCCTAACCTATGCGGTATTGAAAATGACCTATTACCAACTAATGAGGTGTTAAGCGAATGACAGATTATCGCGACCTTACCCTCCAAGGTATTTGGAAGAACAACCCTGCGCTAGTTCAACTGCTAGGCTTGTGCCCGTTGCTAGCGGTTACTGCCACCTTCATCAATGGATTAGGACTAGGCTTAGCCACCACCCTTGTATTAATTGGCAGCAACGTCACCGTTTCATTAGTGCGAAATATCGTTCGTAACGAAATACGAATCCCCGTATTTGTTATGATTATTGCCGCTTTTGTTACCATAGTGCAGCTTTTAATGAATGCCTTTACCTACGAGTTATACCTTGCGTTGGGTATCTTCATCCCGTTAATTGTTACCAACTGCGCCATCATCGGTAGAGCAGAAGCCTTTGCCTCTAAAAACAGTGCGGGCGCATCAGCCTACGATGGTCTAGTGATGGGCTTAGGGTTCACCTTCGTACTTGTAGTGCTTGGTGGTATGCGCGAAATTTTAGGGAATGGAACTTTGTTCGTGGGTGCCGACAGACTTTTTGGAAGCATTGCGAGTAATTGGACACTCACCTTATTTGAAACCGCCTCCCCTTTCTTATTGGCCATATTGCCACCCGGTGCGTTTTTAGGCATGGGCCTTTTAATTGCCTTTAAGAACATGATTGATGCTCGAATTGCTGCCCGAGAAAGCACGGTGAAAGAAAAAGCAACTCGCGCACGGGTTACCGCTGAAGCATAACGAAATCTAAGCGACTAGTGGCGAGTGGCGAGTGGCAAGTGGCAAGTGGCAAGTGGCAAGTGGCAAGTGGCAAAGAATACCACCGAGCTCGAGTGGAATAAGTATAAGCGAAGTAAACATGAATAATACAAAAAGACGTGAAATCTTAACCCGACTTCGGGATGCTAACCCTCACCCTACCACTGAGCTTAATTTCTCCACGCCCTTTGAATTGTTGGTCGCGGTTACCTTGTCAGCGCAATCTACCGATGTTGGCGTAAACAAAGCCACAGATAAATTATTTCCAATTGCGAATACCGCACAGGCCATTTCTGCGCTTGGTGAAGACGGGTTAAAAGAATATATAAAAACCATCGGCTTGTTTAATTCGAAAGCTAAAAATGTACACCGATTAAGCGAAATTTTAGTTGAAAAGTACGATGGCGAAGTGCCAGAAAGCCGTGAAGCATTAGAAGCCCTTCCTGGTGTTGGCCGTAAAACCGCTAACGTAGTACTTAATACCGCGTTTGGCTGGCCCACAATAGCGGTAGACACCCATATTTATCGTGTCAGTAACCGCACTAAACTTGCCATGGGTAAAACCGTTGAGAAAGTAGAAGAAAAGCTGCTAAAAGTAGTACCTGCTGAATTTAAAGTGGATGTGCACCACTGGCTGATTCTTCATGGTCGCTACACCTGTATTGCCCGTAAACCACGTTGTGGCTCCTGCATTATTGAAGACTTGTGTGAGTTTAAGGATAAGACTGAGTATGCTGAATAGCTAAAACATAGTGCTTTACCTATTTGAGAGCTATTTGATACCTTGCAAAGAATTCTTAAACGTCGTCCCAAAGAATCTAAACTCAATGTTCATCACTGGTTTATTCAGCCATTTCAAGGGATACGTATGCACCGCGCGAAACCCCAAACGCGTCGCATGTATCATTGAAGATTTATGTGAGTTGAAAGGCATAGCCGACTAACCGATATTATATTTCGTAGCATTTAAACTGTTCAATTTCTTGTGTTGTGCAATTTTCTGCTTTAGCTTTATAAATATCAATTACTCTACTTGGTTAATTCATTGCATTCTGCATTCAAACACATCGGTCTGGGGATTATTGGGATATTGGTCACCGGTGTACTGGTAGTTACCGCTCTATATTTTACCCCATTAACGCCACCACTTGTTCAAAACGAAAAGCAAGAGTTAATCATTATCGATAACGTCAATATAGTCGATGTCATTGGCGGAACGATACTGGAAGATAAACAAGTCGTCATCGAAGCTGGGATCATCACAGACATTCGAAAAGCTGGAACTCGTTTCACCAAAGGTGGTGGCTATATGGTGGCTGGTAACAATAAGTATTTGATGCCGGGCTTGTGGGACATGCATTCACATCTTGCTTTTAACGAAGCGCCACAAATATCTATGCCCCTTTACATAGCCAATGGCATTCTGTACCTGCGCGATATGCAAGGCATTATGAATATTGCCGCTAAGAGAAGACTATGGGCTGAATCAATCAACAGTCACGAATTACTTGGCCCCAGAATTGTCGGCTCCGCTGATCATATCGTAGGTGATAATTATGACCGTCGCGATGTCGAAAAAGTGGTATTAAAAACATCAGAAAATCCAAATGCCTTTATTAAAATATACAGTCAAATAAAAGAACCTCGTTTTCTCAAACTAGCGAAATTAGCAGAGCAAAATCATGTCGAATTTGCAGGTCATTATCCGTTAAGTATTGATCCAATTTTGGCATCTAATGCTGGTCAACGAAGTTTTGAACACGCGCATTTATTCATTGATAACGCCTCAACAAAAGCCCCCCTCTTACGGCAATATTACTATGAAAGGTTTTCAAATAACGGCGTATCAAAAACTCACCAACCAACGAAGATAGAAATTATTAATTCATTTGAACAGCAGAAATTTAACTTGCTGGTTGCCGCAATGGTCCAAAACGACACGTATTTTGTTCCAACTCACATCACTAAACGATATGAGGCATTTAGCAACGATAATAAATTCCTATCAGATGCTAAACTCAAATATATTCCGTTTATGGTGCAAAACCTTTGGGCAGATGATGCCAAAGGCATGAAAGCGTACTCAGCTAGCACACTCAATCAATATTACCTTAGAGGTCTTGAGCTAACGGGACAAGCCCATCGACAAGGTGTCAAGATACTCGCAGGGACCGACACCTATGACCCTTACTCATTTCCGGGTTTTTCGCTTCATGCTGAATTAGAACAATTGACAAAAGCTGGCTTATCAAATGCCGAAGCACTCGCATCGGCCACAATTTTACCTGCAACTTATTTTCAAAAGCAGCTAAAAATGGGAAGCGTAGATATAGGCAAAATAGGTGATGTTATTTTGCTCGACAAAAATCCTTTGGCTAACATCCAAAATACCAAAAGCATCAAAATGCTCATTTTTGATGGCGCAGTCTATGACGAACACGATTTGATACGACAAAAAGATTATGTAGAAACGAATGTCAGCGGTGTTAATAACCTATTAGTTACGGTCAAAATGATAGTCGCAATGTTTCAAGATAATACCCCAGAGGCTAGAAACGCCGGATATTAATCTTTGAGGTTGTTCATGCTCTAGAATTATTAGCATTTGCCCAGCTTAACACTGCTGTAGACACGCTTATTTTAGAGTACTAAAACCGCACAAAATTGACCATAGCTAAAAACATTGAAGTTAAACACAATACTACCTACCTGTTAGAAATCTCTCCGTCCGAATAGTGTTACTAGTCAACGCCTTAGATTCCGATTAAACTCCTATCTAAAACTAAAAGTCTGCACATCGTTGTAAGCCAATATAGAAATCATTAGGAATTATTTATCATCGTTTTATTGATTACTGCTGTTATTGTAGGATTGATGATTATTTTATCGACTAAGCGGCGTCGTATGCTTTTGAGTCGATTAATCTTTGATTTTGTTAATTTTACAGAAGCAAAACTAGCTAAATTGCAGTGTGACAGCCGTTCAATCGATGGGCTTGAAGTGTTCTATCATAGTAATACAAAACACTTTTCTACTGATAAGCCTGTACTGGTGCTGTTACACGGGTTCAGTGCTGATAAGTATGTGTGGAACCGTTTTGCCAAAAGGTTTTCTTCTCAATACCACTTAGTTATCCCTGACCTTAAAGGCCATGGCCAGACTGCCTATCGCGCCAGTGACGATTATTCTGTGCCTAGCCAATGCAAGATGTTGTTAGCGCTATTAGAACAATTAAACATTAAGCGTTTCAGCATCGTCGGAAATTCAATGGGCGGAATGATGGCGGCCAAACTATTTGATGAAATGCCTAAGCGAATCGAAAAAGCCGTTTTAATCGATCCAGCAGGCGCTAAGTCTCTGTTTGCGCAAAACATGATAGACAGTCAACAAAACCCTTTCGACCATGAAGTTGAACAGGATTTTTTTAATTTTTATGATTTAATCATGACTAAACCGCCTTTTGTGCCAAGATTTATTTTGCGCGCACTAGCATGGGAATACATTAGTAAACGAGCCCAATATACCCACATGTTCAACCAGTTTTTCAACTTGCGCGACTTTTACCCTCGTGATTATCGATTTGATTATCCTGAGTCAATGTTGATATGGGGGCTAAACGATAAACTATTACCGGTAGACGATTTCACGCACTGGAAAATGATACTTAACTCAAACACACTTATTTATGAAGATCTTGGCCATATGCCTATGGTGGAAGATGTTAGACGTGTATCTAAAGATATTTTAAGCTTTTTAAATAAACATTAAATAAGCAATAAGGCCGTTGGTAATAAATCACTTAGTTAAAACAAATGCTTTAGCAATTTAACGCGTTAAAAAAGTTAAAAGCCCTATTACTACAACAGTATATAGGGCTTAGGTTTTTAAGATGTACTTCTAGAGAAAACTAACCTCTAATCCTCTTTCATTTCACTGTTCGCGTCATCTTTGTACTTATCAAACCACGCTAAAATATAGCCAACTTTACGTGCTAAATTAGAAGGCTTAGCAGCGATGCCGTGATAAGCGCCTTGAATACGCACCAGTGCACTATCGACACCTTGTAAGCGTAATGCGCCGTAATACTGCTCGCTTTCAGACATGGGGGTACGTACATCTAATTCACCGGTAAGCACCATGGTTGGCGTTGTGACATTGCCCACTAATGATAACGGCGAACGGTTCCAATATTGTTCATAATCGTTCCAAGGTAAGTCTGAAAACCAATACTTGCTCATGTAGGCATAGATATCAGAGGTACCAATCATGCTTGTCCAGTTTATAACGGGTTTTGCTACTACCGAGGCTTTGAAACGATCAGTTTTACCGATGATCCAAGACGTAAGCGTTCCACCACCAGAACCGCCAGTAACAAATAAGTTAGACTCATCCACATAGCCTTTAGCAATAGCGGCATCCACCATATCCATAAGATCATCATAATCTTGTGATGGATAATTTTTATCAATTAAATTAGCGAATTCTTCACCTTGAGACGTAGACCCACGTGGGTTGCCATATAAAACGACATAGCCAGCAGCGGCCATTAATTGTATTTCTGTTGAGTAGCTGGGGCCATACGCAGTATGAGGTCCGCCATGTATCTCTAAAATTAATGGGTATTTTTTCTTCGGGTCAAAATTAGGTGGGGTGACTATCCAAGCCTGTAAATCTCTATTGTCTACGCTGCTTTTCAGCTCCAACAATTCTGGCTTGTTCACTGTTTTGTGGTCAAACACATCGCCATTTAGGTCAGTAAGTTGTTTAACTTTTCCCTTACTGGTGACTATTGCAAGGTCTGCGGGACGATTTCCTGCAGACGCTGTGTAAACAACACTGCCTTTAGGCGTGACATCGTAATCGCCTGATGTGTACGGTCTCCCTAAACTGGTGCCACCTAAGTTACTTGTTTTTGTTGAAATCTTACCTGACAAACTAACATAGGCGACACTTTTCTTACCCATATCATCATAGCTAAAATATAAACCTTTACCGTTGTCTGCCCATTTAATTGTACCGATAGAGCGGTCTAGCTCACTAGTCAGGTTTTCGATGTCCGTGCCATCCGAATTCATTACATACAACTGACTTAACTGATTCGACTTTCCATTATCTTCATTACCGACAAAAGCTACTTTCTTTCCATTAGGACTTAAATGAGGACTACGCTCTGGGCCACTCATATCCGTTAATTTAGTGACTTTTGATGTGTCTATGTCGATGCTAAACAGATCGCTATTGAGCAAATCGAAATCAGCTTCATCGCTGGTGTTTGCAGAGATGATTATCTGTTGGCCATTTTTAGACCAGGCAATGGTGCCGGCGTGATCGTGCTCACCCGAGGTAATTTGTCTTGGTGTTCCGCCAATGGTTGGCACAACATATATTTGCATGTTGCCGGGGCGTTTCATTCCCATACCGTCTCGTTGGAAATTGGTTTGGTCAATATACTGAGGGTTTTCTGCCCACTTAGCGCCTTTAGGCTTAAAATCTAAATTAAATAACGGTTTGGCTTTAGTGGGTGTAAACATAGCAAAAGCTAAATATTTACCGTCTGGGGAAAAACTCATACCGCTCGGGCGCATTGCCACATCGGTTACGCGAGTTGTGCTATTTGATGCTAAATCTTTTAGATAAACTTGAACCTTACCTTCTTTACTTGAAAGGTAAGCCATTTTAGCGCCATCAGGTGAAAACACAGGATTAAAGTGGTTTTTACTGTCAGAAAGAATAGGCAGATGGGCACTTCCATCTAAGGCTATTGACCACAGATTTCTGCGCATTGAATCAGTCATAATATCCATGCTACGACGCTCGTACACAACATGCTTGCCATCGGGAGTAACAACAGGATTAGCCGCGTACTCAAGATTAAATACGTCTTTTAAAGACAAAGTATTGTTTGCCGATTCGTCTGCCAACGCTGAATGGGTAGTAAATAATGTACCTATGACTAGTGTTAACGCCGACTTGCTTAGATATTTCTTATTCATGGCTCGTTTGCTCTAATTGTTTTAAATCGATAAATAGAATGACTATTGAAGGTTTAACATAGCTTATATAACGCTAGAAATACCTTACATTTGATGTAAAAAGTAGTATTTATAGGGTGAATTTCATATTCTGGTCGCGCTCATGGTTTTCTTCTTTTAGCTAAGCGACTATGGCTGTAAACGGCAGCATCTTCTACGCGCGCAACCGCGCTCATTGCTTTATGGCCTAAATCGTTAAAAATAGAAAAAAACGCTTAAATAATAAAAACAATTTTGGGGTACGTTGCAGTTACTATATAAATTTGGCCCTAATAACAGTTTCAATGGAGAATACATGCATCAACTTAGACGCCTCACTTTTAGCGCTATAGTCGTTTTTTTTAGTTGTCCGATACTGGCCGCTTCTAATGTGATAACAAGCGAACAAAAACAAACTGCTAACAATCTTATAGACACCGCACTTAAAAGCGACCTAGGCATGGAAATCGTGACATCGCTGACAACAGAAATAGGCCCTCGATTGGGAGGCTCTGAAGCTGAGAAGCGCGCGAGGGACTGGGGAGTAAAGTTAGGTGAACGTTTGGGATTCGACAACGTCAGTATCGAACCATTTACGATGCCTTTTTGGGATAGAGGTCATTTACACATATCGCTAACCTCGCCTTATCAGCAGGATTTATACGGCACCGCTTTAGGTGGTGGTGCGCCATCAAAAGAAAGTATTGACGCCCATGTAGTATATTTTAGAGATATTCACGCGTTATCAGATATTAAGGATGGCAGCCTTAGCGGAAAAATTGCTTTTGTCGATGGCGACAAAATGGTTAAAAGCCAAACTGGCGCAGGTTATGGCCAAGCCAATCAACGTCGTAGAATTGGCTGGCAACATGCGCAGCGTGGTGGGGCTAGCGCATTAGTGGTTCGCTCTGTCGGCTCAGACTCACATAGATTCCCACACTCAGGGATGATGAGTAAAGACGGTGACAAATGGGCAGATATTCCTGTTATCGCTATCTCAAATCCTGATGCAGATCACCTTCGCCGCTTACACGGTTTAAGCAAGCCTATAAGTCTTTCATTGCATTCAGAATCAAAATGGAAAGGCGAAGTAAAAAGCGGAAATGTCGTTCTCGATTTAGTGGGAAGTGAGAAGCCTGAAGAAATCGTACTTATTGGTGGCCATTTAGACAGCTGGGATTTAGGCACTGGCGCGGTTGACGATGGTGCAGGCGTTGCTATCACTACCGCAGCTGCCGCGTTGATTGCTAACTTGCCTACTCGCCCCAAGCGTACTATTCGGGTGGTAATGTTTGGTGCAGAAGAAGTGGGGTTACTTGGTGCATTCGCCTATGCGAAACAACATGATGCGAATTTACAAAACCATGTTTTGGCAACCGAGTCTGACTTTGGTGCGCAAACCATTTGGCAGTTAGTATCGAACGTCAATCCAGAAGCTACCTTGCTAATGGATGAAGTAGGAAAAATATTGTCCCCTCTTGGCATAGTGAGAGGGGGATCAGATGTACCTGGCGGTGGCCCTGACATCATTCCCTTGGCGAAAAAAGGTGTGCCGACCATTCGATTAAACCAAAATGGACAGGATTATTTCGATTTGCATCATACGCCAGATGATACGCTTGATAAGATTGATCCAAATGAATTAGCACAAAATATTGCTGCTTACGCAGCAAGTATATATTTAATTGCTGACTCTGATGTGGCATTAAAGCCTTAATATGCCATAAGCGGGCCGGGACTGAGCTAGTACAACTGAGCTACTCTCCTGCCCGCTTACATTCGCGCTTTAACTCTCACCAACTCTCACCCTGCTTGTTCAATAACCTTCAATAACCGTTCCCGTCTACCCACATAAACGTCATAGCCATCGTAATCAGGTGAGGCTAGCGCTAATGCCTTATTCACTTGCTCCAGAGCTTTTTCAAACTTGCCGGATTGCTCGTAGCCATAGGCAAGACCATTATATGCATCAGGCACATTGGGATAGCGTTCAATACCGTACTGAAATAGCTTGATAGCTTCATCGAAATCTTGTTCTGTCACGAAGTGATAACCTAAATCTCTTATCACCCATTCCGCAGCTTCGATTTTCTCGCCGCGTTGCTGTGATACCGCTTCGTAATACTTTTCAATCGAACTCAAATCACCATCATAGTCTTTCGGGCGCATATACTCTGAGTAAAACAAACTGTAATACGCTTTAAAGCTTGCTGCATTGGTCACAAGGTTATGAGGAACATCAGTAAATACATCGTTATGCCAGCGCAGTCCCTCAGGCTTGTTTTTACGAATATCTGAAATCATGCCATCATAATAAGGGCGCATGGGCGCACCTTCGTTGCCAATAGCGGTATAAAGGTAATGATCGAACTTTTTATTATTCTTGAAGAACTCAACCGTAGTCTTTGCCGTTGCGCCATTTGCCCACCATACCGCAGCACTGTAAGTTAAGGCGGCATTGAACAATTCAGGCTCTTTCTGCATGGCATACAATGAGAAAGCACCTGCTGCCGAAGCACCTGCAATAACTCGAAAATCATGCACGCGATACTTACTTTCCACCATCGGCATCAGCTCTGAAGTGATAAATTGTAAAAATTTAGCACCGCCGCCGCCATAACCCACAGGGCCGTTGGGATCTTTATTTACGTTAGGGTATAAATCCCGTAGTCGGTCGGTATTTTCGATTGCCACTACAATAACTTCTGGCGCCGCCCGCTGAGATTGCAAACTTTCTAGAACCGCATTCAGCATAACCAAAGTACCGACACCATCAAGACGATAAATAATGGGGTATTTTTTATCAGGATTTTCAGCATAGCTTTTAGGGAGCTGTACAAACACAGTCCGCTCTTCTGATAAAACCTTCGATGTTAGCTTTTCGGTAATTAGGGTGTAACTAGGATTATCTAATTCACCCTCTACAGAAGCATCTTGAGCATAGGTAATTGGGCTTACCAATAGTAAAAACAAACATAGAATCTTTATTCGGTGCAGCGCCATGAAAGTTAAGCCCTTTTAATGCGTTATGAAAATTTATGCTATTTAATTACGTTAACACAAAATCACGGACTGCGGAAAAAGGTGCGGAAAGGATGCGGAAACAGACCCAGCAAGAAGACAGAAATGAAAGTAGATAAACCCACGCGTGCGACTTTTCATTTAAGCAAACTAGCCATTTGAGCTACTTGCAAATAAATGATGAATCATTAATCTATCTATTAAGTGAACAAAACAGTGAGTGTTAAGCATGATACCTGAATTAATTTTTTTACTGCCCTTGGCCTTGATGATAGCCGCTTTTTTTTACGCTAAGCAGCACCGTAAAGCTTAAAAAAACCTTGATAAGGTAGACTGTGATGGAGAAATGCGTAATTGCAATTGTTTAAAGACTAATACTATAAAGCTTGGCGGTTTAAATAGCTGGCATTGAAACTAAAAGCGAAATCATATTATTTACAGAGGCTAAGCGTTTTCACTGATCCCTTATTTAGAGCCCTTATTAAGAACTCTTACACAGCGCCTTTTCACTAAGCGCCTAACCAGCGCGCGGATGCTTCGATTTAGCTTTATGTCGATACATTCGTTTGTCAGCGAGAGATATACATTCAGAAGGTAAGTTAGTTTCTAGGCTGGTTGCAATCCCAAAGCTAACACCCGCATCACGCCATTGCTGGCTAAGCTCCATTGAAACATTCGATACTACTGATAAGGCACTATCAGCCACGTTTCGAGTTTCACTGGTCGAATCGGCATGCAATACGCCCACAAATTCATCGCCTCCTGAGCGAAAGATATCTCCCAAAGAGTAAAACGATTGTTGTAACAGGCTCGCCGTCTTAATAATAAGTTTGTCGCCTTCATCATGGCCGTATTTATCGTTAATGGCCTTTAAACCATCTAAGTCGATGTAAATAATAACGTAGTAATCATTTAAGGCTTCAATGCATTCTGTTAGAGAAAATCTGTTACCAAGCTGTGTCATTGAGTCTATGCGAGACAAGTACTGGTTTCGATTGAACTCCTTTTGCTTCAATTTAAACCACTCGGTTAAGCACAACAAAATACATAAGCAATCTAGCGACAATGCAAATATAACAACCGATTCGGGGTACGCTAGCTCACCAAAATATTGGCTGTGAGCAGCAATGTAGTAGCCAAGTGATGCACTGTAGAGTAGATTGCCTGCCAAGAAATATTTCGCGCGGAAATCTTGCTGTCTAATCATGCTCACACCCACCGCTATGGTCACCACTATCCAGAACATAGCCAATAAGTGAGATAGCAAATATGCGATGGTGAATGGTATAAACCACATGCCAACGCCTAATACGACGCTCACAACACTTAAGACGTTTAGAAATTTAAATAATTTTTTGTGGTCGGTTTTGCACTCAAATAAATCAGAGACAAATTGCGCGGCACAGGCAATAGCGAAAGGAAAAAGTAGCATTCCCCAATAACTGGTATTAAATGGGAAATGAACGATATCTCCTAGCATTCCAGAAGCTGCTGCCCAGCCAATAGCATGAAAACCCAAATAGCCTGCACAGGTTAACGCTACTCTTTTCCTCGTCCCTGAATAGATGAGCAAGGCCAGCAACGACAAAATGAACATGGTGGTAATGCCAGCTATGGAAATACCGTTATTAAATTTTTGGAAGCGATAAAACTCTGCACTGTCTAACACGGTAATGGAAACCGGCGTAGGAAACTGCTTGGCGTTAATAAACAGCCATAATTCTACCCGTTCATTCACCACAACGGTTTGCACCGTCACGGCTTGAAAATGAAGTACCGGCGGTGTGCTGTCATCAAGAAGTTGAGAAAATACTTGTGTGCTAGGTTCAGGCTGAATAGACGACGAGTATGATGCTAAGCCAACATCAATGAAGTTGGCATTAACGACTGCAAAATACTGCCCTTTTTGTGAAATATCTAAGACTACTTTGGTGAAGTAACTTCCCGACATCCCACCCAGTGATGGAACAACCGCGGCGCTTTCATAAGCCTCTTTTAAAATTGCTAGCTTATCCTTTGATTCGAGGCTTGTTGTATCAAAAGAATCATCTAATTCGTGCCACAGATTAGCATCAGCAATTATGCGCTTATCATCAACGACTGATATAGGTTCCTGACCGAATACGGGAAATACCGACAGTAAAAGGAGAAAATACAAAACACCCAAATGAAAGTAAGAAAGCAAAATCGAACCTTGTCTGCAGGTAAAAGGGCAACAAAAATGTTACTTGTCCTGTATCAAGCATAAACCTGCTTTCTCAAAATTCATAATATAAAAGAGGAAATTTACTTTTTTTACGCAATATTCTGTAAGGCAATAGCGACACACGAGCTCTTAACGCAGTAATAATTTTGCTTCAGCCTGCTAACTAGCTAAGCGTAAATACTTTCAACCGTAGTATTAAGCAACCAACGTAAAAATACTTTAGTATCTTTGTTGTTGTGAAATTGAACTGACTTTTGACACTCTGTATCGGTGAAAACAACGTTGAAGTTATTTACTGAGATTGTCGAAATAGGGGGAAGTGTACGGAGCGAGGCGCCGTTAATAGTATGAGACATATAATTTTTCTTTGTATAATAATGTTGCTAGTTTTTTATTCGTTTTAAAATTCCTTTCAAAATTCTGTTCTTATCAAACCAAAAATAAATAAAAATATTAGTATTGCACAATTAAAAAAGGCTAAGTAGAAACTTAGCCTTTTGTCGTTGTATTTTAAAGTTCTACTTAAAGAACAACAACGTTTGCAGCTTGAAGGCCTTTTTGACCTTGTTCTACGCTGAAGCTTACCGCTTGGCCTTCAGAAAGAGTTTTGAAGCCGTCAGAAGCGATTGAACGGAAATGTACGAATACATCTTTACCGCCACCGTCTTGAGTAAGAAAACCAAAACCTTTATCTTCGTTGAACCATTTAACTGTGCCGTTTACTGTATCAGACATGTTTGTAACCTTATATATTTGAAGTAATTGGTGAAATTCACCGGATAGCAATAGATTTAACTTACTAGTAACGCAAATGTATATCTATTAAAACTTCGATAAAACTGAAGAATAAAAGGGTACAACGCAGTAGTAGAAAAAGCTTTTAATTATCTAAAGCGGGCATAATGTACATCTTTCAGTCAGGTAAGTCTACCTAAATCGCTATTTATTTCTCTTGTCGTGCACCACATTGCTGTAAGGCTTCTCCTACAATTGCTCACATACCTTATCCACCGTGCCCTTCCCCGCATACACCATCAATTGGCGGCGCAATCACGACTGACAACTTACATACGTATGTTGATAGGAATGCCCCTTTATATTAGCTAGGCTCATGTTCTTGTTGCGCTAACGCGCTTAGAAATCACAACTCGAGTAGAGGCTGTATGTCACAACATTATTCAGTAAACGAGAAAGTGGCGATTGTTACCGGCGGCGGTAAAGGTCTGGGTAAGTCCCTTACCCTAAGACTACTTCAAGAAGGTATGAAGGTCGCTATTTGCGGAAGAACCGCAGCCACTATTAATGACACAGTAGCAGAATTTGAAGCCCAATTCGGTAAGCGTATTTATGGCCAAGTTTGCGATATTAGTGATGCATCTGCGGTAAGTTACTTTATACAGGAAGTACATTCGCAGTTCGGCGATATTCAAGTATTGGTAAATAACAGTGGCTTTGGCAAAGAAACCTTAATTTGTGAGACCAGCGAAAGCGACTGGGATGACGTTATGGATACCAACGTTAAAGGTACATTTTTGATGTGCAAAAACGTGGTGCCCAATATGATTAAGCAAAAAGATGGGTACGTGGTAAATATTGCCTCACAAGCTGCGCTTAACGGCTATGCCAATGCAGGCGTCTATTGCGCGTCAAAATTTGCCATGGTGGGGCTAGGTAAAGCCCTTCAGGAAGAAGTGCGTGAGTACGGCATTCATGTTCATTCACTCAACCCTGCGCTTATTCAATCTCAAAAAACGCCAAAGGATGAAATTGATTCAGGGCTTATTCAAAATGATGATCTTGCTGATATGCTCGTTTATTTACTACAGCAACCTCGTCGTCTTAAAATAGACAATATTGGAATGTGGGGCTTTTAACTATCCTTTTTTGCTAGCGGTTTACCGATAGGCGCTTGCAGCCATTGTATTTGCGCCTTAGTGTCTCATTCCTTTCACATACCCATAGTAAACTGATATACATGATGTCCTTAGAAGGACGGGGGAGAATCGAATGAGAATGCTACATACCATGCTTCGTGTTGAGGATCTTGATGCGTCTTTGCACTTCTACACTAATTTGATGGGCATGAAGCTGCTAAGAAAGTCTGAAAACCAAGCTTATGAATACACGCTCGCTTTCGTGGGTTACGGTGAAGAAACTAACACTACCGTACTTGAACTCACTTATAACTGGGGTGACAACACCTATGAAAAAGGCACAGCTTACGGCCACATCGCCATCGAAGTAGACGATATTTATCAGTTCTGCGAAACCCTTGAACAAAATGGCTGTGATGTATACCGTAAGCCAGGTCCTGTTAAGGGCGGCTCTACTGTCATCGCTTTTGTTCGCGACCCAGATGGCTATGCCATTGAACTTATCCAAACAAAACAATAAGTCTCTATTTTAAAATACAGCGGCCCTATTAATAAGGATATTGCCCTATCATGCTAAAAATTCGTCACGCTCTACTTACTTTCTCGCTTTCTATCTCGATTTTTACAAGCCCAGTACTATTGGCGAAAGACTTCGATGTTATTGCTCATAGGGGCGCGTCAGGTTATCTGCCTGAGCACACATTAGAAGCCGCCACGCTTGCTTTTGCCATGAACCCTGACTTTATTGAGCAAGATGCGGTTATTACTAAAGATGGGATTGCCGTGGTCTTGCACGACATACATTTAGAAACAGTAACCAACGTCGAGCAAGTATTTCCAGAGCGTGCACGTAAAGATGGTCGCTTTTACGCCTTAGATTTCACGTTAGCTGAGCTTCGTACTCTGCAAGTACACGAACGAGCGAACAGCAAGGGCGAACAAGTTTTTACAAAACGCTATACAGGGAATACGGCAAATTTTACCGTGGCAACCTTAGAAGAGCACTACGAGCTTATTACTCAGCTCAATCGAGAGTTTAATACCGATGTAGGGGTATATACGGAAGTAAAATCACCAGCGTGGCATAACGAACAAGGAGTAGATGCAAGCCAGATTGTGATTGCATCACTGACACGATTTAATCTTGCCAATAAAGACGCCAATAGTTACTTGCAGTGTTTTGACTTCGATGAAATAAAGCGCATTAGAAAAGACCTAAACTATGCGGGCAAAGTGGTCATGCTAATGGGTGAAAACAGTTGGGGCGAATCAACCACAGACTACGATTGGATCAAAAGTGAAGCAGGCATGAAAGAAGTGGCAAACTATGCTGACGGTTTAGGCCCTTGGTTAGGTCAACTACTAGACCCACAAGCGATGAAAGCAGGTAAATTAGTACCCGCATCGTGGGTTGAGTATGCCCATTCAGAAGGTTTCATTATTCATCCCTACACGTTCCGTCAAGATGCCCTTCCGCCAGGCATGACAGCAGAACAACTTCTGTCTACCCTTAAACACGTGGTGAACGTAGACGGCGTATTTACCGACCATGTGCCGCCGGTAAAAACCTGGCTTGAGGCTCAAGGCGAATAGCAACAACAAGTAGATTATTCACTTGACAAAAAAAGCGGCTATTAAGCCGCTTTTTATAGATTTCATTTGGATTTTAGATAACCCTAAGATTTAGATAAACGCACGACTACCCGTCTATTTTGTGCTCGTGACTCTCGGGTATCGTTATTTGCGATATGACGCTTCTCGCCGTGTCCCGTCAGTTGAATTCTGTCATCGGGCACGCCAATGGTCGTTAAGTAGCTTTTTACTTCATTGGCTCGGCGTATAGATAATTGTTCGTTGTTCCATCGCCCGCCATAACTATCGGTATAGCCATCAAGCAAGACTAACTCTAAATCGCTATCTTCTTTTAGGTATTCCCCAATCATTGTTAGGCGCTTTTGAGAATACTTAGTCAGTTCGGTACTGTTTTTCTGATACGACAACACCGTATAGGCAATATCGTCGAAGTTGTAAGGTAATAAGTTAGACACACACTTAACGAAGTCTCTATACACCATCGAAAAATTACTGGCGTTTAATGCAACACTCACTTTATCGTATTCGTTGTACCAGTCTTGATAGTAAATGGTGGGCCAGAAACCTTTTTCGAGTTCACTTAGCATAGTCCATGCAGCGTCTTGTGGAAGGTCGCCATTATATTGCGTGCGCAATGTCATATCGGCGATGGTTTTAGGGGCCACTCCCGGCATCCACTTTGGCGGTACAGAATAAACAGCAGCTACATCGAAGCGATTAGGCAATAAATGCATGTCTAGCTCAAATTCCATATTAAGCCGTTTAGAAGCCACGCTTGTAAACATGGCATCGCCGTAGCCGGGTAAAGGATGGTTCAATGTACATTGCAAACGCGATGCATCAACCACTTCCCAGTTTGACGTTTCTACCGTAGCAGAATACTGACGCATAGCACCGCTTGCGACCGTAGTAAAAAACAACGGAATAAGTAAACCGAATTTACGCTTCACAACTATACCCACTCAACTGATAAACCATACCTAACAAAAAGGCGCTTACAGAATATATCGTCCTTAGTGTAGAAAAGTTTAGCCTTCTATACCATTAATACCATCAATTATGCCCCTCATTTCAGGTTTCTTACGCCCCACATTGAAATTCAGGCTGGATACCGTGGGTTATCCTTGCCATAATCCCAGCACTTTTTGTAGCATTTTTATGTTGATACAGCTTTGTTACGTAACCAAAGAACCTGCTAAGAGAAACTATGTCTGAGTTGCACCACTCCCTTCCTCATCGTTTTAGGGGCTACTTCCCTGTTGTTATCGACGTTGAAACCGCCGGTTTCAACGCTGGGACCGATGCCTTACTTGAAATTGCTGCCGTAACGGTAAAAATGGAAGAAGATGGCCTGATTTATCCCGACCAAACTTTTCATTACCATGTAGACCCTTTTGAAGGCGCGAACTTAGAACCTGCAGCGCTAGAGTTTAACGGTATCGACCCTCACTGTGCCCTGCGCGGTGCCATTGAAGAAAGTGAAGCAATGAAGTCGTTGTGCAAAGGTATTCGTAAAGCGCAAAAAGATGCGGATTGCCAGCGCTCGGTGATTGTGGCGCATAATGCCACTTTCGATCAAAGCTTCGTGAACGCAGCCATAGCTCGCTGCAACATTAAGCGCACGCCTTTCCATCCGTTTGTATCATTTGATACCACCAGCCTTGCCGGTTTAACGTTGGGCCAAACTGTATTAGTTAAAGCCTGTCGAGCGGCAGGCATTGAGTTCGATCAAAAAGAAGCTCACAGCGCATTATATGATGCGCAAAAAACCACAGAGCTATTTTGCTTTATGGTAAATCGCTATAAAGCACTGGGCGGCTGGCCCTTAGCAGGTGAACCTATCTGCCCTGATGAGCCTTGCTGATATGCAACGCCTGAAATGCTGGCTTAGCGGCAAGCGCTTCAAATTAAAATCTATTCAATAGAAAAAAACAGCGCCGAATGGCGCTGTTTTAGTATTGGATAAACGGATTTGCATAAAGCCTGTTTAACAAGCCGAAATGCCTATTTTAAAGGCTATTGTAGAGACTTTCGGCCTATTATAACTTGTCAGCTTCTGCTGCAAGGTACTTAGCTACGCCTTCTGGTGAAGCATCCATACCCGCTTTCCCTTGTGTCCAACCCGCTGGGCAAACTTCGCCATGCTCTTGATGGAATGCAAGCGCATCAACCATACGAAGCATTTCATCTACATTGCGGCCTAGTGGAAGGTCGTTAATCACTTGGTGACGGACCTGGCCTTCTTCATCAATCAGGAAAGAACCCCTAAATGCCACGCCATCTTCAGGGTGTTCTACATCATATGCCTGGCAGATTTCATGTTTTACATCGGCCACCAAGGTGTATTTTACTGGGCCAATGCCACCTTCGTTTACTGGCGTATTTCGCCATGCGTTATGAGAAAACTGTGAATCGATAGAAACCCCAATCACTTCTACGCCGCGTTTTTTAAATTCTTCAAAACGCTTATCAAAAGCAATAAGTTCAGATGGGCAAACAAAGGTGAAATCTAGCGGGTAGAAAAAAAGTACCGCTTTTTTGCCTTTGATGGTTTCAGAGAGTGAAAATGAATCAACTATTTCACCCGAACCTAATACTGCAGCAGCGGTAAAATCCGGCGCTGGACGACCAACTAATACACTCATGAATATCTCCAATTTTTTAAAATATTTAATAATTAGTAAAACGTCTTATTAATGGGCGTTTTCTATTTCCTTTATTGGTACTTTATCTTAGATAACAAGCGGTAACGCACTGTACTTTCGCTAATTCTTCATGATTTATTCACTCATCGTACCAAAGGCCACCCTTTTTGATGATTTCTTGAGTGTGAATACGACTAAATCTCACTTGCATTAGAATGAAATAGCAATTATTATCATTTACAGACTTATTTGGAGTGTTTTATGTTTGTATGTATGTGTTACGGCGTTACCGATAAAAGCATACGCGCCGCAGTACAAGGTAATGGCGTAGGCAACATGCGTGAATTGCGTGAACATATGGAACTGGGTTCCCAGTGTGGCAAGTGCATCCAAATGGCACAACAGATTATCGATCAAACTATCATCGATGATTCTATGTTTAAAAACGTAGGCTAGTTCTTCCCTTTTTTCCTAGGCATTTTCCTAGTTTCTCCTTCCTACGTTCTATCCAGAATTTATTTGATCTTCTATTTCAATTAACTTGTGTGTCGTTAATCAACACTGTATTCCAACCCTAAATAATAGAAAGCACCATTAATTCCCCCTGGCGATGTTGGCGGATATAAAGCCCCTACTTCCCCACTGAATGGATTGCTATCAGGTTTTGTATCAAATAAATTTTGCACACCTAGCGTAAATCGCCACGACGGTGAAAAATACCATGCTACTTGCGCATCTGCCGTTAGCGTGTCGCTTCCAAAAATATCCATTCCCGCTGAAGCATCTAGATGGTCTTCGTAGTATTTACCGTAGTAGTTTGCCCGCCACGTAAAATTAACGTCGCCAATGTACTGTTCTAGCGTCAAACTGCCTCTGTGTGCTGGCAAGTTATCTTCTAGCATTCTAATGCGCTGTGTTGTCAGGTTTGGCATTAAGGTTATCTCACCATCAACCATAGTGGGATATAAGGTCACCCGCTCTACTTGTGTGTCTGTCCAATTGTAAGCTAACAACAATGTCTGCTTCCAATCTTGTACCATGAAGTCATAGTGAACCACTAAATCGACACCTTGGGTTTGGGTATCAAAGTCATTGGTGAAAAATTTGGCGGCGTTGTATTTCGCCGCATCGTCTCGGCCCTTCGCACTAAGCACTTGGATGTCTGCGTCACTAAGCGGTATTGCCGACGTGGTACTGATCCTGTCCATTAAACGGATATTGAAATAGTCGAGGGTTGCGAAAAAGGTATCACTTACGTGCATCACCACACCTAAACTAAAGTTAACCGATTCCTCTGGAGTGAGCGGTGTTGCACCTAGCTGTTGTGATATCAAATCAGTGGGCGGCAATGTGGCTTGGTCTTCTAGTCCATTTGCGCTGTAAGCAGTGGTAACATTAATTACGTTACTTTGCCCTACTGTCGGCGCTTTAAAGCCCGTATTGATAGAGCCTCGAAGGGCAAATAAGTCGTTAACCTTGTATCGCGTACTTAGCTTTCCATCAAAGGTAGAGCCAAAATCAGTAAAGTGTTCAACGCGGGTCGCTACACCAAACTGCCATGCTTCACTTAAAAAAAACTCCAAATCTATGTACACCGCCCAATTACTTCTACTCCAGTGCCCTGCAGATTGAGGCTGGTAACCAGGAAACCCGTTAGAACCAATGCTGAACCCTTGCGACGCCTCCGTGGTGGGGTCAAAAGCAAGCGAGCCTGCGGCATAAGAGGCATCATCGCCGGCTTTTTGAAAGTAAGTTTCTCTGCGCCACTCTGCGCCCATAGCAATACTAATTGGCTCTTCAAATACAGATTGAATTAGCTTTGCGAAATCAAGATTAAACGTACGCTCTACTTGGCTCACAGAGCCCGGTGTAAAAGAGAGCGGAGAGTCTGGCCCTAGCGAAGGGTTAACTGTACCCGATAGCCGATAAGCAATATCTGAATACCCTACACTGGCACTCAAATCCATTGCCCAGCCATTGTCTAATTCCGTTTTAACACCAGCAAATACTGAGGCATCAGTAATTGTGCCACCGAATTGTGGGGTAAACCCACCAGGAAACCACTCGTTAAAGGCAAAGCAATTCGCACCAAGTGCGGTGGTGTTATCGGCAATACGCAAATAATCGGGGTTATCCAATACATTGGTATCATCAAGGAAAATAGTGGGGCAGCTAATCCCCTGCCCTATACCGTCTAAATCCCCAACTAATAAGCGACTTTCGCCCGTTTCTTCGTTCGTTTCAGAAAAGACACCTTCTCGGGTTTGTGGGTTGCGATAGTAAAAACCACCACTTATTTCTCGATGTGCATAAGTTGCTAACGCGTATCCTTCGTAGTTAGGCGCAATATCCCACCCCGCATTTACCGACATTTTCATGTCTTCGTTAACATCTAGTGCCCCCCAAATTTGCGCGGGGCTACTTATAAATGTGTTGCCTGCGTCGATGAGGCCTTGGGCATCATCACGCTGAACAGAGCGTGATGTGCCTTGTTGCTGTCGATATTCTACCGTGGCGTTCAAGAAGCCGTTTTCACCTAAACGAAAACCTTTATTAGCCTGTATCTGAAATAACTCACCATCACCTTCAGAATAAGTACCCGTTTTAAGTGCGATGCTGCCACCTGAATCACTATCATCAAGTACGAAGTTAATCACGCCAGCAATGGCATCTGAACCGTATTGTGCCGCAGCACCATCTCGTAAAACTTCAATTTGCTTTAATGCATAAGCTGGGATAACCGAAATATCCGGCCCCTGTGCGCCATCAGATAAGCCACCGCCAAGAAAGGTAATGACTGCCGAGCGATGTCTGCGTTTACCGTTAACGAGCAGCAATGTGTGATCTGACGCCATACCTCGTAAATTAGCAGGTCGCACTAAACTGGTAGCATCATTAATAGGCTGATCGTTGACGTTTAAAGAAGGCACCATGGTGCTTAGCATCGACAAGGCATCGCTGTTGCCTTGTGAACGCAATGATTCTGAGCCAATAATATCTAGTGGCACGGGCGAGTCGACCACACTACGAGGAGAGTTTCTCGTGCCTACCACGGCGATGCGCTCAATCGTATTACTCGTGTCTTCTTCTTGAACCTTCTCTTCACCCTCGTCTTTTCTATTTTGAGCAACCACATCACTGCGAGAACGAATACTGACTTGCCCAGCACTGTCGGTTACTACGGCAAGCTCGGTGCCATCAAGCAATTTTGATAAAGCTTCGTTAAGGGTGAAGTTGCCCTCTAAAGAATTGGTTTTAACCGTTTGCGCTAAGTCGAAAGGAAATAAGAGTGTGGTATTAGCTTGCTTTGCTAGTTCTGTTAGCGCGTCATCGGCATCTTGGGCTGGAATTGAAAACTGAAAGGCCGTTTGATTAGACTGCTTTATTGGGCTTGGCACATTTTCTTGTTTGCTCCGTTGACCAGCTTGAGACTCGGGCTCTTGGGCGTATGTGCATTGAATGGGACCAGCACAAACGGCTAACACAAGGCATATACTTGCCTTGCGCACACTGTTATAGCTGCGCACTACTGCACGAGAAAAATTGGCCGAACGCAAATGATGCAAGATAAGAAATCGTACTTATTATTTGTTTTATTATATTGTCACAATAGTTAAGCTTATGCCAAGTAATGCAAGCGCATTGCTTTTATAAGACAAACACTAACCTTAAAGCATGCCTTTGACCATCAATCGCGAGTTATCTGCGAATTAGCCCTTTAATGCCCCTGCAGTGGCCCCCTACACTAGGCTTAAACTAGCTTCGGGAAACCGATAACTGAATACTGGTATCAGAAACTTTCTCGTATTCGATGTTAAAGCTGTTTTTCAGTGCCGCTAGCAAGCCATCAATATCACCCACTTTAAAGTAGCCAGCAACACGGCGACTTTTAAGTGACTCGTCAGAAATCTGAAAATGTACTTGGGTATATCTGCCAATTTCAGCAAGTACGGCTTCTAAGCGCTCGCCTTTAAACACAATCATGCCTTGCTGCCATGCTAAGTCATCGTCGATATCATTTTGCGATAAGCTTTCACGGGCATCAACATCGCCTTTAACTGTGGCTTTTTCACCCGCAAACATAAGCAGGCCTTCACCTTCAACGGGTGTTTTGGAAAACAATGATTGGTTACTACTGAATGCACTGAACCTGTCTTTAACTAATACTTTTCCGTCGGTTACCACTAACTCAAAGGCATTATCGTCAACATATTGCATGTTAAACGCAGTACCCACCGCTGTAACCGTGTTATTTCCAGCGGTTACGGTGAAAGGGCGCGTGGTATCGTGCGCCACTTCAAAATGCGCTTCGCCTTTTAGCAAGACAATGTTTCGCACATCGTCAGAAAAATCGACGGTGACCCGCGAGTTTGTGTTTAACAGTAATGTGGAACCATCAGAAAGCACAAGATTTCTTTGTTCACCAATACCGGTTTCAATTTTTTCAGACATGTGCGCCACTGCATTTGGCTCTTCAAGCCAAACACGGTCAACCACAACTCCTACCGCAATAGCCATCACTAAAAATGCGGCGGCTGCGCTCATGCGAGCTTGAGTAACGATACCCACGCGTCGTTTATTGCGATTATGGGCCTTGGTTTCGGTTTTGTTCTGATGACGAGGAAACAATCCACTTAACTCGTTAAGTACTGACATGTCATCCCACAAGCTTGCGGCCTCCATCAGTGCCTTACGATGATTTGGACTTTCGGCAAGCCACGCATCTAGCTGTGTTTTTTCGTCTTCGCTAAGTTCACGATCGAGACGGCTTATCCATAAGCAGGCTTGCTCTTGGATATCTTCTTTGCTGGAAAACTGACGAATATTGTTCATGTTAACTACGGCTTATGTCCTGAGTCGCATTACGAGATGTGCGCACGGGGGCGTCATCTTTAGATAGCTCGGCTAAATATTTCGAGCACAACATTAATCCTTTAGCGACATGCTTTTCTACCGTACTCTCGCTTAAACCAACGAGTTCTGCGATGTCTTTTTGGCGCATGCCATATACTTTTTTAAGTAAAAATACCCGCTTAACATCCGCAGACAACGTATCCGTTGCTCGGCAAAAGTGGATGAAGCGTTCCTTACTTTCTACATTTTTTTCTAAGCTATAACCCACCAGTTCGTGGGGTAAAATGTCCATGTCATCAATAGGCTGATTATTTTTATTTTCAGCTCTGGCAACATGGTTTAATGCTAAGTTACGTGCTGTTTTCAGCATGTATGTGCGTTCAAAACGAATCTCTTGATTCATCTCAGCTTCATAACTTTTTATGAATGCTTCTTGAACGATGTCTTCTATATCGTCGGCACCCACAATAGTACTCACCGCACGCATTAGCTTTGCGCGATATTTTAAGAAGGATTCGGTGACTGTCGACTTTCTGGTCATATTAAAATTTTGCAGGTGTTTCAAATTGCTTACAGTTATTGAACCATCATGCCAATTAATTGGTCTTCTTGCACGATGAAATCTTATATTTTTAGTATTTAGAGAAATAAAAGGAGGCGAACGCCTCCTTTTACCTGGTTTCCGTTTTTAGAAAGTGTAAACACCTCTCAGGTAATAGAAACCGCCATTGATGCCGATGGGAGACGTAGTCGGATACAATGAACCTGCAATACCTGCATACTGCGTGTTTTCATCTGGGTACTCATCAAACGCGTTTTTCGCACCCACTGTTACAGTCAGCTCTTCTGTGAAGTTATAAGCCATTTCCAAATCAATCGTGATTTCAGACCCTACTTTATCGATAGGTAGTGCTGAATCTAGGTGATCTTCATAGATGCTACCGAAATAGTTAAGGCGAGCTAGGAAGCGCCAGTCACCATTGGTATGGTTAGCTGTTGCACTGTAGCGTACTGCCGGAAGGTTATCTTCCAACATGCGGATACGTTCAGCTGAAATATTATCAGATGCTCTATCTACTTCAGTAGACGTCCAGTTATACGCTAGCGAGAACTTAGTTTCGCCTTCAAACATGTCCATGCTGTAGTTAGCTACAACATCAAGACCTTCGGTAGTCGTATCGAAGTCATTAGTGAAGAAGCTAATTTCAGTGAAGCTAGACGCATCGTTGATGCCCTGATCTAGCAAAATCGCAATATCTTCATCAGTAAGCGCAATACCAGAAGCAGTACTGATTCGGTCAGTCAATTCGATGTTGTAGTAATCAGCTGTAATGAACAAACCGTTATCAAAGTCTGCTACTACACCAAACGTGATACTTTCAGATTCTTCCGGAGTAAGCTGCTCACCACCTTTAAGTTGTGATACTGGATCGGTAGGCGGAAGGGTAGCACGGTCGATAAGCTTGCCATCAGTACCAAACGCTGTGGTTACGTTACGAACGTTGCTTTGACCCAATGTAGGCGCTTTAAAGCCTGTTGAGAAAGCACCACGGAAGGCGATGTTTTCAAGTGCTTGCCAGCGGAACGCCACTTTACCTTTGGTAGTATCACCAAAGTCTGAGTAATCCTCGTAACGAATAGCACCCGCTAACATGAAGGTTTCAGTAATGTACGCTTCTGCATCTACGTAGAACGCGATGTTATGACGCGACACTAGGCCTTGGCTGTTTGCCGCTAAACCAGGGAAACCATTCGAACCAATACCAAAACCTTGTGAGGCTAGTGGACCAATTTCATAAGACGCAGAATCACCTGCAAAACTCTCGTAGCTTTCATGGCGGTATTGGAAACCACTTGCTACAAATAACGGCTCATATAAGCCAATTTCGAAAGGTTTAGTGAAATCTACGTCAAGGGTTTGCTCTGACTGCGTGTAACGACCAGGGCTAAACTCGAAGGGCGTATCGGGACCTAATGATGGGTTGATAGTGTTGCTGATAACAAAATCAACTTCGTTTTCACCCAAGTTCAAGCTTACATCATAAGTGATGTCGTTAGCTAACTCGCCACGGGTTCCAAATACCAATGACATATCGGTGACCGTTCCACCAAAGCGCGGTGTGAAACCACCTGGTAAAATTTCGTTGAACGCGAAGCAATCAGGGTTATTAGCCACTTCATTGATGTAACGTTCGTTCGTTAACACGTTGTCACCAGGCATGATGTCAGTAGGACAGTTACCTGAAAGGTCGTCGGTTAAGTCACCTACCAACAATGAGCCATCATCAGCCGCGTAAACACCGCCACGAGTGTGCGGGTTACGGTAGTAGAAACCACCTTCCACTTCACGCTCAGCGAAGTTACCGAACATATAGGCTTCTGCAGTATCACTTAGCTCTAACCCTAGGTTAGCGAAAAGTTTGTAGTCGTGTTTAATTTCAGGAGAACCCCAAATTTGCGCAGGGTCGGCAACAAAGGTATTTCCACCAGCCACTAGGCCTGCGGCATCATCACGCTGAACGCTGCGAGAAGTATCATCGGCAGTACGGTATTCTGCAGAAAGGTTTATGAAACCTTTGTCAGATAAAGGCATACCAATATTACCAGACAGCTGAATCATGTCGCCGTCACCTTCATAATACGAGCCGTAGCGTGCTTCAAATGAGCCGCCTTCCGACGCATCGTTTAATACGAAGTTAATAACACCGGCAATGGCGTCTGAACCATACTGCGCCGCAGCACCATCACGTAATACTTCAATTTGTTTCAAAGCTGCTGCTGGAATAACCGAGATATCTGGGCCTTGTGCACCGTCAGACAAGCCACCACCTAGAAATGTGATTACAGCAGAACGGTGACGTCGCTTACCGTTTACTAGCACTAGGGTGTGATCTGATGCCATACCACGAAGGTTAGCAGGACGAACTAGGGTAGATGCATCATTAATAGGTTGGTCGTTAACGTTAAACGACGGAACAACCGTTTGCATCATAGAGACAACATCGGTGGCACCCTGATTTTTAAATTCTTCATCAGAGATAATATCGATAGGTACTGCAGATTCAGCGACAGAACGTGGTGCTGCGCGTGAACCTACGATAGCGATTTGTTCATAATCTTCTGCGCTCGCTTCTGCAGCATCGGCTGCTTCTTGGGCATGTACTGGCGCGATGGCCATAACAGAAAATGCCGCTGACGCAGCAAGTACGCCTCGAACGTGTTTGGTCAATAAAGACAAAGATGTATTCATAGTGGTTTCCCGGGATTTTCCCCCTGTCACCTCTACGCTTTCATGAACGTAATAAGTGCAGCGAGTGATAGTTATTTTATACCTTTAACACTGACCATATACTTGTCAGCACCCGGTTTTTATAAGATGTAAGCTCCTATAAAACAAACGTTTTTGCACAAAATAATTATTTATTTTCAAACCATAGAGGATTTTGTTTTCTGGTCTGTCTATTAGTATTTACGGGAATTGAAAGTGGTGTGATTTTGCGGGTTTTTAATCAAAAAAGCCGGCTAATTGCCGGCTTTCTAATCTTATTCTTCAGTCTTGTGTTTCTCTGCCGTTTCTTTAATTAACGGCTGCAATTCGTTTTGTTGAAACATTTCCATAATGATATCACAACCACCTACTAACTCGCCGTCTACCCATAATTGTGGGAAAGTTGGCCAGTTCGCATACTTTGGTAATTCAGCGCGAATATCTGGGTTTTGCAAAATGTCTACATACGCAAACGGTTCACCACAGCCCATTAGTGCTTGTGATGCTTGTGAAGAAAAACCACAACTTGGCAGTTTAGGAGAACCCTTCATATATAAAAGAATAGGGTTTTCTTCAATTTGTTGCTTAATTCTGTCTACGGTGGATTGTGTTTCAGTGTTATCCATCAGGTCCTCTCAGCGGAAAAGTTATTCCCTATAAGTGGGAATGAGCGTGTAGAATTCAAGGGTAATATTATCATAGTTTCTTGTAGGGGTTTATACTCACCGCATCTGAAAAAGGTATTTATATAACCTGTGATGCTCACACCAATTGTGGATGGCAATAATCTCATATAGCCTAGTCGCATTGGTAAGATGAAAGTGATCTTATATCTTACGCAGATATTACTTACTATCAGTACCCTAGTTTCTATTGTTTGCGACGTGGCTGCTACGCATCGTCATCGAGCATTCACGATATGGGGATTTAAAGGGCAATTATTATAACTAGACAAGAATTTAGAATTTTCATAAATTTGTCATTGAGTTATACAAATTTGCCCCTACATCTACAACATGCTTTTGCTATTATAAAATAAGCATCTTAGATAAAGTATTTATACAGGCTCGTTGAACAGGCATTACGAGCTTAAATTAACGTTGTTTAAAAACATTAAACCAACACGGAGACCGATATGGCTTTTGAATTACCAGCATTACCATACGAAAAAAATGCACTTGAACCGCATATTTCTTCTGAAACGCTGGACTATCACTACGGCAAGCATCACGCTACTTACGTAACTAAATTAAACGGTTTAGTTGAAGGTACTGATTTGGAAAGCAAAAGCCTAGAAGAGATCATCAAGTCTTCTGAAGGTGGCGTTTTCAACAATGCAGCACAAGTTTGGAACCACACGTTCTACTGGAACTGCTTAAGCCCAAATGGCGGCGGCGAACCTACTGGTGCACTTGCTGACGCAATCAATGCAAAATGGGGCTCATTCGCTGACTTCCAAGCTGCATTCAACGACAAAGCAGTGAACAACTTTGGATCTAGCTGGACTTGGTTAGTGAAAGCTACTGACGGTTCTCTAGACATCGTAAATACAAGTAACGCTGAAACACCAATTTCTGGTGACGAGCTTACGCCTGTATTGACTGTTGACCTTTGGGAACACGCTTACTACATCGATTACCGTAACGTGCGTCCTAAGTACCTAGAAAACTTCTGGGCACTTGCTAACTGGGAATTTGCTAGCGCGAACTTCGCGTAATCATTTTCAGGTAAATTTTATAAACCCGCTTGTGCGGGTTTTTTTATGCCCATCATTAAATAATATACAGACCTTTAAGTAATACTAATGGGTGTATTTGACTCTATTTAAACGAAAAAATTCCATTTTTCGTTAGACCAAACATTTCACATCTATACAAAAGTTTACTATGATTTTTGTTTCCTATTTCTAAATACCGACTAAGCTGAAATTACGGGCAACCGTTTTTTTAAGAGGTATTTATGGGTATTTTCGAACATTACCAAAACCGATACGAAGAACGAAAGCAGGAAGAGTTTACCATTGAGGAGTTCCTTGAGATTTGCAAGGACGATGCAGCAGCTTACGCAAATGCGGCTGAACGATTGCTAAGTGCCATTGGCGAGCCTCAAATGATAGACACCGCGACGGATCCCGCACTGAGTCGCATATTTTCAAACCGCGTTATATCTCGCTACCCCGCGTTTGATGAATTTTATGGTATGGAAGAAGCTATTGAACAAATAGTCTCTTACCTAAAACATGCCGCACAGGGGTTAGAAGAAAAGAAACAAATTCTCTATTTACTTGGGCCTGTAGGGGGAGGTAAATCGTCGTTAGCTGAGCGTTTAAAAGAGCTTATGCAACACGTACCGATTTATACCATTAAAGGCTCTCCGGTAAACGACCATCCATTTTGCTTATTTGACGCCAAAGAAGACGGCCATTTACTCGAGCAAGAATATGGCATTCCCAAACGCTACTTAAAGACCATTATGTCGCCCTGGGCGCGCAAGCGCTTGCATGAATACAATGGTGACATCACGAAATTCAAAGTAGTGCGTGTTTACCCTTCTGTGCTCGATCAAGTGGGTATTGCGAAAACTGAGCCTGGCGATGAGAACAACCAAGATATTTCAGCCTTGGTAGGTAAGGTAGATATTCGCCGGTTAGAGCAATACGCACAAAATGACCCAGATGCCTACAGCTACTCGGGCTCACTGTGTAAAGCGAATCAGGGGTTGATGGAGTTTGTGGAAATGTTCAAGGCGCCCATTAAAGTGCTACATCCGCTGCTTACTGCCACTCAAGAAGGCAATTATAACCCAACCGAAGGCTTTTCAGCGTTACCTTTTGATGGCCTGATTTTAGCTCACTCAAATGAATCAGAGTGGCAAACATTTAGAAACAACAAGAACAATGAAGCCTTTCTAGACCGAGTCTATATTGTAAAAGTGCCTTACTGTTTGCGAGTAAGTGAAGAAATTCATATCTACCGTAAATTGCTAGATAGCAGTGAACTTAAAGGGGCACCGTGCGCGCCAGATACCCTTGAATGCTTAGCTCAATTTACCGTGCTTTCAAGATTGAAAGAACCAGAAAACTCAAGTTTATTCTCAAAAATGCGGGTGTACGATGGCGAAAGTTTAAAAGACACCGACCCTAAAGCCAAGTCGTATCAAGAATACCGAGACTATGCCGGCGTAGATGAAGGCATGGAAGGGCTATCCACCCGCTTTGCCTTTAAAATACTATCCCGAGTGTTTAACTTCGATCATCAAGAAGTGGCTGCCAACCCTGTCCATTTGTTCTACGTGCTTGAAAGACAGATTGAGCGTGAGCAATTTCCACCTGATTTAAGTGAGCAATATTTAGAATTTTTAAAAGGCTACCTCATACCAAAATATGTTGAGTTTATCGGTAAAGAAATTCAAACCGCGTATTTGGAATCTTACTCAGAATACGGGCAGAATCTTTTTGACCGCTATGTCACCTATGCAGATTTTTGGATCCAAGATCAAGAATATCGCGACCCTGAAACCGGTCAACTTTTTGACCGCGCGTCGCTAAACGCTGAACTTGAAAAAACCGAAAAGCCTGCGGGAATTAGCAACCCTAAAGACTTCCGTAATGAGATAGTGAATTTCGTACTTCGCGCACGGGCCAACAATGGCGGTAAAAACCCATCGTGGACGAGTTATGAAAAATTACGCACTGTGATTGAAAAGAAAATGTTTTCCAACACGGAAGATTTGCTGCCAGTTATTTCGTTCAATACCAAAGGGTCGGCCGACGAACAGAAAAAGCATGACGACTTTGTGAATCGAATGACGGAAAAAGGCTATACACAAAAGCAAGTCAGACTATTGTGTGAGTGGTATTTACGAGTTCGTAAAGCCTCATAATGGGCTATTTACTCGTGGTTCACCCTATGACAAGCAGGTGGTTATGGCGCATTTCATCGACCGAAGACTTAACAGTAAAGGCAAAAGCACGGTAAACAGACAGCGCTTTATTAAACGCTATAAACAACAGATAAAGCGTGCTGTTACCGATGCCGTTGGTAAACGTTCTGTTACCGACCTAGACTCGGGCGAGCAGGTAAGTATTCCTACTCGCGATATTTCCGAACCTGTATTTCACACAGGAAAAGGAGGCAAGCGGGACATCGTCCACCCCGGCAATGACCAATTCATTGCCGGCGATAAAATTGACCGCCCACCCGGTGGTGCGGGGCAAGGTTCTGGTGATGGTGAAGCCGGCAATAGCGGCGAGGGAGAAGACGAATTTGTTTTTTCCATATCAAAAGACGAATACTTGGATATTTTGTTCGACGATTTGGCACTGCCTAATTTAAAGAAAAATCAGTTTGATAAAGTGATTCAACATGAAACCTATCGTGCTGGGTATCAGACTGACGGTGTGCCGAGTAATTTAGACATTGTTCGGTCTTTAAAGGGGTCGGTAGCAAGACGGATAGCGTTAACCGGTTCTACTCGTAAGCGTATTAGAGAGTTAGAAGAACAGTTAGCCTTGTTAATTGCTGCGCCTTCTGACAATGCGCTTGCCATTGAAGAAATTGAAAAAGAACTCGCACTACTTAAGGCCAAAGTCGCTAAAGTCCCTTTTATCGACACCTTCGATTTACGTTTCAAAAACTTCGATAAGCGCCCTATCCCCACAAGCAAAGCAGTAATGTTTTGTTTAATGGATGTTTCAGGCTCTATGGATCAAGCGACCAAAGATGTGGCCAAGCGCTTTTATATTTTATTGTATTTGTTTTTAACCCGTACCTACGAAAATGTAGAGGTGGTGTACATCCGCCACCATACTCAAGCGAAAGAAGTCGACGAGCAAGAGTTTTTCTATTCTCAAGAAACCGGCGGCACTATTGTTTCTAGCGCACTAAAGCTAATGGATGACATTGTGCGAGAAAGGTTTAGCGACGGTAATTGGAATATCTACGCGGCCCAGGCGTCAGATGGGGATAACTGGGCCGATGATTCACCTTTATGTAGCTCACTTTTAGTCAACAATCTATTACCCGCCACCCGTTACTTTGCCTATATTGAAATAACCGAACGCCAACACCAAACCCTTTGGCGAGAATACGAAAAGGTAAGTCAGTCTTATGACAACTTAGTATGTAAGCACATTCAAACACCGGATGATATTTACCCTGTATTCAGAGAAATATTTAAGCGTACTGAGCAGTTAAGTACGCCAGGAGGTTAGCCCATGTCTTTAAGTGAAGCCCGTCAAAAACATAAATTAGATGATGGTCCAGATTGGACGTTTTCGTTACTGACCGAGTATGAAACAGAAATAGACCGCATTGCTAAAGATTTTAAGCTAGACACTTACCCTAACCAAATTGAGGTTATTACCGCTGAACAAATGATGGACGCGTATGCCAGTATAGGTATGCCACTAAACTATACCCATTGGTCGTTTGGTAAAAAGTTTATTCAAACTGAACAACAGTACCGCAGAGGTCAAATGGGATTGGCCTATGAAATTGTGATTAATTCCGACCCTTGCATCGCGTACTTAATGGAAGAAAATACCATTACTATGCAAGCGCTAGTGATGGCCCATGCATGCTATGGTCACAACTCATTTTTTAAAGGTAACTATCTTTTTCAAACTTGGACAGACGCCAGCTCTATTATCGACTACTTGGTATTTGCCAAGAAGTATATTTCCAAATGTGAGCAAAAACACGGCGTAGAGGAAGTGGAAAACATCTTAGATTCTTGTCACGCTCTAATGAATTACGGCGTGGATAGATATAAAAGACCCCAAAAGATATCGCTTCAGGAAGAGAAAACGCGTCAAGAAGAACGTGCTCGCTACTTGCAATCACAAGTTAATGAGCTGTGGCGCACCTTACCAAACAATCCTAAAAGCCAAAACACGGATATTCTACGCTTCCCTTCAGAGCCGCAAGAAAACTTGCTGTACTTCATTGAAAAAAATGCCCCTTTGTTAGAGCCTTGGCAGCGTGAACTTGTTCGTATTGTGAGAAAAGTATCTCAGTACTTTTACCCACAAAAACAAACCCAAGTGATGAATGAAGGCTGGGCCTGTTTTTGGCACTACCATATTTTAAATAAAATGTATGACGAGCGCTTAGTGAGCGACCGTTTTATGATGGAGTTTTTGCACAGTCATTCCAGTGTGGTGATGCAGCCCGATTACAACAGCCCCTACTATTCGGGCATTAACCCTTATGCGCTAGGGTTCTCCATGTTTATGGATATCAAACGGGTGTGCCAATCTCCCACCAAAGAAGACTATGAATACTTACCGACTATCGCAGGAAAAGATTGGCTTGAAACCGTACATTTCGCTATGCATAACTTTAAAGATGAGAGTTTTATCAGTCAGTTTTTATCACCTAAGTTAATGCGAGATTTTAAATTATTTGCCTTGGAGGACGACGCGAGCAATTCCTATGTGAGTGTGAGCGCTATTCATGATGAGAACGGCTATCGTACTATTAGAGAAAAACTCTCTGCCCAATATAATTTAAGTAATTTAGAACCTAATATTCAGGTATATAACGTTGATGTAAGAGGTGATAGATCTTTGACACTTCGCTACGTACCTCAACATGGCATTCCGTTAGGAAACTCCAAAGGTGAGGTTATGCGTCATCTTCATAGATTGTGGAAGTTTGATGTAAGGCTTGAGCAAGAAAACAGTGCAGGCCTTCCTACCCTACTGGCCGAGTGCCGAACCAGTAAGTAATTGTACTTTGCGCCTTCTGGTACGCGGGGGCGCCAGTTAAATGCACACTCTTACTTCCAACTTCTAGAGCCTAACGCGCTAAGGCGTTAACGAGCAAATACAACCGTATGAGTATGTTAGGCATTCAATGTTTTAATCGCCTGGTTGGGCTTAGGCTCGTCAAGAAAGCCATTTTCAGAGGCGTAGTGAAACGCGTCGTCGATGCTTTCCACATGAAAGCTAACGTAGTCTTTGGCGCGTTCGGGCAACATTTTGGCCAATTGATAGCGTTTGACTGGGTTGGTTTGATACACATAGAAAGACGCTTTCACGCCATTTTCATAACACCATACTCCGTATTGAGTGAAGTTTTCCATGGCGTCAAAAGTGGTTAAATCCCACTTATCTAACAACACGATATGTAGCCAGCGCATGTTAAACCTTGAGGCAACCTCTTGCTTAACATCCGCAATATAGCTATTTGATATCTCAGTAGACCACTGACCCTTTAATTCACTAATCAGCGTAGAACCGGTAATTTCTATACTGTAAGCCGCATGGGGAAACTTTTTATTACACACCATATCAGAGCGTAAATTCATGCAAGCACTCCTTTATTAGTACAAAACTACTGACGTCGACACCTGTGCTAGCCTTGTACTAGACCTGCAATAATGTTCTTTATTACAACAAGGTGTCTATTGTCTTCGTACTAGTATTACTTTACGTCTAATTCAGTATAGCTACATATTGCAAGTAAAGTAGTTTTAGACGAAAGCTTTAATAAAACAAGCTTTAAACGGTGAAGGCTTTTTACATAAGTTGCTTGCGCTTACAGAAAAACAAGGAGACCGCCCCTATTGCTGAGAACACCGCGGCGGTGGCAAAGGTTTCATAAGCATTGGCGCCTTGGTTCCATTGTTGACCTGCCATGTAATTACCAAATGCGCCACCAAACCCAAAGGCCACACTAATATAGATAGCTTGGCCTCGGCTGTGGAATGCCGGTGGTAAAAACTGGTGAATAAAGTGTACCGATACCGCATGGGTTAATCCGAAGCTTAACGCATGAATCACTTGGCTTAGTAATATCACCGCCATGCTATCGGCCGCTGCCGCTAACGCATACCAACGCAGTGCTGTTAATAGCAAACTGGCAAACAGCAAATTCCATACGCCAAAACGTGCAGTTAAACGACTGGCAATAAGAAAAATAACCACTTCTACCAATACACCTAGGGCGATGAATAAACCCGTTTGCTGACCGCTGTAGCCAAGGTCGCGCATATACAATGCAAAGAAACCATAATAAGCACCGAAACTAATTTGTAAGCATATTGAGGCAAAGATAAAAACCACAAAAGGGCGCTGTTTGGCATACTGCCAAATGCTTCCAACAGCGGTGTGTTTCTCGGCACTCGCTTTCGGGGCTTGAATAAATAGCGTGGTCACGAACAAGAGCAATAACACGCCCACACTCACGATGACCGGTGTTTCAGTAGAAAAGCTGTCTAAGGCCTTACCCACGCCTACGGTTAAGCAGATAAAGCCGATACTTCCCCACAACCTAATAAGCCCATAGCTGGCTTTAGTTCCCACTACAGACTTCATAGTAATAACCTCTAACTGAGGTAAAACCGCAGTCCAGAACATCATCATTAAGCCAAAGGAAAGGGTAAGCCCCCAAAAACCTTCAAATAAGAATACCGAACAAAAGGTGGCTACCGTAAGAAAGCTACCCAGGCGCAATACACTTACCGCATTACCTTTTTTATCGGCAATGCCCGCCCACAATCCAGGCCCTAAAATACGCGCCAAGGTTATTACCGCGAAAAGCTCCCCTATTTCAGCAGATCTAAAACCACGACCATCAAGAAATATACCCAAGTAAGGGACTAACACGCCTAGTTGACCAAAGTACAGCCAATAAGTTAACGCGAGGACAATGAGTGATTTATGGTTAGCAAAAGGCAATTTAGCGAATGGCACTGCACAACTCCGTATGCGATAGCGCCACAAGTAAGATTACTTGTGGCGTATGAGGGGATGAATTGGGTTGTTACTATTTTTACTGACGCGCTGTTTATTAGCGCTTAACTAGCGTTTTCTTAGCGTTTTCTTATCGTTTAGTCAGCCTGACCCGCGATGGGGGCAGTCGTCGATACCACAGAAGCATTTTGTGCACGGTGACGTAAGTAATGATCCATTAATACAATGGCCATCATCGCTTCAGCAATAGGCACTGCGCGAATACCCACGCAAGGGTCGTGACGACCTTTGGTGATAATTTCAATTTCTTCGCCTTGCTTATTGATGGTTTTGCCTGGCACCGAAATACTTGAGGTTGGCTTAAGTGCCATATGCACTTCAAGATCTTGTCCTGTTGAAATACCGCCTAATACGCCACCAGCATGGTTTGATAGGAAACCTTCGGGTGAAAGTGTGTCACGGTGCTCACTGCCTTTTTGGTTTATAACCTCAAAGCCATCGCCAATTTCTACGCCTTTAACGGCGTTAATACCCATCATAGCGTGTGCAATGTCGGCATCTAGTCTATCGAATACTGGCTCGCCCAACCCCACTGGAACATTTTTAACCACGACTGAAACCTTAGCGCCAATGCTATCGCCAGATTTTTTTAGCTCGCGCATGTATTCATCGAGTGCTTCAAGTTTGCTTTCATCGGGGCAAAAGAAAGGGTTCGTGTTCGTTACCGTATGGTCAACGTTTTCAACGCTAATAGGCCCTAATTGAGAAAGGTACCCATGTACTTCAACGCCATGTACTTCTTTTAAGTACTTTTTAGCAATACCACCAGCCGCAACACGTACCGCGGTTTCACGGGCAGAAGAACGACCACCACCGCGATAATCACGTGAACCATACTTTTGATCGTAGGTGTAATCAGCATGACCAGGACGGAAACGATCAGCGATATTTGAGTAATCTTGGCTACGTTGGTCTTTGTTTTTAATTAACAAACCAATACTGGTACCCGTAGTTTTTCCTTCAAACACGCCAGACAAAATCTGCACTTCATCATCTTCACGACGGGCCGTGGTATAACGGGATGTACCAGGCTTACGTCTGTCTAAATCGCCCTGTAAATCAGTTTCACTTAACGTGAGGCCTGGAGGACAACCATCAACAACACCACCAATGGCGATACCGTGGCTTTCTCCAAATGTGGTAACGGTGAAGAGTTTTCCAAAGCTGTTGCCTGACATAATCTAGAATTAATCCTTGCTGTTAAAATAGTTTTTTAATGTTGTGTTGTTTACGGCAAATATCCCCTGCCCGCCATTTTCAAAGCTAAGCCAAATGACTTCAAGGCCTGGGAAGCGAGTGTCCATGTGCACTTCGCTGTTACCTACTTCAATGAACAACCAGCCGTTGTCGGTTAAATATTGTGGTGCTTTACGCAGCATAATATCCACAAGTTCTAACCCGTCATCACCGGCAGCTAATGCGAGCTCTGGCTCATGATGATATTCATCAGGTAAGTCGGCCATGTCTTCAGCATCAACATAAGGTGGGTTTGATACAATTAAATCGTACTTCTGCCCGGTTAAATTAGTAAATAAATCAGAATGAATGGGGTAAACACGGTGACTGAGTTGATGCTCTTGAATATTAATATCAGCCACTTCAAGGGCATCTTCGCTTATATCTACCGCATCAACCTGTGAGTCGGGGTACGCATGCGCAAGCGCAATCGCAATACAGCCACCACCAGTACACATATCTAAAATATGCGACGGTGCTTCTTTAACGAAAGGCTCGAAATTATTTTGAATCAGTTCTGCAAACGGAGAGCGAGGAATAAGCACGCGCTCATCAACGTAAAAAGGCATGCCGCAAAACCAAGCTTCGTTAGTAATGTAAGGCAGTGGCATACGAGTTTGAACTCGTTTTAAAACAAGCTCAGCAATTTTTTCACGCTCACTTTTTGTAAGTCGTGATGACAACATACTGTCGCCAACATGCTCAGACAACGAATGCGGCAAGTGCAGCGCTTGCATGGTAAGGCTTAATGCTTCATCCCAAGCGTTATCGGTACCATGACCAAAATAGAGGGCGGCGTCGTTAAAACGACTGGTAGCCCACCGAATCATATCAAGTATGCTGTGTAAATCTTCGATGGCTTCTTCTAAGTAAAACTTGTCGGTCATAAGAGCTTGGGTACATCAGGAATATGAAAGCTGGTATCATACCCAAAGATAACGCCTGCGCCCACGTTAATTTGCATATCGGTTCATAATGACAGCATTTAAAAAAGAACTAAAAGCCATGAAAAAAGGCACTGAGAAGCCAAAAGTGATTGAAGATACCTTCTCATTTGCTGATGCTGTGCAAGGTGTAAAGCCCATGGAGCAGGACAAGATTGTACCGAATAAGAAAGTTGCTCTAGAAAAGAAAAAGCAACTGGCAGGGGTTAAACACCTTAAAGGCAGTAAGCAGGTAGCGGCGAGTTTTAGCTTTTCAGATATGTACCAAGCCGTACTTCCACAAGAAGGCCCTATGCGGTATTGCCGAGATGGCGTGCCAACGCACGTATTAAAGCAGCTTAGACGAGGAGACTATTCCCCTGAGTTTTTGCTCGATTTACATGGCATGACCCGAGAAATGGCAAAAACCGAAATAGCCTCATTGATTTATACCGCCCGCAAAGAGTCGGTAGACTGTGTTTCTATAATGCACGGGTTTGGGCAAGGCGTTTTAAAAAACGCGCTTCCCCACTACTTAATACAGCATCCCCACGTGAATGCATTCCACCAAGCACCCCTTGAATACGGCGGACAAGCAGCATTGCTTGTTTTGCTAGATGTGCCCACGCCAGAATATAAGCGATAGCAAACTTAATCCTGTTTACTGAGGCTTCTTGACCTAAGCGACAATGCTCATAGGTAAAGCCCTGCTTACTTATCAAGCTCTGCGCTGTTGTGCATAAACATGTATGTGTAAAACACGCCCATTCCAATAATAATACTGATACCTAAAAGCGAGCCCCATACAACGGGATCTGAAATCATACTTAGTAACATAGTGTTTCTCCTCACAGGGTTAGTAAGTTAATGATAGCGATTTCATGACGAGGGTTTATGATCTGGATCAAGTCCGAAATACGGTAAATAGAAGGGTTGTAGAGAAGTTGATCGAGATCAATATAGAAATAAATTAAAAATAATTCAAAATGACATTGCAAATCATTCTCATTTGCAATACATTATACATGCCTGTTCGACGTAGGTTAAAAACGGTCTTGGCTTAGCGTCGTAAGGGGAACAGACGCCCGTCTGTTCCCCTATTTTTTTGTCTGTTACTTTTTCGTTTTATCAATAATAAAACGCACGCATAATCCTTTTTCTTTTCGGTTTTGAATCACTAAGTGGCCATTATGTGCATCGGTAATTTCTCGGCATAGCGCCAACCCTAGTCCACTTCCATTCGCCTTAGTGGAATAAAAAGGAACCAGCGCATTTGTCATTACGCTATCCGTCATGCCTTTTCCGCTATCGAGTACTTCTATAATAACTTGAGAGGCCGTTTGCTTGATAACGAGCTCCACATCCTGTGGATTTCCTCCCGACTCATGGGCATTTTTAAGCAAGTTGATTAATAGCTGTTCTACTTGGACTGCATCGGCTTTCACCTCGACAGCCTCTGGCATGGTTAACTTGAAATCACATTGATTGCTGAGTTGCGCCGTTATTTTATCCCAATCAATCGTTGTCAAAACTGGTGGAGGCAATTTCGCAAACCTTCCATACCCTTGAACAAATTGATTTAAATGGGCAATACGCTCTTCAATGGTGTGGAACACCCGCACCAGACGAGTATCACCATTTTGCTGCCCTACAATTTGCCCGCTATGTAACAGGCTGGAAATAGGCCCTAAGGAATTATTTAGCTCGTGACTAATCACCCTTATTACTTTTTTCCAAACCGACACTTCTTGTCGGTTAAGCTCCCGAGTCATTTGCTTAAGAATATACAATCGATGAGTTTGGTTATTGAGCAAGAAGGTTCCGGTAGCCATATGCCACGTTTGAATACCGCTGGCATCCTGAGGCAAGGTGAATAGGCCTTCTCGGTTTTCTAACAAAACATCTTTCAGCGTGTCTGGTTTATTTTTGAGTAACGTGCCAAGGGTGTAACCCTCTAAGCTTCTGCTACCCATGCTTTTCTCGCCCAAACTGTTAGCACCTACCCCATTGGCACTATTTGCCTGTAAGTCACTATCCTCCATCTTACTTGTTGGGTGGAAGAACTCGCACGCTTGGCGGTTACTCAGTACTACATGCATCTGGTCGTTTACTAATAATAAAACGTCAGGCGAACTATGCAGCACTTTGTCTAGCATTAGCTCTCGTTGATACAACCACTGTTTTTCTCGGCGAAGGGTTTCTGCGGTATCGTTATAAAGCTGGCATAAGGTTTCAAACTCGTCCCCAGTTTTACAAGCCAGTGTTGATGAAAACTCACCGTCTTTAAAATTGAGCAAGCCTATTTCAAGGGCATCCAATTGTTTAGTTATTTGTGACGTACAGATTTTCACTGCCATTGCGCACAGGCACAAAGATGCGGTAGCAAGCAGGACTTTTTGAACAACCGACTGGTCGCTTAAATACAACATAGGCGCCATGCCTATTGCCGTAGCGCAAAGCGCTGCTACCAGAAGTTTAGTTTTAATTAACCTCACGATTTATAATTAATTCCGTATTTATCTAGTCTGCGGTAAAGGGCTTGCCTTGATAGCCCCAAGTACCTTGCGACTTTAGATATTGTGCCGTTAAATTCTGTAAGCGCCGCCTCTATCTCTAACTTGCTGGGTTCTTTTCCACCTTTGTCCTCGGTATTCGATTCACCATTCGCACAGGGTAAACCGAAGTCTTCAGCATCAAGGGTACCATCTGGGTGCAAAATACTAACTCGTCGACACACATTCTCAAGCTCACGCACATTTCCTGGCCATGCATAGGCTTGCAGCGCTTGTTGACCCGTTAAGCTTATGTCTCGACCTGGCAGGAAATGCTTTGCTAAAGCCAACACATCATCTCCTCGCTCATTGAGCGGCGGCACATTAATTTCGATAACATTTAAACGATAAAACAAGTCCTCGCGGAATTCGCCGTTGGCGATATCGCGAGTTAAATCAGAATTGGTAGCCGATATAATTCTTACATCTGTTTTTTGTGTTTTCACCGAGCCCAGTTTTTCAAATTCACCGGTTTGCAATACACGCAATAATTTGACTTGGCCCGACAAAGGCAAATTGCCAATTTCATCTAAAAACAAAGTGCCTTGGTTGGCGGCTTCAAAGCGGCCAATTCGCGTTTTATTAGCACTGGTAAACGCCCCTACTTCTGCGCCAAATAGCTCGGCTTCAATAAGCTCTTGAGGAAGGGCTCCCGCGTTTACCTTCACAAAGGCGGACTGATTAAGGGGGGATTGAGACTGAATGAGTTCAGCAATCTTTTCCTTTCCGCTACCATTAGGTCCAGTAATAAGTACCGGCACATCTGATTTAGCCACCTGCACCGACATATCTACCACCCGCTGCATGGCTGCACTTTCGTACACTAATCCAATACTTACTGCTGCCTGGCGAGTATTGTCAAAATTTGCCGCCTGTTGCTTCAACACTTTATTTTGGCTAGCGGCCTGGCCTAGCGCTACTAGGTTTTTAATAGTAGTAATCAGCTTGCTGTCATCCCAAGGCTTTGGAATGTAGTCTGCCGCGCCCGCTTTCACTAACTCTACAGCTTGCTCTAACTCCGTCCACGCTGTAATGAGAATAATGGGTAATAACGGGTTTAGCTCACGAAGTGCGAAGAAGAGATCGCGTCCTTCTTCGCCAGAGGTCGTATCTGCACTAAAATTCATATCTTGCAGCACTAGCCCGATAGCTTGGTAATTGACTATCTGCAGCGCTGCTTTTGGCGTGGTGGCTGTCACCACATCGTAACCATGAATTTCTAGCAATAATGACAACGCCTCTAATACGGCTGCGTTGTCATCAACAATTAACACTTTTGTCATGTCTTCACTTCTTCAATACGACTTATATGCTACGGGTAGCAATACTGGGTGAAATATTAGCGGCTCGCATAGCAGGAAAAATGACGGCAAGTATACTCATTGCAAAAATGAACACGGCGGTACCCACGATGAATTCCGGCTCTAAAGATGCAATCGAATAGGATTTCATCATCACATTACCTAGAACCACTGCCGCTATTCCCCCTATCAGTAAGCCCGCTATACATACCATGGTATTTTCGACTAAAAAATATCTTACGATAGCAGACTTTCTTGCCCCTAATGCGCGCCGAGTACCAATTTGTTTTGTTCGTTTACTAATATTGAACTGGGTTAAGCCAAATATGCCAAGAGCGGTCACCAGTAAAAGAATAACAACCAGTACTATCAACATACGCATCATGAGCACATCAGTAGCGTCATAGTTTTCTTTGGTTTTATCTAATCCATCGACATTAATGATGACCCGTTTATCGTAAATATCCAACATGTTCTGCTCAATATTCGCCATGATGTTAGCTCGTTCAGTTTTATCTGTTCGAACGAGAATATGTTGATAACTTTGCACATCCATAAACGGCACAATAGCGGTGGTTTTGTCTCGCATACCATTAGGCCACGGGCTTTTCATTGTTCCCACAATACCGATAATTTCAAGGGGCCTATTTTTAAGATAAACCGTCTCGCCCAACGCATTACCATCAGGGAATAAGGCTTTGGCGAGAGCGTGAGAGACAATAACTGTATTAGGGCCGCTACCGGTGAAGTCATTACCAACTATTACCTCTTCTGGCCTAAAGTTACGCCCTTCAAGTAGTTTTATACCAAAAGTATTTAAGCCATGGTCATCCATGTAATAGTAAGGCACGCTGATGGATTTAGATTTCTCTGGAGATGGTTTCAAACGCACTGATGATGATGAACCACCACCTGACAAGGGTACCGCTTGAATCAAACTGGCGTCAATTACGCCAGGAAGGTTTCTTATCATTGTTTCATCGAGTTCAGCTTGTTGACTGAGAGAGCGGTCTTTTCCAAACGTCATTACCGACAAACTAAAGATTTCCTTCTCTGGGAACCCTGTATCTTCGCGAAGATACGAAACATGATCATTAATCATAAATGCGGCATTGCTAACGATCGCCATAGTGAGCGCTATTTGAAGTAATAAAAGCAAGGCGCCAATTTTAGAGCGGCGTATTGCATTGAAGATTGGTTTAATGTCTAACATAGCCTGCTCCCTATTGGCTTTTTAAGTAAATTGCGGGTTGTGTTCTGCACACTAACCAAGCTGGGTACAATCCGGCTAAGAAACTGGCCACAAGTGCAATCAATGGCGCAGCTAGCAACATTGAGACATCCATAGTTGCTAAGTCATCATAATAGCTGTTGGTCACGCGAATTCCCCATAACCCAATTTGCGCAATCACAATACCTAACAAGCCTCCGGCTAGCCCAATCACTGATACTTCGACAATATGCTGGGCAAATATATGACGCTTGCTGGCGCCTAGTGCCCTTCGGACACCCACCTCTGGCGCCCGCTTTAAAAACTTCGCCAGCAGTAATCCTAAAATGTTGGACACACACACTAATAGGAACATAAAACTCAACCCCACCAGAATACGGTTGTCTTCAGAAACCACTGAGTTGTACTCCAGCCATTCCGTCACATTTCGTAGCTTGTATTCCAGAGTTTCTCGGTTAAATCGCCCTTTTTCTCTTTGATCTTCCATATAGGTCATTAGGAAATTGGCGAACTGTTGCTTCTCTTCTTCCGTGTTCAATTGAACCCAAAATTGAAGCCACACGTGCTCTGATTGCATTAAATCTTGATAGTTCTTAAGCCCCTCATGCTTCCAGCCGTTTAAGTTTCCCCAGGTGGTAATTTCTTCTAATGCACCAATGCCGAAAGGAATATAGAGCTGTTCAGAGGAATTAAATGCTCCATTGTTCACGTCGTAATACTTGACGTGGTGCTCCCAATCAGCTGAGACACCCACAATTCTGTAGCTATTGTTATCAAGGTAAATATGTTGGCCAACCGAGTCTTTGCCTGCAAATAACCGATTATTTATTTTTTCTGATATCACTACTACGTATTCGTGGGTGTCTTGTGAATTTAAAGACCAAGGTGCGCCATAAATAAAGGGTCGGTCAAAGATAGTGAAGAACTCTCGATTTACCAATCGCGCGGGCTCCATGGTAGGTTTCACGTCAGGAGAATTAAGATGCACAGAGAAACCACTTCTAAAGCTCGGCGACTTAGGTACTGGAATATCTGCGTTGTACAGATTCACGGCATCCTGATAAGTCAGTTGATAAGGCAGGTTGTCGGATGAATGCCACTCATTGCCATCGTCCATGATATTCAACTGCGGATAAAAAATAGCGCCGCTTTTGTGGGGAATGGGGTCCATCGACATCATGTGATAAACCGACAGACTTGTCATAGTCAGCCCAATGCCAATGGCAATCGCAAAAACCATCAAAAAGCTAATGACGGGCGTGCGTTTAATGCTTCGCCAACTTAAATCGATATAATGGAGGAACATATTATACTCCTGACGCAACAAAGGTTTCATTGTCGCGGGTAGCCGCTACTGTCGGTTTACCTTGATACAACGTAAAGTCGGCTAACTGCCCATCTACCACTTGAATATTTCTAGGCGCTCGGCGGGCCAATTCTGCATCATGTGTTACCATCACAATTGTCGCGCCATTTTTGTTTATTTCTTCTAGAAGCTCCATGACTTGGCGTGCCATAAGGCTGTCCAAATTTCCCGTAGGTTCATCGGCAAGTAAGAAACGAGGCTTGCCCGCAAGAGCTCGTGCGATTGCAACACGCTGCTGTTGCCCGCCAGATAACTGTTGTGGTAAATGTTTCGCTCGGCTGGCTAGTCCAACTTGCTCTAAACATTGTTCAATTCTAATTTTACGTTCTTTCGCTGCAATACCTCGATAACGAAGGGGTACTTCGACATTTTCATATAAATTCAAATCAGGTATTAAATTAAACCCCTGAAATATATACCCTATTTTTTGGTTTCTTAAGTCGGCAGTTTCATTGTCAGAAAGCCCGCCGATATCGACACCATCTAAGGTATATTGCCCTGTGGTAAACGGCTCGAGCAAACCAGCTATGTTTAAAAACGTTGTTTTCCCAGAACCTGAGGGCCCGGTAACGGCGATGAACTCACCTTCATTAACGGTTAAGGAAAAATCTCTTAGTGCATGGGTTTGTACGCTGTTCGTTTGGTATATTTTGCTTACGTTATTCATGGTTAACATTGCTATTTATCCTTTTTATTAGCGCAGAAGTACTGTAGCCGCTTGATTAAACTGTTCGTAATTTGAAACTATTATTTTGTCGCCTTCTTGCAGCCCGCTGAGAATTTCCACTTCTCGAATACTGGTTGCACCAACCTGAATGTCGATTCGCTCTGCAAGGTCGCCGGTAACTAAATAAGCTGTGGTGCCGCCGGCTTGAAGAAAGCTCCCACGGTCTACCTTAAGTACATCACTTTTGTTCTCTAACAATATTCGTGCTGACACCTGTTGGTTCTGACGAATTGACTGCACGCTATTTTCAGGAAAGCGCACCCTAGCCGTAACTTGTCTATCGACAACTTCTGGGGATATTGAAACGAGTGTGCCAGTCACTTTTTGGACACCCACTTTTAACTCAACACTCATCCCTAAACCCAACTCATTTGCGTAGCTCTCAGCAACGTTGAGTTCAGCTTCATAAGCTGTTAAATCTACCAATTTCATTAATGGCTCATTTTTGGCCACAAGTGCGTTCGGCTGAATTAGCACGTTCCCCACCACACCAGACACGCTAGCTCTAATAGTTAAATCGGCAAGTTGGCGGGTAAGGTCATCAACAACTAAAGCTTGCCTGGCGACCTTCTCTTTCGTGGTCTTAAGCTCAAAAGCTAACGTATCTGTTGCTAATTCAATTTCGCTAATGGCGTGCTTATAAGTCACTTCAGCCTTGGCTAGATTATCTAGCGCCTCTTCTAAATCTATCTGGCTAATGAGGTGGTCTTTAATAGACAGCTTTGCTCTTTTTTCTTCTCGCTGAGCAGCGACCAATTCAACGTTGGCAATATCAGCTTGTTTATTTAATAAAAGTGCCTGTCTACGTACATCGAGCTCTTGCCTAGCAAGCTCACTTTGCAAACTTGCTAGCGCAGATTGCTCTTGCTTCATAGTATTCTGCAACTCAGGAGAATCGACTATTGCTACAATATTCCCGTATTCTACCGAATCACCGGGCTTAACTTTTAATAGAACATAGCCTTGCTCAGGGCTATATAGCTGTGGAGCGTTTGAAGCGATTATTCTGCCTGTTGTGACGATATCCCTAATCAGCTCGCCTTTCGTTACTACACTGAATTTTAGCGAATCACGGCTGCTAGATATGCCAGCGTTGGAGCTGGAAAAAAGAAAAAAATATCCGAAGACACCCACTATCACGAGTACCGCTAAGACACCCACCCATTTTTTTGGCGATGGCTGCGTTATAACAACGGTATCCTGGCTACTGGTATCCTGAATCATAAGGCATCCTCATGACTTACGGACTCAAAATTAGCGAGCAACACCACAATGATAAAGATAATAATGGGCAGACTGATAAAGTGAAAAAGCAACATGTTCATCTAATTTTTGTTGGGGGTATAAACTAGTACTACGAATAACGTGCCAAAAATTAACCACATGATTAGCAATGATTTTTTAAAACTTTGAGTAGTTAATGTGTCCGAACGGACACTTTTTATTGTCCGATTTTGTTGGCCGGACGGGTTTGGAGAATTAGGGGATAGATATCAGGAAAATCACTGGGTGTTACTTAAAGGCTGGTATCAACTTGCCTCAATACCCATTGATGCTAAATAAGATACAAAGATTGGGATAGAGTATTCGGATTTAGCCGACTAATTGATATCTCTTTCCAGTTTTTCGTTTTACCAGCGACAAGCTTATCTTGCTGGAGAAATTACTCTCTATAGTGCTTACAACTTCAGACCAATCTGTTTGTGTTAAACCTGTACGCGATAAAATAGGCTCGCAGTTTTGCGGGATAGCACCTTTGATATTACTTTTTAGCTGCCTACCTGTTTGATCCACCAGGTTCAAATAATCCTCTAATCGAAAAGGTAATCCTCCTAATTTACTATTTTGTGAATCACCAATAAATGGAAGTAGTTCTGGGGGTTGTTTATTCACTTTCGCCTTTGCTATACGACGACTCACACTGGTATACATTGCCTTTTCTGGTGTCTTCGCTTTACCAACTCTAATGGGATTCAAGTCAACATAGGCCATACAAGCCAATAACGCTGATTCATCTAACAGAGCTTGAGACTTAAATCGTCCTTCCCAAAAACGGCCTGTGCATTCGTCTTCCTTGTTTGCTTTCCTAGCAATAAACTCATTAAGAAGCCGCATAAACCAACTGATATCGTACAAACGCTTTCTATAAATTTCCACGCAAGAAAATACCGTTTTTATTTGTGCTTCAGAAAGATTAGGCCTCTGATTTATATTCATAAATTGACGGGTAAGCAAAGTTCCATTGTGAAGCGTATGCCACCGGCTTAGTACTTCTTCAGGGCTCATTGCAAGTGCAAGATTCTTATCAATGCGTAATACCGTATGGGTATGATTGCTCATTACTGCATAAGCGCAAACATCGATTGCAAAAACACTGGCGAGCTTCAGCAATCGGTTCTCTACCCATTGCCTTCTGTGCTCGTAGCTCTTTCCACTGAATCTGTCTTTACCGCATAGGAATGCTCTACGAACACAACGAGAAACGCAATGATAGTATGGAGTCTCATCTAAACATATTAGTGACTTACGAGGACGCGGCATGCTGAAGTTTTGGTGTGGGTATTTGATGTTTATAGTGGATTAATCTGCCATAGGAGAAAACTGAACCTTGGGTTAGTTTTCTCCTCTGTTCCGAATCAATTGACTAAGGTGTGCGTTTTATCAAACAAACCTTGGACATCCATGATATGTCCAAGGATCTTAAAACGGTGGGTGTCTATGTTTTAGTGGGTGTCCATGTTTTAATTAGGTGGGTGTCCACAAATCTATCAAAAACTTAGCTAAAAAGCTTCATGAACCAGCCTTTGCTTAGCTCTTCTTCACAGGTTTTAAGCTGGGTGGCGTAGCGTAGCGATCTTGCTTTCACTTTAGATGCCACTTTCTTCAACCAAGGTTTACGGTCGTAACTTCTACGTTTATAGCCACCCCAGCCTTCGTGGTAATTCAAGTATTGGGCGTATGCATCCCACTTTGAAATGCCATTTACTTTTTGCGATTTATAAATAAACCAACCCATAAAGTCGATGGCATCTTCGAAATCATCGCGATCAGCGCCGCTGTTATCGGTTTCGCGCATATAGTCAGCCCATGTGGGTGTCTTAGCTTGCGAATAGCCATAAGCGGAACTGACTCTGCCCCAAGGGACTAAGCCGAAAAACACATAATCACGAGGAGGCAATGCATCGTGGCGAAAAGAGCTTTCTTGATACATCATCGCCATCGGCACATGAATGGGTACCCCCCATTTATCACGTGCGTCGGCTGCTGCATCGTACCAATCATCTTTTTCAAAGAAGATTTCGCACAAATTACTGCTGTCTTTCGGCGGTGTTGTAGCGCACCCAGCGATAAATAGCGGAAAAAGCACGACCAAACTTGATAAAAAAATGAACAACGGTTTGAACTTTTGATGCATAGCTTGTCTTAACTTATGTTCTAGTAAAATGTGTGTTTCCCTGGAACCTTCTACGCCTGATTTCTATCAGGCGTTTTTTTTTGCTAGCGGTTCATTGAAATAATCACGAATGAAACTGTCGAAGTCTATCGTATCAGCCACTTCCACATCAGCTTGCGCTGCTAAAGACGTCTCAGCGGCATCTACAAACATAGCTTCCGTAGTTTGCTGATAATCGAACCCTTTCATCTGCTCTTGATACCGTGCGGCTAGCTCTAGTCCGTAAACACCGTTATCTTTATCATGTTTGAGCAGTTCCTCTAAAAGAACACCTGAAGGCGTTAACGCAGGGTTTGCAACTTTCTTCGCCTCTGCAGCAACTGCGTCACTGTATCGGGTGGTATCATTTGCCAAGTCGAGTATTTTCGCTACTTGTTCAAACTCTTCACACAATGATGAAGCCCACGCTGTTAGTGTTGTTTCCTGATTGTCACGAGTAAGCGCTAATTGAGGCTTTCTCCCCTCTAACACTACCCGGTTCATGTTTTCTTTCGCTTCATTTAGCTGAGCTTCGTCTAATTCAGCACTAGGCTTCAACAAGCACGTCAACAAAAACACATCAAGAAAATCGAATTGCGTTTGGCTAATACCAATGGGCGAAAATGGGTTTACATCTAACGCACGCACTTCAATGTAGCTGATGCCGCGCTTAACCAGCGCGTCGGTAGGTTTTTCCATAGACTGCGTAGGTTGCTTTGGACGAATTGGCGAGTACAGCTCGTTCTCAATCTGTAAAATATTACGACTGAGCTGCTGATAATTACCACCATCGCCAGCAGCAAAGCTACTAAAGCGATTTGATGGCGTATCCATAGCACCACGAAGCAAACGAACGTAGTTGTCTAACTGGTTGTAACAAATTTTAAGTGAAGACTGCTCTGCACTGGTATAGCCCAAGTCACTCATTCTCAATGACGTGGCATACGGCATGTAATACGTACCCTTGCCTATTTTTTCGAATGGTAATGCATGTTCTTTTCCTTTCAAAAACGAACCACACAATGCAGGTGAGGCACCGTATAAATAAGGAATTATCCAGCAGTAACGACGGTAATTTCTGATTAAAGAAAAGTAGTCGGCTGAAGTCTGATCTTGGCTATGGTCAGTACCGTTAAGCTCAGCCCAAAGTTTCCAGAAATCATCAGAAAAAGAAAAGTTAAAATGTACGCCAGCAATCGCCTGCATCATGCTGCCATAGCGGTTTTTTAACCCAATTCGATATACTCGCTTCATTTTGCCGATATTAGATTCGCCAAAATAAGCAATAGGAATATGCGCTTCATCTTCGATAAAACACGGCATGCTGAGTGGCCAAATTTGCTCATCGCCAATGTTATCAATGGTGTACTTATGAACATCTTGTAACTGCGTAATAGTTTTAGCGGCGCTACTTTCAGGCGGCGTAATAAACTCTAACAACGACTCTGAAAAATCTGTGGTTATCGTGTCGTGTGTTAGCGCAGAGCCTAACGCCTTTGGATGAGGCTCTTGCGACAGAGCACCGTTTGGCTTAATGCGTAACGCTTCACGCTCAACACCACGCTTTATTTGCGTAAGTGCCGTTAAAAATTCAGGTGATTTAAGCGCAGCCAAACGCTCGTTGAAACACGTTGAGTTTACAGTCAATGTTCATATCCATGGATGAGTTGTTCCCCTCAAAATGGGGAACAACGTATTAAATTCAAGTCAATATTACCAATGACTTGCTATCAGATACTCAGTTTATCTTTTCTCGACTATTGGTATCTACCGATAATTCGATGATCGGCATATTTAACGACTCTAATTGCTCAAGAATCGCTTCTTTATCGCCAACAACGATAACTTGCAACGCATCTGTCGACAAATATTGCTTAGCCAGTGCGTTTATCTCGTCTTTGCTGATGCTATTAATTATCTCAATTTGCTCGTTTCGGTACCCTTTTTCAAGGCCATAACTTTGCAACTGGCGAAGAAAGCGCGCTTTGCTATTGGGGGTTTCAAACTCCAAAGCATCACTTAATGTAAACGCGTTGCGCATAAATTGAATTTCTTCATCCGTCGCCCCTTTGTCGATGTACTGATTTATTTCTTTAAAAACTTCAGTAATGCCCTGGGCAGTATTCGCCGCCGTTAAATCAGTTCCAACTTCAAACCAACCTAGGGTTTTACCTCCCATGAACGCACTATTCGCACCATAGGTAATGCCTTTATCTTCTCGTAAATTCAGGTTTATTCGGCTGTTAAAGCCGCCACCTAGCGGGAAGTTCACTAAACGAGATTTAAAGTAATCGCCAGTTGCATCAAAAGGTAGGCTACGTTTAACAATATAAACCACCGACTGCACTGCACTGGGGCTATCGACCAAAAACACTTGGTTCTTATCGTAAGTAGGGAAAGCATCATAATCTTCAAAGGTATAAGCCTCACCCTTCCAATTCGACATGAAATCTAATGCATCTACCACCGCATCAGAACTCATATTACCCACGACTACCGCACTCGCTTTACTGGGTGAATAATACTGATTATAAAACTGCTTCACATCGTCAAGTGTGATGGACTGAACCGTTTCAATGGTGCCTTCATCAGGAAGGCTTACACGATTATCGGCACCAAACAATACTAAATCTCGCGCACGTCGAGCCAAACTTGACGGCGTTTTCGCTTGCTGCTGCAAGCCTTGCAACACCCGCTCTTTCATTCGAATGAAATCACTTTCTGCAAAAGCAGGATTAAAGAACTTCTCTTTTAGTAATGCCAAAGTTGGCATTACGTTTTTAGTTAACGTAGACACATATACCTGTGAGTATCGGCCAGCTGCACTAAAGCGAATTGAACTGCCTAATTTAGCTAACTCGTTCGCTAACTCTTCATTTGTGTAGTTTTGTGTAGATTCATTCATCATTAATGCGGTGAGATACGCTGTACCTGCTTTACCCTCAGCATCTAGCAACATACCACCATCCATACTGATGGTAAGGGCTACAGTAGGCGTTTCACTCATCGTGACGCCAAGTACATTCACACCATTTGCTAGTTCACGCTCCCAATAATCCGGCACTGTGACTACAGGAGCCTCACCGGCTTTCGGTTGTACGGTTCTATCGAAACTAGATGGTGAAGACGTATATTCATGATTGTCTGGTTTTGTTTCGGGCTGCGTTTCAGGCAGTGTTCGAACCGGGCGTTCAAACGTGGGCTCCGCAGCCTGCAGTTGCGGCTGGCCTTTAGGCACAATACTCAACACCACACTATTAGCGCTTTTGATATATTTCTTATAGACACGCATCACGTCTTCAGCGGTGACAGAATTATATCGCGCGATATCTTCAGACACTAAATCTGGAGTTTGATAAAAAGTTTCATTAGCCGCAAGCGCAGTCACTTTACCGGCTACGCTTTGTAGGCCAAATACGGTAGAGGCTTCTATACTGCCTTTGGTTCGCGCTAAATCGTCAGGTTTAACACCGCGGGTTTCGAATTCAGCCAGAGTGGCTTCTATTACTTTTTGAAGCTCATCCAGTGACTGCACTTTTGCTGGATTAGCCAAGGCAATTAATTGAAATTCACAGGCAAGTTCCCGGCATGGGTGTGACACGACAGCTTGGACAGCCATGCCTTCTTTTACTAAATTTTTATAAAATAAAGACGTTTTGCCGCCGCCTAGAATGTCAGAGAGTACATCTAACGGTGCTTCATCAGGGTGACGTGCATATACCGTAGGGAAAGTGATTTGTAGTAAGGGTAAGTGTACCTTATCTTCTAACGTCATATAGCGCGTTTCAGATAAGGTCACAGGCTGAGGCTCAGGATCTTTTACCTCAGGCCCCTTTGGAATATCACCGAAGTATTGGGCAATTAACTTCTTCGTTTTTGCCGCGTCTATGTCACCACCTATGGTTAACACCGCATTGTTGGGCCCATACCAGCGTTTAAAAAAGGCTTTAAGGTCGTTTACATTAACCCGGTCTAAGTCTTCAACATAACCAATGGTCATCCAAGAATAGGGATGCCCTTCTGGATACATGGCTTCGCCATTTAGCTCGTGTCTTAGCCCGTAAGGCTGGTTATCTACTCGCTGAGCACGCTCGTTCTTAACCGTTTCACGTTGGTTTTCGAATTTAGTTTGATTTACCGCTTCAAGCAAATACCCCATGCGATCTGCTTCAAGCCACAACACTTTTTCAAGCTGGTTGGCAGGCACAGTTTCGTAATAATTGGTTCTGTCGGTATTTGTCGAGCCGTTTAAACTGCCACCGGCTTCTGTAATCACCTTAAAATGCTGTTCATCTGCTACATGTTTCGAGCCTTGAAACATCATATGCTCAAAAAAGTGTGCAAAACCAGACTTACCCACTTCTTCTCGGGCAGAGCCTACGTGGTACGTCACATCCACATGAACGAGGGGATCTGAATGGTCTTCGTGGAGAATAACCGTTAATCCATTACTGAGCGTGTACTTTTCGTAGGGGATAGTAACTGCGGAGCTATCGGCGGGGATATCTACGTTTGCCCGCTGGCATCCGTTAAGTACGCTAATAGCAAAAACTGCAACAATAAGGCGAAACGCCAAACTTCCTGACATGCTGGATCCTTCTAGGTGGCCTCGCTTTTGTAATACATTTAACTCGCATCACACTAGCGTCTATAATAATACAACCGTTGAGACAATGGCCTGGGGCATACGTTTCATCGAAGACTACCAGACTTTTTAACGCTTTACTTGCTCTGACTTGCTATCATTGTATTAATTTATAAAATTCTGAAATACACTGACAGTGAACACAGTACAGAAACGTAGTTAAAGGAACTTATATGGATCAGCCCGCAACAGTCTTAGATTTTGAATTTGGCATGTCTCAACTAAGTGGTAATAAAACACTGTTGTTAACCTTATTAAATAAGTTTTCGGATGAATATCGCTCAGCAAACGATGATTTACAGAGATTAGTGAAAGAAGGTAATTTCGACGACGCATATTCTTTAATTCACACGCTAAAAGGTGTGGCAGGTAACTTAGGGTTATTTGCTTTGCATCACGCCAGTAAGCCGGTTGAAGCAAGTGTTAGAAACGACAAATGCCTTCCCGATGACTACGCCAGCTTTTCTGCTCTCGTTGATGAAACCATAGCGGCTGTTGATGCACTATCGGCAGCGCCTGAGCCCGCAGCGCCTGAAGCAACTAGCGCCGTGGCGGCACAAGCTCGCGATCAATTTATTGCCGCATTAAAAGCCAGTGAATTCATTTCCCAGTCAACGCTTGATGAGTGGCTAAGTGTGCTTTCACTTCCTGCTGAAACGAAGCAAGAAATTGAAGAGGCGGTAGACGAACTAGACTACGACGAAGCCATTAAATTGCTTGAAAAAGCCTAGGTGAACGAAATTCCTATCTTAGTTGACGATAACGATGTGCTTATCGTCAACAAGCCTTCCGGCATCGCCATGCATGACAGTGCAAATATTGCGGATACTGCTAATACTGAAAATGCCAAGAGCACTGGGGCTGGTAAAAATATAAGAACCGGTGAAAGCGCAGACTCAGGCAGTCTCAGAAACATAGACAGCAACATAGACACCCATACATTAGGTATTGTCAGCCTACTTAGGAAACAAACCGGTTATAGCCAGCTTCATCTTTGTCATCGCTTAGATACCGGCACGTCCGGCTGTTTGTGTTTAGCCAAAAATGCACAGACAGCAGCACTTATTGGTGATTCCTTTGCGACACGCCAAGTCAGTAAGTACTACCTTGCTATTAGTGCCGACAAGCCGAAAAAGAAACAAGGTACTATTGTCGGTGATATGAAAAACCGCCGCGGCGGCCAGTTCATGTTACTTAAAAGCAAAGATAACCCTGCAGTCACTCAATTTTTTAGTCAGTCAGCCAAACCTGGCTATCGCGGTTTTATCGTAAAACCGCTTACGGGCAAAACCCATCAAATTCGAGTCGCCCTTAAAAGTGTTGGCGCAGCCATACTTGGTGACACACTTTATAGTGGCGCACCATCCGATATATTGCATTTGCACGCCGGCTGGTTAAGCATTCCCCTACCCTCTCGCACTATTTCAGTGAAAGCCCCCATATTAGAAGGTGATTTATTCACTGACAGTGAAGTGGCGACTTGGTTAGCTGAATTGCCTGAACCAGATACTTTCACCTGGCCCGAGATCGCCCCTTCTTTATTACAGTTAGTTAGCAAGGCTTGATGTAAGAAATGAAAGGTGAAAAGGCAAAGCAAGGCGTGCAGGAAACAGAAAACTTAAAGGCTGAGCAGATCGCGATAAAAAAAATCCACATTGTAGGCAGCGGCGCTATTGGCTCTTTACTCGCAGGAGCTGCCGAAAAACAAACCATGCCTTACGCGCTTTACCCAAGAAGCCTTGTATCTCAAGTTGATAAATCTGGTTTTCAGAAAACTAGCCTTAAACAACATAATAGTGAGCAACCTAAAACTGAGACACCCACACTCTATTCACAAAATGACGATGAGAAGTATGACAATGGGACACTCACCCCCTATTTCGTAGAATGGATTGACGGTTCCGAATACCCCGTTACGCAAATAAGCAGTACCAAACCTCACCTTTCTGATAACGACATTTTGGTATTGCCTTTAAAGGTACACCACTTAAAAGACGCGCTTATTCAATGGTTGCCATTTTTAGGGGGTAACACGCCAGTTGTGCTTTTACATAATGGTATGGGTGGGTATGAAATTGCGAAATCGATATTGCCACCAAGCCAACCATTGCTGCTTGCTACCACCAGCCATGGGGCCATGAAGCGCACGGAAACTCAGGCTATTTACACTGGCGAGGGCGCTACTCAGATTGGTATTGCCCCTCATTTGCTTTCGCACGAACACTCAGCCATGCCTGAGTGGGTGAAAAGTGTGTGTCACACTTTGCATGCGCTGCTTCCACCAGTGAATTACCAAGCTGACATCATGCAGGCATTGTGGGCCAAGCTTGCTATCAATGTGGTGATAAACCCATTAACAGCCCTGAATAATATAACCAATAGCCATATTGCTGGTGAGCAGTTTGCTAATGAACGTAAAACGCTTTGTGAAGAATTTGCTCAAGTGGCAAATGCATGTGGGCAGTGCTTTGATGCGATTGAAATTGAACAGCAAGTAATTAAAGTCGCAAGCCTTACCGGCAATAACTACTCCAGTATGCACCAAGACGTGCTACACCATCGACAAACGGAAATTGAAGCCATTAATGGGTATATTGTCAAAATGGCACAAAAAAAGGGTATTGAAGTTCCCCTCAACACCCTTCTTACAAAACAAATCACTGCGCGTTTAACATAAGCGCTGTAAGTTGTTTTTATAAAGCTGTTTTTTATAACGTACTCATAAAGTCACTTAGGCATAACGTCACTTATTCGTAACGTCATCCACACAGCTTACTCTTCTTCAGCGCCTTTCGACACTTCAGGTTTCATATGCGGGAATAAAATCACGTCTTTAATCGTTGGGCTATCAGTAAATAGCATGGCCAAACGGTCGATACCAATACCTTCACCAGCGGTAGGCGGTAAACCATACTCTAGTGCACGAATGTAATCTTCGTCGTAGTGCATCGCTTCATCATCACCAGCATCTTTCTCTTCAACTTGCTTAGAGAAACGCTTAGCTTGATCTTCAGAGTCATTCAACTCGCTGAAGCCGTTTGCTAGCTCACGACCGCCAACGAAGAATTCAAACCTGTCGGTAATGAACGGGTTGTCATCGTTACGACGTGCAAGTGGCGATACTTCCCACGGGTATTCAGTAATAAACGTAGGCTGTTCAAGCTTCTCTTCTGCTGTAGCTTCGAAGATTTCACATAGGTACTTACCCGCGCCCCAGATACCGTCAACTTCAGGCTCTTTAATATGCAACTGTTTCGCCATGGCTTTAAGTGCATCAAGGTTAGCTTCTGGGTCGCGAATAGCGGCTTCATTGGCTTCTGGCCAGTATTTCAAAATGGCGTTGCCCATGCTTAAGCGCTCAAACGGCTTACCAAAGTCGTACTGTACTTCTGAAACCACGTTCCCGTCGGTATCTTTGGTGGTGTTAGTAATAACACTAGAACCAAGAATATCTTCGGCAAGGGTACGCAACATGTCTTCTGTTAAGTTCATCAGGTCGTTGAAATCAGCATAGGCCTGATAAAATTCCAACATGGTGAACTCTGGGTTATGACGCGTAGAAAGCCCTTCGTTACGGAAGTTACGGTTAATTTCGAAAACACGCTCGAAACCACCTACCACCAAGCGCTTCAAGTAAAGCTCTGGGGCAATACGCAAGTACATATCAATGTCTAATGCATTATGGTGAGTAACAAACGGCTTCGCAGTAGCACCACCAGGAATAACCTGCAGCATAGGCGTTTCTACTTCAAGGAAGTCGCGCTGAGTTAGGTAGTTACGAATACCATTTACAATCTTACTTCTGATCATAAAGGTTTTGCGGGTTTGTTCGCTGGTAATAAGGTCAACGTATCGCTGACGATATTTAGTTTCTTGGTCGCTTAGGCCATGGAACTTCTCAGGTAGAGGGCGCAGTGCTTTGGTTAGCAATGCATACTCTTCCATGTTCACATATAAATCGCCTTTACCCGACTTATGCAATACACCAGCAACACCAATAATGTCACCAATATCTAGCGCGCCGTATTGGGCTTTAAGGGCTTTTTGCGTGTCTTTATCTGCGTAAGCTTGAATGCGACCTGTCATGTCTTGAAGCAACATGAAAGGGCCACGCTTTGCCATAATACGGCCAGCAATGCTTACTTTGTTACCTTGCTCTTGCAAGGTTTCTTTATCTAGTTCACCGAACTTGACTTGAAGTTCGTCAGCATAGTTTTCACGACGGAAGCTGTTTGGGAAGCCATTTGCACGGCACTGCTCACGAATTGCGCTTAGTTTTGCTCGGCGCTCAGCAATTAATTTATTTTCGTCGGTTTGTTGGTCAGTCATAACCTATTCACTTTCGTTGTTCGGATTACAGCCCTGATTTAAGGCTGGCTTCGATAAATTTATCCAGGCCACCATCTAGCACGGCCTGAGTGTTGCGTGTTTCCACGCCAGTACGCAAATCTTTAATGCGAGAGTCGTCTAGTACGTATGAACGAATTTGACTTCCCCAACCGATATCTGACTTGCTGTCTTCCATCGCTTGTTTCTCGGCGTTTTGCTTTTGAAGCTCATACTCGTAGAGTTTAGCTTTCAACTGCTTCATCGCCTGATCTTTGTTCTTGTGCTGCGAGCGGTCGTTCTGACACTGCACTACAATACCTGTAGGTTCGTGGGTAATACGCACCGCTGAATCGGTTCTGTTTACGTGCTGACCACCCGCGCCCGAAGCGCGGTAAGTATCAATACGCAAATCTGAAGGGTCTATATCAATATCGATATCGTCATCTACTTCAGGGTAAACAAAGGCAGATGAAAACGACGTATGACGGCGGTTCCCTGAGTCAAATGGCGACTTACGCACTAAGCGATGCACGCCCGTTTCGGTACGTAACCAACCAAAAGCGTACTCACCTGCAATACGCAAGGTAGCACTTTTAATACCCGCTACGTCGCCATCAGATACTTCAATAAGCTCGGTTTTGAAGCCGTGAGCCTCACCCCAACGAAGGTACATGCGAAGGAGCATATTAGCCCAATCTTGCGCTTCTGTACCGCCAGAGCCAGATTGAATATCAATATAACAATCGTTGGCATCATTAGGCTGAGAGAACATGCGGCGAAACTCAAGCTTTTCAAGTTGCTCAAGCAGGCCTTCTAGTTCTTTGTTGGCCTCATCGAAGGTTTCTTCATCTTCTGCTTCAACGGCGAGTTCAAGCAAACCTTCAACGTCTTCGGTGCCCTGTTCAAGGTTGTGAATTGTTTCTACAACCAGCTCTAAGGCCACCTTTTCTTTACCTAACGCTTGTGCGCGTTCTGGCTCGTTCCATACCTCAGAGCTCTCAAGCTCTCGGTTAACTTCTTCTAAGCGCTCTGACTTTGCATCAAAGTCAAAGGTACCCCCTAAGCGCGTCGGTGCGCTCGCGGATATCTTTTATCGCATTGGTAACGGGGTTTACTTCAAACATAGTCCGCTTATCAACTGTAAAATAAGACCGCGGATAGTACCGAATTTGGACGAAATTTGATAGGGGTTAACGAAATAAAAGGCAGCTTAAAGAGCCGACTAAAAATCGGCCTAGCGTTTAATTATCTTCACTATTTCGCACCTGTTGAAAGCCCACCCAGCCCGCCATTGCGCTTGCACTGGTTAAGAAGGTGCCCCAGGCCCAATCAATCACCGTGATAAACAGTGTAAACCCTTCAACAATGCTGTAGTTAGTTAGGTTGTATGCTCCGTAACTGGCGAGCCCAAGCAGTGCTCCATCAATACCTGCGTAGTAAAGTGGCTTGTCTCTGTTGGCCACAACAGCCAATACAAATACCACAAAGCCATACATTAAATAGAATACTATCCAAGGCCAAGTAATATAACTTTCTCGCAATAAGCTCGCCATTTCGGTGGTATACCAGTCACGGGCTATCCAGCCTAGCCATAGGGCATCAAGTACACCAAAGCACAATAAAATGGCCAATATCGAAAGAGCTATACTGGAAGAAAACATAATGATTTTTTGAAGCATGAACTCGCGTTCCATTCATAAACATGCGCAGATTATCAGTTTGTCATGTCTATGAATAAAATAGCAATATGTAAAATTTGTATACTGACGAGACTAGTTCAATTTCACTGCGAGGTAAGTGACTTGCCCTTGGGATGATTGAGGCAGAAAATATAAACCGCCAGATAAAAAGTACTGAGTATCATGTATTTTTACTGGCAGCGCACCTTCAGGAAGAGCATCGTAATGCTTGCCTGCTTGATATTCACCACTGTCTGCTCGCGACCATTCGACAGGGGCTTTCACTACGATATACTCACCATCCATTCGTTTGTAATACACCCCCTCCACAACATAATAGGTTTGCCCATCGACAAAAATGGTATCGGGATGATCAGGTAAGGTATGAATGATGACCCCTGCAGGCGGATACACTACAGTAAAATCGCTGCCTATTTTGCGATAATACACACCATTTCTATATCGATAGTCTATGCCATGGTGACGAATGAAGGCAGCGTCTTTAGGTAAGTGCCTTACTCTATGTCCTGGCTCATATCGCGGGGATGCTAGCACTGCAACAGCAACCCCCGCCGCAATGCCCGCACCTATACTTAATGCTGCATTTCCACCGTGAAAGCCACCGCGTGCACCGCCACCATGTAGCGGCACCGCACATGCGCTTAGTAAAGTAATAGAGCATACAATGGGTATTAAGCGTAAATTCGTAAGTAAATTCATAAAGTATTACTCCCAACAAATTAAGAGTACGGCGACAATGCCGTGCACTTAGTTATATGGGGGTATAGACCTATACAAGAATAGATCTTCTTATACCTTTACCTAACCTTTACGAGGCTTACGCCTTTTACTCACTAGTTCCAGACATGGCGATATCAACAGCACTTTTACCCATGGTTTGTTCACCCACATATTTGGGGTCGAATGCCGTTCTAGAAAATATCTTTCTAACCAATGGCTCGAAGTGTGAAAGTGGTTTTGTAGGGTAGTCAGGGTCGAATGATGATTGATCCCACTTTTCACAAAAATCTACACAGGCTTGATACCAAGGGTGATCTTTTAAATACTCTCGTTCATTCGGATTGCCACCTAAAAAATGGGCGTAATACACGTTTTGAAATAATCCATGCTGATTAATAATCCAAGTCACTTCAGATCGCACATAGGGGCGTAAAATCGATGCCGCGTATTGCGAGTGATTGTGCGGCGCTAAGTCATCACCAAGATCATGAATAAGTGCCGCTACAATCATTTCCTCATCGGCGCCATCGGCTTCAGCGCGGGTTGCTGATTGCAGTGAGTGTCCAAGTCGTGAAACCTGATAGCCTGATAAGGTGTTCTCTAAATTTTTCAGCGCTTCCAATATTCTATCGGGCAAGCCTTTCGCGTATTCATCTTCATGTTTGGTAAGAAACAAATACTCTTCTTTTGTTCCGTCTTTCATCTGGCGAAATTGAACAGTTTCCATCACTTAACCTCTCATTTTTGCTGTTTCTACTGTGGCCTTGGTATTCGCTATTTCAAACTCACCCTTAGTACTTGTTGTTTCAACCGCATCGTTGGTATGCATAGAACCTTGCCTTCTTTTAAGCGCATTGTATCGGCCTTTTGGTGCATCAATATCTATGTAAGCGCCTTGCAGGTGACGACGCCCTTCACTAGGGTCAAACCCTGTGCGTCCGTGTAACACACGGGTGTTATGAAACATCTGCAATTGACCGGGTTCCAATCTGAAACGCCACTCATACTCAGGCGAACACAACAACTGTCCCAGACGTTTACGGGCACGATGAAATATAACCATTTCTTCATCTTGTAATAGCGGCAAATAGTCGAGTCGCGGGCTATAAGCGATCCCCGTAATTCTGCCGCTAGGGTCAGATTCAATCATGGTACGCCTTTCTATCAAATCAACTTCGTTGTCATAATAACGGTAACGGACAGGTACCGTGCAAAGCAATGCGAACCCGTCGGGATCTTCTTTTTTCAACTGCTCTAGCACCGACAAACTATCAACCAATGTGGACAAGCCTTCTGTCGTTTGGTTTTCTAAACAATGCAGAAGTTGAATACCCGGCATGGGGTTTCGGTAAGGGTTATCGGTATGCGGCCCTAAAGGCACTGAACGATAAGCAAGATCGTTAGAGTTTGGACGGGTGAAAACCTCGAAGTGTTTACCAAAGTTAGTTTCTCTCACATGGCCAAATAAATTTGCTACTTCTAATACCGCGTCTGATTCAGTAGGCACGTTATCAACAATTAGCGCCCCGTAGGTTAAGAATATTTCTATTCCTTTCATTAACCCCGCTTCCGATTTCAACGTGGCTAAATCAATATGAAATAACGATTTGTCCACATCGCTTTTCCACGGAATATCGTTAGGCGCGCCATCCCAAACGTCGAAGTCGGCAGCGAACTCATTCAAATCGTACTCACCAGAATACCCGTCACTGAACGTTAGGTTAGCAAGCGTATTGTGCTTCTTTTCTACCTTAATAAGCGACACATTTTCATCTAACTGATGTGGGTCGAAAAAGCGTTGCTTGGTGGTTTTATCAAGGTTTTCTGAATCTTGGCAACGCTCACGAAGCCATAACGCGGGTAAAGGATAGTGTTGTCCATTTACAGTCGCTGACACGGAAGCATTCGCTTCGTTGATAATATAGTCTATTTGCTGCACGAGAATCTCCCTTAAAAATCAATAGGAGAAGTATCAAGTAATCGTGGTTTATATTACAGTAGCAAAGCCTTATAGCTAACATGCAAATTAGTAATGATGAAAGAATCTGAGTTACCTACACTTAACGGCTTATTGTGTTTTGAAGCTACAGTACGACATGGCTCTATGACATTAGCAGCTGAAGATCTTGGTATTACACAACCGCTGGTGTCTCAAAGAATTCGTGCACTGGAAGATGTGGTAGGTGGTATCTTAATTGATCGTAGTAAGAAACCCGTTACACCTACGGTTGAAGGGCTTAAGTATTACAACGAGTTAAGAGGCTCTACATCATCTATTCTGCGTGCTACCAATAACGCACGAGAAGATTTTCGTGAAACAAAAACTAAAATTTCTATTAGCGCCTATTTTGGTTTTGCCTTTCATTGGATAATGCCTAGGCTACAGCGATTACAACAAGCTTTTCCTGATTATCTTTTCGAAATCCAACCAACCAACAGTTTAAGTGACCTTACCACTGCACATGCAGATATATTATTTCACTTTTCATCAAAGATTGGTAAATATCAGTTTGAAACGATGTTAATCCCTGAGATAGTTTTCCCCGTCTGCTCACCTGAATTCGCAGCCAAATACCACTTAAAAAGCGGCCAACTACTCAGTGATTTGAGAAACCTCCCGCTACTACACAAGGACGTAGATGATTCCCGTTGGCTAAATTGGCAACGGTGGGCCCAAGCATTAAGCGTTAAGCCTTCCACAAGCCCTATTTCTTTTCGGTATAACAATTACCCTCTTATTGTTGAAGCCGCCATTGGCGGGCACGGCCTCTGCTTAGGATGGGAAGGGTTAATAAACCCTTTTATTGAAGAAGGTAAACTTATTGAATTAGGGCCGCGATTAAAATCTGAAACTCGGGGATATCAGATTTGTTCAGATCAATACGCAAACTTTGCCATAGGTAATGTAATAAAGTGGTTTATTAAAGAAGTGGAGCAAGACTAGATTACAAAGGGCTAGGTTACAAAAGACTAGATTGATAAAAATGTAGAGGCGACGATGACTCGCCTCCTCGCCTCAGCACTACTTTATAGAACCTGTGCTGTCATCTTCATTGTTAATTCAGCGGTTTGTTTACCTAAATTTTTAAGTTGTTTGATGGTTTTCTCATCGGTAACTACCCCACTGTCGTCCATTAAGGTATTTACTTTTGCCACAGCAAGTTGTGCAGGTAACACCGTTACACCAATGTTCGCCAACAGCATGCGCAGAACCACTAGCACTCTCATTCCACCCAAACCGCCGGCAGATGCAGCCATAATACCTGCCGTTTTACCTCTGAAAGCCTGCATAGGTTTATCACCTTCTTCCATGCGAGTGGCCCAATCTATGGCATTTTTAAGCAATGCAGGATAACTCGAATTGTACTCTGGAGAAGCAATTAAGAAACCATCATGCTCAGTTAACAGTTGCTTGAAGGCTCTCGCATTTTCTGGAACGCCAGATGCGCGCTCTTCATCTTCATTAAAGATAGGCATTGGGTAGTCGGCTAGATTTACAACAGTCACTTTGGCGCCCGACTCCCGTGCTCCTTCAGCAGCAACCGTGAGTATTGCTTGGTTAAATGAGCCGTTCCGTGTGCTGCCAGAAAAAGCGAGTAACTTCGTCATAATTTAAATTCCTTTGTTAGTACTATTCAAATGTTTATGCCATACAAACTCGATGCATTGTAGCGAATCACCCTACTACACTATTGAGCAAGAATGTGAGCAAAAAAATGCGAATAATAAGCCGGCTATTTAAACACTGACGCAAATCAGCAGCCCAAATCTATGAATAAACATGCCCTAAGTTAGGTAATAATATTTAAATAAAGCAATACCTTAATCATAATTAACGCTTTTATAGTATTGTTACTATACTTACCTGAATTGCTAGTGCATTTTAAATTTCACGAAAATTCACGCACGGCTTAATACGGTTATACACTACGATAAATCTCACATTTTTCGTAGTCATCTTCGTTAAATGGATTTATAAAATAATACATGGCGTACTTTTTTCAGTCACTGCAGTCGAGAATAATTCTCCTCATCGTTATGGTTGCATTACCAGGGTGGGTTGGCGTTTTTTATGACTCATACGTTGAAAGAGAACACGCTATAGAAGCTGCCATAAGCCAATCCGTAAATACCGCCAAGGCCACCTCAAAATTCCAGTCTACACTGATTGATAAAACACGTGTTTTTCTGCAAAACCTTGCCAGTTTCGACGCGGTTCAAAAGCCAAACTCTGAAGCATGCAGTGCTTTTCTTGCCAACGTACTTAAGGTAAATAGTAACTATATTAATTTAGGGGCCCCAAGGGCTGATGGCGAGCTACTGTGTAATGCACGTCCCATCAATACCCCAATAAATGTCTCCGACCGTCCTTATATTCAAGAGGCGCTAGCCGCGCGAGATTTTTCCATCGGTGAGTTTCAAATAGACCGAGCGACTAATCTTACTAGTGTGAATTTTGCTTACCCGGTAATGAATGCTACAAACGAAACTGTGGTGGCGTTAGTGGTAGCGGTTATCTCACTAGAATGGTGGAGTGAAGCGCTCTCAGAGTCTCATTTACCCAATAATACCGTTGCTTACATCACCGATAGCGAGAATAAGATTGTTGCTGCATATCCAACCAACAACAACCTGTTAGGAACACTATTAAGCACCTCTAGCACTGCAATAGATAACTCGAATACCGCACCTGATAATAGCGCCGTTATTTCCAATGACCCTTATCAACGGGTATATGTAAAACGCCCTTTATTTGAAGATGGTCAGCAAATCAATATTACGGTAGGCATTCCTCTTAAGCAGACACTGGAAGTCATTAATGAGCGATTGATTAAAACGGCCGGAATACTGACCGCGATAGTAATACTACTTGTAGGTGTCTCAGTATGGGGCGTGCGAAGAAATGTATTAAAGCCAATACGCACATTACTTCAATCTACTAAAGCCCTTGCTGAAGGCAAAGACGTATGCGATGCACCTTTACATGGTAGCGTTGAGTTAGTGAAGCTACAGCAACGCTTCACCTCGATGGCAAAAACACGGCTAGAGGCAGAAAAGCGACTTATCGATAGCCAGGCTTCTTTGCTAGAAAGTAAGAATACCTTAGCAAGTCATATCGAAAATACCCCCTTAGGGTGCATTACTTGGGATACTCAGCTTATCTGTACCGATTGGAATAAATCGGCAGAAAATATTTTTGGCTATAAAAAAGAAGAAGCGATTGGCAAACATGCTTCAGATCTCATTATACCTTTAGAACGTCGAGGTGAAATAAACGACGCATTCGCTCAGCTCATTAAGAAAAAGGCGCCAAAGCGAAAAATAAATAAAAACGTGACTAAATTACGCCTCCCTATAATCTGCGAATGGTATAGCACCCCTATTCTTGACCTAGCAGGTAACGTAATAAGCGTAACCTCGTTAGTTCAAGACATAACCAAGAACAAACATTTAGAAGAAAAACTAAAACTATCTGCAAGTGTATTTTCTCACGCAAGAGAAGGCATATTCATCACAGATAGCAGCGCAAACATTATAGATGTGAACAAAACCTTCGTTGATATAACAGGCTATAAGCGAAACGAAGTGTTAGGCAAAAAACCTAATATGTTTAAGTCGGGAAAGCAGTCTCCTGAATTCTACCGTCACCTATGGGCGTCTATTATAAGCAAAGGTTATTGGGCTGGAGAGATTTGGAACAAACGTAAAAATCATGAGGTTTACGCCCAACTATTAACTGTTAGCGCAGTCAATGATGATGAAGGCAATGTTAAAAATTACATTGCTATATTTAGCGACATTTCGGAAGCCAAAGAGCAGCAATACAAATTAGAGCATATGGCACATTATGATGTGTTAACTAATTTGCCTAACCGCTCGCTGCTTGCCGAGCGACTAGATAGAGCCCTGTCTCAATGTAAATTCGATAAAGGGTTTGTGGCAGTGGCGCTGCTCGATTTAGATGGTTTTAAAGAAATAAATGATAACTTTGGTCATAGTGTGGGCGACGAACTCCTTGTGATCTTGGCTCATCGTTTAAAAGGAACATTGCGAGAGAGTGATACTATTTCACGCTTTGGAGGTGACGAGTTTGTTGCGGTATTAGCAAACCTAAAACAACCACAAGATTTTGCTGCCATTATTAAGAATATGCTGAGAGTAGCATCTGAACCGGTAAAAATTGGTGAGCACCAACTTAAAGTATCTGCCAGTATTGGCGTGACACTTTACCCTGCAGATGACACCGATGCTGATCAGCTTATCCGCCACGCCGACCAAGCGATGTATGTGGCAAAACAGAAGGGCAAAAATTGCTATCACCTTTTTGATATAGAGTCTGAAGACGCTATAAAAGCACGCCATGAAATACTCCAGAGCATAACCACAGCCCTTCATAACAGAGAGTTTGTGCTTTACTACCAGCCAAAAGTGAATATGCGCACCGGAGAAATTATTGGTGCAGAGGCCCTTATTCGCTGGGAACATCCCGTTAAAGGTATACTTTCCCCTGCAGCCTTTTTACCTTTTATTGAAAATCACCAACTCAGTATAGATATTGGTGAATGGGTTATCGAAGAGTCATTGCAGCAATATAATCGCTGGCAGCAATTAGGGGTTCATATTCCCATTAGTGTGAATATTTCTGCGTTGCAGATACAGCAAAGAAACTTTCCTATTCGCTTATCACGTTTGTTATCAAAAGTACCCAATGTTCCCCCTGAAGCGTTTCAGTTAGAAGTCTTAGAAACCAGCAAGTTAGGTGATATTAAAAAAGTCGCGGAAATTATGGACGATTGCGTAAAGTTAGGGGTGACTTTTGCCATTGATGACTTTGGAACGGGTTATTCCTCTCTCACTTACTTAAGACGATTGCCGGCTAAAGTCATTAAGATAGACCAAACCTTTGTGCGTGATATGTTAATCGACCCAGAAGATCGAACCATTGTAGTGGGGGTTATCGCCCTAGCTAAATCGTTTAATCGCAATGTTATTGCCGAAGGGGTTGAAACCATTGCTCATGGCACATCGTTGTTGGATTTGGGCTGCGAACTGGCCCAGGGCTACGGTATTGCTAGACCTATGCCCGCCACAGACATGCCCGATTGGATAGACCAGTGGTCTACTAAGACCGAGTGGCGATGCCCTGCCCCAGCGCTTGTCGATAACGAGGCATAAAAAAGACCGACACGAATGTCAGCCTCTTAAAATAGCAATATAGACATAGCATACTGAATACTTGTATTCGTGAATCAGATGCTAAAAACGTTTACGTTATCAACTTTACATTTTTTCCAATGTTTCGATACCAAGCAGATTTAAGCCTTGGCTTAACGTGCTGGCGACAAGCGCTGATAAAGCCAAACGGCTGTCTCGTACTTTCAGTTCAATGCCGTCTTTTAGCATTGGACAAGCCTCGTAGAAGCTCATGAAGGCGCTGGCTAGTTCGTACAAATAAGTACACAACACGTGAGGCGTTGCATCACGTGATACCAAGCCTACCACCTCTTCAAATTGTAATAACAGTACCGCCAATGCGTGTTCTTGTTTTTCAACAATATTGATATCTACTGGCATAGTTTCAATGGCAACACCGGCTTTTCTAAATAAGCTTTTAACCCGCGTGTAAGCGTATTGCAAATACGGGGCGGTATTACCTTCAAAGCTCAACATGGTGTCCCAGTTAAACATGTAGTCAGTAGTACGGTTTTTACTTAAATCAGCATACTTAACTGCGCCAATACCTACTTTACGGGCAACTTCCGCTAACTCTTCTTCAGATAAATCATTGTCACGTTCGGCAATTAATTTACCTGCACGCTCTACCGCTTCATCTAATAGCTCAACCAATTTAACCGTACCGCCAGTACGGGTTTTAAATGGCTTTCCGTCACTGCCTAACATCATACCGAATGGGCAATGCTCGTAGGTTTGAGTGGTTTCCATAAAGCCTGCTTTACGGCCCACAATTTCGGTTTGCTTGAAATGTAGTGCTTGGCGAGCGTCGGTAAGAATTAGGGTTCTATCGGCGTTCAACGTGCCGCTGCGATAGCGCATAGCCGCTAAATCTGTGGTGGCATATAGATAACCGCCACCAGATTTTTGCACAATATAAACCGCTGGATTACCTTCTTTATCGGCCAATTCAGGAATGAAAACCACTTGAGCGCCTTGGTCTTCTACCGCAATCTCTTTCGCTTTTAATTCGCTAATTACGTTAGCTAAGTCGTGGTTATAGGCAGATTCACCCATAATATCGGCACGAGTTAAGCTTACGTTTAGCTTTTTATAAACGTCTTCAGAGTGTGCAATAGATACATCAATGAACTTTTCCCATAAGCCTAGGCATTTTTCATCACCGCCTTGAAGCTTAACGACGTATTCACGTGCACGATCGGCAAAGCCTTCTTCGTCATCGAAACGCACTTTTGCTTCACGGTAAAAGTCTTCTAAGTCAGACAACGCCGTTTCAGCGACTTCTTGTTCAAGTTTGTCTGACAAATGCGCTAGCAACATACCAAACTGCGTCCCCCAATCACCCATGTGATTTTGGCGAATGACTTTATGGCCTAAGAACTCCAACACTTTCACCACAGCGTCCCCAATAATGGTGGTACGTAGATGCCCTACGTGCATTTCTTTCGCTAGGTTTGGTGAAGAGTAATCTACCACTACGGTTTGTGCTGGCGATTTTGCTACGCCAATGCGTGGATCGTTTAGGGCCAATTCACACTGATTTGCCAACCACTCATTGTTCAAATGAACATTGATGAAACCTGGGCCGGCCACTTCTAATTTACTGGCCACATCATCAAGCTTTACAATCTCAACAATCTTTTCTGCAATATCGCGAGGCTTTTGTCTAAGCTGTTTCGCCAACGCCATTGCGCCATTGAATTGATATTCACCAAATTCAGGACGAGCACTGCGCGATACAGGAATAGGTGCGTTTTCAACACCCATTGTTTCTAAAGCTTCACTAAATCGATTAATTAATAATGCATGTATATTCATAGTTATTCTTTATCTTAATTTTCGCGCGTGTTTTTAAATTCGATGTCTGGGTAACGTTCTTGCGACAACTGTAAGTTCACTCTAGTAGGGGCGATATACGTAAGGTTATCGCCACCATCTAGTGCAAGGTTTTGCTCACCCTTGCGGCGGAACTCATCCAGCTTTTTCTCGTCTTTACAGTACACCCATCGGGCAGTGTTTACGTTAATGTGCTCGTACAATGCATCAACATTGTATTCTGCCTTCAAACGGGCGACGACCACGTCAAACTGAAGTACACCTACCGCACCTACAATGAGGTCATTATTGGCAAGCGGCCTAAATACCTGAACCGCACCTTCTTCTGAAAGCTGGATAAGGCCTTTTAGCAATTGCTTCTGTTTTAGCGGGTCGCGTAATCGAATACGTTTAAATAATTCTGGTGCGAAGTTAGGGATACCACTGAAGCGATAGTTATCACCTGAGGTAAAAGTATCACCAATTCGAATGGTCCCGTGGTTGTGCAGACCAATAATATCTCCTGCATACGCCTCTTCAAGTAAGGCTCTATCGCCGGCTAAAAAGGTTAAAGCATCGGAAATACGTACATCTTTGCCAAGTCGTGAGTGACGCATTTTCATGCCCTTCTCATACTTGCCCGATACAATACGACAAAACGCGATGCGGTCGCGGTGTTTAGGATCCATATTCGCCTGAATTTTGAATACGAAACCGCTGAACTTGGTATCTGTCGATTCAACTGGGCTTTCATCAGTCTCACGGCCTTGTGGCGCGGGAGCCCATTCAACCATGCCATCAAGCATATGGTCGACACCAAAGTTACCCAATGCAGTACCGAAAAATACTGGGGTAAGCTGGCCGTCTAAAAAGAGTTCTTTATCAAAGTCGTTTGATGCACCGCGCACAAGCTCTAGCTCGTCACGTAAAGTTTCAGCTAGGTCGCTGCCAATGGCATCTTCAAGTTCAGGGTTATCTAGCCCTTTTAAGATACGAACTTCTTGAATGGTGTGCCCATGCCCACTTTGGTACAAAATGGTTTCGTCACGATAAAGGTGATAAACCCCTTTAAAGCTTTTCCCGCAGCCGATTGGCCAGGTAATTGGCGCGCAAAGAATATCGAGTTCGCTCTCAACTTCATCCATCACTTCTAGTGGATCGCGAATATCGCGGTCGAGCTTGTTCATAAAGGTTAAGATAGGCGTGTCACGTAAACGGGTAACTTCCATCAATTTACGGGTTCTATCCTCTACCCCTTTCGCGGCATCGATAACCATTAAGCAAGAATCTACTGCGGTAAGCGTACGGTAGGTATCTTCCGAGAAATCTTCGTGTCCAGGCGTATCCAGTAAATTAACCAAATGGTCTTTGTAAGGAAACTGCATTACAGAAGTGGTTACAGATATACCACGCTCTTTTTCCATCTCCATCCAATCTGACTTTGCATGTTGGCCAGACTTTTTACCTTTTACCGTACCTGCGGTTTGCAGTGCGTTTCCGAACAACAGTACTTTTTCAGTAATGGTGGTTTTACCCGCATCTGGATGCGAGATAATAGCGAACGTTCTTCGCTTATTGATTTCGTTTAGAAAATCGGCATTTGCCATGAAAAATCGGTCCCGTTTCGTACCCGTAATGGTACTTCAGTCTTGAGTATTTACTCGCTTTGCTTAGTGGCGTTCTTACTGTCGTACTAACGTGTGCAACGTGCTTTTGCTACCAGCTTTTGTACACAGCATTACGAAGGGACGCCAAGCATCACACCTTCCCTTTTGAAGCCTTAATTAGCACCCAAAAAGTGGAAAGCATTGAGGGAGTATAAAAATGCCGCTTATTATACATTTGTGGCAGCTAAAAACACGCTCTGCTGACGTTTTTCTCTTAACTCACCGTTAAATATTGTCTGATGGATAAATTCGTGATTTCAGAGGTGAAAATAGTGCTGGCAAAAGAGCTGCTAAAAGAGGCGAAAACAGAGCCAATTAAAGACATAGTAGCGGGATTAGTGATAGCGCTGAAAAGAGCGCTGTTAAAGCTGCGGTGAAAGTGTTTTTTTAGGCAGAGATAACTGCCATGATGAGAGTGCTAAAGAAAAGATTTCATAACCTCATATTCTCTAAAACTCAGAATTTTTTAATCTCATGATCTATTGATAGCAAAACGGGCGGCTCAACACCTTGCTATTATGTTGCGCCGCCGTTCTTTTTAATATTTAACCTTTTAAAACGCTAACGATTTAACAAACTCAAGCTTAAGCTGTGCGCGCATCTAAGGAACCACTGAATCGAGTTGCTACCAGCGCTGCTAAACAAATCACGCCACCCACCCAGGCGGTATCTCGTAATTCCATGCCCTCAACAATTGCACCACCTAATACTGAACCCAGTGCAATGCCAATATTGAACGCAGCAATATTTAACCCTGATGCCACATCTACCGCATTTGGGGTGTATCGCTCGGCTAATTTCACCACATATACTTGCAAGCCAGGTACATTACCAAAGGCAAATGCGCCCCACACCAATACGGTTAATACAGCACCTACTTGGGTGTTCATGGTAAATGTTAGGGTAAATAGTATGAGCGCGAGAGCAGTAAAAATAATAGTAAGCGCTTTTATGGGCCCTTTCTTATCGGCAAGTTTACCGCCGTAAATATTACCAATGGCCACAGACACTCCGTAAACCAGCATGATAATACTTACCGCAGAAGGCGCAAAACCGCTCTCTTGCTTAGGTGAATGTCGTAAAAGTCCCCCCGCCGACTGGAGCTAACCGAAGAAGGTGTAGTCTACCTACAGTACGCCCGCGACAGTGTGAACTTACTAGAAAAAGGCGAAGAAGCGTTACGGCTGCTAAACCAAAAACCTTCTGGGCTATTAAGAATAGATGCAGCCAGCCCCTTTGTGCTGCATCAGTTAACCCCACTGATAGGTGAATTTCGTGAGGCGTACCCAGAGATAAAACTCGATATCACCAGTCACGACAACATCATTGATTTGCTTGAACATAAAACCGATATCGCCATTCGAATTGGTGCCCTGAGCGATTCTAATTTGCATGCCAAAACCTTGGGGCGAAGTGCACTTCATTTGGTGGCGAGCCCAGCCTATTTAGCAAGTTCTAATATTGATGTGTCTATAAGGTCATTGGGCGAACATCGACTCATTGGCTTTTCCAGTGGCGCTAGCTTGAACCGCTGGCCTTTATCAGAAGAGGTAAAACTTAATTTCGATTTAAAAGCATCCAGCGGGGAAACCATCAGGCAGCTTTGTTTAGCAGATCAAGGCATTGCCCTACTGTCGCACTTTATGGTGGCAGACGATTTAGAAAACGGTAAACTTGTCAGCGTATTAGGCGAGCACTTACTTACACCAAACAATCGAGAGCCCGTGCAAGCGGTGTACTACCGAAACAGTGCAGTGTCGTCACGTATCTCGGCTTTTTTAGATTTTATACAGCCACGTCTCAAGCTGTAGCGACTTGTTTATTGGCCCAGTTTATTTGGTTTGCCCAGGCACCTTGGATATCAATTTCTTTAGTGCCGACTTTGGCAACGCGTTGAGGGTAAGTGCACAAAGCATTACAGTGGCGCCAACAATCACCATGGGCAGCAAGGTTTCACCTAGTAACAGTACCGAGCTTACGTAACCAATGATTGGCGTAAGCGTGCTAATAAGTACGATGCGCTCAGGCGGAAGCTTAGGCCCTGCAGACACCATAAGACCAAAACCCAACCCAGTAGCGATTGGTCCAATGTAAGATAGTGACAACCAACCTCGCGCCCCGTATTCAGCAAAGTTGGGGACACCCTCAATAGCACAGGCAATCGCTAGCATTACTACTCCAGCCAATGCAAATTGCCAGAACACCGCATCAATAACACTGCCATGCCATTTGTGAAATGAAACACGCCTTATCGACACGGCCCACAATCCCGAAGCTAATAGCATGCCAAACAAAGGTAACCAAGCACCAGGCTGGCCCGACGCGAATAATATTAAGCCAACGCCAATTGTAGAGATACTCGTCAGTAAAAAACGTTTTGCTGCAGGTCGCTGTCGATACCACACGGTATCAATCACCAGCATCCACAGTGGTGTGGTGTAAATTAAAATACTCGCGGTACCGGCAGGAATGTACTGCAGGCAAACCGTGATTAACCCCATAGAGCCAATGAACTGCACCAAGGCTACCGTAAAGATAACCGCGCGGTCGGGCCGTGAAAAAGTAGGTAATCGTTTTTTGGTGATAAACACAAACAAGGCGATAACAGGCAAGGCAAATAATAACCTAAGTGTCACCATCCAATACGCACTTACAGAATCTAAACCTAGCTTCATTGCTGGCCAACTTAAGCCTAAGCACAACACTGAAACAAACAACATTTTAATGCCTTTTGCTTGAACTGACGGAGGAGGCAACGCAGAAGACATATTCAATACCTATAAAATGAAAAAGCATGCGCTATTTCACAAAAAATAAGACAGTAAGTGACATTTCACTTAGCCGCGCAATATACGCGAATAACCTGAAACCGGATATAGACCTTAACGACGTAATTAGGCGCCTTATCGCGCATAAAGGCCAAGGGAAATAAAGGTTAAACTAAGGTAATAATATTGCCACAGACAATAGTTTGCGTTGCCCTTGTTGAATGGGCGTAACACTATGACTGTACAAATCAGGCCGAAAGAAATAAACACGGTTAAATAAGTTAAAAATAACCTTGTCGGCACAAAACACCCCACCCACTTTTGGCTGCTTTAATACCACATTAAACTTATAGTATTTCCCTTCGCTTACAGGGTCGTTATGTCTCATTACCCGATGACCTTCAGGATAGGTCACAAGATTAATGGCAAACCGTTTAAATCGCACAATCTCCCGATTGATAACCTTTGGCATTTATCCTCTTTAGTTAGTTTTTAACAACGTAAACATTGAATGTTATTGTCTCAGAGAACAGGAGTAGACTGATAGTGCGCGGGTAGATCGAGAAGGTATAACTTGTGCGATTGCGTGTTTAGTTTAGCTTCTTGAGTTTAAAGCGAGGCTTTCATTATTTTAGCATCTTCTTTGCCGTTAGCGGTTTGATAATAGCTTTTTCTTACTTCGATATGCTCAAAACCGGTATGTTCGTAAAGGTTGATTGCCCCAATATTACTGGCGCGAACCTCTAACCACATTGAGGTCATTTCGTTGTGCTGGGCGTGTTGTTTTACGTACTCCACTAAAGCCCGCCCTATCCCTTCTTGGCGACAACGCTTATCTACTGCAATATCCATCAAGGTAGCTTCATCAACCACTTCAAGTACCAATGCGTATCCCACTACTTGATCATCTTTTATAGCAAGGGCACCGAAATAGGGTGCCGTAGTGCAATCAGCAAACGTTGCAAAAGACCAAGGTTTGAATTGAGACGCTTCGTGAATGCCGTGGGCTTGCGCTAAAGCACTTTGACAACTTGTATTTGAAACTAATTGGATATGCAAAATAGGTCAACCGAGTGAGGGAATTTAACGCGCTTCTGGCGATTTTACATTGTTGGGCAAAGCACAAAGCATTTTCCACAGCTGCTTTTGCATCGTTGCCGTCAGTAAGTGAGGCGCTGACGGTATAACAATGCCACCGTTAGTTACTGCTACGTCTTGCCCTAGCTTCACCTGAGTACTGGTGAAGGGTAATTGAAGATAAGCGAGCGCAACATCTAAATCTTGCAGCCACTGCTTGCCCTGTAAGCGCTGTGCTTGGGTTAATTCAACCATAGCAGGTGGATTTGTCGAAGCAGGATTGGACAACACATTCGATAATTGGCTGGGTAATTGGCTGGATGATTGGCTCGAAGCATTAACAGACTTCGCTTTTGGTGCACTCTTGCTTGCAGCGCTATCTGCATTACTACCTACCGAGCGCGGTGTCGCTGACGACGAATCACTAGCGTTCGGGCTGGTAGCTTTTGTTTGGCCAGAGGCTTTGGTTGAATCTGATGATACTTGAGCACGAAGTTGTGCCAACCGGCTTTGCTTTTCTTCATTAGAAGGCATGGCCGGTGAATGATTGCTGGTCGTTGCAAAAGAAACATTAGCAGAGGGCTTATTCTCAACATCAGTCGCAACCGAGTTCGTGTTTTCAACTTGCAGCGATGACTGGCTCACCCAGACAGGGATCCCCATTTCTTGCAACACAGCACGCTGAAAAGTAGAAAGCGACATAAAAATCCAACCTCGTTTAATTACTTAACATTGTATAGCAACGCGATTAAAAATGGCAACGCGATTAAAAATGGCAGATACAGAATGACTAACTTGCTGAGTTTAACTTAGCTTAAGAAGAATAAATAATGATAAAAATTGAATTTAGAAAACAAGAAGGGAAAGTGGCAGGGGTGGAGGGACTCGAACCCCCAACCATCGGTTTTGGAGACCGCTGTTCTACCAATTCGAACTACACCCCTAGCGCGCTGTGCATTATACGGATGACATATAAAAGGTAAAGCATTTTTCTACTGCCTTATGCACTACCGCTTATTAAACAAACAAAGCGCTGTGAAAACAAACAAAAAGCGTGCTTTAGCCAGCGTTTTGCTTGGTTGCCTCAAGCGCAGCCAGCCATAAATCGTTAGTTACGTTAACGATTTCCATGTGAAGTTGAACTTGCGATAAGACCTCATCTTCATCTTTACCTACTTCTTTTGCATAGGCGATGGCTAATGCCTGTGTTTGCGCTTCACTCATTGCGTTTATCTTTGCACACCCAGCCACATCGAAATAGCGATTACCCATGGCCGAGTATTCCCAGTCAACAATGAAAGGCGTTGAGTCACGTACCACATGATGAGCAAGTAGGTCGTTGTGACACAGCACATAGTCTTCTGTGCTGCCTTCACTTTTCACTAAACTTGCCCGAAGTTGAATAGCGCGGTCGAAAAGCGCATCGCCTTCTTTCAATCCAGCGGAGTGCATATAGTGCAACCAACGAGAAAATAAATTGAGAGGTCTAGCGGTGATAGGCAGGGCGTGGACACGGGCAAGTACTGATGCCAACGCTTCGGGAGAACGAATACTGGGATGAGGATCAGTTTCCTCCTCCCATTGCTCTACCCAAATTAATTCATCATCGCTTAACCAAATAGGCTTTGGTGCAATGCCTCGCTCAGCAAGTTGCTGTTGCAATACAAACTGATGGAATCTGTCGATGCCGCTAAATGCATCTTCCCCCACCCATTTGACAGCAAACCCACGATTATCATCTTTAAGATGATACACCTGATTCACTATGCCAGCGGGGTGACGTTCCACTGTAGCTGAATCAGATAAATTAAGTGCTTCTTTCAAAAGCGGAATAATAGTTTCCGGTTTCATCTTGCTTATTCCATTGCGCTAACCATTGTAGATACCCAAAAATCGAGAATCCTACATACCCAAGGAACAAGCATGCTGATAATGCCATCCCCACTTGAAAGTATAAAAAGGCGGAGGCCAAATTAATAAAGAACCAGTAAATCCAATTTTGTAAAACTTTATGCGCCACCATAAAAGTGGTAATTACACTCAAAAGATGGATACTCGCATCGAGTAGTAGATGATCACTATTAAATTGGGAAGTGACTAATTTAGATAATCCCCACGCACAGCACAACAGCACAGGGACTATTGTAAGATGTATCCATAGCGGCCATGAACGCACTGGCTTCTCAGTGCCCCCATCACCACCTTTTGACCACTGATAATAACCATAGCCTGCCATTATCATATAGAAGAAATTCAGGATGGACTGAAACGGTAACGTCACCTGCCAAAACAGCCAGGTATAGATAGCCGTGCTGGCGAAGGCACAAAGCCAACACCAGCTATTCTGTTTTGCCGCAAGCAGCACATAGGCAATGGCAAGCACTACAGCCAACCATTCCAGTTTTGATGTGGCCGCTATCTGCGACAAAAATTCAGTGAAAAATGCACTCATGCTTCAGTTTTTCTGGCTTGTTTATTCGCCTGCATAGCATCGTAGTTTAGAAACTTCGCCACGAAAATAGCCTGTCCAACTTCTTCATGAGTGCGCTGCATTTCCTTACCAAGAATAGACATCACATGTCCGTAATCACCGGACACTTGCGTGCTGGTAGAAGTAGTTAATACACCAATATCACCGTAGCTATTCAAGCGATCAATAAATTGCTGAATAGGCTCAATATATTCACCTACTAATGGGTATAACGATAGCTCAACCATGACTTGCATAGCATACTCCTAGAATTGGTATTTAACGGTAACACCGAACTGTCGGCCATTACCTAATTGATAATAAGGTTCTGCAAACGCATACTCATCACGAGGGTCATTGCTAAACCCACCAAAACCTCTGGTGTAATACTCATTATCGAAGGCATTTTTAACCCACAGGCTGGTTTGCCAGTTATCAGAAAACCATACAATTTCACTGTTTACTAGTGTTGTCGAAGGGGCTTCTACGTCATGCCCATCAGAAAAACGGTAGCTATCTTTGAAATCAATATCAATGCGCCAAAGCACATCATCAGTAATGGATAGCTCACTAAATAAGTTAGCCGTGTATTCAGGTGCTTGTGCTTGGCGCTGTTTTTCAATCACAGTGCCATCGGTAAGCGTATAATCTTCAAAAGTTGCATCTAGGTAGCCCAAACTCATGTTCATGGTCCAGTTTTCATCTACCAGCCAACTTAACTCTAGCTCAGCACCTTTGTTAGTGCCTATATCTGCGTTGTCTATAATGTCGATAAAATCAGCGGTACCATCTTCGCGTATTTGAACATCAAAATTACTTACTTGCGTATCGTCCCTGTCCATATAGAAAAGGGCGGCTCGCATGGTAACTTCAGGCACCAATAAAGGCCCTTTTACACCAAGCTCGTAGTTCCAGTTATATTCTTCATCAAAGAATCGCTGCTCATCTGATACACGTTCGTCAGGGTTATACCCTGCCCCTTTGTAGCCGCGAGAAATACTGGCGTAGTAAAAGTGGTTTTCACCTGTGTATTGCAATGCCACTTTACCGCCAGTCATCGTAGTATCATGACTACTTTCAAGGCCATTGTTATCTGAGTAATCAAAACCGTAGTTTTCGACACGTAACCCTGCCACTAACGTTAGGCTAGTGGTAAGTGTAGATTCAGTCTGTAAATATACCGCCTTGGTGGTGGGTTCATACACACTGGTAAAGTCACCTGATGCATAGGTGTACTCTCGTAACAAATCTTCTTCACTGGTTTTATAAAAAGCACCAAGCGTCCAAGCCGTCGCGCCATTAAATAACGCAGCACTGTCTGAAGATACAAATCGTACTTCTGCGGTTTGGGTGTCTACATCACGGAAATAAGCGTCAAATGAGGTATAGCCGAAAGGGTGAAAACCTTCGTAAGTCCAATCTTCGTCATATCCGTAACCGATATTATGGGAAGCGTGGGTGGCAATTAAAATAAAGTCACCGCCATTAGTCGAGGTAGTGGCTCTAGCACTCACAGCATGGGTTTGATGAGTGTCAAAACCTGGCTCATCAGATAACGTCTGATTATTGTTATCTAGCGAAAACGCATCATAACCATTGTCGATGTCATACCAACGATACGTCAGCGCCAAAGTGCTTCTTTCGTCGATATTCCCAGCAACACTTATGCGCGCTGCGGTTTCATCAAGATTATTCGTATCATCACGTTTTTGCTCGGTGCCGTCACTGTTAACTACGGTATTTTCTACAAAACCATCACTACTGTTATGCATAAGTGCAACGCGATAACCCCAATCCTGGTTAATATCGTTGCCAGTGGCTGCCTCTACGCGGTAGCTATCTTTATTGCCTGCTCTGATCTCAACATAATCAGGCCCTTCGTCACCTACCGCATTGCTAGAAAGCTTTACTGCTCCTGCCAATGCGCCAGAACCAAATAACGTGGCTTGAGGACCGCGATACACTTCTAGCTGCTGCGTATCAAAAATAAGGCCCGCTGCCGCAAGACCAGAGAAATCAAATTCGTCAACGATGAAACTAACAGACGGGTTAATAGGCTCTACAAATTGACTACGTTCACCGATACCGCGAATTTGAACAAAGCGGCCGCGAGAAGCGCCTGCGGCGAAGTTCACGTTCGGCACACTGTTTAGCACACTATCAATATGGGTAGGCTGGCGACTGCTTAAGCGCTTAGCGCTCATAACGGTAGCACTTGCACTTAGTTGGTCTAATACAGTTTCGCGAAAGTCTCCGCTAACGACAATACGTTCAACGTCTTCAAGTTGTGTTTCTTGCTGAGTAGTTTGTGCGCTAACTGAAAGCGAAGCGGCAAGTAAAGAAAGACAAAATATAGGTTTTTGCATGGGATCTCTTATTCTTTTTTAAGAAAAAAGATCCGGGTGTACGGCAGGTGATACGACTATGTGGTCAACCATCCCTACGCCGGCATTATCCGGATCAGGTGTAAGGGTTCTCACAGTGATGATGTGAATCTCAGTCCGCGGTACGGACACCCCTTGGTATATGCGTTCGGTTTGAATACCAAATACAGCGAGGAGTCTACCAGTTACGCCAAAACCGTCAAGATATTAAACGGTTAACTTGACGTAACAATAGGCACGCTATTCGTGTTATGTAAGCTTATTTTTGTTCTTCTAATTCAAGATTAAGCTTTCGCACTTCTTCGTTAGTTTGAGACACTAGCGCCTCAAGGGTTTTACCATGCGCTGCAGGTTGACGTGATTCTGGGTCTACTTTAACGAAGACAATATCATCGGCGAAACAGATGGTTTTTTTAGTGGCTTTATTGCGCACTAGACAACTTACCGTAATCGACGTTCTACCCACGGCTTTAGTCTCAAGACCAAACTCAACAATATCACCTTGCAGTGCAGGAGACTCAAAACTAATTTCCCCAATATGTTTGGTTACCAAACAATTGGTTTCTAATTGGCAAATTGCCCAAATAGCAGCCTCTTCATCAATCCATTCAAGCGCGCGGCCGCCAAATAAAGAGTTGGCATAATTTAAGTCGTTTGGCATCACTAGACGCCGAGAAAGAAAGCGCATTCGAATTCCTTTAGATAAGTAGTTACTATAAGCAGAGAAAGTCTTAATTATACCGAAAAAACACACCTATGGCGCCACCGGAATTAACTCAATGGTTGTTTAACCCTATTTATTCGCAAGCACGACATACTGAGCATCGTCGTCTACTTGTGCTTTCTGGTGAGTACGAGTGGGTAAATAAGAGTTTAACGTCTATTTTAAGCGATATTCCCCCCACACTTATCGTCAAAGAAGTAGGGGCTGAGAACTCACTGCGCCGTAAACATTTGTTAGGTAATGAATGCGATATCGGGGTGGTACATGCTCATCAAGGGTTCAACCCTGGAAACCTCATGGCCATTGCTGGCACCATTCGATGGGGTGGGTGTCTTATTTTATGCTGCCCTACGCTCGACGCTTGGCATTTGCACACCCGCCCTAGTCACCTGTCACATGGTTTTACTGCATCACCAAGCCTGTATATAAAAAGGCTTGTCGCAATACTAAAAAACGATAAACATGTAGCCATTTGGAGCTCCAACAACAGCCATATTCCTGATTGGGTAGCTGGTGATACCGTAAATTTGTTAAACCGGCTAAACCCGGTTACCTCTGAGAGCTCTATCAATCAGGTAGTATCAGAAAACGCACACGCAACACAGCCATTAGATGGTGAGGAAACCCGTAGGCCACAGTTCAAATCAGTTGAACAGCAGGCGGCATTTGATTGCCTGACAAACAAGTGGTCGCAAGGTAATCGTAAAGCTGTCATCACAGCGCCTAGAGGCAGAGGAAAGTCTGCGCTTTTAGGGATGTTTGTTGCATCAAGGCTTAAAAAGGGCGAAAAAATAGTAATCACTAGCGCCATTCGTGAAAACACGAGCACCCTTTTCAAGCATATTCGCATAGGCATAGGAATAGACATAGAGTCATCAAATTCAGAGAAAAAGGCACAAGGAAGCCTGGCTGCTAATTGCGGTACTGATTCTAATGGTGCCACTAATTCAAATGGTGCAAGTAATTCTAATGGTACTACTGATGCCAATGGTAGTACTGATGATGAGTCAGGTATTGCTGGAACTGTCACTAAAGCGGCTTTTGCTGTTGAGGATTTTGTTAGTGAAGCAGTCTCTCATCAAGCTTCAGAGAGTGAGAAAAGTGGATCTGCACAGTGGCTTGCGCCAGATAACCCAGCGCTTATCAATGGTGACTATGACTTACTTATTATTGACGAAGCAGCGTCCTTCCCCTTACCTGTACTTAAGTTGTTAATTGGCGCTCATGATAACTATGTGATCAGCACAACATTGCAGGGATACGAAGGAAGTGGACAAGGCTTTATGCAACGCATGCTACCGGCTTTTAATGCTGAAGGCGCTTTGCACCTTTCATTAAGCACACCGCTTCGTTGGATACAGAACGATAAACTAGAAAGCCTCATACATAATATTTGCTTATTTGAAGGAACAGAGTCATTTAATACCTTTAGTGGAGCACCGCCAGAAATACTGCGAGAACTAAGGCAAGAACTACGGCAAAAATTACAACAAAAAGCACCGCCAGATAAATTTAGCGGTGACTACAGGATAGGTTTGGTGTCTGCATTGTCGGAACACGAATTACATTGTGTGATGCAACTGTTAGCCACTGCACACTATCAAACCACTCCTGACGACTTCATGCGGCTTTGTGACAGCCCAGATATCGTATTGTTTACCCAATGGGCCGACTCTCGTTTAATCGCTGCAGCAATAATAAATTGTGAAGGCGGCGAGCCTTTAGCAGATGTACGTGAAGGAATTGCAAATGGTTCCCGCCGCCCTAAAGGCCATTTAGGGGCGCAGAGGCTTACGCTACTCACGGCAAACCCCTCCACTGCATCGTATCGGTACTGGAGAATAAATCGCATAGCAGTTGCTCCTCATCTACAAGGCCGAGGGCTAGGTAGAGGCCTGGTAAGCTTTATTAACGAGCAAGCCTCTGCACAAAACATAGATGCACTGACTAGCTCTTATGGCGCTTCTGACAAGCTTAATCACTTTTGGCAGCAATGCGGATTTACGCTTGTGGATATGGGGGAAAAACCTAATAAAGCGAGCGGTGAAACCAGTGCATTGGTTGTAAAAAGTATCTCTGAACGCTTTGGGCCACAACAAGAAGTATTGTCATGCTTATTTACCCATAGCCAAGCAACCGACATTGTTCCTATCAGTAAGCTTCCAACCATCACTCGAAATACACTAATAAAAAAACTAAATCAGTTCGTTGATGCGACTAGACCATTAAACCAAGTTAGCTTAGCAATAAACGCGTTGGCCGCAGAGGTATCTGTGTCCACCCAGTGTGCTAAGCATACTGAGAGCCCTATTAAAACGTGCACGAGTGAAACGGATGAAGTCACGCCTGAACTTCTTTTATTACTGACTAATTCCCCACTACCCACCAATAAGCTTATAAAGCTTTTAGGCGTGAATGGTCGTAAAGCATTAACTGAGTCATTAAGAAAAAAGATAGGCAATATGTTGGCTTCTACAACAATATAAACCTGGGTCTATTTTTAGCAAAAAAAAGGCCTCCAAATGGAGGCCTTTTTATTTATCGGTATAACTACTAAATGTTAATACCGCGGTTTTTAGCCTTCTCTTTAATGTAAGGCTCCCAAGCCGCCGCATTACGACGTAGCGAGCGATCTTTCTTCGCTTCTTGGATGTGCTTATAAGCTTCTCTGAAGTCGCCTGCATAGAAGTTCGCTTCCATAAGTGTGAAGTGAACTTTACCAGGGTTTTCTACACCACGCTCTAATGCATTGTTTAATGCTTTAATCGCGCCTTTGTAATCTTCAGCAACTAGCAACAAGGTACCTTGCTTTCTGTAATGCTCAGGGTCTGAACTCTTCGCAGCAGCTTTAGCGTAAAGCGTAGCAGCCTTGTCATAGTTTTTAGCCTGGTGATATGCGTTAGCAATGCTAGCTAGCATATCTGCATCTTCTTCTAGCAAACCAGATTTAACGTGTTTTTCCAAAATTTGAGCAGCTTTAAAAGGCATGCCGTTAGTTTGGAATAACTGAGATAACGTTTTAATCTCGTTTACTTTCTTAAGGTAGCCTTGGATGTAAGCCATCTCAAACGTAGATAAGCCCTTCTCGAAGTCTTCTACTGAAAGGTAGAAGAAGCCAAGCTGAGTCCACCAGCGAGGTTCCTCAGGGAAATTGCGAACTAATTCTTCTGCAACTGCCACTGTTTGAGGAAACATCTTACGCTCGTAGTATGACGTTAGCTTTAACACATAAGGGTTTTTGTTCGGCTCATCATACAAAGCTATCGCTCTGTCAGCTGGCTCAATCATCTTATCTAATTGGCCTGCTTCATAATAAGCTTGCGCTAAACGGGTATAAACGTCTGCATCTTCTTTACACGTAAAGTCCATCCACGCGTTATACCATTTAATCGCATCAGTATATTTGTTCTCTTGCATGTTCAAATCACCTAATAACTTAAGTGTTTGAGAATGCTCAAGGTCATTCAATACTTTAGGTTCTACAGACTGGTTTAAATAACCAAGTGCTTTAGAACCTTTACCTTCTTGTGCAGCTAATAAGTTACCAATAAAGCGATTTACATACGCAGCATCGAAGTCTTCAGAAGGGTCAATTTCATATAAAATGTTTAACGCTTCATCAACTTGATCTTCGTTGTAAAATTCAAATGCTTTTTGAACTTTTTTACCTGTACGCTCGCCTACTAAGGTTGTTTTGGCTTTTTCGTAACCAGGGCACATAACAGGTGAAGACTGCGCTAGTGCCGCTGGTGCAGAAAACACTGCACCGGCACCAAGCACTAAAGCAAATGCAGACATTTTGAATTTATTTTTCATCATGATCATTGCTCCAGTTTAAAGTCTAGCTGTACGAACATGCCAGTCTGCTTAACAGCTTTGCCGTCAACAATCTTAGGCTTGTATTTCCACTTACGTAATGCACGTCGTGCCTCACGGTCGAATACACGCTTAGGTTCAGCTTCAATTACTTCGATATCGTCTACACCACCAATTTCATTAATAGTGAAAGACAATCTTACCCAACCTTCACGGCCATCACGGGCTGCGTCAGGTGGATATTTCGGATCGATACGAACGATTGGAGTAGCGTCGCCATCGCGCTGCATAGCGCCGACACCACCAATGTTTACACCAACACCACCAGTATCAATAGCTGGGATTGCTAGGCTAAAGCCATCTGCATCCGGTTCAGCTGCTTCTGGCTCAACAAGCTCCATTTTAGGAGGCTGCTGAGGCGGAGGTGGAGGTGGAGGCGGAACACGTTGACGCGTTTGCGTCTGATCGTCTGGTTCCTGCATCACAATATCGATTACCGGTGCTTCAGGTACTTCGTCCGCCGGTCTGGCTGAGTTTTCAATCAACTTAGCCATAAGTACGAACAGGGCAAATGCAACACCAGCACCTAACAATATAGATACAATTATACGTAACATCTTAACCCCTTGCCGCTACCGAGACACGGTTAACGCCTGCAGCTTTAACCTGGTCCATTATTTCCACTACCAAACCATGCTTGGCCTTAACATCAGCCTGAATGATTACATAGTCAGTTGGCTGCTCGGTAAGCAGTCGTTCAATATTCGCTCTAACGCTGTCCGGCGCTACTTCACGTTTATCTAACCAAACGCTCCCATCTTCTGTAACTGCTATGAAGATGTTCGCGTTCTTGTGAAGAACCGCCTGGCTCGCGTCGGGCTTATTAACTTCAATCCCTGCTTCTTTAACGAAAACAGTGGTAACGATAAAGAAGATCAGCATGATAAACACGATATCCAACATGGGTGTCATGTCAATCTGTGCGTCTTCTTCCTCGATTCTGACTTTTCGAGCCATAATATCTCTCTCTAATGATGTGGCAGGCTATCAACTAACCCTTCGCGTGCCAGCTTCACTTTCGCTTCAAGACGAGAACTGATGAACAGTCCAGAAAGCGCGGCTACCATTCCCGCCATAGTCGGGATTGTTGCCATGGAGATACCAGCTGCCATTAATCTTGCATTGCTGGTGCCTTGTGTCGCCATCGTCTCGAAAACACCGATCATACCGGTTACTGTTCCCAGTAGCCCGATTAACGGACACATTGCAATAATGGTGCGAATAATCAGCATTCTAGCGTTCAGATCATCTGACGCCTGAGAAATCCACGCGTCACGGATTCTATGCGCATACCAAGATGTGGTATCTGCTCGGGCATCCCAATTTTTGATGATGTTTTTCTTCACCGTTGGGAAGACCGAGGTTAAATACCAATAACGCTCAATCATTAAAACCCACATGAGAAAGAGCGCGGCAGCAACGAAATAAAGCACGTCACCGCCGGTAGCGATAAAATCCCTGACCGATTCAAATAATCCAATCAGGTAATTCATTCTAAACTCTCTCCGACTCTGAATGAGCTGCTACGATACCCGCAGTTTGCTCATCAAGAATGTGGATGATTGATTTGCTACGTGAAGCTACGATGCTGTGAGTAAGAATCAGTGGCAATGCCGCGATAATACCTTGAGCCGTAGTTACAAGCGCCATAGAGATACTACCAGCCATCATACGAGGGTCGCCTGTACCGAACAATGTGATTGTTTGGAACGTCGCGATCATACCTAGTACCGTACCTAGTAGACCTAGTAGAGGTGCGATTGCTGCGAAGATCTTGATTACGTTAATGCCGCTTTCGATACGTGGAAGTTCACGTAGGATAGCTTCATCAAGTTTAAGTTCTAAGTTTTCAGCATCAGCAGCTTTGTTCTCTTGATAAACTTTCAAGATGCGACCTAGAGGGTTGCCATCTGAAGGGTTACCTGGGTTTTTAAGCTGTGAACGCATTTTACCAGCAACTACTGTAAGCGTGATTAGCTTGTAAAGACCGATAAGTAGACCAATCGCTAGCATTACAGTGATTGTGTAACCTACTACACCACCTGCATGATAACGCTCAGACATAGTCGCTTTTTGCTTCAACAGACCAAGGATTGCGCCTTGAGATGGGTCAGCGTAGAAAGGAACCATACCTGAAGTCGCAGCGATTAAATCGTCAGCTGAACTTACAAAGTGTCCGTCTGGTTGGCGACCAAGAGGCTGAACGATTTCGTTTTCAGCATCATAAGTTAGGTAGCCATCTTCGCCTACAAGGTTGAAAGTACCGATACGAACAACTTCTTGCTGTGAAGAACCGCCATCAAGGTTAACAACTTCTGTAGTGAAACGAACTGTTTCGCCACCTTCAGTCATTTCTTTCTGTAGAGCAAACCATAGGTCTTCTAGTTCTTGAATGTTAGGAAGACCTTTAGAGTCTTCTGCCATTCCAGCTAGGAACTCACCACGGCCTGGGAATTGAGCACTAACGATTGATGTAGCAACACGGCCGTAAGCTTCAGAAGACGCTTGACGAACCACACCGAACATCTCACCAAGCGTACCAGTTGCCTGATCTAGCTCAGCGGCTTTTTCGTTTAGCGTTACTTCGTTGTCAGAGAATTGTTGTTGAAGACGATCGCCACGACCTTGTTCAGCTTTCAATTCAGATTCTGCTTTGCGAAGAAGCGCTTGCTTGTCTGCACGAGCAGATTGGAATTCTGCTTCACGCTGTTTGTTGATACGTGTTTCAGAAACACGGTTATCCTGAACTTGGTCTAGAAGTTCTTTAAGGCTCTTTGCTTCCTGAGCCTGAGCTCCGGTTGCTACAACCGCAAGAGTGGCAGCGGTTAAAAGAGATTTGAATACTGGTTTCATTAACAATTACTCCGCTGCACTAATTGGTAGTTTGATCAGGTCCGCAGGAATGACGTTATTAGCCATTTTAACTGCGTCAACAACTGAAGACACATACTCGTCTCCAAGCTGTTCCCATGCGCGGCTTTCATTGTTCCATGCCCAAGCGTTTTCTTGGTCAAGAGACAATGCCACTAGTGCAGTACGACCTAGGTTAAAGAAGTCAACAGTCACTTCAGTGCCGTTGCTATCGATAGTACCTTGGTAAGAGTTAATCTTAGTGCCGTACTCAACTTCAACCAAGTATGCTTCGATTACTTGGCGGAACTGTTCTGAAACAGTTACGTTAGAGTTAGACATAACATCACGTAAACGCTGAACACGCTCTAGACGCTCATCTAAGTGAATAGGACGGTCAAGTTTGATGAATTTCTCAAGACTATCGATCATGCGGAACATAAGAGGAACGATGCCCTGCTTAGTTTGCTCGATGCTGTCAATCTGACGTTGCAAAGAGTCAATTCCACGTTGTTGATCTGCTACAAGACTCGCAATGTAGTCATTGTATATTTTGAGGTTTTCTGTCTCATCTACTGTTTGACGGTATTCAACCAGTAATTCTTGAGACTGTTCAAACAACGTGTTGATTTTTTCCTGAGATTTCGCTGCAGCCGCGTGGATTTTCGCTTCTTCTTTATGAAGGTCATCAAGCGTATCTGCAGAGACTGCACTACCTGTTAGTGCGAAAGCACCGATAACAGTAGAAGCAATAAGAGTTCTCTTGCTCATTTTGGACATAGTTCCCAACCAAATTTCTTATTTGAATCCTCGCCGATAAAGGAAAACAGTTCGGGCAAGGGGCGTATTAAACTTTTACAATTATGTTTTAGGAATGTAGTACGGACCTTAGCTTCCAGTACTACGAACGTATTATACTCACACGGATTACAGCACTGAGTCAAGTAACACCCTGTTTACACCAAGTAGATTTTTCATCATCTGTTTAATATACGTTCGAATTCTCCTGCAGAATTCATTCCAACGTACAAATAACTGGCAAATACGGGGTTATTTTTTTGTCTATCAGCAAAAATATACCCAGTTTTTACTTGGCTTTATAGCAAATTTGGGGGGTATGGCACCGCAATTTCCTACAGAGTTCAATATAAGCTTCATCTTCATCATCTATCACTCAAAAAAATCACTTGGTATTAACTTTTCATTTCCACAATTTGGTGGTCATACCATCAAAAACAGGCGTATACAGCATCCCTTCAAATGAAAGGTGACATTTTGGTGCAGCGATTCACTAAATGTTAACGCCATGCCACTTTTGTAATACAGAGCTTCCTTTTCTTATCTGGATTTTCGTCACTTATAGGTGTTAGGTATAAATGCTAAACGCTATAGGATAAACTTAATAAAAAAATGAAGTATCGGGATTAATCCATGAAGTATGAAGCTACACATTCCGTATCAATTGATGATAAACCACTTTGGATTTTCGACGGATTATGCTCTTCACAAGAGGCGCAAGGTATATTTAACGGTCTGGAAGTCAGTGCATTTAAACGCAATGAGATTGCGAGGCCTGACACAAAAGAGTTTCGTCATTGGGCAGTGAATTTATCTGGCGAACAAATACAAAGCTTACCTGTTTATAATCGTGCAATTAGTGCGGTTCAAACGCTTACAGGTAAAACCTATAAGGCTTATAGAGGCTACGTAAATCACGCTTCTTTTGGTGATATGCTTTTTACTCACACAGATTGCATGCCCGGTGCCGACGAACTCACTGTATTAGTCTATATTTCGCCAACATGGGATATAGAATGGGGTGGTGAAACCATGTTTTTCAACGAACATGATGATTGTCTATTTGCTTGCACCCCTAAACCTGGTCGAGTCAGCATCTTTCATGGTGCTATAAAACACGTAGGCAGACCGCCTAACCGTATTTGCTATACGCCTAGATATACCTTAGCGTTTAAACTCGAATTGGCCAGCTAATCATTGGTGTTGTTTATTCACTGTAAAGACAAGCATCTAAACGTTAAAGCCATTTACCCAAAGTGGCATAGTCATCGCTCTGTTTAATTAAACATCCCAAGTTAATGACTTGGGATGATATCAAATGCTACCGTGAGTCTAGCGGTACTGCTAGTGAATGCATTGGTTCCATGCCACATATACGAAGGAAACAGGATAAGGTTACCCGAGTGAGGCTTCACTGAGAAGTCACCTTCAAAATTTTGGTTTGCTATATCAGCTCTACCAAAAGTTAACCACCCTTCCCCGTGCTGGTTTACAGCGTCTGGTACGTCTACATAATACACGCCGCTTAACCACCCCTCAGGATGATAGTGCGAACGATGATAACCATCGGAACGTAACTTTACTGACCATGAGCCTTTAAACGTTAAATCTTTACTCAAGCGAGATAAGAAAGGATGTTTTCTATCTGTACTTTGTAATTTAATGAACTCCCCTGCTCTGTCAAGAATAAGGCCGGACAGGGTATTTATTACCTCATTGTTATCATCAAAGAGATTTTCATAGGTCTGGGTACCATTTCTCAACGATTGCCCAATAGGGTGGCGTTCATTTTGGTGCAAAGCCTCAAGCACATCACGCAATGCATTGTTTAGGCTCTGCCTACCCTCTTTACTGGGTAAAACTGGCACCACAGCCAGCAATTGTTGATAATTACACAACCAATCATACTTACTTTCTTCATTTTGTAGGTAATAGCACGTAGAAAGCATTGTCCACCACCCCTGATTCAGTGGCTCTTGCTTCACTAATTTAGCAAATTTAGTGTGTGCCTCTTTTACCCGGCCTAAACTTAGTAAGGTATATCCAGCCTCGCTATCGAGTCCTATGCTATTTTTAACTTTTAGCTTTTCACCTTTTTCAACATAGTCTAGCGATGCGTGATAGTCCCCTAACTCTCGATAGACCCGTGCTTGATATATATAAAAATCGAGACTAGTACGTAATAACTCTGCTTGGCTATTAAGTACATCAAGCGCTTTTTGAAATTGATCTGCCCGCACTAATAACTTTATGTAGGCTAAGACAAACTCCGTATTCGCACCTTTTTGATTGATATGAGGCTCGATATACTCAAAAGGAGATTCAACACCTTCTTCCCATAAAAAAGAAGCGAGCTCTTCTTGTGCTGTCCAATCTAGAGGAGTTAATGATACAGCGTCCATAAAACACTGTTTGGCTTCTTCGCGACGATTTAATAGCACTAAGGTTGCAGCTAAATTTCGTCGTAAGGTACTATTAGCGGGTTGTAGCTTTATTGCGGCTTCAAAGCGCTGTGCTGACGCTTCAAAGTCGTTCATCTTCCTAAGCACGTTACCCAAGTTGTTCAATGCGACGACATTCGTAGGGTCTGTTTCTAACGTTGACATTAAACACGACTGCGCCTTTTCTAAAGCACCTAGATTAACGTATACATCAGCAAGATGAATATTGGCTTGGCTATAAGTCGTTTTTTTGCGAATAACATCTACAAAAATGGCTTCCGCTTCATTAAATAAGCCAACTTCTTTATACGCCCTGGCAAGGTTATATTTAACTTCAACATCGAGAGGATTTGTGGCCAGTGCTTTCTTGAACGATTGCACTGCGTTCTTTGCCTTCCCCAATTCCAGTTGTGTTGTACCCAAGCTGTTGAGAAGTTTAGGGCTCCCTTTAAATGTTTTTAACCCTTTTATAATGACTGATTCTGCACGTGCTACATCTCTCGTCTTTCTAAGGGCACTTGAATATACCTGAACAGCCACAGGATCAAGCTTTAGAATGCTAGGATTAGCACCTATAAATTGAATCACATAGTCGTACTTTCCTTGTTGAAAAGCATTAACTACTTGCCGCAACACTCCCATTTTATCAATAGCCATAACTACCCTAAGCCACGATCTAAATTCATAAGCTTACCCGCCCCTTCATTCCATTTCGACAATACGGACATAAACTGGGTTATCGCCTCTCTCTCATCGAGAGTCAATACTGGATGCCAAACATCAAGTATTAATACTGCCCGCTCTTTGTCAGACTTATTAGACGCTGAATGTATAAAACTATCATCAAAAACAAGGTGCTTGTTAGCCTGCCCCCAATTAAAAGTCTCTCCCCCGACAGTTAAGCTCGCATGTTCAGTTACCTGCAAAGGAATATGCACAGTCAGCTTACAGTTTGAAATACCGTAATGCGGGGGTATGTAAGCGTCGGGTTTAAGTACCGAGAGAAAAACCTCTGGGGCATGTGGAGGGCAGAAAGCTAAGGGGGCATTTTCAAGTTCACTACGTAACGCTAATGATAAACTTTCAAACGCTGAACAGCTCTTGCCTTCTTTTAGTAGATGAGTAGATAACCATTCATCGCGAAGCTTATCCCATGTCTCAGTAGCTGGTACATTCTCAAACTCACCTACATACTTAACGTTTGCTCGTTTCCCAACGTTTAGAAGTTCATCTTTGTGGCTTTGAAGCTCTACTATCCAATCAGTTAACCCTCCAATTTCGTCCGCTTGATAAAAAGGTTTACTTGGTAAGTCGGGAATATAAAAGAAACTTGGTTTTTGAAGTTCGTTTTGGAAAGGATGAAATTCGACACCAAAAAAAAGTGCGAGCGACTTCTTTAACCTTGGTGATACCGACTCCATGAATTGCAAGCGTGTGTAACCGTCCCTACGTGCTAAATTAGCTGCATTCTGTATGTGAGAAAAACGTGACCTAGTCATTTCTCCTGACTTAGAATCAAGATAATCTGAATTTTGACTATTTAACGTAACATATAAGGAAAGCGCTTGGTCAAAATCTCCTTTCGACAACATTTTCTCAATGTCATTGAGGGTAGATATATATAAAGGTGTCATTGAAAACCTGAGGTAAATGGAGCTGCGTAAAAACGTCAGCTCCGTTTATTATTCTAATTGTCTGAACCTGATGTTTCGGTACCACGTTGCATACGTATCCAACCTTCTCGAGACGCTTCTTCCATACGTTCTCTTTCTTCTACTGTATAACAAACACGACGCATCATGTTAGAACCAATTCGCTTTTCCATTTTACAAATTTGATCATCACGCTCTTGATTGCTAGCTATCTCTTCAGTTTTATTGGTAGCTACTGCTGCAGTTTTATTACTTGTAGAGCCGCAACCCACCAAAGTGGCAGAAATAGCAAGACTGACTAAAATCGTTTTAAACATTTATAAATCCTTATTCAAAGTTTATTGGGTTAAAGTACCGTAGGTTTAAGTTCCGTGGGTTAAAATACCATACTGTGTCTGGTTAATTCTTATCCATTTTGTAAGCGTCCATTTCTCACCGTCAGCAACTGGCGCGCCAAGGTGTAAACTGGCTTTTAATATCTCGTTATTTTCATCAATATTTTTAAATGAAATAACGGTTCCTAGTTCAGGCTTTATTTTAATGTCTAATTTAGGGAAATGGGTTTCACCATTGCTACTCATTGAGTTTAAATAAGCAAGAACAGTATTTGCACGCTGCCCACCTTCCTCAATAAACTCCGCTTGCTCACGCTGTTTGTGAGAAAACGCATCATAATGGGCTTTGTATTCTTGCCCTTCTTTGTAGCGAAGTAAATTTAAAGGCTCCCCATTGGATGTTTCAGTGCCTGAGATATCTGCCATTCTCGTATCTATATCTCTAACAATCCAATCTGCCATTTCAGATAGAATAACGCCAACCTCGCTGGTACGAATAGAATCAACCATAGGGCTTCCATCCGCAGGGCTAGCAACCATCGAACGGGTTAAAAGTGGCATGAAGCGTTGCTTTAGATAACGACACTCAAATGCTGACAATGCATTTTTAACACGCACTAATGATATATCTTCATTTAAAACTTCAAGTTCAAGTGAGCGCAACTTTGCTTCACGAGCTCGAATAGCAAATTCAATATTACTTTCATCTAGAGGTTCGAGGGAAGTCGTTAGCACCTGCCTATCATCGTTAACGAGTTGCCGATATATATTCGGCGTTAATTTCGCCATAACACTAACAACCTGAAGATAGGTCTTTTCATCTTCAGAGCACCAACAAGATAGCACTAGCAAAGATTCTGCATGTCCATTCTGCGCTAAATCGATCAGTTCATTTATAGTGCTTCGGCTAAAGCTACCTTCAATATAAAATCGAGTAATCAGCGTCTTGTGGTAACGAACTGTGGGGTGTTTAGTATCAGGAATAGACTGAAGATAAAGAAGAGCCAAATTCGGGTCACTACTCACCTTATAATAGGCAAAATCTAAGGCAGCATAAATGTTGCCTAGTTTACCGGCTTCACCAAGCAATGCCATAGACTTATCAATGGCGCCTTGCTGTTGATGATACTGAGCCTGGTCAAGCAACTGCTGTACTGAATTCACAATTTACCCTCATAAAAAAGGCCTCATAAGAGGCCTTTGTAAAATGCAATTAAATGCCTGTGCTTAGAAGTCTACGTTGATACGACCGTAGAAGAAACGTCCAGGAATTTCATACATTGAAGGATCGAAGCTGTTTGCAAATGTAGTGTAAGAAACTTCAGGATCAGTATCCCATAAGTTGTTAACACCAAATGTCAAACGAAGGTTCTCTGTTACTGAGTAACCTACTGAAGCGTCGTGGTAAGCCATCGCGTCTAGCTCGTTGAAGCTATCTTTAGACTCAAGGCTTCCATCTTCAGCAAACACGCTTACGCCTGGATCACTACACAATGTATCTTCTAGGAAGTTACCTGCATCATCAGTATCGTCATCGAACGAACATGCTTCTGTCGTTCCGCCAATGAAGCGAACTAAGTAGTTAGCAGTCCAATCTTCGTATGCCCAAGTAACAGACAAGTTAGTACGGATACGAGGAATAATGTCACGGTCAAATGCTTTACCAGCATCATTTTCCGAGATTGATTCACCAGTTACAGGGTCAACAAAGATACTAGTACGGTCGTCTACATAAGTACCGTCCCAGTTCACTCGGAAATCACCGTATTCAGTATCGAAGTTATACGCTACGTTATAATCGAAACCAGATGTCGTTTGACCACCAAGGTTAACAAGGCCGTTGAACAACTCAGTTACTACACCGCCGCTGTTACGTTCAATCAGTGAACAGAACGTAGTGCCAGTAGTTGCACAAGCATCTAGGATACGTTGAGCACCAACAGTTGATACTGCGTTGTCCACTTCAATGTCGAATACGTCAAATGTGATTGACAGACCTTCAACTTGCGCTGGTGAGTATACGAAACCATATGTAAAGCTTTCTGCTTCTTCAGGTTCTAGATCTACGTTACCACCAACAGTTGTTCTGATCTGTGGGTTAGGTTGCTCGTAAGCAGCAGGGATACCGGCACAGCCTGGGCTGTTGGCATTTGCAGCTTCACCGCCATTACATGGGTCAATTAGCGTTGCGAAACTGTCGCTGTTACCTAGGAACAATTCAGATAGCGAAGGTGCGCGGAATGCTTCTGACCATGTACCACGAACTAATACATCTTCATTGATGCGCCATTTCAAACCAACTTTTGAGTTTGTAGTGTCGCCGAAGTTGCTGTAGTCAGAGTAACGAGTAGCAAGTTCTAAATCTAATTGCTCAATAAACTCAACATCTGAGATAAGAGGGATAGCAACTTCTAAGTAAACTTCTTCAACACTGAATGAACCTGAAGTAGGTTGACGAGAGTTACCAGAAGTAATACCAGCTGCAATTAGTGCATCAGGTTGGTCGTAACCTGACTGCCAGCGTTTTTCGTAACCAGCAGCAAATGCAAGATAACCAGCAGGTAATTCAAAAACTTCACCAGAGATATTTGCCGCGTAGCTTTCTAAAGTAGAGTTAAGCGCGTCTTGTGCGGTGAATTGAATGTAATCAAGCATTTCTTGCGTGATTGTACCTTCGCCGATAGCAGTCGCGCCACCGAAGAAGTTTAATGGCACACAACCATCAGTAGCAGCACAGGTATCAACGTCACCCAAGGCTAGTGCTACGCGGTCCATATTAAGAAGACCGTCAGTTAGCGTATTCTGAGTAATGTCTGCATACGTGTAAGTTGCATCCCAGTAATACTCTTGATCGCCCAGTTCAATAACACCGTCAAAGCCACCATTGAATTGGAACTGATCAACGTTTTGAGCAAATTCACGGTAACCCGCTTCCATCATACGACGGCCAGCGAAGAACAAGCTGTTCGCTTCACCGAAGCCAGCAGTATCTGTTAAATCAAGACCTGTTGGGTTATAAGGGTTATTTGCAGCAATTGTTACACCTGATGTACCAGCAGCGTTACCGATAAATAATGGTGTTGGAGCAAGAAGCTGTGAAGAACGTCTGTTGCCGTAGAAACCAGTTACGTTAACAGAAACGTTGTCTGTTAATTCATAACGGCCTTGTGAGTAAAGGTTAATACGCTCTTGAGGTGTAGAAAGGTAGTTAAGAGGAGCAAAGTTAAATGCACTGCTACCAGTCCAAGGAATTAATCCACCTTGACCATCGTTTTGAACGTTGAATGAAGTAGCTTCATCATCGAAATACCAAAAACGACCATTAGGAGTACCCGATGAACCGCCGTAGCCTGTAGGAGCGCCAAACACTGGTACTGCAGAAATCTCACGATCTCCTGCAAATGTTGGCTCTTCTTCTACGTAACTTACGTTGAAGTATACGTTACCTCTGTCATTAGCAACACCGAAACCGATATCCCACGATTCTTTGTTACCATCTCCTTCGTCGTATTGACCAAGGTAGCCAGAAGCGTGAACGCCTTCGAAATCTTGACGAGTGATAATGTTTACAACACCTGCAACCGCATCTGAACCGTATACCGCTGAAGCACCATCTTTAAGTACTTCGATACGCTCAATGATAGAAGAAGGAATGTTGTTAAGGTCAACGGAACCAGTAATGCCTGGAGCCCAACGTTTACCGTTTACAAGAACAAGAGTACGGTTAGAACCGATACCACGAATGTTAATAGTCGTTGTACCATTACCACCGTTGTTGTTGTTGGTGTTGATTGCTGAACCAGCAGATGGGATAGCTTGAAGTACGTCACCGATTGAAGTGATACCGAATTTTTCGATGTCAACACGGGTCATAACCGTTACTGGGTTAGCACCTTCAATGTCTGTACGACGGATACGAGAACCAGTTACTTCGATTTTTTCAACAGAATCGGCTGCTTCTTCAGCTTCTTGTGCAGCAACTGCACCAGAAAAACTTATTGTTGAAACCGCGCCGAACGCGCAGGCCAACCTAACTGACTTAGCCAGCTTAGAATTTGTAAACATGTGTTGTCTCCCTGGACCACTAAAGCTTGTTTAGTGTGTATTTCTAAAATCGTTTATAACGAATTATTATTAGTAAGGTCAAAGCCTCACTAAGATAATAAACACAACAAGAGTAAACGGTCAACTGAGATCGGGAGAGGAATAATTAAAAGTTCAATTTTTTTCGTTTATTTTTCCTTTTTCTGTAAATGTTTACTTACAATTTACATATCAAACACATTTTACTGTTTACTTTTCGGCCAATTCAGTTGAGGCGACTTATTATCACGATAAGAAACGGAAATTAGGTTAAAAGACTTTTTACCTACGTTTATAGATTTCCGTATAGTTCTAGAAATGGTTTTGGAACCCTAGAACTATTTTTGTTAATTGCATTTAACGGTTGCCTAATTTGAGACATGCTCGCAGTTTTCACAACTGTGGACTTTTTATGAAAATATGTGTGATTGTTTTGGTAATTTAGACCAATTGAATCAAATACTCTGTGGAGCACTAATTCAGGTTCTGCCTTCAACGCTTCGAGTTCAACTACCTCTATTTTGATAATCGTTTGTAGTTGCTCTATTGCTTTATTGTCCATTTGAATCGCTCGTTTAACTGAGAGAATGTCAAAAGACCAATGCAAATTGCTGCTAAAAAAGGTTTTGTAGATTGACCATGCATTTTCAAGCTCGTTTCGCCTAGTCGCGATAAATTTAGCGTTAGGAAAGACTCGCTTTACCATCAATGCAATATGACTGTTGTTTAAACTTTTATTGACGCATACGCTTTCTGTACATCCTAACTCTCTTGCGATCCGCTCGTACTCTTTTGCAATTGCATTTAGTTCAACGCTTTGACAATTGAGTATGGTGTCTAAATCGTAAGCTGAATTTTTCTTTTTAAGGATTGTGTCACAGGCAATAGTAAATGCATCCGTTTCACCGACTGAGTTAACAGCTTTATCAGAGCACAAAATATTGTTCAACAAGGTGGTACCAGAACGGGGCAGTCCCATTATAAATACTGGCGTGAAAGTATTCGATGTAAAGCTACTCTGCTCAGTATCTTTTAATACTTTGGTAATTTTTGTGTAGTTCGCATCTATGTTAAAAGGCTTTGTGGGGGCATTTGAGCTTGTGATTTGCCTCATAGCATTTGCTGATTTCTCGTAAAAAGCGAACGCACTTTTCTCATCACCATTTAACCAGTTTACATTTCCCATAGCGTTTAGAAAGCAAGCTTTAGATACACAGTTAGACAACTGATTAAATTTTTCCGTTTGCGCACTAATGAAATTTTGAAAATCAGGTTGAGTGATCACATTTTGCAGAGTTGATAGCATGTGCCACGCTTCGCCCGCTAATGGTGCTGTCTTAACTACCTTTTTAAGTAATGTTTCCGCTTCTTCAAGTAGCCCTTTTTGATAAGCAAGTACACCAGTGATATGAAGCGCTGCAACTGATGTCGGAGCCTTGTTCGCCCACTGTTTTGCGCTCTGGTATGCATCATCATCTTTACCACAATCGGCTAGCATACCAATTTGCTTTGCTATTGTCGTATCATCACACTTTGATTGATCTAGCATATGTAAACACTTGACAGCTAAATCATAACATCCAACTGTCATTGCCAAACGCGCTACTCCTAACCAGTTTTCTTTGAGTTCTAACTCAGTATTCAAAAAGCCGGTAATTAGAGAAACAACCAATGTTTGGTCCATTGCTCGCGTCGCATGTACTAATTTCTGTAGTTCTAGTTTCATAAGCCTAAATAAAAGCCCAGGATGAGCTGGGCTTTTTCATTACTCAATTATTAAAATGTAACTTCAACACTAAAACGCACGTAACGAGGCGTTTGGAAAGAAGTTGGTAGGCCATAACTAGGGTTAGATTCACCGCGAGCAATATAGCCAAATGGAGCAAATTGTTCGCCGTCCTCATATCCTGATAGTCGTTCATTAACTTCATTCAATTGTGTTGCTTCATCATTATTGAACACATTGAAGATATCAGCACGAAGAGCAATATCAGCTTCTTCAAGTTCTATCAAATATTTAGCGCTTAAATCAAGGTTCCAAACATTGGGTGTTCTACCTTGAGAGCCACGAGGAGCAATCTCACCTTCATAAACGAATGATTCTGCATCATATAGAGACGCAAACACATCAGTTGGGTGGTAACCAAATGAGCTTAGTGGGCGACCTGATGTCCAACGGAAATTAGCGCCTAACGAGAAATTTTCTGTTAATTGATACGCACCATTTAATTTAAATGAGTGGCGACGATCATTAGGAAGATTACCAGAAGCTCCGTCCGTTAACCCTGGTTGATCAAAGTTAGTTGTTAATCCAGAATCGTCCTGATCATTGTCTGAACGAACGAAACCTTCATTGTTACCCCAACTATGGCTCCACGTATAGGTAAAGCTCATCATCCACACGTCATCCCATGCACGGTCGACAGTGAAATCAACAGAGGCATATTGGCGCTCCGCTTCAGGATAACCTAGCATATCTGCAGGAATAGTATATGTTCCAAAAGGAACTGGACCGTCGCCATCTGGATCAGTAGTGATTGTTACATCGTTGCCCGGGTTGGTTAGCACGTAGTAGTGGAAGCCAGAGTCACACATAGTACAAGAGGAACCAAACTCTTGCTCAATAAACTCGTTAAAGCCTGCATCAATTGCAATGTCTTCTAGTGAGCTACCAAGGTCACGGTAAGTGGCTTTAACACCAAAGCTCCATGATTCATTAAGTACTTGCTCGTAACCAAGTATGAATTCATCTTGATACATTGGGTCTAAATCGGCATTAACCGTTTCTGTTGTGCTTTTAAGTGTGCCATCAGAGTATACCGTCATGCCACCAACCTCATCACCTAGTACTGGTGTGAAATCAGCATTAATTGACTCTACTTCATAGTACTGACGAGTATAAAGTTCATCACCCGCTAAACGAATGTTTGTATTTGTCGCAACTGGAAGGTAGTAACGACCATAGTTGGCAAAAATTTTGCTTTCGCCATCACCTTTAACGTCCCAACTAAGCCCTAGACGAGGAGCCCACTGGTCAGTAACGTCAACAAATTTATCACCTGCTTTGTTGTAGTTTTCAAAGCTCTCATTACGCAAGCCGATACGTGCTGTAATATTATCAGTTACGGTCCAAGTATCTTCGATATAGTACGCGAAGCTTTTCGTTTCAAAATCGCCTTGGTTTATGTAGTACTCTTGACGAACTAAGCAATCTTCGTTTCCTGCTTCATCAAGATTAGCACCACAGTTTTCATAGCGATAGGCTACACCACCCGCTCTTTGAGTATTTTCAGACGCTTCTAGATCTTCGTTATCCACACCAAATTTCAACACGTGGTCAGCATTGACATACCATTCAACATCAAAACGAATAGCGGTACGCTTATCTTCTTGAATAGAAGGTGTAGCTAAACCGTATGCGCCGTATTCGACGTTTGTAAATCTGTCGAAAATAACAGGAGCATCACCAAGCGGATTACTTCCATCATTTAAATTACTGTAGCTTGTTTCGTTAATTGAGTATTGGGTGCTAATAGTAATATCATCGGTAATAATACCTGTGTACTGAATACCCCAAGTTTTACCACCGCGCTCTAGTGTATAATTACCTAAAGAGTTTCCTATTTCATCCGAATCAGGGCTGTATAAGAACTTTTCAGATTCAAGCTCTTCGGTATTGTCCCATGCTGTAATTTCTAGGATGTGCTCTGGCGTAATGTACCAGTCGAGCTTTGCACTTAGTAATGTATCGTTACCTTCACGATCATAAATTACTGCAGTATCACCATAATCTCTTTGACGAAGTTTTTGGTTAATTAAACCGAAAAAGAAAAGCTTATCTTCAACAAGTGCGCCGCTAGCCCACAAGTTTACATTTGTTTCACTGCGCTCATCTTCTTTGAATACTTCATAATAAGCTGTTCCTGCTTCGTCAGCATCAGCCTGGGTTCTATAAAAGACGTCGGGGCTATGTGCTCTTAACGCAGCTGGCTCATAGTAAGCGCTCGCGCCCCACTTAAATTCGTTGCTACCACTTTTCGTTCTTGCGTTAATAACACCGCCCGTAGAACGGCCATATTCAGCAGAGTAGCCACCTGTCTTCACTTCAAACGATTCATACATTTCAAATGGAAGTTCTGATCCACCAAGACCGTTTCTGAAGTTAGTTACGTTAATACCATTTACGTAATAAACGTTTTCACCTACAGATGAACCACCAAAGGATGCATAGTTCCCGAAGTCGGAATCACCAGATACCGTACCTGGCGCTAAAAGTGCGACAGAAGCGATATCACGTGGTACAGGAACTTTTGCAATGAAATCTTGGTCTACATAAAGCTGTGATTCGCTTGAAGTAACATCAATATTCGAAATTGACGTTCCGCTTACTGAAATTCGCTCAATATCCCCAGACTCTAGAGCCACATCTAAGTTGGTTCTTCCTGATGGACGCACTGTAAATTGCTTTTCTTGAGCAACGGTAAACCCTGCTTTTTGAGCTGAAAGGCTGTATTGGCCTGGTGGTAACAATGGAAAAGTGAATCGGCCATCTGAATCTGTCACCACACTACGTGTTAGACCTGTTTCAAGGTTGATAATTGTGACTTCAACATCACCAAGTAATTGATTAGTACTTGCAGATACAGAAGTACCAACAATAGTACCTTTTGACTCTTGTGCGAATGAAGGTGCAGCAACACCTAAAGACGCTGCCACAGCTAATGCTGTGAGCGTTTTATTATTTATCATGTGTTTCCCCGGCTTTATATTCGCCCTTCAACGGTAACTGAAAGTTATCGATGAGAGCAGACTTTTAAATTTTATTAAACTAACCATTAAAACTTTCTAAACGATTGTTTTTTATACGGATTTTTATGATTATCCGAAAGTATAATTGACATATGCAAAGGGGATAGATCAAGTGTAAAGTGGATTTTTGTCGACGAGCGACAGTGCAGTGAAGTAGGGAAATTACACGTGAGCTAGTGTGTTAATTGGCTTTGAGGGATATTCAAAGAGTTCCCCATTTGCGACGAATTACATTCGTCGCAAATGCAGAAATGTCGCATTTTTCGTCTATTGTAAGTAAAATCCTAAGCTGCGTTTTACCGATTCAGGCAATTCTGGAAGTGAACTTTTTGGCAAAAGAAACGTAGCCATGTTGAAAAAGTCTAAAAACACCCTGTTTGATTCAGTCGTTTTCTTCAAATAATGATGGCCAGATGACCCTCCAGTTCCTATTTTAGTTCCCAGCATTCGTTGCACCATCATGGCATGGCGATAACGCCACAACGTTAACTGTTCATCTATTTCTGTTAGTGCAGTAATAAGCTGGAACGGCAGATTAAAAACAGGCTCTTCTGAATACTGCTTTATAAATAAAGCTGACAATAATGCTTCATGAGACAAGCGGAATTTCCCCTGATGAAGAAGCCCTTCATAGGTATCATGGTTAAACAGCCCGTCAAAGTTCTCTCTGGTCGATTGCCAGTCTTTAAGCTCTTGTCGGCGTTCTACTTCAGACAGAAACGCATTTTTTTCAATGGTTTCTTTGTCATCGTTTAGCATTTCATCTGTTGCTTTTCGGTAGTAATCCCAAAAATGAAAATCCTCGGTTTTAAGCAATGGCATACGTGCCAACCACTTATCCACTAACTCGAACAAGCTTGGCTTTTCTTCTAACGCTTCCAGTAGGCTGCGATCATCATCACTTAAACGGTTATAAAAGCTTTGTTTATCGAAATCGATACGGTATTCCCTTTTAAGGCCCAACGAAATTTCAAGCTGCTTAAACTGAATACTTTGGAAGCCTGAAGCGGGAACCAAATAGTCTCTGAAGGAAAGAAACTGTTGTGGAGTCATGGTTTCCATAATGCCAATTTGGTCGTTCATCAGCTTTTGAATTTGAATAACGCGATGTAGCCTATGTACTACCGAAGTGAGTTGCTGATCTTTTACTGATGCTTGATTAAATGTATCGATAACCGCATTGAGTTCGTGCAAAAGTTGCTTAAACCATAGTTCATACACTTGGTGCACTACGATAAATAGCATTTCTTCATGGGCAGGTTCGCCGTACTTAGTACTTTGAAGTTTTTGTGCGCCAAGTATTTTGTCTAACGCTAGGTAATCACCGTAATAGCAGGGTTCTATATTTTTTTTCATGCCGATTGTTCTTATCGTCGTTATGCACAGAAGGAAATTCTAACATCGCTAACTCGACATCGACAAAATACAGGCTATAAATTATCTAGGGGCGTTATTAAAAATATACACACCCATAAAAAATAACATCGCGTTAAAATTTAAATTAGGGCACAAATATGAAGCTTGATGATGACATTCATAATTATTACGAACATCTTGTACTGCAACGTGTAACAGAACTTGGACTCGACAATACTAAAAGTCCTGATTATTTAGCTGACTTATGCTGCTTGGCACTTAATCAAGTTCCTCCGCGTTACATTCGCTACGAAGTCGATATGGCTTTTTACCTTCCCCAGAGTGAACGGAACCAAATGGAAATGAATGTTACGTATGCTATCGATAATGCGATGAAGTATTTAAACGATACAGATAAAACATCGGTAAACGAGAAGGCAGAGTAATGCCAAACACAGTTGTGTAAGTTAAAAATACGGTTGTGGGACTAAAATACGGGGGAGTAAATTGGGTGGCGGGCTCCCAGCCACATCCCGGCACATGAGTCGTCTGCTGCGGCTGCTCCCTTCCAGGCCTGACCGAGTTCACAGAGTATCATTGCGGGAGGACCAAAAGCCCACCATAGAAAGCGAATAAAATGCTAACAGGCGTCAGCAGTCTTAAGCGAGGGGCGCATTATGACTACTTGCCCGATAAGTTTCAACCCTTTAACGAAAATCTCTCTTCTGCAATAATGTTTGCCACACGATTTGTGGCTGCTTTTTGGGCATCAGCACGGGTATAAATCTCTTTTAGCGTAGTGCCAATGTCTTCGATATGCTTGCGCAGCGCCGCATTAGAGCTTTGTTCCATACGCTGATGGAAGATATCGATAATACCCCCTGCATTAATCACATAGTCAGGCGCATACAAAATGCCACGTTCAACTAACATATCGCCAATTTCTTCACGTGCGAGTTGATTGTTTGCCGCACCAGCAATGACCTTAGCTTTAATCGTAGGCAATGTTTGGTCATTAATGGCCGCGCCCAATGCACAAGGCGCTAGTACATCAACGTCTAGACCTAGAATATCTTCAGGCGCAACTGCTGTAGCGCCAAGTTCTGCTACCGCCTTTTCAACACCTTCGGGGAAAATATCAGCTACATACAGTTTTGCACCCGCTGCGTGAAGGTGTGACGCTAGTCGATAACCAACATGCCCCATACCTTGAATTGCTACGCTTACGCCCTCTAAGCTGCGATTTAACCCGTGCTCTACGCTGGCCTTTAAGCCAACAAACACACCATAAGCGGTAGATGGTGCTGGATTACCGTCTGGCTGTTCGTCAGCGTAATGATATTGCGCATTTACCCCAGCAATGTAGTCAGATTGAGTCGCCATGGTTTGTAAATCGGTAACTGAAATGCCCGAGTCTTCTGCGGTAAAATATTTGCCGCCCAATGAATCAACAAATTTCCCCATAGCTTCCATCATTGCCGGCGTTTTTTGTTTGCGAGGATCGCCGATAATCACTGACTTACCACCGCCTAATGCGATATTGGCCATGGCGGCTTTGTAGGTCATTCCTTTAGAAAGGCGGAGTACATCGGTTAGTGCTTCTGCACTACTTACATAGGGCCACATTCTACAACCACCCAATGCTGGGCCTAAGTTTGTATTATGAATGGCAATAATGGCACTTAAGCCTGCTTCTTTATCGTGATAAAAAGCGACATGCTCGTGATTATCAAACTCTATGTGATCGAAAACCGACATACTTTCCCTATTAATAATGTGATGGATTTTGCCCAAGTGTAGCCCAACCACCAGAGGACACGCCTTGCTAAGTTATTAACCCACTCTCGTAAAGTGAAATACACAAAGTATGAATACTATTTTTCTAGGATATCTATCCTAGAATTTATTTTTCTATATAATAAACATCATAAAAACGACGGAAGCTGCGTTCAATGAAATTAGATAAATTCGATCGTGAGATTTTACGAGTACTTCAACAAGATGCCACTGTCTCTATGGCTGAGTTGAGTCAGAAGGTGGGGCTTTCCCATACCCCATGTTGGCGACGAGTAAAAAGGATGGAAGCCGATGGTATTATCATCGGTAAAGTTACCTTATTAAACAGTAAAAAGTTGAACCTTGGGGTGTCGGTTTTTATTTATGTCACCCTTAAAAATCATGATGGTGACTCCCTTACCGATTTTGAAAATGCAGTACAAAGTATTGATGAAATTGTTGAGTGCCACACCACCAGCGGCGAGAAAGACTATTTGCTTAAAGTGATTGTGGAAAGTATTGAAGAATATGAATTTTTACTGAAAACGAAGCTTACTCATCTTCCCTTGGTTGATCATGTCAGCTCCACCTTCGCGTTAAAACAAGTGAAGAACACCACAGAGCTGCCTATCAAACGACAGTAGGTTTCATTGAAACCTACGCCCTGCTGCCTATCGACTGCCCTTCTTTCTTACGTTATTAAAGCACGCTATCAATCTGTTTCTCAGGCAGGGCTTTTTCAAAAGCCGGTAGTGCATTGCAGTTGTCTGTTATTTTCTGAATAAGCGGATATCGTGTCATATCCACATTAAAGCGATGCGCGTTATACACTTGTGGAACTAAACACAAATCAGCCATGGTCACGTCAAAGTCAAAGCAATACTTCCCCGCTTGGGTTTGTAGCCGCTTTTCAATGGCATCGAAGCTCAGCGTTATCCAATGCGCTGCCCATTTATTCACACTTTCTTGTTCAGCACTATATTCACTTTTAAGTTGATTGAGTACACGTAGGTTACTTAGAGGTTGGGTGTCGCATGCAATATCTTGAGCCAGCGCCCTTACCCTTGCCCGCTCTGTCTTATGCGATGGTATTAACTGATACGGAGAGGGAAAACGTTCATCTAAGTATTCGATAATGGCTAAAGACTGATTAAGAATAATATCTTCATCATCGTCAACCAAAGTGGGCACTAGCTGAGCGGGGTTTAACTGCTTATAGGGTGCACTGTGCTGCTGGCCACCTTCATTCACAAGGTGCACTGGCATATATTGGTACTCTACACCTTTTAAATTAAGTGCAATTCTTACTCTGTAAGACGCCGTTGAGCGCCAATAACCATATAAAGTTAAACTCATAACTCACCGCCGCCTTACGTGTGTGTTGTGCTACTTATTATAATCATAGCGTAATTTGCAAAGGGCGGCGCATGCCCCCCTCCTCAGCTTGCATTAAATGGGTTTAGCTTAAAGGCTTAACCTGCTGCTCGATGGCACCGAAAATACTTTGCCCGTTACTATCAAACATTTCTATTCTAATTCGATCGCCAAATTGCATAAACGGTGTAGAGGGCTTACCGTCTCTGATGGTTTCAATCATGCGCACTTCAGCAATACACGAGTAGCCAAGCCCCCCCTCAGCGATGGCTGAGCCATGGTCAGTACCTTGTTTGTTCGATACGGTACCGGAACCAATAATGGTACCAGCGCCTAAATTACGACTCTTAGCAGCATGTGACACCAGCTTTGCGAAGCTAAATGTCATGTCTTCGCCTGCCTGTGGTTTACCAAACAACTCGCCGTTGTAGGTGGAACGAAGCGGTAAATGCACTTTTTCTTGCTCCCACGCATCCCCGAGTTCATCAGGCGTTACCGCCACGGGTGAAAAGCTAGAGGCCGGTTTTGACTGGAAGAACCCAAACCCTTTCGCCAACTCGCCTGGAATTAACCCTCTTAGGGATACATCATTCACAAGCATCACTAATCTAATGCGTTCTGCCGCTTGAGCATCAGTACAGGCCATAGGAACATCGTCAGTAACAACGGCAACCTCACCTTCAAAATCAATGCCCCACTCATCGCAGGGCAAAATAATATCATCACGGGGACCGATAAAATCGTCAGATCCCCCTTGATACATGAGTGGGTCACTCCAGAAACTTTCAGGAATTTCAGCGCCTCGTGCTTTTCTTACTAGCTCAACATGGTTCACATACGCACTGCCATCAGCCCATTGATAAGCGCGCGGTAAAGGCGATTCACAGCGGGTAGCATCAAATTCAATACTTTCTATTACCCCATTATTAAGTTGTTCGTAGCGCATATGTAGCTGTGGCGCAGTGACCTGCCAGCTATCCAGTGCTTGTTGCATAGTGTGAGCAATATCTTCTACTGAACAGGTACGCGTTAAATCTTTAGATACCAACATCAAACGGCCGTCTCGGCTATCGTTCTTATAAGTAGCTAGTTTCATAAATTGGATCCTTACTGTGATCAGCGCTTTTGCGTATGTAACATTTATTATTCTTTATGCATCACCCGCATCAAGATGAAAAGTCGGGAGCACACGACAATAATTTTCACTGTAAGCTTGGTTGTACAAAAAAAGGCGGCACTTCCTATTGAAGTACCGCCCTTATTGGTTAAGCAAGGCAACGTAAATTTAACGAAACAGTGAAACCTACATTTTTATTGATGCTTTATTTATACCGTACTCACGTAATTTATTCGCAATCGCGGTATGACTTAATCCCAACTTTCTCGCCAATTGACGAGTACTAGGGTAGAAAGGATAAAGCCGCTTCAGTAAATCTTTTTCAAATTTCTTCACTTCATCGTCTAACGTACCTTCAAAGTTTTCGTCAATAAAGGTCACACTAGGAGCACAACTAGGAAGCTGGATATCTTCTTTGGTTATTTCCTTGCCGTCTAGCAAAGACAGCGCTCTGAACAACGCATTTTGCAACTGACGGACATTGCCCGGCCAAGGATATTGTTGCAGAAAATCAACGCAGGACTTACTCAATTTAGCCGGCCTACGGCCTAACTTTGTGCTGTGCTGCGCAATAAAGGATTCTGCTAGAGGTACAATATCGTGGCGGCGTTCTTTTAACGATGGCATCACTAAGCTCAGAACATTTAAGCGGTAATATAATTCTTTTCGAAAACGCCCTTCTTCTACTAGTTGCCCTAGGTCGCGACAAGTAGTGCAAATGAATCGAACATCTACCGTAACAGGTTCTGCATCGCCTACTCGCCTAAACTCGCCATCTTCCAATACCCGGAGCAGTTTAGCTTGTAGCTGAGAACTCATATCTGCAATTTCATCAAGCAGCAGCGTACCGCCTCTCGCTTGTTCTAGTAGCCCTTCTTTAGCATTCGGTTGATTGAAAGCACCTTGTGCGTAACCAAATAATTCGGTTTCCGCCACACTGTCAGGTAGTGATGCACAATTGAGCGCTAAAAAAGCCCCCTCACTGCGGCGACTAGATTGATGACACGCACGGGCAATCATTTCTTTACCTGTGCCTGTTTCACCGAAAATAAGCACTGGTGCATCAAGATCAGCAATACGCTTTGCTTCACTTACTACGCGTTTCATGGCCTGAGATTCCACTACGAATCTATCAAAGCTGTCAGTGGGAGATTGATGAAACACACTAAACTGTTGGCCTAAGCGCATTTCCGATTTTAAAATGACCACTGCTCCGGCCATAATAATGTTGTTGTCACCGTCAGGTACTGTGATGGGTAACATGTCAGCTACATAGTCTTGTTGGATAAACTTTACTTTAGAAGACTGAGCTCGAGGCAGCTTGCCATCCATCCAGCGAGTGAAGTTAAAGCCCTTCACTACTTCACCTATTTCTACGCCTTCAACATCGTGGGCACTTTGTTCTAACCCAGAGGTTACCGCTTCATTGCACAATAAGATTTGTCCACGAGCATCAATGGAAAATACCGGATCGGGAAGCGTGCGCAGTATGGCAGAAAGCTGGGTTTTCTCTCTTTCACTTGGCATAAAATGCGTAGTTTTCACATCAGAAATACCGTCAATGCGACGAATTTTCGGCATTAAATGCTGGAAGTCTGCAAATTCAATATTGGGAAAATTAAGAAAAATTTTACCTGTCTCATCAATCTCAATACCTCTTAGATCGATTTCATGGGTAACGAGGATATCCAACACATCTTGAGTAATACCCAGTCTGTCCTGACAACTGATTTCTAATCGCATGGGTGTGACTTCACATCTCTTGTAAACTTATATGTACACAATATCACACTTTTACAAAAAGATAACAAGTTAATTATGTCAAATTATCACCTTGGAAGACTGGTATTTAAAGCGGTTCCGCGCAGCGTGAGGTGTGAAAACGTTTCCCCCAAACACGCCACGCTGTAACATAATGTTAACTTAAGCCTGCTTTTTGGCGTCAAATAAGGCCGGATATAGCCCAAGCCCTTTCGCTTTATTCACTAGGCTCATAATATCCATATCAGCCAACTCGAACAGATAATCAAAGTCAGGAAGTACGTAATACAAGGGCTGCATGATATCAATTCTATAGGGTGTGCGTAACGCATCTGTCGCTGTAAGCGGTTTTCTGATTGCCTCGTTGCTATCTAATGCATAAAGCGTTTCACCCGGGGAAGACAATATACCACCACCATAAATTTCCAGTTTTTCTGGGTTTGCTTTACTTCGAACTAACCCAAACTCAACCGTGAACCAATAAAGTCGTGCTAGATAGATTCGGTCTTCTTTGCTCGCCGCTAAGCCGAGTTTTCCGTAGGTATGAGTAAAGTGCGCGAAAGCAGGATTCGTTAGCAAAGGACAATGACCGAAAACCTCATGAAAAATATCCGGCTCTTGTAGGTAATCAAATTCACCTTTCGAGCGAATGAAGGTTGCAACAGGAAATTGCTTGTTGGCTAATAATCTAAAAAATTCACCAAAATTGATGAGGGCGGGAACTTCGGCGGTTTTCCACCCGGTTTGTGCTAACAGTACTTTATCGATATCCGGTAGCTGAGGGATGCGATCATCAGGCAGTGCCAGTAACGACAACCCTTCCATATATTGTTCGCAGGCCCGGGTTTTCAATAACGGAAGTTGCCTCGCGTACAAGGCTGCCCAGATTTGATTTTCTTCTTCTGACCAGCTTATAACGCCTTTGCTGTCTGAGGTTTTTGATTGATAAACGCTAGATTTTGCCATAACTACTTTCGACATATTCAGTGACTGACTTCTGCCAAATAGTCTAATGAAAAGCGCGCTAACAGGAAGTGTTTACCTATTCTTGTTACGCAGCCAAGCCGTAACAACTTATTTACAAATATACTTAACTCGATGCTTTACATACAAAAACCGCTCTTAAAAAAGAGCGGCTTTGGTTTTATCGGGGAGTTGCTAGCGAATGTGTTTCAAAGACACTTAACTATAATCTACTGATTTCTCGGTTAAGCTCAAATTCTCTTGAGGTCACATACGTTTCCATCTTGCGTAGTCGTATTTCAGATTTTTGAAAGCGATTACGAATATCGTGAAAAGCCTGTTTAGGTGGCTCACCAGCCTGCCAAACTTTGGTTTTCACTTCGACCTTATGACGACTATTGCTTGATGGAGAACTTGTGTTTTTCCATCCCTTGCCGCGACTTTGATGTACAGTGGTTTGTTCTTCTGGAGCGTCACCTAAAGGCTTCTTATCCAAAATGAACCAGCCCGCTATGTAAGCAACAAACATGAATGGACCCGCAAGTAAGAAAAAGCCTGTCACCGCTAGAATTCGCACCAACCATGTTTCTAAACCAAAGTAGTGCGCTATTCCTGAACATACACCCGCTATTCTTGCGTTGTCTGTATCTCGGTATAACTGCTTGCCGTTTCTCATGCGCGATTCCTCCACTCTGGAGCTTCGCTATCTAAAATAGCTTCAAGGGTTTGAATTCTGTCACTCATTTTTTCAGCTTGTTCAGCAAGTGATTGTAGTGAAGCTTGTTCTTCAACACTCAAACCTTGATTAACTTGTTTTTTGCTTCGGTAATGCAAAATTAACCAAATCGGCGCCACAAAAATCATAAAGATGACTAAGGGCATTACCAACATTGCAATGATACCTTCATCCATTGTAAATACCTCCAATAAACCCCGATTAGCCTGCCTAGTGCACTAACACTAAAAATCTAATGCTTCAGCAGGCTACCTATAATTATTATTCTGATGTTGAAGATGAACTTGTGTCACCTTTCACTCTTGCTTTAAGCGCAGCTAGCTCTTCGTCTATCTTATCGCCAGTTTCTAATTCTGCAAATTCATCATTTAAGGTTTTCTTACCTAAGTCGTAAGCATCTACCTGCGACTCTAAATCGTCAATCTTACGCTCGTATTGTTCAAAGCGCCCCATTGCTGAATCTACTTTTGTGCTATCTAACGTGCGTTTCACTTCTAAGCGTGAACTCGCTGTTTTCTGACGCATAATAATCGTTTTTTGACGACTCTTCGCATCAGCTAGCTTGTCTTGAAGCTGACCAATTTCATCCTGAAGCTTGCTAATTTGCTGTTCAACAACCGTTAGCTCGTTATTCAATGTTTCAGCAGCTTCTGCTGATTTCTTTTTTTCTTGCAATGCTGCGCGGGCTAAATCATCACGGTCTTTACTTAATGCAAGTTCCGCTTTCGCCTGCCAATCGTTAGCGTCTGCTTCATATTTATTAATTTGGCTTACAATTTCCTTTTTGTTCGCCAACGTTTTAGCCGATGCTGAGCGCACCTCTACTAATGTGTCTTCCATTTCCTGAATAATCAACCGGACCATTTTCTCCGGATCTTCCGCTTTATCTAAAAGCGCATTAATATTCGAATTCACAATGTCAGTGAAACGCGAGAAGATACCCATAATAATTACCTCATAGTCGAAAACTGGTTGTACCAAGATAAACTTGTAATAAGACTATTCAATATGCTTGCCAGTTTTTCAAATTACCCTAACTTGATAATTTTAAAAGATATTCGTTTAGTTTAAATAATGCTCGAACAACAAGTTTTTTTACTCTACACTATTAATTGGTCGAAATGACTAATATTTGAGGGATTTAATGAGTAGGTATCGTCAGCAGGATAATTTGCTAGGCCAAGCGAATAGTTTTTTAGAAGTGCTTGAGCAAATTTCACAAATAGCACCACTAGATAAACCCGTATTGGTTATTGGTGAGCGCGGAACCGGTAAAGAGCTTATTGCAGCACGTTTACACTTTCTGTCTAAGCGCTGGGATCAAAATTACGTCAAACTCAATTGTGCCGCACTTAACGAAAGCTTATTGGAAAGTGAGTTATTTGGTTATGAAGCAGGCGCATTTACTGGCGCAGCAAAACGCCGAGAAGGACGTTTTGAGATTGCCCACAATGGCACCTTGTTTCTTGATGAGCTGGCGAACACGTCTGGTTTAATCCAAGAAAAGTTATTGCGGGTAGTGGAATACGGCGAATTTGAACGGGTAGGCGGTAATAAAACCGTTAAAACCGATGTACGCTTGGTAGCGGCTACAAATGAAGATTTACCTGCATTGGCTGACGCGGGCGAATTTCGTGCTGACTTACTCGACAGGCTCGCTTTCGATGTTATTACCATCCCTCCTTTAAGAGAGCGACGTGATGATATCATGATGCTTGCTGAGAACTTTGCCATTAGCATGGCAAGAGAAATGGAAATGGAGCTTTTTAGCGGCTTTACTGAAAAAGCAAAACGCACCTTGCTTGATTACGATTGGCCAGGGAATATTCGAGAGCTTAAAAACGTGGTTGAACGTGCGGTTTATAGAACGAACAACCCACATTTGCCCGTACACGATATTGTTCTAGACCCGTTTGAATCTTTATTTAGACCCACCTCTCGTATTAAAACAAACGACAGAACCTCGAGTACGTCTGAAGCCGAGTCGACGTTAGCTTCCAATACAATGCCGTCCAATACAGTAGCGGCCAATGTAGAGAACATCGCTAAAAATAACGCCAACAATAGTGAAGCTGCTGCGAATTCACCCTCGGCGGTGTTACCCTCGTTAAAGCCCGATACGGTAGAATACCCAATTGATTTAAAAGACCGCTCTCAGCAATACGAAATTGATATGATTAAGCAAGCGTTATCCGACAGCCAATTCAACCAGAAAAAGACTGCTGAGAAACTTAGTCTCACTTATCATCAACTTCGAGGTTATCTAAAAAAATACAACCTGTTAGACTCTTCACCTGAATCGATGGAGTGCTAACTAAATGCCCGTAAAACCGCTTTTTTATGCTGCCTTTACTGTTGTTATGGTAATGCTGGTAGCTGCCTGTTCAAAACAAGATGAACATGCATTTTATAATAGCGGTTTAGTGTATTGCTCTGAAAGCAACCCCGTTACCTTTAACCCTCAGTTAGATACGTCTAGCACCACAACCGATGCGTCATCGCATCAATTGTATGACAGATTGCTAGATTTCGATCCAGATTCTGGCCGTATTATACCTAGTGTGGCCAGTAGCTGGTTAGTGTCTGATGACGGCTTAACCTACACTTTTCAACTGAGAAAAGACGTAGAGTTTCATACCACCAGCTATTTCACCCCTAGCCGAAATTTCAATGCTGATGATGTCATTTTTAGTATTGATAGATGGCGACTTACCTCGCACCCATACCATTACGTGTCTGGCGGCCGTTACCCGTATTTTGAAAGTTTGGGGCTTGCTCAAAATATCGCTTCAGTTGAGCGGTTAAACGGATACCGAGTAGAGATAAATTTAAAACGTCGAGACAGTTCTTTTTTAGCTAACTTAGCTACTGACTTTTCGGTGATGTTGTCACAAGAGTACGGTGAAGCGTTGTTACAACAAGGCTTGCCCAATCGAATGGACCAATACCCTATTGGTACAGGCCCATTCAAATTCGAAAACTACCGTAAAGATCACTATATTCGCTACCAGCGTCACCAAACCTATTGGGGCGAGCAAGATAATGCTGAACGCTTAATTTATGACATCACGCCGAAGAGCTCGTTGCGTTTGGCTAAATTAATGACTGGTGAATGTGACGCTACGGCTTTTCCTGCCCAAACGGAATTAGAAATTATCCGTTCCCGCGACGATTTATTACTGGCTGAAAAGCCAGGTTTGAATGTAGGCTTTTGGGCATTTAATACCCAGCGCCCTCCCTTCGACAACCCTGATGTTAGGCGTGCTCTAGCCGCGGCTATCGACAAAAACACCTTATTAGAAGCGGTCTACTTCGACAGTGCTACCCGCGCAAAAACACTGCTACCCGCCGCTAGCTGGGCCTTTCAAAATGATGCAGATGATACGGCTTACAATCCTGTGCTAGCGAGAAAGCTACTTGAAAATGCGGGCGTGGAGCCTGGGTTTACTATGACCATATGGGCTATGCCCATTGAACGTGCTTATAATCCTAATGCCGCTAAGATGGCAGAGCTTATTCAACGATATTTACGTGAAGTGGGCGTTACCGCCACAATTGTTAGTTACGACTGGGCAACGTTTAGACGTCACTTGCAAGAAGGGCTACACGACTCAGTTCTAATAGGCTGGTCTGCAGACAATGGCGACCCTGATAACTTTTATCGACCATTACTTAGTTGTGGCGCTATTCCCTCTGGCACTAATCGCGCCATGTGGTGTGATAGCGATTATGACGAACTTTTAGATAAAGCCTTACAGACAGAAGACCTTGAAGCCAGGCGCTTAATCTATCAGCAAGTCAATAGACTGCTTTACGAACGATTGCCATTGGTGCCTATTGCCCACGCCTTTCGTTATCAAGCCTATAGAAATGAACTTGAGGGCATGACAATTAACCCCTTTGGCGGCGTTAGATTTGGCGGAGTAGGTAAATCACTGTGATTCAAATATTATCGCGATACGGTGTGTTATTTATCTTAACCCTTTTGGTATTAACCGCCATGTCATTCTCGCTGGTGTATCTGTTTCCCGGTGATGTACTAGAAAACCTTACCGGCATTGTGCCGCAGAATGAGATTCAGCGTGAGGCGCTTATGCGCCAATTTCGCCTAGACCAACCCTATATTGTACAGTTTTTTTACTATTTATCGTCGTTACTACAAGGTGATTGGGGTTACAGCCTAGCGTCAGGATTGCCCCTTCGAGAAGAAATTGGCATCGCCATGCCCGCCACTATCGAGCTAAGCACTTATGCGATGCTGATGGCGCTTTTCATTGGCATCCCATTGGGATATTACGCAGGGCTGAAAAGTTACTCTACTACCGACCACACCATTAATGCTTTAAGCATTACCACCTATTCGTTTCCTGTTTTCTGGTTGGCACTTATTCTAATTCTGTTTTTTAGCTTACACCTTGATATTGCGCCTTTGTCGGGTCGGATTAGTTTATTGTTCGATATTGAACCGGTTACCGGCTTCGTGCTTATTGATATTATGCTGGCAGAGGGTATTGACCATGGGTTAGCCTACCGTGATGCTATTTCACACCTTGCATTGCCTACGCTGGCAATTGGGGCAATAACAACCGCTTCAATGGTGCGAATTACGCGTCGCTCGGTTATTGATGTTATTCACCGCCCGTATATTGTGGCTGCGCGCTCTAGAGGTGTATCTGAATGGCAGATTTTCTTTAGGCATGTATTACGTAACGCGTTGCTGCCTATTTTGCCTTTAATGGCAATCCAAATTACCACGCTCATCACCAATGCCATGATAGTAGAAACCTTATTTTCATGGCCTGGGATTGGTAGCTGGTTAATTCAAGCAATTTATCAACGAGACTTCCCTGCGCTTCGAGTAGGAATGTTGGCGGTATCAACCCTCGTTATTACGTTAACTATTATGGTCGACTTGTTTAATCGCATTATCGATCCTAGCCGAGAAAAGTACGAACGTGCCACAGTTTAGTTTATACGAAGAGGAGTTTCATCCATCTCCCTGGCAACGCACTTGGGCAGCTTTCCGTGGCAGCCACATTGCCATTGTTGGTCTTATTTTGCTTGGCTTCTTTATCATCTTTTCGCTGTTCGCACCGGTGGTGTCGCCCTACAACCCTGCGGAACAGAATATCGATGCGTTACTTATTCCCCCAAGTTGGGAAAGCAGCGGCTCAATAACCCATTTATTTGGCACCGATCCCCTCGGCCGAGATGTTTTCTCTCGTATTATTTACGGCTGTCGCACTACGTTAGGATCGGGATTTCTAATGGTAGTGCTAGCCATGCTGATTGGCGTAAGCATAGGTACATTTGCAGGCATGTTGCGGGGCGTGCGTTCAAGTATTGTGAACCACTTACTGGACGCTTTAATGGCTATTCCAACCCTGTTGATTGCTATTATTATCGTGGCGATTCTTGGAACAGGGTTGGTGAATAGTATGTGGGCTATTACCCTTGCGCTCATTCCACAATTTGTTCACCGTACACGCACCTTTGTGCGAGCTGAAATGAAAAAAGAATATATTATGGCGTCGAAATTAGACGGCGCAAATAGATGGCAATTGTTCGTGCACTCTATTCTTCCTAACATGACAGAAATGCTTGTGGTGCAAGGTACTGTGGCATTATCGATTGCGGTGATTGATGTGTCTGCATTAGGCTTTTTGAATTTAGGTGCACAATCACCACTCGCTGAACTTGGGGCTATTTTGGGCGATGGTCTTGATGTGGCCTACCTAGCACCTTGGAATGTAGCATTGCCTGGCATTGCTATTTTCTTATTGGTGTTGTCGATAAATATTGTGGGGGACGGCCTACGTTCTGCACTCAGAAAAAGAGTGAGCCACTAACATGCCTATGCTAGATATTAAAAATTTAACCCTAGAAATGGTCGCTGGCGACACCACCATTAAGGCGTTAGATAAGGTTAACTTAACCGTTAATACAGGTGAAATACGAGCCCTTGTAGGTGAATCTGGTTCGGGAAAAAGTTTAATTGTATCTGCTATTTGTGGTGCCCTGCCCTCGCAGTGGAGAATGACCGCAGATCGCATGAGCTGGAAAGGCGAAAATTTACTAAGCATGTCAAAATATCAGCGCCGTGAAGTGATGCGCCGAGACATTGCCGTGGTATTTCAAAACCCACAAACCAGCTTAGACCCTTCTGCCACTTTAGGTGAGCAGCTTGAAGAAAGTATTCCCGACGAGTTTGTAGAAGGTTACTGGTTTTGGCAACGGGCACAGCACAGAAAACGCATCGCCATCAGTACAGTACACAAGGTGGGAATAAAGCAGCACAGGCATTATTTAAATGCTTATCCTCACCAAATTCCAAGCGATATAGGCCAAAAGTTCATGATAGCCATGGCCTTGGTGTCTCAGCCGAAACTGTTAATTGCAGATGATCCCACCCGTGGGATGGAACCAACCACTAAAACGCAGATCCTTAAGTTATTTACCCGTTTAAACCAAACCCGTTCGTTAAGTATTTTATTTGTAAGCCATGACTTGTTGGCTATTGCCAGTATGTCGCACTCTATGACGGTACTTTACGCGGGACAAACAGTAGAATCGGGTAAAATGAAGCATATTAAAAAACGCCCGCTTCACCCGTACACCAAAGCATTGTTGGACAGCGCACCAAGCTTCAGAAAAGATTTACCACCAAAATCACAATTGCCGACATTAGGTGGCTCTATTCCTACGTTGCAGCATTTACCTATTGGGTGCCGGTTAGGCCCACGCTGCCCTCGCGCACAACGTGCCTGTGTTTCCAGACCTGCGGTAAGGCATATTCACGACCATACCTATAACTGCCACTACCCGCTGCATATGGAGAAGTTATGACAGACATTATGCAGGTAGATGGATTAACGTTTAGGCATAACGATAAGAAACGTTGGCTAAAGAAGCCGGAAATATTTGAATTGGGGCCTATCGATCTGACTGTGCAGCGTGGTGAAACCATTGCGATTATTGGTGAAAACCGCGCAGGTAAATCATTGTTAGCTAAATTACTGGTAGGCGCTATTCCTGCTGATGAAGGGGTTATTGAGCTTAATAGCCACAAATATTTAGCGAAATATAACCAGCACAACAATCAGCAAAAACGCACCCATGACATTCGCATGATATTGCAACACAGTAGTGAGTCGATGAACCCTTCTGTGCCAGTAGGAAAAGTACTCGACGAACCCCTTCGCTTAAATACAGATTTAACGGAAGCGGAACGTAAATCTCTTATTGAAGAAATGCTGACAAAAGTGGGCTTGTTACGCGAGCATTATTATTTCTATCGTCATATGTTATCTGATGGCCAACAGCAGCGTGTATCCCTCGCTCGCGCCATAATATTAAAACCGAAAGTACTTATTGCTGATGAACCGTTTGCGGCTCTTGATCCGTCAATACGCTCTCAAACGGTAAATCTTATTTTGAAGCTACAACAAGAAATGGGGTTGGCGTTTATTTTCATTAGCCATAACTTGGGAATAGTTCGACATATCGCCGATCGGGTTATTGTGATGGAAAATGGCAATATTGTAGAAGAAGGAAAAACCGAAACGATTTTTCGTTGGCCGGAGCATACGATTACTAAAAAGCTTATTTTGGCCTACCAGTCGTTAATTACGAGCAATACTATCAGTTAGCTAAGATTAATTTAAAGATGCTTGGTAATTTAAAGGTGCTTGGTAATTGATTTGAAGCTACCCTTGAAACGATTTTGACGTTACCTTATGCAGCGATTCTGACGTCATTTTTTATAACGCTTTTTACATTGTGCTTTATGCAAAAACAAAAAATGCGGCCTAGTGAAGAGGCCGCATTTTGCTTTTTATATAAGCGAGTTTACTACTCCTCGCCCTGTCGCCAATTAAATAAATTGGCTAACGTATTAGCCTACTAGCGCCAGCAAGATACCCGCGGCAACTGCTGATCCAAGTACTCCAGCTACATTCGGCCCCATGGCATGCATAAGTAGAAAGTTATGAGGGTTAGCTTCAAGTCCAACCTTATTCACAACCCTTGCAGCCATTGGTACTGCCGATACACCAGCGGCACCAATCAGTGGGTTTATCTTTCCACCACTCATACGGCTCATTAACTTAGCCATTAACACGCCAGTTGCAGTACCAATAGCGAACGCTACTGCACCTAAACCAAGAATACCCAAGGTTTCAACGGTTAAAAATTTGTCTGCAGATAGCTTTGAACCTACTGCTAGCCCTAAGAAAATAGTAACAATGTTAATCAGCTCGTTTTGTGCTGTTTTGCTAAGCCTATCTACTACACCACACTCTTTCAGTAAGTTACCAAAGCAAAACATACCCACTAGAGGCGTTGCTGAAGGCAAAAACAAGATAGTTAGGAATAGTGTAGCCAGTGGAAAGATAATCTTCTCACGTTGCGATACAGGGCGTAATTGCGCCATTTCTATGGTGCGTTCTTCTTTGCTGGTTAACGCTTTCATAATTGGAGGCTGAATAATAGGTACCAGCGCCATGTATGAATAAGCTGCTACCGCAATTGCACCTAATAAATCGGGCGCTAATCGAGAGGCTAGAAAGATAGCCGTAGGGCCATCAGCACCACCAATAATAGCAATCGCGCTGGCATCTTTGAGAGTGAACTCAAAACCAGGGATCATGTTGAGTGCAATAGCACCGAACAAGGTCGCAAAAATACCAAACTGCGCTGCGGCTCCTAACAACAACATTCTAGGATTAGCAATTAGGGCACTGAAGTCCGTCATTGCGCCCACGCCCATAAAGATAAGCAGCGGAAAAACCCCAGTGTCTATACCGATAGCATAAATGTAATGGAGTAATCCTCCCGCTTCTGAAAATCCTGCTAATGGGATATTGGTTAACAATGCACCAAACCCAATAGGGATTAACAACAGCGGTTCAAACTTTTTCACAATCGCTAAGAATAGCAACAGGAAACCTACTGCCATCATGATTAACTGGCCTGACTCAAAATGCGCCAGTGCAGTGCTGTCCCACAGCACCATCAACTTATCCATGAATTACCCCAGCGCAATAAGTGGTTGAGCACTGGCTACGGCATCGCCTTCACCCACAAGTACTTCACTAACGGTACCGGAAACAGCAGAGCGAATTTCAGTTTCCATTTTCATGGCTTCTAAAATAATCACCACATCACCTTCATTCACTACATCGCCAGCACGCACTAGTATTTTGAACACATTACCGGCTAACGGTGCGTTAATGCTTTGTGCACTTTCATTACTGGATGAGGATGCCGGCTGAGCCGCTGGCGCTGCTGTAGATGGCTGACTTGGGGTTATGCTAGATAACTCCCCTGATGCTGCTACTTCAACATGGTATACCTTGCCTTCAACTTTTACATCGTATGCCGCTGGTGCGCCGGTAGCTGAAACAGGCGTAGCCGCTGGTGCACTTGATGCTACATCAGCTTCAGTGCCAGGCGCAGGTTCAAATGCGTCAGGGTTGCCACGATTCTCAAGGAACTTCAGACCAATTTGTGGGAACAAGGCATAGGTAAGCACATCGTCAATCTTAGCATCTGATAGCGTAATACTTTTCTCTGATGCTAACTTAGTCAGCTCTGTTTCAAGGCTGTCTAGTTCAGGCGCAATATTATCTGCCGGACGACAAGTAATGGGTTGCCCACCATCTAGCACACGGTCTTGCAATTCTTTGTTCACTGGTGCAGCCGTAGCACCATATTCGCCCTTAAGGACACCCGCCGTTTCTTTGGTGATGCTCTTATAACGCTCACCAGTAAGTACGTTTAATACAGACTGCGTACCCACAATTTGTGACGTTGGAGTAACCAAAGGAATAAAGCCTAAATCTTCACGTACGCGAGGAATTTCTTTTAGTACTTCTTCAAACTTATCTTCAGCGCCTTGCTCTTTTAACTGGCTTTCCATGTTGGTCAACATGCCGCCAGGCACTTGAGCTAGTAAGATACGGGCATCAACCCCTTTCAAGCTACCTTCAAATTTACTGTATTTTTTGCGCACGCCACGGAAGTAGCCAGCGATTTCTTCGAGATCCGGTAATGACATACCCGTATCTCGTTCTGTGCCCTCAACAATAGACACCATGGTTTCAGTTGCGGTGTGACCATACGTCATACTCATTGAAGAGATGGCTGTATCAAGCATGTCGATGCCAGCATCAATGGCTTTTTGGTAAGTCGCCGTGCTTAACCCTGTAGTGGCATGACACTGCATAGCAATAGGCACATTGACGGTTTCTTTCAAACCCGTAATTAGGGCTTCACAGTCGTAAGGCTTTAACAGCCCCGCCATATCTTTTACGCAAATAGAGTGAACACCCATATCTTCAAGTTGCTTGGCCATATCTAGCCAAAGCTGAAGGTTGTGCACTGGGCTCACGGTGTAAGAGATTGTACCTTGCGCATGAGCACCGCTGTCGACGGTGGCTTTAATCGCCGTTTTCAGATTACGCATATCGTTCATGGCGTCGAAGATACGAAATACATCAACCCCGTTTTCATGTGCACGCTCAACAAAGCGTGTCACTACATCATCAGCGTAATGGCGATAGCCTAATAAATTTTGACCACGCAACAACATCTGTTGCTTCGTGTTTGGCATTGCCGCTTTAAGCTGGCGAATGCGATCCCAAGGATCTTCCCCTAAATAGCGAATACAGGAATCAAATGTCGCCCCGCCCCAAGATTCAACAGACCAAAAACCTGCTTTATCAAGTTTTTCGGCAATAGGCAGCATATCTTCTATACGCATACGCGTAGCAAGCAGCGATTGATGGGCATCACGCAAGACTAGCTCGGTTAAGGCCAGTGGCTTAGACATGGTAACTCCTGAATGATTTGTTTAATTAATTTTTATTGGTTTGACGATGAGTATGAACAGCAGCGGTGATAGCAGCAACAACGTTACCATCGACACCAGCTTGAACCGCTTTTCTTCGGGGTGCAGCGTACTGCGGTGCGGTTTCGCCCGGAAATGCTTCACAAAATTTTGCAATTAGGTGAATTCCAACGATTAACAATGCTAAGAATGAAAAAACAAATACCATTCCTATTAGCATCAGTGAGCCGGCTTCAAGCAGCAAACTGCTAACTGATTCTGATCCCATGGCGAATCCTCAAATATTTTGATGAGGAATAAGTATCACGCTCATTTATAAAACACAACCAGAAAAGCGCCAGTAATGCATAAAACCAGCCATTTATGCGAAAATCATCAAAAATTCATGCTTTTTATGCATTATGTCTAAATATTTTTTCAAACTCTTCAGGAAAGGAAAAACGAAATACACTCATTGGAAGAGGTATAACGAGAAAACCCGATAAGAGAAGTGTAAGTGGGTATTTATATTAACAAGATGGGAAAGTTAAGCAGCGAAAGCAGTTAACTAAAACGGTACTGCGCTGACCTTTCAAAGGCTAAAGGTTAACGAGTCAGGGCCTAAAAAGCTAAATATACAGAAAGAAACTAAATGTCAGGCATAAAAAAACCCACCAGATGGTGGGTTTTTTTATATGGCGCGTGTGGAAGGATTCGAACCTCCGACCGCCTGGTTCGTAGCCAGGTACTCTATCCAGCTGAGCTACACACGCGTAAACTTTTTTTACTTTAAGGTGTTATCCCCAAAGGTGACGCATTTAAAAGAAGTGGCGCGTGTGGAAGGATTCGAACCTCCGACCGCCTGGTTCGTAGCCAGGTACTCTATCCAGCTGAGCTACACACGCGCAATAAAACTTTTGTTGACCGTCACACCATCAACGAACAATGGCGGAGAGGGAGGGATTCGAACCCTCGATACCAGTATTAGGTATGGTTCCTTAGCAGGGAACTGGTTTCAGCCACTCACCCACCTCTCCTTAAGTGGTGCCGCATTTTACGGATTCACTGGCCGGAGTCAAACCTTTTTTAGATAAAAATGTTTACTCGCTGTCATTTTGTACGATTCGTACAAAAAACCTGTGTTTTGGTTAGGTTATAATCAAATTTTAGCGGGTTAATTTAAGATTGCACGCAGTAATGCGAAATGAACTTTTTTAAGAAATATCGAAAAATATCGAAAAACATCTAAATTTTTTTGAAATTAATTTTAAAAAAGGCCCAAAAACAAAAAAGGCCAGCATGAGCTGACCGATTTTTGTGCAGAAATTTGATTACTCAGCCGTTCCAGGTTGTCCACCTTTCTCAGCTTGAATTCTCATATAAATCTCTTCACGGTGCACAGAAACTTCTTTCGGTGCATTCACACCAATTCGGACCTGATTCCCTTTAACACCTAGAACAGTGACAGTTACATCATCACCAACCATAAGTGTTTCACCAACTCGACGAGTCAAAATAAGCATTCGCTTGCTCCTGTTCCTTAATACTGAACATATCCTTAATTACTCCGCCACTCATCGGCACGACCCGACAGTAGCAACAGTGATTCCATGTTTCTGTGTCACTTCAAAAACTCACTGCAAGTTTCAGATTTGATTATAGCTTATCTTCTAACCAAGCGTTAACTGAATCTAACGCTGTGCCTAGACACTCTGGCTTATCGCCACCCGCTTGAGCCATATCAGGGCGACCTCCTCCCTTTCCGCCAACTTGCGCAGCGATAAAGTTAACCAGTTCTCCTGCTTTCACTTTACCGGTAAGGTTTTTCGTCACCCCAGTGATAAGATTCACCTTATCTTCACTTGCCACACCTAGTACTACGATGCCTTCGCCAATTCGGTTTTTAATATCATCCATCATTGAACGCAGTGATTTCGCTTCAACACCTTCTAACTTAGCTATAAGTACTTTTACACCATTTATTTCAATAGCGTTACTAAGCATATCAGCACCTTGCTGACTCGCCAGTTTTTGTGTCGCAGAAGTGAGTGATTTTTCTAGTTCTTTAGTATGAGTCTGTACCGCAGCCACACGTTCAACCAAGTTTTGCGTGTCAGTTTTTAACAAACTAGACAGCTCTGTCAGCGTGGCTTGCTGGTCTTGAACATAATATAGCGCCTGCTCACCGGTAATCGCTTCTATACGGCGTACACCTGATGCTATGCCCGCTTCGCTGGTAATTTTAAACAAACCAATATCGCCAGTACGGTTAACATGGGTTCCACCACATAGCTCTACAGAGAAGGGCCCCATAGTCACTACACGTACTTTCTCATCGTACTTTTCACCGAATAACGCCATTGCGCCTGATGCTTTGGCTTCATCTAAGTCCATCAGTTGGGTTTTTAACTCATGGTTAGCTCGAATTTCTTCGTTAACTCTACGCTCAACCTGAATAAGCTGCGCGGGTGTTACTGCTTCAAAGTGAGAGAAGTCAAAACGCATACGCTGCGCTTCTACTAACGACCCTTTTTGCGTGACATGATCACCTAAGGTTTCGCGAAGTGCAGCGTGAAGTAAATGAGTCGCACTATGGTTTTTCTTCACCGCATCACGGTTTGAATTATCGATAGCAGATGTAACTCGATCACCTTTTGTGATGGTGCCTTTTACTTTTCCTTTGTGAGCGAAAGCATTACCCATTTTTTGAGTATCGGTAACGATAAACTCGCCATTCGCAACACGAAGCACCCCTTTGTCACCCGACTGACCACCGCTTTCAGCGTAGAAAGGCGTTTGGTCTAATACCACTACCCCTTCTTGACCGTCTTCTAAACGCTCACAAAAGGCGTTATCTGCAATAAGCTCTACAATGTTTGCTTCGCCTTCTACATCGCTGTATCCCGTGAAAGATGTCGTATGGTCAACCGCGAGCGTGTTGTTGTAGTCAGCACCAAAGTTACTGGCTTGTTGCGCACGAGCACGCTGTGCCTGCATAGCACTTTCAAACCCTTCCACATCGATTTTAAGGTCGTGTTCACGGGCAACATCGTTGGTGAGGTCGGTAGGGAAACCGTAAGTGTCATAAAGCTTAAACACCACGTCACCTGGAATAGTGTCACCTTCAAGAGTTTCTAGCGTGTCGTTTAGCATTGCCATACCACGGGCTAGAGTTTTGCTAAACTGCTCTTCTTCTACTCGTAGTACTTTTTCAACTACCGGTAGTTGGTCTACAAGCTCTGGATAAGCTTCGCCCATTTCTTTGCTAAGTGCTGAAGCCAGTTTGTAGAAGAAAATATCGCTGGCACCTAACTGGTAACCATGACGTACAGCACGGCGAATAATACGACGAAGTACATAGCCTCTGCCTTCGTTAGATGGCATCACACCATCACAAATTAAGAAGCTACAAGAACGAATGTGGTCAGCAATAACACGTAAAGATTTATTCTCTAAATCTTCAGTGCCTACAATTGTCGCCGCCGCTTGAATGAGGTTTTGGAACAAATCAATTTCGTAGTTGCTGTGCACGTTTTGCAAGATAGCTGAAATACGCTCAAGCCCCATACCGGTATCGATAGAAGGCTTAGGCAATGGCTCCATCGTGCCATCAGCTTGCTTGTTGTACTGCATGAATACCAGGTTCCAGATTTCGATGAAACGATCACCGTCTTCTTCTGGTGTTCCTGGAGGTCCGCCCCAAATATGGTCACCGTGGTCGTAGAATATTTCTGAACACGGACCACATGGCCCTGTATCACCCATAGACCAGAAATTATCTGATGTACTGATGCGAATAATTTTTTCTTTAGGCACACCAATGTGGTTTTCCCAAATATCAAAGGCTTCCTCGTCTTCTGAATACACGGTAACCAGGAGCTTTTCTTTTGGTAGGCCAATTTCTGATGTTAAGAAATTCCACGCAAACTCAATGGCTTCTTTTTTAAAATAATCACCAAAGCTGAAGTTACCTAGCATTTCAAAGAAAGTATGGTGGCGGGCAGTATAACCAACGTTTTCTAAATCGTTATGCTTACCACCAGCACGAACACAGCGCTGAGAAGAAACCGCACGGGTGTAGCTGCGTTTTTCCGCACCTAAAAACGTATCTTTAAACTGGTTCATTCCCGCGTTAGTAAAAAGAAGGGTTGGATCATCTGCTGGTACGAGAGACGAGCTAGCCACAGGCTGGTGACCATGACTCTTGAAATAATCTTTAAACTTTTGGCGTAAGTCAGCAGTTGATAATGTCATTGAAAACCTAACTTCCTTAATACATTGAATGAGAATGTGCGAGATTGATGCTACTGGCCGATTAATCGTTAGATTAACTTTTCTAAGATTAACCTTACTAATAACCGCCTAGTTGTTTATGCATTTCATACCCTCGCACGGATGTGCGCAACAATACCATGGTTAGCGCTTTTTTGTTAAGCCCATAGCCTGCTCTAGCATTATAAATAAGCCCTTTTATACCCGTTATAAAGGGCATAAATGAATTTTATGCGATTTTTATTCACCCTTAACGGCAAATTCGATGTGTTCGCTATAGAAACCACGGTATTGAAGAAACTGCTTTTGCTTCATCAGCAGCTTGAAATCGGTTTCTTGAAACGGGCCGAACTTTTTATCTTTAACCCATTTCGCTTTTTCGAACCAATCAGGTTCTATTTCATCAAGGGCACGTTCAGCCGCAATTTCATCAACACCGTATTGCTGTAAATCGAGTTTGATTTTTCTAGGGCCAGAGCCCTTCATATACAAAGCGCGGGCACGACTTTCAGCAAAGCGTTCATCACTTTGAATATCAGCTTCTCGAAAGGCTTCCAGCACGGGCATAAAAGCCTCACTTTCAATGCCTTTTTGGGAAAGCTTGCGGCAAACTTCTGAAAAGCTATGCTCTCGTCGTGCAAGCATGCGGGTAATCGCGTCGGTAATGAATTTTCTGTCAAATTCTGACATTTTATTAATCGAAACCTTCTTAAAATACTTTTCAATCTCGTTATATTACTATTAATGGTAATCTTTAGCGTCGTTGAACGAAAGTGAATAAAGTAAACGTGAGCATGGAATATAAGGTAAAAGTTGTCAGTGCGGTGTCGGATGTTCCCCAAGCTACATGGGATGACCTTGCTAGAGGCGAAGGCCCTTTCTTACGTTACGACTTTTTAAATGCGTTAGAACAAAGTGGATGCTGCAATGAAGCTTCTGGTTGGATACCGCAACATCTTGTCATTGAAAAAGCTTCTGTAGCTGACCAATGCCATGCAAATGACCGAGCGCCTCTATCTGACCAATCGCTTATAACTGAACAAGCCCTTGCAAATGATCAAGCCTCGTCTAACGAAGAAGCATTCTCTGCATCAGATGAAAGTACGGTAATCGCCATTATTCCCGGTTATTTAAAAACCCACAGCTATGGCGAATACGTGTTTGACCATTCATGGGCCAATGCATACCACCAGCATGGTATTCCTTATTATCCGAAGTGGATTGCCGCAATCCCCTTTACGCCCGTTACCGGATCACGAATATTAACCCGTGAAGAGGCATCATTTAACGAAGCGCTTATAACACTCATTTCTGATACCGTGCAATCGATTGGCGAAGAGACCGTCTCTTCCTGCCATTGGCTATTTACCGATGCCCGCACGCAAAGAATCCTCGGCAATAACTCAGATTTTCTCACTCGATACGCTGTTCAATTTCAATGGCATAATTATCAATACACCAATTTCGACAGCTTTTTAAATGCGCTGACCTCGCGCAAACGTCGTGACATGAAAAAAACACAACGAAAGCTTGTTGAACAAGGTATCCATTATCGCCATTTATGTGGGAATGAAATCACCGATGAGGTACTCGATTTCTTCTTGCAGTGCTACCAAGCAACGTATTTAAAACGTAGCGGCCACACAGGCTATTTGAATGAGGCATTTTTTCATCAGTTGCGCGATACCATGGCCAACAATATGCTTATTATCACTGCGTTTAAGCATGATTGCCCGATGGCCAGTGCGTTGTTTTTTTATGATGACTCGGGGTTATATGGCAGATACTGGGGGGCATTAGAGGAAGTCAGCGGACTACATTTTGCGTGTTGTTACTTTGAAGGCATTGCGTTTGCGATAGAGAAAAAGCTTCCACTTTTTAACCCTGGCACTCAAGGCGAGCATAAGATTCTCCGGGGGTTTGAACCTATTTACTGCCAGTCGCAACATCAACTGTTTTCGGCCCCCTTTCATGATGCTGTAGCGTCATTTTTACAACAAGAATCAGAACATATTGTTGCGTATTTCAATCAAGCCCAAGATGTTTTACCTTTTAATAACGATATAACACCTACCCTTAAAACGACAAACACCCCTAACCCTTTGTTAGCGGTGAATAATCATAATGAGAAAACGATATGAAACAAAAACTACTCGCGCTAGCCATAGCAGCATCGCTAGGCTTAGCTGGCTGTGGTCAGCCAGAACAAAATAAACAACAAGCTGCTGACAAGATGGCAATGGAAGAAGAGCAAGGTCAAGCTGAACTAGGTTCATTTGGCGTAGACTTATCTGCCCGAAACGAAGCCGTTAAACCTGGCGACGACTTCTTCATGTACGCTGGCGGTACCTGGTACGACAATTATGAGCTTCCTGCCGATAAAACCCGATTCGGTGCCTTCACTGCCCTTGCTGAGCGCAGTGAAGAACAGGTCAAAAATATTATTGACGGGTTAATGGAAAAAGAAGACTTGAACGCTGATGAGCAGCTAGTTCATGATTTTTTCGTGTCTTATATGGATGTCGAAACCCTTAACGAAAAAGGGCTTACGCCGATTTCTGATGTGTTGTCATCTATTGATGCTATTGCATCAACCAAAGACTTAACTGAAGTATTTGGTAAAAGTTGGCTCACCGGTGCGAGTTCTCCTATTGATACTGGCATGTGGTACAACCGTTTAGATCCGAATGAGTACCAGCTTAGCGTTGGTGTGGGCGGCCTTAGCTTACCTGATCGCGATTACTACATTAGCGATCATGAAAGGTTCGTGAAAATTCGCGAAGCTTACTTGGCGCACATCGAACAAATGTTGAACTTTGCGGGCGTAGAAAATGCCGCTGAACAAGCTGCCACCATTCTTAAGCTTGAAACTGAGATAGCAAACATTCAGTGGCCTCGTGAGAAACGTCGCGACCGCGACCTTACATTAAATCAAATTGAGCGCAGCAAACTTACTGATGCTTATCCTCAATTTGATTGGGACACATTTTTAGCCCAAACCGGCTTTAAAGCGCCTGAACTTAACATCACCCAGCCTGAACCCATCAATGATGTTATTGATATTATCAATGAAACCAGCCTTGATGATTGGAAGGCTTACTTGACTTACCACACCATTAAAAACAATGCAGGCTTACTATCAGAAGATATTTATCTGGCCAACTTTGATTTTTATGGCACAACGTTAAGTGGTCAGCAGGAGCCTCGCCCTCGCTGGAAGCGTGCCGTAAGCCAAATGGCTGGTACTGAGTCTTTAGGGTTTGCCATTGGTAAGATATACGTTACTGAGTACTTCCCTGAAAGTTCGAAAGCACAAATGGCCGAGCTGGTTGAAAATTTACGTACGGCACTGAACGAACGTATCGATAACCTAGATTGGATGAGTGAAGACACCAAAGTTAATGCGAAAGAAAAGCTGATGGCGTTTCGCCCTAAGATTGGCTACCCAGACAAATGGCAATCTTTCGATGGCTTAACCATCAACAGTGATGACTTGCTAGGAAACGTGCGTAACCTTAGAGAGTTTTTCAAAGCTGAAGGTATTGCGAAAGAGCTAGAAAAAACCGACCGTGAGCGTTGGGGCATGACGCCACAACGTGTTAACGCGTATTACAACAGTTCGTTTAACGAAATTGTTTTCCCTGCCGCTATTCTTCAGCCGCCGTTTTTCGATCCTAATGCTGATGCTGCAGTAAACTATGGTGCAATTGGCGCTGTTATTGGCCATGAAATGGGTCATGGTTTTGACGATCAGGGTTCAAAGTCTGATGCTAACGGTATTCAGCGTAACTGGTGGACTGACGAAGACCGCGCTGCATTTGAGAAAAAAGCCGATATGCTGGCCGAGCAATACAACCAATACGAGCCGATTGAAGGTAACTTCGTTAATGGTCGTAACAGCTTAGGCGAAAACATTGGTGATGTAGGTGGTTTGTCTATGGCTTATCATGCTTACAAACTAAGCTTAAATGGTGAAGAAGCGCCGGTTATTGATGGCCTAACTGGCGATCAACGTTTCTTCCTTGCATGGGCGCAAGTGTGGCGTGAAAAGCGTACTGAGGAAAGCATGTTGAACCAGCTACGTGGTGGAACGCATGCTCCAGGTCGTTACCGTGCGCAAGCACCACGAAACCACGATGCTTGGTACGAAGCTTTTAACGTTCAACCTGGCGATGATTTGTATCTTGAGCCAGAAGAACGAGTTCGTATTTGGTAATGTTAGTGGATACCCATGCGGACGCTTTGTCCGTGTGGGCTTCTTTGATGACAATATTTGTATTTGCAGCTTTTATAGTTAAAGGCTTTTAACCCCACACTCCCGACTACCACGCCGCTTTTATTGATATTGTGATAGCACCAATCGTACATAACGCTTCACCGCGTTACTCGTCCTAATCACATTTTCCTTATTATTTTGCTTTTCACCTTCAAGGGCATTGCGTAACCAAAAACCATCTATCATGGCTGCGGTAGACAACGCTGCCTCTTTGGCATGCTCCCTAGGAATAAGGTTTGCAAAACTATAGGTTAAGTTACTTTCTAACCGTTTGTGGTTTATTCGTTGAAGACGGTGTAAGCCTTTATTGTGCAATGATAACGCCCAAAAATTCAGCCATGTATTGGTGGCTGAGGATTCTTGCTGTTCACCGGAAAAATTGCTTTCAATAATGGCGTCTAAGCGCTCTAAATGGCTGCTAAAATTACCCTGCAGTTTCAACTTTTCTAACAGGTATCGCATAGCGGCTTCAATTAGCCCCTGTTTATCACCAAAATAATGGCTAATAATACCGGTTGAAAGACCCGCTTGTTTACTAATTAAACTAATGGTGGCGCTGTGAAACCCGTGCTCAGCTATGACCACCAAGGTGGCATCGATTAGCTGCTGCTTTCGAATGGGCTCCATTCCTACTTTAGGCATGTAACTGCTCCATACCGTATGAGCCGCTGCAACGCACTTTTCATGTACGTTGCAACAACCCGTCTTACAGTGAATTAAAACGTTAAACGTGCATTGATGGCGACTGCGCGTGGCGCACCTATCCAAAATGCGTTAGGGGCGATGGTAGAAGCATAATCCTCATCTAGCACATTGTTTACGGTTAGGCGAACTTCAAGCTCTTCCATGCCTTGACCTATATTGCTAATGTATCCACCAATATAAAGGTCGCTAACCAAATAGTCATCTACTTCAGCGGTATTGTAAATATCGATGAAACGAGAGTCGACATACTTTGTCGATATACCGGCGAAATAATTGTTTTTACTCCAATCTAGGCTAATAACAGCCATGGTATCTGGCGTACCTATCACCGTATTCCCTTTTACTGCTACCAATGAAGATTCAGAGTTTGTGGTATCTGCAATAGCGGCTTGGGCATTGGCTAGTGAGTCGTACTGGGTACCTGTGCCACCAATGGTTTCAATGTATTCCGATTCACTTAATGTTAGCGAGGTAAATACAGTAAGGTTGTCGGTAATCGCAAAGTCAGCAGACATTTCAAAACCGCTAGACTCAATCCCCCCTACATTTCGATATCCACCTGCCGCGGCTTCTAAAAAGTCGATACCACTAGCAGTTTCATTGCTGGTGAATTGAATGCGGTTATTAAACTCAATGGTGTAGTATGTAATATTGGCATTGAATTTAGCACTTGAATAACGAAGACCTACATCAATATTCTCTGCAGTTTCTGGTTCAATAAAGCGCAAGTCCGTATCGTCACGCTCAAGTTGTGCGTCTTTTATTGATGCGAAGTTTTCACCGTAGCCAGCGAACAGTTCCAACCCATCTATGGCGATAGGTGCTACAAAGCCAGCAGAAAATAGCGTGTCTGAATCAGAATTAACGTCAAGGTTATTAGCGCTGTCGAAGTTGTCGTTCTTAGCAATATCAACATTAAAGCGCTTAGCGCCTAGACGTACTTTCGCTATTCCAAAATCAATTTCGTCTTCTACGTAATACATTAAGGTATCAATAGGGAAACTGCGATCATACTGCACCCAGTAAGGCGAGTTATTAAAATCGTAACCAATCGCCGAATCAGTGATTTTGTGCCAATCTCGGTATTCATCACGCTCATAATCTTCCCACCACAATCCAAAGCGAAGCGTATTATCGAACTCGCCTAACTTGGCATACCAGATGCCATCTGCATTAAAACCAAGGCGCTCTTTGTTGTAATGTGTGTGTCGGTACGAGCCAACTGGAATTGCACCTTGTTCGTGACAGCTTGGGTCGTACTCGGCCCCTGCCCCGCCATAAGGAAAGGTAATTGAACTTGCACAGCCAGCAATAGGAGAAAGCTGCATGCCATCGCGGTCTACAAAGTAGATATTACCAAGTGCACTACCACCATAGACCGTGTTTCCGTTGACCAACTCTGAGTGACCGTCAGCGCCGTCATCTTTTACGTCTACAAGATACGGTGGCACCCAATCACCACGTCCTTCGTTTTCGTGATAATAGACACTTGTCGACATATCGACGGCGCCAATAGAAAACTCTGCTTTCAAGTAAGCTAATAGATTTTCACGTAAAGTAGACCAGCCACGACGATAAGATTGGTCTTGATAGGGGATACCGGTCCATTCACTGGTGAGCTGATCCCAGTCCGGGTTTTGCGCATATTGCTCTAGGCTATAAATTCGTTGGTAATTTTCTTCATGGGTATCGTCATATGACACATAGCCGGTTAGCGCAACGTCTTCCACCATAGAGGTTACTTTCAACGCCAGGTGATCACGGGTATTTTCAGCCACTTGATCCATGAAGTCGCTGCTTTCTTGTGTAGATAGACTGATCCACGCGTACGTATCTTTTAAGATTTCGCCGGTGTCATAACGCACGTAGTATTTTGAAGCATCAAACTCCCCCGCCGTCACGCTCACGACAAAGCCTTCTTCATCGCTCGGATTAATAGTCGTAAAGTTTAGCGTACCGCCTAGCGCTTCATGAGAGCGAGAGGCAATATCAGACGTACCTTGTGATACTTCTATGGTTTGTAGGTTTTCAGTATCAATATAGCGGTTTGCTTTAGCACCGCCGCCATAATTCGAGTTGCCGTTGGCAATACCATCTACCGTCATACCGATTTGCTGTTCATTAAGGTTAACTTGAAAACCACGAATAACAATAGAAGTAGACCAATCATCGGCCCCAAAGGTATCACCTTCGTTAATTAGCACACCCGGTAAGTTATCTACCACGGCAAGCACACTGCTTAAATTTGCTTGCTGTTTTTGCATGTCGTCAGAAGCCGCGTTATTGGCGTATGACACACTTCGCCCAACAACCGTAATTTCTTCTATTTCATTTGATTTATCTTCGGCAATAGCTTCTGCATGGCTATTTGAAACACCTGATAATCCGGCAAGTACACTAAGTGCAATAAGATGGTAACGCGTCATGTGTATGTTTCCCTTTTTAATAGTTTGAGTGCTTTTCACTCAATCAGCTTAAAAAGCGGATGTGACAGTTACGTTAAGTTAAATTGAACATTCAATTAATAAAAAATGACAGATTATGAAAAAAGCACAAAAAAAAGCCCTTCGCGAGAAGGGCTTTTATTAAATACACTTAATTATCATGAAGTTAAGATTGCGATACAGCGTTAAAATTAACTTCTGGATTCGGTGATTCCGTCACTTTTTTTTTCGCATAAAGTAATGCGTCGTGCAAGTTATCGTAAATAACGATACCTGGATGGTTAACACAGATGCTCTCTAGCACTTCGTTCACCGCGGCATTAGCACCGCAAATCACTAGTTGTCTACCTGCCGCCATAGCATCCACAGTTACCGTTTCTACCGCCATTGCCGCAGACACATCCACAGTAGGCACACGGGTGAAATCTAAGATCATCACCTTAGAACCTACTTTTACGTTGTCTCTTACATGGTGACCTACATCAGCAGCGGCACCAAAACTTAACGGACCGCCGAAGCTGAAGATAGAGACCTTGTCTTTAAGCGACTCAAGTAACGCATTCTCTTCAGGATCGTTAAGCGACTCAGGAATTTTACGAAGCTCTTCAAGTTGTAAGTGAGCAACTTGACGGACGTAAGCTAACGCAGCAAATACCACGCCCACCCCCACAGCAGTGATTAGGTCAACAAACACAGTAAGTGCAAGTACCAAAATCATCAAACCGAAATCCCAGCGAGGACCTTTGTGAGCGCGCTTTAAGTAGCTCCAATCAATAATGTCTAAACCGACTTTAACCAAAATACCGGCTAGTACAGCATGAGGGATTTTCGCCGCAAGTGGGCTAAGACCCAACACAATCGCAAGTAATACCAATGCGTGGACCATACCCGAAATACGGTCTTTACCACCGCTGCGAATATTCACAACCGTTCGCATGGTGGCACCAGCCCCAGCAATACCGCCAATGAAACCCGCTACAGTGTTACCAATACCCTGACCGATTAGCTCTCTATTGCTATCGTGGCGGGTACGGGTCATGTTGTCGGCAACCAATGAGGTCAATAAACTATCGATAGCACCTAGAATCGCAAGAATAAACGCAGCTTCTAAGATTAATAATGCTGTACCTTGCTCGAATACTGGCATTTGGATGCTAGGTAAACCTGTTGGGATTTGACCTAAAATAGGCACAGATAACGCTAAGCTTGCAAGCGTACCGATGATAAGTGCTGCTAGCGCACCGGGTACATATTTACCTAATGATGCTGGCCATTTGTAGGCAATAATTAGTGTACCAATACCTAAACCTAGGGTGGCAAAATTAATATCTGCAAGCGCAGTTGGTAAATAACTTAATGCACCAATAGTACCGCCTGGAGGCTCATGCCCTAAAAGACGACCTAATTGTAGAATAATAATAATGGCACCTATACCCGACATAAAGCCCGATATAACAGGGTATGGTACTAACCGGATGTATTCTCCAACCTTTAAGAAGCCGAAGATAATCTGAAAAATACCGGCAAGTATAACTGCGGTAAAGATCAAGCTTGCATCACCAGATAGGCTAGCAAACAAACCGGCTAATACCACCACCATAGGCCCAGTTGGCCCAGAAATTTGTGACGGCGTACCACCAAACAATGCGGCGAAGAAACCTACCGCAATGGCGCCATAAAGACCGGCCATCGGGCCAAGTCCTGAGGCTACCCCTAGCGCCAAGGCTAGCGGTAAAGCAACAATACCGGCGGTTAAACCACCGGTAATGTCACCACGTAAATTACTTACATTTAACTTAAACATGGAATGTTTCCTAAGTTCTTAACGCGCAAAAGTGCTTAGCGTGCAAGCTGCGCTTCTGCGTGAGATTGATCCATTACCTCAAACTCACCAGACTCGCTGTTGTAGCACAACACTTCGCCACTACCTATATTATAAACCCAACCATGAAGAGTAACTTGTTTGTTCGCAATTTTTGCGGCAACAGCAGGATGTGTACGTAAATGCTGAATTTGCTGTACCACGTTTTCTTTTGTTACATCTTCTAAATGATCGTGGGTTAGTTCAGAACAACCACTACGCTCTTTAACAACTTCAGTCGCAGCACGACAATGGCCTAGCCACTCTTTAACATGAGGCAATGAAGCAAGCCCTTCAGGCTTTAAAGCGCCTTTCATTGCGCCACAATCTGTGTGCCCGCAAACAACGATATGCGTAACGCCCAATGCTGCAACAGCAAATTCGATTGAGGCGGTCATACCACCTGTTTGGTTGCTATGCGGAGGCACGATGTTGCCTGCGTTACGACAGATAAACAGTTCGCCTGGTTCGGTTTGCGTCACCAAGTTAGGATCGATACGAGAGTCTGAACACGTGATGAAAAGCACTTCTGGGTTCTGACCATTCGCCAGCTTTTGGAAGGCCGCTTTTTTTCCCGGATAAACTTCCTTCTGGAATTTAGCAACACCCGAAATTACGTGATCCATAAATTTCTCCATTAAATAATAATTATTGTCTTTTACTGTCGACACCAGTGTCGCCTGATAGATTAATAGTTTAATATACTAGTTCGTGATAGCTCTTAACTATCACGCTATTTGAATTATAAAATTAAGGCGACGTAATCACCATGTTACTGAACGGTAAAACTCCATCGATTAACCAAATTCGTTATTTTGTTGCGGTAGCTAAATACCTAAGCTTTCGGCAAGCGGCCACAAGCCTAGGTATTAGTCAGCCCACATTAACGAGCCAAATTAATACTCTTGAAACGAGTCTAGACTTAGTGTTGTTCGAACGTTCGCGAACTGGCACCTTATTATCGCCCCAAGGAAAAGCACTTTTCGAAGCGGCCGAAGAAGTGCTACAAGCTAATCACCGTTTCAATGAAATTGCGCGGGACCTGGCTGAAGGTGAAGTGGTTACCTTCAGGCTTGGTATTCCCCCTACTCTCGGCCCTTATTTGTTGCCCCATATTTTGCCTGAGTTACATCAGCGCAAGCCGGGACTACGTTTCTACGTGCGAGAAGCTGCACCGCAGGCGCTACAACATGGATTGCTGCATGGCGAGTACGATTTAATTATCTCACCACTTTCCAGTGAATATTCGCAGCTAATAACCGAGCCGTTATTTAACGAACCCCTTAAATTTGTTGTGCCTTCCGATCATCATCTTGCTGGGAATGCCTTTGTGCGCCCTGAACAAATAGCCGGAGAAAGAGTACTCACATTAGAAGATAGACACCATTTTCATCATCAAGTGCAACATATTTGCGACGAAATTGGCGCAAACCTGCAACGGGACTACGAAGGAACAAGCTTAGATACACTGCGACAAATGGTAGTAATGGGTATGGGGGTAGCATTTTTGCCGGGGCTATATATACATTCAGAGTTGCATCACCCCGAGGCACTTCATGTTTGTGAAATAGAAGGTATGCCCATTGAAAGACAGCACTCCTTAGCGTGGAGAAATACCGCACCAGGACGCAAAACCTTTAGAGAAATTACTTCTGTGATCAGGGATATTATCGGTAACCGACTTTCAACCGCGGTAGATGTCATTCACGGTTAATCACGTGTTTACGTTTCTACACTTATCGCAATTTACCTAATTAGCATGGCAAAACTGATTAAAAATAATGGTATATTTACGTTAATACATGAGCAACATTCATAAATTATGATTGAACGTCAGCATCTTAAGATTATTAACGCTATTCATAAACACGGCACCATGACGGAAGCAGCCAAGTCGTTGTTCGTTACTCAGTCAGCGCTTAGTCATTCGATGAAAAAACTAGAAGCGAGCTTTTCGTTGCCGCTTTGGCAAAAAGAAGGTCGAACATTAGTGCTGACTCAAGCAGGTAAAAGCTTGGTGGGGTTATCTCAACGTGTACTGCCTCAATTCGAGCACACCGAGGCACAGCTTCGCCGTATGGCAGAAGGGAAGCAAGGTATATTGCGTATTGGGATGGAATGCCACCCTTGTTTCGAATGGTTGCTAAAAGTAGTTGCGCCTTTTTTAAAGGCCTTCCCCGATGTAGACGTTGATGTAAGACGAGCATTTTCATTCGGTGGCTTACAAGCCTTACACGGCTACGACATTGATTTATTACTCACACCCGATCCATTACATGTAGATGCGATTAATTACACCGGCGTATTAGATTACGAACAAGTATTAGTAATGCACAAAGAACATCCTTTGGCTAAATGTGCCTATATCAAGCCTTCGCAATTGGCCAATGAAGTGGTGATCACCTATCCGGTAGAAACTAATAGACTGGATATTTTTTCTGGGTTTCTTACTCCTGCTGGTGCGAGCGTAAAACAACACAGAACCATTGAAACCACAGAAATTATTTTGCAAATGGTGGCAGCTGGGCGCGGTGTTACCGCATTACCGAAATGGCTAGTTGAAGAAGCGAAAGAATCTGATGTGTTAACGTATAAGCCCTTAGGTGAAAAGGGCTTACAAAAAACCTTATATTTGGGCCACCGAAAAGAGGTTGACCCAATTGGGTTTGTTGACGAATTTATCTCGTTGGCCAAGGCAACCGTGTTGCCTAAATGAACAGATAGCCGCGTTTACATTTTAAACTACCCTACCCATCCATTTAACCCTATAGATACGCCTCTAAGCTGAGTGGCCTCAACGGCCATGGAGACCTATATACACCATGGCTACTCAGTTTACTAAAAGGCCGCTAGGGTTTATGCCATTCCAGCAATAAATTATTTGCGGGCATCTTATGAACTTCTCGTAACACTAAGTCTCGGCACCACTCAGTCAGTTCACTAATATCACGGTAGCCACCATATCCACGCTCGATAAGTGACTCATGGAATGCCTTATTACTTTCAGAGGAAAACTCTCCGCCGATAGTAAAAGGGCCATATTGACAGAAAATCCCACCTGAAGGTAAGTATTCACTTACTGATTTCATCAGCTGCTCTGCCTCATGACGTTGCATAATGTGAGCGGTATTAGCACTGTAAATACCTTGTACCGATAACGCTGGAAAGGCGTCTTTACCTATTGTGAGCGATACAGGCTTTGAAACGTTAGGTAGCGCAGCTTCTTCTAACCACGCCGTAATACCCTCATGGTGATCAGGCTGATCACTACAGTACCATTGCAAATGAGGAAGGTTTTCAGCAAAGTAAACGGCATGCTGCCCCGTACCACTGCCAATTTCTAACACGCCTTTACAATTAGCAAACGTACGGTTAAGTACAGCTAAAATAGGCGCTTTGTTATTTTCGCACGCTTGGCTAAACGGCTTTGAAAACGACTCAGTCATGTAAATTAGGCCCCAACCATTTCTCAGCTTCTTCCAATGTCCAACCTTTACGGGTGGCGTAGTCTTCCACTTGGTCTTTTTGAATTTTAGCCACGGCAAAATATTTACTTTGAGGGTGGGAGAAATACCACCCCGATACTGCCGCTCCAGGCCACATAGCGTAGCTTTCGGTGAGTTTCATACCAGTATGCTGCTGTGCCGATAATAAATCCCAAATAAGCTGCTTTTCAGTATGCTCAGGGCACGCTGCATAACCTGGCGCCGGTCGAATACCTTGGTATTTTTCTCGGATAAGGTCGTCATTGGTTAAGTTTTCACTTTCCGCATAGCCCCAATACACTTTGCGCACTTGTTCGTGCAAATATTCAGCAAAGGCTTCGGCTAACCTATCGGCCACGGCTTTTACCATAATTCCGTTGTAGTCATCCCCAGCTTTAATGAAGCTATCGGCTAGCTCATCTTCACCTATTCCGCCTGTCACCGCGAAAGCACCGATATAATCATTAATACCTGATGATTTCTCGGCAACATAATCGGCTAAGCAATAGTTAGCGAATTTATCTTTTAAGGTTTGCTGACGAAGATGATGCGCTACCCCTTGCACTTCTGAGCGAGACTCATCGGTATACACTTCAATATCATCATCTACCCTATTAGCAGGAAATAACCCAATAACACCTTTAGCGGCCAATGAATTATTAGCGATAATGTTATCAAGCATTTCGTTGGCGTCGCTAAATAAGGACTTTGCTTCTTCCCCTACCACATCATCTTCTAGAATTCGTGGATACTTGCCGGCCAAAGACCAAGTCAGGAAGAACGGTGTCCAATCGATATACGGACGCAAGGTAGCGATATCTACATCCACCGGTGTTACCCCTAACTTCTTAGGTGTTACCGGTGCTTCTGTAAAATCTGGTGTGAATGCATTGGCGCGTGCTTGGGCTAGGGTAACTGGCTTGCTGCGCGGTTTTTTACGGGCGTGTTGGTCACGTACTTTGTCGTATTCTTTTGCCAGTTCTTCGGCATAAATATCTCGAGAGCCACGGTTAAGCAGCTTTTGACACACGCCAACTGCGCGACTTGCATTAGGTACATACACCACAGGGGCATGATAATTTTGTTCTATCTTAACTGCCGTGTGTGCTTTGGAAGTAGTTGCACCGCCAATTAAAAGCGGTAAGTCGAAGCCTTGACGCTCCATCTCTTTGGCTACATGCACCATTTCATCAAGTGAAGGCGTAATAAGGCCAGAGAGCCCAATCATGTCTACGTTTTCATCTTTCGCCACTTGCAAGATAGTAGCTGCAGGTACCATCACCCCGAGATCAATCACTTCGAAGTTATTACATTGCAATACAACGCCTACGATGTTTTTACCAATGTCGTGAACGTCGCCTTTCACGGTGGCAAGCAATATTTTACCATTGCTCTTAGTGCCATCGGATTTTTCGGCTTCAATGTAAGGCTGTAAGTGGGCCACGGCCTTTTTCATTACCCGCGCCGACTTTACAACCTGAGGCAAGAACATTTTGCCTTCACCAAACAAGTCGCCAACAATGTTCATGCCGTCCATTAACGGCCCTTCAATTACATGTAGCGGGCGCTCGGCCTGCAAACGGGCTTCTTCAGTATCATCAATAATGTAATCAGTAATACCTTTTACCAGCGCATGAGCCAAACGCTTATTAACGTCTTGCTCTCGCCAGCTTAAATCTTCTTTTGCCGCCGCTTTACCGTCGCCTTGATAGTTAGGGGCGATATCAAGCAAGCGTTCAGTAGAGTCGCTACAACGATTTAGAATGACATCTTCTACCGCTTCACGAAGTTCTTTTGGTATTTCATCATAAACTTCAAGCTGCCCCGCATTCACGATAGCCATGTCCATACCGGCACGAATGGCGTGGTATAAAAACACCGAATGCATCGCTTCGCGTACGGGGTTATTGCCCCTAAACGAGAACGAAATATTAGAAAGGCCACCGGAAATATGTGCATAAGGGCAAAGCTCACGAATTTTCGCTGTGGCTTCAATAAAATCTACGGCGTAGTTATCGTGCTCTTCTATACCCGTTGCTACCGCAAAAATATTCGGGTCGAAGATAATATCTTCAGGTGGAAAACCGATAGATTCTGTCAGCAGTTTATAACTGCGCTGGCATATCTCAACTTTACGCGCTTGGGTATCTGCCTGCCCCGTTTCATCAAACGCCATCACTACCGTGGCAGCACCATAACGTTTGATTTTCTTGGCTTGGGTAAGAAAGCTTTCTTCACCCTCTTTAAGGCTGATTGAGTTTACAATCGCCTTGCCTTGCACGCATTTTAGCCCGGCTTCAATCACTTCCCATTTTGATGAGTCAATCATAATAGGCACCCGACTGATATCAGGCTCAGAAGCAATCAAGTTCAAAAAGGTAACCATGGCCTGCTTGGAATCAAGCATGGCCTCGTCCATATTGATATCGATGATTTGCGCGCCGCTTTCAACTTGCTGGCGGGCAACATCAAGGGCAGTTTCATAATCGCCTTCAAGAATAAGACGTTTGAAGCGTGCTGAACCGGTAACGTTAGTACGTTCACCAATATTAATAAATGTAGAAAATTGTGCGCTCACGCTGCCTCCTAATGTACAAACGGCTCAAGGCCAGACAAACGCATTTTAGGTTCGAACTTAGGCACCGTTCTTGGTGCTATGCTGCTTACCGCATCGGCAATAGCACGAATATGTTCTGGCGTACTGCCACAGCAACCGCCAACAATATTCACTAAACCCGACTCTGCCCATTCTTTGATATGTTCGGCCATTTCAGGCGCTTCTAAATCGTATTCGCCAAATTCGTTAGGTAAACCTGCATTGGGGTGAGCAGATACAAGGCACTCGCTAATCGTTGAGACTTCTTCAACATATTGGCGTAATAAGTCAGGCCCTAATGCGCAATTTAGGCCAAACGAAAATGGGCTAATGTGGCGCATTGAATAATAAAAGGCTTCAGAGGTTTGTCCTGAGAGCGTTCTGCCTGATGCGTCGGTAATGGTGCCTGAAATCATCACTGGCAAATACTTACCTAGTTTTTCGAATACGGTTTCCACGGCAAAAGCCGCCGCTTTAGCATTTAGCGTATCGAAAATGGTTTCAAGCATAATCAAATCTACGCCGCCTTCAATTAACGCTTCGGTAGACTCTGTGTACGCTTCTACTAAGGCATCGAAAGTCACGTTGCGCTTACCTGGGTCGTTAACATCAGGAGAGATAGACGCTGTACGATTAGTTGGGCCTAATACACCTGCGACAAACCTTGGTTTATCTGGCGTTTTTGCCGTGAACTCATCGGCTGCTTTTCTGGCTAATTTGGCTGCGGCAATGTTGATGTCTCTTGATTGCGCTTCCATGTCGTAATCGGCCATGGCGATGGTAGTAGCGTTGAAGGTATTGGTTTCAACAATATCAGCGCCTGCTTCAAAATAATCGCAGTGAATTTGATAAATAATATCTGGCTGTGTAATGGCTAAAAGGTCGTTATTACCCTTCACGTCACAATGCCAGTCCGCAAACTGAGTGCCACGGTAATCTTCTTCTTCCAGCTTGTGTTGCTGGATCATGGTGCCCATTGCACCATCTAATACGAGAATACGTTGTTGTGCAGCGCTTAGCAGTGTTGCTTGCGCGCTAGAAACTGGATGTTGACTCACGCGTTACCTCTTTGGCTGTGATTTTTCAGCTAACTGATTTAAGTCATACGGCGTTGTTTGGTAAACATAGTAGTTTAACCAGTTTGTGAAGAACAGACTCCCGTGGGAGCGCCATCTAACGATAGGCGATTTGTTCGGGTCGTTATCCGTAAAATAATTTTTTGGTATGGCGGGGGTTTGCCCAGCTTTGACGTCCCTAAAATACTCATCTTTAAGGGTATCAGCATCATATTCTGGATGCCCTGTAACGAAAACCATGCGTTTGTCTTCTGAGGCAACAATATAGGCGCCTACTTCTTCAGATTCCGCCACCACATGCAGTCCGTCTACACTATTATAATTCGCGGTATCGATATGCCCATAACGAGAATGAGGCGCATAGAATACAGGGTCGAAGCCACGTAATAATTCATTATGTGGGTCGTTTACTTTATGCTCGAACACACCTGAGAATTTTTCTTTGCGCAGCGTGCGAGTAAAGTTATAAAAGTGATACATGGCAGCATGTGCAGCCCAGCATAAATACAGCGTGGAGTTAACGTGACGCTGTGCCCATTCCAAAATGGTGGTCATGGTATCCCAGTACTTTACGTCTTCGTATTTTAGTAAAGCGAGAGGTGCGCCAGTCACGATAAGACCATCGTACTTTTTGTCTGCCACTTGCGAAAAGTCGTGGTAGAAAGCATCCATGTGAGACTGAGGGGTATTTTTGGGCGCCTGACTATCAATGCGAATAAAATCCACATCAATTTGTAGTGGCGTGTTGGAGAGTAACCTCAACAGCTGTACTTCAGTCTCAATTTTATTAGGCATCAAGTTTAAGATACCAACTTTAAGAGGACGTATATCCTGATTCGCCGCCCTATTGCTCTCCATGGTGAAGATATTTTCGCCCAACAACACATTCTGCGCAGGCAGTTGTTCTGGTATACGAATTGGCATAGAAGGCTCCAGTCATAAATTACTATGACTGTATTGTGGCAATTAACACACAGATGTCAACATCTTTACGTCTAGACGTCTAAACGGACGTTTAACAGTGTTATTGAGAAGGGGATTGTTTGTGCACCATAAACAACATTTCTGCTTCGGCACGGGGAATATCACAGGCCTCCATCACTTCTTCGATACTAGCGCCTTGCTTTACTAACTCGGCGGCACGCTGATAAAGCCGGAGTGAGGGATCTTGAAGTTTTACTTCGCGGATTTGGTTTTCGAAATCGTCTTGCTTGGCTTGAAGGGCTTGCAGATGGCGCGTCACCACTAAACTTCTCGTTTGGGCTTCATTTTGTTGATGACCAAAATCTCGGATTTGAGTATCCATGTCATCGGTTCTGCGCGTTACAAGCTCTTGCAGTTCAACTAACGCCGCATGTGTTTTTCGCTCTTTAAACGTCAACCATATTGCAAAAATAACCAGTGCTATAACAAGCACAAGCAATATAAGTTCGTTGATTGTTGGAGCAATAAACTGCAGATCCATATGCGAAGAAGCCTTAATTCGTACCTATATAAAACGGAAATAAAAAAGGCAGATAACCCAGTTACCTGCCCTTTAGACGTGTAGGCTGACTAAATTGAACTTAGTTCATCCCACTCTTCGTCACTTAAAAGTTTGTTTAAATCCACTAGGATAAGAAGCTCACCGTCTCGGTTGCTAACACCCTGGATAAACTTAGCACTTTCTTCAGTACCCACGTTTGGCGCACTGTCAATTTCAGACGAGCGAAGGTAAACCACTTCAGCCACGCTATCAACAAGTATACCCACGACTTGCTCATCAGATTCGATGATCACAATACGGGTATTATCCGTTATTTCTGTTGGTGGTAATCCAAAACGCGCACGTGTATCAATGACCGTAACAACATTACCACGTAGGTTAATGATACCTAATACGTAGTTAGGTGCGCCGGGTACAGGTGCAATTTCAGTGTAACGCAATACTTCTTGCACTTGCATTACGTTAATACCGTATGTTTCTTCACCTAAGCGGTATGTCACCCATTGAAGGACTTCATCGTTACTATCGGTGGTATTACTGTTCGTTCTTTCGTCGCTCATGAACCTGGCTCCCAATACTCGGCGTCTGGTCGTTACTGCCTAAGCCTTTGTTAAGCATAGATATTAATTCGTTAACGTCAATTAACGCGCACATTTTCTCTTTAACCATCCCCGCTAACCAGGGACGCTTACCGGTAGACTCACGCCATTTGACGTCAGCTTTTGCCAAGGTGACCGTGTTAACCAGTTTCTCACTGGCCAATCCCCACGAACTATCCCCTAACATAATAAGATATCGGTAGTTCAATGACTCTGCGAGACTCTCATCATACTTTTCTGGCATGACCCACCTTGCAGAATCTACAACGCTAAGCTTTTCTTCGCGATGTATCATTACCCCCATAAACCAATCTGGTTTACCAAATAAAGGGCCTATCTTTTCAATCTGATGAATACCACCTAGGGTGGTTAATGGCACCGCTAATGTTAACCCTGCCACTTCAAAAAATAATGCCTGAAAATTATTTTCGAGGCTGTCGACCAACAATCCTTTTTCAACTGATTGCCCCTCATCTGAAGAGGCCTCGACTGACTCAGCAGTCTCATTATCTATTTCATTGTAGTCGCTTTTTTCGTATTGCGTAGTTTCTTCGACATCTTTGCCTGTGCTAGATGACACCGCTTCAATGATGGCTTCTTCAACCACGATTTGTTCAGTGGCAGGTGCTTCATCAATTGTGGCTTCTTCGGCTAACGTTTGTACTGCCTGCTCAAGCAATTTTGCCGTTCGCGCAGTGACGTCTGCCGGATCATCTGGCTCTTTTAATAGGCTATCGAGATAAGCCTCTACAACGTCTTCCCGTGCAAAAGGTCCTTGATTGCTCATCTAACTTTACTTCTCCAAAACCTCAAGTAACTTGCTATAAGCCGTTACCCCTCGGGTTTTCGGGTATGCTGCGGAAATTGGCAACTGTACTAAACTCGCATCTCTAAAATGCGTATCTACGGGAATTACACCTTGCCAAACCCGCTCTCCATAATCGCTCATTAAACGCTTTCTTGATTCAAGTGCCGCGTTCGTGCGTTTGTCGAACATAGTAGGAATAATCACAGTGTCAAAAGACTTTTGAAGAGAGCGCCCCATTATTTCCATGGTGCGTATCATTCTGTCTAAGCCTTTCAGTGCCAAATACTCTGTTTGTGTCGGCACTATCACTTTATTACATGCTGCCAATGCGTTGACCATAAGTACACCAAGTACTGGCGGACAATCAATAATGACAACATCAAATTCATTCTCTACTTTGGCCAGCGCTTTTTTTAGCACTAAGCCCATTCCTTGCTCACTACCCATTGTTCTGTCTAATGTGGCTAACGCCATGGTAGCGGGCAAAACGTACAAATTATCTAGCTTAGTTGGACACAAACAGTCCATGACCATATCGGCAGTGATATCAGAAGACTTAATAAAAATGTCGTAGACAGATTGACTGAGTAACTCTGCGTCTATGCCGAAATAGTAACTAAGTGAGGCGTGGGGGTCGGTATCAACCATCAATACCCGCTTCCCGCGCTGAGCTAACAAACCACCTAAGGTTACTGTCGTTGTTGTTTTACCAACTCCGCCTTTCTGGTTTGCAACTGTCCACACCTTCATCGTTTTAATTCCCAGCTTATATTTACTTGGGGTGTTGTTCATTCACAGACAACACTGCCGCTGCGCTTAGGCTATTTCATTTCGGTTAAGATACAGCTGCTCATGTCATCTATATCAATACTGTTAACCGATATGTTTGCAACAGCTACCGCTTGAGGCATGCCATAAACAACACATGAATCCTGATCTTGCGCCCAAATGGTAGCACCATTGTCTTTCATCAAACGGCAGCCTTCTCGCCCATCTGCGCCCATACCAGTTAATATAATACCCAATAAATCGCCACCATAAGCTTTGGCCAGCGAACCGAAGGTTAAATCAACACTCGGCTTATAATTTATTTTATCAGACGGGTTAGCGTCGGTAATTACTACTTTCTTATGAGAGCCTGCACCCTCTATCAACATTTGTTTGCCACCGGGGGCTAAATAAGCGCACCCTGGTTTCAATATGTCTCCATGTTCAGCTTCTTTCACCGCAATATTGCAATGAGAATTTAGTCGCTGTGCAAACGCGTTAGTAAAAGTGCCAGGCATATGTTGCACCAACACAATTGGATAAGGAAAATCTGTCGGCAGTGCTACCAATATCTTCTGCAATGCCACGGGGCCACCCGTAGAGGCACCAATTGCTAAACACTTATACCTTTTACCAGAAGCCTTAATCGAGGAAACGGTAGGCTGCCTCGTGGCATCTTTCCTTCCGGTCAGTAGATTAGAGCTCTTGAAAAACGCTGGTTTCGGCGCGTTATCAGGAAACTTCCTACTTTCAATTCGCTTTAATACAGGGCGTTTGATACCAACACCACGCCGTGCAATTAATCTTACTTTTGTACAGAGCAGTCGTGCTGCATCTTTACGGTCTTGGGCGATATCTTCGAATTTCTTTGGCAAAAAATCTAATGCACCGGCTTCTAACGCATCTAGTGTCGCTTGTGCACCATGGTGCGTAAGAGACGAAAACATCAAAATAGGCACAGGCCGCTTTTCCATAATGGCCTTTACCGCTGAAATGCCATCCATTACCGGCATTTCCACATCCATTGTGACTACATCGGGTAGCAGTGTATCTATTTTATCTAGTGCATCTTGCCCGTTACGAGCTTCGCCAATAACTTCAAGTTCTCTATCTTCGTCGAGAATTTCACGAACTCGACGACGATAAAAAGTAGAATCGTCCACGACCAGGACTTTAAAGACCATGGATGTAAATTTCCTATGTGTTCCGCCGTATTACTTTAAAGGCTTCCGAGCATAACGCTTCAATAAGCTAGGAACATCTAAGATGAGTGCAATTCCACCGTCGGATGTGATAGTCGCTCCCGCCATACCTGGCGTTCCCTGTAATAAGGCATCTAATGGTTTTATCACCACTTCTTCTTGGCCTATTAGCGCATCAACAACAAAACCAACTTGCTGAGTGCCTATTTGAACCACGACGACGTGACCTTTTTCTTTGATTATATTTTTAGGTCCGCGGATCAACCATTCTCCAAGGAAGAACAGTGGTATCGCTTTAGAACGAACTATCATGGTTAATTGGCCATCAACCGTATTGGTTTTCTTGATGTCCATATTGATAATTTCGTTGACCGCACCTAACGGTAACGCGAACGTTTGTTTGCCAACCACAATCATTAGGGTAGGTAATATCGCAAGCGTAAGTGGAACTTTAATATCGAGTCGCGTGCCTTTCCCAAGGTGAGAATCAATACTAATGGTACCGTTAAGCTGGTTAATTTTTGTTTTAACCACATCCATGCCTACACCACGGCCCGAGATATCACTTATCTCAGTTTTCGTAGAGAAACCTGGTGCAAAAATAAGATTAAACGCTTCAACATCAGACATACGCGCAGCCGCATCGGCGTCTAAAACACCTCGACTTATCGCAATCTCTTTCAGTTTTTCCGCATCCATGCCCTTACCGTCATCTTCAATGGTAAGTAGGATATGATCACCTTCTTGAGAAGCCGCTAATCTCACGGTCCCCATTCGGGATTTACCTGTAGCAGCACGGTCATCTGGCATTTCAATACCATGATCCACTGAGTTTCTCACTAAGTGAACCAACGGATCGGCCAATGCTTCTACCAGGTTTTTATCTAAATCTGTCTCTTCACCTTCCAACTCTAAGGTGATTTCTTTTTTCAAACTACGTGCTAAGTCTCGAACAACGCGAGGGAAGCGGCCAAACACTTTCTTAATTGGCTGCATGCGGGTTTTCATAACCGCACCCTGCAAATCGCCCGTTACCACATCAAGGTTAGCAATTGCCTTAGACATACTTTCGTCGGCATTGTTTATTCCTAAACTCAGCAAACGATTTCGTACTAATACTAACTCACCGACCATATTCATAATTTGGTCTAGGCGCTTGGTATCAACACGTACTGTGGTTTCTGCTTGAGGAGGTGCTGGGGTTGCTTTTTTGTCGTCTTTCTTAGCCGCGGCTTTAGCAGGCTCTGGCGCCTTTTTAGCTGCTGGACTAGGCGCTGGCGCTTTTGCGGCAGGCGTTGATTTAGCTGGCGTACTAGCGGCAGATTGCTCTGCTTTAGCCTTCTGAATTGCTTCTGTCGCCTTTTTATCTACAGGCGGAGTATTTGCTGCTGGTTCAGCGCCTTGCGCTGTAGGCCCTTGGCCTGAACCATGTAACTGGTCAAGTAGTGCTTCAAACTCATCGTCGGTAATTTCTTCACCGCTAGGCGCTGACGCTTTTGGCGCAGCTGCAGGCGCGGATTCTTCTTCTTTGAATTTACCTTTGCCATGCAATTCGTCTAACAGCGCTTCAAATTCGTCGTCGGTAATATCATCACCTGAACCAGCGGCAGCGGGTGCAGCCGCTTTTGGTTCTGCTTTAGGCGCAGATTTACCTGGGGCGTTTGAACCATGAAGTTCATCAAGTAAAGCTTCAAATTCATCTTCAGAAATTTCATCGATGCCGCCATCGCTGCTGGCAGCAGGCGCTTCAGGTACGGGCGCTTCTTCCAACGCAAATTCTTCCTCGACAACTTCGGCAGCGGGGGCTTCAGCCGCATCACTACTGTCACCAAAGATATTTTCGTCTGGAGTTTCTGGGGTGCTTAACTTATGCAGCAAATCAACTAACTTTGCGTCTGCAGGTACTAGCGGCTCTTGCGCTTTAACACGCTCAAACATATCTACTACTACATCGGTGGCCTGAAGAATGGTGTCCATCAATTCAGGCGTAAGAGTACGTTGTCCGTTTCGCATTACATCGAAAACGTTTTCTGCACCGTGGCAAATTTCAACTAATTCAGTAAGCGACAAAAAGCCGGCGCCACCTTTTACGGTATGGTAACCCCGGAAGATAGCATTAAGTAAATCTCCATCTTCAGGATTATTTTCCAGATCAACGAGCTGTTCTTGTAATTGTTCAAGGATCTCCCCAGCTTCAACTAGAAAGTCCTGTAATATATCCTCGTCAACATCAAACGCCATGCGCCCGCTCCCCTAAAAACCTAAGCTAGACAAAAGATCATCTACGTCATCTTGGCCAGATACCACATCATCGCGTTGGTCTGCATCAATAATTGGACCTTCGGCTTCGACACCATCAATCTTGTTAACTTTTTCGACTTTCGCTTCAGATGGCTTGTCTTGCTCTGACTGTTCGGGTTCACCGAACATCGTCAGCATATTAACTAAGCTATCTTCCACTTCTTTTACGAGTTCAATCACTCTGCGAATAACTTGACCGGTAAGATCTTGATAACCTTGTGCCATTAACACTTCGGTAAGCAATGATGTAAGCTTAGACGATTGTTTCGATCCGTCTTCTAGCAATTCGTCTAAATCTGCGCATAAAACTTTGAATTCACCCAACTCAAGTTGACGATTCATCAGTTTTTTCCATTCCGGCATAATTTTTTCGATGCGTGTAGAAAGCACTTCCGCAATTGGCATGCACTCTTCAACAGCATCCATAGTGGTATTGGCCGCTTTTTCCGTCTCTTCGATAACGTACATCAGTCGCGTCTGCGCATCAGGAATGTCATCAACGGTTAAATTTTTAATACGTTCATCGATTTGGAAATTATTTAACGAATCATGAAGTTGACGCGTTAATTTACCAACTTCAGCAAAGAGCTCAATGGACTCTTTCATCGAAACGGCTTCTAAGACGGCGTTCGCTGATGCGTTATCGCCCTCTTCAAGATACGCTACCAATTTTTTGGCTTCTTCGAGCGTTATAGAGACACTTTCATTTGTCGACATCCAGTAAACCTCATTTCTCTGGTGAGCGTCTGGATCAACCTAAACGTTCGAAGATTTTGTCTAATTTCTCTTTCAACGTAGCGGCAGTGAAAGGTTTTACAACATAACCGTTTACACCAGCTTGCGCTGCGGCAACGATTTGTTCTTTCTTCGCTTCTGCTGTCACCATGAGAACCGGTAGGTGCTTCAACTTATCGTCGGCACGTATAGCGCGTAATAAGTCGATACCTTGCATACCTGGCATATTCCAATCTGTTACAACAAAGTCAAAATCACCTTGTTGTAGCATAGGCAGCGCGGTGTTACCGTCGTCCGCTTCCTGGATATTGGCAAAACCCAAATCTTTTAGCAGGTTCTTTATGATACGTCTCATGGTAGAAAAATCGTCAACCACGAGAATTTTCATACTTTTATCCAAAATAGCCTCCAATGAGGGGTTAATTGTTATTAATTTCTATTCTTCGTCAACTTGCCACGATTTCATTCGTGATTTGAGTTTTAACATGGCCTGACTATGAATCTGACTCACTCGCGATTCACTAACATCAAGAACTTCACCTATTTCTCTAAGGTTCAGTTCTTCATCATAGTATAAAGAAAGTACAATCGCTTCCCGTTCGGGTAATGTAGTAATAGCATGTGCTAGCGCTTTTTGGAAAGCCCCTTGCATCAAATCTTCTAACGGTGCGTCGCTGCCTCGGTTTTTTTCTGTAGAAATAACATCTTCAGAAACACCTAGGTCCTCAATACCCACCAATTTCCCAGCATTCACTTCGTTAAGCATTTGATGATAATCTTGCATACTGACATTCATTTTAGCTGCAATATCAACATCTCGCGCGTCTCGGCCTGTTTCACCTTCAACTTGAGAGATTGCTTCGGTGATTGCCCTTCCGTTTTTATGAACAGAGCGAGGCGTCCAATCACCTTTTCTTATTTCATCAAGCATGGCGCCGCGAATACGAATACCTGCAAAGGTTTCGAAACTTGCACCTTTGGAACCGTCAAAATTTCGTGCAGCTTCTAGCAGTCCAATCATACCTGACTGGATTAAATCATCGACAAGAACACTGGCTGGTAATCTCGCCATTAAGTGGTGTGCTATTCGCTTCACCAGCGAAGCGTGACGCTCAACTAATTGTGACTTGTCCGTTTGCTGTTGATAAGCGGCTGCTTTGCTATTCAACGCTGACTTCCTACTGCTTTATCTGCTACTAGTTGTTCAATAAAAAATTCTAAATGACCACCTGGTTGCGCAGGAATAGGCCATGATGCTGCTTTGGCTGCTAGCTGGCTAATTGCCACGGCTGCCGGCGAACTTGGGTAAGCATCTACAATTGACGTTTGTTTACGTACTGCTTTGCGTATGTTCTCGTCAAAAGGAACTGTTGCTACCAATTCTAGCGCAACATCTAAAAATCGCCCTGTTACTTTAGATAATTTACTGAAAAGCTCCTGACCTTCTCTAACATCGCGGACCATGTTGGCGACCACTTTGAAGCGAAAAACACCGTGCTCTCGGTTAAGAATTTTAATTAACGCATAGGCATCAGTGAGTGAAGTGGGCTCATCGCACACTACCACCATAATATCTTGAGAGGCTTTGGAGAAACTTAGCACCATATCGGAAATACCCGCTGCGGTATCCACAATAAGTACATCAATGGGCGAGCGCAATTCGCTAAAAGCTCTAATGAGCCCTGCATGCTGCGTTGGTGATAGCTCTGCCATTGATTGAGAGCCTGATGTGGCTGGTGCTATTTTTATACCGTGAGGGCCCGTAACGAGTACATCGTCCAAGGTACACTCACCAGATAATACGTGAGAGAGGTTTTTCTCTACGCGCAATCCTAGCATTACATCCACATTGGCCAGACCTAAGTCTGCATCCAATACCATTACCCGCTTTCCCTGCTTTGCCATAGCAATAGCGGTGTTTAGCGTAATATTTGTCTTACCAACGCCACCTTTACCTCCGGTGACGGCGATAACTTTGATTAATCGTGATTGCTTCATTTTTCGTAAGCTACTCGCTTGATCATCAATCATACTGCTCGTGCTGTTTTAACCACATTGTTACTAGTAGTATGATTCAAACCGTACTTTTTATAAAGCTTTGCAGCAGCAGATACTAAAGATTTTGCTTCTGCAATCTTAATGTCTTCAGGAACTTTCTGTCCATCTGTTACATAACTGACAGGTAACTGGTACTCCACCGCAGCGCTAAGCACTTCGCCTAGAGAGTAGCACTCATCAAGCTTTGTAAAGATACAACCGCTAAGTTCCACCCCTTCGTACGCATCTATAATACGTTGCAACGCAGCATATTGGGTATTCGCTTGCGCTACTAGGTATTTTTTTACTGGCTGCATTTGGCCGTTATCAAATTGATTTATCTGTTTAATTAATCGACTATCTCGCTGACTAAAGCCTGCCGTATCAATTAACACTAGTCTCTTATGGCGTAATTGAAACAATAAATCTGATAATTCTTCACTACTTTGCGCTTTACGCACCGTGCAACCAATAATTTTTCCATATGTGGCTAATTGCTCAAACGCTGCAATACGGTAGGTATCTATCGTAATCATGGCAACGGAGTCAGCACCGTATTTCTGTGCATAGCGTGCAGCCAATTTCGCTACTGTGGTAGTTTTACCTGTTCCGGTAGGACCCACTAACGCTACTGCGCCCTTTTGCGTAAGTATATCGTTACCTGTCACATTAATGCGATTAGCCAATAGGTTTAGAAGATACACCCAGGCGTCACGCTCGTTGTAATGCGACGGCGTATAACTAATCAGTTGCTCTGCCAGTGATTGGCTTAACCCCATATCGGTTAAACGCTGAATTAAGTAATGGTGTACAGGCTGCTGACGACGACTTTTTGCTTCCATCAAATCGGCAACTTGGTATTGAAGTACATTTCGTAGTGACGCCAATTCCTCTTTAATCTGCGATAACTCGTCAGATTTAGCAGCACTACTATTATCAAGGCTTTCATTTAGGCTAGACGCCTGATGGCTTGGGAATTCTGAGGTGTGCTGGCTTGCTTCTACATCGTCGATAAAGGCTTCTGAAAAGTCTAAGTGCGAAGCAATTTGATTAGCATGCTGAGCATTGGCACTGGGGGCTGGTGCTGAAGTTGGGCTTTGAATACTGCCACCATGTTGTTTTTCCAACAGTGCTTTTAAGCTGTCTGGACCATCATCACCGATGATTTCACTAAGACTAGGAACCGCTGCTTTCGCTTGTCCTTGTGCACTAGGTGCAGGCTTTTTAATCGACAGTTTAGCTTCTGGCTCTTTATCGTAAGCGGCTACCAGTTCGATACCGTCAGCAAGCTTTCGGTTTGACATGATAACGGCATCACTGCCTAATTCCGCTTTAACTTGGCTTAAAGCTTCTCGCATATCTTTGCCAAAGAAACGTCTGATTTTCATTGAAAACTCTCCAATCACCCAGTGTCAGATTATTGACCGACCGAACTGACTATTTTTATCTGCTTATCGTCGGGTACTTCCTGATAGGAAAGTACATGTAAACCCGCGACCGAATACTTTAAGAAGCGAGATAGTACGGGGCGCAACATACCGGAAGTGAGAAGTACCGCAGGCTCACCTTCTAATTCTTGTTGCTGACTAGCTTGCTGCAATGATTTTTGCAGCTTATCGGCCAGTCCTGGTTCAATACCAGCGCCATCTTCGCCACCTGCTTGTAATGACTGGTGCAACATCTGTTCCAACTCTGGCGCCAAGGTTATGACGGGTATCTCTTTCGCCCCTTGGGTAATTTCTTGAGTGATGAGACGTTTAAGCGCAATACGTACCGCAGACACCAGTACATCTGGGTCTTGGCTACGTGGGCCATACTCACTCAAGGTTTGTACAATAGTACGCATGTCGCGAATAGGCACCCCTTCAAATAACAAGGTTTGCAGCACTTTAACGATGGTGCTTAGCGGCAGAATATCAGGCACTAATCCTTCAACTAATTTAGGATGCTGCTTGGCTAGCATGTCTAATAGCTGCTGAGCTTCTTCATGCCCAAGTAGTTGGTAGGCGTTGTTTGTCAGCAATTGACTTAAGTGAGTAGCAACCACAGTAGCTGCATCAACCACGGTATAACCTAGGGTTTGCGCGTGCTCACGCTTATTCGGTTTGATCCATACCGCGTCTAAGCCAAAGGCAGGGTCTTTGGTAGCACGGCCTTCCAATTTGCCAAATACTTGACCCGGATTAATCGCAAGTTCTTCATCATGACTTATCTGTGCATCACCAATGGTGACGCCCAACATGGCAATAGTATAAAGGTTAGGCTCTAAATCTAGATTATCGCGAATGTGTACGGGTGGAATAAGAAAGCCTAGTTCTTGAGACAGCTTCTTACGCACCCCTTTAATACGAGTGAGCAGTTCTCCGCCCTGGGACTTATCTACCAAGGGTATTAATCGGTACCCTACTTCTAAACCTATGGTGTCTACATGCTGTACATCGTCCCATCCAAGCTCTTTTATTTCAGGCGCTACCGTGTCATCTTTCACTATATTCGCTGGAGTTTTAGGCTTTTCTGCCTCGCGTTTAGCGGCAACACCCTGCCAGTAAGCGTAACCGGCTATAAGCACTGAAAAACCAATAAAGGCCAGATGAGGCATGCCGGGAATTATCCCCATAACGAATAGCACACCAGAAGCAATATAAAGGGCTTGGCTATTACCCAATTGACTACGAATTTCTTTACCCATTTCTTGGGTTTCGTTTTCTCGGGTAACAATAATTGCGGTAGCTACAGACAGTAACAGCGATGGAATTTGTGCCACTAAACCGTCACCAATGGTTAATATGGTGTACACCTCAATAGCATTTCCAAAGCTTAGCCCGTGTTGAATCATGCCGATAAACAGGCCGCCTACAATGTTAATGAGCATGATGAATAGGCCCGCGACCGCATCACCTTTCACAAATTTTGACGCACCGTCCATCGATCCGTAGAAGTCTGCTTCGGCGGTTATTTCTTCACGGCGAGCACGCGCCTGATCTTGGTCGATATAGCCTGCATTCAAGTCGGCATCAATCGCCATTTGCTTACCTGGCATAGCATCAAGCGTAAAGCGTGCACTTACTTCTGAAATACGCCCTGCACCGGCGGTGACCACTTTAAAGTTGATAATGAGCAAGATAGCAAAGACCACCACACCCACCGCATAGTTACCGCCAATGACCACAGCACCAAAGGCTTCGATAACCTTACCCGCAGCATCGCCCCCTTCATGCCCGTACAGTAATACCACACGGGTAGAGGCCACATTTAGGGCTAATCGCAGTACAGTAGCAATCAATAATACGAGGGGGAAAATACCGAAATCAACCGGCTTTTGGGTGAGTACTGCCACCAAAATAATGACTAAAGACAGCGCAATATTAAAGCTGAACAATACGTCGAGTAGGAATGGCGGCATGGGAAGAATAACCATGCCCATAATGGCAAGAAGAACAATGGGAGCGCCTAAGCCACTGGTAATGTTCTGCAGCTGACTTTTATCGAATCGCTGAAGGTAACCGGATAACTGCATTGCAGGGAGTCTCTCTATCGGAAAATTGACGCTTAACGCTATCTTTCAATGAGTATTACAACTACCGTGCCAGCTTTATACAAAACCGATTAAACATAAGTGGGAGGGCTGCAATTCTCAGCACTACAATAAAGATTGTCTCGTTATAAGCCTTTGCTCAAGCTCCGATTCAGACACTTATTTGAGCGCTGCTCTCGCTTGAGTTAGGCTCTAATTAAGTAGAGAGTAGCGCGCTAGCGGCGCAGCTCTGGTGGTATGGGTAAGTCACGTTTAAGCGGCTTGGGACGTTTTCCTTTGCCCGCCCTGTGTGCTTTCAATTGATAAACGTGAGCTAATACTTGTGCTACTGCCATAAATAAGGCGTTAGGGACTTCACCGTCAATTTCAGTCGAGTAGTAAACGGCGCGGGCTAGCATGGGTGATGGAATAAGCGGCACATCGTTGGCAGTGGCTATTTTACGGATATGCATGGCTAATTCATCGGTGCCTTTTGCCACAACTACAGGGGCGCGGTTACCACTGTCATCATACTTTATAGCGACAGAATAATGGGTTGGGTTTGTCACCACCACATCGGCCTGAGGGACTTCTTGCATCATCCGCTTTGTGGCAGCTTGATACTGCAAGCGACGAATGCGCCCTTTTACTAAAGGATCACCTTCAGAGTTTTTACGCTCGTCTTTCACCTCTTGTTTAGTCATCTTTATTTCTTTGTTGTGCTTATACATTTGATAAGGCACATCAATAAGCGCAATAGGTATCATGCCGCAAACCAACATGATAAAAGCCCATTTCAGCATATCTAACGCGTGAAAAATATTGCCCGGGTACAGCTCTAAATCCAGATGCAGTGCTTCGTCTTCAAAAAACAGCAATGCACCTAACGCCATCCCAACGATGACAACCACTTTGGCGATAGATTTGATTAACTCAACCAAGCCATTCATACCAAACATGCGCTTAAATCCACTAAGCGGGCTCATTTTAGAGCCTTTAAATTTGGCACCTTCCCAAGTGAAGTTGTAGCCGCCTAACGCAATAGAGCCGTATATTCCGGCTAGCATGGCCACCGTCATATACAGTAGAACCGGTACACTTACCGTAGAAATGGCTTCGCCCCATGCACCAAACATATGCGTGGTATCGTAAGTTTCATCTCGTGATAAAACGAACATGCGCTGAGTAAGCTTAAATACCGATTCGGCAATCCAGCCCCCAACGAACAAAAACATAAAAGCGCTGACCACCAACACTAAGGTTGTCGATAATTCGCGGGATCGGGCTATCTGCCCTTTTTTTCGGGTGTCTTCGAGTTTTTTCCCCGTGGGGTCTTCTGTTTTTTCGCTAGAATCTGAATCAGCCATGTATCACCTGACTTATCTTCATGGGCAAATCCTAAGAAGTTGACACATAAACTGCTCTGCTCGCAGCCACTGGGTTTCAAAATGCGCGGTAAAGTTATCTAGGGTTATCCAGATGATGAGCAAGCCCATCACCTGTGCAATAGAAAAGCCAATACTGAAAATATTAAGCTGAGGCGCCGCTTTGGTCATAACGCCAAACGCTAAATTTACAATAAGCAGAGAAACAATGGGCGCCAACGATAGCGTAATCGCAGAGATAAACATCCAACCGCCCCAATGAGCGATTTCCCTAAACTGCTCCCCTGTCCACCATGCCTCCCCGATTGGGAACGCATGAAAGCTTAATACAATCATGTGGATCATAGCCAGATGGCCGTCTAACGTCCAAAACAGCAAGGTAGCCAGAATTAAGTAAAACTGACCTACGGCCGGAACATTAATACCATTGACCGGATCTACAATTGAAGCGAACCCTAAACCCGTTTGCATAGCAATAATTTGCCCTGCCAGCACAAAAGTATTTAGCACCATCATGGAAATAAACCCGATAGCTACGCCTATTAACAGCTGCTGAATACCAAGAATAAAGGTGCCTAGATTCACTAAATCATCAACAGGAGCAGGCGGCACTACCGGCATAATAATAAGGGTCAGCATAATGCCTAGCAGAGCACGAACTTGCGGGGGTATAGATTGTGCACTTAAGCCAATCATTGCCACAAACAGGCCACTGATACGCATAAAAGGCAGCATTAAATCAGCAAGAAACTGATTGATGGTAGCCAATTCGACAACCATGTTAACCGACAACCTGAGGAATCATTTCTACCATGTGGAAAGTGAAATCCATTAACTTTTGCACCAACCAGTTGCCTCCCCAACTAAGGGCTAACAAGGTAACAAGTAATCGCGGCAAGAAACTCATGGTCTGTTCATTAATTGAGGTTGCAGCCTGAAACACTGCAACCACCAGCCCGACTATAAGGCTTGGAACAATAACCGCAGACACCAGAACGATAACCATAAACATGGCTTCGCGGAGTATTTCAACAAAGACTTCTGGTGACATAAGCCCTCCTACACACCCATACCGAAACTGGTAGCCAGTGTGCCAAATATGAGATTCCAACCATCAACTAACACAAACAACATGAGCTTAAATGGTAAAGAAACAATCATGGGTGACAGCATCATCATACCCATAGCCATCAATATTGACGCCACAACAAGGTCGATAATAAGAAAGGGAATAAACAGCATAAACCCAATTTGAAATGCGGTTTTAAGCTCGCTGGTGACAAAGGCAGGAATGAGAATCGTCATTGGCACTTCTTCCGTGTCAGCATACTTTCCTTCATCGCCAGCAATCCGCACAAAGGTTTCTAAGTCTTTCACCCGAGTTTGCGACAACATAAAGGCACGCATTGGGCCTTTAGCTTGCTCGATGGCATCCAAACTTGTCATTTGCTCTGACAAATACGGCTGCAAGGCGCGCTCGTTAATTTCTTCAAACACCGGCGCCATAATAAACATAGAGAGAAACAAACTTACCCCAACCAAAATTTGGTTAGAAGGAGATTGCTGCAAACCAATCGCTTGGCGCAAAATCGATAACACCACGATGATACGGGTGAACGAAGTCATCATCATGATGAACGCAGGAATAAGACTGAGCGCTGTCATGATAAACAGCGCTTGTAACGTCATGGTGTAATCTTGCGAGCCGTCGTCGTTAGTCACAACGGTTACTGCTGAAATACCTTGTTGGGCCAATGCAGGCTCAGCAATCACCCAAGAAGCTAACACTACAAAAAATGCGGTCCAAAACTTACGCATCGTTTTTATCTTCCTTTATTGAGGGGTTCAGCTTACCTGCCATGGCGGCAACCAGCTTTTGTTTAAATGCGTCACCGCTACCTTGCTGCCCATTTGCTACTGGCGTTTCTAAGTGCTTTTCAAGTTTACTTAAATGGGAAATATTATGGCTGGTCACGCCCACAAGGTGCTGTTCGTCGCCCACCTGAATAACCATAATTTTTTCTTTAGTGCCTGCCACCATACTGGCGACTACCTTCATTTGGCCACCACCCATGGTACCGACATTAAATCGACGCATAAGGTAAGCAAGCGCAAAAATAATTCCAACCACTAAAAGAAGTGATAGAAAAATTGACACTACAGAGGTGGGGTTAGTGATTGATTGGGTAGATTGCGCATTCACTACTTGCGAAAATATAAGGGGCAGCATTGCGCAACCCCTTGCTATGTAAGAAGATTTATCGAAGCTTCTTGATTCTCTCGATTTGACTAATAACATCCGTTAACCGAATACCGAATTTATCGTTGACCACTACTACTTCACCATGAGCAATCAACGTGCCATTTACCAATACATCTAATGGCTCACCAGCAACTCGGTCCAGCTCCACCACAGATCCCTGATTCAACTGTAGCAGATTTCGGATACTTATTTGACTACGCCCTACTTCCATCGAGATAGTAACTGGAATATCCAAAATGGTATCCAGCTTCTTTTTCTCTTCTTGGGTTATGGGTGTGTCGTCGGTTAATTCGTCGAGTTCTGCAACCTGAACATCATCGTTTTCCTGATCGTCAGCTTCAGAATCGGCTTGCTCCGCCATGGCGGCAGCCCAATCGTCCATACCGTCTTCACTCATGGGATATTCCCCTCACCTTACAGGTCTTCTTCGAGTACTTGCAGCTCAGCATCATTATCTATAATGCGCCCGCCGCGGGTTAATAATTGTAGCTCAGACTTCACAGAAGTCGGTCTTGCAATCTTTTCTACTATCTTCAGGGCTAAGTTATCGCGTGAACGACCTAGTTTAGCTCTGAACGTAGGTAAATCTTCAATCAGCACCGTAATGGTTTCTGGCATTTCCACAGGAATAATTTCACCTGGTTTGAATTCCATTACTTGGCGTAATGACACATCCACATCAAGCATGTGGGTTGTCAGTGCCACTTTTACGTCCATGATTTCATCGCGAAGTGCTTTACTCCAACGTAAATCAGTGTCTTCTTTATCGCTTTGCACACCCGCATCTAGCAATTCGCGGATAGGCTCAAGCATTGAGTATGGAAGTGACACGTGGAAATCGCCACCACCACCATCAAGCTCTATATGAAACGAGCTTATCACCACCACTTCAGTGGGGCTCACAATATTCGCCATCGCTGGGTTTACTTCTGAGTCTAAATACTCGAAAGACACGTCCATGACTGGCGCCCACGCTTCCTTGTAATCTTCAAAAATAATTTTAAGCAGCATTTGAATAATACGCCGCTCTGTTGGCGTAAATTCGCGCCCTTCAATTTTTGCATGGTAACGACCATCCCCCCCAAAGAAGTTATCGACCAAAATGAAAACCAAGCGGGCTTCCATCGTAATAAGGCCAGTACCTTTAAGCGGGCGAAACCGCACCATGTTCAAGCTAGTGGGTACAAACAAGGTATGAATGTATTCACCAAACTTAATCATTTGTATCCCGTTAATTGACACTTCCGCAGAGCGGCGCATCATATTGAACAAACTCACCCGCATATGACGGGCAAAGCGTTCATTAACGATTTCAAGTGTAGGCATACGCCCACGAACAATCCTATCCTGTGAGGAGAAGTCGTACTCTAGCGTAGAAGCATCGGAATCAGCATCGCTAACCTCGTCTTCTTCTACATCGTCTACCCCGTGTAGGAGGGCATCGATTTCATCTTGAGATAATAAATCACTCACAGTTATCTACCTGTTATTGCATCACAAAACCAGTGAAGAGCACACGCTCAACCACATCACTTCCCGCGATGTCTTTAAGCACTTTTTGTACTTCAGTCACCGCTTGTTCACGCAGTTCAATTTTTCCTGCTTCAGTCACCAAATCATCGGCATTTGATGTACTAAAGACTTGCAGTAAAGTGCCTTCAATAAGCGGTATATGGGTTTTAGCCAACTCTTCGTTGTCTGAGCCCCGCACAAGAAGCTGCACTTTAATTTGTACTAATCGGTCTCGACCTGTGCCCGGAACGTTAAAAACGAAAGGGCGTGGCATAGCAACGTACAAGGCGGTACCTACTTCAGCGCTTCCACTTGGAGCCGCTGTTTCAGTGGCTGCTTGCTCGTCGGTTTCGGCAAGTTGCTCTGCAGCAACAGGCTCATCACCACCAGCGAATAAAAGAAAATAGGCTGCTGCACCACCGCCAACTAACACCACGGCGATAATAATAATCAGCATCATTTTGCCTTTCTTTTTACCACCTTCTTCAATCTGTAACTCTTCTTCAGCCATGTCTAATCCGTCAATATCCCACGAGGAACTCGTATTATCAGGCTTACGACGCAAATGGCAACGTAAGCCTGCTTAAATTTGCAGTTCTTATAGCAGATTGCGCAATTGTACATCAACCCTACTTAAGTCTTTGCCTTTGCTATCTACCTACTAAGCGTAATAGTCTATACCGCCTTTCGCTTCCCTCGTGACAGATTGCTCTATCACCGTGGAGCCCTCGTCGAACTCACCGTCGGTATCTTGGCTAGCTACACCGTTACCTGCAAGTTGCTGGCCACTTCCATCACCATTTTGTGACGAATTATCTTTACGAACTTCTGATTCGCCTAAATTAATGCCTTGCTCTGCTAGCATATCTTTTAGCCTTGGCATGGCATCAGCTAGTGCATCTTTAGCATGTTGCGACTGCACAATGAAACTTACACTGGCTGCATCGCCAGATACATTCACACGCACCTGCATGCTGCCTAGTTCAGGCGGGTCGAGCCTAATTTCTGCCATACTGTTTCGCGCATTCACCATCCAGCGAATTTTCTCATGCAGCTGCTGCTGGCCTTCGGGCTTCAAAATATTAACCGGTTTGTCAGCACCATCAAATTGAAGCTGAGTTTTGGTTGACTCTGCTCGAACTTGGTTATTTTCATTCATGTGAGAATCGATACTGACTAGCTCACTTTGCAATACTTGATGCGCGCTTTGTTGGGTACCGTTTACCAATTGCATAAACTGCCCAGCTAGCACATCAGTTTGCCCCGCAACATTCTGCATTTGAGTTTGTGTTAACCCTGCTTCAGAGGCTGCATCGGCTACAAGTGCCGAAAGATCTATTCCTGGCTCACGCCCTTGAGCGACTTGTTGCTGAAACTCGTTAATGCCAGCAATTAGATTTGATTTAACCGCTTGTTGCTGGGCTGCGGTGGTCGCGGTAGGCAAAGATGCCGCTACCCGCTCGGCAAATGCTTCCGTCGCCTTTTGTGCACTTTCTGGTGACATCATCGCGAGTGACTGCAGCAAAGATTCACCCTGACTATCGGTAAGTATATCGCTAGCTTCGGTAGAGACTGTATCGATAGCTTTATTATTCGTTTGCGTTGATGCTGAAGATTGGCTTGAAACACCATTGGCTAGCGCTGCATTTAGCGCCTCTTTGGTGTCAGTTTGCCCAGCTATTTGCATTTGCTCTTGAAGAAGACTTAATACTAATGCCTCATCGGCACTCAAGGCTTGTTCATCTACTGCTTCTTGTTCAGCTAAGAGTGCTTGCTCTGCATTTTGCGCCAGAGCATCAGAACTTTCTTCACCATTCTCGCTAGCATTACCTAAAAACTGCGCAAGCAGGTTAGCTAAGGGATCAGCACTTTCCGACTGCCCTGCATCGACGTCGCTTGTTGCAGCGTTATCATTTGCTTTAGCCATTAGCGCAGCGGTGAGTGCTTTTACTGCTTCTAAGGTTTCATTACTAAGCCCTTCGCCAGCATCTTGACTAAGTTCGTCACCGGTTTGTCCCTCAAGCAAGCTCATTAGATAGGCCGTTACTTCCGTTGCTGAACTAGCATCAACATCGTCCGGAAGACTCGTTGCGCTTAAAGCACCGTTTGTCTCAGCACCGCTTTCGTTGCTACTGTTATTTGATGCCAGTGCACTTAGTACGTCATCGCTCACTAACTCATCACCCGCTAGCAAAGCTTGTGCTAATTGCTTCGCGGCTAATTCGGCATCTTCTATCTCGCCAGCGTCTGATAAATCATCAATACTGGTGTCGGCAGTAGCCTCGTTATCTGAAGAAACCTCAGTATCACTAGAAGCCCCCATCATTGAGGTGACATACTCAACCCAGTCTGTGGAGACTTCGCTATCCCCGTTTCCAATACTCGATAACTCTTCGGGTGGTAAATCGATATGGCCGCCAAAGAAGTCTTTCTTAGTTTCGCCGTTATTTTCACCGTTATTTAGGCCATCGTCTTTGTCGTCTTTCTTTGCATCAGCGTCGATTCGTCGTGCCTGCGCATCAGCAATGTCTGTCATTGCCGATTCATCAGTGCCTTCGTCAGGTGAGGTTACATCCCCCACTTCGCCTTTGCTGCCTGTTTGGTCTGCTTGATCGCCATTTTGCGCTTGCGCTTCATCATCTTTCACCGGCGGTAAATCAACATTTCCAGCCTCTGGGTCAACCGAGCGGTTATTAGCTGATTTCTTTTCGATTGCAGGGTTCGCACTGTCGTTTACCGAGGCACTTGCGTGTCGCGATGAATGAGTTCTATTTTGGGCGTCGAGTGACTTTGCACTCGCTTCTTTTGCCTGAATATATGCAGCTTCAAACGCTTTGTTATTCTGCGATGAATCTTCTGCACCCATGCCAGCTTCTACGGCTTTTGCCGTTGATGAGGCCGAGAAAGGCAATGCGGCAATGTCTGTTTTTTGTGCGGCAACTTGTTGCATCATATTTTTACCGTCCTGCTATGACTTTGTAAGTCAGAACTATGAAAACCCAGATTGAATCGTTTGGCCTCTACAACCCCAGTGTCCGTGGGCTGTAGGCCGACATTTAGCTTAGAAAAGCTGCCATATCGGTATTCAAATTAGGCGTATAAACACATTATTGATTAACGAATTTGCAAAGAGTGTTCCACTGTGGAGATTAAACGACGAGGTATTTAAAAAATCGAAAGGATTGAACGACTTGGAGTACACGACTTGGGGTGAATGAAAAATTAGAGAAACTGTCTAGAAAAAGGTTTTTCCACTTCTAAAAAATTTCTGCGTGGCAAATTCGTCCATCATAGCTTGTTCTGCCCTAGCTTCTTTTGCCACTTTAGCTAAATGACGTTTATTAAGTAACAACTCTACTGCTTTTACTTTTTGCTGCTGCTTTAGCCAAAGCTGTTTACGCTGATCGGCGGCCATATTCGCTTGTGCAATGACATTCATTTGCTGCTCGCAGGCCTTATCTAATTTGCCTACAAACGACAAATGCTGTTGATAATGGGTAGCAGTTACACCCGCTTTGCCGGTTTGCTGAATGCCCTTTAAGTAATCAATTCTATATTGCTCAAGGCTAGTGAGCTTTTGTTTCTGTTGCATCACATTTTGCTGTGCTTGTTGGAACATTTGCGCAATGCGTTGCTCTCTTTCTCGTTCAAATTCAGCGAGGCGTTCTAATTGTTTAGACATAATTGATTACCCTTGCCCTAGGCCTTTCGCTAATGCCGCCATGCCTTCTAGACATTCATCATAAGGCAATACGTTTTTCATACCCTGTTGCAGAAATGCATTAATTGCAGGCTCTGCACGAATGGCTAAATCGATACGAGGATCTGAACCTTTGGCATAAGCACCAATGGATATAAGATCTTGGTTTTGTTTATAGTTTGAATAAACTTGTCTTACTCTTCGTGCCATCTGTTGATGTTCATCGCTGACCACCATCGGCATAACACGGCTGATAGAGGCTTCAATATCGATGGCGGGGTAATGACCACTGTCGGCGAGAGTCCGTGATAGCACAACGTGACCATCTAAAATAGCCCGTGCGGCATCGGCAATGGGATCTTGTAAATCGTCACCTTCGGTAAGTACCGTGTAAAAGGCAGTAATAGACCCTTGCTTCTCACTACCATTACCCGCCCTTTCTACCAATGCAGGTAATCGGGCAAATACCGAAGGCGGATACCCTTTTGTGGCGGGAGGCTCACCCACCGCTAATGCAATTTCACGTTGCGCCATGGCATAGCGAGTTAAAGAATCGATAAGCAGTAAAACTTTTAAGCCCTGATCGCGAAAGTATTCAGCAATGGTGACTGCCGTTTCGCAGCCCTTTAAGCGCATTAACGGTGAAGTATCAGCCGGCGCTGCTACCACTACCGCACGTGCGCGCTCTTCTTCGGTTAAGATATCGTGGATGAACTCTTTTACTTCTCGGCCCCGTTCTCCCACCAAGCCAACCACAACCACATCGGCTTCGCAGCCTCGGGTCATCATACCGAGTAAAACACTTTTCCCCACGCCACTACCTGCAAAAAGCCCCATGCGTTGACCTACGCCAACGGTATTTAGTGCATTAATAGCGCGAACACCCACATCCATAGGCTGAGTAATGGCACGGCGAATTAACGGGTTAATAGGGGGGCGCGTAGTAGGTACACGGGTTTCAGTTTGAATTTCGCCAAGTCCATCTAGCGGGTTGCCGTTGCCATCAACCACTCGACCCAACAGCCCCATGCCAACGGCAAGGCCACTTTGTCGATTCAGCGGCATTACCCGACTTCCGGGTACTATGCCCCGCACTGCTTCGGTGGGCATGAGATAAGTAATATCGGCACCAAACCCCACCACTTCGGCCTCAATTTCGCCTTCAATGGTTTGCACAAGGCACTGACTACCGACTGGTAGTTGGCACCCAACAGCTTCAAGGGTAAGGCCTATGCCTCTGACAAGTTTACCTGCCGCCACAATAGGCGGTGATGACACTTGTTTCTGCAAGCTGTCAAAATGGGCATGCCAAGGGCTAGTCATCTGATAAACCCTGATTCACCATAAATTTGTCAATCACATCACGACAGCGGCGTTCTATTGAAACATCTACAGCATTTTGTTCAGTCGCAATATCACAGCCGCCTCGCTCCATAGTAGGCGCTTCAATGAACTGCCAATCTTTCTCTTTTAACGTAGCTTCGGAATAATGTTCGGTAACTAGCGCTATATCATCCGGATGCATATGAATTTGATACCGAGTTTGATTAACCGGCAGAGCTTTCATTCCTTCGCTAAGCGCTTGCAAAATCACTTGCTCGTTTGACGTAATTTCGGTTTTGATCACAGATTTAGCAAGAGTAACTGCAAGCTTAACCAGCTGATCGCGGGTTTCGTCGTTAGCTTGTGATAATGGCGTATGAAGTTTTTCAATAAGTTGCTGCCAAACTTCAACTTGCGAGGAAATTAAGCCCTTACCTTCTTCTAATCCTTGCTCAAGCCCCTCAGCATGACCAGACTCACGACCTTCATTAAGTCCTAGCGCTAGGCCTTCGGCTTTTCCTTCTTCAAAACCTTGCGCTTTGCCTTGTCCGTAGCCTTCATCGTGAGCAGCTTGTCTAATCGCTTCGATTTCTTGTGCAGTAGGAGGAAGGATTTCAGCCTCTTCCTCTTCTGGTGGCTCGTATTTCCAATCTGAACGGAAATTTAGCGCGTTGGTTTTATCTTTATCTTGTGGCTTTTCGGGCTGTTCAACGAAGGGCAAATCCCAAGGTTTTGCATCGCTTAATTCGTCGTCGCTGAAGCCTTTATTTGATGACATCAATCTACCCAGGTAACGTTCATGAGGCCTTTAGCAAACTAGTGAAAAGGCCTATTTTAACCACAATAGCGAATAAATAATGAAGGGTTATAAGAACTCTTCACCGCCTCCGCCGCCCAGCATAATTTCACCTGAATCGGAAAGTCTTCTGGCAACAGAGAGAATTTCTTTCTGTGCGGTTTCAACTTCAGATATACGTACAGGCCCCAAGGCTTCAAGGTCGTCGTTAAGCATTTCTGCCGCTCGCTTCGACATGTTTTTCATAATCTTGTTCTTAAGCTCTTCGTCCGCACCTTTAATCGACTTAAGCAGCGCATCTTGTTGCACTTCGCGCAAGATAGCTTGAATACCTTTGTCGTCTACATCGACTAAGTTGTCGAATACGAACATGAGATCTTGAATTTGCTGACTCATTTCTTCGTCTTGTTCACGGATAGCATCCATCAACTGACCTTCAATAGCGGTATCAAGGTAGTTCATGATGTTCGCAGCAGATTTCAGGCCGCCCATTTTAGCCGCTTGCGTACCCGCTTGACCGGCGAACTGTTTCTCCATGATTTCGTTAAGCTCTTGCAGTGCAGCAGGCTGAACTTCTTCAAGGTTAGCAATACGCATAAGTAAGTCTAAGCGTACTTTTTCTGGGAACTGTGCCAATATTTCGGCACTCTGTTCTGGCTCTAAGTACGACAATACAATAGTTTGAATCTGAGGGTGTTCGTTTCGGATGATACTGGCTACTTGCTTCGAGTCCATCCACTTCAACGAATCGAGACCTTTCGCCCCACTTCCCATCAGAATTTGGTCAATTAAGTTAGCCGCTTTATCTTCACCTAATGCAGCGGTAAGGGCTCGCTTAACAAAGTCTTGGCTTTGGAAGCCGATAGTACTGTAGTTTTGAATCTCTTCAATAAAGTGTTTATGCACAGACGTAATTTTTGTCTGTGTCATATCATCCACTTTTGCCATCTCAGAGCCTAGCTTTTGAACTTGCTTTGGCTCAAGATGTTTTAAAATTTGTGCAGCGTCTTCTTCAGACAAACTCAGAAGCAAGATAGCGGCTTTTTCAACCCCTTCTAACTTACTGACGTCATAGGACGCTTCTTCAGTAGTGGCAAGTTCTTCAGCCATAATACGCTCTCACTTACTCATCTTGCATCAGCCAGCCCTTAACAACCTGGGCTGACAATTCAGGTTCGTTCGCAACCAGTGCACGAACCGCTTTTAATACGTCTTCATCTTTATGTAAATCTGGCAGCATTAGTGAGCCATCTGCCGCAAAGCCCACTTGACCTTCATCGAAATCAGAAGACAGCATGCTAATGGTTTCGTCACCAAGATCTAGGCCTTCGTCTGCATCAAAGTCATCCGCTTCTTTAGACTCATCTGGGTTAATCAAGCGACGTAGCATTGGTCTTATCACAAAGATGATAAGCACGATAATAACCAAACCACCAATAACTAGCTTAAGTATAGGCAAAAATGCAGGCTGTTCCCATATTGGCGCATCTTCAATAATACCATCATCCATACGGGTGAAAGGCACACTCACGACTTCTAACGAATCGCCACGGGTCACGTCAAACCCAACACCACCTTGTAGCAGACGGCGAATGTTTAACAAGGCTTCTTGATTACGAGGCTCTGCCGAGGTAGTGCCATCTTCACCAGTAACTTGAAGATAGTCTACCGCCACCGATACGCTTAACCTGCGGATTACGCCACTTTGTTTTTTGGTATGACTAATGGTGGTGTCCAGCTCGTAGTTTCGAGTAGAGACTTTCGATGTGCTGCCTGGCAACGTAGCTTGTGCACCTGCTTCTGGATTTTCAGGAATATTTGAGTCTAACGGAGGTTGGTTAGTTAGCGCACCAGGAATCCCCATGGCACCACCACCCACGCTATTTTGTTCGTTGATCATTTCGCTACGAACAGCCGGTAAATCAGGGTTATAACTGCGCTGAGTTTGCTCAAGCGCAGTAAAATCCATACTGACATCCGCTTGCGCGGTGTAATTACCGATGCCTAGAACTGGAATAAGAATAGCATCAATTTTTTCTAGGTATTCTTGTTCACGCTGCCTTTCAATTTCATATTCTTTTCGTGCTCGAGCGCTTAGTGAGTCTTGTGAACCCGAATTTAGTAACCTGCCATTGCTATCGGTAACCGTTACCGCAGAAGGCTCCATGTTTTGTACCGCTGACGCCACGATATCGATAACTGAGTCAACTTCCTCTCCTGCAATCACTTTGCCGCGCTTGGCGGTTAGTACTACAGTAGCCGAGGCTTTTTTCTCACGGCGAGCAAACACATTTTCTTTTGGCATCGCCAATAGAACCCGTGCTTTTTGTATACTTGAGATATCTTCGATAGTGGCAGCGATTTGTTGCTCACGGGCGTGTTTCAAGCGTTCCATCTCTACCCGCTGGCTTACCCCGAATCCCATGTCCTGCATGATAATATCGGTTCCAGCATCAGAAGAGCCGGTTAAGCCCTGACGCGTCATGCCTAAGCGTATAGTTTGAAATTCGTCACTTCGAACGTATACCGTATTTCCCTCTAAACGATATTCAATTTGGTTAGCGTCCATGTAATCCAAGGTTTCAATAAGCTCTTGGGTTTCCATTTTTGCTAACGGACGAAAATCAGGCTCTTGCGCCCAAATTAATATAAAGACTGCAATGGCGACACATATAACGAGCACTACCACTAACGCCATTTGGCGCATCATGTCTGCACTGCCTAAGGTATCCATGAATCCTGATTTATTCTCAGGCTCGCTATCGTTCCCAATGGAAGGGTCGTTAACGGTTAAATTTGTGCCTGTTGCTTCAGCCATGACTTACTCCAACTACACCGGCATGTTCATAATGGTTTTATAAGCTTCAAGTACCTTGTTACGTACTTGCACTGTGGCCTCAAAAGCTATGCCTGCTTTTTCTTTAGTTAGCATAACTTCGGCAAGGCTTAGTGACTTATCACCCATTTCAAACCGCTGCTGTAAATCTTTAGATTCTAATTGCATACCATTAACCCCATCTACCGCTTGCTTAAGCATGGTAGAGAACTCGTTGGCCGAGGGATTAATCTCGTTTGATGGTTGAAGTTCGTTTGCAGGCATACGAGTTTGCCCAATCATGCTTTGCATTTCTTGGTACAAACTATTGGCTTTAACGTCCATAACCACTCCTTCGAATGTCGGTGGGGAATTGCCACTTAACGACAATGCGTTTTAATTACTTATGTTTAACTATAAGCAAGCGGCAAGCCAACTTTAAAAAACTATGTAAAAGCCATTTAAAAGCAATAGGTTATAGCGTTTTTAAGGGGGGTTGCCAATTTTATGACAGAGAGGAAAAAATAGCGTCAAGAAAGTGAATAGACGTAAGATTATGTAAATACGCGATGCAAAATGCTTAATGGCAGCGCAGAAGGTATACCACGTTTCCGTAACGCCCGGTCCAAGCAAGTATAAATACAAGCGCAACTGCAAGCACAATACTAAAAGCACCGCAGCTAAAGCATTAAAAATAAGGGGCTAACCGCCCCTCTTTATTACCAAGCTAGTTTAAGATGTTAGGCCGGCAATTCAATCCCATCTTCACGCATTCTAGCTAACTTATAGCGTAAGGTTCGAGGGCTAATACCCAATTTTTCAGCTACATCTTTACGCTTACCGTTGCACAGGGTAAGTGTATCAAGAATAATTTGATGCTCCTGCTGGCGAAGCTCCGATCCAAGACGACTATTGTCTTCAGATTCCTCCTGCCTTACTTCCATCTCGTCATGCACGGCCATATCAATCATCAAGTCACCAGACTCTATACTGCCATCTTCACACAGTATAAGTGCCCGCTGAATAACGTTTTCAAGCTCTCGCACGTTACCTGGCCATGTGTATTGCGCCAACTTATTTCGTGCCGCTGCACTGAGACGCACATTACCTAAGCCTTGCACACTCGTGTGACGATTAATAAGGTGTTCTGCTAGAGGTACAATATCACCTGGACGCTCTGCGAGTGGGCGCCACGTGATAGGGAAGACATTTAAACGGTAATATAAATCTTCTCGGAAGTTTCCAAGCTCTACCGCTTTACGTAAATCTCGGTTACTGGTTGCAATAACTCGCACATCTAATTTAATTGTTTTACGACCACCAAGCCGCTCTACTTCACGCTCTTGAATAACACGAAGTAGTTTCGCCTGAAGCGCTAAATCCATTTCGGTAATTTCATCTAATAATAGCGTTCCGCCCTGGGCTTGTTCAAACTTACCTGGGCAAGCTTGAATAGCGCCAGTAAACGCGCCTTTCTCATAACCAAATAAGGTAGCTTCAAGCATATTTTCAGGAATAGCTGCGCAGTTGATTGCTACAAAAGGTGCATCTGCGCGAGAAGACTGGTCGTGTATATAGCGAGAAAGTACTTCCTTACCAGAACCACTTGGCCCAAGCACCATTACGGTCGCTTCTGACTTCGCCACTTTTCTTGATAATTCGAGTAATTTCAAACTTGAAGGGTCAGCTACTATAGGCGTGCAAGATTCTACTTTTTGAGCAGGCGCATAGCGTCCAACAAGATTAAGTAGCACTTCAGGGGCGAATGGTTTGGACAAATAATCAGTAGCCCCATCTCGCATGGCCTGCACGGCGTCATCGATGGTGGCATACGCTGTCATTAATAATACGGGCAGTTGAGGGTATTTCGTCTTGATGCTTTTTAATAAAGCAAGCCCACTCATTTCACCCATTTGGATATCACTTACCACGAGATCTATCTTTCTCCCCGCCAATACCATTAGCGCAGCCTCGGCACAGTCGGCATCCACAACATCGTAATCGCCTAGTAATAAGGTGTCGTACAACGCTTCGCGTAATCCAGCATCATCTTCCACGATAAGAATAGTTGTTTTAGACATTTCTAATTCTCCTAGCAATTAAGCGACATTTGAGTGAGGCTTATTGTGTTGCCCGATAGCCTGAGTATTACAAGGTAATGAAAGCGTAAAGCAGGCACCACCTTCATTAAGATTTACCACGCTAAGCGAGCCGTTATGTGCTTTAGCTACCGATTTCACCACGGCTAACCCCAGCCCTGTGCCATGGGTTTTGGTGGTAAAAAACGGCTCAAATATTTTATTGATTAAGGTATTTGGTACACCAGGCCCCTTATCATTAACGCAAAGCAGTACGCTATCTTCATGTACTACCGCATTAATCGACACCGTGTAACCCTTGGGCGTAACCTGACTCGCATTTTGGATAAGATTCAATACAGCACCTTGTAGCGCAGTGAGGTTGCCCGTGATAAGTGCATCGGTTGAATCGAAGCCATTAAACGCAATTTTTTGTGCATGCTGCGCGGTGATAGTTTGCGCGTTGGGCTCAATAGCTTCTCGCAAACTGGCGAGCGATAAACCATTAACCACTTGTTGCTCGCCGGATTTGGCAAACAGCAGCATGTCATTAACTTGGCTTTCTAACTCTTTAAGCCTGTCTGTCATCTTTCGAGCAAATTGCTCAGATGCATGCTGCGGTAAATCTTTTCGCGTTAAATTAGAGGCATAGAGCATAGCTGCGGATAAAGGCGTACGAATCTGATGCGCAAGCGATGCCACCATTTTGCCTAATGAAGATAACCGCTGCATATGACTGACACTGGCTTGAAGCCGACGGGTTTCCGTCAAGTCTGTAATTACAATAAGCTGCCCTGGCTCGTCTTCTAGCGGCGTGATAGAAAGTTTAACGCGACGACCATCTACCAATGACACTTCATGACCATCGTCTGCACGAGGGTTAAATGAGCGAGAAATGATGCTACGCCATACTTGTTCTTCTAGCGGCTCGCCCAGCAATGCTTTAGCTAAGTCATTGGCTTGACGTACAACCCCTTTGCCGTCAATAACAATGACGCCTGCAGGCATGACTTGAAGCAAGTTTTCCAAACGACTAGCTTGACGACGAAGTGAACTGACTTCTGCTTCACTCACATACGACGGTGTTGCAGCCTCAAGCGCATGCTCGACACTAGGCACATCATAGGATGAAGTGAATTGTTCAGAAGATGAAGTACTGCTGTCGTGTGTGCTATCAAAAATCATATGGCTCTCGTCAATTTAAAGACGGTTTGTGTATATGATTTTACACTGCAGAAGGCATGCCAGTTTTTTAAACTATATTTATCAGGCAGTTACAGTAAATTCAGAAAGAAATTTAACGTCAATTACCTGACGTTAAACTTCTTCCATACGCTGAATATCGTACTTACGCATTTTCTCAACAAGGGTGGTTCTGCGCATTCCTAGCTTATCTGCAGCGCGAGCGACAACCCATTCTTGTTGTTCTAAGGCTTGGCGAATGAGGGTAATTTCAAGTTCAGATAAGTATTCTTTTAGATTAACCCCTTCCTCAGGCAACGCAGAGGAAAGCGGCAAACTGCTCTCTTCCTCAGGTTCATCAAAGTGTTCTTGAGAGGCTGATTCAGCAAAAAGTGCATTAAAGGCATCTCGCTCTAGCAATTCTTCAGGGTAATCTGGTTCGTACGCTTGAATTTCACCGTACTGGTATTTCTCTGGAAGGTCGGCCACATCAACGATTTGACCTGGATATAAAATACTTAAACGCTCAACAAGGTTTGATAGCTCTCGTACGTTACCTGCCCAGTTATGCTCCATCAACGATGCAATGGCGCGCTCAGTGAAACGTACGCTTTCTACACCATCACCTTGAATACGACTATTGAGTTCTTGCAATAGCAAAGGAATGTCATCTTTGCGTTGACGCAGTGCAGGGCTATCGATAGGGAACACATTTAAGCGGTAATAGAGATCTTCACGAAACTTATCTTCTTTGATCATAGTTTCTAGATGACGATGGGTAGCCGCAATAATACGAACATTGCACTGTAGAGGCTTACTGCCACCTACTCGCTCATAAATACGCTCTTGCAGCACCCGAAGCAGTTTGACTTGCATCTGCAACGGCATGTCGCCAATTTCATCTAGAAATAATGTTCCGCCTTCGGCTAACTCAAAACGGCCTTTACGAGCACTTATCGCACCGGTAAACGCGCCTTTTTCGTGACCAAACAATTCACTTTCAAGAAGCTCGCCGGGAATAGCACCGCAGTTAACCGGGATAAAAGGGCCATCTTTACGTTCTGACAAGAAATGTACATTACGTGCCACCACTTCTTTACCTGTACCAGATTCACCCAAAATTAGCACTGTAGCCTCTGTTGGAGCTACTTGCTCTACTAAACGGCGTACTATCTGAATCTCGTCGCTTTTACCCACCAAACTTCTAAACAGCCGAGTTTTAGAACCACCAGCGCGTGTTTTACCCGGCTTTCTGCGGCTATATTCTTGGCATCGGTGAATTGATTGCGTAAGTACTGGGTAAGTAAGCGGTAAAGTGATCACGCTGACTAAGTTGCACGACGCGGCCACTTCGCCATTTGAATGTAAAATGGCAACGAATGGTATGTGTGGAAAACGAGCAACCAGTGAATTTATCACTGACGGCGACGCGTACTCAATAAGCACCGCATCTGCGCCCTTTTCTTTCAGGTAACTTTCACAGTCAGAAAGCCCTCGTGACTGACACGACTCTCCCAAAAAGGTGACTATGGTTTCTAAGCTATGAATTAGTTCCTGGCTATCACTAACCAGCAAAATATCCTTCATCAAATCCCCGAGAACGCTTTGTTATTATTTACAGTTTAGCGCATTTGTAAATTGTAACGACAAAAGATCGCAGCGCAACTGGTGTTTTCGGAAATGTAGCAATAAAAAAAGCAGGTTTCCCTGCTTCTTTCGAATAACTCACTCAGATTTAATGTTTAACTGAGCAACGCCAAAACCTGCCCTTGCTGCTGATTCGCTTGGGCTTGAACCGTTAAAGCCGCTTGTCCTTGCACATCATTTGCCGCTTGTTGAGAGCTTGCTTGAGCGTAATCTAAATCTTGAATTCGGCTACGCGCTTCTGCCGTGTTCACATTGGATTGGGTTAAATTTCGAGCAGTACTAGCCAAACTATTTTGCGTAGCGCCTAAATCGCCACGTGCACCACCTAAAATTTCAATCGCTTCGTCGGTAGCGTTTAACGCATCATCAACACTGCTACCAGAGGTTAAATCGATAGAAAGAACGTCTGATAGCTGGCTGCCAATATCTTGGGTTTTAACATCAACTGAATTGCCAGCATTCGCCCCAACTTGAAAACTCAACGCGCCATTGTCAGACAACAAGGGTTTACCTGCAAAATTGGTTTGCTCAATGGTAAAGCTAATGTTTTCTTGAAGCTGTGATATTTCAGATTGCAGCGCTTGACGGTCGCCGTCGCTTAAAATGCCATTACCTGACTGAATAGTAAGTTCGCGTATACGATTCACATCATCGTTGATGTTACTCAACCCGCCTTCAGCGACTTGAGCTAACGATATGCCGTCATAAACGTTGTTCACAGCCTGACGATTGCCTTCAACCTCAGAGGTTAAACGGTCAATAATTTGCTGGGCAGCGGCGCCGTCTGATGCGCTATTAATTTCTTTTCCGGACGCAAGTTTTTCCAAAAGCGTATTTTGCTTTTCTTGTACTTGCTGAAGAAGCGAACTGCCGATGTCAGAATCAACTTTCAACATTTGAACCTCCGGTTAAGTGTTAATTGTGGTAATTAGTTCAGTAATTATACAGCATTTTCGTAAACCCAAGTACCCCACTACATTATTAATAAGTATACATTGCCATACTCATATATGGATTAGCGTGCTAAATTTGTGTTTAAAAGCGAAAAATCGCGAATAGGAACTGTTAAAAACTAATGGTTTATGGCATTCGCGCCGACACATGATATATTTATTTTCATAATGATAAAAATAGCGAGCGAGACATGTTCGACGGTAAATCAATACTGATAACAGGTGGCACTGGGTCTTTTGGCCACAAATACACAGAAACCTTGTTGTCTCGTTACAAACCAAAACGCTTAATCATCTACTCTCGAGATGAACTCAAGCAATACGAAATGCAGCAAAAGTTTAATGCACCTTGCATGCGATATTTCATTGGTGATGTCCGTGATAAAGACAGGCTAACTCGTGCTATGCAAGGCGTTGATTACGTTATACACGCTGCCGCAATGAAACAAGTTCCAGCCGCAGAGTACAACCCTACCGAATGTATTCGTACCAATATAGATGGCGCAGAAAATGTAATAAATGCCGCCATTGATAACGGTGTGAGTAAAGTCATTGCGTTATCCACCGACAAAGCGGCTAACCCCGTAAATTTATACGGTGCAACAAAGCTGGCGTCAGATAAATTGTTTGTTGCAGCCAATAATATGGTTGGCGGTAAAAAACCTCGATTCTCAGTGGTTCGCTATGGCAATGTGGTGGGTTCAAGAGGGTCAGTCGTGCCCTTTTTCAACAAGTTAATTGATGAAGGTAGCGACCATATCCCCATTACCCATCAGGATATGACGCGCTTCTGGATAACCCTTCAGCAAGGCGTTGATTTTGTATTGAAAAACTTCGCTCGTATGCTTGGCGGGGAGATTTTTGTTCCTAAAATCCCCTCTATTCGCATTACCGAATTAGCAAAAGCGATGGCACCTAACTTACCGATAAAAATTATCGGAATACGACCAGGTGAAAAATTACATGAAATGATGTGCCCCGGCGATATGGCATTTCACACTTACGAATTTGACGATCATTTCGTGATTGCGCCGGCTATTAAATTCTTTCACCGCAGCAATAATTTTACTAGCAATGCCCTTGATGAAAAAGGTAGGCCAGTAGCAGAAGGTTTCGAATATATTTCAGACACAAATCCCTCGTTTTTAACTGTCGATGAGATAATTCAGTTTAACGAGGAATCTGAGGCATGATCCCTTATGGTCGTCAGCATTTAGACGACGATGATATTGAGGCAGTAGTGTCAGCCCTAAAATCTGATTGGCTGACACAGGGCCCGATGGTGCCAAGATTCGAACAAGCGATGGCCAGTTATTGCAATGCCAACCATGCAGTGGCAACCAACAGCGCCACTTCTGCATTACATCTTGCCTGTTTGGCACTAAATGTGGGGCTAGGCGATTGTGTATGGACATCCCCAAACTCGTTTGTCGCATCGGCAAACTGCGCGCTTTACTGTGGTGCAGATGTGGATTTTGTTGATATTGATCTTACCACCGGCAACATGTGCATGAGCGCGCTTGCTGAAAAACTTGAAGTGGCAGAACGCAACAACACGCTACCCAAAGTACTGATACCCGTTCATTTTGCAGGGCAGTCTTGCGACATGGCTGAACTAGCGAAACTTGCAACCCGATATCAATTTCGAATAATCGAAGATGCTTCACATGCGGTAGGCGCGCGCTACAACAACAAATATGTAGGAAGCTGCGAATTTTCAGATATTTGTATTTTTAGTTTTCACCCCGTCAAAATCATTACCACGATGGAAGGTGGAATGGCGCTTACTAATAACGAAGAACTGTACAATCAAATGGCGCTGCAACGAAGTCATGGTGTATCTGCCGATCCGGCTTTATTAACCGAACCTTCCCACGGCCCTTGGTATTATCAACAGCACACGTTAGGCTTTAACTACCGTATGAACGATGTAGAAGCGGCACTAGGTTTAAGTCAGCTTGCAAAATTGCCCCAGTTTGTAGAGAAGCGTAATCAACATGCTAAGCGCTACAATCAGTTATTTTCAGACATGCACGAGCTACTGGCCGACAGCCAAGTCGAGATAGCGCCGTTAGTCGTCGAAGAAAACAGCGATAGCAGTTATCACCTCTATGTGGTTCGGTTTATTGGTATTAATGATGCTCAGCATCGCCATGCTATAACGTTCCTGCGCGAACAAGGTATTGTAGGACACGTTCATTATATTCCAATTTATCTTCAACCTTACTATCAAGCTTTGGGCTTCGAAAAGGGCTATTGTCCCAATGCCGAAACCTACTACACACAAGCGGTTACCCTTCCACTATTTCCAAGCCTTACGCCTTCACAAATTTCATTTGTGGCCGATAAAGTAAAAGAAGCACGCTTACTCGTCGCTTGAAAAGTGCCGCGAGTACAAACAAAGAAGCCGTAATGAAAGCAAAGATATAGAGCACGATACTCATGAATATAGCCATTATTCCAGCCCGAGGCGGAAGTAAGCGCATTCCTCGAAAGAATATTAAGTTATTTCGGGGTAAGCCTATTATTGCCTATTCGATAGAAGCCGCCCTTAGCAGTATTGCTATAGATAAAGTCGTGGTGTCCACTGACGATAGGGAAATTGCTGATATTGCCATTCAATATGGTGCAGAAGTGCCTTTCTTAAGAGAAGTATCACTGGCAGACGACAAGACAGGCACTACGCCGGTAATTCGCAGTGCGCTTGAATCGTTAGTCGCGCTCGGATGGAATGTTGATGTATGCGCGTGTTTGTATGCTACCGCCCCTTTTTTAACAGGCACGTTGATTAACGATGCGGTACACCGGCTTCAACAAGACAACGCAGAGTTTGTTTTTACGGTAAATCAATTCTCTTTTCCTATTCAACGAGCACTCTTGCAATCTGAGCTTGGTGAAGTGATGCCTTTTAACCCTGAAACTATTGGTAAGCGATCACAAGATTTACCAGATACCTTTCATGATGCCGGGCAGCTATACGTTGCTAATGCCACCACATGGCTAGATAAAACCAAACGCGTATTTTCACCTCAATCTCGCATGATTAAACTCCCATCACACCTTGTTCAAGATATCGACACCCCCGAAGATTGGAAGCGTGCAGAAGTCTTGTACAAAGTACTTAAAGAGATGGGTGAATGCTAAAGGTCGTTTTTCGTGTTGATGCTTCAATCGCGATGGGGGCTGGCCACGTTATGCGTTGCCTTACCTTAGCGCACGCACTGCGTGGCAAGGCATATTGCGAATTTGTTGTCAGTAAAAGCGGTGCCGCACTTTCATCTAAGATAAAAGCTTCTGGGTATAATGTGCATGTTATTGCTGACATAGACAACGACCCAGCGCAACACGCGACAAATACGTTAGCGGTAATACCGCCTGAAACCGACCTGATTATTATCGACCACTATAGCTTGGACACGTGCTACGAAACACTTTTATACAACAAGGTTTTGGGTGTGATGGTTATTGATGATCTCGCCGATAGAAAGCATCATTGCAATCTGCTTTTAGATGGTAACCTGCTGCCAAATAGTGCTTCTCGATACAAAGACCTTGTTCCGAAAGATTGCACCACCCTGTTGGGGCCGCAGTTCGCGTTATTGCGAGAAGAATTTTACGCGCCCACACAAACTAAAATACCCAAACACATACCGAATGTTGCACTTCAAACCAACGAGAAACAAAAAAGAAAACGTATTCTAGTTTGCTTTGGGGGTACAGATCCGCAAAATGTAACCGATAAAACCCTATCAGCGATAAGTAAGATAGACACTACCTTTGTTGACGTTGATATTGTTATTGGTAGCCAGCATGAGAATTATGCTCAAATTGTTTCAAAAGTGGCGCAATTTTCTACTATGACATTGCACGTAGATACCACACAAATGGCAGTGCTTATGCGGCACGCGACAATAATGGTTGGCGCGGGTGGCAGTATGCACTGGGAACGCTGTGTATCAGCTCTGCCTAGCATAGTTATTACACTTGCCGCCAACCAAGTCGCGACGACAAAATATTTGTCAGAATTGGGAGCCTGCAAATGGCTTGGCGATAGTGAAACGGTAACACAGGACGCAATTGCGCATTCTGTATTAGCGTTGTTAAATGATGCAACGGCACGGCAACACATGGCTAAAATCGCATCACAGCTTGTCCCAATAGATGGCGGCGCTGTTGCAGTAGTTAATGTAATAGTAGCGCAGATGAATAAGATAAAGGGCGAGTCGTTGTTAAACAGTAGAACATTAAGAGAGGAAGGCTAACGTGGATACATTTTCAATTGGTCACCATACCATTGGTGACACACAGCCCCCTTTTATTATTGCGGAATTATCCGGTAATCATAACCAAGATCTTGATGTTGCATTGGCCATGGTAGACGCCGCTGCAGAAGCTGGTGTACATGCATTAAAATTGCAGACTTACACTGCAGATACCATGACATTAGATATTGCTACTGGCGAGTTCTATATTGATGATGAGAATAGCCTGTGGCACGGTTCGTCGTTGTATCAGTTATATGAAAAAGCGTTTACGCCATGGGAGTGGCATAACGCTATTTTTGAACGAGCGAAAGAAAAAGGGATGGTTGCCTTTAGCACGCCGTTCGATCTTACTTCAGTCGCATTTCTAGAAAGTCTAGAAGTACCTTGTTATAAAATAGCCTCATTTGAAAATACTGACCACGCGCTCATTGCTGCTGTGGCTAGAACGGGCAAACCCGTTATTGTCTCTACGGGCATGGCGAGTTTGACAGAAATTTCAGAAGCGGTAGATGTATTACGTAACAATGGCTGCGAGAATTACGTGCTACTTAAATGTACTAGCCAATACCCTGCCGACCCAGTAAACGCTAACTTAATGACCTTGCCCCATTTAAAAGCCATGTTCGGATGCCACGTGGGGCTATCTGATCACACCACTGGTATAGGGGTAGCCATTGCAGCTGCCGCACTAGGCGCGAGTGTAATTGAAAAACATTTCGTTATTGATAGAAATGCCGGCGGCGTGGACGCGGCATTTTCTTTAGAACCTAAAGAATTTAAACAGCTAGTAGAAGAAAGTCAGCGCGCGCGCATTGCAGTAGGTGAAGTTAATTACGGCTGTACCGAGGCAGAGGTGAATTCACGGGTACACAGGCGTTCGCTTTATATCGCTAACGATTTGAAGGCCGGTGATGTTTTAACACCCACAAACTTACGTTCAATTAGACCTGGCCTTGGCTTGCCGGTTAAAAACTTGCCCATGTTGTTAGGGAAGCCTGTCAAACAAGACGTGGCAAAGGGTACCCCAATGAGCTGGGACCTTATTTAATCCCATGACGCATATTCCCGAAACACCTAAACAAGCAGCATCTCATTCAAAAGCAACTAGCGCTAAAGTTAAAACGTCGCCTAGTAGTCAGTTTATACCATTGAACGAGACACACCTTGAAACGGTGCTTGGGTGGCGTAACTTACCGCATATACGCGAAAACATGCACTCTACTGATGAGATAAGCTGGCAACAGCACCTTAGTTGGTTTGAAACACTTAAAAACAACGCGGAAAAGCAGTTCTTCGTCTTTATGCAAAACGAGCGCCCTATTGGTGTATTAAATTTCACTTCAATGGGCGCTATTGAGAATAACCCTGAACTAACAACGCCCTGCATAGAATGGGGATGTTATATTGGTGAGGACAACGTGTGGCCGGGGTCAGGGTTGCTATTAGAAATTGCCGCACTCGATTATGCATTGATTAATAAAAATGCAGCGGCCTTATATGCCGAGGTGCTGTCGTCCAACCAATCCGTGCTTAAAATGCACAAGTTGTTTCAATACGAAGCACTTGAAGATCGAATAGACGAAAAACCAAAGAAAAAAGACGGCACTACTGTTACGGTTAAGCGCTTTTTATACCAACAAAAGCAGTGGCTTACCAAACGGGAAAAAGTGCTTTCAATGTTACCAAAGCAAATTGGCGCAGCGGCACAGCATATACACTTTGCTAAACCTTAAACCATTAATAATGAACGAGACCAATGAGCGATTTAAACAGAACTGAGTTAGCGCAAACTATTTTAGATACCATGTCCAATGTAGCGGTTATTGCAGATTGTACGCTCATCGATACCATTACTGATGAAACCGTACTGCTTCAAAGCGGTTTAGATTCACTAGGATTTGCCATGTTAGTGGCGCAGCTTGAAGAAGACCTAGGTATAGATCCATTTAGTGAAATGCAGCTAGCGGTATACCCGCGCACCTTTGGCGAGTTTACCGCGCTTTATGCAAGTGCATTAGAAGGCTAACAGGGTGTTATCGCTGCTTGAGCAGGTCTCAAATTTTACCGGTGTTGCACTGGTTCACAATACCAAAGCAGATAGCAGCGGTAATGATGACGCTCAAGCTATTCAATACACCACTTACGAAACCCTAATTGTCGAAGCCAAAGCATTACGCGCCAAAGGAAACTTGCCTTGCCAGGCGGTACTTTCTTTTGAAAACCTAACCACCTTTGTAACCTACTTGCTAGCCTATGAAAGCGTGGTGGAAAATTTATATCTACAACCTGAAGCCCCGCTTGCCCTCCTTAATACAAGCAACGCAAATAACAGCGCCACTAATAAGAGCAACGCTTATAAGAGTAGCGCTAGCACGCCAGATAGCACAGATAAATACACAGCTGCAACCGTGTTGCATTTACCAACGTCGGGCACAACAGGCACGCCGAAATGGATTGCTCATACTAGCGCAAGTTTATGCCGCGCGATTAAACAAGGACAGCAGCATCAGCAAACCCGCTGGGCATTATGCTACCAACCTTTTCGCTACGCTGGCCTGCAAGTACTCTTACAAAGTCTGCTTAATGGTGCCACGTTAGTAGATTGCACCACCGCCGATACCGCAAAAAAAGTAGACATTATTAGGCGCGAAAAAGTAAATGCGATTTCCGCCACACCCACCCTTTGGCGTCAATTTTTATTAAGCGGTGCTTTTTCAGATAGCTCGCCTCCTTTCACTATTGAGAAGATAACTCTTGGGGGAGAAATTACCGATGCCCCCTTGTTGGCCCTATTAGCCAGCCAATTTCCGAACGCGAAGATTATGCATGTATATGCTTCAACCGAAGCTGGTGTAGGGTTTGCGGTTACTGATAGTCAGCCTGGTTTCCCAAAACAATGGTTAACTACCGGCGTGAATGGGAATAACTTAAAAGTGGATAGCGAAGATGTGCTTTGGATCAAGGCTAATGCAGCGCAAAACACTGAATTAAAAAAGATAAATAACACCATTGTAGAGGTTGATTCAGAAGGCTACGTAAACACAAATGATGTAGTTATGATTAAAGACAATCGAGTTTACTTTAAAGGCAGAGCAAATGGTGCCATTAACGTCGGAGGGCAAAAAGTGCACCCCGAGCATGTAGAACAAGTGCTTTTACAATCGCCATTAGTGTCACAAGCTCTAGTCTACGCGAAGAAAAGCAGCATCATGGGGCAACTTGTTGTGGCCGATGTTGTGCTTTCTTCTAGCAAAGACATTGAGACAAAACCCACGATAGCGTTACTGCTACATTGTAAAAAGCATCTTGCCCGATTCGAAATGCCTACAAAAATTAACGTTACTGATAGCATAGCCATCAATGCCTCAGGCAAGATAGGCAGAACACAACAAGCGTCAACAGAGTAAATATATGCAGCAGCCAACATCAAATAAGAAACTAGTGATTGTGACCGGCGCGAGTCGAGGATTAGGCCTTGCAATATGCCACTTATTGGCAGCAGATAACTACCAAGTGGTGGCGATTTCACGGGCAAGCAGTCCCGCCCTTGATGCATTGTGCAGTCGCAATGATGTTACCCATATTCCGTTTGATTTAGGGAACCTTGATTCACTTCACGAACTGACTAAATCAATAGTGAAAACACATGGTAGACCTTATGCGCTTATTAATAATGCCGCCTTAGGTTTTGATGGTGTGTTAGCCACTATGCATAACAGCGAGATAAATACGCTGCTGAATGTGAATGTTCAGGCGCCCATTTTACTGACCAAATATTTGTCTCGCGCCATGCTACTAAACCGCACGGGGCGAATTATCAATATTTCTTCAATTATTGCCAACACCGGATTTAATGGTTTAAGCGTTTATGCTGCCAGTAAAGCGGCGCTTGAAGGATTTACTCGCTCCCTTGCGCGGGAAGTTGGAAAAGCCGGCATAACAGTGAATTGCGTAGCCCCTGGCTACATGCAAACGGATATGACAGATAGCCTTACTGGCGACAAGCTTGAAGCAGTGAAACGCCGTAGTCCTTTAGGCACGCTTGCCACGCCTGAAGATGCGGCGGGCGCGGTATTGTATTTATTAAGTGATAGCGCAAAATCAATTACGGGTACAACCATAACCGTTGATGCTGGCAGCACCGCTTAATTAAATAGCTTAGCTAGTTGGCTTAACACAATATGCCTTAAGTATTACGCTTATCTATTCGGCTTAAACATCTGGCTTAAATATTTGGCTTAGCAGGCAACGTCATGAATACGTTTATTATCTATTAATGTTAGTCACGTGCTCGATACGGATAGCGATACGGATAGGACACCCATTGGCATTGGCGAGAGCTTAGCGAGAACGCATTACTATGCAGAGCAATATTAATACCTCACAACCAGTATACGTAGCACCAGCCAACCCAGCAGGAAGGGCACTTGCGAGTGCGCTAACGGCTGAGGGGTACAACGTATGCGGGCTAGCTGATAACTTAAAGCAAGCCGATGGAATAATAAACTCACACGCTCAATCAAAACCTGATGCTATCGTTATTATTTGCAACGGCCCCTACACGCATAATGTTGCCAAAGGGCTTATGGCAAGAGGGTTTGCCCCCCACCAGCTTTACACTTCGTTAAAAGAAGATGTCGACACCACAGCGCCAACGTCAAGCTCTGGCGCAAACAGTCACTCGAACATTCACCCGTATAAAACGCCGATAAACGAAAAATTTAAGTCATTTCGGTTTAGGTTTTTCTCATTCATCATCCAGGTATTAAGAAGCATAGTGCCGCAACGGGGCTATGTGTATTACGCGGAGCAGTTTTTTGATACCAATATGCTGTTGGCGTACCGACAACACCGTAGACAATACCCTGATGAACCTTGGTTGATAGGCAGAAATATTAAGCAAGATTTAACCATGCTGGATGCCGATAATCATCTACTACGTTTATTTTCGCTTCTCGGGCTTTGGCAAATGGTACGTGCTAAAAAGATGGTGGTAGATCATGAGTTCACCGGGAATACCTTCACCCTTTTTAGAAAGTTTATTCCTGTTGTACAGCTATGGCATGGGTTACCTTATAAAGCGCTAAGCGGGAATATCCATTACCCTGATATTTGCGATGATGCCTTCATCTCTAGTTCATCATGGTTTAATGAACACATCTTTCCCACTATTTTTAGGGCCAAACGCTATTTAGATTTCGGATACCCTCGAAATGACGTGTTTAGTCAATCACCTGAAGCGCGAGACTGGATAAACGCTGAGCCTCTTAGCACATTGACTCATATTCAAAATACCACAGGTAGTATTGTTGTTTACGCCCCCACCTACCGCGATTGGGGGGATAACGATTACCCGTTAGATTTAGATAAGATAAACGCGTGGTGTGAGAATAATAAACGCTCTTTTGTTTTAAAATTTCACCCGTTTATTTCAAGGCAGTTTGGCGATGCTATGGCTCTACCTGACAGTGAAAACGTTCAAGCGCTTCCTTCGCATCCTCATATCTATTTATACCCTAGTGGAAAGAATATATACCCTTGGCTGGCAGATGCAGAAACTTTGATTACTGACTATTCCTCAATCGCATATGATTTTTTATTAGCGAACAAGCCGATTGTTTATTTTCAATATGACAAGCAGGATTATCTGAAATTACGTGGAAACACATTGGTGAGCGACAGTGATTTTATTGCGGGGGAAGTGGCGTTAGCTATTGATGAATTACTTCGGCTTCTTACCGACTCTGCGGCAGCAAATACTGAATTAGTATCAGCGCTGCGTGATAAGTTTTGGCTCGGTAACAAACCGGCTTGCCCATTAATTCTTGAAGAGGTTAGAAGTTAAACCTCGCAATAGCCATTACCCTCTCATTCTACTCGTTTGCACTCATGTAATACTCATCGAAAATTGACATTATCGTTTCAACAGTCTCAGGCGTGATGTGTCGGTTATCTTCTTTCCAAGGCGAATCAATGTAGTTATTTACTAACTCGTATGATGGGAAATAGAGGGCATCTCCATGCTCCTTTTGACTCAAAAACTCATGCAATACAGCACGGAGTGTTGCTTTCGAAGCAGTATTCGCAGCAACTACTGACTTTCCGTGATATGAACCAAGGAGCGGTATTGGGGAAAGGGTAAACAATACTTTCCCATTAGGAACATTAGATTTGATTAAGCTATAAATTCGACGCAAATTCTCTAAATTTTCGGAAAAGGAAACAAACCTACTTTCAAATCGAGTTGGATCTAAGCGTCTATTTGGCACAAACTTCCAGAGGTATTGCTCACTCTCTTTGTCATACCAAGCCTCCGTAAGCCCCAGTGTTATTATAAAAAAGTCTGTTTCTTTAATAATTTGTTTGCAAGCTTCCATACTATGATATGTCTGCGCTTTTTCTTCGGCGGAACCGATGAAAACAGAGCCCAAAGGTTTGTTGTTAAACGCCCACTCAAACTGGGCAAGTAGAGCTGGTGTATGTACCATTATTTCGTCAATACGAATTAAATCTGATTGATTATGGTCCCAGCTATGAGCATTAACCTGGTAGCCTTTTTTGAGTAAATAGCGAGATACATTTCCAGCGAAACAAGAGCCAAAGGCGGTTATTTTTGTATTTTTAGTAATCAGTGGCTCAGGCGGTGCGTAACCATGCATAAAATAGTCTGAGACCGCCTCGGCACTTTCAAGCTGCGTATTACCTGGCCAACGATTCAAGCCATTAAACCCATGCTTTTCTAAAACGCTCAATTTACGCATCTCTGTCTCCGGTATTAATCATTCTCACTCCTTTATTATCGACCATACTCCAGTACGCTTAACACTTTTCTTAAACTAAATAAAAAGTTACCTTGACCAGATTTATTCAACGTAACGCTTTAGAATATTAAATAGCTGCCGTTAATTCATGTGACAGCTTATAAGTAAAGGCGCCCCAAATGCTTTCTGAAAGATTCAAAAATGATAACGTTGCGAGGTTAACATTAAAGGAGGCGCAATTAGCCGCTAGGAATGAATATTTGTCTCAAGTGGCCCTTGGCAAATATCAGTTCGAATCGGTAATTTGTGAATGTGGAAGTAGTGATCTAGAAATTTTGGCTAAAAAAGACAGATACGCCATTCCGATTACCACACAGATATGCAAGTCATGCGGTCAAGTTTTCACCTCTCCACGATTAAACCAAATAAGCACCTCAGATTTTTATGCTAATTTGTACAGAAAGCTCTATGTAGGGGCCTCGGCTGCAGACGAACAGTTTTTTAATCGACAAGTTCGTCACGGCAATCGCATATTACGCTATTTATCAGATGTTATTGAGCCCAATAGCGGTTCTGTTTTAGAAATTGGTTGTGGTGCCGGAGGAATATTAAAGCCCCTCGAAGAAGCTGGCTATTCGTGTATTGGTATAGATTTAGGGGACACCTATTTAGATATGGGCCGACAGTTTGGGTTAAATCTTCATTGTATGTCTTCTCAACAACTTGTCGAAACAACAAAAGAAAAATTCAATTTAGTTATTCTCAGCCATGTATTTGAACACTTTCTTGATATAGGGAAAGAACTCAACACCATCTCCTCGCTGCTTGCAAAAAATGGCCTTCTCTATATAGAAGTTCCAGGCTTATTTAACCTCAGAAACACTTATGACAGTGACTTTCTTAAATATTTGCAAAATGCACACAACTATCACTTTAACTTGGCATTATTGAAAAGGGTACTTGGAAAATATGGCTTTTCACTTGTGAAGGGCAATGAATATGTACAAGCCGTATTTAAGAAATCTGATAATTTTGTACCTTGCACGGATAATCAATACTCTAGCATTCGCGCATATTTAGATGACCTAGAGAGCAATCGCGAATGTTACGTTAAGCAACAAAGTGAGAACGCTGAATTGGCAATACGTCAACGCTTTAGCGAGCTCGATTTGACACTCAGTACTTTTCCCGACGAATCCGTATCTCTTTACGGTACTGGCCTGCACACGAAACAATTACTGTCTTACATCACTCAAGCAAAGAAGTTGAAAAATATAATATCACCTGATGCGAAAGAACATGGAAACATAATGGGGGGCCTTCCGGTAGTTGCCCTTGAAGCACAGATTCCAAAGGCAATTGTTATTTCATCCAATTCGTATCAAGAAACGATATTAAGGCGAATAAGTCATCTTGAATCTAGTGAAGTTGAGATTATTTGCCTGTACAAGTGATGCACTTAGCATTAGCTATGCTAGAGAATAAGTTACTGCTGACGCTTAAGTGCTAAATTAAATTCATCCAACGTATCAATATCAATTGAATCAACTTCGTCCATAACAAATGAATAGGTGGTGGGCTGGTATTGTGCTACTAAACTATCAACCTGGTAAATGAAGATAGCGCCATTGGGCATGTACACACGGCCATTGCTCTGTCGATTAAATAATCCGCCTTGATTTAAGCTATCGTCAAGGAACCGAAGTTGCCCTTCGGCATTATCTTGTAGCAGCCATCGGTACTTATTCTCAACCTGATAGACAGACGCTAGCGACTTTTCTTCGCTAGGAATACTTTCAAAGTACTCAAGAGCAGCATTGATGTGCTCATAGGTTCTGAGCGGGGAAGTGGGTTGAAGGCAAACAACCACATCATAAAATAGATTAACTTTTGCCATCTCATCTACTGCGTGTTTGAGTACTGACATCATCCCTGCTGTGTCATCAGAGAGTGTATTGGGCCGAATAAAAGGCACACGTGCGCCCCACTTTTTTGCCACTTCTGCATACTTATTACAATCTGTAGATACGACAACATCCAGCACATATTTTGATTGCTTAGCGGCCTCTATACTCCATGCTAATAAAGGCTTGCCGTTAAATGGCAGTATATTTTTGTCTTTGAGCCCTTTTGAGCCAGAGCGGGCAGGAATAACAGCTAAAACGCGCGATTGATTAGACATCACGAATTCAACAACGCCGCTGTACTTTCGTAGCTTTCTTGCAAAGTACCATCGTAAACTTCAAGCGTAATTGTTTTATTTTTTAGAACGACACTTTCTAGCAACTTAAATACTTCAGTATCCTTGTGTAGCCCATGATTGGTATCGGCCATGCCATTATTATCACTAAAGTGTAGGTAGTCAGATTGGGCAACCAAGGTTTTAAGTTCATTTTCAAAACTTAGACCCAGGCTATTACAGCTTACCTTGAGGTGCGCTATATCAAGCAACAATGGTGCGCCTGTGGCCTTTTGCAATTTGTTTATTGATACGCTATCTGTCGCTAGAAACGGATTACCTTGCGTGAAGGTCTTGTGATTTGCAGCCGATAAAACATTATTTTCCACGTAGAGTCTTACACCGTGCTCAATAGCTCTACCGTTGACTTTTTCCCATGCAGCAGAAAACAATTCAATGGCCTCATTCTCAGGCTGTAGTGCAACATTTGTAAATGCTTTACCTAACTTGTTTGTGTCGGGCTGCAAACGAAACCCTGCATGAATACCATATACTGGCGCCTCCAATTCACCCGATAATTCAATGACATTGAGTACATGCTCGATTGAACGGCGTCGTTCCGCTTTATCATGGGATGATAAATTTAGAACAAAATGCTCTTTGGGAGGGGGGAAGTAGTTGTGGCATCGATACGTTAAGCCTAGCTCAGATTTTAATGCAATTAACTCTGCTTTCCATTCAGGATATAAATTGGTTCCCCCGGAGAGTTCGATGTTTGTAAAACCTTGCTCAGCCAACATTTTAACGCTTTGCGCAATACGGCTATTATTAACACAACTGCTGGAAACAAAAATAGCCGAGTTCATGGTTTTACCTTTTTAGCTGGACTACCGACGTAAAGTCCTGGCTGATCAATATCACAATTTACAAACGCATTAGCACCAATAATAACACCATCTGTTAAGCGCACACCTTCTCGGATAACCGCGCCAGCGCCTACAAAGCATCTATCTCCAAGCGAACAACGCCCTAATACCATAGCACCAACAGCAACATGGCTATGGCATCCTATTCGGGATTCATGCTCAACAATAGCATGGGTATTAACAATCGTGTTTTCACCTACGATACATAAAGGGCCAACATAAGCCCCTGAGAATATTTGAGAACCTCGTTGCGCTGTCGCATTTTCGTCTATGCTTGCGCGCTGATGTACTATTGGCTTATTCCACAATCGAGTGTGGTACTGGTGAAACATGGCTTCTCGTGTTTTGTTATCGCCTACAGATAGGACAAGAGACTCTACAGATTTTGCCAAATCCGATACAACCGGTATGCCCATCACGTTTTCATCCGCTAAGGCTGAGCTATCCACTATACAGGCCACTGATACATCAATAGAACGAAGTAGCGATAACACTGAACGAGCATGCCCTCCGGCACCAAGTAAGGTGACGGCGTCAGACATTTACTATATCACCTATGTTAAATCCCTTTGTCGCTGATTTTCCATATACACTTTGGGCATAATTAGCAGGGATCCCTACGCCGCCAGTTCGTTTCGCGCAAATATTACTTTCACTAAAGGCAGCACCTGGCTCAATATGACAACTCGCCACCAAACACTTTTGAAGTGAAAGCCTATTTTCACGCTCACACAACTCCACACGTTTTATATTGCGCCCCATCATGGTATCTACTCGCCTTATTTCACGCATAAAGCTAATCAATTCATCGGGTGAAAGCGATGCTTGGTGGTCAGGACCAGGCAATGTCTTATCTAGCGTAAAGTGTTTCTCGATAACTAAAGCTCCAGCAGCAATTGCATAGGGCGAAGCGCCTATGCCTACCGTGTGATCGGAATAACCAGCGATAACACCATAATCTTCAGCGTATTTACGAATAACGCTTAAGTTCAAGTCAGCCTCTGGCGCAGGGTAACTGGAGGTACATTGTAATAACACCACATCTTTACAGGCTTCATGAATTGCTGAAATAGCATGATCGACTTCTGACTGCTCACTCATGCCAGTAGATAATATAATCGGAATACCTATCTTAGCGGCATTCAGAAGAAAAGGAGTATTGGTTAAGTCAGTGGACGATATCTTTAATGCTGATAATCCCAACGTCGCGAGAAAAGAAAGACTAGGTTCATCAAATGGCGTAACTAGAAAATCAATGCTTTTCGCTGCGGCATACTCTGCTAACACCTTGCAATCATGCGCACTGATCTCCAGCGCCTTCAACATTTCGTACTGTGATTGACTGTCAGTTTTATTACCAACTTGATATGCGGCTTTTTTTACATCAGCTTTAATAAGGGCATCAGTATCAAAGAGCTGAAATTTAACCGCATCGGCGCCCGCAGCAACCGCTGTGTCTATTAGTTTCTTAGCCAACGCGATATCACCATTGTGATTCACCCCAGCTTCTGCAATGACATAGGTAGGCTCCCCTGCCCCTATAGTATGTTTTCCTATGGTGACATTTTTTGAAAAGCGATAAGTTGTCATTATGAAAGGCTCCGTTGGCGGTTGGTAATTGCGGCACTGATGATTTCACACACTCTTTGAATATCTTCACAACTCAAACCTACAAAAGTGGGCAATGACAAACCAGATGAAGATAATTCATCGGTAGATTTCAGCGCAGTTCTTTCATTTGAATAAGGCGGTTGTTGATGTAGTGGGTAAAAAAACAATCGCGACTCTATTTGGTGTTCCGCTAAAACATCTTGTAATTCGGCTGCACTAATCCCACTTAATGCTTCATCTATTCTTAAGGACATAAGCCAATTAACAGGTGTAGCCCCCTTAATAACGCTTTTAAAAATGACCCCAGGAACATCCTTTAGGCATTTATTGTAGAGAGTTTCTTGTTCACTACGCGCTTTTGCAAATTCATCGAACACATTGAGCTGAGAAACGCCAATAGCAGCTTGAATGTTGGTCATTCTATAGTTTAATCCCGCAATATCATGCCAATATCGTTTCTCGGTGCTCATGCCGTGATCTCGTAGCGTTCTTATTCTAAGCGCGAGTGCATCACTATCTGTCGTCACCATGCCCCCCTCGCCGGTGGAAAGGAGTTTATTCGCAAAAAAGCTATAGCAGCCCATATCACCAAAAGTACCTAGATAACGGCCATCTAGTGTAGCACCAAGCGACTCAGCACAATCTTCAATAACGGTTAAGCCGTTGCGTTTAGCGAAATTATTAATCTCATGCATTCGTGCGGGGTTCCCGTATAGATGTACGGGAATAATAGCTTTAGTTTTGTCTGATAACACCGCCTCAGCGTCGTTAACATCCAGCGTCCACTCATCTTTATTTACACAGCAAAGCACAGGTGTTGCGCCACATAAAATAACTGCATTTGCGGTAGCGGCAAACGTTAGGTCAGGCACAATAACTTCATCCCCCGGCCCTATCCCCAAACAGAGCAACGCGAGGTGAAGTGCTGCCGTTCCGCTGCTAACGCTGATGGCATACTTAGCCCCGCATTTCTCTGCAAATTCGTTTTCGAACCTCTCGACGTAAGCACCCTTCGATGAAATCCAACCCGAATCTAAACAATCCACAACAAAGGTTTTTGCTTCTTGCGTGAGATAAGGCTTTGATACTGGTATAAAATCAGTTTTGCTATTCATTGCTATACTTATTTAAAATCGCTTCATCTCTTGAAAGGGATAAGTCGTGAGTCATCATTTCATTTACCATTTCATCCAATGTGACTTTGGGTTTCCAACCTAATTCGCGCTCCGCTTTACTTGCATCCCCCCACAATACGTCCACTTCATTTGGACGAAAATAAAAAGGATCTATTTTTACTACTACGTCACCGACATTGAGGCTACTGATAAAGCTACCTAAAAGTGTTTCCGTTTTTTCTTTATCAATTGTATCTATTCGCGCAATTTCATCCACGCCACCACCTTGCCAAGCAAGCGTGATACCTAGTTCAGCAAAACTCAATTCAACAAACTGCCTTACCGATGTTTTACTTCCTGACGCGATGACATAATCTTCAGGTTTATCTTGCTGAAGCATCAGCCATTGTGCTTCTACATAATCCTTTGCATGCCCCCAGTCCCTCTGTGCATCTAGATTACCTAAGTATAGGCAATCTTGAAGACCATAAATCATACGCGCGATAGCTGAGGTAATTTTACGGGTAACAAAAGTTTTACCCCGTAACTTCGACTCGTGATTGAATAAAATGCCGTTACAGGCAAACATCCCGTAAGACTCTCGGTAATTAACGACAGACCAGTAAGCATATAATTTTGCAGTGGCATAAGGTGAGCGAGGATAAAACGGCGTAGTTTCACTTTGGCGAGGTTCTTGAATCTTGCCATACAACTCAGACGTTGAAGCTTGATAGAACTTTACCTTATCAGCCTGTTTTAAGGTTCTAATTGCATCTAGCAGGCGTAAGGTTCCAATAGCGTTTACGTCAGCTGTATTTTCTGGAGCGTTAAATGAGACATGTACGTGACTTTGCGCGGCTAAGTTATAGACTTCTGTAGGTTCAATATCGGCCAGTAACCTTACCAATGACAGCGGATCAGACATATCGCCATAGTGTAGATAGAAGTTATTTTTAGTCCCTTGAGGTGGCTGAACAAGATCGTGTACGCGATCTAAGTTTGGCAATGAAGCCCGTCGCCTTAACCCGTGAACTTCGTAGCCCTTACTCAGCAAAAAGCGCGATAAATATGCGCCGTCTTGCCCTGTAACCCCTGTGATTAATGCTATTTTCTTTGCCATTACCTGACCTTAAAATTATTGTAAGTTAAGGGTCGTTATTCCAAACTCTTCAAACCTATCATATATAGACTCGATATGATCTCGAAGTGTAAACCTGTCACTGCCGTAATGACGTGTGCCCATAGCGGCCAATTCATTTTCGTTTAACATATAACAAATTGCCTCACACGCATTACCTGATAGTATTTTCATGTTAAATAAACTTGTTGAGTGTAAACCTACTACCTTTTCAGGCATACGGCCTTGCGATGCACACGCTAATTCATAAGGCTGATCGTGGAATTCTATTGAGTATCCCAAATCAGATAAAATCTGCGCCTTAGATTTTATATCTTCCGCTCTGTGAGCAAAGTAAATTAATGATGTTTTTGCATCATGGGACTTAGCAGCATGAGTCAAGATGTCGTAATAGCGCTTCGAATCAAGCAGGCCCTTTTCACATACCGGCGAGCCAATGAAATGCCGCTCTACGTTTTCATAATGGTCGTGTAGTGCAAACTGCTGTCGAAGCAACGACAGTGTATTTCGAATAGAATGCTTACTATCATTAAATTCAAATATAGAAAAAAGGCGAAACTTCGTAGGATTGTGAGATATCCCCAATGAAGATTTTAGCTCCCATGCCAGCGATTTTCGCTCGGGGTTATCTGAATGCATAGAAACAGGAAGCATATAATCACTAGGTCGAATTATAAACTTTTCAAAAACATTCGTAGCAGCGCCATCATCTACTAACACCACGTTATCTGCATTGATATTACAAGCAATATCTTGCATCCATAGCTGTCGTAGGTCGCCAATTAATACCGTCGAAAAAGCATCATTTGCAAATACAGTGATAAGATCTGAATAGGCGCCAATTCGCGAAGCTAAACTCCCTTCTTTAGGGATAGAGAGTAGCTTTACAGATTCAGGTTTCGCAAACTTATGCATTGCTTCAATTTGAAGCATAGAGTTTTCACAGAACGTAGCTGCATTCACTATGGTAATGCTGACCCGCCGTCCCATTTGATGCAAATACTCCAACGCACACCAATATTGAAATGGTGATGAGATGAGCATTAAAATCTTCAATTGATGGTTGTCACTTGTCATTTACTGTTTACCCAACGACAAAAACGTCTGCACTTTTAGAAACTTATATTGATATGACCATGAGTTTATCACCTATAAACCACGGGTCGTAAGCTCCTTATTTATCGGCAGTAAACGTAAACAGTAAAGCTTTATTTTTTAAAGGGCTAATTCAGACACGAGTGGCGGGCCACAGAGCGCTTCTAAGTCACTTTTTACAAAGGGTAAACGGGGGTAAAGTGATTGATATTCGTTGATACAAAACATTTTCCGTTCGTTTTGACGAAACAAGTCAAAAAGAAACTTAATTTTTTCAGCCTCACCTTCTCGGCATAACTGAAAGCTAAAATGTACCATGGGTTCGGTACCGCTTGTCTCAACATTTTTATGTCGGTAGCAATAATGATTGTGTAAGGATTCAAGCAAAAATTGGCTACGGTGCCTGAACTTGTGGGCTAAGTTATTTGAGAACTGAGCTGGAAATTTATCCCTAAGCGTTTCGATAATTTGTCTATCCATAGGTTGAAACCCATGGCTTATATTTATAAAAGAGTGGGAAGGGAACCCGAGCATTTTAGCGGCATTCATCATGCCTTGCTGAAATAGTGTTGGCTGTACTTCGGTGGTGTGTGAGACCCAATCACCATAAATTACAGGCAAGCCTTGCTTGAAGAAAAAGTCAGGCGCAACATTGCCCCCAAGCATAAAATCATCGTTGCCATATATAAATTTCTGGCTCAACCTTGGAATTTTATCGATTAGAGATACTATGCTGCGGGTGTTAAATGTAGGTAGGTACTCTTCATTTCCAGAAAATATAGTTTTGTGATCGACTATCTCTATGCGATCTTTAAAAAGCTTTTTGGACTCTAAAAATGAAGGTATTTGACTATCGGTTACTAGCCAAATTTTCCTATACCAAGGGGCATGATGCTTTATTGAACGTAGACAGTAGCGCAGTTCGCTCGTTTGTATAAATCTTAGGTTATCAATCGACTGCTCTTCATCATCTGGCTTACAACCTATATCAGAAGATAAAAAGGCCTGCCTTTTGGCACGGTGTTCAGGCGCATCTCCGTCTACCCAAAGTATAACGAAATCTATACCACTTTCTTGATTAATTGGGTCTGGGCTACTGATAAACGTAGATAAAGTCATAAGTGCTTGGCTTAGCGCGTTTTTCGGTCAATGAATATTTGTTTCATGCTCTGGTATTTTTCATCATTTATTTTTCGACCGAGAATATCTAAAACCTTAATATGTGGAAGATAATAGACCCTATCACCACTACCTAATAGTAATTCCTGCTCATCCAAACGACGTTGGCTCAGTAGTAAAAAGTCGGAACCACTGTAGGCATAAATCCCCTCAAGTGAGAGTAATCGCTTATCAAACCAAGGTGTATCCGCTGCGTCATCGTTATAAATTAACTTGGGAATAAAAACCACACCATTAATGCCACTAATTATTGAAAGCACAGCAAAATTCAATCCAGTTTCATCGTTACATGACACGGAGTACCCTTCTGTTAAATAACTTCCAGGGATGTAAACTGAATTTCCGTCCTTAATAAACAATGACTCTATATTTTTTGCGACCTCTCTTACTATCACATATCGCTTTTGATTCGCTTCTTTATTTGAAGGTTCAAAATTAGTAGTTAACAATGCGGCAGGGTTTTTCTGGTCTCTATATTCGTCCACAATAGAAATGAATGTGCTACTGCGACCAATTGGCGCACTGCTATCGATATCAATATTAAAAGGTTTTGAGGATAAGTAGTTTCTTAATATAATTTCTCTACGTTTACCCATGAAACTAGTAATACCATCCAGCTCGAATCGAGCATGTGCAAACCCATCACGAATATACTTTAAGTAGCGTTTCCATATAGAAAGAAGTTCGCTACTTAATGAAATCATCCGTGTTTCATCACTTAAATTAGCCACTTTAGTGAGTGAGCTATTAATGTAATTTAACGTTCCATTTAGGTAAAAGAAAAGAAGAGAGTTTTTGTTCAGCAAAGATTTGACCACAAAGTTCCTTTGCTCTTCTATTAGCACTGTTAAATCTTCTTTGCTCTCTAATTCTGTAGGTACTAGAAGATGAAATTGGGTAAGCTCTTCTATTAATATATTACTGTCGTAGCGACTGTTAAATCGCTTTTCAAAGTCATCAAAATCTAGTTCTGTAAAAACCTGTTGCTTCATTGCTTCAACAGCCGCATCTCTTTGAACAGCGCTACAAACTAAAATGGCATCCTCTTTGCGAAGCGGTTTCGCTCCCGCTATTTTCGCGCCATCATTTAGGTTATACACTTCGGCTTTCTTCACCGACAAAACATTTTCTAATACAGATTTAGATACTTTAAATTCATATTTAGTTTTTACTACGGGCCTAAAATTTCCGGGCAGAATTAAAGATGTATTGTTTTCAGCAGTGTAATCGTAGAGTTCGTTGCCTTTCTCACTGTAATACCCTGAAGATTTCGAATGATGATAATTTTCATCCACAAACCCCATATCAGTCCCAAACAGATAAAACTGCTCAAAGCCGATTTCCGTCAGCAGGTTCATAGCGAAATTAGTGACGGTAGGGTATGCGGCATCAAGAGCCCCAAAGGTCTTCTTGGGGTACAGTTCGGCAATAGACACTGTTGAGGCTTCACCTTGCTTAAATGCCAAATACACATCTTTGTACAAATCACAGGTGTCAGGATGAATTCCGTTGCAGCTTATTAAACTAATTTGTTTTAAATAATCTGGCGCATTAACACGAATCGCCCAGTCATAAGTAGACCGATTTGATTCAATTTCTGCGTGAAAATGAGGGGTAATACCGTGTTTATAAAGTGTTTGAAGCGCCGTTCCGCAAGAAACAATAATTGCCGCATCAACTTCTTCTTTAATCAAAGGTATGAGATCGTCAAGCGAAGGGCCATTACCAACAATAAAAACCGGTACTTCTTTGTGAATAGACTCTAAATGAGTTGAAGGATTATAACGCATCAGAGGCATATGGTGTTTTATCGCTGAATGTGTGTGCGAAAGGCCATATTTTGCATTATCGAGATAGTCACCCATCGCAATAATAACCTGTAACTGCTCTCTTAGTTGAGATACTGCGGTTACTAACCCTTGATTATAATAAGATTGATAGAAGTATGAGTTGGCCAGCACATAAGGGCCAATAGACTGAAACTGAACCAATAAATCATTAATTAGATTACTTCCATCGTCTCCAATATTTAAGTAAAGACGACGTTCTTTTTCATTGAAATAATCTAAAATTTTAGCCCAATCAACGCTATATAAAGACGCGTAAAAGAAGTCTTTATTAGGTTCGCAAATAAATAATTTTTCTATATCAAAGTTATCAACAAAATACTCGAAATCGTACCCAGCAGCCAAACCAAAAAAGATAGTCGATTTTACTTTTTCTGGTAACTGTCCCGACTCTTCTTCAAAGCCCTGGAGTACTTTCTCGCATTCTGTAACCAATTGATAGTGGGTGTAATTGCGAAGCTTTTTCCCTTTATAACCAAGCACTAAACTGTCTTTGTGAGGGTGCTTAGTAAAGTTTTTAAAGCTGTGGTGGGCTTCATTTTCCGGCGCGTTACCATAGAAAAGAGCGCCAGTAGCTTTATAGCAAATATTGATGCTGCCATCGGGGAGTGCAACGGGCTCCCACACGGCCGGAGAATATGCTAAAAACTCTTTATATAATTCGGGGAAATACTGTTTTAGTGCATCAAGATTACGCAGCTTGGTGCTTTCATCGAGAAAGCTTTGATCCCAGTTAAACTGATTCTTAATCTGGGTCCAAGGGGAAATATAATTAACAATAGGATTGAGTGTAGTGCGTTTAAATCGCCAATGCTTAAACTCATCCCAGGTCAGGGTTTTGAGACCACTTTCAATTTGATCGAACGTTGGATTATTAAAATGCTTGTATAACGCAAAATTTGTTAAACCTAAATGTTCTTGTAGCTCACTGATATCACTATATAAACTGCTGCCATCGCTGCCTATTTGTAGAAATAAAGCAATTCCCGCTTTCTTCGCATCACTAAGAATATCTTTCCAATTAATGGATGAAAGTGAGCAAATAAAATAATCAACATTAGGTTCGTAAACGACAATACTTTTATATGCCTGGCACGCTATCAGTTCTTCAAGGTGATAACCTAGCCCCAAACCCAGAACGACCAATGTATCTGTAGCAGTGGTGATACCTGACTCTTCGACAGACACATCAAGTCTATCATTCAAATATGCACGCAAATGCCCACTTACTTCTTCTTTTGGTGAGATCCCATAAAGTACCTGGCCAGTCTGAATGTCGACAATATTCAACTCGCCAAATTTATTGCACATTATAGTAGAAGACGTAGTTTCTTGATTGACGAAAAATTTTAGTAAAGAGGGAATTTGACGCCTAAAAGCCTCAACACCTTCATGATGACGCCGTTGGATTGATTTCGCCACGTCTTGTTCAATGTTCTGTTGCTTTTGTTCGTCTTCATCAATGTGAAACTGGATTTGGTTTAGCATGATTATTTATATTTCTTTAATGCTGCCCGCCCACGAGAATATTGAACGGCTTCGTCTTTAGCACTATCTAGCAAACCACGCGCCAATTTCTCCAATTTATTATTTATCTCTAACTCTTTAGCAGCGAAAGCTTTTTCTACTTCAGCGTCCATTTGCTTCAGCGCCCGCCTGATTACACGGTCGCGTAGTTGAACCAAAGATCTAAAATTTTCAGTAGGAATGGGGGCGTCAGAAGGCACCAAACAGGCAGCTAATTTTTCATTAACTACCTGTAAGAATAAAGGAGTAAGTTCGTGATTAAAAATAACCTGGTTCACATAGCTTGACGATTTTGACGCTGAGCTTCAAAGGCCTCTTGCTTTGCAGTTTCAGGAATTTGTACCCACGCGTCTCGAATAGGTGTTAATAGGCTAGACACTTCATCAAGTAACTTCAAGTCGTTATTTACATGCGCATCATTTAAACGCTGAATCATATAGTCATAGAGATTAAACATGTTCTGCGCTACTTCACCGCCAATTTCAAGATCTAACGTGTCACGCAAGTGCATGAGGATAGCGCTTGTTTTAGAGATAAAGTCTGCTTTGGTAATAAGATCTTTTCTTTCCATTGCACCTTTAGCATAGGCGATTCGATCTAACGCGCCTTGCAGTAGCATGAGTGTAAGCTTATGCGGATCCGCAGACGCTATATCTTGTTTTAGGTTACCTTTGCGGTAAGCGTTAATGCCTTTAAGTGCCATAAAATCTCCGAAAACTTCTTAGCCTAGTGAAGCAAGTAGTGCCGAACTAGTCTGGTTTAGCTGAGCAACAGTTTGGTCTAAGTTCAGATACTTATCACGAAGTATTTCTTCATAGCTAAGCATTCTTAATTCCAATGTCTCTCGCTCGTCGTACAAATCATCTCTATCGTCTTTGGCCGCAGTTTCGCGCAAACTAATTAAGCCACTGTACGAGGTATATTGGTTAGCAAAATCATAAAGCCTCACCGCAATACCTTCATCGTCATCAGTAAATAGTGAAGCTATTTCATCAAAATTATCTTCAAGAGCATCAGCAAGACGATCTTCACCTGAGCCCAATCCATAGTCTGTTGTGCCAATTTCTAGTTTACCGTCGTCATCAAATTCGATACCTAATTGGAACAAGCCCCCCAACGCAGATGCGCTGTTACTGTCACCAACTATACTGGCCAAGCCGGATTGAATTCCGCGTAATAACGAATCTCCAGCCAATGCGCCATCATCTTCTAATTCTGACTCACCGTATTTAGTTAGCAGGCCTATTTCGTCAATCAAACTATTATAGTTTTCTACGAAATCACGAATTTTTTTATCTAGGCCTTCTTTGTCGTAACCAATTTCCAATTTGGTAGAAAGAAAATCACCGACGGCGTCTTTAGGCGAAATTTCATTGACTTCAAAAGACACGTTTTGAATGGTGTTTTCAAACTCATTAGATTCACTTTCAACCGCGATACCATCTATATAAGCAATCGCATTTTGTGCAGATTCAATATTCGCAGGGTCGATGCTACCTGCACCACCTGTGGTGGAAAGCCTATCTAACTCGGCGTTACCATTATCATTAGTGATAACCAAATCATTGCCCGTACCCGTTTCGCTAGAGCTAAACACTAAACGCGGGCCGGCAGCTGTGCCGGTATCGATAATGTTGGCAGTTACGCCGAAGTTATCATCTGCGTTATTAATTTTTTCTCTGAGCGCGGTTAATGAAGTACCAGCAGTAATATCGATGGTAAAACTGTCACTTCCGCCCACATCAAACGTAAGTGAACCAGTACCTGACGTGAGTACTGGATCTGAACTGGCAGTAAACGCGCCATCATCGGTAGTAATTCGGCTGCCCTGGGCTAATTGCTCAACCACAATATCGTAAGAACCACGAAGGGCTGAATTAGATGCTTCTGCAGAAAGTACATCGTCATCTTCAGAAGGGTTGGTAATAGTGGGTTCACGACCATTGATGTCGTTATCGCTTCGTAAATCATCAACCGCATCTTTAAAATCAGAAAATTTGGATTTAATCTGACCTAAGCCTGAGATTTCAGCTTCAATCTGTTCTTCTTTCGCATTCAACCTGTCTTCTTTCGGCTGACGCTCAGCGGTAAGAAGCTGTTGAACTAGGTCGTCAAGTGCTAAACCTGAACCTACACCTAATGATTGAATTGTCATACTTTACCTCGTTAAACACGGTTGCTAAACGCGATTATTAATAAATACCCCTACACTGTCGCCTACATCTTGCTGCAAATCTTGAATACGTTCAGCAAGCGCTAATACTTCTTCAGAGGGTATTTGTCTTATTACATCACCAGACTCAGAATCTTTTACCGTAACAACCGAGCGCTTAGTTTCGTCATCAATAGAAAACGCCAAATTCCTATTTTGCGTTTGCAAGAATGATTCAACTTCTTGAACTGCGTTCTCTAGCGAAGCTTGATTCTCTGCTTCTGATACTTTATCGGCTGAAGGGTTAGAACCTTGAGCCAAATTTTGTACACTAGACACACCGTTTTTTAGCGCCGTATTTGTTCCACTACTGTTTGCTTGCTGTTGGCCAGCACTATTATTTTCACTGTCGTTGCTCGCTTTCCCTGAGCTCTCGTTTGGCGCCACTTTAGACACCGTTGCGGATTCAGAAGCTAATGCAAAAGCTTGACCAGTTTGATTATTTACAATTTCCACTTATTTCACCCCCCTTTTGAAACGACAAAACGGGCCCTTGCAAGTAAGCAAGCACCCGTTACATTCCAACTAAGGTATTAAATTATAGCTTATCCAAGCAAAGATAGCGCAGTTTGAGGGCGCTGGTTTGCTTGACTTAGTACAGAAATAGATGCCTGCTGAATAATCTGATTACGTGTTAGATCTGCAGTTTCAGATGCAAAATCGGTATCACGAATCTGAGAACGTGCAGATGACAGGTTCTCACTGATATTGCTCAAGTTACGAATAGTTGATTGGAAACGGTTTTGAAGCGCACCCAGGTCAGCTCGAACTCCCCCAATACCTGATATCGCAGCGTCTACATCAGATAGAAGCGCAGACGCGCCATCTGCCGTGGCAACACTGTTGGTAGTAATACCCAACCCAGTTGCACTAAAGCCGCTGATAGAACCAAGATTAGTTGAAGATAAGTTCACAGAAATAGTTTGGCCAGCATTTGCACCTACTAAAAATTTAGCAGAGAAATTACCGTCCAAAATTTTCACGCTTCCGAATTGAGTATCGGTCGCGATGCGCGAAATTTCAGTTCTAAGCGCAGACACTTCTTTTTGAAGTGCTAAGCGGTCAGCTGAAGAGTTAATACCATTTTGTGATTGAACTGCTAATTGGCGAATACGCTGTAAGCTAGACGTTACTTCGCCAAGCGCACCTTCAGCAGTTTGTGACAATGAGATAGCATCGTTCGCATTACGAACAGCTTGGTTCAAACCTTCAACTTGAGACGTTAGACGGTCAGAAATTTGAAGACCAGCAGCATCATCAGCCGCACTGTTGATACGAAACCCAGATGACAATCTCTCAAATGACGTGTTCAATTTATCACTCACGTCAAAAAGCTGACGTTGAGCGTTAATTGATGACACATTAGTATTTACAAATAAAGACATTAGATTACCTCCTAGGGATTCAATGATGCCTGTGCTATCATTAAATCCTTCCAGTTCAAATTAGCTGGGTCACTACTCCCGACTAACTTCCTCTTGCAAAGTAAATTACATTACCCCTCAACAATAGGTATCGGCCAAGTCTTTAGCTTCTTTAGTTTTTTTTTGTCTTTTTTTTAAAATAAATCAAAACAATAATTAAGCCACTGATTTTTAAAGATTTAATATCCGTCTATTTTTGTGACTTTTTATCTTTCCGGCCACTAAAGCGACACACATGCTAGTCTATTTACGATAAATCGATTCACATTCTGGCTGGCAACATTTACTTTTAACGGTATTGCGGCATCATTAGGTTTAACAATGATTCGTAGATTGGAAACATAAGTGAATACACTTGGCATGGAAGGTGCATTTGTATTTGTGAATCATTAATTTTGCTCAAGTTAATGATTTCAGTTTGGCAGGGTGTTTCGGCTTAGAATAAAAAAAAGGCCGAGACATTAAATCTCGGCCAATCTGCTCACGTTAGGAGATTGAGCAAATACTGTTTCAGTCGGCTGGCAGGGTTTTAGTAGGATAAACTGGCCTCTCAACCAACACTTCTACACTCTCAGTCCTGTTAGTCGGCGCTTTCTCAAAGGGGGCGGCCTTAAATGGCCGCCATTCCTTCATTAGGGGATGGCCTCTCAACTCCTTCCCAATTAAAACGCCTTATTTACTTCTTACCCTAGTAGTGACAATGCCGCTTGTGGACGTTGGTTCGCCTGGGCAAGAATAGTTGTACTTGCTTGTTGAAGAATCTGGTTACGGCTCAACTCTGCCGTTTCGGTGGCAAAATCTGTATCTTTAATTCGTGATCTTGCCGCAGATACATTCTCAGAAATATTACTTAAGTTTCTGATGGTAGATTGGAAGCGGTTTTGAAGCGCACCCAAGTCGGCACGCAGGCCACCTATTGCAGATATCGCATTATCTACTGAACCAAGCAATGCTGATGCATTCGTTTCTGTTAATACATCATTATTCCCACCTGTAATTCCTAAACCTGTCGCACTAAAGCCATCAATGCCTGCGCGGCCCAATGCTTGTGTAGACAAGTTAACAGAAATCGTTTGCCCAGCGTTGGCGCCTACTAAGAAGCGAGCTGAAAACGCGCCAGTTAGTACATCTACGCCAGCGAACTGGGTAGTGGTAGCAATACGTGAAATTTCAGTACGAAGTGCCGACACTTCTTTTTGAAGCGCTAGTCTATCCGCAGAAGAGTTAATACCATTTTGCGATTGGATAGCAAGAGTACGAATTCGCTGCAAGGCTGTCGTGGTTTCTTGCATTGCACCTTCAGCAGTTTGCGACAACGAAATCGCATCATTTGCATTACGTACCGCTTGATTTAGACCTTGAACTTGTGAGGTCATACGGTCGGTAATTTGTAGACCTGCAGCATCATCAGCGGCACTGTTAATTCTAAAGCCAGATGATAAACGTTCAAAAGCAGTATCTAAGTTATTGCCTGTTGAGAACAACTGGCGCTGCGCATTAAGCGATGACACATTAGTATTTACGAATAGACTCATGAGAGGTCTCCTAACAGTTTAAGTTTTGCGCTATTGATTTTATTATTTGCGCGAGTTAATTAAATATTTTGGCATAGCTTGTGCTTCACATAATTGTCAGGATTTTATTCTGACGCTTTAACGGGTCACTCCCGGTGAAGCTTGTTACACAGAGAAGGAAACTTCTCTTTTGCTGACTGTCGGGTTTGTTGTTCCAGACCTCAAACCTCTCACTACCTCCTGGCTTCATTCTCGCCAGTCAGCAGCTCAATCAGCAAACTTAACTCTTTATCGACTTACCTCACCATTTCCTTTAGAACTTTATGAAAATGATTTTTCTGATTTTAAGCTATTGATCTCCTGACAATATCTAAAACCTAGTAGTCAACTAACACTCGTCAAAACCTCTTAAACTTATTGCTTTTATTATTCGTTTTAGGCTTTAAAGAGAGGAAGTAATGTTTACCTTCCCTTTGTTATAGTTATCGTACCGAACTGCCGTTTACTTTAGGTTTTTTTGATCTTTTTGAAAAAACCTTTTATTTCAATATTTTAATTCGCAGAAATAAAAAAAGGCCGATTAAAAAATCGGCCTTTTTAAATATAATTCACTGTAGAACAACTGAGGTTAAAGGTTCACTACCTCCTGGCCCCATTCTCTCACTGTTAACGACTAGCTTATTAACCTAGAAGCTGAAGTGCTGCCTGCGGACGCTGATTCGCCTGAGACAACACGGTAGTGCTCGCCTGCTGTAGAATCTGGTTACGGGTCAAGTTAGCTGTTTCAGTAGCAAAATCGGTATCTTTGATTTGTGAACGTGCTGCTGAAACGTTTTCAGAAATATTACTAAGGTTACGAATCGTTGACTGGAAACGGTTTTGAAGCGCACCTAAGTCGGCACGAAGACCACCTACCGCTGAAATAGCCGTATCTACGCTAGCTAGCATACTTGATGCATTTTCACTGGTAAGTACGTTATTTGTGCCGCCAGTAATCCCTAAACCTGTCGCACTGAAACCCTGAACACCAGCGTTTGCCAACGGGGTAGTAGAAAGGTTTACAGAAATCGTTTGGCCAGCATTTGCACCTACCAAGAACTTGGCAGAGAAGTCACCTGACAATATATTTACACCAGCAAACTGAGTTGTGGTTGAAATACGTGATATTTCAGTTCTTAGTGCAGATACTTCTTTTTGAAGTGCTACACGGTCAGCAGAGCTGTTGATACCGTTTTGTGATTGAATTGCTAGTGTACGAATACGTTGAAGAGAAGTAGTCGTTTCAGACAACGCACCTTCAGCCGTTTGCGATAGTGAGATCGCATCGTTAGCGTTACGTACCGCTTGGTTAAGACCTTGAACTTGTGAAGTCATTCGGTCGGTGATTTGTAGACCTGCGGCGTCATCTGCAGCACTGTTTATACGGAAACCCGAAGACAGACGCTCAAAAGACGTACCCAAAGAATTGCTTACATCAAATAATTGACGCTGAGCATTCAATGAGGAAACATTGGTATTGACGAACATAGACATAAAGTCTCTCCTACACTCTCAGTCCAGCGTGAGCTGGCTGCCGGGGATCCGGCTATTACAATTTTAATAGTCACCAATACCTGAGGGGTAATGATGAACTGGCTCTCTCAGTGTTTGTATCGACATAACCGCAGTTCCCTTTAGAATTATTTACAAAAATTGCCGTAGTACGGTATAAAATTGCCGTTTACGATTACATAACAGTCGGTTTTTAAAAGAGTATTAGCGTGAATATAAATTTGAAGATTAGTGCGGTTGAGCGAGTTTCATCTGAAGGTGAGCACTGCGCGTTTACTGATTTAATCGAAAATCCCTTCGACAATAGTCGTAAGTCACTACTGAGCTGCTATCGACGGGGTGTAAATCACATAAGCCCAGATGGTGTTGTGATTGTCTGTAAAGTGAATATTGATTCTGGGGCAAAAACTTACCAACGACTCGCACTCCCCTCTTGGGATTTGCGCGATCCAAAATTTTGTTTTGATGGACGAAAGTTAATCATCACAGCCTACGCTAAGCACAAAGACGTAAATACCGGTGCGATAACCACTAAAATGGTGAGTTACTTTTCTACTACCGGTGAGTCTTGGTCAACACCCCACTTTTTCGGACATTCAGGTTGGTGGCTTTGGCGCTTAACATGGAACAAGGGAAAGGCTTATGGGTTTGCCTATAATCGTAAAAATCAAAGGATTGATTTATTTGAGGGCAACCCACTCAAACAACTTTACCTTCAAAAGAAAGGCGCTATGTCTTTTGAAAAACACAAATTTGGCTATCCGAATGAAAGCCATATATTGTTTGATGATGCTGATAGAGCGACGGCGATTGTACGCCGAGATGCCGATAGCTTCAGCGCCAAATTAGGCTTTTCATCACCGCCTTACACGAATTGGAAATGGCATGATTTGAAACATTATATTGGCGGACCGGTTGTGCTATCACTAACAGAAAATAGCTATGTGGTAGCAGGTAGAAATTGGGATGGTAAAAATCTGACAACGGCAATTTGGTTACTTTCATTAACTGATTATTCGCTGAAACTTTTAATTACCTTACCGAGTAAAGGAGACAATAGTTACCCTGGCTTGGTATGGCAAGACGACACTTTATATATCTCTTACTACTCAGATCATATCGATAATAAAACCCGAGTATACCTTGCCACACTATCGGGGATGAATACCTTACTAGATGAAGTTGAACAAGGATAAATTAGATACTTGCGGGAATGTCGCTAGCGCCGCACTGAGTGCAGTTTCTTGTTTGGCAAATTCCGTAGAGGCTTCTGCATAATCAACATCTTGGATTGATGAGCGAGATGCCTTTGCCGCAATTTCCATATCAAGATTACTTTCGTAAGTGGATTCAGCGATATTTAAGCGACTACCTATAGAGGCGCGTTCGAGAGATATTTTTTCTAGCCCATTATCTAACCCGACTAACGAATCGGCAATAGCCTCTTGCAGCGCACTATCATCAATGGTGCTGTCCATAAGTATGGTTTGAATTTCATGAAGCGATTGGGCCATACTCTTTTTCTCAGGCGCATCCAAAGAAAAATTAATGGTATCGCCAACGGCTGCACTCGCTTCAAACTGCATGCCTTTGATAGTAAATGGGCTACCGGATGTATAATCAACCGTTCCCACAACAGCACCGGTACCAGTATTGGTTAGCTGTGCTTCTCCCGATGCCAAAAATTCCACTTGATAGTCATTGTTCGCACTGGTTACAGGGTCATAATTCTTGTTGAAAAAGGTATCAAACGTACCTTGTTCTTTTACCACTGTGTTTTGTAAATCCGCGACTGTACTGCCGGTTACAGAGAAATCAAAACGTGATAGTACGTTCTCAAAAACTTCATAACCGTTGCTGGTAGATTGTATTTTTGAGCTAGACGATAGCTGAATAAAACTTACGCCTGCATCACCTGAAAACGTGATGGCATTTCCTGATGAAGCGGGGTTATAAGTAAAGGCTTGGTTTGCAGATTGATAACCTGCATACATATAATTTCCATCGGCGTCTTGGGTATTCATTAAGTCGAAAATTTCCAACTTAATTTGTTCTAACTCAGCCCCAATGGCGCGTTTATCAGGATCGTCAAGAATACCCGAGCCTGCTTGAACCACTAGTGTTCTAGCACGATTAATCGAATTGGTAATATTTGTTAGCACTGCTTCTTGCTGTTCTAGAGAACCTGTTACCAAATCATTATTTCGTTGAAACTGCGTCAGCCCATCAAGCTCTTCGGTCAAGCGCAATACTTTTGCAGCGCCCACTGGGTCGTCTGCCGGCGTAAGGATCCGTTTTCCCGTTGCTAACTGCTCTTGTGTTTTAGCCAACCCTTCTTGGTTTTCCATAATGGAGCGAATGCTTTGGTCGTAAATTTGACTCGTTGATATACGCATAATCTGTTACCTCGCTGCACTTAGAATAGTATCGAACAACTCTTGCGCTGTGCTTAAAATTCGTGCTGCGGCAGAATAAGACTGCTGAAACTTGACTAGGTTTGCCGCCTCTTCATCTAGGCTTACCCCAGATACTGACTCAAACCAATTTTCTGATTGAGTTTTCATTGCTTCTGCTGAAGTCAAAGAAATGTCAGCCATGGCTGCGTCTTCACCAATCCGCCCTACCATAGATGCATAAGCATCTTGAAAGGTACGTTGCTGATTGGTTGATTCACTACTCACTTGCACTAAGTTCTCGTTTTGCAAAGCTGCAATTTCAAGTGCATTACTGTTGTCGTTAAAACCATCGGTATTGTAACTAATCGTAAAACTATCACCCGCTTTAGGTACGCCATCTAAACTAATGTCATAACCTGGGTAGTCATCTAATGATGAAAATGCTGCAGGCCAAGCAGGGCCGCTGCCACTGCTTTGTGCCTGTGCTAGTAAGTTACTTAAATTAGTTGCGCCGGTCACATTGGTAATGACATTGGGCGGCGTTTCTCCATCTAGCACTTGATAGCTATCTTCTGCGGTAAAGACTATTTGAGCCGGCGCGCCAAACGTGCCACTGGGCGAGCTGGCTAAATCATGTATGCCACCAGCGCCATCAAATGCAGATTGTTCAGTACCACCGCCGACTTCAGTGTTGGTAATTGTTACCCCACTCACATTGGCGCTACCTAAATTCGTGGCATCCGCTTGTGCCCTTACTGGCGCGGCGAACGCGAGATCTTCAGGTCTGTTTGTGGCTAACTCAATAGTTGATGCAATCGTTTTAGTCGGCTGCATCAAAAACTCATCTCCTACCGCATAGGTTGAAGCCCCACCAAATTCTACTTCAATACCGCCGGGTAACTCATTAAACCCACTAGTCACACTGTAGTTTGAAAAGACAATATCATTTCCAGAGCCGTCTTTTTGCGGGGTTCCATCAGGATTTAAAAAAGTAATTTCTATTTCGCTGGGAACACCTGCCGCTACAGCAGTTACCTCTATTTGATAATCGGCATCAGTCAGTTCTGCCCCTTTACCTGCGATAAGTTGACCAACAACCTGATAATCCCCGCTGGTATCCTGTGTTTCTAATCCCCTAAACGTAGGGATGTCAAAAATATTGCCGCCCAATTGGCCGTCTAAATCCATCCCGAGTTTGTTTTGGGTATTAACTGCATCGGCAAAAGTGACAGCAAGTTGGCCCACATCGCGCATAGCAGTGCCAAGCACTTCATTTCTGTAACGAAATAATCCGCCTAGGCTGCCACCTAAGTCACTTTCAACAACACGAACCGTAGTATCGTTCTTCGTTTGAGAACCAAAATCTGTTTCTAACTTTAGCTCTTTGCTAGTTGAATCTGCACTGGTACTTATTTCAAATAAATTAAACGCACCATTATCTAATATGAGTGATTCGCCAGTGGTCAAATTTACGGTAATCGCTCCGTTTTGACTCTGACTCTCTTTCACATTGATAGCCATAATCGAGGCGAGTTCTTCAACAGCGGCATCTCGTTTATTCATCAATGCACTGGGTTCGTCGCTGGTGTTATTCCCTTTGGCAATGACAATATTTTTGTTTAGTTCGCCAATAGAGCTAATCAAGCTATTGGTTCTGTTAACCAACGACGTGACTTCAAGATTAAACTCTTCTTCCTTTTCAACCATGTAATCTGACAGGGTTTTCATACGCTGATACAGCGATTCTGACTTTCCTAATACCTGTTCACGAGAGGCCAAGTTAGTAGGGTCGTCTGAGGCAGTTTGGACTGCTGCAAAATAATCACTAATGCCTTTAGAAAGGGAGTTTGCTTCACTCGCTAGAAGGTTATCAATTGCTGACGTTTTGGAAGAAAAAGCCTCTAGTTCACCCACCGAAGTTATATCGCGGCGAAGCTGGTTTTGCGCAAATACGTTAATAATTCGCTCTGTATTACCGATTTCAACACCGAATACATCGCTGTTAACAAGCTCGGTTCGTTCTCGTACGTACCCAGGCGTATTTACATTGGCAATATTATTACTGGTCGTTTGTAAAAGCTTACTACTGGCGTTTACACCACTGGTGGCTAGGGAAAATAAATCAACTGCGCTCATATATTAAACCCCTCTTCTTACGGCATTAAGCCGTTAAGCCTATCGCTGTTGTAAACGGCCATGATTTTGCTGGCATAATGAGGATCTGTAGCATATCCAGCGCTTTGTAGCTCACGGGTATAGCTGTGGGCATCTGAGGCTTGTTCTACAGCTTGCTGATAACGGGGCTGAGTGACGATAAAGCGCCCGTAATCATGAACTGCCTCTTCTAATGATGCATAAGAACGAAATGCTGCTTTTTGCTTTTGTGGAATGCCGCTATTAAATTCAAGTGTATCGACAACCGCTTGGTCGCCTTCCCACTGCGCATTCGCTTTTATACCAAAAAGATTGTGCGAACTTTCGCCATCCGCGTTATGAATAACAAACTTACCCCAACCCGTTTCAACCGCGGCCTGCGCAATAATAGCTTTAGCATCCATACCGTACTTTTCAGCCACTTGTTCAGCATAGGGGCGTAAGGTTTCAACAAAGTCTTCAGGGCTATCGAACATGCTGTCTTTGGTGGCCGATTGGACACCTTTAGATTCAGAAGCCAGCACAGTTTCTTGGGCTTGTTCTGTGGCAATAACACGGTCACGGTTCAGCGAGCTCAAGTTGCCGTCACTGCGAATTACGCTGGCAGGTAAATAACTGTCTTCAGATTGACCCATTTGTTTTACGATAATATCAGCTAATCCCAAACCGCCGCCTGACGTTAAATCAGTTGCAAGTTGTTGGTCGTGCATATCGCGATAGAACTTAACTTGTTGAGAATTGAATGGGCTATTTTCATCGGCAAGGGCGTCTTGTGCTTTACGCATAGACTTCAGCATCATTTGCACAAATATGGCTTCAAATTGCTCTGCCGCTTCTTGCAATACACTTTCATCACCCGAAGCAATGGCCTCGCGCATTTTGTTGATACTGCCAAGATCGTGGACATTTCGTGCCATATCAAGCTGATTTTTTGAGCTGAATGCTTCCATTAGATGATCACCAATTCACCATGAAGCGCACCAGCCTGTCTTAATGCTTCTAAAATCGCCATTAAATCACCAGGTGCAGCACCTACTTCGTTGACGGCTCGCACTAGCTGATCGAGAGTCACCCCAGGCTCAAAAGAAAACATGCGACTGTCTGATAAATCCACATCTACAATCGACTGTGTGGTTACAACCGTTTCACCATCCGCAAAAGCGTTGGGTTGAGTAACTTGTTGGTTTTCTGAAATTGTCACGGTTAACCCGCCATGGGTAATAGCGGCAGGCAGTAAACGTACGTCTCGACCAATTACAATCGTACCGGTACGACTATTGATAACAACCCGCGCAGGCGCATCAGCCGGCGTAAATTCAAAATTTTCTAGTGTGGCCAAAAAGCCCACTCGCTGACCAACATCTCTTGGCGCGGACACACGTACTGACGCGGCATCAATGGGCGTTGCAATGGAATAGCCTTTTTCTGGCTGTGCACCTAATCGCTCGTTTATCACATCAGCTAATGCCTTAGCGGTTGAAAAATCAGGGTAATGCAAGTTCAGTGTTAATGAATCGCCATTGGCAAAACCGCTTGGTACGGTTTGCTCAACCATGGCACCGTTTGGAATACGACCTACAGTCGGTGTATTCACCACAATTCGTGAACCATCACCGCCTTGAGCACCAAAGCCACTCACAACCAAGCTACCTTGCGCTACGGCATACACTTTGCCATCTACACCGCGAAGAAACGTTTGTAGAAGCGTGCCGCCTTGCAAACTACTCGCTTCGCCTACTGACGACACGGTAATATCAATAGTTTGCCCTGGCTTAGTAAAAGCGGGCAGTTCAGCGTGAACAGCCACGGCTGCCACGTTTTTGATTTTGGGTTTGGTGTTAGAATCTAAACTAATACCAAAGTTACTTAACATGGTACGGAAGCTTTGCTCGGTGAAGGGGCTTTGCTCACCGGTGCCCGGTAAGCCAACCACTAAACCGTAACCTACTAATTGGTTGCTTCTCACCCCTTGAATACTTGCCAAGTCTTTGATGCGTTGCGCATTAGCATTGCTAGACAACACCAATGTTAATGCGATAAGTACCACTGAAAACAAACGCATAATGATTCTCCTAGCCCCGCTTAAAGCGGCCACCATGATGATGTGAAAAACTTCGTAAGCCAGCCTTTCTCTTGCGCACTGGCAAATGAGCCCGTCCCGCTGTATTGAATTCTGGCGTTGGCGATTTTGGTCGATAGCACTTCATTTTCGGGGCTAATGTCAGATAAGCGAATAATGCCGGTTAAACGAATATATTCGTCGCCATGATTTAAGGTAAGCCACTTTTCGCCGCGAATAACCAAATTGTCATTGGGTAGCACTTCCACTACAGTGACCGAGATATTTCCCGATAAACTATTGCTTTGGTTTGTTGCTGCATCACCGGCAAAGTCGTTTGAAGAACTTACACCAAGCTGAACAGATTGCCCGCCAATATTTAGCGCTTGCCCGCCTAATCCGGTGATTGTATCTAAATCTACTGTGGTGTCTTTTGATGTCGACGTACCCGCTGATTTACTCGCGTTGGTATTTTCACTTAACGTTATGGTAATAATGTCGCCAACCCGTCTAGCCGTCATATCTGAATATAAGCTATTGGCCATATAAGAGCGGAACAGCGAACCATCTTCTACAATCTTCTCGCGAGGATAATCAGGTACCACTGGGGCAAACGACGGGTCGTTTGCTTGAACCGGTGGCTGGTTCGTGCTTGCACAACCTGCCAAAATTGCCACTGAAAGAAAGAGTCCGATAATTCGCATAACATTACTCACTAAAGTTGCTGAATGACTTGTCCAAGCATCTGATCCACCGATGAAATCACTTTCGAGTTCATCTCATACAGACGTTGACTTTCAATCAAATTAACCAGCTCTTCGGTCACATTCACGTTAGAGGTTTCTAACGTACCTTGTGCAATAGTGCCTATACCTTGAAGGCCTGGAACACCCTGAATAGGCGCGCCGCTTGATGCGGTTTCAACGTAAAGGTTCTGCCCAATAGGCTGTAGGCCTGTTGGGTTGATAAAGTCTGATAGGTTCATTTGTCCAAGCACTTGCGGTTCGGCTTGACCACGAATTGACACGCTAATTTCACCGTCTTGTGAAATGGTAATTTGCTGCGCATCCTCTGGAATAGCCACTTCGGGTTGTAATAAAAAGCCAGCGCCAGAGGTCACTATTTGACCTTGGTCATTCATTGAAAACTGACCATTTCTTGAATACGCAATGGTGCCATCAGGCTGTAATATTTCGAAATAACCGCGCCCTTGAATAGACATATCCAATGCGTTATCTGTGGTTAGCAAGTTACCTTGGGTATGCGCTTTTTGCGTTGATACCACTTTTGAACCAGAACCTAACATAAGGCCAGACGGTAATTCAGTATCAGCTGATGAACGGCCACCAGGTTGGTTTATATTTTGATAAAGCAAGTCTTCAAAAATTGCTCTGTCTTTTTTAAAGCCTACCGTTGATGCGTTAGCCAGGTTGTTCGATACCACCGCGACATCTGTTTGTGCGGCATCAAGACCTGTTTTACTTATCCACAATGCTGGGTGCATGGCGACCTCCTAACCTTTTAAGTTCGTATAACGAAATTGTTAACTAATCTATAGAATGCGTAGTAACTGGTTGCCGCGAGAATCTAGCTCGTCAGCTTGCTTCATCATCTTCACTTGAAGCTCGTAGTGGCGCTGAAGGCTTATCATGTTGACCATTTCATCAACGGCATTTACGTTCGAGCCTTCCAACATGCCAGACATCACTTTCACACCAGCGTTTGCTGGCGCTACCGTGCCGTCTTCCATTCTAAATAAACCATCAGTGCCACGTTCCATATCGGCATAGTTCGGTTTAACCAATTTCAGCCGGCCAACATCTTCAATCACATTTGCTGGTGCGCCAAGCTGTCTCATTGACAAGGTGCCGTCCATACCAATATCTAGGTTATCCAGTGGTACAGGAAGAAAGATTGGACCGTTATCACCTAAAACCGGGCGATTGTGCACATCTGTCAAAATACCGTCGTCACCCAACTTAAAGTTACCGTCACGAGAATAAGCTTCTTGGCCATTGTCGTCTTGAACGGCAAACCAGCCATCGCCTTGGATAGCAACGTCTAAATCACGACCCGTTTGAATCATAGGGCCCGATTCATAGTTGTTTGACGGACTTTCGGTCATTGAAAAAACGCGAGACGGCAAACCTTCGCCGTAGGCAGGCATTGACCTTGCCTGTTCTAACTGAGCTCTAAACCCGGTTGTTTGCGCGTTAGCCAAGTTATTGGCACGAAGCCCAGTACCTAAAAGGTCTTGAGATGCACCGCTGGCAGCAATGTAGAGAAGTTTGTCCATGACTGACTTTTGACTCTGGTTAAACCATATACAGGTTTTGCAATCCCAGTGCCAACATGCACAAATAGAAGTGGATACAAAAAAACCGCAACAAAGTTGCGGTTTTTTTTAGTTAAACATCACTGTTTATCGGATGTTCAGGATAGTCTGGTTAAGTGAGTTGTTCACTTCAAGTGCTCGAGAGTTAGCCTGGAAGTTCCGCTGTGCAATAATCATATCGATAAGCTCAGTGGTTAGGTTTACGTTAGCTTGCTCTAGCGCTGATGAGTTAATCTCACCAAACGTACCGGTAGTTGCTTCACCCGCTAATGCTTCACCAGAGAGAATACTTTCTTTCCACTCAGTGCTGCTTTGCTGGGTTAAGCCCTGCTCATTGGCAAATCTCACTAACGCCACACGTACGATAGGCTCAGACGTACCGTTTGAAAACGTCGCTCGAACCAAACCATCTGGGCCAATATCAATACCTGTTAATCGACCAACTGGCAAACCATCTTGCTCTAATGACGTAACTTCGAATGCCGATGCGTATTGTGTAGGCTCAACAGTAGTCGCATTTGAAGGGTCTAAGTTGAAATCGATACCAATTTGCTGCGTCGCATCCGCGCCGTTTGATAAAGCAGAACCAAGCGCTTCAGTCGTTAGTTTATAATCGGTAGTTTGAATGCCATCTGGTGATTCAATTCCAATAAAGTCACCACCTTGAGAAAACACAAGTTTAGCTGCTGTAACACCGTTACCTGTGTTAGTACCCAACGAGTTTACCGCTGTAGTAGGGTCGGAATCAGTACCGGTAGAATTCACTAAATCAGTAAGTTGATCGTCTACCGCTGTCGCCACATACCATTCATTGTCTGCCGCCACATCTTTAACGAAGTAATAAGTCATCACATGGCTGTCGCCTAATGAGTCGTAAACTGTTACCGAGGTTGCCGCATTGTAGGTAAGTGGATCTTGTGGGTCAAATGCTGCTGGATCTAACCCCTGATCACCTGCAGGTAAGTTCATACGGATATCAACTTCTGAGGTTTGTGCTGGAGAACCTGATGAATCTGGGATTTGCACTGGCTCTGTAGTACTTAATGCAACCGATGAGCTGGTAGAGTCTGAGTTAACGGGGAAACCTAAAAGTAAGTCGCCGTTACTGTTAACCACATAATTGTCATCATCTAACTTGAATTGACCGGCACGGGTAAACGAGAAGTCTCGTGAGGTTTCATCAGGAACCGTGGCAAAGAAACCATTACCAGTAATCGCTAAATCAAGTGCAGTATTGGTAAACTGTAAGCTACCTTGTGAAAACTGCTGAGCTACATCTTGTGTCAAAACACCGTCGCCCACCTTGGTTTTACTTCCAGCCAATAATGATGTGGCGTACACGTCGCCGAATTCAGCTCGAGACTCTTTAAAGCCAACAGTATTCACGTTTGCGATGTTATTCGCGGTTACATCTAAATCTTTTTGTGCGGCAGCTACGCCACTTAGTGCAATATTAAAAGACATGCTTCTTTCTCCTGCTAACTGCCGATTTGAATAACGTCGTCAAGACTAATGCTGACTTCGCCATCTAAATTTAAAATTACGCCCTGACCACTACCGGCCAAGCTAACACTTCCTACATGACGATTAATGGCAGTATTCAATTGAACGCCTTCACCGTTTAATTCGCCTGTAGCACTGATTACATAGTCGCCCGCTGGCATATCATTGCCTTGGGTATCTTTGCCATCCCATTCAAACTGAATGTTGCCAGCGGCTTGTGTGCCAGCATCAATTGTCTTAATCACTTCACCGTATTGATTTTCAACGGTTATCGTCATGTTTTGGACGCTTTGCTCATTAACCACAACACCCGATACCCCAGCAGCGTCGCTAGACATATGCCCTACGTTGCCCTGCACTAACACGTTCTGACCTATTAAGCTGGATGCTTGCAATGCCTGGTTAGATGTCATCGAGGCGGCGAATGACTCGAACTTATCATTCAACTGAGAAATACCGTCAGCCATAGTGAATGATGTCATTTGCGCTACCATCTGATCGTTATCTACTGGTTTAGTAGGATCCTGATTCGCTAATTGCTCGGTTAACATGGCAAAAAAGTCTTCTTGCGAAAGCTGTTGCTCTGTTCCATCGACAACCGGAACCGTCTCTTCTTGCCAGTAGAGTTCGTTGTTCAGGCCAGTGGTGTTGTTAATTGTGGTCACAGTATTTTCCTCACATTACCTATGCGGCAACTTATTGCCCTTGTCCTAGCTGCAGTACCCGACGGAATATCCGTTTGGTGGTATCAGCAACCTGAACGTTGGTTTCATAGGCTTTTGACGCCGACATCATATTTGCCATTTCTTCAACGATGTTTACGTTCGGCTTATAAATATAACCCTCTTCGTCAGCCATTGGGTTATGCGGAGCATACTCAACTTGCAATGGCGCATCGCTTTCTACAATTCCCTTAACTTCAACACCCACACCCTTGCTTTGATCGCCCATGGCTCGCTGTAACTCAGCGGCAAACACAGGATGTCTTGCACGGTACGTTTCGTCATAACTACTACTTACCGAGTTCGCGTTAGCAATGTTACTAGCGGTGGTGTTTAAACGAACATTTTCAGCTTCCATACCGGTACTGGAAATTGACATCACATTAAATAAGCTCATGATTACTGGCCTCCAGAACTAAGGGCTTTTTTCATACCTTTAACTTTACTGTTAATAAACTCTAGTGTGGCTTGATAGCGTAAACCGTTATCTAAAAAGCGGTTACGTTCTGCCTGTACTTCCACCGTATTGCCGTCTCCGGTATCCGGTTGAGTAGGTATGCGGTATTGCATTTCAAAATTTGATGCTACCGACGATATATCGCCACCTATGTGTTTATCGTGTGTTCTTGCTAAGCTGCCACCACCTAATTTGTGCTGCCCTTCTTGGGCGCTCATGGCTGACTCCATCGCTTTGTTAAAGTCGATGTCTTTAGCTTTATAACCAGGGGTATTGGCGTTCGCTAGGTTTCCAGAAATGACTTCCATTCTGTCGGTGCGTATTGCTAACGCCGACTGATGAAACCCGACTAACTTGTCGAGATTAATGGCCATATTGAAAACTCCTAGCTGCGAAATTCCGAAAATACGTCGTGAATAAAGAATGACGAATTAACTGTTATAGAATTTTACTAGCAAGGCAGATGCCAACCTGAAGATTGGCACTGTATAAAAAAGAGGGGTGAAACGGTGAAAGCCTGAAATATTACATAAAATTCAGTACGTTATATGGTTATTTCTTTTGGTAGTACAAGCCAGGATTACATTTGATCATGGCATATGTATCGCTTGCCGCACTGATAGATTCAGACGCGCCAAGGAAAAGGACACCGGCAGGTTGCAGCTGTCCGGCAATTTGTTGCAGTATCTTTTGTTTCACATCTGCCGAAAAATAAATCAGCACATTGCGGCAAAAAACGATGTCAAAGCGGCCAAGTGCTGCATAGGAGGTTAACAAATTCAAACTTCTGAATGAAACCATGTTGCGCACTTCTGGCTTAACCTGCATTTGCCCACTTTCATGAGGCTGGAAAAACATAGCCCTGCGTTGTGGCGATAACCCTCTCGCTAGCGAAAGTTCATCATATAGCCCTTGGCTACACTTATTTAGCATTTCAGAAGAAAGGTCAGTGGCTATAATTTCAACCCCTTGCCTAAGCAATCCTGGTCGCTGTTTTTGAAACTCTAGAATGGACATAGCAATAGAGTAAGGCTCTTGTCCAGACGAACAAGCTGCACTCCAAATTCTAAGCTTTTGATTTTTCGTTGCTAGTTGAGGAAGTAAATCGCGTTGTAGCAACTCAAATGGATAAGTATCTCTAAACCACAATGTTTCATTTGTGGTCATCGCATCGATGACGCTTTGTAAAAGGTTACGATCGTAACCCTTTACCACCACATCAATAAGCGCATCAGTATTGTCATAGTCATGCTTATATAACAAAGACGCAAGCCTGCTTCTTACAAGGTATTGCTTGTTTTCCCCGAGTACTATTCCACATTGTTTCTCGAGGAAGTGCCGAAACTTTTCATAGCTTGCCGGCGACACATTTTTATTATCCAACCCCTACCGCTCCGTTATTCACAATCCGTCATTAACCACTTCTGAACTGCTGTCGCTAGTTCATCGGGGTGAAATTTCGCAATAAAGTCATCCGCTCCCACTTTCTGAACCATGGCTTGATTGAATACGCCACTTAAAGAAGTGTGAAGTACAACATGAAGCTTCTGAAGTTCTGGTGTATTTTTGATTTCCGCCGTAAGGGTGTAACCGTCCATCTCTGGCATTTCTATGTCAGACACTAGCACCCCAATTCGCTTGGTAATATCACCATATTCTTCAGCGATTTCCTTCAAGCGGTTTAACGCTTCTAAACCATTCTTTGCCAGCTCAATTTCTAACCCAAGTGAGGTTAGCGCTTTTTTGACCTGGTTTCTTGCCACGGCTGAATCGTCTGCAATGAAGATAATTTTGTCTTCTTTACCTTCCGTAGAAAGCCCTTCAGCAACATCGGCGCTTACTTCTGCATTAAGCGGTGAAATTTCATTGAGGATTTTTTCTACGTCGAGAATTTCGATTAATTCGTTTTCTACTTCAGTAACAGCGGTTAAGTAACTCGCTCGGCCTGTCCCTTGAGGAGGCGGCATGATGGCATCCCAGTTGGTATTAATAATGCGCTCTACAGCGCCCACTAAAAAACCTTGTACAGAACGGTTGTATTCAGCAATAACGATAAACGCGTTTGATAAATCTTCAATACGCTTACCCCCCGTCGCCATGCTTAAATCGATAACAGAAATAGTTTGCCCACGAATATGTGCTATTCCGCGAACTAGCGAGTTCAACTTCGGCATTGAAGTCAGTGGTGGACACTGGAGCACTTCACGTACTTTAAACACGTTTATACCAAAGCGTTGACGGCCATTAAGCCTGAACAACAATAACTCAAGACGGTTTTGACCAACTAATTGGGTTCGTTGGTTAACCGAGTCTAAAATTCCCGACATATCTCACCTCTTTTTAATACTGGGCATGATCATTGCCTTCACTAAAGAGAATAGACAATATCACTAAATGTATGCAGGTCAAACGACAGAAAAATGACGGTTTCGCTGCATGTACAACTTAATCACGGACGTACGCAAGTTATTGTCTCAACCTAATTTGTCTTATAAGCATAGACAATAACTCAGTAAGTGAACACGAAAAGTGACTATGAAAAATTTAAAAAACGTAAAATCTTGGCTTACAGGAGTTCGTCTGCCACTTTTCACTGTTGTGGTGGCCGTTGCTTTAGCGCCTTACAGTTACGCTGAAACAATGCACGATGTAGTGAATAAGGGCGCAGAAGAATACCTGTTGTCGGCGCTTAGTATACACGATGAAAACACCGATATTGCTGTGAGCATTGCTGAAGTAGACGAAAGAATTAATATTCCTCAGTGCCCCACAGGATTTCAATTTCATGCGTCTGATGAATCGTTGAACCAATCGTATGTTTCGGTGCGGGTAAGTTGTGGAAATAATGATTGGTACTTGTTTACCAGTGCCCAAGTCACGAGAACGAAAGAAATTGTGGTTACATCTGGCGCGGTTAGCCCGGGCACCGTGCTCTCTGCGTCTAATTTAACGCTGGCATCGGTAGATATAAAGCGCCTTCGTTATAGTGCTTTTACCGATGTAGATGCATTAATTGGCGCTCGAATGAAGCGTCGAATTGTTGATGGCCAAGCTGTGCAATCCAATATGCTATGCTTTGTGTGCAAAGGCGATAGAATTACCATTCGCGCATCACTTGGTGGAATGGCGGTTAAAACATCAGGAATAGCACAGCAAGATGGTGTTATTGGCGATACCATAAAGGTACTCAATGCCAGTAGCCAAAAGCCTGTCATAGCGGAAGTCGCCAGCGCTCAAGAAGTCGTGGTACACTTGTAGTTCAGCGTGCTAAAAAACTACGTTTTCGTTGTATAAAAGCCTAAAGAAAAGAAGGCTTGTGCCGATAACTTATACAGAGGCGAAAAGGTAGTGGAGAAATATTATGGCAATTAACAATGTAAACAATGGGTTACCAAAAACTCCCGTTGATAATACTAAAATTTCGCAACAGAATCAGACACAGCAGTCGCAACAGCAACAAGCGACTTCTAACAATGCTTCTGTTGCTCAAGCACCACGACAAGATTCAGTATCTTTGACTCAGTCTGCACAACAGTTGAATCAAGTTCAGAAAAAAGGTTCTGAAGCGCCTGTTAATCAGGAAAAAGTCGACCGTCTTAAAAAAGCGGTTTCCAGTGGTGAATACCGAGTAAACCCGGAAGTGTTAGCGAATAAAATCGCTAAGCTTGAGGGTGAGATCTTTGGCCGCAAATAATTAGGTTTTTATGACTAGTCATCTTTATTCAGCATTATCACAACAGGTCGCTAATTTAGAGGGCCTGTGCTTGTTGCTGGAAAAAGAATTACATTTGATTAGCTCACGAGATGCAGAAACCTTGATGAGTCTGTTAGAAGATAAGTCTGCACTATTAGAGTCTATTCAGGCTGCCGACCAAAAAGTCGAGGCCTTATATCGTCAAACTACAGACGAAACAATTAGTGCAGATGAACAAGGGTTAATGGATAAAGCGAAAAGTCTGTTAGAAGACTGTAAGTATAAAACCCAAATTAATCAGAAAGCCGTAGAGCAAGGACAGCTTCGCCTCACACACTTACGTAATCTGATGTTGGAAGTTCGCGCTAAAGAGTCGTTAACCTACGATAAGAAAGGCAAGCCAAATGCTGGCCGTTTAGGTTCAGGTATTAGCGCCTAAGTAATGCACTCGTCACAAAATGCCAAAATAAGAATACAAAAAAGCGCGTTTAATACGCGCTTTTTTGTGAGTGCTATTTAGCCATACATCTAAATACTTAGTAGTATTTAATGTCTTTAATTCTTTGTGGCTTCGCGGTCGTCAAATAAATGTCGTAAACGCGATGCATATCTAGTTCAAGTTCGGTGGCATAGGTATCTTCACCCACGGGGTAACTTTTTATTACCCTAGCCCCTCTAATGACTCCCTCGACAGAAGCCCGTAAGGTTTCATTATCCACCACAAGGCTAGACAGTGATTGATTACCTTCAATACGTTGTCCGTACACCTGCTCTGCAAGTTCTCTGTAAGCCTCTAGTTTTGACGCTTTGATTGCCATCAAGGTTTTCACCGTTTCGCTATCACCCCGTTGCGACATAATAGGGGCATAGCCTACAGCACTTAGCACAGGGTAACTGTCTGGCTCGACCGTCTCCCATTCCACATGTTTATCTACAAATAAACTGCATCCTGGCAAACCTGTCAGGGCAGCGAATAATACCGCTATCATCCATGCTCGGCTACTTACCAATTTCTTAAAAAACACCATCAGAGAAACCTCATTCTCAATTTTTCTATTAATGGATAAGCAATGTTTACGCCTAAATTTTAAATTTGAAACATTGGCATCTATTTCGCTTATATAAATTAGAGTAAAAATAGACACAAAAACTTAAAAAGAAACTGTTTTAAAAGAACACTGACCTAAATTAACTGATGTAGTGCTCCTTATCGCACTGCAACAAAAGGACAAGACTGTGCTTGGCATACGAACATTCGCTAAATTGTTTTTAGTTAGCATCTCTTCTGTTAAAAGAAGATATCAAGCTAGATACGCCAATGTCGCCTTTTTCATGGCGCTGTTTTGCCTTGCTACAGTAACGATAGGGCAAAGCCATGCCGCCTGGTATGAAGCCAAAGGCCAAGCCGTCATTGTAAATGGCAATAAAGAAAAAGCGCGTAGAGACGCCACTGAAGAAGCCCTAAAACAAGCTTTGTTATTCGCAGGTGCCTCGATAAGCAGTGTTCAGCAACTCACAAATGGGTTACTTGAAAGTGAAGATATTACCATTAGTAGTACAGGTGAAGTGGATCATCTCGAGCTTACTGATGAAGTGTGGCACAAGGATTATGTTACCGTAAGCGTCAGGGCAGATATCTTTCCTGCGGCAAAACAATGCACCGCAGTTAAGTACGATAAGAATATTGCCACCAGTTACTTTATGGTGGAGAACCGCAATCATTTGGTTGAAGGAAAGATACCTAACTTTTCAGAAGCAGTGACAAGAAAGCTAGCGACCGAAATGTCGTCGCAGGCGCAGAATTTAAATTTAGCGTACATTGCTCCGCATACCACACGATGGGGAGTGAATGGGCTTGAAGAAAATGTGCGTGCATTGTCACAACAATCAAATGCACAGTTTGTTTTAATTGGTAGCATTAGTGACGTTAGTGTCGAAAGACAACGACCCTCTTCGTTTGCGTTCTGGAAGGAAGAAAAAGCCACCCGATACTTTTCGCTAAGCATTAAGGTTTTCGACGGTATTAATAGTGGCTTGCTGCTACAGAAAGATTACATTACTGAAGCCAAGTGGCCTTTTGACAGATTTGCTGATGTAGACGAATTTTCATCGACCTTTTGGCGAACAGAATACGGTAATGCGATTAAAAAGCAGATGCAGCAGTTAACCGCAGATATCAACGAGACTATTGCTTGCCAGCCCATGACTGGCCGAGTACTTAATGTTGCTGGTTCGCATATCTCAGTATCATTGGGGCGCGATAATGGCATAAAGAACGGTGATGAACTTTTTGTCTATCAAACCAGTGAAATTATCGACAGACACGGCAAGGCCTATTTGCAGTACCATATTTATCCTGGTGCATTTGTTGTCGAAAATGCCTATGGCAATACCGCCAGACTGATTCATAAAGACAGTGGCATTATTGCGAATATCCAAGAGAGCGATTTTGTTATTAAACGGTAACCGTGATAATTCTCTTCTACGTAGCACTTGGTTTCACATTTCCTCCATGCTATACCTATACTCAGGTATGAATATCTATATATATGTGTAAGAGCATCGTCTATAAGGTGCTTATACTTTCGTATAATAAATAACTAAAAAAATAAATCATGACCCTTTCGATATTTGCGTCAAACTGCTTCGTAGTTTTAGCTCTTATGTTGACAGGACAGCAAATGAAGGATCATCTGTCTATAGAGTTCCCCGTTTTAGAAATGGAAGTAAAAACACGATTTGGGGATGATAAAGCTCTAGATGTCAAAGCGTTAGAAGAAAAACTAAGTCAGCTAAACAATCTTTCAATATCCGCTCAGTTAGACGGTGTAAACCGCTTCTTTGACGAGCATATTCAGTACGCCACCGATGACATTGTTTTCAAACAAAAAGACTACTGGGCTACCCCCGCCGAGCTTTTTGGCCATTCCCGTGGAGATTGTGAAGATTACGCCATTGCAAAATATATAGCTCTGCTACACTTAGGCATTGATAGTACTAAACTTCGCTTAATTTATGTTAAAGCAAAGATTGGTAGAAGCCGCGTAACGCAAGCTCATATGGTATTAGGTTATTACGAAACTCCGTCTTCAGATCCCTTGGTCTTAGACAGTCTTGTTTCTGAAATATTGCCTGGTTCACAACGAACCGATCTCATGCCTGTATTTAGCTTTAATGACGCTGGCATTTGGTCGCCTGGCAAAACCAAGCAGGTTTCCACTTCTACCAGTAGACTATCTCGGTGGCGCAACGTTATTGAGCGCATGAAAAGTGAGGGAATAAAAAGACAATCCTGAGGAGTCTATGTCAATAACAAGAGAGTTGTGGCTTGCCATTATAGCCGTTGTCCTTGTTGCCATTGTGGGGAGTGTATCCATTCACGGCGCAACAACAAAAGGCTATGTAGAAGAGCAGCTTTATTCTAAAAACCTCGATAATGCTAACATGCTGGCACTTACGCTAAGTGGTTTAGAAAAAGACGCTGATACACTAGATTTATTTATCATGTCCCAGTTTGATGTGGGGCACTATGCGTCAATAACACTGCAAAAGCCTGATGGCGAAATCATCTCAAGCCATACCCACACCACACAGCTAGATGAACAAACACCGGCTTGGTTTGCTTCATTGTTTAGTCCGAATGTCGAACCAGGCGTAGCTCAAGTCTCTGAAGGATGGGGCCAGTACGGTGTTGTTAATGTTCAAACCGATACTAGCTTTGCTGTGGCCTCTATGTGGAAAGCCACACTCCGGTTAATATTGGGGTTGTCTCTTGTGGGCACGGTGGCAGGTCTTATCGGTGCGTGGTTTTTACGCCTTATTATGCGCCCTCTCGACCAAGTTGTTGAGCAGGCTGAGTCTTTCAGCCAAATGCAGTTTGTTCAAGTAAGTGAACCACGAACCTTAGAATTAAAACGCGTAGTTAAAGCCATGAACTTCCTAGCACGTAATTCCCAACGAATTATGGATGAGGAAAATACACGTCTTGATCTTCTTCGCCACAAAACGCAGTTTGATGTTGAATCTGAATTAGCCAACCGCGACTATTTTATCTCTATTCTTAAAGGCCAGTTGGCATTTAGAGATACCGAAGGTGTGAATTGTATATTTTTACTGAGGGTCGTGGGGGGCCGAGAAGCCTTTCTTCGCTCGGGGCCAGAAAACCGTAGAAAGCGTCTTTTGCAGTTTACCGCCAGTGTGGATGATTGCCTAGCACAGCACCATCATCACTACACCGATAGCAGAGTAGCTCGAATGCAGAAAAATGAAATTGCCATACTGCTGACGGAAGCTCATGACGTAGTGACAATTGCTGAAGCAATTCATGGTGCCTGCTTATCTGAACTGTCTGAGCCTGGCGACCCGAAATTGTATCAGTCTGTTGTGCGGCTTCGCCCTGAAGATGATGCTTCATCAGCATTAATGCGCCTCGATACATTACTTGATGACGCTGAAGATAGAAGGATGAGTGACCCATATTTAGAAGGCGCTCTCGACACCTCTATTTCGCTAGTGGAAGAAAACCGTTGGAATAAACTCCTTAAGGAAGGTATTGCTAATCAAGCGGTAGAGACATTTAACTTTCCGGTATTAGATGCTGAAAGAAAACTAGTTCATTATCAAAGCTGGGCGGGAATTGAAATAGATAATGACTTGAGAAAAAGTGGCTATTATACCCACTGGGCGAGGTATTTGGGCTTACTGCCAACGTTAGAGCTAGCGACCATCAGCCATTTATTCTCTTATATAAGTAAAACTGGCACTAAGGCAAAGTTTGCCTTTCTATGCTCTGAGCAGTTTCTGCTTGATCAAGAAACTTTAGCGCAACTGTATTTTCAAGTGAAAATGAACGAAAGTATTGCCCCACAACTTAACTTCGAAGTAAGGGAATCTACGGCGGCTCGCTTCCCTCACGAGTTCGAATCATTTTGCTCTACGCTGAAAGCGAAAGGGTGCGGCATCGGATTAAAACGGGTTGGAGAATCATTTTCTCAATTAATGAATGTGCAAGAAATTGGACTCGATTATGTGGTTATTGATTCTGCCTTTATGGCGGATATAGATCACAACCCTGCGAATCATGCCTTTATTAGAGGCTTCTGCTCACTCGCTCATACGTTTGGCATTCATGTTTACGCTGACGGTGTGAAAACAAATAACACTAAAGAGCTATTTGTCGAATTAGGTGTTGATGGTGTGGTATCTCATATTGAAGTTATAGAGCACCTTTTAAATGACTAAACTCGCCAAGAGACAGTAACAACCCAATTCTGTCTTTGGCGTTTAACTTCTTCAGTAGCGTGCCTACATGCTCTTTAATCGTTCTCTCTGTAAGCTTAAGGTCTCTCGCGATCTCTTTGTTACTTAACCCCTCTAGAATGCCTGTTAGCACATCTTTTTCCCGCGCCGTTAATGTCGCAATTTCAGGTACTGTTACTTTTAAACTCAGCGTGGTCGCAACGGCTGACGTTGTATTCACATAAAGCTCATTGGGTACCCAAATTCCGCCTTCTTTTAGCACACGGCTAACCGATTCAAAGAGAGATGGTTGGCCTAGTGCGTGACAGTACGCCCTTGCGCCCAATAATAACGCAGTCTGCATTTCCGGCCTATCGTAATGATATGTCAATAAAACAACATTTCGACACTTAGCACTTGCGGCAATAATATTTTCACGCCAATTTTTATGAAATGTCGACACCCAAATACTGTCTTCTTTCCCGCAACGTATATTTTCAATATCAGAAAACTCAACCCAATCTATTGCGTCGACATCAAGGGCCTTTTGGGATGTATTCATAATGTAATGCTTCATCTATCGCTCCCTAAGTGCAGATGACGTAACGGTGAAAAGTGGAGACAGAATGTAATTCAACACCGTCTTTTTGCCAGTCAAGATATCTACCTGAACAATCATTCCTGGCATGATATCTAGCGGTGCGTCAGCGATGGTTCTCTTGGTTTCTAGACGGACTAGGAAGTACGTCTCATCTTTCTCATTGGTAATAGCATCAGCGCTTATATGCTTTACTTCAGCATCCATACCACCATATATAGTGAAATCATAAGCACTAAATTTTAAGATGGCTTTTTGCCCACCTCGAATGAACGCAATATCTTTAGGGGAAACCTTCGCTTCTACAATAAGTTGGTCGTCTTGAGGAATGAGCTCAATGACCGCACTTCCCGGTGTAATCACTCCACCAACGGTGTTAATTAGTAGACGCTGAACCGTGCCATTAATTGGCGACCTGAGTTCAGCTTGCGAGACTACATCTTCTAACGTGGTTTGCGATTGTTGAAGGGTTGCCATTTCACCCACCGCATCGGTTAATTCTTGATTCCACCGATTGATGAGTTTTAGCCTACTTTCTTCTTTACTAATAACCTCTTCTTCGATGGTGGAAAGGCCTCGTTCGATAGCCACTTGTGACATGGCTATGTTTCCTTCAAGTTCTACAATTTGTCGCTCTAATCGTAAAATTTCAATTTCAGACACCGCACCAGAAGCCAACAAGGGTTTGGTAACGCCTAATTCTTTTTCAGTTAACGAAAGCACACTCTTGTATTGATATAGATTAGCTCTTTCTTGTTCAACATCTTGTTTGCGTTGTTGTATGCGACTATCTGAGCCTGCTGCTACTTCATTTAATTCAGCAAGATTTGAATCAAAAAGCTTTCTTTCGTTTTCAACGATTTTGGGAGCTTGTTCAACTAAATCGGGCGAGAAAGCTAAACGAGTATTGTGCGTTAACGCTGAAAGGCGCTGCACCTTGGCGGCAAGGGCGGCAAATTGTGTTGTATTCTCTTCTAAACTTGAAATGTAGCGCGTAGGGTCGACACGAAGTAATACCTCGCCTTTTTGTACCTGTTGGCCTTCATTCACCAATATATCTTGAACGATACCACCATCATATGATTGGAGGATTTGCAGCTGTTGCGAAGGGATCACTTTCCCTTCCCCTTTAGCAACCTCGTCTATCTCTGCAAAATACGCCCAAATTAGCAATATGAGCAAGGCCACTGCTACGCTGTACAAAAGCCGTTTAGCTTTTGCAGGAGTTTGCATGATTCTGGCCCATTCAGCTTCAAGTACCCAATCTTGACCCGAGGGGGGCGCTAGCCAACCTCTAACTAGCTTATGCAATAGGCTATTGTTATCGTCACTTTTAATCTTCACTATGCAGTCCTTTGCTTAGAGGCGACTGACTTAAACTGAGGTAGAACGTCCTCTTTTTTACCATCAGCAATTATTTTTCCGTTTTCGATAACAATGACTCTGTCGACCAAATCCAGCAACGTAGTGCGGTGGGTATTGAGGATAAATGTTTTCCCTTTGATCGCTTCTCGAATAGTTTCTTTCATCATGGCTTCATTCGCTGAATCCATGGCAGAAGTAGGTTCGTCCATAATGAATATCGCGGGGTTGTAAATCAGTGCACGGGCCAGTGAAACAGATTGGCGTTGCCCACCTGACAATTGCTTCCCCCCTTCCCCAACTTGCTGTTCAAAACCGTTTCCATGACTATTAACGACTTTCGCTAAGCCGCATTGCTTAGCGATTTCCCATAGTCTTTCGTCCTCTACCCCTCGGTGTGCCGGCAATATATTTTCTTTTAGCGTGCCAGAGAAAAGATTCACATCTTGCGGTACATAGCCTATGTTTTGCCTAAGAAGAACAGGATCGTATTGATTCATGTCAATCTCATCGAGTAACACTTGACCCGATTCGGCTTTATAGAACCCCATCAGTAAACGATTCAATGTAGATTTACCGCAGCCATTCTTCCCCAGAATGGCAACGTGCTCACCTTGCTTAATTGAAAAATTGATATCTTTAAGTGCCAAGACGTTTTCATTAGGGTAGCGAAAGCAAAGCTGCTTAACATCAAGGTTTCCGCTTAACTGGCTGGCGTTTTTAACCTGCTTGTTGTCACCTCCTTCTGATGGCAGTGACATGATATCGTCTAACGCATTTTTCGCAGTTTCAGCTTGATGATACTGAGCTAAAAGCGCAGCAGCTTGAGATACAGGCCCCATAGCCCGACTTGAAAGTAAGTACGCCGCTATCAGCCCACCTTGGGTAATTTCACCTTCAATAATAAGGTACACACCGGTAAGAATTATCACTACACCAACAGATTGTTGAATCCATAGTGCAGAGTTGTTAACCGACATAGAAACCAAGCGTAATTTAGCATTCACTTTGGCCAAGAAGATGGTTTGCTTTTCCCATGCACTTTGCGTTCGGCTCTGATATCCAAAGGCTTTTAAATCTTCAAGGGCAGTAACACTTTCAGTAATTAATGAACTTTTTCTGGCGCTAATCTCCATCGACTCTTCAGACAATGAGCGCATGACTCGCTGTGCTTTTAGGGCATATAGAAAGAGAATGACCGTGCCCAATAAAATAGGGATGATGAGATAGATATCTATCATCGCGATGATAAACACAAACAGTAAACCAAAAGGCAAATCAACCAAGGCGACCAAGGTGAGTGAGCCAAAGAAGTGACGAATACTCTCAAAAGATTGCAGGCTATTAATAAACGCACCACTTTTGGCGGGCCTATTGGTTAAATCGATTGAAAGTACTTTTTCCATAATCTTTGCAGACATGGTGACATCTAAGCGACTAGCGGCAAGCTCTACAAAATATTGTCTTAGGACACGTAAGAGAAAATCTGCCGCTAATACTAAAAGCACACCGATGGCTAGTGCCCACAATGTCTCCATTGCCGCGTTGGGCACCACACGATCATATACATTCATCACAAACAGTGGGAGTGCTATCGATAACAGGCTAATGAATATTGATGCCAGTAGAACATCACGATATAAGTCATAGGCAGATTTCACTGATGACCAAAGCCAATGACCGACAGCGCTTTTTTCAACCTTGCCAGATGACGTTTCAGATTGGGAAACAGGACGCGCGAAAATTATGTAGCCGGTGAACTGGGAGGTGATTTTTTCACGTTCTACCGATACCACAACGGTGTCTAACTCTGGGTAGGACACTTTCGCACTATCATCGGTTAATTCGTGTAAGACGCAGGCTTGTCTGCCTTCCATAATTAACACGGCGGGAAGCAAAGCAGCGTTGATCTGCGCAATGTCTCTTTTTGCAGTACGACTTGCTAAACCAGCACGTTGGGCGGCACGCTCGAAGCCCGTGGGAGATAACTCACCATTATCTAGCGGCAAACCACTGAGTAGGCTTACTCGAGAAACCGAAATATTATGTGCTCGACAAATACTCATCAAGCAATCCATTAGCACGCCACCTTGATTTTCCAAATAAGACGGCGCACCATTTTCTCCCTGAACCATTAACCCTCCACGTCCTTTGCGAATTAAAGCTGGATTATCGTCGCTTCAATTCGACGATTTTTTGCATTTGCGGCTATTGATTCTTCATCAACTAAAGGCCGCGTTTCGCCATAGCCTACCGAGGTAATGCGACGGCTATCTATGCCAGCGGACTCAGTCAGCAAAGCGGCAACTGCACTCGCTCGCCGTTCTGAAAGGCGTTGGTTATATGCTGCATCTCCGTCTAACGAGGCATGTCCGTGAATAATAACGCCGGCATTATCATACTGTTCAAGTGCATCAATAACTTGAGCAAGTGAAGAGGTGTATTCAGACGAAATTTTGGATGAGTTTGATGCGAATGATATGTTGATACTAAAAGATGCTAGAACTTGTGCATCGTCTAAGGTGAAATCGGCAGCGCTTGCTGGGGTATTCATGGCTTGAGGTTCAGGTTCAGGTGCACTTGCTTCACAGCCAAAATCATCCACCAAAGCACCAGGTGCGGAATTAACGCAATCGTCCCATAGATCGACTATGCCGTCTGAATCTGAATCTCGCTTTAAGATATTGCGCTCATCATCTAACGATGTACGGGTAGCTGGGCACACGTGATTGGGATCGTAACGAAGCTCTTTTTCTGCTAATTCACTTACACTTGCTACACCATTTCTACTCACACCCAACGCTTTAACCAAAACGCCCGACGCAGCCAGTAGCCGTGCCCTCGCTTTTTCTAATGTATAGGTGGCTTGTACATAAGCTCTGCTCGACTCGTAATACTCATTTTCTGAATCAAGCAAATCAAGAAGTGAACGTTCGCCGATGGTGAACTGATCCATATACGCCGATTTAACTCTGTCGGAAGACAATCTGTGTGCATTTAATGAAGGGAGTTGCTCGCTAATATTTTGAATATCGTTACGAGCAATTTGAATTGTTTGGCGCATATCAACACAGGCTTTATCTCTTAAATCCTTTGCTAAATCTACCTGTGACAACGCTTGCCTAATTGCCGCCCTATCTGCACCACCGTTGTAGATATTGTACGAAAAGTTAACCCCAACACTGGCCTCTGAAATAGTGTTGTTTAATGCTGCTTCATCTCGAGTTTGCGCCCCATAACTGGCGGTGAGGTTAATTTGTGGATGGTAACGACTTCTCGCGCTATCAATTGCAAAACGTTGTGCGTCTATATTATAAATTGTAGCATTGAAAGACGGATTGGTTTCATACGCTGCTAACAAGATAGACTCAATGTCCATTTTAACCGATTCAGGCATAGCCTCAGAAAGAGACACCTCGGCTAATGCTTCTGCAGGTTTTTCACCTACTAGTCGTAAAAATCTAGCAGTGACATCATGAAGGTTAGAAAGCTCAGTTAATACATTCGACTCTGACAACGAAAGACGACCACTAATTTGTTCTAAGTCCGCTCTTCTGCCCACACCTGCTATTACACTTTCTTCGATTTGTTTGAAGACGTCCACATGCGTAATTAAATTTTTTTCTGCCAATGAAAGTAACTCGCGATAAAGCTGAACATCCATATAAGCTAATGAGGTTTCAAGTGACTTTTGTTCAATTTCGCCCATCAATTCATAGTAACGAACCACTTGAGCTTGTTTGAATCTACTTACCTGACTGGAGGTAAAAAAGCCATCATAAAGCAATTGCGTTAACCTAATTTCAGCGGTATGGCCCGCATATTCTTGATCTAAGCCATAGTTTCTTTCGGTATAGGCACTTGATGCTAGAACGTCAATAGAAGGTAGATAACCTGATTTAGCAATATCGACATCTTTCATGGCGATTTGCAGTTGCCGCCAACTGGCCTGAATTTCAGGGTTTGAATTAATAGATTTACTTACATATTGCTCTAAGGAAGCACTCGCCATTCCGTGCGAGGACTCTTGTGCGGACAAGGAAAATGTTACTAGCCCAAGTAGCCCAAAAATCTGTCTTTTCTTCATACCTACAGTACTCATATATATAAACAAACCCAGATATAAAAATTATCTCAACGTGACCTTAGCCTAGTAGTAAATCTAAAGTCCTGCCAAATGATGGCGTGCAATTATGTTTAAAATTAGCAAATTAGGGGAATACACCTAGAGAACCATTCGTCATATCACTACCTGTACTACGGTACGGTAACCATTTTCAGTATCACTGCTAGGCTTTACTAGGTATGTAATGTAATAGATGAAAGGGATTTTAAATGGCCGATGTAGTGGTTGTAGAAGTAAATGGTGAAGCTTTAGTAGAGCGCCCAGAAACGGGTGAGAAATTTACTGCCAGTGAAAACACGACCTTATTGGATGGAGACAGCCTTACTATCCCCGATGGCATTACAGTGCTTGTCAGTATTGATGGCATTGTTAGAGAGTTACCTGCCGGTCAAACTGTTACTTTCCCTCTTCAATTAGCCTTTTCAGATGTTGACAGCGATGATGAATTTGCGGTTTTCGACGACAGCGTCGAAGATCTTAATGCATTGCTAGATCAAACGGGAGATAGTCAGGATCTCGACCAAGATTTTTTAGACGTACTTGCTGGCGATGATGATATTTTAGAGTCGTTAGAAGCAACCGCTGCGGGCTTAGATGGTGGCGGCGGTGCAGGAGGCAGTAACTTTGTTCGAGTAGACAGAATCAACGAAAATGTAGATCCCGTCGCTTTTGAATTTGAGCAAGGTGCCAACGATAACGAAGAAATCACGTCAGAACAGTTTGGTGACGGCGGTGACGAAGCCACAGACATTACCATTACACTCGACGCTATTCCTCTTAATAACGATGCTACCCCCACCTTATTGGGTAATACTGACGCAACGCCAGATTCTACCGTTACCCTAACGGTGACAGACAGTGCGGGGAACGTACAAACGCTTACCACCACCGTGCAAGCTGACGGCACCTTCTCTGTGGATGTGCCTGTTGAATTAGCGGAAGGTGAATATTCTGTTGAAGCCACCGTTACCGATGCGGCAGGCAATACTGCCACCGATGCCAATACCGGTGAAATTGATACGACCGCACCGGTAATTTCGTTAGATGCACAAGGCACTGACAACGACACTACCCCTACCCTTTCAGGCACCACTGACGCAACGCCAGGTTCGACCGTTACCCTAACGGTGACTGACAGTGCAGGTAACGTACAAACGCTTACCACCACCGTTCAAGCAGATGGTTCATTTTCAATAGATGTGCCAGTTGAATTAGCGGAAGGTGAATATTCCGTTGAAGCCAGCGTTACCGATGCGGCAGGCAATACAGCCAGCGATGCCAACACCGGTGAAATTGATACTACCGCACCGGTAATTTCGTTAGATGCACAAGGCACTGACAACGACACTACGCCTACGCTTTCAGGTACGACTGATGCCGCGCCGGGATCTACTATTACTCTCACGGTGACAGACAGTGCGGGTAACGTACAAACTTTAACAACCACCGTGCAAGCTGATGGCACGTTTTCAGTAGATGTGCCTGCTGCATTAGCAGAAAGTGAATACTCGGTTGAAGCCACGGTTACTGATGCCGCCGGCAATACTGCAACCGATGCCAATACCGGTGAAATTGATACTAACGCACCGGTAATTTCGTTAGATGCACAAGGCACTGACAACGACTCCACGCCTACGCTTTCAGGTACGACTGATGCCGCGCCGGGTTCGACTGTGACGCTAACCGTGACAGACAGCGCGGGTAACGTACAAACGCTTACCACCACCGTGCAAGCTGACGGCACCTTCTCTGTAGATGTGCCTGTGGAATTAGCGGAAGGTGAATATTCTGTTGAAGCCACCGTTACCGATGCGGCAGGCAATACAGCCACCGATGCCAATACCGGTGAAATTGATACGACCGCACCGGTAATTTCGTTAGATTCACAAGGCACTGACAACGACACTACGCCTACCTTTTCAGGCACCACTGATGCCGCGCCGGGTTCGACTGTTATCTTAACGGTGACAGACAGTTCAGGTAACGTACAAACTTTAACAACCACCGTGCAAGCTGACGGCACCTTCTCTGTGGATGTGCCTGATGAATTAGCCGAAGGTGAATACTCTGTTGAAGCCAGCGTTACCGATGCGGCAGGCAATACTGCCACCGATGCCAATACCGGTGAAATTGATACGACTGCACCTGCAATTTCATTAGATGCACAAGGCACTGACAACGACACTACGCCTACGCTTTCAGGTACGACTGATGCCGCGCCAGGCTCGACTATTACTCTCACGGTGACGGACAGCGCGGGTAACGTACAAACGCTTACCACCACCGTGCAAGCTGACGGCACCTTCTCTGGTGATGTGCCAGTTGAATTAGCGGAAGGTGAATATTCCGTTGAAGCCAGCGTTACCGATGCGGCAGGCAATACTGCCACTGATTCGCTAAATGCTGAAATAGATATTACAGGACCAACAATTTCGTTGAATGACCCAGGTATTAATGGTGACTCAACGCCAACAATTTCAGGGCTAACGGATGCATTGCCAGGAAGCACTATCACTTTCACAGTGACCGACAGTGCGGGCAATTCACAAACTTTTACCACTGTCGTTCAGGCAAACGGTACTTTTAGCGTAGATGTGCCAGCTGCGCTGGCTGAGGGGATCTTTGAGATCTCAGCGTCCGTAGCAGACGAATTAGGTAATACTTCTGAAGCACTCGCCTCTGGAGATTACAACGCATCGAGCCCATCGACGGTTATTGAGCAACCTGCACCTACAAATGAAACAACTCCCACGGTATCTGGCGATACCGATGCGCCAGCTGGCAGTGTCGTGGTCATTGTAGTCACTGACAGTGAAGGCAATGAACAAATCATCACCACAACAGTTGGCGCTGACGGAACCTTCAGTGAAGATGTACCAGCAGAGCTAAGTGATGGGGAATTTACTGTTGATGTAACGGTTACTACACCTGATGGAGACAGCTCTAGCTCATCAGTTACTGGTGAAGTGGATACTACAGCGCCTATTATTTATTTAGACGCTATAGGCACAACCAATGACGATACGCCCATAATAACGGGTAATTCAGATGCTGAAGCTGGCTCAGAAGTCACTGTTGAGATCCTTCACAGCGATGGTAGCACTCAAACATTAACCGCCATTGTTCAAGCTGATGGTAGTTTCAGTGTCGAAGTGCCCTTAGCACTCGCTGACGGAGACTTTACGGTTAACGCCTCAGTAACAGATACTGCCGGTAACACCTCATCGACTTCAATTGACGCAGCAATTAATGTAAACGGCCCTACTGTTGTCACCGAACCAGTCCCTGTAACAAACGGTAGTGAGGGTGTTTCCGGAAATACCGATACACCTAATTCCGATGTGGTTGTGGTAATAACTGATGACGAGGGCAATAGCCAAACCGTTTCGGGCTCTACTGACGAAAACGGAGACTTTACCGTAGACTTACCAGATGGCCTTGATGATGGTGAGTACACGGTCGACGTTACCGTCACCGATGATGATGGAAACAGTTCGACGACAACGACTACCACAGTAATTGATACCACCGAGCCCGTTATCTCTATCGATCCACAAACAGATACCAATGATGCAACGCCTAGTATTTCGGGAAGTACCGATTTAATGGAAGGCAGTGAAGTCACTATTACTGTTACCGACAGTGAGGGCAACGAGCAAGTCATTGTTGCTGTAGTTGACGATACCGGCAACTTCACCACAGATATAACAGATGCCTTACCTGAGGGTGAATATACAGTTACTGTTACGGCTACTGATGAAGCTGGCAATACGACAACTGCAACAGAAACTGGCGGTAATGTGGACACCACTGAGCCCTCATTAACCGTCAATCCTTTAACAACAGGAAATGATGGCACGCCTTCTGTCTCGGGCAGTACAGATCTGCCGCCAGGCTCAACCGTAATACTTACTGTAACTGATAGTGCAGGGAACGAACAAACTATCACTGCAATTGTAGATGAAGACGGAAATTTCAACGCCGAAACAACGACACCTTTGACGGAAGGCGAGTTTTCAGTCGAAGCGACCGTAACTGATGATGCTGGGAATACAACCACAGTGACAGAAACTGGTGGCAGCATTGATACTCAAGTGCCTATCGTTTCATTAAACCCTGCTGGCACTGGAAACGATACTACGCCAACTATTTCAGGTACAACAGATTTACCTGTTGGAAGTGAAATTTCACTTACTGTCACGGATAGTGAAGGCAATACGCAAACTTTCTCTGCCTCAGTGGAATCTGATGGTTCCTTTTCTGCTGATGTACCTTCCGCTATGCTTGATGGTAATTTCACTATTGAGGCGACCGCCACTGATAACGCAGGAAACGCGACAACAGCCACAGAAACCGGCACCATTGATACCAATGTACCAGCACTAAGTTTGACCCCACTAGGTAACGACAACGATACCACGCCTACTATTTCTGGTACCACTGACTTACCAACGGGCAGCACAGTAACGCTTACCGTGACTGATGCGTTGGGTAATTCTCAAACCTTCACTGCTGGCGTAGATACTAACGGAAACTTTAGTGCTGATGTGCCTTCGCCACTCGCCGAAGGTGACTATGACGTAACCGCAACAGCAACCGACACCAGTGGAAATACAGCATCTACTACTGAAACAGGCGGGAATATTGACGTCACCTCGCCGCTGGTCAATTTAGATGCACAAGGAAGTACTAACGACGCTACCCCCACCATCTCTGGTACAACCGATCAGGCACTTGGCAGCACCGTATCTATATCGGTAACAGATAGCGAAGGTAACTCGCAAACATTTACTACCACTGTTGATGAAAATGGCACCTTTTCTGTTGAAGTTCCGGCTAACCTTGCTGATGGCGAATTTACGGTTACCGCTACCGTGAGCGACGATGCAGGCAACCAAGATACAGCCTCGACTAATGGTACTATTGATACTGCCGCCCCTACATTGAACCTTGACTCACTAAGCAACGATAACGACACCACACCGGCGATCAGTGGAACTTCAGATTTACCTGAAGGTAGTGCAGTTACGTTGGTGATCACCGATGGATTAGGGAATCAACAAACTATTGAAGTGAGCGTAGATGATAACGGCAATTTCAGTGCCGAAGTTCCATCAGCGCTCGCCGAGGGCGATTATAGTGTTACTGCTACGGCTACTGACACGAATGGCAATACAGCAAGTACAACCCAAACGGGTGGAACAGTAGACACGGCTGCCCCAGTAATCACGCTTAATGAACAAGGCACAGGAAATGATGCTACGCCAACACTCTCTGGCAACAGTGATTTACCACAAGGCAGCATAGTCACGCTAACAGTTACCGACAGTGCTGGCGATACTCAAACTATTAATGCCCTAGTTAATACAGATGGCAGTTTTTCTATTGATGTTCCTCTGGCGCTAGCAGAAGGTGATTACACGGTAACCGCTACAGCGCAAGATGAAGCTGGAAATCAAACCAGCGTGACACAAAATGGCAGTATTGATACCAATGCGCCAACACTCAGTCTAAATCCGCTGACGGAAAGCAACGACAATACGCCTGTTATTTCCGGCTCTACAAGCTTACCCGAAGGAAGTACCGTATCGATTTCAGTTACTGATGACGAGGGTAATACACAGACTTTTATAGCCGATGTCGATGCACAAGGTAATTTTAGTGCTGAGGTACAAAGCACATTACCCGATGGTGATTATTCCGTTACCGTCAACGCAACCGATCCGCAAGGGAATACGGCTAGCGTAACTGAGACAGGCGGTGCAATCGACACAACGCCACCAACATTATCATTAAATGATTTAGGCAGTGGTAACGATACTACACCTACGCTTTCTGGGAACACCGATCTACCAGAAGGTAGTTTAGTGTCACTGCAAGTAACTGATAGTGAAGGTAATGTGCAAACTATAAATACACTCGTTGATGCTGACGGTAATTTTAGCGTGGACGTGCCTACCGATTTAGCCGACGGTGACTACACAGTTGAAGCCAGTGCCACAGACGCCAATGGCAATAGCGAAACTGCAGTCACAACAGGCACTGTAGATGCTACGGCACCTGAGCTAACGCTGACGCCACAATCTGCAACCAATGATGTGACACCAACCATATCGGGTACCACTGATGTAGAACCTGGCTCGTTAGTGACTATTACCGTGGTTGATTCCGATGGAAATTCACAAACGTTCCAAGCTACCGTGCAGAATGACGGAAGTTTTGAAGCAGATGTGCCAAATGCACTAACTGAAGGTGATTATACGGTTACCGCTACAGTGACTGACACCAACGGAAATCAAGCCATTGAAACCGAAGCGGGTGGTAATGTTGACTCGCAAGCCCCGACACTTACTGTTAACCCGTTAGACACAGGTAACGATAACACGCCAACTTTATCCGGCAGTACCAATTTGCCTGAAGGTTCCGTGGTAGTGATTACCGTAACTGATAGCATTGGGGATACACAAACCATTAATGCATTGGTAGATGATAGTGGCAACTTCATTACCGACGTACTTACCCCGCTAGCAGAAGGCGACTATACCGTTAGCGTAACCGCCACTGATGAAGCAGGAAACGCAACAACTCAAAGTGAAACCGGCGGCAATGTAGATCTTACAGCGCCAGTATTATCACTTTCCCCTCAGGGAACTGGTAATGATGTGACGCCATCAATATCAGGAAATACTGATTTAGCGCCAGGAAGCACGGTAACCTTGTCTGTTACTGATAGTAATGGAAACACACAAACCTTTACTGCCGAAGTAGACTCTAATGGAAACTTTAGTGCTGATATACCAATAGATTTAGCGGATGGGGACTACACGGTAACAGCGAGTGTCACAGATGATGCAGGTAATACTACCACGACCACTGACTCTGGAAGCATAGATACCAGTGCTCCTTCGCTGACCCTTGATGCTCAAACCGTTGGAAATGACACAACGCCTACGCTAACCGGTACCACCGACCTTCCCTCAGGCAGTACAGTCACCATTTCAGTTACCGACAGTGCAGGCACAACGCAAACTATCGTTGCAACTGTCGACAGTGATGGGAATTTCAGTGCCACTGTCCCTACGGCTATGGCAGAAGGCGACTATACCGTTACAGCGTTTGCAACAGATACCGGAGGGAATGCAGCCAGTGTGACAGATAACAATGGCAGTATCGATGTTACACCGCCCATTATTAGTGTTGACGCTCCAGACGCAACGAATGATGTGACACCAACCATAAATGGATCATCAGATTTACCCACTGGCAGTGCGATAACCCTCACCGTGACAGACAGTGCAGGCAATATTCAAACGCTTACTGCTACTATCGACAGTGATGGAAACTTTAGCGTAGAAGTGCCGTTGACAATGTCGGAAGGTGATTTCACAGTAACGGCCACGGCGACAGATGAGGCCGGCAATTCTGCAAGCGCTAACACCACTGGCTCTATCGATACCTTGGCACCATCGCTGACGCTTGATCCTCAAGGTAACAGTAATGATACAACACCGACTATTTCAGGAACGACCGACTTACCCGAAGGTAGCTTTGTGACCATATCTGTTACAGATAGCACAGGGCATGTACAAGAAATACAAGCTACCGTTGATGCAGACGGAAACTTTAGCGCTGATATTCCTGGTGCGGTTTCTGAAGGGAATTACAGTGTGGAAGTAACTGCAACAGATGATGCAGGTAACACCGCTGTTATAACGAGTAACGCAGGTAATATAGATACCACGGCACCAGAGCTAAGCCTCAACCCTCTTACACCTCAAAATAATACTACACCAACAGTGTCGGGCACTAGCGACTTACCTGAGGGAATCACTGTCACTATTACAGTGATAGATTCGCAAGGTGACACGCAAACACTTTTCGCCACGGTTGATAGTGATGGCAATTTCAGTGTTGATATCACTACTCCACTGCCTGAAGGTGATTATACAATAACGGCAAGTGCAACTGATGAGGCTGGTAACAGTAGCTCTGTTGCAGAAACGGGGGGCAGTGTCGACACAACTGCACCAACAGTTAGTTTGACGCCACAGGGAACTGGTAGCGATTCCACGCCTGCTATTAGCGGTACAACCGACCTTCCTAGTGGAAGTACGGTATCAATTACTGTGACTGACAGCGCTGGAAATAGCCAAACCTTTACAGCAAGTGTAGACGACAATGGCAATTTCAATACTGACGTGCCGGATGCCCTAGCTGATGGTGATTTTGTCGTCACCGCAACTGCTATTGACGAAGCAGGTAATAGTGCATCTGATTCCGCCAATGGTACCATCGACGCTAATGCCCCTACTCTTACTCTTAATGCGCTTGCGGTTGGCAATGACGTAACGCCAATTATTTCAGGTACCACAGATTTGCCAGAGGGCAGTACTGTCACGTTAACCTTGACGGACAGTGCGGGTGATACTCAAACCTTTTTTGCCACCGTTCAATTCGATGGCACTTTCAGCGCAGAGGTGCCAGCCAATTTACCAGAGGGTGATTACTCGGTAACCGCTTCTGCGATAGACACATCAGGAAATAGTGCTTCGGTAACAGAAAATGGGGGCAGTATTGATACCACTGCGCCGATAGTCACTTTAGATCCTCAAAGTACAGACAATAATGCCACGCCTACTATCTCTGGGACTTCCAACCTTGCCGAGGGAGAGTCTGTTACCATTACGGTGACTGATAGTGAAGGCAATATTCAGACGTTCGTAGCGTCAATATCTGATGATGGTTCATACAGTATTGAGGTTCCAGATAATTTAGCTGAAGGAAACTATACGGTAGAGGTTACTGCTACCGATGACGCCGGAAATACTATTACCGTTAGTGATAATGACGGAACGATAGATACCATTCCCCCAACGTTAAGTATTGACCCTCAAGGGCCAACCTCTGATACCACTCCCACTATCTCGGGCACAACAGATTTGCCCGCTGGTAGCACGGTAACTATTGTGGTATTGGACAGCGATAATGTAAGCCATACTTTTACTGCAAGGGTTCAAAATGATGGCAGCTACCAAGCAGATGTTCCTAGCTCACTAGCTCAAGGTAACTATTCTGTTGCCGTAACCGCTACTGATGAGGCTGGCAATCAAGCACCGGCCACTGATGGCAATGGCGACGTAGATAGTACGCCTCCCATTATTAGCCTTGACCCCGTCAGCAGTGGCAATAACGATACCCCTGTTTTATCGGGGACCACAGACCTTAGCGAAGGCAGTACCATTAGTTTTGTGGTGACCGATGGTAATGGTAACTCGCAAACATTCACCACCACGGTAGGCACAGATGGTGCGTTTTCGATCGAGATACCCACTTCACTTAGCGATGGTACTTATAATGTGTCTGTCAGCGCTACAGATCCCGCAGGCAATAGCTCTACCGTGACAGACACTGGCGTAATAGATGCTAGCGCACCTTCTATTGCTATCGACCCACTAGGTCAGACTAACGATGCCACTCCGTTAATATCGGGCACCACCGATGCGCCTACAGGCAGCACAGTAACACTGACCATCACTGACAGTGCGGGCAATGTGCAAACCTTTACGACCACAGTGCAAAGTGATGGTACTTTCAGCGAAAGTGTTCCGAATATTGTCGCCGAGGGCGGCTACACCATAGAAGCACAAGTTGCCGACAGCGCAGGGAATATTGGTAGCGACACTGAAACAGGTGGCCTTGTTGATACCACATCTCCTATCGTAGATGTCTTTGAGCAAGGACTTGGCAACGATGCCACGCCAACAGTAACGGGAACCACCGATCAACCGGCAGGAAGTACCGTCTCTATCACGGTGACTGATAGTGCAGGAGATAGCCAAACGTTCTCAGCGACGGTTCAAATTGATGGTAGTTTCAGCGCGGATGTGCCCGACGCTCTTGCTGATGGTGCTTATAGTGTGCAAACAACCGTGACCGATGAAGCAGGAAATTCAGCAACAGACTCGGAAACTGGAACACTAGACACGCAGGCCCCCATTATTACATTAAACGACCCTGGTGTTGGTAGTGACACCACACCTACGATTAATGGCAATGTTGATTTGCCTGAGGGCAGTACAGTGCAAATTACCGTGGTTGATAACGCGGGCAATTCGCAAACATTTACTGCGCTAGTAGCGGCCAATGGTAGCTTCAGTGTCGAGGTTCCCGCAGTTATGGCCGAGGGCAGTTTCACCGTATCGGCTTCAGCGACTGACAGTGCGGGCAATTCGGCCAATGCAAATGAAACTGGTGTTATAGATGTTACAGCACCAGAGCTTACCGTGGATGTGGTTGATAGCACGAACGACACCACACCTCTAATTTCAGGCACAACAAGTGAGCCACAAGGTACTGTAGTTACGATTACAGTGACCGATAGTGCTGGTGCCATACAAACCCTCACTGCGATTGTACAATCTGATGGAACTTACTCCGTTGCTACCGAGAACGAATTGGCAGAAGGTAATTACACCGTAAATGCAACGGTGAGTGATGCAGCAGGTAATTCGGCATCGGCCAGTGACTCGGGTGAAATCGACACCACGGCGCCAACATTAGTTATCGACCCCATTGATGTGACTAGTGACGACACACCTACGATTAGTGGCTCTACTGACCTAGGTTTGGGAACGATTGTATTAATCACGGTTACAAGTAGCGCAGGTATCGAACAAACTATTGCGGCAGTGGTTCAGGTCGATGGCAGCTGGAGTGTTGATGTGCCGCTTCCTCTTACAGAAGGTGAATTTACCGTTCAGGCTCAAGTATTAGATGAGGCTGGTAACATCATTAATGTCTCTGTAGATGCAGAAGTCGATACTACCGCCCCTATCATCAGTATTGATCAAAATGGTGTAATTAATACCGCAACACCTGAAATCTCAGGTTCAGTAAATGTAGAAGAAGGCACTGAGGTACTTGTCACCATCATTGATTCAAATGGCGACGCTCAAATACTAACCGCCATTGTCGACGAATTTGGAGACTTCTCAGTGAACGTGCCTGACGCACTAGCGGAAGGTATCCTATCCGTCCAGGTAGATGTGACTGACCCCGCGGGTAACTCAGCGGTTGAAACAACACTGTTAGATTTAGATTTAACGGGTTCGAGCATTACGCTGGATTTAACTGCTGATACGGTAAGCGACCTGCCGGTTGTATCCGGTGTGACTGACGCTGTAGCGGGTACCCCTGTCATTATTGTTATTTCTCAAAATGGTAGCGTAGTAGTAACTATTAATGCGGAGGTTTTACCTGATGGTACGTTTGCAGGTAATGTACCCGTGTCGCTTAACGAAGGATCCACAACAATTGAAGTCACCGTGGATGACGGAGTGTCACATGCTGTTACCACTGAGGTTGAAATTGACTTAACCGCCCCGCTGCTAACCTTAGACTCGATTGGGATCACAAACGACGTTACCCCCATTATCACGGGAACGTGTAATGAGATAGGCGCGACGATTGTGATAGTTGTGACAGCAAGCGATGGTAGCGAGCAGACCTTGAATGCAACCGTTCAACCTGACGGTTCTTACTCTATTGCCGTGCCCACTGACTTACCAGAAGGCATCACTACCATTGTCGCTGAAGTGACTGATGCTGCAGGAAATACCATAAGCACAAGTGTATCGGGCGAAATAGACTTAACGCTACCCAACCTAACCGTAGACATAACCAACGTAGACTCTCTTACCCCGACTATTAGCGGTTTAAGTGAAGCAGGTGCTACCGTAACGATTGTATTGCTTGATAGCGCGGGTAACGAAACCTTGTTAACCGCTCTGGTTCAAGGCGATGGGACCTATTCAATTACTGTTCCATCAGGCTTACCCGAAGGGTTATTGTCAGTCAATGTTTCTGTACTCGACTCAGCAGGTAACTTAGCGACAATTGAAACCAGTGGCATTATCGATGTAACCCTGCCACTCATTAATCTTGATACCTTGGTGTTAGACAACTTACAGCCCACTATTTCAGGCATCAGTGAGCTTATTGGCAGTGAAGTGACCATTGAGCTTACCGATGGCAATGGTGGCATTTATGTCTTCACCACCATTGTTCAAAATGATGGTACTTTCTCCATAAATGTTCCAACGAATTTAGCCCAGGGCTTATTGAACGTAGAAGCTAGTGTGATAGATGGAGAAGGTCATTTAGCTAGCGTGGTAACCTCAGGAATTCTAGATTTAAGCATACCTGCACTTGAGTTAAATACACTAGTGCTCGATAGCTTAACGCCGACTATTTCAGGAACGTGCGACCGAATTGGTGAAACCGTCACCATAGTATTAACTGATGGCGCTGGCGTCGTTCAAACACTGACCGCTGTTGTTCAAAATAATGGCTTTTTCAGTGTTGATGTCCCAGCAGACTTATCCGAAGGTTTATTGGATGTGGAGGTTTCTGTTCTTGGCAGCGACGGCAATCTTATTACGGTAGATACATCAGGTACTCTTGATCTCACCCTGCCTGTATTACAACTAGATACTTTAAATTTAGATTCTTTCACACCAACGATCACAGGTATAAGTGAACTCATTGGTCAGACTATTACCATTGTATTGACCGATAGTAGTGGTGCTTTGCAAACGCTGACAGGATTAGTACAAAATGACGGTACTTTTTCTATCGCAGTGCCAACCGACTTATCACAGGGCTTACTTGATATAGATGTGTCAGTACTAGGCTCTGATGGGAATTTAGTGACTCTGAATACGAGTGGCATCGTAGATGTGAATTTACCGCTTATTCAATTAGATACAATTGATGGAACTACACTTACGCCTATTATTTCAGGTATAAGTGAGCTTATCGGGAGTACAGTTGAGCTAACACTCACAGACCCCTACGGCACTAGCACCCTAGTTTCAGTAATAGTGCAAGATGATGGCACTTTCACGTATGAAGTACCTAGTGATTTACAGCAAGGGTTGCTGCAAGTTGAGGCTTCCGTGCTAGACACCAACGGCAACATTGTGACAGCTGATGTGAGCGGTATTATCAATGTTTCGCTTAGCGAACTCAGCATAGGCGCACTCGACTTTAACAGTGCTACCCCAGTCATAACCGGTATCAGTGAGTTTATCGGCAAGGTGATTAGTTTACAGATCACCGATGGTTCAGGTGCCGTTCAAACGGTTACTGGCTTAGTCGCTAACGATGGAACCTTCTCTATCCCTATCACGGTAGATTTAGCTGATGGCTTGTTAACGGTTGACGCTACTGTGCTAGATACGGATAACAGCACCTTGGCCAACATCACTACCACGGGTTTAATTGATGTAAACCTAGATGTGTTGAGTCTGGATACGCTAGATTTCGCGTCAGCGACACCCACCATTACGGGTATTAGTGAGTTTATCGGCAAAGTGATTAGTTTACAGATCACTGATGGCAGCGGGGCTACGCAAACCGTCACTGGTTTAGTGGGC
>NZ_JAGJDY010000079.1 GCF_018100795.1 Alteromonas sp. MMG017 | reverse complement strand
GTTAGGCGTCATTTACTTACAGCTTAAAAAAGTGGGTTCAGTCGTGACATTCCAGCATTAAGGTTGTTTCACTAGGTTGTCTTGGCAGCTGGCTTTTGAGGCAGTTTAAACGGCTCTAGCAACGCGCTTTAATCAATATTGCGACGCCAACATTCGGCACTGCAAGTTGTCTCAACTCGCTCATTTATCCAGCATTGCTGTTTACATCTGGCATTTCGCACAGGGTTGTTTTATCTTAAATTCAATAATCTAAACACGCGGTCTATTTGGGCAAGCGTTAGCAGCAAAGCTGCGTACTCTCAGTTGTACGCCTAACAAAACGCTGTTGGCACTCCCTTCGGTCGCTGGGACGCATACACGGGGCCGCTTCGCGATTATAGCCCCGCGTATGCGCCCCAAAGCTCAAAGTTA
>NZ_JAGJDY010000078.1 GCF_018100795.1 Alteromonas sp. MMG017 | reverse complement strand
TAAGCTTTGGGGCGCTAGCACGTGGGCTAAAATCCGAACGAAGTGAGTCAGCTCACGTGTTAGCGTCCCAGCGACCGAAGGGAGTGCCAACAGCGTTTTGTTAGGCGTACAACTGAATGTACGCGGCTTTGCTGCCACAACTAGCCAAAAACGCCGCGTGTTTAAATTATTAAATTTAAGATAAAACAACCTTGTGCGAAATGCCAGATGTAAAGGACATTGCTGGATAAAAGAGCGAGTTTAGAAGGCTGGAGATGCAGAATGTTGGCGTTGCTGTGTTGATGAAAAGCCCGTTGCTAAAGCCGTTGAAACTACCAAAAAAGCAAGCCGTAAGGACAGCCTAGCGAAACAGCCTTGATGCTGTAATGTCACGGCTGAACCTACTTTTTAATGCTGTAAGTAAATGACGCCTAACG
>NZ_JAGJDY010000077.1 GCF_018100795.1 Alteromonas sp. MMG017 | reverse complement strand
AAAGTTATTGGAAAGTTATACACAAGGAGGGAACCCTACGTGTCAGAAGAAAATATCAAAAAAATTGTAAAGCGATACAAACTTCTTTCATCTTTTTGGCTGTTTGTTTTTTTAATTATCGCAATGTTTGCCAACTGGGCACTAATAGATTCAAATATTCGTAACCACTCAGAGCTTGGCCTTGAATACTATTCAAGTGATACAGGCTTTATTTGGGGCGCTATCATTGTTGGCTTAAACGTAGTTTTGCAGTTACTTTTCTACTCTCTAGAAAAAATCCTGCTCTTTTTGCAGCAAGAAAGCAGTTCTTCGAGTTAAATTGTGTATAACAAAAAAATTAAGTTCGCCCGCTGCGCGGGCTGGGACGCATACACGCAGGGCGGCTTCGCCAGTATGCCCTGCGCGCCTGCGCCCCTTATTTAAAAGTTA
>NZ_JAGJDY010000076.1 GCF_018100795.1 Alteromonas sp. MMG017 | reverse complement strand
GTTAAGCATCATTATGAAATTGAGTGTACCTATCGAACTTGAATACAGCAGGGAAAACTTATTAGTCTTGCTGTCTTATGGTTACAAGCCAGATCAATCGCCATACACACATAAACAAATTTCTGAGTGGTGTGAACGGTTTTGGAATAAATATAATGATGTTGATCTGTCGGAAGAAATTGAAAAGGTTATGCCTATTCTTGCCGACATTGAAACGCAATGGGATCTCTACCTAGCAAATACGTATTCATCATCACAGCTACAGCAGCTAGATTTTGAGACTGTTAACTTGCCTGTAGAGTGGTTTAAGGATTGGAGCGCCGAGGCAAATGCTTAACAAGTGCATGCTGCATCAGCCACTGCGTGGCTTGGACGGTTTTTCCGCTCGTGCCTCGCTACAAAACCGCCGCAAATGCAGGC
>NZ_JAGJDY010000075.1 GCF_018100795.1 Alteromonas sp. MMG017 | reverse complement strand
GTTATGTGCCACTTAGAACTAGAAACCTATGACTAGAATTTTTCATACTCAACTCAGCTTAAAATCACTTATCAAAATATCTGCAACCATCAACTTTATAGGTGGACTAGTATTCGGAGTTCTCATTTTTATTATTGCGCTTTTCGGAGAACCTACCATAGTCGATTTAATTTCAGTGGTCGCAACACCTGTAGTTTCGGTTGTTAATGGCGTTATGATGGCCTTAGTAGCGTATCCGTTTTATAAACGGTGGTGTGCAAAAATTAAAGGCCAGGAAGTTAGTGGTTTTTTCGTAGAAGTATCAAGCGATGGCACATAACAAAAAAATTAAGTCACTCACTACGTTCGCTGGGACGCATACATGCGGGGCGGCTTCGCCATTATGCCCCACATGCCTGCGCCCCTTATTTAAAAGTTATATG
>NZ_JAGJDY010000074.1 GCF_018100795.1 Alteromonas sp. MMG017 | reverse complement strand
GTTAGAAGGCGTCAGCCTAAACTGCGTTTCGCTTAATACAAATAACAGTTCAACCGCCCTCACCTGCTGTTTCAAAAATCGCTATGGCTTTTGGTGGTTATAACTTCGCTGCTTCAACTTCATAGGTTGCGCAATAGGCGCTTTATCAACTAGTTCTTATTTTGAATCACTAAGCGCCATTGCGTTTATCGGCTCGAATGGCAGCTTGCTTACGTCAAATCAAAACCATCACAGCACTGTTGTTTTACTTGTTTGTGTTAATAATCAATCGTATGCTGACTTCATTAGTTTTTAATTAGGCCAAAGGAACAGGCTCTGCTTCTAACAAAACGCTCAAGCCACTCCCTGCGGTCGCTGGGACGCCTATACGCGGGGCGGCTTCGCCATTATGCCCCACGCATCTGCGCCCCTTAGCTTAAAGTTA
>NZ_JAGJDY010000073.1 GCF_018100795.1 Alteromonas sp. MMG017 | reverse complement strand
TAAGGCGTCAGCCTAAACTGCGTTTGGCTATATAAATATCCCAGTGCAACTGCCCTCACCTATTTCCATAAGCATCGCTCTGGCTTGTGGTAGGTTTAAATCCGCCGCTTTCAATTCAAAGGTTGCGCATTAGGCGCTTTATCGCCAAGTTATTATTCAACGTCAACAAGCGCCAATGCGTTCGACAGTTCAAATGGCGGCTAGCTTCAGTCAAATCAAAAACATCAATGCACAGTCGTTTTGCTTGTCTGTGTTAACAATCAATCGTATTCTGGCTTCATCAGTTTTTAAACAGACCAAAGGAACTGGCTCTGCTTCTAACAAAGCGCTCAAGTTCACTCCCTTCGGTCGCTGGGACGCTAACACGCGGGCTGACTCACTTCGTTCGGATTTTAGCCCACGTGCTAGCGCCCCTTAGCTTAAA
>NZ_JAGJDY010000072.1 GCF_018100795.1 Alteromonas sp. MMG017 | reverse complement strand
ACCCAAATAAGGGGCAATAACGGGCAGGCTATACTGCGAACGAAGTGAGTTGAGCCTGCGCGTTATTGTCCCAGTGCGCCCTGGCGCACGACTTAATTTGTTTGTTATACGCCACGTCTATTGAACACACTGAGTTGATGTGATTTTTTGACAGGTAAAAAGACCGCCAAAAATAAAAGGCTAAGTAAACCAACGCTAACAGTTAGCCACAGATAAATAGCACTAGATTCAATGAATGCCCAAATACATGCAATAACTATTACGAATTCTATCGCTAGGGTAAACAGGAAATTGATACTTTTGCGAAAAGTAAACTGAGCACTGCACTTACTACACCTGATAGGAACTGAGAAAAGCATAAACGCTTTTTTAAACAGTGAAATTCCATCTTGATTGCAATTTGGACAACGCATTAGTTTCTCATTGGTGTA
>NZ_JAGJDY010000071.1 GCF_018100795.1 Alteromonas sp. MMG017 | reverse complement strand
TAACGCCCCAAGAAGGGGCAATAGCACGTGGGCTAAAATACGGAACGAAGTGAAGGGAGCCCACGTGTTATTGTCCCGCTTACTTGGTTTGTTATAAGCCACGATTAACCAATGCTATTTTTCCTTTAACTCGCTGACCTCGCATTCGCTCACACCAAAAATTATAAATAGGATAAATTATTGCTGCCCCTACCAATGAAAAAATAAAACCCAAAAAACCATACATTAATGAAGAAAGCCAAAACATTGTGCTTTCTGATGCTACGTCAGATGCCACATTTGTAACTACTAAATGAAAAGCAAAAGAGAATGCGATTCCGACGCCAAAGCAAACCCAAATAGCGATTGTCATGAATGAGAAAAAATTTAACTGGATTCTAGCTTCATCGCCATATAATTCTTGAACATCCATTCTGTACTACATCTCCAGTGGCTTATAAC
>NZ_JAGJDY010000070.1 GCF_018100795.1 Alteromonas sp. MMG017 | reverse complement strand
ACGTTCGCTGGGACGCATACACGCGGGGCGGCTTCGCCATTATGCCCCACATGCCTGCGCCCGTTATTGGAAAGTTAGGTTTCAGGGAGAAAATTTTGAAGACAAAGGCTGTTTACATCTCTTTTTCTCTAATTGTGGCATATTCGATATTTTCTTATTTTGCGCCCGAATACATTGCAGATAATATTCTTAGGCTTAATGAAACCAGAGAACAATCACAAGTGGTTTATGAAGAACTAATCAAAGTAATTCAGGAAGCAGATGAACCATTGACTGAAGATATGGCAATATCTCTAGTAACTGAAAAGTTAAACTCTGAAACAGCAAGAATGGATGACACATACGCGCTCGTTGACCTTCTCAAATCAAAGACTTTTATATTGTTTGGACTCCTACTAATTCACATTTCAGTGTTGGTCAATGCACTTCGGTCAAGCAAATGAA
>NZ_JAGJDY010000007.1 GCF_018100795.1 Alteromonas sp. MMG017 | reverse complement strand
AATTTAGTGTACGGAAAAAATCCTTTATGCAAGGTGGAAAATTTCCATATTTCATTGATTTATTAACCAAGTCTATTTTTTAAGTTTCTGAATGGCAAGTCATTATTAATAACCCCTAAACCACACCATGAGAAAGGCGGAAAAATTCCGTAATAGATCGAGTATATGCAACTGAATCCTTGGCTGTATAAAAAAACAGTGTTTGTGTGAAGTTATTTTAGTTTGATAAATTCTAAATTACCGCAGTAGTCATTCACTTGCTATGGGTTAGAGTAAATGCGCTAAATATAACTATTTTGATACAAATAGGCAGTTTTTAGCGACTATTACGCCTGCTAAATCTTGTATTAGAATACTATAATGAACTACATAGAGCAGCTTAAACCTTAAGCGCGTCACCAATCTTTTAATAGAGCTTACCTCAGGCTAGTCGGTGACCGCGTAATCAACTTTGGCAGGTAATTTTATGGCGACTAACAACCAATTTGGCCCTAAAGGCTGGACTCCCGAGCGTTTAGGATCTCTTACGGAAAAAACGTTTCTCATCACTGGCGCAAATACCGGCGCAGGATTTCAGGCTACGCGAATCTTGCTATCGAAAGGGGCTAGTGTGGTAATGCTAAACCGTAACCCTAGCAAATCGGAAGCTGCCATAGCCCGGCTAAAAAGTGAATTTGGTGATGAAGCTAAAGTTAGCTTTATACAATTAGATTTAGCGGAATTGGCGTCAGTAAGGCGCGCGTCGAAAGAAATATTAGAAAAGGTGCCTAAAATCGATGCACTGATGTGTAATGGCGCAATCGCTCAAATCGCCACGCAACAGCTTACCGTTGACGGGTTTGAAAGTCAGTTAGGGGTAAATCATTACGGTCACTTTCTATTATGTGGTTTGCTTTTTGAAAGAATTGACGCATCACATGGCAGAATTGTAGTGGTGTCTAGTGAAGGCCATAAAATGGGTTTAAAAGCCATTCAATTCGATGACATGAATTGGGACAAAAACTACCACCCAAATAAAGTGTATAGCCAAAGTAAGCTAGCTCAAATGATGTTTGCCTATGAACTGCAAGATAAAATCAAAGCGGCTGGGAAGAATGTGAAGGTCTACGTTTGCCACCCTGGGGCTTCTAATACATCCCTTATCAGGGAAAGCGCGAGCTTTATGACGCGGATCTCTTGGGCATTTATGGTTAAAATCGGCTTAGCGCAAACCGCTGAAAAAGGCGCTTACCCAGAGGTAATGTGTGCAACCGAAGAAAACTTAAAAGAGCGTGCTTATTATGGGCCAACTGGCATCATGAATTTTGGTGGTCCAGTAGGTGAGGGTAAGCTTGAATCATTTGTTTTGCAAAAAGACGCGTTAACTCGATTGTGGTCGCTTTCTGAAAAAGAAACCGCTATTGATTGGCCGCTTTAATTTAACAAGTAAGACGCTTTGTGTTTGGGCTAAAAGATGAAAAGATTAATTTTGGGTGTGGGTATCAGTATGTTAATTACAATGAATTCATCGGCTAACGATAGTAGTAAGTTTGCCGATACTCAGCAGGCTGTTCAAAGCTCGGAACAAAGCTCTGATCAAGGTGCAATACAAGATGTTGAGGGCAACGTTTATCGTACAGTTAATATTGGCGATAGAGTATGGCTGGCTGAAAATTTAAGGTCGACTAAATTTCAGGATGGCACTGCGGTAAATACGGGCTTCATTCCTGATGATAACGACAAAAACCTATCAAGCTATGGCAGGCTTTATGATTGGAATGATGTTTCTGACGCCCGAAATATTTGCCCTGTGGGGTGGCGAGTTGCATCAGATGAAGACTGGAAAGCGCTGGAGTCTGCTATTGGTATTGCCGAATCTGATCTGGATAAAGAAGGGTGGAGAGGCGAAAACGACATTGCGATTACACTTAAAGCTTCACAACCAAATACAGTGTTTAAGCGTTTTGACCAGTCCCAAGTAAATAAGTATAAATTTTCTGCCACGCCAGCGGGTGTGAAGTTGGGTAATTGGTATATTACCCAAGGCATGTATACTGAGTTTTGGACAAGCAGCAATGCAACTGAAAAAGAGGCGTTTGCTAGAACACTTGCATATTCGTGGTGGAACTCTCATAAAGGAGAAATTCGCCGCGCCAAACTCAAAAAGAGTTATATGTTCTCGGTTAGGTGCGTAAAAATTTAGGTTTAATAATGTTCCTTTTAACGACTACAAAAACCGTTGCTGTAACGGTTTTATTGCTATTGCTTTTTCATACTGCGGGTTGTGCTAATTCTGAAGCAAAGTCCCTTAACTACCAAGTGGATGATGATCTGGTGGTGCTAGCCCATGGATTAGGGCGAAGTGATTGGGCGATGTGGCGTTTTGCCCAGCGCTTAGAACACGCGAACTATAAAGTATGTCGATTAGACTACGCTACCATAGGGGTTAGTGTGGCGTCGGTATTAGATGAAACATCCAGCCAAATTGATGCGTGCTTACAAAATGCCCCCAAAGTACATTTTGTAGGGCACTCCCTTGGTGGTTTAGTCATTAGGGCGTATCTGCAAAACCACGAAGAAGCGTTAGAAGCTGTGGATGTGGGTGAGGTAGTACTAATCGGTACGCCAAACAAAGGCAGTGAACTGGCCGACTACTATAGTGATTCTTGGTTGATGAGCCTAGGTGGCGGAGTTAGTCGTGCGTTGGTAACAGGCACAAGAAGCTTGGGCAATAACCTTGATGCAATAGATTTCAATATAGGCGTTATTGCCGGCACCAAGCCATTGGGTTTAACGAACGACAGGTTCAAGGGGCCAAACGATGGTTTGGTATCAGTAGAATCAACCAAATTGGAAGGCATGAGTGATTTTATCACCATCGAGGTTGGCCATTCTCAAATGCGATATAGCGAAGAAGTGGCAAATCAAACTATACATTTTTTACAGAAAGGCGCATTTGAGCACTAATACGAAGACATTAGTGCTCCTATATAATCTTGCGCAATCTCGCAAGCAACCACGCGAATTACCTTAGCTAGGTGAGCGTTTCGTAATTAGTAAATACTTTATATAGCTGTGTGCCACTTAATACCGATGCCGACGGAAAGTGCAAAATAGGTATTAAATCGCATGGGGCGTTCAATAAACGGCTGCCATTATCGTTATCAAGCTCGTCAATATTTAGAATTTTAGCTAGGGGCTCACCAGCCTTAATAGTTTTCCCCGGTTTTGCCATGTATTCCACCATACCGCCCCAGTCAGTAAACAGGGTTTTATAGTCTTTCAGCATTACTCCCAACCGAGTCATATCGTCAGGCTTAACATCACAATTATGCAGTGCGCCTTTTGCGTTTAAGTAACTGAGTATACTTAGCGCATCCACATCGCCTTCGGTGAAATTAATCACCTCTTGGCTACCCATTTCAAGCGTAAAAGCTTCAACGTTAAATTCAATACTTCGCTGCAGGTTTGCTACAATACTTTCTTGTAGCGACCACCATGGGCAAAAAGTCGCTTCGTCTAATGCGCCAGCGAAAACGTTGGGAATAAAAATGCAGTGGGGAATATTGAATAGGCTAGCGCTGGGCTTAGCATACTCAGGCACATAAATATGGCGTGTGGAAACAGGGCCGTTATGTAAATCTAGTACAAAATCAGCATTCACTGCTAATTGCTGTAATTTTAAGTTAAGTTGCTGCGCTAAGCCTAAACCCCAAGGTGTGGCAAGTTTAGTATCAATGGCGCTTGATAAAAACGTTCTGAAACGTTGTTTTATGCCTTGTACCGACTCTTCTGGAGTGACGGTGTTAGCAAATTGCTCAACACTGTCTTTGTCGAAATGATAGCCTCGGTTCCAATTGGTGCCGTTTACTGGATCGAAGCGGCCCATGGTGTACTCACCGGCTTTTATATTCGTGCCCACAGGGTTGCAATTGGGTACCAAGATAACTTCACCACAAATATCCATGTCTTTTAAGCGTTGGATAAGGTGGTAAATCACTACGTTACCTTGCACTTCGGCGCCATGTATCGAGCTTTGAATGTATACGGTGGGGCCGGGTCTTGCGCCTCGCATTCGGTAAATAGGTACATTCATGTTTCTGCCAGAGGCGTTTTGCGCCACGACAATATGTTGTTTAACAACCTTAGTTGTCATAACTCTCTCTTTTTAGTTCGTTGTTATTCATGTCGTTATTTGTTGCTGATGGTTTCGCAATCGCTCATCTAAGCTGTTGTATAAGCGCTTACTTTAGCGCTTACTTTAGCGTATCGCTGATACTTATCATTACTGTCATGCGCTACCGTCGTTATTGTCGGTATCTTTATTTTGCTCACCGCAAACATCACACTGCATAGTATTTGGTAAGGTCCATTGTTGCCATTCATGTTGTAAGCCGTCGAAGGTTAACAAGGTATTCAGCGGCACTGAACCTACTCCCATCAGTACTTGCATGGCAAGCAGCGCTTGGTAGGTGCCTACAATATTCACGATGGGCGAAAAAATGCCTGCTTCTGTACAGCTTAATTCGGGAGCGCTAAACAACCTGCGTAAGCACGCATAGCATTGGCTCTCGCCAGGTTTGGCTACAAATAATTGACCTTCAAAGCGAATGGCCGCACCGGAAATTAAAGGTACGCCGTGTTTATAACATAAGCGGTTTATGAGGTCGCGGCTTTGCGTGTTATCGGTACAATCCAGCACAATGTCGTGCTCGCTAAACAGTTTGTGGGTAGTTATTTCAGTTTTCTCTATTTCTGTAGAATCTGTCTTAGTAGCATATACTCCAGAGCCGCCAATCCCACAGCTATCTATCTCAGTGCGTTCTGCACCAGAGCTATTTACCCCAAAGTCGTCTTCGCGAGTTAGTGGCGTGTTATCTGGTTGCAAACTCGCTTCAATACCTACAATGTCGCAATCGCTATTTATTTGCGCCAGCCTAGCTTTTGCCGCCATCACTTTTGACTGTCCAATTTGGCTTTCATCGAACAAGGTTTGGCGGGGAAGGTTGGTGTGTTCAACAATATCGTTGTCTATGAGTGTAATTTTGCCCACACCACTGCCACATAAGCTTGTAGCCGCCGCATTACCTAAACCACCTACACCAATCAGTAGAACGCGAGACGATGCCAACAATTCCTGCCCATCTATATCAATTTGAGGCAGCACAATTTGTCGGTTGTATCGCATTACCTGCTTAGTTGATAGCGGGGTTTTCATTTACGCAGTACCCTTATAGATGAATTGGTGTTGTTCACGTTGTGCTTTTAAGCCCTACCACTATTTTAAATCATATTGGTACATGGCAATGCGTCATACGACCAACACACAACAATTTTCAGATTAGGCGCTGCATTTTACAAAATAAGCTTTTAAAATCGACGCCTTGTAAAAACGCAGCGCCGGACTAAAAAACCGAAGCGCCGCTAGTGCAGTATATGTTGCCGCATACATCAATGTGGTAAGCTGAACGTAACATGATGTATTAATTAGGCGTACTTTATCAAAGCCTGAATAAATGTCGCATATCAATTTAGGATTTCTTATGTCTGTAGTTAGTCAGCCGCTTAATTTGGCGGTACTTACCATTTCTGACACCCGCACACTTGAAAACGATAAGTCAGGGGATTATTTAACTGGCGCATTAGAAACAGCTGGGCATAACTTAGGCGACAGAGCCTTAGTAAAAGACGATATCTATCAGCAACGCGCTATAGTGTCAGCGTGGATAGCAAACCCCGACATTCACGGAATATTAATTACCGGTGGCACCGGCTTCACGCATAGAGACTCTACGCCAGAAGCTATCAGTGTTTTATTCGATAAACAGGTTGATGGATTCGGTGAATTGTTTCGCCAAGTAAGCTACGAAGAAATTGGTACTTCTACCATTCAATCTCGCGCTATTGCGGGCTTTGCCAATAATACCGTCATCTTTTGTTTACCAGGTTCTACAGGTGCCTGTAAAACCGGTTGGGAAAAAATCATTGCTAGCCAATTAGATGTCGATTTCAAACCTTGTAATTTCGTTAAACACTTGGTGTCGTAATGGCCACATTTAGTCATTTAAACGCGGGCGGCGAAGCTAACATGGTGGATGTTAGTGATAAGGCGGTAACGGTCAGAGAAGCCACTGCTCAAGGCTATTTATATGCTAGCGCAGAGGTTATCAGCCAAATAAGCAATGCTACTATTGCTAAGGGCGATGTATTTGCCGTTGCACGTATTGCAGGTATTCAGGGCGCAAAGCGATGTGCCGATCTTATTCCTTTGTGCCATCCACTAGCGCTCTCGAAAGTCGATATTAACTTTGCCATTGAGCCGGAAAATAACCGTATAAAAACCACTTGTTTTTGTAAGCTAAGTGGAAAGACAGGGGTGGAAATGGAAGCCCTTACCGGCGTTAACGTGGCTTTGCTTACCTTGTTTGATATGTGTAAAGCTATCGATCCTGGTATGCGCTTAGAAGGCATTCAAGTGCTCGATAAAAAAGGCGGTAAAACGGGGCATTGGCAATCTATCGGTGAACCAGTTAGCAGCCATATCAAAGACAAGAACCCATTAGGTGAGTAATTTACCTTCATAGGAATCAACATGAATGTAACCGTGAAAACCTTTGCGCAATTACGTGAAATTACCCAAGAGGGCAGCTTTACCTTAACGCTGCCTGATAACATCGTCACTATGGGGGATGTTATTACTTTGCTAAAAAGCCGAAGTGACAAATGGGTGCAAGCCCTTGGTGCCACTGCTGATAGCGATAATAGCAGTGTACTAATGGCGCGAAACCAGCAACTGTGCGATATACAAACTCATGTTCAACCAGGTGATGAACTTGCCTTTTTCCCACCAGTAACGGGGGGATAATCATGTTTGCATTAATTGGCGATGCCGACTTCGATCAACAATGGTTATATAATCGCTTACGCCAAGAAGCTAGCCAAAAAGCGAAAGGCAACGTAGGCGCTATTGTTACCTTTACTGGTTTAGTGCGCGACAACAATGTCGATGGCAATATTTTAGGCATTGAGCTTGAGCATTACCCTGGCATGACAGAGCAAGCCTTAACCGACTTAGTGCAACAAGCCATCACTCGATTTTCGCTAACCTCGGCAGGCGCGGTGCACCGTGTTGGCCGATTGTATAACGACGAGCAGATAGTATGGGTGGGTGCAGCCGCACCCCATCGCGCCGCGGCCTTTGAAGGCGCTAACTTTCTAATGGATATGCTTAAGCAATCTGTCCCCTTGTGGAAAAAAGAGTTTACCCGAGATGATTCACGTTGGGTTGAGGTAAAAGCCTCAGACGACAAGGCCGCTTTGGCTTGGTTACGAGAAAAATAGAAATGGCGGTTAGCGCAAAGATACTTGCTTGTTCACGAATAATACCCGCGAGTTTGAGCACGGGAGTAGGTAAACTTAAAGGCAGCGCGGGTACGTTTCTGCCTGTTGTCTTTTTTACTCTGAGCTTTGCGTGCAATGCGTCAGTATCAAACACGTATCTTGATTCGGATAATGATTCCGCTAATTATGGCAAAGCAGTGCCCATCTTGTCTTCGCCATTACGGGTAGCAGTAGCCGCAAATTTTGCCAAGCCCTTACGAAACATCGCCAATGATTATTTTAAGAAAAGCGGGCAGGAAGTCAGTGTTACCGTTTCTTCCAGTGGAACCCTATTTGCACAGCTTACCCATGGTGCACAGTTCGATGTATTCCTCTCTGCCGATACTGCTAGGCCAAATGCGTTGGTAGAGGCCGGGCGTGTTAACGGTGAAGATGTGCATGTTTATGCTAAAGGTAGGTTGGCCTTTCTGTTATCGAATACCACAGCTTCAATACCTAATTTTACCGCTGCTTCCTTGGCTGGGAAAAAGCTGGCTATCGCAAACCCTAAACTTGCTCCTTATGGCAACGCAGCAAAACAGTATCTTGTTAATACCAAGCAATGGAACACGGTTTCCCCGCATATTGTGATGGGGAAAAACGTACTTCAAACCTATCAGTTTTTTACTACAGGTAACGCCGACTATGCCTTGGTGGCATACTCACTTACACTGGCGGATAAGCAAATTAAAGAGGCTGGTGGGCGTAATGCTAATGGGCGTGCTGCTACGGCATTACTCATTCCCGATACCCTGCATCAGCCTATATTACAAAGCCTTGCGGTTACTGCTGCCGCCGATAGAAAAGCCGCAGCGTCAGCATTTTCTCGTTATTTATTGTCGTTAGAAGTACAGGAAAACTTACCCAATTGGGGTTACCAACCCGCTAATGATTCACCACCGGTTAGCGGAAATTCGCGTATTAGTGAGAGCAAAAAAGTAGACAGCAGTGCCACTAGAGGCTTACCGTAAATGCTAGAGAATAACGCCTTTGCCGCAGTAGGCTTAACCCTAAAATTGGCGTTTTTAACCAGTGTGCTATTAATGGTACTGGTTACGCCTTTGGCGTGGAAGTTAGCAAATTGGCAGCATAAATTAAAACCCGTGTTTATGTCGGTGCTTGCATTACCCTTGGTACTTCCGCCCACAGTGCTCGGGTTTTACCTGCTGGTGGCGTTTTCGCCGCAAAGCCCAGTAGGAGAAGGGTGGCAATGGCTCACCGGCCATCAACTTGCGTTTAGTTTTGATGGCTTAGTAATAGGCTCTTTTATTTACTCGCTCCCTTTTGCGTTACAGCCGCTGTATAGCGGCTTTACTCAACTCGATAAACGGTATGTTGAAGTGGCGCATTCATTAGGTTTTGGAAAAATTGAGACGTTTTTTCGCATCATACTCCCCTTGTGCAAAGCGCCGTTTATAGTGGCATTTGGCCTTAGCTTTGCCCATACCATAGGTGAATTTGGTGTGGTGCTAATGATTGGAGGCAATATTCCAGGTGAAACCCAAGTGCTCTCAATTGCGTTGTATGAGCATGTTGAAGCCTTAGAATATGGCCAAGCACATGCACTTTCGTTAGGGCTACTGCTGTTTTCATTTTTGCTGCTTACGCTGCTGTATCGCTTTAATGGAAAAGGAGGGCAAGGTTGGAGTTCAATGTCTCGTTAGTAAACCGCATTAGTGCGAAAGCTGAGTTGCCAGATTCCATGCAAGTTGTGGGTATTACCGGGCCGTCAGGTGCCGGAAAAAGCAGCTTGCTTCGCGCGTTAGCGGGGTTCGAGCCTGAAGCGACGGTAAGTGTTAATTGGTTTGGCGAAGGCGCTAAATCAATAGCTAACGCTAAAGCGGGTTCAGCTACAAAGACGGTAAACGCGATAAACAAAAATAGCGCGCTTGCCCCCGTGCGAGTGGGCTTAGTATTCCAACAACCTATGCTATTTCCTCATGTAAATGTAAAAGGTAATTTAGCACTGGCGCAACGTCATGCAGGCAGCAAAGCGTTAGCGGTAGAGCATGCCCTTGCTGGGTGTGAGTGCGAACACTTGTTGCATAAATCAATAGATAGCCTTTCAGGTGGCGAAGCGCAGCGAGTGGCGTTAGCGCGAGCACTAGTTAATGGGCCAGATGTGTTAATGCTTGATGAGTCGTTAAGCGCATTAGATGCTACGTTACGCAGTAAAATCCTACGATTTTTAGTAAAAACCTGTGGGCGCTTAAATATAAAATTGATCATGGTGTCTCACGATGTTCAAGACTTAGCCTTATTTTGTGATGGGCTAATAGCTATTGTAGATGGGGTGGTAGACGTAACCGGCTCAGTAGCTTACGTTATGGCAAAAATCGCCAGCCAAGGTAGCGTAGAAAACCCCTGTGCCATATTAGAAGGTGAGATAATTCGGAACTCGGATGATTTTCCTCACCCGTTTACTCGTTTAAACGTAAGCGGCAATATATTGTACGCTAAAGCGACCGTTCAAAGTGATAACGAACAAAATAACTACACTGAACATGGGCTAAACTCGAACCCGCGTCAAGTGCGAGGAAAAATAGCCGTTTTTGCCAGTGAAGTGAGTATCGATACCAATACACAAGTGAACGTACCCTCTAGTAGTATTTTGAATGCGCTACCGTGCGAGGTGGTGAAAATTTATCACCCTAAAATACTGCAATCAAACAACCCGCAATCTAACAGCCAGCAACTTCAAACCGCAATCGTAATGCTTACCCACGGTGATCAAACGCTATATGCCAGAGTAAGTACTTTATCGATTGAAAGGTTGAAACTTGAACCTGGTTTGTCCGTGGTGGCCAGGTTCAAACTTCAGTAGATGTGCAGCGCGCTTTAAAGCGAGGCGTTTGATATTTCCGCGATCTAAATTCCCACGACCTCCATTCTCGCGATATAAATCCTCGCGATCTGAACTCCTGCTTCCTAAATCGCAGTAGAATAGCGCGAGATATGATGGTCTTTATTAAGGTAAGCATCGAACCTTGCACATATTGCTCTTATGTAAATGCGAGACTTATCTGGAACACTAATATAACGGTCGCTAAGCTCAATAATACCGTCGGCCACTAAGGATTTAAGGCTTGTTAATTCAATACAGAAATAGCCATTGAAGTTAATATCGTACTTATCTTCAATGTCTTTTTTGTCTAAATACAAATTGCACATTAAAGACATGATCACATCTCGGCGGATACGATCGTCTAAGCTTAACGCAATGCCATTGGCCGTTAGCGGTGAGTCGTTATCTAACCGGTTATAATAGTCTTTAAGTTGCTTAGGGTTCTGACCATACGCATTGCCTATTGTGCTAATAGCCGATACACCTAAACCAAGTAAGTCACTGTTTTTATGGGTAGTGTAGCCTTGAAAGTTTCGGTGTAATACATGGTTGTGCTTAGCCATGGCTAAAGTATCACTGGGTTTAGCGAAGTGATCTAAACCAATCATCTCAAAACCTGTTTTAGTAAAGCTCTCTACTGCCATTTGGTGCAGTGCCGCTTTTTCATCAGGGGTGGGTAGAGTATCTAACGGTATTTTTCGCTGGGCTGCGAACCTATCGGGTAAATGGGCATAACTAAAAAGAGAGATTCGGTCGGGAGACATGGCTTTTACCGCCACTACCGTGGTGCGGAACTTCTCCATAGTTTGTTTGGGTAAACCATAAATCAAGTCTAGATTAACCGAGGTATAGCCTATGTTTTTTGCACTAAACACTAATTTTGCAATGTGAGCCGTACTTTGAACCCGATTGATAGACTGCTGAACATCCACATTAATATCTTGCACACCGAAGCTAACGCGGGTGTAACCTAACTCATTTAAATCCTCTAAGTAATCACAAGTCACATTTCTAGGATCTAACTCAATCGAAAACTCTGCATCGCTGGAAATAAGAAAGTGTTTCTTAATTAAATACATTAAATAGGTATGTTGTATTGCTGAAAGGAAGCTAGGAGAACCTCCACCTAAATGAAGCGCTACCACTTTTTTATCTTTATATAGCGACTTTTTCGCTATCATCTCTTTTTCAATATAGCTAAGGTAATGGTCGGCTTTTTCGTTGTGGCGGGTCACTATTTTATTGCAGCCACAGTAATAGCAAAGCGCTTCGCAGAAAGGGATGTGAATATACAAACTTATGGTATCGGCACCACAGTTTTCAGACGCGCTCTCTAATAAGCCGTCATTCACCGCCTCAAATTTAAGTGCAGTAGGGTAAGAAGTGTAACGTGGCGCCTGTTGTGCATACTTTGTAATTGTACTTGTGGCTTGTTCAATTGGCGAATTCATAGTTATCTTCTGCTTAGTTTGCTAGTAAAGTAGCGAAAGACCCACATACACGGTGTCTTTCTTTCGTGTTAAACCCATTTCATCATTGATAGTAATGCAAACTAGTAAGGTGTTTATTGATCTCGTTCAAGGTTTTGCTCTTAAACATACTCATTATAGTCAGTTTTCCAATTTTGCTAGTGCAAGGCTTGCGGGTAAGGAAAAAAACGCTCAAATTACCGGAACCTACGGGCAGTAGAGTGGGCTGTTGCCATTGCATTAACAAGGTCGCCAGCAAAGCAGATTTTAAAGACCATGCGCATTCAAAATCTTCATTGGCGTTATTAATTGCGGGAGATTCCGCCGCCGCTGGTGTGGGAGTATCTACCCAAAAACAAGCACTATCTGGCTGGCTAGTGGAAAGCTTATCAGCAAATTACTGCATTAATTGGGAGTTAAAGGCCAAGACAGGAGCTAACAGTACTGATTTGTTATCCATGTTGCAGCGGGCTAAACCAAACTCTGAACCTACTGTTGATTCTAAATCAACGCCGCCTTCACTACTTACTTCTACTCAAATACTCAATTCTACCTATGACTTCCACACGCCTATTGAATGCAGAGCGTTTGACGTGGCGGTAATTTCAATAGGGGTTAATGATGTTACTGGTTTTACTTCTTTGCGGAAGTGGCGTAGCAACCTAACGCAAATAATTGAAATACTAAAAGCGCGATACCAGTGTAAGTTTATTGTATTTACTGCGCTGCCTCCCATGCACGAATTTCCCGCGCTACCTCAACCATTACGGTGGGTATTAGGGCAAAAAGCGAAGTACCTTAATGCAGCCTTGCTAAAGCTGGTGAACAAATATCATGGGGTTAACGTACTCACCCTAACGCTAAATCCAATAGATAATAGCCAATCAAACAACACACACAATTACATGGCCGATGACGGTTTTCATCCGCAAGTTGCGGGCTATCATCTGTGGTCTAACGCTGTTGTGAAGTTAGTGAACGAAGAACTTGATGAATTGGTCGGTAAAAATAGCCATGTTGGTTGAAGCTGGAAGGTTCACCCCTACAATGCATTATTCATTTATCAGGTGTTGAAAAAACAACAATATTTAACGGCTTCGCGCTGGAGGTGCAATGAAAAAAGTAACAATAGATATGGTGTCAGATGTAGTTTGCCCTTGGTGCATTATTGGTTACGAACGTCTACAAAAAGCCATCGCGCAATTAGACGATATAGAAGTAACCATTCAATTCCACCCGTTTGAACTTAATCCGAACATGCCGCAAGAAGGCCAAGACGTTCGTGAACATATAATGGAAAAATACGGGCTTACACCAGTACAAAGCGATCAAAACCGACAACAACTTATTGATGCAGGTGCATCAGTTGGTTTTGAGTTTGATTACTTCGACGGCATGCGCATGGCGAATACCTTCAATGCACACCAAGTGCTGCACTATGCAGGGGAAAAAGGTAAGCAAGAAGCGCTAAAATTACGCTTGTTTGCCGCATATTTCAGCGAAAGAAAAAACGTGAACGATACTGACGTGTTAGTGAGCGAAGCCGTGTCTGTAGGGTTAAACGAGCAAGAGGTACGTGAACTTTTGGCCAATCAAACTTACGCCGATGTGGTTCGAGAGCACGAGAACTTATGGTTGCAACGTGGTATTCAAAGTGTGCCTACTTTTGTGATTGGCAATAATGGTGTTGCAGGCGCACAAGACCCAGATACTTTAGCGCAATTTATTGTGCAAGCATCAACCGAGCAATGAGTAACCAGCTAATACACCTTTTAGCCCAGTGGCATCCGCTAAAGGATTCTCACCAGTGGGTGCTGGGGCTTATTTATAAAACGGAAGGCTCTTGTTACAGAAAAGCCGGGGCTGTGATGTTGTTCAGCGACACAGGGCACCAGCTTGGTGTGTTAAGTGGGGGCTGCCTTGAGTCAGATATCAACAAGCAAGCCCAGCGGGTAATGCAAGATGGTAAGTATCGCACAGCGGTTTATGATGATAACGACGAAGAAGATATTGCCTTTAAGTTAGGTGTCGGCTGTGGCGGGGTTGTGCATTTAGCGCTGCTGCCCGTAAATAGCGATAATCATTATTTACAGTTACATACTGTGTATTCTCATTTGGTAAGTGGGAAGGCTTGCTTATGGAAGCAAGAAATCAATGGCCAGCTTTCCTCTTCTGTTAGTGTTTGCGACAGCCAACAATCCAGTTCAAGAGAGCCGGCTGGCACTACCCCTCTGGTGAAGGCTGAAGCTAAAAAAGTGGCTGCTTTACTGGATACCCAAAACGGAAAGCGCTTTTTAACAGTACCTTGTCAACCGCCTCCACACTTACTTATTATTGGCGGTGGATACGATGCAACCTTTGTGGTGAAGATGGCGGTACAGCAAGGATGGTCGGTGAGTGTGTGGGATCCTAGGCCAGCACAGGCAAGGGTAGAGCACTTTACCGATGCTAACTTTATTGTCGAGTCTACTGAAGCGGAAGCACTCAAGTTGCATATCGCAGAGCATAATATCGATGCAGCGGTGCTGATGTCCCATCACCGTCAAATTGACAGCAAAGCCTTAGCAACATTAAGTCGGCACCCGCTGAAGTACGTGGCAATGTTGGGGCCTGTTCATCGTAAAGAAGAAATGTTTGCGCTAGCTGGGGTGACAGAGAGTGACTTTCAGGGCTTCTTTGCTAGCCCGGCTGGGTTTGATATTGGCGGCGATTTACCTGAAAGTATCGCGTTGTCGATTATCGCTCAGTGCCATGCAGTGCTAGCTCAAAAGCTACCATCATTAAAGCAGTAGTGTAGAACTCGCGGTTAATATACACAGCTCTGCAAATCGACAGCCCCATAGGAAACGAGAATATGGGGCTTTTTTAAATATTTAAAACGCATTAACTTAGCAAAGGCAAACGTTAAAAACGCTTTCTTACCGATACACCAAAGGTGCGAGGTGCGCCGGCGTAAGCCATAATTTTTCCTTCTTGCACTGGCACATCAAAACCGCTTCTGGCGATATATTCTTCATCTAAAAGATTTCGAGCCCATACAATGACTTCGCTGTCCCATTCATCAAGATGAAGTGCAAGTCGAGCGTTAATAATCTCGTATGAACCAGACTGTTTATACGGGTCGTTCGAATCATCCAAATATACATCGCCCGTATATTGATAATCTGCGCTTATTGTAGCGTCGTAACTCGCCACTGAAAAATGGTGGTCTAGCATAGCTGAAAAGCTGTTTTGAGGCTCGAAGCCCACCCTGTCACCGTCTCGTGCGCAATATGGGTCGGTAGGTGACGCTCTGCCCGGATCGTCAATACCTGTATGCCATGAATAAGCCACCCAACATGTACCCTGTTTGAAGGTATCGAAATTGGCTAACGTACGTGATGCATTAAGCTGAAGTTCTGTATTTGCGCTTATCAACCAAGTAGTTTCAACCTCCAGTCCTTTAACATGAATGTCGCCTGCGTTTTGTAGGTTAAACCCCGTGCCAGTAAAAGTGGTCGCTTGAAAATCTCTAATAGTAGAATAATGTGCCGCAACATTTACCCGCACACCATATTCAGGCCAGTCCTGTTTTAACCCTATTTCTGCACTGCGGGCCTTTTCAGCCTCAAAAGTGGCATCCAAAGACGGTAAAATGCGATCGGTATTGGTGCCGCCTGCCTTATAACCTGTGGCCAAGCTGGCATAAATCAGCTGGTTTTTATTAGGCTGGTAAGCAAGCTTTACTGTGCCCGTTAACTGGCTATCATCTATTTCTTCGTTTAAGTCAGGCCGAGGGAGCACCGCGGATGATCCTAAGAAAAAGTATCCCCATCCTGGTTGCTGAAAAGGTGCTAGGTCATTTAGCGACGTTGGACTAATTGCAGTACCCGTAACAAGCGCTACGCCAATATCATTCAACGCTGTCACCGCAGCACCTATATTCGGTCTACTTTCCGGGGCGCCGTTTAAGCCATCAATGCCAGGGCCTTGTTCGGTGTACCTACCATCTATCGACTTCTTTTCATCGGTAAAACGCAGGCCAGTCGTAAAGGTAAGTGAATCAGAAAGCAACCAGTCAGCTTGAGCAAAAAGAGCAACACTGTCTTGTTCTTGATTTGCGGTATGCATAAATACGGTATTGCTTGGTGCAGCCGCCCCAGAAGGGGCGATCAACCCGCCTGTGGCTGCGCTGAGTCCATCAATTGCATTTGCTAAGGGAAGTAATTGGGCACCTGCAATACTAAAGAAGCTGTCGAATTCCGACTGTGTTGTGGTGTTAAAGGTTAAATCTAAATTTTGGCTGAAGTAATATGCACCCACAAGTCCACGAATTTTATCGCTTCTATAATGCAATCTAAACTCTTGAGAGAAAGATTGCTGTTTTGCATCGTTAGTAGCGGTTAACAGGTCCGCATCTGAAAAATCAGTATCTATACTATCTATACTGTCAAAAGCGCGATAAGCCGTAATACCCACTAAAGACCATTGTGCATTAAGGGCTACATCAATTTGAGCCGAAACACCTTTATCTTCCATTTTTGAAAGAGGGGGCTGAGACAACGATGTGGTGAAGTCGTAGAAATCCTTCGTACTGTAAATAGTGGCGTTAAAGGGGGGCTGAGAAAGCAACGCATCGGTGCCAAACTTGCCAGAGATTTCATTTGCTTGAAAATTATTTTGCCAAGTAAGCGCACCGCAACAGCGCTCATTTAACTCACCGTAATCGGCAATAATACGAACGCTCACGTTCTCTGTTGGCGTATAAAGCCACTGAGCCTTTACCGCTGAGCGATTTTTATTATTTAAACTTTGCCCAGAATTGGCATCGGTAATGTAGCCATCACCATCGGTTTTAAAGCCTGAAATTCGCATGGCTAATACATCATCAATCAGTGAGAACGAAGCGCCAACGCTTACTCTCAATAATGAATCATTGCCCGCCAGTACTTCTACAAACCCATCGGTATCAGTATGACTTGGCGCCACAGAGGTAAGTGTCATTGCACCTGCCGCAGTATTTTTACCAAACAAGGTGCCTTGGGGGCCGCGCAGTACTTCAATAGCGGCAATATCGACTAAATCGTTTATAAGGGCATTTTGCCTTGAACGATAAACCCCATCCACATATAAACCCACAGAAGATTCGAAACCGAAGTTTTGTGAAGATGTGCCAATACCGCGAATAGAAAACCCTGAATTAGTCACGCTTTGATTTTGAAAAGCACCAAAAGCTGGTACATAGTTTTGTAAATCAAAAACGTCTTTCACTACGGTTTCGATTAGATCGTCGCCGGAAAGGGCGGTCACCGCAACAGGGACTTCCTGTAAATTTTGTGTCGTTTTTTGTGCCTGAACAGTAATGTGCTCTAAGGCGCTATCTTGGCTGTAAGCAAGTGAAGATGTGCAACTCGCCGCAATACCTAGTGAAACACCTAGTGCGACAAGTGTGTGCTTGGGCAGCAATTTTTTCATTTTTATTTTTACCTAACATCTAACCCATTTCAAACGAATAGCGTCGTTTGACTACAGCTAGAACCTTAGCAGTAAATTTACGCTTTGCATCATTATGCAAAAAAGAACGTAACAACCTAGTGTTGTAGTAATTTTAAGTCGTTATAACAATGGTACACATATTTCGAAAACCAACCGTTTTAACGACCCGTTTTAACGACATTGTGGCGTGTGTATTCGCCTTATTTCCCCATAGCCTAACATGATGTATTCCCATTCAAAATATCAATTAAACTTATGGCGCTACTTTTCTTACCATGGTTAACATATTGATAACATCAGAGAGTAGTATGACTGACATCTACCTAGTACGCCACGGGCAAGCATCTTTTGGCGCAGCAAACTACGACAAACTCAGCGACTTAGGTGCACAACAGTCCGAGTGGCTTGGGCACTATTTCAAGCAGCGCGATATTACTTTCGATAGTGTTTTTATGGGTGACATGGTGCGCCACAGAGAGACCGCCGAAGGTATTGCAAAGGGGGCAGGTTTTTTACCCCAAGCAAACATCAACAGTGAACTGAACGAATTTAACTTCCAAGCTGTGGCAACGGCATTTTTAACCCGATACCCAGATCAAAAAGTCCCCGAAGGTGCGTCTCGCGCTGAATATTATCGCTTGCTTAAAAAGGCCATGCTGGCATGGGCAGCCAATGAACTGGACCATAACCTATTAGATGAAAGTTGGGCGGGCTTCGAAGACAGGGTTGCCACCATGCTAAGCGCACTTCAAAGCTCAGAAGCTAAGCGAGTGCTAGTGGTGAGTTCAGGTGGTGCTATCGCCATGATGTTAAAACACATACTCGGATACGACGCCCCAACGGTTATTAACATGAATTTGCAGATTAGAAATGCGAGTTTTTCTCAGTGCTTCGCGAATACTCGCGGCGTGCATCTGAACAATTTCAACAGCGTACCACATTTAGATGTTGTGGATAGATTACACGCTGTGACATACAGCTAAACAGCGCTATCAGCGGATAAGGACAGTTATGAACTTTGAATATAATGAAAGAACACAAACGCTTTTAACGAAATTAAGAGCCTTCATGCAAGAAGAAGTGTACCCAATTGAAAAGGAATATGTTCACGCGGTAGAAAATGGTGAGAACCGTTGGCAAACCCCCGATATGATGCAAACCCTCAAACAACGCGCTAAAGACGCGGGCCTTTGGAATCTATTCTTGCCAGAGGAATACAAACCTTATGGGGCTGGGTTATCAAATGCTGAGTACGCCCCTTTATGTGAAGAGATGGGGCGCGTGTTGTTTAGCTCAGAAATTTTCAATTGTAGCGCGCCAGATACCGGCAACATGGAAGTATTGGCGAAGTACGGAAATGAAGAGCAAAAAAAACAATGGCTAGAGCCGTTGCTTAATGGCGAAATTCGTTCGGCATTTGCCATGACCGAGCCAGCAGTAGCTTCAAGTGATGCGACTAATATTGAAACCTCTATTACCCGCGATGGCGATGAATACGTAATCAACGGGCGCAAATGGTACACCAGTGGTGCCATGAACGAAAATTGCAAAATCATGGTGGTAATGGGTAAAACTGATTTTGAAGCTGCTCGCCATCAACAACAGTCGCAAATTTTAGTGCCAATGGACACTAAAGGGGTCACCATTGTGCGCCCAATGGCTGCGATGGGTTATTTTGATGAACCAGTAGGGCATGCGGAAGTATTGTTCGATAACGTGCGTGTTCCAGTAAGTAACTTATTACTTGGTGAAGGCAGGGGTTTTGAAATTGCACAAGGTCGCTTAGGGCCAGGTCGTATTCATCACTGCATGCGTTTAATTGGCTGTGCGCAGCGCGCCTTAGATTTAGCCTGCGAGCGTGTAGAACAGCGTGAAGCGTTTGGTAAGCCACTTAGCAAGCAGCAGTCAGTGCGAGAGAGTATTGCGCAAATGCATTGTGACATTGAGCAAGCTCGCTTATTAACACTTAAAGCCGCCGATAAAATGGACAGATACGGCAATAAAGTCTCTCGCGATATTATTGCAGCGATAAAAATTGTTGCACCTAAAATGGCGTGTAAGGTTATTGACGAAGCTATTCAAATACACGGTGCTGCCGGTACAAGCCAAGACTACGCCTTGTCAGCCATGTACGCGTACGCCAGAACCATTCGTTTAGCAGATGGCCCTGATCAAGTGCACATGATGCAACTGGGTCGCAATCTTATTGCCGAAAAGAACGCTTAAGGAGTATCTGTGGCTACGCACACACTAGATATAGACACGTTAAATCGCTACTTAAATAAGGCGTGCCCAGAAATAGGCACGGTATTGTCGGCAGAGAAATTCTCTGGTGGGCAATCTAACCCTACGTTTAAATTAAATGCTGATTCTGGCGTTTATGTGCTGCGTCGCCAACCGCCGGGGAAACTGCTTAAGTCTGCCCATGCGGTTGATCGCGAGTACCGCGTGATTAATGCACTCAGTAATACAGAAGTACCTGTGCCTAAGGTTTATCACTTGTGTGAAGATGCCGACATTATAGGCAGTATGTTTTACATCATGGCTTACGTTGAGGGCGACATCTATTGGAACAGCGCCTTACCGGAAGTCGATAGCCCCAAAACCCGTGGTGCCATGTACGATGAAATGAACCGCGTGTTGGCAGTAATGCACAGTGTTGATATTGAAGCCGCTGGGTTAACGAGTTACGGCAAACCCGGGAGTTACTTTTCACGTCAGTTAAGCCGCTGGACTCAACAATACCGTGCGTCTGAGCTAGAACACGTTGAAGACATCGAACAGCTTATTACCTATTTAGAAGAAAATTTGCCTGAAGACGACGGGCAGATAGCCTTAGTTCACGGTGATTTTAGGTTAGATAATATGATGTTTGATATGTCTAACCTTGATGCACCTAAAGTGATTGCGGTACTTGATTGGGAACTGTCTACCTTAGGGCATCCATATGCTGATTTAGCCTATCAATGCATGCAATTGCGTTTACCGAGTGACATTGCCCACGCTTCCGGCTTAGGCGGGTTAGACAGAGACGCGCTAGGTATTCCTAGTGAAGAAGAATACGTAAATGCCTATTGCAAACGACGGGGCATCGACAAAATAGACAACTGGACGTTTTACCTCGCGTTTAGTTTTTTCCGTTTAGCGGCCATCCTGCAAGGGGTGGTAAAACGGGCCCATGACGGGAATGCATCAAGCGACAAGGCGATGCAATTAGGCGCTATGGTGCGCCCTTTGGCACAAATTGCGAATAAAACAATTCATCATAACGGGTAAACCACCGAATACGGTTGTGAACCTTATTTACTTTGAAGCGGACTTGAACGCCATGCGGATGGTGATTGTGCTCACTCGCGGTACTAATAAATAGGCGCGAGTGGGATTACTTAAGCACTAATGAACAACTTGTCGCCCGTTGATAAACGAGCGGTAAGCAAAGAAACGAATGATAAGGAGTGGCTATGAAAGCGATTGTATGTGAAGCATTTGGACCAATAGACGATTTAAAATGCAAAGAAATTGACGATCCAGTAATCAAGCCAGGACACGTAGTCGTGAATGTAGAGGCGGCTGGTGTAAATTTCCCTGATGGGCTACTGGTGCAAGGTTTATATCAAATGAAACCGCCATGCCCATTCGTGCCAGGAAATGAAGTGGCTGGTGTGGTAGCCGAAGTGGGAGAAGGCGTAAAGCATATTAGTGTTGGGCAGCGTGTTATTGCATTGTCTAACCTAGGCGGCTTTGCAGAGAAAGTATTGGTGCCTGCTACGCATGTTATGCCATTACCCGATCCTATCGATGTAAAAGAAGGTGCAGCACTAGTGACTGCGCACGCTACTGCCCACCATGCGCTAAAACAGCGAGCCAAAATTCAACCGGGTGAAACCCTTGTGGTAACAGGCGCGGCTGGCGGTACTGGCTTAGCGGCAGTGCAAATAGGTAAGGAAATGGGGGCTACGGTTATCGCCGTTTGCTCTACTGAAGAAAAGCTTGCGCTGGCCAAAGAGCATGGCGCAGATATACTTATTAACTACAAAGAAAAGAACCTAAAAGATGCCATTAAAGAAGCCACAGACGGCAAAGGCGCTGATGTGGTTTACGAATGTGTTGGTGGCGATACTTTTCACGCCTGTAGCCGCAGTATGGCGTGGGAAGGGCGTTTGCTTGTAGTTGGTTTTGCGGGTGGTGAAATTCCTCAATTCCCTGTGAACTTATCGTTAGTGAAAGGCTATTCAGTAGTTGGCGTATTTTGGGGTTCATTCACTCAGCACGATCCAAAAGGCTTTGCCGCTAACATGCAAGAGCTTTTAACCTGGTATGTGCAAGGTAAAGTGAAAGTTGTGGTAGATGAAGCCTTACCCATGGACCGTGCTACCGAAGCCATGGCTAAAGTGATGAACCGCGAAGTAAAAGGCAAAATGGTTATTACGCCATAGCGTTTTGGAAAAATAACCTGAAAGCGCTATTAGGTATAAACGAAAGATAAAAGCGACAAGGCATGGCTAACGACAGCAGGTCACTCTGTTGCCTTCCATGCCTTTTTTATTGTTTAAGACTTTTGAAGCTCAGTGATATGCAATAGTTCGCCGCTAGGGCCCCACAGATAAAATACCTTTCCCCACACTTCTATCGAAACGTCTGATATCTTGAGTTTATCAGTGGCTTTTTTACATAATGAATGTGCCGCTTCAATATCCTTTACACAAACCTGCAGCATGAAGTTGTTAGCCAAATCTTCCTGATAGAAATTCTGTAAAAAGAATTGGCAATCGCCATTTTCAAATAAGGTTAATTCATCGGAAACAAATTCACCTTTAAAACCGATTTGGCCGTAAAAACTTTTCGATATTTCGTAATCTTTACTGGGAATGAATACTTTGATGTGGTCAACAACCATGCGCTTCTCCAACCATTGTCTAACTGACTTTTAGCCGTATTGTGGCATACTAATGACGTTGATTATAGGCAGCCAAATGTAGATGAATACAGATAAGTGTAGATGAGAAACGGCGCTTATATCAGCAATGTATTTAGCTGTTGGCTATAATAAGCACATGCCAATAGGCTTAAATAAGCTGGGGTCGAAGCAGGTTGGTCGAGCTAGAAGCAGAGCGGCGATTGCTTACAGGTATGCAAATATTTATGGGCTTACAAGCATTGACTGGTAATTACTGAGCTACAACAATACCTTGTGGCAAAGCTGTATGAAGTAAGCGCGTAGCGTTAGATGCAGAACGCTTTTGTGTTGAAACAGAAATCAAACGTTTAAGCGCAAAAGAAGAAGACTGGCTTCGTACTTTCTTAACGGTAACGGGTGAATTCTGCGTAGGGTTTACAAGCTGAAACCCAGATGTTGATGCTGAAGCAGACGTTGCGTATTGCGTTGATAGCTCGTTGGCTAAACCGTTCGAAGATAGGCCTAAACCAACAACAATGCTGCTCATAGTAATGAAGTGTCTTAATGTCATTTTCATAAGTACTCTTAGCGTATAGCTTCTTAGCGCACAGATTGGCTAGGTAAAAAGTCAGAAGCGACTAACAAGTCGCTTCGTCCGAAGGTTTTGTTTGTTCCGCTTCATTACAACTAAAGTCGCACTAAAACAAAACATCACCCTTTATACTAAGGTATGAAAACTTATACTTTTGGATGCCCGTTTAAACCAGCAACAGGCATCCGCCAAGCGCTTACCATGCAGTGACGCCGCCATCTACCGCAACAGTTTGCCCATTCATGTAACTATTACCTGGTGACAACATAAGGATCATGGCATTCACAATTTCTTGAGGCTCGCCTAAGCGTTTCATTGGGCTTCCCATGCCAAGTTGAGTTTGTGCTTCTTTGGTGTTGTAACCATCCACATTTAAAATGTTGGTAGGGCTATAAAAAGGGCACACTGCATTTACACGTACATTCTTTCGGCCATATTCAACAGCAGCAGTTCGAGTCACGCCTGCAACCGCATGTTTAGCGGCGGCATACGCGCCACCTTTCGGTGCGCCGCCTAAACCGGCAAGGGAACTCACATTTAATATATGTCCTTGCTTCTGCGATAACATCTGCGGCAATTGATACTTCATGCCAAACATCACGCCTTTTACGTTCACAGCAAACTGAAGGTCTATTATCTCTTCGGTCATTTCATGCATAGGGGCAGGAACATGGGCAATGCCGGCATTGTTGATGGCGATATCTAAGCGACCAAATTTCTCTTTTGCTAACTCCACCAAGGCTTTGTTCAATGCCTCACTGGCAATATCGCCCGCTTTCGTTACCACATCGGTATAGCTTGCAACGTCAGCGCGACATGACGCTAAGTTTTCTTCATTAATGTCCGATAGCACCAGTTTGGCGCCTCGACTCCCTAAGCCTTCTGCTAATAAGCGGCCAAAACCGCTGCCCGCGCCGGTGATTAATATTACTTTGTCGCTAAAATCTAACAATGAATCCATGGTGGTTCCCTTAAGCTTGTCCAGTTGCGTTAATAAAAGTGATAAGAAGATCGGCCAATTCAGGTCCTTTATCTTCTTGTACGAAGTGTCCGCCTTTCACTACCGTGGTGTGCTGTACACCTCGACAGCCAGGTATCAAAGACTGCATGAGCTTGTCGCCCCCAGCGGTTACCGGATCGCTGTCACTGAATGCGGTCATAAATGGCGTATTAAATTGTTTTAATCTTTCCCACGCATCTCGGTTTGCTTGAGTTTGGGGATCGTCGGGTGTGGCGGGTACTAATAAAGGAAACTGTCTGGCTCCTTCTTTATATTCTTCAGAGGGGAAAGGGGCGTCGTAAGCATCTAATGTTTCTTGAGAAAGCGTAGATAAGGTTCCACCTTTAATTACACCTGATACGGGAAATATCGGCACATCCTGTGAGAATCGACGCCAGTTTAAAAACGCCTCTGGTGGTGTATGTTCACCAGTAGGTAAAAAAGTGTTAGATGCCATAACGCCAGCAAAACGATCTGGCATGTCGGCAACTAGTCTTAAGCCCAACAACCCTCCCCAGTCTTGACAAAAGAGCGTGACTTTTCCTTCAACGGTTTGATTAAACCAATCTTTAAGCCAAATTAGGTGGCGGGCATAAGTGTAATCTTCCCGCCTAGTGGGCTTATCTGAACGGCCAAAGCCGATAAGATCAGGGACTAACACATTAAAACCTGCATCGGCCAATATCGGAATCATGGTGCGGTATAGGTAGCCCCAAGAAGGCTCGCCGTGCAAAAGAAGAATAGTGTGGCCATCTTCGGGACCGCACTGATAATAAGCCATGGCTATTTCGCCGCTTACCGTATCGGTAACGTTTACGTACCTCGGCTTATAAGGAAAGTCGGTAATAGAAGAGAATGCACTTTCAGGGGTTTTTAAGACTTGCATACTTGCCCACCTCAAATGTAAATTATATGTAACTAATTATTGTGTTAGTTAACAAAAACACTAGTAAGGTAATCTGTCAAATCTTCCTTATACCCTATCGAATAAGCGCTCAAAGGGAGTTGGGCACAAATAAAGGGGTTGCTGTCCATATTAAATATTGTGATGAATGTCTATAACACCAATAAACTTGGATGATTGACAACACTGCAATAACATCCAATTAACGTGAATAACAGGATACCGTTATGACAGAGATGGAAAACAAGGCAGTGGGCTACACAGTCCAACAGGGCGTAGCAACTATTACTATGCAAAGTGCGCCAGTAAACGCACTTTCTCGTGCAGTACGAGTGGGTCTAATAGATGGCATAGAAAGCGCATTAAACGACGACAGTGTTAGTGCTATTGTAATCACTTCTTCTCTCGCCCTATTTTCGGGTGGCGCTGATATTAGTGAATTCTCCGGTGGCGATTTATCGCCGAACCTTCCTGAAGTACTCGACAAAATCGAAAATGCAACTAAACCTGTAGTGGCTGTATTGCCCGGACCAGCGTTTGGTGGTGGTTTAGAAGTGGCGCTAGCGTGTCATCACAGAATTACTTTTGCTGGCAACCAGGTTGGTCTTCCAGAAGTTAACCTAGGCATATTGCCAGGTGCAGGTGGAACGCAGCGTTTACCACGTTTAGCCGATCCTGCTACCGCTTTAACAATGATAGTTACCGGTAAGCCTACTCCGGTAGTGAAGCTTCCAGGTGTATTCGATAAGATTTCTGATAAACCTGAACATCTGCTTGAAGACACTAAGCAGTATCTCGGTTCATTAACTGCTGAAAACGGCATTAAACGTACCAGTGATATTACGCTGACAATGTCTGAAGAAGTGCAAGGCGTATTTGATGCCGTAACCGCACAAACGAAAAAAGCAGCACGAGGCTTTTTTGCACCATTAAAATGTATTGAAGCAGTTAAAGGCGCTTATACATTAGCCTTTACCGATGGCCTTAAACACGAAGGGAAATTGTTCATGGAATGCATGAACACCCCTCAAGCCCGCGCACAACAGCATTTCTTCTTTGCCGAACGAGCAGCGGGTCACGTGAGTGATTTCGACAAGAGCACGCCAGAGCGCAGTATTGAGAAAGTCGCGGTTATTGGTGCTGGTACCATGGGCGGCGGCATCGCCATGAATTTCGCGAATGCCGGTATTCCAGTCACTATGCTAGAGCTCAAGCAAGAGGCGCTAGATAAAGGTCTGGCCCTTATTCGCAAAAATTACGAAAACTCAGCGAAAAAAGGCAAGTTAACGCAGGAACAAGTAGAAACGCGTATGGCGCTGTTAAGCGGCACCACAACGTATGACGACTTAGCCGATGTTGATCTTGTTATTGAAGCTGTATTTGAAAAAATGGAAGTGAAGAAAACTGTTTTCACTACCTTAGATAAAGTCTGTAAGCCAGGGGCTATTTTAGCATCTAACACGTCTACCCTTGATGTGAACGAAATTGCTGCGTGCACGTCACGACCTCAAGATGTTATCGGTCTTCATTTCTTTTCGCCAGCCAATGTTATGAAGCTGCTAGAAGTGGTTAAAGCACAAGATACATCAGCAGACGTTATCAAAACCTGCATGAAGTTAGCCAAACGCATTAAGAAAGTCGCGGTATTGGTTGGCGTATGTTTTGGGTTCGTTGGTAACCGTATGATTGAACCTTATGGCCGTGAAGCTAACCGTTTATTGCTAGAGGGGGCGAGCCCTGAGCAAGTTGACCGTGTGCTTACACAGTTTGGTATGCCTATGGGGCCATTTACCATGGGTGACATGGCAGGGTTAGACATTGGTTACTATGTACGCCAATCTCGCCAAGCCTTTATTTCACATGACCCTTCTTACGGTGCAGTGGCTGACCGATTGGTAGAGAAAGATCGTAACGGTCTTAAAACGGGTCGTGGTGCTTATCTTTATGAAGCTGGCAGCCGTGTTCCAATTCCAGACCCTGAAGTACTAGAAATTGCTAAACAAGAAGCTGCGCGCCTTGGAGTTACCCATCGCGATGACATTAGCGATGAAGAAATTCTGGTACGTTGTCTATACACCTTAATTAACGAAGGCGCATGCATTCTTGAAGAAGGCATTGCGGCTAAATCTAGCGATATCGATGTTATCTATGTGTATGGCTATGGCTTCCCAGTTTATCGTGGCGGCCCTATGCAGTATGCCGATGAAGTTGGCCTTGGGGGAATCGTCGATAAGCTATCTACCTACGCTGAAAGACTGGGTGACTACGGAAAAATGTGGTTACAACCAAGCGACCTATTAATCAAGCTAGCGCAAGAGCGCAGTAGCTTCGCAAAATTTAAAAACTAAGGAGTACGCTATGCGCGATGCAGTAATAGTTAGTACCGCAAGAACGCCTATTGGCCGTGCCTATAAAGGCGCACTTAATAATTTACCAGCCCCTACATTAGGTGGTCATGCTATTCGCAACGCGGTACAACGTGCAGGTGTCGATCCTGCCAGTATCGACGATGTGATCATGGGCGCAGCCCTAACGCAAGGCAGTGGCGGCATGAACATAGGTCGCTTAGCGGCATTAGCAGGCGATTTGCCGGTGACTGTTGCAGGTATGACTTTAGACAGACAATGTAGCTCTGGCATGTATGCCATTGCTAATGCCGCAAACAGCATTCGCACTGGCGACACCAATATTATGGTAGCGGGCGGGTTAGATTCTATTTCTTTGGTTCAAACCAAAGCCATGAACATGTCTCGCGCGGTAGACCCTCAATTAGTGGCAAAGCATAAAAATATTTATATGCCTATGTTGCAAACTGCTGAAGTTGTAGCGCAGCGCTACGGTATCAGTCGTGACGTGCAAGACGAATATGCTTATCAAAGTCAAATGCGCACTGCGGCAGGTCAAGAAGCGGGTAAGTTTGACGACGAAATTGTGCCAATTACGGCCACTAAAGCCATTTTTAATAAAGAAACTGGCGAGACAAGTGAGCAAGAAGTGACGTTATCGAAAGACGAAGGTAACCGTCCCGAAACCCAACTTGAAGGTTTGCGTTCGCTGAATCCTGTGATTGAAGGCGGTTGTATTACTGCGGGTAATGCGAGTCAATTGTCGGACGGCGCTAGTGCTACCGTGATTATGGATGAACATTCTGCCGCTAAAGGCCAAGCGCAACCATTAGGCATTTACCGTGGTATTGCGGTAGCAGGTTGTGAACCAGATGAAATGGGTATTGGCCCTGTGTTTGCTATTCCTAAATTGTTAAAGCAACACGGCTTAACCATGGACGATATTGGTTTGTGGGAACTTAATGAAGCCTTTGCTGTTCAAGTGCTTTATTGTCGCGACAAGCTGGGTATTCCTGATGAATTACTAAACGTAAACGGTGGTGCAATTTCAATTGGTCACCCTTACGGAATGAGTGGCGCACGTATGGTGGGTCATGCATTAATCGAGGGCAAACGACGTGGTGCTAAATACGTTGTTTGTACTATGTGTATTGGCGGCGGTATGGGTGCTGCTGGTTTATTTGAAGTTATATAGGTATTTGGTATGGAAGGTTATAAAGCTCCACAACGCGACGCCATGTTTGTTACACATGAGCTATTAAACTATCAAGAACATTATCAAAAGCTTGGTTTTGACGAAGCATCAGAAGATTTGGTGTCTGCTATTTTCTCTGAAGCGGCTAAGTTTTCTGAAAACAGCCTAGCACCCATCAACATGTCTGGTGACGAAGAAGGGTGTAAGTGGGTAGACGGTGAAGTGACTACGCCTGCTGGTTTTAAAGAAGCTTATCAACAATACGTTGAAGGCGGCTGGCCAAGTATGTCTCACCCTGAAGAGTTTGGTGGTCAAGCATTGCCATACTCACTGTCATCTATTATTGCTGAATGGTTCTCGGGTGCTAACCACTCATGGGCTATGTACCCTGGCTTAAGCCAAGGGTGTATGGAAACCATCAAAGCACACGGTACTGAAACACTACAAAACCAATATTTACCAAAGCTTATCAGCGGTGAATGGACAGGTACCATGTGTTTAACAGAAGCGCATTGTGGCTCTGATTTGGGTATGCTTAAATGCCGTGCAGAACCACAAGACGATGGAAGCTACAGCTTAACGGGTACGAAGATTTTCATCTCAGCCGGTGAGCACGATATGTCTGAAAATATCGTTCATATTGTACTTGCCCGTTTGCCTGGCGCCCCAGAAGGCACTAAAGGTATTTCGTTATTTGTAGTACCTAAGTTCAACGTTTCTGATGAAGGCGAAAAGCTAGATCGCAACGGCGTTGCTTGTGGCAGTATTGAACACAAGATGGGTATTAAGGCTAGCGCCACCTGTGTGATTAACTTTGACGGTGCGAAAGGCTTTTTGATTGGCCAGCCAAACCGTGGTCTTAATTGCATGTTCACCTTTATGAACACTGCCCGTATTGGTACTGGCCTTGAAGGCTTAGCCGCTTCTGAAGCGTCTTTCCAAGGTGCATTGCGTTACGCTAAAGATCGTATTCAATTTCGTTCTTTAACTGGTCGTAAGAATCAAGATGGCCCAGCAGATCCAATTATTGTGCATCCTGATGTTCGCCGCATGCTACTTACGCAAAAAGCCTTTGCAGAAGGTAACCGTGCATTAGCAGCTTACTGCATGCAGTTGGTTGATGTGACCCTTTACGGTGATGATGCACAAGAGAAGAAACTGGCTGATACCAAGCTTGCTTTCTTGACGCCTATCGTTAAAGCCTTCTTGACAGAAACAGCGCAAGAAAGCACAAGCTACGGTATGCAAGTTTACGGTGGCCATGGTTTCATCAAAGAATGGGGCATGGAGCAGTTAGCACGTGATACGCGTATTTGTACTATGTACGAAGGCACGACAGGTATTCAAGCTATCGATTTATTAGGCCGTAAAGTGATGGGCTCTAATGGCGAATTACTGAATGTATTTGTGCAAGAAGTGCGTGAATATTGCGAATCGCTTCGCGGCAAAGCGCAGTTCAGTGCATGGACCAATGCATTAACGTCTCATTTAGATGAGTGGCAGCAACTTACCATGGATATTGGTAAAGCGGCAGCCTCTAATCCTGATGAGATTGGTGCTGCGTCGGTGGATTACCTAATGTACTCAGGTTATGTGACAGTCGCTTACTTCTGGTTGAAAATGGCTGTTAAAGCACAAGAACAACTTGATGCAGGTAGTACTGAGACCGAGTTCTATAAGAGTAAAATCTTAACCACTGGTTTCTATTTTGATCGCTTACTAACGCGCACCCGTTCACTTGTATCAGCCATGCACTCAGGCTCAGACAACCTTATGTCTATGCCAGAAAGCATGTTTGCTATCGAGTAAATACGATACGTAATGAAATGCCGAGCACCTGCTCGGCATTTTTTTCTTTACTGTTTTGCGAAAGGCTAGATATGCCACTAAACGCAGTAACACCTCACACCATTTCTATTCAACACCACCGTATTTATTATCTAGAAAGAAAAGGGCAAACCTCAGATAGCCCGTTACTTATTTTATTTCATGGATTCCCTGAAAATGCCCATGCATGGGAAGCGCTCATCAATGCCTTGCCAACTGATTATCATATTATTGCGCCTGATTTACCGGGCTACCATCAATCAGAGCCGTTAACAGATAGCAGCGATTACCAAGTTCCTTCCTTGGTTTCTCGAATGGGGGAATTTGTTGAAACAGTTAGCCAAGGTCAAAAAGCGATATTAGTAGGTCATGATTGGGGTGGGGCGATAGCGTGGCCGTTAGCCGCTTTTCAGCCTAATTTATTCCATAAACTGGTTATTTTAAATGCAGCGCACCCAAGCACCTTTACCCAAGCGCTTAAAACAAGTAGCGCACAACGTAAGAAAAGTGAATACATAAAAGCGTTAGTAGCAGACGATGCTGAGGTTGTCTTGCAGCAAACCGATTTTGCGTTGCTTAAGGGGATGTTAGGCTCTGCTATGTTTGACGGCGCCATGCCCAAAAATAAAGATCATAAGGCTAGCCCAGATAGCTACGGGCAAAGACTACTTCGTAGTTGGCGCAATACTCCAACATTGTCAGCCATGCTGAACTATTACCGAGAAATGCCACAAACTGCACCCGATGAGCACGCACCTGAAACAGAATTGTCACGCTTACGTGTACCGGTTCTACGCGTCACTTTACCTACATTGGTATTATGGGGGCGTTTAGATGATGCGTTTGATGAAGGTATCTTAAATGGTTTGACAGCGTACGTTCCCGACCTACGAATTGTGTATCACGATACGGCAACACATTGGGTTCATAGAGAGCAAGCGAGTTGGGCTGCAAAAGAAATAACTGATTTTGTAACGTAGGATTTTTTAAAAAGAAGTATGAGAAAAGCGATATTGGAAAAGGGGCGTGGCCCCTTTCGGGGCCACAAGCACGGCATCCTGCCGTTACCATGTTGAACTGCTGTATCTTTACATGGTGCGAAGTATCTTAAAAACTAGATACGTTCGTTAAGTTCGCTAGAGATAGGGCTTGATTGAAGACCTTGCTCAGCAATCCACGCTTGAAGTGTTTTACCGTCTGCTTCTGGGTTTTGTAGTTCACGGCTTGGCATTTTCTTAACCAAAAGTGTACCTACATCTACCGCGTTGTTTACGATAGCAGTACGGATTAGGCTGTTGCCGTTACACGAAATACCTGAATAGTAATCATGCAATTTTAATTTGAAATCTGATTGTACACGACGCATCTTTTTACGTAGTTCGCCTTTATCGTCTGCTTGAACGATAGTACAAATGTTGGCTAGCGCTTCGTTTACATCGGCTTGTGCTGCGTTAGAGAAAGCTAGAGTAGATGCTGCGATAACTAAAGAAGTTTTAACAATTTTCAACATGGTTAATTTCCTTTCGTATTTAATGTTTAATTTAAAGTTTGTCTGTTCGGTTCGGGAATAATTAAAAACCAAATGGGCAAGTCAGAAAACATGCAAGCAAATAACAAGGTATCCCAAAGTATACCTTATACGAAAGTTGTAGAGGTGTTGCTAGGTTCTAGCCCTTTATTTATAAGGTGCCAACTAAAGTATAAGAAAAAATTGAAACGGCAAACTTACGTCAATTTATCGGTGAAAAAAGCGAAAAATAAATTTGAAAAGGTAAATGGACGTGGGTTTTGCTCACCTAGCTAGCTCAGAATCGCTAATTTTTTACGTTTTATTTGAAATTTGTTGGATAACAAGCAGCGTTTAAGGAAAATTTGGTTTTATCAAGAAGAGTGGGCGTGGTGGTGGCGTTATTAATTAGCACAATCGAATGGCGGTGTTGAACTGCAGCATTGTATCACATTGAAAATAGGCGTAGATAAGTAACCAATACGATGACTCATCTACGCGCTAAGAAAAAACGCACTAAAAAATACGCCCTAAGAAAAAAGCCCGTTAGCTATTAAGCAAGGCTTGGGCAGTGGTTTCATTGGTAATGAGTGAATTGATAAGCTTGGAACGCAAGGCACCTAATATGGCATCTTTTTTATTCATACCTGCCGCAATTCCCACTACTGGTTTTTCTGACGCTAGGGTTAATTTGCTACTGGTTACCCTTCGATTCACTTCACAATCAACAATAGCGCCTTCACGATTGTAAACCCAACCGATAATCTCTCCAGTGGCACCCAAAGAAGACAAGCTTTGCGTTTCGTTATCATTAATGAACCCATCTACATGCAGTGGAGATGTGTTCCCCAAATTACCAATGCCTACAAAAGTAATATCTGCTTGTCGAGACAGTTTGTGAATACGCGCAATGTGAGCTTGTTGATGCAATTGTTCGCGCTCGGTTTCAGAGCCAGCAATAACAGGTAATGGCATAGGATAATGTTGGGCTTTTACTCTATCGGCAATGTGCACGGCTACATCATAGCGAGTAGCCTCACCGTTGTTGGCAATGTTTCCCACTAAAGACACAATTTTGTGCTGCGGGCAGCTCATCAACGCCAGTTCGTCAGCACACGCGCGTAAAACGCGGCCAGTACCAAACGCAATAGTCTGTGGTGAGTCAGATTTGAGCGAGCGCTCTATGGCACTGGCACCTGCTTGCCCCAAGCCTAAGGTAGAGTTTTCGTCGCCAACCACAGAGGGCACGACCTCACAAAATTGCAGACCAAAGCGCTGTTGAATAGTTTCAGCTAACTCCATGCAACGGGCAATAGGGTGCTCGAGTCGCACCTTCACTAGCCCTTCAGACATGGCCAGCGCCACTAAGCGCTGGGCACTTTGTCGAGAGGTATTTAAACGTTTCGCAATTTCGTCTTGTGTCTTACCGCCTACATAATAAAGCCACCCAGCACGAGCAGCTTCGTCAAGACGTTGATTTTCTAGTTGTTGTTTTTTACTCATTTATTCTTGTTCCATCAATCAGATACCAACATAGGGTAGGCTTGTATAAAGTTATCCCAATGTGAAATGGTTGTCGTGTGGTTTGTTGGCATATCCTTCAAATGACTTCCCCCCGTGTAGTGAATAACCTGCATGTTTGCGGCAATACCAGCCTCAATACCCGCAGGGGAGTCTTCAATAACAATACAGTGTTTAGGCGTAACACCCATTTTTTCAGCCGCGTATAAAAAGAGATCGGGGGCTGGCTTCCCGTGTTTCACAAGAGAACGTGTAAATATATTGCCAGTGAAATACTGGCTTAAGCCAGTACAAGATAAAGCGTACTCTGTGCGCTCCGGCGAACTGCTAGTAGCAAGACAATAGGGAACTTTTAGCCTAGATAGTAGGCTTTCAATGCCCAGAGTCGGCATTAAATCATTAGAAAAGCTTTGCTTAAGCAAAGTGTGAAATTCATCTTTAATTTGAGTGGTGACAGTCAGGCCAAAATCATGATGAATTTGCTGTTCAACATGTTGCATACTTTTACCAAGAAATTTACTGATAAAATATTCCGCGTTAATCGACACGCCATAAGTCTCAAGCAAGCGCTGCCAGCTTTGCATTGATAACACTTCACTATCAATTAACACGCCATCACAGTCGAAAATGACAAGGCTGCTTTCTATTGTCATGTAATTCCTTATGCCCACTTATATATTGCTAGAACAAATTAAAGCCCGAATGAAAGCCTAAATAAAAGTATCGCAGTGTATGCTATCCCTATTGTTTCCTAGGTGTTATTTCCAGTGTTCATTCTAGATACGCATGTACTCTACAAAGATGAAATTTTACGTATAAGCCCAGCAATAAACCACTTCAAGTTTACCTAATTAAGCTATTTATCACTTTTTATGACCATTTCTCACCATTCTTGTCAGTAGAATACTGCCACTAAGGTAAATGAGCGGAGAGTATTAATCAGGCTGCCAGGCCTTATTACTCTAAAATACTTATTTTACTTACGCATAACATATCGTGCCCTTACCGTGTTTTTAAGTCAACAAACCCCTGTGGACATAGCAATAGCAGTTCTACTTAAACAAGAATGAACCTACAAGTAATAACATTTATTGGATACAAATTAACTTGTTAACCGAATTATAACGTTAGGCTTGTTAATTCCGTTTACATTTAAACATCGATATGTAAGTATTGCTCCTGAGAAATAACTCACAGTGGTGGCAAATGCCCATCTAAGTTGACGGTTACTGAGCCAAACCTAAAAATTTCTAATTATGTTTTGGGTGTAGGCGTCGTTTTTATGAGTGTTAACGTACTGATAATAATATTCATAACAAGTGTAGTTTTGGTACCTAGCAGTAGAATGCGCAGCGGTCTTACCAAAGCGGTGAATAAAGTAGCGAGATAGAAAATGAAAACAGATTCAAGCAATGTCGACATTGCACAGATAGGTGACGAGCAACTCCCAGTTGCTAAACACCAATTGAAGGGCTGGAAGCACTTCATGGGACTTTATGCTGGTGAGCACGTTGCAGCCACCGAGTTTGTGTTTGGTGCTACCTTTGTTGCCCTAGGCGCAACCATGACCGACATTCTGTTTGGTTTACTTATCGGTAACATATTAGCGGTACTTAGTTGGACGCTAATCACTACGCCCATCGCCGTAGATACACGCCTAAGTTTATATACTTACTTGCACAAAATTGCAGGTGATTCGATGACGAAGCTCTATAACTGGGCCAACGTCATCATATTTACCGTCATATCTGCCGCGATGATAACCGTATCAGCGACAGCGGTCAGATTCGCATTGAATATTCCCGCCCAACTTGATTGGTATCCAACGAACCTTGCGTTTGTAGGTGTTGTTGCAGCGGTTGGCGTTATCGTGGTGTTTGTTGCCATGTACGGCTTCAACGCGGTGTCTGACTTTTCGCGTATTTGTGCACCATGGTTATTCACTATGTTTGTGTGTGGTCCATTAGTGCTTATGCCAGCATTGGCTGACGCAGTGATTGGTCAAACATTCTTAACAAGTTGGGCTGACTTTATGCACATAGGCTCTGTGTCGGTATGGACGGGTTTAACCCCCTCTGGTGAACAGGGCATTGGCTTACTTGAAGTTATTGGTTTCTCTTGGGCTGCCAACACCATCACCCATTTTGGCTTGATTGATATGGCTATGCTTCGTTTTGCAAAGCGTAAAGTATACGGTCTTACTACGTCAGCGGGTATGCTTTTTGGTCATTATGTAGCATGGATTTCTGCCGGTATTATGGGCGCAGGTACTGCTATCATCGTTCAAAAATCTATTACAGAATTAGATCCAGGTGACGTTGCATTCCACGCGCTAGGTTTATCTGGCTTGGTCATTGTTATCGTTGCTGGTTGGACTACTGCGAATGCTAACTTGTACCGTGCAGGCTTAGCAGCGCAGGCTATTTTTAAAGATAAATCTCGAATTAAAACCACCGCCACAGTAGGCATGGTTACCGTTGTTATCGCGTGTTTCCCATTCGTATTTACTAAACTACTTCCTTTATTAACTTATGCTGGACTATTAGTCGTTCCTGTTGGCGGCATTGTATTCGCTGAACACGTCATCTTCCCACGTATTGGTTACACACGCTATTGGGCACATTTCCAAAACTTAACGCACAGTACACCTGCGGTAGCGACCTGGGGATTAGGGCTTGTATTTGGTTTTGGTCTTAACGCATTAGATATTATTTCTTTCTACTATCTGTTTATTCCAACGTGGATATTCACCATTGTTGTCTACACCCTGTTGGCAGCAAAATATGGTGCAAAACGCCAATACGTTGAAGAAAAAGCAGAAATGGATGCGTTCGATAAAGAAGTTGAAGTGCAGCAGGAGCGTCAAGCCGCCGAGCTTCCAACCCCCGCAATAGACACTTCAATGTTATCGAAATTACTGCAAGTTGTGTCTTGGGGTAGCTTATTGGTGACGACGTTATTAGCCATTAATGCCTTCTCGTTAAGCCCAGATGTAGCCAATTACGAGAGTAACAGAGAACTGTTCTTTAACTTGGCTTTCGTATGCACAATTATTTACTTTACTACTGCTTACTGGTCAATGCGTCGCCACAAAGCACTTGCGAAATAGAGGTTTTTTATGCAACCAGCAACTAATATGCGTTTGAACCGTACTGCGTTATCTTCTCTTGATGAGAGCATCGCTGTACCTCAGTACGATGTATCTCGTGTAGAAGCCGGTATTGTTCATGTTGGCGTGGGCGGCTTCCACCGTGCCCACGAAGCCATGTACGTAGATGCGTATATGAACGTAACAGGTGACACGTCATGGGGTATTTGTGGGGTAGGGCTGCGTGAAGCCGACCGCCATATGCAATCACTATTAAAAGAGCAAGACTACCTTTATACATTGGTAGAAAAGCACGCAAATGGTGAACGTAAAGCCCGTGTTATTGGTGCCCTTACCGACTTTTTGATTGCGGGCGATAGCCCCATGGCCATCATTGATAAAATGGCGTCCGAGGCAATTAAAATTGTTTCGCTGACTATCACGGAAGGTGGGTATAACTTCGACCCCACTACCGGTGAATTTATTTCACAAAACCCTGATGTACAGCATGACTTAGCGAACCCAGAATCACCAAAATTAGTTTTCGGTTATTTAACGGCTGCGCTTAAAAAGCGTAAAAAAATGGGTCTTGCACCTTTTACTGTGATGTCGTGCGATAACATTCAACATAATGGTGATGTACTCAAAGCCATGTTGCTGTCTTATATTCGTCTTGCGGATACCGATTTTGCTAATTGGGTTGAGGAAAACGTAAGCTTTCCTAATTCAATGGTCGATCGAATTACGCCAGCGACAACCGATGAAGACAAAGCAGCATTAGTTGAATCAGGTATAGAGGACGCCTGGCCTGTAGTATGCGAACCGTTCGATCAATGGATTATTGCTGATAAGTTCTGTAATGAGCGCCCCGCGTTTGAAGATGTTGGCGCACAGTTTGTTGATAATGTGGCACCTTACGAAAAATTGAAGTTGAGAATGCTTAACGCGGGTCACTCTGTGTTGGGGTTAACGGGTTCACTTGCCGATCTTGATACAATTCATGAAAGTGTAGCCCAAACAGAACTTCGTTCTCTGCTAGCCACCTTCATGGTAGATGAAGTAATGCCAACCCTAGATCCGGTTGCAGGTATTGATGTTCACGATTACAAAAATATTTTACTAGCACGATTTGCAAATCCGTACATTAAAGATTCACTGTCCAGAATTTGTTTGGAAAGCTCAGCAAAAATTCCTGTGTTTTTGTTACCTACCATTCGTGAGAACTTAGCAAATGGTGGAAAAGTTGATATTAGTGCCCTAATACTTGCAGCGTGGAGTTTCTATTCAGATAAACGCACGTCGCAAAAAGGTACGCCGCTTGTTATTCAAGATCAACTTGCTGATGAATTGCACAACGCTGCTTCACGTTACCAAGATGATGCTTTGTCTTTCTTGAAAGTGACCAGTGTTTTCGGTGATTTAAGTGATGAAGCAGGCTTCACGCCTGTATATCAAGGTTACTTGAGCCGAATTTATAGCGGTGAGTCTATTTTAGAAATAGCTAAATCGCTAACAAGTGCTCCAAGCGAGCCAGCGCTCGTCTAGTAGATACAAAGAAAAGAGGCGACCTTGTGGTCGCCTCTTTAAGTGCAGATTACTCTGCAACCATGTTGAATCTTTTCACATGGTATGTGAATTCTTTAACTACAGCTCAAGGCTGTTTATAAACGTCCGCTCAAGGCTATTTATAATCTTCCGCTCAAGGCTGTTATAAGCGTCCGTTCAGGACTGTGGCAATTTCGTTACCTTCCAAGCCATTTTCAGAAACCCATGCTTGCAACGTTTTACCGTCAGTTTCTGGTGCTGATAAATCACTCTTTGGCATCTTCTTAACTAGCAGTGAACCTGCTTCTACAGCGTTGCTTAGCATTGCTGTACGTATCAGGCTGTTGCCGCTACAGCTAACACCTGAATAATAATCTTTTAGTTTAAGGCGGTAATCTGATTCTACAGAACGCATTTTCTTGCGTAGCTCACCTTTATCATCTGCTTGTACGATAGTACAAATGTTTGCTAATGCTTCGTTTACGTTGGCTTGCGCCATGCCAGATACACCCAAAGTTGCTGCGATAACTAGCGAAGTTTTAACGATTTTCAACATGGTCAATTCCTCGGTTTAATTTAAAAGTATGTTCGTTCGTTGGGTTCTATTAAACGCAAAATAATTGAGGTTAGAAAGCCTGGGTCTAATACTAAGGTATATAGTTTAATATCTAAGTGGCGTTGAAAAGAGAGGCGCAAAAAAAAGGCACACCACTAAAAGAGGTGTGCCTTGGAGAATAATGAGTAAACGTTAGTGGCTTTTAAAGTGGCTCGACACTTCCATAATCTGCTCACGCATCCACATATGGGCGTAATCGTGATCTGCACTCACGTGCCAATATAAGAAATACTCGACGGTAGGTAGGTCGAAAGGTAATTCATAAATGGCTAAGTCGTAATGCTTTGCCAAATGAAATGGCAAACAAGCTATAAGGTCGGTTTTCACAATTGTGCTGGGCACAGTTAGAAAGTGTTGGCTTCGCATAACTTCTTTACGGCGTTTACCCATTCTATCTAGCGCTACATCAATAGGGCCTGCACCTGATTTACGTTGCGACACATTAATGTGACCTAAGCGTAAAAAGGTGTCTAAATCTAAACCGTTCTTTAAAGCCGGGTGATTCTTTCGTGCTAACACCACAAATCTATCTTGCGCTATTTTCTCTTTGCATAAATGCGGATCGCTGAATGTAGACGCGTCGGCGAAGAAATCCAAGGTGCCGCTGGCCATCGCAGATACTATCTGACTACGAGGGATCTCGTAATTAGTTAGGCTAATATTGGGCGCTAGGTTTTGTAACCGCGACACCAGTCTTGGCATAATGCTAACTTCTAGTAAGTCTCTGCTAGCAAAATTAAATGCCTTTTCTGCCGTTAAAGGGTCAAACGTATGACTCTCTTGCACGCTTTTTCTTAGCAAGGCTAAGGCTTGTCTCGCAGGTACAATAATATTCTGTGCAACAGGGGTGGGTGTCATGCTATGACCAGTTCTTACGAACAAAGGGTCATTCAACATTTCCCGCAAGCGAGCCAGTGAATTACTCACCGCAGGCTGTGTAATACACAATACATCAGCTGCTTTTGTTAGGCTTCCCGCTGTATATATGGCGTCGAATACGGCGAAAAGGTTTAAATCAATTCTATTAAGATTCATTGCGCAATCCTTGTCTGGCGAGTGCCAGTATGAAAATACCAAAAAGTTACCGGCGAATTCTTTGGGTTAATATTATTTTTACCTTATTGTAACAAGGTTATTTATAAATACCTATTATTAAAAGTTAATTGAAACATTCAATACATCAATAGTACTGTTCGTCTTAAATTAACTACCATTGGTCAAAAATTATGAAAACTCTCATCGACTTAGAAGTTGGGGAAACCCTTGAACAAGCTGAATGGCTCACCATTTCGCAAGACATGATTAATCAATTCGCTGAAGCTACGGGTGACTATCAGTGGATACACCTTGATACTGAACGGTGTAAAAAAGAAAGCCCATTTAGAACTACTATTGCGCATGGCTTTCTAACCGCGTCGGTTATGCCTAAGGCCTTTGAAGGTGTACTTGCAGCATCTGACAAAATTGCATCAACCATAAACTATGGTATCGATTCATTACGTTTTTTAGAGCCGGTGAAATCAGGTGATGCAATAAAATATCACTTCAAATTGGTAGAAGTTGTCAATAAACCCGCTGGAAAGCTATTTAAAATGGAATCAAGTTGCGTGCTGGCCTCGTCAGGCAAACCAGCACTGGTGGGGACTTTTCTCATGTTGGCAGTAATGCAACCTAGCGAGTAAGAAAGTAGCTGTGAGTACTCTATATTTGTACTCTACCGGCTAGGAGGCTCGTTAGCGTTGTTGGGGATGTTGGTAGTTTGAACATCAATACGCGGGCTCTCTTGGTCGGTATTAATGGCGCGTATCGGATAGGGAATAATAATCCCTTCTGCGGCATATCGCTTATGTAATGCCTTTATAAACGCTGATTTTATGAAGAAGCGGTGGAAGTACTCTTTTGCTCTTAACATCACCGTGAAATTGATGCTGGAATTATCAAAGGTGTGGTACACCACGAAGGTATCGTAATCGTCTATTCCCCATTCGTGAGAAACCAATATTTCTTTGGCGACCTCAAGGGTGACCTTTTCTACGTGCTCAAGATCAGAGTTATAATGTACACCTACATCGACCGGTACTGATAACTCTTTACTCGGGTAGAAATAATTAATTATTTTTGATTCCGCTAATACACTATTTGGCACAATAATAGTGTTATTGGGTAACATTTTTATCCATGTGGAGCGCCAACCAATACGCTCTACAAAACCTTGTTCTTTGCTCTCTAGTTCAATGAAGTCGCCTACTCTAATAGGCTTGTCCATAACCAGTTGTACCCCTGAAAAGAAGTTTTCCAAAGTGGGTTGAAGGGCAAGCGCAACGGCCAGCGATGTGATACCTAACGACGCGATAATGGGGGTAATTGAAATGCCTAACGTACCCAACATAATTAATATACCAATGCCTACGATAAGGCCTTTCACTATACCTTTAATAATGCCCGTGCTACTTCGAAGTGAATCTGAGCGCTGTGTTTGATTGGCAAGTAATCCAACAGCAAAACGATTTAAGAAAAAAATCGCGGCAGTGATCAGTAATATTTTCGACGCAAGGGAAATAGAGGTCGCATAGGACGCGTTTACAATATCGTACTTATCGAACAGCCAGTTTAAAATCCAAATATCGATGACGAAAATAAGGATAGTGAGGGGCAGGTTTAAAGAGTGCGCCAGTAACGAATCGTAGAAATGTGAAGTGCGATCGGTAAGCGACAAAAACTTTCGTAGAAAGATTCGCTTAGTTAAGAACATGAAAAGGTTCGCAAGTATCACAGTAACGGTGATAACTAATTCAGGCACTAACAGTAAGCCTGCAAAGTTAACTTCTGGCATGGCTTTCCCTTGACCAATAACATACAAATACGCAACGAAGTCATTCACACTTCAACTGTCTAAAAGCAATGCGTGAATATATACACTTATATATGCAGCAAATAACGTTCCAGCCAAATTTACTTAATTGAACCTAGAAAGTAATTAAGAGTATCGGGGTTAACTATTATCTGCACAGTCGTGGGTTGTTATTGCCATAGACCTTTCAGCACGGGCTGTCGCGGCATGTTTGTGGTTTTCTTAAAAGGCGTGTCAGTGCAAGGCTGCGAAGAAGTAAGCAGGGAGATCGTTTGATTCAATGCTAAACAAATGCATTAAATTAGTGCAAATCTTTTATCTTTCTTTTTGTGTTTTCATCTTCAAATCGTTAAAAAGACATACCAATTGCAAGACCGGCAACCACCGCGCTTTCGTGATTTCTATGATAGTCGTAGTGCAGTTGCGGCGAGACCGTAATGCCAGATATCTCAAACTCATATAATAAACCTAACCGTGCAACTTCCATTTTATGGCTACCGTGAAATTCTACCCCAGGGCCAATCTGGGCGATAAAGTGGTTAGTAATGTGAAGGTCCGCAACCAGTAAATAGGTGTAGGCGTCTAAATCTTCAAATGCATATTCGGCCACGAAGCCAAGCCCCAAGAAGTCGCTGATACGATATTCATAATCAATACCTAGGGTAAACGCGTTACCGCACTCTTCTGTATATGTTGTGCCTACAAGGGCGGAAAGATGATGAGGTGACGTTTGCCAATGATGAGCATTTCCTTTTGCAGCAACAGTGGGGGCAAATGCCAAGGCTGTAATCAATCCTATAGCTATTTGTACTCGCATGGTGTGCTCACTACTCTTTATAAATTGATGGTGTATGAATAGAAAAACGCTTCTAACACGCCTTAAATCGTAGGTAAGATATTGAAACCTTACAAATGAACTTTAGTTGCAATGCGCATACAACAGATAAATTAGTCATTCCACTTTGATGACTTAAATAGGTAAACTCTAGGCAAGGGACGCTAACTAGACAGGCAACTGAAAGCTAATCTAGAGGCAATAACGAATTAATAGTAAGGAGCGCTGCGATGAACAACGAAGAAGAAACGACTAAGTTTATAGAGGCTTGTACTACTCAGCTTGTTAGTTTATACAACGCAAGTAAAGAGGGAAAAAACGTAGATGCAGATAAACACCGAGTTCAAGGGTTTATGCATGCAGGCGAGCTTCTTGGGGTAATAAGCAAAGGCGAAGGGCAGGCGCTTATCGCTGAGTTACACTTATAGGTTTTTGGAGAAACTATTGACGAAAGAGCAAAAAGAAAGAGTAAACTGGAAGCGTTAAAGGCGTCAGATCCAGATGCCTATATTGAAATTCCAGCGATAGAAAGACGTTAACTGGCATTAAGCATCTGTATTGTAAGCCACGACTATAGGCGTCTACAGCGTGGCCTAAATACAATATTCCTGTGAAATTAATTAGATGCGTCTTCAGCACCTTCTTCAATCGCTTCACCAGCGCTTTGAATATCTTCTCCAGCACCTTCTACCGTTGCACAGCCATTCATACCTACCACAACAGATGAAAACAACAGAGCTGTGAAACTACCTCTAAGTAATTTCGATGTTAAAAATGACGACAAAACTGACTTTTTCATGGCATATCTCCTGGTTTAATAATCAATGTTTTTTGGTTGCTTCACTCATCACTTGCTTCGCTATCCGCACCTGGTTGATCGCCAGAGCTGCGAGTAGGGTTAGATTCGGTTTTTGATGTGGTCTCTTGCTTTTCAAGCATATTGTTAAGGTTATCGCTTCCCTTGGAATTAAAATCCAAAGTACGAATAGGGAAGGGAATTAAGATATCGTTTTCTTCCAATACACGTTTAACAGTACATATCGCTTCGTGGCGCACTACCATAAAGCCGGGATCGCCTGGGTAACGTATCCAAAACCAAAGCAATAGATTGATACTTGAGTCACCAAATGACGCTGCGTAAACCGCAGTTTCTTCTTTCTTAATAACGTAATCTTTTTCATTCATTGCATCAGTGATGACTTCGGCCGCTTTTTCCACGTCATCGGCGTAAGAAATACCCACGGGAACTTCTATACGCCTAATCCCTTCAACTGAATAGTTAGTTAAAATATTTCTAAATAGGATTTTGTTGGGAATGATTTCACGTTGACCATAAAAGGTTGCTACCAAGGTGTTTCGTAAATTGATTTCTTCTACTGTTCCAAAAACACCCTCAGCTTCTACCACATCGCCAATTTCGAAGGGCTTACGAATACCCATCGCAATTCCCGCAATAAGGTTTTCCGTCATATCTTGAAATGCAAAGCCGATGGCCAAACCCACAATACCCGCACCGGCCAGTAAAGATGTCACCGTACCCTTAAGGCCAACAAAATCCAAAGCGATGAAAATACCGAAAACAATAATGAGAGACTTGATAATAGAAGTCAGTAATTTAGCAATTTGACGAGATTCAAATGCCCTTCGCATGACCTTTCCGACAATATTTCCGACTACTTTTGCCAATATGCCGAAAACAATAGCAATTAATATCGCTACTACAAAGTTGGGTAAGTGCTTAATTCCGCTCTCGATCCAACCCTCAAGCTTCTGGTTTATCAGTTGGTAAACGTCATCAATATTCGGAAAATCCATAGAACTCTTTCATTTATCAAACAATATGCAGTGACTATTCAAGATCTATTCCGTAACATTTTTTCTGTAAGGCACTGTTTTAATGGGTGAAAACTAAATTAAACGTTTTTGGGAGTGAATGATTGATAAGAAAAAAATACAAGAGTGGGAAATAACTACGCAATAACTAAATGAATTTTATAGATGTTAGACAAAAGTTTATGTGGTCTGACCATGTGTAAAATTAATGTAAATATATTATTCACAATAAATTTACAAAGTATGTGATGGCGCTTAACATCAATATTGCAGGTCAAAGATTGTTCATTGACCTTTCACAATAACAATGAGAAATCGTCCAGCCTGTTGCTAGCGGAGAGTGTGGGTTTTGCCGGTAGTGATGCGCCCAGATTTGGAATCACACTATGAAATTTAAAACGCGTAAGACTGCAGTAGCTGCCTTAGTCAGTTCTGCCTTATTTTGTTCTCCTTTTTTAGCCTATGCGCAAGATGCTAACGAAGAAGTTGAAGCTGAATCTAAAAGTAAAAAAGATGTAGAGTTAATTCTTGTTACAGGAAGCTTTGTTCGTCGCAGTGAGAACTTTGAGTCACCTTCACCGTTAGCGGTAGTAGACAGCGTTGCTATCGATTCAATTGGTGCAAAAAATATAGCGGATATTACTCAAACATTAACGATTAATACTGGCGCAGAGAACAACCCTGATGCCTTTACACAAAACGCCACAGCCGGCACCTCAAACATTAACTTACGTGGGTTAGGTGTTGCATCTACCTTAGTATTGTTAAACAACAAACGCCAAGTTGTGACTGCGCAACCTACTAACGAAGGCTTAAACTTCGTAGATACAAGTTCACTCGTGCCTATGATTGCCATTGATAGAATGGAAGTCGTAAAAGATGGTGCATCAGCCTTATACGGTTCTGATGCGGTTGCAGGGGTGGTTAACTTCATTACCAAACGTAATTACGATGGTGCGATGGTCAGTGTTGATTATCAAGACGGCGCCCATGGTGATAACAAAGAATATATATTCCAAGGTTTATGGGGAGCAACAGGCGACAATGGTAGCGTACTAGCAGCTATAAGCTACACAAACCGTTCACCGTTATTTCTCAGTGACCGACGTCTAAGTCGCCCTCAAGATGACACCAGTGCGTTAGGTAACCCTGCATCATACTTTGTGACTATTCCTGGCGCTGGACCATTACCTATTATCGACCCTTACGGGTGTGAGGAGTTTGGTGGTGCACCTAACTTACTTGCCCCTAGTGGCACAATTCCAGGATTAGAAGTTGGTTTCTGCGGCTTCGATTTTGGTAAGTTCTATTCTTATGTTGCCGATGAAAGTCGAATTAATTCCTATGTAAGAGCAGACTATGAGTTTGCTAATGATATTACATGGACAGCTGAGCTTAGTATGGCGCGTAACCGCGCTGAACGTGGCGGGGCGCCAAGTTTCCCTATTCTAACATCACCAATTGTTCCTGATTACCACCCCCAAAATCCATTCGGTCAGTCTGTTGCCTTCTTTGGCCGTGCTGAAGGGAATGGCTTCGACGGCGATCCGGCAAACACAGAATCAGACACTTTTAGATTTAGCACTAATTTACAAGGTGTGACTGATAGCGGTTTCTGGGAAGTAAGTTATACCCGTGCAGTGAATGATTTCTTGTTCAAAGTACCTGATGTACTAAACACAGAGTTCCAGCTTGCCTTGTATGGTTTAGGAGGCTCGGCATGTGATCCTATTGCGGGAACACCGGGCGAAGGAAATTGTGAATTCTTTAATCCTTTTGCTACTTCCTATACGTCAGCACCTAACTCAGATTACGTGGTTGATTCATTCACCGGCACTGAAATTATAGATTCAAAAGCTGATCTTGAAGTGTTCGAAGCCTTTACTTCATTCGATATCTTTGAAATGAGCAGTGGTTTTGCTGCATTAGCAGTAGGTGTGCAATATCGTGAAGAGCAGTTGAGCCAAGACTATGATGATTTGGCTAACCAAGATAGCTTTACATTTGTTATTGGTAACCCCGATATTGATGGTAGCCAAGATGTTTGGGCCGCGTTTGGTGAGCTAGCTCTACCATTGAGTGACGATTTAGATGTGCAACTAGCGGTACGTTATGAAGATTACGGCGGTAGCATAGGTAGCACTGTTGACCCTAAACTCGCTGTGTCCTATCGCGCTACCGATGAGTTTTCACTACGGGGTTCGGTGTCTACATCGTTTAGAGCACCTACTGTGTTCTTAGCACAAGGTGGGGCAACGTCATTACAGCAACTCATCGACCCTGTACAAGGTGCTACAGCGTTTGTTGCGGTGAGAACATCAGGTAACGAAGATCTAAAACCAGAAGAATCTACCGCATATAATATTGGTTTTTCATACGAGCCCTTCAGAGATTTCTCTATAGAGCTTGATTACTGGAACTTTGAGTTTAAAGATTTAATCATTCAGGAAAATGCGCAAGCAGTATTAAATCTTGACCCTACCGATACAGACCGCATTATTCGTGCTGGCGACCCGTTAAATGGTCCTGTGTTACAAGTTAACAATACTTACGTGAATGCAAGTGAGATGGAAACCTCGGGTATCGATTTTGTGACTAGTTACAAGATTGACACTGAGTTTGGTAGTTTCACGCCGTCGTTGAACGGTACCTACACCATGAAATATGACCTGATGGATCCACAAGCGGGTAATATTGATGGGGCAGGGCGCAGAAACTTCAATAATATCGGGGTTTCTTCACCAGAGCTAAGAATGAACTTTGGGCTGGCATGGAAAAACGACGTTCATGCCGCTAACTTATTTGTTCGTTACATCTCGTCGTATGATGATGACCAAAACTGCGCAGATGGCACCACGAACTTAGGTGCATGTACAAATGGCTTATACGAAGTAGACAGCCATGTCACTGTAGACGCTCAGTACAATATCGACTTAGGCTCGCTATTTGAGACGGAACAAAGTTATGTTGTCACTGTAGGTGGATTGAACTTGTTTGATGAAGATCCTCCTCAGTTGTTTACTAACAGTGGTTTCGATTCAAAAGTGCATGACCCCCGTGGGCGTCAAATTTATGCACGGTTAGCGGTAGAGTTTTAAAACTCAATCTTCTTAACCTAAAAAACACTAGCGGCCTATGTTGCATGCTCATAATAATGTGCATTCCCATAGGCCGCTTTTTTATGTAAAGATTTCTCGCCAACATTTATATGCCTTCTCCTAGGCTTTCTTACCTAAAAAGCTGAAATCATGATGCGTATTGTTTACATTGCTTACTTCATGCGAAGGAGGCTTATATGAGTACGCGACTAACTAATGAAGAAATTCTAGAAAATCTCGATACCCTAAATGCAGGTTTAGAAGACAACGACCGCTGGGCGTTAGGCGATAATGCTATTGAAAAGACATTTACCTTTAAAAGTTTTATTCGTGCATTTGGTTGGATGTCGCAAATTGCGATTTGGGCAGAAAAATTAAAGCATCATCCGGAATGGTTTAATGTTTATAACCGTGTAGAAGTAAAATTAACAACCCATGATGTGGGTGGTTTGAGTGAATTAGATTTTAAATTGGCAACAAAAATGGAAAGCTTTAAACCGTAAAAGTATAAGTTTTAAACGTAAATTGTTTGATGATTGTACGTTGCGATTAAAAAAGAAGCATGCAGTCAGAAAAGTGAAATAATTAAGTAATAAGTCCTTGTGTTACAAAAGTGCGTATGTATAATACGCCCCACGTTGAAGGGAGACATCAAACACCTCAAGCCAACAACGTTATTTTCTGGCGCGGGATGGAGCAGTCTGGTAGCTCGTCGGGCTCATAACCCGAAGGTCGTAGGTTCAAATCCTGCTCCCGCAACCACAGAAAATTAAACGATTTAAATACTGAGTTGTCTAAGTTTAGAGGCAAGCAGTAAAATGTACAGACGCGGGATGGAGCAGTCTGGTAGCTCGTCGGGCTCATAACCCGAAGGTCGTAGGTTCAAATCCTGCTCCCGCAACCACATTATAACCCTGGCTTTTGCCGGGGTTTTTTGTGTCTGAAATATAAGTGCATGTCGTTATTTATTAAACGCTACACCCTTTTAAACGCATTTTCTGTTGCTCTTCTATTTTTAATCATTAAGTACATCCTCCATGTTTCAATTAAACCTCTGCGATGTCGATAGTGACAATTCACGCTGATAAGCTAAAACGCGACATCAGAAAAAGATTGAGGCCATACGCGCGGGCAAATTAATTCACAGAACGTGTTTAATAAACGATCGTAAAATGGTAAAAGTAATCTTAATATTAGAAAAAGAATAAATATACCGTTGGCATATTTAATAACTCTTAAATTTCCTTCGCTTCGAAATGCGCGCTGTTGGGTAGTATGATTCAAGAATATTTTACGATAGGGCAAGAGGTCACCTTGCTTGACGGAAGTTATGATTTTGGCTTGGTAGCACTGTCATTAACGATTGCCATTTTTGCGTCATTTATGGCATTTAACGTAGCCAGTCAGGCGTCTGTTTCCACCAATAAACTTAGAAAGTATTCGTTGCTCACTGCCGGTAGTGTTGCCATGGGCGGTGGAATTTGGGCCATGCATTTTTTAGGAATGCTTGCGTTTGAGCTTTGTACTGCTGTTTCATACGATGTCGGCATAACGTTGGCGTCATCGGTACCTGGGATAGCGGCGGCATGGGTTGCGCTCTACCTTATGACAAAGCCTACAATTTCATTTACCGAAATATTAGTTGGCGGCGTGTTAGTGGGATCAGGCATTGGAACCATGCATTACAGTGGCATGGCGGCTATGGAAATGTCGCCATTACTTCGTTATAACCCCGCATTATTTATACTCTCCATTATTGTCGCTGTGTGCTTAGCGATGCTGGCCCTTTGGATAAAGTTTGGTCTTAGCGCTGTGAGTGGCAAACAGTCGAAAATGGGTAGGGACGCCTTTGTAGCAAGTTTAGTTATGGGGCTTGCCATTGCCGGTATGCATTACACAGGAATGTTTGCGGCTAGATTTGTTATGCCGCCTGGCATGGAGTTTACCTCCCAACCATCTGAAATATCTGTTTACCTTGCGTTATCTATTGCAATGGTAACGGTCACGCTTATAGCTATCGTGTTGGGTATTAGTCTGTTGTTCAAATACAAAGACGTGAGTTCCCGGGCTATAGAAAGTGAGAAGGTTCAGCGCGCCATTACCGATACAGCAGTAGATGCCATTATAACAGTTGATAGTACAGGCATTATCCGAACCGCTAATCCCGCTGTCACTGCCGTAACAGGGTATTTACCAGAAGAGCTTATTGGTCAACCAGGTACAATACTGGCACCGGCCGATAAAAAATCCATGTACGGCCAAGATTTTTTACAACAACGGGTAGTGCCAACGGAACAAATAATTGGTACCAGCCGTGAGGTAACCATCGTTGCCAAGGGCGGTGAGTTTATTCCAGTTCAACTAGGCATTGGGTATACCAAGTTAGATGGAAAAGCACTCTTTGTTGGTTTTTTCTCAGATTTAAGAAAACGCAAGGCTATAGAAGATGCGCTTCGCGAAAGCGAGGCCAAGTTTAGAAGCTTTATTTCTAATATCCCAGGTATGGCCTACCGATGTTTGAATGAACCAGATTGGCCCATGGTATTTATTAGTGACGCAGTCTGCGAAATTACCGGGTATCCCGCAGATGACTTTATTCTGCCAAACCCTAAAGTTACTTTTGGTTCGCTATGCCACCCCGATGATGTACAGCGAATAACAGATGAAGTAGCTGATAATAAAATGTTCAGTATTGAGTATCGGATTATTACCAAGTCTGGTGATGTCCGATGGGTTACAGAACATGGTGTTCATATTTTCGATGAAAATGGTGATATTGCCTATTTAGACGGCTTTATTTCAGATATAACGGCGCGCCGGGAAATGGAAGAGGAGCTTAAGACGGCAAAAAATATAGCCGAGCAAGCTGCAGCAGCTCGCACCAACTTCCTTGCCAATATGAGCCATGAAATAAGAACACCAATGAATGCCATTATTGGGTTCAGTGATTTAATGCTTGCGGAAAAAATGCCGCCAGAACAGCATGGGCACCTTACCACGGTGAATCGTTCAGCACGTTCACTGCTGCATCTATTAAACGATATTCTTGATAGCGCTAAGTTAGATAAAGGCAAACTCGATTTAGATTATCGCGACTTCATCATTCGTGATGAAGTTGATACGGTTGTCTCAACATTTTGGTTAGAGGCTAAACGCAAAAAAATTACCTTAGAAGTACAAGTGGGCAGCGAAGTCCGCGAGGCTTACAATGGGGTTCCAGAACGTATCAGGCAAGTACTTAATAACTTAATTGGTAATGCGGTCAAGTTCACCGGCGATGGAAGTGTCGTGTTACAAGTCTCCAGCGATGGCTCATTTGTTTATTTTAAAGTAAAGGATTCGGGTATTGGCATGAATAGCGAACAGGTTAATCGAGTATTCGATGCTTTCGCTCAAGCTGATGCATCAATGAGCAGAAAGTATGGCGGAACAGGGTTAGGTACAACCATATCGAAACAGCTTGTTGAGTTAATGGGCGGAAACATATGTGCGCAAAGTGAACTTGGTAAAGGCAGTACGTTTACCTTCCGGCTGCCATTGGTGCCAGCTATAGCGCCTAGGGCAGTGGAAGAAGGTAAGCCGGTTCAGTTGCCTTCAATGCATATTCTTATTGTTGACGATATAGCTCAAAATATAGATTTGCTATCTTTATTACTGGTGCGTTCAGGGCATACCGTTGAAGTGGCGCGAGATGGAAAAGAAGCGCTAGAAAAAATGAAGTTGCCTGGTATTGAGTTGGTATTGATGGATTTACAAATGCCGGTGTTAGATGGCCTTGAAGCATCTGTGCAAAGACGAAAATACGAAGCGCTTAATAATTTACCGCCACTGCCAATTATTGCATTAACCGCCAGTGTACTAGTTCAGGATAGACATGCCGCAACTGATGCGGGTATGGACGGATTTGCCAATAAGCCTATTGATTACCCGGTGCTTACCCGAGAAATGGCGCGAGTGCTGGGCAAGGAAATTGATGAGTCAGCAACACTCATCGTTAATGATGACAAAGCAGAGCAACTAAAATCAAGTAAAGTGGTAGACGTTAATCGGGCAATTATGCTTTGGGGCGATGCGCAAACTCACCACAATGAAGTGGCGCGATTTACCCGTGAAAACGAAAGTAAAATAGCGCAGATAACCACAGCAATTCTAGATAACGACGCAGCAAAAACAGCATCACTGGCTCACGGGATTAAAGGCGTTGCTGGAAACCTATGTTTAAACCCTCTGATGTCAGTTTGCCGAGATATTGAGAAAAATGCACATGCTGGCGAATTAGATATTTCCTCAGTACAGCTACTTAAAAAGTCATTTAATGAAGTGATTACGTGGTTGCAAGGCACCACTGAGGCAGAAGCGGTGCAGGTTAAGCAAAACGTCGACTATGCTGTGTTGTTAGCACACCTCACTAAATTGAAACGCAGTGTTGAGCAGAACATGCTTGATGAAAATGAATTACAAGAAGTAAAGACGCTTGCTAGCGGCGAATACAAAGAAGTCATAGCCTCCATTATCATGGATGTTGATGATTTTGAGTTCGATCGTGCCGAAGCGCAGCTCGTTGAGCTTATTGATACTTTGGCCAGAGAGATTGAAACGCAATAATGTTAAGACAAATTGAGAAGCCTACTTTATTACTCGTTGACGACGAGCCAGTAAATTTAAGAGTCTTGAAGCAGTTGTTAGCTGTGGACTACCAACTCATTTTTGCTAAAAATGGTGAAGAGGCCATAAGAATAACGACGGAACGTCAACCCCAGCTTATTTTGCTAGATATCATGATGCCTGGGCTGACCGGCTTCGAAGTCTGCAGAATATTAAAAGGCCGAGAAGATACACGCCACATTCCTGTTATATTCGTTACCGCATTAAATGATGAGCATGATGAAGCAGAAGGTTTCGAGGCTGGTGCAGTAGATTATATTACTAAACCCATCTCACCACCGGTGGTAAAAGCCAGAGTAAAAACCCACTTGTCGTTAGTGCAGTCTGATGAACTAATGCGTACTCGATTGCAAGTGGTTCAGCGCTTAGGGCGCGCAGCCGAGTACAAAGATAACGAAACTGGCATGCACGTATTGCGTATGAGTCATTACTCAAAAGAGTTGGCGCTAGCATACGGGTTTAGCGATGAACAAGCTGAAATATTGCTCCACGCAGCGCCTATGCACGATATTGGTAAAATCGGCATTTCTGATAGCATCATGTTGAAGCCAGGTAAACTGACAGACGAAGAGTTTGCAATTATGAAAACTCACCCTGAAATTGGTGCAGAAATTTTAGGTGAATGCGATTCTGCGCTGTTAGTGATTGCAAAGTCGGTGTCACTTACCCACCATGAAAAATGGGATGGCACTGGATACCCCAACGGGCTAGCGGGAGAAGATATTCCTATTGAGGGGAGAATTTGTGCTGTAGCAGATGTATTCGATGCGCTTACCAGCAAACGGCCTTACAAAGAGCCGTGGAGCGTAGACAAAACATTAGCCTTTATGGAAAGTCAGAAGGGCAAGCATTTCGATCCGGCGCTAATTGATTTGTTGATGGCAAAATTACCTCAGATATTAGAAATAAAAGAAAAGTGGAAAGACGAAGACTAGTCAAAGACTAATAGAGCCTGTGCTATAAAGCATGGGCTAACAACTAATAGTCGAGTGCTGTTGCTTAATGTGGCGCCAATCAGTATAATGCGCTCATTAAGTGATGGTAGCGGGCTCCCTCAGTGTTCAGGAAAGTAACGCTTCCATTCTCAGCAAACTATCACCTACCGGTGTTTTTTACCCATGTGTTTGCATTTGTCTTTTCGACAGATATGGGTTCAGAATTTTAATAAAAGCCCCGCTAGTCCGGGGCTTTTTGTTGTATTAGACCCTGGAGTCAGCCTAGCTGAGCTAGGTGATGACAGGTGGGCTTAAGGCCCTTTTTTCGTTTTTGGAGGTTTGCATTGGCAAAACTTGAAGAGAAACTAACCGAAATGCTTAACCCAGGCGTAGAAGCTTTGGGGTTTGAATTGGTTGGGATCGAATTTGTACGAGCGGGGAAACATTCAATTCTTCGCGTTTTTATTGATCATGAAAACGGTATCTCCGTAGATAATTGTGCAGATGTAAGTCATCAAGTGAGTGCGATATTGGATGTTGAAGATCCAATTAGCACAGAGTACAACCTAGAAGTATCTTCACCAGGTATGGATAGACCGCTTTTCAAAGAGAAGCATTATGTTGATTCAGTAGGTGAAGTAGTTCAGGTTCGTTTATCTATGCCGATGGACGACAGACGTAACTTTAAAGGCAAAGTATTGGCTTGCGACAATGGCGTAGTCAGTATTGAAGTGGATGGCCAGCAGTTCCAGTTAGCTGTGGCGAATATCGAAAAAGGTAACGTTGTTCCCACATTCGAATAACGGAACAGCAATGCTTTCATCGACGAAAGCTTGAGTGAGGCTAAAATGAATAAAGAAATTTTGTTAGTGGCGGAAGCCGTTTCAAATGAAAAACAAGTGCCTAGAGAGAAGATTTTTGAAGCGCTGGAATTTGCAATAGCCAGTGCCACCAAAAAGAAAAATGAAGGCGATATTGAAGTACGAGTAAGTATCGACAGAACCTCTGGCGACTTCGACACATTCCGTCGTTGGTTAATTATTCCTGATGATCAGGAACAAGAGAACCCGTTTGCAGAAATCACCCTTTCTGCTGCACAAGTAGAAGAGCCTGAGCTTCAATTAGGCGATTATGTGGAAGATCAGATTGAATCTATCAAATTTGACCGCATAACTACGCAGACCGCGAAACAAGTTATCGTACAAAAAGTACGTGAAGCTGAACGCGCGCAAATGATTGCAGAATACGAAGATAAAGTCGGCGAGTTGGTAACCGGTACGGTTAAGAAAGTAAACCGCGACAACATTATCATCGATTTAGGTAATAACGCCGAGGGTGTTATCTACCGTGACGATATGCTTCCTCGTGAAACGTTCAGACCAGGCGACCGTGTTCGCGGCTTACTTTATGTAATTCGCCCTGAAGCACGTGGCGCTCAATTGTTTATCAGCCGTACTCACCCTGACATGCTTGTAGAGCTATTCAGACTTGAAGTACCAGAAATTGCTGAAGAAACACTAGAAATTAAAGCGGCGGCCCGTGATCCGGGTTCCCGTGCAAAAATTGCCGTTAAAACTAACGACAAACGCTTAGATCCAGTTGGTGCGTGTGTTGGTATGCGTGGTTCACGCGTACAAGCAGTATCGGGCGAATTGGGTGGTGAGCGTGTTGATATCGTATTGTGGGATGAAAACTCTGCACAGTTTGTTATTAACGCCATGGCCCCTGCAGAAGTTGCCTCTATTGTTGTGGACGAAGACAGTCACATGATGGATGTAGCCGTAGAAGCTGACAACCTTGCTCAGGCAATCGGTCGTAGCGGTCAAAACGTTCGCCTTGCTAGCCAGTTAACTGGTTGGGAATTGAACGTGATGACAGTAGAAGATCTGAACAAGAAACATGAAGAAGAAAACGCGAAAGTGTTGAACATCTTTACCGCTGGCTTAGATGTAGACGAAGAGTTTGCTGCTATGTTGGTTGATGAAGGTTTCACCACATTGGAAGAAGTGGCATACGTGCCAGCAAGCGAGCTTCTTGCCATTGACGGACTTGATGAAGATACCGTTGAAGAATTGCGTAATCGTGCACGTGCATTCCTTACGACCCGTGCATTAGCAAACGAAGAATCGCTTGAAGGCGCAGAGCCTACCGAAGCCTTACTAGGCCTTGAAGGAATGAGTAAGCACGTGGCCTATGTGTTGGCCAGCCGCGGCATTACCGACCTTGAAGAACTGGCCGAGCAGGGCACAGATGAAATTAGTGATATTGATGAACTAGACGAAGCAACTGCGGGTGCGCTGATTATGGCAGCACGTAATATCGTTTGGTTCAATGAAGAGTAAAGGTCAACAGGGGGAATAATACGTAATGGCAGATGTATCTATTGAAAAGCTCGCCAGCGACATTGGTACGACCGTTGACCGATTGGTTGGCCAGTTTAAAGACGCGGGTATTACAAAGAATGCCGGCGCTCAGGTTACTGAAGAAGAGAAAAAGAAACTGTTGGATCATTTAAGTAAGCAACACGGCAGCGCGTCCGAACCACAGCGCATGACACTTAAACGCAAGACAACCAGTACTATTAGCGTAGGCAAGTCTAAAGAAGTAAAAGTTGAAGTACGTAAGAAGCGTACATACGTTAAGCGTACTGATGCTGAAGAGCAACAACGCCTAGCGGAAGAAGAAGCGAAGTTAGCTGAAGAAGCACGTTTGAAGCGTGAAGCAGAAGAAAAAGCTGCTGCTGAAGCAAAACAAGCTGCTGAAGAAAAAGCGCGTAAAGCGGAAGAGTCAAGAAAAGCTGCTGAAGAAGAACGTGCACGTCGCGTTGAGCAAGCTAAGAAAGACGCTGAAGCACGCAAAAAAGACGAGCCTGAAATGTCGGCTGAAGAAAAAGCTGCTCAAGAAGCTGCTCGTCAGGAAGAAGAACGTCTTCGTAAAGCGCAAGAAGAAGAAGCGCAGAAGAAGCTTGAAGAAGATGCTAAGAAAGCGGCTGATGAAGCACGTAAATTAGCAGAAGAAAACGAGCGACGTTGGAAAGAAGAAGCTGAAGCACGTAAGAAAGCAGAAGCTGAAGAAGTTCACTTACATTCAAACCGTTATGCTCAAGAAGCTGAAGACGAACAAGACGCCCAAGTTGAGCGTTCTTCACGTCGTCGCAGAAAATCTAAGCGTAATGCGGGTGAGCACTTGAAGCAAGGCTTCAACAAGCCAGCTCAACCAGTAGAGCGTATCGTTAAGTTAGGTGAAACTATCACTGTTGGCGAACTTGCTAGCAAGTTAGCGATTAAGTCGAACGAAGTTATCAAAACCATGATGAAAATGGGTGAGATGGCGACAATTAACCAGGTTCTTGACCAAGACACAGCAGTGCTTGTTGTTGAAGAAATGGGTCATAAATTTGAACTGGTTAACGACAACGCGCTTGAAGAAGAATTGTTAGCTGATGATGGTACAGGCGGTGATAAAACATCACGTGCACCTGTTGTTACTATCATGGGTCACGTTGACCACGGTAAGACATCACTACTTGATTACATTCGTCGCGCGAAAGTGGCAGACGGTGAAGCGGGTGGTATTACTCAGCATATCGGTGCTTATAAAGTACAAACTGATAATGGCGAAATTACCTTTTTAGATACTCCTGGACACGCCGCGTTTACTGCAATGCGTGCTCGTGGAGCAACGGCTACAGATATCGTTATCTTGGTTGTTGCGGCAGACGATGGCGTAATGCCACAAACAAAAGAAGCGGTTCAGCATGCTCGTGCAGCAGGCGTACCGTTAATCATTGCCGTGAACAAGATGGATAAAGAGTCAGCCGATCCAGATCGTGTTAAAACTGAGCTTTCTCAACTGGAAGTTATTTCAGAAGAGTGGGGCGGTGAGCACCAGTTCTGTAACGTTTCTGCTAAAACCGGTATGGGTGTGGATGGTCTTCTAGAAGCCATTAACCTTCAAGCTGAGTTATTAGATCTACAAGCGGTAGCTAAAGGTCCAGGTCGCGGTATCGTTATTGAATCACGTCTTGATAAAGGTCGTGGTCCAGTAGCTTCAGTACTTATACAAGAAGGTGAGCTGAAAGCCGGTGATATCCTACTATGTGGCGAAGAGTACGGACGTGTTCGTGCAATGCGCGATGAGCATGGTCAAGAGCTTAAGTTAGCGGGCCCATCTACACCTGTTGAAGTACTAGGTCTATCTGGTGTTCCAGTAGCCGGTGAAGATGCAGCAGTGGTTAAAGATGAGCGTAAAGCACGTGAAGTAGCGGCTAAGCGTCATCAGAAGAAGCGTGAGCTTAAACTTGCTCGTCAGCAAAAAGCGAAGCTTGAAAACATGTTTGCAAACATGGAAGCAGGCGACGTTAGCGAACTTAACATTGTACTTAAAGCTGATGTACAAGGTTCTGTAGAAGCGATTGCTGAGTCGTTGATTAAACTATCAACGGCAGAAGTTAAAGTTAACATTGTGGGTAGCGGCGTAGGTGGAATCACTGAAACTGACGCAACATTGGCAGCGGCTTCTGGCGCTATCGTACTTGGCTTTAACGTTCGTGCCGATGCAACTGCACGCCGCGTACTAGAAGCTGAAGAAATTGATTTACGTTACTACAGCGTTATCTATAGCCTAATCGACGAAGTGAAAGCAGCAATGAGCGGTATGCTTGCGCCAGAATTCAGACAAGAAATTATTGGTCTGGCTGAAGTGCGTGATGTATTTAAATCGCCTAAGCTTGGTGCTATCGCTGGTTGTATGGTTACAGAAGGTGTGGTTAAGCGTAGCAATCCAATCCGTGTACTTCGTGAAAACGTAGTAATCTATGAAGGTGAACTAGAATCTCTACGTCGCTTCAAAGATGACGTACAAGATGTACGTAACGGTATGGAATGTGGTATCGGCGTTAAGAACTACAACGACGTAAAAGTTGGAGACCAAATCGAAGTCTTCGAAATCGTTGAAGTTAAACGCGAAATCTAATTGCCTAACTAAATCAGTATAAATAAAGCGGGGGCACAAGCCCCCGTTTTTGTCTGTCACTTTTCTAAAAGAGAAGAGGTTGTTTATAAGCTACGCTTTACAAGGCGAAGTTTAATAACCAGAGTGACTGGCAACAATCGCTGATTTAAAGACAGGAGAAAGTTATGGCTCGTGAATTTTCACGTACCGACAGAGTGTCACAGCAAGTTCATAAAGAAGTGGCTAGCATTCTGCAAAATGAATACAAACACCGCGTAGGCGATATGCCGCTGATTACTGTGTCTGATGTTGATGTAACACGAGATTTAGCCCACGCTAAAATTTTCGTAACTATCTATAACAGCACAGAAGAAGAAGGCAAAAGACAAATAAAACAGCTGGCCGAGTTTCAGCCGTTTATTCGTAGTATTTTGGCTAAGCGTTTACGCATGCGCTCTGTGCCGCACCTTCACTTCTTTGAAGATAAATCAATTATCGAAGGTATGCGCATTTCTAACTTGGTATCGCAAACCGTTGCGGCAGATGACGCAAAACGAGATACCGACGAGTCAGATGAGAAGGAATAAATGGCAAGGCGTCGTAAAGGCCGTGATATTAACGGCATAGTATTGCTAGATAAGCCATTAGGCGGTTCTTCAAACCAACTACTCCAGAAAGTACGCTGGTTGTTCAAGGCTTCAAAAGGTGGCCACACAGGCGCGTTAGACCCTCTCGCCAGCGGAATGTTACCTCTATGTTTAGGAGAAGCGACTAAATTTTCTCAGTTTTTGCTAGATGCTGAGAAAACTTATGAAGTTACCGCAACCTTAGGTATTCGTACTACTACCTCTGATGCAGATGGTGAAGTGGTTGAAGAAAAGCCGGTGACAGTAGACGAAGATACGGTACGAAACACGTGTTTGCAATTCCTAGGGAAGAGCAAGCAGGTACCTTCCATGTTTTCGGCACTAAAACACCAAGGCAAGCCTCTTTATCACTATGCTCGTCAGGGTATAACGGTTGAGCGTGAAGCCAGAGATATAGAAATATTTGAACTTGAAGTCACGCGTATTGCGCTTCCTGAAGTGGATATGCGCGTTAAATGCAGCAAAGGCACTTATATTCGCTCGTTAGTAGACGATATTGGTCAAATCCTTGAGTGCGGCGCTTACGTCACACGCTTGCATCGTACTGAAGTGGCCGATTACCCAACGGATAAAATGGTCTCTCTTGATACGCTAATTGCTACTCAAGAAGCGCTTGCTGAGGGCGACTTTGCTGCACTTGATGCCTTTATGATACCTATGGATACCGCGGTCAGTAGACTTCCTTTAGTCTGCATTAATGATGCTGAAAAACATCGTTTCGATAACGGTCAAAGTGTCAAAGGTACCTGTAGCGAAGCATTAGTAGTTGGCCAGCCTTACCGAGTTTACTTTGGTGAAAACGAACAAGGTTTGTTTTTAGGCGTAGGCGAAGGCGTTCAGGATCCCAAGGACCAAGCTGGCTCTAATGGCGATATTTTTGTGAATCCCAAAAGACGGGTTGTGTACAACCAATAAAGTTTACACTTTCCCTTGCTAACTCGCGCGCTGTCATTATAATACGCGCTTCATTCCGTCTGGCTGAATTAGTGATCGGCCGGACATAATTTAGGAGAATGTTATGTCACTAACTAAAGACGAAACTGCAACAATCATTGCTGATTATGGCGTAAAAGAAGGTGATACTGGTTCACCTGAAGTTCAAGTTGCGTTGTTAACTCACAACATCAACAAGCTTCAAGGCCATTTTGCTGATCATAAGAAAGACCACCACTCACGTCGCGGTCTTCTACGTATGGTTAGCCAGCGTCGTAAGCTTCTAGACTACCTTAAAGGCAAGAACGCTGAGCGTTATCTTGACCTAATTAAGCGTCTTGGCCTACGTCGATAAGCTTAAGTTTTTAATGAAAAAAGCACCCTAGGGTGCTTTTTTTATGTCTGTAAAACATTGCCCCCATAGTAAATGTTGCGTATGTTTAGCATTGGTAATGCTTTAAGCATATGGAAATTACTAAAATTAAGAGGGATTTATGTCATCACAGATTGATTACTCAACGTATTCATTAGAAGAATTAAAGCAAGCTCGCGCTACAATTGACGAAATCGAGCACCCAGAACGGGCGCAAGAGTTAGAAGAGCGAATTGTTCAGTTTGAATCATCAGGAAACCCTTCCACAGAAACGTCCTCCACAGTATCTACCCCAAGTGTTTTAAGAAAAGGTAAGGTTTCCTTTCATGGTACAGCGTCAGAATTCTTTTCTATTTGGATGGTGAACCTATTGCTCACCATTGTGACACTGGGTATCTATTCTGCGTGGGCAAAAGTAAGAACCAATCGATATTTTTATGGGAATACTGAAATTGATGGTCATCGATTTTCCTATCTAGCAAATCCATTACAAATTTTAAAAGGCCGTATTATTGCGGTGTTTTTATTTGCTAGTTATTTTATTTTAAGTGCAGTAAATCCTATTGCAGGCGCAGTTATGGTGTTGGCTTTAATGCTACTCACGCCCTTTATGATAGTGCTAGGTCAACGTTTCAGTATGCGCATGACAGGCTATCGAAATGTTCGATTTAAATTTAACGGCGGCTTTGGTGGCGCGTTCGTGGTTTTTGTAGTTTTGCCTATTGTTAGCCTATTTACTTTGTACTTAATGTTGCCATGGGCGCTAAAGAAGGTAGACGAATACCTAGTTGACGAATCTGCTTTCGGTGACAGTAGTTTTACTACGAAACTGAGCACGGGATCTTACTATCTTGCGTCACTTGGCGCTGTGGGTATAGTCGCGGCAGTGTTTATCGTTGGTGCTAGTCTAATGGGTTTTGGCTTTAGTAGCCTTATTGAAACATTAGAAAACGGCGCACCTTTATTGATGCTCGCTCTGATCGGCATGTATCTTATTGCTTTTGCTATTTCATCCAGCTTTTATACCGCCCTAATTCGCAATCATATTTATGAAAATAGTGAAATACCAAACGTGGCGCAGTTTAGTTCTAATGTGGGTGTAATGCCGCTGATATGGCTTAGAACCACCAACGTTATTGCTATTGTTCTTTCCTTAGGGTTTGCTATTCCCTGGGCGAAAATTCGCAGTGCTCATTTCTTTGCTAATGCCACTGAGGTCACTGTGTTATCAGGTATTGATAGCGTTACGTCCATTAATACCGGTTCTGTGGGCGCGACAGCTGAAGAAGCGGCTACGTTGTTCGATGTTGATGTCGCGTTAGGCTAGCTTAATGATAGATGGGCAGTTATATCAATCAGAAGGTTCATCGGTTACACCTATTACCGCGAGTATTGAAGATAATATACTGGTCATTCGTTTCAAAAACGAGGATCAGTGTGTTTCTGACAGCGGCCTAGGAATAGACGAAAGTTATACTGTCGTTAATACGAGTTTGGTCAGTGGTGAAAGCGCTGAACCGTTAAGGTTTCAGCAATCTGAAGTTAATGCGAAGTCAAAACTGGGCAACTTGCCACGAGAAATTACCCTACCTAACGACCGTTTACTGGTTTGTGCGCCATCACCACTGTTAAATCAGTGGTTAGATGGTGGGGCAGGTAGTCGTATCTCTCAAATGGAAACGAAAAAGCCTTGGTTAGTTGCGAGTGTTTTATTAGTACCACTTTTACTCTACGTTATTTTTGTACAAGGTATGCCGTGGGCGGCCGTTAAATTTGCTGACCAAATACCTGACTCCATTAAAACCCTAGCTTCACAGCATACGTTAAGTGCACTAGATTATTCTATGCTGGAGCCTAGTACGCTACCCAATTTGCAACGTGAGCAGTTAATGATGGGGTTTAACGCCGTTGTAGAGCAAGTTAGCGAACCCGGTTTTGAGAATAATATACGGGTACATTTCAGAGATTCCGAGCTCATTGGTCCCAATGCTTTTGCGTTACCCGACGGTACCATAGTGTTTACCGATGATTTGGTTACACTGGTAGATGGTAACCAAGCATTACTTGATGCCATATTGTTACACGAAATAGGCCATGTGGCGCAAAACCATTCCATGCAAATGGTGGCCGAGTCTTTATTTGCCACCTTGGCGATAAGTTACTTTTTCGGTGATTTAAGCGGCGCAATTGAGTCTTTTATGGGTATAGGTTCTAGTGTTGTACAAAATCAATACTCGCAAAAGCATGAATGGCAGGCTGACAACTTTGCTATTTCAAAATTAAAATTAATGCATCGAGATCCCGCTGACTTTGCAGAAGTAATGCGTAAATTATCGCTGGAAACTGACCAGCAGGGCGCTGAAAATAGTTGGTTTCAATCTCATCCATCAACAAAAGCACGTATAGAGAATGCTGAAAGCGCAGCCTATAATGATTGATTGGTATTGGTCGTTCTAGTGGTAATGCCGAGTGGAATACTTAGTGTTTATACCTAGTAGAATGCCTAGTGTTAATGCCTACAGTTATAAGGGGCTAGCGAGTGTTATCGCCTAGATTTTGGCGTGTTTGTCTGTGTGGAAGATAGTGCGATTTCGGCCGTCGTCTTTCGCCTGGTAAAGCGCGTCATCGGCTTCTTTAATTAATGTTTCAACTTGCAAAACTGTGTCATGTTGCGGCATGGGTATTTGCGTCACGCCAATACTCACCGTAATTCTATCTGCTCGCGAATAACGTAACTCTGCAATCCTTTCATGCAAATACTTACAATAGAGTCGGGCATTGTCTTGGGTTGAGTTATATAGCACTATCAGAAATTCTTCGCCGCCCCAGCGGGCAACAACATCAGTTTTTCGCGTGGCAGATTTTAATGTTTTTGATAGTAATCCAATAACCTCGTCGCCTACATCATGACCGTGGTTATCGTTAATGTTTTTAAAGAAATCAATATCAATGAGTAAGAAAGACACAGGAACGAATTTTCGATTTACCTGATCGAGTAGCTTACGAATATCCGCCGAGGCAGCACGACGATTAAGTAAGTTTGTAAGCGGGTCGAGTCGGGAAAGTAGTGTGAGCTCGTCGGTTTTTAATTCCAAGCTGTCTCTTACTTCTATGAGCTCTTGATAAAGCTTATCGCGGCTTTTAGCTGAATGCATAGACCAGTAGAGTTGTTCGCCATGCAGTGTAACATTTGCCAGTACAGGTAACCGTTCTTGCTGCGCAGTGACTAACGTCATTTGAAGTTCTGAAAATCTACCCGTCGCGAGTAATGACGGTCTTACATAGCTTTCAAAAAAAATTAAACTCGCCCGCGAAATAATACTGGAAACGTTGCTTCCCGCCACCTCTTCTCGTGAAGAGCCGAGAAATTCCAAGGCATCTTTATTGCAGTAATCGATGCTTCCGGATCGTAAATTCGACACTAAAAGTAAACTTGGAAAGAGGTCGAGCAGTTCCTCATTCAAGAGACAAACTGCGCTATTTTTTCTGCAATAGTGACGGGGTTTGTCATATGCAAACAATGGCCGTGAGCGTCAATCACTTCAAGCGATGACAAAGGTGTTTTTTTATGCATATATTTCCCCACTTCGACTGCTGCTAATGAGTCGCTGCGACTTTGCAGAATAAGAGAGGGAAAAGAAATTGTAGGAAGGATATTTCTATAATCGGAAAAGAAGGTGGCCTTTGCAAAAGGTTTCGCATACTTAGGGTCGGTAGAACAAAAGCTGCTTTCCAGTTCTTTTACTAAAGTGGGGTCGTTTTCTCCGCCCATCACTAATGGCGCAAGGTAACTCGCCCAGCCGATATAGTTTTTGTCCATTAAGTTAATAAGCTCTTCCAAGTCTTCTTTTTCGAAACCGCCAAAATAGTCTGGTGGTAAATTCAGGAAACAAGGAGAGGGGCATACCAACACAAAATTTGAAAAATATTGCGGGGCGATAACTGAAGCGAGATAACCAATAATACCGCTTACTGAATGGCCAATAAACGTGACCTCAGTTAACTCAAGCGCTTCACAAATATCGATAACATCTTGTGCATACCCTTCTAATTCTTCATACCGAGATTTATCAAAAGCACTAACATTAGATTTTCCGCAGCCCACATAGTCAAACAGCACGATTTTGTATTTCTGCTCAAGATAGGGGGTAAGGTACTTCCACATGTTTTGGTCACAACCAAATCCATGTGCAAGCATAAGAGTTTTTGTGCCTGAACCAATAATGTTTACGTTATTGTTGTCGATAATATGATTAGCACTGGATTGAAAAATCATAGTTGTAGCCTGTTCTTACTTGAGTAAAAAATAGCCTCAAAATAGCAACACACAAGGCTTTCCACTTATTTAATGTTTATAGCATCGAAGGGGTACAGAATATATGCTACTTATGGTTAATAACATCAGCGCAAAAAAAGGAGCCGATAGGCTCCTTTAAAAATACATTCAAATTTGAGGCTAAGATTAGCCTTCAGATACGCTCACTGCAGACGATGGTGCAGAGTTTGTAGAACTCGTTGTGCTTCGCGAAACTACTTTAGTGGCTATCTCTCTTAACTCATTTTCAAGGCTGGTAATACGCCCAGAAAGGGAGCTGTTACGCTGCTCTAACACCGATAATTTGTCAGACAAGTTGCGTACTTGTTGCTCGCTGCTGCGTTTATCACCAGAAACTTGTTCTAGTTGAACATTCAAGGCTAGAATTTCATCAGCCAAAGAAGCCAATTGATTTTTCACTGAGCCAACTTGGCTCTGCTGGCTAGTCATATCATCGGCAACCTTCTTAATGTTGCCCTGAAGCGCAGTTTGAACGTTACCCACTCTATCACCTAAGTCAGCAATTTCTTTTTGATTGCGGCGCCACGCTGAAGCCCAGAGTTTGTCCATCTGTTCCCACAAATCATTGGTCTTACTGGCCAGTTCATTTACTTTAACCTGCAAAGCAACGGTAGACTCACCCATTTCTTCACCAGTAGCAGAAAGCTTTTTCTCTAATTCAAGAATGCGTTTTTCAGCTTGAGAAGCGACTACTTTTTGTTGTTCTACCAATGTGTACAGGTAGTAACATCCGCCACAGGCACCAAGAGCAATAAGTGCGATAAGGAATACCCAGAGGCCATTACCGCCACCACTGCTTTTTTCTGGGGTTTTGGGAGAGGGGCTGGTAGGCGATGAGGAATTCGAAGGCGCTTTGGTTGGCGTAGGCTGACGCTTTTTTTGATAATCGCGACGATCTTCATCATCTAAACGAATAGTTGGAAAATCATCATTATTCGAATTATTTGCCATAAGTTCTCTATTTTCTCTTGTTAAAGCATTGGGTTAACTGCTACCTACTTAGATGTAGGCGCAGTAACCGAAATATCATTGTTAGCGCATAATAACATCGATATTATATTGAATTAATTATAAATACCAATGGCGATTACGTATCGCTGTCAAACCATTCTACACGATACAAATCGCGACGACGATCTAGATAATTCCTAACAGAACCTTCATTTTGAAGTTTAGTCAGCTTATCTAAGTCTAGGTCTACGATCAGCGTCATTTCCGTATTTGGCGTGGTTTCTGACACAATGGCATCGTGGGGGAATGCAAAGTCGCTAGGTGAAAACACTGCAGTTTGACCGTATTGAATATCAACATTGTCTACTTTAGGTAAGTTACCTACACTGCCTGCTATAGCCACATAACATTCATTTTCAATAGCGCGAGCTTGGGCACAACGTCTAACCCGTAAATAGCCGTTCTTGGTATCTGTCCAAAAAGGAACAAATAGAATCTGCATTTCTTGCTCAGACAGCAACCTTGCAAGTTCAGGGAATTCTACGTCGTAACATATCAGTACCCCAATTTTGCCGAAATCTGTATCAAATACTTTAAGGCTATTACCGCCTTTCATTATCCAATCTTTCTTTTCGTGAGGAGTAAGGTGTAGTTTGTATTGACTTTCTATGGTGCCATCGCGCTTACAAATATAGCTAACATTGTATAGCTCATCTTCTTCTACCACAGGCATGGAGCCGGCGATAATAGTGATATTGTACGACACGGCAAGATGCGAAATAGAAGTTAGAATTTCATCGGTATAGGTGGCTAAGTGCCATATTGCATCAATTGAAGTATCAGACGGGCTTAGCCCCATTAACGGTGCGTTAAAAAATTCAGGAAACAATGCCACATCGCAGGAATAATCCGACAACGCGTCCACAAAATATTCAACTTGCTGAAGAAGTTCTTCCACATTATTGAAGTAACGCATTTGCCATTGAATGCAACCGATACGGGCGCTCGACTTACGGCCAGTGATAAGCGATGGATTATTAGGCTCATAATAAATATTGTGCCATTGCAGTAGCGTGGCATAGCCTTTCGAAGCTTCGTCCTCAGGCAAATAGGCACTGAGTACCTGTTTTACTTCAAAACCATTCGATAGCTGAAAAGTAAGAATAGGATCGTAAATGTCTTTAGATTTAACCTGTTCAATGTATTCATAGGGCGACAGTTCTTTTGCGTAATTTTTATAAGTAGGAATACGCCCGCCAGCCATAATTGACTTCAGGTTCAAGTTCCTGCAAAGCTCTTTACGTGCCTCGTACAAACGCCGGCCTAGTCTCAGCCCTCGATAGTCGGGGCAGACAATAACTTCAACGCCGTACAACACATCCCCGTTTGGATCGTGAGTAGTAAGATAAGCATCGCCAGTAATTTCATCGTAACTGTGTTTGTCACCGAATTGGTCGTAATCCACTATAACCGAGATAGCAAAGGCCACCACCTTGCCTTTGTCTTCAATACAAATTTGACCTTCTGGGAATGTGGTGACTTGTGCCTTAAAGTTGTTATAAGGCCAAGCACCTCCAACGTTTGCATACACGTTATCCATTAACGCTTTTACGTCGTTGTAATCATCTAGGCGCAAATTACGCAGCGCTAAATGATGTTCGGTTTCTTCAATGACTGTTTGATCCTGACTCATGCCTTTACCACCGGTGGTTGTTTTTCATATTTGAGCATAATTATTTCCGTGGGGCTAACGGTATTAATTTTTGTGTGAACACGTTTTTAAAGCAAGTTTTATTCCTATTAAAACCAATGTGTTACAACTAGGGTGATTAGGTCTTTTAATATTGTTCGTAAACTGTTCATTTATTGCTTGCTGCACTAGTCACTTAAGCGTATAAACCCGCATCCGTTTACTCGCGCTACTGCTGCGCAGAGCCAGAATCAAGCATGGAACGTTTCTCGTTAGATTTACCTTCACCCCTTTATGTTTTTGATGAAAATTATTTCACTAATATCGTCAGCGATTTACACGAAAAGGGCTTTAGTATTAGGCCATTAGGCGTACCAGAGTTTGTTATAGATGCATTGGTCGCCTGCCAAGATACATTGTCTAAGCAAGCATATCGGCGCGCGGGCATTGGTCGGGCTCAACAATTTCAACACCATGAAAAAGTGAGAAGCGATGAGATATGTTGGATAGACGGCTCGTCGTCAGAAGGGCAGTTGTGGCTAGAATGGTGTGAAGCGTTAAGGCTCTATATTAATCGCCATTTGTTCATGGGGTTATTTTCGTTCGAGAGCCACTTTGCCTGTTACGCGCCGGGTAATTTTTACAAACGTCACTACGATGCTTTCAAAGGCCAAAGTAATCGAATGTTGTCGGTGGTGACCTATTTGAATGATGATTGGCAAGCGACCGATGGTGGCGAGTTAGTATTATATGCTAATGAACAAGATAACATTGGTGTGAAGGTATTACCTGAAAAGGGCACTATCGCCATTTTTCTGAGTGAGGTGTTTCCACATGAGGTACTCACCGCAAAACGTGAACGACATTCAGTTGCGGGGTGGTTTAGGTTGAATACCAGTATTAATGAAAATATTGATCCACCAAAGTAATTCACCTATGGCTAAACCCTTGCTTCTAATGCTAGTATCAAGACTATAAGTCAAAAGTATAATTCCCAAGTGATGCAGTTACTGTTAAACCCCAACAGTAGGTTATTGGCTTATAATATCGTAGATAGTTAAACCCTCCATTTAACAGATGTGGTAACTACGGTAAGTCTTAGGGATAAGAAGAAAAGTGATTGGTTGAATGTTGGAAAAAATTCCTGCCCCCACCTCAAAAGAGGATTTGCGCGTTCTGGTTATCGACAACCAGGGTTTAGTGCACGATGTAGTAGCCTCTGCGTTGCATGCTATTGGTATCAAACATGTAGTGAGTGCATTTAATGCCTTTCACGCTATTCGTTTGTGTGAAGAAAAGCGTTTTGACTTTGTGCTGCTTGCATTCAATGTGAGTCACGATAAAGACGGTTTTCATTTATTCGAAGAGCTTAAGCACTTAAATCATATCAATGACACCACCACGGTTATCTTTCTAAGTGCTGAAACGTCGCCAGAATTGGTTAATTGTATTGTTGAGTTGCAGCCTGACGATTTCTGGGTGAAACCATTAAAGCCTAGCAGTATTGAGTCTCGTTTAAATTACTTACTCCAGATACGCTATAAGCTTCATAAAATGCTGCATTGCATGAAGGTTGGCGACTATTCTACTGCGATGTACTATGCAGAGCGCCAATTAAAAGACGTATCACTATCCGACTATCACCCCAGAATTAGGCGCCTTATTGGCGAATGTTTGCTGCAACTGCGTGACTATGAAACGTCTGAAAATTATTACCGTGAACTACTGCAAACCATGGATCATGCGTGGGTGCATATTGGTTTAGCCCGTTCGTTATTGCGTCAGGATGAGCTAGAAGAAGCTCAACTCTTGGTTGAAGATTTATTACTACGTCCAGACACTCGGTTTTTAACCTACGACTTGCTAGCACAGTACTTTATTGAAAAAGAGCAGTTCGAGTTGGCTTACGAGCAAATGAAACAAGCGAGTAAGTTAGCACCTCGTAATATTGAACGTAATAAACGATTGTGGGATTTGGCTAGGCTTAACCACGACAAAGTAGGTCAGTTGTCTGCAGTTCAAAATATGGCGAAGTTTGCCAAAAATTCTATTCATGACTCACCTGAGCTTTCTTTAAATGTAATTCGATCTACCATCGATTTAGCCACTAGCCTTGGTGCTGGGGAAGGCGATAGATACATACAACGGGCGCAAAGTGATTTAGAAGAGATCAGTCAGCAAAAAGGGGTGCAAACCCAACTTGGCGATCAAATTGATGTTATTAAAGCGCGTATGTTGTGCCTTCGAAATCAAAAGAAGTCGGCTGAAGAAATCATGAACGCCAGTTCAGTGCATACTACTGGGCAATCGATGGAAGATAACCTAGACAAAATGAAAGCCTTTCATGAGCTAGGCATGCGTGAGCAGTGCATCAGTATTTTAGAAAAGCTTAAAACGCAAATTGAGGGTGATACCTTTTCTTCCCAAGTCGTCGATGAATATCTCAAACAAGAGTCTATTGAACGCACTGAGATACAGTTCACGACTAAAGAATTGAAGAACATGGCTACGGTGCACTATAAAGAGAACCGGTTGCAGCCTGCTTACAATAACTTGCGACAAGCACTTACTATTTCGCCTAAAGACAAACAAATTGCATTGAGTTTAATGAAGGTGTTGCTTCAACTGCACAGTACTCAGCCATTAAATGATGAGCAGTTGGAAGTGGTCACACTGGCAGCACGTATGTTAACCAATGAAAAGTTATCATCTTCACAAGCGGAAAAGCGCGATCAGTATATCGATAAGTTGGGGCTCGAGGTAGAAGCACCACAGGACAAAGAAGCCTTAGGCGTTCTTGGTCACCCTACACCATAAATGAATAAAGCGGGCAATAAATCTGCCTGCGTAAATTAAGCCATGCGTCAATAGGGCAATACACGGATACAGAGCAGATACAAAGTACATATAAAAAGGGGATGGTTTTTAAACCATCCCCTTTTTTAATTTATAAACCGCCAGCGTTTATTTGTGGTGGTTACGTTTGATGAATTTACTTAGCTGAACGGCGGCGAAAGGTTAGAACACCAGCCATTAATGCTAAGATGAAACCCATAGAGCCGCCTGAATCGTTGTCATCTTCAATAGGATCAGCTTCATCAGGTAATTCTGCTTCTAAGTTGAAGGTTGCAATGAACGGGTCGTGATCTGAGCTGCGGAATGGACCTACATCAGTAAATGCATAGCCGTCTTCATCAGGGTAGTAAGAAAGCGCTTGGTCGTACTGGAATTGGTAAACTTCAGGAGAGTTAATGCTCCAATGTGCACCGTCTACCGCATCAGCAAGCATGGTTTCACTTGCAAGTACATGGTCTAAGCTACCTACTTGCTCTGTACCATAAAACCAGTAAGAGTAACCTTCAGCATCAAACTCTTCTGCAAGGTTAACGTAACCATAGTTGGCCGTTACTTCTACAGAGGCACCGTCATCCATACCTGTGTTAGCTGCGGTCATTACCGTGTAGCCTTGAGTTTCTGCTGTGTAGTCGGTAAGAACAGCAACAGGATCTTCAGCACTGTATGAGTTCAAATCACCTAATACTAGAATACGCTCTGGTAAGCTATCATCGCTTAGTGCTTCACCAAGGGTAATAGCAGCAGAAACACGAAGCGCGTTACAGCTACCTTGAATAGCATCAGTTTCGCTTACGTCTTCAGCAATATCTTCACCACACTGTGAACCTTTCGATTTAAAGTGGTTAACAGCAACTGCAAATGTTTTTCCACTTTCAACATGGGCAAAAGATTGAATTAAAGAAGGACGCATTTGTGCCACGCTATCTTCATCAATTTGCTGAATTGGCATGTCTACTACTTGTGCATCACCTTCAGGCGTTACAATAGCAGCGCGGTATAACAAACCAACAGTAATAGCATCAGTACCAATTGCTGTGCTATCAGCAGTGCTGATAAACGAGTACTGTTCAGTATCAGCAAGCTCAGCGTTTACCGCAGCAACTAAGCTAACAATAGCACTGTCATCGCCAAAGCCGTCGTTTTCAATTTCCATTAGGCCAACCACGTCAGCGTTTAAGCCTACAATGGCTTCAACGATACGCGCTTCTTGTAAAGCGAATTCAGTTTCGTCTTCTGCGCCACGGTTTAAATCGAAATCGTAGGTTACATCGCCGTTTGCATCTACTTCGCCATTGAAGTAGTTCAAAACGTTGAAGGTAGCAATTGATAAATTACCTTCAGTTACTACTGGGTTCGCTTCGCGAGTAGAGGTTACTGTGATCACATCGGTAGGATTAATTCTAAACGCACCGAAGCTATAGTTTAGCGGGCCGCTGGCAGACACAGTATCACCAATACGAATAGCATTTGCGTAGCTAAAGGTAGGGAAGTAGTTAATAGCGTCTGGGTAACTAGAGCTGCTGTTATCTTCAATTTTAAGTAAGCTAGCTTCTGAAGCGGCAACTGCTTCAACGTATGCATCTGAAAGTGGTGCTGCAACGTCGCTAGGCTGGCGTTTGACGCCGTCACTTACTTGAATTTCACCGTAACGCCATAAATCGTTTGTGCTCGTTACCGTAGCGTCAACAACAGAAGCTAACATGCCTTCAAACGGCTCAAGAGAATAATCGAAAGGCATATCGATAGTCGTCATCAGAACGTCATCGCTTGCGCCACAATCTAGGGCAGTTACATCGCTGTCCAGGTTTAGCGTAGTCATGCCGTAATTTTCAACTACTTCACCGTATAGGCGAGCAACGTTACCTACCGCAATGGTAGTACTACCGCTAACGAAAATACCTTCAGAAGTAGCATCATCACCATCGCTATCAGCCGTTTCTTCTTGTAGGAAGAAACCGCCCGCACCCATGCCAGTAACAATGGCTTCAACGATATGCCCGTTGCCTACTTCTTCTGACGCATCGCCACTACCTTGAATGGTGCTAATAAGCGTTGCTGCATCAGCACAAACGCCTAGCTCGATTACTGGCTCTTCTGGTGGAACTTCATCATCACCGCCGCCTTCAGTACTAAAAGTACCTTCAGGGAAGGGCGTAGTTGCGGCAGCATTGGTCGCAGCATCGTCTAATGCGTCAACGCCACTGTAAGTCCAGTTGTCAGACGAGAAAGTACCGCCATTGGCGACTGAACCATCTTTTCGGTAAGCCCAGCCGTCTAGGTATTCCCACGCTGTGCCATTACCATCAACATCAATGTCACCGAAAGTATCAACAACGGCTTCGTTTTCGAAAAGCTCTACCGCATCATCGCCATTAATACCCATGGCCGAAGTATCGTAATCTGGTGCATAACCGAAAAATTCAGTAAAACCATCAATTTCAGATGCGACATAAATATAGCTACCCGCTGAGGCGCTATCTGCTGGGAAAGTAAATTCTACGCCATCAGTACCGCCGCCATTGTTGGCTGAGCCAAGCCCGTATACTGATAAGTCGGCAATATCGTTTACAACGTAAAGCTCAACAGCTTTTGGAAGGCCACCGGTAAGTGACGCATCAACAACACCGCTGATAACTAAGTCGCTGGCATTGGCCGAAAATGCAGTAAGAATACCTGCTGTTATTAGTGACAATGAAGTTTTCACTGGTTGTTTCCCTCTTAGGTCTTTTATTATTAGGTCTGTCAAAGCAGACCCTCTTTGTTATTGCTAGACCTAGCCTATAACTATAATGTCAACGCAGGAATGACTTAACGTTATTCAAGTTTATTTTTAATTAAGTAATTATAATCAATGGGTTAAATCATTTAAATAAGGTTATTTATGACATTAGCTCGTCATAAAAGGCATTTCGGCATCTATAAATAACCCTACAACGACTAAAAAGTTTTCAATGCGCTCGCGTTGTCACAAGACAATAAACTTCCGTATTAAGTATTTTTTAGCGTATCGCAAAACCAACTGTGATCATCGATAACTTGCTTTGCATAATGGTTAGCACTCGTGATTAGTGCACTATTAGTGTGGTGGTTTAACGCTTTTACAGCGCTTTTTGCAAAACGCGTACTTCGTCTGTCACCACGGCAATGCGCTAAGGCGAGGGTGTACCCGCACAGTTTAGCGAAGTAACCAAAGTCGCCATTTCGCGCTTTATTTCCCATACCAATATCATGAGGGTCTAATCCTACTTTTGCGTGGTGGCGTGAGCGAATTAACCAGTGAGCGTTGTCCCAAATAACCTCATCTAACAATAAGTCTGGACGGCGCTGCATTCGTCGTTGACTGCGGGCGGTTAAGTGAGCAGGGTTTAATTGATTCACTGGGCACACATTGTCGAAATAGAATAAGGGAGCGGCTTTGCGTTGTTGCTTGACCTCAACAATGTGGCAGTAACGAAAGCTTTCAGCGTTATGCGGTTTTTTTGGGCCAACTAAAAAGTAAAAGCGGCGCATATTTACCGAACCTGTGCCGGCATTTTCTCTGCTGGTGATATCGACGATATCATCATCCATATAAGGTGCGAATGCCTTTAACACCTCTTGATGTTCCACTGGGCTCAATGGCGTGTACTTATCGGTGATGTGTTTAAATTTAAGGCCGTCTTGGGTTAAATGAACCGCTTTAGCTAGCGCACTTTTAGATTCAAACTTTTCTCCGCAAGAAGAGCGCTCTAATGCTTTGTTATAGCATTTTTTCAATTTGCCATCAGGCTCTTGTTCCATAGCTTCATTAATAACCATCGAATTTTCAGTAACCCGCTGGCACGTAGCCACGTACTCTTGAATAAACAGAGATTGAGCATGGTTAACCTGGTGGGTGTCTACCACAGATTTTAACGGGTCTGGCACATCTATTAAAAAGCGGCCTTCAGAAATACCTTTGCAATGGGCTTCTACAAGAGACAGAGAAGTAAGGTAACGAAGAATATCCCAATGTGCATAACCTACACAGGCATCATCAAAATCGTTTGGCGTAAAAATAACGGTGTCACCGTGAGAGCCTTCCTCAGTAAGAAACCCAAAATTAGACGTGTGGCAATCACCCATTACACTGGTTAGTGACATCGAAAAGCATGCCTCTGGCACTACTAGATGGTGATTGGCTAAATCGGCATAAAATAGTTGTGCGCTACCGCGGTAAAACACGAAGGGGCTTTGAGCCATTTTCAAATGTTTAGCTAAGTGGGGAGAAGGTGGGATGCCATCAATTCTAGCAATTTCTTGATTAAGAAATTTCGCGCGATCCATAACTGCCATGCCGTTGTAACAATGATGGCGTTAACATTACCTTTATTGGTTTTTGAATGCGAGGCTTGCGTGGGGAGGTGGAATGTGAGAAATTTCGCTTGTTCGGGATTTTTGCGATTAATTTATATTATTGATTGGTAAATTTGATTGAAACATTCAAAAATACCAATTAGTTTTTTTAAAAAAAGCGCGCTATTCTTATCACCAGTTTCAACGAAGTCGATTTTGCACAACAGCAATGTGCTGGTAACAAAATGGGCTTTGTAAATTTTCGTACTGTTTGTATTTACAGACTAAGAGTCGTAAGTATAAAACAACACTCACTAAATGGAGAAAGTAAACATGGCATTAATTAACACTGCTATCAAACCGTTCAAAGCAAATGCATTTAAAGACGGCGAGTTCATCGAAGTAAGCAGCGAAGATATCAGCGGTAAGTGGGCAGTATTTGTTTTCTATCCAGCAGATTTCACATTTGTATGCCCAACTGAACTTGGCGACATTGCTGATAAGTACGAAGAGCTTCAGTCTCGTGGCGTAGAAGTATTCTCAGTATCTACTGACACTCACTTCACTCACAAAGCGTGGCATGATTCGTCTGACACTATCAACAAAATCAAGTTTGCAATGATTGGCGACCCTACTGGTGAAATCACTCGCAACTTCGATTGTATGCGTGAAACTATGGGTCTTGCTGACCGTGCAACATTTGTTGTTGACCCAGAAGGCATCGTTCAAGCGATGGAAATTACTTCTGAAGGTATCGGCCGTGATGCAGACGACCTAGTTCGTAAAATCAAAGCTGCTCAGTACGTTGCTTCTCACCCAGGTGAAGTTTGCCCAGCTAAATGGAAAGAAGGCGAAGCTACACTAGCACCTTCTCTTGACCTAGTAGGCAAAATCTAAGCAACTGCTTAGCACTTATAAGTAATTTATAAGTAAGTAATGGGAGTGGGTCTCCGCTCCCTATCTAATTAATTTCCAATTCCTGCTTATGTTGTTAGCCTGAAAAATGGTTGGCGGGGATCGGCGTGTCGAAAATAAGGCAGACTACCGTGTTAACTAAAGAAATTTTACAAGCGTTGAAAGGCTATGCTGAGTCAATGCAGAAAAACGTAACCTTCGTCGTACAGACCGGTGAACACAGCAAGCGTGAAGAGCTTGTGTCGTTTCTGTCCGACATTGCTGGTGTAAGTGACAAATTAAGCCTTGAAGAGCGTGACACCAATGGTGTACTACGCAGCTCTATCAGCTTTTTATTAGAAGCTGATGGTGAAGACACAGGCATTCGCTTTTCTGGTATCCCTGGCGGTCATGAATTTAACTCGCTTATCTTAGGTATGCTTCACGCATCAGGTACCGAGCTTAAAATTGATGACAGCGTAAAAGCGATTGTTAAAGGCGTTAAAGAAGAACTTAACTTCGAAGTATTTATTAGCTTAAGCTGCCACAACTGCCCAGAAGTAGTTCAGGCGCTTAACCAATTTGCGCTACTTAATCCAAACATTACGTCTGAAATGATTGACGGTGGTTTGTATCAAAATGTAGTAGCAGAGCGTGACATTCAAGGTGTTCCAAGTGTTTACCTTAATGGCGAGCTGTTTGCTAACGGTAAGGTAGATGCATCGGTGCTTATCGACAAACTTATCGAACGTGACCCTTCGCTAAAAGAGGCGAACAAGGGTGAGTCGTTACCGTTACAAGACGTTACCGTAATTGGTGGTGGTCCAGCGGGTGTGGCATCAGCGATATACAGCGCACGTAAAGGCTTAAAAGTGACTGTGGTTGCCGATCGTTTCGGTGGTCAGGTGAAAGATACTATGGGTATTGAGAACCTTATCTCAGTATCTAAAACTACCGGCCCTGAGCTTGTAGGTAATTTAATGGAGCACATGAACGATTACGATATCACGCTTAAAGAGCATGTTCGTGTAGATTCTGTAGAACAGGGTAATGTTAAAACCATTACATTATCGTCTGGCGAACAAATTCGCACTCGTTCAATCGTTGTAGCCACTGGCGCACGTTGGAGAGAACTTGGTGTCCCAGGTGAGAAAGAAAACGTAGGTAATGGCGTGGCGTACTGCCCACACTGTGATGGTCCTTTCTTTAAAGGTAAAGACGTTGCAGTTATTGGTGGTGGTAACTCGGGTATAGAAGCGGCGCTTGATTTGGCGGGTATTGTGAAATCGGTAACGGTATTTGAATTCATGCCACAACTTAAAGCTGACCAAGTACTGATTGACCAAGCTGAAAAGCGTGAAAATATCACGATTATTCGAAATGCTGCTACTCATCAGATTACCGCCGAAAACGGTAAAGTTAATGCTATTGAGTATCAAGATCGCAATACTAACGAATTACACTCGCTTCCACTATCGGGCGTGTTCGTACAAATTGGTTTAGTACCAAATAGCCAATTCATGGAAGGTGTAGTAGACATGAGTAAGTACGGCGAAATTGTGATTGATACGAAATGCAATACATCAGCGCCAGGCATCTTCGCGGCGGGCGACGTAACAACGGTGCCATATAAGCAGATTGTTATTTCAATGGGTGAGGGCGCAAAAGCATCACTAGCAGCATTTGAATACTTGCTAAGCCATGAAGTTATTGAAATGGAAGAAGAAACACAAGCGGCTTAGCGCTTTTAAAACGCCACAAATAAAAAAGCTGACGTAAATCGTCAGCTTTTTTGATCGTAGCGTTAAAATCATGCAAATAGGAATAGTTTTTATTTTCATTATTGTTGTTATTTTGGTAAATTATCGGCAAATATAAACGCGACTCTACTAATAAGCATAATAATTAATGAAGCACTCACCCATTACCTTAGCCACACTAGTGGCGCTTTCACATACTGTTTTCCCTCAATTTGTATTTGCACAACAAAGTTCAGATATCGCTGAAAGTGATATAGAAAAAGTTGAAATTGTCAGTAAACGTAGCCCATTTGGTGCAACAAAAACAAATACGCCAATTGTAGATTTAGCGAGAACTATTTCTATTGAATCTGAGATGGATCTCAAACTCAAAGGTGTGCTAAACCTTTCTCAGTCAGCGACCTACATGGCGGGCGTCACAGGGGAATCCTACGGATTTGCCACTCGGGTAGATTCTATATCATCGCGTGGATTAAGTATTCCTCGTTATAGGGACTCTATTCAAGAACTCTTTGGCAACTATAACTCGACCCGCGCCGAGATATACACCATGGAGCAGGTTGAACTACTCAAAGGTCCAGCGTCTGTACTTTATGGGCAAGGTTCACCAGGCGGCATTGTAAATTATGTATCTAAAACACCTACACTCGGAAAGGGAAGCGAAATAGTGGGTAGTTATGGCTCGTTTGATAGAGCACAAGTGAGCGTTGACTTAAACGCTACTCTTAGCGAAGACGAAAAATGGTTGGGCAGATTCGTTGGTGTATATCGAGACGCGAACACCCAAGTCGACCATGTTAATGACGACACCCAAGTATTCATGCCTTCAGTGTCTTTTCTCCCTTCTGACAATACGACATTGACCTTGATTGGCTTGTTCCAAAACACAGACAGTGACACGGCGGCGCAGTTTATTCCGGTTGAAGGAACACTCTTGCCCTTGGCTGATGGCAGTTATCTACCTGACCAAGACGTCTATGCGGGTGAGCCAGGTTTCAACAAATTTGAAACTGAGTCTAATCAGGTAACATTATTAGGGGAGCATATCTTCAACGATACCACGTCTATGTCTTTTACGGCATTATGGCGCGATGGTGAGGCAGATTACCACCAAGCCTGGCCAACATTTACTGGCGGCTCACGCTATCTAAATGCGTTTATTGGGGCACCGGTAGCACCCACTGATACTTATGTTGCCCGCACCTTTTATCAAGCTGATAATACTTTTAATCAACATGCGGTCGATATTCGCCTAAATAAACTCGTTGAAACCGGAATGTTTGAACATGAAATATTGGGTGGTATTCAATATCAGAATGTTGATACTGATGCGAACTCCGCATACTACGCAGGCGGTGGCGTACTTCAGGGCGACTTCCGTTATATATTAGATTTAGCTAACCCCATCTACACTGGGGCACCCGAACAAGCTATTTTCGATGCCATTTATAACGATAGCCCAGAGCAAAATGTTACAGATACGGGCTTTTATCTTTCAGACCACATCAGTTACAACCAGTGGCGCGTTACGCTAGGCCTTCGCCACGACAGGGTGGATAACGATAATGGTGCTTCCGAGCAAAATGACTCTCAAACTTCATACTCTGCGGGCGTCTTGTATCGTTTCGATAATGGCATTTCACCTTACTTGAGCTACGCTGAGTCGTTTGAAACTGTCGTTGGGCTAGATGATAACGATAATCAGCTTAAGCCAGAAGAAGGGCGTCAGTTCGAAGCTGGGGTGAAATATGCATTTTCCGAATTGCCAGGCTATATGACGTTGTCATATTACAATATCGAAATTTCTAATCTTCCTAACCCGAATAGTCTGCCAACTGATGCAAGTCAGCAACAAGGTATAACTAAGATAGATGGCGTAGAATTGGAGGGACGTGTGCAATGGGGGCAAGTATCAGCACAATTTGCAGCTTCTATCATGGATGCTGAGGATCCAAATGGCTTCGACCTCTCTGCACAGCCAGACAGTAATGCCTCACTATGGTTAAGTTGGACGCCTGAAATTCTTGCCGATGTCACGCTTGGTGGCGGAGTTCGTTATGTAGGGAAATCTGTATCAGAAAATGCAGCCCTACGTTATGAAACACCTAGTTATGCTCTGGCAGACCTAATGGCGGCCTATCAGTTTTCAGACAACCTCAACGTTCAGCTTAACGTACGTAATCTAACAGACAAAGAATACCTTACATCTTGTTTATTCAGAGGTGACTGTTTCCCAGGCTTGCGCAGAACGGTGAATGCTAGTGTTACTTACTCATTTTAAAAGGTTTGAAATATGTTGATGTTATTGACAGCAGGTAGCCTATCGATTGCCTCTATGGCGGCCGTTTATGAAAGTTGGCGTCGCCAAAAGTCTTTGGTGCTTTATATAGGCGTAGTTATCTGGCTTCTATCTGCACTGATATGGTCTTATGCCAGTGGATGGGAGTTTGGGGTTTTATATGCATTGTGTTTACCCGGTATTCTTGTGTGGCCTTTTATTGGTAAAAACCAATCGACATTGCCTGTGCCTAGAAATATACCGCAACCGAAAATACTGCACTTTTCACTGCAATCAAGCATGCGAAATTTAGGTCATGCATGTGTGGTGTTGGTTTTGCTGTTAGTGATAAATGTGACGCTAGCGCTAGGGATATGCACGTTGCTGCCTTTTGATACCGCTGGAAAATTAGCATCAAGTATTGTGTTGCTTCCTATTCTCTGGGGGCTTGCCGCTTATCATTATTTAGCCACTAAGCGTAAAGTTATCGCAATAATTACATACATTCTCGTTGCAGCAATCAGTACTGCCGTTCTTTACGCAGTGCCGATTTAGGAGAGCAAAATGAATAAAGCAACAAAACAATCAGCGCTGAATGCACACAGTTGGATAGGTGTATTTTTAAGTGTACTCCTTTTTTTAGTGTGCCTGTCAGGCACTATTGCCGTGTTCCATTTGGAATTTGAACGCTGGGAACAACCGCATATTCCAGAATTTGAAACCCTAGATGATGGGGCAGTAGAAAAGGCGATGGACAGCTTTTTAGCTCAACATCCAGAGGAAACCGATCACCTATTTGTGGTACTCCCTACATCAGGTATACCTCGGTTAGTGGTTGAAAACGACCATGCAGCATATTTCGCAGATGAACAGGGGAATTTGCTAGAAAGAGAAAGCGTACTTTTCACTGAAATGTTGGTGGACTTGCATTTATACCTCAACCTTCCCAAAAGCTGGGGCATGATTCTTGTGAGTGCTTTAGGTGCGGTTATTTGCACGCTTATTGTTACGGGGATTATAGCGCATAAACGTTTGGCGCGAGACGCGTTTAAGTTACGCCGCGGTGGGAATTATCAACAAAGCCAAATTGATTTACATAATCGCTTTGGCCTTTGGGCAGCGCCCTTTCATTTGATTATTGGCGTGACGGGAACGTACTTTGGGTTAGCCGGAATTGTACTGGTTCTTGTGGCACAACTAAATTATGGTGGCGACAGGGAAGCGGTAATAAACCAAGTATTTACGCCCGATCCTGTCATTGAAGCGCAAGAGGGCAAACCTGAAATAGGCAAAGCCATCGCGCAAATGAAAACCATAGCGCCAGAAAACCCGCTTATATTTGTGACTGTTCACGAGGTGAACAAGCCAGAACAATTCATCGAAATTTATGCGCAAGTTCCGGGACGACTGATTTACGGTGAAGCATACCGATTTGATACTGCAGGTAATTATTTAGGTACTGCCGGTTACGATGATGGCGTATGGGGTAAGCAATTGTTGTGGGCGGTCTACCGCCTTCACTTTGGCGATTTTGCAGGGATACCAAGTAAAGTGCTGTATTTTGTTTTGGGTATTATGCTAACCATGTTGTGCGTATCGGGAATGGAAGTATGGTTATCTAAAAAAGCCCATCCTGTGCTGGCCACACGGTTATGGTATTGCACGGTGTGGGGCAGTGTGAGTGCATTAGCATTCACGGCAATAGCAGACATGTTCTTCGCGGGTTCGTTAATTGCAGTATTCTGGGGAATAATGGTTTTAAACGTAGCGCTTACGGTCGCCGTCAAAAGACTTACCAAACCAGTGTGGCTGATAATTTCAGGTATCAGTGTGTTATTGCTTTTATTTATTTATAGCGCTGTGAACGGGGAACATGCACTATCGGTGGCATCGTTGCAATTAAACATACCCATGCTGATATATGTGGTGTGGAGTATTTTTCGAGGTAACACTTTGCTTAAGCGTGAAACTCTATTGTTGAATTTTCGAAAAGAAAATCAGGCAGCAACCCCAAATGGTCATAGTGGTAACGAAACTAATAGCGATGAAGATACTCACCAGAGCACGTCAAAATCTCATGCGCCTCAATCGCCTATGGCTTAAAAGCACTATCCGATAAACATTAATAGGTTTGTCGTGTGAACGAATACAGCGCGTCTTTTATTTAGTTTATATAACTAAGTGAAAGACGCGTTTTTTGTGTCTAACTTTTGTTTTTTACCTAAACCTTCAGCTTAATCAGCATCTCAGCCTTCATCTAAACCTTCAAAGTTATCTCCGTCCTCATTTTTACTTTCCTCTTAACCTAATCACTTACCCTTTTGATAAAGGTTTATTCACCTACTTAGTGGGCATTGTGTTGTCATGGTTTATCTACCTATAGCGTTTAAACATATTGAATAATCACCAATCTGAATTTAACCCTAGAGTAAGAACATGCTATTGCTACGGTTCTACATTTAGATGGAATTACAAAAGGTAGCGCATGCGAATTATACTAATCATCGCTTTATTGTCAGTGATGGGATATTTACTGCTTTGGCCCGTGCCGGTTGAACCTGTAGCTTGGGAAGCTCCAGAAGATAGCGGTTACAGCGGCGTTCACCTTACTAACGATTCACTATCCCGTTCTGATAGCCTTTCCCTTGGCAACGAATTCGGGCCCGAGGATTTTGCACTGCGAAGTGATGGCACTATTGCTACTGCAACGCATTCTGGTGCCATTTTACTGTTAGCCCCTAACGCTACGCACTTTACACCTTGGGTAAACACTGGCGGCCGACCACTAGGCTTGGAGTACGATGCCAATGATAACCTTATTGTGGCAGATGCCTATCTAGGCTTACTTTCAGTTTCACCCTCGGGCGATATCACCTTGTTAACAGACAGCGTTGATGGAACGGCCATTGTGTATGCTGATGACGTAGATGTGGCAGAAAATGGCATGATATATTTTTCTGACGCCACCACTAAATTTAGTGCTAAAGCCTATGGCGGCACCTTAAGCGGCAGCTTCTTAGAGATTTTAGAGCATAAGGGTCATGGCCGATTGCTAGCGTACAATCCAGATACCCGAGTCACTAGGGTATTAATGGACGGGTTAATTTTTGCTAATGGGGTTGCCATCAGCCAAAACCAGCAGTCTGTATTAGTGAACGAAACAGGCAGCTACCGCGTGTTACGTTACTTCATTTCTGGGCCTAAATCAGGTTTGGTGGATGTGTTCATCGATAACTTACCTGGCTTTCCCGATAATATTGCCACAGCGCCAGACGGCGGTTACTGGGTAGGGTTTGCTTCACCTCGTTCCGCCTCGTTAGACGATTTATCCAACGCTCCCTTTTTACGTAAAGTGGTACAACGACTGCCTGTTTCACTGCGCCCTAAAGCAAAAGCCTACGGCCATGTAATAAAAGTTAACGAACAAGGTAATGTGACGAGTGATTTACAAGACCCAACGGGACATTATCCGCTTACAACAGGGGTGTTAGAAACGACGGATATGCTATACATTAGCAGTTTGACTGCCCCTCATGTGGCGGTAATTAAAAAAGCAAATTTACCAAAGGGAGATGATGAATGAAGCGTAATTTACCTGTAGTGCTATCTGTTATTTTATGTATTTTAGGCAGTGTTTCTGCTGCGCTTGCGGCAGATACTCTTGTGGTCAAGAAGAATGACACCGACAAAGTAATCTCTGAAAACAGTTTCAAAACACAGGTTATCCCACAGGCTAATGCAGCCATTGATGAGGGCGAAGGCTGGATATTTTATAGTTACCACAATGATGAAACCTTTGGCACAAGCCAATCATTGGCGGGGATGGCAGTGATTAAACCTGGCGTAGAAATACACCCACCTCACGAACATAGTGACGAAGAGTTTCTATTAGTGACACAGGGCAGTGGGGAATGGAGCGTAGAAGGTGAAGTGTTTAAGGCAAACACGGGGGATATGTTGTACGCCGCCCCTTGGGATGAACACGGAGTAAAAAATACCGGAGAAGTAGACTTAATCTTTGTGGTATTTAAGTGGCACAGCAAAGGTGTTGCTGTGCCTACAAAAAGTGCCTACAAGAAATAAGTAACAAATCGTTAGTATTTAGCGATAGGGGAAACTAGCGTTTTGCTGTTGGTTTCCCTCTTCGCTGTGAACTAGGCGAGTTTTGTCCGCTGTTTCTGCCGCCACTTCTGTTAGAAGTGGCGTTATCGCGACCGGCATTTTTTCCGCCTCTATTCTCAGTAGAAGCACCAGCGGCATTATTTTTACCACGACCTTTGCGTTGGAAACTTGGCGGTAAACCGGTGTGTTTGGTTAACGCACGTTCCCCATTTCTACCTTTCGCCGCTTTTTTACGTTTCTCATCCGCGGTTTCTGGTGGCACTAAATGCTGTGCACCCCGGCCTATTAAGTCTTCGCGACCCATACGTTTAAGGGCTTCACGAATTTGCGCGAAGTTTTTGGGGTCGTGATATCGAAGCATAGCTTTGTGCAGACGCCTGTGTATTTCACCTTTAGCGGAAGGCACGTCTTCACTGTCTTTTGTTACCTTACGAAGTGAGTTTACTTCGGTGTGGTACATAGTCGTCGCTGTTGCCATTGGTGAAGGATAGAAGTTCTGCACTTGATCAAGCTTAAACTTATTCTCTTTCAGCCAAATCGCTAAGTTCAACATATCGTCGTCTGTGGTGCCTGGGTGCGAGGCAATAAAGTACGGAATAAGGTACTGTTTTTTGCCTGCTTCTTGCGAATATTTGTCGAATAACTCTTTGAAACGGTAATAGCTGCCCATACCTGGCTTCATCATTTTCGATAGTGGGCCGTCTTCGGTATGCTCAGGTGCTATTTTCAAATAGCCGCCAACGTGGTGCAAGGCTAATTCTTTTACGTACTCAGGATCTTCAACTGCCAAATCGTAGCGTACACCCGAAGCAATAAGAATTTTCTTCACGCCGGGCAATTCACGAGCACGACGATACAAATCAATAGTCGGTTTATGATCGGTGTCCATGTGCGCGCAAATACTTGGATATACACAAGACGGGCGACGACAGGTAGCCTCGGCTTTCGGGCTCTTACAGCGCAAACGATACATGTTTGCGGTAGGGCCACCCAAGTCTGAAATAACACCGGTAAATCCAGGTACGGTATCGCGAATTTCTTCAATTTCACGAATAATCGAGTCTTCAGAGCGGCTTTGAATAATTCGGCCTTCGTGTTCTGTAATAGAACAGAAGGTACAACCACCGTAACACCCGCGCATAATGTTGATACTGAACTTAATCATATCGTAAGCGGGTATAGTGGCATCGCCATACACAGGGTGAGGCACACGCTGATACGGAAGGTCGAATACCGCATCCATTTCCTCTGTTTCCAAAGGCATGGCGGGTGGGTTTATCCAAATATGACGGTCGCCATGGCGCTGCATTAATGCACGAGCACAGCCAGGGTTGGTTTCTTGGTGCAAAATACGTGACGTATGGGCATACAAGACTTTGTTGTCTTTTACCGTTTCGTAAGCCGGCAGCTTCACGTATACATTTTCCCAAGGCTTGCGGCGCGTGGGGGGTTGTATCACGATTGGCGCAGCTTCTGGCGCTTCGCTGTTTGCTTTATCTTTATCTTGCGAGTCACACTCAGGCTCCATTTGATAAGGGCTTGAGATAGGCTCGATTTTGCCAGGGCGATCTAACGAGGTTGAGTCAACCCCTTGCCACTCAGGTAACGCCTCTTTCACAATGATAGCGGTGCCGCGAATATCGCGCATTTCGCTAATAGTTTCACCGGCCGCTAAACGGTGGGTGACTTCAACCAATGGGCGCTCGGCGTTGCCGAAAAATAACATATCGGCTTTTGAGTCGAACAATACTGAACGACGTACCTTTTCGCTCCAATAATCGTAATGTGCAATACGGCGTAAGCTAGCTTCAATACCGCCGGCAATAACAGGCGTGCCTTTAAAGGCTTCACGGCAACGTTGTGCGTATACGGTAACCGCACGGTCTGGGCGCTTACCGCCCACATTACCTGGTGTATAAGCATCGTCGTGGCGAAGCTTTTTGTCTGCTGTGTAGCGGTTGATCATTGAATCCATGTTGCCCGCAGTAACACCGAAATAAAGATTCGGTTTACCAAGGGTCATGAATGCATCTTTGCTCGTCCAATCAGGTTGAGAAATAATACCAACCCGAAAACCATGCGCTTCAAGTACACGGCCAATCACCGCCATACCAAAGCTAGGATGATCAACATACGCATCACCAGTCACTAAGATTACGTCACAGCTGTCCCATCCTAGGGCATCCATTTCCTCTTTAGACATGGGAAGAAACGGCGCAGTACCAAGGCAGTGCGGCCAATATTTAGGGTAGGAAAATAGACCGCGATCGGCCTTAATGGTGGCTTGCATAAGGTTCACATATAGCAGAGAAAAAAAGAATTAAGTAGGTCAGTACATCATAGTTCATATTGCTTATGGCAAATACAAAACTGCCTAAAGCGCACATAAATCGCTTAAAGCGAATACAAACATTGCAGACCGAATGCGTATTATACCAGTACACAGCAACCTAGGTATAGCGCTGTCGTTAAATTCCCCGCCTTTGTTATACTGCTTTGCTATATCAATTAGGATAATAAAGAGAAAATGTATGGCTTACTGGTTATTTAAGACAGAACCCGATGCATTCGGCATTGATGATTTAAAAACACGGCCTGAGCAAACTGAGCCTTGGGATGGGGTACGTAACTATCAAGCAAGGAACTTTTTGCGGGATAAGGTCGCTATTGGTGATAACGTGTTTATCTATCATTCAAGTTGCAAAACAGTTGGTATTGCAGGCGTTGCAGAAGTGGTAAAAGCAGGTTACCCAGATGAAACCCAGTTTAATCCCGAGTCTAACTACTATGATCCTAAATCGACGCCAGAAAACCCGCGATGGTTTCGCGTAGATGTAAAGTTTGTAGAAAAGTTTGAAAGCGTATTGCCGTTATCAGTCATTAAGGCAATGCCTACTATTACAGAAATAGGGTTGGTGAAAAAGGGCGGTAGGTTATCAATAATGCCAGTGGAAGAAACAGAATGGCAGCAACTTTATGCTACTGCCAAAACGAACTAAACCTGCTATATATAAGTAAATATTTATTTACTTTGTACAGCTGCTTTACAACCATGCGAATAGTTGTGCTAATAGGGTTTACTTACCTAAAGCAAAACGTGTATCTGCGTCGCGAAGTATATAAAGCGCAAAACATGCCGCCCACATTGGCCATGCAGCGAAAAATAACAAGTTATTGAAGGCATCAAAGTATTGTGCGAAAGCCGACAACGTAGATCCGCCGTGAAGCAAGAAAATTAAACCGTAGGTGTAACGCTTTGCTATACCGACAACGAAAGCAAGGACCAATGCCAACTGAAATGCACCTAAAATGTACACGGCCGTCTCTGGTACGCCACCAATTGAATAAAAATGTTGAAAGATTTTCATGCTGTGCGCTGGGTTTACGAATTTGTCTAATGTCCATACGAACATAACAATGAAAACAGAAACACGAAGGGCGAGTAGAGACCAACTGAGGCGATTAGAAATATCAGTGGTTTGTTGAGATTGCATTGTAACTCCTATTTATTTGTGTAGCGATAAAGAACGGGCGTTTTCATATTAAATTTCAAAAACTTTCATATTAAATTTCAAAAACTTTCATAGAAAAAAAATAAATATGCTTATGAAATATTTTTAGCCGGGTGTCGGTCTTGTCGAGTAAGCAATCTTGTAAGGTAAAAATACGAATGAAAAATAATATTGGGCTTGCCATCAGTGCACTGGCTCTATCTGTAAGCCAAGGGCTGCAAGCTCAGCAAGCTGACACGCTTGATACCATCGATGCAAATGACATAGAAGTCGTTGAGGTTACTGGAAATCAGCAAGCGCTAAACCCGTTAAACCCTGGCGACAATACGCTAAGTGGTTTATTTGGCGCTGGGATGTCGGCAGCCGATACGCCACGAGCAGTAACGTCTTTATCGGCTGAAGCTATGGATGCGCTAAACATCAATACCTTACATGATATTGTTAAAGCCGCGCCGAACGCCTATGCATCTAGCGGTTTTGGTACGCCTAGCTTGCCTAGTATTCGTGGCCAGTTGGGGGAGCTATTTCAAGATGGAATTCGCCGTCAGTCGGGTAACAACGGTTTTGGTTTACCGGTTTCTTTCAACAGTGTTGAACAATTAGATGTGGTGAAAGGTCCATCGCCGGTACTTTTCGGTAGTACACAGCGAAATGGCGGCTTTGTGAATCTGCAAACCAAAACCGCCCCAACAGCAGGAACCGAAGGCAATATCACATTAAGAGCAGGTCGCTGGGATCAATATTCAGCGCAGCTTGATTATGGTACTGCCATTGAAGAAGGCAAAAGCGGTATTCGAGTAAGCGCTGAATGGTTAGATCACGATAGCTTCTTTGATTTTGCAGAGCGTGAAAGCAAAAACCTGTTCATTGCATATAGATACACACCGAGTAATGCTACAACCTGGGATATAAGCGCAGAATATTATGATGCCGAGTACCCCGATATTGCAGGTATTAATCGCCCCACGCAAAACCTGATTGATAACAACCTTTATATAACAGGCCAAGGTGTACAAGCGAATGGTAGTAACGTACCTGGTGCTGGCGCTATTATTTCGCCTACCGGTGAAGTGGTTATTCCCCGCAGCCAAGTTTATACCCATCCTGATGATATTAATGGCGCTGAGTCTACCGTTCTTCGAAGCAACTTATCTCATCAGTTTTCAGACAGCCTTGTATTACGAAACATGACGTACTATCAGCACCTTACCCGTGAAGAGATTGCACAAAATAGTTTTGTAGAGATTGTAGATGGTGCCGATGCGTTCGAGAATCGCACTGAATTAGATGTGGTTTGGAATGATAAGCAAACTACCACATTCGGTTTAGCGCTGCGTTACAACGATGTTTTAGGTTACAGCCAGTTTACGACTGAAGCTGACAGTCCAGTAGATTTAACTGGTCCGTTAAGTAATCGCGTAATTCCGTTAACCGATGCACAGAAAGCCCGCTTGGTTGAGCTTCGCCCCGGTATTTTTGTTTCACCTGGTGGACAGTACGATGTAGATGGCGATGGTGCAGGGGATTACAATCTATCTGACACTACCGATTCAACCACCCTACAAACTGGCTTAGCGTTTCAGCAGCGCTCTCAATGGACAGAATCGTTTTCAACCATTGCCGGTGTTAGATTTGACTATTACGATGTAGAAGCGCGAGATCCGCTTGCTCCTGAAGGTGTCGTTGTGGCTTCTGACACTTATAACGATATACTTGAAAGTGTACAACTAAGTGCGGTGTACAAGCTGACAAAATCACTTAATGCTTATGTGGCGTGGTCAGAAAATGATGCCACGTCAAATAGCATGGCTGGTGGCACCACACTTACCAGTGCAAACGAAATCAACCCGCTAAACTTTGCCACTGAAAATACCCTTTATGAAGTAGGGCTCAAGTATTCTCCTGATAGTCATTGGTATGGTGAGGTATCGGTGTTTGATCAGACACGTAGCCTTCGTAACCGTGATGGTAGTAACAGTGGCGTGAAAACCAAAGGCGCTGAGCTACAAGTTTTCTACCAAGGGCAAGATGTATGGGTAAATGCGGCATACAGTTATTTAGATGCACGTTTTGATGATTCGGCCTCTTTCCAAGATACCGCGCAAATCGCCGATGCTTTTGACGATAGCCGACCAGATATTATTGAAGGTAATGGTGTAGGGTCGCCGTCTTTTGCAGCGTTTGCTCCGTCTGACTCGTTAGTGCAGGGTATTCCATCGCAAATAGTGTCAATTAATGCTGGCTGGCAACTTACCGATGATTTACAAGTTGGTGCCTCGGCCTTATACACTAAGTCGTTCCCACTCGACTTTCTACAAACCGTATTTATTCGAGACCAAATCAACATTGATGTAAATGCCGATTATCAAGTTAGTGATGATATGCGCCTACGTATTGATGTTATTAATATTACCGATGAAGAGAATTGGCAGCCTGTGTTTGAGGGAGGCTACTTTGGCGCTACCTTGGCTATGCCGAACACGCCTCGCCACGTTCAATTCACTATGCAATACGCGTTTTAAGCGCAATTAAGGAATAAAACATGTTCAAGAAAATTGCACTTGTCGCCGTATTGGTGGCTGCCGTTATTGGCTTTTTTTACTTTGATCTAAATACCTATCTTACCCTTGAAGGGTTGAAAGGGTCATTAGATACCTTCACACAACAAATTGAAGAAAACCCACTTGTGAGTATTGGTGTGTTCTTCGCGATTTATGTGGCAGTAACGGCTTTGTCGTTGCCTGGTGCGGCCATTCTTACCTTAGCCGCAGGTGCTTTATTTGGGCTGGTGCAAGGCTTTATTATTGTGTCTTTTGCTTCAAGCGTAGGGGCTACCGTAGCCTTTTTAGTGGCACGCTTTATTCTGCGCGATACGGTAAGAAAGCGTTTTGGAGAAAAGCTTAAAAAGATTGATGAAGGTGTTGAAAAACAAGGCGCGTTCTACTTGTTCACATTACGCTTAGTGCCCGTCTTCCCGTTTTTTCTAATAAACCTATTAATGGGTTTAACATCAATTAAAACATGGACATTCTACTGGGTAAGCCAAGTCGGTATGTTGGCTGGCACCGTGGTTTACGTGAATGCGGGTACACAGCTTGCGCAAATAGACAGCTTGTCGGGCATTGTATCGCCGGGGCTTATTTTATCGTTTGTATTACTCGGTATATTCCCGTGGATTGCCAAAGCCATTGTGGCATTTGTTGAACGCCGCCGCGTTTACAAAGGCTATAAAAAACCCGCTAAATTTGACAGAAACCTTATTGTTATTGGTGCTGGCGCGGGTGGCTTAGTCACCAGTTATATCGCTGCAGCGGTAAAAGCAAAAGTAACGCTTGTGGAAGCCGGTGAAATGGGCGGTGACTGTTTGAACTATGGTTGCGTACCAAGTAAAGCTCTCATCAAAACTGCCAAAGTAGCTAACCAGATGCGTAACGCTGAAAATTACGGTTTGCACGGTGTTGAACCTACTATGTCTTTTAAAACAGTGATGCAGCGTGTACATAATGTTATTGCTACTATTGCGCCGGTAGACAGTGTAGAGCGTTACACAGGTTTAGGGGTAGATGTGGTAAAAGGCTACGCAAAAATTATCGACCCTTGGACGGTAGAAATTAAGCAAAACGACGGCGGCATGCAAACCCTAACCACCAAAAGCATTGTTGTGGCGACAGGTGCAAGCCCATTTGTACCACCGTTGCCGGGTATTGAAGAGAGCGGCTATGTAACATCTGATACTTTGTGGAGCCGTTTTGCTGAGTTAGATGAAACCCCTAAACGCATGATTGTATTAGGTGGCGGCCCAATTGGGTGTGAACTAGCACAAGCCTTCGCACGCTTAGGCAGTGAAGTAACCCAAGTTGAACGTGCACCGCACCTTATGGGCCGAGAAGATAAAGAAGTCGCTGAATTTTCAGAAGCCGTACTTCGCGATAGTGGCGTGAACGTATTAACTAGCCATGACGCCCTTCGTTTTGAAAATAAAGGTGGCGTTAAAACCCTTGTAGTCGCCAAAGACGGCAATGAAAGCGCGATTGAATATGATGAAGTCATCGTGGCGGTAGGGCGTAAAGCACGTCTTGACGGCTTTGGTTTAAAAGAGTTAGGCATTCAGTTTGATCGCACTATCGAAACCGATGAATACCTACAAACCTTAATGCCGAACATCTTTGCGGCGGGCGATGTAGTAGGGCCGTATCAGTTTACTCACGTTGCTGCACACCATGCATGGTATGCCGCGGTAAATGCCTTGTTTGGTACCTTCAAAAAATTCAAAGTAGATTACCGTGTTATCCCATGGACGACCTTTATCGACCCCGAAGTGGCACGGGTAGGCCTTAATGAAAACGATGCAGCAGAGCAGGGTATTGACGTTGAAGTAACTCGCTACGAGTTTGAAGAGCTTGATAGAGCCATTGCTGAGAGCGCAATTAAAGGTTTCATTAAAGTACTTACTCCGCCGGGCAAGGATAAAATTTTAGGGGTAACCATTGTTTCTGAACACGCTGGTGATTTATTAGCAGAATTTGTATTAGCCATGAAGCACGATTTGGGCTTAAACAAGTTACTCGGCACTATTCACGCGTACCCAACGTGGGCTGAAGGGGCTAAAAACACCGCAGGTACTTGGAAGCGTGCGAATAAACCAGAAAAGTTACTAAGCTATGTGGAAAAATTCCACACGTGGCGTCGTGGTTAATAAGCGAGTAAATATTATGTTTCCTATTAATGCGATAAAGCTCAAAAAAACAGCGCTAGAGTCAACCTTAGCGTCAAGGTTAGCTTCATATGCAATGGGTGCGTTACTACTGGTTATGCCAGTGGTAGCTCACGCTGAAGCTTCTCTACACCAACCCTTTTCAGCAATGCTAGCTAAATACGTTGTGCCTATTAACCCTGTTGATAAAGGCAGGGGGGATGGAGAGGCGGACTTGCAAGGTATAAGCTCTAAAGGCACGAGCACACAAGTTGTTTATGCGGGCTTTAAATCGTCTCAAACTGAACTCACTGCTTATCTAAAAAGCTTATCAGCAGTGTCACAAGATACGTTTGAACAGTGGGATCAAAACACGCAGTTAGCGTTTTTAATTAATGCGTACAATGCGTATACCATCGATTTAATATTAACTCGCTACCCTGATTTAACCTCTATTCGTGACATTGGGGGTTTCTTTTCGTCACCATGGAAACAAGAGTTTGCTGTGTTATTGGGTAAAAAACGCAGCCTTGATGATATAGAGCACGGGCTCATTCGTGAAAAGGGTGTGTATAACGAACCTCGTATTCACTTTGCGGTAAACTGCGCGAGTATTGGTTGCCCTGCATTACGTGAAGAAGCCTATGTGGGCGATAAGTTAGATGAACAATTAGAACAGCAAACCGTTCGTTTCTTATCTGACAATAGCCGCAACTATTACGATGGGAATACGCTACACATTTCGAAAATTTTCAGTTGGTATAAAGACGACTTCGAAATGAAATGGCGTGATTCATCAAGCCTCAATGGGTTTCTTGCTCATTATGGCAGTGCATTATCATCCAACGATGGTAAGTCACTTGATAACGATGACATAAAAGCGATTAAGTCTGGTAATAGCGAAATTGAGTTTTTGGATTACAACTGGGCATTGAATGACCAAGAGTAATTTAATGTTAGCGGCGTTAGGCAGTTTGTTTCGTCTAACGCCACTGTGCCTGTTTACTACCCCAACTGTAAAACCAAGATCGACTGTAAATGTACAATCAGTTATTCATGTAGCAGTTCAAGTGACAGGCCTCTTAAAAACCGTATTTACCGCAATAGCCGTCGCCATGCTTGCAACGGCGTTAGCTTATGGATCGGAGGCTGCACAATCGCTAGGTCAAATAAACCCTGAAGTTCAAACAAGCACTCGACTAAAAGGCCAGCTTCAAAATCAATCGCCAGCTTCTAATCAAAAGCTAGGCGATTCGCCTACCGTGCAGTTTCATGCGTGGGGCGGCAGTGCCCAAGTGAATGGATATATTCAGTGGGTAGGCCAGCAAGTAAGCGACCAATATAATATTACCTTGAACCATGTGAAACTAGCCGATACCAGCGATGCGGTATCTCGGGTACTCGCTGAAAAAGCGGCGGGTAACAACAACCAAGGTAGCGTTAACTTAATTTGGATTAATGGCGAAAATTTTGCTGCCATGAAACGCCACGATTTATTATTGAAAGACTGGGCTAATAGCATTCCTAATTTTGCCCTCACGAACCCGGCTCGTAACCCTGCTATGATCACCGATTTTGGTATTGCTACCGACGGGCAAGAAGCACCGTGGGGCAAGGCATCTATGGTATTTTATTATAATAATCAGTTTGTAGAAAATCCTCCGCTCAATATTCATGAATTACTTGCCTTTGCCAATCAATACCCGGGTCGATTTACTTACCCATTACCCAACGATTATTTAGGCATCAGTTTTTTAAAGTATGCGGCCATAGCGTTAAATCAAGATCATCAAGACTTGCTGTATAAGCCGGTAACTGACAACGCATTAACGAAAATCATCCCCGCGCTTTTTGAATATTTAGATGCGTTGCACCCTCTGATGTATAAAGAGGGGGACTATATGGTACGCCAAGCTTCGCAACTCCAGCGTTTAATGGGAACCAGCGAATTATTGTTGGCATTTTCGTTTACCGCCGCCGAAATACCCAGTGCAGTAAACCGATTTGACTTACCTAAAAGCATTCGCACTTACGCGATGCAAGATGGCAGCTTAGCGAACGTGCATTTTATCGGCATTACCTATAACACCGAAAATGTTGCAGCGGCTAAGCAAGTGGTGGATTTTTTATTATCTCCTCAAGCACAAGCAAAAAAGCAGCAGTTGGCGGTATGGGGTGACGATTCAGTACTTGATTTTTCCATGCTAGCTGCCCACGACAAAGCGTTGTTTAAACCCATATCACACCATGCTTCTGCACTTAACAAAGAAAAGACAGTACCACTTTTCGCTGAACCTCATAGCAGTTGGACAGATGCGATACGACAAGCGTGGTTTGCACGCTATGGTGAGCGTTTCTGATGTCGGTTCTAATGTCTGTGCTTTCACGAACTCAATGGCTTCGCAGCATGACGCTTTTTCAACGTATAACGGTGATTGTACGGGTGTTACTTATTTTGCTGTTAAGCCTGCCGGTATTGGCGGGGCTAATTGGCGTGGTGTTACCTGCCTTTGGTTATTTTCCGGCACTGGATGCTCATCATTTTACCTTCAGTGTTTTTGCTCAGCTATTTGCGATAGATGGCATGGGTAAAATGGCATTGTTATCGGTTTCCTCCGGCTTATTAGCCACCATGATTTCCGTTGCGAGTGCCTTTTTGCTCTTGGCGGTGTTTTATCGTTCATCCTATTTAAACAAGCTACAAACTTGGTTAAGTCCGCTATTAGTCTTGCCCCATGCGGCTGCGGCCATTGCGCTGTTGTTTGTACTTTCACCTTCAGGCTTCTTTTCGAGCATTGTTACAAATGTGAGTAACATACTAAGTAGTATAGGGATAAGTGAAGCAACAAATGTAGATGGCGCCAGCACACTATTGCCGCCGATGTGGGCATTTCCGTACGACAGTTACGGTATATCTATTATTATTGCGTTGGCACTTAAAGAACTGCCTTTTGTGTTTTTAATGGCAGTAAGTGTGATGTCGCAGCCACACGTTAAACGTAAGTTAGACGGTTATTTTAATAGTGCGACGGCGCTAGGGTACTCGCCGGTAACCGTGTTCTTTAAAACCATTTTCCCCATCGTGTATCCCCAAGTACGTTTACCTATATTGGCAGTGTTAGCTTATGCTACGGCGAATGTGGAAATTCCTTTATTGTTAGGCCCCAATAACCCGCCCACGTTAGCCGTGGCGGTAGTGCAATGGTTTAATCATGTAGATTTGTCGATGCGCTTTCAGGCATCGGCGGCTGCATTGCTTCAAGTCGCTGTAACTTTAGTGGCTATTAGCGTATGGATAGTGGGTGAAAAAGTAGCGAAGCATGCACAAGTTCGCTTCTATACAAATGGGCATCGGCATACAGGGCAAACTCTTAGCACTATAGTCGCCTACGCCATAGTGGCCATTTATACGCTGCTAATACTCTCGATTATTATCAGTACATTACTCTGGTCTTTTGCCACCTTTTGGCAATTTCCTGCTTTTTTACCAGAAGGGCTAACTTTGCTGCATTGGAAAACCACGCTTGCTGCGCTGGCCGACCCATTCAACAATACCGTGTTGCTTGCTGTGATAGTGAGTGGTTTTTCGGTAATTGTGGCTACGTTGGCATTAGAAGCAGAGTCTTTAAACGGGGGCAATGGGCAAAGCAGAGATAAAAGCAAACCCTCGTCTTACTTTAACGGGTGGGCAGGGGCATTGCTGTCACTCACTTTGTTCTTACCTCTGCTAGTGCCAGGGGTGGCGTTTTTATATGGCTTAGTGTGGTTTCAACTAGCTTATTTTAACGAGGCGGTGTGGTTTCATTTGTTTATTAGCCACCTTGTGTATGTTTTGCCTTATGTGTTTATTTCGTTAGCGGTGGCTTATCGTAAGTTTGACCCTAGATATATTCAAGTTGCCTACGGCATGGGGAAAACGCCATGGCAGGTGTTTGTAAAAATAAAACTACCCTTATTGTTTGCCCCCATGCTGGTGGCTTTTGCGTTAGGGCTTGCCATTAGTTTTAGCCAATATTTGCCTACCTTACTAAGTACTGGTGGGCGTATTGCTACCGTTACTACAGAAGCGGTGGCAGCGGCATCGGGCAGCAGTGCTAGGTTAACAGCGGTGTACGTGATAGTACAAACGCTTATGCCCTTACTAGGCTTTATATTGGCGTGGTGGCTACCCACAATTTGTTTTAACCCGATGGGGCGCTATACGCTTCTGCAAACAAGGAAATCGAAATTATGACCTTGAAGTTAGATAAGGTGAGTTTGTTTCGATACACAGATACCTTGCTTTCACTCGATGAAGTAATCAACCCTGGCGAAGTGCTGTCTATCATGGGGCCAAGCGGCTCTGGCAAATCGACCTTATTGAACGCGATTGCCGGGCAGTTAACTGCGCCTTTTTCCATGACAGGAAGTATATACATTAATGATAAGTGCATTAATGACATGCCAGCTCATAAACGTGGGGTAGGCGTGCTATATCAAGATCCTTTGCTTTTTGAACATATGACTGTTGGGCAAAATATTGCGTTTGCATTGCCTTCTAGTGCGCTTAATAAAACGCAGCGCGAGCAACGGGTTAGTGAAATGTTAGTCGAAGTGGGGCTTAACGATTTACAACACAGACCCGTACAGACCTTATCAGGCGGGCAACAGGCGCGTATCGCGTTGTTACGAACTTTGGCTGCGGCACCAAGTGTGGTGTTACTCGATGAACCATTTAGTAAATTAGATGCTACCACCAAAACTCAAATGCGAACCTGGGTATTCGGGCAGCTTAAAGCTCGTGGGCTACCTACTTTGTTAGTTACGCACGACAATGAAGACGTAGAAGCTGCCCAAGGGCACTTAATAGAGATAGAAACATGTTAGATGCTAAAGTTACGCCTTATATAAAGCCGCTGTTAAGGCCCATGATAGTGGCGCTTAGCAAAGCCTGCGTTACCCCGAATCAAGTTACCTTGGCTGGTTTTGTTATTGGTATGTTGGCGGTTCCTGCCATTATTAATGGGTGGTGGGTATTGGCGTTCATTTGTATCGTAGCGAACCGAGTATTCGACGGTATAGATGGCGAACTTGCTCGCTTTCAGCAAAGTAGCAGTAGTGCAGGTGGCTTTTTAGATATTTGTTTAGACTTTCTATTTTACGCGGCAGTACCGTTAGCTTTTGGAATTGCAAACCCTAGTGAATGGGGCGTACCTGCGTTAGTGCTAATGGCCGCGTTTGTAGGAACGGGCAGTAGCTTTTTGGCCTTCGCCGTCGCCGCAGAAAAATTTAATATAGAAAAACCACAGTTCAAGAATAAGAGTTTTTATTATATGCAGGGGCTCACCGAAGGCACCGAAACCATACTCTTGTTTTTAGCATTTTGTACATGGCCGGCATATTTTCCGGTGTTGGCTTATGTTTTCGCAGTAGCATGTGGCATTACCATCATAACCCGAGTTTACAGTGGTTTTACCACCCTTAAAGCCGTAGAAGGCATTGATGACTACTGTAGTAACAAAGAAAAAGAGAAGTCATAGTGGATAACACTGCACTTATTCGAGTTAGTCTATTTTTAGGCATATTCGCGATAATGGCTCTGCTGGAAGCATGGCTGCCAGCGAGGCAATCGGTATTGGGGCGCGCCAGCCGGTGGAAAGGCAATCTGAGTATGGTGGTATTAGGTGCGCTGTGTTCAAGAGTAGTGTTGCCTGCCAGCTTAGTAGGTGTGGCCTTGTGGGCTGATAATACTAATGTGGGGTTATTCAACAGCCTAAATATGAGCCACTGGGTTGTGGTCGCTTTTAGTGTATTGCTGTTAGATATGGTGATTTATTGGCAGCATCGGCTATTTCATAAAATTCCTCTTTTATGGCGTATTCATAAAATGCATCACGCTGACAGCCACGTAGATACCACCACAGGGCTTCGCTTTCACCCTATCGAAATTATATTGAGCTTATTCATTAAAGCGGTGGTGGTTGTCGCTTTTGGGGTACCTGCTGTTGCGATAGTTATTTTCGAAGTGGGTTTGAATGGGTTTGCCCTGTTTAACCATGCAAATATTCGACTGCCACAGAAGTGGGATGACAGAATTGGGATGCTTATTATTACCCAGCGGTTGCATCGCATTCACCACAGCCAGCGTAAAGAAGAATCTAATACTAACTTTGGCTTCAGTGTGTCTTGGTGGGACAAGCTATTTGGTAGTTTTAAAAGCCGTGCAACCATGCGTGATGAAGATATTGCTATAGGCCAAAAAGATTACCCAGCAACCAACGATAATGCAGGCATAATAGCTTTATTGAAAATGCCATTTAATCGCTAAACGCTACGTGGCAATGCTCACTAGCCTATGCCATCCTCACTCTATGCCAGTCTCGTTAGACTATGCCAGAGACTTTGAGTGTTAGGTACACGGTACCTAGCTGAATTATCATTCCTAAGCCAATAAAAACACCATCTCGGTTGGTCATGCCTATAGCTGTTAATGTTAGTGCAAATGCAGGGAGTGCTACTGCGAAAGGCACAACCTCAAGAGGGATCATACAAAGCGATGCTATAGCACAATAACCCGCTACTATATTTTTCCATGGCGCTTTTGATAGTACTGCTAAGCGTGGTTTTAACAGCTTTTCGGTTTTTTTAACGTAAGGTTTTGCTCTATCTACAGCATTTTCTAGCTTGTCTTGTTTAATTTCCTGTTTGGTAATTTTATTTGGTAGCCAAGGTGCACTTCTGCCCAATGCGACTTGTATGCAAATTAGAAAGAGGGTTATACCGCATAGTGAGGGCACGCCGGGAATAGCACCGGTAGGCAGTAGGGCAATTAACGAAGGTATGAGCAGCAGTGGGCCAAAACCTCTGTCTTCAAAGCGAGCAATAATATCTCCTGCGCTTTGCTTTTCGCCTCCGTCTTCATCAATTAACTTGTCCAAAAGCCCACTTATTGACTCATTCATATCAACCCATCCATAAGTTACCTCGCATCTTAATGAAAGAAACTATGGTGAAACATAGCTGCTGTAACTTATTACGTAAGTACCATGTAATGGATTACTGCAAAAATTCTTAACGTTAAATCTATTTGCTGAAAAGCGCGTTTTATTAATATGTACTAAAGTAAAAGCTAATTATTTAACTTCTATAAGGGGTATATGTGAAGCCAAATGAAGGCATAGCATTGTTGCGTCAACTTCCTACGTGTTTATTATTCAAACGCCTTGGAGAAACAAAGTTTGATGTCAGCACTGCATTTGCACGTCAATTCGGTGAGTCATGTGTATCTGATGCGTTCTTAGACAGCCTACGTTTTTTCGATCCTATTACAAAAGATGAGTTGTCAGGCAGCTATCACCCTTTTGCCATTGCAGAGGAAACACTGCACCTTTGCCAGTGGGTTCGCATACAATCTTATGAAAGAGGAATTCAGTTTTTTATAGAAAGTGCTGTTATTACCGTTGACGGCGTCACCTTAGTGGTGATTAACGCGAAGGCGGTTCAAAATAATTTGTTCATCGCACCTGAAGAGTCTTCACCTGTGGGTAAACACATTGCCTTTAATGGCTTACTTTCAACACTTTCTTCGCAACTGATTAATACTACCAGTGACAAAATTGATAGCCTTATAGAAAATATTTTGGGCGCATTCGGTGAGTTCTGCGACCTTGATCGTTGCTATTTATTTGAATTTTATGATGACACAAAATTTGCCTGTAACACCCACGAATGGGTTGCTGCAGGAGTAACGCCTTATAAAAACGATCTGCAAGCGCTACCGATGGAATCCATGCCTTATCTTAATAGAAAGATTAAGCAAGATGGCCTTTTTAAGGTGAATAATGTGGCCTATTTACCGAAAGAGGCGACGGGAGAAAAAGAGGAATTTGAGCGAGAGCGCATTTGTTCGATTCTTTGTGCCGCGATTGAATTAGATAAAGGCATTTTCGGCTTTATCGGCTGTGATATCACGGGTAGCCCTTACACGTGGCGTGATTATGATATTAAGTATTTACAGCGTATAGCCCAAATGTTGGCTAATACATTACAAAACGCCCATAACGAACGAGCACTGCACCAAGCAAAACAGCAGCTTATAGAAGCCAACCTTAAATTAGCAAAACTTGCCAATATTGATGGCTTAACAGGGATAGCAAACAGAAGGCTGTTTGACGATACCTTGCAAAGCGATATTCAAAGAAGTGTTCAAAGTAAAACACCCCTAAGTTTATTATTGATTGATGTCGACCACTTCAAAATTTACAACGACTGCTATGGTCACGTAGCGGGCGATAACGTATTAATTCAGGTGGCGGAAATATTAAAGAAAACCTGTATTGGTAATGATGACGTGGTGGCAAGATATGGTGGTGAAGAGTTTGCGGTCATTATGCCCTTCACTGACATGAGCTCAGCGTTAAAAGTGGCCGAGCGTATTCGCAGCAATATTGAGCAAGCATCCATTGTATTCAAGCAATCTAGCTACAACAGTAGACTGACCATAAGTTTAGGTGCTTCTACTATGGCATTTAGTCACCCAGTGAGCCCTAACGAATTGATACAGCGAGCAGATGCTGCACTTTATTTGGCTAAATCGTTAGGGCGTAATCGCGTTGATATATGGGAAACCCATGAAGCTGCACTGCGTTAAAGCGTAAGCACCAATTTTCCAATATGTGCTTTCTGCTCGAAGTCTGTTTGCGCTTGTTTAATATCTTCAATGGGATAAGTTTTAGAGACAAGCGGGGCAATGTCGCCTGCTTCAATACGCTTCACTACGTTGCCAAATACTTCTTCACAAATCACAGTACAGCCCAGCAATTGTAAATCTTTTAAGTATAGGGTTCTAACATCTAAGGTTACGCTATGCCCAGCAATGGCGCCCGATACTGCGTAGCGACCAAAGGGGCGCATCATATCAAGCAGTTCTGGCCATCTTGGGCCGGCCACTAAATCGATAACAACATCAAAGGGCTTATCTTTCGCATACGCTACCCAATTACAGTCGCGCGTTAGCGTATCGTCGGCCCCTACCGCTTTCAACTCTTCTTGTTTCGATTCACTGGTAATGGCGACTACAAAAGCGCCTCTTGCTTTTGCTAGTTGCACTGCAGCAGAACCAACGCCACCAGACGCGCCAGTAACGAGTACTCTGTCTCCAGCCACTACATTAGCGCGGTGCAGCATGTTTTCAGCGGTAGAATATGAACATGGAAATGAAGCAAGTTCGGCATCGGTCATGGTTGTGTTGATGGTGTAGGCATGTTTTGCAGCTACTTTTGTATATTGAGCAAACCCACCATCACACTCTGACCCAAAATACCAAGGTGCAGCTAATTTAACACCATTCGCTTCGGTCAAACAGGGTTCAATAATGACTCGCTCACCAATGCGTGAAGTGCTGACCTCACTGCCTACAGCTACAATATAGCCGCATACATCTGCGCCTTGAATTAGGGGAAGCGCTAGCGGTGTGCCAGACCAAGATGCATCTTCTGCGTCGTTATCGCCTTTTGAATACCAGCCTTTGCGGGTATTTAGGTCTGTATTATTGACACCTGCGGCGGCCACCTTAATAACAACATCAGTGGCAGCTGGAATAGGCAGAGGGAGATTGTGACGAATACTTAGGGCATCAAGGTCGCCATGATGGGTAAGCACTACCCCTTTCATGTGTGAGGGAAGTTGTGACATAAATCGTCTCCTTTAAGACAAACCGTGTTTAATTAGTGTTTGATCTAACATAGCTTGTGTTGTAACTAGCGCTTGTTCACCCATGGTTGGCCACGCAGCTGACATCCCTTCATGCATAATGAAAAGTGAATTAGACAGTGGTTCGCTTAGGGTTAAGTCAAAAAGCCATTGGCGTACGTCAGCTTTATGCGTATTTACGGCTGTGGTTACCTGCGCGTAGTTCGGGTAGCTAGATAAGGCTTGTAGTGACATACACCCGTTAGGGGCGTATTGCGCTAACCACAAGGCCAAACGTGAAAAAACATGCTTTACCGCTGCTTTCATATCGTCTGGGCAGTCTGCTGCTAGAAATGATAAATACCGCTGGTGGCGATGGGTAAGTGCCCCAATGATCATATCTTCCTTAGAAGGAAAATATTTGTATAACGTTTTTAGCGTGGTACCTGTTTGTTCTTTTAGGGAGGCGACATTAGGCTGGGTGAAGCCATAAACGCTAAAAGCGCTTTCTAACCGTGCAGCAATGTCATTTCTTCGCTCATCGGGCGTCATCTTGCTCTCCAATTTCAGGTCAACGTCTAGGAAGTGGGTAGAATACTTGTTCTACTTCGATGAGGTGAAGGGTAGAGTAATCATTCTACCTTTGCAAGTTGTGTTATAAGATTTGTGAGTAACCTACTTATATTGAGACTTTTTTATGTCATGGGTAACGCTAATTTTTGTTGCTAACGCTTTTGACTAAACCAGACCTGTGAGCGTTTGTAGTTATATTTTTTAATGTGACTATTTATGGTAACTTTGCGAAATGTGATTATTTATAGTAACTTTAATGAAAGTGCTTCATTACGGTAACTTCCAAACCGTTGAAATTAACCGCCGAAGTTATATTGCATCTGTATAAAAATACAGGCAATCTAAATTGCGGCTATGATGCAGATAACATAAAAGTGGGTGCAAGCTAGGTATGAGTTTTTGATTATTAACCAAAATCAGCTGCTACCCCAAAGAGTAAATAAAGGGAAAGTATGGATAATACGAACAAGCGGCAGGCGGTAATAACCGGTGATATCGCAAACTCCCAGCAGTTAACTAATACCGATTTAGCTCATGTGTTAGAGGTGCTAACCAATGAACTGAAAGAACAATCGGCAATTTACAGCGGACAATACGACGTCTTTCGTGGAGATGCTTTTCAGGTTGTTATTCCAGAGTCTAAAAGTGCCATGCTGGTGGCCATTTGCATCCGGTTAGCATTAAAAGCCTGCACGCCCACTACAGATATACGTATTAGCGTAGGTGTTGGTAAAGTGAGTTTTACTGATGGGAAAGTGAAAACCGGAAATGGTGATGCCTTCGTTCGTTCGGGTAGGACGCTTGATAGTTTGAAGTCACAATATCTTGCCTTTTCTAGCGACAATGAAGCTTTCAATAAACACGCAAGCTTGATGACTGCCTTTGTTGATAGCCATATTACTTCCTTAACGCAAACACAGTCAGAAACCTTACTGGCCTATATTAAGGCAGAAGATAAAGGTCATGAGAATATAGCGAATACGCTGGGGAAAAACCGCAGCAATATCACTCGTATTTTAAACGCCAGTCAATATCATCTCGTCAGTGATTATTTAGATTATATGGCAACAGAAGTGGAAACGGAGCAGTAAGCATGGAGCAACTTAGCATGGTAATAGGGCTATTGGTTGCCCATTTACTCGGAGACTTCTATTTTCAGCCAACTCACTGGGTGGAAAGCCGAAACACTAAACATCTTCAATCCCCTGCATTATACCTTCACGCTTTATTGCATGGGTTATTAGCTCTTATTGCCTTACTCGCGATGTCGGCCATAATGGTACTTACTACAAAAGAGTCGTGTATGGCAGATATCGACTTTACCGCACTTTTAATGGTGGCTGGCGGGATATTAATAAGCCATTTTATTATAGATGCAATAAAGTCTTACGCAGGAAGCACAACCTTAGCATTTGCAATCGATCAAGCGGCACACATTGGCGTTATCGTTATTTTATGGGCGCTGCTTACTGCTCAGGTCGAGGCACTGTTTAAGCAAATTTTACTGATTAACCATCAGCATCTGACCATACTCTTGGCGTACTTAATTATTCTAAAACCAACGTCTATTTTTATAAAACAACTCCTGTCGCCATGGAGTAAAGAGCTTGATGAGCATGCTAAACCAAAAACAGCCAGCACGTTAGTACAGCTTCCCATACAAAATACGCTTGCTATGGCTGGGCAGCGAATTGGTTATTTAGAGCGTTTGCTTATTTTAACTTTTGTACTGATTAATCAATTTGCAGCAATAGGCTTTCTACTTGCCGCTAAATCAATTTTTCGGTTTGGTGATTTGACGAAAAGCGAAGATAAGAAGCTAACGGAATATGTATTGCTGGGTACATTGACGAGTGTGGTAATTACGCTAGCGGTAGGGCTTACCGTTAGATGGTTTATTGGAAAACTTTAGCTTTCGATAGTTTCTAACATCAATGTGGCTGCCGCATCAACCTGTAGAGGAGGGTGGTAGTAATAGCCTTGTATCACATCGCAGCCCATTTCACGCAGTCGCACAAGTTGGTCTTCTGTTTCCACACACTCGCCCACCGTGGATAGGTTAAGCCCTTTGGCCAACATGACAATTGCGCTCACAATGCCATCGTTAGATTTAGACTTCCCGAGTTTCTGCACAAAACTGCCATCAATTTTCAATTTATCAATAGGCAAGGTGGAAATGTAACTTAGGCAAGAATAGCCAGTACCAAAGTCATCAATAGAGACTTTAAAGCCTAATTTTTTTAACTTTTTCAGTGACGTTAATGCAAATTCCGTAGAACTTATAAACGTGTTTTCAGTGAGCTCAACTTCAATAAGCTCAGGGGGTATTTGATTAGACGCCATAATATCCGCAATTTGCTCGGCGCAATCTAATTGAGTAATAAAACAAGCCGGCAAGTTAATCGCAACAGGCACTAAAGGAACACCTTGCTCCCGCCATTGATGCATCTGAGTACTTACCCGGTTTAATATCCATATACTGAGAGAATTGATAATGCCAGCTTCCTCAGCAATAGGAATAAAGTCTGAAGGAGGAATATAGTTACCTTCACTATCTTGCCAACGTATTAATGCTTCCATGCCTTGAACACAGCCTGTGTAGGCACAAATTTGAGGCTGATAAACCATATGAAAAGCATCTTCAAGTTTTAACGCTTGTCGTAATTGCCCTTCCACAGACAGTCGATTCAGTGAATTTTCTAACATGCCGTTGTTAAAAAAGCAGAACTGACCAGGCCCGTTTTCTTTAGCATGGTACATGCTGGTATCGGCATGCTTTAACAACGTTATGCCGTTTTCACTCTCTGTTTCATATATCGCAATACCAATACTGGTAGAAATGTGAAGTTGATGCCCTTCCAATTGCATGGGTTCACTCAAACTGGTGATGATTTCCTTAGCAAGGTACGCTAAATCATCTTTAGAGTGAGTTTCTTCAACCATAACCACAAATTCATCGCCACCCCATCTAGACACACTGTCTCGTTGCATCACGATTTCAGTCAGCTTCTTTGAAACTTCAATAAGCACTTTATCGCCAATATCGTGGCCCAAACTGTCGTTAATAAGTTTAAAGCGATCTAAATCTAGGAACATGACGGCCAGTGGGCTGCTATATTTATTGGCTTTGCTTACCGCAAGCTCCAACTGATCTACAAAAAGGTGGCGATTGGGTAAGTGCGTTAGCGCATCATAATTGGCACGTTGATAAAGCTGGCGAGTTCGAAGTTCTACCAAACTTTCAAGTTCAGTATTGTGAGCCTTTAGCTGCTCTTGGTGATTTTCAACGGTTGCCAAAATATCGTTAACGCCAGAAAATAACTCGCCTAATTCGTCGTTACGTACTTCTGGCAGACGAGTGTGATATTCACGGGATGTGGCTACTTTTCTAATCAGTGAGATCAGTTTGTTGATGGGGCTGGTAAAGAGTTTCTGTAAACGAAAATTAAGCAAGTATGAAAGCAGCATACTTAACAACAATACGCCTATTACCACCATCATTGCTTGATGCTGTTGTGTATCTAGCGAGTACGTACTGGCAGATAGCAAGAGGTAACCAATAATTTCTTTATCAAAAACGATAGGCTCTAGAAAATAAAGCGCATCGTCCTTAAATGTTTCCCCTAGAGGAAGCTGCCTAGGGGAGGTGAGGTCTAAGACACCGTCTCTGGCGTATTCGGCGAATAGGTTAAAGTCCGCATCGTAAACTTTGGCAGTTAATGTAGCTTGTAACTGCGATGCCGCAAACAGTAAATCCTGGGTAGACTGAGCATCATTAAAAAGTACCGATGAGCGGCTAGCCGATGCCAACAATGTAGATTGGCTGCTAAGCACATTCACTAAGTTAGTTTTGTGATCATCGACGAAATTTGAATAAAGCAAACCCGCAACCAGACACAGAGATAAGAAGTTAACCGAGAGGACGGCAAGCAATTGTTTGGTAAAAAAAGACGTAGAACGAAATATCATTTTATTTTCGCTACCTTCAACAATTCCGAGCTAATCGTTAACTCAAGACGTTCAGCCTCTGCTAAATCAATTTCAAACCTTAACCGATTGTTTTCTTCATAAAATGTAAATACCGCTGGGCGTTCAATAAGATTGGGTAAATCACTGATAATGATGGTTGAAGTGGCAAGGTTTACTAGGCTGTCATCATTTTCGATGAGATAGGCAAAGGTGCAGCTTTGTTTTCCGTCTAACATAACGATGCGAATGGACGCACCGCTGCTTGTGGGGCGGCTTTCAACTAACTGGGTTAAAAACTGCTGAAATGCTTCATCATTCTGTACACAAAAATTGACTGGATCAGTATTCATACTGCTCCATGTCATAAACTTTGTGAAGTTAAACATGTAAGCCGCTTTAACTTTGTCTAGTTTTTTTAAGTCGGCATAAGCCGAGTGACTAACGGCTAAAGTCAGAGCGACAGCAATGAATAATGAACGCATGTACAACGTTTAATACAACACGGAGAATTGAAGGCCTGCGCGCCACAATTCTTGGGGTTGAGGGCCATTTAGGTTTTGATATACAGGCTTACTGACATCGGCGACCACTTTTAACCAATCAATAGGAACAAACGAAACGCCCCCAAACACACTCACTTTTTCTCCGCCGTATAAATCAGGGTTAGTAATACTGGCAGGGTACGAGTAATTGCCACCTGTGGTAATTTCATCGTCCTGTCCGTGAATAGATTCTGAATGGCCAAATGCTGCACCAGTGAACAATGCCGTACTTTGAGAAAGTGGGAAGTTGTATTTACCACTGAGTTTATAGTTGTTGCCTAAGCGATAGTTTCTATCGTTAGTACCTGTTCGAAGCATGGCTGATAGGGTAACGGTAAACGCGTGTTCCCCTTTATTTTGATAGCTTACTTCGATAGGAAAATCGTAGGTTCCTGAGCCTAATTGCATGGTGTAGGGGAGTTGTTGATCACCCGGTTCTCTAGGCGTATCGCCTTGCTCATCAATTGAGCCGGTTGGCAGGCTAAGCCCTGCGGTAACCCACCAACTAAACTCACTGTTGTCTTCTAACGCGTAACTTGCTGAAAGCGCAATATCGCCCAAGCCTGAAGATGAAATAACGAAATGATCGTAACCTGGTACCACACTAATATGGTCAGTTTCTTGATGAATAAAAGGAACTTGAATACCGAGCTTTAGGCGTTCATTTACTTGGTAACCTAGTTGAATAATTTTAGCGTGTTGCTTGATAATCGTCGGCACAACAGGGAAGTTACTTGAAGTGCGCGTTTCTTGTCCAAAAGAGAACAACACATCATCAAGGCTCACGTCGCTATCATTGACTTTATAACCATCAAACTCTGCGGCTTTTAGTTGTACAGCGAAACTCCACTTATTAGGCGAAGATTGTTCACTGTCACTTTCGTTTATATCGATATCAAGCAAGGCTTGGAAACTTAATTCTGCGAATTCTGAAGGCGTACTTTGTGCTAGGGCTGCGGGTGTAAAAGAAACTAAGCTAACGCTGGCTATTCTCAGAAACTCTCTCATTAGTGCGCTCCGAGATTGGCCAAGAGGAAAGTAAAAATAAAGTATAAAGTATTGTTATACTATTACAAACTTCTTATATACTCGTCAACCACTATTGCAGCTTATTCAACCAATTGATTAGAAAAGAATAAATTAAAATAAAATGATGATTTTTCACCTATTTTTCACCTATTTATCGCGTTTAAAGAGCGAGCTTTAAGGCTGCTAGAAAACACGATATGCACTATTGGTGCGAATATAAATAGTCGTCTCTTGCTTACTTTTATTCACGAGTTGATGGTTAAAAGTACCAGTAGATTCTACGTAGCTTCCCGCACTTAACGATACCGGTGAAGTAACCTCCACAGATTGATATTCAACGTCACCCGCTATAACTACAGCGCGAAATTCGCTGGCTTGTGTGCCAATAGTACCTTTAAAGCCAGCCGGTAACTTAACCATTGAGCCGTTGATATCGGCGGTGTTGCCCCACAAGTACGTTGATGAAACACCTGGTACACTTATGTTAGGCAGCTGACCATCGTCTAACCACACTATGTTATCTTTATGCAGGTTTAGTGGACGTTCGCCGTTGTCGAAATGCTCACTAGATGGCTGCACTAGGTAAGGGCCAGAATCTATTTCTAAGTAAATTAAGTTTGCGCTGTCGTTAGCTGCGGTGGTGTGATTTTCACCAGCAGGTTGAGTCCAAAAAGAACCAGCTGGCATCCACATTTTGTCAGCGCTTGGGTCGTCATTGTGCATAGCACCTTCAATCACAATACCGCGATAGGTAATGTTGTGAATGTGCGGTGGAGACTCAAAGCCTTTATTAAAACGTACCAGCATACCGGTTGCCGTATCTTTAGTACGATCGCCCCAAAGATCTGCTGCACCTGGGCTTTTATCGCCGCGAAGCGGGTTTAGGTAACCCCACTCAATATCGGTTGCCGCCACCACCTTAGATGCTGTCTGGGCTGCAAACGCTGCTGTGCCCACCAACGATGTAGAAAGTACTATGGCGCTTGAAAAAGCAAGTGCGAGCGTTGTTGCTTTAATTGTGAATTTCATTTTTTAACCCTTTAACTTGATTGCTTGGGCGTATTTTATGAGCTTACAGACAGTGGAAAAATGGGCAAATAGCAAATACACTTTCGCTAAAACGTGGATAATAAATAAGGTAATTAAATCTATTGTCTCGCTTTTAGCTGTAATAAAGCGGATCTGATTAACGTTTATACCCTCGAACTTACGCAGCGTTAGTCACATTAACTCACGCGCTAGCAATTGAAAAAGAAGATGTTATGAAGACAGAAGACCTGCAAGTATTGCTCAAGGTGGCAGAATTGCATTCAATTACTGCTGCGGCTAATCAACTAGACATTAGTTCTTCTGCCGCAAGCGTTGCGCTAAAGCGCCTAGAGCAACAGTTAGGCACTCAGCTATTTGTGCGAACCACCCGCAAAATTCGGTTATCCCCGGAAGGGGAGCGTTTTCTGCCCTTATGTCAGCAAGCGGTAGATTTGTTGCAACAAGGTGTTATGCGTATCAGTGAAAAGCAGCAAGACATTAATGGCGAAGTGAAAATGGCCATGTCTTCCGAGATGGGCCGTAATCTAATGCGGGTTTTGCTGAACGATATTATGAATGAGCATGAAGACTTGTCGCTAAGGTTGCAGGTAAGTGACAGCCGAGTCGACTTCTATCGCGACGGGGTAGATGTTGCTTTAAGAGCCATGACGAAAAGCGCAGTGCAAGAACTTAATATGTATGGGTTCAAAATTTGTAATATTCCACACTTTATCTGCGCATCTCCCAGTTATATAGAAAACCATGGCGAGCCTACCACTCCTGAAGAATTAGCCAATCATAATGCATTGCTTTACAAATTATACGAGCTAACCCACGACGGTTGGGATCTCTATAAAGGGGAAGGTACAGAGAAATTCAAAGTGAAAGTGAAAAGCAACCGCGCAGTGAATGACGGCGACATCGTGCGCCGATGGTGTGTGGATGGCGTGGGAATAGCGAAAAAATCTGTTATCGATATTGCAGAAGATTTACTTGCTGGGCGACTTCAGCGGATCATGCCAGTTTATCACATACCCCTTACGGAAATGTGGCTGGTATTGCCTAGCAGGCAGCTTATTACCCCAGCTATACGGCTCATTCGCGATGAACTGAAAGTGAAAATCAATCAAATAAGAAACGTACTTCTTGATAACAACATGATAAGTAAAGAAGAGTGGCCGTTAGATGAATAAAGCATCAAATAAGGATTTTATGTAAATATAGTTGAAATAAAAAAGGTGTTTAATTACCATGCGCGGCTGATAATGAGATTGGTTATCATTTGCAACTAAACATCGGACACATAATGCACATAAACTTCACACACACCTCTAAAGTTGGCGCAGCGACTGCGATTTTCTCTCTTTTTTATACCACTGCAATTTCAGCACAAGCAGTGCAGTCGGAAGATACAATACCACTTGCTCAAGCTAGCAAAGAAACACAAAAAGAACAAAAAGTTCAAGACGAAAATTTAGATGTTATTACCGTTTACGGTCGTCACAACAGATTAATTCTTGAATCGGGTACGGCAACAAAGTCAAACATGAGCCTCATGGAAACTCCTGCTGCTGTAGTTGTGGTTGATGGAACATTATTACGAGAGCAAGGCGTTGACACGCTGCAGGAAAGCATTCGTAATATTAGTGGCTTGACCCAAGACGGTAACAATTATGGGGTAGGTGATAACCTTGCCATACGTGGTTTAGGTGTGAATTATACCTACGATGGAATTTATGCGGGTGCTGATTTAGGGAATAGCTATAACCCAACTCGTTCAATGACTAATGTAGAAAGTATTGAAGTGTTAAAGGGGCCGGCAACGGGTCTTTATGGAATGGGTGAAGCTGGCGGTATTATCAACCTTATTGAGAAAAAGCCAGAATTTGAAGAGCAATATGAGATAAAAGCATCGGTAGGTAGCTGGGACAGTTACTCATTAATGTTTGACGCAACGAACGCGATAAATGACTCGTTAGCCTATCGAGTTGTAGCTAATCATGAACAATCTGACGGTTACCGTGGTCTTAGCGATGAACGTAGTGAGTTGTATACTTCGTTACGATATGACCATTCTGCTGATAACAGGTTTTTAGTTTCGGCGGCGTATATTGATGATGCTATTCAAATTGATTCTATCGGTCATCCTGTCCGCCTTATCGACTTAACGTTATTAGACGCAGAGGCGGGCAGCATTACTGCGCAAGATCTAGTTAATGATGATACCAACAGCGGTGGTTTACAACTAACCGATGATCAAATAGCCGAGCTAGCAGCATCGTTAACATCTACTGATGGTGTTCAGCCATATGATTTAGGCGATACTAGCCTTATTTCACCGTTGTCAGAACCTAATGAAGGCAAAGAGTTCCGTGTTAAGGTGCGTCAAGATCTGAACTTCGCTGATAATTGGACACTGACACAACAACTTCAATATCGCACCTATGAAACAGATTATATTCGTCAAACCAGTGCATACAACTATGTTTATACAGAGCGTACAGACATCATTAACTTAGCGCCTCGTGCACCATTGGTTATTGATGATGTTCTGTATCCGTTTGCTGCTCGCAGGCAGGAGTACCGTAATATTGTTGCCGATGAAGAAGTGTGGCAATACTTTATTGATGTAACGAATACATGGTCAGCTGGCGGTGTTGAGGGTGAACACTTATTTAGCGCTAACTATGAAGATCATGAAATGTCATATGCACAGTGGTCTATCTGGGACGCTGATGATACGCGAAGTGATGCAGTGCCTTACATTTTAGATATTCGTAATCCAAATTGGCCTACTGGCACATTCGATGATTACAACCCATCTTTACGCAGCAAGTATGAAAAAGAAGTATCAAGCTGGGGCGTGAGTTTCCAAGAAGTATTGTACTTCAACGAATACTTTACGGGGCGTTTTGGTGGAGCTTACGGAGCAGTTAAACAAACCTACTTGAACCAATTCAGCGACGGCAACCCTGAGTACGATGCTGATGATGATGGTTTTACTTATAATGTAGGCTTAACCTATAAAGTAACCCCCAATGTCTCTACCTTTATCAACCATTCAAAGGGTAGAACTGCATACAGTGTATTGGGGTCGTTGAGTGAAGAAAATAACCGACCTGATTCAGAATCGATTTCATGGGATTTAGGACTGCGTTTTACTGCTTTGTCTGAGCAGTTGCTTGGTTCAATCGTAGTGTTTGATACCGCAAGAACCAACCTGCAATACACTAACCCACTGTATGAAGATAACATTGACGATCCGGCATATAACATTGATGTTCCTGAGTTTTATTACGATGAACAAGAGCGTACTACCGGTGTTGAAATTGATATTAACTTCGATATTAATGAACAATGGGCATTAAATACTAATGCAACGTACCAAGAACCTGTCACTGAGCCTGGTGATTTTGCAAGCAGTACAGACGAAGAGCAAACCAAAGGTATAGCGGAAAAAACCGCGAGTGCATGGTTAACCTATAGTCATGTGTTTAGTGCATTGCCTGCACCAGTAAAATTCAGCGTAGGGGTGTCTTATGAAGATGAGCGTACTATTTCTGCCTCGTCTTTCGGTATTGACTATGCCTTCGTAGACTCATATACCGTGTGGGATGCAGCTATTAGCTACGTATCAAATGACTGGGACATTCAGCTAAACATCAAAAACCTTGATAATACCGATTACTACAGCAGTGCCATGTACCTTGGTGGACTTCCGGGTGAGGAAAGAAATGCCAAGTTATCTGTAGCTTACCGCTTTTAACAAAAGCATTCACAGTAAGACAGGTAATACAAAGTTTGACTAAAAACGTAGACATTATACTGCGTAGCATAGCCGCCATTATTGGCGGCTATGTGCTATCCGCACTCTCATCAATTTATTTAACCTACGGGTTGGTAAACTTACTATATATAAATGACGGCGTAGCAGTGTTATCCGCTAGCATGCTGAGCTATATCGTATTTTTTGCTTTTTTCATTGCCAGCTTCGCGATTTCCAATATTGCAAAATGGTTAATTTTCTTAATCTTATTGATTGCAGTGGCAGTGTTATTTTTACCCTTGGTTGACGTACTGTGAAAACAACATTTAGAAAATCGATGATATGGCTTCACACATACTTAGGCTTAATAACCGGGTGGTTGCTGTTTACTATTTTTGTGACGGGAACCCTTAGCTATTTCACGCCAGAAATAACCTACTGGATGATGCCAGAGCGACAGGCTATCGTGATAGATGAACAGCAACAAAACCAAGTTTATACACAAGGCCAGCGCTACCAAGTTGAGAAGTCTATAGACTACCTAGAAACGCACGCAACAAATGCCACTTCATGGCGGGTTTATTTACCCACACAGCGAGATCATCATTGGTATGTTCAGTGGAGAGAAGGCAAAACGCGCCATTTAGTAAATTTTAATAAAGATGCCATACCCATAGAGACAACCACAGACACCAAAGGTGGCTTGTTTTTCAGAAACTTTCACTACACCTTGCAGCTAAGAGGCTACGGTGGGCGTTATATTGCAGGGGTTGCTGCTATGGCCATGCTGCTTGCACTTTTTACCGGAATATATACCCACAGACGTTTTTTCAAAGATTTCTTCACTCTAAGAAAGGGTAAGGTAACAAAGTGGACAACTGATTTTCATGCATTAATAGGCATCGTCACGCTGCCTTTCTGCTTAATGATTTGTATCAGCGCTATTATGATTTACGCCATTATGTACATGCCGTTTTCTGCCAATATGCATTTTGAAAAGGGCGAGCGGGGCGTTAATAAAGCCATTATTCCATCGTTGCCAGAACTTAGTGAAAGTACACAGACAATAAATAAACGCGGTCTGAAAAAAGACATTCTCTATTCTGCCATTTTGGCCGACTTAAAAATTAAGTGGCAAGAACCCAATGCGATTAAGCGCATAACTATAGAATCTCCATTGAGGGAAAATAGCCGACTTATAGTAGAACGTACTAAAAGCCTAACTGTTTCGAATCGCGCTGAGCGTTTGGTTTATTCGAGTTATACCGCAGCACCCCTTGAAGGTTATGCCGATGAAAGTGCGCCCGCCACGATTAGGCGAATAATGTATGGTTTACATCAAGCTAACTTCGCCACTATTGGTTTGCGCTGGCTACTATTTAGTTTAGGTGTATTAAGTTGTGTACTTATTGCAACTGGGTTAGTGATTTGGACTAACCAGCGCCGTATTAACTATCTTAAAGCTGTTGATATCCGTACTACTCCAGCGATAGGTAAAAACCCGAGCAAGCTCCCCATATCCCTACAGATTATGGAAAAAGGTAATGTGGTAGCAATAATGGGGCTCGCGATTGCCACGTCGGCTTTTTTATTAGCTAACAGAATAATACCCACAGAGGTAACTAATCGTTCAGGCTTCGAAATTAATACGTTTTTTATTACCTGGCTATGCAGTGCAATTCACGCTGCTGTCAGGCCAATAAAATATGCATGGTATGAACAAGCATGCGCAGCCGCAATAAGTTATCTAGTGTTAGCGGGGGGAAGCGTGTGGCTCTTTTATGAGAGAACAACGCATGCATTTAATGCAGTAGATACAATATACCTGAGTTTTATGCTTATGTTCGGTATATGTAGCGTTGGGTTTATTGCCTTAGCTTATTGGTTAAGAGGGCGCTTAGATTATAAAAGGACACCTTCTTATCTGTCTCGATTAAGCAGTGAAACTTGCACAAATGAGATTCAAAATAATACAGAGAGTAAGCGGTAATGCTGGCAGTCACCGTATTAATTATAGTCGGTATTGGTTTGCTCGCATTAGGAAGCAATAAGCATTTCAAGCGAGTGGGGTCGTTGTTTGGCCGTCAATTTAGTCGCAGTCGAAAACGTTATGTCCAAAACAGCATGCGTATTGGTGGGTGGCTATTGATGATGCTTTCTTTTGTTGAAATAGTAAACACGCCCGAACCGCTGGCAATATCACTGGTGTGGTGGTTTGCTTTAATCGCCGTAGCCATATTGTTAGTCGCGGTACTAATTAATCAGAAAAGTCCTTGATAGTATTGCAATGGCTAATCACTCTCGCGGATTTCTAGTGCTTCAATATTAATAATAGTAGAGCGGTTTAAGGTTATTTTAAATCGCTGAACTTGCTGCTGCTTTTGTTTGTTGGTATGCATTAGTACCACATTGATTTGATAGCGTCGTTCAACCGCCTGCTTAGTTATTTTGTTGTTCTCTAATGAATACAGCCTACCTTCGCCTTTTTTCAGAAAGCGTATGAAGGGGGTGAGATTAAAATAGATACGTTGTTGTATGTCGTCGTAGCCAGGTAAGAAGCTTTTCGCATTTACGCGGGTATCACTACGAAAGTGAAGCAACTGTGCAGCTTGTTTATTTTGCTGCCTACGGGTTTGGTACAACTTATCAACCTGCTTAGGTAAATCTTTATTACGAATGTATTCAAGCCAAATAGTTTGAGTGGCAATTCTACTTTTATTTACACTGTGGCTATAAATAATCTTCCACTTCGGCAGACCTTTTTGAATACGCCGCCAAATTACCCGAGTAATGTCTTCTTTAAAGATTTCTCTTAGCCCGTAAATAACACCAAGAATTCCCACGAAGGCCACTGTCACTTCAGTAAAGTTGGTACGCGCGTTTAGCACCAACACCATTACCGCAGCCATAATTACCGCCGTTACCGTACCCTTAACTAACCGGTTCAAATAGGTATTGAGGCTTTTCGTTTTCTTTTGAAATACTACGCCGTATTCAATTAAACGCTGTAATAGTCGCATTTTGTTAGTAATGCGATTTGGATCGTCTAACGTAATCTGCGAGTTATATTGGTTATCTGCGCGGTACTGATTTTCTCGTCTACAAAAGTCGAAAAGAAACTTCCGTTCACTGGAATAATCGCTACTTTTCGGGGCAGAGGACAGCAACTTTAAAAACGACTGCTCTACCTGCCAACTCAAATAATTATCAGCATTCTCAAAATACGCCCGTAACTTTTCATCAGAAGGGGTGTAGCGCCTAAGCTTTTTTAGTAGATCTGAAGTTTGCTCTGCTAGCACAATGGCTTGTGGGTAAAACGATTTGCTGTCTTTAATCTTTAGCGTTTGCTTTACATCGGTGTCGAGTGCAGTACGGATTTGATACGAGTACAAGTTTAGATTTAAGCGGTAGTCACTTTGCTCGCCCTTTTTCTGACTAATAAAACGACTACGCACCAAGGGAACATGGAGTTGATCGGAATGATAAGCACTGTGGTTTTGGATACTGTGGTGAAAATACTGTTCTTCGGTGAGGGTCTTCGAGCTAATACCCATTTCATCAGGCAGTGAAAAAAACAGGTCAAGACGCTGATGATCACTCGGTTGTAGCTGATAATCGACTCTTAAAGACAGGTTTTCATCTTGTGTGAGTTTAATCTTGTGCACTTAGGTAATTTTCGCCTTATTCATCACAGTGTTACCGCTTCTTACGAAAGTATGCACTAATTTGGTTTTGTTACGAACAATACTACGAATTATATCGCACTTATAGGGCGCTATTATACTTTGAAACCATTCATGGCAAATAATTCTGTCTATCTACTTAAGCAATAAACACTGATTTCTACAAATCTTTTTGGTTGTTTTATGAACGATTCATAGATTAGTGCTTAGTGTAAGAAATTGTTCGTGTTCTATCTAATCAGTAATTCTAAAAAGCGAATGTTCTAACTGACTGTTACAACCACCCCTAAAAACTGTACACAAATAAAACTAAATAGAAAGAATTCGGCTAATAAAAAAGCAAAGTGTACACATTTTAAACCCTCCGTTTCGGATAAAATAAAGCGCCTTAGATTTAGCTCAAATCAATTTTAAACAAATTCAGTCTTTGTCAACGTTGAATTATTAGTGTTATTCCCTTAGTATTTATTTTTATTGAACGATCAATTAATAAAAAATACACATTACTTAGATAGAGTTGAATGTCTTCTCTAGTCTTCAATACTGAATAGAACCGCTACTTGAATTAAAGTTTCGATGATTAAAGCTTCGATTGGCAGTTATATGAGGGTTTCAACGTATTTGTAGACTGCGGTGAAAACGCTATCTGTAAACGTTTTAAAAACAATTAACGGATTCAAGACGTTAATTAAACGGTATGTGTGTTATTCGAGCGCTCAGGCCTGCGTAAAGCAGTAAGCACGCCTGACGAAGTAAATTTGAACAATGTTAGCGAGTTCTAATCTGCTGACAGTTATCAAAATAGGTTTTAATGTGACAACCCCGGTTTATCAAAATTTTATTCATGGCCAATTCATTGCTAATAAAAGCGGCGAAACATTTGCGGTTAAAAACCCCGCTACCGACGATGTTATTTATCACGTTGAAGTGGCTGATGAAGCTGTTCAACAGGCGGCAATAGCAAGTGCAAAAGAAGGCTTTGCTACTTGGTCTGCTATGGCACCGATTGAACGCAGTCGTATTTTACTAAAAGCAGTAGCGTTACTACGCGAACGTAACGATGATCTGGCTAAAATTGAAGTGCTAGATACCGGTAAGCCTTGGCAAGAAGCTGAGTGTGTTGATGTTGTAACCGGTGCTGATGTCATTGAGTACTTTGCTGGCCTGGCTCCTACGCAAGTAGGCCAACAGCAGATGGTAGGCGAAGACTTCTACTACACACGAAAAGAGCCACTTGGTATTTGCGCAGGTATTGGCGCATGGAACTACCCATTACAAATTGCGTGCTGGAAATCAGGCCCTGCACTAGCGGCTGGCAACGCATTAATTTTCAAACCTTCAGAAGAAACACCATTAGGTGCCATTAAACTGGCTGAAATTTTCTTCGAAGCGGGCGTACCAGCAGGCGTGTTTAACGTTGTACAAGGTGCAGCAGAAGTAGGCCAATGGTTAACCCAAAACCCTGATATCGAAAAAGTGTCTTTCACTGGCGAAGTCGTTACAGGCAAAAAGGTTGTGGCTAGCGCAGCAGGTTCGTTAAAAGACGTGACTATGGAACTTGGCGGTAAATCGCCATTGTTGGTGTTTGAAGACGCCGACGTATCGCAAGCGGTCAGCGCTGCTATGCTGGGTAACTTTTATACCCAAGGTGAAGTTTGCACCAACTGTACAAGAGTGTACGTACACAAGTCCGTATACCAAGGGTTTATCGACGAACTTAAAGCTCGCACAGAAGAAAATATTGTTGCAGGCGACCCGCTCGATCCGAATGTGAATTTAGGCGCGCTTATTTCTAAGAATCATCAAGACCTGGTGATGAGCTACATCAACAAAGGTGTAGAAGAAGGCGCGACCGTGTTAACCGGTGGTACAACCTTAAGCCCTGAGTCTGCGCCAAACGGCTACTTTGTGGCTCCTACCATTTTTACCGATTGCACCGATGACATGACGATAGTTAAAGAGGAAATCTTTGGCCCGGTAATGAGCGTGTTGGTGTTTGAAGATGAAGCCGATGTGATTAACCGTGCTAACAATACTCACTTAGGTTTGGCTGCTGGCGTATTTACCAAAGATATTAAACGCGCACATCGTGTTATTCATAAGCTACAAGCGGGTATTTGTTGGATAAATAGCTATGGTAATTCACCGGCAGAAATGCCAGTTGGCGGCTATAAGCAATCGGGTATTGGTCGTGAAAACGGGATAGAAACGCTAGATCACTACACACAAACGAAGTCAGTTTATGTAGGCATGACCGACATAGAGAGCCCATTTTAATGAGTAAGCAAGCATATGATTACATCATAGTGGGTGCTGGCTCTGCAGGTTGTGTGTTGGCTAACCGACTATCAGAAGACGCGAACAACAACGTGCTTTTGTTAGAAACCGGCGGCAGTGATAAAAGCATTTTTATTAAAATGCCAACAGCATTGTCGATTCCGATGAATAGCGATAAATACGCATGGCAATTCCACACTGAAGAAGAGCCGTTTCTTGATAACCGTAAAATGCATTGCCCTCGAGGTAAGGTATTGGGTGGTTCTTCATCTATAAACGGCATGGTATACGTTCGCGGCCATGCAAAAGATTTCGATGAGTGGGAAGAACACGGCGCACAAGGCTGGAACTACCAAGCTTGTTTACCCTATTTCCAAAAAGCCGAGTCTTTCTATTTAGGTAAAGATGAATACCGTGGTGGAAAGGGCCCGTTAGGGGTTAATAATGGCAATGAAATGGCCAATCCTTTATACACCGCTTTTATAAAGGCGGGACAGGAAGCCGGCTACGCAGAAACGGCAGACTATAACGCTGCTCAGCAAGAAGGCTTTGGGCCTATGCACATGACCGTGAAAGACGGCGTGCGCAGTTCGACCAGTCGTGAATATTTAGATCCAGTCAAATCCCGCAAAAACTTAACATTAGTGACCGGTGCGTTGGCCGAAAAAGTCCTACTTGATGGCAAAAAAGCTGTGGGTGTGCAGTACAGCGTAAACGGTAAACGTATTACTGCAAAAGCGAATAAAGAAGTGGTGCTTAGTGCAGGCTCTATTGGCTCGCCACATCTTCTACAACTTTCGGGCATTGGCGACAGCGACACCCTTAAAGCCGCTGGCGTTGAAGTTAAGCATCACTTGCCGGGGGTAGGGCAGAATCTACAAGACCATTTAGAGTTCTACTTCCAATACAAGTGCAAACAGCCTATTACGCTAAATGGCAAATTAGGGCTGATTTCAAAAGGCTTAATTGGTGCGCGTTGGATGTTTACTCGCAAGGGGCTAGGGGCTACCAATCACTTTGAGTCTTGTGCATTTATTCGTTCGAAGCCGGGCGTTGAATGGCCTGATATTCAATATCACTTCTTACCAGCAGCTATGCGTTACGATGGGCGCAGTGCCTTTGATGGTCATGGTTTTCAGGTGCATGTTGGTCACAACAAGCCTAAAAGCCGCGGTGCCGTAACCATTAAAACGGCTAACCCTACCGACGCACCCAAAATTCAGTTCAATTACTTGCAGCATCAAGATGACATTGAAGGCTTTCGTGCCTGCGTGCGCTTGACCCGTGAAATTATTGAACAAAGTGCGTTTGACGATTACCGAGAAGATGAAATTCAACCTGGTAAGCATATTCAAACTGACGAAGAAATTGATGCATTTGTGCGCCAAGCAGTAGAAAGCGCCTATCATCCGTCGTGCTCATGCAAAATGGGTGAAGATGCCATGGCAGTTGTGAACTCTAATACGCAAGTGCATGGTATTGAAAGCCTACGGGTAGTGGATTCTTCAATTTTCCCAACAGTACCAAACGGTAACTTGAACGCGCCCACTATTATGGTGGCTGAAAAAGCGGCCGATTTGATATTGGGCAAGCCAGCAGTAACGCATTCACAGGTTAACGTTGCTATATCAACTAATTGGGAAACGGTTCAGCGTAATTCAACGATTTAACCTGAGCCGCTTACACGTGCCAAAAAGGCATTTTTGGCACGTATGGAAATATAACAACAGGAAAAAAGATGAAGTATTATCGATTGTTTTGGGGAGCAAGTAATGACCTTATGGCTTAATGCTGGGATCATTTTTACCCTACTAGCCATTGCGGTTATTCTCGCTAAATGGGGAAATGTGAAGTGTATCGGTGTAACACCGGTTAGACTTTTCACCTTTATCGCCATTCTATTTACCTCGGGCTTAGATGTTGGCTTAATCATGTTTCCGCTCACTGAGTTCGGGGGCTACGAAAACGTAACAGCGAATCCTGAATATGCCTTTACCAACCCTATTGCCATTGAGTTTGGCTATTGGGGCTTCCTTATTTGGGGCTTTTATTTTCTTACGTGTTTTTATTTTTGCGTAGTAGAGCCTAAGGTTAAGTTTTTCGAAATACCTCTGGTGAAGTTTATCAATAACGTTGTCATTATTGGTACCTGTGCATTCACCGCGTTTTTGCTTTTATCAAACCTGCCATGGTATTTACCTGCTTTAGGGGATGGTGAATCAATAATTCCCATTTTCTATTTAATCGTATTTGCTGCTATCTGCTTTGCAGTTTACTCAAGTACTGACATCAAATACGTACGATTGTTGAGTATTTCTACCACTTGGTTGTTCATCGCACTAATTGGCTTTATGTGGGCAGGCGCCTTTCTAGGAAGCGATAGCCAAATTGCCGCATTTACCCACAATTTGGAACTAATAGGCAGTTATTTTGGAAACATAGAAAATTTTGTATTGCCGCTAAATGATTACCATGAATTTTACTTATTTTGGTGGTTTGCGTGGAGCATCATGATTGGGCAATTTACCTCTCGCTTTGTAGGAGGGTTGAAAACCTATCAAGTGCTAGGCGCAATGCTGGTATTTCCTTCTATACCGATTGCTGTCTGGTTTAGCGTTATTTATCAGTACCACGAGGCAGGCATTCCAACCACAGGGTTGAAAAATTTTGCGATGGCCTTTGTGGGGATAGTGTTCGTTATTAACTCCCTAGATTCGCTTATTCGTTTGTATACCGACAATTTGAATTTGACTGTCAAACGGTTCGGGAAGCTTAAGTACATTGGGTTTAACGTAATCATACTGTCGTTACTTACCCTGCTTTTCAAATTAGAGTTCCTACAGATTCAGTGGGTTGGTGCACTAGTTATTGGTCTGTTCTTCAGCTGCGCAATTTTCATGCTGTACCGTAAGCCAAGAACAGTAAAAAATATCGATAGTTCACCGAAAGACAACAAAATTGATTTCACAAAAATAGATTCAGGGCAGTAAACGTCTTGAACAAAAACATTACTTTACATTTAAAACACTTAATAGAACAAAACACACTTAACGGGAGTTTTATGAACACTTATATGCCAAAAAAGCGTAGTTTCATTGCTTTATCAGTACTTGCAGGGATGTCATTAACATCAATGCATGCGTTAGCTCAAGAAGCGGAAGCGCAAGCAGCTGAAGAAGAAAAAGAAAAAGTAGTTGAATCAATATTGGTGACTGGACGTAATGTTTCTTACGCAAACAGTGCCATTTCAACAGAAATGAAAAAACAACAGACCCCGATGACTAGCGCATTAGCTCTCATCGATAACTTGCCTGGGGTACTGGTTACTGAAGGCGACCCATTTGGCTCTGATGAGTGGTCTACAACAATTTCAATCCGTGGTTTCCAAGTGAACTTAGATTCACAACAAATCGGTATGACTGTTGATGGTATTGCCAACGGTAACTCGAACTACGGTGGTGGTACGAAAGCCAGCCGATATATTGATACCGAAAACTTACGTAGTACGGAAGTTTCTCAGGGTACCGCTGATATTAGTTCTCGTTCGAATGAAGCGCTAGGCGGTACGATGGATTTCACAACCATCATGCCTGCGTTGGACGAGCAATTAACAGTAAGTACAACGTTTGCAGAATACAACGCCAGTAAAATTTATGTTCGTTATGATACAGGCGAGATTGCACCAGATACGTTTGCATGGCTTTCATTATCTACACAGCAAAATGATGATTACATGGATGGGTCAATCACCAATACTCGTGACCATTTAGAAGGTAAAATCATTAGCACAGTAGGTGAAGTAGACCTTACTGGCTATGTGAGTTACGACGATGCACAAGAATACACTTATCAGCGTGTTTATGGTTTAGCGCAGTATGCTCAAAACCCCGATTGGGATGGATTAACGGAAAGTTGGTCTGGCATTCCATATCAAGATCAGGTTTATCGTGGAGGATGGGTTACCGAGCGCGAGAACTTCTTCACCTATCTAAAAGCCGATTTCTCAGTGGGAAGCATCGATTTTAGCACTAACGTTTATTATCACGAAAATGAAGGTACGGGTAAGTGGAACCCATACTATATTGCTGATGTAACTGATGACGGTGCAGGTAATGCAAACTCTGAATTAAACACCTCAAGCACCGTAAATGGCGGCGATACTTTAGGCCTTATCTACTTTGTGAACAGCGCTGGTGAAGCGTTATCACCGGTTGATGGCTGTGTAAGCTCAATCAGTTCACCTTATGGTGGTGGCGGTGCTGAAGTTGATCCAAATTGCTATGAACAAGGTGCTATTGCAGTAAGCTCTAATCGCCACACACATTACAATAAGAAGCGTTATGGCATAAACGGTGATTTTGTTTGGCATACAACTATTGCCGATATGGACAACGTAGTTCGCGGTGGTTTCTGGTACGAAGATTATCAGCGTGACGAATACCGCGATTGGCACAAGACCATTGATGCTTCAACGAGTTCTCGCTATGAAAACACTCCTTATTGGGTTCAGTACGACCGAGAATTCCCGGTTGAAACGCTTATGTATTATGTTGAAAACGAACTTGATGCAGGGTTTGCTAAGCTTCGTTTAGGGGCAAAGCAATTTAATGTTGATGTGTCTAAAGAAGATCAATTTACGCCTGAAAATAACTTAAACATATCATCTGATTCTGATGTACTGATTTCAGCTGGTTTCGTTGCACCTTTACCGGTTGACGGTTTAGAGCTTTTCGGTGGGTACGCAGAGAACTTTGCAGCGGTTAAAGATGCTGTATTAGAGCGTGACGATACTGATATCAGTACGGTAGAGCCAGAAACCGCAGACAATATCGATTTCGGTTTGCGTTATTCAACACTAGGGTTTAATGCTAGCTTAACGTATTACACTATTGAATTTGAAAACCGCATTACCTTTGTTAGCAACGAAGATGTAAATGGTATCGATTTCTTAGAATCTGCGGCAGGCGGCTACATCAATGACGGTGGTATTGAATCTGATGGTATAGAAGCATCAGTTGATTACAACATCACTGATTCACTAGGCATATATGTTTCTTATACCAAAAACGATTCAACTTACACTGACGAAGGCGTTAGCGGTAACACCGTAATAGGCTCGCCAGAAGATATGGCTGTGGTTAGCTTTGACTACACTAAAGGTGATTTCTACGCTGGCTTTAGCACAAAATATGTAGGTGAGCGTTTCTTAGACCAAGCTAATACACAAGAAACTGACTCTTACATTGTTAGTGACCTATATCTAGGTAAAACGGCTTACGATATTGGCGGCGGCATTGATAGCGTAGAGCTAAGCTTTACGGTAAACAATGTGTTCGACGAAGACTACCTTGGTTCTATTGCTGCAAACGCTGGATGGATTGGTGCACCTCGCATCGCTTCTTTCAACGTTCGCGTTGCTATGTAATTAGCACTGCGTAATTAGAGCTATGTAATACAATAGATAAAGCCGCAATCAGAATTTCTGGTTGCGGCTTTTTTTCAATTGCTACCACATACTTTCGCTCTTCAGATCTATTATTTTTCTACTTACTCAATTCACTAAAGCGACTTGTTATTGCCACATAAGGTGTTTCTATGAAGTTTTCGACGCTTAGCCCTGCATTATTGGGTATCTCATTACTGGTATCGGGCAGTCTTGTATCTCATGCGAGTCATGCCTCGGTTAGTATCACAAAAGGCAAAACAGCAATTCCACATGGAAATGCTATTTCCAATCAAGATTTAACCATTCAAAACGATAAATTGGCATTTGCTATAGCAGTAGACTCAGCGCCGCCGTGGGGGGTAGCAAGAGGCTGTATAGTTGATATTGCTAATGTGAAAGCTGATGGCACTTTGAGTAACGACCGCGTTGCTTTTGCCGATTTCATTCCAAATAACTGGTCTAGCTGGCCCAACACCTACACCAAAATTGATATTCTCAAAGACACGGCTGAAGAAGCGGTAGTTAACATTAAAAGAGACTTTGGTGACGCAGAAATAAGTACCACATACCGCCTTTCTGAGGGTTCAGACCTTATTCATGTTGAAACCACCATGACTAATAAAGGTGATAGCGATATAGAAGCGCTTTCGGGCTACACATTATGGCCAGATTCCGGATACAAATTCGCTGTTCCTCGAAATCACACCATCGATAAACCATTAGAAAATAAATGGTTATCAGACCGTTTTGTAGGTTACGACGAAGAATGGGCGATTGCACTGCACGCACCTTATATGCGAGAAACTAAAAATCAGTCACGTGATTTATACGCGGCACATATACTTAGCCCTTCAAAAAGTATGACATTCTCGGGTGATTATCAGGTGTTGCCACGGGGTGACTTAGCGCCCGTTGTTAGCGCTGAAATAAAACGTAAAGGGCTAAAAAACGGCACAATTCAAGCGCATATAAGTACCCAGGAAGGGCAAGACGTAGAACAAGCCGCTATTGTCGTATCGCAGAATGGTGTGCCTTACATGTGGGCGATGGGTGATGGCAAAAATGTGGCATTCACACTGCCGGTAGGAGACTACGAAGTGTACGCTACAGGCAAACAACATTCAGACAGTAAAACGCGCCTGATAACAGTTGAAGAGAATGCGACCCAAACACTTTCATTCGATGCGCTTCGCGCACCCGGCAAAATAAGCCTTGATATTACCGATGCAAAAAGTCAGCAGCCCATAGATGCAAAAATTACGATAGAGCAGGGTAACCAACCACTTATCGAATATTTGGGGGCGCGAACCTTTTTTACTGACCTTGATAATATCGGCAACGCCGTATTTGGTTTGGCACCGGGGGAATACGAATTAAGCGTTTCACATGGTGCGGATTTTAATGCCCAAAATACCATGATAGCGGCAAGTGTTGATGCAAATAAAACAACAACCGTAGCAAGCGCTATTGATGTAAAAACCTATCCCACGAAGCACGGTTGGTACGCGGGCGACCTGCATCATCATGCCGATGTGTTAGAAGGGTCAACGAACCCGAAAAACTTGGTTCGCTCTCAGTTAGCAGCTGGTTTAAACGTGCTGTTTGTTAGCGATCATGATTCCACTAAAAACAACGACACCATTCAAACACTGGCCGATAAGCGCAATATACCCTTTATACCGTCTATTGAAGTGTCGCCGTCTTGGGGGCATTTCAATGCGTTTCCTATTAATAGTGGGGCGCAATTAACGGTTGATCCTGGCGTAGATGATATACAAAGTATTATTGAAGATGTTCGGCGCATGGGTGCTACTGTTATTGCCTCAAATCACCCCTACATACCTTATGGCTATTTAAGCAGTTTAGATAAAGGCACAGCGCCAGGGGGATTTAATCCTAGCATTGATTTATTCGAGTTAAATGCAGTGGTGCCTAACGCCCCAACCATTAACAAGGCGCACCAGTTGTGGAGTGAAGGATTACCGTACTACTTTACTGCAGGTTCAGACACCCACGATGTATTAAACCAAACCAGTGGATTGAATAGACTATTCGTTTATACAGGAAGTAAACCGACAGCTAAAGCCTTCTCACAAGCAGCAAAAGACGGTCATTCTTACGTATCTTTTGGCCCTATTATTTACCCTGAAAATGTGATGTTTGGCGATACCTTAAAGCTTGCAAAGGCACAAGCACAAACGATCAATTTCGATTTGGTGGCGGTAAATGGGCTTAAATCTGTGCAGTTAATTGGTAGCGATAACACTGCAACTGCTACCAAAAGGCAAAGTGCCGCGAACAGCGTAGTACTTGAAGATAAAGCGCTGACAGGAGATAAAGGTTCGGTTAGTTTTGAAGTACCACAAGTCTCTGGATGGGTAGCGTTGGTTGTAGAAGATATTGAAGGCCGTAAAGCCTACACCAACCCTATTTGGCTTGAGTTGGTTGATGAGAGCCAGTTTTAGTTAAAAATGGGGTCAGAGTACATTAATAAGAATAAATGTACTCTGCTCCTTACTTTTAAACTGCTTCTTAACTAGTAGCGAGGCTGAGATTGCGATTACGCAGTTGTAAATAACTAAGTGCCCACATGATAAAACCACCAAAGAACAGCATAGCCGATGCGTAGCCGGTTTCGTTGAAACTAGCGCCAGATGCCAACATAGCACCGCCTAACATAGGGCCAATGGCATTTGCCGTATTAAACGCGCACTGCACTAGGGCGCCTATCATTGCATGTCCCGTGGGTGAAACATCTAACAACATCGACTGAATAACAGCGGCTAAGCCAACGCTTGCGCCTAGTAGGAATACGGTAAGGTATAGCCACCAAATATTGCTCGCCGCAAATACATACATAATAGCTACGCCAACACTACATAGTAATGCTATACCTGTGGTGCGAAGAGGGGATTTGTCAGCAAGTTTACTAATAAACCAGTTACCGATAGTGGTACCAATGCCGAACATCATCATGGCTACCGAAATAGTGACTTCTGGTGAGTTAGTCACGTTTAATATGGTATCGGCAAGGTAGGTATAAATACAAAAAACGCCACCAAAACCCACAAATATAATGCCTGAAATTGACCATACCAATTTATTTTTAAGTACGCCAAACTCCTCTCGTAAGTTCGTTGGAGTAGTCACCGGGCTACTAGGTACGAACAGATAAATAAGCGCAATGGTGATGAGCGCAAGCGCCGCCACTATAGCCATACACACGCGCCAACTCATATTCTGCCCAATCAGGGTAGCCATAGGCACACCAACGATTGTGGCAATAGTTAAGCCAGCAAATACCATCGACATATAGCTGGCGCGTTTTCCAGTAGGCGCCATACTAGCGGCAATTAACAACGCGGTGCCGAAATAAGCGCCGTGGGGTAACCCAGACAATACGCGATAAAACACCAACTCTGGCAAGCTTGAAGCGATAGCACTTAAGCCATTAGCTATACACATCATTGCTGCAAAGATAATTAATGCAGTGCGACGGTTGGTTTTATTGGTGAGCAACATAAACGAAGGCGCGCCAATGACTACACCAATGGCATAGCCGCTTATTACATTGCCGGCCATAGATGGCGTAACATCGAAACTTTCAGCGATAAGAGGCAACATCGACATAGATGAAAACTCGGTGAGCCCTAACACAAACGTGCCAAGGGCCATCACTAACATAGGCCAAATTACAGTGCTTCGGTTTGAAGGTGATGCAGACATAAATACCTTAAAATTTTAACAGCTACCGCTGATAGGGGCGCCATCAATAACAAATACGTTGTGAGAACTTGTGCGATAGAAAGCAATTAACGCGTTAACGCTAACATTTGATATAGCAACTTGGTGTAGTAGGGGTGTTTTGAATCAATGTAGGCCTAATTAACAAAACGAAAACAGGCAGCAACATTGAATAGTGATTTTTTTATTATTTAAGCATTATACGTTATTAACGCTTCATGTTTCTATTGCTAGCGCCATAGATAGCCGAGTTTTATCGGTCAAGTGCTGAGATATCCAAACAGGCTTACTTCTTGTTCGCCCATAAATGCAAAAAGCCCCTAAAAGGGGCTTAAAGCGAATTGGTGGGCTGGCGTAAGTTGAAACTGGTTTGTATGTAATTGTATATATGATTAATTTTACTGTTTGATTTTATCCTGTGTACCCACGTGTGTACCTATCTGTTTTGTCTAAACCAAATTTTCTTAGCTTTTTATAATGTGAGCAGTGCCAAAAAGAGATAATTTATAGATCGGCCCCGCAAAAGATGTCATGAGTAGTTGCCTAGGATATTAACTAATTTTGTCTAAAAGGCAGCTGTTGAACTTCAAGTCTGAGAAAACTAATTAATGAATAAGCTATTAAAATTAAAGCAATATCTGTCTATATATGACTCTGCCGATTACTTGTCAGCGACGTTAGAAGAGACAGTTTCAGTCGCTGACATATACGAACTATCGCTGGAAGGCCATTTGACTATATCAATCCGCTTAACGAATCAGGCATATGCTAAGAAAGTTGATTTAGCGCCAGAGCTTGAGCTGACAAACAGTGAAGAACGATTTGGGTCAGTCCAGGCTAACGAAGTTGATGAGAAGGTCCATATCTTTAACGGTCTTTATGACTTAGCAATGATTGGCGAAGAACTGTTCGAATTGAGAAAACTCTATCAACGAGAGGTTGAAGGAGATAGCCCTGTACTCTCTGAACTTAGTGGCTTCTATGTAAAGCACGAGGGCTGCATCTATAAACTGTTGGATTCCCTCCCAGTAACAAAGTCAGAAGAGTCACAAATATCAAAAGAGGCTAGGCTAGAAAGCTTATTAAAATCGAAAGGCTTAACGAGCCAAAGTCAGTTTGATGACCCGCTTACAGTGTTTGATAACTTAAGCATTAATGAAATTGAGCAAGTAGCAGAATTGATTAGCCCTTTTAACGATATCGAAAATAATAGCTCCATTTCGCTTGATAGACATTCGTATCAACTTGTTCTGAAAACTACGGAGCTTCAGCGTTTTATTTCGCAAATAAGTAGCCCTTCTGCATCAGACGTTAGTGAAGAAAAGCCGATTCACCCGCCAGAAAAAAGAAGTTACTTAAAACTCATTAGTATGTTTTTCAAGCAACATGGATTTGACCTTGCAAAAAAGGGAAATACAACCGCTTTGTGTACAATGTTGGATCAGGCAGGTCTCTCACTATGCGATAACACAGTGCGAAAAATATTGCGTGAAGTTGAAGATATTTAGAGTTTTGTTTGTATGACTCATATCTGTTGGCCAGATATGAGTCATAATTGATTAGTTACCGATAAGATCTTAATTAGAATTCATTGAAGCTGCTGATTCTATCAAGCTGCTAGCTAGTTGCTCTGCTTGATCTTGAGTCAGTGAGTTATTAGCTGCAATCTGGCACAAATAGAACATGCCTATATTTAAGAAAGCTGTTCTTTCTGTCGTCGTAGTTAATAGTCTGGCCGCTTCTTTTATCGAACCAGTTACATCAGCCAAAGGTTCATTTGCTGCTTGTTGTGAAGATGCTACAGTGGCAGCGGTTTGAGATAAATTGAGTAGAGCGTCCGAGATCTTTGCTTTTGCTTCCATTTCAGTGGTTTTGACTGCAAGCGCAGTCTGCATGCAAGCTCGACCACTTTCGAAAAGAATTGCTGCAGAAGTATCAGCCTCCCAAACAAGTATTGTTCCTACAGTCTCATCGTTTGCGTCCTTAATTGAAATGTAGGACTTTTTAAAATAGGTTCCACCTAACTGTGCGCAACCTGAGAAAAAGGTCAATAGCACCAATAGACTCGCAAATTTAATAAAAATCATTTTACACTCCCTGTACAATAATTGCTCACTAATTGATTATTATTTAACCGGTGGCATATTGCAACGAATTTTTAGGCAATCTATAGAAGCTGAACCTCCCGTCTTTAAGTTGGGCAAAACTATTTTCCCAAAAATATATTGAACCTATCAATTTTCAACAAAAACTCATATGAGTTTTTGCTTGGCTCATATGAGCCTTTCCACAAGCTTTTCATCTTAATCTCTCGGTCGTTCAATAACAGACCAAGAGGACTTACTATGTCTCATAAGATCATGCGGTTACCAGAAGTCATTGAGGTGACTGGTCTATCGCGCAGTACTATCTATCTACGTATGAATAAAGGCAGCTTTCCGCTTTCCATTTCTTTAGGAGAGAGAGCTGTAGGTTGGTTACACACCGATATAGCGCATTGGCTTGATGCTCGTGTTGCTGAATCAAAGGTGAGTAGCCATGACTAGACGATTCACAGCAAACCGTATCAAAAGCAATCGAAACTATACCGTTGCTGATGTCAGCGAAACGTTAGGCGTTCACTTTAAAACAGTACGCAATTGGATTCGAGTTGGCTTACCAGTCATTGACGCTAATCGTCCTCTCTTAATAAATGGGGCAGATTTGAAGGTCTATTTAAAGCAGAAGCGCAAAGCAACAATGTTTGAATGTGAGGTTCATGAAATGTGCTGTTTTCGTTGCAAGCAGCCAATGAAGCCCATACTAGATTCAGTGATCTTTATCGCGAAACCAGCAGGAATGGCGCACATGACGGGGGCTTGCGAAGAGTGTAACACTCGAATGAATAAGTATGTTTCTTGGCGCGACGTCAATGATATTTGGAAAGATCTGAAGGGTAAATTACCGATAGCAGAAAAACACATAGTCCTAAGAGGACAAAAGCTCTTAAATTGTCCTTTCAGCGAGGTTTCTAGTGATGAAAAATAATAGTACAAATAATGCCCGAATTATCTATGAATATACAAAGTTTTTGAAGGAAGCTAAGCGCTTAGATGACTCGACGGTTGATGGTGCTCTCAAATCTATAAATCGCTTTGAAGATTGCACAGGGTATTTAGACTTTAGGAAATTTAGGGCGAAGCATGCGATTGCTTTTAAGAAGAATCTTCTTAGCAAAAAGTCTCTAGCAACTGGTGAAAAACTGAGTAAGGCAACTGTGCTTACAGCGACCCGTCACCTAAAAGCGTTTTTCCAATACTTAGCTACTCAAAAAGGATATCGCGCAAAAGTTAACTATAGTGACATCGAATATTTCAATTTATCGGAAAAAGACACTCGGATTGGAAATGCAAAGCGTAAAAGGAGTGTGGCGACAATTGAACAAATCGTTAAAACCCTAGAAGGGATGCCTTGTTCGACTTCAATTGAAATGCGAGACAGAGCTTTAATAGCATTTGTTATTCTGACTGGTGCGCGAGACGGAGCAGTTGCCTCTGCAAAAGTTAAGCATATTGACCTCGCTGACCATAGCTTTTATCAGGATGCTAGAGACGTGAATACGAAATTTAGTAAAACATTCACTACTTATTTTTTCCCAGTAGGAGAGTTGCCACATAAAATACTAGCTGACTGGATTGATTACCTAGTGACTGAATTAGGATACAAACAGAATTCGCCGTTGTTTCCAAAAACAAAGCTGGCTCATGATGCTAATCAGCAATTTGAAGCGGTAGGATTACTTGAAGAGCATTGGAGCAATGCTAATCCGATTCGTAAAATATTTGCGCAAGCATTCGCCCTGGCTGGGTTACCCTATTTCAATCCACACAGTTTTCGAAATACTTTGGTGCGATTAGGCGAAAAGCTTTGTCAGACACCAGAAGAGTTTAAAGCGTGGAGTCAGAATCTAGGGCATGAGAGCGTACTAACAAGTTTTTATAGCTATGGAGATGTTCCTGACTATAAACAAGCTGAACTGCTTCGGAAGCTTTCTAAGCCAGCAGAAAATGTTTCCCCCGATATGGAGCAACAAATTAAGCTTTTCCTGCAATTCCAGCAAAAAGAAGGAAATCTATAAACCTCCTAAGTAACTTAGTCTTAGCTGGTATCAATAAACATTCGTATGTTGATACCAGCTTTTTTATGTCCTCGTAGGTATCATAAAAACAGGGCATTTTAATAATGATACCAATAGTATATGATACCTCAATAAATGATACCAAAAAGGAAGTTAATCGAATAATGCGTATATTTGCTTATTGTCGAGTTTCTACCACAGAGCAAACGACAGAAAACCAAGTAATAGCCATCCGTCAAAAAGGATATGAAGTCATCGATTCACGGATAGTTAGCGAAACGGTTTCAGGTTCGGTTGAAGCTATTAAGCGAGAAAAGTTTAAGATGCTCATCAACCACAAGATGGAAAAGGGCGATATGCTGGTGGTTTTGAAATTAGACCGTTTAGGTCGAGACAACATTGATGTGCAAAGTACAATTAATTTACTCACTGATAAAGGAATAAAGGTGGTGTGCCTAGATTTGCCAGTCGCTGATCTTTCTAGTGCAGAAGGTAAGCTTATGCTTCAAATGTTCTCGGCATTTGCAGAGTTTGAGCGTAATAGGATTAGAGAGAGGACAAGAGAAGGGCTCGAGAGAGCTAAATCGCAAGGTAAAAAATTAGGAAGACCCAAAGCAACTAAAACAACTGCAGCCGTTCAAGCTCAAAAATCAGAGGGTAAGTCTCAATCAAAAGTAGCCCAAAATTTGGGGATTGGAATCGCAACAGTTAAAAGGCACTGGAACGCATAGAAAGCAAGTATTTTGGTGAACCAATTCAACACTGCAAATTTGGTAGTTTTCAGATTCGGCATCACCTTGTTACAAATAGAATACCGCTAGTAGCGCTAAATATGAGATTTTATCAAAACTGGAAAAGGCAGCAGCTGTAGTAAAATTGAGTATAGTTAACGGAAATAATTTATTGAGTTTCTTTAATAAATAAAAAAGTTACAATAATAAGATACAAAAATATAAGGATATACATGTATATAAGTAATCTAAAAGTGGAAGGTTTTCGTTGCTTTGATAAGACATTCAATCTCGAGTTAGCTGGTGGTTTGACTGTAATCGTTGGTGAGAACGGTGCCGGTAAGACGGCGATAATCAGTTCTATAAGGCAGCTTTTCCAAGATTCTGAATCTGGCCGTTACAGCTTATCCAGTGATGACTTTCACAACCCTTTTAGTACTCGAACTCAAGCTGCTTCGCTCACTATTAGGGCTGAATTTGATGGAATGGACGCATCGGATAAAGTGGCGTTACTCCCATGGGTAGGAACATCAAAAACGGCTCTTTTAAGCCTTGAGGCTGAAAATAAGGAAATTAGGGGCCGATTTAAGAAAGTTCTTTGGGGAGGGATTTCAAAAAGCTCTCAATTTGATCCAGAACTATTAGATCTGGTTCAGTGTATCTATTTACCACCTTTAAGGGATGCTGAGGCAAAACTTTCCAATGGTCGCCAATCACGGCTATCTAAACTTTTAAAAGCACTAAACCGTAAAAAGTTAAAAGAGTGTAAAAAGGAAGATAAAGCTCACCCTCTTGAACTCAAAGTTAGAGATTTTAACGAGTCTTTAGCGGATGATGGAAATTTAGGGATCAAAGATGCTGGTAAGCTTATCAATGAAAACTTAACAAAAGCGATTGGCCACTATTTTGGTCAAATGACTAAAATTCAATTTGCAGAAAGCGACTTCACTAGAATAGTAGAAAGCTTGACCTTGCTTTTTTTCCCACAGTCAAACGCAGCCGATGAAGAACTCTTTAGAGAGCTTAGTCAGAATAGTCTGGGATATAATAACTTGCTTTATATTGCTTCTATTTTAGCTGAACTTACACTCGATGATGAAGGTGAGGAACAGCCGCTTTTTAAACTTCTATTGATTGAAGAACCCGAGGCGCATCTTCATCCTCAGTTACAAATTAGGCTGTTGAATTACCTCAAAGAAGTGGCAGAAGAAAACAAAAACGTTCAAGTCATCTTGACGACCCATTCAACTGTTTTAGCGTCTTCTGTAGATCTTGAATCTATAGTTCACATTTCGAAATCTCCTGCTCCAATAGCTACACCATTAAGAAGTTGCGGCCTCAGTGAAGCTAGTACTCAGTTTATTAACCGGTGGTTAGATGCAACGAAATCAAATCTCTTATTCGCTAGTGGGGTAATTATGGTCGAAGGGATCGCCGAACAAATGCTGATACCAGCCTTGGCTGAAATAGTTCTTAAAGAACAAGAGGAAGGAAAACGAAAACTTGAAGACCTTGGCATCACTGTCGTTAACCTCAACGGAATATATTTTAAACACTTTATGCAGTTATATTGCAATATCTTCAGCGAAGGCGACAAAGAAAATGTCCCTTATAGAAATATTCCGGTCCGGTGCGCTGGTATAACCGACCTTGATCCTCCTAAGAAAAAGATAGAGCAATATCCAGATCCTCAAAATCCTGATAAAAAAATTGATGTGGAGGAGGACTTCATTCCACATGAAGGAAATGTAATGTCTGGAAAAAATCATGCTATAAAGTTAGTTGACTCAATTGCTGAGTCTTCGAATTCGCGACTATTTGTATCTACTTACAAAACGCTAGAATATGATTTAGCACTGGAGGGAAATAATGCGGCATTAATGTCTAAAATTATTGCGGAATTGTGGCCTAAGCCTGAGAGAGGGACTAGTGATATAATCACCGAGTTTACAAAGTTGTCGAAATTAGATTGGAATGAAATTGGACCCGAAGAAACTGCTATTGCAGCTCATAAAATACTCAAGCGCATAGACGATGAGAATATTGGAAAAGGAATGTTCGCACAAGTTCTCACACGAGAAATTCAAAACAAAAATACACCATTTATTGTTCCGAATTACATAAAAGAAGCGATACTTTGGGCTGCGTCTATTGATACAGAAAAGGATGACTAATGGCGACAGAGTTTACTCTTGAACAACTTGCCTATATAGACTCAAACATCGACGAACACGTTTTTCTCGAAGCTTGCCCTGGAAGTGGTAAAACTGAGGTCGTAGCTGCAAAGGTGGCTAAGGAAATAGATTCCTGGGTAAAATTTCCTGGTGGAATTGCTGCACTGTCTTTTTCAAATAGTGCAACTAACGAGCTAACAAATAGGGTTATTAAGTACTTGCAAAAAAGAGGTATTCAATACCCGCACTTTATAGGGACATTTGATAGCTTTATTTTCAAAAATTTAGTGTCTCCCTTATCTACTGAGCTTACGGGCTATAGGGGGGAAAATAGAGATGCCTCACTTCGTATTATTGAACCTGATGCCGCTTTATGGTTCAAAACTAAGTATGGCATCGCGGGACAGGGTAAAATTCTAGCCCATCACTATGGCTTTGATTCTATAAATGAAAGTCTTGTTTTTAATACAGGTTCAAGCTTAAGAGATAGAAAGCTGAAGTCTGCAAAACTCAAAGATTGGGAGTTTAACGACCTACTCGAGGCAAAAAAGAAGCTGCTGAGCGGCGGCTTTGCGACGTATAGAGATATCCAAGGTCTTGCTGTGCAAGCATTATCGGACGAAGATTGCAGTGAATATGTTGAGCTGCTAGCAAAACGCTATCCAATAATAATAATTGATGAATGTCAGGATTTGTCTGACGAGCAATTATTTATCTTGAAAAAATTATCAGATTTAGGTGTCAAGTTACACTTCATAGGCGATCTCCATCAAGCAATATATAGTTTTCGTGATGTTGATCCCATCAAGGTCAAACACTTTGTTCAGGAAAACAAGTTTTTACAGTTACAACTGACTCGGAATTTTAGAAGCTGTCAGAACATTATAGACCTTTGTTCCCAACTCACAGGGCGTAAATCTATAACTGGGAACGTTTCTTGGTTTGATCCTAGGTGTTTGGTAGTGCAATATCAAAACTGCCCAACAGAAGTAACTGAGATACTATCCGATAAGTGCGCCGATTACAGTAATAGTGTTTTGGTGTCTCGAGGTCATTCATTGATTCGTAAATTTCAATCGTCTATTACTGAACCAAAACACTTGGAAAAATTAGCACTTTCAGTTCTGCTTTTTGAACCTTCAGATTTTAATAAATTAAAACAGTCTTTGAAGTATTTTTCTGAGTTTCTGAGGTATCACTTAAAAAAGGAAGTGTATAAACCAAACAGTTTTAATTGCCCAGAATTTATTGAGTCAAATTTACAATGGCGTAAATTTTTACATGATGCGTTAGACTATTTAGTTGCTAATGGTGCGCAAAACCTAGACTCAAAATGGCCAGAATGGACAAAAAATATAAAAATGCTGGTACGTTCATTACCCGAGCAACATTTTTGTACTGACAGCATCAGGTGTGTAATGGCGCCTTTAGATAAGGTTAATTTATCTTCGCCTACAGGTTCGAAGCAGAATACCGTTAGCAGTACTTTAGGAGCAAAAAAAGCTAACCTTTCGGTGTTTAAGAGTACTACTATTCATGGGGCAAAAGGTGAGACACATGATGCAACTATCGTTATATCTTCTGCAAGTGGTGGAAATGATTCAAATTGGAAGAGTTGGTTGAAAGAACCAGATAGTGAAGCAGCAAGATTTGCTTATGTTGCCTCTTCGAGACCAAGACATTTGTTGATTTGGGTAGTCAAAACTTTAACAGCTATAGAAACGACTCAATTGAGATCAAAAGGGTTTACAATTATTTAAATTCTTTTGGTTTTGTCGAGAAGCGTTGTAGATGGTTTTTCAGTTAAAATAGGATTCAATAGAAAACTATTAATTATAAAAGGAAATATTATGACACCAGAGGAATGGTGGAAAAATTTTGCGTTGAATCGTGAAATCGATACTTCAGGTACGTTTATCTACAATGCAATTAGGGCGTTGGAGGAATTAGAATCCTTTCAACATCCTGTCGATACATTTGAAGTTTTATATAGCCTCGCGATCGGAATAGAAAGGTTGGCTAAAATTGCAGTTATTCTAATCGAACACAAAGGTTCCTCTGACATAGAAGCTCTCGAAAAAAGCTTAATTACTCACAATACTCTTGAATTAGTTAATAGAGTATCTGCACAGCGGAAGATGAATATACAAAAACAAAGTAGAGAGTTTCTTGCCCTTTTAGCAAAATTTTACAAAACACACCGCTATGATAGATTCTCATTATCAAGTGTTCCAAATATTGAAAAGGAGAAAAAGGAATACTTATCTTTTTTGGACAAACATTTAAATCTGAACCTCTCTTCTCTTGGGGATTTCGACTTGGTACCCAATACTGATCAAATTAGAAGGTTCACGGGCAGAGTTGTCTCAAAAATCACTTCACAAATTTTTGATATTATTAAAGAAGAAACTCGTCGCCTCAATATATATACGACGGAAATAAGAGGCGACTCAAAGGCATTAAAAGTTTTCTATGGGGATAGATTAGATTTCATAGATGAACGATACATTAGGAAGGAGATACTTCTTTATCTGATGAGCGAAAAAGCAAATGGGGAACATTGTGAACTCATGAAATCAGTTGAGCCATTGGATTTAGATCAAGGTCTATTGCCAAGTTATATTCAAGCTTTGTTAAATGATCGAAAGGTCACTTATGTCTCTGATGAAGTAAATGACCTCTACCTTGAGATTGACGATGTGAAAAAACGAATTGCGCTTCTTGATGCCATTGATTGTGAATACCTCTCGTATTAAAGAAAAGCACAAATATTATCGTTACTATCTTGTAGCTCAGAAAGTACGTTTCATACGAAATGTAAAAAAATTCTATCTAGTTTTAAGGTAACCAGCTCAGCCCATATTTTGTCTGATTAGTCATTTATCGGAGTTATTTAGTAATCTGATTTAAACTAACTATTTGTAACTGCTTAACACTAGTAACCGAAAAACAGCCCGTCGCAGCTTCAAGAATATGCTCACTCCACCAATTCATCATAGGGCGGCGTCGTTCTAAATAGTCAGTTCTGTTATAAGCACTCCGTACTTGGTTATCATCTACGTGTGCAAGTGCTGCTTCAATTAAATCGCGGTCAAAACCTTGTTCATTTAGCGTAGTGCTCGCTAATGAACGAAGGCCGTGGCTAACTAGTCGGCCAGCGAAGCCCATTCGTTTCAGGGCCATGTTTGCTGTTTGGCTATTACATGGCTTTTTCGGGTCTCGGTCAGAAGGGAATACAAACTCTCGATGTCCGCTGATTGGTTTCATTACTTCAAGAATAGCCAGCATTTGGTCAGTAAGTGGAATACGCTGCTCTCTGCGTTTTTTCATTCGTTCCAACGGAATTGTCCAAACCTTACTTTCCATATCAATCTCTTTCCACATAGCACCAGATGCTTCGCTCGGCCTTGTCATTGTGTGCAGTTGCCACTCAAGCAGACAGCGTGTGGTTCGCTTGATACTAGCATTTGCGATAGCTCCCATAAGCTCTGGTAGTTCTGCTGGCTTTAATGCAGCCATATTTTCCTTTTTCGGCTTTTTAAACGCGGCTTTAATTCCTACAAGTGGGTTAGCTTGAATAAACCCACAGTTTGTAGCGAAATTCATTATTTCATTTAGGCGCTGTGATAAGCGTTTTACTGTTTCTAAACTTCCTTTCGCCTCAATTGGCTTAAGTAAGTCGATAATTTGTGGGGCAGTAATAGCACTTACCGGAACTTTCGATATTGAAGGGAATATGTGTAGCTCTAAAGAGCGCCAGATATCAACCGCGTAGTCAGGTGTAATATCGTCCTTCTTAATTTCAAACCATTCTTTAGCTACGTTACTGAATGTATGCTGGTGGACAGACTTATATTCCTGCTGCTGACGTTTTCTCTCTTCTTGAGGGTCAATGCCTTGGGCAAGTAACTCGTTTGCTTCGAGTGTCGCTTTACGAGCATTCGCTAGTGATAGGTCAGGATACTTACCTAGACTGAGATTAGCTCTTTTACGGCTGGTAGGTCTGTAGTAATTGAATATCCAATTTTTAGAACCATTTGGCTTAATACGAAGTCGCAGGCCATCACCATCAAACAGGTTATATTCTTTTTCGCTTGGCTTTGCAGATTTGATTTCTTTATCAGATAGCCGTGTAGTAACTTTTGCCATAATGGGTACACCAATTTCACATAGTTTGCGTAGTGTACCCAATGGTGTACCTAAAGATCAAAGAAGCTAGAGGACGCCAATGAACGTTGTAATACGCTAAGTTATTGATTTTTCGTTGCTGTAGGCATAAAAAAAGACGTCATAGGACGTCTTAATTTATTGAATTGGTGGAGCTGGCGGGATTTGAACCCGCGTCCAGAAAATGTCTACCTTTGGTACTACATGCTTAGTTTGTCTTTTCTTTAACTACTTTAGACCCCGACAAACAGGGTTCTTGGTAGCTGTCCCGATACTATTTCGCGGTTCAACCTCAGGAGAGTTTCCCTCGCTAGTTTGCTTGGATGACCTTCCGAATCCACGCTAGCAAACAAAGCTGTGGTGGAAGGGCCTATACCGGTTATTAAGCGGCTAGTGCGTAGTTTTCGTCGTTTGCGACTATTTGTATGCGGCTTTTTTAAGAGGCCAGCCGCACCTCTGCATGCACCTCCGGCTTCCAAGATCCTGTCGAATCCTAATCAGCCCCGAGTGTGAAAGCGCAGTATAACATAACTAGCTTGCGGTTAAATGATTTCTTTATATTTTGCTTTCAAAAGATGCATTTATCGTCAATAAGCATTAAAGTGTACCGGCTTAAAATTACATTTGAAGTGCTAATGTCATCTGACTCAATAATTTATACGCCTTATACCTTACCTTGCGGGGTAGTGGTACGTAATCGCCTTGTAAAAGCAGCGATGGAAGAGAACATGTCGAGTGCTGGCAGTCTACCTGGCAGTGCGCTGTATACCCTTTATCGATATTGGGCGCATGGCAACTTGGGCATGGTCATTACGGGTAACGTTATGGTCGATCGTGAATCGATGACGGGCCCGGGCGGCGTTGTGCTAGACAAAGATTCTCCCTTAGAACCTTTCGAGCGCTGGTCTAAAATTATCAAATCAAATGGCGCGCTGGCGGTGATGCAAATTAACCATCCTGGTCGTCAGGTATTTAAAGCCATGCAAGGCAAAGCAATTGCGCCTTCAGCCGTGCCGCTTGATATGGGTAAGCACTCGAAATTGTTTGCCGTTCCAAAAGAAATGACCTGCCAAGACATTCACGATGTCTGCAAACGCTTTGTTGAAACCGCAGTGCAAGCCCAAAAAGCGGGGTTTGATGGCGTGGAAATTCATGCAGCGCACGGTTATTTACTTACTCAGTTTTTATCGCCGCTTACTAATCAGCGACAAGACGAGTGGGGCGGTTCCATTATTAATCGTGCCCGTTTACTGATTAATATTGTTAGCCAAATACGCGCAGTATGCCCAAGTGGCTTTATTGTTATGGTTAAACTTAATTCTGCTGACTTTCAGCGAAATGGGTTTAGTTTTGATGATGCCTGTGAAGTGGTCCGTCGGTTAGAAGCGTTAAGAGTGGATGTAGTGGAATTATCCGGCGGAAGCTACGAAGCGCCTGCTATGCAAGGGCAAACTCGAGACGATACTACCCTTGCACGTGAAGCGTATTTCCTTGAATTTGCGCACACGCTTGAAACTAAAACCGATATTCCGTTAATGACAACGGGCGGTATTAAGCGAGCTGAAGTTGCCGAAAAAGTAATTCAGCAAGGTTGTTCATTGGTGGGGTTAGCCAGTGCTTTGGCTATTACGCCTGATTTAGCCAAAAAGTGGCAGCAAGAATGGCGTTATTCGGGTGTTATTCCGCATTGTACGTGGAAAGATAAATCGTTAGCCAGCTTGGCAAATATGGCCATGGTTCGCCGTCAGCTAAGGCGTTTAGGGAACAACTTAACAACCTTACGTTCGCCATCGCCATTGTGGAGTTTGGTACTTGATATGATGCACCGCAAATCAATGACCAAGCGTGACGTTAATGCTAAAAACGGCAGTGTACAGCTTACCAATCAGACAGGTAGCAGTGGTAAAACCGTTAGCCCTAGTCATGTTAAGGAAGACCAGCTCAACAAATAACGTGCAGCTCAAAATAAAACACAGCGTTAAACGCTGTGTTTCATCATTCTTTCTTTCTGACGCTGCCAGTCTTGATCTTTCAATGAGTCTCGTTTGTCTCGTTCATGCTTACCTTTGGCAAGATTGATTTCTAACTTAACCCAGCATTTCTTCCAATACATGGCAGTGGCCACAATAGAGTAACCTTGCCGGTCTCTTGCGCCCATTAATCGGTCTAGCTCGCGTTTTTTCAATAATAATTTACGCGCACGTTCGGGTTCACACACAACGTGAGTAGATGCTTGGTTTAACGGGCTAATGCGACAACCTACCAAATACGCTTCGGCATTTTGAATAATCACATAGCAATCGGAAATGTTAACTTTACCTGAGCGAATACTTTTAATTTCCCAGCCTTGAAGCTGAATACCGGCTTCAAATTTGTCCTCTAGGAAATAGTCGTGACGCGCCTTTTTGTTTTGCGCGATAGTACCTGTGGTGTTTTTGTTGGCTTTATTCTTTTTCATGCTCGCTATTATACTGATTGCTGTATGAATGTCTGTATACCCATCACAATATTTATTAGTTCATTTACTAACATTTAGCGTTCACTCAATAGTGTGAGGGTATTGTTACCTTACAGAAAGATGTGGGGGCGAAACGGAAAAAGCGAAGATGAGAGAAGGGTTTTTTCTGTGGTATTTTTTCTATGGTATAATGCGCCTTTCGATATTTATATAGTGAAGTACATGGCGAGTATACAACGCAGTGCATTGGTAGCACACAGCGCCCAGGCTATGTTCGACTTGGTAAACGATGTTGCGGCCTATCCGCAGTTTCTTCCAGGTTGTCGAGACAGCAAGGTTTTAGAAGCATCTGACGAAAATATGAAAGCCTCATTACTAGTAGCAAAAGCAGGTATTAAACAATGGTTCACTACTCATAATGAACTTGAACCTGGCAAGCGTATTGACATGCAGCTTGTCGATGGGCCGTTTCGCTATTTAACCGGCGGATGGACATTTTCTGCGTTATCCGAGGAAGCTTGTAAAATAGAGCTAAACCTCGAGTTTGAATTTACCAACAAGTTAGTAGAAATGGCGTTTGGCAAAATTTTCAATAATTTGGCAGCGAATATGGTTGTTGCATTTACTGAACGTGCTAGGAGTGTTTACGCGTGAGTGAAGGCTTAATGAATATTGAAGTGGCTTATGCACTTCCTACTAAGCAATCTTTGGTTGATGTGGCGATAAAAGAAGGCGCAACCGTAGAAGAGGTAATTCAAGCGTCAAATCTGCTTAACGAATACCCGGATATTGATTTATCTAGTACCAAGGTAGGCATATGGAGCAGAGTAGTTAAGTTACGTGATACTGTAAAAGATGGCGACCGAATCGAAATATACCGCCCGCTTATTGCCGACCCGAAAGAAATAAGAAAACGCCGTGCCGAGAAAGCCAAAGAAGAAGGCCGCGCCGATAAAGTTACTGGTGGCCGGGTAAACCCATTGAAAGCTGCTGACAAACAAACAGGTAAGCAATCTGTCTAAAACCTTGGTTCAAACCTAGCTTAACGCCCATCAAATTGATGCTTCGCGCTCTCGCTACAAAATTTTTATAAGTACAAAAAAACAGCCAGCATAAGCTGGCTGTTTTATTTTCTAGTTTCGTTTTGTCGTAAGCAGTGCTTAAGACAATTTACGCAAACAGTATTCACTACATTAGTTAGGTTTTTCCGAAATACTACCAAGCTCAAGGAACGGTGAAGCATCAATATCTTCTGCATCCATCATGCTTGCAATTCGCTGAACGGTAGCCACCATTTGGCTTTGTTCCCACTCTTTTAGTTGCGAAAAGCGCTCTACGAAGTGCTCTTGCAGTGGGCGAGGGGCATCAATGACTGCCACTTTTCCTTTTTCAGTAAGGAAAACGCCTACTTTACGCTTATCTTGCGTACTTCGGATACGGGTTGCTAAATCTCTGCCTTCAAGGCGATCAAGAATATTAGTAATGGTGGCAGGGCTTAGATTTATGTTTTCAGCGATTTCTCGCACCATAATTCCAGGCTTCTCCTGAATATTTTGCATTACTAACAGTTGTGGGCCTGTTAGCCCAACATGCTTGCTCAACTGTTTGCTGCGTAAATCTACGGCGCGGATCACGCGCCGTAGTGCAACCAACAATTCTTCTTCTTTTCGCATTTTATTCCTAATAAATCTGCAACCCTAACCCAAGCTACTTAAGCAAATGGATAAAGTGTTGATGCTTTTGAAACTGATCAATTACGTCATTAATGACTGAGATTTTCGACCATCCCATAATGTCGTAGTTTTGACCACCTTCACTTAAATGAACTTCTGCGCGATAGTACGTGGGCTTCTCGCCTTCGTCTACCTCTTGTAGCTCACTTGGGCCAAATTCTGGTTGATGAGTGGCTGATGGGTACACTGCGTATACAAAATCAGGGTCGCTACCCATGGTTACCGTTAACATAAGTGATTCATCGGTTTCATCAATCAAAATTTCAAATTGCTGAGTTTCGAACTCTTTACCTACTTCCGACATAGCAGGCTTAACAATTTTTTGCATATAGCGTCTAACGGCATTCTCATCTGGGAAAGTCACAATATTTTCTAATCGGTCTTTCCAGTTCTTATCGCCATCGTTGTGCTGCGGTGTACCTGCAAGCACTTGTAAGCTTTCTCGCTTGTACGCTTCAACTCGTAGTGCTTTTAGTAAGCCCGCAATGGCGACAAGCAGCACTATTGCGAAGGGCAGCGCCGAAGCAATAGTCATGGTTTGAAGTGCCCCCAAACCACCAGCATAAAGCAGAACCGCACTTACCACACCTACACCAACGGCCCAGTAAATTCGTTGCCACAATGGTGTGTCGTTTCTACCGTGCGAACACAGCATGTCTACAACCATAGCACCGGAATCACAAGATGTAACAAAAAACACGATGACCATTATTACGGCAATAAAGCTTAATATCGACGAGAACGGGAATTGCTCTAAGAACACGAATAGGGCGACAGCACTATCCTCGTTAACCATGGTGGCTAATATATCCTTACCATGCACTAACACTTGGTCGATGGCGCCATTACCGAATACGGTCATCCAGAAAAGCGTAAACGCAGAGGGGATAAGTAATACACCCATGATGAACTCACGAATGCTACGGCCGTATGATATACGTGCAATGAATAAACCTACGAAAGGTGCCCACGCTAACCACCAGCCCCAATAGAAGATGGTCCAGCCACCAATCCAATCGGTTTTGTCATAGGCGAATAAGTTGAAGGTATTTCTAACTAAGTCAGATAGGTAAGCCCCCGTATTTTGCATGTAGGCTTGAAGTAAGAATACGGTTGGCCCCAATACTAGAACAATAAGAAGCAGCAAGATGGCTAAAACCATGTTGGTTTCAGACAAAATACGAATACCTTTATCTAACCCAGTCGCAACCGAAATAACCGCTAGGCCAATTACGCCAGCCATTATTAATATTTGAACGGTGGTATTTGAAGGTAAGCCAAATAAATAGTTAAAGCCTGCATTAACTTGTGATGCACCTAGCCCGAGTGACGTTGAAACACCAAACACGGTAGAGGTGACGGCAAAGATGTCCACAACGTGACCAGGCCAACCGTAAATCCTATCACCAATCAACGGGTACAGTGCAGAACGTAGTGTTAGCGGTAAGTTTTGACGATATGAAAAATAGGCCAATATCAAAGCCACAACAGCATAAATTGCCCATGCATGGACACCCCAATGGAAAAAGGTGGTTTTCATGGCTTCTCGCACTGCATCAATACTTTCAGCTTGTGCAGTTGGCGGTGCAAGAAAATGCATTAACGGTTCGGCTACCCCGAAAAACATAAGTCCAATACCCATACCTGCAGCAAACAGCATAGATAACCAAGTAGTGAACTTAAATTCAGGTACGGCATGGTCGGGGCCCAGCTTAATCTCGCCATAGCGAGACATGCCAAGATAAACCACAAACAACAAAACAATTGCAACCGTCAGTACGTAGAACCAACTGCCATTCGTCACTATGACGTCTTGAATAGTTTTGAAAAGTGAATCGGCGGTTTCAGGCAAGGCTGCTGCAAAAATGAGCAGGCAAGCTATAATTATGGAAGACGTGTAAAACACGGGTTTATTTAAGGGTGATGTGTTCTCAGTTTCGCTCACGCTAGTATCAGTCCTTTCTCTTATCTGTCGACTTAGAGTTGTTACGTCGAAATATACAGCATGGAACAACTTTTATAAACTTTGATTGTAATTATTAGAGCTGATTCTTTAATTGATTGGTGTTTCTATAATTTCACGTTATTAAACGGGGGGAAACTAAAGTATAAGTGATTAAATAATCGTTAGAGTAGAAATTAATCACCGTTTGTGGGTTAATATAAATGATATCTTTGAACAGTATTGTAAATAAACTCAGTTCAAAGAATAAAAAATCACATAACAGGGAAAACACACATTATGCGTAAAACTCAGCTTAGCTGTGCAATTGTTGCTGCATTGGCATCTACACCGTTGCTCGCTCAAGAATCTGAAGCGCCAGCGAAACTTGAAACTATAGAAGTTACAGCCACTAAACGCGCCGAATCTATCCAAGACGTTCCTGTCGCCGTTACTGCACTTAATGGTAAAGCACTCGAAAATTTAGGCATCGATAATTTTCAAGACTATGTTGAATTCTTACCTAACGTAGTCTTTCAGGGTACAGGCCCAGGCCAAAACGAAATTTATATTCGTGGCGCGGCAACTACCCAATCAAACATCATGTTATCTTCTGTTCAAGCACTACAACCCTCTGTTGCTTTCTATGTGGATGAGCAGCCTGTATCAATGGCTGGTCGTAACTTAGACGTGTACGCTACTGACGTTGCGCGTGTTGAAGTGCTTCCTGGGCCACAAGGTACGTTGTTTGGTGCAAGCTCTCAGGCAGGTACAATTCGTTTGATCACGAATAAACCCGACCTAAACAGTTTTGGTGCTGGTTTTGATACTAACATTGGTTTCACCAAAGGCGGTGAAATGAGTAACTCGGTAACGGCTTACTTTAATTTGCCACTGACCGACAAGTTAGGTTTCCGCGTTGCGGCTTACAACGATAAGCAAGGCGGCTGGATAGATAACGTAATGAACGTTCCCGGCGAAGGTGGTTACATTGGAAGTGCGGTAGTTATCGACCGTATCTCTGGCGGCGTACTTGCTGATCCAGTTGCTATGGATCAAAACCGCGTGACTAGCCCAGGCGTTAACTCTAACGAAGAAGCCTCTGTTGTATCCCCACAAAATGATGCGCTTGTTGAAGAAGACTTCAATGATGCAATCTACACGGGTGCACGTTTCGGTTTGCTTTATGAATTTAACGATGACTGGGATTTGTTGGTTCAACATACTCAACAATCGTTAGATACTGAAGGTGTATTTGCATACGACCCTACGCTTGAGGGCGAAAGTTCTGCGCTTCGTTTTCAACAAGAAGAAAACAAAGATGAGTTTGGCTTAACAACGTGGACACTAGAAGGTCGTTTAGAAAAACTAGATCTTGTTTACACTGGTGGTTATTTAGATCGTGAAATCGATACCTTAGCCGATTACACGGGGTACACAAATGGTGGTGCTTTTGCAGCGTACTATGTATGTAACCACTATGAATCTGGTGTTGAAGCTGAAGATCAGCGCTGCTTAGATCCTACCAAGTACTTTAGAGAAGACACAACTACAACCCGTTCTACACACGAGCTTCGTTTTGTTACAACCATGGATACGCCTTGGCGTGTAACCGCTGGTTTGTTCTATGACGATCAAGAAGTGGCCACAGTCGGGCAGTTCAAAATTGCCAATACTGACGGCGAACTAACGCGATTTGGCTTTAATAACCTACAAAGAACCCTAGTAGGTACTGATGGTATTAATAGCGACGGTGGTCCGTTCCCATCAGAAATAAGCTTTATTAACGATATTACCCATACCGTTGAGCAAATTGCGGTATTTGGTCAGTTTGAATACGACATTACCGATTCACTCACCGCTAGTGTAGGCGCCCGCTGGTATCAAATTGACGATAAGTACACAGGTTCAACTTCTACTGTTGACGTAACACGCCGTGTTCAAGCATTTGGTTCACTTGACCCAGATGAGTTAGCCGCTGTTGGTCTAGACCCTGATGCAGTAAATGCTGCTATTGCTAGTGGCCAGCTAGAAACGGATTTGTTAGGTAGCGATGGTGTACTTACCGTTGACGATACTATCTTCAAGTTCTCACTAGATTGGAAGGTAAACGACGATTTATTATTGTTTGCTAACTACTCTGAAGGTTTCCGTCCGCCGGTAACCAACCGTGTTGGTGGTGGTTTGGCGAAAAACCAAAGTGGCGCATTTGAAAACTTCCGTATTCCTGTGTACTCAACCACAGATACCCTCGATAACTACGAGCTAGGTGTGAAGGGTGACTTCTTAGACGGCATACTACGTGTAAACGCTACGGCGTATTACTCTGAAATTACCGATCTACAAACGTCACGTTTCGACCCAACTAACATCTCTTTCTTAGTATTTACCGACAACGTGGGTGATGCAGAGATTCAAGGTTTAGATGCTGACATAACTTGGTTAGCCACAGACGATTTAGTGATTAACGCCGCATTCAGTTTACTAAATACTGAATTAACTAGCGTAAATTCTGAATTAGAAGGTATTGCAGCAGGTGTAGGCTCTGAGCTTCCTTATTCTGCAGGTTTCTCTGGTAACATTAACGCCCGTTACTTCTTCGAATTAGAAGGCGACAAGCGTGGTTATGTGAACGGCTCTGTAAGCTACACGGGTGACCGTTATGCGGGCATGGTAATGGACGCTTACGTAATGGAAGATGCAACGCAACTAATTTACGGCACAGGTTCTGGCCTTAAAATTGAGAAGCATGCAGACGTTTACGAAGGGGTAACCTACGCTGATTCAAATGGCAATACCTTCGAAGGTGGCCGTTACGTACAAGAGTCTTACATGCTAGCTAACTTGGCCGTTGGTGTAACTAACGACATTTGGAAAGCCGAGCTTTATATCGATAACGTGTTTGATGAAAGCGCGATATTAAATATTGATACTCAGCAGTTTACACCTAAGGTAGTAACGAATCGCCCACGTACAATTGGCGTGCGCTTTTCTTACGATTACTACTAAACACAAGTTGTGTAATCTGACTTTGGTGTAATTTGAACTTCATGTAATATGTTACACCTACCTAAAACGGCATGCCTTAGGGGATGCCGTTTTTTTATGTTTTTAGGCATGCTGTATTTATGAATTCACAAGAACAACAAACTCTTACTGCACTAAAACAAAGTTTGATGCAGTCTAATCATCAGTATGTTATTGCGCAAAGTAAGCAGTTTCTGAATGCTAAACCCAGCGAAGACGCTACCCGCGAAGCCATGTATGTAAAGGCCGTGGCCTATAGACTTGCCGGAGAAATTAAAAGCGCAATAAGTACATTGTTGCAGCTTGTCGAAATATTTCCTGATTACGGCAGAGGCTTTCAAGAATTGGGCTATTGTTATGCACGCGATGCTGCCCATAGCGATGCTGCGAATGCTTTTTATCAAGCTACACGTTTCAACCCCGCACTTGTTGCCGCATGGCAGCAGTTAGAGGCCGTATACAAGCGAGACAATCAACCTCAAGCTTTGGCACTCGCACAACAACACATTAGTTTCCTGCAAAGTCTGCCCAAACCATTACTTGGCGCACACGATCTTATGCACGAAGGCCAACTGCATAAAGCAGAACAGGTATGCCGTCAGTTCTTAGCCAAAAACAAACATCACCCTGAAGCCATGATGCTATTGGCAGAATTAGGCGTGCAGTTAAAGGTATATCATGATGCCGAGTTTTTATTAGAAAGTTGTGTAGCGCTTTATCCTGACAACGATAAAGCCCAAGCGGCTTACCAAGGGTTACTGGCAAAACTGGGCAAATTCCCGCAGGCGGCTAAAGTGGCACGAGCGCGCTTAGTACAACAGCCAGAAAGCTTTTCCATAAAAGTAAGCTTAGCCCATGCGCTAGTGGGTGTTGCTGAGTTAGAAGAGGCCATTGGTATTTATCATAGTTTACTTGCCGATAAGCAAGATCGCCCCGCACTGTGGGTTGCGCTAGGCCATGCGTTAAAGGCCAAAGGCGATGTGAAAGAGGCAATTGCTTCTTACGAAAAAGCCGCTGTGTTTGCGCCTGATTTTGGCGACGCGTACTGGAGCTTGGCTAATACGAAAACTTATCGTTTTGATGATAACGCTTTGACGGAAATGCAACAGCAAGAAGCGCTTGAAACCACAAAGCTAGACGACAGAATTCACCTTTGCTTTGCGTTAGGCAAAGGCTTTGAAGATGCCAAGCAGGCCCCCAAAGCATTTGAATATTATAACAAAGGCAACATCTTGAAAAAGCGCACGCATCGCTTTGATATTGCTCGCACAGAAGCGGCACTTGAAGCCCAAGCATCGGCTTGCGATGCAGAGTTAATGAGTGAGTTCAGCGGCTGCGATGCGCCCGATCCTATTTTTATTGTTGGCTTGCCACGCGCGGGTTCCACCTTATTAGAGCAAATTTTGGCGTCTCACTCTATGGTAGATGGCACCATGGAGCTACATGATATTTTAGGCATTGCTTCTAGCTTAAGTAATCAGAAGAAAGCGTATCCGTACAATCTTGCCGATTTATCTGATGAAGCGTGTATTGCCCTTGGCGAAAAATACATGGCGCAAACCCAAGCTTATCGTCAGTCTGCCCCATTTTTTATTGATAAAATGCCGAATAATTTTGTGCATATTGGGCTTATAAAGCGCATTTTGCCAAACGCAAAAATTATCGATGCTAGGCGCGACCCCATGGATTGCTGCTTTAGTGGCTTTAAGCAGTTATTCGGGGAAGGGCAAGAGTTTAGCTATTCCTTAGACGATATTGGCCGTTATTATTGTGCTTATGAAAAATTAATGGCCCACTGGCATTCTGTATTGCCCGATCATATTCTAACCGTTCAGCACGAAGATGTGCTTGATGATTTAGAAGGGCAAGTGCAGCGCATACTTGATTATTGCGGTCTGCCATTTGAACCGGCTTGTTTATCGTTCTATGAAACCAAAAGGGTAATTAAAACCCCCAGTTCAGAACAAGTACGCCAGCCTATTTACAAAACTGGCATGCAGCAGTGGAAGCCTTTTGAAAGTTACTTAGATGAACTTAAGCTAGCATTAACTAAACGAAGCGACATGTCTTAGGAAACGTTATGTCTTTGAAAAATAGCTTCACATTGATGGCTCAATACAATCAGTGGATGAATGAGTCTGTATATTCAGCGGCATTGCAATTAAGCCCCGCTGAATTGAGTGAAGATGTGGGCGCTTTTTTTGGATCTATATTAGGCACGCTTAACCACATATTGGTTGCCGATATTATCTGGCTTCAACGATTTGCACAGCATCCTGATAGGTTCAGCGAGTTAGACAGCGTAATAGCAATGCCGCTTCCTAAAAAGCTAGATGAAACCCTTTTTGACGATATAGCGTTACTACGCGAGCAAAGAGTGAAAGTGGATGAGGCTATTTTGGCCTTCGCTAATGCCTTATCAAGTGAAGTGCTTACCACTGACTTGTCATTTCACGATACTGCGGGCGTGCCGCATACGAAAAACTTCGGTCAACTTATACTGCACTTATTTAACCATCAAACACATCACCGCGGACAAATTACTACATTACTTTCTCAGCGTGGAGTAGATGTTGGGGCTACCGATTTACTGGAGATAATCCCTGAGATTAAGAACACCTAAGTTGTTAAACAAAAAACTCATTTTCGTTCTCCAAAATTGTCCTCTCTTCAATTTTCAGACAGGGCTTCAAATCCACTTACCAAGTCGGAAAGCTCTTCATCAATGCCTTGCTGCCTTTGACGGTGAAATTGTCGGGAAAGCTCGGTTTGAATTTCTTCTATATTTTTTTCAGCACGTTGCATGGCAGTTAATCTACTTGCGTTTTCACTGGCCAATGATTCAGTACATGCCCTATAAAAGGTAGTAAATAAATACTCGCCAATTAACGCACTAAACGTTTTCTTTGAATCAGTGAGCAATTGAGGTAAGCAACGGGAAGGCCAAGGCGTTACTATTAGCTTTTGTTGCCATTCGTTATCAAGCGGCAATACCTTCTGACTATATGCTTCATACTTTGCATTGGGTAAACTGCGGTTAAACACAATGTGTAGTGCAGATAATTCATTTGATTGCAGTAGTGCTTCTATTTCTTGCAGCAATGAAGTGACCAACCCTGATACTGCATTAATTGAATTAGGGAGCGCAAATGGCTGCTCTATAGGTATATTCAAACTACTTAAGTGAGTCTGAATACGTTCACCAATGGGCCACACTCGTTTTTCACCTGGCAGCGCATTCATCCTGTTTAACAGATGGGAAACCAACGCGTCGTTGAATTTACCTACTAGTCCCTGATCGGAACCAATGGCGATGAACCCAACTTTCCCTAAAGACGTGGTTTTGTTCGCTGTCGCATAGTTTACGGCTTTGATATTTGCGTGATTATGACGAAAATAAGCCACTAACCCGAGCTGTACAGTTTTGTAATAGTCATCGAGTGCTGAAACCGCCATTTCATACTGGCTAATATTGGCTGCTGCCATTGCTTTCATTGTCCTCACCACCGATTTTAAGTCTGTGGCACTATTAATTTTACGCTGTAGACCGCTGCTCAGCTCTCCCACGTTAGCTCTCTCACATTATCTCTCTCATATACAGCTATACATATTAGCTCTGTCACGTTAGCGCTCCTCGCCAGAAAACGTTTTAGTAACGGGTGTCGGTTCCACACTAGCCAGTTGTGTCTTTATCATGGTCAGCACAGTGTCGCTCTCTTCATCGGACAATGGCTGTGCTGATGCTAATTTTTCATGCAATGCTGGGGCTAATGTACCAAGCCCCTCTATGATTGAAGCTTGCGCGCTATCAATTAACGCAAGCGCAATGGTATCCAGAAGCCCTTTGGTAAGGGCGAGTAAAATGGCAATTTGCGCGGCTACTGAAAAGGGATGGGATTCCGCTTGTTTCATGCACGCTCGAATGCGTAATCCATGCTCTATGGCTAAAAGGCTATCGGAGTCTAGTCGTGCACCAAACCGTGCAAAGGTTTCTAGTTCTTCAAATTGGGCATACGCTAGCTTTAGGGCACCAGCGACTTTCCTAAAAGCGGGTCTTTGTGCTTTGCCGCCAACGCGAGACACTGACTTCCCTACATCTACCGCCGGCAGTACGCCAAGAGAAAACAAAGTCGGCGATAAGTATATTTGGCCATCAGTAATGGATATTAAATTAGTCGGTATATAAGCCGACATATTTTGCTCTTCAGTTTCAATAATAGGCAGGGCGGTGAGTGAGCCGCCACCTAGTGCTGCGTTTAGGTGTGTGGCACGCTCTAAAAGCCGAGAATGCAGATAAAAAATATCTCCTGGAAATGCTTCACGTCCAGGCGGTCTGCGAAGTAATAATGATAGTTCGCGATAAGAGCGAGCATGCTGCGTTAAGTCATCGTAAACAATAAGAACATCTTTACCTTGTTGCATAAAATACTCGGCAATACTGGTTGCGGCATAAGGTGCAATGTAATCTAGCCCGGGAGGATCATTTCCCTCTGTTACCATAACTACTGTGTATTCCAGTGCATTGTTGCGTTGTAATGTGGTGATGGTTTTGGCCACTGACGCCGATTTTTGACCTATGGCGCAATAAACGCAAAGTACATTTTTGTCTTTTTGATTTAAAATAGTGTCGATAGCTATCGCTGTTTTACCCGTCTGACGGTCACCCAGTATTAACTCTCGTTGGCCGCGACCAATGGGCAACAAAGCATCCAACGCTTTTACCCCTGTTTGTAGAGGCTCGGTGACAGGGGAACGTGACATAATTTCTGGTGCCGGTCGTTCAATGGGGAGCCGTTCTCGGGTAACAATATTGCCTTTAGCGTCTAGCGCATTGCCCAATGGGTCGATAACTCTGCCTAGTAGCTCATAACCCACTGCTATATCCATTACGCGGCCAGTCCGCTTAACTTCGTCACCTGCATGCAGCGCGGTGTAGTCGCCTAGCATTATGACGCCAATCTCATGCTCATCAATATTAAATGCTATACCGTAAATATCGTTTGGGAAAAGCAGTAATTCTTCAAAGCCAGCACCGAATAAGCCTGACACAATCGCAATGCCAGCTGATACGCTTTCAATGGTGCCCATTTCCTGCAAGCTGACGTCAGGATGATGAGATTCACGGATATACTCAAATTGATCAAATACATATTGATAGCGTTTTTTTAAGGCATTGGTAGTAGAGTCGTTCATGTTATGACCTTAACTGCTAGCACTTAGCGAATGGTGTTCGTTGTCGACGGGCATACTTGTGCCGTTCTCTTGGTACTGAACATCAAGAGACATTTCTACCTCACGTTGCAATGCATTTAACGTTTCATTAGCGCTCCAACTGAGTTTCCAACCACCAAAGCTAAGTGCTAAACCCGCAATCAACTGAGGATCTACCTCTAAGTCGAGGGCTATAGTCAGGCTTTCGCCGCTAGTCTGTTCAGTTAGTAGGCCTTGTAAATATGCTTTTAGACGCTCACATTGTACTTGCGATAAAGGGGCGATGCTACGTACCTTCGCATGTCCTTGGTTATTTTGGATAGCCTGGTTTAACCCAACGTGTCGCTCTTCATTAAGGGCTTTAAGGTGTGATAAAAGTTTGTCGAACATTTTGTCTTGAAGTTGTTGATCTGAAAGTTCGCTGATTACCTTACGGCTAAGGGCAAACACTTCTTTCACGCTTTTATTAATCACTTCGTTTTGTAACGTTTGAATTTCAGTATTCAAAGCAGCGGTACGTTTTATTGCAAATGCATCTGCTTGTACTTTGGCATTTTGCATGGCGGCTATGTGTGCTTTCTGTGCTTCTTCTTTAGCGAGTTTAATAATAGCTGAGCGTTCAGCATCTATATTCGTCAGTTTTTCGTTGTATTGGTTTTCAAGAGTCTCTGCGTTTTTCTTTTTGGTTTCAGCACTAGATAGAACACGTGAAATTTTATTTTCACGTGCATCAATACCATCAAGAATAGGCTTGTATAAAAAGCGCTTAAGTAGCCACACTAAAATCAGAAAATTGATTATTTGTGCAATAACAGTAAACCAATCGATAGGCATGGCTTAGCCTCCATTTTGGGCGATGAAATAATTCCAAAATGGGTTACTGAACAACACAATCATTGAGACTACAAAACAATAGATGGCCGTTGACTCAATCATGGCGAGCCCTACAAATAAGGTTCGGGTAATGGTAGGGGATGCATCGGGCTGCTGGGCCAGCGCGTTTAGCGCACTGGCTACCGCTTTTCCTTCTGCAAGCGATGGCCCAAGCACGCCAATACCTATGGTAAGACCTGCGGTAATGATTGAGCAAATTGCGATTAAAGTAAGACTATCCATTATTCTGCCTTTTGTTGTGGTGGCGTTAGGGTAAGGGAGGCTTTTGCACTAACCGTGCTGGCAGCGGCAATGTAAACCGATGCTAAAACAAAAAAGATGTAGGCTTGAACCATACCGGTCAGCAGGCCAAGCAGCGACATGACAACAGGGAATATCAAAGGCGAAATGACCAGTAGAATAGCTAAAATCATAGCGCCACTCATCATGTTGCCAAACAACCGCACGGCAAGGGCCAGGGTGCGTGAAAGCTCGCCTACAATATTAAAGGGCAACATGAAATACGTGGGTTCAGCGTAAGAAAGCAAATATTGCTTCACCCCTTTGTTTGTTATTCCGTAAAAAGGCACAGATACAAATACACAAAAAGCCAATGCAATAGTGGTGGATAGCGAACTACTTGGCGGCTCAAATCCGGGGAAAATAGTCAGTAGGTTTGCCATTGCAATGAATAAAAACAACGTGCCCAGAAAACCCATGTAGCGTCGTGGTTTTTCTAAGCCCGCATCTGAAATTTGTTCATTGATGGTAATGACTATTATTTCCAAGGCGTTTTGCCAGCGTGAGCGATGACTTTTTTTATTGAGGTTACGAGTGATGAAATAGGCACTTACCACCAGTAACGCCATAATGGCCCAAGTAAAAACAAGCGTAGCGCTTATCTTAATAGCACCATACTGCCAATAAACAATTTCATCGGGACTAAGGTGCATGATGGAGTGCTCCTTTTTCTGCGTCGGTAGGATTGGCTTTGTTAATGACTTTAGTCACTAGGATTCTTCCTATCACAAAGCCAACCAAGCAGGCTGTAAGGTGCCAAATATCATTATTACCAACCCAGTAAAAAACAGTTATCGCCGTACCCATACGAACTAAGATACTGCCTAAAAACCATAGTGCTGGGTGCGTGGCATTAATGCCTTTTTTCACGGTAAACCACAGGGCATAGAAAAAACAGCAACCTAGTACTGCGCCTATTAGAAAAGGGAAGATAAGCGAGGTTAAATTAACATTTTCAGTGAGTGTCATTACTAGGTAGCTCCTTATTTTTATCCGTTTTCTTTAGTTTTTTCGCCTTTGGCTCAGCGTTGCTCTTAGTGGTGGAAGTAGTCTGAACAGAGAGGCTATGCATTGCTGCATACTCCTTACTCACCCAATTCCACGCAATAAAACAGCCCAACGTTAACCCCGCCAATAAAAAAATAAGGGTATAAGAGCGAGAATCATTAATACTAGCGTCAAGCCATACGCCGAATGCAATACCCAAAAGTGTGGGAAGTGCCACAGACCAGCCCACAACCCCCATTAATCCTAATCCAAACCAGACGCCTGGGTGTTTATGGCACTTAGCATGTAACTTTAATGCCACTTTCTTATCTACTTGATGAGACATGCTTTGCTTGCGTGGAGGCCTATTGTTTTTAGCATTAATGGGTGGTTTATCCATGAAGCTACTGCTTAGACAGTGACGAAAATTGTTTAAGAAATCCAGATTCCAACTTAGCTAACACAGCCCGCAGGGCTTGTTGCTCCTCATCCAGATTAGTAAATTCTTGGGTAACCGCTTGTTGCAAAGTTTCAAGAGATTGCCCACTTATCGCTCTTCTAACGGATATAGATACTTGCTCCCCCGTTTTCACTAACACCCCTTGATCAATAGCAATAAATTGCGGCTCTTGGTTACTACATTGATAAGTTAAAATTCCAGGCAGCAAGGGAGTGATGCAATCTAAACGTTGTGGAAGAATGCCGAAGCTTCCAGAAGGAGTTTCAATGATAAGACTGCTGATGCCTGACATCTGGGCAAATATCTGATTGGGTAATAGAATATTAACCTGCATGATGTGCCTCATCCTCTGCTTTTTTAGGTACTTTTTGACCGCTAATGGCGTCATTAATATCGCCAATCATGTACAAGGCGCTTTCGGGATACTCATCAAACTCGCCGCTTAAAATACGTTCGCAGCCTTCTAATGCTTGCTCGATGCTAACGAACTTACCTTGCATGCCAGTAAACTGCTCGGTAGTGAAAAATGGTTGGGTAAAGAAGCGTTCTAAACGACGAGCCCTTGCCACAACATTACGGTCTTTTTTAGATAACTGTTCTAAGCCCAACATGGCAATGATGTCTTTTAATTCGTTGTACTGGGCAAGAATATGACGAACCTGTTGTGCTACTTGATAATGTCTATCACCAACCACATTAGGTGTAGCTAGTTTTGAACTAGACTGCAACGGATCGACCGCCGGGTAAAAGCCTTCACTCGCGCGTTTGCGTGACAATACTAAGGTGGCTGATAGGTGAGAAAAAGTATGCACCGCTGCTGGGTCAGTAAAATCATCAGCAGGCACATAGACCGCTTGAATAGACGTAATGGCACCGCTTTGTGTATTGGCGATACGTTCTTCTAAACTAGATAATTCAGTACCTAATGTCGGTTGGTAACCCATTCGCGATGGCATTTGTCCCATTAGGCCAGACACTTCAGATCCTGCTTGAATAAAGCGAAAAATATTGTCGATAAGCAACAGCACATCTTTCTTTTCGTCATCACGAAAGTACTCAGCCATGGTTAACGCACTATGACCTATTCTAAAGCGACTTCCAGGAGGTTCATTCATTTGTCCGAATAACATGACCATGTTGTCTAATACTCCGGCCTGTTTCATCTCGCGATATAGCTCTTCTCCTTCTCTGCAGCGTTCGCCAATACCGCAAAATATACTCACGCCTTGTTGGTGGCTTACCATGTTGTGAATCATTTCGGTGAGCAAAACGGTCTTGCCCACGCCAGCGCCACCAAACAAGCCTGCTTTTCCGCCTCGCTCAAGCGGACACAGAACATCAACGATTTTGATGCCAGTTTCAAATATCTGTAGCTGGCTGGAAATACTAACAAGGGGAGGAGGGGATTGATGGACACTACGAAGCTCTGCATCGTCGGTAAAAGGTTTTCCGTCTATGGCTTCACCAAACACATTGAACATTCTGGTGAGTATTGAAGGGCCAACAGGCACCTTTAAAGGGCCTTGTGAGCTTTTTACAATCATACCGCGAGCTAAACCCTGGGTAGGAGTTAGCGCAATAGTACGCACTTTTTCTGCTGAGAGTTGAGAAACCACTTCTAACGTTATCTTACCGTCATTAGCGTAAATGATCGTGTGGATATCTGGGAGTTGATTAGTAAAACGAATATCAACAATACTCCCCCTTACCGCTACAATAACGCCATCATGCATCGCATCTATTTGTTCTTTCCGTGAATGTGTCACTTGGTGCTCGCTCATTAAAAGATGCTTTTACACCAATAGAATACGCCGTTTACTTATTAAACAATTTGACCTTTATCAAACTTTTGAAAATTTAATTTAAACACGGGCCGTTTAAATATTGATCTACTTTGGATTTGGATATGAACTTCATGCAGTGACAGCATAAGAAGATGAACATGACTCATGCCGTTGTTTTAAATTGTAGTCGGGTAATGGTATTGTTGGCTAATAGACCGCTGATGTAATCAACATTAGTTTGACAATGCTCACTTAATAAATGGAATTAGTAGTATATGAAAATTTTGTCTCTCGCCATCCTATCTTTAGCGTGTTGCTCTTGTGCCACTGTGAAAACAATTTCCCCTGACAACAACCATGTTCAAATTGAACATCAAGGTAAGAAAAGCTACTGCGAAGAAATTCCTCGTGTATACAGTGGGTTCTCATATAATGTATGTTTGTTAAACGGTGAACCAAGCCGCCGGGAAAATATCGGTTCTACGGTTGGGAAAGTCCCTTTCTTTGTTATTGATGCGGCGTTTTCTATTGTGGCAGACACTATTGTTATTCCATACACCGCAGTACAACAGATAGACAAAGGCAGTATTAAAGTTAACTAATTTACACTTTAACTAAATTTATTATAATTCAACAGTTTGTGTGAAAATTAGCAACTTTGCGTAAGGGCGATTGTATGATGACCATCGCCTTCGCTAAGGTGGTTATCTTATCGAAGATGAAACGAAGGATTTTTTGCTATGAATATTAATGCAACATTGTTTGGGCAAGTTATTATTGTCTTTGCTGTACTGATGGCTACTGTTGGCTATTATTTAGGGAAGCGAAAAACCCTGTCGCCCATTCTTACCTCTATCATAGCTTTCATCGCTGCACTCGTGCCGCCGTTAGCAATTATATTTCTAATCGTACTGGTACTAAAAAACGATGTGAAAACGTCAGAAATATAATTTTTGATTTACTAAATCTATTCCTTAGGGCGTAGCAGCAGGTTTTAGCCTACGCCATATTTGAAGCGCTCACCTCTGAGTTTATTTTCAAAGTCTATATTGTGACGGTAATACTACTTAACATATTCGGTTACACCTTGGTCTTTGTTTGTACCTCATTTATTGTCTATTCTGCCATTAAGTTTATAAATTACCCCAAAGCATCTATCAGCGGCTTGGTCAGTTTTACATGAAGCAGGGACAATAAACGATGGAAGAAGTTATTGTAGGGGAAGTAGCCAAAGGCCTCTTTAAAGCAGTTGGTTACCTAATTATTGAATTGTTTTTTTGGACCGTTTGCTATTGGGTAGGATGGCCTATTTGCAAAGCCGTAACCCTTGGTGCATACCCTAAGCAAGTTAATCTATGGCACTCAGATATTGAAGACGGAAATTTTGGCGCGCTAAACATAGCACGAAATAATAACCAGCACAGTGGCGCTTGGTGTGCGTTAGTGGGGCTAGCCGTCGTTATATCGGCATTCTTCTTTGTAATAACCCATTTTTAGCAGCCAATGTTTTCGCTAACTACCGTTAATTAAGTCTTTATAAGTAAATAACCTGCGACATTGCTCAGGTTACATGCAATGCTCTAGGCATTAGAACAATTACCTACCAGAGCTATTATGAATTTAGATAAGTCGACAAAACGCATTGCCAAAAGGGTAAAGAAAGGATTTCAAGGCTACCCACAAATTACGTTAACGTATTATGGCGAAACGCCAGAATGCGCAAACGAAGTGGTGATGGGATTTATCGCTGAAGAAGGCGCTGCTCCACAAGAACAGAAATTTGCTAGCAAGACTGACGCAAGAACCGATGAAACCATTCAAACTACGCTACTTAAAGTGATAGAGCGCGCCGATGCAAAAACGGTGACAGAAGCTGAAGGCATTGTAGTTACAAAATAGCGCATGTTTAGCAATTTGGGTGAACCTGTCTCTTTGACAGACCCTAGTTGAATGGCTTAAGTAGAAAGCCCACGTAACGCCATAGCCTATTCTAATGACGTGTTTTAAATTTTAGCGTGAAGAAGAACACCAACAAATAACAACTGAATGAAAACCAGTAGGGCAGTGAGGCATCTATAGCGTAAAGGTATGAGCCTAAAAGCGGGCCTACCGCAAACCCCAAAGGCGGACAAGCGCCAGCGATGCCTGCTACCGCCCCTTGTTCATCTGATGATACCGCCACCGATACCCCAGCCATAAACCCTGGGCCCGCTATTCCTAATCCTAAACCCAATACGCACATGGCTGACATAAACTGAAATTTAGTGTCACCCGAAGCTAAAATAGCAAACGCTACCATCATGATGGGCATTGAAAGCCGCAGTAACGTGAAAGGCCGTAGCTTTAATCGAGGAATAAGCAGCATTTGAACCAGCAAAGCTGATGCCGCAGAAATCATCAAACTAAATCCCACAATTTTAGCCGTGTCGGTACTGTTTAGCGCGAAGGTGTCTTGAAACCGAAAGGCTATGGTTTGCTGAACGATGGCAAAGCCCATAAACAACAATACGCCTGCAACTATTAAAGGAAATATTCTAGGGTCGGTGTACTTCAACTTTTTGGGTGTTGAAGTATGTGTAGGCCTAGGCAATACCGGCAAAGAAAACATGGCTAATACCGCAACAGCAACGGTCACCCCCACAGAAAAATAAAGAGGCGTAAGTAAACTTATACTGGCCAACATCCCACCAATGGCAGGCCCCAAAATTGAGCCAATATTGGTGGCAGCGCCTAAAGCGCCCATACCTTTTACACGCTCTTCTACTGTGGTGATGTCAGCCATATAAGCACTTGCCGACGGCGATACGGCAGCCATTACCGTGGCATTACCCACCCGGGTGATGATAAGCAAACCCAGCGCGGCTAAAGGGGCTAGAAAGCCTAATAGTGCAGCTTGGAATACGCCAGCGAAGACTAAAGTACCCGCAGAATAACCAAACAATCCAATCAACAGGACTTTTCGTCTACCCCAACGATCGCTAGCACGCCCCCACAAAGGGCTTATTAAAAATAACGTAAGAGAAGAACAAGATATAATGGCGCCAATTTGCACTTCTATTAGGCCAATTTCTCGACCCAGTGGCGCTAAAATAGCGAACAGAACGGTTTGCGCAAATCCAATGGCAGCTGCGGCTAATAGCAGTGTATTTTTAGCTAACTTATTAGACGGCATTGGTTGTGTCATAGTGAAGATTACTGCTTAATTGAACGGTCAATGGTGAAAGTACTATTCTTATGTATCTTATGTAGGTGTTAGCCACTGTAAGTATTAGCCACTGCGGGCGTTAGCCATTGTATTACCAGTTAAGCAATCTCATGGATAGTAGCAACCAAGTAAGCGAGCACGCTAGTTATTGAGAATTTATGCAAAAGGTTACATAAGCGCTGATGTAAGCGCTTATGTCACTGCTTCCGTAACTGCTTATGTAAGCGAAGCGAGGGCCTTTCCTGAAAATTCTTCTAGCTCATCAAGTTGATTGTGCTTAATTTTATTAGCCCAGTTTGAATCTTGTAGTAGGGCTCGGCCTACAGCCACCAAATCAAACTCACCTTTTTCTAAACGTTCAATCAAATCATCGATAGCACGGGTGTTTGAACCTTTACCAGTAAACGCACCGAAGAAATCATCGTTAAGACCCACAGAGCCTACGGTAATGGTTGGCTTGCCGGTAAGTTTTTTAGTCCAGCCAGCAAGGTTTAAATCTTCCCCTTCAAATTCATTTTCCCAATATCGGCGCTGCGAACAATGGAAAATGTCTACACCTGCATCGCTAAGCGGCGCTAAAAACTCTTCAAGTAATTGCGGTGTTTCAGCCAGACGTGCTGTGTAATCTTGTTGTTTCCATTGTGAATAACGAAGCACAATGGGGAAGTCAGGTGACGTAGCTGCGCGGATAGCTTTAATAATTTCTACCGCAAAGCGACCACGGTTTGCCATGCTGCCACCCCATTCATCGGTGCGCACATTAGTGCCACTCCAGAAAAACTGGTCAATCAAATAGCCATGTGCGCCATGTATTTCGATACCATCAAAGCCAATACGTTTAGCATCTGCCGCAGCAGTTGCGAAAGCGTTGATTACCGATTCAATATGTTGCTGAGTCATTGGCTCTGCGCCTTGCTTACCTGGCTTGAACAAGCCTGAAGGGCCTGCACTAGGTAGTTCAGGGAAAGGGGCTTTTTCAGCAACTCGAGCCATTCCAACGTGCCAAAGCTGAGGCATAATTTTACCACCAACACTGTGTACCGCTTTTACTGTTTCTTCCCAGCCTGTTAGTGCTTTGTCGCCATGAAATACAGGAATACGATGGCTCATATTCGCTACCGGATCGTTCACCGTGGTGCCTTCTGTGATGATTAATCCTGTTCCACCTTCAGCGCGGCGGCGATAGTAATCAGCAACATCTGAAGTTGGTACACCTTCAGGAGAGAATTCACGTGTCATCGGTGCCATTACAATTCTGTTGTCTACCGATAGCCCTTTGTGTTTGAAAGGGGCAAATAACGCTTGAGTCTTGGTGGTCATGGGCAGTTATATTCCATAGTTGTACGCAGGAATGTACTTAAAAACACGATAGGGTTTTTAAACGAACACTCAACGCAACAAAATTTATCTGGGAAACCTCAGTAAGCCGCTTAATCGTTTTCGTATCTCTTAAAAAGGGCGCTTTACAAGGGCTCTTTACACGGCCTTTTCGATACAAGCTCTTCAATACAAGCGTAAAGATCTAAGATTTCACCAGTTTGCGAGACTGAATATAGTATTAGCAGATGAAGAGGAGTCAATTTATCAATTTGAATGGTCATACCAGTGGTTGTCTGCATGCGGTTTTGATTTAGTAGAAAAATAAATCACCCCTATTGCCATCTTGTTTCGTTATTTAAGAAAACAGGAGAGCAATATGAACGCTTTTACACAACATGATGTATTTCGACCTTTTAGCGTTAAGCCACTTATTTATATAGCAATGAGTATACTTATCACCTTTGGTTTGTTCGCCGTTATGGCTAAGTTGATTGAGAATAATCAGGTGGGGAGCAAAGTTACTGAATACCAGACGGTTGGGCCAGTAGTACTAACCTTAGACGATCCTAAAGTGATTGTACGTACGCCTATAAAACCCATGGAGAAGCCTGTAGCACAACCGCCTATGGAAATACCTAAAGCGGATCCTACGCCCAATGATACCGATACAACGTTTAAGTTTACCCCTCAATTTACAACCAATACGGTGAATATAAATCCCAATTTTCAAAGTGGGAAAAAGGATATGCAAGCTTCTCCGCAATTTCGGGTAGATCCAACCTTTCCCCAAGAGGCGATGCGAAATGGTACAGAAGGGTGGGTTAAGTTAGGTTTTACTGTAGCGTCAAATGGGACGGTACAAGATATTCATATCATTGGTTCCGAGCCCAAGCGTGTGTTCGACCGTGCAGCCCGTCGAGCCCTGTCTAAATGGAAATATAAACCAAAAATAGAAAATGGTGTGCCAGTGGCTCAGCATGATATGTTTGTTGTATTAGATTTTCGTTTTGAATCCGCACGGTAATAATACGTTTTAATTAGTTTTGTTTGTTCTTAAAGGTAATTAAGGGAGTACGCGTATGAGTTATGCCAGAGCAGGGCTGCTGATATCAGTAAAAGATTGGTTTAGTGCTCCCTTAAGCGATGAAAGCTTAATGGAACGATATGCGCGTACTGGGGAACCTAAAGTCTTATCTCGTTTATACGATCAACATAGCAATGCACTGTATTACTATCTGTTGGTGTTGAGTGATGCCGATATGGCAGCCGATATAACCCAAAAGACCTGGCTAAAGGTAATAGAAAAAAAGCACTTGTATCGCCAAGAAGGAAAATTCTTGGGCTGGCTTTTTACCCTTGGGCGGAACACCCTGCTAGACGAACTTAGAAAACAACATCAACAAAATAGCCATTGTAATCAAGTTGAAAACTTGGTGTCTGATAGCGCACCGTTAGATGACATTCCAGACTTTCACCAACTATTAAAGCGGTTACCTTTCGAGCAAAAAGAAGCATTTTCCTTGCAGCAAGAAGGGTTCACCGTGCACGAGATAAGCACGATTTGTTGTGTCCCTCATGAGACAGTTAAAACACGTCTTCGTTATGCAAGGGAAAAGCTTAGAAAAGCATTGGAGTCACAATCATGAACGACGAAAATGAACAGTTCCGTCAGGCATATCAGCACAGTAAGCATCAACGTAAGGTGCCAAGTCGCATTAAACGTAATGTGATAGGTAATGCCAAACACCATGAGTATTTACGTTTTGTAAGAGGGGAGCGCTTTTGGCAACGCGTAAGGGGTTGGCATAAAGATTGGTTTGCATTTGGCGCGGCGGCATTTGTATTGGTGGTATTGGTCGGCATTTACGACTTTAAAAGCCAAGTAAGTAATACAGCAAATATTGACACTATAGATGTGGCACTTGAAGTACACGGTTTTAGCGATGAAATAGCCGATATAGATATTAACGATTACAGCAAAAAATATAAGGCTTACAGCAGAGCTTATGAACAACAGGTAGTCACATTGAATGCCGTAAGAACAAGCGTAGCGACACTGACGAACATCGATAACCAATGGACGTTAGTAGATTGCTCGTCAAAGCAAATAACCTTGTCTGACAATCTTGTCGCGAGCATGAGAGCCCATCAGCGTATTGCCACTGGTATTGAAATTGGCGACCAAGTCGCATTAGCGTTTAATCAAAATGGATTGATCTTGAATATTACTCGTTCTGCGGCGCCGAAAATGTGCTGATAAGACCGAGTAATTACAAACGTGCTCGGGTTAAACGTTAAACAAGCAAGGCATCACAAAAACGGTGGGGATAGAAACCTAGTATTAAAACGGGTGAAAAGCGTAAGCCTTACGCGGTGTTATAACTAAGAATAACCGCGTAAGACACTATGTTTGAGCGTAGCTATTTACCTATTACTTACCTAAATCATGCGCTCTAAACGCATTAGGCAGTAATTCACCAATGGTGGTTTCGTGGGTTTCACCAGATTTAGTGACCATCACCACAGGGGTGTCATCCGGTGCAAACTCTGCAATTTTTTGTCGACAGCCTCCGCAAGGAAAGCAAAACTCGTCGTTCTGACTCGCCACCACAATAGAATGAATGCGCTTGTGGCCGTGACTAACCATATTTCCAATGGCGCTAGCTTCAGCGCATTGACTAAGCGGGTAAGCGGCACTTTCTACGTTGCAGCCTGCAAAAATATCACCTGACTCAGTAAGTACAGCTGCTCCCACTTTGAAATTAGAATAAGGTGAGTGCGAGTGTTGTTGAACTTCTTGTGCTTGTTCTATTAGTTTTTTTATCTTTTTATTATCCATAACTACCTACATTCTCCCGACTTATAACTTTACTTTTTATACTAAATGCGAGAAGGTTGGCGGCATATAAAGCCGCTTACGCATCTGTAACGCGGGATGTTTTTTCTTACTTAAGAATGCTTTTTTACCATGCGTCGAAACGTTAGTCTCATCTTTTTTTTCATATCTGTTGGTATTTTAGGCGGTTGTGCACAAACTCCAGAAGTTTCTCGCCAACCACAAATGGGTAATTTACTGTTAGCAGAGCCTGCGCCAGTTAATCCTCGCTCTGAAATGGCTATTGCCCGTTACAATCAAATTTTGGGTAGCAGTGCCTTGTCTGACGAAGACAAAGCAGAGCTTCACCTACAGCGCGGAATGCTATACGACAGCGTTGGCTTAGGTGGGCTAGCGCAGTTTGACTACAGTCAGGCCATTAACCTTAAGCCCGATTTTGCAGAAGCCTATAATTCAATGGGCATTCACTACATTCAGCAAAGTGACTTTATTCAAGCCTACGATTCTTTCGATTCTACGCTAGAAATTAACCCTGAATACGATTTCGCTTTTTTAAATCGCGGCATTGCCTTGTATTACGGCGGTAGAGCTGAGCTGGCTGTTGAAGATTTAGGCTTATTTCTACAGAAAGACAATTCTGACCCGTTTCGCGCATTGTGGGCTTATTTCGCACATTATGATTTGTCGCCAGAAGAAGGTCAGGCTTATTTAGCGGCTATTCGCCCAGAATTGAACAACGAACATTGGGCAACCACACTTACCGATTTGTTCTTAGGGGTGGTCGATGAAAATGCTGTACTTAATTCGCTACTTGATGGCGTAAAAAGCCAAAAAGCATTAACCGATAGACTGTGTGAAGCGTACTTTTATTTAGGCAAGTACCATAGCCAAGATGGTAATAATGGTATTGCTTCGAATTACTTTAAGTTGGCGCTAAGCACTAACGTCTTCGATTATGTTGAACATCGTTATGCACGTATGGAACTTAACCGTCTTCGTCAAAGTTCGTCAGACGCTCAAGAGTAACAGCGCCTAAACAATGCGTGGATTAACACTAGCGATAATAGCGCTTTTGCTGATTGCGGGCGACAGCGGCCGTTACACTCAGCAGTTAGTGCGTAATGCTACATCGGCAATACAGGCTTACGATAAGCAACTTCTTACAGCCGAACCTCGCTCTAATGAGCCTGATTTGCCCGAGTCATTAACCCCCGAACAATCTTTTTCTGATTCAACTGGCTCTGATATAGCTGCCTCTGATACAGCAAGCACTGATTTAACGTCTAGTACTTCTGCAAATTGCCCACCTCCATTAAAGCAAAGTGTTTACGCGCTGCTGTGGCTTGCGGCGCAAAACCATGAACAGTCTGGTACAAGTCAGGGCAGCGATAATGCTAGCGAAGAAGCGCAACGCCTTCTTATTATGCTAGCAAGTAAAAACAACGCCCAATATTGGCTTGAGCAGCTAGCTTCAATTAATAACGCTGACGCTGCATGGGCTTTGTACCAGCTACTTGGTGAAGAGGCCGCTTCCGACCGGCTCGTTCGTTTAGCAGCTCTGGGTAACGTTGCTGAAGCTCAGCTGGCTTTCGCCATGGCCACTGAGAACCCTGAAAAACGAGAAAAATGGCTAATAAGAGCGGCTGAACAAGGTTATATGCCAGCACAAGCGGCACTCGCCGATTGGTATCTATTACACGCTCAACCAGAATTAGCCAAACCTTGGCTCCAAAAAACGGCCATGCAAGATATGCAAAGTGCATTTAAGTATGGCAGGTTGCTGTGGGATGAAAATAATCGCGAAGATGCAAAGGGGTTTATTCAGCGTGCGGCCAAAGAAGGCCATAAACTAGCGCAGCAAATGGCATCTGTTATCCAGCGATACAGTCCAACAACACCTTCTAATGTGCCTCGATATACATGGCAATCAAATACAATGTGCCATCAGCGAATACAACTTGTGGCCACGTCGTTAGCGACGATTGCTCGAGCGGATAAGTTATACAAAGACTATAAGAATGATGAGCGGCTAAGCGAACTTCCATTATGTATTGCGCCGCCTATATGGCTTGAAAATAACGTGCTCGACTGTAACGCTAATTTTAAAGGGCAAGGTAATCTTGCCTGCAACGTAAAGCCGCTCGCTCCCATTGTTAAAGCGCGTGATGTTACCCACGCCATTGTGGTATCAGAGCAAGGCAAAGCCAATGTTCAAAATGGGGTGATGTACTTAGATATAAGCGATGCTTACTCAGTGATGGTGCACGAACTGGCGCACTTCTCAGGTTTTATTGATGAATACGCGCTGTCACGTAATGCCGCGAGGCGTTTCTGCTCCAGCGAAGGGTTAAACACGTTTGCTCCTCCTAATCTTACTATGGACGGTGCCATTGCTTATCATCCTCAAAATACGGTAAATCGCTGGGAAACAACAGCCAAAGAAGAGTTTTTACCTTTGCGGGTAGGTACGGCTAAAACTTGTGGTGCGATAAACGTAACCAGCTACAAGCCTAGCCGTGTGATCACGTTTATGGAGCACCATGATAGTGGTGTAATACCTGATTTGTATTTGTCGTTGTGGCAAGAGCAATTAGCGAATCCGGCAGCGCAGCGACCCATTTCAATGAATTTGTTCCAAGCATTTCATAAAAACGGACAGCCAGAAGAAGCAGGGCAATGGCTTGCGGCCTACGAAAGCCACAAGGCGAGTGGTGAAATGAATGCGGGTGAGGCAGCAGCAGATGCTGCTACCACAAATACAGGCAGTAATAACGATACCGAAGAGTAGAACATTACACTCGTTTTCTTAATGCCTCATCACGTAATTCACTTACCCACATAGATGTAGCGCCACAAATGGCGACTGGCATAACAATAAAATTCACCACGGGAATAAGTGAAAAGATATTCACCATCACGCCAAAGGACATCGATTTGCCTTTATGTTGTGACAGGTGATTTTGCATGCGCTTAAAGTCAATTTTGTGATTATCGTAAGGGTAATCGCAGTATTGAATGGCCATCATCCAGGCAGAAAACAAGAACCATAGAATTTGCCCGAACACAGGCACAAATATAAACAGTATTAAGAAGCCTATAGCGCGAGGGATATACCAAAAGAGTTTGGTGAATTCTCGGCCCAAGGTGCGAGGAATGTCTTTTACCAAGTCGAGCAATCCATCGTCGCCCATGGCTTGCCCTGTTAAGTGCCGCTCGACTTTTTCTGATAATACACCGTTAAAAGGCGCAGCAATCCAGTTTGCGAGTGTGCCGAATATAAGGGCAAATATAAGCAGTACACTTAATACTGCTAATGGCCATAAAAAGAAATTCACTGCCGTTTTAACCCAACCCAGCCATTCAGGCACTAAGTTGATGACATAGCTTATGCCGTATTCTATTTGGCCAAATAGAAAATAAAATGCGGCGGAAAAAAGCAGGATATTGATAGCCAAGGGAACAAAAACAAAACGTTTTAGGCCCTTAGTCTTGATTAATGAAAACCCTTCAAAAAAATAATGTACACCACTTCGCGAACTCATCATTACTCCATTGCTCGGTTTTACTAAGGCGGTTTTACTGAAACATGTTACTTACACATAGTTACTGGAACATAGTTACTTACACATTATACGTAACACTCTAACGCAAACGAAATGGTAATTGTTACAAGCTGTTAGATTTGGTAAAGTCCAAACATAATAAAAACCATAAAAATGTGCTTCCTAATGCACTTAGCCAATACGCTAAATATTTCTTTTATAACGTTTAACCCATATCAACGGGGCGCCTCTTGTTACGTAGCTATAGTGCGTAAGGTAGTGTTGTGCGCTTAAAAAAGATCAAGTTAGCGGGCTTTAAGTCCTTTGTAGACCCAACCACAATTCCTTTTCCTAGTGAAATGACTGCTGTCGTCGGCCCAAATGGGTGCGGAAAGTCGAATGTAATCGATGCCGTACGATGGGTGTTAGGGGAAAGTTCTGCTAAGAATTTACGTGGCGATGCCATGACAGACGTTATTTTTAACGGCTCTAGTGCACGTAAACCTGTGGGGCAGTGCAGTGTTGAGTTGTTTTTTGATAACAGTGCAGGGCGAATTGGCGGTGAATATGCTACCTACAGCGAATTATCGGTAAGACGATTAGTCACCCGCGATGCCCAATCTACTTACTTTCTAAATGGCACTAAGTGTCGTCGCCGTGATGTAACCGATCTGTTTTTAGGCACAGGATTAGGGCCTCGCTCTTATGCCATCATTGAACAAGGCATGATTTCTCGGCTAATAGAATCTAAGCCGCAAGAGCTGCGTGTTTTCATTGAAGAAGCGGCCGGTATTTCTAAATACAAAGAAAGAAGGCGAGAAACCGAAAACCGTATACGCCACACGCAAGATAACCTAGAGCGGTTAAATGATGTGCGAGATGAGCTTGGCCAACAACTTGAAAAGCTTCAGCGACAAGCTGCGGCGGCTACACGCTATAGAGCATTGCGCGAAAAAGTCCGTGAACTCAAAGGGCAGTTAGCGGGTATCCGCTTTTTGAAAAATAACGAACAAACTGAAAATTTGCAGCAGGCGCTACAAGGTCATCAGCAAGCACTTGATGCATTAGTGTCTCGACAACATGGCGACGAAGCGGGCATGCTCACCTACAAAGAGCAACTGGCGCAAAATAAACAAGCCGCCGACGACGTACAGCAGCAGCTTTTTACCACCAGTAACGCCATTACCCGCATTGAACAAAACGAATTACATAGTCAGCAGCGCAAACAGCAAATTGAGGCCGAACTAGCCACGTTAAACGAACAAACGAACTTGTTGGTTACGGGGTTAGATGAAGCTAACCAAGCGTTAGCTACATCTAAAACAGGTTTAGGTGCCTTGTTGCCCCAGCAAGAATTAAATGATGAAGCCTTGGCGCAAGCCAAAGACATGTTTGAAATTGCCGAGCAAGAGCGCCGGGATTTCAGTGCACAAAGCCGTGAGCACGAACAAATCTATCATCGCTTAAAGCAAGAAGTACAAACCTGCCACAGTCAGATTCAGTCGACAATGAACATGCAACTTCGTACTACGCAGCGTATTAGTGAACTGAATGATGAGCTTAGTCAGCTTGATACCGATGATATTAGCGAACGTATTGCGATATTGGCCGCGCAAATTGACGAAGCCGAAGTTCAGGTTAGCGAGGCATTGGAACAGTACAACGGCACTAAGGAAGCCCTAGCTAGCAATCAGCAAGCCTTAGCACAAGCAGAGTCAATGCATAGACAGCTAGATGGCGAACGACAATCATTGCAATCTACCATTGCAGCACTATCTGCACTGCAAGATGACGCTGCTACCAGCAATACAGATGTGCATAGCGACTTACAGTTGTTGTGGCAGCAGCTAACCGTGCCAGAACATTTAAATGACTGTGTGGAAACCGTATTGCGCTATTGGCATCAACCTTATATTGCCGGTTCCCTTGAAGTAAACGAATTAGTTAATCAGATAACGTTTTTGCCCATGGGCGGGCGAGTGTTTGCGCAATCCGCTTTCACTGATGTAAAGCAACCCAACACCCTGGCCGCCGCCTTGCCAAATGAACGGGTACCAGAAGCGTTCAATCATATCCTATTATGTGAAACCAATGCTGATGCACTGGGTAGTGTTAATACCCTTGCAGAAGGACAAACCTTACTTTCTCAAGAAGGGCTTTGGTGTGCCAAAGATTGGGTAGTGAGGGGCGGTGAAGTTGAGAACAGCGTGTTGCATAGAGCATCAAAACTGGCTGAATTAAGTGAAACTCTTAACCGCATTGAAAACGATATAACATTAGCTCAAGCAAAAGTGGATGAAGCTAACACGCTGGTTAGCCGTAATGCTGAGCAAAGTGACAATGCCAAACTCACTTATGAAAACCTTAAAAATACCCTACTTCAACATACTAATGCCATGTCTGTTTTGGTAATGCAAAACGAACAATTAGCGGCACGGAATGCAAAACTTAAAGACGAATTAAGCAAGCAAAACGTCATGTTAGATAAAGAAGAAGCGCAGCTTATAACATTGTCTAGTCAGCTTGAAATACATGAAGCACAGCTCTCAGAATACGAAGAGCGGGTTAGCGAAGCACAAAGCAACCGAGAAAAATTTGATAATAAGGTGGCGCAACTTCGCAGTAAGGTAGAATCGTTAACACATCAGGCTCATGAGATGGCATTGAAAGTACAGCAATTGGAAAGTCATCAAAATTTATACACGCAACAGGTAACGCGTAACCAAAAGCAGCTAACCGATTATCAATCTAGACGAGATACGCTAAGCAAAGAGCTTAACGACTTGTCGGCGCCACAAGCAGTTCAAAAAGTTCAACTACAAGAATTGCTTACCCAAAAAAGTGAGCTCGAAAATAAGCGTTCTGAGTACCAATCTAAGCATGATGAAATAGAACAATTGTTGCGTGAGTCAGAAAAAGGCCAACAGGCGTTGGCTAAAGACATTCAAGAGCGCACCAGCAATATCGAAAAGCTAAATATCGAGATTGAAGGGTTTAAAGTGCGTGCTACCGCTATTTTGGAGCAGCTAGAAGACAGCAAGCTGTCGCTTAAATCTATTCTTGAAACACTGCCTGACGAGGCTGAAGAATCAAAGTGGCAGAAAGAGCTTGAAAGCACCCAAGGGAGTTTGTCACGCTTAGGGGCGGTGAACCTGGCCGCGGTAGAAGAATACGAAACCCAATCGGAACGAAAGTTACACCTTGATACTCAATATAATGATTTAACCGATGCGTTAGAAACATTACAAAGCGCGATACGTAAAATAGATAAAGAAACCCGTACCCGTTTTTCTACTACATTTGAGCAAGTGAACCAAGATTTGAAAGCCCTGTTTCCCAAAGTGTTCGGGGGAGGCTCAGCCTATTTAGCCTTAACCGACGATGACTTACTGGAAACCGGGGTGACCATCATGGCACGCCCTCCTGGTAAGAAAAATAGTACAATTCACCTTTTAAGCGGTGGAGAAAAAGCGTTAACCGCTTTATCATTGGTATTTGCGATATTTAGGCTTAATCCAGCACCCTTTTGTTTGCTGGATGAAGTGGATGCACCATTGGATGATGCTAACGTTGGGCGTTTTTGTAACTTGGTTTCAGAAATGTCGCAAACGGTGCAGTTTATTTATATCACCCACAATAAGATTGCGATGGAAATGGCAAGTCATTTAACCGGTGTTACCATGGCAGAACCTGGTGTGTCTAGGATGGTAGCGGTTGATGTTGATGAAGCAATGGCTTTCGCAGAAGCATAACAAAGGGCGACGAAGCTAAATGGAAGATGAATTACGTCTATCACTATTGTTTGCAGGTACCTGCTTTATAATTGCAGTGCTTGCACACGGTATTTGGAAAATTCGCAAAAACACAAAACCGAACAGTAAACCTCGGGTTGAACCTAGGCAGTGGGCAGATACGGGCGAGGAAGAAGGTTCGCAATCAGAAGGTTTTGATGAATTAGGTATTGGCCAAGTTCGCGTGGTGAGCTCTGGCAATGCACAAGAAAATTCACAAAATGATTTCGATGCAAGCGATGAGCAAAACCCAAGTGACGCAAGTAGCAATGGACATAGCGATGCCAATCACACAGCGGCAAGTGCCTCTAAAGCAAAAAGCTTTTATGGCAGCGATGACAGCTATGTTGATGAGAGCGATGTTAGTGATGTATCGGATAAACTGTCGCCTGAAAACGATACCAGTGATCACCTAGCGACATCTGCACAGAAAGAAGCTAGTACTTCAAACTCTGGTTCAAGTGCTGCCACAAGTGCTAATGGTTCAAAAACGAGTTCTGAAGATTCCGCTTGTGACACAAATGCACCGAAAGAAAAGGTGGTCGATAAACCTAAGCTTTATGGTTCGGTTGTGTCTAATCCAAAGCCGCATCTTCAAAGCAGTTCAGCCCCTGCAAATGAGGACGGTGGTTTCAGTTCAGACTCATTTCCAGAACCTCCAGGGTTTCTATTACGTGAAGGTGAGGATGAATCTGCTAGTGAAGCTGCCGCTAGCACTACCAACCAGCCCTATGCAAGTTATAGCGCTGTTGATAATACACCAGTGTCTTATGATGCAGGTAATAGTGAATCAGCACCTGAACACAACTCACCAGAAATCGATGATTTCAGTTTAGATTCACCGGCAACGCAATCAGTGTCGGGGAATACTGCAGAGACAGGCCGTAAAGACGCTGAACATCGGGTAAGCGAAGGTGCTGAAGTCGTTAGTGCCAGCGGCCTAGGTCAACAAGCTAAGCGATTTATGAAAGGAAAGCGCAGCAAACCTATTTCTCGCAAGCGCCAAGAGCCTAAATTTGGCGATGATCAAATGCGTATCGATTTTGATGATAGTGCAGCCAATTCAGAAGGCGTAGAAAGTGCGAATACAGGCAGCCAAGAAAATAGTATGCAAAACGCGACTGCTTCTGACAGCCGCACTCAAAATGAAGGCGCTTCTGAGCAAATTGAGCAAGAAGTACTTGTACTCAATGTGAAAGCGCCCGAAGACGACCCAATAGCGGGTGCTGCCCTGTTGCCTATGCTACTTACCCTTGGCTTTAAGTTTGGCGACCAGGATATTTTCCACCGTCATGTGAATTCAAATGGTAAAGGCCCAGTGTTATTCAGCTTAGCCAATATGTTTAAGCCTGGAATTTTCGATATTGATAACCTTGAAACCTTTAACACTCAGGGTGTTTCTTTGTTTATGATCCTGCCCATTGAAGGCGACCCGCATCAAGTGTTCAACATGATGCATAACGCCGCACGTAAGCTGGCAGATGAATTTGGTGGTCAAGTGCTAGATGGTCGTCGTAGCGTGCTAACCAAACAAGGTTTACAGCAATACATGGAAAAAATACGTGAGTTTGAACGCAAACGTATAATTACCCGTCAGTAGTCATTTTCTATACATAGCAGAAAGGGCCTGACTTTTTAGCGGCCCTTTTTTGTTATCTCATGCTACCATTAGGGCAATTATTTGTAGTTAAGTACATCCACTCAATTAACATTGAGTGAGGGTGCTGCTTCTGTTTTAGTTAGCAGAACATAACAGCCATTTCTTTTAAAAAATTACACGCAAGTATCATCATGTCTGACACGTTAGAACAAGCTAAAGCCCGCGCCGAATCACTTCGTGGGCAAATAAATGAATACAACTATCAATACTATGTACTCGATGCCCCAACGGTGCCCGATGCACAATATGATAGAGATATGCAGGAACTCATTAGCATTGAAAAGCAATTCCCTGAATTGCAAAGTGTGAGTTCGCCCAGTCAAAAAGTGGGGGGCGCTGCGCTTTCAGCCTTCGAACAGGTTACCCATGAAGTGCCTATGTTGTCTCTTGATAACGCATTTGATGATGTGTCGCTATTGGCGTTTGAAAAACGAATTTACGATCGCCTGAAAGATAATAAAGCGCTTAGCTTTAGCTGCGAACCAAAGCTTGATGGGTTAGCAGTTAGTATTCTTTATGAAAATGGCGAAATGGTACGTGCAGCTACGCGAGGGGATGGCCAAGTTGGCGAGAACATTACGACTAATGTTCGCACCATTGCTAACGTTCCCCTTACATTACGCGGCGAAAACTACCCGTCTCGATTGGAAGTTCGCGGCGAAGTATTTATGCCTAAGAAGGGCTTTGAAGCGCTTAATGATTATCAGCGTGCTAACGATGGTAAAGTGTTTGCTAATCCTCGTAATGCTGCCGCTGGCAGCCTTAGGCAGCTTGATTCAAAAGTAACAGCGAAACGTCCATTAATGTTTTACGCTTATTCTTTAGGTGTGGTTACGCCTGAGGATTTCGAGCTGCCACGTTATCATAGTGCGCGATTAGCGCAATTAGGTGACTGGGGCATACCCTTATGCCCTGATATCGATACTGCAGAGGGTGGCAAAGGCTGCTTAGAGTACTACCAGCGCATATTAACCCTTCGTGACAACTTACCTTACGACATCGATGGCGTAGTGTTTAAAGTTGATGATATAAGCGTACAGCAAACATTAGGCTTTGTAGCACGGGCGCCACGATGGGCAATTGCACAGAAATTCCCTGCTCAAGAAGAAATTACCAAACTGTTAGATGTTGAGTTTCAAGTGGGGCGTACCGGTGCAATAACGCCTGTCGCAAGATTAGAGCCCGTGTTTGTGGGTGGTGTTACTGTGTCAAACGCCACTTTACATAACCAAGATGAAATAGACCGCTTAGGGGTGAAGGTAGGCGACTACGTCATTATTCGCCGTGCGGGTGACGTTATTCCTCAAGTGGTGTCAGTTGTGCAAGCCAAAAGAGATGACAACGTTAAAGACATTGTCTTTCCTACAGATTGTCCAGTTTGTGGCTCTAATGTAGAAAAATTGGAAGACGAAGCCGTTGCTCGTTGTACCGGCGGCCTTATTTGTGCAGCGCAGCGTAAGCAAGCGTTAAAGCATTTTGCCTCTCGAAAAGCATTTGATATCGACGGGTTAGGCGATAAGTTGGTAGATCAACTCGTTGATGCCGATTTAGTGCATAGCCCAGCAGATTTTTTCAATCTTAAATTGGGCGATGTAGTGGGTCTTGAGCGCATGGCTGAAAAGTCTGCTGCCAAGTTGTTGCAGTCACTAGAGGCATCGAAAGCTACCACGTTAGCTAAGTTTTTATATGCGTTAGGTATTAGAGAAGTAGGTGAAGCCACGGCGGCTAATCTAGCGATGCATTTTGAAACCCTTGAGGCTATTCGCAGCGCGAGCGAAGACGAACTCATTGAAGTGCAAGATGTTGGCGGGATTGTAGCAGCGCATTTGCATAACTTCTTTAATGAGCCACACAACACCGATGTTATCGACGCCTTACTAGAGGCGGGTATTCATTGGCCTGCCATTGAGAAAAAGCCACAAAGTGCGCTACCTCTTGATGGACAAACCTGCGTAGTAACAGGAACCTTAAGCGAGATGGGGCGCTCTGACGTTAAGGCGAAACTGCAATTGTTGGGTGCAAAAGTAGCCGGCTCGGTATCGAAGAATACCTCGTTTTTAGTCGCGGGTGAAAAAGCGGGATCTAAGCTGACCAAAGCACAGGAGCTAGATGTTGAAGTGTGGGATGAAGCGACGTTACTCGCCTTTTTAGCAGAGCATGACTAGCACTATATCACTAGCATTGCTTGAGCAATCAGTATTAATAGCATGCTTACCATTCAAACGTAAAAAGGCGCTTAGAGCGCCTTTTTCGTGTATGCGTGTGTGGTTTTTTTTGGGTATACAGCTGTGTATTCAAAACATATTTGGTAGGCCATGTACTCGCCTGCACCCGTCTTGTACTCTTCTGTCTAAAAACAGGGACAGCGCGCTACTGTGTTTGTACCTTGGCTTTTGCACGCGCCAATCTTCTGCGTTCCCATGCCTTTTTAACCTGAAAACGCCAAATCCAGTTCAGGGTGAAGTAACCCACAGCGCTGGCGATGATGGAACAAATTGCGCAGCCAACTAAAAATGCGGGGCCAATGGTACTGATGCTTTCTACTACCCATTGCCAACTGAATTGGAATTCAAAGTGCTCAGGCTTGGTCCCAAGTACAGTAGAACCAATTTTATAAGCAGCATAAAATATAGGCGGTATGGTGAAGGGGTTGGTTACCCACACTGTGGCTACCGATAACGGTAAATTCGCACGAAAAGGAATGGCGACACCCGCAGAAAGCCACATTTGAAAGGGTACAGGCCAAAATGCAAAAAACAGCCCTATACAAAATCCGCCTGCCGCTGAACGTCTGTTTAAATGCCATAAATTAGGTTCGTGCAAAACGCTGCCGAACACGCGCAGAATTTTGTTGTTCTTTATAGCCTGCGGTTCAGGCAGGAAACGTCTAATCAATTTCTTAGGCATAACACTCGTTCGTTAACTATCAACATATGGGCTACATTCAGCCAGCTATATTTATTGCTACGTAAAACAATGGTAAATCGTATCACAATTTGGTGTGGCAGTTTTTGTGTTAGCGCAACAACCGCTGCTTTATGGCCCGAGTTGCCATCGCTAAACCTAGTGATGACGCTTGCCATAGGTGGTGGTGTACTGCTGTTCCTATCAAAGTGCAATTTTCACTTTCAAACAATAAGCGGTGAGAAACAAACGTCTTGGATAAAGTTTGTGCTTATTGCAGTTAGTGGCGCTTTTATAGGTGCTACATGGTTGGCGAGTTTAGGGTATTGGCACCTATCTTGGCAACTACCACAGAGCAAAATTCAACAAGATGTCACAATTAATGCGGTGGTTGACCAAGGAGGCTGTCTAAGTGGTCAAAAAAACGCCGAGCTCAGCTTACAAAATAGTGTAAATGCATTAAATGCAGAAAATATAGAAAGCACGGCAAACTCAAGTAAATTAAAACCGACTCAACGCGCAGGGCATGATGCAGGCGAACAGCGATTTATGGCGTACACCGTAAAGGTTAACGCCCTAGATGATTTAGCACTCAGATTCACTCGTAAAATGACATTAAGTCACCGCGTGACCGGTGCCTGTTTACACAACGGTGATAAATTTACGGCCACGGTGAAATTAAAACCAGCCTACGGCACGCTTAACCCAGTAGGTTTTAATCGGCAACAATACCTTGCCAGCCAACGGATTGTGGCCACGGGCTATATAAAACAGCTACACAATGATTCCGTGGTTCATAATCATAGTACTCGTCATAACATGTCAGTTTTTTTATCTACGTTACCTCTTAATCAGATGCGCTGGTTTCAGGCGCTATTGATTGGTGAACGTAGTCTGTTAACTAAAGACGACTGGTATACGATTGGTCAAACCGGTACCGCGCATATTTTCAGTATATCGGGAATGCACTTATCCATAATCGCCATGACAGCGTTTTATGGATGTAGCGCGTTTATTTTTGTTGTCAGCAGCATAATGAAACGAAAATCGGCTTTTATAAACCTAAGGAGTTACGTATTAGTAACTTTGGTTAGTAGTGCGGCGCTGTATGTCATGCTAAGTGGTATGGCACTGCCCGTGGTGAGGGCGTTTGTTTTATTGGTGATGGGCGTAGGCTTTGCCGTGTTCAATAATGTGTTACGGCCATTACACATGGGCGTTTTCATGTTGTTTACCTGTATTGTGTTGTTCCCTTTGTCGTTGTTACAAGCCAGCTTTTATTTAAGTATTGGCGCGGTGATAAGTATTTGGCTGCTTAATTGGCGGTTTCGATTTCAAGGGATGCCTTGGTACAAAGCATTATGTTGCATGCAGTTAGGCGTGAGTGTTGTGATGGCGCCTATCACTCTTTTGTGGTTTGGTACGGCTAGTACAATTGGCATTATTGCTAATCTCTTTGTATTGCCGGTTATTACACTTATTCTTCCTGTTGCACTAATTGCTTTAATGGCAGGGTACTATCTTTCTACAAGCTTAGTTCCTCCAAGCGTAGACTTTTCTGTTTGGGTGCTTCTTAAAATAGATACAGTATTAGGCTGGCTTTTAACCTGTTTAAGTGAAGCGGCATCTTGGCGAATAAGTGCAATTCACTTCTATCCCAGCACGGGTTCAATGCTGTGCCTGCTTATTGCTATGTTATTAGCGTTTTTACCCAAGTGGCGCTACAAATGGGCATGTGTGTTAGTGCTAATACTGCCTGTTATCTTCTCTTTTATTCCTTCTTCTCCAACCCGATGGTTTGTAAATGTATTTGATGCTGGGCAGGGGACTGCCATTGCATTAACTAAAGGTGTACATGCCATCATTGTAGATACAGGGCCTATGTATAACGGTGAAGCGCCGTTAGCAAGTCAGGTAATACCGGCATTTCTTAAACGAAATAACAGTGAACAAGTAGACATGGTTATTCATAGTCATGGCGATACTGATCACGCTGGCGGAAAAACGGCTTTTAAAGATTGGTTAGACAGCAAAGGTATACAACCCTCATGGATAAGCCCGATAGACGGGTGTGAGCGAGGCAGGGGAATTAACTGGCAAGGCTTAACCCTGACTTTTCTATGGCCTGAAAAAGGAAATCAAGAAGACAGTAATGCCATGTCTTGCGTGATAAAAATTGATGATGGACATCACAGTGTTCTACTACCTGGTGATATTGAGCGTGCCAGTGAGTACGCCATATTGCATGCAGAAAAAAAGCAAATGACTGTGGGTGCTAATGCGGGCGTAAGCAGTGCTCAAAATAATAAAAGCCAATTCAAAAGAGTGGTAGTAGATGCTGATGTGTTAATTGCGCCTCATCATGGCAGTAAAACCTCATCTACTGATATATGGATTAAACGTGTTTCCCCTGATGTGGTGATTTATACCCAAGGGTATGAAAATAGATGGAAATTTCCAAGCCAATCAGTATTTTCTCGCTACCAACATTATGGCGTACGCCAATTCACCACCAGCGAATTTGGTTTCATTCGACTTGAGTTCGCAGAAGGTGGCTATATAGTTAGTTCAGAACGAAAAGACGCCCAAAACCGTTGGTATTTGCCACGTTATACGCCAAGGCACCTTATTTCTTCAGAGTTTGAAGTGAAGAAAACGGACATTTTCCAAGCAAAGCATAGGGTTGATTAGGGAAATGACTCAAGTACTAGTACAATAGCTAGGGTGAAAGTAATGAATAACGAACAGGTTAAAACACTTTGATGCAACAAACCGATCCGTCGGCCTTCCAGGTTAAACGCTTTTTACGCTATCTGCGTGAATATAAACTCCCTTTCTTCGTTGCCGTTATTGGCATGGTGGGCTACTCCGCGGTAGATACTTTTGTATTTGCACAATTGCAGCCCATGATTGACGAGTCACTAGGGAAAAACGATCATGCGTACCTGCGGTTGGCCGCCTATGCGATAGTCCCTTTGTTTTTGTTACGGGGCCTATTCAACTTCCTTGGTACTTACACATTAACGTGGATTGGTGCGAAGGTTGTCATGCGCATGCGACAACAGTTGTTCGATAAATATATCCATTTGCCAGTGTCATTCCACGATACGCAAGCGGTGGGCGCGTTAATAAGTAAAGTGACCTACGACACAGAGCAAGTTGCCAATGCTTCTGGTAAAGCTTTGTTAACCTTGGTTCGGGAAGGGGCGCTTGTTATTGGATTACTCGCGGTAATGTTTTATTACTCGTGGCAGTTATCTATTATCTTCTTACTAATTGGCCCCTTGGTTGCCGTTATTGTCTCATTTGTTAGTAAGCGGTTTAGGGTGGTGAGTCGAAACATTCAGCAAGCCATGGGCAACTTAACTTCTGCGGTAGAGCAAGCGGTAAAAGGCCATAAAGTGGTCATTATGTTTGGTGGACAAACCATCGAACAAAAACGCTTCGAGCAGAAAAATAACAATAATCGTCAACAAACCATGAAACTGGCGGTTACCCAAATTTTAAGTGTGTCGTCTATTCAAGTTATTGCGTCTGTTGCGTTAGCCGTAGTGCTCTATATTGCCAGTACGCCTGGCATGGTAGAAAAGCTCTCTGCGGGTGTATTTATTAACGTAGTGTTTTGTATGGTGATGCTATTAAAGCCACTTAAACAGTTAACGACAATTAATAATGAATTTCAAAAAGGCATGACTGCCTGCGTGAGCGTATTTGAAATATTAGACAGAGAAAACGAAGCCGATTCCGGCGACATAAAAGTAGAGCGTGCAGTGGGTAAAATTGAATTCGATGATGTTACCTTTACTTACCCTGGCAAGCATTCTCCTGCGTTAACGAACGTCTCGTTTACCGCAGAGCCTGGCCATTCAGTTGCTTTGGTCGGGCGTTCAGGAAGCGGCAAGTCGACTATTTCGTCGTTGCTTACCCGATTCTATTCGCCGCAAAGTGGGCAAGTCAGGTTGGATGATAATCCTTTAGACAGTATTGATTTGAAATCACTACGGGCGCAGTTTGCTGTGGTATCGCAAAATGTGACATTGTTTAACGATTCTATTGCCAATAACATTGCTTATGGTGCGAAAGAAACGGTGACGCAAGCGCAAATCGAGCAAGCCTGTAAAATGGCTCATGTCGATGAATTTTTAGGTAATTTACCTGAAGGTATCGATACCGTTATTGGTGAAAATGGCCTTATGTTATCGGGCGGTCAGCGTCAACGTATCGCTATTGCGCGGGCTATTTTGGCCGATGCACCTATTTTGATTTTAGATGAAGCAACCTCAGCGCTTGATACCGAATCTGAAAGATTGATTCAAGATGCGTTAGAAACGCTACAGCAACGTTGTACCAGTATTGTAGTCGCACACAGGTTATCGACTATTGAAAATGCCGATACCATCATGGTGGTTGAGCAAGGTCGCATCATTGAAAGTGGTAAGCATCACGAGTTACTTGAGAAAGGTGGGCATTATGCTCAGCTTCACGCGCTGCAGTTTGGTGATAACTAAGTGAGCCGTATGGTGAAGCGCTGGTACGCTGGTCACCCGTTAGTTTGGCTGTTATCGCCACTTGCGATACTTTTCTGGGTGATATCCGCTTTTCGAAGGTTTTTGTTTTCTACAGGCCTGAAAAAAGTGTATCGAGGCCGTGCTAAGGTTATTGTCGTAGGCAATATTTCGGTTGGCGGTAACGGTAAAACACCCGTAGTACTTGCACTCGCGCAGTATTATCGCAATAAGGGTATGCAAGTTGGTATTTTAAGTAGAGGGTATGGCGGTAAGTCTAGCTACTATCCTCGACAAGTTACCGGTAACGATGATGCCAGTGAAGTAGGAGATGAACCTCGATTACTGGCCATTCGTAGTCAAGTGCCAGTGGTCATTGACCCCATTCGCAGTCGGGGAGCAGATTACCTTTCAAATGATCTTAATTGCGACCTAATTATCTGTGATGATGGGCTTCAACATTATGCGTTAGCAAGAGATGTTGAAGTGCTGGTAATGGACGAACGTTTAACCGGCAGTGGCTTCTTAATACCTATGGGGCCGCTTAGAGAAGGTCATTGGCGGCTGGCCACGGTGGATGCTATCGTGCATAACCGTGCTGATAACAAAAAGCCAGAGCTTAAAGCAGGAAAAACTCCTCAGTACCTTATGAAGTTGGTAGCCGGTGAAGTGTGCTCTGTTACAAAGCCCACCGAGCAGACTGAACTGACTAACTTTACTGGTAAAAATATTACCGCAATGGCGGGTATTGGTGCTCCTGAACGTTTTTTCTCTCAGTTAAAGAGTATGGGGGTGAACTTGTCCAGCACATTACCGTTTCCTGATCATCACCAATTTACGGCAAACGATATTCCATCGGGTACGGTATTAATGACCGAAAAAGATGCAGTGAAGGTTAGTGATATCGCCCACAGTGATTGTTGGTATTTGCCGGTTTCGGCAAGTATCGACCAGAATTTTTTCACACAAATAGATAATAAGCTGGTTAATGCTGGCTTAACAATGACGCCTTAGCAAGCAAGGAAATACAATGGCATTTGATAATAAATTATTAGAAGTACTGGCATGCCCAGTGTGCAAAGGTAAATTGGTGCTTAATGATGAAAAAGATAAGCTAATTTGCCGCTTTGACCGTTTAGCTTACGATATTAAAGACGGTATTCCGGTGCTTATCGAAAGCAAAGCAACGGTAATGACACTTGATGAAGTAGACGCAACGCGATAGGTGTGTGATGGCATTTACAGTAGTTATTCCCGCACGATATGGCTCTAGTCGTTTTCCAGGCAAACCCCTAGCGGATATTAACGGCAAACCCATGATTCAGCATGTGGTGGAGCGAGCCATTGAGGCGGGGGCGGAGCGGATAATTGTCGCCACTGACGATATGCGCATTGCCGACGTTGCAAACGAATTCTCTCATGTATGTATGACCGCCGATACACATCAATCGGGCACCGAACGTATTGCCGAGGTCATTGAGAAAGAAAACATTGCTGCTGATAGCATAGTGGTTAATGTGCAAGGCGACGAACCTTTTATTCCAGCGGCGAACATTAAGCAAGTGGCAAGTAATTTGTCGAATGCACCTCAATGTGTGATGGCTACCTTGTCTACGTCCATTTTAGAAAGCGACGATGTATTCAATCCTAATATGGTTAAAGTACTCGTTAACGCACATCAAGAAGCGATGTACTTTTCTCGTTCGGCTATTCCATTTGAGCGTGATCGTATGATGGAAAACCGTCAAAGTGCTGATCCTAAATTGTATTTTCGACATATAGGCATTTATGCGTACCGTGCACAATACGTGCAGCAGTACGTAAGTTATCAGCCTAGTGCTCTTGAGCAAATTGAATCTCTCGAGCAGCTTCGGGCCTTGTGGTATGGCGACAAAATCCATTGTGCTGTGGCAAATGCCAAACCACCAGTAGGTATTGATACACCTGAAGATCTTGCGCGTTTGCTAGCGTCGCTAGGGTAGGCCGCATTTTTACTTGCTTTTTTAGTGGCTGAAAACCAGTAAAGATAAAAAGCTACGTGATATAACGTGTTAAAGAGCATTACGATTTGCCTGCTTAAAGACAAATCTTACTGTTTGAAAAAACGGTTAAAACATACTTTCATTGTTAGTGCATGCAGCCTAGTTATCTCGAAGTACGACTGGCATATTCTAAATTGGGTGCAGCATAAAAATAGGGAGCGTTAACATGAACGTAGTCATTACAGGGGGCAACCGTGGTATTGGTTTAGCCCTCGTTAAACAATACAAAGCGCAAGGTGCAACAGTGTACGCCACCTGTCGTAATAGCTGTGATGAGCTCAATTCTTCTGGCGTTAAAGTCATTACGGGTGTTGACGTGTCGCAGCCAGATACACTGGCAGATAGTTTAGCGGAATTAACAGACGTTAAGATTGACCTGCTTATTAATAACGCTGGTGTGTTAGGCAGAGAAACCTTAGATGACTGGGAACCTCACACCATAGATTATCAGTTTAGAGTAAACGCGATGGGGCCACTGCTCGTCACGCAAACGCTGCTTTCATCAATGGCTGAAAACAGTAAGATAGCCATGATCACCAGCAGAATGGGCTCTATGACCGATAACACCTCTGGCGGATATTATGGCTATAGAATGTCGAAAGCCGCGCTAAATGCTGCTGGTGTTTCATTAGCAAACGATCTCAAGCCACAAGGAATCGCGGTAGGTTTGTTTCACCCAGGGTTTGTGCAAACTGAAATGGTGAACGGCAGCGGTGATATTGACGCCGATACTTCAGCTGAAAGGTTAGTGGCTCGAATAGAAGAGATGACCCTTGATAATGCAGGGCGTTTCATTCATTCCAATGGCGATGAGTTGCCTTGGTAAGCCCTAAGTAAATCTTTAAAAGAAAGTTTTTTTAGATTAAAAAACACATAAAAAAACCGGTAAAGCCTTAGGGCTTACCGGTTTTTCTAAACTGTATTTAGTGTGGCAAGCGAGTTGAAAGCTTGCTGGCTGCTTCTAAAATTAGCCTTGGCTTTCGTCTTCGTCTTGGTCTTCAGACAGCACAGCCCACACGTCGTGTTCATTAGCATGAATGACTTCAGCCCACACTCGTTGACCCGGTTTTACATCGTAAACGCCATTAAGATGAACTAAGCCATCAACCTCAGGCGCATCGGCGTACGTTCGCCCTACAGCACCTTCGCTGTCTACGCTGTCGATAACCACTTGGTATTCGTTACCAATGCGAGCTTGTAAGCGCTGGGCGCTAATTTCACCTTGAACTTCCATGAAGCGCGCTAAGCGTTCTTGTTTAACGTCTTCTGGCACAGGATCAGGTAAGTCGTTGGCGCGAGCACCTTCTACCGGTGAGTAGGCAAATGCACCCACACGATCTAGCTGTGCTTCTCGTATAAAGTCGAGTAGCTCTTCAAATTCTTCTTCGGTTTCACCCGGAAAACCTACGATAAAGGTTGAGCGGATAACCAATGAAGGGCAGGCTTCACGCCATTTCTTAACCCGTTCTAGCGTACGATCTGCACTACCAGGGCGCTTCATTAAACGTAAGATGCGCTTATTGGCATGCTGAAACGGGATATCAAGGTAAGGCAGAATTTTACCTTCATTCATTAATGGAATAAGGTCGTCAACATGTGGGTAGGGGTAAACATAATGAAGGCGTACCCAAATACCCATTTCGCCAAGTTTTTCACACAATTGCTGCATGTGTGTTTTTACGGGCATACCATCCCAGAAACCTGTTCTATGTTTCACATCAACGCCGTAGGCACTGGTGTCTTGTGAAATAACCAGTAGCTCTTTAACACCTGCAGCTTTTAATCGCTTAGCTTCATCAAGCACACTGCCTACAGGGCGGCTTACCAGGTCGCCACGCATCGAAGGAATGATGCAGAAAGTACATCTGTGGTTACAGCCTTCTGATATTTTTAAATACGCGTAATGACGAGGGGTAAGTTTAACACCGTGATCGGGCACTAAATGTTCAAACGGATTATGTTGAGGCTTAGGTAAGTGTTCGTGAACTTGCTCAACTACTGACTCATAAGCGTGAGGACCGGTAATAGCCAGTACATTAGGGTGTACTTCACGAATTTCATCCTCTTTAATGCCCAAACAGCCAGTTACGATGACTTTGCCGTTTTCTTTTAACGCTTCACCAATGGTATCAAGTGACTCTTCCACCGCGGCATCAATAAAACCGCAGGTATTAACAATAACTAAATCAGCATCGTTGTATGTAGGAACAACATCGTAGCCCTCGGTACGCAATTGCGTAAGAATGCGCTCTGAGTCTACCAAGTTTTTAGGGCAGCCTAAGCTGACAAACCCAATGCGGGCGCCGTTGCTTGCACCTGTACTACGATTTTCAGTCAGTGTTTTCACTGGCGTTTCTAAAGTAGTGGTTTTGTTTGCTGCTTTACTTGGATTGAAGGTTTCTACAGTCATCTAAAATATCACCCGGTAAACGACGCTACTTGTGCCTAAAATGGCCGCGGATTATACAGTAAGTATGACGGGTTCGCAGCTCTTTGAGGTAAAACTTTTTCAACTAACGACAATACTGCCAATTAGTGGAATACTGAACAAAAATTCATCATACTCTTTCGCTCTTCTCAACTGGGTTTAAAACAAACACGGTTTTTTATTTAGATACGCCCCATAAGGGCTCGGCATTGGCGGCATCGGCAATCTGTTATATTGGCTCATCGTTAGTACAAATACCCTATGAACTTAAAAATATGTTTGTTGGTTTACTTGATGCGAAAGGGGTAGATATTGTTCAGTCAGACATGCAGAGCTATCTAACGACACTAAATTCAAAAGCCTCGACTCGTTAAAGCCAGGCCACCCTTTAATGAACACCTTGTATCCTATGCGCATTCAGGGAAAAGCTTATTCAATTATTGGGTCAAAAAAAGAAACAGAATGTGAAAAAAGGGAAGTGTGTTTACTACTTACTGATGGCGTGGTGACCTACGAAAGTGCAGATATACCAGAAGCGCTAGAAAGGCTCATTGTTGTGTCTAAACATAACTCATTTAAATCACCTGATGCCATATCGTTTATATTACAACATTTATAAATCTCTCAAATTGCCAGATATTTTTTTTAAGCGCTTTAAGTTTGTATTATTAGCCCAATAATAATTGAGTTATTAATTATTCTTTTAAGCAAGGTTACTCGTTTTTCATGCTAAAACTGCCATTAAAATACTACGATGAATCTGGCCGAATTTTACCGCCGAAATGGTTGTACGTCATACTGGCACTTTTTAGTTTGGACTGGATTGCCTTTATTTTTTCGTTAGCCTCGCGTTCGCAAACAGAAGCATTACTCAAGCTGTTTTATCCTCAAAGTGAAAGTTTAGGCTTGGCATTATTAAGCAGTGTGCCGATAGTGCTAGGGCTTGCGCTTATATCGCAACGTGAAAGGCTGTGGAAAAAGGGATACACAAGTTGGTCTACTGCATTGTTGCCACTTATTTTAGTGGGAGTGATAGCGTCATTGAGTGTGCAGTTTTATCATATTGTGTCGGTACATTGGGGGTTTGAGATGATAACGGCCATCAAAGTGGTGGTGTCGACTATCAGTTTATATTGTATTAGCCGAAGTCGGCATTTGCGCTGGATGATACAAGACTGGAAAAAGCCTCATTGCGAGTAAATTGCCATTAGATTACATATCGATATTAATTACATGCAAATCGCAAATCGCAAATCGCAAATCGCAAATCGCAAATCGCAAATCGCAAATCGCAAATCGCAAATAGCTAGCGCGTGAGGCAAGAAATAAAAGCCTCACACGAAGAAGTGCAATACAGACCGATTACTGGCGGTGATTACTTACAGATTGGTCGAAATAAGCTTTAACACTAACTTGGCTGTCGTTCACGAGTCGCTCGTAGCAAATACCAGCGAAGGCATAAGAGTTTTCACCTACCACTAATAACACATAAGGCGCTTTGGGATTTGATTGGTCATAAAGCCAGGTTCCACCTACAAAACGCTGGAACGTTTCTCCTACATAGGCTCCAAAGATATTACAAATGGTGAAAACTGCCTCATCTTCTAGCGCGCTGTCATGATATTTGTCTAAAAAACTAAGTAAAATATCATCTACAAGCGAAATACTTTCAGCAGAATAATCTAAGGTTAAACTGAACTCTTCTTGGGCTGTAGCAACCGCATCTTCTGCGCAGTCCTTCATTAATTTTTCGAGCTCTATGGGTGACATTTTATTATCCTTCTCCTTTAACCTTTACGCGATAGTGTGATGTTAGCTATCGTCATTTTTAAACCTGCTGATAACCCAGCTTATAACCCAGCTTGTAACATTGTGCGGTAGTTATTCTCGTTTGTCTATTTATGACCGGTTAAGCGATTGATTACACTGGCTGATGCGAACATACCAAAGGTGGCCGTTACTGATACCACCGCGCCAAAACCGCCAGCACAATCTAGCCGAGTACCGCCTTCCATCGCCGATTTGTTATAACACACGCTGCCGTCTGGTTGGGGATAGCGCAACTGTTCAGTTGAATAGATACATTCAACCCCAAAGCGGCGTTTAGGATTTTTGCTGAAATTATAATGGCGTCTTAATTCACTGCGCAATTTAGCCGCAAGAGGATCTTGGGTGGTTTTCGATAAATCGCCCCGAGTGACTTGGGTTGGGTCAATCTGTCCGCCGGCACCACCAACAGTCACAATGGGTATTTTAGCCCGTTTACAATGAGCTACCATGGCAGCTTTCGCTCTAATGCTGTCAGTTGCGTCAATCACGGCATGCATATCTTGGGTTAACAGCTCTGCCGTGTTTTCAGGCGTGACGAAGTCTTCAATACATACGATTTCGCAATTTGGGTTGATACGTTTAATACGCTCAGCAATAGCGTCAACCTTTGCGTCGCCTATAGTATCGGCTATGGCATGAATTTGTCGGTTGGTGTTAGTTACACATACGTCATCTAAATCAATCAGGGTGATTTTACCAATGCCAGAGCGCGCAAGTGCTTCTGCACTCCAGCTTCCAACACCACCAATACCCACAACGCACACATGGCTCACTGCAAGTTTTTCTGCGGCTTCTGCGCCGTATAGGCGAACGATGCCGCCAAACCTTTGATCTTCCAATATACTCACTATGTATTCCAGTTCTTGCTATGCCAATAGCCGCTTTGTTAAAACCGCTGGGTCAACGATACTCTGCTGACAATGTTCTGCGAACACTGCTCAGCCAACACTTGGAGGCGGCGAATAAACCCAACAGTTTAAACAAAAATTAAATGCGTTTAGTTAAGGGGCGCATGATCGCAAAAAAGCGTAATATTGCAAGGGATCTTCTTTAAACAACAAGTAAGACATGTCAAAACGGTACGATATTGCCATTGTAGGTGCTGGAATAGTGGGTGCGGCTGTACTTTATGAGTATCAAAAGCGCTATCCACAGCACAAGGTTCACTTAATTGAAAAAGAGCCTGTAGCTGCATTTCATCAAACCGGCAGAAACTCGGGAGTGATCCACGGTGGGGTGTATTACCCGCCTGGTTCGTTAAAGTCACAGTATTGTAGGCAAGGTTTAGAAGATACTATTGCGTGGTGTAGAGATCATCATTTACCGTTTGAGCAATGCGGTAAGCTTATAGTGGCGACCACCACTGATGAGGTGCATAAACTTGATAACCTTTTCAATAACTGCGAAATAAACGATTTAAGTCCCGATCGCGTTACCCAATCTAGGCTTCACTCGATGGAACCTAATATTACGGGTAAAGAAGCAATCTTCGTTAATTCAACAGGCATTACCGATTACACGGCTATCACAAAATCGCTAATGGCGGTTGCAACCGAAAATTCAAACGTGACTGCGCAATTCAATACACGGGTCCATGCCATCGACGAACATGACGAATGTGTATCGCTGTTAACCGAAGTAAATGGTGTAAAACGACGCATAGAAGCTGATAGGGTTATTTGCTGTGCGGGAGTGTATGCAGATGACTTAATTAGAAAGCAAGGAATAACCCCAGATTTTAAAATCGTGCCGTTCAAAGGGGAATATTATCGCTTATCTTCTAAGTACGATAACGTAAGCGAAAGATTGATATATCCTGTACCCAACCCAGATATGCCATTTCTAGGTGTTCATTTAACAAAAATGATAGGCGGTTATACGACGGTAGGGCCAAATGCGGTATTAGCACCTGGTCGAGAAGCCTATGATACCCTTCCATCCTACAGCGAAATTTTCAGAACCTTATCATACCAAGGGTTGTGGCGGCTGCTCTGGCAATTTAAATCCAGTGTAATATCTGAAATCAAAAGTAGCGTAAGCAAGTCTTATTACGCAAGTTTGGTACAAAAATATTGCCCGTCAATTAATGAAGAGGATTTGCACTACTACCGGCCTGGGATAAGGGCGCAAGCGGTGTCTAAAACCGGAAAAATGATGGGCGACTTTGAATTCTTATCAACTGACAGGGTATTACACGTTGGCAATGCGCCTTCTCCTGCAGCTACTAGCGCCATGCCCATTGCCAAAGCCATCATCGATAAAATGGACGCTACGTAGATTTGCTCTATCTATTCGTTCTAAAAACTAGGAAGTTAAATCCAAAAATACAGGCATTACGTTCAAAGCTATACATGTTTGAATATCACGTTTTAAAATGAATGCTTGGAGAACTAAATGGGATTGCTTGTAGACGGAATATGGCAAGATAAATGGTATGACACGAGTGAGAATGGCGGTAAATTTGAACGTCAAGCGTCTAAGTTTAGAGGTGCAATAGGCGGTGAAGCCGGTGCGCAGCACCCGCCTGAATCTGGTCGATATCACCTTTATGTCGCGTATGCATGTCCGTGGGCCCATCGTGCGCTAATTTTAAGGCAACTTAAAGGGCTCACTGAACACATTGATGTTTCAGTGGTAAACCCCGATATGCTGGGGGACGGTTGGAGTTTTTCAGATTATCCAGGTAGCACTGGCGATAAGCTTTACCACTTTGACTACCTGCACCAGCTTTACACCAAAGCAAAGCATGATGTTACCACCCGGGTAACGGTTCCGGTTTTGTGGGATAAGCAAACCCAATCCATAGTGAATAATGAATCGGCAGATATTATTCGTATTTTTAATAGCGACTTCAATGCCCTTACCGGTGACGAACAAGACTTTTACCCTGTACCACTGCGTGAAGAAATAGACGCTATTAATAAAATGGTGTATCACGCTATTAATAATGGGGTGTATAAGGCGGGTTTTGCTACCACTCAAAGCGCTTATGAAGATGCTGTAAACACGTTATTTGAAGCGTTAGATACGTTAGAAACGCGATTGTCTACTCAGCGCTATTTAGTTGGCCATCAAATTACCGAAGCAGATTGGCGCTTATTCACCACTTTAATTCGCTTTGATGCGGTGTACCATGGCCACTTCAAATGCAATATTCGCCAAATAGCGGATTACCCCAACTTGTTTGGCTACATGAAAGAGTTGTATCAATATCCTGGTGTGGCGAGTACAGTGAATTTTGACCATATCAAACGTCATTATTATTATAGTCACACCATGATTAACCCTACCCAAGTTATTCCCGTTGGCCCAAAGCAAGATTTAATGGCGCCACACAACAGAGAAGCAATAAAGTCAGTTTAATTGCTGAGTAATTTCAAAAGCACATTGCGCGAAGGTGAGGGGTTTTATACCATCTACTTTAGAATGATATTGGTTACTTTTCTTGTAACACTTCTTCTTGTCACACAAGTGACCAATAATAGCTTTAACAGGGAACAGAGACTCTAATACATGACTAAACCAATTACGTGCTTTAAAGCATATGACATACGCGGTGAGCTTAACAGCCAACTTGATGAAGCAACGGCTTACCGCATTGGTTACGCCTTTGCTGAAGAGTTGAATGCGAAAACGGTAGTGGTAGGCAGCGATGTTCGTTTAACGTCCACCCCCTTAAAACTTGCCTTGAGCGCAGGGCTAATTGATGCTGGCGCGAACGTTACCGATATTGGTATGGCAGGAACGGAAGAAATATACTTCGCGACTAAACACTTAGGTGTTGATGGCGGAATAGAAGTGACCGCTAGTCACAACCCCATTAATTACAATGGCATGAAGTTGGTAAAAGCTGACTCTGTGCCCATTAGTGGCGACACTGGCTTAAATGCGATTAAAACACGTGCTGAACAGTTAAGCGATGAAGCTGTATCACAGCGCCTTGCCTATTACACCCAAGGCGAAGCCATCGATGCTGACGCCTTTTATAATGGTCATGCACACATTAAGGTTTCACATTTAACAGACACAGGAAGCTATGTAGAAGACAGCTGTATGTCAGCTTACGTAGATCACATGTTGTCTTACGTTAACCTTGATTCGTTTACGCCACTTAAAATAGTGGTAAATGCGGGCAATGGTGCTGCAGGTCCTGCGCTAGATGCTATTGAAGCCGAGTTAGCAAGCAGACAAGTTCCCATTAGCTTTATTAAAGTACACCACGAAGCAGATGGCACGTTCCCTCATGGTATTCCTAATCCTTTGTTACCTGAAAACCGAGCAGACACTGCCGATGCTGTTATAAAACATAACGCGGACTTTGGTGTGGCATGGGATGGTGACTTCGATCGTTGTTTCTTGTTCGATGCCGATGGCAACTTCATTGAAGGCTATTACATTGTTGGTTTGCTTGCCGCAGCGTTCATTGAGAAAAACCAAGACAGCAAAATTATTTATGATCCACGGGTATTTTGGAATACCGAAGACATCGTGGCGAATGCTGGCGGTACACCCATTAAGTCGAAAACAGGGCATGCGTTTATAAAGGAGCGTATGCGTAAAGAAGATGCTGTTTATGGCGGTGAAATGAGTGCGCACCACTATTTCAGAGATTTCGCTTACTGTGACTCAGGCATGATACCTTGGCTATTAATTGCCGAACTCGTGTGTGTTAAAAAGCAATCATTGGCCAGCATGGTTAAAGCGCGCATTGAAGCGTTTCCATCGTCGGGTGAGATTAACAGCAAGCTTAAAGACGCCGATGCTGCACTTGAGCGCGCGACATCTAAATATAAGCCACTTGCGACAGTTATCGATACTACCGACGGCCTTGGATTGGAATTTGATACATGGCGCTTCAATTTGCGTAAATCGAACACCGAACCTGTTATTCGCTTAAACGTAGAAAGTCGTGGTGATATTGCTTTAATGGAAGAGAAAACGGCTGAGTTGCTTTCGGTAATACGTGACGAATAATATTCCGCTTCTTTACTATTTTTACTGCTGACTTTCTAAAAAACTGAGTAAGTATGAAAAGATAAAAACCGGAACATGAAAATTAGAACAAAAATAAAGCGCGGTCATCATTAATAATGACTGCGCTTTTTTGTGTCTTACTGGCAAGTGCCGTTTTAGCCATTAGTTACCACGTGCAGCCTTAGCAACTACTTACGATGCTGTCCTGACAACATGCGGTGTATATCTACCATGGCAATTAGGCAATTAGGCAATTAGGCAATTAGGCAATTAGGCAATTAGGCAATTAGGCAATTAGGTAATGAGGTAAATCATCCATGCATGGCTAATCACCACAACTGAGGTAAGGGCTATACGTAAACTGATGTAACTCACAATTTGGCCTTTAGGAAGGCTAAGCGTGAATTTATCGTAAACTAAAATGGCAACGTAGCTAAGCGATAATACCCCTAAGGTTTTCGGGTCGTGGCTAAACACTAGACAAAGCCAACCGATAATGCTGGGTAGCATGGCGATATACATTTGTTTGCCATAGCGCTGATTACTGATGGAATCCCACCAATGAATACCACCAAAAAATGACAGCAAAACCGCTGAGTACTGCATAAAGTAAATAGCGCTTTGGGTTAATGACAAAAGATTAAGAGAATAGGCTATTGGCATAGCTAAAAATGGGATGAGCCCAGCCACGCCAAGTAACACAACAGAGTAGGGCATGTAACATAATCCTTCTGCGGTTATTTTAATAAACTTGTTTTACAACAGTGATTTCACTAAAACAGAGCTAAAAAAATAGCGCCGTAAGGCGCTATTTTATGAACAAATATTTACCTGTTCACGCTTATTTTAAAGGCGTGTACTTACGCTGGTTGTGACCAGTGTAAAGCTGACGAGGACGACCAATTTTTTGTTTTGGATCGCTCATCATTTCATGCCAGTGTGAAATCCAACCCACTGTACGAGACAATGCGAAGATACACGTAAACATGTTGGTAGGAATACCAATAGCTTTAAGTACGATACCCGAGTAGAAATCTACGTTAGGGAACAATTTCTTCTCTGCGAAGTACGGGTCGCTCAATGCAATTTTTTCAAGTTCCATTGCTACTTCAAGTAGTGGATCTTTAACATTAAGTTCGCTTAGTACTTCGTGGCAGCTTTCACGCATTACTGTTGCACGTGGATCGTGGTTTTTATATACACGGTGACCAAAGCCCATAAGACGGAACGGGTCTGCCTTATCTTTAGCACGTGCAATAAACTCAGGAATGCGGTCAACAGTACCAATTTCTTCAAGCATATTTAGACATGCTTCGTTCGCACCACCGTGGGCAGGGCCCCAAAGTGAAGCAACACCAGCCGCAATACATGCGTAAGGGTTAGCACCAGATGAACCAGCTAGACGAACAGTAGAGGTAGATGCGTTTTGCTCGTGGTCAGCATGAAGCGTAAAGATCCGATCCATTGCACGTTCAACCGCAGGGCTAATCTCAAATTCTTCAGCAGGAACTGAGAACATCATGTTCAAAAAGTTAGCTGCATAACTTAAATCGTTACGTGGATAAACGAACGGTTGGCCAATGTTGTATTTGTAACACATGGCTACCAATGTAGGCATTTTCGCAATTAAGCGATGTGCACTACGTTTACGTTCTTCATCGTTAGAAACGTCTAAGTCGCTGTGATAGAAAGATGACATACCACCAACAGTACCGCATAACATTGCCATAGGGTGGGCATCGTTGCGGAAGCCATGGAAGAACATGTTAATTTGCTCATGTACCATGGTGTGGCGTGTAATCGTTGATTTGAATTCTTCATATTCTTCTTTAGACGGCGCATCACCGTGTAGAAGCATATGACAAACTTCAAGGTAGTCTGCATCGCGCGCTAGTTCTTCGATTGGGAAACCACGGTGTAAAAGAACACCAGCAGCGCCGTCAATATAAGTAATAGCTGACTCGCAAGATCCTGTCGCCATAAAACCAGGGTCGTAGGTGAAGTACCCGTGTTGACCCAGTGAACGGACGTCGATTACGTCTTGTCCTTCGGTGCCAGACAAGATAGGAAGCTCGATTTCCTTACCGCCGGCTTTAAGAATGGCTTTCTGATCTGCCATAAAATGCTCTCCTCAGAATGGTTCTGTTTGCAGCGAAAACGGGCGAAAATGCTCGTTTCGTTGGGGAAAAGTGGCGTATTTGTACTTTATTATGTACCAATAAGTCAATTTAATTGCATTTATGCACAATAAATATTCCGAATTACTGAGATTTATAATACTCAGCCGGAATCTATATCGTTAACATTTTGGTAATCGCACTAAACCCGTTTCGGGGTAATTATCAATGTCTTTTCGCAAAAGGTAAACCACCGTTTACCAAATTTATTAACAGCTTAGCTGAAATATTAACCTTTTGTCGATTGAGAATTGCTCGTTTTCATTAAAAGACCTTAATTTTACTAGTGAAAATAGTGTTATTCTGGTTTAGTGCTGATACACTTTACAGCCTTGTTTATTAAGCATTCCATGCTTGTTGTTAGTATTTGTGACTACTTTTCTTTGTATTTATCAGGAAGATTTGTCAAAAAAGACTAAAGTCTTACTGCAGCACAAAAAATTGTAATTATATACTGTGCTGGATATACTCAGCAGTGCATTAAAACAGAATAATTATTCTGTAAATTGCATTAAAGAATAATTCACAAATTGTTAACAACTCATTGGATGAGGTAATTAACAGGTAATAAACGAATTAACTCGCACAGGACATTATAACGGCGAGTAATTCATTATCCCTACGGATTAAACAGGCATACATTGTGAAAAAGCAAAGACCAGTAAATTTAGAACTCAATACTATTAAATTTCCGCCTGCCGCTATTTCGTCAATTCTCCACCGTGTTACCGGTGTCGCAATGTTTTTTGCATTACTCTTTGTTATTTGGGCATGGGCAGTTTCTGTTTCCTCGCCTGAAGGGTTTGCGAACGTACAAGCGATGATGGACGGTATCATTGGAAAAGTGATCGCAATAGGCACTTTATCAGCGCTGACTTACCACATTTTAGGCGGCCTAAGACATGTTGTTATGGATTTAGGTCACTGGGAAGAGTTGGAGTCAGGAAACCTCAGCGCCAAAATAGCTATCGCTCTTTGGATTGTGCTGACAGTAGTATTGGGAGTAGCACTATGCTAGGAAACCAAGCAAGCTTAAAGCGTAATGGTATTCAAGATTACGTGTCACTACGTACTACCGCTGCAATCATTTTTGCTTATACGGTATTCATGGCGTGGTTTTTTATATCCACTGAAAATATTACTTTCATTGAGTGGCGCGGATTATTTTCTGGGCTAGCGATGAAAGTGTTCACATTGGCAGCACTTATCGCCATCATGATCCACGTTCGTATTGGCTTATGGCAAGTACTTACCGATTATGTGAAGGCGTCTGGTTTGCGTGCAATCATTCAGTATGTTCTAAACATCATTGCTTTTGGTTACGTCGCTGTTGGTCTGTTTGTATTGTGGGGAGTGTAAGATGAGTTTACCCGTTCACGAGTTTGACGCAGTAGTTATTGGTGCTGGTGGCGCTGGTATGCGTGCAGCATTGCAGATTTCAGAATCTGGCAAATCATGTGCACTACTGTCTAAAGTATTTCCTACCCGTTCACATACGGTATCAGCGCAAGGTGGTATTACTGTTGCGCTAGGTAATTCCCATGAAGATAACTGGGAATGGCACATGTACGACACTGTAAAAGGGTCGGACTACATTGGTGACCAAGACGCTATTGAATATATGTGTAAAACCGGCCCAGAAGCCATCATTGAGATGGAGAACATGGGTTTACCTTTCTCACGCTTTGAGAATGGTAAGGTTTACCAGCGTCCTTTCGGTGGTCAATCAAGAAATTTTGGTGGCGAGCAAGCAGCTCGAACCGCAGCCGCTGCTGACCGTACTGGTCACGCCTTGCTGCATTTGCTTTATCAGCAAAACGTAAAGAATAAAACGAAGGTCTTTTCTGAGTGGTATGCACTCGACCTAGTTAAAAACCAAGACGGTGACGTTGTTGGTTGTACTGCTATCGATATCGAAACAGGCGAAGTAGTTTACTTCAAGTCTAAAGCGGTAGTACTCGCGACAGGTGGAGCAGGGCGTATTTTCGCTTCTACTACCAATGCACACATTAATACCGGTGACGGTGTTGGTATGGCAATTCGCGCTGGTGTTGCACTACAAGATATGGAAATGTGGCAGTTCCACCCTACGGGGATCGCCGGAGCTGGTACGCTAGTAACGGAAGGTTGTCGTGGTGAAGGTGGTTACCTACTTAATAAAGACGGTGAACGCTTCATGGAACGCTATGCGCCTAACGCGAAAGACCTTGCTGGTCGTGACGTTGTAGCACGTTCAATGATGACAGAAATTCGCGAAGGCCGCGGATTCGATGGCCCTTGGGGACCTCACTGTAAACTTAAACTTGATCACCTTGGTAAAGACGTACTTGAGTCTCGTTTACCAGGTATTCTTGAGCTTTCTCGTACGTTTGCTCACGTTGATCCAGTTAAAGAACCGATTCCTGTAATACCAACATGTCACTATATGATGGGTGGTATTCCCACGACTGTCGATGGTCAATGTCTAACGGTAGATGCTGACGGTAACGATAAAGTGGTAAATGGCTTATTCGCTTGTGGTGAAATTGCTTGTGTATCTGTACACGGCGCTAACCGCTTAGGCGGTAACTCACTACTTGACCTTGTAGTATTCGGTCGTGCGACTGGTCTACACTTAGGTAAAACCCTTTCTGACGCATCACCATTTCGTGAAGCATCAGAGTCTGACCTTGAAGTGGCTATGTCTCGCTTCAATCGCTGGGAAAACTCAGAGAAAGGTAAGGGCGAAGATCCGGTTCAAATCAAAAAAGATATGCAAGAATGCATGCAGCTTAACTTCTCAGTATTCCGTGAAGGTGAAGCCATGGCAGACGGCCTTAAGCAACTTGGTGAAATTCGTGAACGTCTTCAGAATGCTCGCCTTGATGATAAGAGTGCCGATTTCAATACTCAGCGTATTGAATGTCTTGAGCTTGATAACCTTATGGAAACCGCGTACAGCACAGCAGTAGCAGCGAACTTCAGAACGGAAAGCCGTGGCGCACACAGCCGCTTCGATTTCCCGGACCGTGACGATGAGAACTGGTTATGCCACAGCGTTTACGATCCGAATACTGAAAAAATGCTTAAACGTGATGTCAATATGGCGCCTAAGCTTCGGGAAGCTTTCCCGCCTAAAGTGCGTTCATATTAAGAGAGGCAACGATCATGCAATTACAATTTTCGATATATCGTTACAACCCTGATGTTGATAACAAGCCACGCATGCAAGACTACACTCTAGAAGTAGAGGAAGGTCGTGACATGATGGTGTTGGATGCATTAATTGCTCTTAAAGAGCAAGATCCAACGTTATCTTTCCGCCGCTCGTGCCGTGAAGGTGTGTGTGGTTCAGACGGTGTTAATATGAATGGTAAGAATGGTCTTGCCTGTATTACGCCTTTGTCTGCATTAGGTAAAGGTAAAGTTGTTGTTCGTCCACTTCCAGGTCTGCCAGTAGTACGCGACCTTGTGGTTGATATGACACAGTTTTACACCCAGTATGAAAAGATTAAGCCATTCTTAATCAACGATGATAAACAGCCTCCTGCAAGAGAACACCTTCAGTCTCCTGAAGAACGTGCTAAGCTTGATGGACTGTATGAATGTATTCTATGTGCATGTTGTTCTACGTCGTGCCCATCGTTCTGGTGGAACCCGGATAAATTTATCGGGCCAGCTGGTTTGCTTCACGCTTATCGTTTCCTTATCGATAGCCGTGATACTGCAACCGATGAACGCTTGAACGACCTAGATGATGCATTTAGCGTATTCCGCTGTCACGGTATCATGAACTGTGTAAGTGTATGTCCGAAAGGATTAAACCCGACAAAGGCAATTGGACACATTAAGTCTATGCTTTTACAACGGGCTGTTTAGTACTATATTCTGTTTACTCCTGAGTGACAGAAAGCAATGCTCTAAATAGCCATCCGGATGTGATGGCTATTTTTTTTTGTATTCATCGGTATAACGCTTGGTTATGTCACGAATAACCTTATAATACAAACCGATGGTTAATAGAATTTACAAAACGTAGCAAGGCAAATTAAATGCAAGAAAGCGTGATGAAAGCGTGGTGGGATTCCTCGCATATGGCAGGTGCCAACGCTGCCTATGTTGAAGAATTGTACGAATCGTATTTGGAAGACCCGCAGAGCGTTTCCGATACTTGGCGTCAAATCTTTGATAGCCTCCCCAAGGTCGAAGGCGTTGAACTTGAAACCAACCATACTAGTGTTAAAGATCAGTTCAGGAAGCTAGCTGCTCTAGGCCCGACAGCACGAATGTCGAGCGCACCAGTTGAAGGCACTCCGGTCTCGGATGACAGGCAAGTTAAAGTGTTACAGCTTATCAATGCCTTTCGCTTCCGAGGTCACCAGCATGCCAACCTCGATCCGCTAGGATTATGGAAACAAGAGCGCGTTCGTGATTTAGAACTTTCTCACCATAACCTTTCTGATAAAGATTTTGACAGTGTGTTCAACGTAGGGTCTTTTGCCATTGGTAAAGATTCGATGTCATTAGGTGAGTTGTTTAAATCACTTAATAGAACATATTGTGGCTCTATCGGTGCTGAGTACATGCACATTACCGATACAGACCAAAAACGCTGGTTACAGCAAAAAATTGAGTCAGTACAAGCCAAGCCTGAGTTTTCTAAAGATGAAAAACTAACCCTACTTAAAGGGCTAACGGCTGCTGACGGCATGGAAAAATACCTTGGGTCTAAATTCCCGGGTGCAAAACGTTTCTCACTGGAAGGTGGTGATGCGTTGGTTCCAATGCTTAAAAACCTAATTACTAATGCAGGTGCTGCCGGCACTAAAGAAGTGGTTATTGGTATGGCTCACCGTGGTCGTCTGAACGTACTGGTTAACGTGTTGGGTAAAAACCCATCGGTATTGTTCGACGAATTCGCAGGTAAGCATGATGATTCATTAGGTGCTGGTGATGTTAAATACCACGCCGGCTTCTCATCAGACTTTGCTACCCCAGGCGGCAACGTTCACCTTGCGCTTGCGTTTAACCCATCTCACCTTGAGATTGTTAATCCAGTAGTGATGGGCTCGGTTCGAGCGCGTCTAGAACGCCGAAACGACGATACCAATGCCGTACTTCCTATCACCATTCACGGTGACTCAGCGATTGCTGGGCAGGGCGTAGTGCAAGAAACCTTCAATATGTCACAAACTCGCGGTTTCGCCGTGGGCGGAACAGTACGTATTGTGGTGAACAACCAAGTTGGTTTCACAACGTCAAAAACTGAAGATACCCGTTCTACGCAATATTGTACTGATATCGCTAAGATGGTTCAGGCGCCTATATTCCACGTTAACTCTGACGATCCAGAAGCGGTTGCTTTTGTGACTCAACTTGCCCTTGAATATCGTAATAAATTCAAGCGTGACGTAGTTATCGATTTAGTCTGTTATCGCCGTCATGGTCATAACGAAGCTGATGAGCCAAATGCAACTCAGCCCCTTATGTACCAAAAAGTGAAGAAACATCCTGTACCTCGCGCTATTTATGCCGACCAGCTCATTGCTGAAGGCGTTATTGAACAGCGTGATGCCGATCGGTTTATAGAAGAATATCGCGCTGCACTTGATCATGGTGCGTGTGTGGTTGAAGAATGGCGTCCGATGACAGAGCACAGTGTAGACTGGTCTCCGTACTTAGGTCACGATTGGGATACTCCCTATGACGGCGCTATTAGTGTCGAAAAACTTAAAGAGCTTGGTGAAGCACTGACGACTTTCCCTGAAGGTCACAAACTTCAATCTCGTGTAAACAAACTATACCAAGACCGCAAGGCCATGGTGAGTGGTGAGAAGAAACTTGATTGGGGAATGGCAGAAAACTTAGCATACGCATCGTTAGTTGATGCGGGTGAAGATATTCGTATGACAGGTCAGGATTCTGGCCGTGGTACTTTCTTCCACCGTCATGCGGTATTACATAATCAAGCTGATGGCTCGACGTTCATGCCACTGCAAAATATTCGTGAAGGCCAAGGCGAGATCGAAATTTACGACTCTGTGCTTTCAGAAGAAGCAGTGATGGCGTTTGAATATGGTTACGCAACGGCAGAACCTGAGTGTTTAACCATTTGGGAAGCCCAGTTTGGTGACTTCGCGAACGGTGCACAGGTTGTATTTGACCAGTTCTTAAGTTCAGGTGAAGCGAAGTGGGGCCGGTTGTGTGGTCTAACGATGTTGCTTCCACATGGCTACGAAGGTCAAGGTCCTGAGCATAGCTCGGCGCGTCTTGAACGTTTCTTGCAAATGTGTGCTGATCACAACTGGCAAGTATGTGTACCTTCAACACCCGCGCAAGTATTTAACATGCTTCGTCGTCAAGTGGTTCGCCCTATGCGTAAACCGCTTATCGTTATGTCGCCTAAATCCTTGTTGCGTCATCCGCTTGCCACTTCTTCTCTTGAAGAGTTAGCGGAAGGCAAATTCCACAACGTGATTAGCGAAATTGACGATATTAATCCGAAAGACGTTAAGCGTGTGGTGATGTGTTCAGGCAAGGTTTACTACGATTTGCTTGACCAGCGCCGTAAAAATGAACAAACAGACGTTGCAATCGTAAGATTGGAGCAACTTTATCCATTCCCACAAGAAGAATGCGCTAAAGTTGTGGCACAATACAGCCACGTTACAGATTGGGTTTGGTGTCAGGAAGAACCGCAAAACCAAGGAGCTTGGTATTGCAGTCAGCACCACTTCTGGCAAGCAATTCCAGATGGCGCCAAATTAACATATGCAGGTCGTGAAGCATCCTCCTCACCTGCAGTAGGTTATGTTTCCGTTCACAATCAGCAGCAAAAAGCGCTGGTTGAAGACGCACTCACTATTAAATAAGGAACAATGATGACAATTGAGATAAAAGTTCCGGTCCTACCAGAGTCAGTTGCCGATGCCACCATTGCAACTTGGCACGTAAAGGCCGGCGACGCGGTAAAGCGTGACCAGAACCTGGTTGACATTGAAACTGATAAAGTTGTGCTGGAAGTTGTAGCACCAGCCGACGGAACTATCGGTGAGCTTCTTAATGAAGAGGGTGCAACGGTACTAGGCGAACAAGTTATTGCTAAATTAGAAGAGGGTGGCGCTGCGCCAGCTAAATCTGAAGCGAAAGCTGAATCTAAAAAAGAAGCAGCACCTGCATCTAGCGGTAAAACGTCAGACGTTAAAGTGCCTGTATTACCTGAGTCGGTAGCTGATGCAACCATCGCCACGTGGCATGTTGCAGTAGGCGAAGCGGTAAGCCGTGACCAAAACTTGGTTGATATCGAAACTGATAAAGTTGTTCTAGAAGTCGTCGCGCCAGCTGATGGCTCGCTATCTGATATTGTTGCCGAAGAAGGCGCAACAGTGACAGCTGAAGAAGTAATTGCAAAATTTGTTGAAGGCGCGTCATCAGGTGCAGCTGCATCTGAGTCGTCTGAAGCATCTTCTGATGATTCAGATGAAAGCAGCGATGCACTTAGTCCTTCAGTTCGCCGTTTACTGGCGGAAAAAGGCGTAGACGCAGCAAAAGTTAAAGGTACGGGCAAAAATGGCCGTATTACTAAAGAAGACGTAGAAAAGCACCTTAAAGGTGGAAGTGCACCAGCGGCTTCAGCACCGGCTGCTTCAGCCGATGTTGCTGAACTACCTACGGGTAACCGTACTGAAAAACGTGTACCTATGACACGCCTTCGTAAAACGATTGCAACCCGTTTACTTGAAGCTAAAAACTCTACTGCTATGCTAACTACGTTCAACGAAGTTAACATGAAGCCAATTATGGAACTTCGTAAGCAGTATCAAGAGAGCTTTGAGAAACGTCACGGTATTCGTTTAGGTTTCATGTCTTTCTACGTGAAAGCGGTAACTGAAGCCCTTAAACGTTTCCCAGATGTGAACGCATCAATTGACGGTGATGACATTGTTTATCACAACTACTTCGATATCTCTATCGCGGTATCAACGCCTCGCGGTCTAGTTACGCCTATCTTAAAAGATACGGATACACTAGGTATGGCCGGTGTTGAGAAAGGAATTAAAGAATTGGCAATTAAAGGCCGTGATGGCAAATTGTCGATGGCAGACCTTCAAGGCGGTAACTTTACTATCACTAACGGTGGTGTGTTTGGTTCATTGATGTCTACGCCTATCATTAACCCGCCACAGAGCGCAATTTTGGGTATGCATAAAATCCAAGATCGCCCAATGGCTGTTAACGGTAAGGTGGAAATTCTGCCAATGATGTACCTCGCCCTGTCTTACGACCATCGTATTGTTGATGGTAAAGAGTCAGTAGGCTTCTTGGTAACAATCAAAGAGATGCTTGAAGATCCAACACGCCTTCTATTAGACGTGTAAGGCTTTCCTCTCTTGTTATTGTGCGCAGCGGCGTTTCTTATTGAGGTAAGATGCGTTACTGCCACAACGCTGATATTCGCCCTATAATATCAGTCTAATTAATCAAGTCGCGCGAGCGGCTTTTGTCTTACTAAAAATCGGATAGAAACACCATGAATTTGCATGAATACCAAGGTAAGCAGCTATTCAAAGAATACGGTCTACCTGTTTCTGAAGGATACGCAGCAGACACTCCTGAAAGTGCTGTAGAGGCCGCTAACCGCATTGGCGGTAGTGAGTGGGTAGTAAAATGTCAGGTCCACGCAGGTGGTCGCGGTAAAGCAGGTGGCGTTAAGTTAGTAAAAGATACTGACGCAATTAAAGCTTTCGCAGAAAACTGGCTTGGCAAAAATTTGGTGACTTTCCAGACTGACGAAAATGGTCAGCCTGTGAGCAAAATCCTTGTTGAAACTTGCACAGATATCGCTAACGAATTGTACCTTGGTGCAGTAGTTGACCGCACAACCCGTCGTGTTGTGTTTATGGCTTCTACTGAAGGTGGCGTTGAGATTGAAACTGTTGCTGAAGAAACGCCTGAAAAAATCCTTAAAGCTGAAATCGACCCAATTGTTGGTGCTCAGCCTTACCAAGCGCGCGAAATGGCGTTTAAACTTGGTCTTTCTGGCGTTCAAATTAAGCAATTCACTAAGATTTTCCTTGGCCTAGCTAAGATGTTTGAAGATCTTGATGTTGCTTTGATTGAAATTAACCCGCTTGTAATTAAAGAAGATGGTGATCTTCACTGTCTTGACGCTAAGCTAGCTATCGACGGCAACGCGTTATATCGCCAGCCTAAAGTTAAAGCTATGCAAGATCCTACTCAAGAAGATGCACGTGAAGCGCATGCTGCTGAGTTTGAACTTAACTATGTTGCGCTAGACGGTAACGTAGGTTGTATGGTTAACGGTGCAGGCCTAGCAATGGGTACGATGGATATCGTAAACCTACACGGTGGCAAGCCAGCTAACTTCCTAGATGTTGGTGGCGGCGCGACTAAAGAGCGTGTTGCAGAAGCATTCAAAATCATCTTATCTGACGACAACGTTTCAGCTGTTTTAGTTAACATCTTTGGCGGTATCGTTCGTTGTGACATGATTGCTGAAGGTATCATTGGCGCGGTTAAAGAAGTTGGCGTTAGTGTTCCTGTTGTTGTACGTCTTGAAGGTACAAACGCAGAGCTTGGCCGTGAAGTTCTAGCGAACTCTGGTCTTGATATCATTGCTGCTGAGTCGCTAACTGATGCAGCACAGAAAGTTGTTGCTGCAGCGGAGGGCAAATAATGTCTGTATTAATTAACAAAGATACCAAAGTAATCTGTCAAGGTTTCACTGGTGGTCAAGGTACTTTCCACTCTGAGCAAGCGATTGCTTACGGTACGCAAATGGTTGGTGGTGTTACACCAGGCAAAGGCGGCACTGAGCACCTAGGTCTTCCAGTATTCAATACAGTACGTGAAGCGGTAGAAGCAACAGGCGCAACTGCAACTGTTATCTATGTACCAGCTGCGTTCTGTAAAGATTCAATCGTTGAAGCAGCTGATGCTGGCATCGAGCTTATCGTTTGTATCACTGAAGGTATTCCAACGCTTGATATGCTTTACGTTAAAGAATACGTAAACGCAAAAGGCGTTCGCATGATTGGACCAAACTGCCCAGGTGTTATTACTCCTGGAGAGTGTAAGATTGGTATCATGCCTGGTCACATCCACAAGCCTGGTAAAGTAGGTATTGTTTCTCGCTCTGGTACACTTACGTACGAAGCGGTTAAGCAAACTACTGACGAAGGTTTCGGCCAGTCTAGCTGTGTTGGTATCGGTGGTGATCCAATTCCTGGTTCAAACTTCATCGACATCCTACAGTTGTTCCAAGATGATCCTCAAACAGAAGCTATCGTTATGATTGGTGAAATTGGTGGTACAGCAGAAGAAGAAGCTGCTGAATTCATCAAAGCTAACGTAACTAAGCCTGTTGTTTCTTACATTGCGGGTGTAACTGCACCTGAAGGTAAGCGTATGGGGCACGCTGGTGCAATCATCGCTGGCGGTAAAGGTACAGCTGACGAGAAATTCAAAGCACTAGAAGATGCGGGCGTTAAAACCGTTCGCTCTCTTGCTGATATCGGCAAGGCACTTCGCGAAACTACTGGTTGGTAGTAAGCAAAGCGCACGCAAGTGTTTAAGTAAAGCCCGCAAATTAGCGGGCTTTTTTGTATGTAGCGACCAACCTTAATAGAGTTCTACTTTTTAGGCACCTTGCAATCGTATTCACCTTGTTATGAATTTGTTTAATAGTAATCTTGATTGGTTAACAAAATCACACGAAGATATTTATTATGAAAAACACCGCATTAGTCTGTATAGCTTCATTGTTTTCATGCTCAACCATAGCTGATGAGTATTTGACTTTTTTTATGGCAGGGCAATCAAATATGGACGGCTATGGTTATGTTTCTGAGTTACCAAGTAACATAGCAAAAGAACAAGAGGTGCTTATTTTTCATGGTAATGGTGTTTTCGATAATCAAGAAAATGGAGGCGTAGGTAAGTGGGACAAGCTTAAGCCTGGTCACGGGACTGGCTTTCAATCTGACGGCACTACAAATACACTGTCACAGCGCTTTGGCGCGGAGTTGACTTTCGCTCAGTCGATTCAACAGCAGTATCCTGATAAAAAAATTGCCATTATTAAATATGCGGTAGGTGGAACTGGCCTAGCGCTCAATACGGGATACAGTAACTGGTACCCGAATTTCACTGACGGTAAAGGTCATAATCAATATGATTTTGCGTTAGAAGCAATCAACAACGCTTATGCTGCAAATGATATTGATGGCGATGGCGAACCAGACTCGTTAAAACCCATGGGAATTATTTGGATGCAGGGTGAGGCAGATGCTCACGCAAGTAAAGAATCAGCTAATGCATATCTAAGTAATTTAACCTCTTTGATGAACCTATTTCGTGCCGCTTTAAGGATGGATGATCTGCCGGTTGTTATCGGTAAGATTACCGATTCTGAGTTAGGCGAAGAAGATATTATGCCGTACATTGAGCGTGTGCATCTAGCTCAAAAATTGTTTGTTGAGTCAGACAACTGCGCTACTTACATGTCTAACTCAGATAGCTATACTTATGGTGATGATCCATGGCATTACACCAGCGAAAGTTTCGTTCAAATGGGTAAAGACTTCGCATTATCTTATAAGAATTTGGTCGAAGCTTGCGGTTTAATTAAGGATTAACAGCATGAGGCTAAGACGGAATGTTTTAAGAATACTATTTACGCTAACGTTTACTTGTACAGCCTTTAATTTATTCGCAGGCGAGCAAGGCATACCCTATCAAAACGAATGGTTGAAAGAACATTACCAGAGCCGTATGGCGCTCTTTGATACCCAGCCTATTAAAACCGGAGATGTTGTTTTTATAGGTGATAGTCTAACAGAACTAGGTGCCAACTGGTCTATCAGGTTTGATAACTTAAAGGTACGTAATAGAGGAATAAGCGGTGACACGACCTATGGGGTTTTAGAACGGTTACAAGAAATTGAAAATAATAGCCCAGCAGTGGTTTTCCTTTTAATTGGTATCAACGATATCTTTAACCTCTACTATGAACGAGAGATCCAGAATTTATCAAATACAGCGTTGAACATTAGACAAATTGTTTCGAAGATTAACGCCTCTTTACCTAATACAAAAATTTTTGTGCTGGGTCTGCTCCCCGATCATAGAGACTACATCACCGTTATGGCAAAAGAGGTAAATAGACAAATAGAGTTAAGTAATTCAGACCATTTTACTTTTTTGAATTTTCACGATTCATTTTCCATTGATGGAACGATGAACCCAGCGCTTACTACTGACGGTACGCATTTAAACGAAGCGGGTTACCAAGTTTTCAAAGAGCAATTGATGCCGTACTTAAAAAATTTATGATTACATCTAAGAAATACTTTCTCTTTATCTGTTTATTATTTATTGCCAACTCTTCATATGCGGAGCTTACCTATCCAGATGGAAATAAAAAGGCTGTTGTATTTAGTTTCGACGATGGGATGGTACAAGATAGGCGGTTAGTTAGCCTATTGGATAAGTACAAAGTTAAAGGAACTTTTAACTTAAGTTCGGGGCTTTTTTCGCAACATGCCCCGTGGTTAAAAGAATACTTAGCTATTAAAGGTACCTATGTACATCATGACGAAGTAGCTGTGCTATATAAAAGACACGAGATAGCAGGTCACAGCTTTTCGCATCCAGGACTTCCCGGCTTGCCTCAACAGGAAATACAGCATCAAGTTGAGTCTGACAAAGAACGTTTAAGTTTATTTGCTGGGTATACCGTAACATCTTTTGCATATCCTCTAGGGCTATATGATGACGAAGTCATCCAAACATTGAAACAAGCTGGTTTCACTAACGCTCGAACGGTAAACAGCACCCTGAATTTTGAGTTACCTGAAAACTTATTCGAATGGCATCCTAGCGCACATCATTCTGACGCATACCCGCTTGCCAAGAAATATGTGGAAAATAAAACTGACTCATTATCTGTCTTTGTTATTTGGGGACATTCGTGGGAATTCGATCAAAATATTGCATTTAATAATTGGGACTATTTTGAGTCAATTCTAAAAGTTCTTTCTGAGGAAACTAATATTTGGTTTACCACTGCAGGCGAATTTGCGGAGTTTTATCATCAAAATTCAGAAAAAATGCCTGTGATTCCATCACAAGTTCCAAAAATTAAATGAATATTAACTAAGTATTTATTTCAAGTTCATATAACAATCAACCCTAGCATTAGTTTTCATTGTTAACATCACAATGGTAATTAGCTCAGCTTTGTAACTGTGGTCTGTAACTGTTGTAAAATTACATCATATTTGCGACTTGTATTGTTAAATTGATGTTGCATAAATTTTATTGAATACGTATGCAGGCAATTGTGCAAACCTTGGCACCTCTATAGCATTGTCCCGGTGAGATGTATTGTCATTTATTTGTCATAAGAATAACAAAAAGACAACAACTATAACTGTATGGGACACCCGTTTTATGAAACATTTTAAACCCAACCTTATTAAAGCTGCGCTTATCTCTGGTGGAATGGCATTTGGTAGTGCACCGGCACTTGCTCAAGAAGCAAACACTGATGCTGTTGATGAAGAAAACCTTGAAGTTATTCAAGTGAGTGGTATTCGCGGCAGCCTTCAGCGTGCTCAAGCAATCAAAATGGACAATACGTCTATTGTTGAAGCGCTTTCTGCTGAAGACATCGGTAAGCTACCAGATACAAGTATCGCTGAGTCAATTGCTCGTCTTCCTGGTCTAGCTGGTGAGCGTCGTAATGGTCGTACTAGTGGTATTTCTGTACGTGGTTTTAATGAGAACTACGTAGGCACAACGCTGAATGGCCGTGAGCTTTTAGGTATGGGTGACAACCGTGGTGTTGAATTTGACCTTTATCCAACTGAAATCGTTTCAAACATTCTTGTATACAAGACACCAGAAGCGGGTCTTATGACTCAAGGTATTGGTGGTACAGTAGACATTCAAACTGTAAGTCCACTGAGCGCTCAGAAAACCGTCGCGTTTAATGGTTCTTACGAGAAAAACCAACAAGACGCAGGTAACCCTGACTTCGAAAACGACGGTCATCGTTTATCATTTAACTATGTAGACCAGTTTGCAGATGACAAGTTGGGAGTAGCATTGGTAATTGCTGATATGGAATCGCCTCGTCAAGAGCAGTACTTCCGCGGTTGGGGATATGCAAATGCAAACCCAGCGAACGCCGCAGAAGGTGTTGACGTACCAGAAGGAACAGTAATTCTTGGTGGGCACGACTCGTTCACGCGGTCAGCCATGTTGGAACGTACATCGATTGCGGGGGTAATTGAATATGCACCTTCAGATAAGCTTAAATTGCAATTCGACGCACTCTATATTGACTTTGAAGAAAATGATGCAAGACGTGGCGTGGAAGAAGGCGGCGCTGAATGGGGTACAGGTGCATATACAATTACTGGGGTAGAAGATGGCCTTGTTACTTCGGGTTACTACGACGGCTTCCTTTCTGTTATTCGTAACGATTCTCGTCAGCAAGAGGCAGAACTTACTACCTTTGGTTTGAACGTCGAATACATTATCAGTGATAATTGGACTGCGACGTTAGATATTTCATCGGGGCAAGTTGATAAGACTATCACCGACATTGAAAGCTATTCAGGAGTAGGTCGTGCGGGTGCAGATGGACGTCCACTTACGCCACGAGCGTGGACGATGACATCAACTGGTGCTATATATAGCGATCACCCAACACTAGATGGTGTTGATCTCGCCGATCCAAACTCAATCTTCTTAGCCGGTCCGCAGGCATGGGGTGGTTCATTGAGTCCTGTGGAGCGCTTTCAAGGCGTTGAAGGTTTTGGACCTAATACAGCACAGGACGGTTTCGTTAACGAGCCAATTTTTGATGAATCACTTGATGCTATTCGTCTTGACCTAGAAGGTTACGTTGAATGGGGTATCTTTACTAAGTTAACAGCCGGTGTTAACTATCAAGAGCGTGAAAAATCTAAAGATAACAATGGGGCTTATTTGACCGCTCCAACATGGCCTGACGCTGAACTCGTGCCTAACCCTATTGGTACAGCAGATTTAAGCCATATTGGGATTGAAGGCGTGATTGCCTACGACGGTCTTGGTTTGTACAGAAGCGGTTATTACATTGAAACAGAGGCTGAACTTTTCGAAAATGGTCGTTTTGGTGACTCATATTCTATCTCAGAAGATATTCTGACTGCCTATACTAAATTAGATATCGAAACGGAAATTGGCGATATTTTAGTTTTTGGTAACCTTGGTCTTCAAGTTGTAAATGTTGACCAGTCAGGTTCTGGTTTCAATACGACTACCGGTCCAACTGGATTTACAGCAGTAACACCGATTTCTGATGGTGACTCATATACTGACGTACTACCAACACTTAACCTAAGCTTCGAAATTGCTGAAAACCAGTTTATTCGTACTGCATTAGGTAAAGTTATCAGTCGTCCACGTATGGACGACATGCGCCCGAATAACACGGTTAGCTTTACGTTTAATGACCAGCAAATAATCTCAGAAAATGTTGCGAATGGTCCGTGGGCAGCAAGTGCAGGTAATTCACGCCTAAGACCTCTTGAAGCAAACCAATTTGATATTGCCTACGAAAACTACTTTGCAGATTCAGGATATTATGCAGTTAGTTTCTTTTATAAAGACCTGACTAACTGGCACGTAGCCGGACAAACAGTTGGCGACTTTAGTGAATCTTATATTGAAGGTTTTCACGAAACTTCAGGTCAAACAGATATCAATGGCGATGGTGTGTTGGATGAAAGCGATATTGTTCCTCCAGCGACATTTAACGGAATCGTAAGCTTCCGTGAAGATGGTCTTGAGGGCTTTGTTCGTGGCTGGGAGTTACAAGGTAGCTTGCCGTTTGAAATACTTCATGAGTCACTTGAAGGGTTTGGTGTATTTGCAAGTGCGACATTCCTTGATGGAGAACTTGAAAATGGTGAAGCGGTACCGGGTCTCTCTGAAGAGAGTTATTCACTGACCGCTTTCTACGAGAGTAATGGTTTTGAAATCCGCGTTTCAGGTACCAAGCGTGATGCTTTTGCTACCGAGACCCGTGCGATCAGCCTTTCACTAGCACCAATAGAAGATAACGGCGTTAAGCAGATAGACGCGCAGATCGGTTATGACTTCAGTGAATCAGGCATTGAGTATCTTGAAGGCCTTCGAGTGACCTTTCAAGGCCAGAACTTAACTGATGAGCCTACTGTTCGTGTTAATCCGGGCGATGACCGCCAAATTACGGAGTATCAATCATACGGCCGTAACTTCTTACTTGGCTTTAACTACACTTTCTAAGTGTCACAAACGAGCACCACAATAATGTGAGTGTTAAATGTAGTAAGATTAAAAAGCCCCAATTTACGTAATGTGTTGGGGCTTTTTGTTGTATACCAGTTAATGCCATGATATGAGGTGGTAATTGAGGTGTGCCAAAACGAAATGTGGTGACGGCGAATATATGATGAATCAAACGGTTAAAAATGTAGTTATTGTTGGCGGTGGAACTGCGGGTTGGATATCGGCTGCAGTAATCAAACGGCTTATCGGCAAAGGCGTAAATGTAACGCTTATTGAGTCTGAAGAGATTGGCACAGTTGGCGTTGGCGAAGCAACCATTCCGCCTATTATTACCCTTAATAACGTATTGGGTATCGACGAAAAAGAGTTCTTACGCGAAACCAACGCTACCATGAAGTTGGCAATAAAGTTTGAAAACTGGCGGGTGCAAGGTGAGAGCTACTTTCACACGTTTGGCGCGGCAGGAAAAAGCTATGCTTTTTGTCATTTTCACCACTACTTTAAACGCGCCCAAAAAATGGGTTTAACTGACTCATTGTGGGATTACGATCTAAATTACCTTGCTTGTAAAGCCGGTAAATTTGCCCATATAAAATCGCCCGACCCAGTTATAGAAATGCCTTACGCATATCATTTCGATGCGTCATTGTATGCGCGCTTTCTACGTAAAAAGTGTGAAACAATGGGGGTAACGCGCCAAGAAGGTATTATTACCGAGGTCAAACAGGACAAGGATAGCGGCTTTATTACCGGCGTAATATTGAAAAACGGCGAGCATATTGAAGGCGACTTGTTTATTGACTGTTCTGGCTTTAAAGGGCTGCTCACTCAGCAGACCTTAAATACAGGGTATGAAGATTGGTCGCATTGGCTACCATGCGATCGCGCCGTAGCTATGCCCTCAGAGCGTCACCAACATACGCTTCCTTATACACGTTCTATTGCTCATTCTGCTGGGTGGCAATGGCGTATTCCATTGCAGCATCGTAACGGTAACGGTTTGGTGTATAGCAGCAACTATTACACGGATGAGCAAGCACTAGATGTATTGTCGAATAATCTTGATACAAAACCATTGGCAGACCCTAACTTTATTCGTTTTAAAACCGGCAGAAGGCGTAAGCAGTGGAACAAGAACGTTGTTGCAATCGGCCTTTCTAGCGGATTCTTAGAGCCGTTAGAATCAACCAGTATTCATCTTATTCAGTCTGCTGTGGTAAGACTTATTCATTTGTTCCCGCACGAGGGCTTTAAACAGTATCAAATTGATGAGTACAACAAACAGTCTCAGCTTGAGTATGAGCAAATAAGAGACTTCATTATCTTACACTATCATGTTAATGAAAGAACCGATTCACATTTCTGGAAAGACCTTCGGGAGATGGATGTACCAGATAGTCTGACGCATAAAATAGAGTTGTTTAGGGAGTCTGGTAACTTGTTCAGAGAGCAAAATGACTTGTTCCTTGAGAGTTCTTGGCTACAAGTGCTTAACGGACAGGGTATAACGCAGAACGATTTCCACCCGCTAGCCAATGCATTGTCTGAACAAAAACTTCTAGAATTAATGCAAAATATTAAACGCATAAAAAATGAGCCTATTGGCAAAATTGCTAGCCATGATGATTTCTTAAAGCAGTTTTGTGGTTAGTAGGTTCTTATGATTTAACCTATGCAAATTATTACAGACGATGAAACCGCTACTTAAATTGCAGCCAATTATTTCACGAATAAATGGTCGTCAAACAAGATCAAGGTGACGCTCGTATAATCTTCCGAGATAGGAATTACTGGTGTGGGCGAGGGGGCCACACCTGCGCTTTAGCGCTTTGTTCAAGGTCTCGCGTTAAATTTTAGACATTACAACCTCGCACTCAAGGACTGAAACTCAACTTCAGAATATCTCGGACGGCATTCATAGTTAATTTTTCTTTAATTGGCAACGCAATCACTTACCGCTCAACGTTACTCTTAAAAGCTTTCAAAGTAATTCTTTCTTTTCATATGTTTATTTAATGTTACTTAAATGTGAATGAATACGTATGCATGGTGTTGCTCTCTTTTTATACAACCCGATACTATTTATGGCAGAACCATAAGTGACGAGTTTGGGTGTGGTATTCCCGAACCGTTGATAAAAAAACAAGGAACGGGGCACCAATGAGAACATTCAAACTTAAGCCTATCATGGTGGCGTTAGTCAGTAGTGGGTTGGCATTTTCCCTGCCAATTTACGCACAGCAAACGTCGGAAGACACTATTGATGAAGTCAGTAATGAAACCTCAATTGAACAATCGCGCGGTCAACCAGCTGCTGATGATATATCTGAGGAAACGCTGGAACGCATAGAGGTTAGGGGGTTTAGTACTAGCCTCATACAATCACTCAATCAAAAACGCTTTTCTGACACAGTTTCAGAACAAATTTCTGCTGATGATTTGGGCGGTTTGCCTGATGTATCTATGGCAGATGCTCTTACACGATTGCCGGGTATATCTGCAGTGCGTACTGGAGGCCAAGCGGCTGAAATAAACATTCGTGGTTTAGCGGGTGACTTTGTGTTTTCTACACTCAATGGTCGTGAGCAAGTGTCTACGAGTGGAAGTCGAGCCATTGAGTTTGACCAGTACCCTTCAGAATTGATCACCGAAGCCAGTGTGTATAAATCGCCTAAAGCATCGCTGATTGAAGGGGGCATTGCGGGAACGGTAGAGCTTAAAACAGCCAGCCCATTAGCCATGGAGGAGCAGCATAAATTTAGTGCCAACATGCGGGGTATGTATAACGACCGAGCCAGTGAGATATCAGATGCCAGTGAATTTGGTCATCGATTGAGCTTTTCCTATCAAGGTAAGTTCATGGACGATACCGTCGGTTTATCTCTTGGTTATGCACGTTTGTTTCAACCCAGTGTATCTACCCAGTTCGTTGGCTTAGCGTACAACGGAGCCGTGGACGTCGATGGCATTGAGGGGGACAACGACAGAGTGGGCACAGACTGTCCAGAATGTGAGCTTATTTCGGAAGGCTTCGAAATTCAGCATAAAGGCGGGGAGCAAACTCGCGACGGATATGTCGCAGCAATAGAGTGGGCTCCATTAGAAAATTTCACCTTAAAAGCCGATGCGTTTATTTCTAAGTTCGATTCAGAAGAGTTTGCCCGTGGGTATCGAGTGAAATTAGGTGGGATAACGGCAGGCATCACGAACCCTGTCATTGTGAACAATAGTGTTATCGGTGGCACCTTTTCTCGCACAGATACTAGCTTTACACGGGTTGAATTAGTTAACGATGACAACCAAGATTTCGATAGCGTTGAAAACTTCGGTATTAACGCAGATTGGGAAATTAGTGCTGACTTGTCGGTACAATTTGATGTGTCACGTTCCACCGCGAAAAGTGATTTCCGTAATGGCTTGCTATGGTCGTTAGTCAGTGAAGATGCCAACGCCGTGAGCCCAGTGTTTGATGAGAACGTTCAAATTTCGTATTTGCTGAATGGCAATAATCTTCCTGATTTAGCCTTTAATCAAGCAGATGCGTTTTCCGATATCGATAGGGTGATGGTGAGTAAATACGGCATTTACCCCTTTGTGAACAAAGATGAGCTTGATGCATACAAGGTCGATTTCCAATACTTTATCGACATGCCTATCGTGACAGGCTTGGAGTTTGGTTATCGCTATTCCGATAGAGAGTACAGCAACGATCGTTCGGTATTTGAATACGGCAACGACAGTGCGTTTTCTGCAAGTCAGCCTCCGCTACGTTTAACTAACGATATGGTGGAGCGAGTTGATTGGGCTGGCGATTTCAGCTATTTCCCAAGCTATTTGTCGGTAGATTTAACCAGTGCGCTCAATGCATGGTTTCCGAGCGGATACCCTCAACCCGTTCAAACCTGGGGACCAGGGGCTGCTGGTGTGATTAATGGCCCAGGTACGGGCCCGTCTACTTCTTGGACTATGCAAGAAAGTGGGCAGGTCTTTGAAACCGTAAACTCCGCTTATTTGATGGCGGGCCTCAATACTGAGATAGCTGGTATGGCAGTTACCGGTAACGTGGGTGTTCGTTACGTAAAAACAAAACAAAGTTCTACCACATACCAGCGTGCTACGTCGTTAATTACCGATCCAGAAACGGGCGTCACAATAGAGATAAGTGATCCTACTGCGGGCGCACAAAACATTACCGATGATGCCGGCTTAATTAACAATTTTTACCGCTTCACAACGCTTACCCATGAATACGATGATGTCTTGCCGTCTATTAACCTTAATTTTGCGCTTACGGATAATACGCAGCTCAGAGTTGCAGCAGCGAAAGTAATGGGTCGTGCACCGATTAATCGATTTGCGGCAAATGCTTCTACCACCGTTGAAACGGTGACTGCTGTGCAAGATAGAGACTCGGGAGAAGTGACCTTGTCGCAACCTACCGCCAAGGTAAACGGGAACGCAACAAATAGCCCTTACCTAGAGCCTTTTTATGCCACCCAATATGATATTTCATGGGAGTACTACTTTGAGGATACCGAAGGAGCGTTAGTATTAGCGGCATTCTACAAAGATATAGAATCCTTCATTGAAGAAATAAACATAGAGCCTTATGACTTCAGCGGCAACGGCATTGTGGTTCCCGAGTCGGTTCAAGTCCCTGTCTATCTTGAACCTGAATTTGTAGGGCAAGAGGCTGAGTTGTCTCGGGATGCCGATGGTAACCCTATTTTTGTAACGGTTCCTACCGAAAATGGCAGCTATAGCACGGCAGTAAATAACGCTGAAGGTGGTTATATTCGTGGTGTTGAAATTGCCTACACTGAAATTTATAGCAAGTTGCCAAGATTCTGGTCTGGTTTAGGGGTAACGGCTAGTTACTCATACACAGAAAGTGAAATCCAACGTACGCTGAGCAGTTCGGTGTATTCGGATAGCTTGCCTGGCTTATCTGAAAATGTCGCCACGGTAACCTTGTTTTGGGAATATGAAGGGTTTGAAACGCGTTTGTCTGGGCGTTACAGAGATTTCTTTGTATCAGAACAAGTGGCAGTTAACGATCAAACCGTTAATTTTGATTCTGAACTGGTTGTTGATTACCAAGCATCGTACGAAATCAACGATAACTGGAGTGTATTGTTTCAAGTAAACAACGTTACCGACGAACCTACCAAAAGTTATTTCACCTCTTCTGAACAAACCGGCACCATTCAGTTTTTCGGTACACAGTATTACTTAGGGATGACATACCAATTATGAGTATTTTACCCCTCTCCCAAAAGCTTAATCCTATGGCAATAACTGCCAATACTGCGTGTATGAAAAAGAAAAAATTGGAGTTATCCATGTTAAAAATACCACTACCAACGCTAAAGGTGTGGCGTATTGCAGCACTTATTTTAACGGCACTTTTTGTAGTAGGTTGCGGGGGTTCAGGTGTTGAATCTGGCTCAAACGATTTACTTACCTGTAATGTACCAAACGTTCCGAATGAAGACGGCACAGCGTGCGTAGCCCCACCACCGATTCAATGTGACGCGCCTACGGTACCAAATGAAACTAATGATGCGTGTGTAGTTGGCGCCGATCCAAGCTTACCACTACCGGTATTTTTCCCCGCCGACAATCAAGCGGTTTTATACTACAACCGCGCGGCAGTTGATGCTGATAATTCAACAAACGACCCCGTGTACGAAGGCTGGCGTTTACATACTTGGAATAACGATGAATGTGACGCTTATGCCGATTCAGATACTGATTGGGCCAATGGACGTCAACATACGGGTATCGATCCTAATTATGGTGCGTATTGGGTTTTAGATTTAAAAAATGATTTTGATGATTGCCACAATTTTATCATTCACTTAGGCACTGACGATGCAGGTAAAGAGCTAGGCGGTTCTGACTTCCAAGCTTCGCTAGTTCAAGATGATGCTACTTACGTGCGAATGAACTTTACCTTATCGGGAGAGCCTACTTTATTTGAATACCCAATTATGTCACTTGGGCCACAGCCAGTGGATATAGAAGGGTTTGGCGCACATTGGTTAGATGCGAATACGATATTGTGGGATGTGGCTGATACCGTATCTACGGTGAAGCTTCACTATTCACCGAATGCTGACTTAGAGAGTTCACTGGAAAGTGGAATTAACGGCACGTCAGTAGCATTAATGCCTGCCACGTTAGACGAGAGCCAAACTGCTAAAGCAGAAAACCTAGCGGGTCTTCAGGCGTGGGTGGGAGACTGGAGCCTAGAGGATGCTAAAACGGTTCTGACCACCCAAGCCGTAGTGGGCGGGTATGACAGTGATGGCATACTGGTAGCAGCAACAGGCTTACAAAATGCAAAAGTAATTGATGCTATCTATACCGCGGGTGATGAAGATGCGAATGAGGCTACTTTAGGCGCTGTTTATACTGATACCGGAATTGCTGTGTCGGTATGGGCTCCCACGGCCCAAAATGTAGACTTGCTAACTTACAACGATAATAAAACCCTCGCAAATCGCCACACCATGTCACGCGACTCCGTTACAGGCATTTGGCAATTTGAAGGAGACATGTCGTTAGATAGACAGCTTTACCGCTATGAAGTGACGGTTTTTCATCCGCAAACAGGGGCAGTAGAAGTACTTGAAGTTACTGACCCTTACTCGGTAAGCCTTAGCACCAATGGCCGTTTCTCTCGCTTTGTTAACTTAGCAGATGACGATTTAAAACCAGAAGGGTGGGATACTCAGAATATTCCTACGTTAGAAAACCCTGAGGATGCCGTTATTTACGAAGGTCATGTTCGTGATTTCAGTATTCGCGATATGTCTACAAGCGAAGCAAATCGTGGTAAATACTTAGCATTTACTGAGCAAAACACGGCGCCCGTTTTACACCTACAAAAATTAGTTGAAGCAGGGCTAAATTACTTTCATATACTGCCAGCGAACGATATTGCCACCATTGACGAAGACCCTACTAAAACGGTTGGTTTATTTGATACGGTTGCAGACTTATGTCGCCTTAATACCGACGCAGCAGTTTGTGAGGAAGAGAACAGTGCCACACTACTCATTGATGTGTACAACAGTTACGACCCATTAGCCGAAGCGGCGAAAGCACAGCAACTCACAAGCGATATGCGTGCTATTGATGGCTTCAACTGGGGCTACGATCCACATCATTTTAACGCCCCAGAAGGCAGCTATGCGTCAAGCGCAGAAGGTGTAGAGCGTATTGTTGAAATGCGAGCCATGATTCAAGCGCTGCATGAAATGGGACTTCGCGTTGCTTTAGATGTGGTATACAACCATACCAATGCTTCTGGCGTGTTTGCGAAATCTGTGCTGGACAAGGTAGTACCTGGGTATTTCCATCGTTATGAAACAGACACCGGAGTTATTGTTCGCGAAACCTGCTGCGATGATACTGAGCCGCGCAACGTAATGATGGAAAAGTTGATGCAAGATTCACTACTTATGTGGGCAGAGCATTACAAATACGACGCTTTTCGATTCGACATTATGAGCCAAGCTTCTAAAGAGACGATGTTGAAATTACGCAACAGCGTTCAAGCTTTGGATGAAGATAATTACTTCTACGGTGAGGGCTGGACGCGCATTGACAGAGGTTATGAGCAAGCGAACCAGCTGAATATGGCCGGTACGCAAATAGGCACGTACAACGATAGAATTCGTGAAGCGATTCGCCAAGGGAATATCTTTTCACCTGACTCTGACGCGCTACTAAGTGATCAGGACAAGGTTAAAATGAGCATGGTAGGTACACTACAAGACTATGTGCTTGAAACGTCTGCTGGCGTAGCGAGCAATACTAGCAACTTAGGTGGCTACGCACTCGATCCCGCCGACATTATTAATTATGTGTCTAAACATGATAATGAAACCTTATGGGATCAACTGAACTACACCTTGCCGATGGATATTTCGTTGAGTGAGCGCGTCCGTGCACAGAATGTTGCTATCGGTATCCCGCTGGTGTCTCAAGGTATTCCATTCTTACAAATGGGCGGTGATTTACTGCGCTCTAAGTCTATGGACAGAAACACCTATGATGCAGGTGATTGGTTCAACTTCGTTGATTTTACCTATGAAACCAATAACTGGAATGTGGGTTTACCGTTAGCACAAGACAATGAAGTTCGCTGGGAAGAAATGGGTGAATTTATTTATAGCCCAGAACGAGCAGCATCTATGACCGATATTATGCTTGCGTCGGATGTATTTAACGAGTTGCTTGCCATTCGTATGGAAAGCCCGCTATTTCGTTTAACTACCGCAGAGGACATCATTGACCGTATTGGCTTTCATAATATCGGTTCAAACCAGCAAAAAGGCTTAATAGCCATGAGTATTGATGATGGTGTTACGGATGATACTGAAAGCCCACGTGTCGATCTCGATATGCAAAATGATGCCATCGTTGTACTTGTGAATACGGGGTACGATACGCAATCTATAAGTATCAATACCGCAACCGGGTTTTCATTACATGCACGGCAAATGAACTCAAGTGATGAAGCTGTAAGGGGGGCTACGTTTAACGAAGCTGAAGACGGGAATGGTATATTCACGGTCCCAGCACTGACCATTGCCGTATTTGTGAAGCCGCAATCAGGCGCACAAGGTTATGGTTTGTCGGCGTACGCCACTTCTGGTGCCCCGGATGTTGTGCCTTATGGTGAAACTACGCCTTACCTTCGCGGCGATATGAACGGTTGGACCACTGATAATCCATTTATTTATAGAGGTGATGGCATTTATGAAGTTGCTGTTACTCTTGAAGCGAGCACTACTTACGGCTTTAAGTTTGCCTCAGAGGATTGGGAAACGGTTAATTTTGGTGCCGCAGAAGGTGATGATGGTGCACTTGTAGAAATTGAGCCTAAAATTTTGGCAAGAAGTAATAACAATCTATCATTCACACCTTCTATTGGTGCTACGTATCTGTTTACCATAAACGCCTCGGATTCAGAGTCCCCTGTACTCACTATTGTTAATGAAGAGCCCTATGTTGGAACACCTGTGTATATCAGAGGGGCAGTAAACGATTGGGGAACGAATGACGAACTTGTTTATCAAGGGGGGCGTATCTATATGGTGACAATGGATATAGAACCAGGTAGTTATGAATTCAAAGTCGCTTCTGAGGATTGGGATACGGTCAATTTTGGCGCATTGAGTGCTGATGATACAGATAAAAATGTGAATGTTGGTCAAACAACTGCCTTGGCGAGAACAAACGATAACTTGCTTCTGACTATTGAAGACGCTGACCGTTATGTGTTTGTTTTTGATGTAAATGACGAAAGCAATCCCACCATAGGTGTATATAAAGAGGCCTATTTCGGTGACACAGAAGTCTACATACGCGGTGGTATGAACGGATGGGGAACCACCGACCTATTTACCTACCAAGGTGAGGGTGAATACACGGTGGATATTGAACTTAGCGTAGGAAGTGCAGAGTTCAAAGTGGCATCAGAAGATTGGAATACGGTTAACTTGGGTAACCCTAATGATGCGGCATCTAACCTTGTAACGCCGGATCTGCCAAAAGTGTTGTCATTTAGCAACAACAACCTTGTTATTGACGTCACTGATGCTGGGCTTTACGAATTTAGAGTGTCTGGCCCTAATGGTGAGTCGCCTACACTCACCGTGAGCGCTAAATAACCGTTAGCGTTGAATCAAAAAACTAAAGCCGTGGATTTTCACGGCTTTTTTTATTCCTTAAACAGCTTTTCCCATTAAGCCAATCAGTTTTTCTCTTACATCTTTCTCGCTTGATTACGGCAAAATTAAAAATTCGCACTATTGGAACATACTTTGCTTTATTCAACTTACGTAGTAGGTGAACGCTACACACAATTGCAACATAGCAACAGTGCATGTTTATGCACCTTGGCGCTTCAGCAATAGGTGTGGTTAATAATAGGCATTGCTGAGTAACATTGTTTACCAGAGCTTTTAGATGGCTAGGGGGCTCCAATAGAGGGATTTAATTAAGCAGTAATTTTATATATTGCTATAACGGAGATTGAGACAATGAAATCAGCTTTAGTGGTAGAAGGTGGTGCGATGCGCGGCGTATTTGCAGCTGGCGTATTGGATAAGTTCATGGAACAAAATCACTATCCGTTCGATTTCGCGATAGGGGTATCGGCTGGGGCAACCAACCTTTCAACTTACGTTGCTAGAATGCCAGGTCTTAGTAAGACCATTATTACGCAGTATGCCACTAAAAGAGAGTTTTTTAGCCCAATACGTTTTATCAAAGGTGGGCACATGACTGATGTACATTGGTTATGGCATCACTCTAAAAAGTCTTTAGGTATACCTGCACCAGGTGAAAAAACAGCAATGCCATTGTATGTTGGGATCACTAATGTCGAGTCTGGTGAATGTGAATACATACAAGCTACAGAAGAAAATGTTGATGCGTTGATGGTGGCATCCTGCGCCATTCCAACAGCGTTTAGAGAACAACCCATAATAGATGGCAACCGCTATGTTGATGGCGGAGTGGCTGATGCTATACCGGCAATAAAAGCTTATGAGATGGGGGCACGTGATATAACGGTAGTGCTATCTCAACCTAAGGGCTTTACAAAACCAGCAGTGAAAACAGCGTGGCTTTTAGAAAAAATGTATGGCGCTCAACCCGCCTTACTAGATAAGATGACGAAAAGATCAAATATTTATAACGAAACATTGAATTTTCTCTTAAATCCGCCGTCTGATTGCAAAATTACTGTTATAGCGCCTGATGAAGCATTTTGTGTTAAGCGCTTAACGATGGATAAAAAGAAACTACTACGTGGCTACGGACAGGGGAGGCGAATGGCGAGACGAGCTATTGCGAACTCGAAAGTAGTGCCGAAGACCACGCAAAGTAATAAAGCCGTCGCGTAATTAAACTAAAGTATAACGATAATACGCGATTTCGAACTGACTAATAAATTAGAATGGCGTGACATAGTAGTGGCCAAAGTGCCACTATTTAAACATTATTGCGCAACAAAATAACAAAATAACAAAATAACAAATAATAAAAAGAGGTCGTGTGAGTTCCCTTTCGCTATCAAAGCAAACAGTGAGTATCGGGTTAGTAAACCCGAAAAATCCCGTAAACGTTGCCTCTATCTTAAGAGCGGCAGGTTGTTACGGTGTATCAAGCGTGTTTTACACCGGATACCGATACCGTATTGCGAAGAACTTTAATGCTGATACGAAGGCTTTCCATAAAAAGATCCCTACTATCGGCGTTGATGACTTAAAAGAGGTCGTGCCCGAGAATGCAAGTGTAGTAGCCATAGAGCTAGTAGAAGGTGCATTACCTTTACCAGAATTCAAACATCCCGAAAATGCAATGTACATTTTCGGACCAGAAGATGGCAGTTTAGATAAAAGCGTACTTGAGTGGTGTGACCATGTTGTCTACATACCTACTTATTCGTGTATGAATCTAGCTGCTACCGCTAACGTCGTACTTTACGACCGTTTAGCAAAATCAGAGTATATCTCAGGTAATAGCCTCATACGTGAGAGCCGGGATAATAATAATCAATCAAAACTATAAATCGGTTTGAATCGTTGTATTCGAGAGTGAAATTGTGTGTAAGCACAAGGTGAGCTTTTGTCATTCTTTTCAAACTGGGCCTGCTAAATCTATAGAGGACCAAAAATTGAAAAAACGTGTCGCTACTTCGCTAAATAAATTAAAAACAATTCATAGCCATATTTCTTCTAACTTGAAGAAGTTGAGAAACAAAAGAAAGAAAAAACAGATGGATGAACTATCAAGTTTTTTCTTTAGTCGTTACTCACTTGTGGTCGCACAAAACAACGAAGACCGAGAGACATGTTTCAGCACAAGACACAAAGTTTATTGTGAAGAAATGAACTTCGAAAAAGAGCGCTCTACGGGATTAGAAATTGATAGATATGATGACTATTCTGTTAATTGTTATATCAAACACTTACCAACAGGGGATTGTGCAGGAACGATTCGTATCATCATGCCTGCTATTCGCAATCAAGCCCTGCCGCTGGAAGAAAAGTGTATTCACGCCATTGAAGACAAAGCGTTAGTACCCGCTCAACTTGGTAGAACTTCTATTTGTGAAATCTCTCGTTTAGCCATTCCTAAATCGTTTAGAGTTAGACAGCTTAAAGCTAAAGCGCCGTTCAAACCTTCTGGTAAACAGAAAGTGAGTAAAGCGGAAAATGCTCTGCTTGAAAACGTTCCCTATTTATCTCTTGCCCTTTACTTCATCGCTCTGAGTATTTGTGTTGAGCAGGATATTGAATTTGGGTATGTATTAATGGAGCCTAAATTAGCTCGCCGATTAAAAATGTTTGGATTTAATTTCGAATGTCTTGGTGATCCAATCGACTATAACGGCCTACGTGCAGTTTACAGGATTAAAACTCAATCAATTGAAAACGATTTAACACCAGTTTTACGTGATTTTTTATTGCGGATTAAAAATGATCTTGCGGGCAGCTTAACTGAAAATATGTTTGGCGCCACTACGAAAGCAGAGGAAGAGTTTACTGCCAGTAAAGCGGCATAGAAATAGTATTGTATTACGCACTTCTCTTTTTTAAAAACGACTAATAGATTAAAGGAAAAATCGAAGAACAAGGGAAACGGAACAAAGCAATCACATCGTATTAATTTAGTACTGAATACGTATGGAATTGTTTTAACATTCCCTTAACGAGTATGCTATTGGCAATTCAATGCAAAGGTATGCTTGTAGTGTTAGATATCAAAAAGACAAATCACCTCCACACGGTGAAATGTGCGGCAAAAAATGCGGCACACACTTCTCCTCAACGCGTAAACAAAAAAGTAAACAAAAGCTCGACGGTTAAGAAACTGACAGTAGTGGCTTTATCACTTGGCCTCCTATCATGCATCGCTTACCCACAGTCAGGAGCCGATCTCATGAAAAATGAGAACGCGAATCACCCACGAACAGAAATTCCCTCTAATTCTGGCAAGCCCGTGGTATATCAGGTCTTTACTCGATTGTTCGGGAATACCAATACAACAAATAAACCTTGGGGTACCATCGAAGAAAATGGTGTGGGAAAATTTAGCGATTTTACGCCACAAGCGCTTCAAAGTATCAAAGCCTTAGGTACCTCTCATATTTGGTATACCGGTGTACCACATCATGCCCTTGCCACTAGCTACCTCAATTTTGGTATTACTGATGATGATCCTGATGTTATAAAAGGGCGTGCCGGTTCGCCTTATGCAGTTAAAGATTATTACAATGTTAATCCTGATTTAGCAGACAACCCTGCGAATCGATTACATGAATTTGAAGCGCTTATCCAGCGCACTCATCAGCACGGTATGAAAGTGGTTATTGATATAGTGCCTAATCATGTTGCACGCCGTTATCAATCCTTTTCGCCACGCCATAATAACTTCGGTGCTAACGATGATAAATCGCAAGAGTATGCGCGAGACAATAATTTCTATTACATACCCAAGACACCTTTCGTATTGCCAGAGGGCGTTGCAGATACCGTTTTAGGCGGCAAAGCTAATGAAAAAAATCAGCATCAGTTGGTTGACGGAAAGTTTGATGAATTTCCGGCTAAATGGACGGGCAATGGCAGTCGAGCATCACAGCCTGATATTAATGATTGGTACGAAACCGTTAAAATAAATTACGGTGTAAGACCTGACGGAACTCATGACTTTCCGGCGTTACCAGAAGCCTATCGTGAAAAGTCAGCGGCAGAGCATGCCGCTTTTTGGGCTGACAAATCATTACCGGACTCTTGGTACAAATTTAAAGATATTGCCATTTACTGGCTAGATAAAGGCGTTGATGGTTTTCGGTTCGACATGGCTGAAATGGTGCCCGTTGAATTCTGGTCATTTTTAAACAGTGCCATTAAACAAAGAAACCCGGATGCGTTTTTGCTAGCGGAAGTTTATCAACCCGATAAATACAGAGACTACATTCAACTAGGTAAGATGGATTATCTCTACGATAAAGTGGGCTTTTATGACACATTGAAGTCGATAATGAAAGGAGAGGGTAAGGTAAGTGAGTTGGTAAGTGTGCACGATGAAGTTAGCGATATTGCGACCCATATGCTGCACTTTCTCGAGAACCACGACGAACAACGTATCGCTAGTCCAGAATTTGCTGGAAGTGCAGAAAAAGGTAAACCTGCGCTCGCCGTTAGCGCACTGATAAGTGCTTCACCAACCCTCTTGTATTTTGGTCAGGATTTAGGTGAGGACGGCAGTGAAGAAGCGGGGTTTGGCGACCCTAGTCGTACTTCAATTTTTGACTATATTGGTGTGCCCGCACATCAGCGGTTTATGAATGGTGGTAAGTTTGACGCAGGTCAGTCTTCAAGCGAAGAAAAAGCATTACACAATTTCTATAAAGAGATTATGGGTATTGCTGCTACTAATCCTGCTGTAACCGGAAAATATGAAAGCCTTCATGCATTGAATCTCGCCGCAGACGGCACAGCATACACGGAAATGCAATTTGCTTTTGTGAGAGAAAAAAATGAGCATGGTATAGTTGTTATTGCTAACTTTAGTACAGAATCTACTGGCCCTATAACGTTAACTATTCCTATTTCGTCACTGCAAAAAAATACCACTGAACTCACTCTTGAGCCTTTACTTTCTCATAAAGGAATAACATTTAATCTCAGTGGTTCGAATTACACAGCGACACTTTCATTAAACGGATTAGAAACAAGAGTATTCGAATTTTAACTATTTGTGTGAATTTTGCTTCGATTGCATTTCTATTTATGTTAATTCGCATGGATTCTTACATGCCGATTCGTGAATACGTATGCATAACATTGGTTCAAATCGATGCGCAGGTTAGTATCTGAATTCTGTCTTTCACTTAACGTAATTTTAACATGGGGTTGATGTGTTCAATTTAAACCGCGTAAATAAGGCCGTTCGACCAATAGGCATTTCAAAGCGAAAAAGTGTTCTAATGGCACTTTTTACATCTGCATTAATACTTCCCGTATTTAACTGTTATTCATCACAAGACAGTAGTTTAGACGTTTACCCACCTAACTGGTGGGTAGGTATGCATGATAGTAATGTTGAACTGATGATCTATGGCGACGATATAGCTGATGATACGGTTACAATTGTTAATAGCGACGTTGTGCTTCGAGAAAAGCATGCACTTGAAAGCGCGAACTACTTGTTCGTTACATTAGATACTTCAAAAGCAAAAGCTGGAGATGTCAAACTCCGATTTGTCGATACTGATGGCTCTACACGCGACATTAGTTATTCGTTGCAAAAGAGAAGGGATGGTTCAGCGTTACGAAAAGGTTTTGGTCCGCGAGATGCTATCTACTTGATTGCTCCAGACAGGTTTGTCAATGGCGACAAAGACAACGACGATGTTGAGGGATTTATTGATAAGGCGGATCGCTCGTTAAAAGGCGGTCGGCATGGCGGTGACATTGAAGGTATTATTCAGCATCTTGATTACATAGAAGCGTTAGGCTTTACCCAACTGTGGTCCATGCCGCTGCTTGAAAACGCTATGGATACATATAGCTATCATGGTTATTCGACTACAGACTATTACCAAATTGACCCTCGCTATGGTACTAACGAAGACTTTTTGATGTTAAGTCGCGCAGCAAATAAACGGGGTATTGGTGTTATCATGGATATGGTTCTCAACCATATAGGTAGCAATCATAAATGGATGGAAGATACCCCTTCAAGTGACTGGATAAACAATGATAGTAAGTTTATTGGTACTACGCATAAACGTGAGTCACTTCATGATCCTCATGCGATAAAGAGTGATATCAAAGGGTTTAGCGATGGTTGGTTTGTGCCTACCATGCCAGATTTAAATCAACGCAATCCTCATCTTGCAAACTATCTTATCCAAAATGCCATTTGGTGGGTTGAAAGTGCTAATTTGAGTGGGATTCGAGTAGATACGTATTCGTACCCCGATAAAGCTTTTTTAAGCGATTGGACAAACCGTCTAATCAGCGAGTACCCGAACCTCAATATAGTAGGAGAAGAATGGTCAGTTAACCCTGCTATAACAGCCTATTGGCAAGCAGGAAGTAAGAGACATGATGACTACGATAGCGCGTTGCCTTCCGTCATGGATTTTCCACTACAAGCAGCAGTCGTTAAGGCGCTGACTAACAAAGAAAGTTGGAATTCGGGGTTTATCAGTATCTATGAGACACTCGCCACTGATTTCCTTTACGGCGATCCGAACAACTTGGTTATCTTTCCTGACAACCATGACATGAGTCGAATTTATACACAACTTGGTCATGATGTAGAAAAGTGGAATATGGCGATGTCGTTACTGCTTACGACTCGTGGGATACCTCAGGTGTTTTACGGCACCGAAATACTCATGCAAAACGAGGGCAGTGAGGACCACGGCATTATTCGTTCTGACTTTCCAGGCGGTTGGCCTTCTGATAGTAAGAAAAATGCATTTACTGGCGAAGGATTAACTACCGATGAACGTTGGGCTCAGCAACGGATCAAACAACTTCTTCAACTGCGAAAAACGCACCCTTTACAATTTGAAGGCTCTCTTAAACATTACGCCCCAACTGATGGTGTTTATACGTTTTTCCGTGAACCTATTTCAACACCCGAGAGCAAGAAAAATAGTAAGATTGGCGCACGAACGTCAAATGAAACGCAAAGTGACAAACTTATGGTTATCTTAAATAAAGAACCAGTGGATTTACCGATGACTACCTATGACGAAATGCTGTCTTCACACAAAACGTTAACGCGTGTAAGCGATGGTAAGTCATTCAAAACCACTGATACCATATCTTTACCGGCTATGTCCGCAACCGTTTTTATTGCGCATTAATGCGAATTATCATAGTAAAACAATAAATAGAGCAAAATATGCAAGCAACTCAACCACGCCTTTCTTTCTGGCAAATTTGGAACGTCAGTTTTGGCTTTCTTGGCGTTCAATTTGGCTTTGCGCTGCAAAATGCCAATGTGAGCCGAATCCTTTCCGACCTAGGGGCAGATCTACATTCATTATCACTTTTCTGGCTAGTCGCGCCAATCATGGGTTTGATTGTACAACCTATTGTTGGCTCAGCATCTGACAGAACCTGGAACCGTTTAGGGCGAAGACGACCTTTTATTCTTGCCGGTGCTGTAGCTGCAGTACTAGGTATGATTTTATTACCTAATGCGCCTTTATTTGTGGCCTTTTTAGCGCCAATGCTAATGGGGGCGCTGATGGTCGCGCTAATGGATGCATCGTTTAATGTGTGCTTCCAGCCTTTCCGCTCTTTGGTGTCTGATATGGTGCCACCGTCGCAGCGTAACATTGGATACTCTATCCAATCGTTACTCATCAATATTGGGGCCGTTATAGGGTCCATATTGCCATTCGTATTAACTAACGTGGTTGGTCTTGAAAATACTGCACAGATGGGCGAAGTCGCACCTTCTGTTATTTGGGCTTTCTACATTGGTGCTACAGTATTGCTTGGTACGGTAATTTGGACTGTGTTTCGCACCAAAGAGTACTCACCAGAAGAGTACAATAGATACAAAGGCCTAAGCGCTGAAAGTAACGTTGAACCAGAAAATACGCCAAAAGCACCCTTTACCGTGCGGATGAAAGAATTCTTTTCTTTAGTTGTTCACATGCCTAAAACCATGAAACAACTTGCCGTTGTACAATTTTTCTCATGGTTTGCCCTGTTTATTATGTGGGTATACACCACACCAGCAATTACCCAGCATATCTGGGGCGTTGATAAAATCTGGTGGGATCCAGCGCACATTGCCTCAGTGGCACAAGTACCAGACGCTATTGTAGCCGCTAAAGGCGCAGCCGGTGACTGGGTGGGTATATTGTTTGCTGCTTATTCGGTATTCGCCGCCGTCTTCTCAGTATTCCTTGCCCGACTTGCCGATAAATTTGGTAGAAAAACCATTTATGCCGGGGCGTTAATTTTGGGCGGCGTAAGCTATGTTAGCTTCCTTTTCTTCCAAGACCTCACCATGGTGAATGTGAACTTACTCATAACTGAAGTTACCGTACCCCTTGGGGCAGTGAAGTTACTTATCCCAATGATCGGAGTAGGGATTGCATGGGCCGCTATTTTAGCTATGCCTTATGCCATGTTGGCAGGGGCGTTACCCGCCAACAAAACGGGCGTTTATATGGGCATATTTAACTTTACGGTAGCCGCACCACAAATAGTGTCTGGTTTAACCGCAGGTTGGATTTTAAGTAGTGTGTTCGATAACGAGGCTAAATACATCATCGTTGTCGCTGGCGCGTCAATGTTATTGGGCGCCATCGCTGTATTTTTTGTAAAAGAACATGAAGTAATAGGCGCTGAAGTCGCTGATAAGGAACTAGCACAATGATTCATAAAGTAAAAAACCTTACCGTTGCCATTACACTTGCATTGGGTGTAGGCACAATAGCAGGTTGTGCTAATTCGTCAGCAGATTCGCCAAAGCCCAAGGCAGAAGCTAAATCCGCCATGTCAGCTTCAGCAGCTCCTACTAATAAGAATACACAAGTCTCAATTTTAGGTACCACTACGCCGTTTGCCAGCGAAGCCATTTACTTTGTGATGACCGACAGATTCGTTGATGGTGACCCAAGTAATAACCATGAAGCACAAGGCGGAGAGTTTCCAACTTGGCAGCTACCTATGGAAGGTCCTGACGGAGAAAAAGCCTATGTCGGCTATATGGGCGGCGACCTCAAAGGAGTACTGAACAACGGCGACTATATTCGTGATATGGGCTTTACGGCAGTGTGGATGACACCCGTGCTAGAAAACCCAAACCAGTCATTTAGTGGAGATGAGCAAATCACCTATGGTGGCGCATTCAAAGACGGCGGCAAAACGGGCTACCACGGTTACTGGGCAACTAACTTTTATAAAGCTGACGAGCATTTGATAAGTAGCGATTTAAGTGTGAAGCAATACACCACAAAAATGCGTGAAAACTTCGGTTTAAAATCGGTATTCGATATTGTGGCAAACCACGGTACGCCAAGCTTTACCATGCCTTCTGACCAACCTGGATACGGTGAAATTTATAACGCCGAAGACGAATTAGTTGCTGATCACCAGAATCTAGCGCCTGAAGACTTAGATCCAAAAAATAACCCACTTCATGAGTTTTTTCATGATTACCCAGACCTAGTTAAGCTGTCTAATCTTGATGATCAAAACCCCAAGGTAAGAGATTATCTTATTAATAGTTACCTTTACTGGATTTCACAAGGCGCGGATGCATTTCGTATCGACACCATCAGGCATGTACCTCATGACTTTTGGCGGGAAATGTCAGACCGGGTTAGGGCAGAGCATCCCGACTTTTTCATGTTCGGCGAAAGCTTCCAATATGATGCGAACTTTATTGCGCAGCATACCCTTCCAAAAAATGGCGCGGTGAGTGTGCTTGACTTCCCAATGCAAGAAGCCATGGTGAAAGTTTTCGAAAAGCCACTTGAAAGTGACTTCGCTACCTTAGCCGACACTTTGTATCTAACCCATGGGCCTTACAACAACCCTTATGATTTAACTACCTTTTATGACAACCATGACATGGCGCGTATTAACGCTACCGACAATGGTTTTATTAATGCCCATAACTGGTTATTTACGGTTCGTGGTATTCCGGTGGTGTACCAGGGCTCGGAAATTGGCTTTATGCGTGGTACGTCTGAACACCAAGGTAACCGCAATTACTTCGGCCAAGATAATATAGACAACGCAAAGTCTCATCCTATTGCTATTGAACTGGCTAAAATTGCAAATGTGCGTAAAAACACACCCGCACTTCAACGAGGTGTGCAGTTCAACCTTGAGTTAGCTGGGCATGAAGCCGCATTTTACCGTGTGTTGCAAAGTGATAGTGCGCAACAAACCGCGTTGGTACTGCTCAATAAGGCCGATAAACCTGCTGATTTCAGTGTTAATGAATATATGCAAGCTGGCATATGGACTGAACAATTGTCTGGTGAAACACGTGAGTTGGCTTCTGGTGACCCGTTAACAACGTCAGTATCCGCCAATGGTGTTCAAGTATGGGTAAGGGAAGGAGCGTTAGATTCAAATGCTCTAGAAGCGGCACTTATCAAGCAGATGTCGGCGCAGTAATATTTATTCCACAATATAAAGGCCCTTATTATTCTTTTTAATAGTAATAATAAGGGCTTTTTTATAATATTTACAAATTATGTCTTAGCGGGGTATTCAAGTATTTTTAGATAGACTCGCTAGTGAGTCTGGTCTACTAGTCTTGCTGTTCAGCCTTAGAAAGCTAAGTTTTTACCCCACACGAATGTCTAATTATGACTTCAGCAGGCATTAGGAAATCTTCTACTGTTTCGTTAGAAATTGCCCTAAGCAACGTACTTACTAGTAATTCACCAGCAAGCTTAGTGTTTTGCTGAACGGTGGTTAGCGCAGGGGTTGTGAAGGCCGACACTGCAATATTATCGTACCCCACCACGGCGATATCATCTGGTACTTTAAAGTCTGTTTGTCTAAGCGCACGTAATACACCCATAGCAATTAAATCAGATGCACACACGATAGCGTCAGGTAATTCTGTACCTTTACCTGATGCATCTTCCAACATACCTTGAACGGCATCAAAGCCTGCTTCTTCAGTAGAAACGGCATCGCTTTGCAACGAGCTTTCGTAAAGATTATGGTTAGTTAACGCTTCATTATACCCTTGAAAACGCGCCATAAACTCAGGAGCCTTATTGCCGGAATCACCAATAAACGCAAACCGAGTCCTACCCAGCGCAATTAAATGTTCGGTAATACTGTAGCCACCTTGAAAATTATCACAGCCAACACTCACACCTGGGTGGGCGGCATCGGGTGCGCCCCAACGAACGAAGTGAGTGCCTTGTGACTCAAGTTGTGCCACTTTGCTGCGATAATCGGTGTAATCACCGTACCCCAATAAAATAATGCCATCTGCCTTATTCGAATCTTCATATTCTGCATGCCAGTCATCTTCCAAATTTTGGAACGACACCAGTAAGTCATAACCCGCTGCCGCACATGCACGAGTAATGCTTCCTAACATGGCGAGGAAGAAAGGGTTAATCATTGAGTCATCTGAGGTAGGATCTTCAAACAGTAAAAGCGCGATGGTACTACTTTTTTGTTTGCGTAAATTACTGGCATTCTTGTCAACTTTATAATTAAGTTCGCGAGCTATACGCTGAACCCGATCACGGGTTTCTTGATTTACCAAAGGGCTATTATTTAGCGCTCTTGATACTGTTGATTGAGAAACGCCTGCCAAATGTGCAATATCAAAAGAGGTTGCTTTTTCTTTCATGGGCACCATGTTTGTCTGCTACGACCGAGTTGTCGACAAGAAGAAAGATACCATACTTTCTTCTAACCACGCTTTTTTTGCTATTCGCATGCTGTTTTTTAATACTAGTGACGATAAAAAACTGTTTCATCGCATTAAAACTAATCACTTGTAAGGCTAGGTGTAATAAAACGTGGTTGTCGGTTTTAGGTCAGTGTTATACTAATTCATAATATTTATTAATTTTACACGTTAAGATTATTTTTTAACGTTAATTCAAACGCTAAGGGGAACACGCGAATGGCCGAGACTGAGCACCGTCCGACCAACTTTATCCGTCAGATCATCGACAAAGACCTTGCCAATGGTGTGCACGAGAGTATTAAAACTCGGTTCCCGCCGGAGCCAAATGGCTTTTTGCATATCGGTCATGCAAAGTCTATTTGCCTAAATTTTGGTGTTGCACAAGATTACGCAGGTTCATGTAATCTGCGTTTCGATGACACAAATCCAGCAAAAGAAGACATTGCTTTCGTTAACTCTATTAAAGAAGACGTTAAATGGCTGGGTTTTGAATGGGATGGTGAAGAGCGCTACTCTTCAAATTACTTTGATCAACTTCATGGCTTCGCCAATGAATTAATCGACAAAGGCTTAGCTTATGTCGATTTTTCAACCCAAGAAGTGATGCGTGAATTACGTGGTACGTTAACTGCGCCCGGTAAAAACAGCCCATACCGTGATACCGACGTTGAAACCAATCAACGCGAATTCGCTAAAATGACAGCGGGCGAATATAAAGAAGGTGAGTGTAGCCTTCGTGCCAAAATTGACATGGCTTCACCTTTTATGTGCATGCGTGACCCGGTAATTTACCGCGTTAAATTTGCTCATCATCATCAAACAGGTGATAAGTGGTGTGTGTACCCTATGTACGACTTCACGCACTGTATTTCGGATGCAATAGAAGGCATTACGCACTCGTTGTGTACCTTGGAGTTCCAAGACAACCGCCGTTTGTATGATTGGGTAATTGAAAATATCACTATTGATAGCACGCCACGTCAGTATGAATTTTCACGTCTTAACCTTGAATACACTGTGTTAAGCAAACGCCGCTTAATTCAATTGGTTGAAGAAAATCACGTTAGCGGGTGGGACGACCCTCGAATGCCCACCGTTGCAGGTTTACGCCGCCGTGGTTACACCGCGGGTTCGGTACGTGAATTTTGTAAACGTATTGGCGTGACTAAAATGGACAACATGGTTGAAATGTCCATGTTAGAGGCGTGTGTTCGTGAAGACTTAAACGTGAACGCACCTCGTGCAATGGCAGTACTAGATCCGATTAAGCTGGTTATTGAAAACTACCCAGAAAACGACAGCGAAACCTTAGTAGCGCCGAATCATCCAAGTGATGAGTCTATGGGTACTCGCGAAATTAGTTTTGGTCGTGAAATTTGGATTGAAGCAGAAGATTTTCGCGAATCAGCAAACAAAAAGTTCAAGCGTTTAGTGCTAGATAAAGAAGTACGTTTGCGTAATGCGTACGTGGTTAAAGCTAACCGTGTAGAAAAAGATGCAGAAGGTAACGTAACCACTGTTTACTGTACTTATGATGCTGACACTTTAGGTAAAGATCCCGCCGATGGCCGCAAGGTTAAAGGCGTGATCCATTGGGTTGATGCCGGTACTGCGCAGCAAGCTGAATTTAGGTTGTACGATCGCTTGTTCAACGTACCAAATCCAGCCGCTGAAGAGAACTTTACCGATGTGATAAATCCTGAGTCATTAACGGTGCTAACTGGTTGGGCAGAAGCTGGGCTTGCCAAGCGAGGATCTGAAGCAGGTGCATGGCAGTTTGAGCGTACAGGTTATTTTTGCTTAGATGCCGACAGTACTGACGATAAGCCTGTGTTTAACCGCACAGTAGGGTTACGTGATACTTGGGCTAAAATAGGCGACTAAAGCTTGATAGTCGCTAATATTGTCACTGGAATAGTGACTGTTTTAGCCCGTTACTAGCGCACTCAATGAAGTGCGCTAGGCTAAACACAAAGGTTCAACATAAAAAGCCGCGTTTTACGCGGCTTTTTCTTTAGGTATATGTTGATTGTTATCTTTTGCGCTAGCGCTTAGGTTGGCAATCAAGAGATTGACCATTTACATCAATACTGTCGTTACCCATGAGGTAAAGATACATAGGCATGATGTCGGCAGGTGTTTTCAATGTATCAGGGTTTTCAGCTGGAAAAGCCTGTGCCCGCATATTAGTACGTGTGCCGCCTGGGTTAATACAGTTAAAGCGTAGCGACTTATTTTGATACTCGTCAGCTAATGTCTGCATAACACCTTCTGTAGCGAATTTAGATACCGCATACGTTCCCCAAAACGCCCGACCTTTGCGCCCAACGCTAGAGGTAGTGAAAATAACCGATGCATTGTCAGCTTTTTCAAGGGCAGGTATTAATGCTTGAGTTAAAAACACCGTACCATTTACATTGGTTTGCATCACATCAAGCCATTCTTGCTGCTCAATATCTTTAAATGAGCTTAAATGTCCAAGCACCGAAGCGTTGTGCAATACGCCATCTAGTTTACCGAATTGGTCTATAATGGTTTGTGTCATTTGCTGATAGTGTGACGGTGTTGCGCCTTTTATATCTAAAGGTACTATTGCAGGTTCTGGTGCCGGCTCAGCATTCCCAACACTCCCAGCATTTACGATTTCGTCATAAACGGCTTCTAACTTAGAGACGGTTCTGCCTAATAAAATACAGGTTGCGCCATGTTTTGCGTATGTTCGAGCGGCTTGAGCACCGATGCCATCGCCAGCACCCGTGATAAGAATGACTTTACCCTTTAATAAATCGGCAGGGGCTTGATAATCGTTCATCAGTATCCTTAAAAAATTCGCATGTGTTTTTGTGCACAATAGGTTCATATTATATAGGTGCAGATGATACTCACACTGGGCAATAAGTAAAACTTTCGAAGTATAAAAACGCCAAACGTAAAAAAAAATAACATTTAGCGTTAACAAAACTTTGCAAAGTTGCAACAAAGTTAATAAGATTGAGGGAGATACAACTGGTCTAACATGTTTGAAACTCGGTGAGTTTGCAGTAAGAACAAGGCTTTAAAGGTGCCATCTTACAAGCAATGCGAGTTTTAGATACACAGAATAACAACAATGCTTGTAGGGAGTAAGAATGAGAAAACTCATATTAAGTTCCAGTGTGGCCCTTGCGCTGGGTCTAACAGGCTGTGGCGGCTCCGATGATACCCTGTCCGATATTCAGGCCGAGACAGAGGTCCAAACACCATTTTCACGTATCGTGTTTGATCCCGCTAGTGGCGATTTAAATATACCTAACGATCTTTTAATGCTGCCTGGGGATGACGGCTTCTTCGATTATACCCTTAACATTCCGGTAGACGATCCAACAAACTTCGCTGACCCACAAAACGCACTTAACGTACTAGATGGTTGGTCAACTCAGCATCCATTTGCTATTTCAGTAGAGACGCCAGCGGGTGTTTCGCTAGACGCTTCTACCTTAGCAGCGGGTGTATTGATGTTTGAAGCAACCTTAGGGTTGGATTTAAACGATCCAGACTGCGCGCAAATCACAACGCCTTCTGCAGGTTGTAAGCTTGGCGATCAACTGGTTTACGGTGAAGATTATGTACTTTCGCTTGCTGATGAATCAACAATCACCTTTGTGCCATTAAAGCCACTGAAGCCGGCTCAAGGTCACATGTTGGTGATGACCACTGCTTTGAAAGATTCGTCGGGTAAGGCGGTTCAAGGCTCTACATCGTGGGATTTAACGCGACAAGATATCAATACACTGCCTTTATCAAGTGATGATCAATTATTGCTTCAAGGTATTGTGAACTCACTGGTTAACCCCGTAATTAGTGCAGGTTATGAGCGCGAAGATATAACCTATGTTTCTGCATTCACTACCCAATCAATTGAGAATTCACTCGATACCATTAAAAAAGTGATGGTGGGTGAGTTTGCTGCGCGCGCTGCTGCTGGAGACCCAACCGCAGGTGAAGCACTTCCAGTTATTGTAGTAGGGGACGTTGATAGCGCACCTACGGCAATGGAAGCATTAAACTTAGTTACCGAAGATGTGGTGGCTGGTGCAGTTTCAGTTGGTATAGATAGTTTACCTGCTGAGGCAGCAGCCTTAGTACCTGTTATCGAAGCCACTGACTTCAGTGCCCTTGAAACGTGTGCTGGGTTAGCGGGTACTGTATCAGGTCAGTTATCTGCCCAATGGGGTGCGGTTAACGATTTCGCTGTAGCTGTGTCAACTGGCATACTTGCTGAAGCGGGCCCGTTTTGTGCGGCACAACGTTATGAAGGTAGCGTATCGCTTCCTTATTTCCTAGGTGTTCCAAGCGCAGAAAACCCAACCGCGCCGGTTAACGAATTTTGGCAAGCAGCCTGTGACAGCGGTATTGTGTTAGCAACGGCTTCTGACGAAGTACTCGCTAGTGCCACACCAGGTCCGAACTTCGAAACGTGCTCGAGCCTTGGCTTATCTGATTTACGTGTTGATGGCGAAATGCTAGATAACGCCCGTAACATCACTAAGTTTAACCCATTCCCTCAGATGACTGGCGGAAACATGGGTGAAGAGACGCTAGATGTGCAGGTGACTATTCCAGACCCAGCAATTGCGGGTGCACTTGGCTTTTCTGTCAGCATGCCTGAAGCGGGTTGGCCAGTGGTAATATTAGCTCACGGCATTACTAGTCAAAAAGAAGACATGTTAGCGATTACGGGGACGTTGTCGTTGGCAGGTATTGCTTCGGTAGCTATCGACCAACCACTTCACGGTACTCGTGGATACGATTTAGACGGTGACGGCACTGACGAAATTAATGCAACAACGGTAAGCGCGACGCATTATATGAACTTGGCAAGTTTGCCAACTGCGCGTGATAACCTGCGTCAAAGCGTGTCTGATTTATTGGGCTTACGTTTAGGTTTAAACGCAGTAGTTGATGCTACCGCAAGCCAGAACGTGTCATTCGATATGTCTCGTGTATCTATCATGGGTGTATCATTAGGTGCTATTACTGGTGGTAACTTTGCCGCAGTAGCTAACACCAGCATGGGCGAAACATTAGGTGCGTTAGACGGTATGTACGCAGTTAAACAAGCCTCGTTAGAGTCTCCTGGAGGCGGTGCGGCTCAGTTCTTACTTGAGTCTCCTACCTTTGGTCCGCTCATTAAAGGATTGCTGTTATCTCAGTCGTCTGAAGAGTTTGTTGCCTTGTTAACTCAGCTTTATGGCACAACTGATGTTTCAGAAGCACAGTTAGTGGGTGCGGTAAGCGCATTTATGGATGCCTTAAGCGATGAACAATCTGCAGAAGTGAATGCGGTATTTGCTGAATTCGCATTTGCTGCACAAACGGTGATGGACGCTGGTGACCCAACTAACTATGCCACTACGCTTGGTGAAACGACGCCGGTACATATGATGACAGTGGTAGGTGACGGCGGTGAAGAAAACTTGCCTGATCAAGTTATACCCGTTAGTACATCATTACCATTGTCTGGTCAGTTAGCTCTTGCTAATACCATTGGTTTAGAGCAGGTGACAACTACCCAATCTGGTACCGATGCATTAAGTGGCTTGGTCTTATTTAACAATGGTGCACATGCATCAAGTTTAAGCCCAGCAGCCAGTGCGGCAGTGACGGCTGAAATGCAAAGAGAAGTAGCAGGCTACATTGCGTCTGACGCTACGGTATTACCTATTACTGATGAGACTGTTGTATCTAACTAATGTTATGTAACTAGTTGATTCATAAACATGAAAAGGCCGACTTATGTCGGTCTTTTTTTTGTTTATTTACGCTAAAAAATTAAAATGTTGTTTGAATGTTTCTTGTTGTTAATGTAGTGTTAATTGGTCGGATCTGTTGAAGAAAGAAGGATACAGGATCTTGATTTCGAGTATTACAACAATAAGGGACAGTTTGTGAACATACCAAAGAAACGTATTTTGCCATATCGTACACTTCTCGCAGCTTCTATTGCTGCCACACTTATAGGTTGTGGAGGGAACGATAATAATTTTGATAACGTTCAAACGCCTACCACGCCTGAGCCAAATCCCGTTGAACCTACACCCGCACCGGTACCCGCTTTTGATACAGATGGCGTATTAACGGCTGACATAACGTGGACGACGTACGGTGTACCTCATGTTAAAGCGGACAATCTGGAAAGTATGGCCTACGGGGTGGGTTATGCGTTTGCTAAAGATAATTTATGTATTTTGGCCGATCAAATTATTAAATATAATTCGGAGCGCTCGAAATACTTTGGTCCCGACAAGCAAGCGGGCAGTGGTGATTCAGAGCACCTTATAAATGATTTTGGTTTTTTAACATTGGGAATTCGTGCGCTGGCTGAAGAAAATTTATCCCGCATGTCAGCTAACTCAAGAGCCATGTTTCAAGGTTATACAGCAGGTTATAATCGCTATTTAGCCGACACACCTGTGGCTGATCAAGACCAGTCGTGTGCTGGGCAGCCTTGGGTAACGGATATCGACAGCACTGACTTGTTAACTTACTCACTGGGTGTAGCTTTATTACCAGGTGCAGCTAACTTTTTAGGCCCAATGTTTTTAGCTGCACCTGAAGGTGAAAGCTACTTACCTACACCGGCAGCGAGCATCAATACCGCTTCGCAAGTCACAGCGACATCACCTAACGCCACTTTGTTGGCAAATGAAAATGCTGCACCATTTAAAATAAACCCGACCATAACGCTACCCGAAAAAAATCCGCAGGACATGGGCTCAAATGGCTGGGGGTTAGGCAGTGATAAAACCACGAATGGTATGGGAATGGTATTGGGGAATCCTCATTTCCCTCACACGGGTAATTTACGTTTTTGGCAGTTTCATACGCAAATACCTGGTTATCTAAACGTGACTGGGGGCTCTTTGACGGGTTTACCAGGTGCGGTGAATATAGGCTTTAACGAAAATGTTGCGTGGACACACACATTTTCTACTGCTGAGCATTTTGTCGTTTACCAATTAACGTTAGATGAAGATGATAACACGGGTCTTACGCATAGAGTCGATGGTAGTAAACGCACCATTTACGAAAAGCCAATGCAAATTGAGGTAGCAGTGGCGCCAGGTCAAACCATCATGCTCAATAAAACAGCCTATTACACTAATTACGGGCCTATGATTGAAGTGCCGGGTAATTTTGAGTGGACGGACACCAATGCGTTTGCCATAAAAGACGCAAACTTGCCGAATTTGGACGTTGTTGATCATTGGCTAGCGATGAATATGGCTGGCTCTATGGATGAGTTCAAACAAGCTTTTAAAGACTATGACGGCGTTATTTTCAATAACACCATGTCTGCTTCTGCTGACGGTCAGGTTTTTTACATTGATGATTCTACTGTCCCTGACTTAACGGAAACTGCCATTTCAGAATTAACCACTAATCCTGTGTTAGTTCAGACTAAAATAGCGGCTGGTTTTACGGTTCTACCCGGTTTTGCCTCGGCGTTTGATTTTGATGGACCTGTGCCTTACGAGGAAGCACCAAAGTATGAGGGAACAGATTCAGTACAAAACTCTAACGACAGTTTTTGGTTAACAAACTTATCGTCGCCCATCACAGGTGTATCGCCTCTTTATGGGAATGTGGAAAATCAACAAAGTCTGCGATCGCGTTTAGCTCAGCAATTTATTGAATCTGAAGCAGGCAGTGACAACACATTCACGCCTGACGAAGTTGAAACTTTGCTACTTAACAATCGAAGCATGTTAGCCGATATGGTGCTACCTAGCTTACTTCAAGCTTGTACCGCGCAAGGCAGTGATCCAGTTTCGGTTAATGGTGAAGACGTAGATATCTCTGGTGGCTGTGCAGCATTAGCCTCATGGGATGGCACCATGAATAAAGACAGTGTTGGAGCACACGTATTTAGAGAGTTTGCGTTTCAATTTGACAGGGATCCCCAGTGGGAAACGCCGTTTTCTGTAGACAACCCAGTTACCACACCTAGTGGTTTATTGCAGAATGAAACCACAATTAATCAGTTTGCTACAGCGGTTCAAGTTGTTAACCAAGCGGGCGTAGCACTTGATGCAACATTAGGTGAAGTTCAATTTGTAGAGCGTAGCTTGCCGAATGGCACCGCATCGGGGGTGAAACTTCCATGGGCGGGTGCACATAACATTGAAGGTGGCTTTAATGTCTTTAGTATTGTGCCTAACAATAATGGCACCTTGTTACCAAGGCATACCTATGCGCCGCTTAATAGCAATACTATTATGAGCGCAGAAGCAGAGGGTTATCATATTAATTATGGTAGCAGTTGGATGATGGTCATTAACTTTACAGAAGAAGGGCCAAAGGGAAGAGGGCTTCTTTCATACTCTCAATCTAGGGCTTATGGCAGTGAACATTCCCTTGATCAAACCGGACTTTATTCGTCTCAACCTACGTTACGTGAGTTGTATTTTACCGACGAAGAAATATCTGCAAATACAATCAGTACATTAACCCTATCGTCAGAGGAAAATTAGACTGCTATTATAGGCGCCATTATATAATGTTGCCTTAATGTAAGTTCTATTTAGACAATAAGGTCGTTAAGGAGGGTCTGACAACAGACCCTTTTATTTTGTACTAGGAGATAGATTTGGAGTTTTTGTACGAATACGGTTTATTTGTGGCTAAGGCCGTTACCTTGGTTATCGCGTTTATTATTGTGGTATCAACCATCGTTGGCGTTGCCAGTAAGCAGAAACAGGGTAAAGGTCAGTTAGAAATAATATCGCTATCAGAGCAACTAAAGGACATTACCCATTACGCTAAGCAAGTACTGCTCGATAAAGCAGCACTGAAGCAATTGGCTAAAAAGCAGAAGAAAGAAGATAAGGCCAAAAGTAAAAATAAGAAAGCGAGCGATGAAGAAGAAAAATCTCGCTTATTTGTGATTGATTTTAAAGGCTCTATGGATGCCAATGAGGTTGAGCATTTACGTGAAGAGATTACCGCTATTTTGTGTGTAGCCAGTAAGAAAGATGAAGTACTTGTGCGTTTAGAAAGTGGCGGTGGCGTGGTACATGGTTACGGATTAGCAGCTTCGCAGTTACAGCGCATTAAAGAGAAAGGTCTCACATTGACCATCGCAGTAGACAAAGTCGCGGCCAGTGGCGGTTACATGATGGCGTGTGTGGCAGATAAATTGTTAGCGTCTCAATTTGCGTATATCGGTTCAATTGGTGTGCTAGCACAATTACCTAACTTCAATAAATTATTGAAGAAAAATGATGTGGAATTTGAGCAGCATACGGCGGGTGAATACAAGCGAACGCTTACCGTGTTCGGTGAAAACAACGATGAAGGTCGCGCAAAATTTAAAGAAGAGATTGAAGAAATCCACACTTTATTTAAAGACTTTGTTCATAGCCAACGCCCAGAAATGAACATAGAGAAAGTAGCAACAGGCGAATATTGGCCTGGTGTTAAAGCGAAAGAGTTAGGCTTGGTGGATGAGCTTTCAACCTCTGATGATTACATTTTATCTCACTTTCCAGAGCGTGAAATCTTTAAAGTGAAGTACTCGTTGAAGAAAAATGTGGCAGAAAAACTAGGGCTGTCTGTTGCTGCTGTGGCCGAACGGGTAGTTATGCAGTCTTGGAATAAAGCAAGACACTGGTTCTAAAATAATTAATATAAATTAATAGGTTGCAGAACCCTGGTTGGTTATGCGTAACCTTTTCACCCCGTTCTAAGCCGTTTCCTGCGTACTGGGACGGGGGTGATTGTACTTAGGTTAAAGAAAAATAAAAAATGGCGAAGCAAACTAAAGCTGATATTTTGGATGCCGCAGAACTGCTCTTTTCAGAGCAAGGGTTCACGCAGACATCGATGCGCGAGATTACTACTCGAGCCGAGGTTAATCTAGCGTCAGTCAATTATCACTTTGGTAGTAAGAAAAATCTTATTCAAGCGGTACTGAAACGGTATTTCGATATCTTAATGCCTGAAGTAAATACCTGCCTAGCTAACAATAAGGTATCTTCTGGTAGCCAAGGTGTCGCTACTTTGTTGTATGCACTTATTCCTCCCATGTTGAAACTCAATTTGCTCAGGCCATCTGGTACAGCCATTTTTGTTCAGCTTTTGGGCCGCGGATATAATGAAACCCAAGGGCATTTACGTCGCTTTATTATGAACGACTATGGCGAGACGATTAGAGCCTTGGTTGACGCTATTCAACAATGCTTGCCCGACCTACCTCAAGAAGAGCTATTCTGGCGTTTGCACTTTGCAATGGGAAGTTTTGTTTTCTCAATGGCCTCAAGCCGAGCGTTAACAGAAATTGCTGAGTCAGATTTTCATAAACATGTGAATATTGAAGAGGTGATCAGTCATCTTGTGCCATTTGTAGCACAAGGCGTTGCTGGCAACCTTCCTACACCGCAAAGCAAGGTTAGTAGTGTTAGCTAAACGACCTTAAAGTGGCGGTACAAAAATTTAAAGTAAGAATGTAATCTGCCCTTATTACTACAAGGAAGTGAAATGTACTACGGCTCCTGCCTGTGCGGCGTGATAAACGTTGAAATTTCTGGCTCGATAGATGACATTATTCATTGTCATTGTTCACTTTGTAGAAAGAATAGCGGTACGGCCTGCGCCACCAATGGTTTTATAAACATAAACGAATTCCGCGTGATCGATCATAAGAAGAAACTTGCCACTTACGAATTCAAACCCGGTAAAAATAGACACTTCTGTTCAGTATGTGCTTCACCAATTTATAGTTCAAACGCAGCCAATCCTAAAAAGATTAGAATTCGGCTTGGTATTTTAGATTCAGATATTTCTGAAAGGCCAATCTCTCACAACTTTGTTACTTCAAAGGCAAACTGGGATAACCTAGATGCTGAATTGCCAAGGTATGATAAGTTTGAACCTTCGCGGTCATAGCACCTTAATCCCCATTATCTAATATGTGAGGGTAGTATTTTGAGTAATTGGAAATTGCCATATACATTCACATTCAAGGACCGTCAGGTAAAGTACGGTATTGAAGGTGAGGGAAGCCCGCTGAAGAAGCGCCTGTAATTTTGGCTAAAGAAATTCATGCTTTCTTTGAGGGTTAGGGTTAACAAGAAGCCCATCAGAACAGCTTGTTAATTTTTATTTCTCATATATTTACAGCAAACTACTGTTAACCCGATGAATGTGGCTAGCATTAAATTAAAATTGGAATTATTAATAATGGAACCACTGGAAGTAAAAAAGACCGCCGAACTGGATTCGGCCAGTCAGAATAAAATTAGAAATGAGACGCTTACAACGGAGCTCCATTTTGACCTGTTAAAACAATATGCGTGGTTATCATCTGCGGCTATAGGTGCAATCGTTGTTCTCGTTCAATTGAAAGCTGTAGAAGCAAGTAAAGACCTTTATATCTCCCTCGGTTTTTTTGTGGCTTCTATTATCATGTCAATAATGGGGCAAGATCATATAATTGATTCACTGCTCAAAGGTAAGCATATATACGATGCTTCAAAGGTTTTGAAGTTCATTAGAACAATTTCTATGCTGTGCTTTGGTATCGGCGTAGGTTATCTATCAGCAAACGTATTTGACTTTTAATAGCTATTTTCTTATTTTTTTGTGCCCCCCAATTCTATTTGCACTTTAGAACGCACACGAGGGGGCTGTTAGTCATTCTGGCTCTGCGTATGCTAACCATCTGCTAACGTTAAATTCTTCTTTGGGTGCTTCATTTTAGAAACGCAATCCTTCGAAGCGATGTTAGTGCCACGAGTTAAAACAACGTGGGGCGAAATATACATGGGGCTTGGTTGGCAGGTTTATGAGAATGAATATGGCAAAGTCGCCAGGCATCCAGGTAGCGTTCGTGGGTACAAATCGCTCGTGCTTACGTACCCAGACAATAAAAACGCAATCATTATACTGAGTAATTCAAGTGGTACACCGCGCTGGGAAATTGCAAAGTCCATTACGGATATTTTGAATAAGAACGGGGAATGGTAGCATGGCATGTGTCAAAAGAAATGACGGCAGTAGTGGTTTAAAATCAGTATAATGCTCAACAATTCTATAGGTTCAGCGAGATTGTTGGACTCATTGTATAACAGTAAACCGGAGTGTTTGTGTCAGTAAATAACCTTGAACTTAAACGCTATCTAGATGGCACACTTAGAGCCCATGAGATTAGCGATTATTGCCCTAATGGTCTGCAAGTTGAAGGGAAAGCAGAAATTCAACGTGTGGTTACAGGGGTAACGGCCTCACAAGCGTTAATTGATGCTGCCATTGCAGAAAATGCTGATGCCATAGTGGTGCATCATGGCTATTTTTGGAAAGGCGAATCTCAAGCAATTAGTGGCATGAAGAAAAAGCGCATCAAGGCATTGCTTGAACACGATATAAATCTATTTGCGTACCATCTACCTTTAGATGTTCACCCTGAGTTTGGGAATAACCGACAGCTTGCTGCACTACTTGAAATTGACAATGTGCAAGCCCTTAGTGGCGTAAAACCTACGGGTGTAGTGATGCAAGGGGAATTCGAAAAGCCAATGTCTCAGAATGAGCTACAGCAACGTTTAGCTGATATGTTAGGGCGAACGGTATTAGCGGAAGGTGATGAAACTAAAACCATTAAAACGCTAGCTTGGTGCACTGGTGGCGGTCAAGGGTTTATTGAGCAAGCGGTAGCAGCTGGCGTAGATGCGTTTATTACTGGCGAAGTCTCTGAACAAACTATTCATACGGCGCGAGAAATGGGTATTAGCTTTTTTGCGGCGGGTCATCATGCCACTGAACGCTACGGCGTGAAGGCGTTGGGTGAGCAAATTCAGTCTGAGTTTAACCTAGACGTGACGTTTATCGATATTCCAAACCCAGCATGACAGAAAAATCAGATCATATTTTTGACGGTATAGCCGCAAAGTTTGCCGATAATATTTATGGCACGACAAAAGGTAAACTTAGGCAAATTATGCTTTGTGAGGCGTTAGCGCCTTTTGTTGAAGTATCAGAAAACACACAGCCTAAAAAGGTGATAGAAGTGGGAGGCGGCACAGGTGTGATGGCCGCTCACTTGGCATCGCTAGGGCATAGGGTACTGTTAACCGATGGTTCGGAAGACGTTCTGGAACATGCCAAAGAGAACTTAAAAACATTCTCTAACGTGGATATTCAACATCAATATTTGTTAGATATTCAAAACATGGAACACTACGACCTTGTGGTTTGCCATGCTGTTTTGGAATGGTTGAATGATCCTTACCAAGCTATTCAATTTCTGTATGACAATATGCGTAAAGGGGCAATATTAAGCCTTAGCTTTTTTAACCGTGATGCAAATCTAATGACCAACGCTATCTATGGTAATTTTGATTATATTGCGCAGGGGATGAAAGTGAGAAATCAAGTTCGGCTGAACCCCAAAAATCCTTTACCGGCTAAACAAGCTAGTGACTTTTGTGAGTCTATTGGTTTTACTGTAAAAGCGAAAACTGGCATACGGTGTTTTCATGACTACTTGAAGAACCCAGAACATCAAACTACCCAGTTCGAAGGGTTGTTAACCTTAGAGCGAACTTACAACCAAACCGAGCCGTTTATGTGGTTAGGCAAGTACTTTCATCTTGTGTTGGAAAAGTAGCCCAAATTGGTACTTTCTCGATAGGGTTAGCTTTAGTGCTGCTAATACCAAGAGATACTATCGGTATAATTACCCTGCAACGTTGTCGCCCGTAAAATACAGTGTGACAATTGACCAAGCAAAACCGGAAACTAAGTAGCTGTGGCCTCTTCTTGAAGATGGTGTGGATCCTGACATTTATGTCATGTATGAACCCTTAATCTGAAATCACATGGAGTCAAACTTGACACTTACGCCGCCCTAGGTTTCCCCTTCTGAAGATCTTCTGCTCAGTTTGATGAGCAATTTATCGCATTCCTTGCGAGACATATTAGTACATAATTTTCTTCTCCTCTATTAGAGGAAAACAGTTTAGGTAACTTTGCATGTTTGAACACGTAAAGAGAGATTGGCTCTCTAATATTCGTGGTGATGTGCTTGCGGGTATTGTTGTGGCCTTAGCCCTCATTCCCGAAGCCATTGCCTTTTCTATTATTGCTGGCGTTGACCCCAAGGTAGGTTTGTACGCATCGTTTTGCATCGCGGTCATCATTTCTTTTGTTGGCGGAAGACCCGGTATGATTTCGGCTGCCACTGGCGCTATGGCACTATTAATGGTGACACTAGTGAAAGAGCACGGTCTCGAATATCTGTTAGCCGCTTCATTGCTTACCGGCGTGTTACAGATTGTGGCTGGCTTTTTGCGCTTGGGTAAGTTGATGCGGTTTGTTTCACGGTCAGTCGTTACTGGTTTTGTTAATGCCTTAGCCATTTTGATTTTTATGGCGCAATTACCAGAACTGACCAACGTGACTTATCATGTGTACGTTATGACCGCCGCTGGTCTTGGTATTATATATCTGTTTCCTTATCTACCTGTTGTAGGAAAAGCAATTCCCTCGCCACTCGTGTGTATTGTTACACTGACTATTGTTGCTATTGTTACAGGGTTAGACATACGTACAGTAGGTGATATGGGAGAGTTGCCCGACACATTACCGATATTTTTGTGGCCGGATGTCCCGGTAAACTTTACAACACTATCGATAGTGTTTCCTTATGCCGCTGGTCTTGCTGTGGTAGGTTTACTGGAGTCAATGATGACAGCTACCATCGTTGATGATTTGACCGATACTTCCAGTGACAGAAACAAAGAATGCAAAGGGCAGGGGATTGCTAATATTGGTGCTGGCCTACTCGGAGGCATGGCAGGATGTGCCATGATTGGTCAGTCTATAATCAATGTGAAATCTGGAGGACGAGGGAGACTTTCGAGTTTCGTTGCAGGTACATTTTTGCTGTTTATGGTGCTTGTACTGGATGAGTGGCTTCGTCAGATTCCGATGGCTGCGTTAGTTGCTGTAATGATAATGGTGGCGATAGGTACATTCTCTTGGGCGTCAGTAAGAGATTTAGGAAAACACCCGCTTTCGTCCAATATTGTGATGATTAGCACTGTTCTCGTTGTTGTAGCGACGCATAACTTAGCCATTGGTGTGCTAATCGGTGTTCTGCTTGCCACCTTGTTCTTCGCAAACAAAATCGGCCGATTTATGACAGTCAAGTCTCACTATTCACAGTCTGCTAAAATACGTACATATAAAGTAGTAGGGCAGGTATTCTTTGCTTCTTCAGAGAAATTCATTGCCTCGTTTGATTTTAAAGAAGCTGTAAATAACGTTGAGATAGATCTTAATCACGCACATTTTTGGGATATTACTGCCGTGAATGCACTGGACAGAGTTGTCGTTAAATTCCGCCGTGAAGGTGCAAAAGTGTCGGTGATAGGTATGAATGAAGCTACAGAAACTGTCGTCGATAAGTTTGGGGTACATAACGACCCCGCGGAAGTTGAAAAGCTGATGGGTGGTCACTAGGAGATAAGCGATGGACAAAATAATGACTTGTATTGACGGCTCTGGAATGACCCCTGCCGTTGTCAAAGCAGGAAAATGGGCTGCAAACAAGCTGGCAAAGCCGTTGTGCTTTCTCCATACAATAGAAAAAACGCATCAACATGGCGCTGATGATTATACGGGTGCTATTGGTCTTGGTGCTCGCTCTTCATTATTGGAAGAGATGACGAAACTCGACGAGCAAAAGAGTAAGCTAGCACTACAGTTTGGCAGTGAGCTACTTGAATCCGCTGTCTCTGAGGCGCAATCAACTGGCATAGAAACGGCTGGGTCTATCCTACGTCACGGTGATATCGTTGAGGCGATAATTGAAATCGAGAACGAGATCCGTTTAATTGTTATTGGTCGTAAAGGTGTGGGTCACGATAACGAATTTAAAGCTATTGGCTCTCACCTCGAAACACTGCTACGAAAAGCATCCCAGCCAGTGCTCATTGTTCCTGAAGAATTCTCAGCGCCTACCTCATTTATGATTGCTTATGACGGGCGTGAGTCTGCTGATAGGGCGTTGCAAAAAGTGCTAGATGGCGGACTCTTATATGGCATTGATTGTCATTTGGTGGCGATAAAAAATAATGAACCCGGTCTTAAAGCTAAGTTTGATAATGCTGCATCGCAATTAGCAGAGCGAGGCTTAAATGTGTCGACTGCTTTACTAGAGGGCAACATTAAAGAAGAGTTGGTGAAATATCAGAAAGCGAATAACATTGATTTATTAGTCATGGGGGCATTTGGACACTCCAGATTGCGACAACTTTTTGTTGGTAGCAACACGATAAAAATGCTGGAAACAACAAATATTCCGCTGATTGTTTTACGATAAATCACATAGCGCGCAATAAGCATAGTTATTGCGCGCTATGCGCACATTTGATCGGTAGTAGACCATCCCATTAATCAGTCACTCAGGATTTTGCTATTCTCGGATCGATTAGCCTAAAATCTGGGCGCAGTGAGAGCGGACACTCGCTCTAAGTGAACACCGGCTCCGAGATTTAACCAGAGTGTTGCAGACATTAATTTAAATTTGTGACTTTAAAGAAATCAGATTCGATTCGCTTTTTAGAGACAAACATGGAGCTACTCACGCACTCTATCTGAATTCAATAATTATAAATCAATCTACTATAAGCTAATAATCAGTGTAGCCGATATGATTTCCACCAAAGAAATAGTCCTCTTGAGGTATGTTCAGGGGTAACCCTTTAAAAAGTCTCGAGGGAAGATCGGGATTTGCTATGAATGGTCGACCAAAACCAATTAAATCTGCCCAGTTATTTTGAAGAGCAAGCTGCGCTTTGGCTAGGTCATATTTCCCTGTATAAATGATAGTACCCTTGTAAATCAGACGAAGTGCCTCTTTAAAGCCTTCAGGCATAATCGGCGCATCTTCCCAATCCGCTTCTGCAATGTGAATGTAACCTACATTTAACGCTTGAAGTAAAGAAGCAACTGCTAGATATGTAACTTCTGGTGTATTGTCTATAGTACCTTGCAGCGTTGTCAGCGGAGCCAGACGAACACCAATTTTCTCTGGGGGAGTTTCCTTGCAAACCGCATTGACTACTTCGCGTAAGAATCGCAGTCGTTTTTGAAGAGTCCCTCCGTATGAGTCACACCTTTTATTGGCTTCAGAATCAATAAACTGATTAATCAGATACCCGTTAGCCCCATGCAGTTCAACACCATCAAAGCCAGCAATATTGGCATTTCTCGCTGCTAACCTGAATTCATTAACAACGCTTTTGATTTCCTCTAATGTCATAGCTCGAGGCATCGAGTGTTGGACCATCTCCCCGACACCTTTCTCCGGACCGGACATTTTTGGGTCGATGAATACTTTTACTCCCTCAGCCTTGATAGCTGACGAACTGATAGGCGCTGAATTACCTGGTTGTAATGAACGGTGGGATACCCGGCCGACATGCCAGAGTTGCGCATAAATAATCCCCCCAGATTGATGTACTTGACTAGTTACTTTCTTCCAACCTTTGATCTGCTCGTTTGTATAAATTCCTGGTGTCCATGCATAACCTTGACCTTGCTGACTAATTTGGGTCCCTTCTGAAATGATGAGGCCTGCCGATGCTCGCTGAGCGTAATACTTAGCCATTAGCGGTGTGGCAATATTTCCAGTGCCAGCTCTTGCTCTCGTCATTGGAGGCATAACGATACGATTTTTTAGCTGATTGCCATGTAACTGATATTTTGAAAAAAGCATTATTCCTTCGCTCCCTCTTCAGCTAGCTTTAGACCGATTTGATTTGTAAATATCGTTAAATCGATGCCATAAGCCATAGCTTTATTCCCAGCATCACTAGGATGCAGGTGGTCGCCAGAGTCAAATTCCTTTCCTATCTTATTTGGGTTGTTCTCAGACTGAAGTATCCTATCAAAGTCGATGACATCATCGAAAACATCTGCGCCTCTAATCCAGTTATTTAATGCCAAACGAAGTGCATTTTTTTCTTCGCTATAGTAATCACTCAACGCCGTATCAGATAATGCACCTTCAAATGGAGGAAGAGTGGCGACATAGATTTTAACTCCATGGAGATGTGTTTGTTCTGCAAGCTGAGTGAAACCAGCAATCAGTTTATTGAGACTGGGTCTTTCGCTGCTTGGCGCAAAAAGAGTTCCTGGCCAGGCAATGTCATTTATACCCAGCAACACAATAAGACTTTTTAGTCCCGGTTTTGAGATTACGTCTCGGTTAAGTCGACTTAGGGCATTACTTCCCATTCCATCAGATAATAATCTTGCCCCAGAGATTCCGGCATTAAATACCGCGGTATTCTGCCATTTAAGACGCTCAGCAAGAAAGTCAGTCCACCGGGCATTATTATCAAGACTCGCTGTCGCACCATCCGTAATTGAATCTCCAATTACAGCTATAGCACTACCTCCTTCGTTTTCAACAAACAGAGCACTGATTAACAAACGGGCTGTAGTTTCATACCTTTTTGAACTTAGAACTGAGGCCTGACTCTGGTCACCAGAAACGATAAAGTTTGTCTGCCTTCCATCCCAATGGAATGCCCCTAATTCTGTTCTTTCAGGGAGGTATACAGATATCACAATGCTTGATAAAGGCAGTATTTGAAGCGGAATTATATCACTCAGTAGCACGGCTCCGGGCTGGATAGTGGCCTCTATGGCTCCTCCGAAAGTGACTGAGATTGTCTGCTCAAGTACATAATTGTCTCTCTCACTTACAGGAAGCCCAACCGTCACTCTACCTAATTTTACAGGGATGCTCCCGTATGCATTAGACATTTCTATTCTGAAGCTATCGCCCCCTAAACTAACCCTGACACTTTGCCTTATCGTTTTATTTTCCAGTTTGGCTGGAATGTTTGTGGGGAAAATGAAATCGTCACCCCATATAGGCTGCGGACTGGATGTCCAAGAAGTGACAAAGTGAGAAGGCAAGTTACTTGCCAAAACAGGCTCCAATAGCAGAACACAAAGGAGACCAACTATTAATTGATAAACTGAAACACCATAATTTTTTTTCATAATTACATGCCGATTAAAAGGGTGTAGCCATTGTTAAATAATAAATTAGTGTGAAAAATACTCACAGAGGAATATCATATGTGCCATAAAGTCTAAGGTTAGGGTTTGAATAGATGGCGAAAAACGAATTTAATCGTTCTGCAGAGCTAGAGGTCTTCTTAAAAGTGGTTGAGTTTGGAAACTTTTCAGCAGCAGCCCGTTTTTTTGACAATACTCCATCTTCGGTTAGTAAAACTATTTCAAAGTTAGAACAGCGCTTAGGTGCAAGATTGTTTAACCGTTCTACCAGGAAACTCACACTAACGAGTGAGGGTTGTGTCTTTTATGAACATGGATTGGAAATTATAGCCGCGTTAAATGAGGCCGAAAGTATAGTTGGGAGACAAACCAAGCCGTCAGGAAATATCAGAGTTAACAGCAACATTCCGTTTGGTAAGAAGTATGTTCTACCCCTGATCCCAGATTTTTTGGCAGCTTATCCAGAAATTAGTATTCATCTTGAATTAACAGACAAGGTAATCAATGTTTTGGAAGAAAGTGCAGATATTGCTATCAGAACGGGAAACCTGTCAGATTCTAACCTTATTTCAAAGAAACTTGGTACCGCTAGGATGATGGTCGTCACTACACCAACTTACTTGAAAATCAATGGTAATCCGCAATCACCCGATGATCTAAAAACTCATAATTTACTCGACTTTACATTCTCCCGGGTTACCCGCGAATGGCCTTTTATAGTCGATGGTAAAGAGAGAATGATAGCGCCTCAAGGAAATATTAAAGTGAGCGATGGTGATACTTTGCGCCACCTTGTGTTGTCAGGTTTGGGTATAGCCAGGTTGGCATATTTTCAGGTCGAAGATGATTTGGAAAATGGAAGACTCGTTTCTGTTCTGGAAGACTACACGCCAAGCTCCACTGAAGATGTATATGCTGTTTATGTTGGTCAAGGAGGGATCCTACCAAATAGAATTAGCGCCTTTATTGATTTTTTATATTCACGCGTAAAAATAAAGTAATGAATTTATATACTCTTTTGGCTGTGAGCAGACTGTCAGAACTCGTTAAGTCTTACCATGGGTGGTGCTTGGTAAAGTTAAAATCAATCTATTGGTAATCTGTTGGTAATCACGCTAATGCAGGTTAGTTTATTTGCTTAACCATATTGTTATTAACGTTTAGACTGGCGTCACCTGCAAAGAAGCGTAAGTTATCGAGAGTAATAGCGGCAATTTCACTTAAGGCTTCTTTAGTGAAAAAGCCTTGATGGCCGGTTACCAATACATTTGGAAACGTTAGCAAGCGCTGAAATACGTCGTCTTGAATAATGTCTTGGGAATGATCACTGAAAAACAGTTCTGATTCTCGCTCATAAACATCCAAGCCTACATACCCTAAATGCCCATTTTTTAGCGCATTGATTACCGACTTATCATCAATGAGTCCGCCTCGTGATGTGTTGATCAGCATCGCGCCTTTGGGCATTAATGCAATACTCGATTCATTGATAAGGTGATAGCTTTGCTCGGTAAGCGGGCAGTGAAGGGTAACAATGTGGCTTTGGCTAAAAAGTGATTCGAGAGACGTGTAAACAACGCCTTCTTGTTCGAGTTGCTGATTAGGGTAGGGGTCATAACATAATACATTGCAACCAAAGCCTTTCAATATTCGAATCACCGATTGGCCAATGCGTCCTGTACCTATCACGCCTACGGTTTTATCGTGTAGCGTAAAACCCAATAAACCGCTTAATTCAAAGTTACCTTCTTTTACCCTGTTATACGCTTTGTGTGTTTTGCGATTTAGCGTAAGAATTAGCGCTAGGGTGTGTTCCGCTACTGTTTCAGGGCTATAGGCAGGTACTCTAGACACACTGATATTCAACTCATTGGCGGTGGCGATGTCTACATTGTTGAAGCCAGCGCAGCGTAGGGCAATATGTTTAACGCCAGCTTCATGCAGGATATACAAGGTTTTCGCGTTAAGTTCATCATTAACAAAAACACAAACCGCATCGAAACCTTGGCACAATAGCGCGGTTTCAGCGGTGAGTTGATGGGGGAAATAAGTAAAAGAAATAGGGGGGCTTTCTACACGCTCAATGGCTGCCCTAAAGACAGTTTCTTCATATGGTTTGGCACTAAAAAAAGCGACTTTCATTGCATTGCACTCCCTATTCATTAGACGATAATAATTTAGGCTTTTAGTAATCCATCAATATCACTACTTATTTCACTCGGCTTCGTAGTTGGTGCGTAACGCTTAACAACGTTTCCGTTTGTATCGACAAGAAACTTAGTGAAATTCCACTTTATGCGTTTAGAGCCAAGCAAACCAGGTGCTTCAGATTTTAATTCAACGTAAAGAGGATGCGTCTGGGTACCGTTAACGTCAGTTTTTTTAAATAGTGGAAAAGAAACACCAAAGTTCATAGCACAAAATTGAGCGATATCGTCATCTGACCCCGGCTCTTGGTGGCCAAATTGGTCGCAAGGGAACGCCAATATTTCGAAGCCTTTCGCGCTATAATCTTTATAGAGTTTTTCTAAACCTTCATATTGATTAGTAAAGCCACATTTACTGGCAGTATTGACAATAAGTAAGACTTTGCCTTTAAAGTCTGACATAGCAATAGCTTCGCCGTTATTTTTAACCACTTGGTGACTATATATGCTCATAGCGCTTCTCTTTATTTTAGTTATTGATTTGTTTTAGTTATCAAAAAGTTTGTTACACTTCGCTTCAGTATAATCAGTTATGAAGAGAGTTACACTATGTCAAATGATACAACTACAACGTCTTCATCTGAAGGTTCACTTATCGATAATGCTTCGATTAAGGTCAGTTTTCTAGGGCTTGGCGTAATGGGCTACCCCATGGCTGGGCATCTAGCAAAATCAGGTTTCGATGTTACTGTTTATAATCGCACAAAAGCGAAAGCTGATAAGTGGGTAAAAGAGTTTGACGGCAGCTTGGCGCTATCCCCTGCAGAAGCTGCGAAAGATGCTGATATAGTGTTGATGTGCGTAGGTAACGACAATGATGTTAAAGATGTTGCTAGCCAAGCGCTAGGTACAATGGCTCCGGGTACCTTGCTGATAGATCACACGACCGCGTCGGCAGAAGTCGCGCGTGAAATGTTTTCACTATGCCAGCAGCAGTCTATCGCATTTTTAGATGCGCCAGTGTCAGGTGGCCAAGCCGGTGCTGAAAATGGTTTACTCACCGTTATGGTGGGAGGCGAACAAAAAGCGTTTGCTCGCGCTGAAGCTGTATTTTCTGCTTATGCTAGACACAGTCAATTATTAGGTGAAAGTGGTAGTGGTCAGTTAGCAAAAATGATGAACCAAATTTGCATTGCTGGCATTGTTCAAGGGCTAGCAGAGGCACTTCATTTTGGGCAAAAAGCAGGGTTAGACTGTAATGCGGTGATAGATGTCATCAGTAAGGGCGCTGCGCAATCCTGGCAAATGGAAAATCGTGCAGCTACTATGCTCGACAATCATTATGACTATGGGTTTGCGGTTGATTGGATGCGAAAAGATTTATCTATCGCCCTTGATGAAGCGCGTCGAAATGGGTCTACATTAGCGCTAACGGCCTTGGTCGACCAATATTATGGCGACGTTCAAAAAATGGGTGGCCATCGTTGGGATACATCCAGCCTGCTAATGCGTTTGAAATAACGCATCACTAGTATGAACTCATCCAGTTAACTCTTACCTAGTTAATTTGCCTGACTGGTAACCCAAGCTTACATCTAACCGCTAGTGGCGCTTGTTGTCTTCGTTGATAGCAGGAGCCATTAGCTTTTCAGCGTTCGCTTGTGCTGCTAAATTTAATTGGGTGAGCCTATGATGGTTACTATCTGAAAGTGCCATATCAGCAACAACTCTAAGCAATTTGCGAATGCCGTATTTGCGATAAACAGCGGTGTCTGACTCAATCATGCACTGCAATAAATTAAGCCCGAATGCGGCGGTTTCTGGCGATAAATTCAATGCATCGTAAAAATGTTTCATCGCTGGTAAGTATTGTTTATCCATAAACAACTTTGTACCTGTTTCATTTAGCATGACGGCTTGGTCATGATTCAGGCCTAAACGCTCACCACCATTAAAAATGAGATCGTCGTTAGCGACTTGCTCAGAAATAATCTGTAGCTCCGAATTCTTCTGTTTTGCAAGGGCAAGTAATTGGCTCGCTTTCCCTTCCTCGCCCAATCCATGATGCACTTTGGCGGCAATAACTAGCATCGAGGGCTCGGTACGTAAGTAATCATCCATGTAGTCACTTTCAAGTAAGTGAGCGGCTTTTTGATCTTCGCCTTCTAAAATGGCTGAAAAGGCCAGTAGATAGTCTCTTTTTTGTAAAACTTGGCGATCGCTTTGACTACGACCCGCCAGGCCAACTAATTTACGCGCTTGGCTTAAGCTTTCTTCACGATTAGTACTAGGCGCTTCTTCTGCAAGTAGTAAATAAAATTCCGCCAATTCAAAGGTGAAATCATTAAATCTGTCTTTGGCACTTCGATGCATAGCGCGCTTTTTTTGAAGCAGATCTATGGCTTCTACCACTTTATCCTGTTTTTGATACGCGATAGATTTTAACCTAGCAGCGGGTAAGCTAAGTTCACTGAATTTAATCTGACTTAAATAGGTCTCTACTTGCTCATACGACTTTTGCTCAAAAGACAAAGAGGCTAGCCATTCAAACGCGCTGTCTCGAGCAAGGCTTGAAGTTACCATGTCACTGAGTTCGTCTTGGCAATCGGGCCAAAGCCCCGCCGCATACTGGCACTTAATTTTGCCCCATTGTGCCCAAAGCACTTTATCTGAACGAGTGAGTACATCGTCATACACTCGCATCGCATGCAAAATATCGTCGTTCTCAAATAAGAGTTTGGCGTAAAGTTTACCCACGTCGGAAGCGAGCCTTGGCGGCACGCCTTCACGCAACTTCTTGCGCAATAGCGTAATAGCAGCAGGGCGTTGTTTGTTATCCATTTCCCGCAACACGGGGTCAATATACTGGCGGTAGCTCAAATAGTGCTTAATTTGACGAGATAATGACGCAATGGTGTAAGGCTTTATAAGCAATGCATCTGGTTGCAAATCCATTATTCGCCCGATCGTTTGAGGAGAACGATCGGAGGTAAGAAATATAAGTCCCGTTCCAGGGCGAATAAAACCTGATTCTTTTAAGCTCTGTACCCACTCCACACCCGTTCTTCCTTGGCCTAGGTGGTAATCCATTATAATGAGTTCGAAATGCTGCTTACGTAGCGCAGATTTGAGCTCTACACCTGAACCAAAACTGCTAACGTTTAATTTTGCTATGGGCAAAAGGTGACCTCGCAACGTGGTGCGCGCAGTTGCGTTATCTTCAACGATAGCAATCCGATAATCCAAAAGGTGTCAGTATAGTAGTGTTTTAATAAACATAGCTTATCAGCGCTGAGTGTAAAGTGCATTAGTCGTAAGTTTAACTTTCTAACTGTATGTCTTTATTTATTATTTTGAGGCTAAAGGGGTTAGAAATTTGGGTAAAATACCTTCATATTTGTCACATTTATTTTACATTAACTTTATTTATTTTTGATGTTTACGTTTACGTGAAGGTAAGTTGTTAGATACTGTATTTACGACTGACAACGCTATGGTTGCGTTTCACTTGAAACCAATATGACAAATTACCAATTTATAACCCAGAAGGGCAAGTAACATGAATTTCGACCTTTCAGATGATCAACTCGCCTTTGAAGAAACTGCTCGCCAATTTGCGATGCAGGAGTTTGCACCCCATGCAGCACAATGGGACAGAGACCATCACTTTCCCATAGAGGCCATTAAAAAAGCGGGTGAACTAGGTTTTTGCGGTTTGTATACACCTGAATCAGAAGGCGGATTGGGGTTATCGCGCCTCGATGCATCTATCATTTTCGAGCAGCTTTCTATGGGATGTACCACCACCACGGCCATGCTGACAATTCATAACATGGCCACGTGGATGATTGCGACTTGGGGCCAAGAAGCCGTTAAAAAGCAATGGTGTGACGTACTTGTATCAGGTGAAAAACTGGCGTCTTATTGCCTAACTGAGCCCGGTGCAGGCTCAGATGCTGCTTCATTAAAAACCAAAGCTACGCCAGTAGACAATGGCTATGTGCTTAACGGCGCAAAAGTGTTTATTTCTGGCGCAGGCAGTACCGACGTGCTCGTGGTAATGGCGCGTACCGGAGGAGATGGCCCAAAAGGGATCAGTGCCTTTGCCGTTCCAGCTGATGCTGATGGTATTATTTATGGCAAAGCAGAAGAAAAAATGGGCTGGAATGCCCAGCCAACCAGAATGATCACTTTCGACAATGTAAAAATTGATGCGTCGTGTCGCCTAGGTGATGAAGGGCAAGGCTTTAAAATGGCCATGCAAGGGTTAGACGGTGGGCGAATTAATATAGCTACGTGCTCCATAGGAACAGCGCAACAAGCGCTCAATGTGGCCAGGCAGTATCTCACTGAACGTGAGCAGTTTGGAAAACCCATAGCTACCTTTCAAGCGTTGCAATTCAAACTCGCGGATATGGCAACCGAATTAGTCGCAGCCCGTCAAATGGTGAGAATGGCGACCAGTAAGCTTGATAGCAAACATGCCGATAGCAGCACATATTGCGCAATGGCCAAACGGTTTGCGACAGATGTGGGTTTTAAGGTATGTAACGACGCGTTACAGTTACATGGTGGATACGGTTATATCAAAGAATATCCGCTAGAACGTCACGTAAGAGATGTACGAGTACATCAAATACTAGAAGGCACGAACGAAATTATGCGAGTCATCATCGGTAGGCGCTTGCTAAGCGATGAAAGCAGCGTTCTGTGATAACAGGCGCGGTGGCAAAGAATAGGTGATGTAACAAGGAGTAAAAAGTGGAACACACAGAATCAGTAGTGATTGTTGAAGAAATCACAACAAACTCAGGGCATATTATTGGCGTGCTTACCCTTAATAAGCCTAAAGCCCTAAATGCGTTAGATTTAGAAATGGCGAGTTTGTTATTAGACGCACTACAAGCATGGGAAAATAGAAACGACCTTGTTTGCGTAGTGTTGAAAGCCGCAGGTGAAAAAGCATTTTGTGCCGGTGGCGATATTGTATCTATGTACAACGCCATGCTTGAATCGAATGGCGAAATCCCTGACTTTCTCGCTTCTTTTTTCCGTACCGAGTATACCCTTGATTATACCATTCACCATTATGCTAAACCCATTATTGTGTGGGGGTCTGGCATCGTCATGGGCGGTGGAATGGGGTTAATTTGTGGTGCAAGCCATCGCGTTGTTACCGAAACGTCCCGCCTTGCGATGCCTGAAATAACCATCGGATTGTACCCTGATGTAGGTGGCAGCTATTTTCTGCCACGCTTGCCAGGTAAAACCGGGCTTTTCTTGGGACTTACCGGTGTGCAAATGAATGGGGCTGACGCGTGTTATGTAGAATTAGCTGACGTATTAGTAGCGTCAGATCAACAACCGGCGATGTTTGATGCGCTGCAAAGCTTCTCATGGAAACTTGATGATGAATCTGAGTCCCTTAACGAGCAAGTCACCGCTATATTAGACGGCCTAAACGCACCAGAAAGTAAGCTAGCGGAAAATGTAGAATCTCACCGAGCGGTTATTGAGAAATGGTGTGAACCAGACAACGTCACCGATGTGGTTAATAACCTATTATCAGCGGATGTAAGCGAAGATAAATGGTTAAGTCGGGCGCAATCTACACTGGCTAAAGGGTCGCCTATAACCGCGCACTTAGTGTTTGAAGAGTGCAAACGTGGCGCTGAGTTGTCTTTGGCTGATTGCTTTCGTATGGAAGCGATTATGTCTTGTCGCTGTGGTCAACACGGAGAGTTTCAGGAAGGTGTACGCGCACTACTAATAGAAAAAGACTTATCGCCAAATTGGAAATACAAGAAAGTGGAAGATGTGCCAGAAGAGGTTGTTGCCTCTTTCTTTGACTCACCATGGACCAATGAAGCCCACCCTTTGGCTGATTTGTAGCCAGGCTTCACCGTGTGAGAGTTCCTTCGTGTTAAAACACGTAAACACATTCACAACCTAGTATCAACGCTGAAGCAGTCACGACACCGGCGGCGAAGTTTGGTAAACTCGCCGCCAGTATTAGACAGTTTTACAGTGGACTCTTTTTATGTGGCAATGCCCACTTTGCCGAAGCCCAATCGATATGAGTGCCTCGGTCATTCAATGCAGCAATAATCATAGTTTTGACAAAGCGAAAGCAGGCTACGTTAATCTTCTTCCCGTACAATTTAAAAATTCCAAGTCACCTGGTGACGACAAAAGTATGGTTCGCGCCCGAAGAGAGTTCCACGATCTAAATGGTTATGGCCCCTTAAAGCAGCGCATGGCAGATATAGTGGCGCAGTATTACACCGATACCCGGAGTAGTGACAATGCTGATATCAATGCAAAGCCAGAACTTGCGATCTACGATGCAGGGTGTGGAGAAGGGAGTTACCTAAACGCCCTAGTAACAGGTTTAGAAGCCATTGGTATCCACACTAGCGGCAGCGGTAGTGATATCGCGAAAATTGCGGTGGAATTAGCAGCTAAGGCGTATAAATCGCAGCAGTTTGTTGTGGCCAGTAGCTTTGATTTGCCTATTGGGTCAAATACTCAAGATGTGGTTATTCAGGTTTTTGCCCCCGGAAGCAGTGAAGAGTATGCACGTGTGTTGAAAGCGGGTGGGCTTTTGCTTACCGTGGACCCTGCGCCCATGCACTTGTTCGAGTTAAAGTCATTGGTATATGACAACCCCGCAAAACATGCTGTAGACAAAGAAACGCGGGTGGGTTTCGAACAATCTATGGATGAAACAGTCAATTATCCCCTGCATTTCGACAACGATGAGCAAAAAATCGCGTTGATTAAAATGACGCCGTATTACTGGCGTTTACCACCGGACAGATTGGCAGAAATTGTTGAGAAGCTAAACCAAGTCACCGTTGATTTTCGTGTTCAAGCTTGGCTAAAAATGCCAGAGACCGCTTGAGTGCATTTGAAGAGAAAGCACAACATGGGTTCACACACTGTTAAAGCCTTATTTCTAGACCGTGATGGGATCATTAATGTCGATCATGGTTATGTGGGGCAATACGAAGATTTTGAATATGTTGACGGCATATTCCCGCTAATAAAGCGTTTTGAAAAAGCAGGCTATAAAATTATTATCGTTACTAATCAGTCGGGCATTGCACGCGGTTTATATTCCGAAGATGATTTTAACGCTTTGATGAGCGCTGTTCAGCAAGACTTTTACCAAGCCGGTATCGGCGAGGTTTCTGTCTATTTTTGCCCTCATCATCCAGAGCATGGCATTGGCGCGTACAAAAAACAGTGTGAGTGCCGAAAACCAAACCCAGGCATGCTACTTCAGGCCGCAGAAGAGCATGCTATATCACTACCTTTGAGCATCATGGTTGGTGACAGTTGGCGAGATATACAAGCAGGGCAAAAAGTAAGTTTATCCCACTGCTATTTTGTTTCCCGTAAAGCCCCGCCAGCTGGAGTAGAGCTAAGCAATGTCATTCAAGTCACATCTTTGAACGACATTCCTGTTCCCAGTAGCGTTTAACTCACATTTTCCTTCATGCTTTCCTTCACGCTGGCTAATGGCTAATGGCTGGGGCGCTAATTGAGACTAGTAAGCAGAATGAAGAGAAAGCAAAGCCGTACGTCAAAAACTTTTGCGTTGAGAGTGCGTTAAAAAGCATTTTGAACGGATACAAAAAAGGCGCCCAAGTTTGAAGTGAAGTGGCGCCTTTCACGTTTTAGTTTTGGTTAGAAAACCGAGACAAGTGTTTGATGGCTTGGCTCAATAAATCAACGTTAAGCGGTGCATTGCTGCGTTTGCCTGTAGCAACGTCAGTAATTTCGTAACTACCGTTACTTAACACATCAGTACGTTTTCCATTGTGGAACACCACAATACGCTCACCAGAGGTACTGACTAGCCATTTTCGGCTGGGGTTTAACAAGTTTTGACCCGTCGAGTAGAAGGTTGTAGGCGCCGCGCATCCAAGGGCATTCATAATTGTAGGCGCAAGATCTTCAGTGCTAGCGATATCAGCACTTAGCGACATGTTGCTGTAAAGCATACCTTGCGAGCTTTCGCTCCCGAAACCGGTAGCAATCATTACCTTGTTGGTTTGCAGCATGTTTTGCGTAACGTAGCCTTCAATCGCAGATGCAGGTAAAAATGCCAAGTGTAACCCATTGTGATTGTTTGAAAGAGGCTGGCGATAACTAGTAAACAAATCGTCAGGTAAACTTTCATCAAAATGAATAGAGACAGGCATTCCTAGTCCAACGGGTAAGGCGAGTAGCACAGGGCGCTTTTTACTTAATGAGTCTTGATAAATCTCTGGTACACCAAACAAGGTGGTGGTTATCAACCCTTGTAAACTACTGGCGGTAGAATGGTAGTTTTCTAACGCATCAAGCCCAAGTGTGTCGATACCAGCAATAGGGGCATCATCAATCTGCACTATCACTGTCATATTCTTACCGGAATCTATAGAGCAATATACAGGCTCCGCAGGATAGCTAATATTATGAATGTCGGTATTAAACTGCAGCTGTTTTCGCTCTTCATAGGCGGCTAAATCAAGTAAGCCATAACGCGACATGGTAGTTTTAGCCGTAGCTGGGTACGACAGCGGAAACATATTATCTTGCTTGATGATAGGCTGATAAAGTTCGGCATCGGCCCAAACATGCACCGCATGACTGGTAACAAAACACACCACAAAAAAGCTGGCTACTGGTACACCAATTTTATGCTGTGAAAAGCGCTCGACCCTTTTCCAAATAGCATTGGCAAGCACAAGTTGAAAGCCTAACCACACTAAAAACAGCATGAATAAATAAGCCCACTGTTGCCAATAGAATTCACTTATTTGCGTTTGTGCTTCAGTTTTAAGCAAATCGGCAGCGTGAAAGCTAATATGAAAACCGGTACGATTAAATAACAACGCATCGAATGCCAGCAAGGCAAGCCCAACCGCAGCAATGATAGACGCACTGGCTTTAATTGCCCTTGGATTGGTGGCTAAATAACACAGGGGCAAAATAAAAATTACAAACCCGAAAAAGGTCATAAAGCCAATGTGGCCCAACCAATTGGTGAGTAAATAGAGCGTCCCTACGCCCGTGCCTGGCATGGGTGAAGAAAAAACAAAAATTGATGCAATAACAATGGCTATTATTATGTTCGCTAGTGCGAACCAATGGCCCCAATTAACTAATTTCGTCACTCGCTGGCGGCGAGGAGATTCGGCTAAAATCATAAAAAAGCCTACTTAACCTTGAACACTCTTCTTGAGCACATTAGCAAACTGATCTGCCATGGCTTCGCGTTTGTCAGGACTAACCTGATTCTGTAAAATATGGGTAATCACATTACCTAGTACCATTAGCGATAAATCTCTCCCCGCATCGTTTTCTTCGAGGGTTAGAATGACTTTATTCATTAAGGTTTCAAATTCGGCATTGGTATAACGACTGTTCTGGGGCACTGTTACGCCTCTTTTTTCATGATTTCTTTGATAAAAAGAATGGTTTTACTCGTAAAATGATTATAATCGTTGTTTGAGTGATAACAATCATTCATTCTAAAATCCCGCAATTCCGTTAGTTTTTCTGACATTTTTTAAGCAACAGGACACCCTAATCGCTATGAGTGCACTGATTCATCACTTTGTTGTACACCGTTTAGTCGTTAATAACGAGGATAAAATTGGAGCTATCCCTCGTGACAATTGTTTGGCAGTAACGCCAGAAATTGAGCTTCTCGCACACCAGATTAACCACAGCTTTAATGCTAAGCCAGGTAAAGGGGTGGGTCACTTTGTTTCACAAAGCGATGAAGAAAACACTGATAACGTTGCAGAGTTTTCCGAAGGTCTAAAAAACTACCTAGCGCAGAAAAAAGCGGGCGGCGACAATTTAGAAGAAGAATTTCATAGCTTTTCGTTATCAGCCACTAAGCGATTAGTGAAAACGTTAATAGATACAGGCACAGTAGAAACAGGGTTTCTTATCTTTTGTCAGTATGAATTTTTGGCGACGCAATATTTGATGATTGCGTTGCTAAATACGCGCTCTCACGTTGAAGTGACCAATTCACTGGATTTGTCTGCTCGAGAGCATCTCGATTTGGCACGTATGCAACTGGCAGTTCGTATTGACCTAACCCAATGGGACATACAACCAGAACAGCAGCGCTATGTAAGCTTTATCAAAGGCCGTATGGGCCGTAAAGTGTCTGACTTCTTTATGCAGTTTGTTGGTTGTGAAGAACTGGTTGATGTTAAGCAGCAAAATAAGCAGTTAATTTCGTCGGTAGATGCTTATTTGGCCAGTGAATCGTTAGATCCTCAAGAGCAGCACCAGCACCGCGAAGAAGTGAAAACGTATTTTAAAGAAAAGATTGATGCTGGCGAAAGCTTATCGGTTGATGAGTTAGCGAACAGACTGCCTTCGAACGAAGAAACCAGTAGCAACTTTTCATCATTTACTCAGTCTATGGAAGTACCGCTGGAAAAAGAAATTCAGCCAGATCCCGCCGCACTAAAACAGTTAGCGAAATTTACGGGGCAAGGCGGCGGAGTATCGGTAAGTTTCGAGCGCAAGCTGATGGGCGATCGGGTATTTTACGACCCCGCCACCGATACGTTAACGATTCGCGGAATTCCACCCAATTTAAAAGATCAGCTTAATCGCCAATCTTCTATGGACTAATCACTGCGTTTAACACGTAAAAAACGTATACTAACAACAGAAAACGAACACGATACAAGGGTGTCATGCAACTATTTGTAAACGATTTGACAGTAATGGACTTTTCTTACCTTTGCCCCAAACGCGGCATGGTAGGTGAAAGCTGGATTGTCGATGTAATCCTAACCGGTGAACTTAACGAAGAAAGTATGGTTCAGGATTTTGGAATTGTTAAGAAAGATCTTAAACGACTGATTGACGAATATGTCGACCATAAATTACTTGTGCCTGCAGAATATGCGGGCGCAACGGTTATCCATGATGACGTAAATGAACAGGTTGAAGTGCGCTTTACCTGTGAAGATGCGCGAGAAATTATGCTTCGCTGCCCAGCAGAAGCCTATGCATTTTTGTATTCAGATGTGGTTACCATGGAATCGGTGAGCGTTTATTTAAAAGAGGTGCTTGCCACCCATTTACCCGAAAACGTTGATAACATTACATTGAAGCTGCGTACCGAGGTGATAGAGTCTCCGTTTTATCACTATACCCACGGGTTAAAAAAGCATGATGGAAATTGTCAGCGTATAGCGCATGGTCATCGTTCTCGTATTGATATTTACCTTGATGGTAAAATTAGCGAACAAGAACAAGCTTATTGGGCAAACCGTTGGGACGATATCTATATCGCCACTACGGAAGATGAAATCGCGTACGAAAATCGCAAAATAACCGGTTCAGTCGCTACTCCTAGCGATTATTTCTCGTTTGCTTACGAATCATCACAAGGCTATTTTGAGTTACTTATTCCTAAGGCCGATTGCGAGGTGATCACCACAGATTCAACGGTGGAATGTTTAGCTCAGTACTTGTTAGTTGAGCAAAAGAAACGCACTCCCAACAACCACTGCCAAGTAGTGGCGTATGAAGGTGTGGGTAAAGGCGCCATGGTATCTGACTAATTACCTCATTTTTGTTTAAATATGGTAGGCAAAATCGGGTAAAGACTATTGGCAAGCTTAGGATAAAAGAACAGTACAAGCGCGGCACAAGTACTTTATAAATTCGCTATCAATGCGAATCATGTGTGATGAAAGTACGAAAAGGAGTAGTAATGAGTTCTAGGGTTAAGGGGGGAGAGTCTATCCAATCTAGTGTGATTAACTCACTAAAAGTCGCAGCGCGTTCTGCTGGCATGTCAGCCTTACTATTGTTGGGTGGTAGTTTAACTGCCGCTAATGCGCAGCAAGACGGAATAACGTTAAATGGCACTCTAACTCAAGGGAGCTTGATAAGAGGTCAGGTTGCCCCTGATGCTGTCGTTACTCTTGATGGCGAAACATTGTCGCTAAATAGCGAAGGCAAATTCGTTTTTGGTTTTCCTCGCGATGCAGGCCTGTCTCACAAGCTTAAAGTCGAGCTTGCTGATGGCACTATTTCAGTACGAGAAATTACCCTTACTAAACGTGAATACGACATTCAACGTATAGACGGGCTTGATTCTAAAATGGTAACGCCGCCAAAAGCAGTGCTTGAAAGAATTAGGCAAGACAACGTTAATGTGTCGATTGCCAGAAGTAAAGTAACTGATGCCGACGCATTGTTTACACGCTTCGAGTGGCCAGCAAAAGGTCCAATAACTGGCGTTTACGGAAGTCAGCGTGTATTAAACGGTGTGCCTAAGTGGCCACATTTCGGCGTAGACGTGGGAGGCCCAACAGGCGCTCCCGTTACAGCTCCCGTTGAAGGCACAGTCACGTTAGCAGAAGATTTGTATTATTCAGGCAATACGTTAATTCTTGATCATGGAATGGGCGTCTTTTCTACCTTTCTTCACTTAGATTCAATTACAGTGAAAGTAGGCGATACGGTAGCGCAAGGCGAGCAGATTGGCACCATTGGCGCTACAGGTAGAGCAACGGGCCCGCACCTAGATTGGCGAATTAACTTGGGCAAAATGCGCCTCGACCCTCAGACGGTAGTGTCGGGAACGCCAGATTAGAGCGGGAACGCCAGAATAGAGCGGAAACGCCTAAATAGACCAACAACGTTCCTTGTCACCTTACAATAAAAAGGGCTACCCAGTGTGGTAGCCTTTTTTGTATTTACTGGTAACTCTTACTATGTGCGTATCTAAAAAAGTGCGAATCTGCAGATACACTAACCTGCAGAGACGTAATTCTACATAAGCAAAGATTAACCGAGGGTGATTAGTTAAGCCCCAACCATGCCGAAAACTTTCTCTCATCCACAATTGAAAAGTGGCACACATCTTCTCGTGCGTTTCTTATATCAAGATCGCCCGTTAGCAATCGGCCATCTCGAATAAGTGAAACGCTGACTTGTCCAGTATTGGTTGCGTCTAAAATCCGCTGTAACTTCGCTTGATTCACCACAAAACCATTTACAGCAATAATGATGTCGTTAACCATAATGCCTGCGTCGGCAGCGGCTAAACCTTCAAAAACTTGCGTAACCGTTAATCCTAATGGAGCTGGCTTACAGTTAGCTCCCAACTGTCGTTTCATGCCCTCGGCACTTGTTTTACCACCCTTATCATCAGCAGATACTTTGCTGCGTGTGATGAGTTCGACACCAATGTTCGACAGCCAATTCTCTAACGGCACGTCTTTAGTGCCGTAAACCACATCGGCAAGGTAGTCAGTAATATCAATATCAAAATCTTGCTTACACAACGTGGCAATAACGTCGTCAGGGGTGCCTTTTTCGTCGCGGCCGTACTGATCCCATAAATGACGCATTAGCGAATCTAAGTTGATTTCGTTATTCGACTTTTCACGTAGCAACAAATCTAGTCCAAAAGCGATAATGCCACCCTTGGTGTAGTAACTAACAATAGAGTTAGCAGCACTGGCATCTTGTTTATAGAACTTTGTCCATGCATCAAAGCTGCTTTCTGCTACAGATTGCTTAAACCTGCCCGCATTTTGCAGTAGTCGAGTTAAGTTCTGCGACACAATATCTAGATATTTTTGTGGGGAGATTGAGCCTGCACGAGCTAAGGTTACGTCATCATAAAAGCTGGTAAAGCCCTCATAAATCCAAAGTTGATTGGTATAGGTTTCTTTTTGTAAATCAGGCTTAACCATCACCTCGGGTTTAATACGCTTCACGTGCCATGTATGGAAAAGTTCGTGGCTACACAAACTTAAAAACGTAATGTAACCATCGGTTTTCGTATCGCTTTCGCCCAACATAGGTAGGTCGAAACGCGGAAAGAGCAGGGCGGTAGAATCGCGGTGCTCTAAACCACCAAAGCCAGTATCAGCCAACAACGTCATAAACAAATAACGTTTAATAGGCTGGGGATCGCCAAATAACTGCATGTGGTGCTTACAGATTGGGGTTAAGTCATTTGCAATACGCTCTATGTCGAGGTTATTTCTACCAGAGAATAACAACTCGAAGGTAACGCCTTCTACTTCAAAACTGTGAAAGTTACATACCCCAATATAAAGTGGATGGTCGATAAACTCAGCATAGTCTGCCACTTCATATTCCCAGCTATCTGGCATATCTTCGCTCATTGGCATACTGGTATAGGCACGCCAATTCGCTACAGCGGGTTTAATAATTTGCAATTTACATGGCTGTTGTTCAAAGCCTTCAACACTTAGAAATGCACTGGTACCGTTAATAAAGGCATACTCGTCATTAATAAACGCAGAACGCACTGATAAGTCGTTGGCATGCACTCGATAAGTAATAGTGACTGCCTCACCCTGGGTATCGGCCTGCCACGTTTGCTTATCTAATTTTGTGCAAGTAACCGGTTCGCCAGAAGCAGTATTGTTAGCCGTTAACGACACTATATTTTTGGCAAAGTCTCTCACCATGTAACTGCCAGGGATCCAAGACGGTAACGTGAGCGATAAGGTTTGTGATTCGTGAGAAGGCACGGTTAACGTTACATCAAACAAATGTTGTTGCCACGAGTAAATCGACAGTTGGTAGTGAAGTGAAGCGCTATTCATGGTGACCTTTATAAAAAAATTATTCGTATCTTAAAAATATGGCGACATCATGCCTGATAGAGAAGGTTTTGTCAGCCGACACAAAATTGGTTACATTTAGAGTAAGTATAATAAGAATGTTCTTAAATACATGTCAGATAATGCAGTAAGTAGTCAACTTAACCGACAAGACGTCGATAATTTGTGTGCCTTGCCACCGGGTGCAGTGGTAGATTTACAAATTACGACACCAACGGCGCCTAAGCGTGTGAAAACCGCTTATGTAGGAATGGAACTGGCGACCTGCATGATATTCCAGATACCCACTTCCGCAAAATGGATAGTTGTCAGAGACTTATTGACGGTGGGTAACGACGTAGTAGTACGCTTTGTACTTGAAGGCGATGCCGGGCAAGTTATAGCGTTTAGAGTAAAGGTTCTCAAATTATTGGCTAAACCCTCAGGGTTATTGATTACCAGCTTTCCGCGCCGCATTGAATCTATAGGCCTTCGTGCTAATAAGCGGGCTCAGCCTGGTATAGCGGTTAAAGTGTCGTGTGAAGCCTTCCCTGAATCTGAACATGTGACCGGTATTATTGTGGATATATCTAACGATGGCTGCCGTATAGCTCTGCCGCTTAAGCCTGAATGGCCCATCATGATTGATGAAACTAAAATTGCATTAGTTTATTCAACCGATGGTAAAGAAGCCACGTTGAATGCCACTGTTAAAAATCACCAGTTAGAATCAGATTTTGTTTATTATGGCTTGAAATTCGATAGCGATGACGATGCGGTAAACGCATTGTTGGCCGGCCATACGCTAATTAGTTAATACGATGTTCACAACAAAAAATTGAAGCAATTATTATAACAATAAGTGGAATTTGCTATGAGAACGATTGAAAAGCTATTACTGCAATACAACGAAAGCCACCAAAATAAAACCAACGTGCTTATTCACGCCATTGCGGTGCCCAGTATCTACTTTGTCACCTTAGGACTTATTTGGGCGATACCCGTGCCCGATTTCATTGCCGATTTCAATGTGACTTGGGCACACCTTCTTGCCATTCCTATTCTGTTTTATTATTTCAAATTGTCTGGGCCCATTGGTGCGGCCATGACACTGCTTACCATTGTTTGTTTCGGTGGTATTAATCTTATTGCCTACTATGGCCTTAATGTTTGGCTGTTCTGTCTATCGCTGTTTGTTGTGATGTGGATACTGCAATTTATCGGTCATAAAATTGAAGGTAAAAAGCCCTCATTTTTGGAAGATCTTCGGTTTTTACTTGTAGGCCCAGCGTGGTGGTGGATGCATTGGCTTAAGAGATTGAATATTAGTTATTAGTTGCAGTCACTAATCTTAACAACCCGTGCGACAAGTCGCATATGAAGTACGACCAAGATGCTCCGCAAGGGGCTTACCTTGCGTATAATCTATCAATCAATTCAACCACTGGTAAACATGTGAGCCGCTTTCAGCGCGTTATTGAAAGTAACGAAAGGTTATTTTGGACTTTGCACAGCGCAGGCTGGGCAGGTTTTGCCATCATTTATTATATTGGCTCGTTCCTTCACGATGTAAGGCCAATTTGGGTATTTATAATATTACTCAACGCTTATGCTGGCTGGTTGCTAACTATACCATTGCGTTACGTCTATCGCTGGGCAAGAAAACAGTCGCCGTTGAACATGCTAATGACAGTGATTGCGTCCTGTTATCTGATAGCGTTGCTGTGGGCTGTAGTTAAAAATATAAACTATTGGGAAATATACAAGCATGGCTATCGGCCTGATGCTTGGTACATGTATTTTACCAATACCATTAACTCACTTATCATGGTGGGCTGTTGGAGTGGCGTTTACTTCGGCATTAAGAACTTCCAGATGTTGCAAAAAGAAAAGCAAAATGCGCTTAAAGCCAGCACCATGGCGCATCAAGCGCATATTAAGATGCTGCGTTATCAGCTTAACCCTCACTTTTTGTTCAACACGCTAAACGCTATTTCTACCTTAGTGTTGCTAAAAGAAAACGATACCGCAGAAGCGATGGTCTCTCGCTTGAGCGACTTTTTACGCTATTCTTTGGATAACGACCCTATTAAACGGGTGCCTTTAGGCCAAGAAACAAAGGCCTTGCGGTTATATCTTGAGATTGAAAAAGTACGATTTGATGACAGGCTAGAAGTGGTCTGGAATATTGATGAAGAGTGTGAAAACGCACTTGTTCCTAGCATGATATTACAGCCTATTATTGAAAATGCTGTTAAGCACGCCATCTCTAAAATGGAGAATGGTGGTCAAATTGCCATAACAGCCCGCGCGTTTGGAAACGATTTACTAATGGATGTGGCTGATAATGGGCCCGGTGCCGACATTATAGATGGTCAGTTAAGCCGTGAAAATGGTGTTGGACTGGCGAATATTAAAGAGAGATTGCATTCACTGTATCAACGCAATTTCGCATTTTCTATTGAAGATAATCAGCCGTCGGGTGTACGAGTTCGAATTCGTATTCCCTATGAAGTAAAGGATGTATGCGCATGACAAAGCAAGTAATTAAAACCTTAGTGGTAGATGATGAGCCACTTGCACGCCGTGGACTTCGCGCTAGGTTAGAACGTCATGACGACATTCAGGTGCTTGCTGAGTGTCAAAATGGGCTTGAAGCGGTAAGTAGCATTTCACAACTTCGTCCTGACTTAGTGTTTCTTGATATACAAATGCCTGGGCTAAATGGCTTTCAGGTTATTCATAAGTTGCGTGAGCTCAATCAACCGATCCCCATGGTAGTGTTTGTTACCGCGTATGACAGTTATGCGATTAAAGCATTCGATGTGCATGCGTTAGACTACTTATTAAAGCCAGCAGACGACGAACGTCTTAAAGATGCTTTAGTGAAAGTACGAGAATACTTCGCCACACAGCATCAAGATGAACAGTCTAAACGCTTAGTGAATTTGGTAGCCGAATTGACTGGCGACGATTGCGAAGAAATCTTACGTAAGCTCGCCAATGGTGAACCGGTAGAAACCAATCCTTACCCCGATGTATTGGCCATTAAAGATGGTTCTGAAGTTACCAGAGTGAATGTGCAAGACATACAGTGGATAGATGCGGCAGGTGATTACATGTGTGTTCATGCATTAGATGGTATGCACATTATGCGTAAAACCATGAAGGAGCTTGAGCAAGAGCTTAACCCTCAGTGGTTTGTAAGAGTACATCGTTCCGCTATCGCCAATATTCGTTTCGTGAAAAAGTTAGTAAGCCACATTAGCGGTGAATATCACCTCATTTTGCAAAATGACACCGAACTAAAAGTAAGTCGTAGTCATAGAGACAAAGTAAAAGCCGCTATGAAAATGTAAGCTAATAGCTTGAGCACATTAGCCTTAAACTGATAATGCAAACAACCAATTTAATGAAAAATTAATCTAACTTGTTGATATAAAATATTAAGTTATGGTTATGCGTAACTTTTTCTTCGATGCTATATCAATTAATCAGTCGTATTTCAGTATCGCTCATTCATGATGGTGAGCATGGTTTCCATACTAGAAGGATTTAGTGGTTTGTCCTTCTCCCATGTTTGCGTAAGGGGAATTTCACTGGGCGTACCATTGAGTTCTCCAACCATAACACCGTTGATGTCACTGCCCACTAAATTCACAGCATAGGTGCCTAATTTAGTGGCAAGCAACCTGTCTTGACTCACCGGTGAACCACCACGCTGAACATGACCTAGCGTTACAGGACGAACTTCAGACTGAGTTTTCGAAACCAGTTTGTCGGCCAAATCATTAAGTCCACCAGGCCACACATTTTCAGCTACCACTATGATAAAACTAATGGCACCTTTGAGTTGTCTTCTCTTCTCAATTTGCCCAGTAATTTTATCGAGCTCTGCATCACATTGCTCAAAGGTTTCTGGCAAAATAACGTAATCAGCCGCCGAGGCGAGGGCTGAATTCAACGCAAGAAAACCGGCATGTCTGCCCATCACTTCTACAATGAAAATGCGCTCAAACGCGTCTGCAGTGTCTCTGACTTTATCGATTGATGAAACGACGGTATCGATAGCGGTGTAATAACCAATGGTGGCATCGGTGCCAGCGACATCATTGTCAATGGTGCCTGGAATACCAATAATTTGACCGTGCCAGAAATCTGCCAAATGATCAGCACCTCTAAAAGACCCATCACCGCCAATCACAATAAGGGTATCAATCTCTAGTTTTGTAAGGTTAGTGGCAGCGGTTCTTGCACCTTCGTCGGTTTTGAACGGTTCGCAACGGGCGCTGTGCAGTACGGTGCCTCCTTGCTGAATGAGGTTGTGTGTTGCTTGAGGCGCAAGTATTTCGTACTCTTGCTCAAGTAAGCCGTTATAACCATGCTGGTAACCAAACAGCGTAAATCCTTGTCTTTCACAGGCTATAACAATAGCTCGAATACAAGCATTCATTCCTGGCGCATCACCACCCGATGTTAGCACTGCAACGCGTTTCGACATGTTTATATCCTTTTCTTGTCTACTTGATAACGCCTCTTTAAAAGATGTTACTACGAACAAGGCGCTAGACCATACCGTAACATGGCAGCATCAAAACCACACCGCCAATAAAATCTTGTGTTGCCTAATAGTTGCTGGCTTTAAAGCACCGCATAACCCTTGGTATCAAAAACAACCCGCTACTTAATAATCTTTAGGGGGTAAACTTTCTTTGTTAACCGCCGCTTTGGCTTTTTTACCAATGGCTTGTTGCTCACCCTTACAAATAGTGTCGTAATCATCGCGATAATACCTGAAGTTTTCACATTCACTTTCATAACGTTTTTTCGCTGACATAGCTTGCTGAGGGTAGCGATTATCATTCATCACTTTTGACAAGCTTTTGCATACATGTAATTGACGATTTACTTCTACAATATCTTCACAAGGTGGTGTTTGGCTGCATCCATTAAGTGCTAAAACTGAAAGTAGGCTAGCAAGCGCACAGATTTTTTTAATTAGGGTTATTGTCATTATGTAATTCCCATAAAAGTGTCTAAGTCGTTACGTAGCGTAGAGTATTTCTCTTCGTGTTGCGCCTTTAGTGGCATGTCATCAATAAGTTTATAAAGTCGACGACATTCTTTAAATAAATCTGGATCTGGCTTTTGGTTTTTGCTTAATATCTGTAATAAGCACTGTAATAGGTTGAGGGCTACACCTGTATTTACCGGCGAAAAGCCTTGTGCAAGGGAAAAGGAGTCTTTTGCTTTTTCATACTGCCCTTGTTGGTAAAGCTGAATGCCTTCACGGTTGAACTGCTGATAGTTAGTAAGATTCTGCTGGGCTTTTACCGACTCAGAATGCAATAAAAATTCGCTGTTGGAATCGAATTCTAAACTCTGCTGTTTAATAATATCTTGTAATTGCAATGCATCTTCAAATTCCCCAAGGTCGTACATGACTTTAAGACTATCCGGGATAAATGCGATTGGCGGGGTGGTGTACTTTTCGTCTATGGCAGCTTGTGATTGTGCCAAATTCTTTTTGGCATCTAGCATTTTTCCATCAATAGCATTAACGCGGGCGTTAATGATGCTACCAAAAATACTGACATCAAAATCTTCGTCGATACGTAATATATTTTCATCAAACTTACCTCGTTGAAGGGCAAGCAAAGCTTCTTGTTGGTAGCGATTTCGTGTGCGTTTGTCATCGGTATATTCGGCTACATCAAGCAAGCTTCGAATAAATCCACACCAATGCAGGCTGTTCTGATGTACGGTTCTTTTCGATAAGTCCCAAATGGCCAAACTGGACGTAGAGGCTAAAATGTAATCCTTATGGTTTCGGGCTATGGAGCATGCACTAAAATGCCTAGGCAAAGAAAAGGGCGAAAGTTTTATGGCATGATTTATCGCAGAGATCGCGGCTTCGCCCTGATTCTTTGCATCATTGGCTTTCGCCAATACATCATGCGCCTCGGCATTAAACCTGTTGCGTTTAATAATATCCTCGGCAATACCAATGGCTTTATCGAATTTTTCTAAAGCTAGATAGGTTTTCGCCAATGCAACTTTGGCCCAAAGTATTGGCTTTCCATCTAAATAAGGCGCAAGCACATCCAGTGCTTTGTCGTACTGTTCTAGACGCAAATACAATTCAACTAAAAGCTGCTCACACGTGCCTTTATAAGGCGATGGGGTACTAATAAGATCTTCACACAAATCGATAGCATTGTTGATGTTTTCATTGGCCACCTCTTGTAATACTGCCCCTAAAAACTGTCGTTTTTGCCATGCGCGGGTAATACGGGTTTTAAGTTGTACCTGTGAAAAGGGCTTAATAAGATAATCATCAGGGCGCCGTTCAATAGAGCCGAGTACTACCGGGCGCGCACTATCAGCGCTAATTAATATAAACACGGTGGTGGGTTTAATTAAGCGCTTTATTCTCAGCTCTTCAATAAGCTCGAAACCGTTTTTTTTATCTACTCCTAAATGAAGATCGCAAACAACAATATCGAACTTTTGCTTCTTACAAAGGGACAGCGCCTTTTCCGCAGATGACTTGGTAACAACGTCGCTTGCGCCCATGGAATGCAATAATCCACGTAGCAGTAAGAGAAAAGGGCGTTGATCTTCAACAATAAGCACCTGCTTATTCGAAAAGTTCATTTTTCATCCAATGATAACCATGACACTTTAACTACTTGAGAGGTTCTATACATGATTGTTTAAAATAACGATAAGGGCAAGAATAAGCTTAAGAAAAACATTATCTTGCCGACACTATAGGTATGAATTTTAAATCGTCTTATTTTTGTGTCTGATAACGATATAAACACAATTAAATCCATAGACCCTAGTATGGCATGGGAATGGAACGGCACGCTGTCAAAAGCAGCGGGTAATGCCACGCTTTTTGCTTTGTATTTGGCAATGCAACAAAGTGCGCTAGCCGACACGATATCGATAGAAAGCCCAAGCGAGGACGAAGCCAGTAGTGACATTACAAAACGTCTAGAAGCGCTTAATTTTTACCGTAAAGCACCACTTTTTGCGAGTGAGTCAGATTGGTTACACATGAATCGACTGTCTCAAAAAATAGCGCATCAAGCAACACAGCAAGAACCCTCATCATTGCAATTTGACGAAATACGCCTTCACAATGAAATGCACCCAGTGCCTCTTGCACAAACGAATGACGCTAAGAAAATTAGCCAAGATATTATTACTAACTGTTCGTTAGCAACTCAAAAGCGTATCGCCGCTACTTATTCCACCGCTATTGATGAAGACAACACCATGCTTGGTGACATTATTGAGCAGTCTGAGTCTTTTCTTGCCGCCTAGCTGGAAATTTTAAAACTGGTTTGGTATAGTGCGCGCCGCATTTTTGCACTGGTTTTACGTTCCAACTAGCAAAGGTTAACATTACTATGTCTAAATATATCGTTTGCGCGATGTACAAATTTGTTGCGCTTGAAAACTTCGAGGCCATGCGCCAACCACTATTAACTGCCATGGAATCTAATGGCATTAAAGGTACGCTTTTACTTGCCAGCGAAGGCATTAACGGCACAGTTTCAGGCACTCGAGAAGGTATTGATGGATTACTTCAATACCTTAATGCCGACGAGAGAATTAATCCTATCTCTTGTAAAGAATCACTCCACGAAGAACAACCTTTTTACCGCACCAAGGTTAAGCTTAAAAAAGAAATCGTGACCATGGGTGTTGAAGGTATCGATCCACGTAAAACCGTAGGTACGTACGTGAAACCAAACGACTGGAACGCGTTAATAAGCGACCCCGATGTCACCGTGATAGATACCCGCAATGGCTATGAAATCGAAATTGGTACTTTCAAGCATGCTATCGACCCTAAAACTGAGACTTTTCGCGAGTTTCCAGAGTATGTCGCTAAAACATTAAGCCCAGAAAAAAACAAAAAAGTGGCCATGTTTTGCACCGGCGGTATTCGCTGTGAAAAATCTACGGCTTATTTAAAAGAGCAGGGGTTTGATGAGGTATATCATTTGGAAGGCGGTATTCTCCAATATTTAGAAGATGTTCCAAAAGAAGAGTCATTGTGGGAAGGCGACTGTTTTGTATTTGATAATCGTGTGGCTGTGAATCACGATCTTGAAAAAAGTGATTATCATCAATGCTATGCCTGTCGTTTACCGATTACCGATGAAGACATGCAAAGTGAAAAATATGAGTCTGGCGTAAGCTGCCCGCATTGTTTTGGGACCCATACAGAAGATCAACTTTCACGTTTTCGTGAGCGCGAAAAGCAGGTGAATCTTGCCAAGATGAGAAAGCAAGAACACGTGGGTACAGAGGCGCGAATTACCATGGAACAAAAACGTGAAGAAAAGGCTCGTTTACAACGTGAGCGCGCATTAAAAGCAAGAGAAAATCAAGCATAGACACTACTCAATAAGGGCGTTAAACTCACCCTCTATGTAGTTGCTAAAAAAGGGAAAGCGCGTGACCGCTCAACTTTCAGACGAAAAAATTGAAGAAATAAAGAAAGATTTCACCTTCTTCGACCAAGATGGTAATGGTCAAATTGATTTAACGGAGTTTATCGAGTTATTAACCGTTATTTCTCCAAAAACAAAAGCCAGCCATGTACAGGAAGGTTTTAAATTAATAGACAGCAATAACGACGGCTATATCGACTTCGAGGAATTCCTTGAGTGGTGGCAAGAGTGTTGGTGGGAATATTAATACTAACTGAATGTTAAAAAAGCGAGCTTTTAGCTCGCTTTTTTTATAGTAAAATTAACGGTAACAAAATTGAGAGTAAAACCGGCGAGGTTTACTCACGTTATCGTTTAGAAGCAAAAGGGTAAGGACTTTTAGCATGACCTCTGAGGTAACAAAGCGTCTTAATAAATATATCAGTGATACTGGACTGTGCTCACGACGTGAAGCTGATAAATTAATTGAGCAAAATCGGGTTACCATTAACGATAAGCTGCCAGAACTGGGTACTAAAGTAGCGCAGGGCGATCAGGTTAAGGTTGATGGTAAGCTTGTTAAAGCCGTGGCCGAAGACAAATCAGACCGCATTTACTTGGTATACAACAAGCCCATTGGCATTACCTGTACCACCGAGCGCCATGTGAAAGGTAATATTATCGATGCCATTAAGCACAAACAAAGAATCTTCCCCGTAGGCAGACTCGATAAGCCATCAGAGGGATTAATTATTCTGACCAGTGACGGCGATATTGTGAATAAAATCCTGCGTGCTGAAAATGCCCACGATAAAGAATACGAAGTTACCGTTAACCAACCCATCAGTGAACGCTTTGTTCAAAAAATGGCAAGAGGCGTTCCGATTTTAGGCACAGTGACTAAACCGTGTAAGGTAAATGCACGTGGCAAGTTTCAATTTTCAATTATTCTAACCCAAGGCCTAAACCGACAAATTCGTCGCATGTGCGAATTCCTTGGTTACGAAGTGACTAAACTGAAACGCACCCGCATCATGCACTTAGAGCTAGGTAATTTGAAACCAGGCCAATGGCGTAACCTTACGGAAAAAGAGCTAAATCAACTAAATAGCGCTGTTCAAAAATCATCTAAAACTGCAGAGTAGGCGCTATAAAATCAAGCTGCTTAACACACGTGAAGGGCTTTATACGTTATAAGAACAAACCTTGAAGTTGGTCTTTTTGTTCTGTGCTAAGCCCTTTAATTAACTGCAATGCTGTACCAAGCGCCTGTTTAGCTTCATCTTCCATATTAAAATGAAGGTAAGCATTGATCAATGCGGTATGTGCATGTAAAGAATGTGGGTAATTTTCTGTATTCCAATTAAGCAGGGCTAGCGCATCGTCTTGCCTGTTTAAGTACTGTAACCACTGCCCATAACCAGCAGCACGATCTTCGGGAATAATCATCGATGTTTTTAACAATGAGGAACGTGTTGCAAAGATAGCCTGTAAATCGGCTAAGGTTTGCGGTGTTTCAGGTATTGCCCAACCATCAAATAAATACTTCACACCATAGTACTGACCAAGTAAGGCAGTGGTGTTATGCGTTTCATTACTAAACGTTTGGCTGGTTACAGCTAGCTGCTGCTTAGGGTAATGCTTAATGAGTGCTACAAAATTGGCGAAGGGCTCAGTCATTGTAGGCTCTTCTTGTGCTATAGAAATATACAAGCGCCCTTGCAAACTGCCTCGCTTTAACGCGGTTTCAGTTAATGTAAGTAACTGGCTTTTATTCCAATATAGAGACGGGCTTACTGCTACAACACCATTGAACAAACCTGGTCGTTTCACTAAAGCATTAATAGCAAATTGACCGCCGTGCGAGGTGCCAGCTAACCCTTGGTAATCTAGAGTACGATAACGCGCTTTTACTTCGGGTATCACTTCTTGCTCAACAAAAGCTAGAAACAGGTCTGCATTTGCTAACTGCTCTGGGCTTTGTTTATCTGCACTGGTTAAGGTTAAGGTTAAGGTTAAGGTTAAGTCTCTTTCGCGTGTTTCACGTGGGTTTACAATACCCACAACAATCATCTGTGGTGCCTGATCGAATTTTGCCAAATAATCTAGCGTACCTGCAGTATGAGGCCCCTGAATATCACCATCTGTAACATACAATACAGGGTAATGTGCATCGCTTTTTGAGTAACCTGCAGGCAAATACACTACAAGGTTACGTGTTTCACCAAGCTTTTTACTATTGATAACTAGGTCTTCAGTTGTAAATACGGCTTCAACTGACCACGCGTTATATTGGCTTCCCAATATAAGCAACAAGCCGTAAAGTATCCTTTTCATTACATATTTCCCTATTTTTAAATTGTTATATGAAATTTTAACGGGCAATTAAGATTATCTTTCAAACAACGAGTGAGTAGGGCGCAGCTGTGCAGATAACATGGTGTTAGGCATCCCCTTTAATCACATACAGAATGTTAATAATTGCGGACTTTGCCAATAGACCTACACAAGACAATAGGCTCTTGAAGGCCATAATAATCAAGGCCACCCCGACCAGTGAATCTACAGGTATAAAAGTAAACATGTAAATAGCCTGCCGAAGCATAATGCCTATAAAAATGCTTTCGTAAGAAGCATGCCGATCAATGAGCACTATAAAACCTGCCAATACTAGCGCGCCAGTGTAGTAATAGGATGAGATCCAAGGCTCAATTATCACCGATAAAAAAGGGTGAAAAAAAATAAAATAGCAGCACCAAGCAGGGTTGATACAAACAAACCTAAAAGAAACTGTCTCATTAGCTTTTCCATTTTCCCAATGCCTAACGAGTTGCCGTTTTAGCTAGATCAAATATTGCCAATTAGAGGCGCGTTGGAGTTTATGGTAAAGCGAAAATACCTTCAGGCGTTAGCAGTTCGAAATAAAGGCTTTAGTAATAGCCCAATTAATTTACAAGCCCAACAACAAGATACAGGGAACAAAAGTATAACCCGATAGCTAAATAGGCCAATGAAAAAAAGCTATTAATGGCCCATATACCGTACCAAAATTTTCCGAAAATAAAGGTGGCTCTCCTTAACTTAGCGTTCAGTAAAGCTAAGGAAGATGGGATTAATAAAGTGGCAGAAAGTCCAAATAAAGGAACGACAACAAACATTAATACTAAGCCGACCGAACTTGCGGCAGACCCACTTGATACCGGAGTTATGATAAACATTGACCAGTACGAAACTACTAGAGCAGCCAGTGCGCATATTAAGCCTAAAATTTGGATGCTACGCATATATTCCTTAAAAATAACAATCTAATGAGGGCGGTAATATGTATGTTAAATAAAGTATCCATGCACCTTTGGATAATTCTAAATCTGATTTGGCTACATCAGTTACCACAACAATAGAACTGACTAAGCGCCATTCTAACTAATTCCTTCATTGCCAAAATGCGTGTTCAGAGCGGACTGAACATGAATTAACTGGTTGGGTTATATTTGTGCGATCAACTACCCAACAATCCTCATAAATTGAGCAATAACAGAGCTCTATTTCAATATTATCATCTATAGCTAATATATCCGAAACCGACTCACCTTTGTATTTTAGAGGTGTTATAGAGTGACCCGACGGCAAAGTAGTATTGTTTAAATGGGATTGAGATATATTTTTGAATTCTGGAAATTCTGACCATTTTTTTAGAAATTTCGTACCCGAATAAACTTTTGCGTACTTGATGAGCGCTGGGCCAGTTCCCTTATTGGCAACGCCATAACTAAAAGAATTAGTATTATGGCTTCTAGAAATTTCAATTTTAGGCCATACCGAAGCTTTAGCATAAGCGCGGTCAGTGTAAGCAGAGTAAATTGAAATGAAAGCGGTAAGCAGTCCAATAAACAGAGCTGTGAGTGCGATTATCATCTCTGGGTTTCTGTACCATTTTTCTCTTGCCATAAATTTAGCCCTTAAGACACTTATTACGAAGCCAGTTGGCAACAATGTTTACGATTTAGGCCGTGTCAGCCGTTGCTCAATTTATTGTTATACGTCAAAGACTCTACGATGTAAGTAATCAATTTCAACTTCCATTTCATACAAGGTTTTTGTTGATTCTAAATTAAGGCTTTCTCGCATTAATTGACGTTGCTGTTCATATGCAGCGCTCATTTCGATTTTAGCGGCTTGGCGATAGGTTTCTTCATCTGGCCATTGAGCGTAAGCGATAAAAGTATCGTTCTTATGCCTATGTAAACGAGAACCTAGACTTCCTTTGAATAGGAAAATACCTTGCGTGGTTTTGGGCCATGCGGAAAGAAATTGCTCTTCATATCCAGTCTTTACTACGAACTCAAACATTACGACGAACATTACAATTCTTCCTTGATATAAACGCCGCAATAGACGGCTAGAAATAATTTACTGATATTTAAAGTAAGCAATCTAACGAGTACTTTCAAGCGCGAGTTACTCGCGTATTTCTACTTTCCACGGCGGATTTAAGCGGTTTTCTCCCGCCCAGTAGAGTTTGATCTTATTACCAGAAGGGTCTTTTAGAATAGCCTCTTTCCAAAGGTAACTTTGCTCAATAGGGGGTTGTAAAAACTGAATACCTTTTTGAGATAAATTTTGGTAAAGCTCATCAAGGTGCTCGTGTTCAAAATAAATTACCGACTTATTTTCAAACACTTCAGTTTCAAGAGATAAAGAAAATGTAGCGTTTCCATCTGGGCAAGAAAATCTAGCATAGTGAGGAGTGTCGACAATTTGGGTGAAGCCAAGATTTAAGTAAAAACCAACAGCATCATCCATATTGCTTACTGGTAAAGTAACCTGATTGAGTTCCATTTATTGACCTACTTTAAAAGCTGATTATGTGGCAAGTTTACAGCTAGCAAGCTTAAACACCCGCTTATGATTATCTTGTTAATTTGTTATACGCTTTTTAGCCAACCATTTTGAGATGCTATTAAGACTACGGCATCACTAATTAATAGGTCTTTGTATTTGTTTTTGTTATCCACTGCCGGACCAATAATTTCGAATTGCTTGTTTAATTTGCGGGTAAGTTCTTCGCTATGTATTTTTAAACTTTGATTGTCAGCAATGTTAATTACCAGTCGCCCTTGTTCGTCGAGCGCTAATAGAAAATCTGAAGAAGTCGCCCGTTTATTTTGAAAAGACGCTTTTTGCCATTCTAATGCGGTGGAAAAATGGAGTTCACCGTCATGTAGCCAGCTCTCTTCTGTTTCGCCACTTTCCCTGAACTGCTGACTTGCTATATTCGCTAAATCTTCAGGGGAAGGGGAACATGCATACAGGCTTAGTAACAATATTAAAAGTACTGGTTTCATAAATCATCCTTGTTAAACGTCAACATAAGCTTAAGCATTATTGAGCACAGCGACAATAGCGTATTGTTAATTGTCCAAGCGAATTTACGAGCTTAAATGGCCTTTTTGGTGTCAACGGCTATGTTCTGGTGATGAGCATTGCAGTAAGGCAAGAATTTTTCATTCAAAAATTTAATCACTTCCGGGTGGAAATTATTTTGAGGTTGAAAGTGATTTCCGTTAGGAACAGCGATATGTTTAAAAGGATGGGGGAAGCCCTTTGTTTTTAATCTCTCTATTACTTCTTCCGACATTTCTTGTGAAGGCCATATGTGATCTTTTTCACCGGAAACTAATAAGATAGGTCCATTAATATCCTCTACCTTTATTCTAGCCTCCTCGACCGAATCAATATCCATTAGCGCTATTTCATGAGCACGTCGTAAATCGCCCATTAAAACTGATGGTAAAATATTTAGCGTTAGTGGTACGTGAGGGAGCTCTTGGTCATTAAACATAAATGAAGAGGTTTTGCCATCAGCAAAAAAAGAAGGGCCGGCAAATACGACATGACTTCCAGCTAATGAAACAACACCGTTGATTTGTGTGTATTTGGAAGCCAAGGTAAGTGCTAATTCAGCTCCCTTAGAGCCCCCCATAACAGCGACGCAATTCGAATTTAATCTTGGGTTATTTAATGTTAGAACTATTTCATTATAAATAGCATCTAGAGAAATTCGATCTAGCTCTTGAGGTATACCTTCCATACCAAAATATCCAACAGCTAACATCGCATATCCTTGATCAATATATTGCTGTCTTTCTTTAATGTTATGAGGCCTCGTCATACTATTTCCGCCTTCACTACCGCCAAAGTATACAAGTAAAGGCTGTTCCTTACCTTCACCCAAAAACAGCTCAGCATCAACTTTTCCATAGTTCAAAGGGGGAGTACTAGAATCGAATGTCATTGGAATAATGAATACAAATCCAACTAACAAAATTAATATGATGAGAACTATAAAGCTAAAATATTTAACTATTTTCAACACCGTTTGCTTCCTTTCATTTTTTAAAAGATGTTACTTTTTAAAGTTTGTTTCATTACTATTTAAGATTAGCTAATGCTAAACGGCTCAGAGGTGAAGCAGCAAAAAGGCAGTCACAGACCTTAAGAGGAGAAAACCGCCGCAGGTTATATGCTTTAGTACTATTCATAACCGTCTTCAAAAAGATTCAACTTTTCGTTTATATAATCCATTATTTCATCGAATTTCATCTCATCAATTTTTCCAGCGACAACGTAGCAATTCAAAAAAGAAGACACATAATGGTACTTGTATTGGAGTTTTGAATTTTCATCATGAGAACAGTCTTCTTTAAATTGCTCATCATTTGCTTCTATCATTTCTTTTAACAACTGCCCATCATTCATGTTTTGAGCCTGAGAATAAAAAATAGGAGCGAGCATATACATATTCTCTCTAGGAACTTCATCGCTGCTATCTACAGATTCCAGGGCTTTAGATAAAGCGCTTTCTACTTTTTCAAGCCATTCTTTCATAGTACGCACTTCCAGTTGAGAGAAACATAGCTTCTAAATAAGTAATATTTTAAACCTACTTTTGTTGTGAATCACTTTGGGTTAAGTCGTTACATAATTGGCAGTCGATATTTTTCTTAAAATTATAAGCTCTTCGAGTGGCAAATATAGCTACTGAAATAAAAGACCACGTTATACCAAAAACGACAGAGTCATAAAGCGTATGCCCTTTAATGTATTGAATACCTGAAAGTAACGCGAATACCAGGGGAAAAGCGATACTGTATTGAAATATCCATTTTTTAATTGGCATGTTGATCCCTAATCAGTTTTGTAGGGCAGCGCGTTTATTTTTCACCTTTTTTGTAACCTATAAAACCTATTACTAAAGCGACACATAAAATAGCTATATCTAAATAAAAGGGTGGATTTTGAGCAATTAACAGTGTGCCAACTGCAGTTAACATGAGACTTATCGGTGTATAGTTATTTTTTGATTTTTCCATAAAATTTATCCTTATATATTTTACGTCGATTGTAAATGCGAAAATTTTAAAGCCTGCTAACACCCGCATAGCGGGGCAAATGCGTGGGCGATAATAACGAGCGAAGCGAGTGGTTAATGCGCTTGTTACTTTTTAATTCTCACTACTGGCTTTATTTGCATATTTACCAATTGCTTTGCCCGTTGTAGCCCAAACCATTACTCCTCCCCATGCTATTAGAGAAAAGCCTGCGGGAATACAAGCAAGCAATATATATTTGAATTGTTTTCTATTAAAAGCCAAGGCAAGCAATGCTGGAAGGAACCAGAGGATTAATACCCCAACAAGTAAAAAGCCTATAAATGCGTAGTTGTCACTTGCCAAAATACTATCGATGTATTCCATTTTATTCGCCCTTAATATTAACTACTGATTTGATGAAACTGACAATGAAATTTGATTGTCAAAGGTAGTAGTCTTGAATCTAAGAAATTTATTACAGAACCAATCAAAATATTTTCGATACAAAGGAGCAATTGAAACATAACCCCACCAAAAAATGGCAAATATATGTGGGCAAAAATCAGGAACTAAGAGATACAGCCTATGTATTAGCGACACAGCCCACGAGGTGAGCAAGTTCATTTTTTTGAGAGTGTATTCCGTTACTCATGAGTGCCTACAAGCGCGTCGCCCTGAGTGTATGCGCCTAGCGAACGAAGTGAGATTATTGAGATGTTAGGTGTGCTCATGAATAAACCTAAGTACCGTTTCCGAACTATCCTCTAAATCTATAGTTGAATGTAGTATTGCGCCAGAAGATTCTATGAGCTTTGTAGAGCTGATATTGCTTTTGTAGCAGTGAATATGCACCGCTAAAATACCCATTTTATTCGCTTGCTCAATGGTTTGAGATAGCAAACGTTTTCCAACGCCTTTGCCGCGATAACTCGGCCTTACACCTAACCCGATATGTCCGCCAGCATGTTGTAATGAGTCGTTTAATGTGTGCCGTAAATGGGAGCAGCCAATAATTTCTTGGTTTTCGATGAGCCAGAAAGTGGTATTGGACACCATGTGACAGGGTAAGTTGATACCCTCTGAATAATCGCTTAGCAACTGAACAAAAGCAGGAAAGTTCGAGCAATCTAAATCCATTGGGTAGGGATAACGTTCTTCGCTACCCAATTCTTTGATGTAGTCTAAATAGCTATCTTCAATTTCAACTAAAGGATTGATAAGCATTAAATATCCTAGAAGCACCTAACTTTTAAATGAGGGGCGCTTTCATTGTAAAAACAACAACTGCACGTAATCCGCGTCCGACTTGATTTGCTTTGTTAGGTGCTCACGGACCATGAATATACAAACTCGCCATTAAAAAAGCACCCCACGAAAAAAAGCAAATAATGAGACCAACTGATATATAAGATTTCATGCTTCCTAACGTTGCAATAACAATTGACCTGACAACGGAAAAAAACCAGCCCAAAACTAGGAATGGTAAAATCCATAATGAAAGAATTCCAAGTCCGAAATACCATGAACCATACGTACCAATGATAACTGCAGTAAATGGAACAAACCAAATAATCCAGTACACCACACAATAGAATGCTGCACCCATATAAATATACGGTAGAAACTTTAAACTAGTGACACCTAACAATTTATTATGCACTTACTCGCGATCAAGCAGCGCCAACGTACTTTGATCAAACTGTATTTGAATAGGTTTGCCTTCTTTATCCCACGCACCAATGTGAATATGGGGGTTTCGGCTGTATCCATTATTACCGACTTTAGCAACGACAGTGCCACGCTTAACTATTTCGCCTTCTTTTACATCTATCTCTCGTATATGGGCTAGTATTACTGACAATCCATCCTTAGTTTTGAAGGTTATTGAGCTTGCTCTTCCCGGGGTCATAACGCCTGGTTGATTCGTAATTGGATTTAAGTGGATCTTCGTGACTGTGCAATCGCATGGTGCTAGCACATTCTTTTTAAAACCAAACCAATCTTCATTTTCAAAACCGCTGTTTATGAAGGATCTTTGAAATAGCCTTTTATCATCTTCATACCACCCCCCAATAACGCAGTCTGTTCCTAGTGCATCGCCAGCATACTTAAACTGACCATCCCAATGCTCCGTACATGCGAATGTTTCTTTATGGATAGCGTGAATTTCTATAGGTTTTTTCGCATGTAATTTGAAAGGAATCAAAATCACAAGCATAAGTAACTTAGCTTTGATATTCATTTGTCTCATCCTTAAGTGCATAATACCCTTTTAAGCGGTAAAAACCGCTCTTGTTTTTATCCGTCTTCAATGGTTTGTTATGAACTCTACAATTCACAAGTAAACCCGTTGCTTTTAATATATTCATCTTCTGAGGTGGAACAAATCAAAAATGCACCAAGAGACTGACCGCTTTTCTTCTCAGTCAGCTGCCAGTCATAGATGTCTGATGCTTGAAACCCTATGGTCTCTCCACTTTTAGTATCCTCCAAGAGCCGCGGGTTGCTGATAATTACGCCTATATAGAAATCTTTATATTTCTGTACGTCCCCCAACCACAAATATTCAACAGTTTCTCCCTCTGTAAATTTGAGATAAGCGCCATAATAATTATATTTAGAATTCTCAGAACCTCTACCCTCTAAAGCATCTAAAAATAAGCCTCTATGCTGCTTGGCCTTCGCAAAAGCATTAACGACAACTTGATCACCTCTTTCCTTGAGGAAAAACTCATCATTAGAACCCAATATCGGTGTGCATATTAATAAAAGCGGAAATACTGCAAGTCCTTTCACTATATACCTCATGATTCATAACGCCGCCAGCAGGGACAGACAAAGCGCGCAGCGGTTTGGCTGTCCCTCTGGCTGGCTTTGTTATGGTTACGATGTCTTATACACATACCAATTTCCAACGATATGCTCAATATAGATATAGTTATCGTCTGACATTATTGGCATTTCAGTTCCAGTTGGCACAAACAAATAACCAACTGAATTATCCAAGATTCCGCCTATATTGACGTCAACGATGCCACTAGTTGATTCGTATCCTACAAAATTAAAATTTAGATGTTTGGCTGATTCAGTGGCCTTTTCCTGACTTGTTTTAGCCTCCAACGCTATCGTATTTAGGCTATCAATATTCTTATGTAGAAACTCTTTAAGCTCGGAATCCAATTGCAAAGTAAGTAGCATATTCTGATATTGGTGCTCCTCTTCTTTTGTTCGATTAGCTTTGCTTTGAACCTCTTGCAAAGCCATAAAGAACAAACCTGGTAATGCTAGATTTCTGACGGCTGAAATTTTCCATCTGTTTTGGTCATATACTAAATAGATATACCAGTCTTGAGATCTACCGTCCTTTGAGAGCAATACAGCATAAATCTCCCTTTTCGGATTTTTTTCAAGCGCCCTCAGGCTAACCTCGATACCTTTGGGCAAACTCTCGCCCAAAGTAGGTTTATCTAGATAATGCTCCAACATTTCACCGGCATACACTTCTCTTTTATTTTTAATTCCATCTTGGCCAAAAAACTGTTTTACGAGACTAGACTCGTCTGCTAACGCAACCAAAGGTAAAAACAATAGAACGATTAGAATTCGCACCAAACTTCCTTAGTATCCATAACACCCCAAGAAGGGGCAATAACATGTGGGCTAAAATTCGGAACGAAGTGACGGGAGCCCACGTGTTATTGTCCCGCTTACTTGGTTTGTTATACCTTTGATACTAGACTTTTTACAAACCTAATTTTGCTGTTGTTTTCACTGCCTTGATCTTCGTAACCACAAATCTTGTAACCACTTGATATAAGTAGTTGGAGCATATCAGGATATCGATTCATGGATTTGACGCTTATAGAGCAATAGTGATTATTGGCAGCCCATAACTCTTGAGCTTTCCTCAATTTTGTCGCTACTCCTTTTTTTCTGTAATCAGGAGCAACTCCGCCCATCCAACTATAAAATTCAGTTGGAGATACCGCATACCCGACTTTGTAGGCAATAGGCTCAGAGCTAGAACACGCCACTAGAATTAGATAATCTTTACCATCTAATCGAGCTTTAAATTTATCTTGAGTAACTTCTCGATCAAATTCTGGTATTTTGAGATTTACCTGCATTAACTCTCCCAAGGTCCCTGTTCTAATAATAAAACTCATATAAAACATCCAAAATTAGAGTTGGGGTATAACACCCCAAGAAGGGGCACCGAAACGTAGCGGCGATTTGGTTAAACTTGCGAAGCACCAAAACTAAATCGCCGCGTAGTTTTGGTGTCCCGTGAGCGAAGCGAACCTTGCTTGATGCGCTTGTTATATGCGTACTCTAACCAGTGATAGATATTTGCTATCGCATTCTGAAAAAAGTGTAAAAGGATTCATGCTATTCCCGTAATTTTGGAACTGCAACGTGTCATCTTGCAACGAGGCACTTACCTTAACTTTAAAATCACCACGCGGTTTTGAGGCGAATAGATCCGAAAAGACAATTGTTTGGCCATTTTTCATGAAGTTTCCCCTAACAGAGCGAGAATCCGTTGTAACTTCATACACATATAGATTGTCTTCTTGTGACAAACCAACAACCAAGTGACATGAAGTAGGATCTGAATTTTTATAGTAGGCAAAATTTGGTTCCGGTGATATGGCACAACCTGAAGCCAAGAAAAGACAGACAAATGAACAAAGAAATTTTTTCAAGTTACCTCCTAGCATATAACTTTAAGCTAAGGGGCGCAGATACGTGAGGCATAATTGGCGAAGCCGCCCCGCGTATAGGCGTCCAGCGACCGAAGGGAGAGGCTTAAGCGCTTTGTTAGAAGCAGAGCCTGTTCCTTTGGCCTAATTAAAAACTAATAAAGCCAGCATACGATTGATTGTTAAAGCAAACAAGCAAAATGCCAGTGCAGTGATGTAGGTGATTTAGATGAAACAAGCCGCCATTTGAGCTACCGAGTGCAATGGCGCTTGCTGGCCTAGAACAATAACTTGGCGGTAAAGCGCCTATTGCGCAACTTTTGAAGTTAATGCGGCGAAGTTAAAACCACCAAAAGCCAGAGCGATGTTGGCGAAAGCAGGTGAGGGTAGTTGCATTGAGATTTGTATTAAGCCAAACGAGGTTTAGGCTGGCGCCTTCTAACATCCACATAAGGGGCAGTAATACGTGGGCTAAAATCCGAGCGAAGCGACAGAGCCCACGTGTTACTGCCCTAGGGAGCTTGCGACCGTCTTAATGTACTTGTTAGGTGTTGTTTTGCAATAAAGTCGCTATTTGCTTGTTTTTTCGAACTTGATACCCAAAACAGAGAGATATTGATAGTCCGAATAAGATACTAGCCAACCCTGTTTCAACCCACACCCTAGCATAGAAGCTATAGATAAAACCTGGAACTAAACCTGCAATAGCATAATAAAAAAGTCCATCGATTTTGAGCCATTTAAATAATTTATATATGGCAAGACCATAACTAAACGTAAAAACATATCCTATCGGAAGAGAGAGAAAAAGAGCGTTAATTACGAAAATTCCGAAACCGCTAATATCAACGTTTCCGTTAACTAAATACGAATAGTAACCGGCCAAAAACGCGCCATACAAGATCGCTACAGGAATAGAAATAAGTGGCGATAAAAATGCAATTATAGATATATGCTTCACGAAACACCTAACTTTTAAATAAGGGGCGGGAGT
>NZ_JAGJDY010000069.1 GCF_018100795.1 Alteromonas sp. MMG017 | reverse complement strand
CCCAATAAGGGGCTGATAATGCTTGGCTAAACTGTGTAGCGAAGCGGAACCGAGCCAAGCTTTAGCAGTCCCGCCTTAATTGGCTTGTTAGGTGTATTATGCGCACCATTCTCCGAGAACATCTGGTGATGAGAAACCATGCATCATAATTTCACTAGGATTGTCCCCAAAACCCAAAGCAAATTCTTTTTCGTGTTCTAGAGTTAGCAGCCAGTTATTTTTATATTTTGCGATTGCCCAAACTTTAGCGCTTTGATACTTCTGGATGTCTCCGCTCTTTGCGCATGTTGACACAACAGTTACTAATACAGGGGTTATGACATTTTCCAGTAACTCTTTAGATTGCCGTTCAACTAAATCTTCATAAGTTTCACCTTTTGGGGTAATAACTTGAGATTCTCCCGTTAGTGCATCTCTAATTTTCGATAGTGCTTCAGACTTATTCATACACCTAAC
>NZ_JAGJDY010000068.1 GCF_018100795.1 Alteromonas sp. MMG017 | reverse complement strand
CCAATAACGGGCGCAGACATGTGGGGCATAATGGCGAAGCCGCCCCGCGTGTATGCGTCCCAGCGAACGCAGTGAGTGTGTTGATTGGGTTGTTATGTGCGTAGCTTTATAAGAGCAAAGCGCTCTTGCTTTTCTAAAGCAAATCCGATCATAAGTACCATAAAAGCCCCCGTTGGTAGCCAAGTTGTACCTGCGAACAAAACCGGTAAAAAACCACATGAAAAAGCAAACAGCCACTTTACAGGGCGGGGCACTCGAAAATATAAAACTGTAAACAGTGTCGGCTTGTTAACGTAAAAAGCAATAAGCCCGATTAATAGGACCGTGAAGAGAAGATAACCAATAACTGCAAAATCCATTCGCTGTGTTCCCAAAGCTGGTTTAACCTAATTCTAGTTTAATCTGATTATCATCAAACGTTCAATAGCACATAACTTTTAAATAAGGGGCGCGGGCACGTAGGGCATAATGGC
>NZ_JAGJDY010000067.1 GCF_018100795.1 Alteromonas sp. MMG017 | reverse complement strand
TGCGTCAAGGACACCTTTATGAGTAACCATGCTCAATATGGATTTATAGCCATCCTTCTGGGTTTAATAATGTGTTTTGCGTACCTTTCTTTCATGCCAAAAGAACAAACGCTCGCAGTTAACACAGTTAATCATGACCGGGTTATTTGTGGGTTAGCCACATGTGGTCACCATGCGATAACTTTAAAATCTAGCACAGTAGTTAACTTAAACGGCGAAGACATTTTACTAAGTGAATTCGTTTCTCGCTTAGGTAAAGGACTAGACCAATGTGAGGCTAGAACGCTATATATTGCTGCAAATCCAGACTTAGACAGCGGATTAGTAATCGAGCTCTCCAACTTAATCACCACTAAAATTCCAGACATCAAAATCGGCTGGGGTAGCAATGACGCATAACAAAAAAATTAAGTCACTCACTTCGTTCGCTGGGACGCATACACGTGGGCTGCTTCGCATTATAGCCCACGCGTATGCGCCCCTTATTTAAAA
>NZ_JAGJDY010000066.1 GCF_018100795.1 Alteromonas sp. MMG017 | reverse complement strand
TATGTGGACTCCCCCATGTCAACAACCAAAATTTAATATCACAAAAAGAAAAATGCGTGCTTATGTTCGAGCTCTAGTAGAGAAGCTATCTCTGGCTCACTGATGTTTACGCGAACAAACGGCCAAGTCTCGCTGGCGAGCTTTTATGCTCCAAGCTTGCGGCTGACTTCGTTTGTAGATTTTTATCTTTGTTCAAGCATTTTAGTTGGTTAACTCTTTTTGCGCTGTGAGTTATGCAGCGTGATATTCTGTATTATTTTGCAGCATGCTATAAGCAGTTCTGACTGTCTTGTTAGCCAGGGCTACAGCTGCACACCTATTACCTCGCCGTTGCATTAAGCCCTGCAACCAAAGTTCTTTTTTCGTTTTTGCGCCATATTTTATCACTTTAATCACCACTGACATGGCACCAGTGATCAGCTGACTTCGAAGGGAGCCTTTTTTACAATACTTACCTATGGTTCCCATGACTTCTTTACCACCAGAGGAATGCT
>NZ_JAGJDY010000065.1 GCF_018100795.1 Alteromonas sp. MMG017 | reverse complement strand
GATGTAGTGCCTACACAGATTGTTTTGTTATTAAATGAAGGACGCTAAATGTAATACAAACACTATTACGCAGCGGATTTGTCGGTCAGGCAACGCCGCCAGAAATTTGTTTAAGATGATAATCATTAATTATATCTGAACTTTTTTCGTAGCGAGGCAGTTGAGCGACAAAAACCAAGCATAGGCTTGTAGCTCAGCTGGTTAGAGCGCACCCCTGATAAGGGTGAGGTCGGCAGTTCAAGTCTGCCCAAGCCTACCATTTCTTATTTTATCGTAAAATTTACTGCTTTTATGCTATCAGCATAGAGCTTGTTTGTTATGTGTAAAAAAGAAATGCCACTAGTTAAATCTCAGTTAACTAGTTTGATATTTGGGGCTATAGCTCAGCTGGGAGAGCGCCTGCCTTGCACGCAGGAGGTCAGCAGTTCGATCCTGCTTAGCTCCACCACTTTTAAGTGCATTTATATAAGTGTATTTAAAAGTGGTATTTATTACCGCGAAT
>NZ_JAGJDY010000064.1 GCF_018100795.1 Alteromonas sp. MMG017 | reverse complement strand
TAACTCAAGGACGGCTCAGTGAAATATAAGAACTTCAAGCCATTAGTTCATAATTTTACCCACTCGTTTGTGGGAGGTTGTAACTATCTTGATGGTAAATTTATATTCGAAGACCTTTTTGAGTTGGCTGGGAAACGCAAAGGAAGGAAAGTCATCATTCAATGGCTCCCTCACACAGAACAGCAAGATCCCGAACTATCAGATCGAGTTAAAGACTCTATAGATTTTTACTTAGATTGGCTGCCTGAAATGGCTTCAAATCTGGGCGTAGAAGTGGAAAAACTTACGGATTACCGGACAGAAGTATATGTGACACTTCTCAGAAGTATTTGCGTTAAGGCAATTGCTCATGATGACCGAGGTAATGAGTATTCATACATCATCAGAAATTGAGTTATAACAAACGCATTAACACTCGCTTCGCTCGCTAGGGACAAAAACACGTAGGCTCCCTTCGCTTCGCTCGGTATTATAGCCTACGTATTTTTGCCCGTTATGCGGGC
>NZ_JAGJDY010000063.1 GCF_018100795.1 Alteromonas sp. MMG017 | reverse complement strand
GTTAGAGGTCAAGAGTGTTTAGCCGGACCAAACAGATTTATCAATATCTCACCAAAGAAAGCCGGAACGGGAGCGTGGTATTTGCTCACCCTGCTGTCGGTTGGTTTGAGCTTTATTGCATTATCGTACTTATACCAAGTTTATTCTTATCTCCGCTAAGCATTATCACCGTGACCTTATGTCTCTTTTCCGTTAGACAACTTCAAAACCGCAATAAAAAAATTGCGCTTTTATTGCTATTAGTTGCCACGATTCCGTTTGCACCTGCGGCTTAGCTTTTCAATACATCGACAAATGATCTTCCCAATTGGCCGTTTGTGACTTTTTTAGTGTTTTCTGCCACACTTTTAGCCTTCGGCTTTTTTGCAGTCAAAAAGCAGTTCAGTGGCAGTGTCAAAGATGACCTCTAACAATCCAATAAACTCACTCGCTACGCTCGCTGGGACACAAACACGCAGGGCCGCTTCGCTATTATGCCCTACGCGTTTGCGCCCGTTATTGGGGC
>NZ_JAGJDY010000062.1 GCF_018100795.1 Alteromonas sp. MMG017 | reverse complement strand
ATAACTTTTAAATAAGGGGCGCATACATGTGGGCTATAATGCGAAGCAGCCCACGTGTATGCGTCCCAGCGAACGTAGTGAGTGACTTAATTTGGTTGTTAGGTGCGTGTTTAAACAAACCTTGAATTAACCTTTCCTGCTTGCAGCCTTAGCGTGGCATCCTTTGCGATTTTAGAATAAGTCAATGCACAGTCTTTGTCACTTTGCGACAAGTATATCCCTGAGATTTCCGTAGCAACCGATACAATGTATTCAAGTAATTCGTACTTTTGTGCTAACTCAAGAGCCACTAAATACGCAGTTAACTGTTCCCCACTGTCAATGGTGAAGTCAGCCAAAGTTTCCCACTGAAAAGGATGATCCAGAGTCGAGTTCTTGTGTGTTTCGCAGATGACTCTTAGCTTATTGTGTGCTTCCCAGTAAACTTTTTTAGAAGGCTCGTTGGCCATAGTCAAAGCGAGTTCTAGTATCTGTTCATGGAAAGGTGGTTTGAATGCCATTGGAGCACCTAAC
>NZ_JAGJDY010000061.1 GCF_018100795.1 Alteromonas sp. MMG017 | reverse complement strand
ACCATTATGCCCTACGTTCCTGCGCCCCTTATTTAAAAGTTATGCATCACGGATATTGAGACCAAATGTACTTTTCTAACCTTAAGGCCACTTTCAAATTCGTGTGTATCGTGTGGCTTCCTTTATCTGTATTTATAGTCTTTGATTGCTTCAGAAGTGAAGATTTCTCAAATGTTTTCATGCTTATTTACTTTTTGGCATTTGCACCAGCTTTAGTAATCTCCACTCTCTTTTATACCAAATTCAAAAACTCAAAATTTAATCGTTTTGCCTGCTCTGTATTATTCGGCATTGCAAACACAATGCTTTTTATGTCTTACTATTTCATTGGTCATGTCATAGACAACGGCGTATTAAACGAGCGCTTTATTATAGTTATGTCTTTCGTCGCGTTTTTAACTTCCGCAGGCCTATACCTTCAGTTGCCTTGGAAGCAAAATGATGCATAACAACTCAATTAACGCACTCACTTCGTTCGCTGGGACGCATACACGCAGGGCGGCTTCGCCATTATGCCCTACGTGCCCGCGCCCGTTATTGAAAAGTTA
>NZ_JAGJDY010000060.1 GCF_018100795.1 Alteromonas sp. MMG017 | reverse complement strand
TCAATCAAGGAATGGTTATGAATTTGGAAATAGAAAAATCTAATTATTTAGAATGGGTTAAGTTAGTACAAAGGGCATACACTGTAGGATATATAAGCTCATTAATTATTCTTTCCCATATCTTAACTTTGAACAGTGCTACAGATAAAGACACTTTAAACATATCTTTGTTGAGTGTTTCTTTTCCAAGAATTCCAGCAGTACTATTCACTCTCTTTATTTTTATAGTTGCAGGAGCGTTTGTAATATACGCATATGCTAAGTTGGAAAAACTATGTAACGTAATTGATGAAAATAGCTTATCTTCTCTAAAAAACTTTCCTTCTTTTGCTCACATTCCTGTAAAGGGAGACTGCTTTCTAGTTGGCGGCTTATTAATTATCTATTTTATGGTTTTTAAATTTGGGCAAGGTGATGGTACTTGGATAAACGCGATAATTAATTCTATTCTTGTTTGCTCGACATTTATTATCGCAAGCGTGTATAAGGCTTACGACAAGCCGTTAGAAAAAAGTAGTGAGAGCAAGCGAAACATATAACAATCACATTAAGCCGCTCGCAGGCT
>NZ_JAGJDY010000006.1 GCF_018100795.1 Alteromonas sp. MMG017 | reverse complement strand
ACGCCTAACGCCCCGATAACGGGCGAATACTTGCTGCGAAAATGGCGAAGCCGCAGCAAGTAGGCGTCCCAGCGAGCGGAGCGAGTGTGTTTATTGGTTTGTTATAACCCATTTTTGCTCCGATACCTAAGCCAATAGTAAAGCTCATATAGTGCCAAAGTTGCATAGGTAACGATTATTACATTTCCCATTTCAAGTAACTCTGGTCTGCCGCACGCACCGCCAGGACCTGATAAGCCTTCCATGAAGAGAACGTACATTAAAAGAGGGATGTATGCTAACGAAAACCCAATTAGTGTTGGTACCCAAAGCCGCGATTTCTGACTGAAGAAGCGAAGAAAAAGAGCTATTAAAAATAGCACAGCTCCAGTAGCCGTATTTTTCGCAAAAATAAATTTATGCTCGTCGCTTAATCCTACAGGTGGGACAAAACAGGCAAGACAATCAGTTGCGAATAAAAATAGAAATACCGAAAGAAGAATTCTCAAATGAACGTTCATGATGGGTTATAACGCTAAGCTTTGGGGCGCTAGCACGTGGGCTAAAATCCGAACGAAGTGAGTCAGCCCACGTGTTAGCGTCCCAGCGACCGAAGGGAGTGCCAACAGCGTTTTGTTTGGCGTACAAAGGAACGTACGCAGCTTTGCTGCCACCACTAGCCAAATAGGCCGCGTGTTTAAATTATTGAATTTAAGATAAAACAACCCTGTGCGAAATGCCAGATGTTAAGGGCATTGCTGGATAAAAGAGCGAGTTTAGAAGACTGGTGATGCAGAATGTTGGCGTTGCGGTGTTGATGAAAAGCGCGTTGCTAAAGCCGTTGAAACTACCGAAAAGCTAGCCGCAAAGACAACCTAGTGAAACAACCTTTATGCTGGAATGTCACGATTGAACCTACTTTTTTAAGCTGTAAGTAAATGACGCCTAACGCCAAGCTAAGGGGCGAAAATTCTGTGCCATAAAATGCGAAGCATGGCGCAGTGTTTTTGTCCCAGCAGCCCGCGCAGCGGGATGCGACTTAAGCGTTTTGTTATCTGCCACCTTAAAACAGCCACCATAGTAGACTTGTAATAATAGAACCTATTATGAAGCCAGACATAAAAACCCTATTGAACAAAAATATCTTTAGCAGAAACGCAAATGAAGGAGATGACTCTGTGTTGATTACAGCAGCTAAATCTCCTGGCTGCACAACTTGCTCTGTTGTGACTAAAAGACTTTCCAATTGACCATTATTTTCAGAGACTACTTCGAGGATTACATTATTGGTTTCCACTTCAAATAACAGTTGGTTATGAACTACATACTGCCCATTTGTGACCGCTAAATTTATAATCTTATATTCTAAATTTTCTGTTCCAAAGCTTTCTGGCTGAGATGGAATAAATACCTTTTTCTTCAAAGTTCCTCCTTGGCAGATAACGCTTGCCTAAGCGGCAAATTAACAATGGGTTAAAATTATTAAGCGCAGCGACAATAACCCATTGTTAATTGTCCGAGCGAACTTGTGAGCGAATTAAGGCACTTGTTATATGCCCAAACTATACTCTGAACTTTGTAAATATTGATTTCGCAACCCAAAGCACAATGAGATAAATAAGCACTAAAGCAACAAGCATTCCCGACAAACCTAAAATGACAATATGGGTAGGAATTTCTCGCAATGGTTTATTTACATCGATGGACAATGTATCTCCCGCATAGTGAATTAAATACACGAACGAGAAAGTGGCTAAAACAACTAAAAGCGTATAAACGAAATACCGAACTGTTTTAGCCTTTACATTGGGTGCAGCTTCAAATCTATAGTCAAACTTATTCAAGTTTTCCGAACCCCTCAAGGGCATATAACGCTTGCCTAAGCGGCAATTACTAATGGGCTAAAGCTATTGAGCGCAGCGACAATAGCCCATTATTAATTGTCCGAGCGAGCTTGTGAGCGAATTGAGGCACTTGTTATATTCACGAGAACATCGATTCGATTTTTTCTTTGTCGTAATCAAGTATTATGTGGCTGTGACTTTTATACAAATCCTGCAAATACGCTTTACTAGTAGAAACTACATCCATGCCTCTATCATCATATAGATTCATAACTATCTGCTTTGATTTATTGATAATATAACACTCTCCCTTGAAATGCGGAAAGCGGGTGCGAAAGTCGCTATTAATTGCTGCGGTTAACAGCTGCTCCACATCAATATCAGCCGCAGTAATGTTTGAGAATGTTACTCGTTTCATACATTCGCGCTTAAACTCTATATTTTCCTCGTAGATATCTCTATGTTCAGAAAATACAAATTTCGCTTTTTCAATTCCCGCAAACTGGCTAAAGATAAAACTGCGTTTTTTAATTTTTTTACGTCCATCTGAGCCGATTTGATATACGACTTCTATTTCATCTGAAGTTTGAAATGAAGATCGAAAAATACTGATGGCTCTTTTCAACGCTAAGGAAAAATACTCACTATTTAGTGTCTTATTATCTTCCTGCCAGATTTCAACATCAGGAGGCCCGATTTCAAATCTCAAGCCATATGGGGATTTATAAAATAGCGGACGCTCTAGCTTAATATCAAGTTCATCCATTATCTCGAAACTTCCTTAGTGAATATAACGCCCGTATTTGCGGCTGGTTTGGAGCGCAGCGGAAAACCAGTCCGACAACATGCGCTTGTTAGGCTTGGCTAATGTGTGGATAGTTGAGAGCTTCATATGCTTCTTTACAAGCCTTAATAATTTCTTCATTTCTCTTCTGTTTTGACCACCCATTAATACATTCACAATACCACTCATCTTCCAAAGCAGTAAATTCCCCTAATGAGCCTGGGTAACCTAGTTGCACATTGGCGGTGTAGATCATCGACACACCGGATTCAGGTGAAAGATACCCTTTTGCAACTTCATCGGTTAGTACTTTTACATAACCCTCAATAGCAACTTCATCGCTTGGACGGTCAATACTCAGCTCAGCTAAAACACGGTTGAAATAATCATCAGCTTCAAATTCATTCACGGGCTTTAGCAAGGTGGCCAGAGTAGCTAGATTTTCAGTTTCAAGACCTTGCTCAAGTAAGCTCATGGCCCACGAAATTTTAAACTCGCTTCCACCAGAACACATTGCGACTTGCCCAAGCATTTTATAGGTCTCGATATTTTGAGATGTACTTAGCATTGTTTTAAAGCCTAACGCTCTAATCAGCCGCGCCACTTTTTGGCGTCGGATGAATTTGCTTGTTAGCCATACTGGCCTCGACTTTTACTTTTACACCCGACATATAATCTTGGTTGAACCAAAGTAACTTATCTACCGGAAAGTTACTAAAAGTTAACTCTATATCTGACGTCCATAGCACTTTTAAATTTTCAGGCTTGCCGTCCAACCCAAAGAATCCGTTATACTCTTTGCCTGATTTCACATCTACGATGTTAACTCCAGTTTGCCAGTTAGTTGTTGCTCCACAATCCGAATAACCAAGCTTCGCAATTTTTTTACCATTAGGGGAAGCAAATTCAGCTACGTCGGTATATGAGCATAATGATGGGCCTTCAACTCCTAGAGTATCCATCCCATACGCTATGGCCTTAAATCCAAACCATATAAAAAATAGAATAGCGCCAAGATTCCATACTAATTTTTTAACCTTTGCTATAGCGTTCATGCAGATCCTTATGTATGGCTAACGCCGCAATAACCGGCGCGAGGTACGAGCGTCCGGCGCCGTAGGCGCGAAGTTAATTGCCTTGTTATGTGTGTTACTTGCGAATGACAAGATCACCACCACTAAATTGTATTTGTTGACCCTCAAAAATTACCTCTTCCCAGTTTTCTGGATTAGATGATTCATTTTCATGAACAGTAAGATAGCAAAAATTGGGACTCTCCGTTTCTGGTAAAACGCTTACAAGTGAACCGGCATTGATACCGAACTTTTCGCATAACTCCAGCTGGCCAATGCTTGACTTGATCTGATTGATTAAACCGATGTGCTCCGCCTTTACCTCTAGTGAGGCAAATTCCTCGACCGCATTTAGCTCTGCGAGATATTCATTCAGTTTTTCAATTGCTGGATTCATATTCATTTACACATAACGCCTCATTCAGAGGCTTTTAATTGTTGGCTATAATACGAGCGAAGCGAAGGAGCCAACTGTTAAAAGTCCTTTGCAATGACTTGTTATATGCCGATTATAAATGACCTTGAACCATTTCTTTAATTTTATGAGCCTTAACGAAATGATCTAATTTATGGGTTTGTATCCACCATGTTGCAGCTTCCATAAGTAACTCCGGATTATCATTTTTATTCTTAAAAAATGCGTAGAATGATAATCCAACATTGTCACCTTTCGCTGCTATTTTTTTATCACAAACCTCGATGATTTTTGTTCTTAATTCTGTTCTCATAATCTAATCTATCACCAAATCCTGAAAGGCATATAACGCTAAGCTTTGGGGCGCTAACATGGGGCTATAATCGCGAAGCGGCCCCGTGTTAGCGTCCCAGCGACCGAAGGGAGTGCCAACAGCGTTTTGTTAGTTGCCGTGTAAGTTAAAACCATATTTCTCAAACCCCTTTAGCAATACTAGAGCTACAGTAATGTAAATAATCCCAATGACAAAACCAAATGGAATAGCAACTATCAATAATACTGGTAGAAACTCTAATGCTGCTTCGACTCCACTTTTGTAACTATACGGGATAAGAATAGCTAGAGTTAAGAACAGAAGAAACCAACCCGGCGTATAAAAAATATATTTGGTTATGTCTTTGCTGGGCTTGAACCAAATGTATGTTGCATAAATTAGCGCAAAGGGCAGGTAATAAAAAATCCAAATAGGTTGGAAATGATCAAATGGCACTAACAATGAAAAAAGAGGTAGTGAGTAAACCAAAGCCAAATAGATCAATTTATTCATATAGGCAACTAACAGCTTATTATATGGAAAAATTCCTTTATACAAGATGGACCATTTCCGTACAACACATCCCTAATAAACAAACTTTCGCACGAAAACACTCTATTATCAATCTACTACACTCAGCCCTTACAAAAGCGACCCCGCATTCCGGAATAATTCCGTTTTATTTTTCATCGCTCCAAAATCACAAACCACTGTATAAAAACACACACCACTAACAATGCCCTAACCCACTCACTCAAACACCAACCTATTCCTCTCAATAGACACCCGCTCTTTAACCGTCAACTGCATATATTCCAATCCCCCTACTTCTTCTAGCAAGCTCGTTAATTCCAGGCTCGGCTGTTCAATACTATTAAACACATCTAACACCCGTTGTAATTTGTATTGATGAAAGCTCGATATAAAACGTTGCTCTTCTACATTCCCTGTTTCGCTCCGCCCAACTGTAAAACTGTGCCGCCCTATTGTTCTTGGAATAAAGCGCGAAGTATTTTCACTACTCGTATTCTTTTCTCGCCAATCAGTTAACGTTTCTGAGGTATTTTTTAACACCGGCCACTGCTGAGTGAACATATCTTTTAATAAGGGCAGTAAGGTTGCGGGTATTTCATCTTTTGCTAAAAACGCAGGGGTACTGGCAGGGCTATTGATATCGTTACTAGCAGAGGTACTTGCTTGATGTGCAGTATTAGGATTATTCATCCGCTTCACCCACGCCGCCACATTGGGGGCTAGTTTATCCATTAATTGTTTTGGTGCAGGGTCTCGGTACAAGTGGGCGTACAATGGGCCTAGTAATCCGAAGTCACCTGTACAGGGTTTATCGCCCAACAAATATTTATGGGTGGCGAAATGTTCGTTCAAATAATGCAGAACGGTGTTTTCGTACCAGTCTTCAATATAGGGAATGCTTTTTTCGGTAATACCTAACAGTGGTACAAACCCTTGGAATTTTTTAGCTAGTTTCTTTCCAAAATACGCTTTAATAAATTTTGGTGCTTTTGGGGTAACTACTTGCCCGAACTCTTCATATATAAAAGGAAAGTTATCTTTATTCCAGCGGTAGTGCATGGCGGGAATAACTAACCATTCATCACCCCAAAGGGCGAACAGCTCGCTTACAAGATGCTGGGCGGGTGTGGTAGGTACAACCGATAACTTGCATCCGTTTGAAGGAGGCGATGTCTGTGCTTCAAAGTTATCAATAATGCGGGCGGTATCTTGTAGGTATTCACCTGACGGGGTTTTTACCACCGGAATAAAGGCAACACCGGTTTTCGGGCGAATAATTTTCTTGTATACCGAGATAGTAGATAACACCTCGGTGAAAGGCAGTTGCTTATATTTAAGGTAAGCGCGAATTTTACCTGTATACAAAGACACTTCAGAACCATACAAAATATACACTACAACACACTCTTATTACTGAATAATAACCAGATTAATACGCAAGTAATGTTCACGTCTATTGAATGCCTATTTTGTTAAATGATATAGCACCATAACAACGGCTATGTGTTACCTATTGCTAGTAATTCGTTATTCCTCTGCTAATTCACTGTCAATCCTTTGCAAGGCCCTCTATTCGCTATCAATTACTATTTGATTGCCTACCTGTTAGCCAACTACACCGAAAAAAGCAAAAAAATATTTCACATCCCAATTGTTACAATATAACATATCGACAAATTTCGACTTTATACCGCAAATCAATGACATCAAAATCTGTAATCAGCGCTAGTGAATTATCGGTACGTATAGACCAACGTACTATTCTCGATAACCTTAATTTTGAAGTAGGCAAAGGTGAAGTGTTTGCCCTTCTTGGTGGAAACGGTGCGGGTAAATCCACAACCCTTAAAACTTTTTTAGGGCTAATGAAACCTAGTACTGGAACAGCGTCTGTTATGGGCATGTCGGTAGCAGACAATACCAACGAAGTGCAAAAGTCGGTGGCTTATTTGCCTGAATCGGTAACCCTTTATGGTCATCTTTCTGGGTATGAAAATATTCGCTACTTTTTGTCGGTAGCCGGTGTCGAAAAAACTGACAATGCTATTCATGAAGCCCTTAATAAAGTGGCGTTGCAGGAAAATGCGTGGCACAACACGTTGTCGAATTACTCAAAAGGAATGAGGCAGAAAACTGCTATTGCATTAGCCATTCTACGCAATGCCCCAGTGCTGTTTTTAGATGAACCTACTTCTGGTCTCGACCCTGCCGCTATTGATGAATTTAACTCGCTGGTGTCTGAGTTAGCCAACAACGGTGCCACCATATTTATGGTAACCCACGATGTATATGGCGCTTGTCAGGTTGCTCACCGCATTGTGCTATTAAGCAACGGCAAGCTTACGGGTTCGTTTGAACGCTCGGGCGATACGCCTATAGATACAGAAGCTGTTCACGCAGCCTTTGCTGGGCGTAAATGATGGCCGGAATCATAAGCAATACAATAAAAACCATTTGTGCTGAGCAGTGGCGTTATTGGCTGCGAACCAAGGTTGCCACTACGGTGTTAATTTTGGGCAGTGTACTTACCCTAGCAGCGCTTGTGATAAATGCCTTTCATATTGAAGAAGCGGCGCACGCCAGAGAACACCTTCAACATGAAGCTGAAGAACGCTTTTTATCGCAACCAGATAAACACCCCCACCGCATGGTGCATTACGGGCATTATGTGTTTCGTACACCTACCCCGCTTAGCGTAATAGAACCTGGTGTAGACACTTACACAGGTAACGCTATTTTCTTAGAAGGTCACAGGCAAAACAGTGCCATGTTTGCCGAGCAGCGCCAGTCTGCAGGGCTTACTCGTTTTAGTAGCTTAACGCCAAGCTTTTTAGCATTAGTGTTAGCGCCGCTGTTTATTATTTTGATTGGCTACGGCAGCGTTTCACGGGAACGTGAAGCGGGCACGCTAACCTTATTACTTACCCAAGGCGCTAGCCGTTGGCAGTTGGTGTTAGGAAAGCTAGTGGCATTAATGCTAGCTAGCAGTATTTTCTTACTGCCATTGCTATTGGCCTGCTTGTATGTCGCTTTTTCCAATGAAAGCGCGTTAGTGGTAACGCTTTTCTGCTTAGGTTACGCACTTTATTTCTTGTTATGGGCTGTGGTGGTTACCGCCTGCTCTACGTTGTTTGAAAAAAGCAGCGCTAGCTTTACCGTGCTTATTGTTATTTGGATGAGCGCTTGCATATTGCTACCTAGAATGGGCAGCAGTGTGGCTACCAGTGTCGAGCCTTCTATCGGTAAGTTAGAAGCCGACTTTAAAGTAGAAGAAAAACTTCGAAGCTTAGGCGATGGTCACGATGTTAATGATCCTGCTTTTATTAAGCTTAAACAAGACCTACTCGATAAGTACAACGTCGATTCTGTAGACGACCTACCCGTGAACTTCAGAGGCATAGTGGCGCAATATTCTGAGCAGCGCCAAGCTGTTGTAATTAATGAATTTGCTGAAAGCCGCATGCAAGAAGAACTAGCGCAAGCACGAATTGCAAGACAGTTTGGTTGGCTTTCGCCTACCGTTGCACTGCGTTCATTCTCTACGTTGCTTGCAGGCACCAGTATTGAAACCCATCATCGCTTTTTACGTGAAGCCGAAATCCTACGTATGCAGTTTGTACAAGGCTTAAATAAGGTGCACGTAGAAAAGCTTGATTACAAACTGGATATGAACCGCAATTCAAGCGAAGAAGCCGCAGACAAAGCGGTAGTTGAAGCCAGTAACTGGGCAGTATTGTCTGAATTTAGTTTTCAGCCAGAAGCCCCGATGGCGCGCTTAAGCAGAGCCTCCATGTATTGTTTACAACTTCTTCTTTGGGTGGGTGTTGCTTTACTACTTCTTAAGCTTGCAGTCAGGAGGCTAAACCCATGATGCGGTTTAACGATATTAAGCGCGAAGCAGGGTTTGTGTTTGCCCATCGCCAATTTAAATTAACGTTATTAGTGGTATTTCTACTCAGCACAGTAGCCTTGTGGTCGGGTCATGCAGAAATGCAGGCACAACAAGCCACAATTGAACGCTTATTAGAAAAAGACCAAGTAGAGCGTGAAGCGGTACTTAATCATCAGTCTAGCTACGGCATGGTGGCCTATTACGCATTTCACCTAACGTATGCGCCGCCTTCTCCCCTAGCCTTTGCGGTTGTTGGCGAACGCGATGTGTTCCCATGGAAACATCGTGTACGTATGTTGGCCCTTGAAGGCCAAATTTATGAAAGCGATACCGACAATCCTGAATTAGCGTTTTTGGGGCGTTTCGATTTTGCCTTTGTGGTAAGCGTACTGCTACCGCTATTTATTATTTTGTTGCTGTACGACCTAAAAGCCAAAGAGCGTGAAGCCAGACGCTTCGACTTACTTAACGTTACCGCCCGTAATAGCCATGCGGTATGGACGTCTCGTACCCTAGTTACGCTAGTTCCGTTAGCTTTAGTTACTCTGGTTCCTTTCGTGGCCTTTGCCATTGTGAATGGCGCTTCTGTAAGTTCTATCTTGTTAGCCTGCGTTATAGTACTGGGTACTATAAGTGTGTGGTCTGCCATTGTATTAGCCATTGGCGCAGCACAGCGTTTTGCTAAATACAGTGCCACTCACCTTGCTTCGTTAATGTTAGGCGTATGGCTTATTACCACCGTAATCGTGCCGGTTACCGGTCATACCGTTATTAATGTTGCGGTTGAAACCCCTGAAGGTGGCGACATTGTGCTTACACAGCGTGAAGCCGTAAACGGTGCATGGGACAAACCCGTTGAGGAAACGTGGGAGAAGTTTATTGAAACTCACCCACAATGGGCTGATTACACGGCTTACGATCCTAAGCGAGATGGCTCGTTTAACTGGAAGTGGTACTTCGCTTTTCAACAAGTTGGCGATGAAAGTGCAAGCGAACTTTCAAACGCGTATCAGCAAGCCACTATTCGAAAAAATCAGCTGGCGGGCTATGTGTCTTTACTGTCGCCTTCGTTGCTAACCCAGCGTTTGTTATCGAACACCGCAAGCACCAACGTGCAATCTATGATTGATTATGAAAATAAGGTGCGCGCTTTTCACGCGTCGTTACGCCAATTTTATTACCAACAACTTTTTGCTGCGCCTGAGTTTTCAGAATCACGCCTTAAGCAGCTTCCACAATTCACTACATCTTCACAATTTACTACTACACCAATGAACACACAGGAAAACACCAATGAAAACTAACTGGGTGAAATCGACACTCGCCATCAGTATTGCTGCATTTTTTAATGCACCGGCTTTTGCTCAAACTAATAACGACAGCGAAGAAGCAAAAGTAGAAAAAATTACGGTACATGGCATGCATCGCGCTTACCAAGGTGCGTTTGAATACAAAGAAGTGCCAGCCGCTGCACAAGATATTGATCTTGGCTTAATTGGTGATGCAGGTGCCATTAATTTAAATGATGCGTTAGATCTGTCTGCGTCAGTAGCAAGGCAGAATAACTTTGGTGGGCTGTGGAATAGTTTTGCCATTCGTGGTTTTTCTGGTGATGAAAATTTACCAAGTGGTTTCTTGGTAAATGGTTTTAATGCTGGCCGTGGCTTTGGTGGCCCGCGTGATTTAGCCGGTATCGACCATGTGGAAGTTTTAAAAGGGCCTAAAGCGGCGTTGTTTGGCCGCGGCGAACCTGGCGGCGCAGTAAACTTAGTGACTAAGCGCCCACAATTTTTCACCGGTGGCGAAGTAAAAGCCACTTATGGTAGTTGGGAACAAGTACGCGTGGAAGCTGACGTACAAACCGTAACGGGCGCTAATGACAGCATTGGTGTACGCGTAGTGGGTTTTTACGAAGACGCTGAAAGCTTTCGCGATACCGTAGAAACTGAAAAAGTAGGCTTCTACCCTTCTGTTACGTGGGAATTTTCAGCAGATACCCGTATTACCTACGAGCTTGAATATACCAAGCAAGAAATTCCCTTCGACCGTGGTGTAATAGCGGTAGACGGTAAGTTAGGTATTCAGCCTATTGAAACTTTCGTGGGCGACCCAAATGGCGATAGAATTACTACCGACGTAGTTGGGCACCAGCTAGAAATTTCTCATGAGCTTAACGACGACTGGAACCTATTGGTAGGTGCAGGACTGCGTGACACCACGTTTGAAGGCAATGCCCTTGAAACTAACTTTGGCGGCCGCCAAACGTTGTTTATCGACCCAGATCAAACGTTACTGTCTCGCTTTAAGCGCTATCGCGATTTTGAAACCGATTATGTGGTACTGCGCGGCGAAATTGCTGGTGAGTTTGATACAGGCTCAGTTAGCCATCGCGTTATTATTGGTGGCGATTACGATAAGTTTGAAAACGATCAAGTTATCTTACGTTACCGCCCACCGTTTTTCTCAGACGACACCAACATTAACGATTTGGATTTAAGCCAATATCTTGTTGTAGATATTCTTAACCCAGATTACTCGCCTTTGGCTGATGTTGAGTTGTCAGACAATTTAGACCGCTTAGAAACCCAAGAAGCTTGGGGTATGTACATTCAAGACCAAGTTAACATTACCGATAAGTTTCAAGTGCGCTTTGGTGGCCGAATTGACAAATTCGAACAAGAAATTCAGAACCGCTTAAGCGATCCGGTTTCTACTACATCGCAAGACGATACCCAATTTTCACCTCAGTTAGGTGCAGTGTACTTGCTTGATGACAGCATTAGTTTTTACGCAACGTACGGTGAAGGCTTCCGTCAGCTAACGGGTTCTGATTATGCGGGTAACCCGTTTGAACCAAACCAATCTGAATCAACTGAAGTAGGTGTTAAAACCGATTTAACGTCATTCTTTGATGATGTACGCGGCGATATTACCTTATCTGTCTTCAACATTGAGCAAAGCAATATTTTAGTGTTCGATAGCAGTGATGAAGCATCTGACGGTTTCTTTTTAACCCCTGGTGGTGAAGCGCGTAGCCGTGGCGTTGAGTTAGATGTTAACGCTGAATTTAGCAACGGCATAAGCTTATGGGTGTCTTATGCTTATATTGACGCTGAAAGTACCAACGATGCTGCTGACGCTAACTTTGTAGCTGCTATTGAAGCCGGCGATCCGCTTATTAACGTTCCTGAAAATCAGCTTAGCGTTCAAATAGGCAAAAGCCTTACGGTTTCAGATATGCCGGTACGCCTAGGCACAGGCTTGTTGTACGTAGATGAGCGTTTAGGACAAACCGCAACAGACTTCTATTTGCCTAGCTACACAACCGTTCGTGCTTTCGCGCAAATTGAACCAGTAGAAAACTTAGTGGTACGTGCAGAAGTAGACAACCTTTTCGACAAAGAGCATTACACCAACTCTTTTGCTGACGTATGGGTTGAGCCAGGTGCACCGCGCCGCTTTAGAGTTTCAGCGTCTTACCGTTTCTAGGCGTTGTATTAAAAGGCTTTGTAACAGCCCGATCGGTTGATAAATGACGTAGATAAGCTTTGTTTCCCTCATGCTTGTCTACGTCATTTTTTTATGTTTTGAAAGCCTAGGTTATCAATTTAAATTATCAACTGAGGTTATCGACTAGGCGTAGATTGCACTTCTAAGTTGAAGTCTTTACCAATGCCTTCGATAATTCTGGTTAAACCTACTATTTCGCCCTCGTCGTCATTATTCCAACTGCAAGTAAGAGTACTGGTTCCTTTTCGAAGTTTACCCTGCCAACTGTCACGACTTACATCTAAGTCGCCAGGGGCATCGGTTAACTCCCACCCTTCGTCTTTAAACTGAAAAACAATGGTTGCGAACCTTTCTGTAGGGATAGCCTCAATAATCTTCAAGTCTTTACGCTGAAATTTAGACACAACGAGTGCCCGTCGAATGTTAGAAAATAAGCCCACGTTAGTCCCCTACCGTAATAGTCGTAGTCGCTATGCTATTTATAGCTACATTTAACTACTTTTTAACATATATTACCAATCTCTCATATGTGGGTTCTACGGTAATGAAAAAACAGCGTCCACTATTCTTCAATTAACGGGTACGTTTTTGAATGACTAACCAAATTCCGCCTAGGGTCATTAAAGAGGCAACCATTATCTGAACACTTATCGTTTCGGCAAGAAATGCCCACCCCATCAGTGTGGCTATTACAGGCACACTCAATTGAACGGTAGCGGCCGTTGTCGACTGAATTAAGGGTAGTGCTTTATACCAAATGGCATAACCGCAACCCGATGCCACTATGCCAGACGCTAGCGCATACATCACGCCATCGTTGCTCCACAGCCACGAGCCTGTTACCCATAGCCAAATAATTAAAGGTATGGTGAAAAGCGTGGCGTATGAAAAATTACCGGCGGTAAGCAACAAAGGCGCATTACTCTTTTTACCTAACAACGAATAAAAGCCCCACGCAATACCGGCACTTATCATTAATAGCGCTGAAAACAGTGGCGGCGCGCTGGCACCGGGTAGCAATAAAATAACAAGCCCTGCAAAAGCCAGTAGAAAGCCCAACCACTGAAATGCAGCAAAGCGTTCGCCTTTTAGCAAACCTACTGAAATCATAGTGAGCTGCACTGCGCCAAACAAAAGCAGCGCACCTGTGCCTGTCGACATAGAGATATACGCGTAAGAAAACCCAATAGCGTAAACGAATAAGCATAGCGCCCCTGCTATTGATGCCTGTTGTTTAATGGCCGCTATTGGGCTGGTGTTTATATTAGCCGCAGCGCTTTCTGTTCCAGAAGCGCTTTGCTCACTTTTGTTATTGGCTAACGCTGAGCGGCGGGCAGTAAAAGCGACCAAAAGGGTTAAACACAATGCCCCACTGGCTAAGCGTATTGTGGTGAAAAGGCCTGGATCGATATCAGTATTGGCCAGTGCCATACGGCACAACAACGAATTGGCCGCAAACGCCAGCATGGCAATACATACTAATCCGTACGGGTTACCCATTCATTTTCTCCATCAGCGTATTCATAAAAGCCCTTTTATAAGGTTGATAACTTTACCAGGTTATTTCGTGCACGTAGCCACATGTAAAAATACACAAAGCGTTGTTTAAATTACCTTTTTACAGGCAAAAGAAAAGGACCGCAATGGGTCCTTTTTTCTTTCAATCGTTACACTAACATGCCGTTACAGTGAAACACCTAAGCGTTCTGCAACTTCAATGTAAGTTTCAACCACTGAGCCTAGGCCTTGTCTGAAACGGTCTTTGTCCATCTTCTTGCGGGTTTCTTTGTCCCACAAGCGGCAACCGTCAGGCGTAAATTCATCACCTAAAACAATGTTGCCATCAGGATCAACACCGAATTCAAGTTTGTAATCTACTAGCAACATGCCTGCTTCATCAAACAGCGATTTAAGCACAGCATTTACTTTAAACGTTAACGACTTCATTTCAGCAATTTGTGCTTCTGTCGCCCATCCAAATGACACAATGTGATAATCGTTAATCATAGGATCGTGCAGTGCGTCGTTTTTAAGGAAGAATTCAAACACAGGCGGTGCCAACGTTTGCCCTTCTTCTACACCAAGACGACGAACCAAAGAGCCTGCCGCTAGGTTACGAACAACACATTCCACTGGGATCATGTCTAGCTTTTTAACTAAAGATTCAGTGTCAGAAAGCAAAGCTTCTACTTGCGTAGCAATACCCGCTTCTTCAAGTTTAGTCATAATAAAATGGTTAAACTTGTTATTCACTTCGCCTTTACGGTCTAGCTGTTCAATTTTTTCACCATCAAAAGCTGATGTGTCGTTTCTGAAATGCAGAATTAACTTATCGCTATCATCGGTAAAATACACAGTTTTTGCTTTACCGCGGTAAAGCTCGTCACGTTTTTCCATTCTCAGTCTCAATTATATATCAAGGTTATCTTCTGACATGACCTCGGCAAATGCGCCGTATAGGTCTGAAACCTGATTGGCTTCAAAAGGTTCGCTTTCATTATTCATGAAAGTCACTGAACTGCGTTTCTCACCGGCACGTGAAACTTTTAAACGGTAGTCACCTTTTTCAAGTAACTCATTGTCGCTGGAGAACAAACCGCCCCACCAACCCGTGTCACTACCATTATAGGAAACAAACAGTAGGCCGTTAGATTTATCTAAATCTTTAACGTCGAAACCAAGTTTACGCAATACCAATAACATACGTGGCCATACCACATCGTATTGTGCATCAACCATGAATGCTGGGTTGCCGTCATCGTTAAAGCCCATTTCGGTATTTAGGCCTTGGCGAATACGTGCAATGCGACGAGTTTCTTGTAATTGAATCTGGTATTCGTAATGACCAATCACTTGGTTAAGTACGTCTACTTCCTCGCGGCGCTCTTGCATGCTTGAAATTTCTGCAACAACATCGTCACCCGTGGTGGCCATGTAGTCTTTTAAATCAACAGAAAGTGCTGCGGTTCTACCGTGAGGTTTTACATCTAGAGTGAATTCAAAGCGGCGACCCACTTCACTTTCAGTGCTGGTCCAGCTGTACCATGGGCTATCCACTTCTTTTTTGATGATCATCCAATCAGTGTTTAGCACTTGCTGTTCAGGATCGAAGAAATCGACGCCAATACCTTGTTCGTCTAGGAAGCTTAACAATGAATTCCAAACTGCTTGGCTTAACGGCTGGCTATCATCAACTTGGTCGAACCAAATTGTTGCTGTGCTTTTGCCTTCTTCTACGTGCGAACCCGTAACCAGTGGCAACACCAATGCAGGAGACTGCACAAGTAATTTCTTGCCAACAAGACTTTCATCTACGCTGTCGTCTAATTCAGGTACTGCAAACTCTCTAGAAAAAGTTGGCGCATCTAAGTCGGCTGGAACTTGTACTTGCTTTTGTTCTTTCGTTTCTAAGTATTTGTACGTACCTGAAGCCGTCTTTCTGTCTGTTTGGCTTGAACAACCTGCAAGTGCGATTACTACCATCGAACTCACTATAGCCAGCGTTCTATTCATCTGTATTCCTTATTAACCCGAAATCAATGCGTATTTTTGTAATAGTTCTTCGATATGTTTTTGGCTTACAAGTTCCGGTAAAACCATAGGTAATCGCATTTGTGCACTTTCCATCATGCCCATTTTGTATAAAGCCCACTTAGGAATAACTGGATTAGGCTCGATAAATAGCGCGGTGTGAAGCAATTCGATGCTTTCATCTATAGTGCGACATTTATCAAAATCTTTTGCTAAAGCGGCTTCGCACATTTGTGCAATGGCCTTTGGAACCACGTTTGCTGTCACAGAAATAACGCCATGACCGCCTTCACACATGAATTCACAACTTGTGCCGTCATCGCCACTTAATAAAACGAAGTCTGAAGGGACAAGTGCTTGCGTTTCTTTAAGGCGAGCAATATCGCCGGTTGCGTCTTTTAATCCAACAATGTTTTTGTGTGATGAAAGTTCTGCAACAGTTTCAGGCAGCATGTCAGCAACAGTTCTACCTGGTACGTTGTATAACAACACAGGTAAATCGCTTGCATCAGCAATGGCGTTGAAGTGTGCCACCATGCCTGCTTGTTGAGGCTTGTTGTAGTAAGGGACTACGCTTAAGAAGCCGTCGATACCGGCCGCACCCAATTGTTGAGTAAGAAAAATCGCTTCAGCAGTTGAGTTTGCGCCACTACCTGCAATAACAGGAATAGCGCCAGACACCATAGCAACGGTCTCTTTAACGACGTTTACGTGTTCATCAAACGGTAAGGTGGCCGACTCGCCAGTGGTGCCAACAGACACAATACCATGTGTGCCTTGTTCAACATGAAAGCGCACTAGCTTCTCAAGTGACTTGTAATCGATGTCGCCGTTTTCAAACATCGGCGTGACGAGTGCTACGTAACTACCAGTAAACATAATCTCTCCGCAAAATATGAGCGCACATGGTAAATATGTCGGTAGCTAAACACAAGCTATCTCACGCCTAAATGACAAGAATTTGACAATAATCTGCATCAATACTACAAAAAGCCGCTGGTACTAAAAAAAAACTCTATGCTACCATCACCCAATACGTTTCCTGTGATGTAGGTTTTAATGTCTCAGCACCAACTGATTGTTACCATTTTAGGTTCAGATAAAACGGGTATATTAAGCGAAATTGCGACCACGGTATCAGAAGCCCAGTGCAACATTTTAGATAGCCGCCAAGCTGTTTATGGTCAAGAGTTCTCGCTTACTATGATCATTGAAGGCTCGCAGTCTGCCATCACACGTGCTGAATGTACCGTGCCCCCTCTTTGTCAGCGCCTCGATCTGCTTTCCATGATGAAACGTACCAGTCACCACGAAAAGCAAAATCTCGATCACTTATTTCACGTTGAGTTCAGCGGCGAAGATACCGCTGGGCTAATAGAAGCAGTAACAGGCTTTTTCGCAAAACGTAACGCGTCAATTAGTGCATTTAGGCAAGCCACTTATAAATCGGCCGAGTGTAAAAACGAATGTATGCGCTGCAAATTCGTTGTGAATATGCCTGCATCTGAAGATTTTGCCGCCCTAGAATCAGAGCTAACCGCGTTATTTGAAGAGCTCAACGTAACCGGAAAAGTTGTAGATAAACATATTAAGGAATCTAATGAACACGCTTCAAGCTGGTGATAAAGCACCACAGTTTTCACTTCAAAACCAAAATGATGAAACCATTACGTTATCAGATTACTTAGGCAAGAAAGTACTGGTTTACTTTTACCCTAAGGCGATGACCCCAGGCTGTACTGTTCAAGCACAAGGCTTGCGCGATAGTAAAGAGGCATTAGACGGCTTGAACGTAGAAGTAATGGGGATTAGCCCTGATGCGGTTAAACGCTTGCCAAAATTCGCTGAAAAAGAAAGCCTAAACTTTACTTTGTTGTCTGACGAAGACCACGCGGTTGCAGACGCTTTTGGCGTATGGGGCTTGAAAAAGTTCATGGGTAAAGAGTATGACGGTATTCACCGCTTGAGCTTTTTAGTAGATGAAAACGGTGTTATCGAACACGTTTTCAATAAGTTTAAAACCAAAGAACATCACACAGTAGTGTTAGATTACTTGGCTGATAACAAGTAATTCACGTCACGCGTATTGGTTAGAAACAAAAAGGGCGGTAGTTCACACTACCGCCCTTTTTCGTTTTGCTGGTTATTAATTTTACTCTTTGTTTAGCCTAATGCGCTATTTGCTTTCAGCTACAGTTAATCCCTCAGGATTACTCGACCACGCTGTTATTACTGCTTTTACCAATGTTGCCAACGGTATAGCAAAGAAAACGCCCCAAAAACCCCATAGGCCGCCAAATACCAGCACTGCAATAATGATATACAGTGGGTGCAAGCTTACTGCTTCAGAGAAAAGCAAAGGCACCAATAAGTTTCCATCTAGTGCCTGAATGATTGAATAGGCAATAAACAGATACCAGAAATCAGGCGTTAAACCCCATTGAAATAGCGCGACTATGGCAACAGGAATGGTGACTACCGCAGCGCCTATGTAAGGAATCAGCACAGAAATGCCCACCAATACGCCAAGCAATATAGCGTATCGCAAATCCATAAAGGCGAAGGTTACGCATGACACTAAGCTAACAATCACAATTTCTATCACTTTGCCGCGAATGTAATTGGCAATTTGTGAATTCATTTCATGGCCAACTTGCGTAATTAACCGGCGCTCTTTGGGTAACAAGTTAGAAATGCTTTCTAAGAAATACATCTTGTCTTTCAGCATGAAAAACACCATTAAAGGTACAAGCACCGCATAAACTAATAGCGCAGCCACATTGGCAATGTTACTAAAAGACGCTGATATTAATGTTTCGCCTACACCAACAAGTTTGTCGTTTAGCCCTTCCATCATTTGATGAATTTGGTAAACCTGCACATAGTCAGGGTATTTTTCCGGCAAGGTTAAGATCCAATCTTGTGCCTTCTGCCATATTAAAGGGGTTTCTTGAATAAGATTAATGCTTTGGCGAGTCACAATGGGCACTAAACCAATTAGCATGAAAATGACCAGGGTAATAAACCCCATTAATACAATGCCGCAAGCAATAGCGCGGCTTACGCCAAATCTAACAAGGTGGGTAACTGGCCAGTCTAGTAAGTAAGCCACAATCGCTGCCACTAAAACAGGCATGATAAGCTCGCCCCACAAAAGCAGCGCGGCGGTGGTAATAAGTATTAGAATAAGCAGCATGGCTGCATCAGGATCGGAAAATTTGCGTCGGTACCAGCGACCAAACACACTGATCATAAAAGCTTCCTGAGAAATTTTAAGAATAGGATACGCATCATAGTGTAAAGACTTAGCATCGGGCAATACACTTTCTATTTAAATCAATCTGGTAAGACGATTTAATAAGCAATATTCGAATCAAATGCCACGCTAATTGATAATGACAGATTTGCACTAAAACTGGCATAAACGTACTTATCTAGGCAGAATGATAAAATTCATAATAAATAATTGAAACTGAAACGGTACTTTGGTGCTCTAATACGTATTCCAGTATTGTTCAGTAAATCACAGGTACATGAAGAAAAGGTTATCTCAAAAACTCTTGGTGCTGTCTTTCCTTATTACAGCAAGCTTGTCGAGTATTGCGCAAAGCGTGAGTTACACGAATAAAAATGCGCTACCTGAAATTGGCGTAGTGGCGTCTGACGCCATTTCTTTAGACAAAGAAATGATTGTTGGCGATGCCGTTATGCGTCAAATGCGTGGGCAAAGCCCGCTAATAGCCGATCCTGTTTTAGATGAATACCTACAAGATTTAGGCAACCGCTTAGTCATTCATGCCGAAAACGCCAAATTCCCATTCCGTTTTTTCTGGGTAGATAACGATGCGATTAACGCCTTCGCTTTCTTTGGTGGGCATATAGGCGTTCATACTGGCCTTATGCGCAGAGCAAACACCGAAAGCGAATTGGCTTCGGTACTTGCTCACGAAATTTCTCACGTTACACAACGTCACATTGCGCGAAGCATGCAAGCGCAACAACGTTCGTCGCCCTTAGCCATTGCTTCACTTATTGGTGGCGTATTAATTGCCATGGCAAACCCTCAAGCGGGTATGGCGGCCATGCAAGCTGGCCAAGCGGCTTCTGTACAAATGCAAATTGACTACACCCGTTCTAACGAGCAAGAGGCCGACCGCATCGGTATTGCCATGTTGTCTCGCGCTGGGTTTGATGCCAACGGCGCCGCCGACTTCTTTTCAATTATGGCTGAAGAGTATCGAAACGTTTCTCGCCCGCCAGCACGTTTATTAACTCACCCATTAACTGAGTCTCGTATTGCCGATGCCCGTTCTCGTGCAGACGACTACCCTTCTCGCTTTGTTCCGGTAAGTAAACAGTTCGAACTGGCTAAAGCCCGCATCATGGCTAGGTACTCATTTGAACCGGATTACGCGGTAGAGTATTTTACCGCTCAGTTAGATAAAGAAGTTTACCGCGTTAAAGAAGCATCGCTTTATGCGTTGGCATTGGCGTATATGCGAACTGAAGAGTACGACAAAGCCCAAGACATCGTTATGGGTGAGTTGTTACGTAAAGATAGCGGCAACCTGTTTTACTTAGACGCAGCAACAGATATTTACATTGCCAAGGGCGAGCCTTTAAAGGCGGTAGAAATGCTGTCACCGTTTGTAGAGAACAGCCCGCGCAATCAAGTATTGGCGCTGAACCAAGCAAATGCCATGATTAGTGCTAGCCGTTATGATGATGCTATTAGTTTGCTAAAAGACTTTTTACTAGTAAACGACGAATATCAAATTGCGCATCAGTTGATGTCTGAAGCGTACCAAAAAGCGAAGCGCTTTTCGCAAATGCATCAAAGTAAGGCAGAAGTGTACGCCTTGTATGGCGCCTATACTCGCGCCGTGGATGAACTACAGTATGCTTATAACTTTGCGAAAGACGACGATCATCTTCAAAAGCAACGCATTAGGGCAAGAATAAAGCAATTTAGAGATCAAGAAGAGCGGTTGCAGCGCTTATAACGCCTGTTCCTGCAACTTTGCTATTTTGTCTTTTAAAATATCAGCAGTTACCTCACCTAAAATCTCGGCTTGAACCTGTCCTTGCGGGCCCACAATGTAAGTCGCCGGTAAATACGGCGGCTTAGTAATGGGAAGCTGGGTTTCTTCATTGGCCACAATCAAATTCAGCGTGATGTCGAATTTCTCTGCCATGGCCTGTAAATCGGCTACCGGTAGTACGTCGTAGTTAATGGCGAATAACGATGTGTTTGGCGGTAGGTTGTCGTTTAAATGGTGTAACTCAGGCATTTCTCTTAAACAAGGGGCACACCAGGGCGCAAAGTAATTGATGATCACCCAATCGCCTTCTAAATCTCGCCACTTATATTGTTCGCCCTGGAGGGTTTCAAAGTCGGTTTGATGGTAATGATAAAACCACACTCCAGCGGTTGCTGAAAGTAACATCACCAATATAATCAACATCCCTTGCTTCACAGCGTTCGTCATTTTTAGCGTACCTTTTTTTCCGTACTTTTTTGCCATACTTCTTTTACATACTTCTTTTACATAAGAAAAGCGGTGTTATATATAAAAACAATATAAACAATAACGGTGTGAAAACATGCCTTGCTGCGTATTTAATAGCAAGTATTTTCCTGTGTTTTCAAATGGGCTTGCCTTACTATCGGCTCAATTTCAAAGGCAGCATTTTTAGCGCGCCGTTTGCACAAGCAGCGTTAATTGCTTAGCAACAGCGTTAATTTATAACCCCTAAACACCAATATTAATGCGCTTTTATCATTAATAAGGGCTTAGCACCTTGAAAAACACCTTCAAACAAGCAATAGTCAGCGCCAAAATTTAGCAATGATTTAACGATGAGGCGACAATATGTCTTCGGTTACTATTTTACATAACCCGCGCTGCTCTAAAAGCCGCCAAACCTTAGCACTACTTGAAGAAAAAGGTATATCGCCTACCGTAGTAGAATACTTAAAAACGCCACTGAGCATCGATGAACTTAAAACTTTGTTTGGGCAACTTAACGTCGAAAATGTACGCGACATGATGCGCACGAAAGAAGATGCCTATAAATCTGCTGCATTAGGTAGTGCAGATATTACCGATGAACAGCTTTTCGCTGCCATGGTAGAACACCCTAAGTTAATTGAGCGCCCAGTTGTTATTAATAACAATACTGCGCGTATTGGAAGACCGCCAGAGGCCGTATTGGAAATCGTATAATGGGCCCTATTTTAATTCTTTATTACAGCCGCCATGGCAGTACCAAACGGTTAGCTGATGCTATCGCCCAAGGGGCAATGGCTCAACTATCAAGCTTTGAAGCGAACGCGTCATCACCTTCTACTGGTACATCATTTGTGCGACCAGAAGTTATTGTGCGCAGCGTGGCAAGCCTAAACGCTAATTTGAATGGCGCTAGTTCGAATTCAAATGAGCAAGGCTCTGAAGAAGAGAACACCAACGTCAGTGTGGAAGAATCAAACCCTAACGCAGCCCCCACAGTTACCTTACAAGAACTCGAGCAATGTAGTGCCCTTGCCTTAGGAAGCCCTACGCGATTTGGTAACATGGCAGCGCCAGTAAAGCACTTTTTAGACAGCACCAGTAGCCAGTGGCTAAAAGGGTCGCTTATTAATAAGCCTGCGTGTGTGTTTACATCAAGTTCTTCCATGCATGGCGGTCAAGAATCGACACTGCTTTCCATGATGATCCCATTATTCCACCACGGCATGGTGATGTGCGGCCTGCCCTACAGCGAGCCAGCGCTTCATGAAACTCGCAGCGGTGGCAGCCCTTACGGTGTGAGCCATGTCGCCCTCGACAACGCAGTCACACTCACTGAAGATGAAAAATCTTTATGTATTGCTCAAGGTAAACGTCTGGCAAAATTAGCCAATGCTTTGTGGCATGCGAATAACCCGGAGACAACACATGGCGCCTAACACTCGCTTTTATCGTTATTTGGCACTTGGGTGCCATACCCTCTTAATAGCGTGGATTATTGCGTGGCAGTTTTTTCTTAATAAAACGCTAACGTACTCGCCAATCTTTATTACGTTGGTTTATTTAGTGCCGTTACTTTTACCTTACAAAGGCGTTATACAAGGCAAGCCGTATACTCACGCTTGGGCAAATTTCGTGGTACTGTTTTATTTAATGCACGGTTGTACGGTGGCTTATGCAGTCCCTGAAGAGCGCTGGTATGCGGCAATTGAAATTCTGCTTTGTGTTGGAATGTTCGTTGGTTGCAGTGCGTTTGCTCGTAAACGTGGACGTGAACTAGGCCTTGGATTAAAGAAACTTAAACAAGTTATGCAAGAAGAAAAGGCGCATTTCGAACAAGGGGAATAACGATGAAGTGGCTACTACCAATTTCACTGTTGGCATTATATGGATGCGGCGGTTCAACAGGAGATAGCAACGTCACTACACCTACCCCATCTTCGCCACCCAGCCTAACAATACAGGGCGCCAGCGAAATTATTGCTGGCGACTCTGCCGATTTTGCCGTTGCCGCCCCGTCGGGCACATTTATTACTAACGTTAACTGGACGGTAAGTGCAACTAGCGCTAGCACACAAGCAACCAACATAACTCCTCTTGCATCGCATACCCAAGCCATAGGTTTCGATGCTATGGCGGCCGGCGATTACCTTGTTTCGGTTACTGCCACTTTTTCTAGTGCCGACACCTTAACTGACGAGCTGAGCCTTACCGTTATTGAAGACCAGCCTCCTGAAGCTATTTTACGCTTAGGTCACGAAGCCAGCGAAGGTGGCCGCGTTTCACTGCACGTAGATAACAACAGCTTGAAAACCGTTACCGACATTACGTGGGAACAGTTATCAGGGGCATCAATACCCGCTTTTACTTTTGATGACGGCGATTTTTCTTATAATCTTTATTTTCAAGCGCCACAAGTAAGCGCCGACAGCATTGCTGAAATTCAAGCTACGCTGACTTTCGATGATGGCTCGATTGCAACCGATACGGCTCAAGTGTTGATAAAAAATATCAATATAGATTCAGATGCGTATTTCGTTGATGACTCAGGCAGTAATCCAGAAACCGTGACGTCGCACATGCTAGCGTATCGTCCGAATAGCCCATATGCTGCAGCGCTGGACGCTTGCGTTTACCACAACGAGCTAACTTCCAGCTGCACATTTGCGCAACTTCCTCTTATTGGGCAGCAAACAGAATCCCCTACTATTGATGATATTTTAGATAGAACCTATGTGTCACATCCATGGATGGGAGAGGCATTCGAGCAGTTTTTAGAAACATCTAACAGCAGTGAAGATTTGCTACAAATGCTAAGAGCAACCAGTGCGGTTGTTATTTCTTACGATATTCGCCCCTCATTTTATTGGGCAGTGACTGGTGCTATTTATCTTGATGCAAATAACTTTTGGCGCAGCCCTGAAGAAAGAGACACCATTAATACTCAACCCGATTACCGTAGCGGCTTTGGTAGTGATTTAGATTTTTCTATTTTTTGGCGATACGTAAAAGACGCAGTCTATTACTATCCACAAACTGGCTTGGCAGCGTCAGCAAGGGCAACCCGAACTCAACAAGGTGTCGATGCTGCACTAACATGGTTGATGTACCACGAACTCGCCCACGCGAATGATTTCTTCGACTATACAACCTGGTCGTCCTTATCTAACAGTAATACCCCACTAAATTACGTTAATAACAACGCGCCTTTATCAACTGGCCTTGAAAACACCTTGCCGCTTACCTCATCCGAACTACATTCGCTGGCGCAGGTACGTTATGGGGGTGATGATGCAAACAGTACACAGCGTGCTTATTCAGCGGCTCAAGTGGCCAATTGGTTCGCTAGCGACGGTGCAGTTACCTTTTACTCCTATTACACTGAAAGAGAAGATTTCGCTAATTTGGTCGAGCGCTTCATGATGCTTTATCGAATGGGCGCCAGTGCGGATGTGGCCATATTTTCAGGTGATGCAGTAGACGATGGCTCTTACGATGTCACTTGGGGGCAACGGGATCGTATTAACGATAGTAACCTGCAATTACGGGTAGATTATGCGGTTAGCCGCGTATTTCCTGAGCTCGACATTCCGGCTATTCAAGCTGCCATGCCAACGCCAACCTTATTTCCTGCCGGTAGCACTTGGTTTAATTCGGTAGATTTAGACAATGAAGATAGTGTGCAGCTTACAGGCGATGAAAAGAAAGCGATTATAGAGGCGCAAGAGAAGCTTGAAGCGCGTTTATAATTAGAAAATTAAAGCCCGAGTTCCCGCTTAACCATAGCCACAGAAAGCTTTTTTTGTTCCTGCAATGAACGGGTATCAAGCCTGGCTAATAAGCTTAACAAGCTTCGTAAATCTCTATCGCTATGGTGCAACAAAAACTGCAATGCCTGTTCTGACAACCTTAATCCTCGTTGGTCAGCACGCAATCGCACCACTTCCTTACGCGACTCATCATTAAGCGCCGTTAAATGATAAATAACGCCCCATGCAAGCCTAGAGCTTAAATCTGGTAATTGGAATGCTGGGTGTGAAGGCCCGTGTTGACTACTCCCCACAATGAGTGCGTGAGGGTTTTCTATCACCCGATTGAAAAGGTCGAATAAGGCTTCTTCCCAGCGTGGATGACCAGCAATGGCATGTATATTATCTAAACAGATAACCGAGAGATTTTCTAACCCATCAAAAATATCGAAAGACCACTGGGCATGATGATTCAAATTTAAATAAAGGTGATTAACGTTTTGCTGCGCCAGTTGATGACACAAGGCATACAGTAAATGGCTTTTACCCAAGCCCTGACCACCTAACAATGTAACTAATGGCAGATGTAATGCAGAAAGCGAAGCTAAAGACGGTGCATCCTGCCATGCAGGCATAGCACTTGGAATACCCTTAAGCAACGCCACCACTTCTTGGTTTCCCGTATCAACAAAACTGTCGAACGTTTCATCTGTGGGTAGCGTTACAGGGAGAGTTAGCTGCATAGCAAAAGGGTCATTCATTCCAGTAAAAGGTATATCCTTCTACCACTTGACCAAAGGCATCGGTGACAGGCCGAAGTTTAGATTCAAGCCTTACAGTATTGAGTAAATCCTCTGGCGTACCAAGCAAGGTTAAATTATAAGTGGCTACGGAACCGGTTTGCCCGGTTAGCATGGCCTCTTCTATAACGCTTAAGCTGTTTAAATACGCATTGGCGTTAGCGTATTTTTTTAATGAGTCTAAATTAGCAACCGACACAGATATTTGCACTCGCTCTGCGTCTACGGCACCAGGGATCACAGCATATTGTGAGGACAAGTAATTGGCATAAGCATCAACCAACTGGTGCGTGAGTGACGTAGGTTCGTCGGCAAAAATAGAACCATAGCTTACCTTGCCATTGCCCACAAACACCCAATCAAGTGCATATTCACCCTCTTGTGCTTTTTGCGCATATTGGGTGAATTCGTCCATTGTGAAAGGCGGCATTTCTTGCGCTTCATTCACCATTGAGGCTATGAGTTCCTCGCCGGTAACGCTGCCGCTTCCTACTTCCTGCCCATTTGGGTCTATCTCAACTTCACTTAAATTAAGTTCACCGCTGAGTGGCTGCGCTTCGGTTGAACCTTCACCGACATCTTGGTCAGAACCAGATGATGCAGGCAAACCTTCAGGAATAGACGGCATTTCGCCAGGGGTATTTTTATACAAACGAGCGCCAATAATATTATCAACACCATAACGCTGTGATGATGCCGTTAAAGACTGAACGAACCTACCCCACACATCGTAAATTGAGATGCTGGCAGAGTCGGTTAAATCCATTAGTGGCAGGCTTACCGGCACACCTCGTATTTTCGCAGTGTTAACCAACATTTCCCCTACGGGTGTTGGTGAACTTTCATCTAAAATAATACGTTCATTGTCGTCGGTTTCTGTGGCCAACCACACAATGGTTTCTGGTCTACGCTCGCCCCACAAAGGTAGGCCTTCACGTTTCATCAGTTCGGTTAGCTTAGTTTTGTCAAACTCTGCAACATAAAAGGTTTCGTTGCCTGAATAGGAAAAACGGTACGAGCGAAGGTAAGCTTCCGGCTTTCTAAGTGCTGCCCTTACCCCAGGGTTCTGCAGCACCGCGGTATTACCTGACACCTTTACCATTACTTGGGTTAAGGCTTCTTTTACGGCGTTGGCTTGTGTTTTTTGACTCTGATCACTAACAGGTATCTGTGCTTCATTAACCACTACGTGCTGCGTAGCATGGGCACTCATTGTGCACACCGCTATTGCCAAACCTACACCGCGAATTAATTGTTGCTGAAACATACGCCTAATTTTCCTGTTCCGATAAGAAATCAATTTCTTCACTACTCCACTACAACGCCAAAAGATCGTTGCCCGCTATTCTCTGTCATATTTGTGTTTATTTCATCAATAAATACAAAAAACGAAGTTTGAAGCGGCTAAAAAATGTATTTCATACTCAAATTACACTTTTTTCACATGATCTGACTCTTATACGCCTTAGTCAATTGGACTTGTGGTGACTTACTGGTAGAATCCGCGTTTTTCTACCTCTTACTCTTAGTTCTAGGGCGCAAACGTGAGCGAAAATAAAACCTCTCTTAGTTATAAAGATGCTGGTGTCGATATTGATGCGGGAAACCAACTTGTCGACCGTATTAAATCCGTTACTAAAAGGACTCACCGTCCGGAAGTAAAAGGAAACCTTGGTGGGTTTGGCGCATTATGTTCGCTTCCAACGAAATACAAGAACCCTTTATTGGTTTCTGGAACCGATGGCGTGGGCACGAAACTTCGTGTTGCTATGGATGCAAACCGTCATGATGGCGTGGGTATCGACTTAGTGGCAATGTGCGTTAACGACCTTATCGTGCAAGGTGCCGAGCCACTGTTTTTCTTAGATTATTACGCTACTGGCAAACTAGATGTTGATGTTGCGGCATCGGTAGTGACCGGTATTGGTAATGGTTGTGAACAAGCGGGTTGTGCGCTAATAGGTGGTGAAACCGCTGAAATGCCGGGAATGTACCACGGCGGCGATTACGATATTGCAGGTTTCTGCGTAGGTGTGGTTGAAGCTGAAAAAGTTATCGACGGCACTAAAGTAAAGCCTGGCCAGAAACTTATCGCGCTAGGATCATCAGGTCCTCACTCTAACGGTTACTCACTGGTTCGTAAGATTTTAGAAGTGAGCAACGCCGACGTAAATCAAGATTTAGACGGCAAGCCGCTTATCGAGCATTTACTTGAGCCTACCCGCATTTATGTGAAATCAGTCTTAGCATTGCTTGAAAAAGTTGAAGTTAGTGCTATTTCGCACATTACTGGTGGTGGCTTCTGGGAAAACATCCCTCGGGTATTACCAGATGATGCAAAAGTGGTTATTGACGAGAAGAGTTGGCAGTGGCCTTCAGTATTTAGCTGGCTGCAAGAGAACGGTAACGTTACTCGTCATGAAATGTACCGTACGTTCAACTGTGGTGTTGGCTTAGTTATCGTTATTGATGAAGCCGACGTAGAGACCACTATTGCAACGTTGAAAGAACACGGTGAAAACGCATGGTTAATTGGTGATATTCAAGCCAAAGACGGTGAGCAGCAAGTTGAGATAAACGCGTGAGCACTCCATCAACCAAACTTTGCGTTTTAATTTCAGGTAACGGCAGTAACCTACAAGCCATTATTGATAACATCAGCGCTGAAAAGCTCGATGCTGAAATCTGTGGTGTTATTAGTAACCGCCCAAATGCGTACGGTTTAACCCGTGCGCAAGAGGCCGGCATTACGGCAATAAGCCTAGACCACATGCAGCACGACAGTCGCGAAAGCTACGACAAGGCATTGCAAGCTGAAATTGAATCATTAAACCCAGACTATATTGTACTTGCTGGCTTCATGCGTATCCTAACGCCTGAGTTTGTAAATACTTTTTCTGGAAAATTAGTGAACATTCATCCATCTTTATTGCCCAAATACAAAGGGTTGAATACGCATCAGCAAGCCATCGATAACGGCGACGAAGAACACGGCGTAAGCGTGCACTTTGTGACGCCTGAATTAGATGGCGGCCCAGTCATTATTCAAAGCCGCGTGCCGGTTTTCGAAGATGACACTGCGGTAGACTTAGCAGATCGTGTTCAAGAACAGGAGCGTCGCATATACCCATTAGTGCTTTCTTGGTTCAGTGCGGGGCGACTTAAGATGGTAAATAATAAGGCTATCCTAGATGAGCAAGAACTCCCAGAATCGGGTTATGCAAACGAGTAAACGCCGCTTTGTAGCAGCAATATTAATGGCTTTTGTGGGCGCTGGCGCCCACGCGGCCGATGCAACAGAAAGTAAACTTCAACCCTACGAGGCAGTTTATACTGCTTACAAGTGGGGCGATGATGTGGGCGAAGCTCGCATTAAGCTTGAAGCGCTAAGTAATACACAATATTCCCTCACCTACTCTTCCAAAGTTTCTAAATTCTTTTTATCTGACAAGCGCTACGAGCACTCTATTTTTAAAGTAGAAGATAGCAGCGTTTTACCTATCGAATATCATTATACTCGCACAGGTACAGGGCCAGATAAGAAGCTCACCGTTAATTTCAATACCGGTAACGGCGGCAAAATAGCGGTAGAGGATGGCGACGAGTTTGTTTGGAACGGTCAGTTCGACAACCAAATTTACCGTGTAGACCTGGCAAATCAATTAGCATCTGGCGAAACGAACCTGACTTACGACTTTGTTAACTATCGCGGTGAGTTACGTACCTACGGTGTAGAAGTAGTGGGTAATGAAAAATTATCATTACCTTACGGTGATTTTGACACGGTGAAAGTGAAACTTATTCGTGATTCTAAAACTCGCGAAACCTTCGCGTGGTTTGCTCCATCATTAAACTATACCCTAGTGCGATTGCAGCAATTTAAAGATGGTGAAGAGCAAGGCGACATTAAGTTGAAGTCTTACACCAGCGAGTAACTTTAAGTTACACCTTCAATAGGCGGGGAACTGCCCGCCTATTTCCATTTTTCTTTTCTATTTTCATTATTTGACCGTTTCACCCAACCTAGCTGCTAGCCCATAGCTATAGCGTGCTAGCGCAAACTATAAGCGTTAGTTTTAATGCAAAATTCATGTAAAAATCTTGATCTTTGGGCCATTAAATAATAGGTTTAACCCATGCTGGTCTGACCTCAATTTGATAACTGCGCAGAATCTTGCGTCATGAACCAAAATAAGAGGAACGATTAGCGTTACATTTAACGCCTTCTCAGGAGCGAAGTATGGCAGATTTTATTTGGTTTTTACTGGTAGTGTTAGCTTTGGCTGTTGCCAGCTATCAACGTACCAGCTTAGTAACAGCAGTGTGTATTGCTGGTGGAGTCATGATTTTAGGGACTCTGTTCGGCGATATTGGTTTACTTGGTTGGATTGTATTCCTAGCACTTACGCTGCCGTTTACCCTTTCTAATATTCGTCAGCAACACATCACTAAGAAACTATTAGCGTTTTACCGAAAGGTAATGCCAGAAATGTCTAGCACCGAACAAGAAGCAATCGATGCAGGTACAGTATGGTGGGACGGTGATATTTTCAGTGGTAAGCCTGATTGGGAAAAACTTCACCGTATTCCAAAAGGCCGCTTAACGGCTGAGGAACAAGCGTTCCTTGACGGGCCGGTTGAAGAAGTATGTTCAATGGTAGATGAATGGCAAATTAACCATAAAGATGCCGATTTATCACCTGAAATTTGGGCATTCCTTAAAGAACATAAGTTCTTTGCCATGATCATCAAAAAAGAATACGGCGGCTTAGCGTTCTCAGCGTTCGCACAGTCTCGCGTTCTTCAAAAGCTTGCTGGTGTTAGCGCAGTACTTTCAAGTACGGTTGGTGTTCCTAACTCGTTAGGCCCAGGCGAACTACTTCAGCACTATGGAACAAAAGAACAACAAGACCATTACTTACCGCGCCTAGCGGCAGGCCAAGAAGTGCCTTGTTTTGCATTAACTGGCCCTGAAGCAGGTTCAGATGCTGGCGCGATTCCTGATGTCGGTGTGGTATGTAAAGGCGAATGGAACGGTGAAGAAGTGCTAGGTATGCGCCTAACTTTCGACAAGCGTTATATTACCCTTGCGCCAGTAGCTACGGTAATTGGTCTAGCGTTTAAACTTCAAGATCCAGACGGTTTATTAAGTGACAATAAAGAGCCAGGTATTACTTGTGCACTTATTCCTCGCGATACAAAGGGCCTAGAAATTGGTCGTCGTCACTTCCCGCTGAATACCCCTTTCCAAAATGGACCTATTCGCGGTAACGAGATTTTCGTTCCAATCGATTACATCATCGGTGGTCCAGCGATGGCAGGTAGAGGCTGGCGTATGCTGGTTGAATGTTTGTCAGTAGGCCGTTGTATTACCCTGCCGTCTTCTGCTGCAGGTGGTGCTAAGTCTGTTTCATTGGCAACTGGTGCTTACGCACGTATTCGCCGTCAGTTCCGTATGCCTGTTGGCCATATGGAAGGCGTAGAAGAAATGCTAGCCCGTATTGGTGGTAATGCATACTTGATGGATGGCGTAACACGCTTTTCAACAGTAGGTGTTGATTTAGGTGAGAAGCCATCTGTGATATCGGCAATCTGTAAATATCACCTTACCGAAAAGATGCGTCAAATCATTAATGATTCGATGGACGTTCATGGCGGTAAGGGCGTAATGCTTGGGCCAAATAACTATTTGGGCCGTGGTTACCAAGGTGTTCCAGTGTCAATTACTGTTGAAGGCGCGAACATTCTTACTCGTAACATGATGATATTCGGTCAAGGCGCAATGCGTTGCCACCCTTTCGTGTTGAAAGAAATTCAAGCGGCGTCAATTGAAGATAAGAAAGAAAGCATTAGCGCATTTGATAAAGCCGTATTTGGGCATATTGGTTTTGCCATTTCAAATACAGTTCGTAGTGTTTGGTTTTCACTAACTAGCGGCGTATTTAGCAGTGCACCTTTCACTGACGAAACCGCTCACTACTACAAGCTGTTGCAAGGCTACAGTGCAAACCTAGCGTTACTTACCGATGTTTCTATGGGTGTGTTAGGCGGCGACTTAAAACGTCGTGAGCGTTTATCTGCACGCTTAGGCGATATCTTAAGTGGCTTGTACCTAGGTAGTACTACATTGAAGCGTTTTGACGAAGATGGTCGCTTAAAAGAAGACTTACCGCTACTTCATTGGGCAATGCAAAACACGTTGCATGACATTGAAACAGCCATTGATGACTTCTTAGCGAACTTCCCTAACAAAGCCATTGGTGTTGTACTTCGTGGCCTTGTTATTCCGTTTGGTCGTCGTGTTGGTAAGCCTTCTGATAAAACCGAGCATGCTATTGCACAAATGCTACAGACCCCTTGTAGCGCACGTAGTCGTTTAGGTTATGGTCAGTACCTTTCTCGTGAAGAAGGTAACTTGTTCGGAGACTTAGAACAGACGCTTGATGATGTATTAGCAGCCGAGCCAATCTTCGAACGCATTTGCAAACATAAGAAAGCGAAACTGCCTTTCACACGTTTAGCGGCGTTAGCAGATGAAGCGCTTAGTGAAGACATCATTAACGAAGAAGAAGCTGATTTACTTCGCCGTACAGAAGCAGGAAGACTAAGAACCATTAACGTGGACGATTTCGACCACGAAGAATTAGTGGCTAAAGTAAACTCTTCTAGCGAAATGAAGAAACGAGGAGGCAAAGCTGCTTAGCTTAATCCTCCCTAAAAAGGGCCGCTTCGGCGGCCTTTTTTTATGCATCAAACCCACTGCTATTTTATGGTTAGCTTTTCTACTGACTGCACCTGCTCATGCTGAATCGCAGTACCCGATGGTTTCATTACCTTCTGACACTTTTCAGTGTGGTAATTCAGAACAAGCCCAAAAACTTGCCAGGCTTATTGTGAATGATAAAAACCAAGCACGCCCCCAAATTCACTGTAACCCCACCTTAGTTGCCATTGCTGAACAAAAGGCAAAAGACATGGCAGAAGAAGGCTTAGTGTCGCATTTCTTAAATGGCAGCCCTAACACCCGTTTGCGAAACGCAGGGTTAACACTGCCTTCCTATTACGGCGATGCTATGAGTAATCAGGTTGAGGCATTGGCTGGCGGCTATCAAACCGCAAAAAAGGTGTGGCACGCATTAAAAAGTTCGTTCTCTCACAAACAGCATTTGCTGGGTGAAATTCCTTTTTATGCTGAACAAAATGAAATTGGCGTCGCCTTTTTTAAAGATTATAAAACGCCACACATAGAATACTGGGCGATTTATATCACTAAACTAAGTGGTGATGCACAAAAGAAACCATATGGTGAAGTACCCGATAAGGGGCTCGGCATCGTTACCGAAAATGGTGAAATTACCCCAATGCAACAGTGAGCTATCACTTTTAAAAATTGCGGCAATGGCAGCAGAAACAAAAAAGCCGGTGTTATTTAAAACACCGGCTTTTTTTAATTTGTAGAACTTGTTTATAACCCTAGCCAGGCCGAAGCTTTAGCTAAGTTGAAGCTTATCCATTAACAACACCGCTTGCGTACGGGTGTTGATTTCAAGTTTACGTAGAATTGCGCTGATATGCGCCTTAATCGTCGCTTCTGTTACATTCATTTCGTGAGCAATTTGCTTGTTCATTAAGCCTGCACGTAGGAATGACAATACTTGAATTTGTTTAGGCGTAAGCTCTCTGAATCGTTGAAGCAACAACTTCAATTCATCGTCTACTTTCTCAAGCTCTTCTTCCATACCTTCAGGAAGCCATTTTTTACCCGCAATGATATCAACAATGGCTTGTGCCATTTCACGTGTTGCTGACACCTTAGGGATAAAGCCTTGAGCACCTAAGCTCATTACTTGTGCAACCACTTCCACCGTGTCACTACCAGACACTACGCCGATAGGAATATTAGGATATTGTTCACGCAAGGTAATGATGCCATTAAAGTATTCACCGCCTGGCATATTTAAATCAAGTAAGACCAACTCTATGCCATCGTATTCATTTAAAATGGCTAGCGCAGCATCAAGGCTTCCAGCTTCAAGAATCTGCGCGTTTTCAAAATAAGGGCCTAGCGCTCCGCTGAGTGCTTCACGAAACAATGGATGATCATCTGCTACAAGAATTCTTGTCATTAGCGTTGTTGCTTCCTTTAGTTCTTATATCTCTAGGTTAATACTTTCGATTTAATTCTAAAAGCCCTATTCGTTAAAAATCACCGCTTTATTTGATTTTTTTACTGTTTTCCATTGGCATTTCTGTTTGTGAGGGTAAAATTGCCGACCAAATTCCAGCTAGCTGAGTACATTTTGTGCAAAAACACGACAGACTTTATGCAAACCCTCTTAAAAAGGTAGCAGATTTTACCTTCGATGAGTCAGTAGTTGACGTTTTTCCCGATATGATCCAACGCTCGGTGCCAGGTTATGAAACTATTGTTCATACTATTGGCGAATTGGCCAAAACAAAAGTACAACCAAATACGAGGGTGTATGACCTTGGTTGTTCACTGGGTGCAGCAAGTTTTTCAATTGCACGGGCCACTCAAGATTTGCCGTGTGAAATAATTGGTATAGACAGTTCGGATGCCATGGTTGACCGTTGTAGAAGAATGGTTCAAGCCTTCAATCTACCAAACCCAATTACCATTGTTCAGCAAAATGCCCAAGATACCCAAATAGAAAACGCTTCTATGGTCGTCATGAATTTCACATTACAATTTATTCCGCCTGCCGATAGAGAAGCACTATTAAAACAAATTTACGATGGTTTGAACGAAGGTGGCGTGTTAATTCTTTCAGAAAAAATTAAACACCCCACCATGGCTGGCAATGAACTATTGATAGACCTGCACCACCAATTTAAGCGTGACAATGGTTATAGTGAATTAGAAGTAAGCCAAAAACGGGCCGCCATTGAGAACGTAATGCTGACCGATACCTTCAGCGAACACGAAACCCGATTAAAATCCGTTGGCTTTAAAGATGTAGTGATGTGGTTTAAGTGCTTTAACTTTACGTCGCTAGTTGCAATAAAGTAGTTGGCAGTGCGGTTAAGAGGGTATTAATACCCTACGAACACTTATAATTAGCATCCCGTGATTTAGCATTAAGAACAGTGTGAGTCACATTTTAAAACACTGTGACTCACAATGAAGAACACCGAGAAGAATATGACGAAACCAGAATCAGCGTGGTTTAACGACTGCTACAAATCTATTTTAGATACGCCATTAGCCCATTGGCTACAAACACTGCCCGCGCAAATGGATGAATGGCAAAAAAGTCAAAAACACGGTGAATTCGACAAATGGTGTCGCCTACTTGCAAAAATCCCAACGACGACACCGTCGTCCACGACGCTTGTTGATGAAGTTCGAGTGGGTACAGCGGATGATATAGACCAATATACCCAAAAGAAAATCTTAGGCTTACTGCATCAGTTTATGCCGTGGCGCAAAGGCCCTTTTCATATACACGATATTCACGTTAATACCGAATGGCGTTCAGATTGGAAATGGGACAGGGTTGCCCCGCATATATCGCCGCTTAAAAACAGAACTGTACTTGATGTGGGCTGTGGTAGCGGCTACCACATGTGGCGCATGCTAGGGAATGATGCGTCTCGCGTGGTAGGTATTGACCCCACCCAGCTTTTTCTCATTCAATTTCAGGCTATCAAACACTTTATACCTGACAATCGCATTCACTTCTTACCACTAGGTATTGAGCAGATGCAGCCGTTGAACGCGTTTGATACCGTTTTTTCTATGGGCGTCCTGTATCATCGCAAAGATCCTATTCAGTTTCTTACCCAGCTGAAACATCAACTGCGAAAAGGTGGAGAGCTAGTATTAGAAACCTTGGTGGTAGATGGCGATGCGCAAACCGTATTAATGGCGGGCGAACGCTATGCACAAATGCGCAACGTGTGGTTTTTGCCCAGCACAGATGCATTAACAGTATGGCTAGAGCGACTTGGGTTTGAAAACATTCGCGTCGTTGATAAAAACTTCACCACCTTAGATGAACAACGTGCTACTGAATGGATTGAGGGGCAGTCATTGAAAGATTTTCTCGACCCTGAAGATATTACTCGCACCATTGAGGGGTATCCTGCACCACAACGAGCCGTGATTGTCGCGAATCGTAAATAAGTTCAGCCCTATGTAATGCAACCGTGATGTTGGCATAAATGTTGTAACCTATATTCCCCATGATGTACGTATTCTGCATTTAATAGGGTTGCAACATGGACATACATGGGTTTTTAAAGACACATCAGCTACCAAGTACGTATGCGGACACTGCACAAAAATGGTTCATTCCATTATGCGAACGGTTAGTTAAGCACCAAGAGAGTGCGGAGAATTCAAGCAAAGCCCCATTGGTGGTCGGAATTAACGGCTGCCAAGGTTCGGGAAAATCTACGCTTACTGATTTTATTAGTGCGTATTTAACCAGCATTTACGCCAAAAAAGTGGTTTGCCTTTCTATTGACGACTTTTATTTAGATAAGTCGCAGCGAAATGCGCTGTCGATAAAAGTTCACCCGCTTCTTGCAACCAGAGGTGTCCCAGGTACACACAATATGCCTTTAGCGCTTGATACGTTTAAGCAGCTTAAAGGCAGTGGTCAAGTTGCCCTTCCCCGTTTCAATAAAGCCATAGACGATCCCTTCCCTGTTAATCAGTGGCCCGTTATTTCTGCGCCACCAGATATCATTATTTTGGAAGGATGGTGTGTTGGTGTGACGCCACAAAACGCTACCGATTTGAAGCAACCCATAAATAGTTTAGAAGAAAACCAAGATCCACTTGGTATTTGGCGTTCGTTTGTTAATACTGAATTATCAAATGACTACCAAAGCTTGTTTGATCAAATCGATTATCGGGTTATGTTAAAAGCCCCCTCGTTTGAATGTGTTTATCGCTGGCGGTTAGAGCAAGAACATAAACTTGCTGCAGCAACCCAGGGTGCTTCTACAGGGGTAATGTCCGATGAACAAGTCGCGCAGTTTATTCAGAATTACCAACGACTCACCGAGCATGCACTTAAAACATTGCCAACAAATTGTGACACTGTGTATTCGCTAGATGAAACAAGAACTATAACAGGCGAGGAAGTAAAATAATGACAAGAACGCTCGTTTTCACCGATATGGACGGCACGCTGTTAGACCACCATACTTACTCCTTTGAGGCGGCGAAACCTGCTTTAACAGCGTTAGAGTCACGAGATATACCCGTTATTCCAACCACCAGTAAAACCTTTGCCGAGCTACAGCCTTTACGAGAAAAAATTGGTCTTACTGGACCATTTATCATTGAAAACGGTGCAGCGATATTTATTCCACATGGCTTTTTCAAAAAGAAACCTAGTGGGACCGTATGGGTAGATGGCTATTGGTGTAAATCTTTTATATCTAATAAAAACTACTGGATTAAACTGCTGGATAAAATCAAAGCGGATTTTGAAGGTGAGTTCAAACAGTTTTCGCAAATGAGTTTAGAAGAAATTCAAAGCAGTACTGGCTTAGATGAAGCGTCTGCCGCACTAGCAGCTAAACGTCAATTTGGCGAACCTGTACTTTGGACAGGTTCTGATGAAAACAAACAAAAATTTATCGCGGCAGTGAAAGAGCGTGGCGCTTATCCTCTAGAAGGCGGGCGATTTATCCATGTATCTGGCAATTGCGACAAAGGCCAAGCGCTTAAATGGCTAGCGGCTGAATACCAAAGACAACATGAATGTCATGTTAAAACCATCGCCCTTGGTGATGGAAAAAACGATATTGCTATGCTTGAAGCAGCACATATCGCAATACGAATTTTATCTCCGGTAAATCCTCCGCCTTCCGTTAAAAAAGACGAGGTTTATACCAGCACGTTGCATGGCCCAGAAGGCTGGAACGAAATGCTAACTCAATTGCTATCCCTATAATCAGGAGGACACATGGCTGATTTTTATCAAAATGGTGTGGTTACAACTTTACATAATCTTTCTCGTAGACCAACAGAGGAACTAGAAGCCGAATTACTCCGCTTTTCACAGAAACGTCCCATGGCACTTATCTTGCCATCTCTTTTTTCAGAACTAGAAGGTGATGCCTTACCTCATATTGTTGATGAATTAACAGGCGTACCCTATTTATCTGAAATCGTCATTGGCTTGGATAGAGCCGATATGGCGCAGTACAAACATGCGCTTAAGTTCTTCGACAAACTGCCTCAGCATCATCGCGTACTGTGGAACGACGGCCCTCGCTTGAAAGCCCTTGATGAAGAACTACAATCAAAAGGTCTTGCCCCTAAAGAATTAGGTAAAGGCCGTAATGTTTGGTATTGCATGGGCTATGTATTGGCATCAAACCGTGCTGAGTCTGTTGCTCTGCATGATTGCGATATTGTGACTTACAACAAAGACTTGTTGGCGAAGCTTATTTACCCAGTCGCGAACCCTAACTTTAACTATGAGTTCTGTAAGGGTTATTACGCCCGTGTAGCGAACGGTAAAATTAATGGCCGAGTATCTCGCTTATTAGTAACGCCATTATTACGTGCACTTAAGCGCATTATGGGTGATAACGAGTACCTTGAGTTTATGGACAGCTTCCGCTATCCATTAGCCGGTGAGTTTTCGTTCCGCCGCGACGTGCTAAACGATATTCGCATTCCAAGTGACTGGGGCCTAGAAATTGGCGTGTTGTCTGAAATGCATCGCAACTATTCACACAATCGTCTTTGCCAAGCCGACATTTGTGATATTTATGATCACAAACACCAAGATTTGTCGCTTAATGATGAACATGGTGGCTTATCTAAAATGTCTATCGACATTACTAAAGCCATCTTTAGAAAACTTGCTACTCAAGGTTATACCTTTAGTAACGAGATGTTCCGCTCTATCAAAGCGACCTATTTTAGAATTGCGCTAGACTTCATTGAGACCTATCACAACGATGCAGTAATGAACGGTCTTACTCTTGATATTCACAGTGAAGAAAAAGCAGTTGAAATGTTTGCCAGTAACATTATGAAAGCGGGTCAGAACTTCTTAGAAAACCCAATGGAAACCCCTTTCATTCCAAGTTGGAACCGAGTAACCAGCGCTGTGCCAGATATTCTCGAGCGCTTGCTGGAGGCCGTTGAAGCTGACACCGCAGAATTTATGGAGTAATAGACAATGACATGGCAAGTACTCCATGACAAAGTGAAGCACCATCTAGAATATATCTATGCGGACGTGCCCCTTGAGCATTCATTAGAAAGCTTAACCATGTCTCTAATGGAGACTATGGGCATTAAGCCTGATGAAGATGTTACGCTTCCTCAATCCCATTCTAATTATTGGGACGAGGAAGACATCATCATGATCACCTATGGCGATAGCGTTATTGATGGCGACGAGCGACCGCTCGTTACCCTTAATCGCTTTTTAAATCGTTATAGTAAGAACACCATCAATAATGTGCATATTCTGCCTTTTTTTCCATACAGTTCAGACGATGGCTTTTCGGTTATCGACTATTCAAGTGTGAATGAGGCCTTAGGCAGTTGGGACGATATTGAAGCCATTGCGAAAGACTACGGGTTAATGACTGACTTGGTCATTAATCACTGTTCTGCACGCAGTGTATGGTTCGATAATTTCATCAAAGGTGAAGGTCCAGGTTCAGATTTCTTCTTTACTGGGGATCCAGCGGACGATTTATCTATCGTTACCCGCCCTAGGGTTTCGCCGCTATTGCGTGAAACAGAAACCAAAGATGGCATTAAACATGTCTGGTGTACTTTCAGTCACGATCAAGTCGATTTTGATTTCAGGAACCCTAAGGTACTTCTTACGTTCATTGATATCATTCGTTTGTATATCGACAAGGGCGCAAAAATATTCCGCTTAGATGCCGTGGCGTTTTTGTGGAAACTTGTGGGCACCAACTGTATTAATCTTCCTCAAACTCATGAGGTTATTAGGTTAATTCGTACCCTGATTGAACATGTCGACCCGTCGATTATTATCATTACCGAAACCAATATTCCCAATAGGGAAAATTTGACCTATTTCGGTAATGCCAATGAAGCCCATGCTATTTATAACTTTTCATTACCGCCATTATTGGTAAACACCTTAGTGACCGGTAATTGTAAGTACTTAAAGAGCTGGATGATGAGCATGCCACCTGCGCAAAATGGTACGGCATACTTTAACTTCATTGCATCGCACGATGGGATTGGCCTTCGCCCTGCCGAAGGGTTGTTAGATGATGAAGAAATTTCAGAACTTGTACATACCATGCAAAACTTTGGTGGCAAAATTTCCTGGCGCGCGTCTGATCATGGGCAACAAAAGCCTTATGAAATAAACATTACGTTATTTGATGCGTTACAGGGAACGACAAAAGGCCCTGATAAATGGCAAATAGACAGATTCATCTGTGCACATGCTATTATGCTGGGAATGGAAGGTATTCCAGGTATTTATATTCATAGTTTATTGGGTACGTCTAACGACTATGAAAAAGTCGCAAATACAGGCCAAAATCGTTCGATTAACCGCAGACGTTGGGATTTCAAAGAGCTTGAAGCTTTGCTTGATTCGCCCTACTCTCAGCATCATAAAGTGTTGACGCGATTGTCTCAATTAATTCGAATTCGTAAAGCGCAGCCTGCATTCCACCCGAATGCCACACAGTTTACATTGCAGCTTAATGAAAGTATTTTCGGTTACTGGCGCCAAAGCTTAGACAGAAAGCAAAGTATCTTCTGTATTAGTAATGTGTCAGATGAAGAGCAAACTATTTTACTGTCAGATATCAACTTAATTGGTACTGATAACTGGATAGATCTTGTGACTCGCCAACAAATTGCTTTGTCGGATGCCTTTTTGCAATTGAAACCCTATCAAACGCTTTGGATAAGCAACCAAGACTTTGAGTAACCGAGTCTTTGAGTAACATTAGTTTCTTGAGCTTTCCATTCACCTCTTCCAAACGGCGCTTATAGCGCCGTTTTTTTATAATGTCCTTATCGTCATTGCCTAATACATTGGTTTATTGACTGATTTAGGTGATAATCCCCACCCTCAAATTAGGGAGTGGTTTTCATGTCTTCAAAATGGTTATCGTTAGAACACGCATTAGAAAAAGCGATTGATGCAACTAGCACCTTAGGTGAATTTGAAACCATTGCCTTGAGCCGCGCCCTAGGAAGAATTACTGCCTCTGAAGTACACGCTACACTCTCTGTGCCCCCGTGGGATAACTCAGCAATGGATGGCTTCGCTATCAATGCAGCTAGTAGTCAACCAGACACGCTTATGCCTATTCAGGGCACGATTACCGCTGGTATGGCCGCAGACGAACCATTAAAACCTGGTCACGCAATTAAGATAATGACGGGCGCGCCAGTACCTCCAGGTGCGGATGCTGTAGTCATGGTTGAAAATACGTCTACTGAAGGCAATCAAGTAAGTATTAATAAGCAACATGCTTGTGGTGAAAATATTCGCAACAAAGAAGCGGATATTAAAATTGGACAGTCACTGGTAAATCAAGGCGTTCGATTACAGCCACAGCACCTTATGCTGTTGTCTTCACAAGGCCTAACCACGGTAGAAGTAGTGAAACAAGTTAAGGTGGGCGTGGTCGCCACAGGCTCTGAACTGGCTCAACCCGGCGAACCTTGTTTACCCACTCAAATCTATGAATCGAACCGAATTGGTGTTAGCGCCTTGCTCTCAGAGTTAGGGGTAGAAATCATTGATTTCGGCATTGTAAAAGATGACGAACAATCACTCACCAGCCTGTTTAAAGAAGCAAGCGAGCGAGTAGATGTGATGGTAAGTAGTGGCGGTGTGTCTGTTGGCGATGCCGATTATGTGAAAGATGTGATAGACGCTTTGGGCAGCATCGATTTTTGGAAAGTTGCAATTAAACCGGGCAAACCTTTCGCTCTAGGTCATATTGGTAACACCTTATTTTGTGGTTTGCCTGGCAATCCTGTTTCTGCCTTTGTAACCGCTAAACTTCTTGTTACGCCGTTAATTAGAAAAATGCAGGGTGAACGCCACGTTCGTAAGCCGCTAACTGTTAATGCCACAGTAACTTGTGACATTAAACGTCGTGCTGGCCGACGAGATTTTCAGCGCGCTACTATGACCTACGATGAAAACTTCAATCTTCTCGTCACGCCGTTTCGCAAACAAAGCTCTGGTGTAATGACATCTATCACCGCAGCAAATTGTTTAATGATAATTCACGAAGACATCAGTCATGTTGAAAAAGGCACCACTTTGCCTGTTATCCCTTTTGATTTACTTTCACCTGAATCGGATTTGTAACCTTGAAGAACAAACGTTATCTACTTGAAGGTAGAGATATAATAAAGCTGGCTTGGCCATTACTAATTGCGCAAATCACCCAAATGCTGATGGGCGTAAGCGATACGATTATGGCGGGGCGTTATAGTGCCACTGATATGGCTGCAGTGGCTCTGGGTTTTAGTATTACCGTTCCCTTATTATGCTTTATACAAGGTATTGCACTTGCCTTACCACCGATTATTTCAAGGCTTCAAGGTACAAAAGACATAACCGGCATTGCCAATGCCAGTCAACAAGCAGGCTACTTAGTGTGTTTCGTTGGTTTAGCGGTGGCCGCCCTTATTCCCTTTGCCAGCAACATCGTATCGCTATTCCCTATGGCAGATGAGCTTCATACTATTACCGTAGATTATGTGATTTATGTACTGTGTGCCATGCCAGGTTTTGCACTTTATCAGTGGCTACGAAACTACTGTGAAGGGTTAGGTAAAACTAAGCCCACCATGTTAATTACCGTTATTGGTTTAATGGCTAATATTATAGGTAACTACCTGTTTATTTACGGCGTGGGCCCTATTCCCGCTTTTGGTGGCGCAGGTTGTGGTGTCGCAACAGCCATTGTGATTTATACCATGCTAATTGCTACTTTCATTTACGTACGATTTAGCCCAGCACTCAAAAAATACCAACTGTTTGATACGTACTACAAGCCGTCTGTAGTGGCCATAAAGCGTACCTTTAAGCTTGGCCTTCCTATCGCCATGACATTGCTGTTTGAAGTGACCTTGTTTGCGGTAGTGGCATTGTTGCTAGCGCCTTTCGGTTCAACCACCGTTGCCGCACACCAAGTAGCCCTTAATTTCTCAGCACTCATGTTTATGATACCCATGAGCATTGGCATGGCAGCGTCGATTCGAATTGGTTATCGCATTGGTCAAAACAATAGACGGCAAGCTAAAATTGCCGCTCAGTGTTCAATTTTAATTGGGTTTGTTACCGCTGCCTGTACTGCAACCTTCACGCTTAGTGCCAAAGCTTTCATCATTGGACTTTATACCAGCGACGATGCAGTTTACCAAATGGCGAATGCCCTACTTATTTATGCGGCTATTTTCCAACTTTCAGACGCTATACAAGTGATATCAGCCAATGCGTTGCGTGGTTACAAAGACACTACCGCTATGTTTATTATTACATTTGTGTCTTACTGGTTAATTGGACTGCCCACCGGCGTAATATTGGGTCGAACTAATTGGATAACGGCAGAGCCTATGTCTGCTGGCGGCTTTTGGATTGGATTTATTGTGGGGTTAAGTGCAGCTGCAATTATGCTAGGCGCAAGACTTTATTATATTCAGCGACCAAGCTACCGCTACGCCACCTAATCTAATAGATGCTATGCCTATCGGTTACACGTTTGTGTTCCGATAGGCTTCCCAATCACTAGGCGCATCAATATCAAATGCAGACTCGGGATGATTCACCCCAATGGCCTGCCCTTTATTTTTCCAATCTTCTATCACTTTCTTTGCGCCTTTATCACCGCTTAACGCAAGCATGTTATCGAATGCCGCTTTTGGAAAAATAGCAGGCACTGTTGCTTTTATTTCACCTCGACGATTCTGCCACTGACTGTAAATGATGTGATTGGGGTTTGATGGTATTTCGCTGAGCAATGCGTGCAGTGTGGCGGTGGTGACACTGGCTAAGTCTGCTAAGTGCACCAACACGTGGGTGTACTGGTTGTCGTTTGCTTGCATAGCATTGCTAACTCCACTGCGAATACTAGAAGCGATACCTTCATGCCATAACGGGTTGTAACATACGTTAGGCCGATTGCTATTTTCGCTAGCATCTAATGAGATTACATCGACAATATCGCTATGCCAACGGCCAGTAACCACATAAGTAGCGTCAAGGTGAAGTGCTTGTAACTGCCCTAATGAGTATTGGATTAACGGCAATCCATGATAATGCGGGGAAAGTAACTTGTTACTGCCGTAACGCTTACTTTCCCCACCCGCCAACAGTATGCTTGCAATCTTAATCATGCTTACTCATGTTAAATTAGGGGTTTTACGGTATTTGCCGTATTTGCCACATTCACTGTGTTAACTGTATTCATCAGTACTCGTTATACATGCTTTCGAAACGAAACATACTCTAACGTGAACGGCTAAGCGCTTTAATGGCTTGGGTTAGCCCTTCAAGGGTGAGCCCGTACATTCTGTCTTCAACAATCTCTTTAATAATTGAAATAGACGAATAATAAGGCCAATAGTTCTCAGCTTGTGGGTTTAACCATACCGCTTTATTAAAGTGGTTCAGTATACGGCCTAGCCACGCACTACCTGGCTCTTCGTTCCAATGTTCTACACTTCCACCAGGATAGGTAATCTCATAAGGCCCCATGGTGGCATCGCCAACAAAGATGACTTTATAGTCTTTACCGTAACGGTGAATAATATCGTGAACCGATACCCGCTCTTTTTCACGGCGCAGGTTATCTTTCCATACTTCTTCATACACGCAGTTATGAAAATAGAAGTACTCAAGGTATTTAAACTCACTCTGCACTGCGGAGAAGAGCTCTTGGGTAGTTTTGACGTGAGGATCCATAGAGCCGCCCACATCAAAAAACATTAACACCTTTACCGCGTTATGACGCTCGGGTGACATGTGAATATCTAACATGCCCCCTTTTTTGGCCGTTTCACCAATAGTGGTGGCCACATCAAGTTCTTCACTGGCACCGGTTCTGGCGAACTTACGTAATTTACGCAAAGCCACTTTAATATTTCTTGTGCCTAGCTCAACATCGGCAGATAAGTTTTTAAACTCGCGCTTATCCCATACCTTTACCGCAGAGTTACGACGGTTGCCTTTTTGACCAATACGAATACCTTCAGGGTTGTCGCCATACGCGCCAAAGGGAGACGTTCCCCCCGTACCAACCCACTTGTTGCCACCTTGATGTCGCTTTTCTTGCTCTTCAAGGCGCTTTTTAAGGGTATCCATTAAGGCTTCTAGACCGCCAGACTGTCGCAGTGCTTCACGCTCTTCTGCACTTAAGGTTTTCTCGATTTGCTTACGTAACCATTCTTCGGGGATTTCTTTACCGAATAAATCGATAGATTCCACCCCTTCAAAATAATCGGCAAATGCCCGGTCGAATTTATCGTATTGAGATTCGTCCTTCACCATAATGGTTCGAGACAAACTATAGAAGCCTTCTAAATCTGCATAAACAATATGCTTTTCCAAGGCGTGGAGTAAATCAAGTAGCTCTCGCAAGCTTACCTTTACTTGATATTTTCGCAGCGTGAAAAAGAATTGAATAAGCATTAGCGGCGCGCCATAAATACCAATTTTTCGAACAAGTGAATATCTTGCTCGTTTTTAAGTAATGCACCATAAAGTGGTGGAATTGCGGCTTTACCGTCTTTAGATTGCAAAGCTTCAGGTGGAATGTCTTCAGCCACCAGCAGTTTCAACCAGTCGATAAGTTCTGATGTAGACGGTTTTTTCTTAAGCCCAGGTACGTCTCTAATCTCAAAGAAAGCTTTTAATGCTTCATCAAGCAGCTTTTTCTTTAAGTCAGGGAAATGCACATCTACGATTTGCTGCATTTCTTCAGGGGTAGGAAATTTAATATAATGGAAGAAACAACGACGTAGGAAGGCGTCTGGCAGCTCTTTTTCATTATTTGATGTGATAATTACAATGGGGCGTACTTTGGCCACTACGCGCTCTTGAGTCTCATAAACAAAGAATTCCATCTTATCGAGCTCAAGCAATAAGTCGTTTGGAAACTCAATATCCGCTTTATCTATTTCATCAATTAATAGAATAGGACGATTGCCCGCCTCAAATGCCTGCCACAATTTTCCTTTAACAATATAATTGCCAATGTCGTGGACACGATCGTCGCCTAGCTGTGAATCACGAAGACGAGATACGGCATCGTATTCGTACAAGCCTTGTTGTGCTTTTGTAGTAGATTTGATGTGCCACTGAATTAATTCGGTACCAAGACTCTCTGCTAATTCCTCTGCCAACATGGTTTTACCGGTGCCCGGCTCACCTTTGATAAGCAGTGGACGCTCTAGCGTAATGGCAGCATTCACGGCAAGTTGCAAATCTTTTGTAGCGATATAATTCGACGTTCCACTAAAAGCCATTCTGGTTTTACCTCTTTCGTTCTGATTCGTCATGTAAAATAACAATAACATATAGCGAAAAAGCACTTTGCATTTTCACGTTTGGGACCAATGATATAGGGGTATGACGAAATCCCCTAATTCAGGCTATGAATTATTAACTATTATAAAGGTCGTACAGATCACGACTGCTGGGATTTCCTAACTAGGTAAGGATTAATAATGCAAGTATTTGACGACAACTCTCTTTCTATTGGCCGCACGCCTCTAGTTAAATTAAACCGCGTTACTTCTGGTAATGTTTACGCAAAGGTAGAGTCTCGTAACCCTAGCTTTAGCGTTAAATGTCGTATTGGCGCCAATATGATTTGGGACGCGGAAAAACGTGGCGTGCTTACCCAAGGTAAAGAAATTGTAGAGCCTACCAGTGGTAACACAGGTATTGCCCTTGCGTTTGTTGCAGCATCACGTGGTTACAAACTAACGCTTACCATGCCTAGCAGCATGAGCTTAGAGCGCAGAAAGCTATTAAAAGCCCTTGGTGCAAGCTTAGTATTAACGGAAGCGCCAAAAGGCATGAAGGGTGCGGTTGCCGCAGCACAAGAAATTGTGGCATCTGATCCTGAAAAGTACGTGTTACTTCAGCAGTTCGATAACCCAGCTAACCCTGCTATTCACGAAAAGACCACAGGTCCTGAAATTTGGAATGACACCGACGGTAAAGTAGATGCATTCGTAGCAGGCGTAGGTACAGGCGGAACCATTACTGGTGTTAGCCGTTACCTTAAAAACACCCAAGGTAAAGCTATTACCTCTATTGCGGTAGAGCCTACTGACTCGCCGGTTATTACCCAAGCGATGAATGGTGAAGAACTAACACCTGGGCCACACAAAATTCAAGGTATTGGTGCAGGCTTCATTCCAGGTAACTTGGACTTAAGCTTGATTGACGAAGTTGAGCAAGTAACCAACGATGAATGTATGGAGATGGCTCACCGCTTGATGACCGAAGAAGGTATTCTTGCCGGTATTTCTTCTGGTGCAGCAGTAGTGGCAGCAAAACGCTTTGCTGAGCGTCCAGAGAATAAAGACAAGATTGTAGTTGTACTACTAGCCAGTGGTACCGAGCGTTACCTAAGTAGCCCATTATTTGCGGGCGCATTTGGCGACCAAGAAGAAACACAATAATTAGCTTTACCACCCCGTTACGCGGGTACGAGTAAAATAACAAAACGAGGCTTCGGCCTCGTTTTTTGTTTTAAGATACCCTATAAAGGCATAGCGTTAATCATCGTTATACTTTTGTTTTTAGCAAAAAAGAACTCAAAACCTTTCATCTCAACTATCTTTATCTAAAGACTGTAATTTAAGAGATTCGTTAAAGAAATTAGTGAATGTTATTCGAAAGATTAAGACTTATTGGCTTGCGTCTCATCGGATGAGTCACGATAATATGCGCGATCATTTTCCTTTATCTTATTTTGGGGTTGTCATTAATGCGTTCTTTTCGTTTTGGTTTGTATGCCGTTTTGCTTAGCGTGCTTTGTTTAGCAGGATGTGAAGAAAAAGAAGAAGGAATGGGTCGCTACGGTATGCTAGCCGACAGTACACCAGAGTATTCGGCAGTGACATTTCTAAAAAGCGTTTATGAAGATGATAATCTTGATGTTGCAATTAGCCTGTCGTCCGATCGTTTGGCTAGAATTCTGACCAATTACCACAGCAACAGAAACGTACAGCGTCATCTATTAAATTTAAAATACGACACTGTGATTATTACCCCGCAAAGCGGTAACAGTGTTGGGCGCTCTGAGTTCTCAGAGAAGGCAACGGTTACCGTGTTTTTAAGTGGAATGTACGATGACGATAAAATTGAAGACTTGCGCAGTTTAGATCTCATTAAAGAAGATGGTATGTGGAAAGTATCTCAAATTCACCCAGACCATTTTATGTAATAAAAAAGGCTGTTCGAATGTATGATTCGAACAGCCTTTTAGTATTTAGCTACAGTGCTAATATAGTGCTAACGCGTAGCATGAATTTAGCAGCTTGAATTTAGCAGCTTAGACTAACTACCTTAACGCCCTACCGCAACGCCTTCACGTCTTGGATCGGCACCGCCAATAATCTTACCCGACTTAATTTGAATACCGTGTAAACCACTGTTTAGGTCGACAACCTTTACATTATGCCCTAACGCTTTTAACGGCGCTTCAAGCTCAGCAATAGGCGTTCCCTTTTCAAGGGCGGTGTAATCATTTCGGTTGGTGATTTTAGGCAAATTAATAGCCTGTTGTATGTCTAATCCAAAATCCAACACACCTACTAACGTTTGAGCCACGTAACTTACAATACGAGAGCCACCAGGAGAGCCTACTACCACTTCTAAGTCACCTTCCTTGTCGAATACCATTGTTGGGCTCATCGCGCTTCGAGGGCGCTTACCTGGCTCAACACGGTTAGGTACAGGGAAACGATTCTGTGTAGGTGAGAACGAGAAGTCGGTCAATTGGTTATTTAGCAAGAAACCTCCAACCATCAAGCCCGAACCAAACATAAATTCGATGCTTGTGGTCATCGACACCGCATTGCCCTCTTTATCGACAATAGAGAAGTGCGATGTATTTGGCTGCTCCATGTTGCTGCCAAGACTAATATTGGCATCGCCGTATGGGTTACCCGCACGCACACGTCGCCACTTCTTATCTGGTGCAATACCTTCAGCGCGGCGGTGTAAATAAGCAGTGTTAATCATGGCGGCAAACGGTAGGTTGGTAAAATCACTATCCGCTATGTATTTTTCTCTGTCAGCGTAAGCCAATGCACTTGATTGCGTGAAAACGTTGGCGAACTCTACAGAATCAGGCGTGAAGGAAGAAAAATCCTGCCCTTCTAACATTTTCAGAATTTGGTAAACGTTAATACCACCCGAACTTGGCGGTGCCATGCCACAAATCTGCTTTTCACGATACAAGCCACAAACCGGTTCACGTCGAATAGGTTCGTAGGCGGCCAAGTCTTCTGTCGTCATTTGACCTGGGTTGATTGAAGCAGAATTCACCGTTTTAACGATTTTTTCTGCCAGTTCGCCTTTATAAAGGTAATCAGTGCCGTTTGCGGCAAGACCCTTCAACGTTTTAGCCAATTGCTTGTTCTTACGTATTGCGCCTTCTTTTAACGGAAGCCCTGCAGGAAAGAAATACGTAGAACTGGTGGGAAACGTTTTTAAACCCGGGTGGTAGTCAAGGGCAATAAGCTTAGCCAGTCGTGGAGATACACGAAACCCTTCGGTCGCTGTTTTAATAGAATCGTCAAACAGTGAGTTCCACGGCAAGTTGCCGAATTCACTTTGTGCGGTTTCTAGCGCTTTAATAGCGCCAGGTACACCTACCGATTTTCCGCCTACTACAGCATCAAGCCAACGCATCGGCTTGTTACCCTCCATAAACCAATGAGCGTTTACGGCCGCAGGCGCGGTTTCTCTGCCATCAAAGGTGTGTAGCACTTTGTTTTTATTGTCCCAATACAATATAAACGCACCACCACCGATACCAGAGGACTGTGGTTCAACAAGCGATAACATTGATTGGACTGCAACGGCAGCATCAATGGCGCTTCCACCTTTTGCCAAAATGTTTTTGCCTGCCCATGAAGCGTATGGGTTAGCCGCTACCACCATGTAATCTTCAGCAGCAAACGCTTTTTTATCCACGTATCCTGTGGCCGCCTCTGGCTCCCCGACTTCTCTTACTTGTTGTGCATTAGCAGACACCAACAGGCAGCTTGAAACTGCAATGGCTAAAAACGATGAACTAAACCATGAACCACGTTTCAAAATATGACTTCCTCTTTATTTAAATTTCTCCGGATTGATCGGACGTTTTGACAAAAACGCATCAAACGCTTCACGCGCTGCCTCTGAATCCATAGCTTGACCAAACACATCGAATTCAATATCCATATAGTGATGGGTAGATTCCACATCATTCTTTAACAGTGATTTGGTTTGCATCAATGCAAATGAGGGCTTTGCCACCAGCTTTTTACATACCGATGCCACTTTCTCGGTTAACTCCTCGGCAGAATAGCTACCAGTAATTAACCCAAACTGACAGGCATCTTCTGTGCCAAATGGTTCGCCTAACATCAGCCACTCACTGGCTTTTACATGCCCAGCCAGTTTCGGAAGAAGATAACTTGAAGCAAATTCAGGAACAAGACCTAAGTTGATGAATGGTAGAACAAATCGGGTGTTTGTCTCAGCATAGATAAAATCACAATGTAAAAGCATAGTCGTGCCTATACCCACAGCCATACCATGCACTTGTGCCACCACCGGCACTTTGCAGTTTATTAGCCCGCGCATAAATGCCGCCGACTCATTAACGTCATCCCCTTCTTTGCGCCCGGCAAAATCACTAATGTCGTTACCTGAAGTGAAACAGTCCCCTTCGCCACGAAACAGCACTGTCTTAATGCTATCGTCATTTTCAATACTGAATAATGCGTCAGCCATGGCCTGATACATTTCTCGGGTTAAGGCATTTTTCTTCTCTGGGCGATTAATGGTGATCGTCAAGATCCCATTTTTCTTTTCACTTAAAATTAGAGACATCTGTCACCTCTTTACTTTTTTATGATTGTTATATAGGCGGAAGCCGATGAAAAAAGCAATTTTACCGATAACGCTTTCCACCCTACTGGCAATTTTATGTATCATACCCAGCACACACGGATTACTAAAATAAATAACAATGATGATGTCACTACCGGTCTCACCTAAGTATAGCGTAGGCCCACTTATTTTAGCGCTTTGCGCTATCGTCGCTTTTTTCTTAGAACCCCTCTCTGGTGAGTGGTTAGCTTACGATCGTTTCGCCATTCAAGGGCTTGAAACCTGGCGCTTATTGTCTGGCAATATTGTGCATACCAATGGGTATCACCTGTTGCTGAATTTATCAGGCCTTACCTTACTGTGGGCACTACACGGTGAACATTACCGAATAGGTCGGTTCTTAAAAGTATTTGTATGGTGCAGCTTAGGCACAAGTGCAGGCCTTTACCTGTTTTCTGAAGATCTTATTTGGTATGCGGGGCTATCTGGTGCGCTGCACGGTATTTTTGTATGGGGCGCGCTAATGGATATTATGAATAAGATGCGCTCTGGTTGGATTTTACTAGGCGGCGTTGCGCTAAAAGTGGTTTATGAACAAATATCGGGCAGTAGTGCGCAGGTGGCTGCACTGATTGACGCCAAAGTCGCCATTGATTCGCACTTATTCGGTGCGGCAAGTGGATTGATCATCTTTACACTTATGTGGTTAACCGCTAAGAAACGATGAATATTCAGTTGCTCGTGTTTATTCCTGGTTAAAACAAAAACGCCCCTGTATAGGGGCGTTTTTTTATCTTAATAACCAGCCTTAACTAACTACAAGTTCTCTTCGAATAATTTATAGATTCGGCGGTATTCGTCTAACCAAGAACTTGGTTGCACAAAGCCATGTGGCTCTACTGGGTAAATAGCCGTTTCAAAGTTCTCTTTTTCTAGCTCAATTAAGCGCTGAACTAATCGAACCGTATCATGGAAGAACACATTGTCATCAACCATGGGGGCGTTAATTAACAGTGGCTTCTCTAGCCCTTCTGCAAAATAGATAGGTGAACTGCGCTCATAAGCAATAGGATCAACATCTGGGGTGTTCAGGATGTTAGACGTATACCCAATGTTATAATGCGCCCAATCCGTTACTGGGCGAAGCGCTGCACCAGCCGCAAAAAGATCCGGTGCGTTAAACATAGACATGAAAGTTAAGAAGCCACCATAAGAGCCCCCGTATGTGCCTATTCGGTTACGATCCACATTGGCGTTTTCTACTAACCAATTAACCCCATCGCGTAAATCTTGTACTTCAGGCGTCCCCATGTTGCGGTAGATAGCGGTACGCCAGTCTCGCCCGTAACCAGCCGAGGCACGGTAGTCCATATCAAGTACCACATACCCTTGTTGCACTAGCATGCTATTGAACATGTATTCTCTGAAATACAAAGACCACCCTAAGTGGGCATTCTGCAAATAACCTGCACCGTGATTAAAGACTACGGCTTTTAGCGGCTTGTCTGCTTGATAATCTTTCGGTAAGTAAACACGGGCATAAATAGGCGCATCGGTGTGACTAGATGGAATGGCCACCACGTTAGGCACTGCCCAAGGCATAGCGGTAAACGCGTCGCTAACCGTATCGGTAATTTTAGTTGCTGCTTGCGTGCTATCTACCGCTTTAACATAAAGCTCAGGCGGGCGAGATACTTTACCGTGGCTTAACACTAATGTGGTGTTATCTGGGCTAAGTTCATACTCTGTTAAACCGTTGAGATTGGTTAGCGCTTCAACTTCGCCGCCGGTAGCCTTCACGCGATAAACTTCGAATATACCAGGGTGTTTACTGTTCGCGGTAAAGTACATCCACATGTCATCATTAGACAACGTAGGGCTATCGGTAATGAACGTCCCCTGTGTTAACGCTTTAGGGGCTTGACCCAACGCTTGCGTATAAAGGTGCGCATAGCCTGAGTGTTCGGACTGATAGTACAGGGTTTCGCTGTTATTAAACCAACCAAAGCTGTTAAAGCGATAGTTTACCCATGCATCATCATGTAAGCGATGTTGGTTCACTAAACGTTGGTTATCGAGGTCTACCGTGGCAATCCAGCGATCCTTGTTGTCCCACGCTTCTACCATTACCGCAACTTGCTCACCGTCTTTGTGCCAGCTTATAGATGGCTTTTGCCAGTTCCAGCTAGACAGCAAAGTAATAGGTCTTGGTAAGCGGTTCACATCATAACGCTCACCTTTAGCTTCTGCATTTTCAGCCTTCACTTCGGCTAATACATCGTCGTTATAGCCGGGTAAGCTAAAGTAATTTAATAGAGACTTTTCACCGCTTGCTAAGTCTAAAAGCCAAAGCTGATGATTTATGGGTTCTGCGTCAGCTACCTTTCTACGTACAGGCTTACTGGCGATACGGCTATCTTCCTGAATATAGTGCGGCATAATGTCACTATCATCTCGGGAAGGCGTATCTGGCGTAGTCGCCACAATCGCGAAATTCCCTTTCGGAGAGACACTCACGCCCACCAGCTTATGGGTTTTATCAAAATAAAATGCATCAGGTGCAATGCTAGTGTTATTTGCCGCTAGGGTGTCTTGTGCTTTCGCCTTGGCTTCACGATTTTTACGCTTTTTAGCAATGTATTGAATTAATGATTGCTGCTGCTCGGCAATATAATCTTTTGGCGCAGCTACGGGTTCTGGTGCATCACTGAATGACCAACTCACCAATTCTTCCCTGCTACCGTTAGTCAGGTTTATGGCAATGGCGCTATTGCCACTTAACGCCATTAAACGCCCGTCAGTCATAAAAGATAGTGACGAGAGAAAACTGCCACCACGGGTAAGTTGTACCACTTCATCGTTGGCAAATTGCACATATACGCTGTCTTTAAATCGATAAGCAATGACACCGTCTTCACGCTCTACCCGCTCATCGTATTTATATTGATGTAATTGAGATAAAGGTGCTTTTACACTTTTATCTGCCGCATCAAGACTCGCGATATAAACATCTTTTAGCTGGCTGTTAGGTTGTTCTCTTTCGTAAACAATGTGGCTACCATCAATTGACCACCCCATATTAGTCGGCGCTCTGCCTAACCATTGTGGGTCGGCCATAATTTGTTTTAAGGTAATCTCACCGTTTTCTGAATACTGTACAGGGCCCTGCTCAATGTCGGGAGTGTAGGAAGCAATTGGCTCATTACGGATACTTTTAGGTGCCCTAGATGAAAGGGTGTCACTTTGGGCGGCGCTTCTTTTAGCGTTTAATTCAGTAGTTGAATCTGTATTGGCGCATCCGCTAAGCAGGAGCGTAATACTAGAAGCTAAAACAAGTGAGGAAAATTTCTGCATAATAACGACTTTATTTTTTAGTTATGCCCGCATTATACCCAGAGAATCGAGTGATTGACTATTAGGCTGTAAACCCTAGGTGAAAATTACTCAATTCGACAAATCTCTGATTTAAACACCACTAATAAAAATCTCTGAATAAAAACCGCGCATAAAAAAGCCCCGCATAATATGCGGGGCAATCAAGCACACTCAACTTGGAACACACTTTAGCTGAAACGCACTCATTGCGTTTTGCTAACTGCATAGATTTAGTCAGCGTTTTTTTGGGTTAGTTCAATTATTTTAGCCTTCGCATTAGCGATACTTTCATTAGCACTGTCTTCACCCATGCTAAGTCCTTCTGCATAAACAAATTTCACATCAGTAATACCGATGAAATTTAAAAAATGAGTTAAGTATGGTGTTTGTGTATCGTAGTCGCCGCCTTCGTAAACGCCGCCTCGACTAGCAAACACCTTCGCCTGCTTGCCTTCAAGCAAGCCTACCGGCCCAGTTTCCGTGTATTTAAAGGTAATACCCGCTCGTGCAATACGGTCGAAATAGGCTTTAAGTGATGAAGGAATACCAAAGTTGTACATAGGAACGGCCAGTACAATTTCGTCTGCCGCTTGAAGTTGTGCTACAAGATCATCGGAAATCGCGGCTAAACTCTTTTGTGATGAAGTGCGCTCGCTAGCGTCTGTCATCCACGCTTGCATTTCTTCACCCGTTAAATGTGCCAACGCAAGTTCTGCTACATCAACTTTTGTTACCGATGTTTCGTCGCCCTCAAGTGACTGAAGGTAATAGTCAGCAAGCTCGGTTGATTTACTGTTTTCGCCATTAAGGCTTGAATACACAACAAGAATAGACGTCATTACATTTCTCCTATTAATTTAGTGTGTAAATAATAAGAGACTTTAAATCGAATATATATTAGGAAAATACCCGCTTATCGTTCGAATTTGATTGATGAATGGCCCGTATTATAGAATTTACTAACGTAAAAGCTCAAACGTAAAAATCACTAGCAAGAATTCAAAACGGTAAATTAAACAGAGCACGACTGGCAGAATTTAAAGGGAAAGAAGGGGCAAGAAGCTGATCCTCTCACTGCTAACCCAGAATCAATCGAGTTTGCCACAACACAACTAAGAGAATTAATGCGATGAAAAGGACCAAGCTACTTCTTGCAAAATTGATAGTAACACCACTTTTTGTTCGTTACTGCTCCGATGACGAACAAAAAGTGAAATTAACGTTAAATCAATGAAACCGACAATTTATTCTGCTGCGTATTTGCGGTCAAAGGCATTCGTGAAATCATTAATAAGATCGTCGGTATCTTCAATACCTACCGATATTCTTATCATGGTATCTGAAACGCCCATGGCTTCACGCTCTTCTGCTGTATTTTCAAAGTAAATCGTTGGAGCAACAGGCAATGCCAGCGTACGGTTATCACCTAAGTGCGTAGCGCAAATTACCAACTCTAGGGCATTTAAGAATTGAACTGGGTCAATATCATCAATAAGGGTAAAGCTAAGAATAGCCCCATAGCCTCTTTTTAACTGCTCTCGCGCCATAAAGTGCTGCGGGTGACTTGCCAGCCCAGGGTAAAATACGTGTTTTACTTTGGGGTGGTTGTCTAAAAACATCGCAAGTTTTTGTGAATTCTCACACGCTCTACTAAGGCGCAAACTTAACGTTTCCATACCTAACGCGATAGCGGTTGCAGACTGAGGGGCCAGTGTGGCGCCTAAATCTCGTAACCCTTTTTTCTTAATTTGGGTTAAACCCCATTGGGCTTCATCGGCAACTTGGTAAGCGCTTTTAATGTTTCCAAAGCCTTTCCAATTGAACAGACCGGTATCAATAACAGCACCGCCCAACACATTACCGTGACCAGAAATGTATTTAGTCAGTGAGCAAAATATTAGCGAGGCTTTTAATTCTTTAGCATAAAAAAGCGGTGGCGGTGTCATGGTGTTATCTACCATAAACAAGATATTACGCTCTTCGCAATACTGACCGATAGCACGTAGGTCGGCAACTTGGGTGACCGGGTTGGCTACCGTTTCAGTATAGACCCCTTTCGTATTCGGCAAATACGCTTCTTTAACGTTTTGGATATCCGTTACATCAGCAAAGGTAATCTGTACGCCATAATCGGCAAGTGTATCGAAGAAGCTTCGCGTATTCCCAAACAGATATTGGCTAACGATAATATGATCGCCCGCTTTTAAAAGCGAAAACAAGGTACTGCTAATGGCAGACATACCTGTTGAGAAGCACAACGCCCCTAAGCCGCCCTCAAGGTCGTTAAGCATATTTTGCAATGCGGCAACCGACGGAGATGATGAGCGCGAATAGACGTGAGCTGCACGTTTGCCCTGAAAAGCATCAATGATACCTTGGGCATCAGAAAATTCGAAAAGTACAGAATTAGAAGTGCTGGTATGCACGCCGCCATGCTCTGGAGTATTGAGCAAACGATCTGCGTGAACCTGCCGGGTTGTAAATCCCTGTTTTGACACGGGTGAACGCTCCGTTACGTTAGCTGGTTATACAGTTTTTTGGATAATGGGCGCAAACGTTAGCATAAAACGCATAAATAGTTTGCATTTGTTCTTCAATATCGTCGATTTGGTCAATAATTGGGCCAAGTACAACGGTTTTCGTGGCGTAATCAAGCCCTAGCAGCTGAATGGGAATATTGGCCTCTTTAGCAATGTACATAAAACCGGTTTTCCAAGGGAATACGGCTTTTCGTGTTCCTTCGGGAGCCAAGGCCAATACCACTTCTTCGCTTTGTTGTATCTGACGTACGATATTATTCACTACCCCATGTGCTTTACTCCGCTCAATGGGTATGCCGCCAAGCTTCCTAACGATATAACCTAAAGGGGGCGTGAAAATAGTGTGCTTGCCAAAAAAGTTAATGTTAATGCGAAGTGCAAATACCACCAGTATGCCAATAAAAAAATCCCAGTTTGAGGTGTGTGGCGCTACCGCTAATATCACTTTTCTATCGTTAATAAGTTCGCCTTCTACTCGCCAGCCACGTTTAGTTAAAATAAAACTGCCGCAGGCGCTTAGCCAATGCGGCCATTTGCGTGGTAACTTATTGCCCACTAACTGATGATGAATCGTTTTTTTCATTCTTGTTATTCTCTTACTACTTACTACGTTTTAGCGGGTAAGCATAAAAAAGTTAGCGGCAATCCACCACCTTTACGTGAGATTGAATGCGGTTACAGTGTTCATTATTCACAACAGTCAGCGAGTAAATGTGTATATGTGCATATTGTTTATTGCAGTAGACCAAAGTCAGAAATTCCCTTTAGTTATTGCAGCAAATAGAGATGAATTTCACGCTAGACCCACTGCTGCGTCTGGGTTTTGGGAAAATTACTCACATGTGCTTGCAGGCCGTGATTTGCAAGCAAGTGGCACATGGATGGGCGTTACGCGTAACGGAAAAGTGGCCGCGTTAACCAATATAAGAGCCCCAGAAACGATTAAAACTGATGCTATTTCTCGCGGCGGGTTAGTAGCAGATTGGCTTGTCGATGAGGCAATGAACCAGCCCACCTACCTTAAAGCATTACGTGCAAATCGAGACCAATATAATGGCTACAATCTGGTTTATGGCGATGTAAAATCACTCGCGGTATACAACAACTTCGAAGACACCCACGCTAGGTTAACCCAGGGTGTTTATGGATTATCCAATGCGAACTTAACGACACCTTGGCCAAAAGTCACCAAGGGAATAGCGTCGTTAACCGATTACGTGAGCCAAAATAATCAGCTTGATACTGAGGCACTTTTCGCGATTTTAAAAGACGAAGATAAAGCATCTGATCATGCACTGCCCAATACAGGCATTGGGTATGAATGGGAAAAACGTTTGTCGTCTATTTTTATCCAATCACCAGAATATGGTACTCGTACTTCTACCCTGCTTCTTGTCGATAGCCAGCAGCAAATACATTGGTATGAACGTACCTTTAATGCGCGCGGTGACGTGGTAGGTAACCAACATTTTACCATTGGTTAGGTAGTATTCTGCCCGCCACTACACACTTGGGTGCAAGTGAAAGCGCGTATGAAGCGTATTAACTGACACGGATTTTTGTGATGTGTATTTCGTTTTACACCTCAAATACCGATTTAATGACATATTTTCTACTATAAAGGGTCGTTTTTTCTACCATCGGTGGCATAATGCGTGCCTGCTATTTTTTGCATTGCAACGAGGAAATATCGTGTTTGAAGTATTACCCCATCTCGCCCCAGACCCAATACTTGGTTTGTCAGCTGCTTATCGTGAAGATTTAAATTCTCATAAAATCGACCTAGGTGTCGGTGTTTATAAAGATGAGCAAGGTAATACCCCTATTCTTACTAGCGTAGCGAAAGCGCAACAACTGTTGTTAGAACGTGAAACCAGCAAAACCTATATTACGCCGCAAGGTAATCAGGGTTACATCGACAACATGCTTACTTTGCTTTTAGGCAAGAGCAGCCCTGTATTGCTTGCTGACCGCGTTGCCGCGGTTCAAGCGCCAGGTGGTTGCGGTGCACTTCGCATTCTTTCAGAATTACTGGTTCGTTGTAACGAGAACGCTAAAGTATGGGTAAGCGACCCAACATGGGCTAACCACATTCCATTAATTGGATCGGCTGGTCTTAAAATTGAAACCTACCCGTACTTCGATAAAGCGTCAGCTAGCATTCGCTTCGATGCCATGATGGATACCCTTCGCGGTGTTGAAAAAGGCGATATCGTGTTACTTCACGGTTGCTGCCACAACCCAACGGGTGCAGATTTAACGAATGCACAGTGGGACGAAGTACTCGCGGTTGCTAAAGAGCGTGAGTTCCTACCTTTCATTGACGTTGCTTACTTAGGTTTCGGTGAAGGCTTAGATGAAGATGCATATGGCCTTCGTCTATTGGTAGAAAACCTACCAGAAGTAATTGTTGCGGCATCGTGCTCTAAAAACTTCGGTTTATACCGTGAGCGTGTTGGTCTTGCTGCCATCATTACTGCTGATACTAACACTCGCAAGATTGCTCAAGGCCAAATTCAATCTATTGCTCGTGGTATTTATTCTATGCCACCTAGCTACGGCGGTGCCTTGGTTGATATTATCTTGTCTGACGAATCGCTTAACCAAGAATGGGTAAATGAAGTAGACGAAATGCGTAACCGCATGAAGTCTCTACGTGCCATGCTGGTTAAGAATCTACACGACAATGGTTCGCCCAAAGATTTCAGCTTCGTAAACGATCAGAAAGGCATGTTCTCGTTCTTATGTATTACTCCAGAGCAAGTACGTGAAGTGCGTGAAAAGCACAGTGTTTACTTCGTTGACTCTAGCCGCGTGAACATTGCGGGTATTAACTCAGAGAACGTTGAAACACTAGCGAAAGCCTTAGTTTCAGTATTATAAGAACTCGGTATTATAAGAGTCAGTACTGTAAGCTTTACCTCATAAATGCAAAAGGGCTGCGTGAAAACGCAGCCCTTTTTGTTTCAAAGTACTTATTAACGCTATGCCTAACTTATCGTTAGCGCGTGCCTGCGGTAATCATTCTATCTAACGCATTGGCGAAGTTCTGTTTATCACGCTGAGAGAACGCTTTAGGCCCCCCCGTATGCTCACCGCTTGAACGCATGGTATCCATAAAATCTCGCATGGTAAGCGCGGCGCGGATGGACGACTTGTCGTACTCATCGCCTCGGGTATTCATAGCTTTGGCATTCTTAGCCAAAATATCGGCCGCCAAAGGAATATCTCCAGTTATCACTAGATCACCGGCTTCTATCTTTTCAACAATATAATCATCTGCGGCATCAAAGCCAGACGGCACGATCGTAAGGGTAATGTGTTTATCTGGTGGAACAGACATAGAATGATTGGCAACTAAAGACAAAGGCAGGCCGGTACGTCGGGCTGCCTTAAATAGAATGTCTTTAATCACACTGGGACACGCATCTGCGTCAACCCATATATGCATGGTAAAATCTCGTTAGCGTTTTTACGCTAGCATACCACCATCAACCACCACTGTCGTGCCTGTGGTGTAGCTAGATGCGTCAGACACTAAGTACAATACCGTACCTGCCATTTCGTCAGGATCGGCAACACGGCCTAGTGGGATCACTTTAAGCGCATGTTTCAAAATTTGATCGTTTGAAGTCAGTGCAGAAGCAAACTTGGTATCAGTCAAGCCCGGTAGTAACGCGTTAACGCGAATATTCAAACTACCGCACTCTTTTGCGAACGATTTCGTCATGCTAATAACCGCGGCTTTCGTAATAGAGTAGATACCCTGCATGTCGCCAGGTGTTACTCCATTTACTGATGCCGTATTAAGAATGACACCGCCGCCCTGCTCTTTCATCATTTTGCCCGCTTCAATAGACATAAAGAAGTAACCACGAATGTTCACATCTACAGTCTTATCGTAAGCGCCTAAATCGGTATCTAGGATATGGCCAAAGTACGGGTTAGCTGCGGCATTGTTTACTAAAATATCTAGCTTACCGAAGTCGCTTTTAATCGCAGCAAATGCGTTCGTAATTTGCTCCATATCGCCAACATGGCATGCAAGTGCTGTTGCTTTACCACCTGCATCGCGAATTGACGAGGCAACCGCTTCACAGCCATCAATTTTACGACTAGAAACGATAACGTGTGCGCCATATTGCGCCAACAAGCGAGCGATTGATTCACCAATACCGCGGCTAGCACCTGTTACTAACGCAACCTTGCCAGTTAAATCGAATAAGTTTTTCATAATAGTTTTCCCTTTTTAAATCTGTCACGCTTTTTTTCAAACGCAATAATTTTATCCAACGAAAGAAATTGAGTGATTAGGCCAGCATGCCGCCATCAAGTACTACCGATTGCCCTGTCATGAATGAAGACTCGTCACTACACAACCATGCTATCGCATTCGCTATTTCTTCAGGTTTACCTAGACGCTTCATGGGGTTTGCACCCACCATAGCTTTTTGGCCGCGCTCGTCTAATTTAGACAACACGCCCTGCACCATCGGCGTATCAACAAAGCTTGGGCATACCGCATTAATGCGAATATTCGCACGGGCATATTCCACCGCTGCCGATTTAGTTAGGCCAATAACACCGTGTTTAGATGCACTATAAGCACTGATCATAGGCGCTGAGCGCAAGCCCGCCACCGACCCAATGTTGATGATATGACCACCACCATTGACCGTCATATGTTTAAGCGCATTTTTCATGCAATACCACACGCCCGCAAGATTCACCTGAATGTTCTTCATGAACATGGCATCGTCTACTTCAGTAAGGGGGGCTGGAAAATGGTCTATACCTGCGTTATTGATGATTACATCGAGCTTAGCTTGCTGTGAAAACGCCGCTTCAAACATGGCATTCACTTCTGCAGGCTCGGTCACATCCACCTTTACTGCATAGGCATTACCGCCCGTTTCTTTGAGCTCATGCACTAAAGCTTCAGCAGCATCTATATTCAAATCGGCAACACCGACCAATGCCCCGCGCTCACACAAGGTTTTGGCCGAAGCCGCGCCAATACCTGAACCGCCACCGGTAATAAGGATATGTTTCCCTTCTACGTTTGATGCCACCATTGCTATTGCCCTACCTTAATGTTTGATGCTATTTGCCGTTGTTGATTTGTCATTGTTATGTCCTTTAAGCCGTTATTAGAAATAACTGGCTTTCACATTTTCACAGGTTGGTTCTTGTGACGTAATGACTTCTATATCGCGTTTTACTAACGGTAATTCCCAATTAAGGAAGTATTCAGCGGCTGCCATTTTTCCTTCATAGAAATCGCTGTCTTGACCACTTGCGCCGTTAACCAATGCTTGCTCGGCAACATTCGCCTGGCGTAACCATATCCAACTCACTACGCAAGCAGAGAATATATTCAAAAAGCAGCTTGCGTTGGTCAGTAACACGGCTTGTTTGTCTGAGCGTAAGTCACCAGCCGCTTGCTGAATGAGCCCGCCAAGTTGGTCAAGATAAGGTTTAAGTTTCGCCGCTAACTGTTGAGCTCGCGGTGTGGTAGCCGCTTTCATGTCGTGAGAAACACGGGCCAGTAATACTTGAAGCCCTTTTCCTTCGCTTTGCCATAATTTACGGCCTAGCAAATCCAACGCTTGAATACCGTTTGTTCCTTCATGAATAGGGTTCAAACGGTTATCACGCCAGCACTGTTCTACGGGGTATTCACGGGTATAGCCTGCGCCACCTAGAATTTGAATGGCTAAGTCGTTAGCTTTAGGGCCAAATTCAGAAGGCCACGCTTTAAATACTGGGGTAAGTAGCTCGAGTAACTGGGAAATTTCGGTACGTTTCGCGGTGTCTTCTTCCGTTTCTAACGCATCAATTAAGGTACTGCCGTATAAACATAGTGCCATGCCGCCTTCACAGTACGACTTTTGCGCTAGCAACATGCGACGCACGTCACCATGGTTAATAATTGGCGTAGCCTCATCTTCTGGGGCTAATTTGGGCGCTGCACGGCCTTGGGTTCTGTCTTTTGCATACTCAAGAGAATAGCGATAGCCGCGATAACCAATCATAGCAGCACCGTAACCGACACCAATACGCGCCTCGTTCATCATCATAAACATATAACGCAAGCCTTGGTGCGGCTCACCCACTAGGTAACCATGACAATCACCGTTCTCACCAAACGTAAGCGCGGTAGAAGTGGTTCCGCGATAACCCATTTTATGTATTAGGCCAGCTAGCGTAACGTCGTTACGTGGGCCTGGGTTACCGTTTTCATCTAAACGGTATTTAGGAACAACAAATAACGAAATACCTTTTACGCCCGCAGGGCCGCCAGGTATTTTCGCTAATACCAAATGAACAATGTTGTCTGATAATTCATGTTCGCCGGCAGAAATATAAAGCTTACTGCCCTTCACGCGATACGTACCATCTTCATTAAGGGTCGCCGAAGTGCGAATATCTGCTAGTCCAGAACCGGCATGAGGCTCCGTTAATGCCATAGTGCCGGTAAAGTCACCTGTGAGCATTTTAGGCAAAAAGGCTTGCTTGGTTTCTTCGTTGGCAAAATGCTTCACCACATTTGCGGCGGCAGCAGTAAGAAAAGGATACGCAGTGGTGGAAGGGTTCGCGGCTAAGAAATAACCCGCACATGCATTCATAATGGTAACGGGTAACTGCATTCCGCCATCTTCGTAATCGAAGTGACCTGCAATAAAGCCCGACTCACGATAAGTATCAAAGGCTTTTTTAACCTCACCTATCATGGTGACTTTTTTGCCATCGAAAGTTGGCTCATCTTTATCGGCGATAGCGTTATGAGGTAGAAACAACTCTTCAGCCATTTTCTCTGCCATATCAATAACGGCATTAAACGTTTCAACGTTATGTTCCTCAAAACGGGCCTTTTCACACAAAGACTGTGTATATAATACTTCGTAAAGTTGGAATTGCATTTCCCGACGGGGAATAAGTTGATCAGCCATAATAAAGTCCATGAGCAAATTGTTAATGCATTGTGTCATATTCGTTATCATGCCATTATTGTCATTTATGACACAATCATGGTCATTTACGCCAACAATCACTGTTAGTTATCGTATCTAATAAACTGTATTATTTTTATGAATAAACCACCTTTTGTCGTTACCGTTTTAGGGTTTGATCAAGCGCTGGCTTCTGCCATCACGGGTGCACTTGATGTATTCGCGTTTGCAGGCATCAGTTGGCAGCGCATTCATAACCAGCCCACCACCCCTAAATTCAAAGTTCAGCTGGCGAGTTTTCATGGCAAACCTTTTCACTGTACTAACCAGTTACTACTCACCCCTAACATTGCCATTGAAGATGTCACCGAAACTCACATCTTACTGATCCCCACTATTGGCGGCGATATTGATACGGTTTTACAAGAAAACGCGAATCAACTTGTGCATATTAAGCGGCTGCAAAAACAGGGAGCAGACATTGCGGGTAACTGCACAGGGACTTTTTTATTAGCAGAGTCAGGATTACTCGATAACAAAGTTGCCACCACCCATTGGGGCTATGCCGATAAATTTCGATCGCGATACCCTAGTGTAAATTTGCAATCTGAAAAGATGGTAACTGAACAAGATGCTATTTTTTGTGCAGGTGGCGGCATGGCGTGGATAGATTTGGCCATTTTGCTCATAGAACGGTATTGCGGTCATCAAGTGGCGAGCGATACTGCTAAGTCACATGTGCTCGACTTTTCCAGGCCTAACCAAACGGTGTATGCAAGCAGTCGTCAGCATAAATTTCACCAAGATAAAGATGTGTTAGCCGTGCAAAATTACTTGGAAGTACATTTTACAAAACGTCTCACGCTGAAACTTGTTGCCCACGAACATAATATGACTGAGCGCACATTAATAAGGCGTTTCAAGCAAGCCTGTGCAATAACGCCTATCCAATATTTACAAGGTTTACGGTTAGAACAAGCACGAAAAATTTTAGAAACGTCTATGTCTCCTCTTGAATCAATTGTGAATAGTGTGGGTTACGAAGACCTCAGTTCTTTCACTCGGCTTTTCAAAAAAAATACGGGTTTATCACCTTCACAATACCGCGCCAAGTTCATAAGAAAATAATTATTTACAACAAAGATAAGTTTTTGTTACCTAGTTTGTGTAAAATGCCACGCCGCGTACAGACCGCTTTTTCTGTACCAAAAAACACTATAAAAGTATAATTTAAAACTCTTGGTGGACACATGAGAACACATAAACTTGCCTCACTGGCGCTTGCAGTTAGTGCAGCGTTCAGTACTTCTATCGTTGCTCAAGAAGCAGAAACAATACAAAAGAAAGAAACTGCGCTTGAACAAATTACCGTAACCGCTCAAAAACGCACCCAGTCAATACAGGAAGTGCCTATTTCTGTAGCGACCCTAAGTGGTGAGAAATTTGAAAGCTTGTTTTCAGGTGGTGAAGATATTCTAGCATTGGCCGTTCGCGTGCCTGGTCTTTATGCTGAATCGTCAAATGGTCGCGTAGCACCCCGTTTTTATATTCGTGGCCTAGGTAACACTGACTTTGACTTGGCTGCCTCACAACCTGTTTCTATTATCATGGATGAAGTGGTAATGGAAAATGTGGTACTGAAAAGCTTCCCACTTTTTGATGTTCAACAAGTTGAAGTATTACGTGGCCCACAAGGAACCTTGTTTGGACGTAACACGACAGCCGGTATCATTAAGTTCGATACAGTAAAACCTACACAAGATTTAGAAGGTTACGCTAAGGCCGGTTTTGGTTCTTACGGCACCATGAACTTTGAAGGTGCTATTAGTGGCGGTTTAACTGATGAGCTATCAGCCCGTTTATCATTGTTATCGCAAGAGCGTGATGATTACATCGACAATGCTTTTACCGGTGAAAACGATGCAATTGGCGGCTTTGATGAGAAAGCATACCGTTTACAGCTTCTTTGGGAGCCGTCAGATGATTTCTCAGCTTTATTAAATGTTCACGGCAGAGAATTAGATGGCACAGCTTCAATTTTCCGCGCTAACGTTTTTGATGTTGGTAGCAATAACTTAAACGCAAATTACGACCGCGATACCATTTATTATGATGGAGATATCGACGGTAACGGTGCAGACAATAACCCTCAAGAATATGACGGTTTCGGCGCTTCACTAAAACTTGAATACGACATGGATGATGTCACTTTCACATCAATCTCAGCAATGGAAACCGCTGACGGTTCAAGTCTTGGTGACATTGATGGTGGTTTCAACAATGCTGATGGCACATCAGGCCCTGGATTCATTCCATTCTCTGCCGTTACTCAAGACAATCTAGACGACCTTGAGCAATATACGCAGGAATTCCGTTTATCAAGCAACACCACTGACGCAATGAACTGGCAGTTAGGCACATTCTATTATGATGCGTCTTTCAACGTAACGAGTGTAGACGGTTTTTACGGTGCAACCACCGTTTTCCATGAAAACAGAACATGGGCAGTATTTGGCCAGACTTCTTACCAAGTTAACGAGAAGCTAAATATTACCGGTGGTCTTCGTTATACCCATGACGAAAAATCATTGATTGTTGGCGATCAAAACGTAGATGGCTTCGCCGTAGTTATTGGCGCAGCTAGCGTGCAAGACTACGAACCAATTAACGTTGACGATGGACAAACCAGTTTTGAACTTAGCGCTAATTACCGTATCACAGACGATATGTCTGCATACGCTCGCTACTCAAATGGTTTCCGTGCTCAAACTATTCAAGGTCGCGATGTAGCGTTTGAAAGCTCACCATCTGTGGCTGACGCTGAAACTATTAACTCTTATGAAGTTGGTTTTAAATCTGATTTGCTAGATGGAACACTTCGCCTTAACGGTGCAGCGTTCTACTACACAGTTGACGATATGCAATTGTCAGCCATTGGCGGTGGTAACAACTTTACTGCATTGGTTAATGCCGATGAAGGCGAAGCCTATGGTTTTGAAATTGACTCTCAATGGTTAGCAACAGATGAACTAACGTTCACAGCTGGCTACAGCTACAACCATACAGAAATTAAAGATGACACATTGACGATTGGCGGTTGTGGTTCGTGTACCATTACTGATCCCGTAGCAGATGATGGTAACTACATTGTTGACGGTAACCCGTTCCCACAAGCACCAGAGTCAATCTTTAACTTTACCGCACGCTACACTATGCCAATGGGCGATAACGGCGAGTTCTTCGTATTTACCGATTGGGCATTCCAAGGTGAAACTAACATCTTCTTATATGAGTCTGTAGAGTTCCAAACAGACGACAACTTTGAAGGTGGCTTGCGTATAGGTTACGAAAACTTTGAGCATAACTACACAGTAGCCTTGTTCGGCCGTAACATTACCGATGAAGATAACGTTAAAGGCGCTATCGACTTTAACAACCTAACCGGTATCGTTAACGAGCCACGTATTCTTGGTGTTGAAGTGAAGTACTCTTTCTACTAAGCACTACCTTGATTTAGGTTGAAAGTGCAGATCAGGTCTGCACTTTTATTTTTAGCCTTATCAAGTACTGCATTTAAGAATGATAAACATAAAAAGGCGAAGGTGTCGTTTTAACGACCCTTCGCTTTTTTGTTTTCTATTTTTAGCTTATGCCTTAGGCTTTTCTCTATTAACTTTTACCTTTAGTTTTGGCTTTCGCTTTATCTTTTATTTCGGCAGTTAGCACGTTTGGCGGTTACTAGTGACTTAGTGACACTTGCCTTAAGTCATTGATGCCTTAGCTCTACACTTTAGCTACACAAGTGATTAGGCCGCAAATTGCGCGCTCTGCGCCCATTCTCTGTCTTTTTGTTGCCTGTCCTGCTGTAGCATTCCTTGGGATGCCTTTTCATGCACGCCCTTTTCTTCCAAAAGAAGACGCTGCAACTTGCGGCAAACATTCACCATACGAGACATCTTGGTAAAATAAACCTGCTCTATTAATTCGCCTTTTTCATTAAACATGAAACTGGCTAATTTGCAGTTTTTGTAGGGCAGATAAAAGTGGTGAATTGTGAATCGACGAGATACAGGCGCGCCCATCACTTTTTGATACATACAAAAAGGCAACGAGTCAGCTCGTTTATCACCACCAAATAAATGCGTTAATCGCTGGAACTTATCTTGCCCTGGCGAAGATAATATTCCGAACTTTTCAATAAGTTGATCAACTGCTTTAACACCTGTAGTCATCGCGTTCACCTATATACTGTTTATTTATACAGTATATAGGTGATCGTACAAAATGCAAACAAAAACCCCGCATTGGCGAACCAATGCGGTGTTTTTATAATCCGTTTAACGAACTAGACGGGAGTTTTTCTATTTATTAGCCAGTGTTACTGCTGCTCTATCGATGCAGAACCCACTGATTCAGTATGCTTTCTACCTTTGAATACATTTTTAATGTCGTTCAATATTAGGTACAAGGCTGGTACTAGTAGCAAGGTAATAACCGTTGCAAACAAAATGCCGAAAGCCAATGAAATGGCCATAGGAATAACAATTTGGGCCTGTAGGCTTCGCTCGAATACTATTGGCATTAACCCCATAAAGGTAGTTAACGATGTTAATATAATCGCGCGGAAACGTTGCGTACCTGCACTAATGGCTGCGCGCATTAATGAATGCCCTTCTTGGCGGGCACGGTTAACAAAGTCCACCATAATCAAGCTGTCATTAACCACTACACCTGATAACGCAATAATGCCGCAAATCGACAGCACACTTACCGCCATGCCTAATACTAAGTGCCCGATAATGGCACCCACCACACCGAAAGGTATGACTGACATGATGATAAACGGTTGGCTGTAAGATTTAAGAGGGATCGCCAACAGCGCATAAATCGCAAATAAGGCAAACAATAAGCCTTGCGCCAAACTGATCATTGCATCAGCTTGTTCTTTTGCGTTGCCTTGTAACTGGAAATCAACTTTAGGGTAACGTGCTAACAAATCAGGCATGACAGAGTCGATAACCTCACCTGTAATTTCAGACGGATCCATTAATGCCTTGTCTACCACAGCAGTTACCGTAACAGAACGGCTGCCATCTACACGAATGATAGAATCAAAGCCTTCGCCCACGGTAAAGCTAGCCACTTGCTGGAAAGGTATCTCTTGGCCGTTTGGCGCACGAATACGCATATTTTCTAAATGCTCAACTGAACTACGCTCTGCTCTTGGGTAACGCACCATGACTTTGATTTCTTCATCGTCACGTTGAATACGCTGTACTTCCGCACCGTAAAAGCCAAAACGTACTTGCTGCCCAAGTTGTTGTAGCGTAATACCTAATGCATCGGCTTGAGGTTTCAATGCTAATTGAATCTCTTCACTACCACCTGAGAAGGTATCGTTAATGTCAGTTACGCCATCGTAACCGGACAAGATACTTTTTAGTTCATCGCTTACAGCTCTTAACGACCCAATATCACCAGAACTAAATTCGAAGCTAAGATCAGCACCACCACCTGGGCCACCAGGGGCGCCAATACTGAACGTCTTAACACCTGGTATTTCAGACATTTCGTCACGCCACAGCTGATGAATTTCATAATCGGCCATGGTACGAGTTTCACCTTTGGTCAGTTCGGCAAACACCTCCCCACCCAAGTCACCGTTATCAAACGCCATAGAGTGTTTGATTACACCTTCTCCGGTATCGTCACGCACCTTTTCATCCATTCGCATCATGCCTTCACGTAAAGCCGTAAGCACTTCGTCTCGTTGTTTTAACGAAGAGCCGGGCTCTAGCTCAAAACTTGCAAACATGAAGTCGCTAGGAATACTGGGGAAGAAAACAAATCGAACAATGCCGCCGCCAAATAAACCAATAGTAAGAATTAGCATGGCCAAGAAAACGGATACCGTGGTGTAGCGATTGCGTATTGTCTTTTCTAGAAATGGGGCGTAAACATTGTGTATAAAACGCTTAATACCTTCACTGAAAAAATCTCTGAACTTTTGCAGCTTGTTGGCCTTTGCAGGGTCGTAAGGCTTTAGTTTCATGTGCACTAAATGTGCAGGCAAAATAAGCTTCGACTCGATGAGTGAAAACACCAAACAAATGATCACCACTAGCCCAATGGTTTTCCAAATGACACCAAAGGGACCAGATACCATTAGCATAGGAGAGAATGCCGCTATGGTAGTAAGCACCCCAAAGGTGGCTGGCATAGCCACTTTCTTAACACCTGCAATGACATTTTCGGTGCTGTGCCCTTTTTGATCAATTTCGGAATAGGCCGATTCCCCCATTATGATGGCATCGTCCACCACTATTCCAAGTACCAGAATAAAGGCAAATAAGCTCAGCATGTTGATAGACACACCAAGCATATCGATAGGCATAACCAATAACGTACCCAAAAAGCAAACAGGCAAGCCAACAATAACCCAGAACGCCAGCTTTATTCTTAAAAACAACGACAGTACTAAGAACACCAATAAACCACCAAAGAACATATTTTCTAGCATCATGTTTAATCTATCCGCTAGATAAAACGAACTATCTCCCCATGTGTCGGCGGAAATATGGGCTGGAAAGTCATTCTTTTTCTCGTCAATGTAGCCGTTTACTTGTTCTGATATCTCTAATGCATTTTGATCACCCACCGCTTGCACACGAAGGCTAACCGCTGGCTTTCCATCGAATAATGCATATTGGTTGTTCTCAATAAAACCATCATTTATATAAGCAACATCGCCTAACGTTACCCGTGTACCATCAGCATTGGTAACCAACACTATTTGAGAGAAATCCCAACCCGTGTAAGCCTGCCCTTTGGTTCTAAGCAGAATATCGCCATTTTCTGTTCGAATAGAACCACCAGGTAAATCGATACTCGACTGACTTAAACGACTTACGGCGTCGGCAAAGGTCAGGTTGTATTTTTGTAAGTCGACCTCAGACAGTTCAACCGAAATTTCGTAATCCCTGGCACCAACAACTTGCACGCTCGAAATACCAGGAAGGTTTGCAACATCATCGCGAATGTCTTTTGCAAACTCTTTCAGTTCACGTTCACTGGCATCGCCAAACACAGATATCCAAATAACATCTTGCTGAATCTTTTGGCGATAGATAACTGGCTTTTCTGTATCGGCTGGAAAAAGAGGTATGGCATCAACTTGCACCTTCACTTCATCAAGTAAAGATTGGATATCGTAATCTTCTTCAACTTGAATGCTCACCGTACCCATCCCCTCTACCGCAGTAGAAGTGACTTGTTTAATGCCTTCTAAGTTCTTAATCGACTCTTCTATCTTGAGAATTACGCCCTCTTCTACTTCTTGAGGCGCAGCACCCAAGTACGGTACGCGAACGTTAATGATGTCTATTTCAAAACTAGGGAAAACTTGCTTTTGAATACTAAAGGCACCAAATAGCCCGCCAACAATTAACAACCACATCAACAGGTTTGCGGCAACATTGTTGCGCGCAAACCAAGCGATTAACCCTTTTTGCGTATCAATTTGACTCATTACTTACCCCCAGAAGAAGCAGGGCTGGTTTCAGTAGCATCGTCTTTAACGCCTACTGTTTCAGTGTCTGACTCTTTATCGTTCTCTGCTTCTGGTGGCATGGCAGGCTCATCACCTGGAAGTCTTACTTTCATGCCATTGTAAGGATTCGGAACCGCACTGGTTACTACTAACGCGCCACTGTTTAAGCCACTACCAATGAAGGCTTCTTCTGCCGTGGTACGCACTACGTCTACCGGTACAATTTCAATTTCACGATTGTCATTTACAGTGAGCACTGTGTTATCGAGGCGTAATATCGAGCGCGGCAATACGGTTAAGTCTTGCTTTTGATGAGAAACGATTTTGGCTTGAACAAATTGGCCAAAGCGAAGTGGCGCATTGTCGCCACCATTAAATTGATAAGGGTCTTTAACTTCAACCACGGCGTAAAGCACGCGGCTGCCTGAATCCAAAATGCCTTCAGAACGAACTAACTTACCAGTCCAAGTTCTATTTTTACCGCCTACCGTGGCGTTTAGTGTCACATCAGATTGATTGCTTGATTGGTTACCAATATCAACAAACATCAAGTCTTTATCGGTGATAGGTAAACGTACCTCAGCGGTGTCAGTTGAATAAACGGTGCTTACTGTGGCTCCTGCTGATACAAATTGACCTAAGTCGATGTTTCGCTCAACCACGATGCCATTGTACGGCGCTTTAATTTGGGTACGATCAAGATTACGTTTAGCACGCTCTAGTTTTGCCTCTGAGGCTTTAACATTGGCCTGCTCTTTTGCTAATTGAGGTTTACGCAAGCCAAGCTCTGGCGGCACTACACTGCTGACTGAACGCCATTCTTGCTCGGCTACTTTGCCTCTTGCTAGTTCTTCTTGAAGAGCAGCATGTGCTTGCGCTAGTTCGGCTTCGGCCAGCTTTACTTCAGTGCGGTAGTCATCTTGTTCAAGGGTGATTAACACATCCCCTTTTTGGAACATGCCCCCAACAATAAATTTATCGGACAAACTCACTACGCGGCCACTTACTTGTGCGCTAAGTGATGTTTTGTTGCGCGGCACTACATTGCCCTGCGAGTCAACCACAAAGCTAACAGGTTGGTATTCCATTGGTTTGGCATCAACAAGGAAGGCTTGCGTTTCAACGGGAATTTGCTCTGGCGGCTTACGTGAAGAAATCATAATTGCCGCAATAACAAACGCGACCAGAATGATGATAAGAGGTATACCGCTTTTGAGCCAAATGGAGTTTTTCATTATTTTCCCTGTAAAACGTAATACTAATACTTAACCATTGAATCGAGACTCACCTATTTGCATAAGTGAAATGTGTCTGGCGAACAATGGGTTAAAGCTATACGTGATTTATTATTTTTTTATTGTTTCTAGTGTAATGTGTTTCGACGTGAAGCGCTTGTCTTCGTTTGTTAAAAATTGTGAATTATTCAACTAATTATTGCGCTACTTAACGTAATATAAAAAAAACTGCATCGAATTAAAATGTAAGATTGCTAAATGAGTAATAATCGTTGATTATTTAAACACCTGCACACTCGCAGGAAAAGTTGCACTTATCGATGCAACAACGAATTTGTTACGCTAAAAGGGATGACCTGTCATGAGCCTAAAAAAGCAATACCTGAAATCTAAACCCGTTTGTAAAGTAACATTCCGCCTTTCCGCTGAAGAAGCAAAAAATGCCGATGAGGCTAGCTTAGTGGGTGACTTTACCGAATGGGACAAGCAACCTCTCTCGATGAAAAAACTAAAGAGTGGCGATTTTACGCTAACGATCAATTTAGAAACCGATCACGAGTACCAATTTCGCTATTTACTCGATGGTGATATGTGGGAAAACGATTGGGCCGCCGATGCTTATCTCCCCTCTACCATTGGAAGCGAAGATAATTCTGTGGTTCGTGTTTAACACTACCCTCGTCTGCGGTTTCTAACCGTTAATACGAGCATTAAAAAAGGCTGCGTTTAAAGGCAGCCTTTTTTGATATTTATAAAAGCATTGTATTTATAGTGTGTTTTCTAGTTCAGGCAACACATCAAATAAATCGCCAACAAGTCCGTAATCCGCTACCTGGAAAATAGGCGCTTCTTCGTCTTTGTTAATAGCAACAATGACTTTAGAGTCTTTCATACCGGCAAGATGCTGAATAGCACCCGAAATACCTACGGCAATATACAGCTGCGGCGCAACGATTTTACCCGTTTGGCCAACCTGCATGTCATTCGGTACGAAGCCCGCATCAACTGCGGCACGAGATGCACCAATAGCAGCACCAAGCTTGTCAGCAATACCTTCAAGTAACTTGAAGTTTTCGCCGTTTTGCATACCACGACCACCAGAGATAACCACTTCAGCGGCGGTCAACTCAGGGCGCTCAGACTCGGTAAGCTCTTCAGACACAAAGCTAGACTTTTCGCTTTCTTTAACCACATCGAGTGTCGTTACTTCAGCGCTTCCGCCTGTTGTAGCAGCATCAAAAGAAGCGGCACGTACAGTGATCACCTTTTTGCTATCAGACGATTGTACTGTCGCAATAGCGTTACCAGCGTAAATAGGTCTAATAAAGGTATCTTCGCTTTCAACACCAATGATGTCAGAAATTTGAGCAACATCTAAAAGTGCAGCAACACGAGGCATGAAGTTCTTGCCTGTTGTAGTAGCTGCGGCTAATAAATGGCTGTAATCATCAGCAAGTGATAACACAAGATCAGCGACGTTTTCGGCAAGCTGGTATTTGTAGACTGCGTTGTCGATAAGCAATACTTTGCTTACACCGTCAATTTGCGCAGCACTGTCAGCAACGGCCTGACAACCTTCACCTGCGACTAGCACGTGAATATCGCCATCCATTTTCGCTGCAGCATGAACCATTTTTGCAGTTTCTGACTTCAAGCTAGCATTGTCGTGCTCGGCATATACAAGAACTGTCATGAGATCACCTTTGCTTCATTCTTAAGTTTTTCGACCAACTCAGCAACATCCGCAACTTTCACTCCACCTTCACGTTGAGGTGGCGGCGTTACTTTGAGAACTTTAACGTTAGATTCAAGTGCCACACCGAAGTCGGCAGCTGATTTAACATCTAGCGGCTTACGTTTCGCTTTCATAATGTTTGGCAGCGAAGCATAGCGAGGTTCGTTCAGACGTAAATCGGTAGTCACAACAGCTGGCAACGTTAAGGCAACGGTTTGTAAACCGCCATCAACTTCACGGGTAACGTTAACGCTTGTTCCGTCTACCGCTACTTCTGATGCAAAGGTGCCTTGAGGCATACCGGTTAATGCAGCAAGCATTTGTCCGGTTTGGTTATTGTCTGAATCGATACTTTGTTTACCCAATACCACCAACTGAGGCTGTTCTTCTTCAACAACTTTAGCAAGCAACTTAGCCACTTGAAGAGAATCTAGGTTTTGGTCTGTATCAATTTGAATACCGCGGTCGGCGCCTAGTGCTAACGCAGTACGAATTTGTTCTTGGCAGCTTTTATCGCCAATAGAAACCACAACGATTTCTGTCGCTATCCCTTTCTCTTTTAGTCTTACTGCTTCTTCAACAGCAATTTCACAAAAAGGGTTAATGGCCATTTTAGCGTTAGTAAGGTCAACGCCAGAGTTATCGGCCTTCACTCTTACTTTAACGTTATAATCGATCGCGCGTTTGACCGGGACGAGTATTTTCATATTTACCTCAATTGTTGAGTTCGTCGGTGTATGTTGCTATTCCATGCTAATAAGCGGTTAAGGAAACAGCGTTACTTCACCACGCATTCTGAAACTTTAACAATGTGCTTTACGCTAACTTTGCGTTGCGGCGAAGACATTTTCAAAAGGCTAGACCCAAAATATCATTAACACCACGTTTACTTGCACAGTATTTGCGCTGCTAGTTAACGTTAACGTAAACTCCCTGCAATGTACTTACTGTTGACGTAAACGTCAACCTAGATTACCTTTCAGGGCGACAATTAATTTACATGTTTTTGACACATCGCATTATTTGTTTCATCAATAGTGCACTATAAAAAACCGAACATAAGGAGCCACCCGTGGAACGAGAATCGATGGAGTTTGACGTAGTCATCGTCGGTGCCGGCCCAGCTGGACTATCAACCGCCTGCAAGCTTATGCAGCTTGCCAATGAAAACAACCAAGAACTCATGGTTTGTGTTGTCGAAAAAGGCTCTGAAGTGGGTGCACATATTCTCTCAGGTGCGGTATTTGAGCCTAGAGCAATGAACGAACTTTTTCCAGATTGGAAGGAAAAAGGCGCACCTTTGAACACCCCAGTGACCGAAGATCATATTTATTTATTGAATAGTGAATCATCATCAAAACGCCTACCAAACGCAATTACCCCTAAAACCATGCATAACGATGGTAACTATATTGTGTCGATGGGTAATGTCTGTCGCTGGTTAGCTGAACAAGCAGAGCAACTAGGTGTGGAAGTCTTTCCAGGCTTTGCGGCTTCAGAGGTCATTTATAATGACGACGGCAGTGTTGGTGGCGTACTAACAGGCGACATGGGTGTTGGCGCAGATGGACAACCAAAAGATGGCTATATGCCGGGCATGGAACTTCGTGCGAAATACACGGTATTTGCAGAAGGTTGCCGTGGGCATTTAGGTAAAGACCTTATCGAGCACTTTTCGCTTGATAAAGACGCCTCGCCTCAACATTACGCCATCGGCTTTAAAGAAATTTGGGATATTGACCCTGCTAAGCATCAACCTGGATTAGTAGTACACAGTGCTGGTTGGCCGCTAAACGACGCGACTGGCGGTAGCTACCTGTACCACGCAGAAGATAATCAGGTATTTGTAGGTCTTATTGTTGATTTGAACTACAGCAACCCATACTTGAGCCCGTTTGATGAATTCCAACAATTAAAGCACCACCCTGTGTTTAAACAATATTTGGAAGGCGGGAAGCGTGTTTCTTACGGAGCCCGTGCTATTGCAAAAGGTGGCTTTAATTCTTTGCCCAAAATGACATTCCCGGGTGGCATATTAGTAGGTTGTGAAGCAGGGACACTTAACTTTGCTAAAATTAAAGGCAACCATACAGCCATGAAATCAGGCATGTTGGCTGCTGAATCTATTATTGAAGCATTAGCGAAAGATGCCGAGGCACCTGAAAGTGAATTAACTAGCTATACCGATAAATTTAAAAATTCGTGGGTATATGATGAATTATTCCGTTCACGTAATTTCGGACCGGCTATTCATAAATTAGGTAATTTCTGGGGTGGCGCATTTAATACCCTAGAGCAGAACTTCTTTAATGGTAATTTGTTTTTCACCATGAAAGACGAACATAAAGATTATGCTCAACTTGATTTGGCTGCTGATGCAAAAGAAATTGCCTATCCTAAACCGGATGGCGTTTTAAGTTTTGATAAACTTTCTTCGGTATTTTTATCAAATACCAATCATGAAGAAGAACAACCTTGTCATTTACAATTAAAAGATGCCTCTATTCCTTTAGAAGTGAACTTCCCTAAATACGCAGAACCTGCGCAGCGCTATTGCCCTGCCGGCGTTTACGAAATAATTGAAGAGGAAGGGTCTAAACGTTTTCAAATTAATGCGCAAAACTGCGTGCATTGTAAAACCTGCGATATTAAAGATCCTTCACAAAATATTCGTTGGGTTGTGCCTGAAGGAGCCGGTGGTCCAAATTACCCGAACATGTAATTTAAAGCCATTTATCTTAAAAAATTAAAAAGCGGACTCTCTCCGCTTTTTTTTTGTGCTAAATTTAATTATGATTCGCCCGAAAAATCCACTACGAAACGCTAAGGTTATTAAATGAACGAATTTTTAGATATTTTAACCCATGGAAGACGTTTACAAGGTGCTGTAAAGGAATTAAGCATTCAAGAGCTAGAAACTGTGCAAGAAAAACTTGCAAACATTATTGATAAAAGAAAAGAAAAAGCGCTTGAAGAAGAAAAAGTCGGTCAAGAAAAACGCGCGAAGCTTGAAGAAATTAAAAAACAAATGGAAGAAGCGGGTTTAAATTTTGAAGACTTACAATCATTAAATGAAGACACCCCTAAAAAGGTAGGTAAAAAGCGTCCAGTTAAATACAAATTAACGGATAGCGAAGGTGTTACCCACCCTTGGACAGGTATTGGTCGTATGCCTCGCGTATACAAAGAAGCACTTGAAAGCGGAAAGTCGTTGGAAGACTATTCAGTAAACGCGTAGTGCTAGTGCTATAAAGTGGGTTAGCAGTGAATTAGTTTACTGCTAACCACCCTATCTCTTGTCATTTTTAAATTTCCCCCCACTACTAGTCGTAATTACTATTTTTAATAGGGTATAAAGTGTCTTTGCATTTCAAATTATCTGAAGCCGAGAAAAATTCACCATGGCTAGTGTTAGTTCATGGTTTGTTTGGTAGTGCTGACAATTTAGCAGGTGTTAAACGCCATTTTGAAAGCACTTATAATATTATTAGTATAGATTTACCTGATCATGGGCAATCCCCTTGGACTGACGGGTTTTCGTTGGAAGCCGCAGTAACGGGAATTGTTGAAATACTCGATAACAACCAGGTTGATAAAGCTGCCTTTTTAGGGCATTCCTTAGGCGGTAAAGTGGTAATGCAATTTGCGTTATTAAACCCAGACCGTGTTAGCCATTTAATAGTGGCAGATATTGCCCCCGTCAAATATTCACATAGTCATCAAGCGGTGTTCGATGGCCTTAAAAATGTTCCTCTAGACGCAATAAGTGATAGAAAAGAGGCACAAACCGCCCTTTCTGAATACGTTAAAGAACCTGGTGTACAGCAGTTCTTGCTTAAAAGCCTATACCAAACTGATAACGATGAGTGGCAATGGCGTTTTAATGTTGATGGATTAATTGAAAGTTATTCACGAATACTTGATTGGCCTCAAAGTAATTTGACCTTTGAAGGGATAACCTTGTTTATTAAAGGAGCCGAGTCGGATTACATTAATAATTCTTATAGGAAGGAAATTGCAAAATACTTTCCTGGTGCCAAGGCACACATTATTGAGGGTACAGGGCACTGGCTACATGCTGAGAAACCAAGTGTTTTCAATGCAATTGTGGCTCGCACATTAGAAAAGACACCAAGTTAGCGCCATCTAAGATGCGAATGACTATTATTACTTTTTTTTGACCCTTTTTGACTCTGCTAGGCGTATATACTGTGATATAGTTGCGCCAGATTTTTTCCAATAAAGACACTATGCTTGCAGAAAACTTTGAGCTAATTGAAACCATCATGCTGTACGGCGGTTTATTTATACTATTTGTATTGATGAGCTTTGCGGTACACGATGTCCTATCAAAAAATAATGTGCCGTTAATTGGGCGTGTTGTGACCTATGGGGTATTAGGCTTAGGGGCCATTGGTTTCCTAGCAAAGGGAATCATTGAATGGTTCTGGCTAAGCACAGGTGTATAGTAACTAGTAACGAATAATAGAGGTTTGATATGGCAAGCGTTGGCCTGTTTTTCGGAAGTGACACCGGTAATACCGAACATGTTGCGAAAATGATCCAGAAGGAACTGGGTAAACAGCTAATTGATGTAAAAGACATTGCCAAGAGCAGCAAAGAAGATATAGCAGAGTTTGATTTGCTTATTTTCGGGATCCCTACTTGGTACTATGGTGAAGCGCAGTGTGACTGGGATGATTTCTTCCCAGAACTAGAAGACATTGATTTTACCGACAAGCTCGTGGCTATTTTTGGCTGTGGCGATCAGGAAGACTATGCAGAATACTTCCTTGATGCTATGGGTATGGTTCGCGATATCGTTGAAGGCCGTGGCGCCATCTTAGTAGGACAATGGCCTACCGAGAGTTACGATTTCGAAGCATCTAAAGGTATGGCAGACGACAACCACTTTGTGGGCTTAGGCATTGATGAAGACCGTCAGCCAGAGCTTACCGAGTCGCGTGTTAAGTCATGGTGTAAGCAAATTCACGACGAACTGTGTTTGTCTGAGTTAGCCTAGCTTTAATAGTTTTTTCAGCTTCATGCTGATGAGTAATAAAAACGCCGCTTATTTTAGCGGCGTTTTTGTTAGCGTTTTTAAATAACTCTTTAATACTTCGCAGGACTAAAGCTGAAAACGTTCTACCGCTCTTCTAAGGCTGTCAGTTTGAGCATCTAGCATCATAGTCGACTCATTGGCTTGACGAGTACTTTGGGCACTAGAATCAGCCAATGTAACAATGGTATTCAAGCTTGACGCAACATCTGCAAGCAATACATCTTGCTGCTGGGTATCTGAAACAATATGCTCATTTATTTGACTTAAACGAGCAATAATTTCTCGAATACTTTCAACCTGCTGCGACACCTGTTGGGTAATTTCTACCCCTTCCTGGGCTTGTTCTCTGCCCGCATTAATTGCTTTTACCGCTTTCTCGGCATCTTTTTGAAGATTGCCAATCATAGACTCAATTTCTTCTGTCGAGTTATGCGTACGGTTTGCCAAGGTGCGCACTTCATCGGCTACCACAGCGAAGCCTCTGCCTTGCTCTCCTGCCCTAGCAGCTTCAATTGCGGCGTTAAGTGCTAATAAGTTGGTTTGCTCTGCAATGGTTTTAATAACATCCAGAATGCTGCCTATGCTGCGTGAATGCCCATCTAAACGATTGATGATGTCAGCGGATGCTTCAGCCTGTCGGGCTTGACTGTCTACCTGACTGCGGTTTTGCGCCACTAACTCACTAATTTCTTCACTTTGCGCGGTGACCGTATGCAGCGCTTCCATGGCGTCATTGATTTGGCTTAAATTGCTACGGCTTGTATTCTGAACATCTTGGGTATTGGTGGAAATCACCGTTACCTGTTTACGTTGTTCATCCACACCTTGTAAGCTCTTTTCACCTAATGCGACACTTTCTTTAGTAATAGTAATTAAGCGCTTTTCTTGCTCTAAAATATTCCCGACTAACTCTCGCAAGCTATTAGTTAAGCTATTCACTTTGACAGAAAGCGCCGTAAACTCATCATTCCCTATTTCAGGCAGCGTGTGGCTTAAATCCCCTTTACTTAACTGGGTTAGGCCTTCATTGATTCTTCCGAGGGGCGTAGAGATACTGCGGGTTGCCAGCACACCTAACGTGATAGCTGCAATCAGGCCAATAACTGCCACAACAAAGTTTTTAACTAAGTTGGTTTGCACCGATTCAAGAATAGCATTTTGTCCTTGGATAGATTCAGACTGCACACTATCAAATAAGGTATTAATGCTGCTTAACGCTAATTGCAACGACGCTAACGCTTCGTCTTTTTTTGTTTGTGCTAAGGCTATTTCAGTTAACTTCTGTTGTTGCAATGCCACCAAACCGTTGGCGCCATTGACGTTATCAATAACTAAGGCAAATTGTTCATTAAAAGCAGCTACCGTGCCTCCATCATCAATATCAAGTGCAAGGCGATTTATGTAATCTTTATCTACCGTAATATTACTAATTTGATATTTTATATCGTCAATAATATTAGCGGTGTTTTGTGCGTCTACACTGGCGGCAAGTTCGTTAAAAGAATCAGTGGTGGTAAGCAGCTTATTATCAATATTGGTGCCCGCACCAATTAATGTATCTAAGCTTGGGCTGTCTGACTCTAAATAGGATAAATCTAACATTAAAGCACTTGCTTCATCTGCCGCGCTCAACACCTGATTTAATTTGTCGCCTAACGCGCTTTCCAACGCCATTCGCTTCGCTAACGCGGCATACATATCATGACTGTTTGCTACGTAAGCTAAGCTTGCCTCTACTGCTTCTACCGCAATGCTATTGCCCGGCAGAATAATGGTTAGGTTATCAAGATCATTAACAAACTCATTCGACAAAGATTCGAACTCTTGTTGATTTTCAGACAAAGCGCTAGGCGTATTTTCGTGAAAACCATTTGCGGTAACCACAGATAACGCCAGAATCTCGGTTTTCACTTTAAGCATGCTGGTTTGGGCTGGCATTTTGCGTTCAACCACGTCTTCTGCTGAACGCCTAATGTCGTTTAAACCGAAATAAGAAAGAATACTTGTGAGAAGTAACAAACAACCAAAAAGGCCAAAACCGATTTTTATTTTATTTATAACTGTTAATTGCATTGGCATAATTCAAAATACGCGATGGAATCTACGTACCAACCTCGTTTTACCATTATTGCAACAAGTTTAACAGAATGTTAAAAATATGCACTTGCAGTTTGGATAGATGCTATTAATCATTAGTAATAACTGAGACTTACAAACTGGTCTGTCCTCAGAAAATAGTTTAGTTACCGACAAGCCACTTTTATAAGAATTGCTAATTCGTTCGAATTTCCATCGTACCGAACAAGAAACAGCAGTTTTACTTTTAAATCCTGACGAGTTACCTATAATAGCTCCATTGATAAACATCTCGTTCTCAGTAGGTTGTAATGGATCAGAATAAAGAACTTAAAAAAGCAGGTTTAAAAGTAACCCTGCCACGTCTCAAGATTTTGCAAATTTTGCAAGAACCACAAAATCAACACATCAGTGCCGAGGACGTGTATAAGATTCTGATCGAACAAGAGGAAGAGATTGGTCTTGCAACAGTATATCGCGTGCTAAACCAATTCGATGATGCGGGCATATTGAATCGCCATCACTTTGAAGGTGGCAAATCAGTTTTTGAAATAAGCCACAAAGAACATCACGATCACTTGGTATGCCTTAAATGCGGCAAGGTAATAGAGTTTGAAGACGATATTATTGAGCAGCGCCAAGATATGATTGCCAAGAAGCATAATATTAAGCTTACTCACCATAGCCTGTATCTATATGGTGAATGTACAGATGGCAATTGCGAAGGTAACGACTAGTTACCGCAACGCATTACGAAATAAAGAAGGCCCTTCAATGTAAATTGAAGGGCCTTTTTGTTTTTCTTTCAAAACCACGAACAAGATATTTGGCATAACGCGCGAGCTCGCGTGGCCGAAATAATGGATACCGGTTTCCTAATTTCTCCTAACCTCTCAAGATCACCCTAAGTAAACATCAATAAAAAGTATCTGCATGTGTATGTGTATTTATCCTAGACAAACAAGGCTAAAAGGAGTGTTAGCATCAGTCCGACAACGCCAATGATAGTTGCCATGCAGGTCCAGGAAATTAAGGTGTTTTTTACTGAGATATCGAAATATCGGTTAATGATCCAAAATCCCGTATCGTTTACGTGAGACATAGCGGTTGCTCCAGCAGCGATAGAGATGGTCATTAGCGCTAATAAAGATGGTGATAACGACAGTGCATTTACCACAGGTGCCATCAGACCTGCAGCCGTTAACATGGCAACAGTTGCCGAGCCTTGAATGATCCTTACGGAAATGGCAATAAGAAACCCAGCCATAAGCGGTGGTAAGGGTGAAAGTGCCACCACATCAGCAAAAGCTTGTCCTGCCCCCGAATCGATTAATACTTGTTTGAACATACCACCCGCACCTGTCACTAATATCACGAGTGCAACTGGTTCTAACCCTTTCGATGCCACATTTCTCACTTGATCTGCACTTAAACCTTGGTTTTTACCCAGCCACTTAAAACATGCCAAGGTCGCGATGGTGAGTGCGATGAATGGATGTCCAACAAAAATAAATACCTGTTTTACTATGCCATCGGCTAGCACAAATTTCGCAATTGACCCGATGAGGATCACTACAAGAGGAAAGAATAACAAAGCGGCCACTAATGAAAATGAGGGCAATGCTTCTACTGGTCTAGCTTCGATATTTCTAATATGTTCCGGCACTGGCACATGGATTTTTTTGGCGATATACGATGCGTAAATTGGGCCAGCAATACAGGCACATGGCACACCAACAATAAAACCAAATAAAATCACTAGGCCTATATCAGCATTCAAAATAGACGCCACGGCAACTGGCCCAGGCGTGGGGGGAATAAAGGCATGGGTAACCGCAAGCCCTGCAGCTAAAGGAATGCCATAATAAATTAACGACTTACCGGTTTTTTGCGCCATTGAATAAATCAACGGCATTAATATAATAAGTCCTACCTCAAAAAACACAGGTATCGCCACAAGGAAACCGGTTATTACTAGTGCCCATTGGCTATTTTTTTCACCGAACTTCTGTTTGATGGTTAGCGCCAGTCTATCCACACCACCCGACTCTTCTAAGAATTGCCCGAACATTGCGCCTAGCCCCACTATAGTGGCAACAAATCCAAGGGTATTTCCCATTCCGCTTTGCATTGAATTGAGCACTTCTGTGGCGTCCATTCCCGTGCCTAATCCTACAAAAGCTGCTGCAATAATAATGGCAATAAATGCATGTACTTTTTTAGCAATAACCAAATAGGCCAGCAGCACAATGCTGATGATGGCGAAAAAAAGAAGTGAAAAAGTATCTGACATGTTTCTTCCCTATAACCTGCACTTAAGTCTGTACTTGAACCTGCAATTAGCGGCACGTAAAAATCTGAGGTACACGATGAAAATTTTTATTATTTAGTAGACAGAGAACACCTCAGGCAACCCGTTGTTACCCCATGCAACACAACGTTAACAAATTATGTATTCGCCGTAACACTATTATAAAGAAACCTTGAACGCAACCGGTTTCCGAATTATGCTTATTTTAAATTAATTAACGTAGTGTCGGGCTCATTGCTTAGCATTGAATCAAAAAGGTAGTTGAATGACTGCAAATACCGTTTTCTTTATTACTGGGGTTTCAGGCACAGGGAAATCTACCATCGGCGAGCGTGTGGCTTCTGAACTGGGATTCGTTTTTGAGGAAGGTGATAATTATCACCCTACCGCTAGCGTAGAAAAAATGTCTGCTGGTATTCCGTTAGAAGATGCCGATAGATGGGACTGGCTAACGCACTTGAATAAAATAGCCAAAGAGCATTTGGCAAATGATCAAAGCGCTATTATTTCTTGTTCAGCGCTTAAAGCATCCTATCGAGCAATATTATGTGAAGGGCTAACAGGTAGGCAAGCTGAAGAGCTAACTGAAGAGAAAACAAATCCATTAGCTAAAGGCGTTCAATCAAATGTAAGGTTCATCTACTTACATGGCTCTACCGATACCATTGGCCAGAGGCTTAAACAAAGACAGCATTTTTTTGTGGGCGATGATATGCTCAAAAGTCAGTTTTCTACCCTTGAAGTACCCACTAAAGATGAGGCTTTCTTTGTAGACGTGACACAAAGTGTCGATGAGGTAGTGGCTACCTGCAAAACGTTTATCAGCTCAGTGACAAGGGCGACATTACCCCTGGATTAAGGCCCTTTTAATACAGCCCTATAGCGCTCTCCTCGCGGCTTAATATGTAAACTGCGCACTAATAATAAAAATTGAATATACCCTATGAAAAATATAAAGAAACGTACCACCATTTCAGATATCGCAGCACATTTAGGTATTCACAAAACTACGGTTTCTCGCGCACTTAAAGATTCAAGTAGCATTTCTAAAGCGTTATCGCTGAAAATAAAGAACGCGGCTAAGGACTTAAATTACATCCCCAACCGCGCCGCACAAAGTTTATCTATTCAAAACAATAAAACGATTGCATTGCTACTGCCTTCATTTGGGAACAATGTCTTTAACGATGTAGTTTCAGGTGCAAAAACTATTGCTGATGAACTTGGCTATGCATTAATGATTGGTGACGCTACCTATTCAGAATTGGGAGAGGAACGAATTGTTGAATCTTATATTCAGCAAGCGGTTTCAGGTTTCATTCTCACGTCTAGCCGCCATACCGATGAAACCATAAGAATGTTAAAAAATACAAATGCGCCGGTTGCTGAAATAATGGATATGTCGGACTCTACTTTCGACGTTAATTATGGTGTAGATCATTTCAATGCGGGAAAAGAAATGACGGACTATTTAGTAAACGTGAAGGGCAGAAAGAAAATTGCTTTTTGTTCATTGCTGCTTGATTGGCGTGCTGTACTTAGAAAACGAGGCTGGGAGCAGGCCCTTCATAATGCACAGTTGCAAGATGATATGTGCCTTCAGTCACGTGCTGATGCCTCATTTCAAGCGGGCGCTGAATTGCTTGTGGAATCGCTTCACAAATGGCCAGACTTAGATGCCATATTTTTTGTTAGTGATGAACTTGCAGCCGGAGCTGTAATGGAATGTAATCGCCGGGGGATCAAGCCGGGAAAAGACATTGATATATGTGGTTTCAACGATTTGAGCTTTGCGAAAGCTATTTACCCTTCCCTTACCACGGTATCCACACCAAGAAGGGAGATGGCTGAATTAGCCACCCGCTCATTGATATCTATTATCGAAGGTAAAAGTGTAAGCGAAACAAGTAAAGTGTTCCCCTATCACATTAAATTAAGGGAAACCGCCTAGGCATTTTGCCTGCTTGCGCTTCCCTACCCTTCATTTTACAGCAGTATTAACAGACTTAGGTTCAGGCTTAAAACATCAAGCGTTTCGTTTTAAGCCCCAAGTTTGAGCTTTTAGCGTAAGTTTTTTAACTCTATGCCCTAAGCCTCAAACTTATAATTGTGATAAGCCTTTATGGCTTTCTCCCACATCGCCCCTACTTCACCAGTACCAATGGTTTTACCATCAACTTCAATTACAGGGGCAATTTCTTTGCTTGAAGATGTTAACCATACTTCGTCTGCGTTAAATAAATCTTCTGTGGTGAACCACTTTTCTTCTACTACCAAGCCCGCTCGTTTAAATGCTTCTAACGCTATTTGGCGGGTGATCCCAGGTAAAAGCTGGTTATCTAATGGTGGAGTGAAAATAGCGTTATCTTTTACCATGAAAACGTTGCATGAACTCGCCTCAGTAATAATGCCGTCACTATTGTGCAAAATAGTTTCTTGAACGCCACTCTCTACACCCGCCTGAAAGTGCATGACATTACCTAACAATGACGTTGATTTGATATGACATCGCTGCCATCGTTTATCTTCTTCAAGCGCTACTTTGAACGGTTTAACTTTATCCGCTTCTAGGGGTTGAGCGGGCGCAATTTCAAATGCAAAACCAAATACGGTGGGCGTAATATTTTGCGGGTAGGCATGATAACGCTTAGTGTCCGTGCCTCGACTAATATGAAAATACACGCCAATGTTTCCGCTTGGAAAATGGCTAGCATTGGCGTCAATAAGCCCATCTAGGTTTTGCTGCCATTGCTGTGCACTATAAGGGTTAGTGATAGAAATTGCGGCTAATCCATCACGCATTCTGCTTAAGTGGCCTTTCATACCCACTGCCTTCCCGTGATAAGTGGGTATAACTTCATAAATCCCATCACCGAACAAAAAGCCTCGGTCCATGGGGGATATTTTAGCTTCTGATAACGGCATAAATTCGCCGTTTAAAAATGCAATAGTCACTCTTATTCTCCTGTAAGGCGAAGTCGTTTTTGCCAATTCAATAAAAATGCGGCGCGAGCATCGTCGTAGTGCTGACTTATGAAAGTAACAGTCTCCCCCGGCACGGCTTGTGCTAAACGATTAACATCAAGCAAACTTACGCTGCCAAGCTTAGGGTAGCCTCCTAAGGTTTGTCTATCTCGCATCATCACAATAGGTTGCCCATCGGGCGGAATTTGCATCGCGCCAATGTGTATTGCTTCAGAGCGCATTTTACTAATGTGGCTATGAATGGGGGCACCAGACAATCGATAGCCCATACGATTAATATTCGTTGTTACCGAGTACGCGTTTAAAAACAACCGCCCTTTTTCAGAAGCATTAAATTTGTCTTCTTGGTAGCCAAGTATTAACGCTAAGGGTTGGTTCAAGTCGTATCGCGGCCAGTGCTTCTGTGCCAGCGCCCTGTGAGCACTGCGTAATGTTGGGGTTTCAATGTCGATGGAATCGCCAACCCCTAACGGTGCACCTTTGTTTTCAAGGCCGCCTATCCCCTCACGCAAAACCGTGCACGCACTGCCTAAAGGTGATGGCACTTGCCACCGCCCTTGTATAGCTAGATAGGCTTTGCTGCCCATGTGTTCACTGTCAATGGATACCCTATCACCCGCTTTAACAAAGATGGTTTCAAATGGGCAAGCCGATTGACCATTGACCAGGCAAACCACATTGCGACCGGTAGCCGCCACCTGCCCGTTGGTATCAAATACAAATTCTGCGCACCCTATAATTTCAATACACGGCGTATTTTCTTGGTTACCAGCGAGATAATTCGCCCACCAATATGCTTCTTCATCCATAGGGCCTGACTGACAAAAGCCTTGATGCTGTTTACCTTGCCGCCCACCGTCGATAATTAGGCTCAGCAAACCATTTTGTTCAACACTAACCTTCATGCAAGTCTCTGAATTCCTGTTCTGAAATAGGCGCGAACTTTACATTATCACCTACTTTTAAAAGCGCGTTATGGCTAGTATCCACTAAGTTTAGTGGGCATAAACCCAACAAATGCCAGCCACCAGGCGATGACGAAGGGTAAATAGCGGTTTGGGCATCGGCAATGGCAACCGCCCCTTTTGGTACCTGCTTTCGTGGCGTTTCTAATCTAGCGCAGTGCAAGGTGTCGGGCACGTTCCCCATATAAGCAAAACCTGGCGCGAATCCAACAGCGTAAACTTTGTAAGTCATGCTGATATGAGCATCAATAATATCCTGCTCGCTTAAGCCCGTTTTCTGGCTAACCAACGCTAAGTCGTTAGCTGGTTCTGCGCCGTACCACACGGGTATTTCATGAGTTTTCACGCTAATACCTTCAGTAGCATTTATCCTTATCTTTGGATCTTGCGCTGCCACTGAGCGAAGCATCTGATAAACATAATGGCTATCCACTTTGTGAGCATCAAAAACCAATAGCAATGAATCGTATGCCGGCACACATTCTTTTAGCCACGGAAACGCCAAGTTCGTAATGGCATGCAACCAATGCTGACATCGCGCATTGGCAATATCTACCGTGTCGCCCGCGAAATACAAAAGTATGGCATCTAAACCAGCAGGTACAATCTGCTTAATATCCCCAAAGGGATGCATAGTAATATCCTTAATAAAAAGGGTGAAATTGTGGCGACGTTAAGGCATTTATGTGATTTATTAAGTAAAAAGTGAATGCGCTTGTGCCTTCATACCGTCTATTTCATGCATTCACGAATTTGTTGCGCAATGTCAACTGCACCGGCGGTATCGCCATGCACGCACAGTGTGTCAGCCTGTAATGGCAATCTTTGCCCGCTAACGGTAATGACTTCCCCATCTTCAATCAAAAGCTTTGCTTGCGTTAACGCTTCTGCGGCAGTTAACACTGCGCCTTCTTGTGAGCGGGGCTGCAAAAAACCTTCATCGGTATATCGTCGATCTGAAAACGCTTCGAATATTAGCGACAATCCATATTCTTGCGCTTCGAGCACCAGCGCTTCATTGTGGGCGTGAGATTGCACCATCAACCCCAATCGACCTTTGTTAATACTACCCACAGCTTGCATAACAGCAGTGCGCACTTGAGGGTCAAGCATCATATCGTTGTATAACGCACCATGGGGTTTCACATAACTCACTGGCACGCCAACGATACTGGCCATACCCATCAATGCACTGACTTGATATTGAACACAGGCTATCAGTTCTTTTATTGGCATAGCGAGACTTCGACGTCCAAACCCTTGTAAATCGGGATAAGAAGGATGCGCGCCTATTTCAACATTACTGTTTTTAGCCAAATACAAAGCTTGTTTCATCACCACGGGATCACCGGCATGAAAGCCGCACGCAATGTTAGCTTGGTCGATAAATTTCATAATATCGGCGTCTACAGGCATTTGCCATGCACCGAAACTTTCACCTAAATCGCAATTTAACTTCATAAGTGTTTAGCTCTTAACCTCAATCCGATATCATGTTACCTGTTCTTTTTTAAAAGTCAGTGTTAATGATAAATATTGGAAAAATTAATACATTAAAAGTGGTAGCGGAATATCCGTTCGGCTATGAATTAGCGCCACTTACCGATAATGTAGATTCAACCGACTACAGTAGCGATGATATGCCTACTGTAACCTTACCTCACGACGAAGTAACCACGCCGTTGGAAGCGGAACAAACCCTAGATGTGTTTGTGGCTACCGATCAGCGCGGCGATTTGTTTGCTACCTTGAAGCCACCGCGCATACAAGTAGGTGAAACCAAGGTACTTAAAGCGATCTCTGCTACACACTTTGGTGCTTTCTTCGACTGGGGCTTAGAGAACGACTTACTCATACCCGCCGATTATCAAGAATCGCCTATTGACCCCGGTATGTATTACGTTGTTCACGCTTTCTTTGATGAAAAAACAAATCGAATTTTAGGTGCAACCCGCTTGCACTACTTCCTTAAAGAAGGCAGCGCCTATCTTAGCGAAGGTGAAAATGTAAGTTGCTTGGTTTATGCCAAGTCTGACTTAGGCTTCAAAGTGGTATTGAACGAGAGAGCCCTAGGCCTAATATTTCATAGTGATGCATTTAAACCGCTAAAAGTAGGGCAATCTACTGATGGCGTAGTTAAAACCATCCGTGAAGATGGCAAGATTGACGTGGTGTTACAGCGTCATGATAAGGAAACTCGTAATGCCTTGCAGCAAGCCATCTTAGATGATTTGGAAGCCCACGGTGGTATTTCAACACTCACGGACAAAAGTCCGCCCGATGCTATTTACCAGCATTTTAATGTAAGTAAAGCCGCGTATAAAAAAGCATTAGGCGCGTTGTACAAACAAAAGAAAATCACCATTGGCGCAGACGCTGTTCGTCTCACCCAATCGTAAGCAGGAAGTAATAGGTAGGAAGTACAATGAAAGCTCAAGTTTCATGGGATAAAGACCTCACTTTCACCGGTACAACCGACAGTGGGTATAAAACCGTCATGGACGGTAGTGGAAATGCAGTATCACCAATGGAATCAGTATTGTTAGCCGTTGGCGCCTGCTCCAGTATTGATGTGGTAGACATCCTTAAAAAGGGTCGTCACGAAATTAAAAGCTGTGAATGTGAATTAGAAGCCGATCGTGCTGATGACGCCCCACGGGTATTCACAAAAATTCATGCTCACTACACAGTGGTAGCAAGCAGCGTGACCGAGAAAGCATTAGCACGTGCAGTACAACTTTCTACTGAAAAGTATTGCTCAGTAATGTTAATGCTTACCGGCAATGTGGAGATCACCACCAGCTATACCTTAGTTGAATCCACACACAATTAGGCTAATACGCCACCTATTAGTGTAAAGGGCTATCAGTGATTGATGGCCCTTTTTTATTCTCCCACCAAAAACAATCTAACCAACTGATTATTAACATATAAATATCTTCTTACACTTACTGGCATGGTTGCTGCTTTTAGTTGGTAATAAACTAATAATTAACGACAACAATCAGGTATTTGACCATGGACGCTTCGTTTAACACTCTTCGCACACTGTCCCTTACTGGCGGCATACTTTCTTTATCTTTGCTACTAGGTGCGTGTACCGACGCCGATGCGATAAACCCTACAGAAGAAATTTCTGAAGCGGTGATAGCCATACCGGTAGAAGCCGCTGAAGTAACCAATGGTTCAATTAGCTCTACTTATACAACCACCGCCATTCTGGAAGCGAGAGAAGAAGCCTTTGTGGTTGCAAGAGCGTCAGGCATTATTGAACAGATAGTGGTAGAAGAAGGTGATTACGTTGAAAAAGGCCAAGTGCTTGCGCAACTAGATAAACGCAGATACGAACTTAATCTTGCGAAGGCAAAGGCAGATTTAACCGGTCTTGAGCGTGAGTTAGATAAAGTAAACAAAGTGTATTCTAAAAACCTAATCAGTGTAGATACCTACGACAAACTGACCGCTCAATATGAGTCAGCTAAAGCATCGGTTCATCTTGCTGAACTAGATTTAAAAGAAACCACCATTACTGCCCCTATCAGTGGTTTTATTGCTTCTCGTAATGCCAAAGTAGGTAACCTGACTGAGTCTTTCCAGCGAGAGCGCATGTTCCATATTGTGCAACAGCAGAATTTACAAGGTGTAGTGTATTTACCTGAAAACGAATTACAAAATGTGGCGGTAGGTCAACCCGCAACTCTTATTGTTGCTGCACTAGGTAATAAGTCGTTAACTGCATCTGTCGAGCGAATTAGCCCTGTTATTGATGCTGCCACTGGCACATTTAAAGTTACCCTTGCAGTGCCGAATGAAAAACACGTATTAAAAGCGGGCATGTTTACCGACGTGGCTCTCGAATATGCACTCCACAATAGCGCTACGCTACTTCCACGTCGTGCCCTTATCACGATGGACAATCAACATAGCGTCTTTGTTGTTAAAGACAACATAGCCACAAAAGTCGACATTGTTACTGGCTTTGAACAAGACGAAATGATTGAAGTGTTAAGCGGCTTACAAGGTGATGAGAAAGTCGTTACCGCTGGCCACCAAAACTTAAAAGACCAAGCCCCTGTAGATGTAGTCAACGGCTAAGCCCGCTATAAGAAGGAAAATACCATGCGTATTGTTGATATAGCGGTTAAACGCCCGGTTGCCGTGTCTATGTTTACTTTTGCTGTGCTGTTGTTTGGTATGGTCTCACTTGGTCGATTGTCAGTTAATTTACTGCCCGATCTCTCCTACCCCACGTTAACTATTCGAACCGATTACACCGGAGCTGCCCCAGGCGAAGTGGAACAACTTGTTTCTAAGCCTATTGAAGAAGCTATTGGCGTTGTAAAAGGGGTTAGAAAAGTCACCTCTACTTCACGAGCCGGTCAATCAGACGTGGTAATGGCGTTTAAATGGGGTACCGACATGGATTTCGCGAGCTTAGAAGTACGGGAAAAACTTGATGTACTTCAACTTCCTCTGGATATTGAGAAACCTCGTCTGTTGCGCTTTAACCCAAGTTTAGATCCGGTTATCAAGCTAGGGCTTACTGAAGATGTGCTCTCGGGGCAACTGTCTACCGCCCAAATGAAAAGGCTACGGTTATACGGCGAGCAGCAAGTGAAACGGGCCCTCGAATCTGTTGAAGGTGTTGCTGCTGTACGTGTTGGCGGTGGTCTTGAAAACGAAGTACACATTCTTATCGACCAACGTAAAGCCAGCCAGTTATCTATTCCTATTACCGGTATTATCGATCGTATTAAAGCCGAAAATGTAAACGCTGCGGGTGGTCGTATTGAAGGCGATGCTCAAGCATTCTTAGTGCGCACCCTGAATCAATTTGAAAACCTGATCGAAATTGAAAACCTTTTTATTGGCCGTTTCGAAGGTAGAAATATTCAATTAAAAGATGTGGCTAGTGTAGAAAGTGCTTATAAAGATCGTAGTGTGGTAACTCGCTTCAATGGTAATGAAGGGGTTGAGATTGCGATATACAAAGAAGGAGATGCAAATGCGGTAGATGTAGCCAAGAAAATAGCCTCTCGTCTTAGTGAAATTGAAAATGACATACCTGCGAATTACACACTGACGCAAATATACGATCAGAGTGTGTTTATAAAGCAAGCCATTGATAATGTTAAATCTGCAGCAATAATGGGCGGTCTGCTTGCCATGTTAGTGCTATACCTATTCCTTAAAGATTTTTGGACTACGGTCATCATCTCTGTGTCAATTCCAGTATCGGTTATTGCCACCTTTAACCTAATGTACGCCAATGATATCAGCCTAAATATGATGAGTTTAGGGGGGATTGCACTGGCCGTGGGTTTGCTTGTCGACAACAGTATTGTGGTGTTAGAAAACATCGATCGCCATAAAAAGCGTAAGCAAGCCAAGTTGGTAAACGATGCTGTTGCTGATGATCCCGCTGCATCGGGCACTAAGGAAGTCTCTGGCGCCATCGTTGCTTCTACATTAACCACCATGGCCGTTTTCGTACCGCTTATTTTTGTAGAAGGCATAGCGGGCCAGCTGTTTAAAGATCAAGCACTCACCGTAAGCTTCGCACTTGCCGCCTCGTTGGTTGTAGCACTTACCCTTATTCCTGCAATGGCCCGAAAAAAGCAAAAAGCAAAGCTTGCCCACGAAGATACGTTTTCATCGCCCGCCAAAGCCCGACCCACTACTTTGCTTGGGAAAATTGTCTATTTTGTAAAATGGCCTTTTTCAATGGTACTTCGTTTTGTGTTTGTGTATTTGCCTGCTGCGCTAATTACCTTAGTAATCGGTACATGGCATATTCTTGCAAAGGGCTTGTCGCTATTATTTACGCCATTGGTATGGGCATTCAACAAGGGCTTTAATGCTATAGAGAAAGCATATCACGGTGCCCTAATTGCTAGTTTGAAGGCCAGAACGCTTGTGGTCGTCGTAGCTTTAGTGTCAGCAGGTGGTGCGCTGCTTCTTGTCCCTAAATTAGGTATGGAGCTTATTCCCACAATGTCGCAAGGTGAATTCTCGGTAGATATTACTCTCCCCGCCGGCACACCACTGAGCACGACAGATGCAACATTATCGAACTTATCGGCAATAGCCGCGGCAGATTCAAACGTAGCAAGAACTTATGCTATGTCGGGTACAGGAAGTTTGATTAGTGCCGCGCCTAGTCAAGGTGGCGATCACTGGGGAAGACTCAATATTGTAATGAACCCTAATGCCGATACCAGCGCGGGCGAAAACACAAACGCGAGTAGCAATATGGATAAGGTAAAGGCGGCTCTACGCGATGCCCTTAACCGTTACCCTAATGTTCAAGCTACCTTTACTGAGCCAGAACTGTTTACTTTTGCCTCGCCTATTCAAGTTGAAGTCAGTGGATATGATTTACGCCAACTTCAAACCTATAGCGATAAAATTGCCCACGAGCTAGGTACACACGACAACTTCACCGATATTGCTACCAGTATTCGTGAAGGTAATCCAGAACTAAAAATCGAGTTTCATCATGCCAAGCTCTCTCGTTTAGGTCTTGATGCTGCCACGGTGTCGTCTTTAATTGCCGCTAAAATTGGTGGCCGTGTTGCCACGCAATATAGCCTTGAAGATAGAAAAGTTGATGTACTGGTAAGAACCAAAGACAGCCAGCGCGACAACATAAACGATGTACGCGCCATTGTCGTAAACCCTGATGCATCACAACCTATTCCCCTTGGTGCCGTTGCCGATGTTTACATGAGCGTTGGCCCCAGTGAAATTACGCGCATTGGCCAACAGCGTGTGGCATTAATTTCAGCCAATTTAGCAAAAGGGAAGCTGGATGAAGCCGTTTCCTTGGTCAATAAGGTGTTGGACAACACGCAACTTCCCTTATCGATGGATGCAACGGTAACTGGGCAAAGTGAAGATATGCAAGATAGCTTTAGGTCGCTGCAATTTGCCTTAGCACTGGCTATTTTTATGGTGTACTTGGTGATGGCGTCGCAATTTGAATCACTACTGCATCCATTGCTTATATTGTTTGCGGTTCCCCTTGCTGGTGCCGGTTCAGTTTATGGCTTATGGCTTACCAATACGCCATTAAATGTGGTGGTGTTTATTGGGCTTATTATGTTGTGCGGTATAGTGGTTAACAACGCCATTGTGTTGGTTGATCGCATTAACCAATTGCGTGCTAACGGCATGGAAAAGACCGCAGCCATCATCGATGCAGGAAAAACCCGTTTACGCCCCATTGTGATGACAACCCTTACCACTATTTTAGGCTTGATGCCCATGGCATTCGGATTAGGTGAAGGCGCTGAAATACGCACACCTATGGCCATTACCGTCATTTTTGGATTGCTATTTTCTAGCTTGCTTACCTTAATACTGCTGCCGGTGCTTTACAGTCTTTTCGATAAAAAGGCATCAAACGTGGTTGTTAAAAACCAAGACTCAGCGGTTTCGGGAGGCACGTATGAAAACGCCTAATGAAAGTACGATAAAGGGTATTGGCGCATCATTAGCACGTTTTGCGTTAAACCGCCCGGTGACCATAGGCATGGTGTTTATCTCCATGCTGCTGTTCGGCGCAGTCTCTGGGAAGTTACTGCCACTAGAAAAATTCCCTGGTATCGATATTCCTGAAATGGTGGTTGAGGTGCCCTACCCCGATGCCACGCCGGTAGAAATTGAAACCATGATCACTCGTCCGGTGGAAGAAGCCATCGCCACCATGTCGGGAATTAAACGTTTGCGCGCAAGGTCGTATGAAAATAAAGCGGAAATAATCGTTGAGTTTGATTGGGATGAGAACCTTAAAGCCAAAAGTGTAGAAGCCAGAGAAAAAATTGATGCTATCCGTCACCTGCTTCCTGCAGATGTAGAGCGTGTCATGGTGTACAAGTTCAACACCAATGATATGCCTATTTTCCAACTACGGGTATCGAGCGACCGTGATTTATCTCTTGCGTATGACTTACTAGAGCGCAACTTAAAGCGCCCTATTGAGCGTGTTGCCGGTGTGTCTAAGGTGGAACTTTACGGCACACTTAAAAGGCAAATTACCATTCGGTTAGATCCGAAATTAATGACCGCCTATCAAGTTGATGTCACTGCTTTAGGGCAAAAGCTGCAAGACGCCAACTTTTCTTTAACCGCGGGCTACATGTACGACAACGGCGAGAAAATACTGGTTAATCCCGTTGGCGAATTTACCGACATAGAAGATTTCGAAAACATGTGGGTTTCACCCAATGTGCGACTGTCCGACATTGCTACCATCAATTTCGAATTGCCGGAGCAAAGCGAAGGTCGTCACCTAGATAGAACCTTTGCGGTAGGCTTTAATATTTTCAGAGAGTCTGGCAGTAACTTAGTTGAAGTGTCGTCTGCCGTGATGGAAGTGATTGAGGAAGCCAAGTCTGACCCTGCGTTTACCGGTATTAACCTGTTTGTCATGGACGATGTGGCAAAAAGTGTAACCTCGTCACTGTCTGACTTGCTAAGTGCTGGGTTATTAGGCGCATTACTTTCTATCGTGGTGCTGTATTTGTTTTTACGCCAACTGACTACGACATTAATTGTGGTGCTTTCGGTCCCCTTCTCCATTTGTATCACCTTAGGGGTAATGTACTTATTGGGCTACACCCTAAATATTTTATCCTTAATGGGGTTAATGTTAGCGGTGGGAATGTTGGTTGATAATGCGGTGGTTATTACCGAAAGTATCTTTCAAGAACGACAACAAGATAACAACATTAGCCGCGCCACTCAGCGTGGGGTTAACAATGTCAGCTTAGCGGTTATTGCAGGAACCGCGACTACGGCCATTGTATTTCTACCTAATATTGTTGGAGTGAAAATTGATGTCACAATATTTTTAGAGCACGTCGCCATAGCCATTTGTATCTCACTATTCGCCTCGTTGTTTATCGCTAAAACCTTGATCCCTTTGCTAACTACAAAAATAGCGATTCCCGAAGCGAAGGAAAACAGTACGCCAGGCTATATTTCGAGGTATGGTCGAATTCTGTCATGGGTAATGGTAAATCAAGGAAAAACATCACTGATTGCTTTGGGTATTCTACTCTCTACTATCATTCCTATGCAGGTCGTCACCTCTGACGATGAAGGTAACGATAACCAAGAACGTATATGGCTTAATTATCACGTTACTCAAAACTATACGCTTGATGAAGTAGAAAAAACGGTGGATAAAATGGAGGCGTTTTTATATGAAAACCAAGAACGCTTCCATATCAAGCAGGTTTATACCTACTTTACGCCAGGACATGCGGTAAGTGGAATAACCCTAAACGACGACCTTCCTGTCAGTGTGGGGGCTATTAAAGAAGATATTCGGGAAAACATGCCAGCCTTTGTAAGAGCTCGCCCCTCATTTCAATGGGACAGTGGCAATGGCGGCGGTGTTCGCATTACTTTGTTGGGTGAATCTTCAGATACCTTGCTAGAAATATCAGAGCGCCTTATTCCTATCCTCGCTAATATTGATGGCCTCACCGACGTGAAAGCCGATACGGGTTCTAAACGTGACGAACTTCAAATTCGAATAGATAGAGAAAAGGCAAACCGATTAGGCATTCAAGTGAGTGACGTAGCTCAGCTTGTAGCTACAGCATTAAGAGGCGCTAATTTACGCACATTTCGGTATGGAGATGCGGGTGAAGTTAATGTTCAACTTCGCTATGGCAGCGATGTTCAAAAATCACTTGATGCACTTAAGCATATTAATATTGGTTTTAATCAAGACCGAGCAATCACCCTGGCAATGGTGGCGGATTTCTCGGTAGTGCAGCAACTTTCGCAAATTAATCGAAGTTACCGGCAAACGGCGTTAGCTATTGGTGCCAACTTACAAGACGACGCCACCATAGAAGACGCGAAAGTACGCATTCAACAAGCTCTAGCGCACATCGAATTACCTACGGGTTACCAATGGACGCTTGATGGCAGTTTTTCACGTCAAGATGAGGCCAACGGCGTGATGCAAATGAATATGCTGCTCGCTTTGTGCATGATTTATGTGGTGATGGCTGCGCTATTTGAATCGCTAGTGTTGCCTACCTCGGTGATTACGTCGTTACTCTTTTCATTCACTGGCGTTTTTTGGGCGTTTATGGTCACTGGTACTCCCATGTCAATAATGGGCATGATAGGTATGCTAATACTTATGGGAATAGTGGTGAACAACGGGATTGTGTTAGTAGATAGAATTAACCAACTAGTTAATGAGGGAATAACCCTGTATGACGCAGTTGTGCTGGGGGCACAATCTCGTATTAGACCTATTTTGATGACAGTTGCAACAACCGTACTCGGTCTAGTACCGCTAGCAATGGGTGCAACAAGAATAGGTGGCGACGGACCGCCTTACTCGCCAATGGCAATTGCCATTATTGGTGGGCTAGTGTTCTCCACCATGACCAGTTTATTTTTGGTGCCGCTTGCTTATGTGTTACTTCTAAAGCTGCGTTTTAATACTCAGCGAATGATAGTTAACGGGCAAGCTAGAATAGCTAAACTTATTAAAGTGTAATAGCGTAGTTGCAAAGACTAAGCTGTAAATAGTGTAAAGACATTACTTACGTAGCGGGTGTTTCTGCTGATAAAACGTAACAGCGCAGCCACCCGCTAACTTAGTAAACGCACAATTAACTACGTGACGTTAGGTATTCGTGAACTGAGTTGGCATCGCGCTCAACAGAGAACTTAATTAAGTTAACACCATTACATGTTAAACCGTCTTCTGCAGTAACCATGCGTAATACTTCACGTTGGCTAGCGCCAATACGACCTACGTTACGGGCAAGGTTTGAACGCAATACTTTAATATCATCAAGTACAACCGCTTTACAGAAGCCAGAAAATTGTGTTTCGCCTACAAAGCGAACGTCTTTTTCTGGGGCAGCGTTAGCGTTAACAGCAAAAGCTAGTGCAGCAGTAGCCGCTAAAGTTTTAAGTAGTTTCATCATTAGATCCTCAAAGGTTTTGGCAAACTCGTAAAAGCAGTTCAAGGAAGGTATTCCCTGAGTGCCCTTTATTTATGACCTAAAATGGAAATTAATGCTGTTTAAAGATTGTATAAGGTGAGTAAACTAACGGTAAATCAGAATGTTACTAAGTCTTTAACAAACTATACGCCTGATTTATATAGAATTATTAGTTTGAATTATAACGGTTCGTTATAGGAGAGGGATTATTACTATTAAAAAGGTCTAAAACTTTTGTCTATTACTGTACAAAAAAAAGCCCTCTGTATGAAATTTTCACAAAAAAAGACGAGTTAACTTGATGCAATCAGGTAAACCCGCCTCATTTTGTTGTAATAAAACTACATTTTAATCATATTTTCTTGCGCGTTTTGTAGAAATGGCGTCAATGTAAGCATGCCATGATGCATACCCGATAAGTGGCATTAATATGATAAAGCCAACGAACCCGGTCACAAAACCAATGGCGACCGCCGTAAATATAATGGCGCCCCATATAAGCATGGGAACTTTGTTTACCCATACTGCGTTAACACTAGTCAGTAACGCCGTGGCCAAATCGACTTTTCGTTCCATTAATATAGGTTGAGTGAACGCAGTCACAAATAACATGGCTAAGGTGAAACCCGCACCGACTATTGAACCCAGTACCAGAAATGGCATCAAACTCTCAAGGGTGGTTTCAATGTTCGAAGGATACAATGCGTGAATAAGTGATGCTACACGAAGCCAAAAAATCATCATTACCATTAGCAAGATGCCAAACCCCCACTCATTTACAGCGTTTCTTCGCATCGCTCGCAATGAATGCATAAAGGTAGGCTTGTGCCCTTTTTCTAATTCCCAGCTTACATCATATAAACCTGCAGCTAAGAAAGGGCCAATCAACATGAAACACACAATGGCAGGCATTATCACTAGATGCCAACCTGTCATTTCTACCAAGTACATTATGAACCAAGGGATTACGGCAAACATAACGCCATACACCGCGGTTAAAATAGGTGTACGCATTGCGTCACGTAAACCAAGTGAGAGCCATTTTATAGGATCGCCTATATCGAGTTCCTTACAAGGGATCACCCTTGCAATACCGCTTTGAGTTATCGCATTTTCTGGGGTTTCTTTAAAATGGTGCGACATAATGAGAACTACCTCTGCTATTACACGTAAAAGGTGTTGGCGCGCCCATCCTAATGCGCCGTACTTATACGATAGGCCGATTCACTCAATTTTACAATTAATTAACAAGATTTTAGCCTTTTTGATAAGTTTTTATTTCTAATTGGCTGTTAATTGGTGACTTTAATTTATGAAGTTTTTTTTAATATTGTGTTTAACAATCAATTTTTAGGTGTTTTCAGTCAGTTTTATGATGTAAACCACAATTAGCCGTACACTTTTCAACCAAATCGAAATATTTTTCACGTTTAGCGCTAAATTAGGCTTCGCAAGGGTATGTGGTTTACGTTAACCTCAAGGTCTGTAAATTAACCAGATAGACCATGAAAACTGTATCTCGCTCACACAAATTAGATAACGTTTGTTATGACATTCGCGGCCCCATTGCGGCACAAGCTAAAAAAATGGAAGATGAAGGCCACCGTATTTTAAAACTAAATATTGGTAACCCTGCCCCATTTGGCTTTGAAGCCCCCGACGATATTCTTAAAGACGTTATTCATAACCTGCCCACTTCTCAAGGATATTCAGATTCAACGGGAATTTACGCAGCACGTGTGGCCGTTATGCAGTACTACCAACAGCGTAATATTCAGCATATTCGCGTAGACGATGTTTACATTGGTAACGGCGTTAGCGAATTGATAATGATGGCCATGCAAGCGCTACTTAATCATGGCGACGAAGTACTGATCCCAAGCCCTGATTATCCACTGTGGACCGCCGCGGTAAGTTTGTCATCAGGCTCTCCGGTACATTATCGTTGTGATGAACAAGCGGGCTGGTTCCCTGACTTAGACGACATCAAAAGCAAAATCACCAGCAAAACTCGGGCTATTGTATTAATTAACCCAAATAACCCTACTGGCGCTGTTTACGATAAAGCCTTGTTGCAAGACGTAGTCAATTTGGCAAGAGAACATGGCTTGGTTGTTTTCAGTGATGAAATTTACGATAAAATTTTATACGACGATGCCGAACATACCTGTATTGCCTCTCTTGCTGACGATGTATTTTTCGTTACCTTTGGTGGCCTGTCTAAAAACTACCGCGTAGCAGGTTTTCGCTCTGGTTGGTTAGTGGTCAGCGGCAACAAACGCTTAGCAAAAGACTATATTGAAGGCTTAAATATTCTTTCTTCAATGCGAATGTGTGCAAACGTGCCTTGCCAAAGTGCGATTCAAACGGCGTTAGGTGGGTATCAGAGCATCAATGACCTAGTGAAAGACACGGGTCGTCTGCGTATTCAGCGTGATGTGGCGGTAGACATGCTTAACAGCATCGATGGCATACACTGCGTTAAACCCAAAGGCGCGATGTACTGTTTTGCCCGAGTTGATGAGAAAAAATTCAACATAAACAATGATGAGCAGATGATTTTAGATTTGCTGCGCGCTGAGAAGATTCTATTGGTACACGGTAAAGCGTTTAATCTGACTGACGGCGTTTATTTCCGTTTAGTGTTTTTACCGCATAGTGATGTGCTAGTTCCGGCGCTTCACCGTATAGGTAACTTCTTTCAACACTATCAACAAGGCGCTTAACGTGTCAGATAAAAGTCATTTTTTTGCTCACCTTGCCCGATTAAAGCTTATTAATCGCTGGCCACTTATGCACAATGTACGTACTGAAAATGTTCAGGAGCACAGCTTACAAGTGGCCATGGTGGCGCATGCCCTCGCTTTAATAAAGAACAAGTTTTTTGGCGGAACAATAAATGCAGAACGCATTGCGACTATCGCGATGTTTCACGATGTGTCTGAGGTATTAACGGGCGATTTACCAACACCGGTAAAATACTATAATCCAGACATCAAGCACGAATATAAAAAAATTGAAAAGATAGCTGAACATATTTTAATCGATATGGCACCAGACGCATTCAAAGAAGATTACGCTTCACTCATTGATGCTAATTTTCACACTGAAGAAGAAGCTTTTATTGTTAAAGCTGCCGATGTGCTATGTGCCTACTTGAAAACCTTAGAAGAACTTTCAGCGGGAAACCAAGAATTCAAACTGGCTAAAAAGCGGTTAGATAAGATTTTGAAAGAGTATCACTCAGATGAAGTCGATTATTTCTTAACTCGCTATGTGCCGAGCTTTTCGCTTAGTTTAGACGAAATAACCCAGGAAGAAATTTAGAAAAGGAACACATTGTGACAGTACACAAGTGGGAACAAGATTTACACGCACGCAGACTGCCGCGCAGTGTTTCTCGCGATGGCGATCATCGTAATCCCTACCAGCGAGATAAAGCTCGCGTACTGCACAGTGCCGCTTTTCGACGTTTACAAGCCAAGACCCAAGTATTAGGTGTTGGCCTTAGTGACTTTTATCGCACTCGCCTTACTCACTCTTTAGAAGCCGCGCAAATAGGCACTGGCATTACCGCCCAATTAAGCGGTAAGTTTCCAGATATCGCCAGCAAATTAGCCCTTGATGCCACGCTTATTGAAACCTTGTGCTTAGCCCATGATATAGGCCATCCGCCATTTGGTCATGGTGGTGAAATTGCCCTTCATTATATGATGCACGAACATGGCGGCTTTGAAGGAAACGGACAAACGTTTCGTATAATTACTCAGTTAGAGCCCTACACTGCCGAGCATGGCATGAACTTATGCCGCCGAAGTGTATTGGGTCTTGTGAAATACCCCAATTTTATTGATACCCTAACAGCCCCTAAGGTTAACGGTGAACGCCCCGCTTCATTACGCCAAGTAAAAGCCAGCGAATGGCATCCGCCTAAAGGCTTATTTCGCTGTGACGAACCTTTATTCGATTGGTTACTAGCGCCGTTTAGCGACTCTGACAAAGACAGGTTAATGTCTTTTAATCAATTTGATACCAAGCACAGTAAAACCCGTTTTAAGTCTTTTGATTGCTCAATTATGGAGCTTGCGGATGATATCGCCTACGGCATCCACGATTTAGAAGACGCGATTGTAATGGACATGGTGAACCGACAAGACTTTGTTAGCGATGTCACCCTTCCGCTAAAAGCACTAGAGATAAAATGGTTATCAGATAACATTGATGAACTTACCGAGAAGCTTTTCAGCAAAGCCCATCACGAGCGCAAAAACGCCATTGGCGCTCTGGTAAATAGTTTTATTACGGCCATAGAAATCGCCGATGTAGAAGGCTTTGAGCATCCACTGCTTGCCTATAATGCTAAAATGCCTAACGATTTCGAAAGTGGTTTAGAGCTATTTAAGCGGTTTGTGTATAAAAAAGTTATTCGACGCCCTGATGTACAGCAGCTTGAATATAAAGGCCAAATGGTAGTGATGGAGTTCTTAGAAGCCTTTAGTTCTGATCCTGAACGCCTATTGCCTGAAAACACCCAAGAGCGCTGGCTAAAAGCCTGCGAACAACATAACGGCATGCGAGTGCTTGCTGATTATATTTCCGGTATGACCGATGAGTTTGCCTCACGGTTATATGGAACACTCTTTTCCCCTCGACAAGGTGGCATTCAAGACAGCTTCCATATCTAGCGTTAAGTGTGGAATAAGGTTATTTAGCTATGTTACGCAAGACTAATCCTTAACCGCATCAGCAACAGTTTTTGCCGTTACAACTTGGTTCACGCTCCCTTGAATAACTACGGTGGCCGATATTTTATCCTGAATGGCCTGTCTGTTTGGATCCCAGTAAACCTGTAAAAAGCCTAATAGCCCCGTCGCAAAACCGGCTCCGTAGCCGCCGTACCGGCCAAAGCAATCAAGCATGCCAAGTGGCTCTCCGCTTAGCGAAACCACGCGAATATTACATACTTTTTTACCTGGAGTTTGCCCGCGCCAAAGTAACGAGAACAAGGTAAAGTAAACAGCAGCCCAACCAAAACCAAGACCTAGGTCTTGAATAATGCCTTTGCCCCACTGCACAATACTGGTTACAGGTGTTGTGTTGTTTTCGCTTGTATTTTCGTTTGTATCTTGGCCCGTAATACTCTCTGGCGCTAAATCTAAATTTTCAATATCATCTGCGGCAATAGGTTCATCGTCGGCTATGGCCATTAAGTGCAATAGCGATCGAGTAACTTGACTATTTCCAACGTTTTCAATTTCAGCAAGCTCAGGCAATTGAGCAAACAATTTAGCGCTAGCAGCACTTTGGCAAATATCATCGCAGTTTTTATCGTCGCCAGTTTGCGCTAAATATGTGAGTATTATTGATTTATCATGCTCACTTAACTCATCATTCTGTTCAGGTGTGTTTATTTGTGTTCCATGTAGAGTGCTATCGCCTTCAAAGAAGTCTATTGCTAATGAGAGTACCGTTAGCGAGCTTACAAATAAAAAGCTGGCTGCAAAAAGCTTTAGGGTTCTGCGCCAAAACGAAGACATTTTAGGAAGGTATTGTTGTGCTGTGCCTTTATAAAAAGCCATAGCAGCAACAAAGGCAATTAACGTTGCGCTAAGCTTTGCAGCCATAAATATTAAACTGACATCAATGATAATTGCAATTGCGCGTCTAATAGGCGGAGCCAAAGGAATGCCTAATAGCGCTTGGTCAACTTTAAAGGCATACGGGGTGATCACATCTCTGGTTTCAGAATCTGACAGCGCTAATTGCTCTATTTCGTTGGCTTTCATTTTTATACTTGTTATTACAATACCTAAACCATTTAAGTTACGCGCTTTTCATTTTTAGCTCAAGCTAAAGCTATTGATTACTATGTATAAAAAAGCATAATGCGTTTAATTAGCATCATTTATTACCACAGCGTTTCGTTGAGTTCTTTTTAATTCATGAAATTTTATTCTTATTAAATGGGTCTTCATTTATACGCGTTAAATCTGTAGTTACTTTTTATAAAATTCGCGTGTGTATTACATGGTGCAATCTTAAAACCCTGCCTTCACGTAAGTAATGTAATCTCGGTGCCTTCGCGCGAAGTCGACGTTACCTGCTTTTGCGTTTTTAATGTCTAAGCGCGCTCAATAATTATGGTGTAAGTATGTCTAAACCTTTTAAGCCTTCAGTAAAGCTAACCGACAATCATGTTACCGATGAAAATGTTTATCTTAATCGTCGTAAGTTATTAAAGTCTCTTGGCTTTTTAGGTGCGTCCGCGTTGCTTTCAAACTCTGCAAATGCAGCTGGGTGGTTTTGGGAAGACGATGAGGAACAAGCAAAGGCATTCAAAACCCAAGCGCTTAAATTTAGTCAGCCTGAAAAGTACCAAATTAGCGAAACCCAAACGCCAGAATCCAAAGCGACTTCTTATAATAACTTTTATGAGTTTGGCACTGCCAAAGATGAGCCGGTTAAAAACGCGCAAGAATTCGATACATCTGAATGGACATTAAAAGTCGATGGGCTGGTGAACAAACCACTCACACTGAATCTTGATGATTTAACAAAGCGTTTTCCTCTTGAAGAGCGAATCTATCGCCTTCGTTGTGTAGAAGCTTGGTCTATGGTTATTCCTTGGATTGGTTATGAGTTAGGCGCGTTATTAAAAGCTGCAGAGCCCTTGTCGTCAGCTAAATATGTGGCCTTTGAAACCTTATACGATCCAAAACAAATGCCAGGGCAGCGTAATCGTTTCCTTGGTGGGGGTATTGAATACCCTTATGTTGAAGGTCTGTGTTTAGATGAAGCTATGCACCCTCTCACGCTGATGTCGGTAGGCCTTTATGGTAAAACCCTACCGCCGCAAAATGGCGCTCCTGTTCGTTTAGTGGTGCCATGGAAATACGGTTTTAAAAGTATTAAGTCGATTGTGCGCATTCGGTTGACCGATAAGCAGCCCCCCACTACGTGGAATCGTTTAGCGTCTAACGAATACGGCTTTTACGCTAATGTGAACCCAGATGTATCACACCCTCGTTGGAGTCAAGCTAGCGAACGCCGTATTACCACCGGTGGCTTGCTATCACGCAATAGAATACCTACCGAAATGTACAATGGTTACAGTGAAGTAGCGCCGCTTTATGCAAACATGGACTTAACGCGTAACTTCTAATGAAATTATTTAAAAAACCAGTTCGTGTTTCAAATTTAGCTCGCAGGGGCTTAAAAGGTGTTATTCACTTATTAGCACTCGGGTATCTCGTTGGGTTATTTTATGCGGGGATAACCGATAATTTAGGCCCTGATCCTGTTGATACCTTGTTGAATGAAACCGGTATATGGGCAATACACCTTTTGCTTATTACCCTGATGTTAAGCCCATTAGCAAAAATACTGCCTAGCCCAGAGCCAATTAAATTTAGGCGAATGCTGGGGATATATAGCTTTGTCTATGCGTTGTCACATTTTGCGACTTACATTCTTTTTGCACTGCAACTGGACATGAGTTTGATTGCTACCGAGCTGGTTAAACGCCCCTATATTGTCGTAGGGCTAACCGCCTTGCTTTTACTCTTCGTATTAACGATAACGTCTTTTCAAAAAATACGTCGAAGCATGGGCAAACGTTGGCAGATTTTACACAACAGTATTTATTTAATAGTCCCTTTGACGTTACTTCACTTTTCGTGGTCACAAAAAACCATATGGCAAGAACCCATATGGTATTGGCTGTTTGCCTTTGTATTGTTATTTAACCGAATTAAAGGCTTGGTGACTACAGCACTTAAAAAGCATGCTCGCAGTAAAAATCGGAAACACGCTACTCAGACTTAACACGTACTAGGGTGAAATCAGCGAGTGATAAAAAACAACAGCGCGGCATATCGCGCTGTTTTGCTAATTCCTACTATTAATAAGAAAAACCAAAAGCGCGTACGCAAGGTGCCCGCTAACAGAGTTAATGGGTCGCCAATAATTGGCACCCAGGCTAATAGTAATGACCATTTCCCCCATTTTTTATACATGACTTCAGCCCGCATAAAGGTAGTGTGAGAAACGCGCAGCCATTTTGTTGCTACCAATTGGCCGTAGCGAAAGCCCAATACATAATTGACGATTGAACCCAACACGTTACCAAAAGAAGCAACAATCAGTAACAAAAGCGCAGATGAGCCATTTAGCGCCAAAGTGGTTAATACAAGCTCAGAGCTTAACGGTAATATTGTGGCAGCAAGAAATGCTGAAACAAACATACCTATATACCCTAGTGCTATTAAACTGCTCACTGAAAATTACGCCTTATTTTTTGCTGCTAGGTTCACCCCGACGTGTTTAACCTAGTGAAATTCTGTGCGGATGTAGTTTACCTAAGTCGCCAATTTAGTCATTAAGTTTGCTTACCTATTGATGGCAGTACTCTCGAACTCTAGCAGCTGTGCGCTGAAGACATTGATATTGCAGTATAAATCGGCAAATAACTCTCCCCCGTCGAATCGCTACTTTAATTAAAAAGTATTTAAGGAATATGCATTGTGTGAAAAAAACACAATTTAATGCTTGCAATCCTTTTAACTTAAAACTACTGTATACACATACACACTGTATAGATAACCAGCCAAAAGATAACTTACGAAAAGGTAACGCTATGAACACTTCACCAATTGCACGTCTACAGGCATTACGTACCTCAGTGACCAATAAGTCTGTTTCAAGCACCGCTATTTCTAACGTTGTACAACTCCCCTTACCTTTCGAAGGTTATCCAGGCGAAGGGAAAGGTGGCACAAGTAAAGGTTGGAATTATCTATTAGCCGATTCAGTGTCATTTTCAAAAGAAGTCAACCACGCCATTCGTATTCAAAAACCTGAAAAGGAAAAAATGCCAGAGTGGATAAGCAAGCTGATAACCGGCGGTCAGTGTAAAACACTGTATGTTGAAAATATTGATTTAGATTTACAGCCTACCGACAGCGATATGATTAGAAAGCTTTGCGAACTTTATTCAGTATGTTTGGTAAATGTAAGAGTAGATTCAGCGTTAAATGAAGGCAACCTTGCAGTAGGACCATGGTAATTCGCTTAATTTACCGTTAGCATTGCGCCCGCGTATATATTCAATAGCGCACTGCTAACTTGGTTGTAAAAAATTATGCGATGTTATTGCTGTTCAAATTTACCATTTTCTTCATGTTGTGAACCTTTTTTAAAAGGGCAAGCCACACCTCAAACTGCTGCTCAGTTAATGCGTTCTCGTTTTTCTGCCTATGCCAGTAAGCAATTCGATTATGTACTGGCTACCTACACAAAGGTGCGTCAACCTGAATTAAGTGTTGATGAATTAACTGCTAATGCAGCTAATGCCACGTGGTTTGCACTGGAAGTGGGTGAAACTGAAAATGTCTCGCTTATTGTCCAAGCTGAAGGGGTAGCTGAGGCCGCAACACAAAATAATGAAGGGGCGACAGATACGGTAGATTTCATCGCTTATTATTTTGAAAACAAAAATCTTTATCAGTTACATGAAACTTCGAACTTTATTGTTGAAGATGGCCAGTGGCGCTACCACGACGGTATACTTCACGATGATTGCGGCAAAGTAAAATACGGTCGTAACTTACCCTGCCTTTGCGGTAGCGGGAAAAAGTTTAAGCAATGTTGTGCAACGAAATCACGGTAGTGCCTATTTGACCACGGTAGTGGCTGCTTAAGCACCGGAGTGGTCACTTAAGCCGCGTTGCAGCCCCCCATCCTGTGTTAATACAAAACGCTTTTAAAGCTGTTTAACAGCACCTCATTTTATTTAAGATGTCCAAAACCCAAAGTAATTTAGCCTGTTAGCTCGGGCCTTTGGACCGTTTAATTCCATTCTTTTTATTCATAGTTTTCATCTTTCACATCGCTTCATATAAGCAGATTGCTTCTAAGTCAGAGCAATTACCTAATAATTTTATATTTTAAAATCGAAGACTATGAGCAGAACTCATCATTTTATGAAATTAAATCATTTTTATTCATCAATAAATCTGCGTATAAAACCCTCTCTGCTCGACACAACTAACGTATTGCATTCGTTTTTAATTCGCCGCTACAGGCTTAATTGGAAAATACAGAACAGTTGTACTGAGCAAAAAAAATTGGGTTTATGTTCACAAATGGAATGTCAGATCACCATGAATAACACTTTTACTTTTTCGCTTAATCGCGTTTGTTTTGATGAGAATTATCGTCCATCTGACAACACACGTATCACCACCAACTTTGCTAACTTGGCGAGGGGCAATCGACGTCAGGATAATCTTCGAAACGCATTACAGATGATAGACAATCGTTTCAATGCCCTTGCGTATTGGGACAATGTCAACGGCGATCGTTATTCGGCAAAGCTTGAAATTATATCGGTTGATATTGATGTTGAAGGTAACGGTTCTACCTTTCCTACTATTGAAATACTAAAAACAAATATTCTTGATCGCAAAACTAATACAACTATTGAAGGAATTGTGGGGAACAATTTCTCGTCTTATGTTCGAGACTACGATTTTAGCGTGATCTTATCTGAGCACAATAAAAACCAAACCCAATTTAGTATTCCCAATGATTTTGGTGATTTACATGGGAAGTTGTTTAAAGCATTCGTAAATTCAGACGTTTACAAAGAAAGTTTCAGTAAATCGCCTGTTATTTGCCTAAGTGTTTCTGAAAACAAAACTTACCAAAGAACTGAAAATCAGCACCCTGTATTAGGTTTTGAATATCTACCTGATGGCTCATCGTTAACTGAGCAGTATTTCCAAAAAATGGGCCTGCAGGTTCGCTATTTCATGCCGCCTAATAGCGTTGCACCTTTGGCATTTTATCATTTTGGCGATCTACTAAACGATTACACCAATCTTGAGCTGATAAGCACCATTAGCACCATGGAAACATTCCAAAAGATTTATCGCCCTGAGATTTACAACGCTAACGCGGTTGCCGGAAGAGTGTATCAACCTAATTTAAAACACCAAGATCATTCACTTACACAAATAGAATATGACCGAGAAGAACGTAATCACTTAGCGGCTCAGCAAGGTAAGTTTGTTGAAGAGAATTTCATTAAGCCTTACCACAATATTCTTCAGCAATGGTCTGCAAACTGCGCCCTTTAACTCATTCAAACGTGTAGTACATATTATGAAAAAATTATTACCTACTTCAATTGCCGGCAGTCTGCCTAAACCGTCTTGGCTTGCACAACCTGAAACACTTTGGTCACCTTGGAAATTAGACGGTGATGAACTGACTCAGGGCAAGCAAGACGCGTTACGTCTTTCGTTACTTAATCAGCGACAATCTGGTGTTGATATCATTAGTGATGGTGAACAAACTCGCCAACACTTCGTTACCACTTTTATTGAACATTTAAACGGTGTTGATTTTCAGCAGCGTAAAACGGTAAAAATCCGCGATAGATATGATGCCAGTGTACCTATGGTGGTTGGTGAAGTGACTCGCCAAAAAGCGGTGTTTGTTGATGATGCTAAATTTCTTCGTCAACAAACTGATCAGCCCATCAAATGGGCACTTCCTGGCCCCATGACTATGGTAGATACCCTTTACGACAGTCATTACAAAAGTCGCGAAAAGCTTGCCTGGGAATTTGCGAAAATATTAAACCAAGAAGCCAAAGAGTTGGAAGCTGCAGGCGTTGATATTATTCAGTTTGATGAACCTGCATTTAATGTCTTTTTCGATGAAGTGAATGATTGGGGAATAGCGGCACTTGAACGTGCTGCTGAAGGGCTAAAGTGTGAAACTGCCGTTCATATTTGCTATGGCTATGGCATTAAAGCCAACACCGACTGGAAAAAATCATTGGGCGCAGAGTGGAGACAATACGAAGAGATTTTTCCAAAATTGCAATCGTCTTCTATCGACCTCATTTCACTAGAATGTCAGAATTCTCGAGTTCCCATGGAGTTAATCGAGTTGCTTCGTGGCAAAAAAGTCATGGTTGGTGCCATTGATGTAGCCACCAATGCTATTGAAACACCAGAAGAAGTCGCTAACACGCTTAGAAAGGCCCTACAGTTTGTGGATGCCGACAAACTACTCCCTTGTACAAACTGTGGCATGGTGCCGTTGTCACAACATGTAACACGCGGAAAACTCAACGCGTTGAGTGCAGGAGCTGAAATTATTAGGCAAGAACTGACGCGTTAATGTTAACGTACTAATTACTATTACAGAGCTGACACTGAGTTTGCATTTGCGCTTACTCAACTTTGTTGGTCAGCTCTGCTTAGCCCGCTAGCCAATGAATAATATTAAGTAAAAATCGTTCGTTTTGTTCAGCCCCCACCGACCTCATACCATGCTTCTTACCTGTTCGAGTATCGATTTGAGAAGAAAACATCATGCCTTCAGAAAACACCGCAACTCGCCCCTTGCCCAATTCCAACAAGGCCCCCTGACTCCAGCCTTCGATAGCTCTTCGAGGCGTGCTTGACGTTATTTCAAAAGGAACTTCTGGCTCAATAGATACCGCACGTGGCCCAAAAGTTAACAATGAAATAGCCGCTTCTGGTGGTAAAAAAGCAGCGCCGCCAAATGTTTTAACTTGAATCACTTCTTTTGTGTGCAACTGACTGTTTAATAATGATGTAAATGCGCCATGTGGACTTTCTTGCATAAAAACCGGAACTTCGACATGGTTTGGGCGTTTAGCTTCAGGATTGTCTTCAGAATTAGCATTAGCACTAGAATTATCATCTTGCGTAGCATCTTCATGTGCATAGGTTACTGCGTGGCTAATTAGAGTACCCGTTGCTTTGTTAAACAATGTTGCCTTAACGTGGCCATTGGTAAACGTGAAGCCCAGTGCTGTTGCTAGGCTTTCAATCACTTTAGGAAAAGGGGCGTGATCAGCAATAAGAAAAAGAGAACCGCCGTTACGTACCCACTCAACCACATCAGTCACTTCCTCATTAGTTAGCGCTTGGTCAAACGGGGGTTGCCAGTTGCTTCGTTTTTTATCAAGGGCGTTGGCGATAACAAGAATATCCACATTTTTAAGGGCCTGTTGGCTGAAACTTACCTTGTTTGATTCAACCGTGACGCCGTCGCTGAGCAACACCTGAGCGAAGGGCTTAAAACGATTATTAATGGTAAGAAAATTGTAGTGAGCTTCATCAACCATTACCACTGGGCTGACATTTGCGGTGTAAGTCGCTGTGCGTTTGTAGGGTTCAAATGTCGCGTCTGCTTGCTGAGGGCTGTCAGCGCACGAAGCCACTAAAAGCATATTGAAAAGAATAGCCATTCTCGCCATATTTTTCATTAACACGTCCTTATGGATAACTTCTAAAGTAAAAAAATAAAAAATAAAGCTAAATATTTCATAGCATTAAACACATATTCGACTGTCATTAGATTATTTTCTAATCATTTTGTAATTTTTATTTTTTATCCGTGACTATAGCTTTGAAGGTTAATTAATAATCACCAACGCATACACAGGGATTCACAATGACGGCACAAACTTCAGTAAATCAAAATGAGTTAGCATTAAAAACCAACAAAACTTTCGAGAATAATAAAACTCGCGTTGAAGATAATGCGTGGTTCACACAAGGTTGGCAGCTATTTAAACAGGCGCCTTTTTCGTTATTTGTTCTTATGCTGAGCCCGTTAATTATTGAAGGCCTGCTGCAGCTATTAGCTGGCCCCGTAGCGCTAGTTCTATCAAAATGGATGATGGTGCCCGTTATTGGCGCTACGTGGCTCTGCATTCATCACTTGGCAACAAAAGGAAAAGTATGGTCATTCTCTGCAATAAGCAATGCATCATGGGGAAAATTTTTACTTATTAGCCCTCTCCTTTTGCTCCCCTTTTTAAGTCAGCTTATGTTTTCTTGGTTACTACTTGGAAGTAGCGGTGTAGATTTACTTTTATTCCAACAGTTTATTGATATAAGCGCACATACGTTAGGCTTAATATTTTCATCGGCAGTCCCACTCATAATGCTATTACTTTTTGTTGCGCCACTAATGCTAATAGCTAAGCGCTCATTCAAACAAAGCATGACAACAACCTTTTCGATTGTTTCTGCACAGCCTACATCTTTCGCTATATTGTTCGCGCTAAACACCTTGGTTATTTACTTTGCGCCTCACACTCTTGGCCTGTCTGTGTTACTTGCAAGCCCAGTACTTGTATGTATCCACTATGGTGCTATTAAGTCTTATTTAAATGATAAATAACCTTTAAAATAAACCAAGAAAAAGGCCGCTGATGTCAGCGGTCTTTTTTCAACGTTTATCACTTACAATGTATTACTCATCCCACTTTTCGTAAATACACCCTATAAATTATCGCTATCACTAGACATACGCCAGCCGGCGCAATAAGCGAGAAAAACTGATATAGACCAAACAGAATAGCGCCCGCTGTACCACCAAAAATGAAACCGGTAATAATGAGTAAGAATAGCTTGGCTTTTCTGGTATCTAGCTTTTCTCCTCGGCACAAGGCGCCAAGCATAATACCTAAATCGGTGAAAATACCGGTAACGTGAGTGGTTCGAATAATAGCGCCGCTATAGGTTGTAGCTAACGCATTTTGAAGCCCGCAGGCCGCTGAGGCAAAAAAATGGCCAATAAACTGTTCGTTATACAAAAACGCCAGTGCAACAAGCAATAAAAGCGCTTCTATCACAAGGGCAGTGTCGTAATGTCGCCCCAGTTTTAATGTAAACCCATGCAGTAAGAAGCCTGCAATGGAAGCGCCAGCAAGGAAGGAAAGCAAGACGCCTACAAGATGAAATGCATTTTGCAAAGAGCCTTGATAAACACCAGTACCTAGTAAAGTGGCAGTACCTGATAGGTGCGATACAGATTGATGGTCAAAACCAAGCAGCCCAATCGCGTTCACATAACCCGCCACCAGCGCTAAAATAAACGCGCCGAATTCTACCCACTTAGGTAGCTGTGAAATCATGATACCTCGCCTATTTCGTATTCAGATAAGACAAGCATACTCGTAACAACACAGAATCAATCTGACCAATATCAATAAAAGCCGAGATAATAGACGCTTATGTGTCTATCAGCAGCACTGACATAGTTTAAATATCATAGCTTTAATACATGACATAAATACATAGATTAGCGCAGTAATAGCTCGCCTTGTACAGGAACGTATTTACTCGCGGCCTTTATAAGAGAAACCGAAGTGAGTTCTTGAACGCCATACACTTCTACCTCTTTACCTTTGTCTACTAGCTTACTGGCCAGCAAATCAAAGTCGCCATCCCCTGTGGCAAATACAATGGTGTCAGCTAATTCAGCGTACTCCATAGCATCAATGGTAATGCCTACATCCCAATCGCCTTTCGCTGAACCATCGGCACGCTGAATGAATGGTTTTAACTTCACTTCAAAGCCAATACCACGCAGGATATTTTGAAACTCTCGCTGCTTTGTATCGCCGCGCTCAATAGCATACGCCACCGCTTTCACCACGTTCCGACCTTCGGTAGCTGTGCGCCAAAACTGATTGTAGTCAAAATTGCACTTGTGAATTTGTCGGGTGGTGTAGTAAATATTCTGAACGTCGACGAAAAGCGCAACGTTATCCATGGTTATTCCTTATGAGAGCGAGAAGGCTCAGCTTTTTTGGGGTTAATGACTAGCTTGCCTTTAGCGCGAGTAGATTAGCTAAATGTACGAATATATAACGCTTCAACTTTGTCTCTCGCCCACTGAGTTTTGCGCAAAAACTTCAGTGAAGATTTAACAGAAGGGTCGTTGTTGAAACAGTTCACCCTAATTTCTGCGTACAAGCCTTCCCATTGATAATGTTCAACGAGTCGAACAAGGATTTTTTCAAGGGTAAGCCCGTGAAGAGGGTTGTTTGGCTGCTGTTGGTTCATAATGCTAATTCCGAATAGAAACAAATACGTATCGCGATTAATAAGCTCGCTAGTACGTTGATTTTGTTATTTTAACAGAGTATGTTGGCATTCCCTTCGAAAAATTCGAAGTAACTGCCGTCAGAGCAAATAAACATAATTAAATATTGATAAACAAGGAAGTTGTATGAGTGATAATATGAATAATAACCAAGACATCAGCAAAGCAAATGAAAATATTCAAGAGTATTGGGGGATGCCCCTCAACACCTATTGCATGCTGATTCACCTTAGTCAGTTGACCAGTATTATCGTGCCTGGTTTAGGCTTAATTTTGCCTATCGTTATGTGGGCTGTGAATAAAGATAAACACCAAGATATTGATATGCATGGAAAGGTAACCGTGAATTGGTTAATTAGCTTATTTATTTACTCGCTTATTTGTGGCGTGCTCACGTTAATTATTATTGGTATGTTTGGCTTAGTAATACTCGCCATACTGAACTTCATTTTTGCTATTGTTGCAGCAATAAAAGCCAATAAGGGCGAATTATGGGTGTACCCCCTGAGTATTACGTTTCTAAAGTAACGCTTAAACAACCACTCAAATTGGTCAAATAACCTTAAATATGAAAATTAACCATGACGACCTTAGCAGCGGCGATGTTATCGCCCTGCTAGAAGAGCACTTAAAAGATATGTACGCCACTTCTCCCTCAGAAAGCGTGCATGCCTTAGATGTTACAGCGTTAAAGTCACCCGACATTACGTTTTTTAGCGCATGGCAAGGCGACGTTTTAGCTGGCTGTGTCGCGATAAGAAAATTAAGCAACACTGAAGCTGAATTGAAATCTATGCGAACTGTTGCCGCTTTTCGTAATAAAGGCGTAGCAACACAGTTGCTAACCTTTGTGATTGAATTCGCTATAGCAAACGGTTACCGCACGTTAAGCTTGGAGACTGGCACACAAGACTATTTCAAAGCCGCTCGGCAGTTGTATGCCAAAAACGGTTTTGAAGACTGCGAGCCTTTTGGCAGTTATCAGCTTGATCCCAATAGCCATTTTATGACCAAACCGTTAGTTAACATTGACATATCCCCGTCATCCCCGCCAAAATGCTCTAATACTGGCTAACTGAAACGTCTGCATTTTGACCACGCTATCGCTACACAAGTATCAAGTAAAACTAGAAAACAACTTCACCACTCCTGCATTTACTTTTACCGTTAATCAAGGTGAGCATGTACTCATTGCTGGGCGAAACCGTGCAGGGAAATCCTTGCTTATGGCGGCACTTGCCGGTCGTGGTAAGCCGCTAGCAGGTTCACGCATATGTAAAGTGTCAGTTGCTGAAGTGAGCGTAGCCGTTCAACAAGCACTCATTTTAGAAGAAAAACAGAAAGACAGTGCCGACCTGCTTGATATTGTGGCCGAGCCTACACTAGTACACGAGCTTTTAAGTCAAGCGAATCCTGACTATATAGAACACAGCGCATACGAAGCTTTATCTATAGCGCTGCAGGTTGAGCATTTACTCAATACCGCCTTTCTTTCACTGTCTACGGGTGAAACACGTAAAGTACTTTTGTTGCTTGCATGGGTGAGCAATGCTGACGTTATTTTAATTGATGAGCCTTTTGAAGGGCTAGATAAAGAAGCACGGGCGCGTTTTAACACCTTCTTGAGCCAACAAACTCAGTCCTCCTTAGTGATAACGGCAAACACAGTGCGTGATGTGCCGAATGTGGCTTGTAAGTTAGTCTTAGTTGATGCGCTAACTATTGTATCGTCTAGCGACGACAACATGGCACCTGAAGTCTTGGTTAATCATTTATCCTCTTGGTTTAGCTTAAGCACGGCTAACCCCACATTGCCGCCTAGCACTGAAACCTCTAAAGTTTTTCCCAAAGATGAGCCGCTTATTGCACTTCGAAATGGGTTTGTTAAGTACGATGACAATACCGTATTTAAAGATTTAGATTTTGTGGTCTACCCAGGCCAGCATTGGCAAATATCTGGGCCCAATGGCTCGGGCAAAACATGCCTACTGACTATGATCACAGGCGATAACCCTCACTGCTATACCAATGATTTAACCTTGTTTGGAATAAAGCGAGGCACTGGGGAAAGTATATGGGATATCAAGCAACACATTGGCATAATGTCGAACGCACTGCACATGCAGTACCGGGTAAATTGCAGCGCTCACCATGTGGTGCTTTCTGGTTTTTACGACAGCATCGGCCTTTATACCACGCCAACCAATGCTGAAAACACGATTGCCAATGCATGGCTTGATGTTATTGGTTTTACCGATAACAAACACACTCCTTTTAATAACTTCTCGTTTGGTGAACAGCGCTTGTTACTTATTGTGCGCGCCATGGTGAAGCACCCGGCGGTATTAATACTTGATGAACCCTGCAATGGGCTAGATGATATTAATCGCACCAATGTGCTGGCGCTAATTAAGCTACTAGCTGGCTCTACCCATACCACCCTGCTTTATGTAACTCACATAGCAGATGAGGCAATTGAGGGCATTGATAACTTGCTTGATATGCGAGATTACCAAGGCTAATTTGCTTTTGTTAATGTAGCTTTTGCTAATGTGGCTTTTTTGATATGACTTCCGAGTACAAAACATCATTGAAGCGGCTTGCCCACTTATAAAAGAAAACCCAGCTTTTGCTGGGTTTATTATTTATTTCTTTTGACGTGCTGCTAGTTTTTCTAGCTGTTCATCACTGGCCGGTAATTGGTGGTTTTCTTTCCACTCGGAATACGGCATTTTGTACACGACTTCGCGTGCGGCATCATAATCGATGTCTTCACCCTGCTCTGCAGCGGCAGATGAATACCACTTAGCAAGACAGTTACGACAAAAATCGGCCAGAATCATCAGGTCGATATTTTGTGCATCTTTGTTCGCGTCTAAATGATCAACCAAACGGCGAAACACGGCGGCTTCTATTTCAGTTTGCGTTTGCTTTTCCATGTTGCTCCTTTCTTTAAAAACAAAAAAGGGAGCTAAGCTCCCTTTTCTAATTTTCTATATCTGTTTTAAATCTGCTTTTTGCTAAGGTGCTTTGGCTAAAGCCTAAGCCACAGCAAGGGAGCAAATAAAAATCTTACTCTGCGTCGTCAGACTTAGGAGCAGGCTTTTCAAGTAACTCTTTAATGCTTAGACGTACGCGGTTTTGACGGTCAATTTCCATCACTTTCACGTCAATCATCGCACCTTCAGTAAGGTAGTCAGTTACTTTGTTAACACGCTCGTGAGCGATTTGAGAAATATGTACTAGGCCTTCTTTGCCTGGTAATACTTCAACAAACGCACCGAAATCTACGATACGGGTAATCTTACCGTGGTAAGTTTTGCCCACTTCGATTTCAGCGGTAACTTGCTCAATCTTGCTGATAGCAATATCGGCTTTAGCACGCTCAGTTGCGAAGATTTTGATAGTACCATCGTCTTCAATTTCGATGTTGGTATCAGATTCTTCAGTAATTGAACGAATCATCGCGCCGCCTTTACCGATAACATCGCGGATCTTATCCTGATCGATTTTAACCGTGTAAATGCGTGGAGCGAATTCGCTAAGCTCTTCGCGGTGACCGCCAATAGCTTCGTCCATTACGTTAAGAATATGCAAACGTGCTTCTTTTGCCTGTTTAAGGGCAATTTGCATGATTTCTTTAGTGATACCTTCAATTTTGATATCCATCTGCAATGCAGTGATACCGCCAGTAGTACCAGCAACTTTAAAGTCCATGTCACCAAGGTGATCTTCGTCACCAAGGATGTCTGAAAGTACAACGAAGTTTTCGTCGCTTTTCACTAGACCCATTGCAATACCAGCAACTGAAGCTTTAATTGGTACACCTGCATCCATAAGCGCAAGTGAAGTACCACATACAGAAGCCATTGAAGATGAACCGTTTGATTCTGTAATTTCAGAAACAATACGTACTACGTACGGGAATTCTTCTTCGCTTGGCATTACAGCTTGAATACCACGCTTCGCCAAACGACCGTGACCAATTTCACGACGCTTAGGAGAACCAATCATACCGGTTTCACCAACACAGTATGGAGGGAAGTTATAATGAAGCATGAAGCGGCTGTCACGACGGCCTTGAAGCTCGTCAATCATCTGCGCATCACGTTCTGTACCTAAAGTAGCAGCTACGATTGCTTGCGTTTCACCACGAGTGAAAACAGCAGAACCGTGAGTACGTGGTAAAATGCCCGTTGCAACATCTAGTGCACGAATCATCTTAGGATCACGACCGTCGATGCGAGGCTCGCCAGCAAGGATGCGTGAACGAACTACGTCAGACTCAAGATCATGAAGAAGATTAGATACTTCTTTCTTATCTTGGGTTTCGTCTTCAGCAAGGATAGCATCACGCGCTTTTTCAGTTGCAGCAGTTACTGCATCTTTACGAGCAAGCTTGTCAGAGATTTGGTAAGCAGCAACCATTTCAGCTTCAGCTAGTGCTTTCACTTTATCTTTAAGGGTTGTATTTTCTGCTTCTGGTTTCCAGTCCCATTTGTCGATACTAACGTTAGCAGCAAATTCTTTAACTGCTGATACTACCGTTTGTAGTTGTTCGTGACCGAACATAACTGCACCAAGCATAACGTCTTCAGAAAGCACATCGGCTTCTGATTCAACCATCAATACCGCGCCTTCAGTACCAGCAACAACAAGATCTAGATCGCTGTCAGCTTGTTCTTCAACACGGGTATTTAGAATGTATTCGCCGTCAGTGTAACCAACGCGCGCTGCACCAATTGGACCATTAAATGGAATACCAGAAATGGCAAGTGCTGCTGAAGTACCAATCATAGAGATGATATCAGTTGGGATATCTGGGTTAGCAGACATTACCGTGATAACAACTTGTACTTCGTTTTTAAACCCTTCAGGGAATAATGGACGGATTGGACGGTCAATCAAACGAGCTGTAAGGGTTTCGCCTTCAGAAGGACGACCTTCACGCTTGAAGAAACCACCAGGGATTTTACCCGCAGCATATGTTTTTTCTTGATAGTTTACTGTTAATGGGAAGAAATCTTGATCTGCTTTCGCTTCTTTCTTACCCACAACCGTAACTAATACAGCGGTGTCATCCATACTTGCCATGACGGCTGCTGTGGCCTGACGAGCGATAACGCCCGTTTCTAGTGTTACAGTATGCTGTCCATACTGAAATGATTTAGTAATAGGAGTCACTATTTGTCCTTTAATTTCAATCTTATTTATCGCTTATAATCGCGGTGCATAGTATAGCGATGAACTTACGCTAATACCATTAACAAATTTTCTATTCGTAGAATTCGTTGCGGTTTGTGGCTATTTCGCACACATCACGTATTCACTGTGATTAACCCACTACTCAATGTAGTTCACATTGGCCAAATAAGCGCACAAATACTCACCGCTACGTAAATATCACCATATCCAGATGAAATTTGTATGAATACGCTCAAATTGTATGTATTTTCATCATAATGACATAAAACCTCGTATGCTATAACTAAACCTACACGGTGCGCTAAGGGGAATGTAATGCTAGTACTTAGACTAAATAAAGCTGGCATGCCACAGGAATGGATCCATGTTGAGCAAGCTGCAAAACTCTATTGTCAGGAAAAGGTATTATTCGAATTAGGCAGTGATGCTATTACGCTTAAAGGTGGCTGGGATCATGATGGCCATCAAAGTCAGTTAACCTTGTCGAGTATCATTGCTTGCGATGGCAAAGTAACGGATTTAAGTGGCAAGATAGCATTAACCAATCGGTATCTGTTTAGGCGTGATAATTATTTGTGCCTTTACTGCGGCCAACGCTTCTCACCAAGCCTGTTAACCCGTGATCATATTATTCCACGCTCACGGGGTGGCAAAGATAGTTGGACTAACGTGGCAACGTCTTGTCAGCGCTGTAACCATGCAAAAGCGGCCAAAACCCCAGAAGAAGCAGGAATGCCTTTGCTTGCTGTCCCCTTCAGGCCAAACGTTTATGAAAGATTCTATTTGGTTAACCGTCGAATACTGGCCGATCAAATGGAATTTTTAAAAGGCCACTTCACCGATAAACGAGATTGGCACTTAAACGGTTTCCCCTAGCGATTGAGAGCTAGACGAAGTATTCGGCGGGCAAGCAGATTTTTCTAATGCCTCAAACCACAGGCTTAACCAGTCTGAACACATTTTGTGTTCAAGTTCGTGTGCCTCAGCTGTCGGGCAAAATAAACTGACTTTTACCACGACTTTAGCCAGTTCATTAGTTTTGATTTCAACCTCAGGGTCAATTTGAATAAAGTCTTGTTCTAAGTGACGTTCAATAAGACCTTTGTAGCGCTCTGCTACATCACGAAAGTATTCACAGTGGGCATGGGCACTGGCTCTAAATGCCGGTAGTAGGCTGTAGGCATTTACGGTAGGTTCATTAACAATGTTAAACGAGTGCAATTTATAACGGCGTAAGAAGTTTAAATTACGTACCGTTTGAGTGACTAACTGACTGTTCGGTACGTAAACGTGTTTACCCGTGTAATTAAAGGTTTCAGGGTCAACCTCTAACAAGGCGGTTTTAGCCCAATCCATTTCCACCACTTCACCGATTACGTTATTCATTTGGATCCAATCCCCTACTCTAAATGGCCGTGCGCCTAGGTAGTAAATAAAGCCCATAAAACATTGAATGAATTCGCGGGTAGCTAACACAATGGCTACCATGAAAGCGGCAATTGAAATGGCAAGATTTTGAATTTCAGACGACCACACCATCATCAGCAATACAATAATAAATGCATTGCCTAACTGCTCCAAAATATTAATTTGGTTACGTCGGTCTTCCCCTTTGCGAGAACTACGGCGCTTAATTAATCTAAGGGTGCCCTTTTTAAAGAAGTGCAGTATCACGACTAAAAAAAGTGAAGCTAATAGTTTGTAATCCAATACAAATTCAACAAAGTTGTGCCACATTTGTAATGGGTCAATCACTATTTCCATGTAGGTGCTCCAGATAACCGTTTGATAGAAAATAAAAAAGCGCTGAAAATTCAGCGCCTTTATTATGAAGCATGCCAATGATGGGCACAATGCCGACCAGTGGGATTATTCCCATCCAATGACCGAAACTTAGCGCCCCTTGTAAGAATTTACTTCATATTAGTTCTCTAGTCGCTTATTCGCGAATCTGACCCACACCGTTCACAAGGTACTTTTCAGACGTTAGCGACTCTAACCCCATTGGCCCATAGGCATGAAGCTTAGTCGTCGCGATACCAATTTCAGCACCTAAACCAAGTTGGCTACCATCAGAGAAGCGTGAAGATGCATTCACCATCACTACACTGGCATCTACAGCACGCTGGAATTTCTTCGCGCTATCTTCGTTTTCTGTACAGATAACTTCAGTATGGTTACTACCAAAATCGGCAATATGAGAAATAGCACCAGCAAAGTCATCTACTACACGAATAGCAATTTCTAAACCTAAATACTCTTCGCCGTAAGCGTCTTCGCTAATAACATCTGCGTTGTTAAAGTACTGAGCGCCTTTTTCATTCACATGCACTGTTACCTTGTGTTGCTCAAACGCTTCTGCAACACGAGGTAGGAAGTCGCCCGCAACAGCTTGATGCACCACTAAGCCTTCAAGCGCATTACATACGCCGGTACGTTGGGTTTTACCATTAAGCAGAATAGCCAATGCTTTGTCTAAATCAGCATCTTTATCTACATATAAATGGCACACACCTTTAAAATGCTGAATAACAGGCACTTTAGAGTGTTCGGTCACGTAGTTAATCAGCCCTTCACCGCCACGTGGAATAATAACGTCAATGTAGTCACGTTGTTCCATAAGCTCTTGCATAAGGGCACGGTCTGGGTTTGGCACTACCGTAACAAGTGCTCTTGGCAAATTGTGCTTTTCAAGCACGTCTTGCATTAGCCCAGCGATGGCTAAACTGGTGTCTAGTGCTTCTTTACCGCCACGCAGAATAACACCGTTACCTGATTTGAAACATAGTGCGCCGGCATCAGCTGTTACGTTAGGGCGTGCTTCATAAATCATGCACACAACGCCCAATGGAATACGCATCTTTTTAATTTCGATACCGTTTGGACGGGTGCCAATCACGCGCTCACGACCAACAGGATCGTCAAGGCTAATAATAACCTCAATGCCTTCAGCCATAGATTCTATGCGGGCATCGTCTAGAATCAAACGGTCAATCATAGCGTCATCTAAGTTGTTTTCCTTAGCGCGCGCCACTTCTTTTTCGTTAACCGCTTTAATGGTGTCTTTATTTCCACGGATAGCTGCAGCCATGTCTTTCAACACCGCATTTTTCTCAGCTTCATTTATGATGGCAAGTGTTTGTGCTGCTTGTTTCGCTTGTTTTGCTAATTCCGTAATAATGCTCATTCTTTCTCCAAATTTGCTACATGCTGATCAGAAATAATAGGGCCAGTCTTATCTTCAAATTCACTGGCGAAGTCATCGTTTTCCTGATTCGCGATAAAATTCAGTAAACAGCTACTGTAGTTTGATTTCGCTTTCACGAGCTTAGTTCCGTCAGCTTTTCTTACCAAAATGGTATCGCCTACTGAGAACTCGCCTTTTACATCAACTATTTCGCTGCTAGTCAGTTGTTCACTGTCGTTTTCCAGTGAAGAATCAAAATCTCCCTCAACTATCACTTCGCCCTGCGCGTTCGAGGTGTGGCGCATCCAATGCACGTTTTCTAGCATTGGTTTGTCGTAAGGGCTAAAGTGCGTGCCTGGGTTTTTACCCGCAAGCAACATATTAAATGACAGCTCGGTAAAGCCGTTAATAATATATGTATCTATTCCATGCGAAACTGCTTTTTCAGCCGCTTCAATTTTTGTACGCATACCACCGGTGCCAACACCGCCTTCTGCTGCACCACCAGCCATGGCATAAATGCTGGCGTCTATGGTATCTACTCGTTTGAGCAACTCAGCATCATCATGATCATGAGGGTTTTTATTATATAAACCATCAATGTCCGAACAGATAATAAGTGCATCTGCGTCAGCGGCTGCTGCCACCATAGCGGATAAGTTATCGTTATCGCCTACTTTTAGCTTGTCGGTGGTTACCGTATCGTTTTCGTTAACGATAGGCAGCACATTATGTTCTAACAAACTAAAAATAGTTTCACGAATACTAACGTAGCGCTCTCTATCACGCAGGTCAGCATGGGTTAACAGCATTTGCGCTGATGGGAAGTCGAACAACCTATCCCAGGTCGCAATCATTTCTGTTTGCCCTGCTGCAGCCATTGCCTTTTTCACAGCAATGTTCGATTTTTCATGGTCAGGGAACAAGTGTGCCCCAGCGGCGACTGAACCTGAAGACACTAACACTACCTGTGTTCCATTTGCCCGACAACGCACGATGAACTGGGCAATACTTAGCAAGTAGTGGCTGCTGCACCCTTGCTTGTTCGGCGAGATTAGTGCACTGCCTACTTTAATGACCACGCGTTTCCAATTGGGATGACTCATAATATTTCATTCACCTTAAGATTGTTGATCTGCTAATTGCTGGTTAGTTGCTCTAAATAAGCGCTGAACATTTTCAGACGGCGCAGCTCCTGCGCGCGATACCAACCAAAGGGTTGCGGTACTTACCGCAAAACCAGGAATAATTTCATAAATAACACTGCTTAACGTTTTACCGTCAGCCAATACGGGTGCGTATATCCAAAACAGGACAGTTACTGCACCACTGATAATGCCGGCCAATGCCGCGTTTTGTGTTAAATCCTTTTTGTACAGGCTAAACAGTACCAATGGGCCAAATGCGGCACCAAAACCAGCCCACGCATTGCTCACTAACGAAAGAATGGAGTTCGATGAATCCATTGCCAATAGCAAGGCCACAACGGCTACGCCCGCTACGCCAACTCTCCCGATGGTCACTGTTTCTTTTTCGCTAATGTCTTTTTTCGCTACAACACGGTAAATGTCTTCGGTTAGCGAGCTAGCCGATACTAACAATTGAGACGAAATAGTACTCATGATGGCAGCTAAAATAGCAGCCACTAAAAAGCCACTAATGAGAGGATGAAATAGCAACTGAGAAAAAACGATGAAAATAGTCTCAGCGTCGTCTACTCTCAAATTGAATTGATTTGCATACGCTATTCCCACAAAACCTGTTGCTAATGCTCCAAGTATAGTAACTAGCATCCAAGACATACCAATATTTCGTGCCGTACTTACCGATTTAACATCTCGAATTGCCATAAAGCGCACAATGATGTGAGGCTGACCGAAATAGCCAAGTCCCCACCCAAGACTTGAAAGCAATCCCACGAGCGTGAGAGCGCCCCATGAATCAGAAAAATTCGGTACTGATTCATACGCGGCAGCCGTCATTTGGTTTACACCATCGAACTCGGTAAAGGCCACAACCGGCACAAGTACAAGGGCAATAAACATAATACAACCTTGCACGAAATCGGTAAGACTAACCGCTAAGAACCCACCCAATAAGGTATACGAAACAACAACGGCCAATGTGATAAAAAGCCCAAGCTGATAATCAACTGAGAACGCACTTTCAAAAAGCTTTCCGCCTGCCACGAGCCCTGCAGAAGTATATAAAGTAAAGAATAAGACAATGATGACAGCTGAAACGATGCGTACGTTTGCTTTAGGGTTGTCGAAGCGCTTTGCGAAGAACTCCGGCACGGTTAACGAATCATCGGCAACTTCGGTGTAAACACGAAGTTTGGGAGCAACCAATATATAGTTTGCTAATGCCCCTGCGACAAGACCAATAGCAATATAAACTGCGTCGAACCCGGTTAAGAACATTGCCCCTGGCAATCCCATTAACATCCAACCTGACATGTCAGAAGCGCCCGCTGAGAGTGCGGTAACTTGGGGACTAACCTTTCTACCACCTAGAATGTAACCTGAAATGTCACTAGTAGATTGACGATATGCAAAAAGACCTATACCTAACATCGCTAGAAAATAGATTGCCAGCGATATATAACTTTCAATTGGCATAATGTGAGATTGCTCTCCTATGTTAATTAAAATTACATCGTTCAGATGCTAGAAGGACAAAATATTCCCTCGAAGTGCTATACAAAATTAAAACCTAAATAACACGCATCATTTGTTTCCGACTTTAGCCTTATGCCAAACTCAGAATCAAACATTTAAATTGAACAATAATGATTAGAGCTCTAATTATATAAGTATCACCGCTGTGATTTCAAGTTTAAATAGTAGCCAATTTACTATGTAGTCTATTTGCTATGTGAATATAGCCTTAAAGGTTTCACACGCATTAACGAGCTTTAAAATCAACACATGATATTGATTACAATGCGATTTTATACAGATAGACCAGTTCGTGAAACGCAGCAATTTATGCCGCAACTCGCATAACTATTACACTATTAGTATCAATAGAAGCATTTATTATTAAAAGTTAATCTAGTTGTCACTCAGATGAAATAATCGACAACAAAAGCTTTTCAGTGCTTAAATCTCGCTCAACGGGGTCGCAAAGTTGCTCGTTGCCCTGCTGGAGTGTCTTCAACAAGTTTTCGAACGTATTTTTCTCGTCAAACACAGAATATAACTTCGGGTGAATGTAATACTGCCTACAAACAGAAGGCGTATTGCCTAGCATTTTTGACACGTGTGAACTCAACGAGTTTGGCCATTTACGGTTACGCCCTTCTCGCAAGTACCTATCTACGTCTGGGAAGCTTTGAAGTGCAAATCGACTGGCTGCCCAGGTTCGAAAATCTTTGCAGCTAAAATTGTCGCCTAAATGCTCGTGAATAAATGCATTTACATCTTCACTATGAATATCACACCACGAGCCATCGGCTAACTGATATCGAAATAAGCTGTAACCTTGAAGCTGAGTGCATTCACACACTAAGGAGGCTAATAAGGGATCGTCTATCGTAATAGTGCGTCGCTTACTGTGTTTACCAGAATATTCAAGAGACACCTTTTCTACCGTTGCTTCTTGAACATGTTTACGGCGAAGCGTGGTTAAGCCGTAGGTGTTATTTTCTTTACTGTACTGCGGGTTGCCTATTCTTACGCCGGTATAATCCAATAACAGGCATACCAAGGCTGATGCCCGCTCTATTGTCCACTGCTCGCCATTGACGAGTGTTCTGCAATATTCTCGAAACTCAGGTACTTTCTGACCGAACACCGTCAAACGTTTGAATTTTTCCGCCTGTTGCTGTTTATGCCAATCAGGATGATAAAGGTATTGTTTTCGCCCCTTAGTATCCAAGCCAATAGCTTGAATACTTGCTTTAGGGTCGCGACTAATGGTGACACTTTTCCAGTTAGGAGGAATGGCAAGTGATTTGATTCTGCGCAGCACACGCTGACCAGCTACCTTTCGACCGCTGGTATAACGATAATAAGCACCTTTGCCGCAAGGAATGCGCTTAATTGTGAGGTGTGGATGAGGCATACCCCCATCGACGACTTGCCCTATAGTCACGTGAACTCCTTTTTATAATATTCTTTATCGCAAACTTACTTCAAGGCTGCTTACTAGTGTGGCAACTTCTACTCGCCATTTTGAATGCCAAAGGAAGATGCAAGTTACGTGCATGTTAATGCCCCACCTAAAACCTATTTCCCTTTTCGAGGTAATCGGTTCGATTAAGAAAAAATTTTCATTATTTTCATATTATTAGCGGTGCGCTTTGATTTTAGAGATAACAACCGGCGGCGTTATTTTGATAAGTACCAAGGCTACCAATAAAAGATAGATTTACAGACTGAGACAAATTTTCATAGTGTGAGTAATTATGAAACATAGAGAAAATGCTATCTATAGACCTATGCTAATCATCAGTTAAATGAACTTAAGTTAACACTTCAGAAAACAGTAAATAAAGCATAATAATCATAATGTTACAGACGAAAGGAGCGTTTTAAATGTATGTAGACTAAAGTTTAACCCGTCAGCGGAACGCATTTTGAATGGTTATGAATGAATATTTGTAAATTCGCTTAATAGTTATGAATTTACCCGCCTTTAACACATTTCGTTAAAGGGTACCGCTTAGGTATACATTGACCGGGTTTATCGGAGAAGTTATGCAAACTGCTAATCATGAAAATCTTCGCGCATCTCTAGCGCCAAATGACCAAATTCAAGTTGCTGCCATATTTGAAGACAAATTGTCGGCAAAAAAAACCATACAACAACTGGCAAATTCCACTGATGTCAGTACTGATCAAGTGGCTTTCATCGACGCAAGCGATACTGCGATGAGTGAGAAGCTAGAACAAGAGAGTAAAAGTATAGGCAAAAACCTGTGGCACTCACACTTAATGCTCGGTGGAGTCGGTTTTCTTGTAGGTATGTTAGCGGCGTTTCTTTTAGTCTCGTTTGGCCCTGAATTAACGAAGCAAAATCCATTGTTTACCTACATCGCTTTAATAAGCCCAGGAATTTTTACTGGTTTGTTTGTAGCGGGCTTAGTTGGTCTTCGTCCAGACCGTTCAGAAATAGTACAAGCGGTAAGGCATGCCATTAGAAGAAATCACGTGGCGGTCGTTATTAACTTGAAAAAGAGTCAATCAGCGTCAGACATTGCATCGTTTTTGCATTCACGAAGTAAGAATGTGGTTGAAGCGGTACGCTAGTACGGTTCAAACCAATATTAGCAGCCTACTCCCTTTAACCGCATGTTAAGGGAGTTGCTCGATTTAGTTTCTTCATCTTTAACCTTTTTCTTTTGACCGTTCGTTTAGATTTGTGCTTGCTAGTCTGGGGCTATCAGGCTGAACTTTGGTCATCATCAGCCGTTAACTTTTTCGCGAGTGTAAAACACGCTGGAAATACTGCACCCCATACAATAGCTAATATAACCACAGTAATAAGTGGTGAATATCCAAAAGTCACCGCACCAAATTTCTGACCACCAAAATAACTTAACGGGGCGAACACAGCACCGCCTACCATGGCAAGTAATGGCTTATCAGCAAACGCACTCAAACTATGCTGTAATGATCCACCTAGTGCAGCCCACAGGCACACCAGCCAAATAGGTATTATCCAATGAGAAGCACCACCGCTAAACCAAGCTCCAGGCTCAAAACCAAATACCCCTGTTAACATCAACAGTGAGTCGACCGCGGTGCCCAGCAATAAAACTGCTATCATTATTTTACTGTCTGACTTTCGCAATGGTGAGTAAACAAGCCACGCGAGTAGTAAACCTACAACCAAGAAAGTGCTTTGGTATAAAACCACTAACCACCAAATGGTTTGAAACCATAGAAAGTTTACCAACTTGATAGTGAAACTGTTCGACATTGAATTCGCCTGTTTATGAATGTGCTTGCTGCGGTGAAAAATTTAATGGAACCACTACGCCACTATTTAACACTCAGTTCACTTATAAAGTTTTAACAAAACGTAATTTTTGGTGATTATTTTCATTCTACCTTCATAGATGCTTATTAGTAATAAACAAAAATAGCGTAACCACTGTATAAATAAATTGAATCTTTGAACAAAGGAAATGTGAACAGTATGAAGATGGTTAAATATTATGTACTCGGCGCAATTTTAGCACTAGTGCTAACATGGTTTAGCCCAACATTGTGGCTCTCTGTCATTTTTGCTTGGATCAGCTTTTCGCTGATTGCAGTGAGTAGCGCCTACTTGCTTAACTACCCTGCATTGTTCAGAAAACGAGAAGATGGGTCTATCCCTATTTATATACGTTGGGTCTTTGTTCCATTTTTATTGGGAAGCTGGTTATACAATGAGTATGCAAGGCGAACAGACAAGGTTCCTCCCTTTCAAAGAATTGATGACCAACTTTATCTAGGCTGTCGCATGTCTTCTCAGCATGTGGATATGCTTAAAAACAATAATATTAACGCTATCTTAGACGTTACCGCTGAATTCGATGGTTTAGATTGGACTGCCTATCAGCTAGATTTTGATTATTTAAATATTCCAGTCCTTGACCATACCAGCCCCACCCAAGAACAACTTACCCTTGCGATTAATTGGTTAGATCAACAACTTGTTGAAGGTAAAAATGTGGTTGTGCATTGCGCACTGGGTAGAGGTCGTTCTGTATTAGTGCTAGCCGCCTACCTACTGGCTAGGGATCCGTCGTTATCCATTTTAGATGCGATGGATAAAATTCAAGCAGTTCGTTCTACAGCAAGACTTAACAAACATCAGTTAGCAGCACTTGAAAAAATAAAGAATGGCGGAAGCTTGTCGTTGACTAAGCGTCTTACTCTTATTGCCAACCCTGTTGCTGGAGGGGGTAAATGGGATGTTGAAAAGGCGGATATTCTGTCAAGACTAAACGAAAAATTTAAAGTTACCGTTAAAGAAACAACCGCTGAAATAAACGGTGAAGTATTGGCTAAAGAAGCTTTAGTCGACGGGGCACAAATTATTGTTGCCTGTGGAGGCGACGGCACCATCACCGAAGTGGCCAATGCCCTTACCGATAAGAACGTCACTCTAGGGGTTATTCCACTTGGTACTGCCAATGCCCTTTGTCAGGTGCTCCATGGATATGCCAGTAAAATTGTTCCCATCAGTACAGCGTGTGACATCATCATTGACGGCAAAACTGCAGATATCGATACTGCCCAGTGTAATGGTCGAATGATGTTACTGGTTGCTGCGGTTGGGTTTGAAGAGCATATGATTTCTGCCGCGGATCGGGGCGAGAAAGACTCAGGTGGACAATTTGCCTACCTTAAGGGGCTATGGGAAGCCATAGGGAAAAATGACAACCTTAGTTTTCAAGTAAAGTTTGATGAAGATGAAGCCCAGCATCTACAAACACCAAGCTTAGTAATAGCTAATGCCGCGCCAATTACCACCGCACTTGCTCAAGGCGGAAATCTACCTGATGTAACCGACGGTAAATTAGATATCACATGGCTAACGCCGCAAGATTCTTCTGACCGACAACTACTCTCTTTGGCAGAGCTTGTTTTTGGGCCTGAAGAATATAAAACCAGTTCAGACAGCATCAGGCACAAACAAACCCCATCAATATCCCTTTATTTTGAGGAAGAAGTACCTTATGCGGTTGATGGTGAGATTTTCAGCGCTCGTGAAATCAATATCACCACACACCCTGCTAGTCTTAGGGTATTAACTGGTATAGACCATGCGCAAAATAACAGTCAATCCGCTTCACAATAGCTATAGGTAAAGATTACCGCAAACCCTATGTAAGAAATGCATTATTTAAGCGGTTACTTATGTATCGTAATAATAAGTAACCGCTAAAAGCTGAATTTACAATGACTTAGTGAGCTCGATATAGTGGAACGCTTCTCGCATTAACTAAACGTGTAATGTGTAAAGTGCTTTTTACGCCATATTTTTAGTTCAACTAGTTGAGGGATTACCGATGAAGATTTTCGAAGCGTTACGCCAAGATCATGAGAAACAAAGACTGTTACTTAAAATTCTCGCTGAGACCAGTGGAGACACGGCTGCACGCCGAGAGTATTACCAAGAGCTTAAAAACCAGCTTGAAAGTCATGCAATTGCAGAGGAGCGCCATTTTTATTCTCCTCTACTTAAAAAAGATGACGCTGTAGATTTAACCCGTCATGGTATTGCAGAGCATCATGAAATTGATGAGCTTATTGAAAAACTGGATGAGACCAAAATGGACTCACCAGGATGGCTACGTCATTTAAAATCTCTTCAGGAAAAAGTTGAGCATCACCTTGCTGATGAAGAGCAAGAGTTTTTCCAAGTTGCAGGCCGACTTCTTAACGATTCTCAAAAGAATAAACTTGCTGATTCTTACCAAGAAGAAATGGCAAAAGAACTCGCGCCTCACTAGGCGCGCGTTTTTCCTAAACCTTACGAATACAAAAAAGGCCAGTCATAGACTGGCCTTTCTTTTAATGTTTGGTTTTACTAAAAATTAGTAAAATGAACTATCGTTTAGCAATAATGTACACGGCGTGGATAACACCAGGGAAATAGCCAAACAATGTTAGAAGGATGTTTATCCAAAACTGAGCGCCAATACCAACTTGTAAGAATACACCTAGAGGGGGCAGTAAAATTGAAAGTATAATGCGAATAATGTCCATAATAATATCCTTGTTTTTGAAGTAATTTCACAGTTTACCCACTCTAACTGCAATAACTTACGCTTTTGAGCAGGCTTTGCTTTTATAATGCATATATTCTGCCAACAATAAGGGATTTACTGGTTCACGTCTATTCGCCTAAAGGTGAATTTTCTAACCACTCCTCTAGAGCATCCTTCGCTAAAGGTCGGCTAATGAAGAAACCTTGCGCAATATCACAGCCCCACTCTTTCAAAATATTTAACGATATCTCGTCTTCTACCCCTTCAGCGACCACTTTCAAATCGAATGCAGAAGCTAATCCCAGCACGGTGTGAACTATTTGTTTATCGTTGTCATCGGTGGCTAACGACAAAATAAAGCTCTTATCAATTTTGATGGTATCCACAGGCAGGTTCTTCAAATACGCAAGTGATGAGTAACCAGTACCAAAATCATCGATAGCAAAGTGAAACCCTCTGCTGGTCAATGAGTTCAAGTTTTCAATAGCAAGTGAGGCGTCGGCCACCAAATCACTTTCTGTTATTTCTAGCTCTAGCGCATCAGGTGAAAGTGCCGCATCGGTAAGCATCGAAACCAATTTATCGAGTAGCGGCTTATTTTGAATATCTTGAGTTGATAAATTCATCGCTACCGTAAAGCCATAGCCTTTCTGCCTGAAGTAGGACAAATCAGCAATGGTTTGCTGCATAACCCAAGTCGTGACTTGTTCAATCAAGGCAGCCTGTTCAGCAATGGTAATAAACTCATCGGGTGGTACGAAGCCAAGGGTGTCGTTATTCCACCTTATTAGCGCTTCCATACTGCATACTTTCATCGTGCTGAGATCAATTTTTGGTTGATACACCATCGAAAGCTCACTTTGATTGCTAGAAAGCGCTCGCTTAAGCTCGGTAGTAATAGTCAAACGCCTAACGTACTTAGCCTCAAGTTCTGGGCGATAGTGCACACACCATGCATTAGAATGAATAGCTTCGTCGGTAACAATATTAACTTTACGAAATAGCTCTTCTGAGTTGGTTGCATCCTGAGGACAAGACACCACGGCCATCGCCACCTTCACTGGGATTGAGATTAAGTTGCTTTCAACGGGCTGCTCTAAAATGTGTTTCAGTGTTTCTAATTGATTTTCGTCTAACGCCGTATCGGTAATATAGAGAATTTCTCCCCCCGCTAAACGTGCTGAAGTGCCAGGCCAGCGAAGCAAGCGCGTAGCGAGTGCCTTAAGCGTGTTGTCACCGTTGGAATAGCCATAAAGGTCGTTAGTGGTTCTAAAGCCAATAATGGTGATAGCAACAACTTGCAAGTTTACGTTTTCAGACATTTTTCCATCAAAATAGCCTTCAACGTAATTTCGATTAAACAAACCGGTTAGCACATCATGTTGCGCTTGATACCGAATGTGCTTTTCTCGGTGCTGAATGCTCTCTTGCATGCTATCCACTGCCGAGGCCAGCTCACTAATTTCTCGAAGTTTAGCGGGTTCATTTAGTGTAGCGCCATATTCTCCTCCAGCTACGCGGTTAACGGCTTCCACAAGATTAGAAACAGAACTGCTCACATTTCTAGCCAGTAGCATTGAGAACCCCAACGCCACCAGAACCGCAACTAGGGTTAACACGAGAATACTTAATTGGATGTCAGTAAACGCCTGAAAGGCATCTGATACATCAACGGCAATAGTAATGCGTACAGGAAGTTCCGACATCGACACTAGGCTAACTTCACGGCTAATGTAGGTGTTTTTTTGCTTGAATGTAACATCAACCCAAGAAGGCGTAGGATCACTTGTTAAAACTGATTCTACTTGCTCTGGCGAAAGTGTTGATGCAATGGGCATATTGTCAGTGATATTGGTGATAATAATTTCAGCATCAACAAGATTTTTTAATTCTTGTAGTAATGTTTCGTCAAACTCCACACCGATAATCATGTAATAGCGTAACGTGGGAATCTCTACTTTATATAGGTTTAATTGAATTAATGAGTCGTTAATAAGGAAAAAGCCACTTTCGTATCCTTTCGCAACCAAAGCGGTGCTAGCCTCTAAGGTTTCCCCTGGCTTAAACAGAGCACTATGAGATGCAACAATGGTGTGATCTAAATTCACTAATGCAATGACATTGGAATTAATGCGCGACGCATAACTTTCTAAAGCAGTTTGTATAGAAGGTAAATCTGCAGTTCCCACGGCTTGGCGAAAGTCGTAGGAGCGAAGTAGTACGTTAGATACATTTTTTATAATGGCTTGGCGATCTTCAATCAGCCTATGCAGTACCTTTTCAGTAACAGCGATATCTTGGCTAATATTTTGTTTTACTAAGTTGTTAGCTGACTTCCAAACCCCTGCAACAATGAGGAGTGAGGCTATAAAAATCCCGCCAAGAAGGGTTCTAAAAAGACTTTGTCGAAGTGATATTTGCAACCTACCGCTCCCAGCGCACCGTTCTAAACATAATACGTACATTCACTTTTTCTAATTGAGTTAGTAGCATAGCCCAAATACCGCAATACTAATAGTCGCTAGGTTGGTGTAATTCCTCATTTTGTAAAAAATTTACAGACACAAAAAAACCGACTAAAAGTCGGTTTTTAAAGTTGGTGCGGAAAGCGGGACTTGAACCCGCACGAGCTATGCTCACCACCCCCTCAAGATGGCGTGTCTACCAATTCCACCACTTCCGCAAAAATCTTAGTTAGGTACGTCTGAATCGTCAGCGTTAGCCTTAGGTACATCACCTTCAGTCTGAGGCGCATCACCCATTGGAATGTCATTCGTCGTTGCTGCATCTTCTGCAGGCGAATCCATAACAGGAACGTCCATATCAGCTGGCGCTTGAACCGGCGCTTCAACAGCCGCTGGTACTTCTAAATTATCCCACTCGTCTTCTGCACTTTCGCGGTTTGCTGTCATCGCACCTAATGTAAGGCTGATAAAGAAGAACAAGCCTGCAAGAATGGCTGTAGTACGAGTCATGAAGTTACCAGAACCACCTGAACCGAAAACCGTATTTGAGCCGCCGCTACCAAAAGAAGCGCCCATATCTGCACCTTTACCCTGTTGAATAAGAACAAAACCAATCAACAGCAATGCAACAATTAAATATGCTACCAGTAGCACTTCGTAAACCATAATTACCTCGTCAGTTTGCCGCTTGGCAAATTGAAATAAAATCTTCTGTCTTTAAGCTGGCGCCACCAATGAGGCCACCATCTACGTCTTGTTGTGCAAACAATGTTTTAGCGTTATCTGCTTTAACACTGCCGCCGTATAAAATTCTTAACCCTTGAGCAAGCTCAGCGTCTACTTTTGCAAAGTATCCACGAATAAATTCATGTACATCTTGCGCTTGTTCAGGAGAAGCTGTCTTTCCGGTACCTATAGCCCAAACAGGCTCGTAAGCCAGTACCGATTTAGAAAGCTCTTGAACGGTTAAACCGTCAACTAATGCATCAAGTTGTTCGCCAATAAAAGACTCAACCTGACCACTTTCTCTAATATCAAGTGACTCACCCACGCAAATAATTGGGGTTAGTCCGCTTGCAATTGATTTCTTTGCTTTCTCGGCCACTAAGCTATTGCTTTCACCGTGGTCGTCTCTTCTCTCTGAGTGCCCAACTATGGCGTACTTACAACCAAGTTCACTGAGCATGTCAGCAGAAAGGTCACCCGTGTGAGCGCCATTATCAAGATGACTTACATCTTGTCCACCCAGCGCAAAGGCTTGAGCAGAAAAGGCTGAAAGATATAAAGCAGGAGGACAAATAACTACATCAACATTATCAAGTGCATTATTCTCAAATGCATCGTTGAACGTAGTGACTAGAGAACGATTACCGTTCATTTTCCAATTGCCCGCTACCAGCGGCTTTCTTTTATTGTTATTCACAATGCAGACCTTAGCCCTGTCTTAAAGCGGGCGTGATATTAACGATTTCAGTAAAAATATACAAGTATAAAACGCAAAATTAGCAGTTCTACCAACTAATTGGCGACTTTACGAACAGTTTCAGCAATATGCTCTGCCCACTTGGAAGAATGCCCTTCATTATCAGACTCTACCATAACGCGAATAAGAGGTTCAGTTCCGCTTTTACGTAATAAAACGCGGCCTTTTTTACCTAATGCAGCCTCTGCTTCTTGTTTAGCGCCTTGCACATCAGCATGGGCTAGGTAATCTTGACTAGCATCTTGATAACGCACGTTCACTAAGCACTGAGGATACATATCAAAGCCATTGCTTAAATCGTGTAAATCTAAGTCTGAGCGTAACATTGCAGCGATAACTTGTAGGCCAGCAATAATGCCGTCGCCAGTTGAAGACGTGGCCAAATTAAGAATATGACCCGAGTTCTCGCCACCAATCGCCCAGCCTTTTTGCTGAAGCATTTCCATGACATAGCGATCCCCTACTTTACTTCGTGCAAAAGGAACGCCTAGCTTGCTAAAGGCAATTTCTAAACCAAGGTTGCTCATCAATGTGCCAACAACACCGCCTTGCATACGACCATTTTTAAGTGCATCGCGGGCAATCATATACACGATTTGGTCACCATCTATCACATTGCCTAAATGATCAACCATCATGATACGGTCGCCATCGCCATCTAAAGCGAAACCAAGATGTGCATTGGTTTCTTTTACTTTCTCAACGATTGCGTCCATCGAAGTGGCGCCAACGCCTTCATTAATATTTAAACCATTTGGCGCGGTACCAATTTCAACTACCGTAGCACCAAGCTCGCGCAATACGTTAGGCGCAATATGGTAAGTAGCTCCGTGGGCGCAATCTACTACTATTTTTAAACCGGTAAGAGATAAATCAGACGGGAAACTACCTTTACAAAATTCAATATAGCGGCCTGCAGCATCGTTGATTCTGGTTGCTTTTCCTAGCTTGTCAGAAGCAACACACGTCATTGGCTTATCAAGCATGTCTTCTATAGCCAGTTCAATATCATCGTCTAGCTTGAAACCGTCCGCTGAGAAAAACTTAATCCCATTGTCGTAATAAGGATTATGAGAAGCACTAATGACAATGCCGGCTTCTGAACGAAATGTTTTCGTTAGGTAAGCAATAGCCGGTGTAGGCATAGGACCTAGCAAACCACTATCAATACCTGCAGCCGATAAGCCTGCTTCTAAAGAAGACTCTAGCATGTAGCCAGATATACGGGTGTCTTTACCAATAAGTACTTTATTAGTGCCTCGTCCGGCAAGCACTTTCCCTGCTGCCCAACCAAGCTTAATAACAAATTCGGGATTAATATTACTTTCGCCCACTTTACCGCGTATGCCATCAGTGCCGAAATATTTACGCTGCCCCATGAAGGTTCCTTATTCTATTGTTGTTAGCATATTAACAATGTTAACTGCGTCCGCCGTTTCCTGTACATCGTGAACGCGGATAATATGCGCACCTTGCTGTGCTGCAATTGTAGCGAGGGTAATACTTCCCGCCAAGCGTTCATCCACATTTCTGTTTAACAAATTGCCAATCATTGATTTACGAGACATACCCACTAGCACCGGATAGCCCAGCGCCATTATGCTTTGGAGGTGTTTAACCAGTGCATAGTTATGTTCAAGGGTTTTACCAAAACCGTAACCAGGATCGAACAAAATTTGCTCTTTTTTAATGCCCGCCTCAATGCACTGCGATGCCCTTGCTAATAAAAATTGTTTAACGTCACCCACAACGTCTTTGTAATGGGGCTGTTGTTGCATATCTTTAGGCTGCCCTTGCATGTGCATTAAACACACAGGCACATTCGCATTTGCCGCTGCCGTTAGCGCACCGGGTTCTTGCAAGGCTCTTACATCATTAATTAGCCCTGCCCCAGCTTGCACAGCCTGGGTCATTACCTCAGCTTTACTGGTATCTACTGAAATAATGCAATCGGTATTGGCACGCAAAGCTTCAATTACGGGAATAACACGGTCTAGTTCTTCATCAAGTGACACTGCTGCGGCACCTGGTCGAGTCGACTCTCCGCCAACATCAATTAACGTAGCACCTTGAGATAACATCTTTTCAGCATGTTTTACCGCGTTTTCAAGGAGGGCATGTTTGCCTCCGTCAGAAAATGAGTCGGGTGTGACATTTAAGATGCCCATCACCTGCGGGCGGGATAAGTCTAATTTGTGGGAGGAGAACTGCATTTACTTACTCTTAAAATCAATCAGCCAGCACGGCCTGGTATCGGGTCATTTAAAATTATTACGGCACAAATAAAAAACGCCAGAAATACTGGCGTTTTATAAACTTTTTTAGCAACGTTTAGCTTGGTAAGTCACCTGGTTTACCAACAGACGGCTTATCAACACCATCGTTAGTAATTTCGCCTTCGCGAGTAGGCTTACCGCCACTTGGCTTGTCGCCATCAGAAGGACGACGATCATCCCAATCTGAAGGAGGACGAACTTCACGACGTTCCATCAAATCATCAACTTGCTTCGCGTCGATAGTCTCGTACTTCATTAACGCATCTTTCATGGCTTCCAAAATATCCGCGTTATCTTTTAGGATCTTTTCAGCTCGTGCGTAGTTGCGGTTGATGATGTCTTTAACTTCTTCATCAATTGCTAAAGCAGTTTGATTTGACATTCTGATTGAACCAGATGAAGAACGACCTAAGAACACCTCGCCTTCTTCTTCTGCGTATAGCAATGGTCCCATCTTGCTTGACAAGCCCCATTGTGTCACCATTTTTCGCGCAATATCGGATGCACGCTCAATATCGTTTGACGCGCCCGTAGTTACGCCTGCTTCGCCAAGGGTCATTTCTTCAGCAATACGACCACCATACAAACTAGAAATCATACTTTCTAAATGCTGTTTACTGTGGCTGTACTTGTCTTGTTCTGGAAGATACATAGTTACACCCAGCGCACGACCACGAGGAATAATAGAAACCTTGTAAACAGGATCGTGTTCTGGAACCAAGCGACCAACAATTGCATGCCCTGCTTCATGGTAAGCCGTGTTGGTCTTTTCTTCCTCAGTCATCACCATAGACTTACGCTCAGAGCCCATCATGATTTTATCTTTCGCTTTCTCGAACTCTTCCATCGCTACTAGACGTTTATTACCTCGTGCAGCGAATAAAGCAGCTTCGTTAACTAAGTTAGCTAAGTCGGCACCGGAGAAACCTGGTGTACCACGGGCAATAACGCTTGCTTCAACGTTATCGGCCACAGGCACTTTGCGCATATGCACTTTAAGAATCTGTTCACGACCACGGATGTCAGGTAAACCAACAACCACTTGACGGTCAAAACGACCTGGACGTAACAATGCAGGGTCTAATACGTCTGGACGGTTAGTCGCGGCAATAACAATAATGCCTTCATGACCTTCAAATCCATCCATTTCAACGAGCATCTGGTTAAGTGTTTGTTCACGTTCATCATGACCACCACCTAAACCTGCGCCACGTTGACGACCTACCGCATCGATTTCATCGATGAATATGATACAAGGCGCGGCTTTTTTCGCTTGTTCGAACATGTCACGAACACGCGATGCACCAACACCCACAAACATTTCTACGAAATCTGAACCTGAAATGGTAAAGAAAGGTACTTTTGCTTCACCAGCAATCGCTTTAGCAAGCAACGTTTTACCCGTTCCAGGAGGACCTACCATCAGTACGCCTTTAGGAATTTTACCGCCTAATTTTTGGAACTTAGATGGGTCACGTAAGAAATCTACCAATTCAGACACATCTTCTTTTGCTTCGTCACAACCTGCAACATCAGCGAATGTGGTTTTGATTTGGTCTTCACCTAATAGGCGAGCTTTGCTTTTGCCAAAAGACATTGCGCCGCGACCACCGCCACCTTGCATTTGACGCATGAAGAAAATCCATACACCAATAAGCAGAAGCATTGGGAACCAAGAAATGAAGATAGATGTGAGAAATGATTGTTCTTCTGGCGGCTCACCGTAAACGCGCACATCGTTTTTAACTAAGTCAGAAACTAACTTGTCGTCAAAATACGGTACGTACGTTTGGAATGTTTCGCCTGAACGTCGGGTACCACGAATTTCGCCGCTATTATTAATGCGAACTTCACGGATGTTACCCTGCTCAGCTTCTCTTAAAAAAGTTGTGTAATCGGTCTGTGTTTTCGACGATTCACCAGGTGAAAAGCTCTGAAAAACAGACATCAACACAACGGCGATAACCAACCATAAGATTAAATTTTTTGCCATATCGCTCAATGCTACTAACCTCTAAAAATCCGAAAGAATATACTTGTGAAAGATAAAACCACGAGAGTTTCACTAACACACATAAACTTTCGCAACGAAAATCGCTTACTCAAAGCGTACTACACTTTATACCCAAGAGCCACCAAATACACCTCACGAGACCGTGATCGTGATGAATCGGGCTTACGTGTTTTTATGGTTGTGAACGAGTCACGTAATGCGCGCAGAAAGGTATCAAAGCCTTCCCCTTGAAAAACCTTGATCATAAAACCTCCACCTGGTTTCAATACTTGATGACACATATCCAGTGCCAATTCACACAAGTACATCGACCCGGCTTGATCTACTGCTGCATTTCCAGACAGGTTCGGTGCCATATCAGACAACACTATATCTACGGTGTTCCCGCCAATTCTGTTCAATAACGCATTTAAAACAGCTTCATCTCTGAAGTCACCCTGCAAAAAATCAACGCCAACGATAGAATCCATCGGTAAAATATCGCATGCGATAACTTGCCCGTTGTCTCCTACCAGTTCAGAAGCGAGTTGTGACCAGCCTCCTGGCGCAGCCCCAAGGTCCACTACTGTGTTACCCGGACTGATAAGTTTGTCTTTTTGCTGAATTTCTTCCAATTTGAAGAAGGCACGCGATCGCTTACCCTGCTTCTGCGCTTTTTGCACATAATGGTCGTTAAAATGTTCTGTTAACCAGCGTTTACTGCTGGCAGAGTGCTTCTTTTTTGTCATTCCAATACATTGTCATTAGGATTGTAGAGAAGATGGCGTTAGAATACGTTAATTCAAGCTTAAATTTATAGATTAATTGTAAGAAAATTGACTACATGAAACTTTCAAATAAACAGAAACAATTTTTAAAAGGCCTAGCGCACCCGCTAAAGCCTATCGTACAGCTAGGTTCAAACGGCCTTACTGAAGGTGTTGTTGCGGAAATCGACAACGCATTAAATTTCCATGAACTGATTAAAGTTAAAGTTCCAACTGATGATCGTGAAGAAAAATCACTCATCATGGATGCGATTGTTCGCGAAACTAAGTCAGAAAAGCTACAAGTAATTGGACATACGCTAATTCTCTACCGTCCGAGTGAAGAGCGTAAAATTCAGTTGCCAAAATAAGTTATACCGTGGTGCCGGTTTTTGCCGGCACCATAGTTTTCGTACCGTATTACCGTTAATATTATGTTAATAGACATGATAATGTCGTTGTGGACATAAATTAACAAAAAAATAATACGGAACCTACGCGGAAACCCTATGACAGAAACAAAGCCTATCCCCGACTCGCTTCATACTACCTATTTACAGCAAAAGCCTCTTGAAAACCGAACCGCCATAGTCACGGGTGGATGCTCTGGTCTTGGTCATGCTACTGCCATTGCGCTTCGTGCGGCTGGTGCCAATGTGTGTTTACTCGATCTTAATGAAGAAATGGGTAAACAACGTGTTGAAGAACTCGATGCTGAACATACGCTGTTTGTTAAGGTTGATGTGAGAAGTGAAGATGACATTACCCATGCTATCGATAAGTGCATTGCTCGCTTTTCCTCGCTTTCCCTGTGCGTAAACTGCGCCGGCATTGCCCCGGCTAAACGTTTATTGGACCGCGACGGCAACCCAGCCCCCTTAGGTGACTTTCAAAACACGATTGATATTAATTTAGTGGGAAGTTTTAATGTGGCGCGCCTTGTGGCTGCAGCCATGGCGAAGCAAGCCCCATTGAATGAGGAAGGCGAGCGTGGCGTTATTATTAACACTGCCTCTGTGGCAGGCTATGAAGGGCAAATTGGCCAAACTGCGTATGCAGCCAGTAAAGGCGGGATTATTGCGCTTACGCTTCCTATGGCAAGAGATCTTGCTCCACTAGGCATTCGCGTTAACACTATTGCACCTGGGGTGATGGGAACCCCTATGCTGCTTTCCATGCCAGAAAAAGTTCAAGACGCCCTTTCTGCTAACGTTCAGTTTCCAAAACGCTTAGGCTTACCGGAAGAGTTCGGAAAATTAGTACTGCATATTGCCGAAAATAATTATTTAAATGGCGAGACCATTCGCTTAGACGGCGGCTTAAGAATGCCGCCAAAATAATTAGCTATATTGGCTATAACAAAAGAGAGCATCATTGTGATGCTCTCTTTTACGAATAGCCTTTATTCGCCGTCGCCACCATTTACCATGAGTGCAATATTATATAGACGATTCACTGCATGATAATTAATGGTGTTTTTAGGGTAACGACCTCGGCTACTTAATGTACCGGCGTCTTGCCCCATTAATACGGCTAAGGCGTCATCTACCGTTTCAACCGTATGAATGTGGAACAAGCCTTTTTTCACCGCATCAATGACCGTGGCATCTAATACCAAATTTATCGCATTCGATTTAGGAATAACCACACCTTGGGTACCGGTTAGACCGCGGTGCTGACATAAATCGAAGAAGCCTTCAATTTTTTCATTCACTCCACCCACCGCTTGCACTTCACCGTATTGGTTAATGGAACCTGTAATAGCGAGAGTTTGAACGCATGGAATTTCGGTTAGCGCAGAAATTAATGCCACCAATTCGCCCAATGACGCACTATCACCATCGATGTGCCCATAAGACTGTTCCAAGGCGATATTAGCCGATAAAGTTAGCGGGAAATGTTGGGCATATTTATAACCCAAATACCCTGTTAACAGCATTACGCCTTTGGAGTGAATGGGTTGCCCCAGCTCTACTTCACGTTCAATATCGACTACGCCACTAGCGCCTGCAAATACTGTTGAAGTAATGCGCGCGGGGGTACCAAAGGCGGTATCGCCAATATCTAGCACCGTAAGCCCATTCACTTTACCTATGGCTTTGCCGTCGGTAGCGATAAGCACATGCCCTTCTTTAATATCATTCAGCAAGGTTTGGCTTACTCGCCCTGTTCTGCGTTTTTTGGCACTCAGCGCGGTGCGTAAATGATCAAGCTCTAGGGTTTCGCCGCCTGACTTTACACAAAAATAATGGGCTTCGTTTACCAGCTCAATCACTTCGGCAAAATGCGCCGAGAGCTTTTCTTGGTGTTCAGCCATACGCAGTGAATATTCAACTAACCGGCACATGGCATTAGCGGTAATACCGGTTAAATTAAGCGCCAATATGTGTTTGCGCACCTTGCCCACAAAATCGAACAACGCTTGTCGGGTTACCTGAATTTCTAAATCGAAATCGACCAATACACGAAATAGCTCATCGAATTCATCATCGTAATCTTGTAAGGTGTAATATAAGTCTCGTGACCCCAGAAGCACAATCTTCACGTTCAAATCGATAGGTTGCGGGTTCAACGTGATGGCGTTCACCATGCCAACATCTTGCTGGGGTAAATCCATTTTCAAGCGACCAGATTTCGCTGCCAGCTTTAGGGTATCCCACACATAGGGCTGTTCTATTAACTGATCCACATCTAGCAGCAAATAACCGCCATTGGCACGATGTAATGCACCCGGGCGAATCATTCTGTAATTGGTATAAACACTGCCATGAATATTGGTGTATTCAATTTTTCCGAACAGGTTTTGATACGTTGGGTTTGGCTCATAAATTACCGGCGCCGAGTCATCTAAACGATTTGCCACCAGTACATTAGGCAAAAATTGCTCTTCTAAGAACAAGCGTTTATCAAACTCATCACTTTTTTCGTCTTTTTGCTCTTCAGCCAAAATAAGCAAAATAGCATTCACGAGCGCGGTTTTAAGCTGCTTTAGATATTTTAAAATACCTAAATCTGACGCGTATTTGTGCTCAAGCACTTTTAATAGCGGCTTAATGCCCTGTTCGGCAGTTTGCTTATCTAGCTCACGCAAGCGCTCTGAGTTTTCACGCTTCCACGAGGGTAAACTTAATAAACTTTCACTTAATCTATTTTCTAGCTCGTCTATCAAGTTATAAAAGAATTGGCGCTTTTCGTCGCTAGCGGTAGCAAATTCAGCATCGCTAATGGGTTTGCCATCAACAATAGGTGAAAACGTAATGGTGCCACCGTCTTCACTCATGGCCACATCATTAGCTTTTGCAAAACGTTCTACCGCATCAATAGCACTATCGTATTTTTGATCGAACTCGCGGGAAATGCTGGTTCTGCGGCGCTGGTAGCCAGGGTTGTCAAATGCCACTGGAAAGGTATCAAGCACATCATCAATTAAATGAGTGATGTCTTTTTGAAATGCTTTGCCGCCACCTGGGGGAAAACGAAGGGCTACGGGTTCGCGCTCTTCATCAAAATTATTGATATAACACCAATCATCAGGTGCAGGCAGTACGGCGACTTGGCGTTCAATGTAATCCTTTACCAATGTGAAGCGACCCGTGGCCGGTTCACCCATAACATAAAGGTTATAACCTTTCGCGTTAATGCCAAGACCGAAAGTTAACGCTTCTCGCGCGCGCTCCTGCCCTATAAAAGTGGCATTTAAGGCTTCATCGTCTTTTAAGGCAGCATTCACTGCTTTTCGATTAATGGTTGGAGTTAGGTCAATTGGATCTAGGGCCATAGTGGTGCTTTCGCCTGGCATAGTGTTCTATTTATTGTGCTTTAGGGTAAGTGAAACCCTATTTAACTAGTGTGTCAAACCCTTATGCTGTAAAGCACTGTTTCGAGCCTCTAATCGATGAATTAACGAACAATCCCAGCAATTCATTTTTATGTGCTAAACCACAATGAAGCGAAACCTTTGCCAATACGCTTACTTTTTCAACAAGTAGTCACAAAAAAGTCGTGCTAACCTAGCACTAGCTATTGAGGCTAAGTGTAGCGCTGGGTTATTCTATGCGGCTACATGCAAGTTAAACCTGCAATATTGTGATTCAGCCTAACGGCGACTCACTTCCCCATAATGAAATTTTCTAGGGAGCAGGTTTCATGAACGTTTTAACTTTAATAATGCGGAAGCCTAAGTTTCATGGCCGAAAATCAGTACAACCCGAAAGATATAGAACAACGTGTTCAGCAATACTGGGAAGAAAATAACTCATTTCAAGCAAATGACGATGTAGAAAAAGAGAAGTTCTACTGTCTCTCTATGTTCCCCTACCCAAGTGGTCGCTTGCATATGGGTCACGTGCGCAACTACACCATTGGTGATGTTATTAGCCGTTATCAGCGCATGCAGGGTAAAAACGTTCTCCAACCTATGGGTTGGGATGCTTTCGGTCTTCCAGCAGAAAACGCCGCTATTAATAATAATACCGCGCCTGCGAATTGGACCTACTCCAATATTGATTACATGAAAACACAGCTTCGCTCTTTGGGTTTCGGTTACGACTGGGACCGCGAAGTTACTACCTGTAAACCAGATTACTATCGCTGGGAACAATGGTTCTTCACTCGTCTTTATGAAAAAGGCTTGGTCTATAAAAAGAACTCAACGGTTAACTGGGATCCAGTAGACCAAACCGTTTTGGCTAACGAACAAGTTATTGATGGTCGAGGATGGCGCTCAGGTGCATTAGTGGAACAAAAAGAAATTCCACAGTGGTTCATCAAAATTACCGACTACGCCGAAGAGTTATTGGCCGACTTAGAACAGCTTGAAGAATGGCCAGATCAAGTACGTGCCATGCAGGCAAACTGGATTGGTCGCTCTGAAGGGGTAGACATTACCTTTAACTTAGGTAAAAACGGCAGCGACATAAACGATTTAACTGTTTACACCACACGCCCTGATACTTTCTACGGCGTAACTTACGTGGCAGTGGCTGCACAACATCCACTAGCTGAATTTGCAGCGAAAACAAACGCTGAACTTGCCACCTTTATTGACGAGTGTAAAAACACCAAAGTAGCCGAAGCAGAATTGGCGACTATGGAGAAAAAAGGCTGCGATACAGGCATTCAAGCGGTACACCCTTTAACGGGTGAATTACTTCCTGTTTGGGTGGCTAACTTTGTATTGATGGATTACGGTTCAGGTGCAGTAATGGCAGTACCTGGTCACGATCAGCGCGATTGGGAATTTGCGACTAAATATGGCTTAACTATTAAGCAAGTTATCGCGCCTAATGCCGATGCAAAAGAAGAATGTGATTTAACTGCTTCTGCGTATACCGAAAAAGGCACGTTAATAAATTCTGAAAAGTTCGATGGTCTAGCGTTTGACGAGGCGTTTAATGACATCGCCACCGAACTTGAAGAAAAAGGCTTTGGTAAGCGCAAAGTAAACTACCGTTTACGAGATTGGGGTGTAAGTCGTCAGCGTTACTGGGGCTCACCTATTCCAATGCTTAACTTGGAAAATGGCGAGTCGGTTCCTGTACCTGAAAGCGAATTGCCAGTTGTACTTCCAGAAGACGTAGAAATGAACGGTGTTACCTCACCGATTAAAGCCGATCCTGAGTGGGCAAAAACCACCTATAACGGTGAGCCTGCGCTTCGTGAAACTGATACCTTCGATACCTTTATGGAATCGTCGTGGTACTACGCTCGCTACGCCAGCGCCACAAATCACGATGCCATGCTAGACCCAACTTCATCAAACTACTGGCTACCTGTGGATCAGTACATTGGTGGAATCGAGCATGCCATCTTGCATTTATTGTACTCTCGCTTCTTCCACAAACTTTTACGTGACGAAGGCTTGGTAAATTCTGATGAGCCGTTTAAGCGTTTGTTATGCCAAGGTATGGTACTAGCAGATTCTTACTACCGTGAAGATAGCGCGGGTAAGAAAACCTGGTACTCACCTACCGAAGTGTCCACCGAGAAAGACGAAAAAGGCCGTATTGTAAAAGCATGGCTAACCGCAGACGGTGAAGCCGTTATTCACGGCGGCATGACTAAAATGTCGAAGTCGAAGAACAACGGTATTGACCCACAAGAAGTTATCGACCTATATGGTGCCGATACGGTGCGTTTATTTACCATGTTCGCTGCGCCGCCTGAGCAAACACTAGAGTGGGTAGATTCAGGTGTTGAAGGTGCTAACCGCTTCTTACGTCGTATTTGGAAGTTAGTTACCGAGCACGTTGAAAAAGGCGCTCCTGTTGCCCTTGATGCAAAAGCGTTGAATAAAAACCAGCAAGCATTACGCCGTGAAGTACACAAGACCATTGAAAAAGTGTCTGATGACTTAGGTCGTCGCCAAACCTTCAATACTGCTATCGCTGCGATTATGGAATTATTGAACCATCTTCAAAAAGCACCACAAGAAGATGCGCAAGATATTGCCATTATGCGTGAAGCCGCAGAGTCATTAGTGTTGCTACTTAACCCTATTACCCCGCACATTTCTCATGAATTGTGGAAAGTATTGGGTCAGACGAGCGATATCGACCATGCCCCTTGGCCTGAAGCCGATAAAGCGGCCTTGGTTGAAGACGAAAAGCTTATCATCGTGCAAGTTAACGGTAAGGTTCGCGCTAAAATGACCGTGGCTGCTGATGCCAGCAAAGACGCCATTGAAGAAGCGGCAAAAGCACAAGATAACGTGCAGCCGTTTATTGAAGGTAAAACAATACGTAAAGTTATTGTGGTACCCGGAAAACTTGTCAATATAGTGGCTAACTAATATGCGCCGTTTACTCCGTTACACAGTGGTATTGAGTGCACTTGTTGCACTCAGCGGTTGTGGTTTTCATTTAAGAAGTGCGCCTAGCCTTCCAGAAAATGTTAAATCAGTGCTTATTAACAGTGCTCGCGCTCATGCACCGCTTGCAAGAGCGCTTCATAACCGCCTTACCGTGTACGGGTTAAATGGCGTTTACCAACAAGATACTACGTCGTCTACTGACGGCGTATCTTTGTATTTACTGCCTGAAAAATTAGAGCGCAGACTGCTTTCGGTTTACGCTTCGGGTCAGGTTGCTGAATACGAACTGATTTATACCGTACGTTATCGGGTGCAATTCCCTGACGAGGAAGCCATTATGGCTACCTTCGATGTAATGCGTGATTATCAAGATGACCCTGATCAAGTATTGGCAAAATCAAGAGAACTTGAATTAGTACTTGATGAAATGCGTGCCGAGGCAGCGGACATTATTATCCGTAGGCTTTCAAGCCAAGCCTCTGCCGCTAAGCTGATTGATTAAGCATGCAACTCTACCCAAACCAATTTTCCAGTGAGATAGGTAAAGGATTAGCACCCTGTTACTTGGTATTTGGTGATGAGCCTCAGCAAAAATTTGAGGTGATAGAGCAAATCCGTACCACGGCAAAAGCCAATGGTTTTGATGAGCGCACAGTGCTTGTGGCCGACACAGGTTTTTCATGGAATCAGCTACTTGAAGCAACACAAAGCATGTCGTTGTTTTCAAACCAACAGTTTATTGAATTAGAACTTCCCACAGGCAAGCCCGGCGCTGAAGGCAGCAAAATGCTGCAAGAAGTCGCCAAAGGGTTAACCCGAGACACCTTGCTGTTAATTCACGGCCCCAAAATTGGCAAAGATGTTCAGCGTGGCAAGTGGTTTAAAGTACTCGATGAAATGGGCGTTTCTGTTCTGTGCTATCCCTTAGAAGGTAGACAACTCACTGCATGGCTGAGCAATCAAGTAAAACAACATCAGCTGAGCATTAATGCTGCTGGAATGAAAATGATTGCCGATTTTTGCGAAGGGAATCTATTAGCAGCAAAACAAGAAATTGATAAGCTTGCCCTACTTTACCCGCAGCAGTCTGTGTCTGAAGCGCAAATTGAACGAGCGATGGTCGATCAATCTCGCTACAACGTGTTTCAGTTAGTGGATGTTATGCTAAGCGGCGACGCCAATCGCTGCGTGAAAATGCTTTACCGCCTAGAGAGTGAAGGACTAGAGCCAAATATTATTATTTGGGCGCTCATTCGTGAGTGGGAAGTATTGTGGAAGTTAAAAAGTGCTGCCGCTAATGGTGAAGCAATTCAATGGCAAAAGTTTGGCATTTGGCGTAACAGGCAAGGCTTCTATCAAAGCGCGTTAAATCGCCTTAGCATAGAACAGCTGCTACAAATTCAGGATGCCCTTACCCAGGCCGATTTAGCGTTTAAACAAAACGTTATTTCACGCCCCTTCGTAAAGCTTTGCCATTTATGCATGATGTTTATGGCAATGGGTATTTTTCACCTTCCTTTGATGGAAGCTTAAGTTCTTGGCTATTTGCGCCATTTTAGGGGGCACTTTTAACCCGCCCCATTTAGGCCACGTTTCTCCTGCGCTTCATTTACTGTCAGAATTGAATATTGATGCATTAGGTTTAATGCCCTGTAAGCTTGCGCCGCATAAAGCCGTGGCTGTTAGCGAAAAGCATCGGGTAAACATGGTGAAGCTGTGTTGTGAGCAAGATAAACGCTTGTATCCAGAGCTTATCGAACTCTCGCTTCCCTCGCCGTCTTACACAGTAAAAACCCTTCGTGCATTAAAAGAAAGAGACAATAAGACAATCTGTTTTTTCATTGGCGCCGATTCCCTGTATAATCTTAAGTCTTGGTTTGAGTGGGAGCGTTTGCTTGATTTCTGTCACCTAGTGGTAATGCGTCGCGACAGCGATACGTTTACACCACCCGATGACTTAGTTGAGTGGTTAAAAGCCAACAAAACAGAGGACGTTCTGCAACTTCATGCTCAGCCTAATGGCTTAGTATTTCTTGCAGATACCCCATTACACCCTGTTTCATCAACGCAATTGCGCAGCGCCGTTCAAACGAACGCATCATCGACATTGCAAGAAACACATTTGAACGAAACAGCATTGCATGACGCAAAGTTTCAAGCCACGAAATTAATAGCAAAGTGGCTGCCCACGGCAGTCGCAGACTATATTCATACACATCGGTTATACCAAGAATTATCAAATAAGTGAGGAAACACTTGGAGAGTCAACAACTCAAGCAGTTCGTAAAAGATAAAGTAGACGACATGAAAGGCCGCGATATTATAGAACTGGATGTTCGTGGCAAATCAACCATTACCGACACCATGATTATTTGCTCTGGTAACTCAAAGCGCCATGTTGTTGCTATTGCTGAAAATGTAATAGTAGAAGCTAAAAGCGCAGACGAAGCACCAACAAGCGTTGAAGGCAAAGAAACTGGCGAATGGGTATTAGTAGATTTTGGCGACGTAATTTTGCACGTGATGCAAGATGAAACCCGCGATTTCTATCAGTTAGAGAAGCTGTGGTCATAACAAAGCCAACCGCAGACTTATAAGAAAGGCTGCGGTCAACTTTGTTGGTAGTTTGATGTACTAAAGGATTTACCCACTGTGCGTATACAAATTGTCGCCGTAGGTACAAAAATGCCCGCCTGGGTCACCACAGGGGTAGATGAATTCCTTCGCCGCTTCCCCGCCGATTTGCCGGTAAGTTTCACCGAAATTCCCGCTGGTAAACGGGGCAAAAATGCCGATATTAAACGCATTTTAGAAAAAGAAGGCGAACAAATGCTCGCTGCTATTCCTAAAGGTAACCGAGTAGTGACATTAGAAGTTACCGGTAAACCTTGGGACACCCCAACATTAGCCAAACAGTTAGATAATTGGAAAATGGATGGCCGAGATGTCAGTCTTTTGATAGGTGGGCCTGAAGGTTTAGCGCCTGAATGTATTGCTGTGTCTGAACAAAAATGGTCACTATCGGCACTTACCCTACCTCACCCACTTGTAAGAATTATTCTTTCTGAAAGTTTATATCGCGCTTGGTCTGTTACTCAGAACCACCCATATCATCGCGAGTGAGAGAATAGCCTTTTATGCATCGCAAGCGCCAAGCAATTCGAGACCACTCGGCCGAAGCAAACTTATTTGCAAGACGTGCGTCTATCGCCTTTATTATAGTTGTAATGATGTTAGGCGTGGTGCTGAATAACCTTTATTCCCTGCAAGTTGAACAACACGACGTTTACCAGACCCGTTCAAACGGAAATCGCATCAAGGTCTTACCTGTTGCGCCAAACCGGGGGTTAATTTACGACAGAAACGGTATATTGCTTGCGGAAAACCGTCCCGTGTTTAGCTTAGAGATCACGCCTGAGCAAACCAACGATTTAGACGCCACCTTAGATGGCTTAACCCAATTAATGGGTATCACCCCCGAGGAACGCGAAAGCTTTAATAGCAGCTTAAAAGGCCAACGACGCTTTAAACCCATTGCCCTTCGTACCAAATTATCTGAAGTAGATGTTGCGCTGTTTTCTGCCAGCAAACATTTATACCCAGGGGTACAAATTGAAGCACGTCTAGCGCGTCATTACCCCTATAAAGAAGCCCTTACCCATGTGTTGGGTTATGTGGCTCGCATCAATAAGAAAGACCTTCAAAAGTTAGTAGAAGCGGGCCAAGAAGATAACTATGCCGCCACCCACGACATTGGTAAATTGGGGGTGGAGAAATACCACGAAGAGCTGTTACACGGTTCCGTTGGCTACCAACAAGTGGAAGTAAATAACCAAGGCCGGATAATTCGCGTGTTAAACGTAGACCCTCCTGTGCCCGGTAAAGACATTGTATTAAACATCGACCTTTCGCTACAAATTGCTACCCAGCAAGCACTGGAAGGTCAGCGCGGCGCAGTCATTGTGAGTGATGTAAAAACAGGGGGGGTATTGGCGTTATTTTCAAACCCCAGTTACGACCCGAACTTGTTTGTGCACGGTATCAGCAGAAAGAACTACGCTGCCCTGCTCAACTCCCCTGATCGCCCATTAATAAACCGCGCCACTCAAGGTCAGTATCCGCCAGCATCCACTATTAAACCGCACCTTGGCTTAATTGGACTTGAAGAAGGCATAATTACCGAAGAATATACTATTCAAGATAATGGCCGCTATCAATTACCCAATGTATCGCACACGTGGCGAGACTGGCGAAAGTGGGGCCACGGCGAAGTAGATATTGCCAAAGCAATAGAAGTGTCCTGCGATATCTATTACTACGACTTAGCGTATAAGCTGGGTATAGATAAAATCAGTGAAGCCATGTACGAATTTGGGTTTGGTGATTTTACCGGTATCGATTTATATGAAGAATCTGATGCGAATATGCCTAGCAGGGGCTGGAAGCGTGCGAGATTTAACCAGCCTTGGTATATCGGCGACACCATTCCTGTGGGTATTGGGCAAGGGTTTTGGTCTACTACCCCTATTCAGTTATCGCACTCAGTGAACACCTTGGTTAATCGTGGCGAGCGTATTATTCCGCAAATTATTCGCGGGTTCATGCATGAAGATAGCTCGGTAGAAATTATTCCACTTAAAACCCTTCGGCCTATCGAAATTAAAAATCAGCATAATGTCGATATTGTACTTAATGCCATGCACGACGTGGTGCATGGTAAAGAAGGTGGTGCTCGCCATACCTTTGCCGATGCCCCCTATCAGTCTGCAGGAAAAACCGGTACTGCACAGTTATTTTCTGTGGGGCAAGATGAAAAATACGACGCCGAAAAAATTGATGAGCGTTTGCGAGACAATGCCATGTATGTAGGCTTTGCTCCTTTTGAAAACCCAGAGATTTCAGTGACAGTGGTGCTTGAAAACGCCGGAGGCGGTAGTAAAAATGCCGCTCCTGTAGCCAAAAAAATCATGGACTTCTATTTTCGTGATCGGGTTTTCGACACCGAAATTAGCAAGGTTGACGAATAATGAAAAAGAACACGCTCAACCCAAATAAAACCAGTTTCTTACAGCGTATCCATATTGATGGCTGGCTGTTTTTAAGCCTGTTAGTGCTAATGTCAGTGGGGCTGGTAACGCTATATTCCGCCTCAGGACAAGACACCGGCCAAGTAGAACGCCAAATTACGCGCTTAGCACTGAGTGTGGCCGTTATGTTCGGTATTGCACAAATTCCCCCTGGCGCATTTCGCCGGCTGTCGACTTACGCTTATATTGCCGGGCTGCTAATGCTTATCGCGGTATTGTTATTTGGTGACATGGGTAAAGGCGCCCAGCGCTGGCTCGACTTAAAATTTATACGTTTTCAACCTTCAGAGTTAATGAAGCTTGCCGTGCCTATGATGGTTGCCTGGTATATTAGCCAGTTTACCTTGCCCCCTCGCACCATGAATATTGTGGTGGGCTTTTTAATGGTGGCTATTCCAACGGTGCTTATTGCCAAACAGCCCGATTTAGGGACATCGCTGCTTATCGCTAGCTCGGGGATCTTCGCTATTTTCCTTGCCGGTATGAGTTGGCGGCTTATCGGTTTTGTTGCTCTGTTGCTAGGTGGTTTTGCGCCCATTATGTGGTTCTTTTTAATGGCAGAGTATCAAAAGCAACGGGTGTTAACGTTTTTAAACCCAGAGAGCGATCCACTCGGTTCGGGTTACCATATTATTCAGTCGAAAATTGCCATTGGCTCAGGTGGCGTAGATGGAAAAGGCTGGTTACAGGGCACCCAATCACAATTAGAGTTTTTACCCGAACGACATACCGACTTTATTTTCTCGGTTTTCAGTGAAGAATTTGGCCTTACTGGGGTTATTGTTCTGCTGGTTATTTACCTTTGCGTTATTTTACGTGGGCTTATTATTGCCAGTCGCGCTCAAGACGCCTACTCTAAATTACTGGCAGGCAGTATTACCTTAACCTTCTTTGTTTATGTGTTTGTAAACATGGGAATGGTATCTGGATTACTGCCTGTTGTAGGGGTGCCATTACCTTTAGTGAGTTATGGCGGCACTTCCATGGTGACATTAATGGCCGGCTTTGGCATGCTAATGTCTATTGCCACTCAAAAACGACTAATGTCTCGATAATATGCGCACACTACTGTTGATACTGTTTGCTTCATTCATACTCGCTGCGTGTAAATCAGCGCCTACTGGCCGCTATACTCAACATCAAGATACTGCCCCAAACCATGTGGCAAAAGTGCCTGAAACCTTAGATGCAGTCCCCAAGTATGAAGCTTATAGAATGTTTAACAGCCGCCCTTATAAAGTGCTCGGTAAACATTATACGCCGCTTACATCCGGTAAAGGGTTTGAAGAAGTAGGTTACGCCAGTTGGTATGGTCAGAAGTTTCATGGCCATTTAACCTCAAACGGTGAAACTTATAATATGTTTGCCATGTCAGCAGCCCACAAAACGCTTCCGCTGCCTTCTTATGTGCGTGTGACTAATTTAGATAACAACAAACAAGCCATTGTTCGCGTGAATGATCGTGGCCCATTTCACGATAATCGGATTATCGATTTATCTTATGCTGCGGCGGTAAAATTGGGTTATCACAATAAAGGAACGGCAAAAGTAAAAATTGAAGTCATTCACTTTGACCCAGACAATAATGTTACGGTTGGTATAAGCCCCACCGTGACTTATGATGAATACCTTGGCATTGCACCTCTTCCCTCAGCACCAATACCTTCATCAGAAGTGGCCGCGAATGCGTCTGTACAAAGCGATAACCTTCCACAAACGTCAATGTCATTAAACGGCTACTTTATTCAAGTGGCAGCGCTATCGAATCAGAAAAAAGCCGAGTCTATTTCGAATGTCCTATCTGCGCTTTATCAGGTGCCTACACACATGCCAGTGGTAGGCAATGTGTATAAACTTCAGCTTGGCCCAATTGAAGATGAAGCCCTCGCTCACGAATTACTAGAGCAACTTAAACAAAACGGCTACCCGCAAGCTTACAAGATAAAACAAACCTTATAAGCGCCCGTTCAAAAAAGCACCACAACTATGGCAGCAATGTGGCGAAACGCGTTTCAAATCTGTCATTTATGGCGCTTTTTTGTTGTTTCGTAGCCTAATCTCTATTAACAGCTAAACTTTTTGGTTTAACCCTAGTCGAACTATGCGCCTTACGTTAGAATTCTAAACTAAGTAGTAGTATTAACTGTATAGCGTGCCTGCTGTGCAGTTTTAAACGGATAATAAACGGTCAAAGAAAATAAAATCATGCTCAGAATAATTCAACGCGCTAAACCGTCTTTTCTCTCCTTCGCTTTTATGCTTTTCAGTGTGCTAGCACTGTCAGCTAATGCAGCAGTGGTTACTCCACCCGCTCCATCTGTAGCGGCGGGAGGCTTTCTTTTAACCGACTTTGAAACCGGACACGTAATCGCGTCGAAAAACGCAGACATGCAATTGGCACCTGCCAGCTTGACTAAAATCATGACCATTTATGTTATTGGTAAAGAACTGCAAGCCGGTAACATTAGCCTTTCTGACGAAGTAACCATTTCTGAAAATGCATGGGCCAAAAAATTCCCAGATTCTTCAAAAATGTTCATTGAAGTGGGTACACAAGTTACGGTAAGCGATTTATTACGCGGAATTGTAGTGCAATCAGGTAACGATGCTTGCGTAGCGATGGCCGAGCACGTTGCTGGTTCACAAGCCGCATTTGCCAGCATGATGAATGCCCACGCGCAAGCGCTTGGTATGACAGGCTCACACTTTGTGAATGCACACGGTCTTCACGACCCTGACCATTACACCACACCTCGTGATATGTCATTAGTGTCTCGTGCGCTTATTGCTGAAACCCCTGAAATGTATAAAATTTACAGCGAAAAAGAATTTACATTTAATGGCATCAAGCAATATAACCGTAACAGCCTATTATGGGACAAAAGCTTAAACGTTGATGGTATTAAAACTGGCCATACGTCAGACGCGGGTTACAGCCTTATTACTTCAGCATCACAAGGCGATATGCGCCTAATTTCTGTGGTTATGGGTACCGACAGTGAAAGAGCCCGTAAAGTAGAAAACAAAAAGCTACTTAAATATGGCTTCCGTTTTTATGAAACGCTAACGCCTTACAAAGCTGGCGATAGTTTTGTAGCACACCGCATTTATATGGGCGATAGAGAAACTGTAGACCTTGGAATTAACCAATCTACCCCCATTACCATTCCACGCGGCCAAGCGGCTAACTTGGAAGCCAATTTTGAACTAGATAAAAAACTAGAAGCGCCACTGGCTAAAGGCCAAGTTGTAGGCACACTTTTCCTTCAACTTGAAGGCGAAGATGTTGCTAGCTACCCCCTTGTCACTTTGCAAGAAGTGAAAGAAGGCAGCATGCTAAACCGCATTAAAGATTACATTATGCTGCAACTGGGTTTCGACGAAGCGTAACATTACGCATCGCTACACTAGTTCAAGGGCGGCCTGATTGGTATAATCGGGCCGTTTTTGTATTTAATGATTGTATAAAAAGGATATCGCATGGATACCCGTTTCGATGAACTTCTAGATTTTCCAACAAATCAAACATTTAAAGTAATGGGCATTGCCCATGACGATTTACCTAATCACGTAATTGAGTGCTTACAGCAGCACGCGCCAGGTGATTATTCACCTGCAGTGAAGCCAAGCAGTAAAGGTAATTACCATTCTGTATCGGTAAGTGTACGAGTTACCAGCAAAGAGCATATGGAAACTATTTACACTGAACTGGCTAAGTTAGAACTTGTAAGAGTCGTACTATAAGTGAGCACCCTAACCGACTCTGTCATTATTCGGCAACTTGGCAGACAAAGCTACGAGCCCACATGGGCTGCCATGAAAGCGTTCACGGATGAACGTGACGATACGACTGAAGATGAAATTTGGCTGGTTGAGCACGACCCTGTATTCACACAAGGTCAAGCAGGCAAAGCTGAACATATCTTGATGCCCGGTGACATTCCCGTGGTACAAGTCGACAGAGGCGGTCAGGTAACCTACCACGGCCCAGGCCAGCAGGTTATTTATCTTCTTATTAATATTCGAAGACGCAAGCTAGGTGTACGTCACTTAGTGACTGCGATGGAAGACGCTGTGGTAGGCTTGATGGCTAAATACGGTGTTACCGCCTACCCTAAACCCGATGCACCTGGGGTTTATGTAGATGAGAAAAAAGTCTGCTCATTAGGGTTAAGAATTCGTCACGGTTGCTCATTTCATGGTTTGGCATTAAATGTTAATATGGACTTGTCACCGTTTCAGCGCATTAACCCATGTGGTTATGCAGGTATGGAAATGATTGATACCGCCAGTCTGAATGGCCCTGATTCGATAAGTGTTGCCGGTGAAGTTCTTACCGACTTACTACTTGAAGCGCTTTCCATTACGGAAAAACGACATAAAGAAGGTTTTGATGAGTAACGCACGACCTGTAGCTGGAGTTAAACTCCGCGACGACGAAAAAGTAAAACACATTCCTGTCACCATTATTCCTACTGAAAAGGAAGAAATGCTGCGCAAGCCTTCGTGGATCAAAATTAAGCTGCCACGCAGCACAGATAAAATTGACCACATTAAGAAGACATTAAGAAAGAATAAACTGCATTCTGTGTGCGAGGAAGCCAGCTGCCCTAACTTAGCTGAGTGCTTCAACCATGGTACGGCAACCTTTATGATTCTGGGTGACATTTGCACCCGTCGTTGTCCGTTCTGTGATGTTGCCCACGGTAAACCGCTACCGCCAAGCGCGGAAGAGCCAGAAAAGCTAGCGAAGACCATTGCTGAAATGAATCTTCGTTACGTGGTAATTACCTCGGTAGACCGCGATGATTTGCGTGACGGTGGTGCACAGCATTTCGTTGATTGTATTAACGCTATTCGCGAGCACAGCCCGACTACTACTATTGAAGTGCTAGTACCGGATTTCCGTGGCCGTATGGATCGCGCATTAGAAATTTTCAAAAATGGTGTTCCTGATGTGTTTAACCACAACTTAGAAACCATTCCGCGCTTATACCGCGAATGCCGCCCTGGTGCGAACTACCAGTGGTCTCTAGACTTACTTAAGAAGTTTAAAGCGCAGCATCCTGATATTAAAACCAAATCAGGCTTGATGATGGGCATGGGCGAAGAAAACGTGGAAATTGAAGGCGTGCTTCGTGATTTACGTGCTCATGACGTGGACATGTTGACCCTTGGCCAATACTTGCAGCCAAGTCGCCATCACTTCCCTGTTAAGCGTTACGTTCACCCTGATGAATTTGATGCATTAGGTGCTTACGCCAAAGACATAGGCTTCACTCATGCAGCCAGTGGCCCTATGGTTCGCTCTAGTTACCATGCAGACCAACAGGCAGCAGGTAAAGAAGTAAAATAAATATAAAAAAAGCGGCTTTCACAGCCGCTTTTTTATTTGCCTTTCTTTTTACTTAGCCAGTTATCAACTTACTCGCCTTGGCTTTTAGATTTTACCTCGTCTATCCACATCGACATTTTGTCACTTAAAATAGGCATTGGCATTGCCCCATCGGTCAGTATATTGCTGTGGAACGCTTTGATATCGAAGTCGTCACCTAAGGCTTCAGTGGCTTGATTACGCAAATGTCTAATATGACGCTCACCCACTTTATACGCTAACGCTTGACCGGGGATAGAAATATAACGCTCTACTTCCGCAACCGCATCAGACTCAGCCATAGAAGAATTCTCAAGCATATACGCAATAGCCTTCTCACGGCTCCAGCCCTTGGCATGCAACCCAGTATCGACCACTAAACGCATAGCACGAAGCTGTTCATCGTTTAAGCGCCCGTACCACATGTAAGGGTCGGTAAACATACCTAGCTCTTTTCCTAAGCTTTCAGCATACAAAGCCCAGCCTTCACTAAACACGGTATAGCCGTTGAATTTTCTAAACAAAGGTAAGCCTTCCACTTCTTGCTGAATAGCAATTTGGAAGTGATGACCAGGCGCCGCCTCATGAATACTCAAGGTTTCCAAACTAAATTTAGGTTGGGCTTTAAGGTCACGGGTATTGATATAGAAAATACCAGGTCTGCTGCCATCTGGTGCAGGAGACATATAACTGGCTGCGGCCGAGGACGCTTCACGATACGGCTCTACCGCTTTTACAATATAATCGGCTTTAGGAAATACGCTGAAAAGTTTAGGTAACCGAGCGTCTATATCCGTTTTAACATCGGTATAGGCTTTTATGAGGGCTTCATCAGATTCAAAGTAGAACTTATCGTCAGTACGAAGGTGATCGAAGAACGCCGCTAAGTCGCCTTCAAAGCCTACGGTTTCTTTAACCGCTTTCATTTCACCTAATATGCGCGACACTTCAGATAACCCAAACTCATGCACTTCATCGGCACTTAGCGGCAAGGTAGTGTTGTCTTTAATTTTGTATTCGTACCAGGCCTTTCCATTAGGTAAATCTGAATAGCCTACCGTAGCGCGTGTATGAGGCATATATTCCTCAACCACGAAATCGTGTAGTTTTTGATAAGAAGGTACAATCATTTCCATAATCATGCCTTCGTAAGCTGCGGCTAAGCGCGCTTTCTCATCATCGCTAATATCTTCATTTTGCTCGAGCTGTTTTACAGGTCCGTAGAACACACTCTCAGAGGCTTTCTTCACAACATGAGCGCTTAATTGCGGTACCATTTTTTCGGTGATAGCGGCCGGTAATACTACCCCTTCCTCAATCCCTTTTGTCATATACAGAATTACGCTATCGATAAATTCGACGTAGCCTTTAGTACGTGAAATGAAGTTTTCATAGTCTTTAACTGTCGCGAACGGCTGCGCAGATTGGCCAGAGCCCAGCATGGGGAAAAAAGTATGCACGCCATACATTTGATTAATTGGCATGTACTGGCTACCAAACTGATAACCGGCAATGGCATGTTCTCTGTCACTTTTGAAAATATGATAGCTGATCCAATCTTGCCCAGTAAGTTTAGACGCATCAATAGCATTAATGGCTTCTAAATAAGTTTGCTCATGCGCCTTTGATTTAGCAATAACCGCCTCGCTCATGGGCTCGTTAAACTTATCGTTGTAATCGCTTACGCCATAAAATGTCGCCATCACAGGGTTTCGTTCTAACGACTCGTTGAAATATTTAAGCGTTAGGGCGGCTAATTTTTCTGCCTCTGTTTTCTTTGCCTCAACGTCTGTGATGTCTTTGGCATCACTAACCGCAGACTGCAATTGTGTAGAAACCGCCGTACCATCTTGCTGATGTGCTACGGCTGGTAAAGCCATTAAGGCACTTACGATGGCAGCACTGAGTAAACTTATCTTCATTGTTTTCATTATAAAAAATAACCTGTCGTGTATTTATTATTAATTTACGGCCTAATATTGCCTGTTTCCCCCCATTGATTACAAGGTTTTTGCGCGAACAGGATGACTTTACTTTACGGGCTGTTAGAATGCCGTCATTCTGCCTAAACCCACAAAAGAAGTAAGGTTACGCAATGCGTAAACATATCTATATTGCCTATACAGGCGGCACCATCGGAATGAAGCCATCAGATCATGGTTATATTCCTGCAGCAGGCTTCCTTGGCGATACTTTGAATGACATGCCGGAGTTTCATCGCAGTGAAATGCCATTATTCACACTGCACGAGTACGATAACCTGATAGATTCATCGGATATGGATCCTTCTGACTGGCAGCGCATTGCCGACGACATTGCAGAAAACTACGATAAGTACGACGGTTTCATCATCTTGCATGGCACAGATACCATGGCGTATACCGCTTCGGCACTGAGTTTTATGCTGGAAGATTTAACCAAGCCGGTGATAGTTACGGGGTCGCAAATTCCTCTTGCAGAGCTGCGTTCTGACGGCCAAGTTAATCTGTTAAACGCGCTGTACGTTGCAGCTAACTTCCCTATTGCAGAAGTGGGTTTGTTTTTTAATAACCGCTTATTACGGGGAAATCGCAGTCGCAAGGTAGATGCTGATGGTTTTAGTGCCTTCGACTCACCCAACTTCCCCCCTCTTCTTGAAGCGGGTATTAATATACGCGTTAAAGCAGGTGAACTTGCTACAGAGTCGGATAAACCCCTTAAGGTTTCCAGTGTAACAGCCCAACCCATTGGTATGGTGAGCTTGTACCCTGGTATTTCCTCAGAAGTCCTTAAAAACACCCTACAGCAACCTGTTAATGCACTTATTTTATTAAGCTACGGCGTAGGTAATGCACCACAAAACCCAGCCCTCATTGCTCAATTAGAATATGCGCGAGACCGACAAATCCCCGTGCTTAATTGCACCCAGTGTATGCGCGGTCGCGTGAACATGGGCGGATATGCTACAGGGCATGGTTTGCAGGAAGTGGGCGTGTTATCTGGCAGCGATATGACCCCAGAAGCCGCATTGGCAAAATTGCATTACTTATTAAGTAAGAATCTGCCGTTTGAAACCATTAAAGCCAAGCTTACCCAGAACCTCTGCGGCGAGCTTAGCGAATAGGAATACACCATGACCACATCTTATAGCGGTGCGCTGAGAAAAATGCACACCCATGCTGACGACAACAATACGGTTAACTACCAGCTTCCTATTGGAGAACATAAGGTAGATATAAACCCTGTTATCGGACAGAAGGTTTCCCTTGATTTTACGGGCGACATTAACTGCGTACATTGCAATAGAAAGACCAAGAAAAGTTTTAGCCAAGGTTATTGCTACCCTTGCTTAATTTCATTAGCTCAGTGTGATAGTTGCATTATCAAGCCTGAAAAATGTCACTACCATGAAGGGACATGCCGAGAACCTCAATGGGGCGAAGAGCACTGTTTTAGCGAGCACTTTGTGTACTTGGCTAACACAGGCAATGTAAAAGTGGGGATAACTCGCCACGTTACCGATGGAGTATCGTCACGTTGGATGGATCAGGGCGCTACTCAAGCCACCGTCATGTTACGCGTAACAGACAGGCTCACTAGCGGCCTTGTGGAAATGCTTTGCAAAGAACATATTGGCGATAAAACCAATTGGCGCACTATGCTGAAAAGTGCGCCAGATCAGGTTGATTTACTAGAGCTTAAAGCCACTATATTGTCGAAAATTGCTGATGGTTTAGCAGAAATTCAGCAGACAAAAGGGATACAAGCGGTATCTGAAGCCGATGGTGAAGTGCATAACATTCATTACCCTGTTGATACTTATCCTGAAAAAATAAAATCGATTAACTTAGATAAGACGCCAGAATTTGAAGGTGTACTCACTGGAATCAAAGGGCAATATTGGATGCTAGATGGCGACCGTGTTATCAACATCCGTAAATACGCCGGCTACAATGTAAATCTGCATGTAGGATAAAATCTGGCTTAAAATCTAGGCTGAAATGCAGGTTAAAAAGAGGCTTAAAGTGTAATACATAGCTTTCCCGCTCGATCCGTGCAGATAAAATTATCTTATCTGCACGGTTAGCTTTCTACCTAAGCCTGTAATGAAAAGCCTGAAACGCAAAGTTTGCTACATTAACCATGTAAAACCCTATAACACTGGGCGTGAAGCGGAAGCCCAGCTCTCAAGTGATTAGCACGCCAATACTGAAAGTTAGCGCCAGTATTCGAAGTAGTCAGATGTATCACGCTCTGGTTTTGCTGCTGGTTCAAACGCTGGCGTACCTAAATATAAAAACCCAACAATTTCGTCGTCATCGCTTAAATCAAAACCACGCTTTACCGTATCGCAATGGGCATAACTCCCCGTTCGCCACATGCCATTGAACCCCTGGGCTACCGCAGCCATTTGCATTGCCATCACCCCGCAAGACGCTGAAGCAATTTGCTCTACGCGTGGCACTTTTTCATGCTCAACATGTTTAGCAATGGCCACCACAATCATAGGCGCTCGATGTGGTAACTGCACTGCCCGCTCAATTTCTTTTTCAGATTTATCGTTATCGATAGCTGATTGCTCGTATAAGCTGCCTAGTTTATCTAAGCCTTTCCCTTCACAAACAATAAAACGCCACGGTGTTAAACACGCATGATCGGGGGCACGAAGTGCAGCTTGCATGATGTTTTCAAGCGCATCACCTGACGGCGCAGGTGCATTAAGTCTAGGTTGAGAGCTTCTGTTAAGCAGTAACGTAAGTGCATCCATTTCAGTATCCTATTATCGAACAAAGCGTTATAGGAAGATCCTACGTTCTATAATGAGAAAAGACCAGCATAGCTGGTCTATTTCAAGGCCAAATTACCTAAAGCCGTTATCTTGTAATTTAGGGCGAAAGAAATAATCAATACTTACATAGCGACCACCACCATAGAAAAATAGCACCAGTAACATGACGAAATAGGTAGCACCGAATTCAATACCGTTGTTTAGCACCACCAAACTGCCACTGGAAGTAAGCCAATCATAGTTTCCATAGGTTTGCAGTAGAGATTTTGCAGCACTAAGTTTCTCTGGAGCAGCCATCACACTGTCGTTCATTAAAATAGTGCCATCGGCTAACCAAGAGGATGCATCAGCAATGGCCAACCACCCATTGTCGATGTGTACCGTAAATATGGCCACTAACATGGTTACCATTAACGGAATAGCGACTAAGCGTGTAAGCAAACCAAACAGTAAAAATATTCCGCCGACTAACTCAGCGGCCGTGGCTAAAAAAGCAAGCACGAGCGGGAATGGTAACCCCAGTCCGTAGTCTTCATTACCAAACCAGTCAACGATGGACGAAAAGCTACTGGCTTTGTTCCAACCAGCCTGAATCATTACAGGGGCTAAATAGAGCCGTAACAACAGTAATGGTACGCCATCTGCCACACTGAGTTTTTTAAAGAGGTTCGCGTATAATTGCTTTATCATTATCAAGAGCCTTGTTATTGGGACTTCGTTTTTAACGTCTAGTTATAGGAACGTGATGAAGTGAATAAACTTTCACTTAACAATAGAAAACAACCTCAAAGAACGCAAAAATCATCACCGCTTAAGCGGTTGTTCGTTCGTGGGCACAAAAAAGTAGGTTATAAAAAAACCACTGGCGACTTGATGATGCAGCTAAGCGCGAATGATCATAAGCACATCGCTGAAGTGATTGCACAATGGCTCACAGATGACGAGAATGCCCATAAGTGAGTGACTTTGCGGTACAATCACAAACAATTACAAATAAGTTAGCGATCTAGTTTCGATTCGGTAACATAATAGAGTTAAACAAACAGAAGGTAATGTAATTTATGGCTGCCAAAGGAAACTGGACTAAATCCTTATTTATTGGCCTGTGGACGGTTTTAAACTTCACCCGTAAGCTTTTTTTCAATGTCATTTTTCTGGTGATTTTTGTTGGCATAATCATCGCGATTACCTCTCAAGAAGACGACCAGCTTACGGTAAAAGCGAATAGTGCGCTTTTACTTACCTTGAACGGACAACTCGTTATTGAAAAAGAAAGTGTCGATCCGTTTGAACAGTTTTTACAAGATGCCATGGGTTCAGAGCCTGACAATCCAGAAGTACTTGTGCGTGATGTGGTAAAAGTTATTGAAAACGCTAAGCAAGACCGACGGATTAAAGCATTAGTATTAGACCTTCAAGGTTTATCTGGCGGCGGTTTAGATAAACTTCGCACGGTAGCGCGAGCCATCAACGATTTTAAAACCTCTGAAAAGCCTGTGTATGCCATTGGTGATTATTACACCAAAGAACAGTACTACCTTGCAGCGCATGCGAATAAGGTTTATCTCAATCCTATGGGTTCATTACTGCTAGATGGCTATGGTCGTTATGGCATGTATTTCAAAGATTTCTTGGAAAAGCTTAAAGTGACTACGCACATTTTCCGTGTAGGTACTTATAAGTCTGCCGTAGAACCACTTATTCGCAACGATATGTCTGAAGCAGCTAAAGAAGCTGAGCGTAAATGGTTAGACGGTTACTGGCAGCAATATAAAGAAGACGTTGCCGCTGCCCGTGGCATTCCGCTTTCCAACTTTGATGAAACACTAGAAGGCTTGTTGGCTAAGTTTGAACAAGCTGGCGGTGATTTTGCCAATTACGCTTTACAAAATAATTGGGTAGATGCACTTAAAACCCGTGAAGATGTTCGCGTAGAACTTACTGGTCTTGTGGGCGAAAACGAAGACAATCACGGTGTTAACGTCACTCACTTTAACACCTACTTAAAAGTCGTTAATCCTCCCCTACCTTCTATCAACAGTGACCTCGACCAAGTTGCGATTGTAGTAGCAAAGGGCACTATTTTAAACGGCAATCAAAAAGCCGGCACCATTGGCGGCGACAGTACCGCACGCTTATTGCGTAAAGCACGTTTAGATGAAAACGTGAAAGCAGTAGTACTGCAAATAGATTCGCCAGGGGGCAGCACATTAGGTTCAGAGATTATTCGCCAAGAAGTACTTGAGTTGAAAAACGCAGGTAAACCGGTTGTGGTTTCTATGAGCACGTATGCTGCATCAGGCGGTTACTGGATTGCAGCAAACGCTGACCGCATATTTGCTAGCCCAAGCACTATTACTGGCTCTATCGGGGTATTCGGTATGTTTATGACATACGAAAACTCGCTTGATTACTTAGGCATTCACAGTGATGGCGTTGGCTCGAATGAACTAGCAGGCTTTTCAGCAGTACGCCCTCTTGCGCCAGAATTTGGCCAAATTTTGCAACGTAATGTTGAAACGAGTTACGGCAACTTCCTATCTTTAGTATCGAACGCTCGAGATATGACGGTAGATGAAGTAGATGACGTTGCACAAGGTCGTGTATGGATTGGTACCGACGCCCTAGAGCTTGGATTAGTTGATGAGCTAGGTACGTTAGAAGACGCGGTTAATGCGGCGGCAGAATTCGCTGCACTAGATAACTACGACACTTTCTATGTTCAGCGTACACTTTCAGCACAAGAGCTGTTTTGGAAAGAGTTCTTTGGTCAAGCCTTTACGTTTGTTGGAAAGTGGCAGTTTGCTAATTCAGACTCTGCGTTAATCAATGAATTTAAACGAGTACTTGGCGAGTTCGATATCTTTAACGAACTGAACGATCCCATGGGTACCTATATTCTTTGCTTGCAGTGCCAAGTAGAATAATTAGTAACTCAGTTAAGGTACTACCATAGCAAGCCATGATTTAACCTCTCTACAGCGTCAGCATATTGCTGATGCTGTAGAAGGCTGCTACCAACGCGCTGATAAATATTTTAAGCGTACATTTCCCCGCCCTGCGCTTACCTTTAGACGCTCTGGTAAAAATGCTGGCACCGCGTTTCTACAACAAAATCGCATTAATTTGCACCCCGAATTATTTAAACAGAACGAACAGGAATTCATAGATGATGTTATTCCTCATGAAGTGAGTCATTTGCTTACTTGGCAGTTGTTCAAGAAGGTAAAGCCCCACGGCGTGGAATGGCAAGCCATTATGATTGATGTGTTTAACCGTCCGGCTAACGCTACCCACAGTTTTGATGTTGAAGGCGTTATTGGCAAGCAGTTCAGCTATGCCTGCCTTTGCAGTTCACACCAGCTAACAATAAGACGACATAATAAAATTTTGAAAGGGGCGCAGTACAAGTGCCGAAAATGTAATGGCGTGCTTGTAGAAGAGAAAGTGGTGAGTTAGCTGTTTATTCAGTTAGTCAGTTACTTTGTAAATTAACCCGCTAGCTCTAGCAAACATACCTGGGCACAGCAGAACCTAACGGGATTTTAGCGGAACCAATGTTTAGTAAATACGTTATCTAAATCGTTAAATGCGGTTTTGAGTAACGCTGCTAACTCTTTATATTTCGGTTTCGATTTAACCGACGATACGTTGCAACCTTCCGATCGCATTTTACTGTGAATATCTTGATACCAGCTGTTTAATTGCGGTGGTAGGTATTGGTTTGAACGATGACCCAACCACAATAACCCTTGTAGCGGAAGGCTTAAAAAGAAAGCACCTATGGTGATGGTTTGCGGAATATAGTCTGTGCCCATATTCTGAAGTAACAATGCACACGAAAGTATTGCCACAGGCGGCATGGTTTTAATAGCAAAACGCGTGGCTGCAACTACCCGGCATTCGGGGAAGTAGGCATACAGTTCTTTTTTGACGGGCCAAGTTTTCATATAGTGCTGGCCATCTTTTAGCATTGTAATCACAGACTGTGACATAAACCACCTCGTTTCACTTCAGTAAGTAGCGCACTCTGGATGCCTTATACTTGGTATTCAATAGCCGGTTAGCGCTGCTTTAACGCCGGCCAGTTGGCGCTGTTTTAACGCCGGATTATATCGTGATTATAATAAGTATAAACGTCATGTTTATTTAAACGTTGTTTTTGCAAAAAAGCCCAGTGATAACACTAATGCTTAATTATAACCCCAATATTTGGCGTTAACATACATAGCATTAATATGGTGCCAAACACTGATTTCTAAAGCACAGATTTAACGTATTCCTACAACTTGAATTGTAATACGAATTTCGTCTAATACAACGCAAGTTCGTCGCAATAACGCCGCTTTTCATTATAAATAATTTAAAAACAACATTAATTACCTAATTAATGATAGCCAAGCACATCAGATGGGTGACTTTTCATCATCATGAAGGCATCATAATGCCCTTCTTTCAATGCTATTTTCCGAAGGTATCGTGTTTTTCGAAGGTATTGGCCGATTAGCAGTTGAAAAAGCAAGGTTCAGTCCTTACCTAGCTACCTATAGCGACAGTTGGCTACTGCGACAGACAGTTGGCAAGTTTCGTTTCAAAATTATAGCAGAATTCAGCCCGGATAAATGGGCATTAGTTGGAGATACAAATGGCAGATAACAGACATGTTCGCCTACTTATTTTAGGATCGGGCCCAGCAGGCTACTCAGCAGCGGTATACGCAGCTAGAGCAAATCTAGAACCTGTGCTTTTAACGGGGATCCAGCAAGGCGGACAGCTTACTACGACCACAGAAGTAGAAAACTGGCCAGGCGATCCTGAAGGACTAACGGGTCCTGACCTTATGGTTCGTATGCAAAAGCATGCAGAGAAGTTCGATACTGAAATTATCTTCGACCATATTAACAAGACAGACTTAACTAAGCGTCCTTTCACCCTTTATGGTGACAGTGGCACGTACACGTGTGACGCCTTAATAATTGCTACAGGTGCATCTGCTAAATATCTTGGTATGGAATCTGAGCAAGCGTTTATGGGTAAAGGGGTTTCGGCCTGTGCTACCTGTGACGGCTTTTTCTATCGCAACCAAAAAGTAGCGGTCATTGGCGGTGGTAACACGGCCGTTGAAGAAGCCTTGTATTTATCTAACATTGCATCTGAAGTTCACGTTGTGCATCGTCGTGATACTTTCCGTAGTGAAAAAATCCTTGAGCAGCGTCTTCGCGACAAAGCTGAAAATGGCAATGTGGTATTACACTTAGACCGTACCCTTGATGAAGTCATGGGTGACGAAATGGGTGTGACGAAAATTCGCATTAAAGAAACCGATGGCGAAGCAACTGAAGAACTTGATGTAATGGGTCTTTTCGTGGCAATCGGTCACAAGCCAAATACTGACATTTTTGCTGAACAGCTTGAAATGAAAGACGGCTACATTGTGGTAAATAGCGGCCTTCACGGCAATGCTACACAAACCAGTGTTGAAGGGGTATTTGCGGCCGGTGATGTGAGCGATCATATTTATCGTCAAGCAATAACGTCTGCGGGAACGGGCTGTATGGCCGCGTTAGATGCAGAAAAATTCCTAGATGGCTTTATGCCTGAGCAAGGCTAAGCCTTGTTTGATTTCAAGCCCTGCAATTGCCAGGGCTTGATGTCTTTCCTTTTATGATAGCGCTGCCTTATTTAGACATTGATACACCTTTCCCCCCTGTATCTGAAGCACTTGACGATCCAAACGGCCTATTAGCCTTTGGCGCAGATCTTAGCGCCCAGCGTCTTTTTTCGGCCTATTCTAGCGGTATATTCCCTTGGTTTAGCGATGATGAACCCTTGCTGTGGTGGTCACCTAACCCACGCTCTATTATCGAATTAGATGATTTTGTGTGTTCAAAAAGTTTACGCAAGCTAGCTCGACAAAAGCGCTACAAGGTCACTCTTAATAATACATTCGATTCGGTAATTAATGCCTGTGCCAATATTCCTCGTAAGAACCCGAATTCACAAGCCCCCAGTCAAGACACCTGGATAACCGATGACATGCAAAAAGCCTATAGCTATTTGCATCAGCTTGGTTTAGCACATTCTGTTGAAGTGTGGGACGGTGAAGAGCTGGTAGGAGGTTTATACGGCGTAGGTATAGGGAAAGTGTATTGCGGTGAGTCTATGTTTCACAAACAAAGCAATACCTCTAAATTGGCGATGCTAGCGTTGGTTGAGCACATGAAACGTAATAAGATGGCATTCATTGATTGTCAGTTGCCGACGGACCATCTTAGCTCGTTAGGTGCGAAAACAATTTTCCGTAACGAATTTATTGAAAAACTACAGAGTAGCAACCACACTCTAACCGATGAAGGCTCTTTGACTGATGAATACAAGCATCAGTGGCACCCGCAGGTTATCACACCGTGAGATTTGGAATTACGCAATCTTTTGATTGTAGCTATTTGCCCAATCAACAAGAACAATTACTGGTTTATGCTGAATCAGATAACCAGCTTGCGTGGCGTTACGGTCAACTTATTCAAGTAGGGTTTAGACGCAGTGGCGAGCAAATCTACCGCCCACACTGCCCAGACTGTCATGCCTGTGAATCGGTAAGAATACCTGTAGTTACGTTTCGTCCTTCGAAAAGTCAAAAACGCATTCTTAATCGCAATCAGCATTTTGTGGTAACCAGCGCCAAGAGCGCCAATCATTTATATTACCCGTTGTACGAGAAGTACATTTGCGCCCGTCACACCGATGGCAGCATGTACCCGCCTTCAAGCGAACAGTTTGAAAACTTTATTTTGTGCGAATGGAAACGCCCACAGTTTATTGAAGCCTACGATGGCGATACGTTAATTGCGGTGGCAGTAACAGACACCATCGATAATGGTGAAGAGCATCAAGCCTTATCGGCACTTTATACTTTTTACGATCCTGATTACCATTCATCGTCTCTTGGGACGTGGATGATCATGATGCAAATCGAACAGGCAAAGCAACAAGAACGAGATTTCGTCTACTTGGGATATTACGTAGAAGAATGTCAAAAAATGTCTTATAAGCACAAATTTTACCCTTATGAGCAATTTTCTGGCAACAAATGGCACCGTTTTGATAAAAAACCTGCTTAATCGCTTTACACGCAAGGCAAGATTGGTTAATGTCTGCGCGGCAAAAAATTTGAATTACTGAGGTAACTGCTTTACATGGCAAAAGAAGATTGTATTGAAATGGAAGGTACGGTTCAAGACACCCTACCTAATACTATGTTCCGTGTTGAACTAGAGAATGGTCACGTAGTGACAGCACACATTTCTGGTAAGATGCGTAAAAACTATATCCGAATTCTTACTGGCGATAAGGTCACTGTTGAGATGACTCCTTATGACCTAACAAAAGGTCGTATCATTTATCGCGCCAGATAATGAGCCATTAAGCGGTCAACGCATTCCAAAAAAAAGCCCAATGTAAATCATTGGGCTTTTTTGTATGTGTCTAATTAATACCTGCGATAGTATTTAGCGATGTCCTTACACCTGTTGTTAATGCATGTTGTTAACGCCTAGTTTAGCGTTTAGTACTTAGCATTTGGTATTGAGCATTAGATGCTTGGCGTTGGAAATTGGGCACTTTGCGTCAACATGTAATGAAACGACTTATTAAACGCAAATTTAACGACTTTCGCCTTCAACGTTAAACGCTCGAGAGTTTCATTATAAAAGACACAAAAAAAATGCCGCACCCTTTCAGGTGCAGCATTTTTAAATCGATATTAAACGTTTAGTAAAATAAGTTCACTAGGTGTTAACTAGACTCGGTTTCTTCCTTAACCGCATCAACGCCTGAATATTCAAACTCCAACTTATCGTCGTTCAAATCTACTTTAACGTCGCCGCCTTTGGTTAACTCACCAAACAGCAATTCGTTCGCTAGCTCTTTCTTAATCTCTTCTTTGATTAAGCGAGACATAGGGCGTGCACCCATGGACTTGTCGTAGCCCTTCTCAGCTAAATAAGCTCTAGCTGCAGGGGTAACCTCTAAAGATACACCTTTCACGTCCAGCTGCGCCTGAAGCTCAATAATGAACTTATCGACAACCTGCAAGATAACCTCAGCATCCAGGTGATTAAACCAGATAATGCCATCTAGACGGTTTCTGAATTCAGGGGTAAACACCTTATTGATTTCAGATAGCGCGTCGTGGCTATGATCTTGCTGTTTAAAGCCAATAGACTTGCGCACCGTTTCCTGCACGCCCGCATTGGTTGTCATTACCAATACGACATTTCTGAAGTCTACTTTACGGCCATTGTTGTCGGTAAGCGTACCGTGATCCATTACCTGCAACAGAATGTTGTAGATATCACTGTGCGCTTTCTCGATTTCATCTAGCAGTACCACAGAGTATGGGTTTTTAATTACAGCATCGGTTAACAATCCACCTTGCTCAAAACCCACGTAACCAGGAGGTGCACCAATCAAACGGCTAACCGCGTGGCGCTCCATGTACTCAGACATATCGAAACGAACCAACTCAACGCCCATTATTTTAGCAAGCTGCTGCGTAACTTCAGTTTTACCCACACCGGTAGGCCCTGCAAACAAGAAACTACCAATTGGCTTTTCTTCTGCACCTAAACCAGAACGCGATAGCAAAATAGCGTCGTTAAGCGTCTCTATGGCCTTGTCTTGACCAAACACCATCATTTTAAGGTTACGGCCAAGGTTCTTAAGGACTTCTTTGTCTGACGCTGATACAGACTTTTCAGGAATTCGAGCCATTTTTGCAATAATTTGCTCAATGTCACCTACCCCAATCGTTTTCTTACGCTTCGATTGTGGCAACAAGCGCTGGCTTGCCCCGGCTTCATCCATTACGTCAATCGCCTTATCGGGCAAGTGACGTTCGTTAATGTACTTAGCCGATAGCTCGGCTGCCGCCTGAATAGCTTTTTGCGTGTAGCGTACGTTGTGATGATCTTCATATCGGCTTTTAAGGCCAAGTAGAATTTTGGTGGTATCACTAACGCTTGGCTCAGTCACATCCACTTTTTGGAAACGACGAGCCAAGGCTCTGTCTTTTTCAAAAATACCTTGGTATTCCTGATAAGTTGTTGAGCCAATACAACGAAGTTCACCGCTTGAAAGCTTAGGCTTCAGCAAGTTAGATGCATCCATAACACCGCCAGACGCTGCACCAGCACCAATGATGGTATGAATTTCATCAATAAACAAAATAGCGTCTTCGTCTTTCGACAATTCTTTCAATATCGCTTTTAAGCGTTTCTCGAAATCACCACGGTATTTAGTACCGGCTAGCAGGCCACCTAAATCTAGCGAGTAAACAGTACTGTTACTGATAACCTCAGGCACGTCTTCGTTGACAATGCGATAAGCCAACCCTTCAGCAATAGCGGTTTTACCTACGCCAGCTTCACCCACTAATAGCGGATTATTCTTCCTGCGACGACACAAAATCTGAATGGTGCGCTCTACTTCTTTATCGCGCCCAATCAATGGGTCTACCTTGCCTTCTTTGGCATGGCGATTTAAGTCGGTAGCGTATTTGCTTAATGCCGATCCGCTTTCTTCACCGCCCTCACCCTCTTCACCCGTTTCTGAGTTAAGTGGCGCATCATCTTCAGCTTTGCTTACACCGTGGCTAATAAAGTTAACGATATCTAAGCGAGTTACATCAGACTTTTTGAGGATAAATACAGCTTGAGACTCTTGCTCACTGAAAATAGCCACAAGTACATTGGCACCAGTAACTTCTTCTTTACCAGATGATTGCACATGGAAGACTGCACGTTGGAGCACGCGCTGAAAACCTAAGGTAGGCTGGGTTTCTCGTTCGTTCATTTGCTCGTCAAGAATCAACGGGGTAGTGTCTTTAACGAAAGAGATCAGCTCACTTTTAATTGCTTCAATATCCGCACCACAGGCATGCAGTGCTTCACGGGCTGCCGAGTTATCAAGTAGCGCCAGCAATAAATGCTCGACCGTCATAAACTCATGACGGTGTTCTCTGGCAAATACAAACGCATCATTCAACGTTTGTTCTAATTCTTTATTTAACATATCGCTCGCCCTCTACAAATTGACTTACGCCTGTTCCATAGTACACATAAGCGGATGACTGTGCTTACGTGCATACTGATTCACCTGCATCACCTTGGTTTCTGCTATCTCAGCAGTAAAAATGCCACAAACCGCCTTACCTTGGTAGTGTACTGTTAGCATTATTTGATGCGCTTTCTCAGCATCCATATTAAAAAATTGTATGAGCACTTCAATTACAAAATCCATTGGCGTGTAATCGTCGTTGTTCAACAACACTTTATACATTGGCGGCGGCTGCGTTTTTTGGCGCTGCGCGTCTTTGAGTTTTTCCCTTTCGATGCTAATGGCGTTGTCTCTACTCATAATTAATAATAGTGCTTTGTTGGCAGATGTCTCACTAACTTTAGGATAAAATTAATTTACATTTGCTCTTGACATAATATGGTTAAAAAATCTACATTTTAGAGGTGACGTTGTTGTTTTCAAAACACGTCACACTGCCTTCAATTATATTGTGGGGGCATAATCGTGTTAGTTCAAGGATTAAGAGGAAGTCGAAGTATGGCGATTGGCAAAGTTAAATGGTTTAACAACGCGAAAGGATTTGGTTTTATTGTACCTGAAGATGGTGGCGAAGATATTTTCGCACACTACTCAACTATCCAAATGGAAGGATATCGCTCACTTAAAGCTGGTCAGGAAGTCACATATGACGTGCAACAGGGCCCTAAAGGCCTACACGCCGAAAACATAGGCTTTAAAGAAGAACCAGAGCGTTAAGTAACACCAAAAAAATTCTACAGAAGCCTGTTGTTGCCACCTAAGGCAGCAGTGGGTTTTTTCTTAGGGAGTCGACAATCGTTCACTCTCATAGGAATGTATGGCCTACTCTTTTTATTAAATTTTATTTATTTCCTCTCAACACTTCTTTTAATTATTACTTATTTTTAAATAATCTGAGTTTAATTCAGATAATTTACCTTTTTGCTTATCCATATTTTTAGATTAAATTGCGCTAACCAGTAAAAAACTAAAATTAATAAGCATAAAGCTGAGTAAATATTCTGGAAATTTTCACCAGTAGTTTTTTTGAATTTTAATAAAGATAAAAAAAAAGCGCCCCTGACTATTTGGTCAGGAGCGCTTTTAAAAATTAGCTTACTAAAAAATCAGTAGCCTATTTAGTTTTATTAAGCGTTAAGAATCGCTTTCAACGTTTCACTAGGTGACATAGTCGCTTCTAGTTTCGCTGAATCAGGGTAATAGTAACCACCGATATCTTGAGGCTTACCTTGAGATTCATCAATCTCAGTAATGATAGTATCGATTTTAGCCGATAATTCGTCATATACCGCTTTAAACTGGGCCGCTAAATCAGCGTCTTCAGTTTGATTAGCCACTTCTTCTGCCCAGTACAAACCAAGATAAACGTGGCTACCACGGTTATCTAATTGGCCAGCTTTACGCATTGGTGACTTACCATTGTTAAGCAATGTTTCCGTCGCTTTGTCTAACGCAGTAGCGATAATTTTCGCTTTCTTGTTGTCGTGCTTAATTGCCACGTCTTCAAGTGAAACCGCTAGCGCTAAGAACTCACCCAGTGAATCCCAACGAAGGTGACCTTCTTCAACAAACTGTTGAACGTGCTTAGGTGCACTACCACCAGCGCCAGTTTCATACAAACCGCCGCCTGCCATTAGAGGCACAATTGAAAGCATTTTAGCACTGGTGCCAAGCTCAAGAATTGGGAACAAGTCAGTGAGGTAATCACGTAAAACGTTACCGGTTACTGAAATAGTGTCTAGGCCGCGAATTGCACGTTCCATGCTGAAACGGATAGCGCGTACAGGTGCCATGATTGAAATATCTAAACCTGACGTATCGTGGTCTTTTAAGTAAGTCTCTACTTTAGTGATTAGCTGTGCATCGTGAGCACGCTCATCATCTAACCAAAATACTGCTGGCATACCAGATTGGCGTGCACGAGTAACCGCTAGCTTAACCCAGTCTTGAATAGGTGCGTCTTTCACCTGACACATACGCCAGATATCGCCTTCTTCAACAGCATGTTCCATCAGCACGTTACCGTCTTGATCAACAACTTGTACTGTACCGTCAGCTTCCATTTCAAACGTTTTATCGTGTGAACCGTATTCTTCCGCTTTCTGCGCCATCAAACCAACGTTAGGCACTGTACCCATTGTTGTTGGATCGAATGCACCATGTGTTTTACAGAAGTTAATGACTTCTTGGTAAATAGTGGCATAAGTACTTTCAGGAATAACCGCTTTAGTATCGTGCGACTTTCCATCCGGTCCCCACATTTGACCAGAGTTACGGATCATTGCAGGCATAGAAGCATCTACAATTACATCACTTGGTACATGTAGGTTAGAAATACCTTTGTCTGAGTTCACCATTGCGATAGGTGGACGGTCGGCATAACAAGCATTGATGTCTTTTTGAATTTCAGAACGCTGAGATTCAGGAAGACTAGCAATTTTATCGTAAACGCTACCAAGACCGTTGTTAGCGTTAACGCCTAACTCTTCAAAAAGGTCGCCCCATTTTTCAAACAAGTCTTTGTAGAATACTTTAACGCAGTGACCAAATACGATGGGGTGAGACACCTTCATCATTGTCGCTTTAACGTGTAACGAGAATAAAACGCCGGTGTTTTTCGCATCTTCAATTTGTTCTTCGAAGAATTCACACAGTGCTTTCTTGCTCATGTACATTGCATCGATAACTTCACCAGCCAGCAAATTCACCTTAGGCTTAAGGGTTTTCTTGCTACCGTCACTACCGGTAAATTCAATGCTTACATGGCCTTCTTTTTCTACGGTTACTGATTTTTCACCTGAGTAGAAGTCGCCGCCGCGCATGTGCGCTACGTGAGTGCGAGATGCTTGTGACCACTCGCCCATTGAATGCGGGTGCTTACGGGCAAAGTTCTTAACCGCAGTAGGAGCACGGCGATCTGAGTTACCTTCACGTAATACAGGGTTTACTGCACTACCTAGTACCTTGCCGTAACGCTCACGAATCTCTTGGTCTTCGTCAGTTTTAGGCGAATCTGGGAAAGCAGGTACGTTAAAACCTTTTTCGTTTAATTCAGCGATAGTGGCGCGTAACTGAGGAATAGACGCACTTACATTTGGTAGCTTAATGATGTTAGCTTCAGGGTCTTGCGTCATCTCACCAAGTTCAGATAACGTATCAGTTACACGTTGCTCTTCAGAAAGAAACTCGGGGAAAGTAGCCAAAACACGGGCTGCAAGAGAGATATCACTTAGCTCTACTTCAACATCGGCAGCACTAGCAAACTTCTTAATAATAGGAAGCAACGAGTACGTCGCCAGCATTGGCGCTTCATCTGTTTTAGTATAGATGATCTTAGACTTGGTCATTATGTACCTCAATGTTGTCGGTAGCGTACTACCGTTTTAGTCCATTAGTCGCACTAACACAAAGCATGTGAAAAGCCTTCGGTCACTACGATACGTAATTGATGTTTTATGTTCTGTTGCACATAACAGCAGAACCACTTGTTGTTTTCGTCCTCGTGCTGAGATTAGCGCAACCTTCATGCACTCAACACGAATGGGCAGTCTGTTATTTTTTTAACTGCGAACATTAGTATAAGGTCGAAACTTTTAGTTACAAGTCATACCATTGTCTTAACCGACGACTTGCCTGAATTTCGCCGAATTTCCCGCACATTTTTATGCCCTTTATTGTTTTAGCTATGTCTTACTTGGGCAGTTTTTCGCACATTGTGGTAGGCTTTTGCGATAGAAGGCATCCTAAGAATAAGAGTAATTATTCACACCATGGCAAACGAAAGCAAAATCGTACTTTTCAACAAACCTTTTCAAGTACTGTCTCAATTTACTGATGCAGACGGCCGAGAAACCCTTAAAGATTATATCGATGTACCTGGGGTATATGCTGCCGGTCGACTAGACAGAGATTCCGAAGGGTTATTGGTGCTGACTAACGACGGAAAGCTACAACATAAACTGGCACACCCCGAGGCCAAAACCAGTAAAACCTATTGGGTGCAAGTGGAAGGCATTCCTAACGAGGCAGCGCTAGACGCCTTGCGTAACGGGGTTGAGCTTAAAGACGGCATGACCAAACCAGCCAAAGTTGTGGCTATAGAACCTCCTGAACTATGGGACAGAAACCCGCCAGTTCGTTTCCGCCAAGCTATCCCTACTAGCTGGTTGTCTATCACAATCAGTGAAGGCAGGAACCGCCAAGTCAGGCGTATGACCGCCCACATTGGTTTTCCTACATTGCGTTTGGTGCGCTATCGCGTGGGCAACTGGACCATTGATGGTATCGATAATGGTAAGTACGTGTGTTTCTAACAGTAGCAGTAACACAATGCTAATTTTACCAAACGCTAACTAGTGTATGGCTCATTTTATAGACCGCTATAACGATGAACCTTAATGACTATTGCGTTCATTATTAGTTATAGCTTTTTGGTTTATTGAATATTGAAACTTCACGCTTGAAATACACTTTTAAACGACCAATTTGCTCATCCCGACAATAAAATTTGTCGAGAAAGCAAAACGATTGAACACAATCGCTTTATTATGTGAATTGGTGGGCTTTATCTGGTAAAATCCGCCACCCTGAAATCAACCTAAATGAGTGTTATCTACGTTGTGACTGATATTGAATCAAACGCGAGCAAAAAAGTAATCGTCGGAATGTCCGGCGGCGTCGACTCTTCCGTTTCTGCCTACTTGTTATTACAGCAAGGTTATCAGGTGGAAGGCCTGTTCATGAAGAACTGGGAAGAAGATGATAATGATGAATATTGCTTAGCCGCCGAAGATTTAAAAGATGCACAAGCCGTAGCTGACAAATTAGGTATTGAGCTTCACACCATCAACTTTGCCGCTGAATACTGGGATAACGTATTTGAGTATTTCCTAGAAGAATATAAAGCAGGCAGAACCCCCAACCCCGATATTATGTGCAACAAGGAAATTAAGTTTAAAGCTTTCCTTGAATTTGCTGCTGAAGATTTAGGGGCAGACTATATTGCTACCGGTCATTACGTGCGCCGTCGTCATCAAGATGGCAAGTGGCAGCTATTGCGTGGGTTGGATGAAAACAAAGATCAAAGTTACTTCCTCTATACCCTAGGTGAAGAACACGTGGCGAAAACCTTGTTCCCAGTGGGCGATATTGAAAAGCCCCTAGTGCGTAAAATTGCTGAAGAACAAGGGCTAATCACGCACGATAAAAAAGATTCCACCGGTATCTGTTTTATTGGTGAGCGTAAATTCAAAGACTTTTTAGGCCGCTACTTACCTGCCCAACCCGGTATTATTGAAACCGCGGAAGGGGAAGAAATTGGTAAACACGAAGGCTTGATGTATCACACCTTAGGTCAACGTAAAGGGCTACACATTGGTGGCCACGCGAAATACGGCGAAGAACCTTGGTACGTGGTAGATAAAGACGTAGCCCGCAATGTATTAATTGTAGGCCAAGGTGCCGACCACCCTCGCCTATACTCTAAAGGCTTGGTGGCAAAACAACTGCATTGGGTAGACCGCACTGCTATTACAGAGCCTATGCGCGCTGTGGTTAAAACTCGCTATCGTCAAACTGATATTCCCTGCGCAATCGCGCCAATCAATGATGATATGATTGAAGTCATTTTTGACGAACCGCAAAAAGCGGTTACACCTGGTCAATCTGCCGTTTTCTACCTAGATGAAGTGTGTTTAGGCGGCGGAATTATTGAGAGCTATATTCGTTAATGTTAGATACCGACGTAGAAAATAATTTAGCCTTGGCTGGTGTTTGCCAGTCGGCGGCACTTGTGCAAAGCCTTGCAAGAAAAGGCACGGCAAACGACGAAGCGGTAGAAGCGAGTCTTTCCAGTATATTGGTTACCGACCCTGAAAACCCGCAGCAAGTGTTCGGCAAGTTAAGCAACCTTGAGGTTGGGTATAAAACCTTATTCGCACAATTGTCAGATAAACAACAGAGCAAAGACACCGAGCTGACCCGTTATATTGCCAGCATTCTTGGTCTTGAAAGAAAACTCGCGCGTAAACCTGCCGCCATGAAAGAGCTGGCAGAGCGCATTTCTCACGTGCAGCGACAATTAGCGCATGTAGACTTTCAAAACCCACAAATTGTGTCGTCTTTGGCCAGTATATACAGCGATATTATTAGTCCATTAGCACCGCGCATTCAAATAGCGGGTAATCCGGATCATCTTGGCCAACCGGCTACGCAACACAAAGTTCGCGCTATATTACTTGCAGGCGTGCGCGCCGCGGTAATGTGGCGTCAAATGGGTGGTAAACGTCGGAACATTTTGTTTCGCAGAAAACAAATTTTAAATAGCGCTGTAAAGGCGCTCAGGCTGATAAACTAGTTAAGGAGCTGAAGGTGGAACTGAGTCAGTTAACTGCAATTTCCCCTGTCGATGGTCGATATGCTGGAAAAAGCGTAGAATTACGTAGTATTTTTTCAGAGTACGGCTTACTGAAATACCGTGTTGAAGTGGAAGTACGTTGGCTGCAAATGCTATCGGCGAACACCAAAATTGAAGAAGTTCCTGCGTTTTCTGATACCTCAAACGCATTATTAGATGCTATTGTGGCTAACTTTAGTGTTGATGATGCCATGCGCATTAAAGACATTGAGCGCACCACCAACCACGATGTTAAAGCGGTTGAATACTTCCTAAAAGAGCAAGTGGCTAGCAACAGCGAATTATCTGCTGTAAACGAGTTTATTCACTTTGCATGTACGTCTGAAGATATTAACAACCTTTCTCACGGCCTTATGCTTACCGAAGCCCGTGACACTGTGTTGCTGCCTTACTGCGACAAGCTTATCGATGCCCTTATTGCACTTGCCAAGGAATACCAACATATTCCAATGATGGCACGTACACACGGCCAACCTGCCTCTCCTTCTACCATGGGTAAGGAAATGGCTAACGTGGCAATGCGTTTGAAGCGTCAACGCGCGCAAATTGCCAAGGTTGAAATTTTAGGCAAAATTAATGGTGCTGTAGGTAACTACAATGCCCACTTATCTGCTTACGCTGATGTAGATTGGCACAGTGAGTCTGAAAAGTTTGTCACATCACTAGGCTTATCGTGGAACCCATACACCACGCAAATTGAACCGCATGATTATATTGCTGAGTTGTTCGATGCAGTAGCCCGCTTTAATACCATTCTTATCGATTTCGATCGTGATGTGTGGGGTTACATTGCCCTTGGCCACTTTAAGCAAAAAACCATTGCCGGTGAAATTGGTTCTTCAACCATGCCGCATAAAGTTAACCCTATCGATTTTGAAAACTCGGAAGGTAACTTAGGCCTAGCCAACGCTATCTTCAATCACTTAGCCGCTAAGCTTCCTATTTCCCGCTGGCAACGTGATTTAACCGACTCTACCGTACTTCGTAATTTAGGTGTGGGTGTAGGTTATGCGGTTATCGCTTATCAAGCGACCCTTAAAGGTATTAGCAAGTTGGAAGTTAACGAGCAAAGCTTGTTGAATGAACTTGATAACAACTGGGAATTACTTGCAGAGCCAATTCAAACGGTAATGCGTCGTTACGGTATTGAAAAGCCTTACGAGAAATTGAAAGAGTTAACCCGTGGTAAAAAGGTTAACGCTGAAATCGTGGCTGAATTTATCGATAACTTAGACATGCCAGAAGCAGCAAAAGCTGACCTTAAAGCATTAACACCAGCGAGCTACATTGGTGATGCAATCAGGCTGGTAGATCAGTTATAAAGGCATCGCCTTTTCCATACACTTAAAAACGCGGCTAGTCCGCGTTTTTTTATGGTTGGAATTTAGGCATGCTTACACACAAAACATTTCATTCAAAAGCGGTAATACTTCACACAACCGCGCGCTTTTTTGCTCTGTGCTTATTGTTACAAGCACCGCTATTAATGGCCTATGCTGAACATAGCGCGAATCACATAGCTCTGTGGTGGAATCTGACCTTTCATATTCTATGTGCGTTCACCGTTCTATATCTTTGTAACCAAGGCCAGCCCACCCATGCTCGTACACTGCTGTTTACCAGTTATTACAGCTATATAGTGCTAGCAACTTTTCTGTGGCGTGGTGACGTGTACATTCAGCACTTTTTATTAATTGGCTGCTTATGCTGCGTGGGGCTATTTAGCCAGCATGAACAACGTCCACGACTTTATTGGGGATTGCTTTTCGCCCTAACATTCTGTGTTATTGATGGTCTATTTAGCTATTCGCTGCACGGTTGGCAAGGCGCTATTCGTCGCAGCAACAGTATTACCCTAACCCTAGCCAGCGTGGGACTTATACTGACCTTGCATGCCCATAGCCGGCGCCACCTCCATCACCTTGCAGTGAACTACCGTCATACGCGGCAATTATTGATAAAAGCAACACCTGCCGCCAAGCTGACAAGCGCGTTTACTCGCCCCTTGAGCCATGTTTCGAATACTCCTATGGGTGGGTTTTCAAGTAGTGCATCAACATGCTTTTCGACCGGGCTAATGCGGCAAAGCTTTACCTCGGCCTGTGTGTTATTCGCAGATATAAAAGGCTATCAAACATTGGCTCCCTTGTTTGGGGAACAAAAGGTGATAGAAGCACTGGATGCCTTTTACAGCCAAATTGATGTGCTTGCCGCTGCGCATAATATGTATCCAGTGAAAACAAATGGCGATGAATACATGGCGGTTAGCGAACTGTGTACGTTCTCTCCTTTAAGTGCTTCATGCACTCCAAATGGCGAACAAAAAGGCGAGCAAAAAAGCATACATCACATAAATAACGGCGTGCTGTTTGCGCTTGCCGTTACCGCCACCTTTAAAATCTTTGCGTTAAAAGAAGGTTGGCCGTGCCAAATTCGTATCGGCGTTGCAGCAGGCCCAGTTACTGCTGGCATGCCTAGAAGACAGCACGGCATTTTCGATGTATGGGGTAATACGGTTAATTTGGCGTCTATGCTAGAACAACATTGCAACGGGAATACCGTTACTGTTTGCGATAGCACATTTCCTCATTTAGCCGCTGAAACCCAAGCTAAGTTCTGCCCTATTTTAATTAATAGCAAAATTGGTGAATTGTCTGCCTTCGAACACCAGCTTACGGATACACACTACGCTAGTAACCATTTATAGAATAAACGATAATGCCCCTATAGATGCGTGGAGATCACTTAATGAAAGAATTCGATATAGAACATTTTCTATCTCATTATTGGCAACAAAAGCCTGTTGTATTACGTGGCTTTTTTCAAGATTTTGAAGATCCTATCGATGAGCACGACTTGGCAGGCTTAGCCCAAGAAGAAGAAATAGATAGCCGACTACTAAGCTTTGAAAATACCAGTGGCAACACCGCTGATGGCACAGGCGAATGGAAAGTACATCAAGGGCCAATTCATGATTTTGAAGCCGTTTGTGAAGGGGCATGGACCCTACTTGTTCAAAGTGTAGACAGGTACGTACATGACGTAGCAGACATTCTTGAACCCTTCCGCTTTCTTCCAAACTGGCGTTTAGATGACCTAATGGTAAGTTTTGCCACTAAAAATGCAGGTGTTGGGGCGCATATCGACCAATACGATGTGTTTTTGGTACAAGGTAAAGGTCAGCGTCGTTGGCGAGTGGGTAAGCCAGGAGAGTACAAAGAAGTATTCCCTCACCCTAAACTTCGTCAAATTGAAGGCTTCGACCCTATTATTGATGAAGTACTAAACCCAGGTGACGTACTGTATATTCCGCCGGGTTGGCCACACGATGGCAAAGCGTTGGAAGACTGCTTAACCTACTCTGTGGGCTTTCGTGCCCCTGAAACCGCACAACTCGCCGATAGCCTATCGTTAATGTTAGAAACCAGCGATATTAACGAGCGATTTACCGATGCAGGTAGAAAGTTGTCAATACCTTCGGCAGTGGTTGAACTTAGCGATATCGCGGCGTTGAAAAAGCAGCTCATCACAGCTATTAATTCCGATGACTTCACCCATGCATTGCTTGAATCGCTAAGTGAACAAGGCCTTCCAGAGTATCCACCGGAACATTTATATACTGATAGCCAAATTACCGCAGGCTTTGAAGAAGGTGTGGAGTTTGCAGCCGCCCCAGGAGTACGTGCGCTCATTGCAAAAGATACTGAAAACACGTCATCTTCTCATCATGGCCGCTTCTTTTACGTTAACGGTGAACGTTTCAGTTATAACAAAGAAGATGAGCAATGGGTTCAGCTTTTAGTGAACAACGACGTACTTTTTGCGGATATCCTGCCTGATCTCCCCTCTTTTGCGTTTTTAGCAACATTAACTACACTTATAAACAAAGGGTACTGGGAATGGATAGAAGCATAAAGCAACCATATGGCTTATACGATAGAGAACGTCGATTGGGCTAGGGATAAGCATCGACTTAAAGCAATTAGGGAAGATGTATTCGTTTTGGAATGGCGAGTACCCCAAGACAGTGAATTTGATGAGCGCGATGCCAGCGCTTTTCATGTATTGCTTTTGGAAGACGGTGAAGAAGTTAACCAACCCATTGCAACGGGACGGTTAACTCAGTGTGGAGAAATTGGCAGAGTTGCAGTGAAACGCGGTTACCGAAATATGTCTATTTATCGCGCGCTGTTTGCGGCTTTAATAGAAGTTGCCAATCGCCATAATGTCACTATTTTAAAAGTAAGCTGCAGCCTTGATAGTGTGTCTTACCATCAAGGCTTAGGCTTTAAGCCCGAGGGGCAAGTATTCATGGACGGTGGCGTAGCACGTCAGCGCATGCAATGCCCTGCTGAGCGTTTTCCATTCCCCGATGTTTCACAAATGCATTAGCTAATACATTAGCCATTGCATCATTAAAGGTTAGTTTAAACGCCTTGCCATAGTTCATCTTGGTTTTGTATGGCGTGCAAACCTTCTGCTCTACTCTCTAATAATTCTGCATACTCCAACGATGATGCATCCGCACTGTCTGACTCACGTAAATTTGCCGCCTTTAACTGCCACGCCATTGCGAAATGCTTAATTGCATCGCGAGCAGTAGCCGCCGTAGACTCAGCAATGTAGTCCGTAGGTAAATCGCCACTCATTACCCAATACATCGCATTGTTGGTGTCTTTTATCTTCCATACTGCCAAGTAAGGCACTAAATAGCGGCTTTCATTGGTTACGACTGATTCAAAAAGCACACCATTTTCGGCTAGGTGTTTATTTGCTTTTTGAAATTGCTCACGCACCCATTCACTGCGTTGCTGGTCGGTCATTTCGTTTTGTGGTGTATTGTCTGTCATAGTATTCTCTAATCTATTTCGTTTTATTTTTAGTTTTTACGTAATTGGCTAATGTTGGGTTTAGGCTACTGCGATGATGAAACACAGGCCAACAAACCTTGTAAAGGATGCTTCGGCTTAAATTGCTCTATACGAGCTACCTGACTTCGACAAGAATAGCCTGTGGCAAGAATAGCATCTGCGGGATAGCGTTTGACCGCTTGCTCCCAACTTAACCCATAAATGGCTAACGACTTTTCTTTTTGATCGGCTTCATGACCATAAGTTCCGGCCATGCCGCAACAACCTACGGCAACAATATCAACCGGCTGATTCACTTTAGCAAACAAACCCTGCCATTGCTTTTCAGATGCGGGCAACGCCGTTTTTTCTGTACAGTGACTTAGCAGCGCTAATGGCTGTTTTAAAGGCTCTTTTGAAGAATGTGCTAAAGGCTGTTTTGAAGACTGCGCTGAAGGCTCTGCCGCATTTGCCTTTTCGCTTGTCGCTTGCCATACATCACTGGGTACCGTTTCAAGCCATTCATGCACTGCTAACACATGAAAATCCCCGCGGGCTTTATCTAAGGTTTTGGTGTACTCATCACGATAAACCAATACCAAAGAAGCATCTACACCCACCATAGGAATGTTTAATTGCGCCACTTCATTTAAAAAGGCAGCGGTATTTTTTGCGGTTTTTGCAAATTTGGCTAAAAAGCCTTTTACGTGTTCAGGCTTACCGTTCGGTTTAAACGGCAACATTACCGGTGTAAAGCCAAGGGCATTTACTAAGGCAACAAAATCTTCAACCACACTCGCATCATAGTAACTGGTGAAAGGGTCTTGCACTATCAACACTGTCTTTTGCTTTTCTTCAGCACTTAGCTTCGCTAACTCATCATGGTTATAACTCGCCACTTTTCCTTTTACCCTGTTTGCCAACGTTGGCTCAGATAAAATAGGCGTATCTACATAACCAATGGTTTTCTCAATACCATCTTGCATCCATTTTCGTTTCAAAAACAGATTAACCATAGGCGAGAACTTGGCCATAATCGGCGCCATGCGTTCAATGTTGCCCACAAGGTGGTCTTTCATTGGGCGCATGTAGCGCTGGTAATAAATAGATAAAAACTTCGACCTAAAATCAGGCACGTCTACTTTCACCGGGCATTGGCTTGAGCACGACTTACAGGCTAAACAACCATTCATGGCGTCTAACACTTCGTGAGAAAAATCGTCTTGTTTGTTGCGGCTGTTGCTAAAGCGTTGCCACCAGGATGTGTCGAATTGATCGGCACTCAAGGTTTTCGTATCTACCCCATCTTTAGCAAGCAAGCGTATCCACTCACGAATAAGGCCAGCACGGCCTTTCGGGCTATGACGTCTATCGCGAGTTACCTTACTTGAAGGGCACATGGGTGACGTGGTGTCGTAGTTAAAGCACAAGCCATTACCATTACATTCCATGGCTGGCGCAAAGGCGGCTTTAAAGGTAACCGGAATAGTTCTATCGAATGTTGCCCGTTTGGTATCGCTAACTTTAACCAAGCTTTCAGTGCTATCTAACGGCGTACACACCTTGCCTGGGTTCATTTTATTAAGGGGGTCGAACGCGCTTTTTATTCTGCGTAGTTCAGTAAATAACATGTCGCCGAAAAACGCAGGGCCGTATTCGCTGCGGTAACCTTTACCGTGCTCGCCCCACATTAAGCCGCCATACTTAGCAACTAGCGCTACCACTTCATCTGATATTTGATGCATCAACTTTTCTTGTTCAACATCACACAAATCAAGGGCTGGGCGCACGTGTAACACACCTGCATCTACGTGCCCGAACATACCGTATTTTAAACCATGGCTGTCTAACAGAGCTCTAAATTCCATGATGAAATCGGCCAAGTTTTCAGGCGGTACTGCGGTATCTTCAGCAAAGGCGATAGGCTTTTGCACACCCTTGGTTTTACCCAACAGGCCCACCGACTTTTTACGCATGGCATATATTTTACCAATATCCGCTTTATCAAACGTAACCTGATAACCAATTACCCCACCCTCACCTGTTTCAGCAGCGGCGGTAAGCCTAGCTTCTAGCTCGGCTATACGAGTGCGAATTTCTTCTTCATCGTTGCTGTTGTACTCCACCATGTTTAAGCCCAACATTTCCTTATGCGGAACGTCGGTAATTAAATCGGCGATGGAGTGCCAGATAATGTCGGTTTTGGCCAAATTAAGTACTTTTGAGTCTACCGTTTCAACAGACGTGGCATTCGCTTTTACCATTTCAGGGGCATGACGAAGCGCCGATTCAAAGGTATCGTACTTAATATTAACGAGAGCTTTGTGTTTCGCGATAGGCGTAAGTGAAAGCTTCGCTTCGGCCACCATTGCAAGCGAGCCTTCAGCGCCGGTAATTAAGCGGCTTACATCTATAAGCTGCTCGGTATCGTTATAAGCGTGTTCTAAATCGTAACCGGTTAAAAAGCGGTTTAAACGGGGGAATTTTTCAATAATAGCATCGCGTTTGTCTACACAGGTAGCTAGCACCTGGCGCAGAATACCGGCATAGGCGCTGTTATCTGCGTTTGTATCAGCTATTTCTTTTGCTTCTTGCACACTAATTGGCGTGGTGTTTAATACTTCACCGTTAGCCAGCACCGAGGTTAAGCCTAATACGTGGTCGCTGGTTTTACCATAAACCAACGAGCCCTGCCCAGAAGCATCGGTACTAATCATTCCACCTACGGTAGCGCGATTGCTGGTAGAAAGATCAGGCGAGAAGAAAAAGCCATGTGGACGAAGTGCGTCATTCAGAGCATCTTTCACTACACCAGATTGAACTTTCACCCATTGCTCTTCAACGTTGATTTCCAGAATTTGATTCATGTAGCGCGACATATCAACCACAATGCCGTCGGTTAAGCTTTGGCCGTTTGTGCCTGTGCCGCCACCACGAGCCGAGAACTTCACTAGCGGGTGGTCGTTAACCAGCTTGCCCAATACTTGTAAATCGGCAACGCTTTTAGGAAATACCACAGCTTGAGGGAGTTTTTGGTATACCGAATTATCGGTGGCCACAGCAAGACGGCTGGCATAGCTGTACTCAACATCGCCGGTAAAAGCGGTACTAGCAAGCTGTTCTAGGTATGTCTGATAATGTGTTAAAAGACTCTGCTGGGGCACCACACGTGGCAAACTCAAAGTGCTCAATTGCTGTAAAACCTCTGGAAATGCGATTGTGAGCTAGTATAACCACAGCGCTTGCGAGTCTCTAGACAATTACACATATTTCATGTGGTTTTAATGACTAATTTTGCACTTTATATAACAGGAAGTGTTTTAAAGACGGGTATTCTTATCCAATTAGAATATCTTAGAAAATCACAAGTTAGCCATTCAACCATAAATATTGCACAATGCCCGCTCTTCTATTCTCGATAAAAGGAAAGCAGTTTATGTCTTTTACAGTAAACAGTTATTTTGATGACAAGGTTCGTTCAATTGCATTTGAGTCGGCAAATGGCCCATGCACTTCAGGCGTAATGGCGCCAGGTGAATACACCTTCAACACCAGTCAGCACGAAGTAATGAAAGTAATGGAAGGCGAAATGACCGTTAAGCTTCCTGGCTCAAGCGACTGGCAGTCTTTCAAAACGGGCACAGAATTTACCATAGACGCTAACTTGTCTTTCGATGTAAAAATTGAAACGCCTACAGCTTACCTTTGCTTTTATAGCTAGTATTGCTTTATGGCTTAAGTTTCTAACTAACAATAGTTTATCGCTTAGGCTTGCCTAACGCTGCGCTTGTATTTTTGTGCTAGTGCCAGCGTTGGGTAGATTCGATACTCGTACCTTGAGTGTTGCCTTACCCTTTGTACCCTCTTTCGCTTTGGTAATTTTCTATAAACGATTCCATATCTATCACTGAACTCTGCCACCATCCCGTAGAATAATTAAGTCTACCTCCGGTCAGACAATAATTTTTTTGTTGGCGTACTTTTTAGCCCTATTAGTGCTATGTCGCTTTTACTTCGCTTCCCCGCTTTGTTTTTAAATTCATTTCGTACTTTTAAGCTAGGTTCAACTTATTATAAAAAGAAGCAAATGAGCGAAATGCACCATTACCCCCTAATACACCATTTTAGTACTTTTAACCCATGAGCAAAAAACACCATTCTGATTAATTGTTTTATTTTGGGAAGTTAGCGGGTAATCTGACAATATGGATAAAATTAAAAAACCCATAACAGTGTGTTTAGACAGACCGGATTGGGGTCTAGTTAGCTGTTAGCTTTTTCAAACTTAGGAGTACGTAATGGGAAATGTTGTTGAGGTCATGGATGATGAGTCATCCAACAACATAGTTAGACATGAAGACGTTCAATTGGATTTATACTTAAAAATACATGATAAGGTTAACGCTAGAAGCGAAGAAATTTCTAAATCATACAATGACAATATTTTAGTCTGCTTTGAAGATATTAAAGAATTACATTTCAAAAACCTACAATCGATACGGTCTTTAAATCCAGCCAAAGACAATTTAGGGGTTCAGATTGCGGTTTCTCATCACGAAGGTGAGTCTGAAAAATTTAATTCATTTGAGGAGTTTGAGAAACACAATATAACAAGCCCTAATCCAACTGCCAATATAATACTGCTTTATACATTTACTCTTTATAACACTGAAACAGAAGAATTTGAAAATTATAAAATCATCAATCAAGTACGTTCACGAATTGGAGAATTACAGCAAATTGAAAAAGAAGCTCCTCCATTTATATCGTCGGCATTAATTTCAAGTATGGTTACAACTACTGCAAGAATCACGGTTCATTATTGTGATTATGTTAAAGCTAGGCATTTCACAGCTATGTTTGATGAATGGATTAAAGGTTGTGATGAGTCTAAAAGCTTAAAAATGATTGCTCCATTGCAGCGTATATCTCATTTAGTTCGCAAATTTGGTACGTTAACCATTTATGGATTACTCGCTTTATTTACCGCTTCGGCAATTGACACGCAGCAAATAAGTTCAGATTTAACTCTTAAGTTCTTAGTTATATACGCTTCAACTTTTGTGATAATAGGTAATCTTGCAGATACATTGTTGAGTAAAGTTGAATCAGCTATCGATAGTTATTTAGCCATGTCTTACCTGAAATTGAACAAAGGTGATGCAAAATTAGTTACAGAGTTCTCTCAAAGAAATAAAAAGTCTTTAATTTGGAGTGGGTTAGGGGTAACTGGAACCCTTTTGATAGGTTTGTTTACCAATTATGTCTATGACTTGATCAAGTGGGTGATATAAAAAGCTAACAAGAAAATAAACAAGGACTAAAAACAGTGGGCTGTTCGCTCCGCTCCATTTTAGTCCACAATTTTTAGCCTGTTATTTAAGCGTTAGGTGTTCAAAAGGCCGGTTTAAAGAATGAGTTTCAAAATTAATAGAATTAGCAATAATAGTCTTGGGACGCATTACGGCATTTTTCAAAATGATGAGTTAATCCATCACGAATTTAGTCGCGCAACTGCAGAAAAGGTACTGGGAAAGCTACAGTTTGGAAAATCACTTGAAGAGGTGCTTAAATCTGAGCCTTTACCTAAACCCGAACGAGTTATTGCTCGACTTGTAAAACCTCAAGTTTCATTGGTTAAACAACATAAACCTCTTTTCACTACATCGGTAACTACTGAGAAAAAGTTCGAGTACAATCCGGTGTTATACCGCAAAATTGCGAACTTAAAGGTAAATGAAATCGTTCAGGTGACAAATCGAAAGGGACACCAATCAACAATACATATTACTAATATAGTAAAGTTGAGTTGGCACCAACTTCAATTATTAGTCTCCGGAGGTAGTTCTAAGTTCGAGAAACAGTATTTACTTTACAAGCAGTACAATACAAAGCATCAAGCAAATAGCGTTTTAAAGGGGATGAGTTTAAGTCAAATCGAAAGTTCAGAAATTCAAGAGTACATAAATATCTTTAAGGCAAATGGGTTTTCAAAACACACACAAGTAAATGATTACATAACTAACAATAGCTTGTGGGGACACTTTCCGACAATTCGCTCACTTAACGATCATGGTGACTACAAAGAAATCGAAGGAATCGAGCCTAAATATTTTGAAGTTGTTTGCTGTATTTTAAATATATCGGGTAAAGGTGGCAGAAACTTAGATAACTTCAAGAAGTACTAATTTAGACCACACCTAACAGGGGTTTTCAAATCGGACAAAAAACAGTTGGCTTTTGTTCACTTCGTTCACTATTTTAGCCAACAATTTTTGCCGCTTAAAACGGCGTTAGGTGAAACCGGAATGCTTACCTTTGGATTGAAGAAAAAAGATATAGCATGTTGTTTGCTCTGTTACAGTGAAGCTGAATATGTATTTTCTAAGAGCGTGTGGAACGCGGCTTTGCATATTCTAGTCGTTGCTTATATCGTGGCTTTTTTCTCTGCTATACTTTTTGCCCCATCAGCGTTATATAAAATCATCGCCTTTTTAGTCACTTCAGCATTAGGTATTTTCACTAAGCTTCTCATGGATGTAGAGCTGAAATGTAAAAAGTGCGGTAATTCTCTACTCATCAAACCATAGGTTGTGTTAGCTTTTCACCTAACAATCAAATGTTGGGGACACAAACACGCGGGCTCTGCTTCGCAGTATGAATAAAGGGGTCAGAGTACTTTAACGACTAAAAATGCACTCTACCCTATTCGTTATAGATAAACTTAACTAAAGCTAATTCCCAAATACTTATAAAACTATTCTTTCACCGGTTTCAGTTAGCCGATAAAACTTACCCTTTTCAATCAACAATCCCTCAGAATGTTTTGTTGGAAAGCTTCCGCGATAATCATCAGGATGTTTCACATCAATCGCATACACGTGGCCATCAAACTGTTTATTCACCTTAAACTGTAAGGTATGCCCAACCGTTACTGATAGTGCGTCGAACTTATCTAATGTTTTCTGTACAGAGGTATAACTTACATCATCTTTGAAATACCCTCGATACCACGCCAGACCCCTCTCTGTTGAAATTAACGCTTCCGTTACCTTGTCTGCCACACCGGGAAAATACATTTGTCGGTAATAGGCTTTAGCTTTGGCGTTTATCTGTTGCAAACTTAAATCAAGGTTCGCGATATCTTCATGAATACCGCCATGTACAAACAAATGGCCGTCTATTTTTTCAATAGTATTTTTACTGGCAAGCCAACGCCCTATGTACGAATTGTGGCTAAATAAATCGGCCTGGGTTTTGCCAAGCAACCCCGCAATGGGAATATACTTATTAGCCGCAGATTTAAAATTGCCTTGAAGGTTTTTAAGCTCGTGATTGCCAATAATGTAATGCACCACCCCACCCGCTGTTTGGGCTTCTTGCTCTAGCTTATAAATGAACCAGAGCAATTGGGTAGTAGAAAACCCTCTGTCTACCATGTCGCCCACTAGCACTAAATGGCCTTCACCAAATTGCCACTCAAGGTTTTCATTAATGACGTTATGGGTAATAAGGAAATCACGGAAGGTTTTGTAATTCCCCTCTAAGTCGGATATTGCCAAAATAGGTGCGTTGCTTTCATATACCGACGCTGTATTGGTGTGCAGTGCGTTTAATGGCTTTAAATTGAAAGTAAACGTGGCATCTTCTAAAGCAAAATAAACCTCAAGGGGCTCTGCTGTCTTTTCTGTTAAAGACACGTGGCGTTTTTCTATAAAGAAGTTATCTTCTCGGCTTCCCCGAATGTAATTTATTTCAACAGAAGTATCCCCATTACCAGAGCCTTTAACATCTGCGCCTGCTACATCAGAGCCTGTAACATCAAAACTTATGGGCGTTTCATCCTTGAAAAAGACAAACGGTCCTTCCCCACCTACTTTATAGGCCAATGGCGCATCGCCCATATTGATAGACCCATGCTGGCTTATTAAGACACCCACCCCAATAACCGCCAATACAAAAGAAACAAGCAGAAAATGCCCTAGTGATTTGGCTAAACGTTTCGCTGCACGCTTAAGCATACTGATAGCCAATAGCAAACCGTTTAAGCAAAGCCAGAATGCGATAAGTAAGTAAGCTAATCGCATAGGCACTTACTAAGGCCACCGGCGTTATCCACAAACCTGTGATAGTAGTGTCGCTATGCGCCAGTATGGGGTTACTTAAAAAACCAATAGCAACAGAGTTCCCCTCAGCCTCTACCCAAAAAGCAATACCATTGGGCAACAATAGGTTTGCAAATGCTAATAGAACCAACGCTAAACCTGTACCATAGCCAAAGACTAACATGCCCCAGTACAAGGTTTTCGACAGCCCCTTAGTGACCGATGCTAATGGACGAAATCCTTTTGGTGGCGGCGTACCTTGTTGAATATGACTTACGTAGTCTTCGGCAAGAACCCTAGGCGCACCAAGGCCAGCTAAGATACCTTCAATATCGGCGTCTTTTCCGGCCATTTCCTGTTGATCGATAACGTCATAAATATGAGATTCAATTTCTTTAATCACTTCAGCCGCATCTTCAGAACTTAACGAGGCCAAGTAGCGGTTAAAGCTTTTTAGGTAGTTGCTTATTTGTTCCCTTCCACTCATTGTGCTTATCCTTTTCTTTTTCCTGTTTCTTTGCCGTTGTCTGTGCTGTTATTCGCGCCACTTTTTGAGTCTGCTAACAACGATTCCATATCAACTACCGAACGCTTCCACCGCGCGCGCAGAATATGTAATCGTTCAAGACCGCTTTCTGTTAATGAGTAATACTTGCGTGGGCGCACTTCACCCTCTTGGTGCCATTTTGCATTAAGTACCCCTTCGCGCTTAAGCCTATCTAGCAGTGGGTAAAGCGTACCTTCACTAATCACCATGGTTTCAAAACCATGCAGATAATTAAGGATCGCCAGCCCGTACTTTTCTTCACCCGCAACGGCCGCAAGCACCGCCAGCTCTAAAGTACCTTTGCGTAGTTGAGCATCCCACTTCGCGCTTTGATTTGCAGTTTCTGTCATGACCTTCCAGCTAGGTTAAACTTATTACTATGTAATACATAGTATAATTTATAGCATAGTAAACAACCAAAATACAACTTACGCTTTTAACGGTTCGTTTTGGTCTTTCAATTTGTGAGCGAAGAGCACCAATTTAATTTGTTGTTTAATTTTGATGAGTTGGAGGGTAATCTGAATTTATTGATTAAAGGATTGAACTCAGAATGATGTGTTTAAACGGATCGGTTTAGAGGTCTAGTTGAGGTAAAGTCGTCACCCAACACTTTTCTGATATGGCAGAGAACGGATACGATAAAGCACCATTAGAAGTCGAAGCTTCTGAAGCAAATAATAAATACAGCGCGAGTTGGTAGTCAGGTAGGTTGTGGCGAAGTTAACGCACTGCTCACTACTTATGCGCGACGGCTGAAGCTTGGCTCAGTCTCTATTCGCAACATAAAATTTTAGCCAAGCGTTATCACCCGTAATTGAAAAATTATGTACTTAAATACAATCTTAGGAAATATTCAGTATGTCTACATGGAATAAAATTGCGACCTGGTCAATGTTAGTTATTGCTCTCGCAGTTTTTATAGCAGCTGCATTTGTGCTTGGTTCAACAATTGGCACTATGTATGTACTAGGGTCATTTGAACTATCTATCCTTGAAGTCGGAATCATTTGTGGTGGAATAACATCTATATCTGTTTTTGTACGCTGCGTTAAACAACTGAAAAGTAACTCTGAATTAGCAAGTACATAAGCAAAAAAGTACCCAACGCTGCGCGCTTTGGCATTTACTAAACAAGCAGGATGCTAGAACTACAAGGAGTTATGGATGAGAAAATTAGTTTCATTATCAATTCTAAGCGTTTTTTTGATGTCTTGTGCATCGCATAAGCCCAACGAAGCTACCCAAGCTTTTGCTGAAGAACCAATTCGGTACTTAGATTTAACCGCAGACAGTAAAAAGAATTTAACCGAAAGATATTGGGTAGTAACAAAAAGTGCAGACCCTAAGTACCCCGTTGATGCCGCTAGAAGAGGCTTGTCTGGCTGTGTTGATTTTATTGTAGCAATTGATAGTAACGGAACACTAGGTGGGTTTAAAATTAAAAAGTCATACCCTGAAGGCGTATTTGACAAATCTGCGGCAACAGCATTAAACAGGTGGAAGTGGTCAGCGTCAGAAGACAATATTGAAAACGCACCGGTACTAACCACAATCCAATTGAACTTTATGGTTAGCAATTCTAAAAATAAAGCTGAAACAGAAAAGCAATGCAACTTTTCTCATATATGAACAAGTAGTTTAAATATTAAGAACCACTTACCCATTTAAACTAAGGAACATAGGATGTTTTCAAATTTACGCGCAAAATTTGCGTCAGTCATGTATGTACAAATTTGGGAGCACCGATTAAAAGTCACTGATACTGCAACGCGCGAATCTTTTGATGATTACCCCGCTATAGTCATTAAAACTAACGATAAAGGTGCGAAGCTGATTTCAGGTGTTGGTAAAGAAGCGAGTGAGAGGCTTCAACATAATGAAATTGCCATTAATCCATTTTCCCACCCTAGAGTGCTTTTTTCAGATTTCTATGTAGGCGAAAAATTACTGCAACACACGTTTAGACATTTAGGTAATAGTAAAATGCTACGGCCATGACCTAAGGTTATTATCCACCCGATGGAAAAAACTGAAGGTGGCCTCACTATGATTGAAAAGCGAGCGTTCAAAGAGTTAGCGATTGGTGCAGGTGCAATAGCAGTAAAGATTTATACCGGCTCCGCATTAAGTCTAGAAAAAATAAACTTTGACGAACTAGAAGATGACGATAAACCTACAATTCAAAGTAGTTCACCACCATCAAAGTTGACTAGCTATGGCGTATTTGTCTTTTACCTTGTAATGTTAACTTTAGCTGTTTGGTATTTAGGCAAATGAACTAGATTAATTGGACCAGAGCGGATTGGGATACTTTGATTTTTATTAATTAACACTTATCCCATTCACTAAAGGAAAATGACAACCGGATGCAATATCTCTATTTAGTAGCAATACTTACAACACTAGTTACTTTCTTATTGTTCCGCTCGCCACGCCTGAATAGTCCTGAGCATGTCTTGCAAGAAATCGGGGATGAAGTCCTAATTCTTCATACCCCCTTGGCAAGGCTTTGGCCGTCTCAGGGTAAGCGAATAAGCAAACAAAGCGCAGCACGTATTCAAAAAGCTGGCAGCATTATTACGGTATTTAATCAAAGTTCAAATGCCATTGATATCAACCTTTTGAAAAGATACTCTGCTCAAGTTTTTGAGCGTGCTTGTGTATTATTTCCAAATACTGAGAAAGTCGTTATTTAGTGGCTTAAAAATATATTAAGCTCTATAAAGAGGGCCGAAAAAAGTAGATTGTAGGGTCAAAGTATTTTAAACCGGAAAACAGGACGGGAGACTTTGATAGATTACCTTGGCATTTAAAAAGTACTTGAACCCCATTATTAGTCGATGAGGGTATCATCCCTCAAGCTTGCTTGTTGGTGATGGATGGGTAAGGTTTTGCCATATAGTTGCATAGTGCGCTCTACGTTACCTACCATGCTCGGCTCTTCTACATACGAAAATATGGCCACGTATCTGGGTGTATTTCCTTTTAACGGTGTTACTCGGTGCAAAGAGTAGCGCCCTTTAAATAATTGCAGGTCGCCCGGTTTAAGCTTAAGGTTTACTACTCGATTTGAAGTACCTGATAGCACCTTTGAAACTTCTTCGAAATTTTCACATTCTGTGGTTCTTATCATTGGCGCATACTCGAAATCTCCACCCTCATCGGCGTTTTGAAGCGCCAGTGTCACCGTAAAGTTGTTGGTATCGAAGTGCCATGGAAAACCATTCCCTTCTGTGGCCATATTTACAATTACATCTGCTAATGGGTCGGCGTAGCGAAAAAAACGGTCTTCAGGTATTTGCAAACAACCCCGTATAAAGGCATCGAAACCATTGCAGTCAAAAACGGTACGTAAAGGTGCTTGCTCAAGAAAATTGTCCGCGCTAATAAAAGCACTTGATCGCTCGTAAAATTTTCGCCTAGGGTCATCAGCATTCAGTGATGTATCTTCTGCAGTAAAATACGGGTTGGTGCGAGAATAGCTATGATGTCCATGTGCAGCAACGCTATCTGCTTCGTGAATACAAGCCGCGATGCCTTCTGGCGTAAGAAAATTTTTTAACACTGCGCAGCCATGTTGGTTTAATTCAGCGCTTATTTGCGCAATTAAATCTTTTCTATCTTTACCTATTATACCAATAGGATAACGCGTTAAATTTATCAATCTGTCAGGGTCAAGTGCCATTTTCATTCTTAATTTCGTTGATACCCGAAACGACACCTTGGTGAAGAAGTACACCTAGTATTGGGTAAGTTTTCTATAGAAAAAGTATATGAGAATGAAGCAATGACAGATAATCAATCCCGACATGATTTATTCAAAAGACGTCGTAATGAAAACAAACTAAATTACGTGAAGCTTGCATAAGGCATGATGACTCTAGGGGCCCTGAGGTTTTAGTGCTCCTAAGGTTTAAATGCTCACTATCAAATTATGCTATGCCGCAACGCAGTTAAGAAAATGATGGCACAAGAAGGGTTGGATTTGGGTGCTAAATAAAGATACATTCATAGTTCTTAATAAACATCTGCCCAATCTCAAATATAAAGGTAGTAAGACGTTAGTACATTCAGCCTTAATTGTTTGGTAAAGGAGCTCTCATGAAAGTCTCTGTTGAAATAGTAAATGCATTTATTGACGGTGACACAGGTGGAAATTCTGCCGGTGTGGTTTTAGATGCGAACGCTTTAACCGCGCAGCAGAAGCTACACGTGGCGCAAAAAGTGGGGCTTTCTGAGACTGCTTTTGTTTCTCGCTCAGACGTTGCCACTATAAAGCTGGAGTTTTTCACCCCAGTACAGCAAATTGCGCATTGCGGCCATGCCACCATAGCAACGTTTAGCAGAATGAGTGAGCTTGGCTTGGTGCAAAATGGTCGAATGTCGAAAGAGACCGTAGATGGCGTGAGAGAAATAATTATTGATGGTTCAATGGCATTTATGGAGCAGTCTCGGCCAACCTATACCGATGTATTAGATACCGAAGAAGTACGAGCAGCACTTAATCTTCCAAGCGACGTGCCGCTCGACTCAGTAACCATTGTAAATACTGGGAATGCTTTTTTACTTGCTCCACTTCAAAATGCGTCTTCTGTAGCTGAGATACACCCTAATCAAGCCCTTATTAATGAAATAAGCGAACAATACGATTTGATAGGTTTTTATGTGTTTTCAAGAGAAACCGAAGTTGACGGACGTCACGCTGGCGCTAGAATGTTTGCACCACGCTATGGGATAGACGAAGAATCTGCAACCGGCATGGCTGCTGGCCCTTTAGCTTGCTATCTACATGACCGCCAAGGACTCGAAGATACGACGTTACAGATTGAGCAAGGCCATTTAATGAACCGACCTTCGCCCAGCGTAATAAATGTTAATTTACAGTTGGTTAATGGTAGCATCAGTCGTTTAATGGCTGGTGGCGTTGGCCGCTCCATTCGACAGGTTGAAATAGAAATTTAGTAGCAGAGCAATGTTTGTGCATATTGGTGTATAACCCTCATTGCTTTTAACGAGTTTCAAGGAAGAAAAAAGCATGTTTGATTTATTGTCATATACAGGAATAATCGCTTCAATATGGATTGTAGTGGGTATTTACATTGCGTCGTTATATTACCCAAACTACAGTCACACTAGGCAATTTTGTAGCGAACTTGGCGCCTTTGGTAGCCCAACACAAAGGCTATCACCCGCTATCAACAATTACCCATTAGGGCTTTTATTTGTTCTATTTGGTTACTATCTAATAGCAGCTAATTCTTCGAATCTTCTTTCCACAAGTCTCAATACCACAATTATAGGCATAATGGTTATTGTTCATGGTGTGTGTACGTGGGTATGTGGCTTTTTCCCAATGGATGCAGATCCTTACACCCCCACTCCAACAGCAAGTTGCAAAATTCATACGTGGTCAGGGTTAATTATGCTCATTTCGTTTATTGTCGCGCCTGCCATTGTGATGCTTTCCAGCGTCTACCCAATAGCACTGCGCTTATTTTCGTTTAACTGCATTCTTGGCTGTTTCTTTTATTCTTATAAATTATCAGGTGCACTAAAAGCTAAAACGCATCCTGGGCTATATCAGCGTTTAAGTTATGGCTTTCAAATACTTTGGCTATTTGTTTATTCGCTCTACTTAATAGGGTAAAAACTAGCATCTAGCCGATAATCTTCAGAAAAATATCGAGAAGACATTATGCTGGCGTCACGCTAACCAATACTTAAACCGTTAGCTCTCATTACTCGTCAGCGCTTTTTCTTTCAACGTGTCATCCATAAGATTTTTAGCCGCTATACAGCTCGCTAACGTGCTTATGACGAACGTCATCTCTCTTGCATTCTCTATTCCAGCAACTAGGTACCAAACACAAAACATGATGGCACTTAAAACAAAGTGTGTTACAACAAACTTTAAATATAGCTTTTTCATAGAATTATCAATCAAGGGCTAAGGACTTGGGGATTAGTGAATAAGCGTCAAAATCACTTTAAGCGATAGAATTTACTTTTTGTACTGAACTGAGTATCGGTTTTAATGCACGAAACCAAATTTTTTGCATAAAAAAACTCGGCACTTAATGCCGAGTTCATGTTATTTACGTAAACGTTTATTCAACGTTTTACACCACGACAAACGCTTTTAGTACGTCACGTTTTTCACTTCAAAACTATTGTTGTTTGATTGTATCTTAGGCGTATTGTTCATAGTGACATTTTCAATCAAAGTAATAGGCTCGCCATTGGTTAAATAAAGCGACATAGGGGCGCTATCAACCCACTTTGAATCGCTAACATGTAGGTTCTGTACACCATGAAAATACATCGAAGCGCCCGTTCTATGGGTAGAACCTTTACCTACATTGTGTAGTGTATTGTCAGTTATAATAACGGCTGGGCCGAAGGTACTTTCATCAAATCCGCCACGGTAAATGGTTACTACTTCTTCTTTAATGTCTTTAAACGTATTACCCGATAGGGTTAAGTTTTCTACACTGTAAACCCCTAAGTCGTCCGTTTCTTTATTTAGCGACAGCACTGCGCCCGTGATGTTTTCCATGTGGGAATTCTTAATATCGATGTAGTCGGCAAAAGTACCAGGGTGCGCTTTAAAGAAGTAGAAGTAGCCGTTAATGTCTAAATCGGTCACTTTCACGTTTTCGACCGACAACGCATAGTTAATATTCATAGAAGAACGGCTGGTTCTAATAATGCTATTGCCCAAGATGTGTCTTTACTGGGGTTTGAGGAAATACCCATGGCGGAGTTTTATAAGGTGCCCATTACCGTTATTAAACAGCAACCTTATGAGCTAGGCGGCGAAGCCGCGCGCATGTTAATGAATAAAATTAATAACCCAAAATCGGTGAACACCCGCATGCTGGTGCCCTGCTCTTTGGTGGAGCGTTCATCTTGCGCAGCACCCAAAGCTTAGGCTTTTAAATCTCTCATTTTGAACAAGGCGGCTTAGCCCATCGCACTGAAAATAGTGAAATTTTATTTTCACGTTGCCGCCGCAATCTCGATTAAGTTTGATACAGTATTGCTCATCTACTGAATTTAGTGCATTTATCGATTAACTCCCATGCTTTCATTTATCACCAGTACCCTAGTGCCTGTTTTAATCCTACTTTTAATGGGCTGGGTGTTCTTTCGCATCCGCTGGTTAAATGAAGCCTTTATCGAATCGGGTTCAAAGTTAGTATTCAACGTTGCCCTACCCGCACTCCTGTTTCTATCTATTAGCCAGTCAGACTTTTCAAACGCAGCTAACTTAACCCTTATCGCTATTGGGATAAGTGGCTCGGTACTAATATGCGCGGTATTAATGCTATTAGTGCATTTCACGGTGACCCCTAAAAATGCTCGCGGTGTAGTAGTGCAAGGTGGTTTTAGAGCCAATATGGGGATTATTGGCTTGGCGTATTGCGCAAATACTTACGGGCAAGAAGGCTTAGCGGCGGCATCGGTTTATATGGGCTGTATTACTATTTTGTACAATGTTATGTCGGTGTTTGTACTTAACTTCTATCAGGTCGGTTTTACGGCGCCTATAAACCAAATTAAAGGCATTGCACGCAACCCCCTTATTATTTCGATTGTGGCAGCATTACCATTTTCTTATTTCCAATGGTCGTTACCCGAGGTGGCATTAAGAACTGGCGAATACTTTGCCCAGCTTACCCTGCCCTTGGCACTTATTTGTACTGGCGCGTCGCTGCAGTTTCGTTCTTTTTCTAGCGACCGGTATAACATTGCGTTAGCCACAATAAGTAAATGTATTGTCTACCCCGCCTTACTGGTGGGTATGGCTTATTTAGCAGGCTTTAGAGGCATGGAGCTAGGCATAGTGTTATTACTGTCTATTGCCCCGACAGCCGCAGCCAGTTACGTAATGGTAAGAAACTTAGGTGGCGATCATCGCTTGGCGGCCAGTATCATTGCCCTAAGCACGTTGGTATCGCTTCCTATTACTGCCATTGGTTTCGGCGGCTTGGCCATGCTGGGGCTTGTTTAAGAGTGATAAGTACTAAATAGCGGCGCTAAGCAAACCTTTGCTCATACGAATTTAATCGCGTTATACACTTGTTTACACTTTTCTGGTTGGCAATGTTTAAGATTTGAACCACAATGCAGGTAGTTGTTTCAATTAGCTGGAAAAGTAATCGTGAAAATTGTTCGATTAACCCTTGGTGGCATTCTTTTTATCGGCGGCATTATTTTAACCCTATTACCAGGCTCAATTCTTTTGGTAATAGGTGGTTTGGTATTATTAAGCTACGATTGGCCTCGTGCTCGTGGATGGCTCAAAATAAGTCAAAACATGATGACCTCAAGCGCGAGAAGAATAGACCGCATATTATTAATGCGTAAATTGCGCTAAGCTGTTACTGCGTAATTTGCGCTGTTCCCCCCCTGTCATCGCACATCGTAAACCATTAATCTGAAGTTTCAGTATAACCTTCACAGTCATGTTATTTTTATACGCTAAACTCGTTACGAGTATAGAATTTAACGACACGATTAATAACACCTTATAAAAATCAAAAAAACTTTCATTTATTCAAACAGGCAATGTGAGGTATTCGACTGACCATCGAACACTTACGACAATGGAGACAAGACCATGATTACGTTTACCGTTAACGGTGAAACACGTGAATTTGCGGGCGATCCTACCACTCCCGTACTTTGGTACTTACGTGACGAATTACATCTAACTGGCCCTAAATTTGGCTGCGGCATGGCACAATGTGGCGCTTGCACAGTACATATTAACGGCGTAGCACAGCGCTCTTGCGTATTGCCTGTTTCTGCCGTTTCAGGCAGTAAAATAACCACCATTGAGGGTTTGAGCAAAGACGGTGAACATCCTGTTCAACAAGCATGGGTTGAACATAAGGTTCCTCAATGTGGATACTGTCAGTGCGGCCAAATGATGCAAGCCGCCAGCTTATTAGCAAGCAACCCTACCCCAAGCGATGAAGAAATTGTGCAAGGTATGTCAGGCAATATCTGCCGTTGTGGTACTTACCCCCGTATTCACAAAGCCATAAAGTCAGCAGCAAAAACCATGGCTGGCGTGGAATATTATGTGCCTGATACCCTTGCCTCTGAGACTGCGGGAGAAGAAGCATGAGCAAGTATTTTGACTTAACTCGTCGCAGCTTTTTAAAGTCATCGGCTACCGCGGGCGCCCTTGTTTTAGGCACATACTTTATGGGTGCGGCACCTCGCGCTATGGCTGGTGTGTTAGCTAAACCGTCTGAGTCAGCCAAAATGGCTAACTTATTTGTGTCACTTCGACCCGATGGTATTGTTGAAATTACGTGTCACCGCTCTGAAATGGGTCAACAAATTCGTACCGCACTGGCGCAAATTGTGGCTGATGAGATGGAAGCCTCATGGGATAAAGTGGTGGTTATCCAAGGTAAAGGCGATCCGAAATACGGCGATCAAAATACCGATGGTTCGCGCAGTATTCGTTACAACATGCAGCGTCTTCGTGAAATGGGCGCCAGTGTTCGCCACCTTATGCAGCAAGCAGCTGCAACCCGTTGGGATGTCCCCTTCGATTCTTGTTCAGCAGTACAGCATGTGGTTACCCATACCTCGGGAAAAACCCTTACCTATGCTGAACTGGTAGACGATGCATTAAAAATTACTCCGCCAGAACTCGATCGCATTACCCTAAAAGAACGCAGTGAGTGGCGTTACATCAATACCGCCATGGCGCACATCGATTTAAAAGACATTGTTACCGGCAAAGCGACCTTTGCTGCTGATGTACTTGAGCCTAAAGCATTAATTGCCGTGGTAGTTCGCCCACCTGTTGTTGGCGGAAAAGTAAAAAGCTTCGATGCAAAAGCAGTTAAAGCCATTGATGGCGTGGTAGATGTTGTGGAAATTCCTGCGGCGAAAGGCGCACCACAGTTTCAACCTAAAGGCGGTATTGCCATTATTGCCAACAATACTTGGGCTGCCATCAAAGGCCGCCGCGCCCTTACCGTAAGCTGGGATGATGGTAAAAACGGTGATTATAACTCTGAAGCCTTTAAAGCAAGCTTGCTAGAGACAGTCTCGAAACCACAAAAGTCGGTACGCGCGAAAGGTGATGCAGCCAATGTGCTCGCCAATGCGAGCAACAAACTAGTTGCCGATTACTACGTACCACACTTAGCGCAAGCGCCTATGGAGCCTCCTTGCGCCACGGCAATGTATTATAAAGACCGTGTTGATGTATGGGCTGCTACGCAGAACCCACAGGCCGATATGGAGACTGTGGGTGCCATGATTGGCATGCCAAAAGAGAAAATTAACGTTCATGTCACCATGCTAGGTGGTGGTTTTGGTCGTAAATCGAAACCCGACTTTTCTGCTGAAGCGGCCTACCTTTCAATGAAGACTGGCAAGCCTATTCGCGTGCAATGGACACGTGAAGACGACATTCAGCATGGTTTCTACCATGCTGTATCGGCCCAGCACATTGAAGCCTCTTTAGATGAAGACGGCGGTATTGATGCTTACTTGCACCGTACGGCGTTTTCACCTATTGCGTCTACCTTCCAACAAGACGCTACTACGCCATTTAGCTTCGAGCTTCGTTTAGGCTTTACTGATAATCCTATCAATACCCCTAATATGAAACTTGAAAGTGGTGAAGCGCCAGCAAAAGCGCGTATAGGCTGGATGCGTTCGGTGTCTAATATTTTCCACGCATTCGCTATTCAGTCTTTCATTGCTGAAGCCGCGCACAAAGCCGGGCGCGATCAAAAAGACTACCTGCTAGAAACTATTGGCCCGGATCGCATTGTTGATGTTACTGAGCAAAATGCAGAGTACGACAACTACGGCGCCGATAAAGACGCTTATCCGCTCGATATAGGTCGCCTACGTAAGGCGATTGAGAAAGTGGCTGACATGAGTGGCTGGGGCCGGGAGTTACCAAAAGGTAGAGGCCTTGGTATTGCAGCGCACAGAAGCTTCTTAACCTATGTAGCTACTGTGGTTGAAGTAGAAGTGTCTGATGCAGGCGACCTTAAGATTATCAAATCGTGGGCCAGCATTGATGCAGGTACTGTGGTAAATACCGACACGGTGAAAAACCAGGTACAAGGTGGTTCTATCTTCGGTATTACTGCCGCCATTAGTGACGGTATCACCTTTGATAAAGGCCGTGCTCAGCAAAGTAACTTCCATGACTACCGCGTGCCGCGAATGAGTGATGCGCCGATAGAAATCGACGTTGAGATTATCCCAAGCGATGCACCACCAGCGGGTGTGGGTGAGCCAGCAACGCCGGTTTATGCGCCTGCCTTGTGTAACGCCATTTTTGCTGCTTGCGGTAAGCGCATAAGACAATTACCTATTGGTAACCAGTTAAAAGCCTAAGACGGGCTTATGCTGGTTTAAGGCTAATAGTTTGGTACAGGCGCGATAAAACACAAAAAAGACGTACTAAAAAAGCCCCTTAGATTTTTCAATCTAAGGGGCTTTTTAATGTTTAGGCTTTAATAAATAGCGCATTGAGCGGTTAGCTAGGTTTGCTTATTGGGCAATTCATGCTGTATGCATGAACTGCCTGCAAACTATTTAGCGTCGCTAGTTGGCCTCTTTAGTAACCCTCTTTAGTTACCTTCTTGAGCAAAAAATTTGCGCCAAACAGATTAGCCGTGCTTTTCAGCAAGGTACAACCAGGTTTCAACTACCGTATCTGGGTTAAGCGATACTGAATCGATACCTTCTTCTACCAACCAGGCTGCAAAGTCTTCGTGATCTGATGGGCCTTGACCACAAATACCAACGTATTTGCCACGTTTCTTCGCCGCTTGAATAGCCATTGATAACAAGGCTTTCACCGCAGGATCTCGTTCGTCAAACAAGTGAGCAATAACGCCACTGTCACGGTCTAACCCAAGGGTTAACTGAGTTAAATCGTTTGAACCAATCGAGAAGCCATCGAAAATATCTAAGAACTGGTCAGCTAGTAAGGCATTTGAAGGTAATTCACACATCATGATAACGCGCAAACCGTCTTCGCCTTTCTTAAGCCCCTGCTCTTCTAATAGCTCGATAACCTTGCGGCCTTCTTCAAGGGTACGTACGAAGGGGATCATGATCTCAACGTTGGTTAAGCCCATGTTGTTACGAACCCGTTTAATTGCTTCGCATTCTAGCGCGAAACAGTCGCGGAAATCTTCCGAGATATAACGGCTCGCACCACGGAAACCAAGCATTGGGTTTTCTTCATCTGGCTCGTACTGGTAGCCGCCAACTAAGTTGTAGTATTCGTTAGACTTAAAGTCAGACATACGAACAATCACTTTTTCAGGCGAGAACGCAGCACCGATGGTAGAAATACCCTCAACCAATTTTTCAATATAGAACTCGGTAGGCGACTCGTAACCAGCCATCATGTCGCCAATTTCTTCTTTAAGCTCAGCAGGCTGGCTATCGAAGTTAAGTAGCGCTTTAGGATGTACACCAATCATACGGTTAATAATGAACTCTAAACGCGCAAGACCAACACCTGCGTTAGGCAAACGCGCAAAGTCAAATGCACGGTCTGGGTTACCCACGTTCATCATCACTTTTAATGGTAAATCAGGCATAGAGTCGATACGCGACGTAACAACGTCAAACTCTAGTTCTGCACCATAGATGTAACCTGTATCACCTTCCGCACATGACACGGTAATTTTATCGCCGTTCTCGATGCTGTCAGTGGCGTTTCCGCACCCTACCACCGCTGGGATACCTAACTCACGAGCAATAATGGCTGCGTGGCATGTACGGCCGCCTCGGTTAGTAACAATGGCAGACGCCTTTTTCATGATAGGTTCCCAATCTGGGTCTGTCATGTCAGTCACTAGCACATCACCGGCTTGAATCTTGTCCATTTCTTCAATAGAGCCAAGTACTTTCGCTACGCCTGCACCGATTTTGTGACCAATGGCGCGGCCTTCACATACGATATTGCTTTGGCCTTTAAGTTGGAAACGCTCAATGCTTTGTGAATCTTCACGGCTTCGAACCGTTTCAGGGCGCGCTTGAACAATATAAAGCTTGCCGTCTACGCCATCTTTAGCCCATTCGATATCCATAGGACGATCATAGTGCTTTTCAATAACTTGCGCTTGCTTCGCCAGCTCCATGACTTCTTCGTCGTTCAACGAGAAGGCTTTGCTTTCGGTGCTGTCAATATCAACGATAGACACTTGTTTGCCGTGTGCTTCATCGTCAGAGTAAATCATTTTAACTAGCTTGCTGCCTAGGTTACGGCGAACAATGGCTGGAAGCCCTTTATCAAGCGTTGGTTTGTGTACGTAAAATTCATCTGGGTTTACCGCACCCTGTACGACCATTTCACCTAAGCCGTATGAACTGGTAATGAATACCACGTCTTCAAAGCCCGACTCAGTGTCGATAGTGAACATAACGCCCGACGAAGAAATATCACTTCGTACCATGCGTTGAATACCCGCAGACAATGCTACGCCTTTATGGTCATAGCCTTGGTGTACACGATAAGAAATAGCACGGTCGTTAAATAGCGAGGCGAATACGTGTTTGATGGCAACTAATACAGACTCGTAACCTTTCACGTTTAGGAAAGTTTCTTGCTGACCGGCAAACGAAGCATCTGGCATGTCTTCTGCGGTAGCTGATGAACGAACCGCAAATGATGCTTCATCACCTGCATCACCCTGCAATTTCACAAACGCTTCTTTAATTGCTTCTTCTAGTTCAGGTTGAAACGGCGTGTCGATGATCCATTGACGAATATCTTTGCCCGCTTCGTTAAGCGCACTAATATCTTCAACATCAAGTGTATCTAGTACGTTATGAATTTTTGCTTCTAGGCCACTTTGTTCTAGAAATTCATTAAAAGCCTCTGCAGTTGTGGCGAAACCTCCCGGTACTTGTACACCGGCGTTAGCTAGGTTAGAAATCATCTCGCCTAAAGATGCATTTTTGCCGCCAACGCGACCTACATCATGCATGCCCAGTTCTTGATACCAAAGTACGAATTCTTTCACTGCCGAAGCCTCCAGCTTATTTTTGAGTAGGGTATAAGCAATGGCGGGCCACATGCCCAACATTGGTAAAATACGTGTCGACTGCGTATATCCAAACGCGCTTAATGCTTATTAATATTAACGAGTACCAAGTAAAGCAGGCTTGCGTTACATCAAGTCATCATTAATAACCATATAGCTTTTCGACGAAATCATCTTAGAATGGGGGAAATCGGAAAGTAAACTCTTTATTACTTTTGTAATAAAATTACGACAATGTTAAGGATTTGTTGTGCGCACAGCTTTTTATATTTCAGATGGTACCGCCATTACCGCAGAGGTGTTTGGCCACGCCCTGCTGTCTTTGTTCCCTGTTGAATTCAATCACAATACCATTCCTTTTGTTGAAACTGAGGAAGAAGCCAATAAGGTTTTAGATAAAATATCTGAAAGTTTTCAAGACACAGGAGAAAGGCCGCTCGTTTTTTATACAATTGTGAATGTAGATGTTCGCAAGATAATTTCAAAATCGGTCGGTATTAACTACAATTTCCTCGATCAATTCGTCGCTCCTCTTGAAAAAGTGCTTGGCGTGCCCTCAAAACCAGAAAAACATCGTACTCACAGCATTCATGAAACCACGTACGATATTCGTATTGAAGCGGTTAACTATGCCTTAGCCAACGATGACGGTTCTAACCTGAAAGATTACGACGAGGCCGACATTATTTTGGTGGGCGTATCGCGCTCGGGTAAAACCCCCACCAGCTTATACTTAGCCCTTCAGTTTGGTATTAAAGCGGCAAACTACCCGTTTACCGAGGATGACATGGGCGACATGCTTAAATTGCCCACGGCCCTTCGCCGTTACAAAGACAAACTTTTTGGCTTAACGATTCAGCCAGAACGACTACATCAAATCCGTTCTGAACGAAAAGCGAATAGCCGCTACGCGTCGTTACAACAGTGCAGAATGGAATTACGAGAAGTAGAGAACTTGTATCGAAAGGAAAAAATTCCGTTTTTAAATAGCACCAAATATTCCATTGAAGAGATCTCTGCGAAAATCTTAGCTGAGACAGGGTTAAAACGTAGAAAGTATTAAGGTAGAAAGCACTAAGCTAGCACCTTACTTCACTTCACTACCCAGCTTATTGATGCCAGCCTGCTATGAGGCTGGCCCAGTAACTGGGTAAATGCTGGCTGAATAAAACAACGCTATGCGTTGGCGGGCAGTTTTTCCAGCTTTGTTATTTGTGATTCATTCATTATAAATGCTTCGAGGCCAACAAGCCCTGCAATGGTTTGGGCAGAAGTTTTCGCGCTTTTGCCGTAATAACGGCTTCATTCTTTTGCCATTGCACACCAAGGTAAATGACGAACAGCCCCAATAACGACAACACAATAGGAAACAGCCAGCTCTCTTTGAATACGTTGAAGGCTAAGTAGCCGACATACCCAGAGCAACCTAAAGCGCCAAACACCACAAATACACGGCGCACTATCAGCACACCAATAAATATCATTATTAAATTAATGAGAAAGTAGAAAAACTTGTCGAGTTCATTGTCAGAACTCTGCAGAGACAGACCGCCCCAAAAGGATATAACGCCAAAAAGGTAAATCCAAAAGGAATAATCCGCTTTATTGGTAGCGCGAATATCTACCCAGAATGCCAGCCCTACCATCAATAGCCCAGTGTACATGGACACTAGTTTTCTTAGCTCCCAACTATAGTCACCACCAGACAACATAACCGAGACATCCATGGTTAAATACCAAAGCGTAACGGCAACTGGCATAACTAAAAATGGATATTTATATTTCCAAGCCATCACTACGCCCATCGCTAATGTACCAAGCTCCATATACAGCCAATGCCATTCTATGTACCTATAGTACTCCTGATAGGTGCTATCATCGGGCCACACTCCTAAAGCTTTTTGTAATCCGTAAATGGCCAAAGGCGTTAGGGCAACCACAAAGGCTGCGCACAAACCTGCTGGTATGAATAACGCTTTAGCCCCAAAAGCGTGGGTTAACTTAAGACCAATAGCGGCATACAGCAGGCAGATAAAAACGAGACCAATACCACCAAATGACTCCCAACCTAAGTTCATAAACAGTGACATTGCACCAATGGCAATTAACCCACCTAGGTAATACAACACGTGGGTGAAATCGAACTTCGCCGTGGTATTAGTTTGCTGGTTTAAAAACGCAATCAATTGTTCAGACTGCTCAGATGAAAGAATATTGGCGCTTACTGCGTCTTTAAGGTTTTGCTTGGTGACGTTCAATCTGCACTCCTTGGCATCGATTTACCGCACCGTCATTTTTCTAAATAACACAACGCCTAGTAAAATTAAGCAATAAAAGTTTAGTGAGCCACCGCTGTAGCCTTCTCTGTGTTCAACATTTGCAATTTTTTCTTCTTTTACTCTGGTTTTAAATCGCGCCAGTTCGGCATCTAGGTTGGTAGACATATCATCAACCGCAATACCAAAACCTTCTAATGATTTTTCGGCCAGCGTATCGTCAATACCTACCGCGGTGGTGCGTTTCTCAAGTTTGCTTACACCGGGGGCTCTAAAAAGCATCTTTTTACTTTTGATATCGAATACAGCTGTATCAACAAAGGTCTGTACCGTATTTTCGTTACCAGGAATTACGTACATACCTACAATGGTCCAATACAGTAATGCCGCGTTATTTTCGAGTGACTGAGTTACTTGGTCGTAAGACACTAACGCCATTACATCAACGTCATATAAACGCCCTACTTGTTCCAACGTAGCAAACCCTTCTCCACCGCTTAAATACTCACTAGGAATAATTTCAATGCGATCGATATATTCGTATTGAAGAAAAGACTGCTTCACGTTTTCAAGAAGCTCCACTTGGTCTTTCCCATGTAGTCCATCTCGTTGCCAATTACTTGAAGGGACAAATGCAAGCCCAACCTTTACCGGTAATTGTAAGGTGGGAATTTCAGGTTGGTGCTTAACACGGCTTTCTTCATCAGGGTAAAGAAAATCCATCAAACTACTAGATTGAGCTTGTTTACCTGTATTGTTACTTACTATTGCACTGCATGCGGTAAGTAACATTGCCCCAAACATGGCTCCTAACATTGTTATTAATATTTTTGTTTTCATTTTCATCGACAACCCTTTATGCACTACTCAAACCACGTTATAAGCTAATCGCTGCCTATCGTGTACTTCATCAACATTCGTGCTTCAAATTACCCAGTATCTCAAACAAATACAATACGGGCGCGAACTCACCTAATGTAGTTGTAATCTCAGTTGTAGGTATAAATGTATGTGATACCCCAACCTTACACATCAACGTTATATTTAAAATCTGACGCCTCATCACCCGTTATGCCACGAAAACCCCATTGGTACTTTTCTTGTTCTTTAATGGTTATTTCAATATCGATAGGGTTAATACCTAAAGCAAATTCCATTTCTTTGAAAAGCGCTTTAATCAGTGCTTTTTGGGTTTCAGGTTTGCGACCCTTCATCATGTTAATTTCGATAACGGTATAGCAATCTGTTCTACCGCCAGGGTAGAAAAAGTCTTCTTTGGCTAGGGGGATAAAACGGTGGGCCCGTTTGTCCTCTGGCATGCCCAAAACAGATTGCATACAACGGTGGATTGCATCTGATAACGGCCTTTTTATTGGGTTTAAGTGCTTATCAATCCCATAAATAACTATCACAACTATATCCTTTATAAATTCTTTTCTAGAAAGAAAAAAATGCTAAAGATTCTTCTCCTGAATCTGGTTGAGTAAGTTTGCATGGCGTGTTTTATAAGCGCCGTTTTCTACATTTTCAACCACACTTTTCTGTATAGCGAGCGCTCTCATGTCTAGCGCTTGTTGTAAATCACCACTCGCTTCAAACCCATCCGCCAAGCTGTCGTAGGCATCAGCTTTGTAGGGGTAACTGTCGACATTACTTTGAAATATTGCGATAGCTGTTGAATAGTCTTTTTCAGATAATGCTTTGTATCCCACACTGTTAATGGCGCGATAGCTGGGCTTAATGTCAGCCCCATACATTTCAGACTGTAATTTATAAAACTGCTTTATGGCAGGTATCCCGCCGCTTAAGACTTCACTTGATGGTTGCAACGATTTGTACAGATTCTGATAAGCCAACGAATGCCCAGCAAGCGCGGTGGTATTGTGACCTTCTGTGGTATCTAAATCTGTATTGTAACTAAACCCTTTTCGTTTATGCGTGTTTAGCAATTCTTTGTAGCGCTGGTAAGACGTTAGCATGTGTCCGCCTTCGCTGCCCATATTGATATATAAGTAGTTGTTCAGTTTTGAAATATCTGAAAAGAAGGCTTCGGCGTCGTCAAAGATAACCTGTTCTTGCCACCATAAACTTGGGCTGAAGGCAAAGTGAGCTTGGAATAAATGGGGTCTAGACTGCAAGGCATACACCGACAATAACCCACCTAAAGAATGCCCTGAAATTATTTTGAAGTTGTTGGCGCGATATTTTTCATTGATGTAGGGCACAAGCTCTTTCTCAATAAAATCAAGGAAGTTATCGGCTCCCCCTGATTTTCCCCACTCGTTGTAGTTCTCATCATATGTCGGAGTGAAGTCTCTTGAGCGATGGGTATTCGCAATAGCGACAACAATCATTTCTTGCGCCATATTAGATTGGGTAAGCAAATCTAGGGTGCCTACCGCATGACCAAAATTTCTCTGACCATCAAGTAAAAAGAGCACTGGATAATGTAACTGCGCGTTTGATAGATGATAGGTATTAGGCAGGTGAATGAACAATTCACGTTCTTCATCGAGTATTTCAGAATGAATACTTAAGTGCGTAGCTTCTCCCCGCACTTTTGAATACGAGTAAGAAGGAACCAAAATAAGTAAAAAGGCAGCTATCGTAATGGCATGTTTTAACACCGTATAATCCTTTATTTTTTAGTCCATGATTTACTTTTAATCTTACCCGTTCAATGCCAACAAGAAAAGAACGTATAATTAAGCAAAAATACCATTCATTAAGTGCTTACCTTGTTCGCTAAAAAGCCAAATAAACGCCGTTAAATTTACGGCCACTGTAGCCCAATAGGTTCGCTTAAATGAAACTTTCGCCGACTTATGCCTTAACTTTCTTTGCGCATAATAAGCGCCAGGCCAGCCTCCTAGCAGACTCAAAACGTGAAGGCGAATTTCTGGTATACGCCATTTACCTTTGCGTGCAGCCGATTTATCAAAAGCGTACATAGCAAAAGTAGTAACGCTGGTAGCGAAATAAAGGTATGCCACCTCTATTGGCAACAAATCCAGAAGCGTTACTGCTATTAACGTGGTACAGAATGTAAGCGTAATAAATACGCCGAATTTGCTTACAGCCATCTGCGAACCGTTTTCATATATTCGGTATAGCTGGCACCGAACTTATCGGTTAGAAATGTCTCTTCAGGTATTATCTGGTACTTATTCATGTACCATACAAATAGCGCAATGAAGAGAGTATTAAGCGGGTTGAATGTGTAAAGCCCAATGCCAACCAAACACAGAAGCATACCTACATACATAGGGTTTCTGCTGTACTGATATACACCTGAAGTCACCAAACTAACAACACGTTCAGTTTTAATAGGATGTACCGAGGTTTTATGTTTTTTGAAAGACGCGACGCCCAGTAAAGCGAATCCTACTCCCAGCAATACACATAGGGTTAGCGATTGTATCTTGAAGGGGTGATAAACACTCAAGAAACCTGCAAGCTTGTTTGTCACCCACATTAAAATTACCGCTATTAAAAAGACAACAACTGGCGGGATTTTTTGCTCAAGCTTCATTGCACACATCCAATAATTAACGCAGAGGGTTTTGTTATTGCGCTATGGTTTAACAAAGCTCACAGGCTCTACGCCTTTGTTTACAGGTTGAATAACTACCGTACCTGCTAACTTATCGTGCCAACCTTGTTTTTTAGCATCCCACGCAATCCATATAAAACCTAAACACAAGGGTAATAGCGAAATGTAATACCCTACATAACGAATAATAGACTGTTGTATTGAGGGTGCTTGGCCTGTTTTAGCATCCACTACTTTTAACTTTAATACCATTTTTCCTGGTGTGGCAGACTTATAAATCCAAAATAATATTGTTGCTACTAACGGAAAAATATAACTGATAATAAAGTCGAGGGCACCCATATCGAAAGCACCTGCGGCCAAGTAATCTCTACCGTACACAACATGTAACAATGGTAAGGTAATTGCCATAATAAGCACTGAGTCAATTAATGAGGCGCCCAATCGACTCCAAAATCCCACGTATTCATATTTAGCAACAGTGTCTGTATCAGCAGTGCTTTGCATTTATTTCTCCATTAAAATGACTCAGCGGTACTTAGATATAGTATTGGATCTAAATAATGCGCTTTCTTGCTCCCTTGGGTCGACTCGTCGGCAAGCCAAAAATGGGGAAACAGCGCAACAATGCTGTAGTGAAGATGGGGCGCTTTTCCTTGAGCATTGCCTGTTGAACCTACTGTACCAATTTTTGAACCACTAAAAAGCAGCGAAATGCCATCAACATCTATTGAATCAAGATGCGCATAGTAATGCAGCCGCCACTTAGGCCCTAAGGCAAGTACTATATTGCCGCCTTTAGGCTTTTGACCTTGATAGAGGATAAGTTGATGAGTGGTTGCCAGCACCGAGGTGCCTTTCTGAGCAAAGATGTCGATACCTTTATGGACCCCCGAACTGCCCCAGGGTTCATACCAAAAGGTGTCTTTGTTCCAATCAGCAGAACTGGCGTTGTCTACAGGAATAATTCGCGGCTCTGGTATAACAAAGCCAAGTAGTATCACTACGCATAGCCCCAACAAAATCCATCTCATCATAAAGCCTTATGAACCCAGTAGTTATAGAATGTTGTGACGCGTTGAGGCTATATTCGAAGTTTCATTTATTCATAGTCACACACTTGTCACTATTAACAATTAAAAAACGGCAAGTTAGTTTTTACCGCAGCACTTCTTAAATTTAACTTCACTACCGCAGTGACAAGGATCGTTACGGCCAATCTTTGGTGCTGAACGAGTAATAGGGCTTTTTGGCGGGCAACAGCTTGTGTTAGTACAACCCGTGCTAGATTCTTCAGAGGTACTAGCACCATGCTTATTTGTATTGTCAGTCATCACTACTCTAATTTTTAATATTGGAAAACACAGATTTTATCAAACTTGCGAAAAATATTCATGCAGACATAAACCAGTACAGCCCTGAAATGCTCGACCCACTTTTGTCATTAAAGATCGTTACTCACTGCTGTGTATGAGAATACTAGCTTGCAGTTAATATGCTTTAGCATCTTGTTGACCGAAGTAGGAACATCAACGATGTTGGTGTCTTTACTGCTAAGCACCGATAAAAAAATATCGCAGTTGGAAAGTGCTATTTGTTGGCGTTCGAAGAAAATCATCAATGGGTCAAAGATATCCTCGGTAAGTGGAATTGTTCCCACATAACAATTTTTGTCCTCAACATAACGAGCAGATGAATTCGCCACTTCTCGTTCTAACGTGTGAGCTTGCAATTTGTTGAGCGATAGAAACCTAAAGCTAACCTCTACATTCATTTAAATTCCTGAAATTACCGTTGGCTTATAACACGTAGTCAACTGACAGCGGCGTTTGGCCTACTAAGGTGGAAAAACAAAGGTTACCTTCTGCCCTCTTAAATTAAAACAAAATTTCACACAGTAAATACGGCTTATCAGTCACTGTCTAGCATTAGTTGTAGCAGGCTAAGCCTTTACACTCCCTAAATGGAAACATCGCTTTTTGTTGCAAATTTGTTTTACAAAGCGTGCTAGTCACTCCAAAATATAAACCTAATACGTGTACTTCCCAATACATAAAAACAACAACGACAAGAGCAAACTTATGTTTTCTACCAAACGCACCATTGTCGCAGCATTCGTTAGCATTACGCTAATAGGCTGCGGTGAAGCTACCACTAAAACTGAAACGATGCCTGCGGCACCTACTGCTAAAGAAGCGCAAGAATTCCTTATCAATGCGCAAAACGATATTAGTAAAATGCAAGTGCCAGCCGCTCATGCCGAGTGGAGTTATGCTACTAACATCAATTTTGATACCGCCGCAGTAAGTGCCTATTTCAATGAAGTACTGTCCACCAAAGTCGCGGTGTTAGCCAAAGAAGCGGCTAAATTTAACGATGTTGAAGTTGATGAAGATACCCGTCGTCAACTTAACCTGCTTAAAAACGGGCTGACCATGCCACCTCCGTCAGATCCGGCTAAAGCAGAAAAACTTGCTAAAATTGGCTCTGAGCTAAGTGCAATGTATGGTTCCGGCCAGTACTGCATGGAAGATGGCACCTGTAAAAGCCTGGTAGAGATGAGCAGTGAAATGGCGACTATTCGCGATGCCGACACCTTACTAGAGTACTGGAAAGGCTGGCGAGAAGTGTCTGTGCCTATGAAGCCGCTGTATGAACAACAGGTAAATTTGGCTAACGAAGGCGCTGCTGAATTAGGCTTTCAAAATGTGAGCGAACTATGGCGCGGTAAATACGATATGCCAGCCGACGACTTCCCGAAAGAACTTGATAGGTTATGGGGACAAGTTGCGCCTTTCTACGAATCGCTACACTGCCACGTTCGTGCTAAGTTAGGTGAGCATTATGGTGAAGAATTGGTTCCTCAAGACCAACCAATTCCAGCGCACTTGTTAGGCAATATGTGGGCGCAAACCTGGGGCAATGTTTACGATATCGTGAAGCCTGAACAAGAAATGTCAGTACCCGATGTTACTTCATCGCTCATGGCTCAAGGCTATGATGAAATAAAAATGGTGAAACAGGCTGAATCTTTCTTTTCTTCATTGGGCTTTGCGCCGCTGCCTGATACGTTTTGGGAACGTTCTATGTTCCAAAAACCTGAAGGCCGAGATGCGCAGTGTCACGCTTCAGCATGGGACTTAGACGACAAAGACGATTTACGTATAAAGATGTGTATTCAAAAAACGGGAGAAGAGTTTAACGTTATTCACCATGAACTGGGTCACAACTATTACCAACGTGCTTATAAAGACCAGCCTTTACTGTATCGCGGTTCAGCTAACGATGGCTTCCATGAAGCGATTGGCGACACCATTGCTCTTTCTATCACCCCTAAGTACCTTAAAGAAATTGGTTTGATTGACGAAATTCCAGATGCATCTAACGACATAGGCATGCTGATGCAGGTGGCGCTAGATAAAATTGCTTTCATTCCGTTTGGTTTAATGGTCGATCAATGGCGCTGGAAAGTGATGGCAGGTGAAGTATCACCTGACCAATACAATACACTTTGGTGGGAATTAAGAGAAAAATACCAAGGCGTAAAAGCACCGGTAGACAGACCTGCTGATGCATTCGACCCAGGCGCTAAATATCATGTTCCGGCTAACGTGCCCTACACTCGCTATTTCTTAGCGCATATTTTGCAATTCCAGTTCCATAAAGCCTTGTGTGACATTGCAGGTGACGAAGGCCCACTTAATCGCTGCTCTATTTATAACAGTGAAGAAGCAGGTACCGCGCTAAACGCCATGCTTGAAATGGGCGTAAGTGAACCTTGGCAAAATGCGTTAGAAACCCTTACTGGCTCACCTGAAATGGATGCAAGTACCATTGCTGACTACTTTGCACCGTTAAAAACGTGGTTAGATGAGCAAAATGCGACGCGTCAGTGTGGATGGTAATTTTTAAGCCAACTAAATGATTTAATAGTAGAACCTCGTTAATCGGGGTTCTTTTTTATCTGCATTAATCGTTGGCGCCAACAAAATTAATACTTATGTCCCATTTTTACTAGGCTAACCCTAGTATATCGTAGCGCTTGATCCCAATTCCCGAGCGTATTTATGTTTTCTGTAGTGGTAAGATTTCTGGTTACCGCCACTATACTATTACCTATTGTTTTTTCTTTAGCGGCCACATCTCGTGCTGCTGACTTCCCCCTGCCTGTATTTAAAAGTTTTTCTATCGAAGAAGGCTTATCACAGGTATCGGTTTTAGACATTGCAGAAGATAAAAACGGTTATATTTGGCTGGCAACGCAAGCGGGGATCGACCGGTTTGATGGAAACGAATTTAAGCACTTCGGTAAGTGGCAAGAGGTAGAGTCTGATGGGCTCTACACAGTAACGACTTTTCAAATTGAGTCTTCACTAGACAAAGAGTACTTATGGATTGGCACCATTGCTGGGGTTAGTAGATTTCATATCGAAACGGCAACCTTTGAACACTTTCCCATTTCTGTTTCTAGTCATATAAAAGCAGGCTTAATCAAACGCATAAAAATTGATAAGAGTGGTAACGTTTGGGTGATCAGTGGTCGCGCGCTTTATCGCTTTTCAACGCTACTGAACAAATTGGTTCAAGTTGCTGTTTTAGATAACGTGACCAGTACACTCACCGACATTGTTATTGATGGAAATAGTCACGTTTGGCTTAGCTCAACCTCGGGGTTATACAAGCTTAATTCCGCTTTCAATACCTTAGAGCTTCAGCAACTGGCGGGTACAAACTTAACCTTGATGGCACTAGCTGCTGACGAAAGTTTGTGGATTGGCACTGGCTCTGATGGCCTGTGCCGTTACCCCTTGTTTGCTAGCAACGATTTTTCCGTGTCCACTTGTTTTGATGAAAGTAACGGCCTTTCATCTAATGATGTGTTAAGCGTGTTGTTTCAGCGCAACGACAATATTTGGATTGCCACCAGCGGCGGAGTAAACATTATTCGTGCTAAGGAAGCATCAGAGATTGTGTCGTTATCAGTTGCTCAATCGAAACTCGCAAATAATTACATTACATCACTGTATCAAACAGAAGCTGGCGCCATTGTGGCGGGGTCGCGTGATAATGGGTTTTCTATTCACAACCCTGTACTGTCCAACTTTTCAACCAGCGCTGTTATTGGTAACAATATCTCTGGTATTGCTACCCATTCCGATAACGCCTTATGGCTTGCTACAGAACAGAACCTTTGGCATTACAATTATCAGTCTGGCAAGGTTAGCGGCCCCTATACCTCGATGATTGAGTCTGAAGGTAAGTTATCTTCAAACAAGCTTTTAACGGTACATTACGATAAGCAGTCAGACTCAGTTTGGCTATCTACTCGCGCGGGGCTAGCCAAATTAAATACTGCCAGTGAACAACTCGATTTGGTGGCATTGAAGGGCAAGGCTGGTTATACCCTCAACGTGGATGCCGATGGTGATGTTTGGTACGGCGGCTACAGCGATGGTGTTTTTGTGTATCGCCCTTCCGAAAACCGAGTTATTCGCCAATGGCCAATCTCACTTACCACTCGTATTGTGTTTGAAGATAACGAGAGTGCATGGCTGGCCAGCATATCGGGCCTGTATTTTGCCAACAAATTTACGGGTGAAATACGCAATGTAGGTGAAAATAACGCTAATTTCCCTAAAGACGCAGTAGTAACTTGGGTTTCTCGGTCTATACGTGGCGGCTATTGGATTGGCACCCAGGCAAACGGTATCTATTTTATGGCGGTTGAGGATAACGAGATTTTCTCCGTGTCATTTACCCAGATAGAAGCAGACAGTTACTTAAGTAACATCTCGATTGGCGCTATCATTGAAGATCAAGAAAACGAGCTATGGATCTCCACAACGGTAGGCATCGCTCATATCGATTCTACCCTGTCATCCGTTTCATATTTTGGAGCACAAAATGGTGTTAGTGAAGCGGGCTACTACATAGGCGCCGCCGTGAAAGCCGCTGGCGACACTATATTTATGGGTAGCCCACAGGGTCTCACTCGCTTCAAGCCCACTGATATTAAACAACAACCTTGGTCGCCTAAAGTTAATATATCGCATATTGAAATTATTAATGAGCACAGCAGTGGGTCAGAAAACCTCTATCCGAATACCAATATTGAAGAATTGGTACTTAGTTCAAACAATGTTTCTTTTTCTGTAGAATTTGCGGCGCTCGATTTTACCCGTGCTAACGAAGTAAGTTATGCCTACTTATTATCTGGGTTTGATAATAAGTGGCGCTTTACGGATCATCGCCGCCGCGCGGTTACCTATACCAATTTAGCCCCTGGGAATTACACACTCACTATTCGAGCGATGAACAAAGAAAAAGTGTGGACTCCAAATGAAGCTACGCTCCAAATCAGTATTGTTCCCCCATGGTGGGATAAACCTGTATGGCGAAGTGCCATTTTTGTATCCGCTTTTCTGCTATTAACGCTACTTGTGTGGTGGCGTATTCAAACCCTTAAAAACCGTTCGGTTGCGCTAGCAAAAATGGTGGAAGAAAAAACTAAAGATCTTGAAGACGTGGTAGAAAAACTAACGCAGTTATCAAGTCAAGACTCGTTAACCGGTTTGAAAAATAGGCGCTATTTTACCAGCCGAGCTCACGAGGCTTGGGACAGTTACGAGCGTTACGCACAAGCCTTTTCATTACTTATTGTTGATATTGATTGGTTTAAACGAATTAACGACACTTACGGTCATCATGTTGGCGATCTTATATTAGTTAAAATATCTGAGCTGCTACGTACGAACTTGAGAAATTCTGACGTTATTTGTCGTTGGGGTGGCGAAGAGTTTCTGATCCTACTGCCCGAGCTTAACGTGCATGAATGCTATTGGGTAGGTGAAAAATTGAGAAAAGCTGTTGAGAAAACGTCATTTCACTGCGAAGGCCATGATGTACATGTAACTATTACCGCAGGAATTGCAGATATTCGTGAAAGCGATAGCGTAGAGCAATGCATACACGCTGCTGATAAAAAACTTTACAAAGGTAAAGCTGAGGGGCGTAACGCTGTTGTAAAATAGCGTGATATTAATTTACTGGTTTAGCCCCTATTTTCACTCGTTTTGTTAACCACTTCGCTGCCTAGATCTTCAATTTACGCCCTTACGCTGACCAGCGCAGCATGATGAAACTCATCGTACAGTGTGATCGAAATTCCCTCCCACGCTTATGAATAACCATATTCAATCATGGAGGTAACATTTATGGCTAAGGTTCTTGTCATTGGCGCATCAGGCCAAATTGGTAAACAGGCTACTGGAAAATTACTCGAAGCAGGTCACCACGTGGTGGCTCCTGTTCGAAGCCCTGAAAAGCTAGACGACTTTGAAAACGACAACCTAGTAGTGAAAGAGCAAGATCTTGAGAAAGACTTCTCTGAGCATTTCGAAGGTGCAGATTGCGTTGTATTCGTTGCGGGCAGCGGCGGTAATTCGGGCGACGATAAAACGCTTCTTATCGACCTATGGGCTGCGCGAAACGCGGCAAACTATGCCAAGGCAGCTAACACCCCTAAATTTGTGATGGTAAGTTCAATAGGTGCTGGCGATCCAGACGCAGTAAGCTCTAGCATTAAGCCTTATTTAGTTGCTAAGCACATGGCTGACGAGCATTTAATGAATAGCGGCGTGCCTTATATTATTTTACGTCCAGGCACATTGTTAAACGAGCCTGGTACGCATTTGGTGTCTACTGATATGCCAGACAACCAAGACGATGCTGTTATTCCTAGAGAAGATGTGGCTACGGCTATTGTGGAGGCAGTTAATCGCAGCGACACAAGTAATGTGACGACTTATCTATTTAAAGGCGACACGCCAATCTCGAAAATCTTCGAGTAAGTAAATATAAGTAAGCTACCATTAGCTAACTTAAAATTAAAAACGCCAGCAATTTTGCTGGCGTTTTTTTATTATTTTGATTTAATTCTGTTTGTTCAATGTGCTGCTTAAGCTCAATACGTAGCTAAGCTCAGTGCGCTGCACTAGCATTCAATGTACTGCGTTAGGGAACAATTGACTGGCTAATCCAGTTACCCATTTCGTCACGACGATGTAACTCGCGATACTGAGGATTGCCACGCAAATTCAAATAGTCCACATTGAAAATATCTAACAAAATTACGCAAAAATGTTCAGGGGCCACAGAATAGTCGCCTGCAATCTGAAGCGGTAAACCATTGTTTCGTGGTGTGCCTGGCTCGCCCCATAGAAACTGCTTCTTACCCGCATCAGACAATTTTGCCCAATGCGCCTCTACTAGCGCCCTATCTTCGTTTTCGGTCACAATAGTCGCATTTACACTGAATCGATACTGCTCACGAGTTTTCGAAAAATACCAACAGCCTTGCGCTTTCGCTTGCTGCGACAATTGGTTGTATTTTTCGGTACGGGTATCAGAAATAACAATTAATTTGTTGTCGTCACTTAAGCCTCGGTACACCACGGTTCTGCAGTATGGCACACCGTCTTTGTCTGCGGTTGCCAACTGAAAATAACGGCTCTCAGGCATGCTTCTGCTAGCGTGTAAGCTTTTTGTTAACCCTGTACGCCACTGCGGCATTTTTAAACTCTCCGGTCGCTTAAGCGGCTTTACGTTGGGCAAGTGAAAACAAAGTGTAGAAATTTTCAGTGGTAATACGTGCTAATTCTTTCACCGATATACCTTTTAATTCGGCAATAAATTCGGCGACTTCTACCACATAGCCAGGCTGATTTTGTTTACCTCTGTGAGGGACTGGGGCTAGCCAAGGCGAATCGGTTTCAATGAGTAGGCGCTCGAGGGGAACCGCTTTTACAACATCTTGTAATTCACTGGCAGATTTAAACGTGACGATGCCAGAAATAGAGATGTAGAAATCCATTTCAATTGCGGCCTGCGCCATTTCAAGGGATTCGGTAAAGCAATGCAGCACGCCTTTTGTATGGCTAGCTTTATGCTCGCGCAGCAAATTAATGGTGTCGTCGCGGGCATCACGAGTGTGAATGATAAGCGGCTTTTTCGTTTCGTTAGCGACTTTAATATGATCAACAAACGACGTTAGCTGAACCTCTTTGCTTTCAGGGCTATAAAAATAGTCTAAGCCTGTTTCACCAATCGCTACTACCGCATCGTCTTGCGCTTTTTCAAGTAACTCATGGTAAGTACATGCATCTTCTTGGTGAAGAGGGTGTACGCCACAAGAGACAGAGACATCAGCAAAGTCTTTTACCGTTTCTAACATGCTGTCGTAATCGGTCACCGATACGCACACACATAAAAAGTGCTCTACACCGCGAGTGCGCGCAAAGTTAAGAGTTTCTGCCAATTCTTCTGGCGATTGCTTTAATCTGTCTAAATGACAATGTGAATCTACGAACAAAATATACCTATCTTTTTTACGGCTAACCCACTAACAACGTGGCCTAGCGCTGAAATTGTTTTAGAATACTGACCAACACCATGGATTTATTCACCCCTGGGTGCTGTAAGGTTTTAACTGCCTCTACGCAAGCCCTATAACGCGCGTAATCTTGCGCTTGTTGGCGTTCTACATACGCTTTATGGGCCATATGTTGGCACCACGTTGCTACCTGAACAGCATCACTTTGCCATTTATTAGCAAGAGCTAAAAGCTGCTGACTTCCTGAACTAGCAAGTAATGCGCCCATACCGTCAGTGAAAGTACGATAATTAAAATCGCTTTCGCTATTAAGTGCAGCTTCTAAACGAAGTGGCGCGTAACCATAGGCTTCTAATAACGCTTCACTGGCATCTTGTACGCCTTGTTGCTGTAAATAGGCCAAACTACTTTGCACGTCAGGCAAACCCAGCGAATGTTTTTCACATCGGCTCAAAATGGTAGGCATTATTCTGTTAAGACTGTCAGTGATTAGCAGCAGGTATGTATTATTGGTGGGCTCTTCTAAAGTTTTCAAGAGTGCATTAGCCGCGGCCTCTGTCATGCTATCGGCCACAGGGATCACCAGCACCTTGTTGCCCCCCATTTGCGCCGTACCACTTAACTTGGCAATACCTTCTCGAATTTTATCCACGCCCAACTGCTTTTCGCTTTCTAGTACGTAAAAATCGGGGTGATTACCAGCAAGGCGCAAATGACAGCTTTGGCATGCATTACATGCACCTTGCGGGGTTGGTTGTTTACACAAGAGGGTATCCGACAGCCCTGCCACCAGCTTCGCTTTACCAATACCTTTAGCGCCAATGAATAACAGCGCATGATGCAGCTTGTTATTAAAATAGCGTACAAGCAATTCGTTATAGGTATCAGTGAACCAAGGTAGCATTTGCCCAGATTGCATTAAGAAAGATACTCCTGCACGGCTGTAATCACGTCTTCATGCACATCTTCCATAGCTTGCATGGCATTAATCACTACAATACTGTCATCTTGTGCTGCGAGGCTTAAGTACCGTTCACGGGTACGCTCAAAAAAAGCCAAGCCTGCTTGTTCAATACGATCAAGCTCTCCCCTGCCCCTAGCGCGTTCTAAGCCGATGGCTGGTTCAACGTCTAGGTACAAGGTTAAATTAGGTTTAAAACCGTTGAGCGCTATCTTGCTAATGGCACTCATGGTATCAGCACTCACGCCACGACCACCGCCTTGATAGGCTTGTGAAGATAAATCATGCCGGTCACCGACGACCCACTGCCCTGCATTTAACGCAGGAAGTATACGATTAGTTAATAGCTGTACCCGCGCCGCATACATCAACAATAATTCTGTTTCTTCGGCTACGGTTTCGTCCCAATCGTGTTTAACGCACTCGCGAATAGCCTCAGCCATAGGCGTACCGCCTGGCTCGCGTGTTTGCTCAACCGCAATACCTGCATCTTGCAATTGCTTTACTATAAGCCCAATCACTGAACTTTTTCCGGCCCCTTCAAGGCCCTCTACTACAATAAACTTTCCGTTCATAATTATTCGTTGTTGGACTTTTTATTTTCGGTTTAACTGATATTTTCGCACAGCCGCATTATGGGCTGCCAGCGAAGATGAAAATTCGTGGCTACCATCACCTCTAGCAACAAAATACAAAGCATCGGTTTCCATCGGGTTTAATGCGGCCCAAATGGCTTCTTTACCGGCCATCGCGATAGGCGTGGGCGGCAAACCTTTAATAGTATACGTGTTGTAAGGTGTGGGCGTACGAAGATGCTTACGGGTAATATTACCATCATACGTATCACCAATGCCGTAAATTACGGTGGGATCCGTTTGTAAACGCATATTCTTACGTAGCCGGTTCACAAAGACCCCCGCAATTTTAGCTCGCTCTTCGCTCACCGCGGTTTCTTTTTCAATAATACTTGCCAATATTAGGGCGTCGTACGGTGAGTTCAATGGCAAATCTGCTTGCCGTTGCTGCCATTGGGTTTCAACATAATCTAACATAGCCTTATGGGCACGTTTTAAAATGCTACTGGCCGCAGTATTAGCGGTAAAAAAATACGTGTCGGCTAAAAATAAACCTTCAGCGCTGCTAGCGTCATTCAGCCATGATATTGGGGCTGCTTTATTCTCGCTTGTCGTACTTGTGGTTTTAATCGTCTCGTCAACCTGAGCTAGCGATACATCATTAATAAGCTCAGTTTGCGCGTTTAGGGTAACCAACCACTCTTTTAGTGTAAGCCCTTCTACCAAACTCACCGCAAAATAATGCTCTTCGCCACGACTTAATGTGGCAAACACTTCGCGCAATGATTGTCCTGGTGTTAAACGGTATGTACCCGATTTCACATGGGTATTGGCAGCAAAGAATTTAAGCCAAAGCTTGGTGGCTAATTCAGGGCTATCGATTAAATCACGCGCCCGAAGCTCCCTTACCACTTTATATCCGCTACTGCCCTTTTCTACCGTATAAAGCTGGGGTTGAGAAATCGACAAGGGCGATGAAGCTTGCCCATTTACATATAAAACGCCAAAGGTAATTGCACCCAATACAAGCGCCAGCATTATCCCAATGCTAATAACTATTCGCATGATCTTCCTGAATTTTATCTAATACTAACCTAGCTAGGATCTTTGCCCCTTCATGAGCCGCATTAAATACTAACTCATCGCCAGTTTTTCCTTCGTTTAGCACAACGTTATTAACGGGCATTACGCCCATTAAGGCATTGGTGATCACTAGTGCCTTGGCATTAGCTACATCAGCCAGTGTGTACTCGCCTTCATTAACGACTAAAGCGTTGCTACTTATGTCGCTGTCTTTTGACGAGCTTGGCTTTAACACACTTAATAAACACTGGCGCACAACACCATTTACACCGCAATTATTTACCTTAGGCGTGTGCCATCCGCTGTCAGTTTGAAAAAATACGTTTCCAGCACTGGCCTCAATAAGGCGCCCTTGCGTGTCGAACACTAAGGCATCATCGGCATTGGCCGCAATTACTTCACGCTTAACCAATACCTGCTCTAACCGGTTCATATGCTTAATGCCGCCTAAAAGTGGTTGGATAGCGAGTGGTGTTTTCGCGCATATTACCGATAACCCGGTTGTTTGCAATTCAGCATAATGCGTAGGGTAAGTATGACTAGAAAATCGAACGATGGCAGGCGCTTGGGCATCTCGTGCGTAACCTCGACCGCCCTCTCCTGAAGATACATGGATCTTCATTACCTTTTTAATGCTGGGATGTTCAAGTGATGCAGTAAGTGTATTGATATACTCATCAATAGCCTGTTTTAGTGCAGTCATGTCGAGGGAAATGGCCAATGCTTTGGCATCATGATTGAGCCTAGCAAGATGAAAAGACAGTAGCTCTGCTTTTCCATGACTAACGCACATGGTAGTAAAAACGCCATCAGCATAGTTCAGTGCCCTGTCGTTTAAGGCAATTGCATCGGAGGATGAAGGGGTTGACGATGTGGTGTCGGTGTTTGCGACTATTTTCACAACTAGCTCTAATAATTAACGTCTGCCGTGCAGTATACCAAGTTGTTGTGCGCAAACAAGAAAGGCAGCTTGCGCTGCCTTTAATCAATAACTAAGGGTGTCCAAACGATTGCTTGGGCTTAAATTCGTTTGAAAATAAGCGAACCGTTAGTACCACCAAAGCCAAATGAATTACACAGCGCATAGTCTGAAGTAAACATTTTTGCTTTATTTGCCACGAAGTCTAAATCGCATCCTTCGCTTGGCTCATCCAAATTAATGGTTGGCGGTGCCATTTTGTCACGTAGTGCCAATATGGTGAAAATAGCTTCTACAGAGCCTGCTGCACCAAGTAAATGACCTGTCATCGACTTAGTAGAGCTTACAAGCATGTTGTGCGCATGTTCGTTGAACACGCGTTTAACCGCTGCCACTTCTGCAATATCACCCGCTGGCGTTGATGTCCCGTGAGCGTTAACGTAACCAATTTCACTGCTTTCAATTTTTGCATCGCGAATAGCGTTACTCATTGAAGCCGCCGCACCTTCACCGTCAGCAGGTGGTGATGTCATATGATAAGCATCGCCACTCATACCAAAACCAACAAGTTCAGCGTAAATGGTTGCACCACGAGCCTTTGCCGCTTCGTATTCTTCTAGCATCACTACACCAGCGCCTTCGCCCATGACGAAACCGTCACGATCTTTATCCCAAGGGCGACTAGCGCCTTGAGGATCGTCGTTTCGTGCAGACAATGCACGTGCCGCAGAAAAACCAGCAATACCTAATGGCGTGATAGACGCTTCAGAACCGCCTGCTAGCATGGCATCTGCATCGTCATACGCGATAGTACGCGCAGCAATACCAATGTTATGCACACCAGTGGTACACGCCGTCACTACGTTTAGATTCGGCCCTTTAAGCCCTTCCATGATAGACAAAAAGCCAGAAATCATGTTGGTGATAGTGGAAGGCACAAAAAATGGAGAAACGCGCTTAGGACCGCTATTCATTAATTTGGTGTGGTTTTGTTCAATTTGCTCTAGCCCACCGATGCCTGAACCAATAGCCACACCTACTCGGTGTGCATTTTCTTCAGTTATCGTTAAGCCCGAATCAGCCATGGCCTGTTTACCCGCTGCAATACCCAGCTGAATAAACCTGTCCATTTTCTTCGTTTCTTTTTTTTCTATATATTCCTGCGGGTCGAAGTTATCAACTTGACCTGCGAAACGGGTGGAATAGTCACTGCAATCAAAATGGGTGATTTCACCAATACCGCTTTCGCCTGCTAACAGACGACGCCAAGTCTCATCTACAGAAAGACCCAAAGGTGAAAGCATGCCAAGACCAGTAACCACTACGCGACGTTTTGTCACAAAAAGCCCTCGCATTGGAACCAATAAGGTGGGAATACAAAAACGGCTCTAAAGAGAGCCGTTTTTTAATTTACTATAACGAAGACTTAAGCGTCTTTGTTAGCATTGATGTAATCAATCGCTGACTGAACAGTAGTAATTTTTTCTGCTTCTTCGTCAGGAATTTCAGTATCAAATTCTTCTTCTAACGCCATTACTAGCTCAACAGTGTCAAGTGAGTCTGCGCCCAAATCATCAACGAATGAAGCTTCAGCTTTTACTTCTTCTTCTTTTACGCCAAGTTGTTCAATGATAATTTTCTTAACGCGTTCTTCAATGTTACTCATAATTCTAGGTTTCCCTTAAACGTCACTAGATAGTCAAAGTGCCGCTAGTTTATTTTGCAAGGTACAAGCTTGCAAGCACCAGTTTAAACAATTTTTCTGGTCAAACCAGCGACATCCCAAATTCTTAATGTTCTATTTTTACATCCAAGTTCGGGGAAAATCCACCCCAAACACAGTTAAATTCACAATTTTCGTGAATTTAACCCATATACATACCACCGTTTACATGGATAGTTTCGCCTGTAATATAGGCTGCACCGCTGCTCACTAAAAAGGCAACAGTGGCTGCTATTTCATCAGGTTCACCTAAACGGTTAGCAGGAATATCTTTAAAAATTGCGCTTTTTTGATCGTCCGTCAATGATTTTGTCATGTCAGTATCGATAAAACCAGGCGCAACAACGTTAATAGTTATACCACGAGAAGCCACTTCACGTGCCATAGATTTCGAAAAACCAATAACACCTGCTTTCGCTGCTGCGTAGTTTGCTTGCCCAGCATTACCCGAACTACCTACCACAGAACCGATATTTACGATACGGCCAAAGCGTTTCTTCATCATACCGCGAAGTACCGCTTTTGATAGCGTAAAAATGGCTGTAAGGTTGGTATTAATGATGTCTTGCCATTCGTCATCTTTCATACGCATTAACAAGTTATCACGGGTAATACCTGCATTATTAACCAAAATATCAATGCCACCGAAAGTGTCATTAATTTCCTTGATTATAGCATCTATACTGTCTTTATCGGTAACATTTAGTGCAATACCTTTGCCACCAAACTCAGATAAATATTCAGTAATTGCACTTGCACCACTGTCGCTTGTAGCAGTACCCACAACCGTAGCACCTTGCGCTGCAAGCTGACTAGCAATGGCTTTACCAATGCCTCGGCTTGCGCCTGTTACCAGTGCTACTTTGCCTTCTAACTGACTCATAGCGTTTCCTTATTGTTTTAATGCTTCCACACTTTCTGGGGTGTTTACAGCAATGGATTCTAAACTTTTATTAATGCGTTTATTTAATCCTGTAAGTACCTTACCTGGGCCTACTTCAATGATGCGTTCAACACCTGCGGCAGCCAAGTACTCAACGGTACGCGTCCACTGCACGGGGCAATATAATTGGCGTACCAACGCACTTTTTATTGATGCACCGTCAGTTTCAATGGTCACATCAACATTATTAATGATATTAATTGCAGGGGTATGAACGTTTAATGTCGCCAGCGCGTCTTCTAATTTGTCAGCAGCAGGGCGCATAAGTTCGCAATGCGAAGGCACACTTACCGCTAGTGGAAGCGCTCGCTTAGCACCCGCTTCTTTACATGCAGCAGCAGCTTGCTCAGCGGCCACTTTTTCACCCGCAATAACCACTTGGCCTGGCGAGTTAAAATTAACCGGAGACACTACATCACCTGTGGCAATAGCCGTTTGGTGGCACACATTAGCAATGGTGTTGTCATCTAGACCAATAATGGCATACATAGCACCGGCACCCGCTGGCACCGCCTCTTGCATATATTGTCCACGAGCTTCAACCAGCTTTATCGCATCGGCGAATGACATGGCACCGCCACACACTAACGCAGAATACTCACCTAAACTGTGACCCGCTAAGTAACTCACTTCAATGCCTTGAGCTTCTAGTACGCGCCAAGTGGCAACACTGGCTGCAAGCAAAGCGGGCTGAGTGATATGGGTTTCGTTCAATTTCCCATCGGCGTCGTTTTGTACCAGATCCCAAAGATCGTAACCTAATACGTCTGAAGCTTCTTTGAAGGTATCTACAACCGAAGGATGGCTGTCGGCCAACTCTTTAAGCATGCCCACAGATTGTGAGCCCTGCCCTGGAAAGACGCAGGCTGTTTTTGTCATTGTTGTTCCTTATTATTTTTTGTATACAACGAATTTTTGAATACAACGAATTCAATAAGACTAATAGAAGAAACTAGTATCGTACCAGCGCAGATGCCCACGCAAAACCGCCGCCGAATGCTTCTAGTAATAAATGTTGCCCACGCTGAATGCGACCATCGCGAATAGCGGTGTCTAGTGCTGTGGGTACTGTGGCAGCCGAAGTATTACCGTATTTCTCTAACGTCACTACCACTTGTTCTAACGACATATCTAGTTTTTTTGCTGTCGCTTTAATAATTCTGAAATTCGCTTGATGAGGCACTAGCCAATCCAGATCAGATTTTTGCATATTGTTTGCCGCAAGGGTTTGCTCAACCACTTCAGACAATTTGTTCACGGCAACTTTGAAAACTTCGTTTCCGCGCATCACGCCCCAGTTTTCGTGAACCGATGCTTCATCGCCACGGGTTGGGTTACCAACGTAAAGTAAATCGCCGTAAGAACCATCAGCGTTGATGTGAGTTGATAAAATACCCGGCTCATCGCTGGCTTCTATAATAGTGGCACCGGCAGCATCGCCAAATAAAATGACCATAGTGCGGTCTTCAGGCGCTATCAGGCGACTAAGACAATCTGTACCAATAACTAAGATACGCTTAGCCATGCCAGATTTGATGTATTGGTCGGCCACACTTAATGCATAGCAATAACCTGCACAAGCAGCTGCCACATCAAATGCAGGAATACCGTTAATACCTAAAATGCGCTGAATTTCACAGGCAGTGCTAGGAAGTGCATAGCGTCCGCTAGTAGTAGCACACACTATCATGTCAATTGATTGAGGGTCGATGCCTGCCATCTCTATGGCTTTTTTACTTGCCTCTGCACCCATGGTCGCAGCGGTTTCTTCAGCACCTATAATTCGGCGTTCTTTAATACCGGTTCTATCAGTGATCCATTCATCACTGGTATCAACCATAACTTCCAAATCGGCATTGGTTCGTATATCACTAGGGTAATAACTTCCGGTACCGATAAATCGAGAATATTTGCTCAAAGCTGCTCCAATAAAACCGTTTCTATCTTCGTTTTTATCTTGTCTGGAACTCGCATCTTTGCTTCTTTCATTGCTTGCACAATGGCGTAATAAAAGGCGTCTTTAGATGCATTTCCATGACTCTTGATAACAATGCCGCGCAATCCTATCAGACTCGCACCATTATACTGGTCGGGGTTCACGCTGTTATAGATAGATTTGAGCAATGGAAAAGCAATTTTGGCCATTAGCCGCGTATAAAAGTTCTTTTGAGACTGGCGCTTCACTTCGTTGATAACCAACTTGGCCAGTCCTTCACTAGATTTAAGCGCAACATTGCCGGTAAAACCGTCAGTAACCACCACATCGGCTTTATCGGTAAAGATGTCATCACCTTCTACATAGCCAATATAATTAATACCTGGTGCATCTTTAAATAATTGATCGGCTAACTTTACGTACGCATTTCCTTTTATATCTTCTTCGCCCACGTTTAGTAACGCAACACGAGGAGAAGGAATACCTGCTGCTTCTTGCGCTAACACCGACCCCATCACACCATATTGGAATAGAATTTCAGGCGTGCAATTTACATTCGCGCCTAAATCGAGCAAGAAAACATTGTGATGACTCGCGGTGGGCATCATGCTGATAAGCGCTGGCCTATCAATACCCGATAAGGTTTTTAATAGATAAAACGATAAGGTTAATAGCGCACCGGTATTACCTGCACTAACGCACGCATCGGCTTCATTGCTTTGAACGTATTCAATAACACGGCGCATCGAAGAGCGTTTTTTATTACGTAACGCGGAGGTAGGCGCCTCACCCATTTCAACCACTTGGTCGCAATGAGATACAGTTACCCGACTTCGTTGAGAAGCGGTGAGATTTTGAATTGCTGGGGATATAACGGCTTGGTCGCCGCATAGCAAAAAATGAACGTCAGAATGAAGTTCAATGGCTTTTACAGCCGCAGAGAGGATAACAGGGGGACCATGATCGCCCCCCATGATATCTAACGCGATGGTTAGCTTAGACAAGATGTAGACGCCGTATTACGCGCCGACTACTTTATTGCCTTTATAGTAACCGTCAGCTGTCACGTGGTGACGACGGTGTGTTTCACCCGACGTTGGGTCGACAGACAAAGTCGACGCAGTCAATGCATCGTGTGAACGACGCATACCACGCTTAGAGCGCGTTTTACGATTTTTTTGTACAGCCATAACTTACTCCTGGTCTCGCTTAAGTTCTTTCAAAACCGCGAAAGGGTTTTCTCGCTCTTGTTCCGGTTCAATCTTTCCAAATGACATATCATCTTTTTTCACTGAGCACTCCTCCTCTGCATGAAGGGGTACGATGGGCAAAGATAAAAGTAACTCGTCTTCAAATATCTGAAGCAGATTAACTTCTCCGTGGTCGTTGACCTCTACCGGTTCGTAAGCTTCGGGTATTGGATCTTCTTCATTTCGTTCTTCTCCCTGCACTGGAGTAAAACAAAAATCCACATCAAGTGTGGTATCAAATTCACCATTACACCGCTGGCAGAGAAGTGTTACCTGAGTGCCTAAATGACCGTGAAATACAGTAAGACCCTGCTCGTCTTTTTTGAACTGCACATCGACGTCCACATATTCACTACATCGGACAACAGCCCCACTTAATCGTTCCATATCTTCAGACACAAGAACACCCCGATAATCGGAACGTTTCATAGCGCTGCTGGTCGGTTCGACCGTATGAGGGAGTTTCACTTTCTGCATAGGGCGCGCATTCTATAGATTCCATATCCCACTGTCAAAGATTTAATGGGCATTTTTGTATAATAATTTAGCGATTTTGTACTTCTTTTCATAAACAGAATTTTAAGGGAATAACCCCAAATAACAAGTAAAAAGAACATGATGTGTCTAAAACATGGGGTGGTTGGTAAAATAGCGTATTGTTGAAAATACCCAAGTTGGCAAACGGGATTACGCTCCTTTATTAAAACACGCTATATTTAGGGTAAGTTGTGATTACTCTTTAGAGGATACGCAACGCGTAATTCGGTTAATTAACACTTAATGTAAGATTGAGGTTTTGTAGTATGACCACACTCGTTCTAGCTTCATCATCGAAGTACCGCCAGCAATTATTGTCGAATATTGGTATTCAAGTTGAAATAAGCAAACCAGATATAGATGAGACTCCCCTGCCCAATGAAACACCCCTTGCGTTGTGTAAACGTTTAGCGTTCGAAAAAGCAAAAAAAATTGCTCAACAACAGCCAGGGAGAATTGTCATTGGAAGTGATCAAGTTGCTTCTGTAGAAGGTCCAGACGGCAAGATTATATTTGGCAAACCCGGCACAGTTGAAAATGCTGTAGCGCAATTAAAAATGTGCCAGGGAAAATCGGTGTATTTCTACACTGCGATAAGTTTGTGTAAAGCTGAAGACGACGATGACCTACCCGATATTCTTACTAGTAATTTAGACACCATTACCCGAGCCGAAGAAACCTGTGTGTATTTTCGTAGCCATAAAGAAGCGCAGCTACGTGCTTATGTTGAAGCCGAAATGCCACTTGATTGCGCGGGGAGTTTCAAATGTGAAGGAATGGGGGCCTTATTGTTCGAACGCATTACCAGCCGCGACCCTAATACTTTAATAGGGCTTCCCGTGATGCTGCTGCATAATATGTTAGACAAACATTTTGATATCGATTTGCTAGACCTAGCGACTGCCAAGGCCTAGCTGTTGAAGATTTGCTTTGCTATTGAACGCCAAACTAGCGAAGCAAAAATTGCTGAAGTTCACCAATGGAGTGCACAATGGTTTCGGGCGCCAATGCTTCAAGGTGTACTTGTGCGTGCACTCCGTAAGAAACCCCTATTCTGCGCATACCAATAGACTTCGCCATTTGCATATCGTAGGTGGTGTCGCCAATCATAACCGCATCGTGAGCACTGATTTTTAGCTCGTCTAAAATTTGCAGTAGCATGTCAGGTGACGGTTTCGACTGCGCATCGTCAGCACATCGTGATGCACTGAAAAAGTGGCCAGTCTCGGTTTGCAACCATGCTCTATCAAGACCTCTACGCGCTTTCCCTGTTGCTACAGCAAGGGTGGCACCCTCTGCTTTTAGTGCTAACAACAATTCTTGCACATCATTAAATAACGGGCACGGCGTAGCATCATGGCTTACGAAGGCTTCTTTATAAGCCAGCACTAAACGCTCAGCTAGGGCGTCATCATCAATGCCAAATAACTGCTTAATAGCAGGTTTTAAGCTAATACCAATAATGTGACTCACCGCATCAGCACTAGGAACAGGCATTTCACAGAGTTTTGCTGCTATCTGCATACAGTTGATAATTTTATCGGCAGAATCCATTAAGGTGCCGTCCCAATCAAAAATAACCAACTTATAGCGCATAGTTACCGCGTTCCTTCTGTATAAGAGAATTAATATAAATAAATAGAACTTAATTAATAAGTAAATTTACCGAATACCTTAAAGCGTTATGACAACGCTTTTAAGGTATTGGTTAATGTGGCATCTAACGGAGCGGTAAATTTAACTCGTTCTTCTGTGCCAGGGTGAATTAGCGAAATGCTATGTGCGTGCAAAAATAAGCGGTTTAACCCTTTTTGACGCATAGACTCATCAAAATCGCCATCACCGTATTTAGGGTCGCAAGCAATAGGATGCTCGGCGTGTAAACAGTGAACTCGGATTTGGTGAGTTCTACCTGTAATAGGTGAAGCTTCTACCAAAGTGGCAGTGTCGAATTTTTGCAATATGCGGTAACGGGTTTCGGATGGCTTGCCATCTTCACTCACACTCACCATGCGTTCACCAGACTGCAACACATTTTTTCGAAGTGGCGCTTTTACTTTAAAACGGTTTTCAGGCCACTGCCCTGCCACTAAGGCTTGGTAGCGCTTATCCATTTTACCGGTACGCAACTGCTCATGCATATGACGAAGCGCCGAACGTTTCTTAGCAATAAGAATGCAGCCAGAGGTGTCTCTGTCTAAACGGTGAACCAATTCCATAAAATTGGCATCGGGGCGCAGTGCGCGTAAACCTTCAATAAGACCAAAGCTCAAACCACTGCCACCATGAACAGCAATGCCTGAAGGTTTATTGATCACAATAATGCGCTCGTCTTCAAATAATATTTGCGATTCTAGCGCTGCAATTTTATCAAGTTTTGGCGATGGCCCAGGCGTTCCTTCTGATACACGAACAGGCGGAATACGCACTACATCATCGGCAACGAGTTTATATTCGGGTTTTACTCTACCCTTATTTACGCGCACTTCACCTTTACGCAAAATGCGATAAATCATACTTTTGGGCACGCCTTTTAATTGGGTGCGCAAAAAATTGTCTACACGTTGCCCTGCTAAATCGGGTTCAACGGTAACGAAACGGACTGATTGTTGGGTTTGTTCTTTCATAGACTCCATTATAACGCAATGCAAAAGCAGACCGATACAGAAACTTTAATGTGCCTTAAAAATAAAACCCTTTGGCTACTTTTGATACTAAACGAGCATTTAGCACAGAAAAACCGCATTATCTGGGCTTATTTACCCCTCACACCTTGCTTAAATTGAACCTTTGATGCCATAATAAAAACTGTATTTTACGCGGCCAAATCATGCCGGTGAAACACAACATTTAACATAGTGAGCATTTAGAGCTGGTTAATTCGTTACCCGCTTATTTCGCCACTTTTGTTATCCATAAGAACAGTGTCACGTTCCAATTGCATTATTCAATGAACACGCAATTTTATATCTGGAACGAGAATTATAGAGGCAACGACTACACTGCCGTTAGATAATTCAGATGCTGTTTGCGAACATAAAATAAGTTCGCCGTTTAGCTAACAGAATTGAATTGACAAACAAGCGCCAGCCTAAGAGCGGTGTTTGTTAAAAAGATAGATAGAGATAAGGGTATGTCGCTCCCGACATCCTTAAGAACAATATAAAACGCGGAACGAGTAACGAAAAACGTTACATGCCACGTAAGTTCAAGGATAATGCGGCGTTACAACAAGGTCCCCGTCCAATCGTGAGATTGCGCGGTGAGGGTTTGTACATGTCACTTTAATTTTGTATCTGGACGGCTGTATTAAAAACAGAGTTAGATACAATGAAAAGAATGTTAATTAATGCAACTCAATTAGAAGAGTTGCGTGTTGCCCTTGTTGATGGGCAGCGGTTATACGATTTGGACATCGAAAGTCCTGGGCACGAACAGAAAAAAGCAAACATTTACAAAGGTAAAATAACCCGCGTTGAGCCAAGCCTCGAAGCGGCATTCGTAGACTACGGCGCAGATCGCCACGGTTTCCTACCTCTTAAAGAAATCGCTCGCACCTACTTCCCTAAAGGCTACCGTTTCGAAGGCCGCCCAAACATCAAAGATGTTATTAAGGAAGGCCAAGAAGTTATCATTCAGATTGATAAAGAAGAACGTGGTCAAAAAGGCGCAGCGCTTACTACTTTCTTATCACTGGCAGGTAGCTACTTAGTATTAATGCCAAATAACCCTCGTGCCGGCGGCATTTCTCGTCGTATCGAAGGTGATGAGCGTACAGAACTTAAAGAATCTTTGAACAAACTAGACCTGCCTGATGGCATGGGTTTAATTGTTCGTACCGCTGGCGTAGGGAAATCTTACGAAGAGTTAGAGTGGGACTTAAAAGTACTACTTACCCACTGGGAAGCAATTTCTAAAGTGGCTGAAGAGCGCGAAGCGCCCTTCTTAATTCACCAAGAAAGTAACGTAATTGTACGTGCAATTCGTGACTATCTACGTCGCGATATTGGCGAAATCTTAATTGATAAAACCAGTATTTACGAACAAGCATTGCAGCACATCCAACTTGTGCGCCCTGACTTTGCCAACCGCGTTAAGCTTTATCGTGGCGAAGTACCTTTGTTCAGTCATTATCAAATTGAAAGCCAAATTGAGTCGGCCTTCCAACGTGAAGTTCGCTTACCTTCTGGTGGTTCAATTGTTATCGACCCTACTGAAGCGCTTACCTCTATTGATATCAACTCTGCCCGCGCAACCAAAGGCGGTGATATTGAAGAAACAGCACTAAATACGAACCTTGAAGCAGCTGACGAAATTGCTCGTCAACTTCGTTTACGCGACTTAGGTGGCTTGGTTGTTATCGACTTTATCGATATGACTCCAGTACGTCACCAACGTGAAGTTGAAAACCGCATGAAAGACGCGGTTCGCAGCGATCGTGCTCGCGTTCAGCTAGGCCGTATTTCTCGCTTTGGCTTGCTTGAAATGTCACGTCAGCGTTTACGCCCATCATTGGGTGATTCAGCGCACCATGTGTGCCCTCGCTGTTCAGGTCACGGCACCATTCGTGGTACCGAGTCATTAGCACTGTCTATCTTGCGTATTCTTGAAGAAGAAAGCATTAAAGAAAACACAGGCCAAATTGAAGCTCAGCTTCCTGTATCAGTAGCCACCTATTTGCTTAACGAAAAGCGTAAAGCGATTCAAAGCCTAGAAAAGCGTCATGGCGTTAACTTATTGCTTATCCCTAACGCCAACCTTGAAACACCTCACTACCAAGTAACTCGCCGCCGTCCAGATGATATTCTAGATGATGCAAGCTACGAAGTAGAGTTGATGCCAACGGTTGAAACGGAAACTGAAACCACAACTTCAGCGCCGGTTAAACGTGAAGAGCCAGCATTAAAAGGGCTTGTTGCGCCTACCGCTGCGCCAGTGGTTGCACCTAAAGCAGAAGCGCCTGAAGCTAAAGCTGAAAGCTCACCCTCACTCTTTGCCCGTATTGGTAAATGGTTAGGTGATGTACTTGGCGGTGAAGACGAAAAAGCGAAAGCAGAAGCTGAAGCGAAAGAAAAAGAAAAGCAGAAGCAATCTGAAGGTCGCAACAACCGTGGCGGCAATCAGTCTCGCAACCGCAATGGCGATGATCGTCGTCGCAAACCAAGAAAAAATACTCGTCGTAACCAGCCTCAAAACAAAGATGGCGAACAAGAACAGCGTACGCCGCGTTCTGAGCAAGACGACAAGCCACGCGCGAGTAACAACAAAGGTCGTAAGCCTCGTAAACCTCGTGACGAGACTCAGAAGCCTAAGCAAGAACAAGGCAGAACTAACGCCCAAGACGAAGCGCCTAAGACACAAGATAACAAGTCTCAAGATGCTAAGCCTCAGGAAGCACAGAAGAAACAAGAAGTGGCTGAGCGCCGCAAACGCAGAGATACTCGTCGCAGCGTACGTGTGAAAAAAGATGACAATACACAGTCAAATGAAGCACCGGCTAGCAAACCAGTTAAATCTCTTGCCGTTGATAAGCCTAAACCTGCTAAAGCAGCGCCTGCTGAAACTGAAGAAGTTAATACTGCGCCAGTTCAATCAACTGATGCACCAGCAGCTTCTGAAACAGCAGCGCCAGTAGCGCAAGCCTCTCAACCAACTGATGTTAAGTCGACCACTGAACAAGATACTCAATCTTCTTCAGAGCAAGCGAACAACGACACTGATGAAAATGGTCAAAAACGCGAAAGCCGTGGCCGTTCACGTCGCTCTCCTCGTCATGTTCGTGCTGCTGGTCAGCGCCGCAAGAAGGAAGCGCAGCAGTCTAATGATGACAACAGCGCCCCGGTAGGTGAACAGTCAACTGCAAACGTTGACACTACGCCATTACAAGAAGCGCCTGCTGCCAACGTGAGTGAATCAGCACCTCGTGCAGAAGATACACAAGCGGCTATGCCAGGTAAACTTGAAGCAGATACTGCGCACACTCAAAACGAGAATGCCCAGCCAACTACTGTTGATACCGCTGCCGAAAACGCTGAAGTGCCTTCTGTTGCTAAAACAGAAGACACTCAAGCCACTAAGCCTGGTGTATTAGCCCCATCGGAAGAGAAGGCTGCGCCTGCTACAACAGAAACTGCAACAGCTAAGCCAGAAGCGCCAGCAGCTGAGCCAGCACCTGAAGTCGTTCAAGACGAAATGCAGTTCGAGCTAGCTTCGCCAAAAAGTGAAGCGGATGCACCTAAGCCAGCTAAAGCTGAAGTTACTCCTGCTCCTGCCGCCGAAGCTGCACCTAAACAGGTTGAAATAAACCTAGGTGAAGACTCTGCTAAAGCAGTAAGTGAAACGGCGGCTAAACCTGCGCCGAAAGCCAAGCCTAAGAAGGCGAAAGCTGCGGTAACTAAGCCTATTACTACAGGTGCGCCTGCTAGCAGCCGTGGCCGCATTAATGCATCTGCGCCAATGGCAGCACCTGCATCGGTTGATGACACTTTCAATGACGTAGCGCTTACCGCTAAGTCTGATGATAGCCGCCCAGCCATTGTAGTATCGGGTAGAAGCGCAGCTATTGCGAAAGCAAGTGCCGCTGCATCAGCGCCAACAACACTGCCAACCAGTGTTGATGAAAACGCCTAAGCGTGACTAGCAGCCCTAGTTGCTGATAACGATAGTCACTGGTGGCTATCGCCATGACTAGGAACTAAGGTTGCTAATAAACGATAAAAAGCCGCTTAATTGCGGCTTTTTTATTGGTTAATTATATTGTTGTACTGTGGGAGTAAGGCAATGGATAAAGTTAAACCCAGCTTGATTGATTGGCTAGCAAGAACAACCAATAAAGAAGTACGCTCCCCAACGCTTATTCAGTCACTCTGGAGTGGTTATGGCGCATGCTTTCGTGCCACCTTGTTTGATGACACTGAAAACGCCTTAACCCCTGTGGTGGCGAAATGCGTTCAACCTTCCTTAGAAATCAGCCACCCTAAAGGATGGCAAAGCAATACCAGTCATCTTAGAAAATGCCGTTCATTTGAGGTAGAGCACTACTTTTACACCTACTTGCAATCTAGCACTAAAACTGACTGCCTAACCCCTGCTTGCCTAGCAGCAGCGAGCGGTGAAAACAATAGCAGTGCACATATCTTAGTGATGGACGATTTAGATCACGCGGGATACACCCAACGTGCAACCTCGCTAAGTGTAAAACAAGCGCAGACGGTATTGCGTTGGCTGGCAGCATTTCATGCCCGCTTTATGGGCATTGTTGATTCCAATGTTTGGCCAGAAGGCACTTATTGGCATTTGAGTACGAGGCAAGATGAATGGCAAGCTATGGAAGATGGCCCTTTAAAAAAGGAAGCCGGCAGATTATCGACCCAGCTTTCATCGGCACGGTTTCAAACCTTATTGCACGGTGATGCCAAGGTTGCGAACTTTTGCTTTACCCCTGACTTTAGCCAATGCGGTGGCGTGGATTTTCAATACACGGGGTTAGGAGTGGGAATGAAAGACGTGGCTTATTTTATTGGCAGCGCATTAAGTGAAAGCGATCAACGAACCCATACCACTAGCAGCTTAGATTATTATTTCGATTGCCTTCGTAGCCAGCTAATAGGCACCCAGTACGAATCTCAATATCTTGAAATAGAACAGGAATGGCGAGCGCTATACCCCACTGCTTGTGCTGATTTCAATCGATTTTTAGCGGGTTGGAGCCCAGACCACTGGAAGATAAACGGTGAATTGACGAGGCAAACCGATATCGCCTTGGCAACATTAAATTAGTGTTTTTTCCAAGGCAACCAGGGTAAAGACAGCCTCAGGCTTTCAAGTACATCAGCCTCCTTCGGCTGCTGATAGCCGTAAACCCGAATACCAAAAATAGCCATCATGACTGATGTGGCATACACCTCACTCAGCGCTTCACCATATTCGCTAGCAATCGCTAGTTTGTATTGGGCTTTAGTACGGCTTAAGTAGCTAACAGCGAGCTCTGCCAGTTTAGGTTCGGTACTGGTAAGTTCCAATTGGGTTTTAATAATAAAGCAGCTTGCATATTCTTTTTGGGTATAGTCTTTCTGCCCTCTTGCGGCCACCATGTCGTTCAGCAGCATAATAATGCCCTCGCCAACTCCATGCGCCATTGCTCGTTTCATTTTGTCAGCACTACGTTGTGCGTAACGGTCTAGGCTTGCAATAAACAACTGCTCTTTGTTACCAAAGCTATTATATAAACTACCAGGCTTTAATCCTGTGGTGCAGGTGACGTCTTGCATAGACGTGCCATGGTAGCCTTGTTGCCAAAACAGCATAATGGTTTTATCCAATATGCTGTCTTTATCGAATTGTGCTTTAGCCATCACGAGAGCCTTTCTTTCGTTTATTCTCTACTTATCTGTTTACATCATAGCAATTTTGAACAAACACTCAAAAAGTTATTGAACCCCATTGCAAAGTCCTTTATCGTTTTGAGCAATCATTCAAAATGTAAGCGTCTATTTTTAAGTCTCTATTTTTAGATCACTCGTAAAACCCACGCTTATTAGTCATTCGCTTACTTAGCTTACTCATCAAAGAGGCCCCCTTATGAAACGATTTATTACTGCGGCACTACTCATATTGCCGTTATTTTCAAGCTATGCTCAACAGCCTACTGACACCACAATGGAAAAGGCTAAGCCTGTACCTCCTAAAGTTATATTCTTCGATGTGAATGAAACCCTGCTCGACCTTACTGCTATGCGCAGCTCCGTAGGCGAAGCGCTAGGAGGCCGCAATGAGTTACTACCTTTGTGGTTTTCAACTATGCTTCATCACTCACTAGTAGACTCTACCACCCAGCGTTTTCACACTTTCGGTGAAATTGGTGTGGCGTCGTTATTGATGGTGGCTGAAATAGAAGGTATTCCGCTTACCCAAGAACAAGCGAAAACCGCTATTGTTACCCCACTTCGTAGCTTACCGCCTCATGCAGATGTACGTAGTGGCTTACAAGCGTTGAAAGATAAAGGTTATACACTGGTAAGCTTGACCAACTCTTCTAACCAAGGTGTGTATACCCAATTCAAAAATGCTGACTTGCTTGAATTTTTTGAACATCGCTTAAGTGTTGAAGATATCAATCTATACAAACCTGATCTTCGCACATATGCATGGGCTGCTGAAAAAATGGGAGTTAAACCTGAAGATGCCATGTTGGTTGCAGCACACGGTTGGGATATCGCTGGCGCTAAACAAGCCGGTTGGCAAGCTGCCTTTATTGCACGCCCAGGAAAGGTATTGTATCCATTGGCGATTGCGCCAGATTACAACGTGAATGATTTAAACGAATTGGTTGAAATGCTTCCCAACCAATAACGGTTACCGCTATTTTAAAGGGCTGGTATTAACCAGCCCTTATTCCTTCAGCAGTACGTGGATCAAGCTCTTGAATCAAGCTACTGCTTTACGCTTCATATCTACGTGGGGTATATCATCTTCTAAATACATTTGAGAGGTTTGCACAAAACCAAATTTACGATAAAAGGCTAACAAGTATTCTTGTGCACCAATTTCAATATCTTCTTTCGGCCACAAGTTTTCACACTGCTTGATAGCCTCAGCTAACAAATTTTTCCCTGCACCATTGCCTCTGAAATCTGCATGGGTAGCCACTCTGCCAATACTGACGCCAGGATAGCTCACACCCGCAGGTATCAAACGGGCATAAGCGACTAACATGTCGCCGTTAAAGCCTAATAAATGTCGCGTATCGCTATGCCTGTCTTTTTCATCAAGTTCAGGGTATGGGCATGTTTGCTCTACCACAAACACATCTACTCGAAGTTTCATAAGCTCGAATAACTGATGGGTATTGAGCTGGCTAAATGTTAATACTTTCCAAGAAATCATAAGGCTGGTTATTTACTCTTTATTAATGGGGCTAGTTTTATCAAACCTGCATAAAGATAGCATTAAAAAATGGACGGATAAATCAATGAACCAAATGGGATTTGTACCGTCATAACCATTATCTATAAGCCATGAGAATGGCACTTCTCTTCGCAAAGGTAATTTATGTTTAGTAGCAAACTCGGGTCCTTCGCTTTAGTGGTAACTGCATCCCCGTTATTATTCGCCTGCACATCGCAAGACTTATATGAGGCCACTCAAGAGAACCGTCTTCAAGAATGCCGTAAACTCTATGGCGCACAACGAGAAGAGTGCGAAGCTCAATATCAAAAGAGCTATGACACCTACGAGCGAGAGAGAAACGAGGTCATTAATGAAGGCAAGTAACAAAAGGGGATCACAAAAAGAAATAACGTGAAATTACGAATTCAAGTACACGTCTTTTGCTAAGGCATTTTTGACATACTCTACGAATTTTTTCACTTTTTCTAGGTTATGACGGCCTTCAAGACTGACCACCTGGATTGGTAACTTAGCGTCATTAAACTCATCTAACACACTGACTAATTCGCCCTTCTTTATCGCATCTGCAACCTGATACGACATAAGGCGAGTTATACCTAGTCCAGATTTTGCGGCGCTAATTGTTGAACGATTTTGGTTACACTCAAATCTTGGCTGCAACCGAATTGCTACCGTTTTGCCATTGCGCTTGAAATTCCATACCGGCGGTTCAGTAAAGTCACTTGGGTACAGCAAGGTATGATGTTTTAAATCTTCTGGCGTGCTTAACGCTGGGGCATTAGCTAGATATTCTGCAGAAGCCACGGTTACCTTTCTTACATACCCCACCGTAGTGGCATATAACCCAGAGTCTTTAGGCTTACTAATTCTTATTGCCACATCAATTTTTGTATCGAGTAAATCAACGATGTTGTCGTACATATAGGCATGCACATTCACTTCAGGAAAATCTCGTAAAAACTGAGCAATAATTGGCGTGATGTAAAGCTCACCGAATAAAACCGGTGCCGTCACACTCAGCGTGCCCTTGGGCAATAGTTGAACCCCCGCAATAGCGGCCTCGCTTTGCGCAATATCTGCCAGGATTCTTTGTACGTCATTAAGATATTGTATGCCCGCTTCGGTTAAACGAATACGACGTGTAGTACGATGAAATAAGCGTGTGTTCAACTGGGCTTCTAGGGTAGCGACAGCCCGCGTTACCGCCGGAGGTGACATCGACAATTGCTCGGCAGCGTTCACAAAACTTCCAAGCTTGGCGACTTCAGCAAATACTGACATAGCTTGTATTCTATCCATAACGGGCTATTTGCTCTCTGCTAACGGGTTTAGCTAACTAGTCTACACACTTTATTATTTCAAAAAGTGAAATTATAAATTTCAAAATTGAGTAATTATTTATTTTTATCAAGCAATCATACTAACTGCAACTTAAATCACCAGGATGAGCTTGTGAGACCTCCACTTCCCCCTTTTACAAGAGACACCGCTATTGAAAAAATTCGTATGGCAGAAGATGCCTGGAATAGTCGTTCGCCTAAGCGAGTTGCAGCAGCATATACACCAGATTGTCAGTGGCGAAACCGTGCTGAGTTTATTACCGGAACAGCACAAATTGAGGCCTTTTTAACACGAAAATGGGCGCGAGAAATTAACTATAAGTTGGTTAAAGAACTGTGGGCACACGCTGAAAACCGTATCGCAGTGCGCTTTGCTTATGAGTATCAAGATGCCTCAGGTCAATGGTTTCGTACCTATGGTAACGAAAATTGGGAGTTCAACCCAGAAGGGTTAATGCAGCGCCGCATTGCCAGTATTAACGACCACCCTATCAATGACATCGAACGTAAGCTGACTTGGGAGGACGATAGTCGCCCACTTAATTTCCCAAGTCTTACCGCACTTGGTTTATAAGGCGAATATCAATGACTTCATTATCTATAAATGCGCTTAATAACACACTAAAAAATAACCCGATTATTCATTATAGAAACCCGAAATCTGGCCACTGTCACAAGGTAGAGTTGTTTATGTCTCTGCTTGGTATTTGTTACCAAAATCACAATCTTGATATGGTAAACGGTGCGCATAAGTCTGCCGACTTTATTACCAAGAACCCTTTCGGACAGGTGCCGGTGATTGTTGATGGTGAACACACCGTTTCAGACTCCAATGCCATTATTGTTTATTTAGCCGATACTTACGGCAGTGACTATCCTTGGGTGGGTACGACAGCAATTGAAAAAGCCAATGTTCAACGCTGGCTTTCGGTAGCTGCCGGTGAGCTCGCCAAAGGCCCTGCGGCGCTTCGTCTTGAATATGTTTTTGCTGCCAATATCGACGTCCCCACCGCACTAGCAACCACTAAAATCTTACTACCAGTGATGGAAGATACCTTATTAGGTCCCAAATCACGTATCGAATCGAGCACTAAAGCATACTTGGCTACTAACAGGCTGACTCTCGCTGATATTGCCATGTACAGCTACATCGCCCACGCGCCTGAAGGTGGGGTTTCGTTGCAACCTTACCCGGCCATTCAAGCTTGGATTAACCGTATTGAATCGCTGGATAATTTTATCCCTATGGCAAATTCCGCGACAGCGGATTACAGACTTTAAGGTTCGTTATGAACAGTATCAATACAAGTGCCTTTCATTCTGAAGAGTATCGCATTCAGCAACGTTTAGGCGTTGCTGAGCGTATCGGTGAGCAGACGAAAGGCTTTATTCGCCCCTTTATGCCAGAACAGCACCGTGCGTTCTTTTGCAGTAGCCCGTTTATGGTGGCTGGTGTAGTAGATAGTCATGGTCATCCTTGGGCGATACCACTTTGGGGCGAACATACTAATGTAGACGATCATCACTACATTGAGTCGCCATCGCCTACTCAGCTTTCTTTGGCCTTAAGCGACAATGTAGATTGGTTAATCAATGATACCGCACAGTTAGATGTGAATACTGGCAGTAAAATTGCGCTACTTGGGTTACAGCTGAGTACCCGCCGCCGTAACAGGCTTAACGGACTAATACTTCACAATCGGGGCGGTATTATACGAGTTCAAGTAGAACAAAGTTATGGAAACTGTCCTCAGTATATACATCCCCGAGATACCTTGCTCCGTGATGTTGCGCCCGCACTGGCTACCAGCTCAAGCACGAATTCGAACGTTAAGGCTCAGCATGCGCAATCTAACGAGTTAACGAAGAACGATGCTTTGCTAGTAGCTCAGGCTGATACATTTTACATTGCTTCGCGGCACAGTGAATTTACCGCCGATCCCCGTCACGGACTGGATGTTTCTCATCGCGGTGGAAAACCAGGGTTTGTAAAAGTAGAAAGTAATACACTTTTGTTTCCTGATTTTAGCGGGAACAAATTTTTTAATACCTTAGGGAATATCGAATCTGATGGACGTGTTGGCTTATGCTTTATTGACGATGGCAACGGCGACATTCTTTTCATTAGTGGTGAAGCTACCATTTTATGGGAGCACCCTAAATTGGTGGGTTTTGCTGGCGCGGAACGATTTGTACAAGTAGTAATTCAAAACGTTACTCGGATTTTCGCCATTTATCCTTTTAAACACCCTATTATTGAGCGGTCAATTTACACAGAGCATACCGGCGCGTGGTGAAATTTCCATTATTGTAACGGACAACTGCAACGGACAATTGTGACGGGCAACACTGCACTAACTCAATGCATCTGCCACTTATTGTGGCGTGACGCCATTAACGCTAGTGTCCTTCTCCCCACTTCATGCACATATTTACTCATCATTGGGCACTAACCTTTTGGTCATAAATTCGAGCTAAAGTCGTCATTTATCTATTACTATTAATAACTTAAGCCAACCAATAGATTGTAATGATTTTTAACTAAGGCTTGTTTTTTGCATCGTTTAGCTTTGCTTTTTATGTGAATCTATACATAAACCTACATGACACAGCGTCGTAAACTAGCTGGATTTCAGACTGAATGCGCTTTGTGCGCGCTTTTCTAAAAACAACACGAGGCCATATGCAAGAATTTATACAAAAGATGCCAAAAGCCGAACTCCATGTTCATATTGAAGGCACGTTAGAACCAGAGCTGAGCTTTGCACTAGCTCAGAAAAATGGCATAAGGCTTAATGCTGAAACCCCAGAGCAAATGATTGCCGCTTATAACTTTCACGACCTGCCTTCCTTTTTAGATATCTATTACGCAGGTATGAGTGTACTAATTGAAGAGGAAGACTTTTACGCACTTACCATGGCTTATTTTGAAAAAGCAGCAGCGCAGCAGATTGTGTATGTTGAACTCTTTTTCGACCCCCAAGCACATACATCCCGTGGTGTAGATTTCGATACTGTGATTAACGGTATCTATCAAGCGCAACTAGATGCAAGTACCAAGCTTGGTGTACAAAGCAATCTTATATTGTGTTTTCTACGTGACATGTCGGCCGAGTCGGCTATGAAACACTTACTCATGGCTGAACCTCATTTGAGTAAACTTATTGGTGTGGGATTAGATTCAGATGAACACAATAACCCACCATCTTAATTTGCAGAGGTGTTTGCTAAAGCCCGTGAGTGGGGATTAAAACTCACTATGCATTGCGATGTGAACCAACACAATACCCTAGAGCACATTCGCCAAGTATTAGAAGATATCGATGTAGACAGAATAGATCACGGCGTAAATATTTTAGCCTCAGACGCATTATGCGACTTAGTGAAACAAAAAAATATTGGGTTAACCATTTGCCCAGTATCGAATCAATTCGTAGTGCAATCACTAACCTCAACCGAAATAAAAACCATGCTTGAACGTGGATTAATGCCAACGATTAATTCAGACGATCCTTCCTATTTTCGTGCTTATTTAAATGAAAACCTTATTGCGCTTCAGCAGGAAGGTGGGTTTAGCGAAGATGAGCTAAGTACGTTAGTGGCGAACAGCTTTAAGGCAAGCTGGCTGAGTACGGCTGAAAAAGAGCAATATTTAGCGGGGCTCAATGATTATTTAGCCAAATGTGCTTAATAGGTAATATTGTTGTAGTTATTTAGCTTCTTGAGTAAGTAAACAGTGCTAACACTGCTTACTTACTTTTTAAGTTACCTAACTAGGCTTTTGTTTTCATCACGTAAATCGAACACAGAACGGCAATGCCCCCGCAGACTGAAAATACACCACTGTCTGCCACAGGTAAAAACTCAAGTGCCGAGGTTAAAAACTGACCCGAGAATACCGCCATGGCAAACCACGCTAAGTTCCTGCCCATATTCGTATCAGAGCTACGCTCAACGGTGGCATGATTAAGTAGTGGTATAGAAAACCCGAATCCCGTACCTGCAAATAGCGATGCCACAACAAGTAAACTCGTGGTTTCAGCAATAGCGAAGATTGCATGGGCTGCGGCAAAGCTTAAAAAAGCCAAAAATAACGTTACTTTCTCAGATTTAGCATTAACCACATGTGGCATAACCAGCGCAGATAAAACAGCCATTAGTGAGATAAAAGACAGTAAATAGCCCGTTTCGGCTTCGCTGTAACCTAAATCGCCAAGATGACTGGGCAGCGTTATAAACATACTAAAAAACAGTGACATGGCTAATACGGCATGGAGTAAGACAGACCGTAAGTTTTCATTAATTTGGCCACTTTCGCTAAGAGTAACACCCTGAGTTTCAGGCTCTTTACGAGGAATGCTAATCGCAGTTAGCACCAAACAAACCAATGCCAGCCCGTAGAGCAAGAACGGCGCTCTCCAATCAATTTCACTTAACAAGCCACCTAAAAACAGGATTATTACGCCGCCTAGTTCAATGGCCATGCCTTGTTTAGCAATGACAGAAAGCCTAGATTTGCCGTGGTACCACTGTGAAATAATCGCGGTGCCTGATGCCATTACTCCTGCAGCAAAACCACCTAATAAAATTCGATCGATACTTACCCATAACAGGCCGTATACCCAAATACCACCAATACCTAATAGTAAGTATCCCCACAAGGCTATGACTAGGGTTTTGCGAGCCCCAACACTATCAATGAGTTTTCCAAAAAATGACGCAAATAAAATAGCGCCTAATGCCGGCAAGGTGATGAGCAAGGGTGCAAATTCACTTACACCTAGGGCAGGTGCAATAGAGTTTAATCCAGGCGCTAATACCGCCCCTACCATGATGGTTAACATTGAAATCACTAATAAAGTAATTTCTCCAAAACGTGATAACTGCATAAAACCCCATTGAAACTAAATTAACTCGGCTTGTATTTTACGCATTGGCAATCTATCCGTTAAATGATAATTTTACACACCTTTAATGCATATTCAGCATTAATCTAACGGTACGAGTCTAGCTTTCATGAACCTAAAGCACATGTACACCTTTGTTGAAGTAGCTCAATGCAAAAGCTTTTCATTAGCTGCTACGCGTTTACATACTGTTCAAAGCGCGGTTAGCCGCCATATTAATGCACTAGAGTCATCCCTAAACGTTAAGCTTTTTGAGCGTACTACGCGTTATGTGGAGTTAACTGCACCTGGAAAAGTATTTCTTCGCCATGTTGAAGATATCTTAGCCCATTACCAACAAGCTCAATATGAAACCCAGCGCGTTGCGAACGGTAAACAGGGGTTGCTGCGTATTGGTTACTTAAGTTCCGCCTGCGCGCATTTTATGCCCGAATTATTAAAACGCTTCTCGCTAAGTGAGCCACTCATTGATGTACAAATATTTGAAATGACTGCCGCACAGCAACTAGAAGCTTTTAGTGAAGGCAGAATAGATATAGGCTTTTCACGACCTATCGATGGCGGCTATAGTGGTTTAATCAATCAGCAACATTTAACCGATGATCCTATTGTTCTTGTGGTGTCTGAAGCGCACCCATTGTCGAAAAATAGCAGCGTGAATTTGGCTGACTTAGCACCTTACCCCCTCACTCTTTTTGCCCGTGAACAAGCATCCAGCTTATTTGATGCCATTATCAGTGCATTCCACCGCGTGCAAGTACAACCTAAAGTAAGTAATGAGCCCAGTAGTATGCAAGCGCTACTAACCCACATAGCCAGTACACAACATGTTGCGTTAGTGCCTAGCTGCATTAAGAATTTACAAACACAAGGTTGTGAGTTTATATCGCTTACTATGCCGCTGTCCGTGCCTTTAGAAATGCACTGGCAAGCTAACGGCGTACCGGTGACTGAAACATGGTTAAGTTGGTGTGCTAGTCAAACACTGACATTTTAGAGACGGTGATAGACCATGAAAGTTGGTTAGCGAGAACAGTCGAATGAAAATCAAAGAGGAACAGGAAAAAGGAAAAAGATACCAGAAAGAAAAATGGCGTGAAAAAGATTTTCACGCCACTTTATTTCTATACAAGGTCTGGATTTCTATACAAGGTCAGAGTTTCGTGACCAATACCGAATTTCGTTACCAAGTTAGATCATCTGGAATGTCGTAGTCGGCATACCAATCATCTTGCGCTTCTTCTTTACCATCGCTGTCGCTGGTGTCTAAGTCGGCACGGTAGATAATAAAGCTATCGTCACGCTGCGCAATTTTATCCGCTACAGGTGTAGGCACAAGTTCATAAGCATCACCTAAAATCACCACGGTTAAGCGGCCTTTAGTCACTTGCTTGTGCATTTCAGCGCTTACATACATTCGCTTCACAACATTATCGTGAGTAAAATTCAGTACGGTATCGCCTTTTCGCGGCTGTTTATTCACATCAATGAGTTGACGCACTTGCGCAGCAATAGAGCGCTTTTCACGCTCTTGTTGTTGCAACTGGTTCAGCTCACGTGAACGGGCTTTCTTTTCTTCAGCGGCTTTCTGAGCAGCGATAGTCGCTTCGTCCACCACACCTTGGTTGTTCTTTGTCTTTTGCTTATTCTTTTTGCGCTTTTCAGCACGAGCCTGCTTAGCAGAACCTTTGTCTGCTATGCCGGCTTTTAATAATTGATCCTGTAACGAGGCCATATACTAAATCTCTTTGTTACTTTTCTCTTTATTTCTTTTTGGCTTTCGCTTTGGTTTTAGCTGCAGGTTTACTGGCGGCTTGTGTTTCCCACTTACCGTCGTTATACCATGCCGACCAACCTGTGGCTTTACCCGCTTCATTTTCCGACATCACATATTGCTGCTTGGTCTTACGACTATAGCGAACAATGGCAAGGTTACCTTCCGGATCCTTTTGCGGTGCATCGGCTAGGTAATAGAATTTTTCAGATATTCTATCTCTAAAGCGCGCCAGCTCTTCCACTTTCGGCGCACGCGTTTCCCGAGATTTAGGGAAGTTATGTGCGGCCATGAAAATACCTGAAGCGCCATCGCGTAATACAAAGTGCGCATCCGACTTTTCACAAGGAAGCTCTGGTAAATCTACCGGATCTTCTTTAGGTGGCGCAGCCTCGCCGTTACGTAATAATTTACGCGTGTTTTTACATTCTTCGTTGGTACAGCCGAAGTATTTACCAAAGCGACCGTTTTTCAGTTCCATGTCACTGCCACACTTATCACATTCGATAATGGGCCCGTCGTAACCTTTTATCTTGAACGTACCAGTCTCAACTAAGGTACCTTCACAGGTCGGTGTATTACCACACACATGCAGCTTACGGGTTTCGTCCACTAAGTAGCTGTCCATGGCAGTACTGCATATTGGACAACGCTTCTTAGCACGCAACGCCTCGGTTTCTAATTCTTCCTCGTCATCTACCTTCACCACTTCATCACCTGGGGTCAGGTTCATGGTGTTAGTGCAACGTTCTTTTGGCGGTAAATTGTAGCCAGAACACCCAAGGAATACGCCAGTAGACGCCGTACGCACGTTCATTTCACGTCCGCACTTGTCACATGTAATACCCGACGGAATAGCTTGATTAAGGCGCATTCCGCCTTCTTCAGGGGCTTTCTCGGCATTCAGCAACTTGCCATAAAAATCGCTGTAGAACAGATTGAGTACGTCTTTCCAATCTTTGTTACCTTCCGCTATATCATCAAGCTGTTGCTCCATGTTGGCGGTAAAGTCAAAACTCATTAGGTCGTCAAAGTTTTCCATCAAACGGTCGTTAACGATTTCACCCATTTTTTCAGCATAAAAACGCTTATTTTCAAGGCGAACATAACCGCGATCTTGAATGGTCGAAATAATACTTGCGTAAGTTGAAGGTCGGCCGATGCCTCGTTTTTCCAGCTCTTTTACCAAAGACGCTTCGTTAAAACGCGCCACTGGTTTAGTGAAGTGCTGCTTAGGATCAAGTGCATTTAAGTTTAATACATCGCCTTTTTGAACATCAGGCAGCATCAACTCTTCTTCGCCTTTTTTGCGAAGCTGTGGTTGAACACGTGTCCAGCCATCAAACTTCAACACACGGCCTTTGGCTGTTAACTCGTAATTGTTTGCACCTACTCTAATGGTGGTAGCATCATATTTAGCCGGCGTCATTTGACACGCAACGAACTGGCGCCAAATAAGCTCGTATAAACGCTGAGCATCCCGTTCCATATCACCTAAATGTGCAGCATTTACCTTAACACTTGAAGGACGAATGGCTTCGTGCGCCTCTTGCGCGCCTTCTTTACTGCCATAGCGATTCGGCGATTCTGGTAGGTATTTGCTCCCAAAATTGTCTTCGATATACGCGCGGCAACTATCAAGCGCTTCTTGGCTCAAGTTCGTTGAGTCAGTACGCATATAAGTGATGTAACCCGCTTCATACAAGCGCTGCGCCATCATCATGGTTTTCTTAACACCAAAACCTAAACGCGTACTCGCAGCTTGCTGTAGCGTTGAAGTAATAAACGGTGCTGAAGGTCGGCTAGATGTAGGCTTAGATTCACGGCTTTCAACTAAGTACTTAGCGCCGTTCAAATCTTCTAATGCTTTGTCTGCTTGCGCTTTATTAACCGGTTTAAACGCTTTGCCTTCATGTTTGGCCACCAACATACGCAGCGCCGCTTTTTGCTCGCTGGTTAAGTCGGCGTGAATATCCCAAAACTCTTCTGGAACAAACGCTTTAATTTCGCGCTCACGATCTACCACTAGGCGAACAGCAACCGATTGAACACGGCCCGCAGACAAGCCACGTGCTATCTTTTTCCATAGCAATGGCGACACCATAAAGCCAACAACGCGGTCGAGGAAACGTCTAGCTTGCTGTGCATTTACACGAGCAACATTAACTTCGCCGGGGTCTGAGAAGGCTTCTTGAATAGCGTTTTTGGTAATTTCGTTAAACACCACGCGCTGATAGGTTTTGCCTTTACTGCCCAGCAATTCTTGTAAATGCCACGCAATAGCTTCCCCTTCTCTATCCAAATCCGTTGCGAGATAGATAGTGTCAGCGTCTTTGGCCAAGCGTTTAAGCTCGTTAACCACTTTTTCTTTACCCTGCAAAACCTGATAGTGGGCTTTCCAGTTTTGTTCTGGGTCTACACCCATGCGGTCAACAAGTTTTAAATATTCATGTCTGCGAAGATATTCTTGTTTGTCTTCTTCGCTATAAGTTTTGAGTTCTTTCGCTGGCTTTTTGGGCTCAACTTTACCCAATGCCTTCGTAGGCAGATCGCGAACATGGCCGACAGAACTTTTTACGATAAAATCTTTACCAAGATATTTATTTATCGTTTTCGCTTTGGCTGGCGACTCGACTATGACTAGAGATTTTGCCATATAATTGAATTAAACCTATTGATTCTAAAGGACTATTTTAGTCATTCTCAAAGATAAAGGGCCCGTAGACTGTGCTATTAGGGTGCCCGTGCTTTTTTAACATATATCGACAAAGTGAATGGAAAACAAGATCTTCTTAATAGTTATTCTTGCGATTGCTTCAATCCCGCTCAATTCCTGTTCACTTTTCAACCACCTCGATTGGCAAGGCGTATAAAAACCGTATAATGCCAGCCATTATGCCTTTGCGCCTAGTAATTAACAGGCATTTATTATGCTTATTAATTCGCGGCTAACAAAAAATGAGACGTTTGCTTCACTATAAATACACCCAAAATCATGGGTTGTGCATTTATAGGGTAGCGGTCAAACGCTCAAACACCAAATAGAGGGAAAGTATGAAGCAATTTGAAGTTAACTTTGATGGGCTTGTCGGCCCAACCCACAACTACGCCGGACTCTCGTTTGGTAATGTTGCTTCTCTGAACAATGCCAATGCAGTTAGTAGCCCTAAGCAAGCAGCTAAACAAGGTTTACTTAAAATGAAAGCCTTGTCTGACATGGGCATGATGCAAGGTGTACTTGCCCCTCAAGAACGCCCAGACATAGCTGCATTACGTCGACTCGGCTTTTCTGGTTCAGATGCCAGAGTGCTAGAAAGCGCTGCAAAGCAATCTAGAGAGATTTTTCTAGCATGCTGCTCTGCATCAAGCATGTGGACAGCAAACGCCGCTACAGTCTCTCCAAGCGCCGATACGGCTGATGGCCGCGTGCATTTTACACCTGCAAACCTAACAAACAAGTTTCATCGTTCGTTAGAGCCGCAAGTGACAGGCAATATTTTAAAAGCGACCTTCGCAAATGAAAAACACTTTGCCCACCACTTACACCTACCAGATAACGAACATTTTGGCGATGAAGGCGCAGCAAACCACACTCGTTTGTGTTCAGATTACAGCCATGCAGGAGTAGAACTCTTCGTTTATGGCCGTCACGCTTTCGACCCAAGTAAACCAGCGCCCACTAAATTCCCTGCCCGCCAAACATTAGAAGCATGCCAAGCTGTTGCTCGCTTGCATGGGTTAAGCGAAGAAGGCGTGGTGTACATGCAGCAAAACCCTGATGTTATCGACCAAGGGGTTTTCCATAACGATGTAATCGCTGTGGGCAACCAGAACGTATTGTTCTACCATGACCAAGCTTTTTATAAAAAAGAGGCCGGGCTAAAAGAATTACAAACTAAGTTTGGTGATTCACCACTTCATCTTATTGAAGTACCTACTGACGAAGTATCAGTTCAAGATGCCATTAAAACTTATCTTTTCAATACTCAAATCATCACCTTACCTAATGGTGATATGACGATTATTGCACCCACAGACTGTGAAGAAAACGAAGCGGTTAAGCGTTATTTAGACAAGCTAGTTACCTTGGGCACGCCAATAAAATCGGTGAACTATTTTGATGTTAAGCAAAGTATGCGTAATGGTGGCGGCCCTGCCTGCTTACGTTTACGTGTAGCCATGAATGACCAAGAGCTCGATGCGGTAAATCCATCAACCTTAATTAACGACCTTCAGTTTGCACGTCTTAACAAATGGGTAGATAAACATTACCGTGATGTACTCGCTGAAGACGATTTACGCGACCCTCAATTGCTTATTGAATCGCGTACTGCACTGGATGAACTTACCCAGTTATTAAAGTTGGGTTCTGTATATCCATTCCAACAAGATTAGTTATTGTTTTAACAATAAAAAAGCCGGCTTTCACCGGCTTTTTTGTGATAGTTGAAATGGTATTAATTAATAGTACTGCAATTGGCTTCGGACCCGAATGGGTTTGCAGGTAGCCCAGCCCCTTCATTGGTCAAGTCGTCAGAAGAAATCCCCAAGCTATAATAGTGATTTTGACTTGCTTCACTACCTGTAGACTGACCGAAAATAGTAATCACAATATCATACCAACCACCATAATTTGCCGGATAGCGATACTCAAGTTCTGCTTGACCATTTTCATCAGTTACGCTTGTATCAGCAAAAGTTAAGGTTCCTACAATACCGGGAGTTAAAAACCCATCATTATTATTATCTTCACCGGAATCTAAAATCCCATCACCGTCAATGTCTTCATTCTGACAGGTAGCTGTAACATACAGAACATGAATAGACTCGTCTTCATCCCAATCTGAAAAGCCCTTCCGATATGTGCCGCCATCGCTGTACTTAACTGGCGTACCTGAAGCTGTTAACTCAACGCCACTAACCGGCTGTCCTGCTGAATCAGAAACAAACACAGCAAAGCGTTTTAGATAAGTGGTTGAATCAGGCTCTTCGATTTCATTGCCCGTGCCAATTGAAATATCAAATGCTCTGTCACCTACTGTCATATACACTTCATCAGTAATTGTTTCATCGCTTGCTACAGAAGCACGAACAATAACCGCATCTTCACTTGAAGGCGCGCCCGAAGTAAATACCGTAGAGGCAATACCGCTGCTGTCGGTAGTAGATTGTGAAGGTGAAATAGAACCTGTAGATACGTCATCCACATTGAAATTAACCACGGTATTTTTAACTAAGTTACCTGAAGGGTCTCTAACAACTGCAGTAATGGTACTTGTTTGACCATCAGGCCCGATAATATCTGGTGTTGCATCGGCAATCAAAGTAGCAGGCTCAACCGCGACAAATTCTACTTGCGCTACCGCATTCACTGTAGACTCATTACCCGCTTCAGTTCCTGTGGCAGTAATTGAAGCAAAACCGGCATTGTCAGACTCTATTGAGATAGAGGCAATACCATCAGCTCCAGTGGTTACAAGCGCTGCGCCAATAATCTCTCCGCGAGAAGTACTAAATGTTACGTTATTACCAACAGCCGGAGTACCATCTTGTAGCCATTGGACACTAATTGTGGCTGATTCATTCAATGATATTTCTTCATCCGGCACTACCACAAAACTAAATTCGTCTTGTTGAACCTCTAATTCAAATTCTACTGACGCATTAAGTGACGAAGCTGTAATTGTATCTTCACCAGATGTGGTTGCCGTGTAAGTAATGGTAGCTTGTCCATCAGCCCCGGTATTCACTGAGGTTTCGCTAAGCGAACCGTTCTCAGCTTCTAATAGGATAGTTTGATTAACAATGGCTACCCCATCAGAATCTTGTACTCGTAACGTATATTCGGCGGTGTCATTCAATATGACTGAGTTTGCACCATTAATCGTCACCTCTGTGCCGGTGATCAAAATATCAACGGTTTCAACTAAAGCGCCGGTTTGGGCCGTTAGGGTTACCATGCGGTTCGACGCATCATTCTGAGTAGACACTAACGCTCTGGCAGTACCATCGGCGGTAGTGGTAGATTGCGTTAATTGCAATTCAACCCCGGCTTCATTACTAGCAGAAAAATTAACCTCAACCCCTTCCATCAACACACTTTGTTCGTTTTTAATTAATGCAATGAGCTCAATGTCATCTGAACCACTTGAAGCCAACTGAACCGCACTGGCATATAATTGCAGCGATGCAGGGTCCTCGCTAACGGTCACACTTCCAGTAGAACTGAAGGTAGTCGTGTCACTTTCAAGGGTTGAAAGTGTAGCTGTTAATTCCCCATCTCCCGATGCAGTGCCAACAGCCACGCTGATACTCGCGATACCATTCTCGTTAGTACGGGCAGTACCTGTATCATTTCCAAAAACTGCTAATTCGTCATTGCTAAGCGTGAAGGTAACGATTAGGTCTTCTTGTGGCTCACCCTCACTGTTCAATACTGTCGCTACTGCGGTTAAGCTATTTTCTGAAGACAAGTCGCTGTCTGCTTCTCCCGCGGCGTTTTGCAATTCCAACGAGACAGTAGTTGCTGGTTCAACCGTTGCGCTGCCCACTGCCGAAAAAGTAGTAGAGCCGCTTTCCCCACTGCTCAAGCTTCCTGTGATTTCACCATCACCTGAGGCAGTACTAGCATTAATAGTTATTCTTGCGACCCCGCTGTCATCGGTTCGCGCTGTACCGGTATCGTTCCCGAACACGGCTAGGTCGCTATTACTTACTGAAAACGTGACAAGTTGGTCGGCTTGGGCTACACCGTCGGTGTCGGTAACAGTGGCAATAACGGTAAGAGAATTGTCGGAGGTTAGGATGCGGTCAGTTTCACCGCTGGCGTTTTGAACGGTTAATACGACATTAACAGTAGCGGAGGAACCACTGCCATCATCTGATCCATCGCTATCATCTCTAGAGACTGAATCGCCTCCCCCGCACGCTGTTAGTATAAATATTGCACTAAATAGCCAGAGTGTCTTAGACAAGACTCGCGTAATTTGTCGCATAATTCGTTCCTGAACCTCTATAAATGACAATTGGGTCGTTTTTTATGTTTTAAAATCAATAGAATCTGTCACACTAAATAAAAATATAAAAATGTACAGGGAATTTTAATGTCTCAATCTGCACATAAATTTAGTTTAACCACCAGAATCTTTATCGGCATGATTGCCGGTATCGTGATTGGTGTGCTCCTTCAACTATCATTCGATGATAGCGGAGATTTCACTTTTTCGGTATTTGGTTTCCAGTTCTCTGCGTATAGCATTTTTGTAGATGGTATATTTTCTACCCTTGGGCAGATTTTTATCGCTAGTTTAAAGATGTTGGTGGTGCCATTAGTATTTGTTTCGCTTATTTGCGGTACCAGTACACTTTCCGACCCAAGTAAATTAGGTCGTTTAGGCGCTAAATCTGTTGGGCTTTATGTTGTCACGACTGCAATAGCAATCACACTGGCAATGAGTATGGCTTTACTTATTTCTCCAGGAGAAGGGTTAAACCTAACCACTGAAACGTCTTTTGAAGCGAAGACTGCACCCAGTCTTGGTGACGTAATCGTTAATATGTTTCCTAGTAACCCTATTAATTCGATGGCGCAAGGCAACATGCTTCAAATCATCGTGTTTGCTGTGTTATTCGGTATTTCAATGGCGATGACTGGCGAAGCCGGCAAGCGAGTCAGTGCGTTTTTTGAAGATATCAACACGGTTATCATGCGCCTGGTAACCATCATCATGAACCTAGCGCCTTACGGTGTGTTTGTGTTGATGGCTAAACTATTCTCTACCATTGGTGGCGACACCATCTTTAGCTTGGCAAAATACTTTTTCTTAGTATTTGGTGTGCTTATCATTCATGGATTAGTGACCTACTCAATATTGCTCAAACTATTGAGCGGCTTGAGCCCAGTTGTGCTGCTGAAAAAAATGCGCGATGCAGCCTTGTTTGCGTTTAGTACCTCAAGCAGTAGCGCTACGTTGCCAGTGACCATGGAAACGGCGCGAAACAAACTGGGTATTAACAATTCAGTCGCGTCTTTCACCCTTCCCTTGGGCGCTACCATAAATATGGATGGCACCGCGATTATGCAGGGCGTGGCGACCGTATTTATTGCACAAGTTTATGGCGTGGATTTGAGTCTAGGCGATTACATGATGGTGGTATTAACCGCTACCCTCGCCTCTATTGGTACGGCTGGTGTGCCAGGAGTAGGCTTAATCATGCTTGCCATGGTATTGCAGCAAGTTAACCTACCTGTTGAAGGTATAGCACTGATTATTGGTGTCGACCGCTTACTTGATATGACCCGTACTGCGGTAAATATCACGGGTGACTGTATGGTGTCATGCGTAGTCGCGAAAAGCGAAGGTGGGCTTGATGAAGATGTTTATTACAACGAACATGCCGGTGAAAAAGAAGAAGACGTGAATTTCAACGAGTTTGATAAGAACGCCTAATTCCCTCTTCCCGTTCGAATATGACAAAAGGGTTAGCACTTCAATTTGCTAACCCTTTTTTGTTGCCTGTTCCATTGTATTGTCCAGTAGGCATGCACTTGTGAATTGTGATGTACTGATTGTTTTAGATACATTGCTAAGCACATCGGCGCTGTAGCACGTTTGATCAAACGCTTTTAATGAAGGGATTGAGAGGGAGACACTTTCGTCGCTTTATGGGCTGGGTACCAAGTTGCTAATACGGACATGATGATGGCGACCACACAGGTGACTACCACGTCTTGCCACATAAGTGCAGAAGGTAAGAAATCGATAAAATAGATATCGCCTGATAACACTTCTACCCCAAAAACACCCTCTAAGAACTTCACAATACGTGAAAGATTAGGGGCAATAATAACAGCAAGGGTTACCCCTACTACTATACCAATGAGTCCATTCAGCACACCTTGGAACATAAACGTGCGCCGAATTAGTGTGTCGGTCGCGCCCATGGTTTTTAAGATAGCGATGGCAGGTTGTTTTTCTCGTACTGCCATCACTAATGACGACACAATGTTAAAACACGCCACGGCAATCACCAGCACCAATGCAATATACACAACGGTGCGAACGAGCTGAATGTCGTTGTACAAATGGCCTTGGGTACGGGTCCAATCTGACATATAGACCGCTTGAGGGTAGCTATAACCTATATCTCGCATGGTGATATAGGCCGAAAATGGATCGTGTAATGTGAAGCGCATACCCAATGCTTGGCCATCTATGCCAGCGGCCGCGGAAGCTTTCGCAAGGTGCATTAACCCCAGTTGATTATCTAGCTCGCCGCCAACATGCATGAAGCCTGCAACTGTTAACGTTATTGATGTAGGTGCGCTAAAGCGTAAATCTTTCGTGGTGACGGGAATAAGCGCCTGTACGGTATCACCCACCACGATATTAAGCTTGTTGGCAATTCCCTTACCTATCAGCACACTGTCGCTGTTTAGCGCGAAGTTTTGCCAATGCTCGTTCGTTACTTGCCGGCTGAAAGTGTTTTGCGCATCTGCTGCAATGCCCGTCAATGAAATCGCCTTTAACTCACCTTTGAATTGCAACATGCCGGTAAGCTCGGTGTAAGGCTCAACCTTAGCAATTCTAGGGTCTTGATTAAGTCGATACAGCTGCGCATCTAAGTTCTCAATACCCGTCTTGTCGGTGCTATATAACTCGCCATGAGGAATAACGGTTAAAATACGTTGCGTTAGCTCTCTCTCAAAACCGTTCATGACACTTAGCAAGATAATTAACACGAAACAGCCGAGGCCTATGCCTACGGTTGAAGACATAGAAATGAATGAGATGAAACGATTTTGGACTTTGGCTCGACGAAATCGTTTAGCAAGTTGCCATGCCAGCGCCACTAGGGTTGTTCCTCTGTTGCGGCGTTTAGTAATTCACCATCTTTAATGCGAAGTACTCTGTCCATACGATTAGCAAGCGTAATATCGTGTGTTACCACAACAAAAGCCGTTTGTTTTTGCTCACTTAAGCGTTTCAACAACTGATAAATCTGTTCACCTGTGGTGGCATCTAAATTACCGGTTGGCTCATCAGCAAGAACAACTGAAGGAGATGTGACCAATGCCCGTGCAATGGCAACCCTTTGACGTTCGCCACCTGAGAGCGCGCTAGGTAAATGATCAGCACGGTGAGAAAGCCCTACATCGTTAAGTAAGGCGTTTGCTTTTGCATTAGCGGCAGTAGCACTCTCGCCGCCAATTCGAAGGGGCATGGCAACATTTTCAAGCGCAGTGAATTCACCTAGCAAGTGATGGAATTGATAAATAAACCCCATTTCCTTGTTTCGCAAGGCTGCTAGCTGTTTCGCATTTAAATGGGTTAGTGACTCACCTTTAAACCACACTTCACCGCTTGTGGGCGTGTCTAAACCGCCAAGCAAATGCAGCAAGGTACTTTTTCCTGAACCAGAGCTACCTAAAATGGCTACATGCTCACTCGCATTGATAGAAAGTGAAATGTTATTAAGGACAGGCGTACTATTCTCGCCTTCTTGATAAATTTTACAGATTTTGCGGCAATGTAATACGTCCTGCATGCAGCCGTTCTTCGTCTTTTAACAATAACTGCATGGTATCGCGGAACGACTGGCACGCCAACCGATTAATGGGTTTGGGACGACAGCGCAATGGTATTTGCTAAATTCTCAACCGATTGCGGTTTACCAAATAACCACCCTTGCCCATACTCAACATTCATGTTCACCAGTTCCTGACACTGCTCAGTGTTTTCAACACCTTCGGCAATCAATGTCACTCTCAATTCGTCGGCAATACTGACAATATGGGGGATTAAAGAGGAGCGAATACTGTGATCTTCCATGTCCATCACAAAACTTCGATCGATTTTTAAAAACTCACATTTTAGAGATTTAAGTTGGCTAAGGTTCGAATACCCTACGCCAAAATCGTCTATGGCCATCCAAAAACCTCTGCTTTTGAGGGCTTTTATATGCTTAACCGCACTGCCTGTGGCAAGTTGCTCATCTTCGGTTATCTCAAGAACCAATTTAAAATTCTTGTCATTCATAGTGAGCACCCAGTCTAAGTCGAGCAACTCATCTTTCATAAAGTCTAACGGAAACAGGTTAAATGACACTTTAAAGCCTTCTGGAATATCCTTGTTCTCATTAAGGGCAATCATTGCCGATTCAATCATGACCGTAGTGAACTCCCATGTTTTACCTAACTCTTTGACTTGAGGTATAAATTCGTCAGGGTAAATTGGGCCAAACTCATCTTCGAATCGGCTCAATACTTCACAGCCGACTACTTCGCCAGACTTTAATATTACGAATGGCTGGTACAAACAATAAAACTTACCCGATTTAAGCCCACGGCTAATACGCGATTCTAATGAACGTCTGCGTCTCAAGTAATTAAACGTAAGCATATGAGATATTGCCGCCGTCATTAACATGACACAAACGAACAACACTAATTTGCCTTTATGAATATTAAAAATTCGGCCCTGGTCGGATACCACGCTCAAACAAGTGGCAGAATAATATTTATCACACTTTATCAAACTTAGAGAGAAGTAACTGGTATCAAGTTTTGCGACACCTGGGCCCATGCTCTGTGGCATTAAAGAGGCGTTCCCTGCCATATGGAATAGCTTATCCGCTTTGTAAAAGAGCGCCCAGTCGTGACTAAAGTTTAGACCAATGACCCCATCCATATCTAATACAGCATTGTATCTTCCACGCTTTGCAATAGTGCCTTTAGACTGGTTGTCAAATAGCTCTAACGGCGTATTAATCCAAAATGCATCCCCCAAAGCAGTGACAAAATCTGGGATTGCTTCGTCTATAGGCTGCTTTAAAACCCCTAGGTAAGTACTGCACAATAACTTTCCATCGCCAAAGAAACCAATTTCTTTCACGAAACGAGAGCGAAACAAAGTGCGTCGCATTTCGTTTAAATTTTCTTCACTGCAGGAGTAATAGGGATGGGCATTCAAATAATCTAATGCGGCCTCAGCGTCTTTAAATACCATGTTCACGTTTGACAATATATCTTCGGCACGGGCTTTTTCGTGTCCCTTAATAACTGAGAACATTAATAGGCCAAGCGCTGCGCTAACAAGAACAACAGACAAAAACGATACGGCGATGGCTTTAAGATTGTCAGCTAGTAGAAATTGTTTATGCTCATTATTGCTCATTCGTACCACATAAAATTAAGACGTATTATTGTGCGTATACACATGAAAGTAGTCGAAAATTTGATTATTAGAATAATACTTTAGATGAATTTAAGCATTGCAGAAGATTGAGTTAAGTCAATGAAGTGAACAGAATAAAATTATCTAGCGTTCAAATGATACGCTGCCACAATATTACCTAAAACCGGCTTTGCTGCGGTGGCTAATTATTCAACTGGCTAAGTATTCGGTTGGCCAACAATCATGCGCAATCAGTGAAGATTCACAGCCGATATGGGAAAAGGCTATTATGTGGCGAACCACAAACTAAAGGTAATAATACCGCAAGATAAAAAAGGAGAAGCTAGGTATTGAAAAATCAGGTAGTGAAAAATTAGGTAGAGAGAAACTAGGTAGAAAAAAGATGGCGTAATAGCGAATAATACGCGAAAGAATAGTGTTCTAAAAAGATATATCGTTGATAAAGAGGATTTATCAATGCGCAGTTGAACCTGCAAGGTAGTAGTCATTACTTTCCCGAAAATGGCGGAGCGGACGGGACTCGAACCCGCGACCCCCGGCGTGACAGGCCGGTATTCTAACCAACTGAACTACCGCTCCGCATAATGGGAAAGTGTGCTATTTCGATAAGTGGCGGAGCGGACGGGACTCGAACCCGCGACCCCCGGCGTGACAGGCCGGTATTCTAACCAACTGAACTACCGCTCCACATCATCGAAGAGACACTTTGTTATAACTAAATGGCGGAGCGGACGGGACTCGAACCCGCGACCCCCGGCGTGACAGGCCGGTATTCTAACCAACTGAACTACCGCTCCGTGGCCTTTTAGTTATATCATTGAAAGTGGCGGAGCGGACGGGACTCGAACCCGCGACCCCCGGCGTGACAGGCCGGTATTCTAACCAACTGAACTACCGCTCCACAATTTCAATGTTATCAGTGAGTTAGTTGGGTTGTTAAAACCCCTTGCCCTCACTGCGGCGCAGATAATACGGTTTAGACCTTACAGAGTCAATGCTTTTTATTAATAAAATTGTCATCTGGGCACTGTTTGCACGATAAATAAACACAATGTTGAAATATAATTCAATCAGGCGGGAATTCGTACACCTAAAACTAGCATGCTATTCCCACAGGCCACGCTCACCTTAGGATAGCTTATTTACACTTTGGTATTAATAACGAGAAAAAGTACTCCCGATAGGGCGATATAGCGCTAAGTATATGCCCAACTTATTGCCCCTACTCTGCCGGTTTCGATTTCTTAAACTTTGCTAGCAACTTTTTAAAGCCCTTGGGTTCATTATCAAGAGATAAGTCAGATTCAGACACCACTTTCTTTTTGGCTTTCTTATTTTCATTTTTTGTGGCTGCTTTTGCAGATGCAGGACCACTGGCCTTTCTTCTTTTTAAGATAATAATAACGGCAGCAATAACACCTATTAAAATAATCGTGCCATTCACCGCGACGATAATCAGGGTTAGCGTGCCTGAATCCATTCCATCATCTTCACTTTGTGATTGTGAAGGGTTTTGTGCGTTTCCTTGATTAGGTGACGTTGAACCTTCTCCCATGGCAAGCATGTCTTCACTGCCATCAACAATAGGATCTTCGCCGTCAATGAGCGGGTCTATCACTTCTGGTTCAGGTGCTTCAGCCAAAAAGGTATATTCAGGCACATCCAGAATAAAGTCTCGGCCTTCCGATGTTGTGCCATAGGCAGTTAGTTTAACGCGATAAACCCCCTCTTCGTATGCCACAATAAGATGTTCTCGCACGCCATCGCCACCTTCGGTTAGCGAGAAGTTTTGAATATCTGCGTTTGGAAATCTAATTTTACCGTCTATGAGAAGTGACTCTATATTGACTAATTCGCGGTTCACATCAATGAGCAGCGTGTGATAACCATCTCCCGTGCCATCCGTAGCATCTAGTTCAACATCTACATAAACAGGGTTGTTGTGCAGAATAATAGGTGCACCAATTTGTTCTCGCGTGAACATTGGCGTTTCTACCCGATACACAGGCTGCCATTTACCCGCCGCCACTTTTAAATTGAATTGGCCAGTGAACACTCCATCCATAGGGCGTTCATCCATGCCCCGTCCGTTATCTTCAAACTTTGCAATTTCTGCATCGTTAGCACCGAAGTTGTCGTAATTGGGGTCATTGGCACTTTCAAACTCAATAGATAACTCCACGACATCACGAAACTGTTTGTTATCTATTTTTTCGCCACCGTTGGTTAGGTAAGCCGTAGATTTCAATATTTCGCCTGAAAAGAGAATGCTGGGAAGCGGTGTGGCGTGAAGCTTAATATCAGAAATGACCATAACCCGACTGGCAGGGTTAACCTGACCTACCGCCTGCCAAGGGCCAGGCATAGGATTTTCAATAGTGATCATATCGAAGGTGTCAGCATCGAACCACTTAACGAAGGCCTCGTCCACCCTTCCTTGAAATAGCTTTGAACCATCGGGGCGAACTAACACTACGGGGGCAGAGCCGTATTCGCGAAAGAAAATCATAGAGACCTCTTTCACGTTGTAGTCAATACGAAAACGATTTTGTAGTAATTTAATCGAGTTCTCGTATTCATCCCCCAAGTCAGTGATAGGAGAAGTCGCAGCGTCGGCTTGTGTATCCGATGTCGACGAAGCAGGCAGCGAAGTATCTTGTGAAAATACCGTTGAAGTACATCCCAATAGGCACAACGCCAACATTACTTTCATCACGCCTACTCTCACTGTTGACCGCTCCTTTGGAAATTTGTTTTAAATATAACTAGGTATGGCTAGCAGCTAAAGCTATAGACCATAACTTGCACCAGGCTTAGTTACGCATCGGTTTGCTCTTGCTCTGGGCGCCACAAACATTTCCCCCCTGCTTTTTCTACGATATCCAAACGGGATTCATGCTGTGCTAATTCATCGGCGCTAGCCTTGATAACCTTTAATTTATTTCCATTTCGGTTCAAACGACGAAGGGCATCTGATTGTGTTTCGCCGCTGCCTTTAGAGGCTAAATTAAGTTTAGTCTGCCCACCTGTCATTAGCAGGTAAACGTCAGCCAAAATCTCAGCATCGAGTAATGCGCCGTGAAGCTCACGGTGGCTGTTGTCTATGCCGTAGCGCTTACATAACGCATCTAGGTTGTTTTTTTGCCCTGGGTGCATTTTGCGTGCAACCGCCAAGGTATCAAGAACACTACAGATATCCTTAGTGATAACGCCACGGGTTTTCGGTTCCATTCCAAATTCGTGATCCATAAAGCCCACATCGAAGGGCGCATTGTGGATAACAAGCTGAGCGCCGCGTATGAAATTCACGAAATCTTCGGCCACATCTCTAAATGTAGGTTTGTCGGTTAAGAACTCATTGGTAATACCGTGAACATCAATGGCCTCTTGTTCTATTTGGCGCCCAGGATTAATGTAAACATGAAAGTGATTGCCAGTAAGTTTACGGTTAACCAGCTCAACACACCCAATTTCAATCACTCGGTGACCTTCTTTAGGGTCGATACCTGTAGTTTCTGTATCTAGTACAATCTGACGCATGATTCCTCTAATCTTACCTTTTGTTTTTTGATAGTATATCAACCCCTTCGCCACAGGCTAAGGGAAAAGCGAAATATGAAAGTAAATAATTTAAGGACACCCAGTGGCTCAAAAAACCATTCACATTTTTACTGATGGCTCATGCCTTGGAAACCCAGGCCCAGGCGGCTACGGCGCTGTACTCGTTTATAACAGTCACCGCAAAGAGCTTAGCGGCGGGTTTGCCCATACTACCAATAATCGTATGGAATTAATGGCGCCTATTGAAGCATTAAACAGCTTAACTGAGCCCTGCAATGTGGAATTGACGACAGATAGCCAGTATGTGAAAAACGGTATCAATCAATGGATCCATAACTGGCGTAAGAACGGCTGGCGTACTTCAGACAAAAAAGCGGTGAAAAATGCCGACCTTTGGAAACGTCTTGATGAAGCGGTTAGCAAGCATAAAATTAATTGGCATTGGGTGAAGGGCCACTCTGGCCACCCTGAAAATGAACGCTGCGATGATTTAGCCCGCGGCGCGGCAGAAGCCAAGCCAACAACGCCAGACAGTGGCTTTGTAGGCTAATGGCTTTGCGCTCAATAGCTTTAAAAAGTTAATGGCTTTGTGCTTTAAGAGAAAAGGCGATACCGCCTTTTCTCTTATAACGTCAAATTCTGTCTATTCTTTCGCTTCTATTTACCGCTCAGCAATTGCCGCTTAGCAATTACCACTCTACAACTATTTTGCCCTGCGTGTCGTTACTCTCTAAACGCGCGTGAGATTTCGCGACATCATCAATGGCGTATACCGTATCAATGTTTACACTAAGCTCGCCTGAGGTAAACGCAGGTAAACAGGTTGTCGAAAAGTCACTAACAAGCGTGCTTTTGTACTCATCTGTTCTGTTGCGCAGCGTAGTACCTTGTATTCTGGCTCGCTTGCCCAACATTAATGCCATATCGAGGTTGTCGGCATATCGACCCGCTAACATGGCAAGGTAAACCACAATACCGTCGCGCTTTATTATTTGAAGGTTCCGATTTAAATAATCGCCACCTACCATATCAAGCACCATGTTAACGCCTTGTGGCCAACTCGCTTTTATCTCTTCAGCAAAGTTTTTATCTTTATAGTTTATCAGTAGGTTAGCGCCGTTTTGTTTGCACTGAGCTAACTTTTCTTTGGAAGACGCGGTAACTGCACTTTCTACTCCCCAATAATGACAAAGCTGGGTGGCGGCTAGCCCCACACCACTGGCACCACCGTGAATGAGTACCCGCTCTGCTGGTTTAACATTGGAGATTAAGCGCAAGCATTGAAATGCAGTAAGAAACACCTCGGCAAGTCCGGCCGCCGTGCTATACGCCATATTCTCTGGAACCCGCATTAAATGATGCGGATTAACAGCAACTTGTTGTGCATAGCCGCCTCCAGCAACCAACCCAAAGACTTTGTCACCCACTTTCCATTCACTGACGGCAGCGCCTACCTCTATAACCTGCCCGGCGACTTCCAGCCCCAGAATCTCACTTTCACCAGGTGGTGGTGGATAGTGCCCTTGTCGTTGTAGTGTATCGGCTCGATTCACACCAAAGGCGTATACTTGCACTAGCACTTTATCGTCGGTAAGTACGGGGGCATCAACCTCTGCGATTGTGAGGCCTTCTGGTGCACAGCCTTTTTCGAAGTTTACAAATTGCATTAGTATCCTCTTTTATTAAACTTTCACAGCAGGTGCAGTGTGTTTGTGCACGTTAGTGATAGCATTTGACACGTTAACCTATGATTACGTGGCCGATACGTTTTAGTGCATAAATGCGTTGGCATTTTTAGCATCGTAAACCTAGCATACCGCTTATTACGCAAAATTGGTTTAACCCAATGTAACCTAAGGTTTATGAAACAAAACTCAAGATTACCAATAGATAGCTATAACGCTGCGTTTAATCTAACAGCTGCGCTTGCCCAACAAACTTACTTTCATAACTTGTAAAATACTTACCTTCAACGCGGTAAACTTGCTAATCATTCGCATAGCCACCGCTTTATCGCTATACTTCGCCCGCCGCTTACGTGTGGTTGCAAGGGCAGTTTATTTGGCTAAAGGCTTTTATTTGGCTAAAGGCTTTATTTGGCTAAGGGCTTTATTTGGCTAAGGGCTTTATTTGGCTAAAGGCTCTTTATGGCTAAAGGCTTCCCTATGCAATACCCACTTCCTAGCTAATTCAAGAAATAGAGTACGTTTCATGTCATCACAAGTTATATTGCATCCTAATAGAGATAAATCCCTTCGTCGTCGCCACCCTTGGGTGTTTGAAAGCGCCGTGGCAGAGCTAAAAGGTAGAGGGCGCAGTGGTGACACCGTTGATGTATTCGATTCAGAAGGTGACTGGTTAGGTCGGGGAGCCTACTCTCCCACTTCGCAAATTCGAGTGCGCATGTGGACCTTTAGCAAAGAAGAAAGTATTGATAACGCCTTCTTTTTACGCCGCATGGAAATAGCGCTCAAATTACGCACCCGTTTATTTGACCCAGAAGTTACCAATGCTTTTCGTTGGATAGCGTCTGAAAGTGATGGCCTTCCTGGCGTTACCATAGATTTGTATGACAACGTAGCCGTGCTGCAATTGCTAAGCGCTGGCGCTGAAAAACACCGTGATAAAATTGTGTGGGCAATAAACAAGTTGAAGCCCGGCACTCATGTTTATGAGCGAAGCGACGTTGATGTGCGCAAAAAAGAAGGCTTGGAGCCAGTGACCGGCGTGGTGAGCGGCGAGCCCCCCATGCAAGTTACAGTAAAAGAAAATGGGCTTTCTATTGTTGTTGATATTGAGAACGGCCACAAAACGGGCTTTTATCTTGATCAACGAGATAGCCGAGCTGCCGCTGCACATTATGCCAAAGACGCTGACGTGCTTAATTGCTTCAGCTATACCGGTACCTTTTCTTGTTATGCATTACAAGGCGGTGCTAAATCAGTTACTAATGTGGATGTGTCTCAGCCAGCCCTTGACCTTGCTAAGCAGCATGTGGCGTTAAATGGTTTAGATGAAAGCAAAAGTCATTACGTTAAAAAAGATGTATTCAAGCAGTTGCGTGAATACCACGAACGTGGCGACCAGTTTGATATGGTTATCCTCGATCCACCCAAGTTCATCGATAACAAAGCATCACTTACTCGTGCCGCACGAGGTTATAAAGATATTAACCTGTACGGTATTCATGCGGTGAGAAATGGTGGATTACTGCTTACTTTTAGCTGCTCTGGCCTAATGCCAGCCGACCTTTTCCAAAAAATAGTGGCTGATGCCGCATTGGATGCAGGAAGAACCATTAAGATTATTGCTCGACTGAATCAAGCCACCGATCACCCGGTGATTGGCAGCTACCCTGAAGGGTATTACTTAAAGGGTTTAGTTTGCGAAGTGACTGACCTGTAATATCATGCGTAGTTTTACAATTAATTTAGTAACAGTAACAAATAAAGAAACAGGTAAACAAACAAGCAAATTAATACAGGCTTTTTGTTTAATTCATTTTGCATAAAAAAACGCGGCGCTAAGGTTTTATTAAGTGTAATTAAACTTAACTCACCGTTAGCGCCACGTTTTTCAAAAATTCAAATAAGAGGCAAACTTAGCAAACGCTTACGATGCCAATGTCATCTCATTTGAAGCAAAAGTCTGCTCAGAACGTCTACTTAATTGCTGCTCGCTAGCTTGGTCTTTAGACTGGCTCTCAAATTTCTTCCAGACTCGCTCGTGGAAATAAAAAACTACAGTGTTCACCGCTGGCTCGACTAAGGCTACAGCCCCACCCACTACTACACTGCCGGTTAATAAATATGCCACTGTAAAAGCGACGGTGAAGTGCATACACGCAAAAGTGATTGTCTTTTTCATAATGAGTTACCTAATAAGTTTGTCTCGAATCGTTAATGAGAATTATTATCGATTAGAAACATTAAAGACAATTGATTTTTACGAAGCATGCCATCGACTTATTCGATTTCCCTATTATGAAAGAGTTAATATGGAAAAGTAGATTTAAAAAATTGCTTTGTAGGTTTCAAAAATAGTGGCACATGTCGCTGCGGGTATTTTAGTGATAGACGTAAGCGAGAAACATTAATGAGAGAAATCAGCGAGTGAAGTCACTGAAATATTAAAGCGCATGAAGCATATTGCAGAAGGAGTCGGAAAAATGACGGCTAGAAGCCTATCTATGAGTGGCTGTAATTAGTTAGAAGTAGCAGCGTGAAGCAAAGCTAGCCTGACTCACGAGAAAGTTCGTGAGTCACAAATAATAAATAAGCTTAGGCTTGCGAAAGCCCTTATGCAGCTTATTTCATTTCTGAGATTTCAACCCCAATCAAACAGCTAGATTCTGTGTCTGGCTCACAGCGAACCACAGTAGCAATAGCTGCTAATGAAGGCACTTGAGAGCTTGGGGAATCTATGGCAACGCTAACTTGCGTACCAATTTCTAATGAGGGTTCATCAACTTCTAAAGACATGCCCGTTGCGCTTATGTCTTTACACATCGCTTGCATAGTGCGGCTCGATTCATCATCAGTAACCTGTAACTGACAAGGCGAATTAACCATCATCCTGAAAAAGTTTCGCTTATCGTCGTATCCCAACATTTCTACATCTCCGCTACGTATTCAAACCACATGTTGCTCTACCTGTTATAGGGCGAGGTAGGCCGCTTGTCAATCAGACTGACCAAGAATTGTCCGATTATATTTAGAAAATTATTTCCTGTTGTTTGGGAAAATAACCAAGGTGCTTAGTTTTCCACTTAGAAATCAGCTAAAAACAGTGAGATACGCTTAGCTGATATGGGGTAAGCCGTCCCTAATGCTTGCGCAAATAAAGACACCCTTAATTCTTCAATCATCCAACGTGTATTCAATAACGCTTGTGGTACTTTGCCTTTCGGGTATTTACCACAGGCTTTCTCCCACTCACTTAATGCTTTTTCTACCGTGAGTTGATGCATTCTGTCTTTGTTCGGATCAATTGGTAGTTTCTCTAAACGACGAGATAAGCCTTTAATATAACGGTTCCAATCGTTAAGACGTGCTTCACCAATATCAGATACAAACCCCGGGAACACTAAGCTTGAAAGATGTCCTTTGCAATCGCCCAATGCGTTTATCATGTTAAGGGGCACATTCCCTTTCATTTGTTTTTGGCATTGATGAGCAAGGGTCAAGCCCTGCTCTACCTGCTTGGCTATTTCGAGTACTTTGTCGTTAATTTCTGCGCGCACTATCTCTACGCAGGCATCAAAATCAGCTTTGCTACGAATATCTGTACTGTGTTTTTCACAGTATTCCCCCACCAGCGCGTCTATACCGGCAAAAATACAATCATCAATAAGCGCTTTAATTTGCCCAAATGGATTGAAGTAAAGTCCTAACTTCGCTTTATTGGGCAGCTTACTTTGCAAGTAATTAAGTGGCGACGGCATGGCGTTTTTAATCAACACGTTCACGCCTTTTCGGTGCATAGATTGCGCTTTTTCAGGCTCGTCGATAAGGGCAATATCTACCTTGTCGCCCTTCTCTACCAATGCAGGGAAAGCTTGCACTTCAAAGCCTCCCATCTTTTGGGCAAAAGTGGTTGGTAAGGTGTCGAAGTCCCAGCTTTCGATACCACTTCGCTCAAGTTCTGGCGTGGCTGCTTTTTCAAAAGTTTCCTTCACTTGCCCAGCACATTGCTGTTTTAGGGCGTGTAAATCGTCAGAACGGGCGATGGTATCGCCTTTATCGTTCACTACCGTAAAGTGCATGATTAGGTGCCTATCAAGCTGCGACAAGTTCCACTCGTCTTCCTCTACGGTAATACCTGTCATTTTACGAAGCTTGGCGGTAACGGCCTCTACCAGGCTTACTGGACGGCCGTTTTTATCCGTTTCGCTGATATCGGCAATACAGGCATCAGCAAAGTTAGGCGCAGGTACAAAGTTACGGCGCAAACGCTTTGGCAAGGTTCTGATCATCGATACTATGCGCTCATGCCTTAGCCCTGCCACTTGCCAATCAAAGCCAATGTTTTCTACTTGGTTAAGTACCGGCAAAGGAATAATAACGCTAACCCCATCGTCATCCGCATTCGGCTCGAAATGATAACGAAGCCCCATGGTGATGTTGCCCTGTCGCCACGCATCAGGAAACGCGTTCTCTATGGCTTGGCCAGGCTGTTGGCGATACACGTCATCTTCGGTAAAAGTAAGTACGTCGCTTATCTTGTTAACACTCGACTTTTTGGCACCCGACTTTTCACCGCCAGCTTGCTTGGCTGAAGCCTCTTGGTTTTTATACCATTTCTTAAATGCGGCTTCGTTGTTGGCTTCTACCGGAATGCGCGAGGCATAAAAACGTACCAGTTCGTCATCATCAACCAAAAGATCTCGGCGTCGGGTCTTTTGTTCAAACTCATCGGCTTGTTCAAGCAAGGCTTGGTTTTCTTTTAAGAAACCAAAGTTAAGCCGCGTGTTACCTTCAACTAAGCCTTCGCGAATAAAGAGTTCGTGGCATACCGGTGGGTCAATTAAGCTATACACTTTGGCTCGTTTCATCACTATGGGTAAGCCAAACAAGGTCACTTTTTCAAACGCGATAACGGCGCCGCGTTTTTTCGACCAGTGAGGCTCTGAATAACTGTGCTGACTAACATGCCCAGCCAACGACTCTATCCAAGCGGGGTCAATTTTCGCTACCATGCGGGCGAATAGCTTAGAGGTTTCCACTAATTCAGCCGCCATTACCCATTTAGGCTGCGACTTAGAAAGCCCAGAGCCTGGGAAGATCATAAAGCGGGTATTACGCGAGCCTAAGTATTCTCTGTCTTTATCTTTAAAACCAATATGCGATAGCAATCCACTGGCAATTGCTTCGTGGATTGCTTGATAATCTGGCTCGTTTTTCACAATACCAAAGCCCAATTCGGCCACCGACTTTTTAAGTTGGCTAACAATGTCTTGCCATTCGCGCATACGCAGGTAGTTGATAAATTGGCTCTTACACCATTTACGAAGATGATTTTGGCTTAATTCATTTTGCTGCGCTTTAAAGGCGTCCCACAGGTTATACAAACTAATAAAATCTGAATCTTTATCGGTATATTCGCTGTGCTTTTCATCCGCCTGTTGGCGTTTATCTTGTGGCCGCTCGCGAGGGTCTTGAATAGATAACCCTGCAGCAATAACCATGACTTCCATCAACGCGTTGGTGCGCTGTGCTTCCACCACCATGCGGGCGTAACGAGGATCGATAGGTAAACGAGCAATCTGCCTGCCCATTTTAGTAAGCTGCATACGGCCTTTCTGTTTCACGATGGCCTGAATTTCTTCTAGCAACCTAAACCCGTCATTGATGTTGCGGTTATCTGGCGGCTGAACAAAAGGAAAATCGGCTATATCCCCTAACCCCAACGCAAGCATTTGCAAAATAACCGAGGCCAAATTAGTACGCAGTATTTCTGGGTCGGTAAATTCTGGGCGGCCAAGGTAATCATCTTCACTGTACAAACGAATACAGATACCGTCTGACACACGGCCGCATCGCCCAGCTCGCTGATTTGCAGAGGCTTGCGATATAGCCTCTATAGGCAACCGCTGTACTTTACTACGGGCGCTATAGCGAGAAATACGGGCCACACCAGGGTCGATAACATACTTAATGCCCGGCACAGTTAACGAAGTTTCTGCCACGTTGGTAGACAGCACAATGCGCCTACCGGTGTGAGACTGGAAAATACGATTTTGTTCAGCGGCGGAAAGCCGCGCATACAAAGGCACAATTTCCGTGTTTCGGTATTGCCTGCGCATTAAGGCATCTTGGGTGTCGCGAATTTCCCGCTCACCACTTAAGAACACCAAAATATCGCCCGGTTTCTCGGTTAATAGCTCATCAACCGCACCTACAATAGCATCGGTTTGGTCGGTATCATTCTCATTGTCTTCAGGGCTATGGTAGCGAATTTCTACCGGATACGTACGTCCACTCACTTCAATAATAGGCGCGTTATTAAAGTGCTTCGAGAAACGTTCAGGGTCGATAGTGGCCGAGGTGATAATCAGTTTAAGTTCAGGGCGCTTGTCTAATAACTGCCTTAAATAACCCAGTAAGAAGTCGATGTTTAAGCTGCGTTCGTGGGCTTCATCAATAATAATGGTGTCGTATTGATTTAAAAACCGGTCGTTTTGCATTTCTGCCAGCAACATACCGTCTGTCATTAGTTTTACGTAGCTTCGCTCGCTGACCTGATCACTAAAACGAATTTTAAAACCAACCTTTTCACCTAAGGGGGTATTGAGCTCTTCAGCAATACGGGTAGCCACACTGCGTGCAGCCAATCGGCGTGGCTGAGTATGGGCAATCATGCCGCTGACTCCACGGCCAAGCTCTAAGCATATTTTCGGTAACTGGGTAGTCTTACCCGAGCCAGTCTCACCCGCGACAATCACCACCTGATTTGCGGCAATAGCAGCTTTTATGTCGTCTTTTTTATCGCTCACCGGCAGCGGCGGATAGGTAACTTCTGGTAAATTCTTCAGCCTAAACGCACGCTTATCTTTTGATGCTTGAATATCGTTAGCAAGTTTCTCGTATCGAGTGACTAATTTGCTTTGCGGGCTATCGCCAGAAGCATCGCTGTGGTTAGTATTCTTTACTTTTTCACCGCTATTAAGCTGCTTCGCGAACTGCTGAATACGCCGTTTTAAAGGGAATTTATCCGCCGACAGACAATCATCGAGTTGTGTATAAAGCGGTTTAATATGAAAAGCGACAGGCGACGAAGGCGCGTTAGGTGAAGACAATTTACCATCCTACATTTTGATACGATCTGTACTATCTGTACTTACGGTGCTTAATAGCGAAACGAACTGTTGGCCATTACTGTTAAAACAGCCTGCGTTTTTATATACGGCTAAACAGCGGAGGTCGATCCTAGAAGAAGTTACGTTAAATTTCCACCGCTAATCACCGTAGCATATAGCATAGTGATACGAACTGGATATTTACTCTATTAAAATAACAACGAAGCGATGTTTACTTGCGTTAATTACCGATGTAACCATCGCTATTGCTGCAGGTATTAACAAGTGGTTTGAGTTACCAATCGTTAATACCCCTAGGCAAAGACAGGTGATATACATACTTAGTTTGTGCTGAACACAACAACGCTGAATAAGCGCTATTTCACGGCGGCCGATGCGCCTGTTAATTCATCGTCATTTTTCTGTTCAAACGTAGGGAAGTTAAACCATATTGCCAGTAAGCCAAAAACGAATATAAGCATGGGGTACCAGCAATAAGGTGTAATGGCTAGTGGCGAAATACCTACTACGGCAGCAGCGCTTAATAACTGCGCACCATAAGGCACTAGCCCTTGAAAGCTACAAGAAAAAATATCGAGTAGTGATGCAGTACGACGAGGATCTACCCCGTACTTTTCATTTAAATCGCTCGCAATGGGCCCTGCGGTAACGATGGCAATAGTGTTGTTAGCGGTAGTAATATCTAAAAAGCTGACCAAGCCAGCAATACTAAACTCTGCGCCTTTTTTGCTGGTAACACGTTTGGTTAAACGGTTAATCAGCCAAGTAATTCCGCCGTTCGCGTGCATCAAGGCCACAATACCGCCAATGGTAATAGCAATCATGGCTAAGTCTTGCATCCATCCCATGCCTTTTTGAATGCTATGCATCATGGTAAGCACAGTGAAACTACCTTGAAGCAATCCAACCACACAGGCACTGGCAATACCCACTGCCAACACAGTAATAACGTTAAAACCGGTTAACGCAAAGCCAATAATGAATAAGTACGGCAATATGCGCCATACATCGTAATCTTTGGTTTCGATAAGCTCAGAGGTATCTACATCGACAAAGACTAACAGCAGTACCATGGTGGCTAGGCAAGCTGGTAACGCTACCATCAAGTTTGCACGAAATTTATCTTTAAGCTGTACACCTTGGGTTCGGGTGGCCGCAATTGTGGTGTCTGAAACAAACGACAAGTTATCACCAAACATAGCGCCGCCTACTACTACGCCAAGGGCTAGCTCAACCGGCAAGCCTAAGCTATTTGCCAGCCCTGCCCCTATGGGTGAAAGCGCAGTAATGGTTCCCATTGAAGTCCCCATGGCAAACGAGATAAAGCAGCAAATCAAAAATAGTCCGGGCAATATCATGGCCGTGGGAACAAATTGTAGTGCCATATTTACCGTCGCATCCCGTGCACCAATATCGATAGTGACCGCGTAAAAAGCGCCAGCAAGAAGGAATATCAGTACCAGTAGAATGATATTTTTATCGCCGCCGCCTTTGCAAAACGTTTGTACTTTTTCTGAGAAGCTTACCTTTTCGCCTTTAGGGTTTAGGCATAGGCCGTAACCAGCACTAATAAAGAACGCTACCAATATAGGCATAGCGGTAATATCGTTAGTAATAAGGCCTGTAGCTACCACCAGAACAACAAATAATAAGATGGGAGTTAGACCCATTGGGTTTGGCTTAGGTTGGCTACTTGAATTTAATTGCTGCACAGAAAACTCGACTTCTTTAATCTGAATGGGCACGGCGAATAGCCGACGATTATTGTATCTATAAGGCGTTTTACGTATGACTGACTATAAATGAACGAGTCTACACTAGCGCTTACATTTATAGGTAATTAGACAAATACGCAAAAACGAATGAAAGGATAAAAGGTTTTGCACCCAATGCAAAGTAAATTAACGGGCACGCAGCTCACTTGGGGTTAAGCCGGTTAACCGTTTTATTGCACGGCGAAAGTTAGGCAGGTCGGAAAATGCCATTTGAGAGGCGCTTTGTTCGTTGTTTAGTTTTTTAAGCGCCAGTAATACGATGGCTTGTTGCCGCCGGGCTTCTTCGCTTAACCCTCGGTATGTGTAATTGTGATCGCTCAGCTTTCGTTTTAGCGTTGCGGTACTGCACCCTAAGCTTTCCGCTAAATCTGCCAACCCTTTTTGCGGCTCACTCAAGGTCTGACTTCTTACATAGTCGAGCAAACTCAAGTTTGATATTACTTGGGATTGCTGATAGTCCATACCTCTCTTTGTCTCGCCTAGCACTTCGCCAAAAGCATCGCCTGTTTTATCATCGGCAAAAGGGAAAGGAATAGTCATACAAGATTTGGGTAGGGTTATAGACATCAGCGGCGCATTGAAAGCAACCCGAAGCCCTAGGTAAGTTTCGAAATCTTGAACATTGCGTGGTCTATCAGAATCGATTGTAAAGCTTAAAGGTAAACGGGTGCCTGTCCACTGCTTCAGTAGGGCTACCAGCATGGACAAATACAACTGGGCAATAAACGGCCAAAGCTTGTGGCTACCTCTTTTTTCACACCCCATGCTGTCTTGTAAAACCCAAATGTTTTTGTCTTGTAGCGCAAAGCGCTTAAACGATACCAAGGGAATACTCCCCCAACGTATTGCCGTAAGTGCTTCAATCGCCTGCTCAAGGTTTTGGCTACTTTTAATATTGGCTATGTCTTTACGTAGCCATACCCCACCTAAACTTTTACCTATCAAAAAGCTAACATCGTTACCTTGGCATTGACTTCTTACGTTAGAAAGTAAGGCAATACATTGCCTGGCGCTAATGCAGGTATTCATCGTGAGGCTATCCTCAAAAATGCCCGTGCCACGAAGTATTTTGTCTTTGCTTGCACCACGGGGAATGGCCACGTCGAGCACCGCATGGACAAGGTGATACGCGGGTATTACCTTGTCCAACTTAGTCACTGGTGCAGGGGAAAGGACTTGCCCTTGTATTAGCCCTTGTGTTGGACCTTGTGTCGCCATTGAGCAAGCTATCACTATGCCGCGTTCCTGCTACCAGGTTTAGTTCCGGGCTTAGTTCCGGGCTTAGTACCGAGAACACTGCCCTTGTTGCTCCCGTCATCGCCTTCGCCCCTATCAACATCTTCAAGCTGAAGTAGCAAATTCTGCAATGTAGCGGTGAGCGAATCTTCCTGACTAAGCGGCGCAACCACTGCTCGCGCGCTGGTATAAATGGCGGCCGTATCTTCCTTATAGCGAAATGCCACATGGCCAATACTTGCTCTAACTTCCTTTACAATGTCTTGTGCTTCGACTTCATTCACATTGGGCAGTAACAACGCGAATCTATCGCCGGCATATCGACAAGCTAAATCTTGTTGTCTTAGGTTCATTACCACCAGCTGCGCAACTTCGTGCAAGTAGCGGTCGCCTTCGGCCTGCCCATAGCGGTGATTAAAATAAGAAAATTCATTAATGTCGATGATGGCCACATAACCGTTATGTCCAGACGCTTGCAAGGCGGTAACCCGTGATTGCCAGTAATCGCCTCGATACAACTGAGTGATAGGATCGATTTCTTGGTGGTCTCGGTAGTCCCACTCTCGGCGGCGAAGCTGCAAGTTGATTGCACGCTGCTCTAAATGCCATAGATAAAGCGCCGCTGTCATAATGATCATGCCAATAGCGGCGGGGATCGACTCAATCATGCTAAGCCACACGGCAGAGTCGGGGTAACGCAAAAACTCATCAAGTAAGTCGAGTGTCATTGAAAATAAGAAAAACACTAAGCCCATAATTAACAAGCTGGTGACCTTACCCGGCGGCCGACTGGCCAACACCGCAACAATCCACCCTAGGGTCAGCAGCACTACACTACCCTCACCCACAATATCTAGCCCAGATATAATGGGGAGCGGCTTGGGGTTGCCAAAGCTCAGGCTCAATGAGCTTGCCAATGCACAAGTAGCAAAAGTAAAGAACAGCCAGCCTTTGTGGTGACTGAACTGCGTGGCATTTCGTAACGTAAACATGATGTAGCACTCTTATGGGTAGCAAACTGTGCTTTTCCTGCAATTACGAATAAAAGTAATTAGGGGCAAGCAGTAGAACAAGACTCAGGAAATATCCCATTTTTAACCTTATTGTCGAGGGTCAGTTTGGCTCACCAATGTGACAAATTGGTGGCAGTGCAGCTTTGAATTTAAAAATAACAATAAAATAATTAAATTTATTAATAAGTTACTAGCGGGTCAATTTAGCTCACCTTTCTTTTAATCTGTTCATATTCGCCCTTTCTGCCGGCGTTGATAGTCTTCTCGTCATGTAACTGTCATATCCAATTTTTACCTTACGTTCTTGCCGTACGTTTTGCCGTATTTTTACCATTTTTGGGCATCACAAATTATTCACTGCACACTACTTATGGATTAAGAATGAAAATTAAAACCCGTTATTCTGCGTTACGCATTGCCTGTATTGCTGCGCTTGGCCTTTCACTGTCTCATCAAGCCTTAGCCGCCAATGGCGCCATTACGGGTACACTCAACGACGCCGCTGAAGCGCGCGTATACGTAGGCGCTAAAGTTCGACTGGTAGAGCTGAACCTAATCACTGAATCTCGTCGCGACGGTAGCTTTCGCTTCTCGGGTGTACCAGCGGGTACTTATACCTTAGAGGTTTCTTATTTAGGAGAAGAAACGGTAACGCAGAAAGTTACAGTAAAGGATGATGCAACTGTACGCCCTGCTATTGAGGTGGGTGAAGGTGACGAACTTGAAGAATTATTAGTACTAGGTCAACGCAGCAGCCAAGCCAGTGCCATAAACCAACAGCGAGTATCTAATCGCATATCTAATGTGGTCTCTGCCGATGCCATAGGTCAATTTCCCGATCAAAACGCCGCTGAGTCATTGCAACGTTTACCTGGCTTGTCGATAGAGCGCGACCAAGGCGAAGGCCGATTTGTGGGTATTCGCGGTATCGATCCAAATTTAAATAACGTAACCATTAATGGCCTTAACATTCCTTCGCCTGAATCTGGCGTACGCTCGGTGGCATTAGATGTTATTCCTTCCGAACTGATTCAAACCCTTGAAGTGTCGAAGTCGGTCACCCCTGATATGGATGGAGATGCCATTGGTGGCTCTGTTGAAGTAACCAGTGTTAGCGCCTTCGACAAACAACAAGACACTGCGAGTATTACCGTACAAGGAAGCCAAAACGATTTGCGTGATGAAGTTAGCCCCAAAATTTCAGGTACTATTACGCAAAAACTATCGCCAGATTGGGGCGTAGCAGCAGCCTTGTCTTACTTTGACCGAGACTTTGGCTCTGACAACGTAGAAAGCAACGGCGATGATGAAGTAGAACAACGCCAATACACCATTACCCGAGAGCGTTTAGGGGCAGCGGTTAACCTTGATTACCGCCCAGATTTTAATAACCAGTATTACCTTCGCACGCTTTACAGTGAATTTTCAGACGAAGAATACCGGTTAAGCAACACCTTCACGCTAGACGGTGAAGACTCAGAAATTGAGCGTGGCAGTAAAGACAGAAAAGAAACCCAGAGTATCTTTACGGTAGCCCTTGGCGGTGAACATCAATTACAAACCTGGAAAGCCGACTGGCAATTAGGCTATGCCAAATCTGATGAAGATGAGCCAGACGCGCTCTACTATAACTTTGTGACAGAAAACGACAGTATTGATGCCAACTTAAACACTATTCGCCCTGCCATAACACACGATGCTGATGCAGTAGATTTATCAACCTATGAGCTTGATGAAATTGCATTTGAAGACAACTACACCAAAGACACTGAAACCAGTTTTAAACTTGATTTGGCTCGCCCCGTCAACGTTGGCAGCTATATAGGTGAGTTAAAATTAGGGACTAAGTACCGTAGCCGTGAAAAAGACAGAGACAGCAGTATCTTCATTTACGATGGTGACTTCGACAATATAGACCCGTCAGACTTTGGTGATAGCTCACCAGACTATTCATTGGGTGATTTTGGCCCAGGGTTGTCTCGTTCAGCTATGCGTGATTATTTTACCACCAACCGCACTGCACTAGAATTGGCTGAACTTGATTCAGAAATTGAATCTAACGGTGCCACCTACGTTAACGAAGAAGACATCTTTGCCGCTTATATTATGGGTAGTGTTGATATTGATAAGCTTCATATTGTGGCTGGTGTACGCTACGAGCGCACTGATTTCAGTACTTCTGGTATGCGTGTTGAGCTTATTGAAAATGAAGAAACCGATGTGGAAGATGTGGTAAACACGGTTTGGGAAGCTGAGCGTGATTATGATCATTGGTTACCTAGCATCAATGCGCGCTACGCTTTTTCAGATAAGCTTCAACTTCGCGCCGCTTATACCCAAACTATTTCACGGCCTAAATTTGAAGATGTCGCTGCGTTCCAAATTATCGAAAGCAAAACCGAAGAAGATGACGGCGTATTTGTTACCGAGCGTGAAGCAGAAGTGGGCAACCCAGAGCTTCAACCTTACGAAGCACAAAACCTTGATGTGTCTTTAGAGTATTACCCTGGGGATATTGGCGTACTGTCAGCCGGTTATTTCTACAAAGATATTGATAACTTTGTAGTGTATGCCGATGTAGCAGGCACTGAAGGTTGGGAAGACTACGATGAAGCTATTCAAGCAATTAACGGTGAGAGCGCCAGCTTACACGGGCTAGAATTGTCGTGGGTCAAAGCATTCAATAACGGCTTTTTAGTGGCAGCAAACGCAACCTTCACAGATTCAGACGCTACCACCATTTTAGATGGTGAAAAGTTTGAAACCCAATTACCAAATCAGTCTGACACCATTGGAAATCTTACCTTTGGCTACGAAGCCAATGACTTTAGCCTGCGCTTAGCCATGACGTACAAAAGTGAAAACTTTGAAGAGATTGACGGTGACATGCTGCGCTTTGAAGATGAACATGCCCAGTTAGACTTTACTGCTAAGTATTTCATTAACGATGATATGCAGGTGTATTTCAACGCTATCAATATTAATAACGAGCCATTTTATAATTACTTCGACTCGCGCACTAACAACGCCCAATTTGAAGAATATGGCCGCACCTTTGAACTAGGTTTTACATGGCAAATGCGCTAATTAGCGCATTGTTTAATCCGTATTGTAAAACTGTGTTCACGTTAAACCCTAAAACGTCATACACCAGCGTTTAAAAAATGGGCGCGCTATAAGCGCGCCCTTATTAGAGATAAGTTCATGCGCGTACTATTGCTTCTCTTTGCCTTTTTGTCACTTACATGCCAAGGGCAAACCACATCACACGATTACTACCAACAACACCACATTAATAATTTTGAAGTTCAAGATAATGCTTCTAACTTTTTAGTGGTAGGTGACTGGGGCCGCAACGGCCATTTTTATCAACATAATGTACAAAAGCCTAACGCTGTAACAAAAGGAACTGGCAATGAATAAAGTGAATAACAAACTTATAAAATTTGCCATAAAAACAAGCCAATTAGGCTTTTGCTTAGCGGTTATGGCAAGCGCTAATGCATTTGCATCAAGCTCAACCGACCTTACGCTAACAGAAACAGGTGCTGGTGTTGCTGCTGAATCAGAAACAACGTACGAATTAAACGGCCGGACGATAAGCGTAACAATTAGTGAAACTAATGGCTTAACCGTTGCTGATAGCAAGAATATACTTGCGTCGCAAAAAGGCCACTTTGTTGCAGCCGGAAATTACCTAATTCCTAACGAATCAGTTGGTAAATCAAGTGCCGAGGCAGAAAGTACCAATGGTCCCTTTATCCAAACCTTAGTGTTTGATATTAATAGCCAACAAATACGTAGCTACACAATAGGCACTCAAAATACGTCAAACCACGCCATTAGCATTACCCAAACATCAGCGACTGACGTGAAAGATTCCGAAGCCTTATGTAGCGCTAAGATAGACAGCAAGCTACAGTTCATCAATATAGATGCGTTGGGTATGCTCACCCAATATTTGGCTATACCGGCTAAAAGCGGTAGCGCGCTCACGGTTCATCCGCTACGAACACTGGCGATTGGCCCAGGTATAAAAAGCTGTGCGCTTGGGGTGAGCGACCACACACCTAATTTCACCGTTTCTGACTCCAAAGTTTCTGATGCCGAAACTTCTCACGCAAGAACAAAACATATTGAGCAAACTATTTATTTGGCTGACGAATACGCCGGTGTTTGGGCCATGCCTGCAGATGAAGAAGCTGAGGTCGAGCGCACGCTCATTTTCAATCAGCCTGACACGCCGGTAGAGGGGGTCGCCACCCTTAATAGGGTTGAGGCACACAAGACGGTTCTCGCTAGCCTGATTACAAATAGCCCAGATACAAATAGATCGGCTGCAAATAGCTCACGTACAAAAAGCCCTGCTACAACAATTCTAGGTATACAAGAGACGGTTACTGCTTGGGTAAGCCCGGAACACAGTGGACTTTGGCTACACAACACGTGCGCCACAAACTTCTTTGGCTTTGATAAAGAGATAGCTCCAGAAGATATCGTGCTGTGGGTAAAAGGCGATACGGTTCACGCCAACATCTACGATGATAACTCTGGTGGCACGCTTACCACCAACATCACCCAGGCCATTGCAACGCTAAACAGCTGCCACACAAACCAAGCATCTCTTATCAAGACACCCACCTCTTTTAACGAGACGTCTTTTAACGAGACACCCATGCTTTCTGCTATAGAACTGAAGCCCATTTATGAAACCGATGTGGTGGAGAATTATGGTGATGCAGCAGATGATCCTGCTATTTGGGTAAACAAAAACAACCCGTCTAAAAGCGTGGTGATTGGCACTAACAAAAAAGGCAGCTTAAATGCCTATAACTTACAAGGTGAGTTAGTTGCATCCCACAAGGTAGGGCGAGTAAATAACGTGGGCGTGGCATATGATTGGGCGCCGCAACACGATATCGCGGTGGCCAGTAATCGAAGCAGCAATAGCATGTCGGTCTTTTTTATCGATAAGCAAACGGGCGAGCTAACGTTTAACACCAACATCCCTACCCCGCTAAACGATATATATGGGTTGTGCGTGTTTTCGATAAATAATCACACCCAAGTATTAGTTAATAGCACAGATGGCCAGTACTTACGCTATTTGTTGAACGCGCCAACTGATGTAAATAGTAACGCCATCGCGAAAACTAACACAAACACCTATACCAACAATGCGAGCATGACTGAAAAGGCAGATCATTCTCAGGTTTCTGCCACCTTAATTCACGACTTTACATTACCGTCTCAACCTGAAGGATGCGTTGTGGACAGTGATGCACAAATTGCCTACTTGGGAGAAGAAGGTGCTGGCATTTGGGCGTTAGATGTTTCTGAAATAAAAACAATGCCTTCATCAACGCGCGCTAAAGCCGCAAACAAGAATGCTTTAAACAGACTAATTAACAAGACACCCATGTTTATTGTTCCGATTGAATCACCGGTTACCGCAGATGTTGAAGGTTTGTCGTTATTTGATGTAGACGGTGTGCGCTATTTAATTGCTTCTAGCCAAGGCAATAATCAATACGCTGTGTATGAGAGCGAGTCACCTTATAACTTGGTGGGTATGATAAGCATTGGTGCAAATTATGATAAAGGCATTGATGGCGTGTCGGAAACCGATGGGCTTGAAACCACAAACGCCAATCTGGGCGGGCCATTTAAAAATGGGCTATTGGTGGTGCAAGATGGAAGAAATGTAATGCCTAGCCAAAGGCAGAACTTTAAGTTAGTAACAGGTGATGACTTAGCTGATGCAATTCGCTCTCATGTGAGCAATCGTAATTAGTAGATGCCTGTTCTCAAACATTAAGAAGGACTTGAGTTGTAAAGCAAAAGGGTAAGCGGATTGGCTTACCCTTTTTACTTTTAACATACTTAAAAACACTTCAAACGCTAGCTAGCGCGCTGATAGCCCGATCGAAGTTGTACGTCTATTGCTCGAAGCACTGCCGTTCGGTTAATACTTCCAACCAATACCCCATCGTCGTCAACCACAGGGTAAACGCGAGGTTTATCTTTAATAAGTAATTGTGCCAGTTCTATTACCGACAGATACGGTTTAATAACCACAACCGGTGCTTTCATTATTTCAGCCACTCGGCAAATCTGCTCTCGGTAGTAACTTGACGCTATCATTTGAGCAATGCAATCTTGCTCAGACAAAAAACCAATCACTTTACCTTTAATATCAATTACTGGGCCTCCACTTTGCCCGCAAGCCAACAAAGCCTCAACGGCTTCGGCCACTGTCATATCCCCATTTAGTTTCACGGGGTGAGTATTCATATAATCACTGACTAGCAACGATTCCATATTTCTCTCCCTGCCGCGGCGTCTTTTATAGTTTTAGACAGCGTGAAGACGAAACGGCACTGCTTGTTATAGTAATGATGTAACGCAATGTTATTTTTTTGTAATCAAATTATTTTTGTTACGCTTTAAGCCTAGTAGACGATGGCTATGACAGCTACTTTTTCTATTCGATTTTACTCACTAAAAACAGATTTTAAGCAACTGTTTAAACCAAATTGCGCACTTACCACAAATGTCACATAGCATACTGACTTAGGCTGCCTTTAACTCATTCAAAAATACGGCTATCTCGTTAATCGCATCTGGCAATACACTGTCTATTTCTAGCAACTTTTCATCCTTGGCGAGTCGCTCAATATCACTAAAACGACGCTGCACGATCACAGCGCCAATATCACCTGCCATTCCTTTAATGGTATGAGACACCAGTTTAATTTTAGAGACATCTTTGTCGTTTACAGCAGCTTTAATTTCGTCACATTTTCTAGGCACACTTTCAATAAACATTTCACATATTTTATCGAATAAAACTTGGTTATTCGCCAACCGTGACAAGGCGCGTGACTTTTCCCAAACGGGTGTATCGCTTCCTTCTGACGATGATGAAGATACTGAGGAGGGCGAGGATTGCGAGGAAGATAAGGAAGATGGAGAAACTGGAAAAGACTCTGTAAAGCCCGATAACGCTACCAAAGCGGGACGCTCACTTGCAGATTCGCCATGCCTTACTTGTGTTTCGCCCAGTACTGATTTACCTAAAAATTGCGGGCTGTAGGCAGACTGGATCCAGTTGATAATTTTAGGCTCTACCATGCTGGCCACTATAGGTTTAGTGACGTAGTCGCTCATGCCTGCTGCAATGCACTTTTCTTTTTCTCCTAACATCGCATTGGCTGTCATAGCAATGATGGGAATTTGTTGATGCACTTGCCCTGCGCGGCCATCTCGAATAGCGCTAGTACTCGCATACCCATCCATTATGGGCATTTGGCAGTCCATCAAAATACAGTGAAGGTAGTGCCCTTCTTTTTCGCATTCCCTAACAATATCTAGCGCCTGTTCACCGTTGCTAGCAATTTTTACCGAAACGGGCAAATTATCAAGTACCCCTTTCGCCACTTCTATATTAATAGCGTTGTCATCCACTATCAGCACATGAGCCCCAGCAATACTCTCTTTTTCTATATCCGTCGCATTCGATTCTACTTGCTGTGTAGCTTGATTTTCTATTAACTCCGGAGAAGCGCTATCAACTACTTTTAAAAATTCAGATTTCAATAAGGGTTTTGTTAAAATAGCCGGGGTAAAGTTAGCGTAATACGTGGTTTGCTTTCCAATACTTTGCAACATACAGATGCGAGGAATGGATATTTGCTTCGCCAAGTTTTCCCAATTTTCGTCTACTACCGACAATATGGGGTTGTTGTAATCGGTGACGATGACATCAATAGTTTCCCAAGAAACTTCTTCGAAAGACACGATGTCGGTATAGGTTTCTACACTGCTACCACCTTCGCTAGTGATTAAGGTATTAATGTTTTGTGCAAGCGGTGGATACTGAGCAAACACAGCTAAACGCAAACCGTCCATTTTATTAGATAACGCCAAGTTTTGCTGACTATCAGCGGAAGTCGCATCCTCTACCGCAACCCAAAATGAAAAGACACTTCCTTGGCCTTGCGTGGAAGAAAAGTCGATATCTCCGCCCAACAATACACTAAGTTGCTTGCAGATAGATAAGCCCAGCCCCGTGCCGCCAAATCGTGTAGCAACAGAAGCATCTGCTTGGGTAAACGCGGTAAAAAGCTTTGACTGGTGCTCTTTGGCGATACCGATACCTGTGTCGGTTATCGACACATGAAGCTGGGCTTTGTCCTCGTCACTGCCTTTAAGTGATGCAGTAAGCGCCACATGCCCCCGTTCGGTAAATTTGATGGCATTATTCACCAAGTTGCTAATAATCTGAGAAACACGATGTGGATCTGACACCAAGGTTTCAGCTTTTAACCCCGTGGTATCGACAAGGAATTCTAAGCCTTTGTTATGGGCTCTTACTGCCAGTGAAGAAGATAAGGTTTCTATTAAGTTGACTGGATTAAACGCTTGCACGTTTAAATCTAATTTCCCCGCTTCAATTTTTGACATATCTAGTATGTCATTAATTAACACACTTAAATTGTTACAACTCACATCCATCATAGCTGCAAGTTGTTCAGCCTTAGAAGACAGAGGCTGGCGCTTTAACAAATTGAGCGACCCGACTATACCGTTTAATGGGGTTCGCATTTCATGGCTGATACTGGAGATAAACGCACTTTTCACCTGACTTGCCTGCTGCGCTTCATCACGTGCTTCTGCTAGTTCCTTAGTGCGACTTAGCACCTTTTCTTCAAGCGCTAAGTTGTTTTTCTCGATAGCCCGTTGGGTGTTACGTTGCTCGGTAATATCGCGTAAAACCACTGCCACACCAGAGTATTGACTTTGTTCGCCCCAGATAGGAGACACAGTAACCGCTAGGCAATTTTCAATACCTGAGGTTTGTTTATACAAAATTTCATCCTGAAAATAGCCGGTTTGCGTAATTTCAGCATTAAGATATTTGTCCCATGATATTGGACGTATCGACTCAAATGAACTGTAGTGATGCCCTAAAATAGTTGAACTTGGTAGCCTAAATAACCGCTCTGCGGCCATATTCCAACTTTTCACTATGCCTGTATTATCCATACTGACTATGGCGTCACTAGACCCAGCCACAATAGCGGCAGACTCTCCTCGCGCTTCTGCCAGCTCATAACTTTTAGCGGCATTTCGATGAAAAAACAGCAGTACCGCAGCAAACAAAAGAGACATTGCCAAAAGAAAGCCATAAACCGCCAATCGTCTTTCATTCATTAAATTGGTAATCGTTTTTGCCGGTATAGCAAGATGCACGTAAATAAATTTTTGGCTCGGTGAGCTACTTACAATGACTCTTCGACTTGCTACGTATATCTCACTTTTCTTCCCATCTATGCGATTTATTAACGGGCGAACCCCTTCAGATAAAGGGGATGAAAATTCAGTATGCCACGTTTCTTCAGGCGACAAGTCTTTGCTAAAACTAAAGTTTTTTTCTGGGTGATAAATAAAATAGCCTTCATCATCAGTAAGGTAAAGTTGTTGAGGAAAAGATACAAACTGCTTCATACCAACTAACGCTACGGCCGTATTGACGTTCATAATTATAAAACCGAATCTATCACCATTACCTCTAAAAATAGGTAAGGAAAGACGGATTACAGGCTTATAAGGAAACTCGACTTTGCCGTATTCTCTATTAAGACTGATGCCTGACATGTACAGTTCGTTGCGAGATAACTTTGCACTTTCTTTGTAATAATCTCTTGTGCCCTTTTTTTGCAGATCTACGCTATCTATCGCCGCTATTTTTAAACCGTCTCTTTCAACCCGAACAAGCTCTTTTCCATCATCTTCGACACTGATAATTCGAAGTTGGTCAACTTCTTCATTATTTTCTAAAAAGGCAATAAAAATGGTTTCTATACGCCTTTTCCATACCGAAATGGAGGTGTTTTCTTGTGGATCTAGGCCATCATTTTCAATCGCTCGGGGGATACCTGATATGGGAGGCGTGGCGTGCAAAAACTTTAAATTATCGGCATATTGTGCAGCTTGACGATGGGTATAACCTTCTATCTCAAATGTGCGTTGATTAAGCTCGGATGACACTTCATCTAAAACGCTCTGCGAAAGGTTGCTTTCGAATAAAAGAGCAACAATCATAGTGACAAGAGCGGCCCCAACAACAACGAAACCAAGCACCTTTCGGGAGTACTTTACTCCCAATTTATGTTTTATAACCGCTGCCAAGGTAAATACATTCCAATTATCTGATATACATTAAAAACTAGTTTTAGATTTACAGATTGGCAAGTAATAGATTAAATTCGTTTTGAATAGCTAGGTTTGGTATTCAAACCCACGCAGTGTACACTGCCAGCATGATGACACTTATTCAAAAATGTAACCTAGAACATGCACGAACCTAGCTTTCTTTGGTACGATTTCGAAACATTCGGTACCAGTGGTCAAAAAGATTTACCTTGTCAGTTCGCCGCTATTAGAACCGATTTGGATTTTAATATTATTGGTAAGCCTATTAATATTATGAGCGCCATTGCTAACGATTATTTGCCCCACCCTGAAGCCTGTTTGGTTACCGGTATTACGCCTCAACAAACCTTACGTGACGGCTCGAACGAAGCTGATTTTGCCAAACGTATTTATGAAGAAATGTCGACCCCCAACACCTGTAGTTTGGGGTTTAATAGCATACGCTTCGATGATGAAGTCGCTCGTTTCTTGTTTTACCGAAACTTCTATGACCCTTATTCCAGAGAATGGCGAAATGGAAACAGCCGATGGGATATTATAGATTTAGCGCGAGCATGCTATGCACTTCGCCCTGATGGCATAAACTGGCCAACTCGTGACGATGGTACGCCTAGCTTCAAGCTAGAACACTTAACCAAAGAAAACGGCATAAGTCATGAAAACGCTCACGATGCATTAAGTGACGTTCATGCCACTATTGCACTAGCAAAGCTGATTAAAGAAAAGCAGCCTAGATTATTCGAATACGCTTACTCGCTTCGTAGTAAGCATAATGTGGCTAACCAATTTGATTTAACCAAGCCTTCCGTACTGTTGCATATTTCTGCTAAGTTGCCTGCTAGCCAAGGGTGTTGTACGTGGATAATGCCTGTTGCTAAACACCCTACCAACAGTAACGCGATTATTGCCGTAGACTTATCAAAGCCTATCGATAGCTTGCTTAACGATTCTCCTGAAGAGATAAAAGCCAAACTTTACGCGCGCTACGAGCCTGGCAATGATGCCAATAGTCTGCGCCCTGGGTTAAAGCTCATTCATATTAATCGCTCTCCTTTTGTGACTACTGCAAAAGCAATGACTGAAGATAACGCGCATAGATTAGGGTTAGACAGAGATGCTTGTCTTGAAAATTACCGTATTTTGGCGCAAGAGCGTGACTTAGGCATGAAGTTGTCAAAAGTATATGAAAGCGACGCAAACGATAAAGAGCAAGATATCGATCACGCCCTTTATAGCGGAGGTTTTTTAAGCACCGAAGATCGTCATTGGTGCGACAAAGTGCTGGAATCAAGCCCAGAACAACTAGGCGCCTTAGCTGAAGACACTCAGCATGTAGGCCTTAGGGCTTTATTGTTTAGATATAGAGCGCGTAACTACCCGTCTACGCTTACCTATGATGAAACTTTGAAGTGGCAACGACACCGCCAAGAGCGTTTAACCGACTCCACTTCGCCAGCATCAATTACGCTTGAGCATTATATGAGCACGTTAGAGCGCCTTGCTCATGAGCATGTTGATAACCCCGAAAAACAAGCGATATTAAGAGCATTATTTCAATATGCCGAAAACCTTTGACGGGACGCAACGAATCGCATTACATTAAACTTATGTCTAATGCATTACTGTAATCACAATAATGCATAAACACGCTTAAGTCTGCAGCGTTAAGGTCGATATTGACTATAGAAAAGTAAGCAAGACTGCTCAAAGGATGAATGTAGTAATGAACGGCGTAACCATAAGCTTTGATAAAACAAGAACCCATATTAACCTGACGCTGAACCCTTCAGAGTTTTCTAAAGAAATAGATATACGCCAAGTAAAAACGGAGTTAGCAACCGGTGAAACTAAGCGTTTATATGTTTCAGATGCGGCTTTAAAATCGGCTTGCGATACTGCTAATCATTACTTCAAAACCGGTGATAACACCCTGGTCCAAGAGCGAGTTGGTGAGAGAAGGAACGCTGAAATAGAGTTTCGTATTCCTGAAGACGCAATGACAGCCAATCTTGTGATCACGTCGCCCTACGGTGGTAAATCGCCCACGTTAAATACCATTAAGTCTTTAGCCTTAAAAAACAATATTCATCGAGGTCTTGGCACTCGAGTTATCGAAGCCATGTTGATGGAAGCTCGAAAATCACCTCCTGGCACCATTATTGAGCGGACAGTAGCAAAAGGCCTACCTGCTAGGAATGGACGTTCATCACGATTTATTCCTTTAGTGCCTAATGCACTTGAACGTATATTGAAACCGCAAACCAACGAAGGTGAGCGGGTTGATATGCGAAACCTAGGTGAGGTTATCTGCGTTAAAGTAGACACCCCTGTACTTCGCAGAACTGAGCCTACCCTTGGCAGAAGTGGCTTCGATGTGCGCGGTAGCAAGCTACCTCCTGTTCCTGGTGAATGGGTAGAGTTTCGCAAAGGCACTGGCACCGTTCAAGCCGATGACGATCAAAATTTACTGATGTCAGCCATTGCAGGTATGCCTAAATACCAAGACCAAACCATGAATATCGACGATACCTATATTTGCAACGGGGTTAATGTGGGTACTGGTCACGTAAATTATGAAGGCGCAGTGCTGGTTAATGGCGACGTAACGGAAAAAATGCAAATAAAAGCAGAAGGCGACGTTACCATAAACGGTTTTGTAGAGTCTGCTCACATAGAGTCTGGTGGCGATATAATTATCACCGAAGGCGCTATGGGGAAAGTGAATGACAGTGCGGGTGAATTCAACTGCCACCTTATAGCGAAAGGCAGTATTCACGTTCAGCATGGTCAAGGGATAGAAATTCAATGTTCGGGCAATATTACCGTTGGCCGTCAACTAGCTTACAGTAAGCTCCATTGTGGTGGCGCCGTTATTGTGGGTCAAATAGATAAGCCTATGGGTAACTTGTTTGCTTGCGATATTGTAAGTCAAGATAGAATAGAGGCTGGCACCCTTGGTGCGGTATCTGGCAGCATGCTTAAGGTTGATTTTAGCCCAGGCTTTGCACAACTACTTGAACGCAAAGATGCGTTAGACGAGCTTGTTCGCCAACTTCGCGAAAACAACAGCAAGCACAAAGAAAAAATTGATATTTTGAAAAGTAAAAAAGTGCCTAAAGAACTTAAAACAAAAGTGACTGAGGCCCTTGAAATGTTCAATAACGAGAATGCATTGCTTGATTGGATTGAAATGAAAGTGCTGGAAATTAACGATGCAAAAGTTCAGTACCAACAAGATATTAAGCTTATTGCCAATAAGAAGCTCTACCCTGGTGTTACAGCGAAATTGAACAATCGTAATTGGCGCTCAGAGCGTGAGTATGAAAGAGCCCACATTCATTATGATTCTCATCAATGGCATTACGAACCTATCATCTAAAGCGCTAACATTTAATTCGCTAACGCCTAAGACGCTAATAACTAAGCCGCTCATACTACGACATAAGGCAAGATATAAAGAGTATTAGCGTTTACTGCAGCAGGCTAGACGGCGCTTTCGTTGCTCGTTAGTCTGCTACTGATACCTTTGCTATCCCCAACCTTTTTGAGTAGTACAAGGCTTTCGTTGTGCGCTCAAACCAATCGGTGAAGTTTTCACTTTCTTTTAGTTCAGCCAAGCCCGCACTGACTTGCATTTTTGAATTGTTGGTAAGCACGTCTTGGTCGATACATTCTACTAATCGGTCAGCGAGAACACGCCCTGCATCTAAGGCAGTTTGTGGACATAAAATGATGAACTGCTCACCGGTGAAGCGTGACACAATGTCTACTTCTCTTACGGTCGCAAGACATTGAGACGCCACCTGCTTTAAAATATTTTCTCTATCGAACTCGCTTAACTCACCCCGACAATCGCGCTTAACCTCAATCTCCACAACAATTAACGATGCGGTAGTATGAAAACGGTGGAAGCGAGAAATTTCTTCTTCTGCTTTTTGAATCATGTGATTACGGTTGTAAAGCCCCGTCAGCGTATCATGGGCTGACAAAAATTCTAGGGTACGATTTCTGTCTAGCAACGTCGTTTGCAACGATTCTATTTCATCATTTTTCTGCTTCGTTAAACGTTTAAATTGTGAAACGGTTCTATTGCGCCATACTAAGCAAACAATGGCCAGCAATACGAAACACGTAGTTACCACGAGTTTGAAGTAATCCCGCTCATAACGGACCTGAACGTTATTCCACTGCTTATAAATATCAACCTTTCGGTTCTCTGGAATGGTTGCAATGGCCGTGTTTAAAATAGGGATAATATCGCGAGAAGATTTGTTAACGCCAAACGCAAGTGAGTCGAACGGTTCGGCATAACCCACAATGCTGACATTATCTACCTTTTGGTTATTAATAAGCGTATTGACACTTAATAATGATCCCACCATAACGTCGATGTCTCCCCTTGCCAATTCAGCAAGCCCTTCACTTTCCGTTTGTACAAGCTTGAGTCTTAACTCTGGATAATGCCTAGATATGTATTCTACTTGCCTGTAACCCTTCACTACCCCAACGGTTCTATGGCCAATGCCTGCGTAACCTTGCAAAATAGGCGTGCCTGAACGGGCAACTAAAATATTTGGTGCTTCAAAGTATGGCGTGGAGAAATCGAGAAACTGTTTTCTAAAGTCAGAAACATTCAGCATAGAGATGACTTGGCAGGTACCTTGCTGTACGTACGCCAAACTTTGTTCCCATGACTGAGTTGGCACAAGCTTGAAGGTTAAGCCAGAGAGTTCAGCAATAGTGTGAATGTAGTCGGCAGAAATACCAACATGGTTATTATTTCGTATAGCTTCGTAAGGTGCCCAGTCGGGATCGACACAATACGTCACCTCACGAGGAGCCGTGTTATTCATCGATTGCGGTTGAGAAACATTCTGTTGAAGCGCTTGTGCTGCTAATTCCACTGAGTAAGGAAGCGTAAGCAAAATTGCAAAGAAGACAAGGCGTAAACACCTGAAAGAAATCAAAAAGACCACCTAAATACAAATACGTAAAATGCGAAAAATCGCAAACAAGAGTATCTAACTTAGCGCCTGCAAATGCAACATCGGTCTAAACTAAAAAATCACGATACCAGCACATTCAGCCAAAATTTGGGCAATGTAGCGGCCATTTCGCTTCATAGTTACTAAATGCCGATATAACAGTTTAAAAGTTCGACATTTTTAAATAATAAAACGAACCTATGCAGCGACACAGAATGAACGCTCTATAGCAATAATTAAAACACAAATGGCACCGGTTTGCGGTGCCATTTACTAATAAGTCATGCTTTTTTTGACATCAATCAAGCTTGCTTATAGCATTTCAACGGCAAGCGCTACACCTTCCCCACCACCAATACATAAAGAGGCGATGCCTTTTTTCGCTTTCTTTTGGTTAAGCGCATGCAGCAAGGTAACTAGAATTCTCGCACCCGACGCACCAATGGGGTGGCCAAGCGCACATGCGCCGCCTTTTACATTCACTTTTCGCTCGTCTAATCCCAGTTTTTTCACAGCCAACATGGTTACCATGGCAAAAGCTTCATTAATTTCGAACAGGTCGACTTCATCTTTAGACCAACCTGCTTTTGAGAGCACATTTTCCATCGCGCCAACCGGTGCTACCGTGAAATTTTCTGGTTCTATAGAATGCGTGGCATGGGCCACCACTTTAGCTAGCGGCGTCAATCCCAACGCTTGCGCTTTAGATTCGCTCATCACTAATAAAGCCGCTGCACCATCTGATATAGAGCTAGAGTTTGCTGCGGTTACTGTGCCATCCTTTTTGAACGCAGGGCGAAGTGATGGAATTTTTTCTGGCCGCGCTGAGCCTGGGCCTTCATCAGTATCAACCACCACATCACCTTTGCGGCCAGAAATAGTCACATTCACAATTTCATCTTTGAAACTACCGCGGTTAATCGCTTCATTGGCTTTTGAAAGCGAGCTTAGTGCAAATTCATCCATTTGAGTGCGCGTAATATTTTCAGCATCGGCAGTATCTTGGGCAAAACACCCCATTGCTTTTCCGTCGTAAGCATTTTCAAGGCCATCCAACATCATATGGTCGAGTACCTGTCCGTGCCCCATACGATAGCCTGTTCGTGCTTTTGGCAACATATAAGGCGCATTGCTCATGCTTTCAAACCCACCCGCTACAACGACTTCAGCACTACCCGCTTTAATTAAATCGTGCGCAAGCATGACCGCTTTTAAACCCGAGCCACACACCTTGTTAATGGTGGTTACGCCAGCACTAAGAGGAAGTCCGGCGCCTAACGATGCCTGACGAGCTGGTGCCTGACCTAAGCCCGCAGGCAATACACACCCCATTATTACTTCGTCTATTTGGCTTACATCAAATGTGTCGCACACCGACTTAATGGCAGTGGAACCTAGTTCGGTGGCGGCTACTCCAGACAGACTGCCATTGAAGCCCCCCATTGGTGTGCGCTTTGCTGCTACGATCACTACTGTTTCATTACTCATCACTCGAACTCCTAACCACTTGTAATTTATGGAATAATATTCAACTAACTTTACTTTCGTATAAAAATGTAGACACCCATGTTTAGATAAGCGAACTATCTCACATATGAAAAATTGACGTTAGCAAAATGTTACTTTACCTTAACGTAAAAGGTAATTAACGTTAACGTAAACCTCAATATATTTAGTGTCAAGAATCCCCTTCTATTAAGGGAACGTCTTTTGTAAACGGCATAAGACAACGACATAAGGCCAAAGGTACGTGTTATGAATAACAACGAGAAAGAGTCGGTATTCGCTATAGGTGAACTGGCAAAAGAGTTCGATATAACTCACCGATCCATTCGCTTTTATGAAGAGCAAGGGCTGCTTAGCCCCAAGCGTACCGGGCAGAACCGTGTGTATGACAACAAAGATAGAGTGAGACTAATGCTCATTCTTAGAGGGAAACGATTGGGGTTTTCCTTAGCTGAAGTTAAAACCTTATTCGAAATGTACGACACCAACGCCAATTCCGCCGTTCAACTAGGCACTATGTTGGAAATGACCGCACAAAAACGCGCTGTACTTCATCAGCAGCTTGAAGATATTCAAAGCTTGATGCAAGAACTCGATGAAGTAGAAGCACGATGCCGTGAAGAGCTAGCGGAATTAGAACAAGGAAAAATTGCATGAATACCTCTTACCCTACACTGAACTTTGATCTTGGCGAAGATATTGATTTATTGCGCGATCAAGTCTTTCAATTTGCACAAAATGAAATTGCGCCCTTAGCGGAAGAAGCCGACGCTAATAATCAATTCCCCAATGCATTATGGCCCAAGTTAGGTGAAATGGGATTGTTGGGTGTTACCGTATCAGAGCAATATGGTGGTGCCGATATGGGTTATTTAGCCCATACCATAGCAATGGAAGAAGTGAGCCGAGCATCTGCGGGGATTGGCCTGAGCTATGGTGCGCATTCTAATTTGTGCGTAAACCAAATTTTTAGAAACGGAAACGACGAACAGAGAGAGAAATATCTACCCAAATTAGTGTCGGGTGAACACATTGGTGCGTTAGCCATGAGTGAGCCTAATGCGGGTTCAGATGTAGTGAGCATGAAATTACGTGCTGAAAAACGCGGTGATAAATATATCTTAAACGGCAACAAAATGTGGATCACCAATGGTCCAGATGCCCATACCTTTGTCATTTACGCTAAAACAGACCCACAAGCCGGCCCCAAAGGGATCACCGCATTTATTGTGGAACATGATTTCCCTGGCTTTACCCGTGCACAAAAGCTCGACAAATTAGGCATGCGTTCTTCAAACACCTGTGAACTTGTGTTTCAAGACTGTGAAGTACCTGCAGCAAATATTCTAGGTAAAGAAGGCGAAGGCGTACGGGTATTAATGAGCGGGCTAGATTACGAGCGCTTAGTATTGTCAGGAGGTCCGTTAGGCATTATGCAAGCCTGCATGGACGTGGTTGTCCCCTATATTCATGACAGAGAGCAATTTGGACAATCTATTGGTCAATTTCAACTTGTTCAGGGCAAAGTTGCCGATATGTATACCCAAATGAACGCCGCCAGAGCGTATGTGTATACCGTTGCAAAATCGTGCGACCGCGGTGATACCACCCGAAAAGACGCCGCTGGCGCCATACTATATTCTGCAGAATTAGCCACCAAGATGGCCTTAGACGCTATTCAGCTTCTAGGTGGTAACGGTTATATCAACGAGTATTCCACAGGCAGATTACTAAGAGATGCCAAGTTATATGAAATTGGTGCGGGTACATCAGAAATTCGCCGAATGCTTATTGGCCGCGAACTGTTCAACGAATCAAAATAAAAACGCGCTCACATTTAACGACAGACTGCGCAGTCTTAGTCATTTCTAAGCTGCGCTGAACAATCAGGAGGGGGTATGCCCGTTCTACGTTCAAAGATAAATACAAAATCAGACACCTTTGTTGCCAACGCGCAGCATATGCAAGCACAAGTAAACGACTTGGTTGCAAAGATAGAACAAGTTTCAATGGGTGGCGGTGCACAAGCTGCCCAGCGCCATCAATCTCGTGGAAAATTGCTTCCCCGAGACAGAATTAACGCCTTAATTGACGACAACACACCTTTTTTGGAAATAGGCCAATTGGCGGCGTGGGAAGTGTACGACGATTATGTACCTTGCGCGGGTGTAGTAGCCGGTATTGGTTGTGTGTCGGGTATTGAGTGCATGATAGTAGCTAACGATGCCACGGTAAAAGGCGGCAGTTACTACCCGCTTACCGTGAAAAAGCACTTACGCGCACAAACTATTGCAGAAGAAAATAACCTTCCGTGTATTTACTTGGTAGATTCAGGTGGTGCTAACCTACCCTATCAAGATGAAGTGTTTCCTGACAAAGAACACTTTGGCCGTATTTTCTTTAACCAAGCCAATATGTCGGCAAAGAATATTCCGCAAATTGCGGTGGTGATGGGTTCATGCACCGCTGGCGGCGCTTATGTACCTGCCATGGCGGACGAAAGCATCATTGTAAAAGAACAAGCCACCATCTTTTTAGGTGGACCACCTCTGGTGAAAGCCGCGACAGGTGAAGTGGTAAGCGCCGAAGAGCTTGGCGGTGGTGATGTGCATACCCGTATTTCAGGGGTGGCAGACCAATTAGCGAATAACGATCATCACGCGCTATCCCTTGCTAGAAATGCGGTTTCTAGGCTTAACCGTACCAAAAATGTAGCGTTAGATGTGGCAGAGCCAAAGCCACCTCGTTTCGGTGCCAAAGAAATTTACGGCATTGTTCCCGCCGATTCAAAGCAGACTTATGATGTAAGAGAAATCATCGCTCGAGTAGTCGATGATTCAGACTTTGATGAATTCAAACCTTTATATGGCACTACTTTAGTCTGCGGTTTTGCGCGCATCTTCGGCTATCCTGTAGGCATTATCGGCAATAATGGCATTTTATTCGGCGAAAGTGCGCTTAAAGGCGCACATTTCGTTGAATTGTGCGCAATGCGTAAAATACCCCTCGTATTTTTACAAAACATCACCGGTTTTATGGTGGGGAAACAGTACGAACATGGCGGGATAGCTAAACACGGTGCCAAAATGGTGACCGCCGTTGCATGTGCCCAGGTACCAAAAATCACCATTCTAATTGGCGGGAGTTTTGGGGCAGGAAACTACGGCATGTGTGGCCGTGGGTACGACCCAAGATTCTTATTCATGTGGCCTAATGCCCGCATATCGGTAATGGGCGGCGAACAAGCCGCTGGCGTATTGGCCCAAGTGAAGCGAGATCAAAAAGAACGTGCAGGTGAAACTTGGACCGACGAGCAAGAACACGCCATCAAACAACCGGTCATCGACACCTACGAAAAACAAGGGCACCCATATTATGCATCAGCCAGATTATGGGACGACGGCGTTATCGACCCTGCCGATACCCGCACGGTGTTAGGTCTTTCGTTATCTGCGGCATTAAATCAACCTATACCAGACACCCGTTTCGGTGTCTTTCGTATGTAGTTTGAGGGGAATTATTATGGAACAAGCTGTTACTTATCACGTAGACGAAAGAAATGTTGCCCTTATTACGCTTAACCGCGCAGACAAACACAATGCATTTAACGATGACATGATTGCCACCTTAACCCAGCTATTTACGCGGGCCGGCAACGACAGCAGCATTCGTGCAGTAGTGCTGCAAGGTGAAGGGAAAAGCTTTAGCGCGGGTGCAGACCTTGAGTGGATGAAGCGCATGGCAGGTTTTGATGAAGCAAAAAATCACGCCGATGCGATGGCGCTAGCTACCATGCTGCACACCTTATACACCTTGCCAAAGCCTACGATTGCGCGAGTGCAAGGGGCTGCTTTTGGCGGCGCGGTAGGGCTTATCGCCTGCTGCGACATTGCCATTGGTAGCAAATTAAGCAAGTTCTGTTTAAGCGAAGTAAAAATAGGCCTTATTCCCGCCACTATTAGCCCTTACGTGATAGAAGCTATGGGCGCACGGGTTTGCAGACGTTATTTTCAAACTGCAGAAGTTTTTTCTGCCCGCCGAGCAAGGCGCTTGGGCTTACTTAGCGAAGCCGTGACCGAAGATGAACTGGATAGCACGATAGACGATATTATTCGCCAAATTTTAAAAAATGGCCCTGTGGCAGTATCTCACGCTAAAGCCTTAGTGCAGCAAGTTGCCAATGCGCCTGTTAATGCTGAATTGCTTGATGATACAAGTAAGCAAATTGCCAAAATAAGAACCTCAAAAGAAGGTCAGGAAGGTTTGGGGGCTTTCATCGAAAAACGTACCCCAGCGTGGCAGGAGAAACTAGCATGATTAAAAAGTTACTGATTGCCAATCGCGGCGAAATTGCATGCCGCGTGATGCGCACAGCAAAAGCCATGGGTATACAAACGGTGGCGGTTTATTCAGACGCCGACGTAAAAGCCTTGCATGTTTTACAGGCGGATGAAGCGGTTTATTTAGGCCCTGCTCCCTCTAAAGATAGCTATTTGCGCGGCACTGCAATTATTGAATATGCCAAGAAACTTGGTGTAGATGCCATTCATCCGGGCTATGGTTTTTTATCTGAAAATGCCGAATTTGCTAAAGCATGTGCCGCGCATGACATTATATTTGTGGGCCCTCCTGCATCGGCCATAGAAGCCATGGGGTCTAAATCTGCGGCTAAGAAAATTATGGAAGCCGCTGGCGTACCTTTAGTACCTGGCTATCATGGTGATGACCAAGACGAAGCTACCTTGAAGCAAGCCAGCGATGCCATGGGCTACCCTGTATTACTTAAAGCTGCTTCCGGCGGTGGTGGTAAAGGCATGCGCCAAGTGTGGAAAGAAAGTGAGTTTTCGGCCGCGCTAAGTGCAGCTAAAAGAGAGTCTATGGCAAGCTTTGGCGATGAACATATGCTGGTTGAAAAGTACCTCACCCGCCCTCGCCATGTTGAGATACAAGTTTTCTGTGACACCCATGGTAATGGTGTGTATTTATTTGAACGTGACTGCTCAGTGCAGCGACGTCACCAAAAGGTGATAGAAGAAGCACCTGCGCCTAATTTTCCTGCCAATATTCGCCAGCAAATGGGTGAAGCGGCATTGCAAGCAGCCAAAGCGATTAATTATGTCGGTGCAGGAACCGTTGAGTTCTTGTATGACGAAGACGGCTCGTTCTATTTCATGGAAATGAATACTCGATTGCAAGTAGAGCACCCTGTGACGGAAATGATTACCGGTGAAGATTTGGTCCGCTGGCAGCTTGATGTAGCAGAAGGTAAAACGCTACCCAAAACCCAATCAGAATTAACGTTAACGGGACACGCATTCGAAGCACGCATTTACGCCGAAGATCCCAACAATGATTTTCTGCCCGCTAGCGGCACGCTCTCGCTTATCAAGACACCCATGTTATCAACCTCGACTTCCTATCAAAATAGCCAGTCGCTTAACGAGACACCCACGTTATCTAGTCAAAATTCAGCGAGTAAAGTGCGTATTGATACCGGCGTGCAGCAAGGTGATGACATCAGTGTTTATTACGATCCGATGATATCTAAACTTGTCGTTTGGGGTGAAAATAGAGAGGCTGCGTTAAAACAACTAGTTAGTGCGCTTAAGCAGTATCATATTGACGGCGTGACCACGAATATAGATTTTCTTATCGACGTGGCTTCAAGTATGCCTTTCAGTAACGCTGAACTCACCACAACGTTTATTGATAAATACGCTGACACTTTGTTCAACAACCAGAGCCAATCAGTAGATGTCGAGCTTCCTGCAATAGCACTTTTGTCTGTACTTTCACGCAATCAAGGTACAGCGAAGATTGATTCACTACCATCACCTTGGGGAATTATAGGCTCATGGCGCTCCAACATGGGATATCAAGAGTCCCTGTCCGTTATGGTGAATGATGAAGTTCACTCACTCACAATAAGACATATTGCCGAGTCAGGTAATACTTTGAATCAAAAGGCCATTTCTCTTAAGGTAAATACAGATAGCGAAGATATTGAAGTAACGGGTCATATTGTTGGTGATAAGTTAATTGCTTCTGTAGAGGGTGTAAGGCGTACATATCATTTCTCGAACAATGAAGGGCAATTTGGCTTGTTTGGTCAAGATTCGCACTGTCACTTTAAGGTCTTAGCACCTGATATGGGAGATGACGACGACAGCCATAATGCTGCAAGCTTAGATGCGCCAATGAATGGTACCGTAGTGGCTCATTTGGTTGAGGTTGGTGCTAGCGTAAAAAAAGATGCACCGTTACTTATTATGGAAGCCATGAAAATGGAGCACAGTATTACTGCGCCTTGCGACGGTGTAGTGCGTGGCTATTTTTATCAACCTGGTGAATTGGTAGATGGCGGCTCAGTGCTGATTGATTTCGATTCTGACTCAAAAGGTGAATGATTATGGAAAAATCTATGAAGACACCCACCATAAATTCGACCACTAAGCCAACGACTCACTTTCCTTCGAAAGTGAGTATTGTGGAGGTTGGTGCCCGTGACGGGCTACAAAATGAAAAGGCGGTTCTTAGCTCGAAGGACAAAATACGCCTCGTCAATTTGCTCAGTGCCAGTGGTTTGAAACGTATTGAAGCTGGCAGCTTTGTTTCTCCCAAGTGGGTTCCCCAAATGGCAGATTCTGACGAAGTTTTCGAAGGAATTAGTCGGGTAAAAGAGGTTGTTTATTCAGCCTTAACCCCTAACCTAAAAGGGTTTGAAGCTGCGTTAGCTGTGGGCGTAGACGAAGTTGCTATATTTGGCGCTGCGTCTGAGTCTTTTTCCCAAAAGAATATAAACTGCTCAATCAGTGAAAGCTTAAAACGCTTCGAGCCTGTCATTGCAGCTGCAAACACGCATAAAATTCCAGTTAGAGGCTACGTGTCTTGTGTGATGGGCTGCCCTTATGAAGGACAAATCGCCAGCGAGTCGGTAGCGCTAGTTTCAAAGGCGTTACATGACATGGGTTGCTACGAAATTTCACTTGGCGATACCATTGGAACTGGCACTCCTGCATCTACGGCTCGTTTACTCGAACACGTTTGCCAGCATGTACCTGGTGCCGACTTAGCCGTTCATTTTCACGACACTTATGGCCAAGCACTAGTCAATATCTACACCGCATTACAATACGGTATATCGAATATAGACAGCGCGGTTGCAGGGCTTGGTGGCTGCCCATATGCTAAAGGTGCTAGCGGAAATGTGGCGACGGAAGACGTTCTATATATGCTAAATGGACTCGGAATTGAAACTGACGTGAGTATGGATAGGCTGCTTGTTGCTACTGAATTCATCTCTTCTGTTTTGGACAGAAAACCAGTGTCTAAAGTAGCTAATGCATTGCTTGCCAAGAAAAACTAATTTCAGGTTCTGTAGGGCTAAGTGCTAACAAAATGCTAACTAGACGCTGATAACTAGACACCCATCATTTAGGTGATAACTAGACACCCATCATTTAGGTGAAGGAGCTAACAAAAGCGCCCTATCAAAGTTCTAGCAATAAGTGCCATCAAAGACCTATCAAGACACCCATAGTAAAAGTCCACTAACCAGACACTCACAATAAAATAGAAAGTTAATTCGATTAATTCACGCCTAAAATACAGGTTCATGAATGGTTATTGATTGCTACCATGGTTCTATATGAAATTACTGGATGTTAACCGTGCCGCAATCAAGACGCAGCCAAATTAACCTTGCTGATACACCCTATTATCACTGTGTTTCACGCTGCGTCAGACAATGCTACCTATGCGGTGTTGATCAACACTCAGGAAAGAGCTTTGAACATCGAAGAGGCTGGGTCGAGCGTCGCTTACTAGAGTTAGCTTCGGTGTACTCCATTGATATTTGCGCCTATGCGGTAATGAGCAATCACGTTCATGTGGTACTACACGTTGATAAAAAAAGTGCCAATGCCTGGAGCATAGATCAAGTGCTAACCCAATGGCACCGTATCCATAAAGGCACCCTGCTTACCCAAAGGTATCTTAAGGGTGAGCGCCTCTCCGATGCCGAAATAAAAACAGTAGCCGATACCGCTGAAGTTTACCGCCGTCGCCTGTATGACATTAGTTGGTTTATGCGAAATCTCAATGAGTTCATTGCTAGGGCAGCTAATACAGAGGACGAGTGCACAGGGCGATTTTGGGAAGGTAGATTTAAATCTCAAGCTTTATTGAATGATAGCGCCCTACTTTCCTGTATGGCCTACGTAGATTTAAACCCCGTTAGAGCCAATATAGCGACAACTCCTGAAAACTCTAGGTACACCAGTATTTACTCACGTTTACAGGCACTGAAAGGCAATTCGAAGATCTCTGCCTTACTACCCTTTTCAGGTGAACGTAATCAACGCGATATTAAAGAAATACCTATTAGACTGACTGATTACCTTGAACTCGTTGATACAACGGGACGAATCATTCGTGATGACAAACCTGGTTATATTAATAGCAATTACGCCCCAATACTATCTCGGTTAGGGATAAGCCAGGTTCACTGGCAGACACTTACAACCCACTTTGAAAAGTTGTTTAGTTATGCCGCAGGCTGTGAAACTACAATGAGGGGATTTAAGCAAAATACCAACAGGCAGCGCGCAAGGGGGATAAAAAACGCAAAATTACTTTCCAGCGCCTGTTAATACCCATCTTCTGTTTACGGGTATGAGTTAGGTGGCAAAAAATCTTTTATTTACAGATTTTTACATTAAAAGCGTCAATTCCTTGCCTTTCTTAGCCATAATACTGCGGCTTTATAATCCACTTTTCAGAACACCTAAGTAGCCTTATCCCAACCACAAATATTTGCAGAGCAAAGCGCTTGGTGAATTTCTAGTTCTGCGCGGTTAATAGGGCTATTAAGACACCCACCGTATCTAATTAAGAGTTATCGAGACACCCACCATATCTACATGGGTAAGAATGAGACTCAAGCCTATATTAGGTTGGGTGTCCCTCGAATCTCTCGAATCTTTTTGTTTCTCTTACTACTTCAGTTAAAATTTAAATATGGGTGTCTTCGTAAAATAGATAGCCTTATAAATTTAAACTACCCTAATCCCGTTCTTATGATGGATGTCCCGTTAATTCTCGTTAATTCTATACTTACTATGATGGGTGTCTTGATAACTCTTGATAACTCGAGTCTCTTGATAACTAGTAACAACTCTCGACTCAAGCAGGTTCCCGATTACCGCTTAGCGCCAACCATGTCTCGTTAGCTTCCCAGGTAGTTAACCATTGAGAAACTTTATTAGCCGGCATAGGCTTGGCTATGCCATAGCCTTGCGCTAACTCACAACCCAAGCGGACAAGGGCAACGCCATGCTCAACCGACTCTACGCCTTCCGCAATTACTTCTCGTTTAAATGTCTTTGCCAATCCAACCACACCTTCAACAATCGCTAAGTCATCGGTGTCGTCTAACATATCTCGCACGAAGCTCTGGTCAATTTTGATTAAGTAAGCTGGCAATCGTTTCAGATAAGTAAGTGATGAGTAACCAGTACCAAAATCATCTAAAGCAAAGCTCACCCCTAAATCGTGACACGCATTCATTGTCGAAGATACTTGGAAGGTATCTTGCAACGCACTGGTTTCCAGAATTTCTAGCTCTAAATAACCTGGATCTACGTCAGGGTGAGCCGCTAACAGTGTTTCTAACCGAGAGGTAAAGTTGTCCTGCTGCAATTGATGTGCGCTAATATTCACACTTACGGGTAATAAAATACCGCGTTTCTGCCAGTGCGAAATTTGTGTTAAAGCGGCATCAATAACCCACTCTCCCACTTGCAAGCTGATACCGTGACCTTCAATAATAGGCAAAAAATCTAGCGGAGGAATTAGACCACTTTCGGGATGCTCCCAGCGAATCAAAGCTTCTACGCCAATGACTTCACCGGAACTCATATTCACCTTAGGCTGGTAGTGTAAGACAAATTCATTTCGCTCTAGGGCAACGCGCACATTATCAATGCTCTTATTATAAGTGTTAATCGCGTTATCTTGATCTAAGTCGAACTGATGAAATCGGTTCTTACCTCCTTGCTTTGCAACGTACATGGCTTGGTCCGCATGCCGTATCAACTGATCAGCATCTACGTTATCTTGAGGAAAGACAGTGACTCCAATACTCGCTGATACTTGCATCACCGCATCGGCAACATTGACGGGTGCAGAGGCAGATTTAAGAAGTCGATTTAAAACGTGCTCACAGTCACTGAACTCATTCAGGTTAACCATGATTATAATGAATTCGTCACCACCAATGCGCGCAATTGTGTCACCCGCTCTCAAGCTAGCTTTTAAGCCATTAGAGACCTCAACCAAAAACTGATCACCGATATTGTGTCCGTAGTTATCGTTAATCGCTTTAAAACCATCTAAATCCATAAATGCGACAGCTAAGGAATTTTGTTGTAACTGACTGTGCTTAATGGCTTGATTGAGGCGCTTAGCAAGCAAAACTCTGTTAGGTAAGTTGGTAAGCAGGTCATAATGAGCTATCCGTTCTAACTTGCCTTCATTGAGCTTAATTTCTGATATATCGGTTGAAAGCGACACATAGTGTTGAACCTGTCCCTCCTCGTCTTTAACTGCACTGATTGTGACCATTTCAGGATAAATTTCACCGTCCTTACGACGATTCCAAATCTCCCCTCTCCAGTTTCCATCAGTGTTCAGCGTATCCCACATGTTTTTATAAAACTGTGCAGCGTGACGGCCCGACTGAAGAATTCTAGGGTTTTTCCCCAGCACTTCCGATTTGCTGTAGCCGGTGATACGGCACAGCGTATCATTCACTTCAATAATCGTGGCTGAGGCGTCGGTAATAATTATGCCTTCGTTCGCATGAGTGAAAACGCTGGCTGCACGCTTTAATGTCTCTTCGGAACGATTTTTTTCGATAGCGATACTCGCTAAACTGGCAGTCTGCTCAATTAGCGCAAGATCAGCATCAGAAGGGTAATTAATACTAGAGTGATAAATAGCAAAAGTACCAAGCACTGCGCCCTGTGTAGAACGAATGGGTTCAGACCAACAGGCACCTAAATTAGCTCGTTCAGCTAACGCTTTAAAATTTTTCCAGTAAGGATGTGTTTGAATATCTGCAACGATGACACGTTCGTTAGTAAACGCCGCTGTGCCGCAAGAACCTACGCCACTACCTATTTCAACGCCATCGATAGCGTCGACATAAAAATTTGGAAGGCTTGCTCCAGTTCCACTGCGTAAATGACTCCCAGACTCGTCGAGAAGTAAGATACTGCACATCATTTCCGGATTATTAAGCTCAACCACACTGACAATGGCATTCAAAACCACCTTTAGAGGTTCTCCGGTGGTAATGAGCTCTAAAACTTCACTACGAGTAGTTTCTCTTAACTCATTCTGCCTGCGTTTTGTCACATCACGAATTACACCAACAATAAAGCGCCTGTTGTTGCGGTCGATAAATCGGCTTAATTTAACCAGTACTACACTTGCTTTATTACCTTTTCCTTTCAGGGCTTGCTCTATAACTTTATCTTCCCCAGTTTCTAACACTTGCTTGTCGCTCTGCGCTAGCTTCACCAATTCTTTTGGGTAAATTTTATCGGAGAAAGTTTTTCCAATAAGCTTTTTTCGAGAAACGTTCACAAGCTCACAAAAAGCATTGTTAGCAACTAAAAGCTTACCCTCTCCGTCTTTAATAAATACGGGGTCAACTGATATATCTAAAAACGCGTTAAGATAATCCTCTAATTCCTCAGGATCCTTAACTGGCAAGCCTACCGATTCATTTTGTAGTTGGTGTTTATAAGACATACTTGAAACCAAACTTGATTACTAAAGCCATGTTCGCCCAATATCGACTGAGATATAAACTGGGCTCCACAAATGCAATCACAGTAATTCGCAAAGCGCTTAACCCCCTCTTCTCTTATTTTTCTTCTGGTAATATAAGCGTAGTACAAATAGCCACGGTCAGCATTGCTGCCATAATATACACCACTGAAAAGTCGATAAACGACGATACAATTGCGTACAACCCACCAAACCCAATCAAGATCAGACCTATAGCTGTGTTTGAAAAACCAACTAATTCAGTCCGGTCTTGACCATCTTTAATATCTAGGCTGTAAGTTTTACGCCCTGTTCGTACGCCGGCATGAGCTATTGAAAGAATAAAAAACAAACCTGCAGACAGCCACAAACTTTCAGGCTCCATAGCAAGTAAGCCAGCACAAGCAATTAACGCCAACACTCCTGACAGCTGAAGGGTGAATCGAGCACTCTTATCTGCAATCTTTCCCCATAGAAACGAAGAAAGCATTGACGCTAGGGCTTGTGCAGCAAGATAAAAAGGAAGCAAAGATTTCGCGTTTTGCGAACTTTCCAACATGAAATATGGCGCGACTAGCGCAGAGTGAACAAACAGCCCCCGAACAAAAACGAATCGATATACTGTGTTGTCAAAACGCCAGTTAAACAACGACTTATTTTGAGACTCTTCTATTTCAACGTGAGTTTTTATCGAAAACATTAAAAGTAGCGTGATACAAAATGCAAGTGCTGATGAAGCTAGCAAAATGAAGATTGAATAGCCTTCAAGCTCTTTTTCAAAATACACGAGAGGAACTGCAGCGCATAATGTCATCACACCCGACGCAGTAGATGCTAAACCGACTAACTTGCCTCGTTCACCTTTTTGACTAACATCCGCTTCCATGTCTTTTACGGTAAGCGAACTAGCAGAGCGGCCTAAACTTAGAAACACCAGTGATGCGAGTATAATCAACCCCGCCACAGAACCTTCGGTGACAAGTGCGGCAGCTAACATTGTACATATTGCCGAGATTTGTATGGCCATACCTAGCCGCCAAACATGGTGCCTAGCGCTCTTTTTGCGTAAATACACACCAATTAACGCTTGGGGCAACAATGCGCCAGATTCGCGAATTGGCACAAGCCACATCACCATCCAGCTAGGAGCTCCTAAGGAAATGAGTAGTGCAGGTAATGTGGTTTTTGCAGATGCTAGTAAGTCGGCTAATTTATTAAAAGCTAGACCCACTATTAGGCGGCGTTTATTTCCCGACATGCTCTTTCCCAACATGAATTAACACAATTACGATTGTTGCTATCTAACAAACCAACCGCTGATTACTTTAGCGTTACTTAACGAACTTTGTACGAAATAAACCCAAAACTCGATCACGCTGTGTTCAATGGCAATATATCTTACTAACACACTGAATAACCCTAACAATTAGGCCAATTTAAAATACAAATCTAAACGTGTCAGCCTTAGGACAGACTTAGCGAGACACCCATCATAAACTAACTTTCTCACAACTCTCCTAACTACAATCATCAGTGTTACTTAGAACTTCACCTTACCTGCTTCACGCTAACATGGGTGTCTCGTTTACTCTTGTGAGGCGACCTAATCATGGATGTCTTCATAACGCCGCTATAACGTGGGTGTCTTCATAACGCCCATTTTCAATAATGGCCAAATCATGGGTGTCTCGATAAAAAACCAACACCTAAAAATGAAAAAAGCCAAGTACGCTTTGGAAAATATCCATATCAGCGAACTCAGCTTAGTCAGAAGTTAAAATCATTTGACACTTTTGCGCTGCGCAAAAGCTTATCGAGGTTACTAGCCTTTATTCTCTACAACCGTTTTTAAGTTTTCTAATCCCATTTCGAAGTCTGGGCCTATCATGCCGTCCATCATCAGTACAAAGTAGCGACTGATGATGTTGTTACCTACGTCACCTGAGTCAACCCAGGTTACTTTAGTAGCCTCACCAGCAGGCGATATTACCAATGAGCCTGTTGAACCCATTTCCCATTCTGGGAAAGCCAATGAGTAAACCACCTTTTTATTGTGTTCTAAGTCGGTAATTTTCATTTCCCCATTGCCTTCCGTCACGCTTTTCCACGATGACATCATTCCAATAGCTCTATCTGGCCCAGAGTAATCGATTTCCATACTAGGGTCGCGTTGGAACCACACCCCCCAGTTTTGCCATGCCCGTAAATCGACAACATCAGGATAAATCTCTTCAGGTTGCGCATTAATCAAAATACTTCTTTCAACTTTATATTGCTGTGGAAGGAATAACCCCACCACGACAACCAAAGCTATCAAAACGCCAACGCCTAAAACTATCTTCTTTAAAACTGCCATCTAAAACTCCATGATAATCACATAGGATTAGAAATATATAACAATTATTTAACAAATGGCACTGGTGATTGAGAAAACTCTCCGCTTAAGTAGTAAATAACCATTTCGCGCACATAGTCTGCGTCCACATTAGACACCCAAGAAATTTGGCTTCCTGAGTTTGCGCAAAGGTAGGTTTGGCCTGCATTGGGCGTAGTAGTGCTTACCGCAACCTGACCGGTTTCAATACGTAGCTTGTTACCTGGCAAGGCTAAAACGCAGGTAGAAAGAATGTCCCATAAAAAATACGTAAATTCATAAGATGGGATAGACGTTACCGTAGACGCCCAGAATTGACCAGATAGGTCTGAAACCGGCGTATTCTTTACAGCAAGTTGCTGCAAAAAATCCCAACTAACTGGCAAATCGTTGGTCGCATCTAAAGGTACTAATAGCAGATTTACGCCACTATCTACCAATGCTTTAGTCGCCTTAGGATCCCAATAGGCATTCCATTCCGCTGAACCGTCATGATCATGCATCGCCACATTACCTTTGACCTTTACGGCACCTCCCATCCACACCACTTTTTGTACCTTATCTACAAGGTTTGGACTTTGTGTTAACGCGGCGGCTAAGTTTGTAGCCGGGCCTGTCATTAATACAGTGACAGGCTCAGCTGCACGAGTTAACGCACTTTGCATCCAATCATGTGCGGCCTTGGTTTCTACCTTCACTTCATCATGAGACGTACGCAGCATCGTAGGTGTAGCGTGGCACATTTTAGGTTGAGCACGCCATTCAGGCGGAAATGGGTTGGGGCCTGTTAATTGCCCTACGCTCACAGGAATATGGGAATTGCCCGTTAATGTAAGGATTTTGCGAGTACTCAATAAAGCATCATCAGGGTAGCAGTCGGCCGGCGTAATAGTTACACCTACCACATTTATATTAGGCAAACGCAGCAAAAGTATTAGCGATAACAAATCGTCAATACCACCATCGTGGTCAAAAATAACTGGGGTAGTAGAAGACATAAAAAATCCCTTAAGAAAAAATAACGTTTTTTTTACATAGTTCATTAAAACGCCATGGCATTATATTTATTCTTGTGTAATATGAAGTTAGGTTATCACAAAACCTAATTTCCAGGGCAATATTCTACTTACAAAGCCCTAGTGCAATCGGTATGAATTACGGTTTTACACATTCATCGACACCGCAAAATTGTGTCTTAAAAAATGGAGAACGAGGACATGGCAGATCAGAGTTCACGCTATATTAGTAATCTGACTCGCGATACCTACGCACTGATATTAGCTGGAGGACGAGGGTCGCGCTTACATGAATTAACAACATGGCGCGCAAAGCCAGCGCTCTATTTTGGTGGTAAGTTTAGAATTATCGATTTTCCGCTATCTAATTGTATTAATTCAGGCATTAGACGCGTTGGCGTAGTAACCCAGTATAAGTCTCATTCGTTAATAAGACATTTAGTACGCGGCTGGGGGCATTTCAAGAAGGAACTCGGTGAGTCAGTAGAAATATTACCCGCATCTCAACGATTTTCAGATAGTTGGTATGAAGGTACCGCCGATGCGGTATTCCAAAATATCGACATTATTCGAGACGAACTCCCCAAATACGTAATGATATTATCTGGCGACCACATCTATCGCATGGATTACGGTACTATGCTGGCTCGTCATGTTGAAAGTGGCGCCAAAATGACCGTGTCATGTATGTCGGTGCCTATCGAAGAGGCTGCGGGGTCGTTTGGCGTTATGTCGGTAGATGAAAATTACCGTATTAACGGCTTTGCTGAAAAACCTGAACACCCTGCTCCGTTACCTGGCGACGATACTCGTTGTTTAGCATCTATGGGCAACTATGTTTTCGATACAGAATTTCTTTTCGAACAATTACGAAGAGACGCTGAAACCTCTGGCTCACAGCGTGATTTTGGTAAAGACATTATTCCGTCCATTATTAAAGACAACCCGGTGTATGCGTTTGAATTTGAAAACTCTGAAGGTGGAGATGCTTACTGGCGCGATGTAGGTACCATTGATTCATTTTGGGAAGCCAATATGGAAATGGTGGCGCCGGTGCCACAACTTAATCTGTACGATCAAAAGTGGCCCATCTGGACCTACCAAGAACAGTTGCCCCCTGCAAAATTTGTATGGGAAGACCACGACAGGCGCGGTGAAGCGATTAATTCGGTTGTCTCTGGCGGCTGTATTATTTCGGGTTCAACCCTTCGCGGCACAATTTGCTTTTCGAACGTAAGGGTACACTCGTACGGCCTTATAGAAGATGCGGTAATTTTGCCAGATGTGGAAATTATGCGTCACTGTAAGTTAAGAAAAGTACTGCTTGATAGAGGCTGTGTTATTCCAGAAGGCACCGTCATTGGTTATAACCATGATGATGACAGAGCTCGAGGATTCCGTGTTTCTGAAAAAGGCGTGGTGCTGGTTACACGAGAAATGCTAGGCCAACCTGTTGGCGGCCTATCCCCTACCTAAAGCTAGCTATTCCACTTTGAAATAGTGGTTGAAATGAGTTCAGCCACTGCTTCAGGATGTTCTAGCGGGAACATATGCCCACCTTTAAATTCAGTATGATCAATAGCGTTATGCTGAATTAATCTTTCGTACATAGCCGGTCTACACACCGCCCCACCTTTAGCGGTTACCAGCAATGCTGGGCACTTCAACTTGCCTTTATATTTACCTAGATTATGCGGCACATTGCGAAATAACGACGCTTCTACCTCGGCCTTAAATGTTAACGATGTCAGCTCACCTTTAGTGTGTGTTACATGCTTAACATAATCACGAATACATCGTTTATCCATATTACGAAACAGGGCCTTTCCTTGAAAATACGCTTCCATATCAGTATGAGATGGCCATTGAGTATTTCGCGTTTCAGCTAATTTTGCTGGCGTTAGTTTGTTGATTAACGGTGTCTTTTTCGCAAAACGAAAAAAGTAGCTCATGGGGCCCATCACTAACGGAGGGTCAAGCATAATAAGCCCACGGAACAAACTAGGTTCTTCGCAGGCTGCCATATAAGAAATTACCGCACCGAAGGAATGCCCTACCGCATAAACGCCTCTACTGTCTGTGTTTTCGGCTTTTACGTGTTTTATAAGCTCATTAACTTGATTGCGCCAGTTAGCATTTACGGGTAACTGAGGATCGTGACCAAACCTGTCCACATGAATACGGTGAAAGTGCTCGGGTAATGAAGAAAAAAGCGCATTATAACTACCAGCAGGAAATCCATTTGCATGGGCAAAGTGAAAACTAACATCGGTTTTCGACAATGAAATACTCCTTCACGAAAAACAGCATCAAAGCTAAATGTAGCAATGGCAAAGAGGGGAAAAATAAGGGCTGGTAAACCAGCCCTTAATTACAACAACATGTTAATTATGAACGAGATAGTACTACAGCCCTCTCGACTCCGCCATCTCCCAATCTTTAACAATCTTAGTACTGGTCCATAAGAACACAATAATAGAAAGCGCGTATGGCACAATCAAATACAGTAAAGACTGACGAAGCGCTTCAACTTCACCCATTGAAGGCACTAATGCTTGGCTAATAATACCAGTAATCGTTGGCCCGCCACCCAATGCAATAATATTCAAAACAAAGAAGAATAATGCAGTAGACATAGCACGAACGTTAATAGGTGCAAGGGTTTGCGCCATGGCAAAGCTTGGGCCTAAATACGAACCACTGGTAAACAGTAAGAAGGTCATTAGCCCTACAGATAGCCATAAGTCGTTAACCTGAAGCGAGAAATACAACGCTGGTACACCAATAATGAGCGCAATAGCAGGTAACAAGGCATACGCTTTCTTGTTTTGTTTACCCCATCTATCAGCGATATAGCCGCCAAGCCACACGCCTAATGCATAAGCAGAACCATTGATAATACCGAACGCAATGAGCAACTGCGTGATATCTAACCCTGCAAAGGCACGTACATAGTAATCGATGATCCACGTCGAAATGGCATAGTTACCGAACGAGCCAAAAGAAATACCTAACGCCATTCCCCACCACGTGGGTATCTTCAATAAAGTTTTGAGTGAAGCTGACACACTGGCCTTTTCAGTGTCATCAGTTTTTACTGACTCCGTACGTTTCGGCTCTTTTACCGTAAACTTCAGCAATAACGCTAATATTACGCCCGGTAAGCCCACACTTATCATTACGGTGCGCCAATCAGCAGAACCGCCTTGAAGGAAAAATGCAGAAGCAAAGAATGCCAACATTACACCAAACGGAATACCTAAAGAGTAAATAGCCAATGCGCCTGCACGCTTTTCTTTAGGAAACAGGTCGGAAATAATACTGTGTGAAGGTGGGCTGCCTCCAGCTTCACCAATGCCCACACCAATTCTGGCAAGCGCCAGTTGCGTGTAGTTCATGGCAAGCCCTGAGGCGGCGGTAAAGCCACTCCATAGGGTGAGCGAGATAGCAATAATATTCACGCGACTATAGCGATCTGCAAGCCACGCAATAGGAATGCCCACCACGGTATAAAGAATGGCGAAATAAACGCCCTTTAATAAGCCTAACTGCGCATCATCTAAACCCAAATCAGCTTTAATGAAGGGAGAAAGGATGCCTATGATTTGTCTATCTATAAAATTAAATGCATAAACCAGCGTAAGTATCACTAACACATAATTTCTGTAGGCGCGGGAAGTATCCGCTTTCTCTACTGGTGCCGTTTGAACCTGACTATGGGCCATATCATTCCCTTTAAATTCAATGAAAACTTAGTCTACGCGGCAGGTTAAAAGATTGACAACTTATTGTTACTTATTTGTAAATATAAAAAGGAATGTTAGCCTAGGCTTTCTGTTAGCTTGAGCTTAAGGTAGGATACCAACACCTTTACTCATCAGACCAGACAAACAGCATGACGGTAGACGAGCTTTTAACGCTTTCTTCTTTAGAGGCACTTTCTGACAATGAATGGAAAGTAGATAACCTTATTATTCCCAGTAATTGGGCGCAAGGGCGTACAGCATTCGGCGGTATTTCAGCAGGCATGGCGTACAGCGCTATTCGCCAAAAAGTCAGTGAGGAACGCGTGCTGCGTTCATTTACCACTAACTTTGTTGGCCCGCTCTCGCCAGACACCCCATTTTCAATTGAAGTAACCTTGTTGCGTGAAGGCAAAAACGTATCTCAATATACCGCTCATATAAAACAAAATGGGAAAAGCTGCGTGTTTGTGCAGGCGTGCTTTGGTATTGGTAGAAAGTCAGGCATTAAGGTTGAGAACAAAGATACCCACGATATGGCAGTGCCAACTAAAGGCAAGTTTATACCGCAGATTCCAAAGGTTACGCCTAAGTTTTTACGCCATTTCGATTTAGCTATTGATCAAGGGGGTATCCCCTTTACCCGTAAAAAGACCAGCGTTTACCACGGACATATGCGCTTTAAAAAGCCACCAGCGAAAATCACCGACGCACATATCATTACCATGATTGATGCTTGGCCGCCTACGCTATTGCAAATGATGAAATTGCCGGCTCCAGCAAGCACCGTGAGTTGGAACTTAGAATTTATCCACCCACATAAGCAAGTTGACCCCACAGATTGGTTTGCATACCAAGCACATACCCGTCAGGCGGAAGATGGCTACGGCCACACAGAAGCCACCATTTGGGATAAAGACAATGAAGTTATCGCGATAAGTCGCCAAACCGTAGCAATTTTTGATTAATTTGACTGTGAGTGTTGGACTAGAAGATTAGCTAGAAAGGCACTTTGGAATAAATACTGAAATGAAAGGGCGTACTGCATAAACGGTACGCCCTTTTTTCATTAATAAAGCATAAAGGCGTTTGGATTGAACAGGGAGATAACTGAAATACACTGCAGGTTAGTGATATCTAATGCATCTTCTAAGTCGTCACGATTAAGCGAAAGGCTCTCGTGCAGTTCAGGCTTTAAGTTATTGTAGCTAGGGTAAATTTCAGAATTTACGTTGTCTAGCGCCAATACATAAGATAGCTGCAATATTTGCTCTTCAAATTCAGAAGTGTTGCTACTATCGCCGTGTATTTTTGCAATGGGATTATAAATGCTTTCAGGAATACCCCACTCTTTAATGATGCCCGCAGACACATTCGTAAAAGTATAACCCAACACACCGGCTTGTAATTCAGCTGGGCTTACTCTTGCGTTAAACGCCTGACAACGTTTTGCGCTATCTGGCAACATGGCCACCACCACCAGCTCACCAATATTATGCAGTAAACCCGCAACAAATAAGCGTTCAGGCTCTCTGATATTTCGCATTTCAGCAAAGTATTTTGCTAGAAGGCCGCAAGAAACACTTTGCTCCCAAAATTTATCTAAGTCGATAACTTGGCCATCGACCTCTTTAAACGCTTGGCTAACACCAAATGCAAGTGCTAGGTCGTACGTAGAGCGCGTACCTACTACTTGTAGCGCTTTAGTGATGGTATCTATTTTATTAGGAAAACGGTACAACGCCGAATTTGCTACTCTTAACAGCTGTGTAGCTAACGATGGGTCAAAAGAAATGATGTCGGCAATGTCGTCTATATTAGATGCGCCGTCATCCATGCACGCTTTTAAACGCGTTACCGAGTCAGGCAGCACAAACAACGAGCTCGCATTACTAATAATATCTTGTAGGGTCATTTAGGTATACGCTCCTGATATAACCTACTCTATTTAGAAGAGTGGCGTTTAGCAATCACGCCAAGAAATAAAAAACTGTAACTATCAAACAAGATTAGCTTTTTCGCTGATAGCTACATTATAGCGCGATTATTTAGCCTAGCTAATCGGAATTCATTATCTTTCGTATAGTATGCAATAAATTAACATACATTTAATGCAACCCTAATAGGGGTAACCCCCAATATTTGGGTAATTTTTCAAAAATTCCTGTTGATAATAGAGTTTCATTTTCTTTATTTCCCGCTGTGCTACTATTTCGCGCTTTACACATTCAAGCACAGATATTTATGTTACAAGGCATGTCAAAAGGCACAATGCAGGTAGTAGTCATTGGCTATGTGTGGCCTGAACCCAACTCCTCCGCCGCTGGCCAAAATATGCTGGCTCTGATTAATCAGTTTCTTAGCCTCGGCCATAGCGTGACTTTTATGACCGCAGCCGCTGACAGTGTTCATAAAGCTGACCTAAGTAATTTGGGCGTAAGCAGCGAAGCGGTAGCACTTAATTGCAGTAGCTTTAATGAGCGAATCGCTCAACTGCAGCCTGATGTGGTTATTTTCGACCGTTACATGACCGAAGAGCAATTTTCGTGGCGAGTAAAAGACGCCTGCCCTCGTGCTATTCGTATACTAAACACCGAAGATTTACACAGTTTGCGACAAGCTAGGCACGACGCCGTTAAAACACAAGACAATGCGCTGCGAGCAAACAAAGAGACCGTGACATCCCCTCTTTTAACGAACATTGCCAGCGCCGCGAAAGAGGCTGATTACAATACGCCTTTGGCACAACGGGAAATTGCCGCTATTTTACGTTGCGATCTTACGTTGGTCATTTCTCGCACCGAGTATGCTCTGCTGACGAACCATTATCAGGTGCCAGCCAAACAACTTTATTACCATCCGCTCAATGTAGCGACAGTAGATGGCGGGATACCTAATTTTGAAAAACGCACCGACATTGTCACTATTGGCAATTTTCGTCATGCGCCAAATTGGGATTCAGTGCTACAGCTAAAGCAAACCGTATGGCCTGCTATTAAAAAGGCACTCCCTCAGGCTAATTTACATATTTATGGTGCCTACCCGCCAAAAAAAGCAACGCAGTTGCACAACCCAAAGAGTGGATTTTACTTAGATGGCTGGGCCGACAATGCACACGATGTTATTGCTAACGCGCGGCTGCTTATTGCGCCTCTGCGCTTTGGTGCAGGTATTAAAGGCAAAATACTAGAAGCTATGCGATGTGAAACCCCTACCCTTACTACATGGGTAGGCGCTGAAGGTATTGCTGATGTAAATTCATCCGCCGCGCGGTTAACGTCAAATACTTCACTTGATATCACGGAAGAAGCAGCAAATAGCCCTACTCAGCCTGCATGGGGCGGCGCGATTTGCGACACCGCAGAAGATTTTGCCAAGCACGCGGTTAGGCTTTACAACAATGAAGAGGAATGGGCGTTAGCAAGTAAGTTAGGCGTAGCGTTGTTCAACACTTTTGAAGATGACAAAGAAAGCGAAACCTTGGCGGAGCGAGTGTCCATCATGGCTAGCGATGTAGAGGCCCATCGCAAGCACCTGTTTCTACAAGGGCTACTATGGCATCAGACCTTGAATGCGAGCAAGTACATGTCGCAGTGGATTGAAGCTAAAAACCAAAACTTATAGCGTATTTAAGCGTCGCAAAACACTTAAGATACCATTGCCCCTAGACTGACTTAAATGACGCTGCAAATTGCACGCGTTCATGTATTGCTCAAAGTCGTAAGCCTTTCTTTGTTCATCGGAAAGGCTATTCGCTTTTTCTAACAGTACCGCCAACACACCGCGAATAATCTTACTGGGTGAATAAGCTGCAATAACAAGGTCGCCAGTGTTTTGTGAAGGCGTACATGCTACCCACACTTTACTTTCACAACCAGGTACCAATGCATCTTCAGTGCGTGAGGACTCTGGTAAAGCAATCAATTGCTTACCAGCGAGCATGATGGCGCGAGTTGCGCCATCCCAACCTTTAGCCGCAGCCACAGTTTGCCCCAGCAGTAACAGATGCGTAGAGTCTGTCATCACTTAGATTCTGTCATCGCATAAGCTACAGCGGTGGATGTCATAACTAGGCATTTGTAAAACAGAGCCCAACAGTTAAGCGCTTGCATCTGCGCTAAATTCTGCGCTTAGCTCTTCTGCTGTCATGACTAGGTTTTCGGCATCGGCAGAGGTAGGAAACATAACCAACTCCACACCATTTTTAGTTAAGCCTGGTAACCACGTTTCAGTAAACTCATCAAATGGCACTGCCACACACGTACCTGTAATTTGATTATCGTCTAACCAAGCTTGCGCTAAGTTATTATGAGGGAAAACAGGTAGTCGAGTAATATCATTGTCTTCCAGCATGACAAAGCCTTCTGTACCTTGAATCAACCAAATTTCTTTCGCTTTGGGTACATAGCTGATCACTAGCATTTGTCGGTCTTCAGCAGACAAACTTTTAGCTTGCGCTAGCACAGTGTCGTTCAGGGTGGCAGTTACAGTATCTGGAAACACAAAAATTTACCTTATTATTTAGGAGGCACCGATAAGAGGCGCCAAGTATACCCTTTGCATGCTGCCCCGCCAAATACCAAAGACGATTTAATCTTATAAAGACAGTGAACATTCAAGTTGAAAACATGGCCCGCGACTAATATTATTGCACGCTATATTATGTAACCTTGTCTTCTGTTTTACGCTTTGGTTGCAAAACGCACTCCACATGCTCCTTGTCAGTTAGCAATCTGCATTTCTTGGTAGTACCGTTCATCCGCCTTTTATTAATAAAAACGCAAAGTTTAGAGCTTCATGCAAAACCTATTTAGTGACCTAAAAGAAAAAACGCATAACAAACATGTCGAATTAGAGCACAGTGCACCCTTTGCACTTTTTCATAACATGATGGGTAATAGCGCCAGTGAAACCCAACACGAACATCGAGAAAATTATCATAATGTGCTCTGCGTTATGCGAGAGTTCCACCAGCATTGCATGTGGGTTATCAACGATGCAGTTAAGAAGTATCCCGCGCTTGTGCCCTTATCGCAGCAGTTCGAAGCCCAAGCAGTTTTAATTGCCCTTGATAACGACTTAACGGTATTGAACTCAAATAGCGCAAAGTGCATAACTGAATTACAAAACGTTGACGTGCCAAGTTTTGAAACCGCACTGTCTGCCACTATTTCAGCGATGTATGTGTGGCTAGGATCGTCTATGGGCGCCAATATTATTAGCCGCAGGCTAAGTAAAACAGACTACGGTTTTCCTACACATTACTATCAATCAATGGCAATACAGTCCAAAGCGTGGCCTGAATTTAAACAAGAAGTAGCGCGTTTATTACCCATAATGATTGAAGCCAGTAAAGCAGAAACCCATATTGGCGAAACACTAAGCGATGCTATTATTAACGATGCTAATCTTTGGTTTGAGCATCTTATTTTGTTAGGAAAAAGCACAAGTTTGCCACCACAGACATTAAGTTAAACCCAGCATTCTGTTAGAATTCCTTTAATCCGTATTTTAAGAAGCTCTTATGAAAGTAATCTCATTTAATATCAATGGCATTCGTGCCCGTCTTCACCAACTTCAAGCATTAATAGATGCGCATGAGCCGGATATTATTGGCTTGCAAGAAATTAAAGTTCACAACGAACAATTTCCGGTAGAAGCAGTTGAAGCGATGGGATACCACGTTTATTTTCATGGTCAAAAAAGTCACTACGGCGTGGCATTTTTAGCGAAAAAAGAGCCTGAGTCTGTGCTTATGGGCTTCCCTACCGATGAAGAAGATGCACAGCGTCGCATGATCATCCTGAAAACCACTGATAGCGACGGCCAGCCAGTTACCGTATTGAACGGCTACTTTCCGCAAGGCGAAAACGAAAAGCACGAAACCAAATATCCAGCAAAACGTAAGTTTTATAAAGATTTGATGACTTATCTGGACACCCACCATACTCCTGATGAGAAAGTCATCGTAATGGGTGATGTGAACATCTCGCATACCGATTCAGATATTGGTATTGGCGAAGAAAACAAAAAGCGCTGGTTGCGTACCGGTAAATGCAGTTTTTTACCCGAAGAAAGAGAATGGCTCAACACATTGATGGATTGGGGTTTTGAAGACAGCTTTAGAACGTTAAATCCAGATACAACCGACAGGTACTCGTGGTTCGATTATCGTTCAAAAGGGTTTAATGATAATCGCGGCCTTCGTATTGATCTTATTTTGGCAACTGCACCTATTCATAAACGACTGAATGATGCCGGCATAGATTATGAACTTCGCGGTATTGAAAAGCCGTCGGATCATGCACCTATTTGGGCTACTTACAGTAAATAGTAAATCTATAGCAAATAACGAATGGAGAATGCGTGACAACGCTACAGTGGCTTGGCCTTATTTTATATTGTTTAACCCTAGTTGGGGTTATTAAACAAATTTCTGTTGTAGGCCTAATGGGTGACAAACACCAACAGCACCTGCTGTTTGGTAGTGCTGCTGCGTTGTTCGCGTTCTGGATCTTCAAAGTGGGTATTTTTGAAGGGCTAGATGTTCACTTTGTTGGCTTAAGTGTGGTTACACTTATGCTCGGGTTTAGATACGCAATTCTAGCTGGAACCATTGCCCTATTGGGGGCTACCGCCGCTGGTTTTGCGCAGTGGCAAACCTTAGGAATTAATGGCGTATTAGGGGTAATGCTTCCTGTCGCGGTAACCTACCTTGTATATTTAGTGTCATTTCACCACTTGCCCCGCCAACTGTTCGTTTATATTTTTGTGTGCGCTTTCTTTCCAGGCGCACTTAGCATCGCCCTTAAAACAGGCGCTCTTGCCGGTTATTATTTTGTTGAAGGCATTTACACGTGGGATGTTATTTACGACAACTTCGTACTGCTTATCCCACTATTAGTATTTCCAGAAGCCCTGCTTAACGGTATGGCAATTACGCTACTCGTCATCTATCAGCCCACCTGGGTTTACACCTTCCACGACAAGTTTTATTTCGACAACTAAGCGAAAGCCTTAATCACAGCCATAAACAAGACACCCATGTTTATTTCAGCTTCAAAGTTATAGAGACACCCACGTTTGATTCCCTTTTATTCTTTAGGATTAACGTGGACATCCACCATAAAACAATAGCAAGACACTCATCACATTAACGAGACACCCACCATCTCACCTTATTTAAATTACGTAGTTTACGTGGACACCCATGATAATTGACGTGCAGTCGATATGAGCTTTTCGAGTATTTTCCCGTGACTTACCAATCCCTTCTTAA
>NZ_JAGJDY010000059.1 GCF_018100795.1 Alteromonas sp. MMG017 | reverse complement strand
ATTAAATGAAGAACGACACGAAGTTTTTTGTAGTTATACAGAAAATGGGGCTATAGCTCAGCTGGGAGAGCGCCTGCCTTGCACGCAGGAGGTCAGCAGTTCGATCCTGCTTAGCTCCACCATCTGCATTTTAGTCCAAAAAGAGCTGAATCAAAGCAATTAATTGCAATGATTTTTGTTCTAGGCAAGCCGAATGAGGAGTGCGCGAAGGAGCATACATGAGTATGTAACTGAGCAAACGACGAATAGAGGCGCAGCATAGGGCAAAAAGCAGAAGCAAGTAATAGGCTTGTAGCTCAGCTGGTTAGAGCGCACCCCTGATAAGGGTGAGGTCGGCAGTTCAAGTCTGCCCAAGCCTACCATTTCTACTTGGTTTTGTTATTTTCAATCGCTGCGATACTCATGTGCTAGCGCACACTGCGTTTCTCGCGTTGAAACTACCTGCACCAAGCGAACTGGCCACAAACTCGATATGCCGAAGATAGTGTCATCGGATCGAAATCCTAATGAATTTTTACTCGAATGAGTAAGCATTGATTAGGGTTTTTTACTCTAAGGAAGAAAGTAATGCTTTTAGCATGAAATCTCCAAC
>NZ_JAGJDY010000058.1 GCF_018100795.1 Alteromonas sp. MMG017 | reverse complement strand
GGTACCTATGAAGTTAATTTTTAAATTTGTAGTTTTTTCCTGTTTTCTTCAATCAATGGTTTATGCCGAGGAAAGAGTAATGAATGAGCAAGAAGCCCAGATTGTATGGGATGAATATCATGAGAGAATTAAAAATCGCCGTATTGCTCAAGCGCATGTAATAAACTCTGAGCTTGTTAATTTTGGTATAACCGCTGAGTCAGATCTAATTTTGGATTTTACCTTTTTTACACAAAAAGAAGATGGAGCAAACGGTCTAAAAACTCAACTTAGTGAGAACTATGAAATGTCTATTACTAAAGAGAACGAGTATTGGCACATTCAAGGTACGACTAGACCGTATGTAGTTAGCTTCACCAATCAACAACATTTGGGTTGGGTTGAGTTTATGCATGATGTAGCTTTATCACACGGTGCTATTTTCAGCACTTGGACAATTACCGAGTCAAAAAGTGGACAGGTCTGGTCAAACAAAAACATCGAGACTGAATTCGATTGATTTCGGCACCTAACAAAAAAATCAAGTTCGCCCGCTGCGCGGGCTGGGACGCAAACATGCGGGCTGCTCACTTCGTTCGGATTTTAGCCCACATGCCTGCGCCCCTTATTTAGAA
>NZ_JAGJDY010000057.1 GCF_018100795.1 Alteromonas sp. MMG017 | reverse complement strand
GGCGTTAGGTAAACCGTGTTTTTAAAGCTAAATCTGAAGAAAAAGAAGATCGCCTGTTGCCTAACTTGCTACAGTGAAGCTAAGTATGTGCACTCTCACGATACTAGAAATGTATTGCTTACTTTTCTGTCTCTAGCAAACATTTTGCTCTTTATCTGTTTTGTAATGTTCTCACCTTCAGCCATTTATGTTCTCGCCGCAGCATTGGCATCAACGGTTATCTCGATAATTATAGATGGCTTTAAACATATAGAGCTTCGTTGCATACAATGCCAAAAGTCATTAATTATCGGTAAGGAACATCAGTGGTAGTATTAGCTAGTTTACCTAACAAGCCAATCAACTCACTCACTGCGTTCGCTGGGACGCATACACGCGGGGCGGCTTCGCCATTATGCCCCACATGTCTGCGCCCGTTATTGAAAAGTTAGAAGGCGTCAGCCTAAACTAAGTTTGGCTTTATAAAAATATCAGTTCAACTACCCTCACATGTTGTTTCAATCATCGCCAAAGCATTGGTAGTTTTAATATCACCGCGCTTACTTAAAAGGTCGCGCAATAGGCGCTTTACCGCCAAGTTCTTATTCGAGGCAAGCAAACGCCATTGCACTCGGC
>NZ_JAGJDY010000056.1 GCF_018100795.1 Alteromonas sp. MMG017 | reverse complement strand
TTTTAAATAAGGGGCGCAGACATGTGGGGCATAATGGCGTAGCCTCCCCGCGTGTTTGCGTCCCAGCGAACGCAGTGAGTGACTTAATTTTTTTGTTAGCTGCCACTTAAACCTACTGATTTCAGATAAACATACAAATATGGAATTAGTATTATCAAGATAACAACTACTGTACCAATGTAAAAAAAATGAGCCTCTTTTTCTGCTTGGTCAAAATCATAGGTTTGCTCAATACTTTCTAATTCGGATGGATCAACTCCATCTTCTATCGCTCTCTCATTTATCTCTGATATTTTTTCGAACAATTTCTCATGCTCAGCTATTGCTGTTTTATGAATATCTGATTTGAATTTTTTATAATCAAGATAATGTCTATGAGCATGGTATGACCACGCAAGGGTGTATATAAAACAGAGCGAGCTAATCGTTGCGGAAAACTCAAATTGCACAACACTAAAAGCTATTAGAAATATCAAAATACCACAAAGACAATCTAAAATTTCACCTGCCAGTTGATACGGACGTCTTAAGCGATTTTTGTCAAAAAGACCAAAACAGCAACTCAACAAAAAAACGCAACAATAAAAATAACCCCAAACAGGCACTCGGTCTCTCCTTGGCAGCTAAC
>NZ_JAGJDY010000055.1 GCF_018100795.1 Alteromonas sp. MMG017 | reverse complement strand
TAACACCAAGTTAACGGGCGCGAATACGCACGGCATAATGGCACAGCAGCCGTGTGTGTTTGCGTCCCAACGACCAACGGGAGTGCGTTTAACGTTTTGTTAGATGCCCTACGCACTAGCTAAAAACATCTCTGCTTGTTTTGGTGATTTAATATGCACCAACGTAACACTCTTTGCGAGTTCACTTGCAAACAACTCTGCGTATTTTTGCTTAGTTTTCCAATAGTTTTGTAACATCCACAACACAACAGATTCCGATGAAAAGAAGTTACGCCTGAATGATTCACAGTTTCCAGTACCAACCCAAATTTCCTCTTTTGAATAAGCCCGTTTGAATGAACGTGTGAGCATTTGCTTAAGCGTATGAAAGAAACCAAAGTCCAGCCAAACAATAGTGTCTACGTATTGCCACTTTAACTCATTGGTTTTGGATTGGTTGCCGTCCAAGACCCACGTCTCCTGTCCCATTAAACTTTCTAATTTAAACAGAAATTCTTTAGTTCCCAGATGCTCCCAATTAGGCAGCCAGAAAACAGCGTCCATTTCTATGTAGGGGATATTGAGTTTGTCCGCAAGGCGTCTGCTGAAGTGCGACTTACCGCTTCCACTAGTTCCAATTACATTGATTCTTTTCATATCGGAAAACCTGACAAGCATC
>NZ_JAGJDY010000054.1 GCF_018100795.1 Alteromonas sp. MMG017 | reverse complement strand
AAAGTTAGGTTTCTTGTGAAATTATTCACCCGTTCAAAAATTCTCTTTTCTCTCTCTGGACTAAGTTTTATATGGTTTTTAATAGTCTTCCAAAGTGAACTTTCAAACCCTGACGTCGTGTGTAGTGCAGACTTAGTTACTAAAAAAGAGTCTGTTTGCTTAATAAATAGAATGGATTCTGAACGCTTCAGAGTCACCGTAAGTTACGGTGGCTCTCGCAAAACAAGTCAAGAAAAGGTAACTATCCAGTTACTTCTAACGGAAGGCAGTACAGAAAACTGGTCATTAGTCCTAAACCCAAGAGCAGCAAGCTACTCAGGGCAAACAAAACGGTATTATGGAACGCTAAACTATGGCACATTCGACAATGAGTTTCTTAAAGGAGTCGCATTGACAATTCGCGCCAGCGAAAATGTTTCTTTGTTTAAAAAGTTCGAGGTCAAAGTAGTAAGAAAGCCAAATGGAGCAAAAGTCTATTTATGGGCAGTTATCACTCTAATACTTCTTTTTTTGTCTATTTGGTTTAGGACTTCAATTTTTGTAAAAGGCATCGGCAGACCATTACCATATTTACTCTTTTTTTTCGTATCGTTAATATTACTCGCGTGGGAACTGTGAAAAACCTAACAAAACACTAAAGGCACTCGCGCTGCTCGCTGGGACGCTAACACATGGGCTGCGTCACTTCGCTCCTAATTTTAGCCCATGTATTATCGCCCCTTAGTGGGATGTTATATG
>NZ_JAGJDY010000053.1 GCF_018100795.1 Alteromonas sp. MMG017 | reverse complement strand
TGTACTCAAGGAAATATGAACCTATTATTTGTTTGTTCAGAAAATCGTTTGCGTAGCCCAACCGGTGAGGAAATTTTCTCTGAATATGAAGGAATCAACGCAATCGGGTGCGGCACAAATGCAGATGCCGAAACACCGCTTTCAGGCGATCTTATTGAATGGGCCGACGCCATCTTAGTTATGGAAAAATCTCACAGAATCAAAGTCGCCAAAAAGTACAAAGATCTACTTAAAGGTAAAAAACTGGCTTGCTTAGACATACCAGACAATTACGAGCGCATGCAGCCCGAACTTGTTCGTCTTTTAAAGAATAAGGTGACAAAGTTTGTGCGGTTGTAATTGGCACGTACATAACAAACCAATAAACTCACTCACTACGTTCGCTGGGACGCATACACGTGGGGCGGCTTCGCCATTATGCCCCACATGCCTGCGCCCGTTATTGGAAAGTTAGAAGGCGTCAGCCTAAACTACGTTTGGCTTAATAAAAAAATCAGTTCAACCACCCTCACCTGTTGTTTCAATCATCGCCCAAGCATTGGTAGTTTTAATGTCACCGCGCTTACTTAAAAGGTTGCGCAATAGGCGCTTTATCGCCAAGTTCTTATTCTCAGTCAGCAAGCGCCATTGCGTTTGTTAACTCAATGGGCGGCTTGCTTCAGCTAAATCACCTACATCACTGCACTGGCATTTTGCTTGTTTGCTTTAACAATCAATCGTATGCTGGCTTTAATAGTTTTC
>NZ_JAGJDY010000052.1 GCF_018100795.1 Alteromonas sp. MMG017 | reverse complement strand
AAAAACTAATAAAGTCAGCATACGATTGATTATTAACACAAACAAGTAAAACAACAGTGCAGTGATGTAGTTGATTTGACTGAAGCAAGCCGCCCTATGAATTACCAAGTGCAATGGCGCCTGTTGGCCTAGAAAAAGAACTTGGCGGTAAAGCGCCTATTGCGCAACCTTTGAAGTAAGCGCGGTGTCATTAAAACTACCAATGCTTGGGCGATGTATGAAACAACAGGTGAGGGTGGTTGAACTGATATTTTTATAAAGCCAAACGTAGTTTAGGCTGACGCCTTCTAACTTTTAAATAAGGGGCGCAGACAGGTGGGGCATAATGGCGCAGCCGCCCCGCGTGTATGCGTCCCAGCGAACGAAGTGAGTGACTTGATTTTTTTGTTAGGTGGCATTGTTTCCTCGAAGATACACGCCAATGTGGTTGCCCGAATACTTATGATTTTTAAAGTTACCACGTTTTACAATTGGAATAGAGCCTAAAGAGTTGGTTATTTGTTCCTGAAGCGCAGGCGTGCTGAATCTCGATTTTTTGGGTACAACTATTAGTGGCGTAAATAAGAAATGAGAAAAGTCTTGGTTGCCAATTATTACGGTATATCCACTTTTTTCTAGTTTGGTTTTTAGTTTAGTTAGCTTTGCTTCGCTAACACCACTGGTATGGAGATGGATAGTAGGTTTGGCGACTGATGTGCACCCAACTAACACAATAACAATAAATGACAGTAGTACCGTTTTCATCCCTGACACC
>NZ_JAGJDY010000051.1 GCF_018100795.1 Alteromonas sp. MMG017 | reverse complement strand
CGGCGTGTAAAGTGCAAATCTAAATAAAGTGTGCCAAGTGGCGAATAGATAAACAAAATGCAGTGCCAAGGCCAGATTTCATACAACATGCATTCGCTTTTTGCCTTTCAGTTAATGATGAAGCTGAGTGAGTCGGCAAAGCTTAACGTTTTTGTCGTCGGCGTTTTTATGCCCTATTTGTGCTTTATAAAGGAATTAATCTTGCTTCCACTTCAACTTGTTCAACATGGCAAAGCCCCTCTTCCACTTCTACATCATACGCATACCAGTATTCGTATCCCTCTTTTTGAACGGTAATATTGTAAAAGCCTTCTCGTTCAAGTGCGCCTAACAAGAGCGTAGTAGAATCGCAATCCGTTGATTCTGGGTTTGTAAGCTCTTCTTCATAGCTCGATTCTTGAAGTATGGCACTGGCACCACAAGAAATAGGATCTTCGGTTACGTCATCAATAACAGTTATTGCAATGCCTGGAATAACCTCAGTGGTACAAACAACCCCGTCCTCGCTATCAGAATTACATCCTGCTAATAAGGCTATAGGTATCATAGCTAGAAAGTGCTTCATAAATTCATCCTTAAATTAATAGTAGGCTTCCGAAAGTTCTTTTCTTTTTATAAATCAATAGCTGACTATAAAACATACATCAAATGTAATATAAGATCATGCGCTTTATTAAAGACATAAAAAACCGCAACAATGTGCGGGTTCTTAGAACTTGGCGGAGAGGGAGGGATTCATTCGATTTTCTTTCACCCATAAAAAAACCCGCAGCAAT
>NZ_JAGJDY010000050.1 GCF_018100795.1 Alteromonas sp. MMG017 | reverse complement strand
TAACTTTTAAATAAGGGGCGCATACATGTGGGGCATAATGGCGAAGCCGCCCCGCGTGTATGCGTCCCAGCCCGCGCAGCGGGCGAACTTAATTTTTTTGTTAGATACGTTTTTACTATGCAAAAGGAATTGAGGCAACAATACATCCAAAGCCAATTGCAAACATGACTCTAATATTTTGCTTGCATTGAATTAGTAGAGTTAGGGCTTCAGAATTTGTTTCGTTAACTAGAGTATTAGAATTTGAAAAAGCTCTATTCTGTATTTTGTAATAAAGGCTCAATGTGCTTCCGTTGTACCCGATTAGTTGTTTTAGTTTCGAAGCAATTAGTAAGCCTCTGCTACCAAAAAATAAAAAATTAAGCATGCAAGCCAAAAAGAGAAATAATGTCATGGATACCTGCGAGTATCTAACATTAAGCTAAGCGGCGCAGGTGCGTGGGGCATAATGGCGAAGCCGCCCCGCGTAAATGCGTCCGAGCGACCGAAGGGAGTGGTCTTTAGCGCTTTGTTAGAAGCAGAGCCAGTTCCTTTGGTCTGTTTAAAAACTGATGAAGCCAGCATACGATTGATTTTAAAGACAAACAAGCAAAACGACGGTGCAGTGATGTTTTTGACTTGATTGAGGCCAGCCGCAAGTTGGAGTATCGAGTGTAATGGCGCTTGCAGATTTAAAATAAGAATTTGGTGATAAAGCGCCTATTACACCACCTTTGAATTGAAAGCGGCGGATTTGAACCTACCAAACGCTAGAGCGATGTTAATGAAAACAGATGAGGGTAGTTGTACTGGGATTTTTATAAAGCCAAACGCAGTTTAGGCTGACGCCTT
>NZ_JAGJDY010000005.1 GCF_018100795.1 Alteromonas sp. MMG017 | reverse complement strand
TCGACGCTTTTGGTCGTGACCTCTGCGCAAGGAGGACGGTGACTACATATAGTTGCTAGCGTCTTTCTTGCTTCGCTTCTCTCGAAGCGGGAGGCGTATAATACGCCGTTCGTTTTCAGTGTCAACGTTTTTCGTAAATTTCTTTTCGAACCGTTGTTAACTCCTAAGAGTTAATGAAAACTGCTTTTCCGGCGTTGTTACTAACTCCTTGAAGCGAGGCGCGCATTCTACGCGATTCGGTTTTTGTGTCAACACTTTTAGAAAATTTATTTCAAAAGTATTTCCTTGAAAACCTTGCCAGTACTGCCTTTAAGGTTGTAGTGACTTGCTTTGTCAGAGTAAGTTATTTTACTTTCCTGTCGAAGCGGATGCGCATTTTAGAGATTTCTGAGGCAAGGTCAACCTCTTTTTAATAATTCATAAAAAAAGCGACCTAGAAGGTCGCTTTTTAGTCGTTTGGTATATTAATACAACTAACTCGTCACTAATATTGACTGAGAGGCGTGTTTTTACACTTTATTAGACGACTCTTCGTCTTGCTGCTCTTCGCTACTGTCAACAGTATCAGTTGCACTATTAGCATTAGCATCAAAGTCTGCATCTTCTTCTTGCTCACCTACTACGTCGTTCAAGGTAACTTTATCGACGGTTCTAAATGTATTAATTGGGCCAGCAAGCGCATAAAGAGAAAACACAATAAAGAGTACTAAAGCAGGCTCTGTTGCTACCACTACAAATATAAGTAGCACAATAAGTAGCCCTACGAAAGGAACCTTCCCATGCCAATTCAATTCCTTGAATGAATTGTATTTGAAGTTACTTACCATTAGTAGGCCAGCGAAACCAGTGACTAATGCAACTACAATTCCGTAGTCTGTACCTACAGCATCATATTCAACGCCTACCCAGACTAAGCCAGCAACTACTGCTGCTGCAGCCGGGCTAGCCAAACCTTGGAAGAAACGTTTATCAGCAATACCAACCTGCGTATTAAATCTCGCTAAACGTAAAGCGGCACCTGCCACATAAACAAAGGCAGCTAACCAACCGAACTTACCGAGTTCAGTTAAGCCCCAGTTGTATGCCACTAATGCCGGTGCCATACCAAATGACACCATATCGGCCATCGAGTCATATTCAGCACCAAAATCGCTTTGCGTATTTGTCATACGCGCAACTCGACCATCTAATCCATCAAAAACCATAGCAACAAATATAGCTACGGCTGCTGCTTCGAATCTCCCTGTCATTGAAGACACTACTGCAAAGAAGCCTGAAAATAGCCCAGCAGTGGTCAGTAGATTGGGAAGAAGATAAATCCCTTTTCGCTTTTGTTCAGACATAAGTCCTCATACTTCTATATATAATGCAGCAATTATTTCATAGATATTGTTTAACGCCTAGCAAAGTAAATTCTACGTATGCGTTATCTATAAACAACATTGTGCAACTTGGTTTAAATTTACATGCGCAAACTTATCTAATAACTAGGTATACGCCCACATACCTTTTTTAGCTCACCGTTCAGTTATCATACAAATCCATGTTGAAACTAGCGATACCTTTTACGCCGCCTTAAAGGTTGTACTTCTGCTCATCAAGAAGAGGTATTCGCGCCCAAGCCCAATTAGGGTTTATAAGGAACACCGCCATGCGCAGTTTATTTAAAAAAGTAGCACTACCATCGCTACTCTTATTCTCATCAACCACAGCAGTCTTCGTTGCTGGCAATGCGCAAGCTACCTATCACAACAACCACAACTATTCTTATTGCGGTAGCGGTAGCTCTAATAGTAGTGGCAATCAAAACTCATCCTGTAATTCTGCGTTGGGTGAGCATACTTATGATTTGGTAGAAGACGGGGTTTATCAAAGTACAAATGCCAACGACTCAAGTATCAGCATAGATGGTGTCAGTATATCACTTGCCGCCTTTTCAGATACTCAGGGTGTTTACAACGAAACCGTAGTAGGTGCAGATTTAGAGAAAATATCTAATCAATGGGCCTATGGTGTTACCAACAACGACGAAGCAATTTATAGCGGTAACTCTGATCACGCCATAGATAACTTGAATTACAATTATCAGGGTAGTAACGCTGCGTACAGAAGCGGGACAACCAATGTTGAGAGAGACTACGACTTCGTACTTCTTTCTTTCGACCAAGCTGTAACCTTAACCGGTGCAAGTTTCTCTTGGCTATATGACAGCAACGACAGTCAAATATCTGTCGCAGCATTAGGAAACACTTCAACGCTGACTTCCGGGGTTAATACTTGGAGCGATATAGTTGCAGATGCATTGACGTCAGCATCTTTTGATATAGAGAATTGTGAAACGCTAGACCACCGCGCCGACTTTACCTTTACTGAATCCTCTCAGTATTGGCTAGTTGGGGCTTATAATACCGTTTTCGGTAACATAGGCGGGTATGTAGGTAATGACGCATTCAAACTTGCTAACATAGGTTTTTCCACAACTGAGACACAAGCCCCCCCCGCTCCTACAGAAGTTACTGAGCCAGGTACGCTTGGATTACTTATGGCATGTTCATTATTTGTGATGTGGCGTCGTAAGAAAAGCATTTAAAATTATTAGACTTTAGATCACTAATGAGTGGTTGTACCTGTCAGTTTTTTTTACTATCGTTATAAACGCACTATAAAAACACAATAAAATCAGCAGCATAGAAAATGGCACAGTAAATGCTTGTTAACTATCATTGTAGTAAATACTAGTGGTAATTAAATTTATGAAAGGCTTAACAAGTTTTGCGTTTAGTGTAGCAGTATTGTTGACCGGAAACGTTCTTGCTGATGATAGTCTCAGTGAAGCAACCTATTCTCTTTTTGAAAATGGAATTACTCAAACTTTAACTCCATCTGCCTCACATGGTTCTTTGATCAACATTGATGGAACAGATGTTTATGTTGGTATTACAGCATGGTCGGACACAGGGAACTTAACCAGTTCTTCGTCTAAAGATACAAAATTAGACCAAGGCGACATCAAAGGTTGGACCTCTTACAGCAACGTCGGTTATGGCATCTTGAATGGCGATTATTCGTGGGGTGGAGATAGTCATTCGGCTGATAATTACAATGATGATGGTAAAGATGATTTCGATATGTTTTTACTGAGTTTTAGTGAAGACGTGACTCTTCAGGGATCATCATTTTCTTGGGTAAGTGGAAATAACGGAACCAAAGAGGTGACTGTTGCAGGGTTAAGTGACATTAATTCGTTTAGCGATAGCGTAGAGTCTACATGGGCTAGTGTTTCAAGTTCTATTGTTGCGGGTACACTCGGTCACTTTGGTATAGGCAGTAGAGATAGTTCAACAAAATTGTATGAATCTAAATTTACGACGTTAACGAATTCTGCAAAATACTGGTTAGTCGGTGCATATAATACTGTTTTTGATGATAGTTCAAGCTCTTATAACGGAGTAGGCTTTAAGCTTTCTTCTCTTGATCTGGCGATTCAAAAATCTACAACACCTCCACCGGCTCCAACACCGGTTAGCGAGCCAGGTGCACTTGCGCTGATGAGTATAGGTCTTGGCCTTTTAGCTTACCGCCGTAAGCGTCGCGTTTAATTGTTTTAAAACGCAGGGAAAACACGTATCTTTATAAGGTGGCTTAGGCCACCTTTTTTTATGCTATTTTTAAGCTTGAAGCTGGGTAATATTTTAAGGTAATTATGGATTTGGTTAATAATAAAAAAGGTTTTTTCAAGCGAGCACTTGTCTCGGCTATCGCAACCTCATTTTTTGCTTTCAATAGTTTCGCAACAACTTCTGAAGATTATGAAAAAGCACTCTCGGCTTTTAACGAGACTGCTTACGATGAAGCCTATATACACCTAAAAAACAGCTTACAAAAAGATCCCGAAAACCTTGCTGCAAAAATGTTGATGGGTGAAATTTTACTTATTAACGGTTATTTAAACGCAGCTGAATTGGAGTTTGTAGAAGCGCTAGAAATGGGCGCCGATATAAATTTATTGGCTGAGTTGCTGGGTAATACCTGGTTGTTCATGAACAAGTATCAAAGCATCGTCGATTTCACCGATGTGGACAAGTTATCTGGTGACGCTCAGCGGGAGTGGTTACTGATAAGAGCTACCGCGTGCGTTCGACTAGAAGATAATGAATGTGCGCTTAAAGATTACAATACGATTATGGCTTCTTCACCTAATTTTGTGCCAGCGATAAACGGGCTAGCCTCTATTGCTTTGCAAAACGAAGAGTTAGTTGAAGCCAACCAACTGATACAGAACGCTATTTCCATCGAACCAGAAAACGCTATTTCATGGAGATTAAAAGGACAATTAGCTTACCGCCAAGGCGATAAAGATGCCGCTACTGCCAATTTACAAAAAGCGCTTACGTTTAACCGAAACGACCCTATTGCACTTCGTAATTTAGTTGATTTGTATTTGGAAGCGAAAGACTACGATACGGCAAAATTGTTTGTTGATGAAATTATTGAAGATACACCAAACGATCCTTTAGCTATCCTGTTGAACAGCTGGTTGCAAAGTAGAGATAACAAAGAGGCCATTGATAATAAAAAGCTAAAAGAGCTAAATGACTTTATGGCGCAGCTCGATCCAGAGTTAATTACATCTCAACCTATGCTGCTTTATATCAGTGGTTTAACTAACTTTTTCAATAACAACATGGAAACGGCAGCTAAAGATTTTTCCGCTTATCTGCAAAAAGAGCCCGAAGACTTGCAAGCAGTACTAATGCTCAGTCAAGTTTATATGGCAACCCAGCAAGACAAACAAGCACTGCTACTTCTAGAACGCTATCAAGAACCTTTAATGGAAAACCCCGACTCTGCACTTATGTTAGGTGATCTTTTCATTCGTCAAAAAAAGGCTTTTAAAGCTGAACGACTGCTTCGAAACTTAGAAGAAAAATACCCTGATGAAGGAAAACTTCAACTATTCAAAATTAAGTTGATGGCGGCTAGAGGTAAACAAGAGCAAGCCTTGTCTATTCTTCAAGAGAACCTGCCAAAATACACACAGAATGCCGGTTTCCTATTTACTTATTCGTTAATGAATTTGCAAGCAGAGCGTTTTGAACCAGCTCTTGAAGGGGCTAACTTGCTAAACAAGCTATTCCCTGATGAAGCCGAGGTTTATAATTTAAAAGCCGGTATTCTTATTAGACAGGGGCAACTAGAAGCGGCAAAAGAAAATATCGAAAAAGCACTCGAGCAAAACCCTACCCTCTTTCCTGCGAAGTTTAACTTAGCAGCTACAGAAAGTCGTTTGGGTAATGTTGATGAATCAAACGCGCTGGTAGAAGAGTTACTTATCCTATCGCCACAGCACAGTGAAACCCTAATGTTGAAAGCGTTCAACATGACTAAACAGGGCTATGTAGAACCAGCGAAACAGATTTATCTCGATATACTTACCTTAGACCCATCAAATGTGGGTTCAAGAGAAAGGCTGTCATCCTTGTACCAACAGCAAGGTGATACGAAAAATGCGTTGTATCATTTAGATTTACTGTTAAAGGATAACTTCGATAACGCAGAGTACTTACTTCGAAAAGCATCGCTACTCATAAACTCAAAGCAGCGTGCTGAAGCAGAAAAGACGCTCAATATTGTTCGCAATTTTATTAACGACAACCCAAGAGATTTAGTAACGTATTCCGATTTGATACGCTCGCTAGGCAACAATGACCTATCGCTCAACGCGATGGAGCGGGCATACAGTATTTCGCCAGAGAATAGCTTTATTTCTTTTCGGTACGCTAGCTTACTGCTCGACTTACAAAACAATACTAAAGCTAAATCACTGCTAAATGGCATGCCAAAAGCAAAAGAGCAAAGTCCAATTTATTGGTATTTGATTGGCCGTTTAGAAGCTAATTTGAACCAAGACAAGGCAGCAGTCGATGCTTACCTCAAGGCTCTGGATGTTAATCCAAGCTTTTCTCAAGCTTTCGTTGCCATTTATAATTACGCGTTGAACGAAGAATTTGTAGACACCTTTCTATCTAAATCTAGAGAATTGATAGCAGAAAATGACGCTAATTTATTAGCGAAAAATTTATTAGCGCAATATTTGTTTTTCATTCGTGATTTTGAAGAGTCTACCGCGCTATACAAAGAGTTAGTCGAGAACCCAAATACACTTAATCCTGCTGAGGCTTATAACCGTTTGGCTATTATGGCCGTTGAGGATTCATTAGAAACAGCCCATGCATACGCTAATACAGCCTTCGAACTACAGCCTAATTCAGCCAAAATACTTGATACCTTTGGTCATATAAAAGCATTGCGAGGCGAATATGAAACCAGCCTTAAACTATTACGCGACGCCTTTGCCCGAGATGCAAACGATCCTAACATTCGCTATCACCTTGGTTATACATTGGCGAAGTTAGGCAGAATCGAAGAAGCAAAAGAAGAGCTAACGTTTGCGGTAAATGTGAAACGTCCTTTCTTTAAGCGTCCTGAAGCACAAAGCTTGCTCGATAGTCTTTAATTACGCTCGTTAACTTTTTTACTTTATATATAAAAAAGCCACACTATCTACCAAGATGTGTGGCTTTTTTTTATCTACACGCTTATTTTCGCGGCATAGCTAACTAATCACTGATTTGAAATCACTAGCTTTTCATTATCTACATCTATTCTGATAACAGAATCTGGCACCAAATCACCTGAAAGTAACTTTTGTGCGAGTGGATTTTCTATATGAACCTGAATCGCCCGTTTAAGTGGCCGTGCACCGTATACAGGATCGAAGCCAGCATCAGCAAGTTTATCCATAGCTGCGCCAGATAAATTAAGCTTGTAGCCTTTTTCTACTAATCTAGCACGCAGTGCTGCCAGTTGAATTTTGGCGATTGATTTAATTTCGTCTTTGCCAAGTGGGTGGAATACCACAATGTCATCAACTCGGTTGATAAATTCAGGGCGGAAATGCTGCCCTACCACCGACATTACTGACGCTTTCATTTCTTCGTACTGACTTTCTTCATGTTGCGTTTGAATAATGTCAGAGCCTAAGTTGGACGTCATGATCACTACGGTGTTTTTGAAATCAACTGTGCGACCTTGCCCATCGGTTAAGCGACCGTCGTCTAATACCTGTAGTAAGATATTAAAAACATCAGGGTGTGCTTTTTCTACTTCGTCGAGCAAAATAACTGAATAAGGCTTTCTGCGCACCGCTTCAGTTAAATAGCCGCCTTCTTCATACCCTACATAACCAGGAGGCGCTCCAACTAAACGGGCCACAGAGTGACGTTCCATAAATTCCGACATATCAATACGCACCATGGCATCTTCAGTGTCGAACATGAAACCGGCTAATGCTTTACATAACTCAGTTTTCCCCACCCCTGTTGGCCCCAGAAATAGGAAAGAGCCGATAGGGCGATTAGGATCGGCAAGGCCTGCTCGAGAACGCCTGATGGCGTTAGACACTGCCTCAACCGCTTCCCCCTGCCCTACTACACGTTTGTGTAATACGTCTTCCATTTTGAGTAGTTTGTCACGCTCGCCTTCCAGCATTTTGGCCACTGGGATCCCCGTCCAACGGGACAATACATCGGCAATTTCAACATCGGTAACTTTGTTTTTCACCAGCTTAGTTTCTCGGGTTTCATTTTCAGATGCCCGTTCTAGCTTAGCCTCTAATTCTGGAATTCTGCCGTACTGTAACTCAGACATCCGATTTAAATCAGATGCTCTTCGCGCAATTTCTAAATCGAGTTTCGCTTGCTCTAGCGACGACTTAATAGTCTGCGTACCTTGCATGGCTTCTTTTTCATCAAGCCATACTTTTTCAAAGTCATTATATTTAGTTTCAGCTTGCTCACGCTCTAACTCAATCATTTCTAATCGTTTATGACTGGCATCATCGGTTTCTTTGGCAAGCGCTTGCTCTTCTAATTTCAATTGAATAATACGACGCTCTAACCTGTCCATATCTTCAGGCTTTGAATCAATTTGAATGCGAATGCTCGAAGCTGCTTCATCAATCAAATCAATAGCTTTATCAGGAAGTTGCCTATCGCTGATATATCGGTGAGATAAACTGGCCGCCGCAACAATGGCGGGGTCAGTAATATCTACCGAGTGATGCAGCTCATAACGCTCTTTCAACCCACGTAATATAGCAATAGTGTCTTCTACACTAGGTTCATCAACCACGACTTTTTGGAATCGGCGTTCAAGGGCTGCGTCTTTTTCAATATATTGGCGATATTCATCAAGGGTTGTGGCGCCCACACAGTGCAATTCACCTCGGGCTAGCGCGGGTTTTAACATATTCCCCGCATCCATAGCACCGTCGCCTTTTCCGGCGCCAACCATGGTGTGCAGTTCGTCGACGAATAAAATTACTCGCCCTTCTTCTTTAGCCAATTCATTGAGTACGGCTTTAAGGCGTTCTTCAAATTCTCCGCGATATTTTGCGCCCGCCACCAGCGCTCCCATATCAAGGGAAAGTACCCGTTTATTCTTAAGGCCTTCTGGCACTTCACCGTTGATAATACGCTGGGCTAAGCCTTCAACAATGGCGGTTTTACCTACCCCAGGCTCACCAATTAACACGGGGTTATTTTTAGTTCTACGTTGCAAAACTTGCACTGCACGACGGATTTCATCGTCGCGACCAATAACAGGGTCTAGCTTGCCTTGTTCTGCGCGCTCAGTTAAATCGGTGGTGAATTTTTCTAGTGCTTGGCGCACGTCTTCTGCATTAGGATCGTTTACAGTTTGCCCGCCTCGCATGGAATCGATAGCGTTTTCTACGTTATCTTTGGTAATGTTAAGCTGCTTTAAAATTTCGCCTAATCGACCGTTATCTTGAATAGCGGCAAGTACGAAAATTTCAGAAGTAATGTATTCGTCTTTACGCTGCTGAGCGATTTTGTCGCACAGATTAAGCAAAATGCCACTTTGTTTACTTAGCTGAACGTCACCGCCGATACCATCTACGCTAGCAATACGGTCAACCGCTTCACTTAACGCCGAGCGCAGTGCATTCACATTTACATTAGCTTGGTCGAGTACGGGTCGCACCGAGCCGCCTTGCTGGTTCAGCAAAGCCGTCATTAAATGTACAGGTTCAATATATTGATGATCGCGCCCAAGCGCTAAAGATTGAGCATCCGAAATGGCAAGTTGGAACTTATTGGTGAATCTGTCTAATCGCATGGCTAAACCCTAATGATGTCAAAATACCCTATGCATTAGTTATGGGAGCTTATTGAATAAGATTCAAGAGAAACAAATAAAGTTTCGTAAACCTTTGATTTAGCGCAAACCTATTACACTTACCATTCGCCCGGTAGATGGCTTGCCTTGATGCGTGGTTCTTCGGTGGGAATAAAACTGTTTTTCATTGCAATAGGTGCAAAGCTGACTATTAATTACGGTACCAACATTTAATGATGCTAATTGTTGGGCAGCAATGGCGGGTAAATCCAATTGAAATTTATACGGTATATCACCTTGAGATATTGCTGATGGGTAGTCAGCAAAACGTTGTGCTAACGCGGCGTCTACCTCATAACACTGCTGACAAATAGCCGGCCCAATCCAAGCCATCAAATCTGAAGCTTGGCTTGAAAAGTGACTTACTGTGCGGCTGATAATTGCAGATTCAAGCCCTTTCCATCCGGCATGCACGGCAGCTACTTCTTTACCCGCATTATCACAAATAAGAACAGGTACGCAGTCGGCTGTCATGACAGCACAAAAATGCCTAGTACTTGTGGTAAAAGCTGCATCCCCTTCTGTCTGGGCTGAAGGCAACGTTATAACATGATTTCCGTGAACCTGATTTAACCACGTAATCGCATTCGCGTAGGGTAAACTAGCGCGATTTAATGCCACAGCGTCCTTATCATCACCTACGTGATCGCCAACATTACACTGGGCAAACTCCCCACGACTGGCGGCCACGCCTTCATTGTTACAGCCACTGCCATCACGGGTGGTAGTGTAAGCCACCACGTTTTTAGGGCTATTCCATTGAGGCGTTATCATACCGAATTCCGCTGCGCAGTAGCTAATATTGGTGATTCAGACATTCCGGTTGCACTGATTAGATCATATCTTCAGGGTTTTCTTTAGAGTCTAAGCGTACCGCCGCTAATAAATCTTGCATATCTTGCGGTAGTGGCGCTTGCCATGTCATCCACTCTTCCGTTTCAGGATGATATAAAGAAAGCTGAGCTGCGTGTAAAGCTTGGCGCTGGAAACCTCGTAAAGTGTTGATAAAGTCATCAGATGCACCTTTTGGTAAGCGTGGTCTACCACTATAGGTAGGATCGCCTAGCAACGGATGCTTAATGTGGGCCATATGCACACGAATTTGGTGAGTCCTGCCCGTTTCCAGCTTTAAGCGCAAATGCGTATAAGCACGAAACTTCTCAATGACACGAAAGTGAGTCACTGCAGGTTTACCGTTTTCACGCACAGCCATGTGTGTACGCTTAGTTGCATGACGGCCAATAGGCTCATCTACCACGCCACCAGCTACCATGGTTCCCATAGCAACGGCTTCATACTCGCGGCTCATCACTCGGGTTTGCAGCTGATCTACAAGGTGGGTTTGTGCAGGTATTGTTTTCGCTACTACCATCAAGCCCGTTGTATCTTTATCTAAACGGTGCACTATACCTGCTCGCGGCACTTTATCAATTTCAGGAACATGATTAAGTAATGCGTTAAGTACGGTGCCACTTGGGTTGCCCGCGCCAGGATGAACCACTAAGTCAGCAGGTTTATTAATCACTAAGATATGTTCATCTTCATAAACAATATCCAGCGCAATATCTTGCGGTTGGCTAGTGACCTGCACTTCTATTTCAGCGCTAACAGTCACCACCTCGTCCATTTGCATTTTATGGCGTGGTACTGTGATAACCTGTCCATCAACGGACACATTTCCGCCTTGGATCCAAGTTTTTAGCTTAGAACGTGAATATTCAGGGAACAAATCAGCTAAAACCTGATCTAACCGAAGACTAAAGTGCTCAGCCCCTGTGGTTGCTTCTAATTGTAATGTGTTGTCCGACTGTGTCATAACACCGATTATTAAGTGTAAAAAGGGTATTATAACAAGCTTTCAATCGGTACACTGCGTTGTTTACGAATTTGTATGGTTTTTATCATCGCGAGTACGTTAGAATACGAGAACATGAGCTTAGACAGCGAAGTAATCAATACTGTTTAGCAGGAAAAAAGAACTATTATGAAATCAATTCGATTACTGGCACCAGTGTTATTAGGTGCAATGGTATCTGTCGCAGGCTGTAGTAGCTCCTCCGACGAAGAAGAAAAAGCCGTAATGGCTAATATGGGTGCGCAACAGCTTTATAACAGAGCCAAGCAAAGTATGGAAGTGGGTAACTTCAGTGCTGCAGCCCAGACATTAGGTGCATTAGACTCTCGCTATCCATTTGGTCCGCTTTCGCACCAAGTACAATTAGACCTTATCTACAGTTACTACAAATCTGGTAAAAGTGATGAGACGTTGGCCACTATCGATAGGTTTATTCGTCTTAATCCAAACCACTCAGATGTTGACTATGCCTACTATATGCGCGGCCTTACCAACATGGAGTCTGACAGTAACCTGTTTCAAGATTTGATGAACATTGATAGGACTGACCGAGATCCTTCGAAATCTCGTCAGGCTTTTGAAGATTTCAGACGCTTAATGCAGCAATACCCTGACAGCAAATATGCTGCAGACGCTCGCAAGCGCATGCTTCATATTAAAGACAGACTAGCACGATACGAAATAGCTATTGCTCGCTTCTACATGCGCAGACACGCATATGTTGCAGCAGCTAATCGTGGTAGATATGTTATTGAGCACTTCCCTGAAAGCACGCAAATTCAGCAAGCGCTTGAAATTATGGTATCTAGTTACGAGCAATTAGGCTTGGATGATTTGCGTGGAAACGCAATGAAGACATTAAAGCTAAACTTTCCTGAAAGTGACTTTATTAGCTAATAATTCTGATAGCTAGATCAAAAAAGCGCAGTTCATAACGAACTGCGCTTTTTTTGCATTTATTTTTAAGCTATTACTAAGAAAACTACAAAAGATACTGTTACAAAAGGTTAGCGAAAGAAAAGATGGCTAAATGGATTGAGAAGGCGCGCTATACCAGAAGTAAAATGTAAGGGTTGATCGACGATTGTGAAAACCAAGCAGCCTTGAGCATTGTCAGAACGTGGAGTATGGGTATTTTGGCCATCCATAAAAATAAAATCGCCAGAGTCGTAGTTATTGAGCCCGTCACTGAATTCGCCGTTAATGACTAACGTATATTCGGTGCCTCGATGAGTATGTTCAGGAACACTTCCACCTTTGCCCATGTAAATAAAGTTAGCTACACCTTGGCTACCTAAATCTACTGGGGCTTGCCACAGTTTACCTACCAAGCTAGACCAACCTCCGGTCTTCTCTTTATACCGCTGAAGTGTTCGTGGCAGGACAAAGTTTCTACCATCAAGGTCAATAGAATCGTTAGCAGCAATACTGACTTCTGTGCTTATATTCTGCTTTCTGGGCGATTGATTCTGTTGTGAACCGGTATCGGCTTCAACAGATGAAGGCGATTGGGTAATTTGCGCAATCATTGCGCTGTAATCGGCTTTAAGGTCAACTGGTTTAAAACCATTATCTTCTAGTAACGAACCAGCTAGGCGCTCAGTTTCTTGTTCCACAAATCGCTGACACGTACTGCACATATCACAATGTGCAGAAACCATCAGCGAGACCGCTGGGGACAAATTTCCGTCAACAAATGAAACGAGTTGTTGAGCACTTGGGTGGAACCTAATCATTAGTCTGTAACATACCTTTTAATCTTTGAAGTGCTAAGCGGGTTCTCGACTTAACTGTACCTAGCGGGATATCTAACTCATCAGCGACTTCTTGCTGAGATTTACCATCGATATAAATGGCTTCAATCACTGCTTTCTGTTTAACAGGAAGTGATTCGAACAAATAACCGATTTGCTCTAACGTGACTTGTTCATCAAGAGGTGCTTCGTTCAAGTCAGCAGTTTGTTCGCATAATACTGGCCATAGGTCATCAGAACACACATCTTCTTTGCGATTTTGGAGCTTACGAAGCATATCAAAACGAATGTTTCGAGCAATAGTAAAAATCCACGTAGATGGCGAACCTTTTTCTACATTAAACAAATGGGCTTTCTGCCACACGTTCGACATGGTGTCTTGTACTAGCTCCATTGCAAGTGCTTCGTTACCCATCTGCTTTAACGCGTATGAGCGAAGTCTTGGAGCGAAATAGTTAAAAACCCGCGCGAAAGATACTTTACAACGCTTTTGGGCAACTTCTACTAGGTAATCTGACATCTCAACCGCGCATTCTTTCGGTTTAATCGTACTCTTACTTTGTTCTAAAGGAATTCCAACTAACATAAGGTTTCGTCCGTTTATCCGATTCGATTAATATATTTTACAAACAAACGATGAAAGAAGTTCGAAAAAATCGCCAATTCCACATTACAATAGTTTAATGGAATTTAAGAAATTATCTTTTAATTCGTTTTACCGAATTAACGCATACAGATAGTTAAGTAAGTTCTTACCACCACCCTCTTTTAGAAACTGCTGCTTTTGTCCACCATCAACAGGTAACAACTCAAGCCACCGTCTTAACACCCACATTGGGTCGTCAAACCGGGTTTCTTCATAAAGTGATGCTATCTCCGTATACTTCGCAAAAATCTCTTTCAAACGCTCATTTATAGGCGCTAACTGCTGAGGTGATATTTCGCAGTTCCAAGGCGCGACAGAACGACAATGTCCTGTACGTAACCCATCTGATTCAACTGCTACATCAGATACCTCAACTAACTCTAATCCAGCAACCTTTATGCCAAGCAAGCCATCATCGAGTAAATCGAAGTCAACAACCTTGGCGTAGGTACCAATCGGATAAATATGCTCGTTACGCGATTTGTCGCCAGATGCGTTTAGCATACACATCACAAACCCTTTGTTTTCAGCGCATGCCTGCTTAACCATGCGCGTGTATCTGGGCTCGAAAATGCGTAACGCCATACGTCCTTCTGGAAGCAAATGGGCAGATAACGGAAATAGTGGAATGGGTGTCTTACTCATAAACTCTTAACTCTTCTAGTCATAAGCAATTACGCCACTGTGAACAAATTGGATCGCTAGGGAAAAAATTTCACACTTTAGTCTAAGGGCAATGATCCGACGCGCCGCTTTATTTGTAGAATGACTATATTAAGAAAACGTTAACCAACTGGGTTGCGCTTCGAATAATAGAACGATAATCAAAATAGCGTGTATAGTACTTTCAAGTAGTACCCTTAAACAAGCTTCCACGCAGTATTAGCAATAGTAACAACAAGTTATATAGCTATTTTATGTTCCTTTAGGTATTTTAAAAAAGTGAAGAAGTGATGACTGTATTAGATAGATTTTCGACCATGTACGCCGATATATGCCAAATCATTCTAGATGATTTAGCAGACATTTATGCTTCCAACGTAACATTTGTTGATCCTATCACGACTCACCACGGCCTTGACGATGTTCAGAAGTATTTTGCAAACTTACTCGAACAAGCCGAACGTTGTCAGTTTGATATATCAATGATAGCGCCAGTGAGTAGCAACAGCGTCACTCATATTGTTAACTGGACGATGAACCTCAAACTCAAGCAAAGCGATAAATTAATTACTGTAGATGGGAATACCCAACTAACGGTAAAGGATGACATTATTGTTTATCACAAAGATTACTATGATTTAGGGGAAATGGTTTACGAACACATTCCTTTGCTCGGGTTCTTTGTTAAGAAGATTAAAAAGAGGTTAGCGAAATGAAGACATTACTCATTACCGGTGCAACCTCGGGAATTGGCAAAGCGCTAGCGGTTCATGCATCAGAAAAAGGCTATCAAGTCATTGCATGCGGCCGAAATCAAGATGTTTTAGATGAACTGGCGTCAAAGCCAAATATCAAGCCGCTTCAATTTGATGTGACTTCTCTTGAAGATGCGAAACGAGCGCTACAAAACGTCAAGTGCGACATTGCCATTTTAAATGCCGGCACCTGTGAATATGTCGATATTGATGAATTTGAATCAGATATGTTCAGACGGGTTTTTGAACCGAACTTTTTCGGTGTCGTTCATTGTGTAGAAGCGCTTATTCCGTCATTAGATAAAGGCGATAAACTGGTCATCGTAGACAGCATGGCTCGCCTTCTTCCATTTACCCGATCTCAGGCTTACGGGGCAAGTAAAGCAGCCCTTCACTATTTTACGAAAAGTTTAGAGGTAGATTTACACGACCGCGGTATAAAAGTTCAAGCGGTATCGCCAGGGTTTGTTGAAACCCCGCTTACCGACAAAAATGATTTTGATATGCCAATGAAAATTACGGCCACCGAAGCGGCGGAGTCTATGCTAAAAGGCATTGAAACCGACAAGCAAACCGTTTTTTTCCCCCGCATGTTTGGCTTTATCCTGCGGTTTATGCATATTTTACCTGTTGGATTACAAAAGAAATTATCGCTATCGATGCGAGAAAAGCAGTAGAGCACAATAACAATGACAAAAAATGTAGCGATTATCGGGACAGGTATTTCAGGCCTGACTTGTGGGTATTTGTTAAATAAAACGGCTGATATAACGGTTTATGAGGCCAACGATTACATTGGCGGGCACACTGCCACAAAAAAGATTAACGATGATGGCATTGAACGACATATCGATACCGGCTTCATTGTATTTAATGATTGGACCTACCCTAGATTCATAAAGCTGATGAAACAGCTTGATGTAGCATATCAACCTACCGAAATGAGCTTTTCTGTTACCAGTAAAAAGGCCAATATTGAGTACAATGGCAATACGATAAATAGTCTGTTTGCACAGCGTCGGAATATATTGCGCCCGAGGTTTTGGCGTATTGTGCGCGATATTCTGAAGTTCAACAAAGCCTGCAAGGCTTTTGTTGCCGAAAAGCGCGATACGTCTTCAATGACACTTCAAGATGTTATTAACGAGCTAAAGCTAAGCGATGACTTTGCTCGCTATTATATCTTACCCATGTGCGCCGCTATTTGGTCTGCAAGTCTTGCCCAAACTAGGCAGTTCCCACTGACTTTCTTTCTCCAATTTTTTAACAACCATGGCTTATTGAACATAAGTGACAGGCCACAGTGGTACACCATTAAAGGAGGCTCTAGCACTTATATCCCCCCGTTAACAGCCAGCTTTAAAGACAAAATAAAGCTATCTTGTGGTGTTACCAATGTTAAGAAAGTAGGCGATATGTGGCAGGTCACTGACACATCTGGCGCTCAAGCCACATTTGACCACGTTGTTTTCGCCTGCCATAGCGACCAAGCCCTTGCCATGCTAGATACCCCTACCGAAGCCCAGCAAGCTGTGTTAGGTGCCATTGGCTTTGCTCAAAACGACGTTGTTATGCATAAAGATACAAAGCAACTTCCAAAGCGAAAGCTTGCATGGGCGAGTTGGAATTACCGATTAAAAGACGATGCTGGCGAAGAAGACAGACCGGCTTCGGTGACTTACGACATGAATATTCTTCAGCGATTAGACGCTGCGAATACCTACTGCGTCACCCTTAATAACACAAATGAAATTGATAAAAGCGCGGTGTTGGGTAGTTATCAATATGCGCACCCTCAATTTAGTGAAATTATGGTGAATGCACAACAGCGCCGAAGCCAAATATGCGGTGTTGATAATCTTCATTTTTGTGGCGCCTACTGGTATAACGGCTTTCATGAAGACGGCGTACATAGCGCATTAGATGTATGCGAGCGATTTGGAGTTAACCTCTGATGGATAGCGCTATTTATGAAGGAAAGGTGTATCACGAACGCTTTTCACCTACCCAACATAAGTTCGACTATCATATCTATTTATTCTGGATAAAGTTAAGCGAAGTTGATGCCTTGTCAGCGGCTTTGAAACACTTTTCGGTTGATACCAAAGCAAGAGTACGCTTTAACCGTGAAGACTACTTAGGTGATAGCAACACGCCATTAGACCAAAGCGTACTAGAAAAAATGAACAGTTTAAGTGAGGATACCTTAAGCGGTGATGTATACATGCTTGGGCAGCTTCGTATGTGGGGAATGTATTTCAGCCCTGTTAATTTTTATTATTTAAAGGGCAAAGACAATTCCTTTACCCATGTATTGGCAGAAGTCAGTAATACCCCTTGGAATGAGCGACACTATTATTTGGTCGATTTAGCACTGCAAGCAGATACACCAAAAGCATTCCATGTATCGCCGTTTAACCCAATGGACATGACGTACAAATGGCGAATAACGCAACCTAGCCAACGCCTCGCATTGGTAATGGACTGTGTTCGAGACGATAGAGAATTCAGTGCTGGAATAAATTTAACACGGCTTTCATTAGATAATGCGAATCTAAGTCGGGTTATGAAACGTATACCCAGTATGACCATTAGAACAATGATTGGCATATATTGGCAGGCGTTAAAGTTACTTATAAAACGAACGCCACTTTATAACCACCCTAAGAAAAGTCAGGAATAATAACTACATGTCTTCCGGTGAATCTGTATTTAGTACCCCTTCAGAAGCGTCTCTTTTTGACAAGGTTTGTAGGCGCGCATTTTTAAAGTGTTTAGAGAAACTTCCACATGGTTCACTTACCATCATGGAAAATGGCAGTACGATTGCCTCTTTGGGTAACCCCAACGACGATTTGCACGCAACTATTAATTTTAAAGACGTAAAAGCCTATCGCCAACTATTATTGGGCGGCAGCGTGGGTGCAGGTGAAGCCTATATGGACGGCCTGTGGGAAAGCGACAATGTTACGGCTGTAGTGCAAATTTTTGCGCGTAATTTATCGACTCTTGATGCGTGGGAGAACAAGTTTAAATGGATTTCCATGCCTATTTTAAAAATTCAGCACTTTGCCCGCCGCAACACACAAGACCAAGCCAAGAAAAATATTGAAGCCCATTACGATTTAGGAAATAAGCTTTACACACGCTTTCTTGATAACACCATGATGTATTCATCGGCAATTTATCCTGATATTAATGCCAGTTTAGAAGAGGCACAAAATCACAAACTTAAAACAATTTGTGACAAGCTTCAGTTAACCGAAGGTGACCATCTTTTAGAAATTGGTACCGGTTGGGGTGGTTTGGCAGTGTATGCGGCTAAGCATTATGGTTGTAATGTGACCACCACAACTATCTCTGAAGAGCAATATGCCTGGGCAGAGCAGTGGATTGAGCGCGCGCAGGTGTCTGACAAAGTCACTTTGCTGAAAAAAGACTATCGCCTGCTAGATGGTAAATACGATAAGCTGGTTTCAATAGAAATGATTGAAGCTGTAGGAAAAGACTACTTAGGTAACTTTTTTGAGAAGTGTTCATCGTTGTTGAAAGACGATGGGCTAATGTTGCTACAATCCATCACCATCGATGATAGGCGTTATGAAAGTTACGCAAGCAGTGTGGATTTCATTCAAAAATACATCTTCCCTGGTGGATTCCTGCCCTCACAATATCAGTTAAACGCTCATTTAAAGCGCTACAGCGACATGATGATTCGAGATTTGCATGATATCGGCTTAGATTACGCCCAAACGCTAAATCATTGGTACGAGGCATTTATTAGCGCTAAAGAAGCGTTACTAAACGACGGTTACGATGAACGTTTTATGCGGATGTGGATTTACTATTTAAAATATTGCGAAGGTGGTTTTTTAGAAAGAACCATTAGCACTGTGCAATTGGTAATATCTAAACCACATCACAGAGAAGCCCTGCAACGCTAGTTGCATGTGCAAACAATGTTAGTCGGATGTTGAAGGCCCCATTAGTTGGCTCTTTATGGCAAGATTAGTTGGAAGTGTAAGACGACTACAAAATAAAAGGGCGAATCATCTGATTCGCCCTTTTTTGTTTTGCGTTCTGCTTATAACCTTTATTCATCAACCACGGATATAGGTTGAGAGGTCATGGGTTTACCTTGATTAATATTAATCTCTACCCGTCTATTTCGCGCTCTGTCAGCCGGCGTTGTAGCATCTTCTACCATAGGGTCGGTATCGGCCTTCCCTACTACCGACATTCTGCTTTCATCGAACCCTGGGGCTGTCCGCATGGCTTCGGCAACGGCTACGGCACGCTGAGACGATAAATCCCAATTGGAACGATAGAGCTCGTTTGCAATGTGTTGTCCGTCACTATGCCCTGATATTTCTATTTCCCCTGGCACATCAGCTAACAGCACCCCAATTTTGCGTAAGATAGGCTGGAACTGAGGTTGTAGGAATGCAGAACCGGCCGAAAACGAACCGTTCTCTCTAATGCGAATAGTCAGTTGCTGACCTAAAGACTCTAATTCTACTGCACCATCAAGAATTTGCTTTTGTAACTGCTGCGCCACTTTTTTCATTAACTCAGCAGTTTGAGTTTGATCTGAACTTTGCGACTCAGAGGAAGACTGATCGGTAGCCGTTTGTTGCGACTGACCACCGCGCTGCTCACCTCTTTGCTTCTGCCTACCGCCTGAAGAGTCTTCATCACCCGCTTGAAACTCTAGCATCTGTTGAGTCATTTCAATGGTTTGTTGCTGAATAGTGTCGATAGGCGACGGGTCTGGACGACCGGGTCTGAATTCCATCGCAATAACACTGGTGCCTTTAGGGATGTCTTTCACTTCAATTTTGTTTTGTACCCCGAAGGCAAACTTCATAGAGCCCGCTATTTGCTTAAACTTCAGTACATCCATTTCTGAAAATGAGAGCAACAGTACAAAGAAGCACATAAGCAACGACATTAAATCCGCGAAGGTCCCCATCCATGCAGGAAGCCCCTCGGGAGGACATTTTGGGCACTCTTCTTCAGCCATTATTCGTCCTCAGCGCCCGTACCGCGTTTACTTGCCGCTAGATAGTTTTTCAATATACCTTCGATAACACGCGGATTTTGTCCATCAGCAATACCCACAATGCCATCGAGTACTAGCATTTGGTTAAGCTTTTCTTCTTGTGCGCGGTTACCGAGTTTTACCGCCATGGGTAGGCAGATAATGTTGGCAAGGAATGCACCATACAGGGTAGTTAATAGTGCTACCGCCATCGCTGGTCCAATCGATTTAGGATCATCCATGTTAGAAAGCATGGCCACCAGACCAATCAGGGTTCCAATCATTCCCATTGCTGGTGCGATATCACCCATACCTTTAAATATGGTGGCACCAAATTCGTGTCGCTCGGTGGTCATAGAAATATCTTTCGCTAAGGTTTCTCTGACCACTTCTATGTCGTGACCATCAACCAGCATGTCTACACCTTTTTGCATAAACGGATTGTCAATTTCAGCTTCTTCTAATGCAAGAAAACCGCCTTTACGTGCTGCATCGGCCATCTCAACAATTTTTTCAATTAAGTCTTCAGGCGTATCAATTTTGAACATGAATGCTTTGCCTGCAATTTTACCTGCACCAAAGAACTGCCCTAAAGTGTATTGGGATAAAATAACGAAAAGGGTGCCACCAAATACGATCAAGATAGACGGTACGTTGATGAACATGGCAATACTGCCACCCATAACCATGGCCATTACTACAAAGCCGATGGCGCCCAACATACCTATGACGGTTGCTAAATCCACTCACTCTTCCTCATTTTTTGCAGACGCTGCATAACTATTACTCGTATTCTATCGGCATTGTATAGAATTTCTATAACAAGATTATCGCAAATTGCCTTAATTATTGTATACATAATGATGTTAGTCGAACTTTAGGCGCCAGTTTTGATACTGAGGCTTGATTCACAACGCGTTGTCATAGATAGCTGCAATAGGGCATATATTGACAAACCATTTGACCCATTGGCTACCCTCAGTTAATGTGCGCGTAATCCCAAGAAACGCCTAAAATTGAGTGCTATGGTGGCGAAAGTGACGAAAAAGACAGATTCCCCCTCGTTTGAGGAAACCCTTACCGAATTAGATGCCATTGTTAATGAGATGGAAAATGGTGAGTTACCATTAAACGTTGCACTTGAGAAATTCGAGCGAGGCATTGCCCTTTCTCGTGAAGGCCAGAAGTCGTTAGAGCAAGCCGAGCAAAAAGTTAAAATTTTGCTTAATGAGCAAGGCGAAAGCGCATTACACCCTCTTCCTGAAGACGAGCAGCCTTAAGCCTCGTGTCGCAACAAACGGGTACGTTATGAATTTCACTGCATTGCATCAGCAAGTTAAGCAGCAGACCGATGCGTCGTTAAATACGCTTATTGATGACCTTCCCCACGACGCACCGCGGCTTAAAGAAGCAATGCGCCATGCGTTGTTGGTAGGGGGTAAACGCATGCGACCATTACTGGTTCAAGTTATCGGCAATACCCTTGATGTGCCTAAAGGCGATCAAATGGCGATTAGTATGGCAATTGAGTGCGTGCATGCTTATTCGCTGGTACATGATGACTTGCCAGCCATGGACGACGACGATTTGCGTCGCGGCCAGCCAACTTGTCATATTGCATTTGATGAAGCCACCGCAATATTAGCCGGTGATGCATTGCAAGCCCTTGCTTTTAGCACATTAGCCGATGCGCCATTAAGTGATTTCGCAACCAATAAACGTGGTGAATTACTTTCTGTGTTAGCCCGCGCCGCAGGCTATCGCGGCATGTGTGGCGGACAAGCTATCGATTTAGCCAGCACGGGTGAAGAAATAAGCCTAGAGCAGCTCAAGCGGCTGCACAATTTGAAAACCGGCGCCCTGCTTCGTGCATGTATTGAAATGGTATCTATTGTTTCTCCAGAACTTGATAGTGACAGTAAAGCAGACCTATTGGCCTACGCCGATGATATTGGTCTTGCATTTCAAGTCCAAGATGACATTCTTGACGTAGAAGGTAATAGTGAGCAATTAGGAAAGCCTGCAGGCTCTGACATTGCTTTGGGTAAGAATACCTTTCCTGCCAAACTTGGCATTGAAGGCGCAAAACGAGAACTTGATAAGCTGCATCAGAATGCCCTTCAAGCCTTGGCTCGTTTACCCTACAATACAGACAGTTTAATTGCGTTTAGCGAACTATTGGTAAAACGAGACCATTAGTTCTGCAACCATGTTGAAAAAGATAATAAATAATGAGTTTAGACCTCCAACATTACCCCACGCTTGCTATTGCGCAAACGCCGGATAAGTTAAGACAGTTACCGCAAGAGAAGTTGCGTGAGTTGTCAGATGAATTACGAGAATATTTACTAAATAGTGTTAGCCAAACCAGTGGACACTTTGCGTCGGGCTTAGGCACGGTAGAGCTTACTGTGGCTTTGCATTATATTTATAATACGCCAATCGACAGATTAATTTGGGATGTGGGTCATCAGGCTTACCCCCATAAAATTCTGACGGGTCGCGCTAAGCAAATGTCGACTATTCGACAAAAAGACGGCTTGCACCCCTTCCCTTGGCCACCTGAAAGTGACTACGACACTTTTGCCGTAGGCCACTCGTCTACATCGATAAGTGCTGCGCTTGGTATGGCAGTTGCCGCTGAGCAAGAAGGTAAAAATCGTAAAGTGGTTGCCGTGATTGGTGATGGTGCGATTACCGCAGGTATGGCATTTGAAGCAATGAACCATGCTGGTGATATTAATAAAGATATGGTTGTGGTGTTAAACGACAACGAAATGTCTATCTCTGAAAACGTAGGTGCGCTTAATAGTCACCTAGCCCGTTTATTAACGGGTAATGTCTTCAACTCTATTCGCGATGGTTCTAAAAAGCTATTAAGTAATGTGCCACCTATCAAAGAGTTTGCTAGTCGTGCAGAAGAGCATCTTAAAGGCATGGTAGTACCAGGCACTATCTTTGAAGAGCTAGGCTTTAATTACATTGGCCCTATTGATGGTCACGATGTGGATGCGGTGGTAGATACCTTGCGTAATATGCGCAAATTCAAAGGACCACAATTGCTTCACGTGGTAACTAAAAAAGGTAAAGGCTACGCCCTTGCCGAAAAAGATCCGATTAAATTCCACGCAGTGCCTAAATTTAATCCTGCCGATAACGCATTACCTAAAGCCAAGCCATCTGCACCGACTTTTTCTGCCATTTTTGGCGATTGGTTGTGCGATATGGCAGCGCAAGATCCTAAATTGATGGCGGTTACCCCCGCTATGCGTGAAGGTTCTGGCATGGTCGCATTCTCGCAGCAATACCCTGAACAGTATTTTGATGTTGCCATTGCAGAACAGCATGCGGTTACCTTTGCTGCGGGCCTAGCCCGTGATGGATGTAACCCAGTAGTTGCCATCTACTCAACCTTTTTACAGCGTGCGTACGATCAGCTTATTCACGATGTGGCGTTGCAAGACTTGCCGGTTTTATTTGCTGTTGACCGTGCCGGTATAGTGGGTGCTGATGGCCCTACTCACCAAGGTGCGTTTGATATTGCCTTTTTGCGCTGTATTCCAAATATGATTGTTATGGCGCCGTCTGATGAAAATGAATGCAGACAAATGCTTTATACTGGCCATAAAGCGCAAAAACCTGCTGCGGTACGCTACCCTCGAGGGTCTGGAATGGGTATTACCCCAGACGCTGCGATGACCGAGTTACCGATTGGCAAATCAAAGGTTAGCCGTGCTATTACCGGCATGCCAGCGAAAAAAGCAGCAATATTGAATTTTGGCACACTCTTACCTAATGCGTTAGCGGCTGCAGAAGCTATTGATGCAACGGTTATTGATATGCGCTTTGTGAAGCCGCTGGATGGCCAAGCTATTGAGAAAGCAGCGGCAGAACACGATATGCTTATTACCTTAGAAGATGGGTGTATAGCCGGCGGTGCAGGCTCTGGTGTGCTTGAGTACTTACAACAACAAGGCATTATGAAACCCGTTCGTACGTTAGGGCTTCCAGACAGCTTTATTTTACAAGGTACGCAGCAAGAAATGTACAAAGAGCATGGGCTGGATGCCGAAGGCATTACCGCTACACTTAAAGGCTTACTGAACTAACAATTGGTTTCGTAACTTATTCACTCACTAGTCTTTAAAAACAAAAAGCCCGCAGCAGCGGGCTTTTTAGTATGTACAAATTTTGCGTATTATCGAACGAGCTTAGGTTTGGTTAGATTAGGTTAGCCCGATTTTAAAACAAGGTTGTAAATGCAGGCCACACGCTCATCATGATATGTAAACACGCGCAAGCCATAGCACCTGCCACTATGTCATCGAGCATAATGCCGGTACCGCCGTGCAAGCGCTTATCGATAGGCCCTATTGGCCATGGCTTTAAAATATCGAATACGCGAAACAGCAAAAAACCTGCTAGCAACGAAGACGCTGTAATAGGTACAAATAAGAAGGTAATAAACATACCTGCCACTTCATCCCACACAATAGAGCCGTGATCGTGCACCTGCATATCATCAGCGGTTTTTCCGCACAGATAAATGCCAAAAATTGAAGCAAAAACAGTGAAAGCGATAAATACCACCACTGGCATATTCGCTGACAATACTAATAATGGAAGTGCAGCCGCTGAGCCAAACGTACCGGGCATAAACGGAATAAGCCCACTACCAAAACCCAGCGCTAAAAAGTGCACTGGATTCTTCATGCTAATTCTAGCGCGATATTCTTTTTGCATATAATGCTCTGTTAGCTTCTAGAAACTATGCTCGTAACCATTTTCATTAGTTGGCGTGAACGGCTGATTATCTTTCAATAAATTAAGCTGACCAACATGACCGCTTAACTGACCAATACAGGTTGCTTTTACGCTACTACTGCCCATCGAGGTTTCAAAGTTGCCTCGCTGTTCTTCGCCTACGGTAAAGATAAGCTCGTAATCGTCGCCTGCTGACAGCGCATATTCAATAGCTTGAGCATTGTCAACGGCGCTCGTTAACGCTCTCGATAAAGGCAGCTTATCAACATGTACATTTGCACCACAGCCTGATGCTTTTAGTATGTGGCCTAAATCCGATATTAAACCATCAGACACGTCAATACATGAGGAAGCAATACGACGAAGTGCCGTTCCCATTGCAACGCGAGGCGTTGGGTAATAATGCCGATTAATAAGCACATCACGTGCTTCACCAGCCACCGATAGCTTATTTTGAAGAATATCTAAGCCTGCACCAGCATCACCTAATGTGCCTGTCACATAAACCCAATCACCAGGTTTTGCATTACTGCGAGTCAATTCAGAACCGGGTGGAATGAACCCTTGCGCCGTAATGGTCATGGCCATCGGGCCTTTAACGGTATCGCCACCAATTAACTGTACTGAATAATACTGCGTGAGTTCGTACAAACCATCTACGAATTCGCTAAGCCATTCATCATTCACTGTTGGTAACGACAACGATAAGCTTATCCAAGCAGGTTCAGCGCCCATGGCGGCTAAATCGCTTAAATTCACGGCTACGGTTTTATACGCAACTGATTTTGCAGGTGCATCTTCTAAGAAGTGCACACCGGCTACTAAGGTGTCTGTAGTAACGGCAAGTTGTTGGTTACTAGGAACGTTAGTTACGGCACAATCATCACCAATACCAATAACAACGTCTTTACGAGTATGGCCGCTATCAGAGAAGTAGCGGCCGATAAGATCAAATTCTTTCACGATAGTCTATTAAACCCTTTGTGACATCCAATGCCACTGGACAAGGTTAATCGCGTTCGTCTTTACGCAACGAGCGAACCGCTTTATCAAGCGCACCATTGATGAATTTATGACTTTCTTCGGCCCCGAAAGACTTCGCAAGTTCAATCGCTTCATTAATAATTACGCGATAAGGCACATCCTTACGCTCTGTAAGTTCCAGTGTCGCAATACGTAAGATAGCCTTTTCGATTGCATCTAGTTCTTCAGGCAAACGGCCCAAATACGGCTTGATAGTCGTATCTAAGTGGCTAGCGCTGTGCGCCACACCGCGAAGCAGTGCCTGAAAATAAGCCATATCAACTTTCTTCATATCGTTACTGGTCGCTAGCGCCAGTTCAATTTGTTGAATATCGTTGTGACTCATTTGCCATGAATAGATGCCTTGAAGGGCAAGTTCACGGGCTTTACGACGAGCTGAAACTTTCACTTAATTTTTTACCTTAAAGCTTTTCAACAGCATCGATAACGTTAACCATTTCAAGCGCACCTAAGGCTGCTTCTGCGCCTTTGTTGCCTGCTTTGGTTCCAGAACGTTCGATAGCCTGTTCAATAGAATCTGTAGTGATAACACCAAAAGATACCGGCACACCATATTCTAGCGATACTTGCGCTAGGCCTTTGTTGCATTCACCTGCAACAAAGTCAAAATGAGGTGTGCCGCCACGAATTACCGCACCAAGTGCAATAATGGCGTCAAAAGATTTTTTCTCAGCAAGTTTCTTAGCAACAATAGGCAACTCATAAGCACCTGGAACACGTACCACTGTGATATCGTCTTCGTTCACTTCACCGTGACGGTCTAGTGTGTCTAATGCGCCTTCCAATAAGCTCTCAACAACAAAGCTATTAAAGCGTGCAACAACAATAGCAATCTTCTTACCGGTCGCTCTGATATTACCTTCAACTACTTGCATGATTTCATTCCTCGAGAAAAACGGCGCGAAGTATACCACAACTACGCCCAAACTAAATCGATTGTTTTTGTTACTGGCTGACAAGTCCGTTAGCCCGAATAACAAACGGCAAGGTGGGGATAGGGCTCCGTAAACACGCGGTAAATACTTCCCTGTACGCTCCGCCACCGCATCCATGCGGTGGAGGGTTTACTGCGCCCTTTCCCCACCTTTCCTATAAATTACTTACGTAAATTGCATTGGCTTGTGGTAATGACTTTTCGTTAACAGAGCCTTACCAAGAGCTTATGATTTACCACTACTTAATCGTGTACGTACTCAACCACTTCTAGGCCATAGCCTGATAAGGCATGGTACTTAATAGGCTTGCTTAGCAGGCGCATTTTTTGAACGCCAATAGAAGCTAAAATTTGGCTGCCCACACCAATGGTGCGTGAAGAGCCCTGCCAATCAGCACCCGTTGGGCGCTCGCCTCTATCTTCAGCGGCAAAACGGCGAACCTGTTGTTCAATTTGTTCATCTTTACCTAGCAATACGAGCACACCGCCTTCATCAGCAATTTTTTGCATCCCTTCCGATAAGGTAAGCGAACGATGAATGCCGCGGGTAGAGCCCAACAAATCACTGAAGGTGTTATGCAGATGCACGCGAACCAATGTTGGGTTTTCAGCGGTCACTTCTCCTTTTTTCAGCGCAAAGTGTAGCTGGTTATCTATGCTGTCTTTGAACGTGTGCAGCTCAAAATCACCATATTCTGTCGGTAGGTTGCACTGAGCGACCTTTTCAATGGTAGTTTCGTTTAGGTTTCTGTACTCGATTAAATCGGCGATGGTGCCAATTTTAAGGTCGTGTTTTTCGGCGAATTTCTCAAGCTCCGGACGACGCGCCATTGAGCCGTCTTCATTTAAGATTTCAACGATAACGCCAGCTGGCTCTAATCCTGCTAAACGGGGTAAATCGACACCCGCTTCGGTATGCCCTGCACGGTTTAATACACCGCCTTCTTTCGCAATTAGCGGAAAAATATGCCCTGGCTGGACTATATCGGTAGCCTTCGCTTCTTTAGCAACGGCGGCTTTAATGGTAACCGCGCGATCTGCTGCTGAAATACCGGTAGTAACACCTGTTGCCGCTTCAATCGATACGGTAAAGTTAGTAGAAAACTGTGCTTCGTTTTTATCCACCATTAACGGCAGATTAAGGCGTCTACAGCGTGCTTCGGTCATAGGTAGGCAAACTAAACCTCTGGCATGCGTAACCATAAAGTTAATCGCTTCTGGCGTTACATGTTCTGCTGCCATAATAAGATCGCCTTCGTTTTCGCGATCTTCATCATCCATCAAGATAACCATTTTACCCAGGCGAATGTCTTCAATAATTTCTTTCGAGGTGTTAAATGCCATAGTTTTTATACTTCTTGTAGGGTTACTTTCTCAAAAATCCGTTCTCAGCCAAAAACGCCATATCAATGTCTTTTGATATGGGTGATGCTGCTTTATCACCCATCATTAAGCGTTCAAGGTAACGTGCTATTACATCTACTTCTAAATTTACCGCGGTGCCTACTTCGTAATTTCCCATCACCGTTTCTTTCAACGTGTGAGGAATTATCCATAGCATAAACTCAGCACCGTTGACTTCATTTACCGTAAGGCTCACGCCATCAACAGTAATGCTGCCCTTATGAGCGATATACTTGGCTAAAGATGTAGGTGCTTTTACCCAAAATTCAACATAGTCGGTGTGTTTTATAATTTTACTGATCTCGCCAACGCCATCGACGTGCCCCGAAACAATGTGTCCGCCCAGTCTGTCAGTGGGTCGCATTGCCTTTTCAAGGTTCACCGTAGAACCCGTGCCGTAATGGGCAAAGCCGGTGAGTTTTATGGTTTCAGCCGACACATCTGCGCAATAATAATCGCTACCCATATCAGTCACGGTAAGGCATACCCCGTTGGTAGCGATACTGTCGCCAAGCGCAACATCAGCCATATCCAGTGTAGTTGATGAAACCGTTAACCGTATGTCACTACCACGGTTATCGAGTTTAGTAATCTTGCCTAAAGCTTGAATAATTCCAGTAAACATAATGTTCCTATAAGGCTATTGAGGGCTGTTGAGGCGCGTTGAGACTGTAACGAAGCTTCATATCGTTACCTATTTGTCGACTTTCAATCAGCGACAATTCAATAGCTTGATTCAATTCGGTAAAGGTGGGTAAAGATACCATACTCACCCCTTTGTCTCCCAATAGCTTAGGTGCTTGATAACAAATGAGTTCGTCTACTTCACCGGCCATCATCAATGCGCCAGCTAAACCTGGTCCTGCTTCTACCCACACTTCATTAAACTGCATAGCGCCTAACTGCAGCATAAGTTTACTGATATCCACTTTACCGTTCATCGCATCAACAGTTAGGTGTTGGCGATTATCCGTATCGGCGTTATGTTGGGTAGATGCCACAAAGGTGGGATGACCATCGTTCATGCACGAATAATCCCTTGAAAGGTCATCGGCACTATTCACGATTACTCGCACTGGTTGGCGAATTGCCTCCAACGGGTAATGCGCAAACTTGGCTTCGTCAGGTCTCACTAATAGACTTGGGTTATCGGCTTTTACCGTACCCGAACCTGTTAACACTGCGCAGCTTTGTGCACGGTAGTGCTGTACATCTCTTCTGGCTTCTGGCCCGGTTATCCATTGGCTGTTGCCATTTTGAAGCGCGATTTTTCCATCAACACTGATGCCCAATTTCACTCGAACATAAGGTTTGCCTGTTAGCATGCGCTTGATAAAACCTGGGTTTAACGCGGCAGATTCTGCCGACATAATATCAGATGACACCTCAATGCCCGCATCTTGTAACATGCGAATACCATTACCGCTGACATTGGGGTTCGGATCAGTCATGGCAATAACCACCCGCGAGACTTGTGCTTTTATCAGTGCTTCTGCGCAGGGGGGCGTTCTTCCATAATGACTACATGGCTCTAGTGTCACATAGGCTGTGGCGCCTTTTGCGCTTTTCCCTGCTTCACTAAGGGCATGAATTTCGGCATGCGGCGTACCGGCTTGAATATGTACACCTTGGCCAATAGATTCATTGTTGCTATTAACAATGACACAACCAACACGGGGATTAGGAGAAGTAGTATATTGGCCTTTTTGCGCCAGTCGAATGGCTTTGGCCATCCAATAATAGTCAATTTCAACCGCCCTGTTAGGCAAGTCACTGGTTGAACGACTACTGTGGCTTTTGCCTTCGTCGGTGTTTGAGCCGCTGTTTACATGCGCATGGGTAGTATTAATTGACACTGCATATCCCGTGGTTAATCCCCTAGTCTGGCTATTTCCTCACCAAACTCTCGGATATCTTCAAAGGAACGATAAACAGAGGCAAACCGCACGTAAGCGACCTTATCCAGCTCTTTGAGCGCTTTCATAATAAGGTTACCTAACAGTTCGCTCCCCACTTCTCGTTCGCCGGTTGCCCTAAGCTCTGACTTAAGCGACAAGATACACTGTTCAACTTTTTCTGTACTCACTGGGCGTTTTTCTAGCGCGCGCTGTAAGCCTGCACGAAGCTTATCTTCGTTGAAAGGCTCTCGTGAGCCATCACGTTTGATAACACGTGGCATCACAAGTTCTGCACTTTCGAAGGTAGTAAAACGTTCGTGACACATTGCGCATTCACGACGTCTGCGCACCTGATGCCCCTCTGCCACTAGGCGAGAGTCAATCACTTTTGTTTCTTGTGCTGAACAAAAGGGGCAAAACATGAGCGTTCCTTAACTTACTTTTTTACTACGCGATAGCCTTCGATTAAAAAGACTAACGCGCGGTAACTTTCTTATCTAGGTTGCTTACGCGTAAACAGGGAACTGTTCACAAAGGGCAACCACTTCACTTTTAACACGGTCGATAACGCTGTCATCACCCATGTTATCTAGCACATCACAAATCCATGTAGCGACCTGTTTGGCTTGTTCTTCTTTAAATCCACGACGAGTAATCGCTGGACTACCGATACGCAATCCGCTGGTAACAAACGGTGAGCGAGGATCGTTAGGAACCGAGTTCTTGTTAACAGTAATGTTAGCAGAACCAAGGGCAGCATCAGCTTCTTTACCTGTAATATCTTTATCGATAAGGTCTAGCAAGAACAAATGGTTTTCAGTGCCATTCGATACAATTTTGTATCCGCGTTCTTGCATTACCGCCACCATGGCTTTTGCGTTCGCAACAACCTGTGTTTGATATTCTTTAAAGTCTGGCTGAAGTGCTTCTTTAAACGCTACTGCTTTTGCTGCAATAACATGGCACAAAGGACCACCTTGGTTGCCAGGGAATACTGAGCTTTGAAGCTTTTTATAAATGGCTTCGTCACCACACGCTGACAAAATTAGTCCGCTACGTGGGCCCGCTAGGGTTTTATGCGTGGTGGTTGTCACTACGTGTGCGTGTGGCAGTGGGTTAGGATAAACACCCGCCGCAATCAAACCCGCAACGTGCGCCATATCAACTAATAGGAAAGCACCAACGCTGTCGGCGATTTCACGGAATTTTGCCCAATCAACAATACCTGAATAAGCTGAGAAACCACCAATAATCATTTTCGGTTTATGTTCTTCTGCTAACGCAGCAACTTGTTCGTAATCGATTTCGCCAGTGTCGTGGTTCAAGCCATACTGAACGGCATTGTAAGTTTTGCCCGAAAAGTTAACGTGAGAACCATGCGTTAAATGACCACCTTCAGAAAGGCTCATACCAAGTACAGTATCGCCCGCATCAAGCAAAGCCATAAATACGGCAGAGTTAGCTTGTGAACCTGAGTGAGGCTGTACGTTAGCGTAATCGGCACCGAAAAGCTCTTTAGCACGGTCGATAGCAAGTTGCTCTACCACGTCAACGTGCTCACAACCGCCGTAATAACGCTTGCCTGGGTAACCTTCAGCATACTTGTTAGTAAGCTGAGAACCCTGCGCTTCCATAACACGTGGGCTACAGTAGTTTTCAGAGGCGATAAGTTCGATATGCTGTTCCTGACGGACAACTTCTTTTGCCATTGCATCGGCTAATTCTGGGTCAAAGTCAGCGATATTCATTTCGCGAGGTAACATGAGGGCTCCTTAACGGCATTGATTGATGGCTTGTTCGTGGCATATTCTAGTCATTTTCAAGGGCTTGTATACCGCTTTATGACCAATTTAATTTAAATGGCGCAGGTTTAACGTAACACCTGCGCTACAGTGACATCAGACCTGTTTTTCTAGCGCTTTAACACGGTCAAATAAACTGCCTATTTTCTGCAGCCTTATGGTATTTCGCTTCCATTCTCGGTTAGACGTTGCCGGCTGACCTGAAGAATAAACCCCTGGTTCGGTGATATCTTGGACAATCATGGAATAGCCGGTAACTTGTACTTTATCGCAAATAGAAATGTGACCATTCACGCCCACACCTCCACCGATAACAACGTATTTGCCGATATGACAACTGCCCGCAATGCCCGTAGCACCGCAAATACATGAATGATCGCCAATAATGCAGTTATGTCCCACCTGCACTTGGTTATCGATAATGACGTTGGTACCTAGTACGGTATCTTCCATGGCTCCACGGTCGATAGTGCTGCTTGCACCAATTTGACTGTCATCACCAATGCGAACAGAGCCGGTTTGTGGAATAGGAAGCCACACGCCTTTATCGTTTGCGTAGCCAAAGCCTGCTGCACCAATAACCGTTTGGCTATGCACTGTAACTCGCTTACCTATTATCACGTCATGATAAATGGTTACGTTGGGGTGAATAACACTGCCTTCACCAATGCGCGTACCTTTGCGAATAACTGTATTGGCACCAATAGTTACGCGGTCACCAAGTATTACGTTATCTTCGATAATCACATTGTGACCTAACGACACATCACTACCGATATTGGCCGACGATGCAATCACAGCGGTGTCGGCAATACCACTTGCAACGACTGGCGTGGTGTCGAAAAGCTGTGCGATGCGTGCGAACGCTGCGTGGGGGTTGTCTACCACAAGCGCGGGACACGGTGCCGTGTCTTTCAAGCTGCTGTGAAGAATAACCGCACCGGCAGAGGTATCGCTTAACTGTGATTTATATTTCGGATTAGTAAGAAATGAGATTTGATGGCTGGCAGCGCCTGCCAGCGTTCCTACCGCAGAGATAACGACACTGCCGTCTCCCTCTACAACACCGCCTACATGGCTGGCAAGTTCCGATAGGCTGTAAGGACGTTTGTTCATTGTAGTCATACAGTGAATACCTATTTTTTCATTAAAGCGTATGCTAGCGAAGTTTACCTTAATTTGTTAAAGGTGACCGCCGTATTATTCGCACTTTTCGCCTTCTTTTTACTTCAATTGAACAAAATACCATCAAGCATGAGGTTGTATGGCGGTTCACACTGGCACAGACTATCCTGTTACGAGTACAATGATGCTTTATTTTCTGGCAAGGACACAGCATGGCTCAATACGTTTATAGTATGCATCGCGTGGGGAAAATTGTTCCACCGAACCGTCAAATTCTTAAAAATATCTCTCTTAGTTTTTTCCCCGGCGCAAAAATTGGCGTATTGGGTTTAAACGGTTCTGGTAAATCTACCTTACTACGCATCATGGCTGGGTTAGACACCGAGATTGAAGGTGAAGCACGCCCTCAACCAGGCCTTAAAATAGGCTACCTGCCTCAGGAGCCGCAACTAGACGAATCGAAAGATGTTCGCGGAAACGTGGAAGAAGCATTAGCCGACGTTAAACACGCGCTAACTCGCTTGGATGAAGTTTATGCCGCTTACGCAGAAGCTGATGCCGACTTCGACGCCCTTGCAAAAGAACAAGGTGAGTTAGAGGCGATTATTCAGTCGAAAGACGGGCATAACTTAGAGAATACCTTAAACCGTGCTGCTGAAGCTCTTCGTCTTCCAGCATGGGATGCAGACGTTAGCAAGTTATCAGGTGGTGAGCGCCGCCGTGTTGCTTTATGCCGTTTGTTACTTGAAAAGCCGGAAATGCTACTGCTTGATGAACCGACGAACCACTTGGATGCTGAATCTGTTGCTTGGTTAGAACGTTTCCTTCACGATTATGAAGGCACGGTAGTGGCAATTACCCATGATAGATACTTTCTTGATAATGTTGCAGGCTGGATATTAGAACTAGACCGTGGTGAAGGTATTCCATGGGAAGGTAACTATTCTTCTTGGTTGGAACAAAAGGACCAACGTTTACAGCAAGAAGAACGCAGCGAAAATGCTCGTCAAAAGAGTATTAGACAAGAACTCGAATGGGTTCGCTCTAATCCCAAAGGCCGCCATGCAAAAAGCAAAGCGCGTATGGCTCGCTTTGAGGAAATGTCCACTGGCGATTACCAAAAACGTAACGAAACTAACGAGCTTTTCATTCCACCTGGTGAGCGTTTAGGTGACAAGGTTATTGAAGTTGAACACCTTAATAAGTCTTATGGTGAACGTGTACTTATTGATGACTTGTCGTTTAAAGTTCCTAAAGGGGCAATTGTAGGGATTGTCGGGCCAAACGGTGCGGGTAAATCTACCCTATTTAGAATGCTTACCGGTGCAGAGCAACCGGATTCAGGCGATATCAGCCTAGGTGATTCTGTGAAGATTGCCAGCGTTGAGCAGTTCCGCGACCACATGAACGAAAACACCACAGTTTTTAAAGAAATTTCGGAAGAACAAGATATTATTCGTATTGGTAACTTCGAAATTAATAGCCGCGCATATTGCAGCCGCTTTAACTTTAAAGGCAACGATCAGCAGAAGTTTATTAAAGACTTGTCTGGTGGTGAACGAAACCGTGTGCATTTAGCCAAGCTGTTAAAAGCTGGCGGCAACGTGTTGCTACTCGATGAACCAACTAACGACTTGGATGTTGAAACCTTACGAGCGCTTGAGAATGCCTTATTGGAATTCCCAGGCTGCGCCATGGTTATTTCCCATGATAGATGGTTTCTAGATAGAGTTGCCACACACATCATGGATTACCGCGACGAAGGTAACATTAACTTCTTTGAAGGTAACTACTCTGACTACGAGACGTGGCTTAAGGCCGAATTCGGGCAAGATGCGGTGGAACCTCACAGACTAAAATACAAGCGCATAGCCAAGTAGCATTAACCTAGACAGCGCGGTGTAGATAATGCTGCGTCTCTTTTTTGTAGAACGGGCTCTTATTAGCCCGTTTTTTTAGGCTCGGTGAAAGATAGCTTTACACCACTACACTTATTGCTAGTTGCCTTGTGTACTAACATCACTAATACTGAGTGAATCAAAGATTTTCTAGCTTGAGGGATTTATGTCGGACAAACGCTTATTTACACGTATTCCATTGGCCGTAAAAGGAACACTTGCTCATCATGATAAGCGCATTGATGTCATTATTATTGATGTCTCGCTTCAAGGCGTAAAATTAAGCGCAAACGAAGATGCACTTAACGAATTACCCTTCGACAGCCACGATCCTTATACTGCCACTTTCAGAGCAAATGAAGACAGCCCCGTTATCACCTTGCATATTGAGCAACTGTATCGGCAGAATGATAGCCGCCAAGATTCAGTATCTTTAGGCTGCAAAGTATCTCAAATGGATGTAGACAGCATAAGCGCACTGAGGCGCTTAATACTGCTTAACAGCCAAGAGGCTGATTTAAATGAGAAGGAATTAAATGCGCTAATAGAAGCGGTTTATTCTAATGCGTCTAACGCATCGCTGAGCTGAGACACTGGAATAACTTTCATACCATTTACTGCTTGCTTCGGCGCATTTGCCTTTGGCACAATCGCACGTTTGAAACCATGTTTAGCGGCTTCAATAATACGCTCGGTGCCATTGGGAACAGGCCTGATTTCTCCGGCTAGCCCAACTTCTCCAAATACAATTAAATCTTTGGGCAAAGAGCGATTTCGAAAGCTCGACACCATTGCTAGCAGTAACGCTAAGTCAGCACTGGTTTCACTTACCTTCACGCCCCCCACCACATTCACAAAGACATCTTGGTCGTTCATTTGTACATTACCGTGACGATGCAATACCGCTAACAACATCGACAATCGGTTTTGATCTAGCCCCACCGCAATTCGCCGAGGGTTAGACATTTGTGAGTAGTCCACCAAGGCCTGTATTTCTACCAACAGCGGCCGCGTGCCTTCCCAGATCACCATTACGCTCGACCCAGGCGTTTCATTTTCACCACGACTTAAGAATATAGCCGAAGGGTTGTTCACCTCTTTTAGGCCTTTTTCAGTCATCGCAAAAACACCTAATTCGTTAACGGCACCGAAACGGTTTTTATGGCTGCGCAAGGTACGGTAACGGCCGTCGCTCTCCCCTTCTAGCATCATTGAACTGTCGATACAGTGCTCTAACACTTTCGGACCGGCTAAGTTGCCGTCTTTGGTTACATGACCGACAAGAAACATTGAGATGTGGTGTTGTTTTGCAAAACGGGTTAGGTAGGCCGCACTTTCTCTCACCTGCGATACACTGCCAGGTGCAGATTGCACATCAGCTACATGCATTACTTGAATAGAGTCGATAACCATGATCTTCGGCTTTTTCGTTAGCGCCAGATCGCAAATAGTTTCTACACTGGTTTCTGCCAACATCATTAGCTTATCATCAGGTAGATTTAAGCGCTTTGCACGCATAGCTACTTGCTGGAGTGATTCTTCCCCTGTTACGTATAAAGCGGTTTCGGTTTGTGCCATTTGACACATAACCTGAAGTAACAATGTACTTTTACCTGCCCCTGGCGAGCCGCCAATTAACATAGCAGCACCTGGCACTATTCCACCGCCCAATACTCTATCGAGCTCTTTAAACCCTGCGCTAAATCGGGGTAGAGATTCCAAATCAATCGCATTGAGCATTTCTATTTTAGCGGCAGTTTGTCCAGCATAGCCTGACAAGGTTGGTTTTGAAGTGGTTTTGGCGCTACTGACTACAAACTCGCTAATGGTGTTCCATGCTTTGCATTCAGAACATTGCCCCTGCCAGCGTGGAAATTCAGCCCCACAATCTGAGCATACATAAGCCGTTTTTCGTTTTGCCATATTCCAGTTTTATCCCAGCGTGAAAAGGAGTATTCTATCTTATAAAGGACATCAAGGCACACTAGACCGACTACCCGTTTCGTAAGATTTTCCACCTAGAGGGTATACGGGTATTAAATTGCAAAATGCTGTTTATTAATGGGTTTAGTATTAGTGCCGATAATAATAATGTCTATAATAATAGAAAGTAACTAAGTTGTGCATACATGAGCCAAGATTTACAGCAATACGCTGACATAATTGAGCAATTGAAACCCCTGGTAAACGAGCCTGAATTTAATAAGGTTCTGTTACAAATTGGCGGTGATATTCCCAAGGAAAAACGCTTTCTATTAAAAATGGAAGTGAAACGCCTTGCGAAGCCCTGTATGCGATCAATAGATTTACGTGGCCAAGTAGACGGTAAATGCAAAAGCTATTTGCATGATGGTAGAACCCATTACATGGATGAAATTGCTGTCGATAAATTCGAAGAGCAAATTAGAATTTTTGGTGGGTATACATTCGGTGTTTATGAGGCCGTTCAAAATACTGAAAACAATTACCGTATTATTCGCGAGAAAGCCGAAGAGGCACGCGATACAGGCACAACTTCGAACGCACCTCGCAAAAAAGGCTCGGCTATTTTAGAGCAGTTCAAAGTGCCAACGGTAAACTTACTAGATTATCGTCAACGCAGTACAGAACGCATGAACTTTGCTGTTGCGGTTGAGCTATTTAACGAAAGTAATCATTCGATTAAAGGCTTAAGCGTTGATGTGTCCCTAGAAGGCCTGCAAGTCAAACTCACCAAAGAAACACTGTTTAAACAAAATGAGCTATTACAAGTCTACTTCCGTGGGCTTGAAGGCGAGTTTGCCATGGATAAGAAAAATGGCATTGCTTATCGTCTTGTGAAAACAATTCGCAAAAAAGACGTTATTTATTTAGCCTTACAGCGTGCAACAGAGCGCCCAGCGCCTAGCTTTGATAAGTTTTTGGAAAGCTTTATACACGGCAATAAACGCCGCTATAAAGTGAATATGAACAACACTATTGAAGCGATCACCAGTAAAACCTGTGAACAATACTTTTCGCCACGAAGCCCAACGCTACCTATTTATGTCGATTTAATTGAAGATCGTCTTATTCCACGCTTCGCAATGGTTAACGAAGTCAATCGCGAAACGGTGAGCTACTGGCAAGATGAAGAAGATGAATGTCGATTAGGTTTTCTGCTTTCGCAAAATAGATTGAACACCCTGCACGCTAAGCCTGCGCATCGTCGCGAGATATTCGTGTTCAGCTTTACCCATTTGCAAAATGACAAAGTCTTTTTTTACTCCGCCTCTTACGAGCAGCTTATTGAGAAAGACATGTTAAAACAGGTTTTCTTAGGCTTTGGCTCAAAAAAGGTCAGTTGGCGAGTATTTAAGCTCACGTTAACCGACATGCTGCCCGAGCAAGCTCATACCCCCTTGTCTATTCCAGACTCTGTGGGGTCGAAAATAAAGCGTCAAAATACACCGCCTTCGCCTCGAGTGATGTCGAAGTTGAAAAACCTAAAATACTTGCTTCATGTTACTGACGTAACCTCTATATATGGGCAGCAGGCGTATAACGAATTACAGTTCAACCGCGATAACCTTTCTCATCTTCGCGTTTTTGGTCATCCAAGAAATCAGAAGACCCCAAACATAGAGTTGTTCCGATTTAAATATGAAGATCAACGTTTAGAATCTCGCTACCGTTTGCGCTCTCAAATAGAGCTTAGGTTATCTTATGACGACAGCGTACACGTTGGCGTAAGTGAAGATATCTCGGTGCATGGATTGGGACTGCGTGTTGAGTTAAATAAAGAGTACGACGGTGAGCTAGAGGGGCAAGTTGAAGTATCCTTCCCTCGCCTTCAGCAGATTACGCAAAATTTTGACGTAATGCATTTGCAGTATTCGGTAATTTACCACAACGCTGAGAAAAACATTCTCCATTTAAAAGCCATGAACGGTGAAGCAGGTAAAAGTGCAAGGGCGTTCTTTGAAGAATTGATTAAAAAGAACAAACACAGCTTAGAAGAAGACTCTGGTGAAGAAGAGTTGCCGGGTATGGGTCAGGCTCTTCGCTGTATTAATGCTCGTAATGCCACATCTCTATCCTTCTTGATGAGCAAGGAAGGGGTTAGGTATACACCGCAAGCGGGTATTATTGGAAAACAAGATGAACGAGTTTCAACGCTAGTTACCTATCTAACAGAAAAGCGTCAGGTGAACTTAGAATTCCTATTTAGAGACAGAAAGTTAGATACACCTTTCATGCAAAGCGGTATCAAGCAGGTGAAGCTGGAAAATATGCCCTTGCGCCAAGAGCTTTTGATCTCTTTTGATGCCAAGCAAAAAGACCCTCGCATGGCCATTATTCCGCGGTATTCCCACCGGTTTGAAAACAACGAGCAGCGCAAGACCTTTATTACTGAAGCGTTAAACAGAGGGCAATTTATTGCTATTCACGTGATGCTTACCACTACAGGCAAACCAGATTTATCTATGTTACAAACAGAGATAAATTACGTTAGCGTGTATGCTATTCACCGGGCAAAGGAACTTGAAAATAAGCTTTGGAGCTTAGCTGCCTGTTCACACTTAATTGATGTCACTGATGAAGTATTGATTAGATATGAATTCGATGACGACACGATTTCCGCTAACCGAGACACTAAAGCGAAAGTAGAAGAGCGCTCTCAGTCCGGTATTCAAGCCTTATTACAAGACCAAGCGTTTGCCAAATAAAGACAAGCTCTGAAGGCTCTTATATCACCTTCAGAGCTTGTACTCGCTATGTATTCTGCGTGTTTTAGTTGACGCCCAGCAGCGTCTTAGTCAACGCCTTCGTCAATTACGCCGTAGTCAACACTAACCTACTAGGATAAAAAGTACAGTAGGCAATGTAAGCTGCCCAATCGGATAGCAACATCCGCTTTTTCGTTGACAACTGGCTTACCGTGGCACGCCACGCCTAACGCTGATTCGGCCATCATCACTAAATCGTTTGCGCCGTCGCCCATGGCAACGGTTTGATTGCTCGGTATTTCCCAGCGTTCAGCCAACGCTTTCACGGTTCGCGCTTTTACCTCGGCATTCACAATTTCGCCAGACACTTCGCCAGTCAATATACCTTGCTCTATCACCAACGTATTTGAAACCGCTTCATCAAGATTTAAGCGGGCTTTTAGATGGTTGGCAAAATAAGTAAAACCACCTGAAGCTATGGCTAGCTTCCAGTTATGTTGTTTTAATATGGCAATCAGTAGCTGTACGCCTGGCATTATAGGCAAGCTATCACGTATTTGTTGAAGCTGGTGCTCTGGCACACCATCTAGGCAAGCCACTCGATGGTTTAAGCTATCATTAAATGCTATTTCGCCCCGCATGGCCTGTTCGGTTACAGCAGCCACTTGCTCACCAACACCTGCCAGTTTGGCAATTTCATCGATGCACTCAATATCAATTAACGTACTGTCCATATCCATCACAAGAAGACCTGGTTCGTTAAGCGATGGCTGAGTGTCTTGAATGCCTAAGTCCACATGATAACGGGCCGACAACGTAGTGATTAGTGACGGCAGCAATGCTGGCACTGAAGCCGTTTTTTGAACGCCGGCGTTTTCACTCAAACGCCCTTTCACTACCACCACACCATCACCCAATTTGTTGTGTAACGGATGTAAGTGAATTGACCTAGCCTCAAATATCTCGCCCAAGCCTTCAACAACCTGACTAACAATGTATGGTGTTAATGCTTGACCAATAACGGTTAAAATTGAAAGTCCAGCATCATCTTCACTTGATGACTTTGTGGTAAGCTGCGTAGATAAGAAAGAGGTATCATGCATTGCATGAGGCGGTGTTTCATTTAAAAACGTGATCACTATTAATTTAAACCTTTGTTAGTCTTGCCCATATGCTACCCAAACATTGCACATGTGGAAATACACACTTTCAAATTAGTCAAAATTACCCTACTGTTAGCGCATAAAGATAAAGGAAATTAAGGCGAAATGCTGAACCACTTAGAAACCGAACGCATGGCTCACAAACACAGCGTTTCACACTCTGCTTACACGGCCTTTAAGCGGCTAATCCATACTATTATTATGGCTACCGCTGTGGCATTAGCAGTGGGCCTGTTTCTAATGTATCAACAGTACCAAACCCATTGGGTTGACGTACAAACGGCCCAACCAGGTACTAGTATAAGTAGTCAATATTCAAAAATCTTACAGCCTGCCTTAGTAGCACAAGACACGATTCAGCTAGAGCGTTTAATCGCCATTGCATTAGAAGAACCCGCCGTTATCTCTTTAAGCGTATTTAATGCTCAAGGCATTTATATAGCGCCTTTACCAAGAGTTGATAGTGTAGTCGCACTGGCCCGAGAACGTGAAGTCGCGCCCAATACGCATGTTGAAAAAATTCTCGATGATGATGGCAAAGTAATTGGTTATTTGAACGTTAACATCGACACTGAAGTGGTACTTTCCAGCCCGCTGACGCTTCGCCAGCAACTGTGGCTTATTATTAGCGCTGTTGTTGTGTTGGCGCTGATTGTGGGTGTTTATATAACACGAGGGTTTTATAAGTTTCGCCCGTGGATAATTCGAGTTTTTCAGTCTTGAGTGAAGCATTCGCTAATTTCAATTAACTCAATTCAGCAAGCCGCACCTATTTTTAATTATTCTTCACCGTTTTACGAAAAAGTGAGTTACGAAAAAGCGTGAAATAATTTTGGGTGGTAAGTGCGTCTAAGGCTTGTACATCATACTCCCCAAGTTTACCCAGCGCTGCTAACACATCACAAAGGTATTCAGGACTGTTTCGTTTCCCCTGCCGCCCCTGCATTGGCATATCAGGCGAATCAGTTTCTAGTAGCAATCGGTCTGCGTGGTGCTCAAGCAAGTAAGCAACGGTTTCTTTCGTTTTCTTCGCTCTGTCATAGGTAATGGTGCCCCCCACGCCAATATAAAAGCCTTTATCGATATACGCTTTGGCTACCTCTACACTGCCAGAAAATGCATGAATAACGCCGCCCTCTGCAAATTCTGCTTTTTTTAGACTTTCAAATATAAGATGGTGACTTTTTCGATGATGCAAAACAACAGGAAGGGCGTATTCACTCGCTAATCGCAACTGTGCTTCAAACATCTCTTGTTGAAGCGGCATAGGTGTCGCTATATGGCCGTCTAAGCCGATTTCACCTAATGCTACCATGTGAACACTCGATTGAGATAACAGTCGCTGCAGGGCGGTTAAGGCAGTGGCATTATCAGTTTCGTTGGTAGATAAGAAGTAAGGATGCAAACCAAACGCAACATCTATCGAGATAGTGTGCGTACTTTGGTTTGAATAGGATTGTATCGCTTGTTGCGTAGACCACTGCGACACTTGCGTGCCAGGAATAAGAATACGTGTTACACCAGCACTGATTGCGCGGTTTACCACTACCTGCCAGTCATCTTGAAATGCTGGCAAGTCTAAATGGCAGTGGCTATCAATCATTAAAGAATGCCAGGATTAATCCCCCTTAAGGCATTAAACGCTGGGTATTCCAGTTGCCACTTTCATCACGGTTGTATTCAAACCGGTCATGTAACCTGTCTTCGCCGCCTTGCCAGAATTCAATTTGGTGAGGAACAATACGAAAGCCCCCCCAGAAGTCGGGTGCCGGTAGGGTTTTATTCGCAAACTTTTGCTTCATTTGCGCAAACTGAGTATGCAAAAGCTCGCGGCTGCTAATAGGTTTGCTTTGCTCAGAAGCATAAGCCGCTAACTGGCTATCTTTAGGGCGAGAAAGGAAATAGGTCGCGTTTTCCTTAAAGGAAAGCTTTTCTATTACACCACACACTCTTACTTGTCGTTCCATGAAAAACCAAGGAAAATGACATGAAACCTTAGGGTTTTGACTAAGCTCTTGTGCTTTGCGGCTGCCTAAATTAGTGAAAAAGACAAACCCAGCTTCGCTTACATCTTTTAAAAGCACAATACGCTGAGAAGGCTGACCTGTAGCATCAACGGTCGCCACAGTCATGGCGGTAGGATCGGGAATTTCAGCGGTGATGGCATCTTTTAGCCAACGGTCAAACAATGAAAAAGGGTTTGCAGTTAAGTCTTTATCTTGCAGACTCCCCTTTGCATATTGTCTGCGCATATCGGAAATTGCCATACCTACCCCTTTTTATTGCTTTGTGACTAATGGATGCTAGCTGATTTTCTAGCTGATACGTTTGGGATTTTGATTTGGGCTACACGTTCTTACATTATATTTTGGGCTAACGACTATTGCGTTAAGCCCAAAACAGATAATTGCTGAGTGCTAACTATCGTCTGAATAACCTAACGAACGTAGAGCACGTTCATCGTCAGCCCAACCTTGTTTCACTTTAACCCACATTTCTAAGAAAACTTTGTTATCAAACAAGTTTTCCATATCTTTACGGGCATGTTCACCAATGGTTTTCAGATGCTTTCCACCCTTGCCAATAATCATGCGCTTTTGCGTTTCACGCTCTACAAGGATAAGACCACTGATACGATATACACCATTTTCAGCTAGCTTAAACTGTTCAATTTCTACCGTCGTGGCGTAAGGAAGTTCATCCCCCGTGAAGCGCATCAGCTTTTCGCGAATGATTTCAGCGGCCATAAAGCGACTTGAGCGATCGGTAATGTAATCTTCTGGGAAGAAAAACTCGCTTTCAGGCAGGCTCTTTGCCACAAGCTCTCGGATGTCATCCACCATTTTGCCCTGTTTAGCGCTAATGGGGATAATATGCTCAAACTTATATTTTTCAGATAGACCTTGAAGGTGAACCATAAAGGCTTCTTTATCTTCTACTTTATCCATCTTGTTGACGATAAGGTAGCAAGGTAGGCCTGAGGCTTTCACTTTAGACAACACCATTTCATCGTCGTCGTTCCAGCGTGTACCCTCTATCACGAACAACACCAAACCCACTTCTGCAAGAGAACTTGAAGCGGCTCGGTTCATGTACCGGTTCATGGCGCTTTTTTCTTCGCTATGAAGTCCTGGGGTATCAACGTAAATGGCTTGGTAATCGCCTTCCGTGTCGATACCTAAAATACGGTGACGGGTCGTTTGTGGTTTACGCGACGTAATACTTACTTTTTGCCCGAGCAATCTATTAAGTAGTGTTGATTTACCTACGTTGGGGCGCCCTACAATAGCGACTAAGCCACATCGGGTTGTATCATTTGGCTGTGTCATCGAGTGTCTCCAAGGTAAGTCTTGCTGCTTCCTGCTCGGCTTTTCTTCGGCTATTTCCAGAGGCCGAAACGGGCTTATCTAACGTTGTCACCGTGCAGCTCACTTCAAAAATTTGAGCGTGATCTTTCCCCGAGATAGAGATAACTTCATAAGATGGTAATGGTAGCTTACGACCTTGCAGATACTCTTGAAGACGGGTTTTGCTATCTTTAGGGTGCGCGTTGGGGTTTAACGCTTCAATACGGCTTTCCCATAAATGGTAAATAACGTTACAGACCTCATCCATCCCTGAGTCCAAGTAGATTGCGCCTAACACCGCTTCTACTGCGTCTGCCAATATTGAACTGCGACGATGACCGCCACTTTTAAGTTCACCAGGACCAAGGTGAAGTAGTTCACCCATGCTCGCTTCACGGGCCAGTTCGGCCAACGTATCGCCTTTTACTAAGGTTGACCGCATACGGGTAAGCTTACCTTCAGGCACATCGGGGAAACGCTTAAACAAGGTTTCACCTATGACCATACCTAAAATAGCATCACCTAAAAACTCTAATCTTTCATTGTGCTGCTTTGCTGCACTTCTGTGGGTTAGCGCTTGCTCTAGCAAGGCTTCATTATTAAATGTGTACCCTAACGCTTTACTCAAGCGAATATATTTATCAATACCCTGCATTAATTAATGCCACCTACGCGTTCAAATCTAACGCCCGTTGGGATCCATGTTGGCAAAACACTGTCGCGGCTGCGTTCGAATTCAAATGAAATCCAAATGGCAACGGCTTTACCTACTAAGTTTTCATCCGGTACAAAGCCCCAAAAACGGCTGTCTCGGCTGTTGTCACGATTATCGCCTAATACGAAATAATGACCATCAGGTACAATCCATTCATTGCTGCGTGTACCTGGCTGAGTATAGAAGTTACTTGAAGAAATTTCTCTAACTGGGTGGCGTAATATATCGTGCTCATTGTCACCTAGCGTTTCTGTGTAACGCATAAGCTTAGCCATATCCTGCACAAATTCGTCACGACCCACAAAATCTAATGGCATAGCCGTAAGCTTACCGCAGTTTTTCGCAGCACCTTCGCACTTAGACTTGATATAAACTTGTTTATCTTGATATACCACGGTGTCGCCAGGTAACCCGATAACACGTTTGATGTAATCTACAGAGGTGTCTTCCGGGTATTTAAATACCACCACATCGCCACGCTCTGGTACGCCGGTTTCCACCAGTTTACTGCGAAATACAGGGTCTTTTATTCCATAAGAAAACTTCTCAACCAGAATAAAGTCGCCCACCAACAAGGTTGGCATCATCGAGCCTGATGGAATTTGAAATGGTTCGTAAATAAACGAACGCAATACCAACACAAAAGCGATAACTGGAAATATTTGCTGCGAGGTATCAACCAAGTAAGGAAGCTGTGGCTCGCCTGCAAAGTTGGCCCCTTCCGCTTTTGCCGATTCCTGTAACCGCGCCTTTCGCTTTGGCGCAAACACCATGCTATCCACCAGCCAAACAAGCCCTGTGGTTAGCGTTAGAAGTACTAAAATAAGCGAAAAGTAATTGGCCATTACTTACCTACCTTCAAAATTGCCAGGAATGCATCCTGCGGTAATTCAACATTACCTACCTGTTTCATTCTTTTCTTTCCATCTTTTTGCTTTTGAAGCAGCTTTTTCTTACGACTTACGTCACCGCCGTAACACTTGGCGATAACGTTTTTACGTAATTGTTTCACCGTACTACGCGCAATAATGTGGTTGCCAATAGCAGCTTGAATAGCGATATCAAACATCTGGCGAGGAATAAGCTCACGGAGTTTCTCTACCAATTCACGCCCACGGCCTTGTGAATTATCACGGTGAGTGATCATGGCTAGCGCATCTACGCGCTCGCCATTAATCATAATATCGACACGTACCATGTCAGAGACTTGGAAGCGCTTAAAGTTATAATCAAGAGAGGCAAACCCACGACTGGTTGATTTCAAACGGTCGAAGAAATCCAGAACCACTTCAGCCATAGGCAACTCATAGGTGACTGCCACTTGCTTACCGTGATACGTCATAGCGGTTTGCATACCCCGCTTTTCAACACACAAGGTAATGACGTTACCTAGGTATTCCTGCGGCACAAGAATATTCGCTTCAACTAATGGTTCGCGAATTTCGGCAATATCGTTAACTGCGGGTAACTTAGACGGGTTATCACAACTTAAAATTTCGCCCTTGGTGGTTTCTACTTCGTAGATTACCGTAGGTGCCGTAGTAATAAGACCAAGATCGTATTCGCGTTCTAAACGCTCTTGAATGATTTCCATGTGAAGCATGCCAAGGAAGCCAATACGAAATCCAAAGCCTAGCGCTTGCGAGCTTTCTGGCTCATAAAACAATGAAGCATCGTTCAAGCTTAGTTTAGCTAACGCATCACGAAAATCTTCGTAATCGTCTGAGCTAATTGGGAAAATACCTGCGTAAACCTGCGGTTTAACTTTCTTAAAGCCAGGTAAAGCGCCTACGGCGGGTTGTCTCGCTAAGGTAATAGTATCGCCTACCGGAGCGCCTTGAATGTCTTTAATACCCGCAATAATAAAGCCTACTTCACCGGCGCGAAGCACGCCTGTATCTAGGGCTTTGGGGGTAAACACACCAATTTTATCAACTTGGTGAGTTTGGCCATTCGACATGATTTGAATTTTATCTTTCTTAGAAAGCTCACCTTCTACGATACGAACTAATGACACTACCCCTTGGTAGTTGTCGAACCATGAATCAATGATAAGCGCTTTTAGCGGCTCTTCACGGTTGCCGCCCGGAGGAGGAATTTTATTTACAATAACTTCTAGTACATCTTCAATACCAATACCTGTTTTTGCCGAGCAGCGCACGGCGTCAATGGCATCGATACCAACAATGTCTTCAATTTCTTCGGCTACACGCTCTGGTTCAGCCTGTGGTAAATCTATTTTATTTAAAATAGGTACCACTTCCATGTCCATGTCCATGGCGGTATAGCAGTTAGCTAGGGTTTGTGCTTCCACGCCCTGTCCGGCATCAACCACTAACAATGCACCTTCACATGCTGCAAGTGAACGAGACACTTCGTACGTAAAGTCTACGTGTCCTGGAGTGTCGATGAAATTCAGCTGGTAAATTTCACCATCTTTAGCAGTGTAATTAAGCGTTACGCTTTGTGCTTTAATAGTAATTCCACGCTCCCGCTCCAAGTCCATTGAATCAAGAACCTGTTCGGCCATTTCACGATCGGCTAGCCCGCCACAATGTTGAATAAGACGGTCAGACAGAGTCGATTTACCGTGATCGATGTGAGCAATAATACTGAAGTTACGAATGTGCGATTGTTGCATAATGCTGGAAATTACCTGCAGAAAAATTCATTAATATAAAAAAGAATGGTAGCTATTGTTTGTGTTGTAGCTAGCGCGTGCGGATTTTACCCATTTCTGTACACAAAAGCGAATAAGCTTGTGGGTTATATTGCCAAAGATTGGAATAGTGTAAGCCAAAGTAGCCATTTTGGTAATAATATTGCCGAATTCGCGCGAGTATTACGCTAAATAGTATTCAATAGTACGGGTTGAAACTTACCTTTATCAAGCCGTTTAAGTTTAAATGCGATGGCTTTATAAGTTGCAAAGGTAAATGCGGCGGCGGGTAGCCCCCCCCACAATTCATGGCTAAGCCCAATAGAAGATAGCGTGGCATTTGCAAGGGCAAAGACCGCGATAAAAACCGTTAGAGGCAACAAATACAGCCACGCGGAGGCACTTAACACCCCTTCTTCAGGTACACCCACGGTTACGTCTTGCCCTATCGTTACCGGCATAGGTGAACGTAACGTTAGCTGCTGAGTTTTAGGTGCTAATGCTCTGGATATAGCACCCGTGCCACAGTCACTTTGGGCTTGGCAACTACTACAAGTCGATTTAATGGCAGCCTCGACAGTAATAAGATCGCCTTCTATTGCGACAACACGCGCGGTTTCAGTAATCATTATTTATCTGCCGTAGGAGAAAGCGAGGTAGCAATAGCATTTGCGGTTTGCAGTGGTATTTCACCCACCACGGTCACCTGCGTATTTCCATCGGTAAGCGTTAAAAATGTACTCAAATCATTCCTAAGCACTAAATCACCACCAAGGGCATCTTTTGCTGGCTGCACATAAACAGACACATCGACCAAGCCATCACTGTACATTTTATATTCTACCACTTGCCCGGTTAAGGCCAGGCGACGAGTATCACCACGTACTTCTTCCATACCATTAGGCAAGTACTTAACTTCCCAATTTGGTTGGCGCGATTGCTTTTGCGTTAATGCCATTGGCTTAGGTAAAGACGCTTGATTAATACGTGCGAAATAGTCGTCAGGGGCATCGGTTATTTTAAGTGAGGTTACTTGAATCTGCTCTAACAATCCGCCCTGCAAATCAAGCATATTAAGTTTCAGTACCATGCCTGAATCTTCATCTAACCATAGCTGGTAGCTGAAGCGACTATTGTCGCGGCTAACGATACGTATTTGTTGAGCGGGTCTACCTGCAACGCGTGCTCTGCCCACAGAGACAAATTCATAACCGCTTTTTAATCTATCAGGATGATGAAGCAGTTCGCTGGGGATAGGCCCATTGATAAACTCAGAACGAAGACTATAAGGCGATACATCAGGCTCAAACACACTTACAATACCATTAACACGAATTTGCTCGCGGCCTGGCCCATTTTGTAAATTGAGTTGCTCCATACTGGTGCCATCCTCTAGCACACCATGACGCCATAAAAAGGGAATGGTTTCGCGGCCCGCTCGACTTTGAACAAAAGCAACTTCAAAGTTTTGGGTTTTCACCACTTCACTTAATTGCATAAGCCAATCTGACGTTGTTTGAGGATGGGGGTTCACGACAACTACATCAGTGGCATGAGGTACTGATTGAGGTGCTGCCTGGGCCGAAGTTAGTGAAGCATCTGCAGTTGAGGGCAACGTCGACGGCGACGTTTCAGCGCGTTCTGGAGATGTATTTTGCACAGATTCGCTTTCTTGCGCTGCGGCGCTAAACGATAAACCTAAAGACACTATAAGGGCATAGGTCATGGCTTTGATGAAGGCGCGAAGACGAATACTTACTTTTTCTTGGGCTAAAAACACGCGTACCAGCACTAAAAGTGCTGGTACGTTATTACGATAATCTATTTTCATTAAACGATATTCTTATTAAGCGTCGTATGAACTGCTTACGGGCGGTTATCTGCACTCGCCTCGGCATCGTCAGTTTCAGATTCTTGCGCTTGTTTCAATTTAACTTGCTGCTCGTGATCGGCAATAAGTGCATTGATTTTACGCTTTTTCTCTAATACTTCGTTCATGTCATTGCGAGGCAATGCACGCGTTTGCTCTAAGCTAACTGGCGCTAAACCACCCTGCGGTCCTGCCGTAGGTGCTGTCATGAAAGGCTCTGTAGGCGCAGGTTGATTGAAGTGTTGAACACCTAAAATCACGGCTACCGCAACCGATGCAGCAACGGCAAACTGGCCAGACTGTTTTGCAAAAGGAGCTACACCGCCAAGAACTACGCTGCCGAGTACTGGAATTGAACGCCAACGTGAAGCTTTTGGCGCGACAATAGCAGGCTCATTTTCAAGCGCGGCCGCGACACTGCCAGTAATATCTAACTGCGGTGCAACACTGGCTTCTTTGCGCATTGCGCCCCTAATAACATGGTAACGTTGCCATTTGGCCTGCAATTCTTCATCTTGCTTAATCGCATCAATGATTGCATCGCCATCTATTTCGCCATCCATGAAAGCGGACAAATTTTCTTGCTGTTGCGTCATAAATTCATTTCCTGATCAACTGTGATCAATTAATACCCTAACACAGCTGTTAGTCTGCTCAATATAATGAAAGTTCATTTTCATTATATTTAATTTTCTAACAATGGCTGAATCACTTTATCGATAGCCTCTCGCGCTCGGAAAATTCGTGAACGAACGGTACCTACTGGGCACGCCATCACATTTGCAATTTCCTCATAACTTAGCCCTTCTATTTCACGAAGGGTTATCGCCATGCGAAGGTCATCAGGTAACTTTTCCACCACTTTAAATAAGGTTTCTTCAATTTCATCCGTTAACAAACTACGTTCTGGCGTGGATTGCTCTTTAAGCGCATCACTGCCTTCGTAAAAGTCTGCTTCGTCTGCGTCGACATCACTAGCGGGTGGCTTTCTTCCTTGCGCAACAAGATAGTTTTTAGCACTGTTTACCGCGATACGGTACAACCAAGTGTAAAACGCACTGTCACCACGAAAGTTTGGTAATGCCCGATAAGCTTTTATAAACGCTTCTTGGGTAACATCAGCCACATCACCGCTGTTTTTTACATAGCGCGATACCAAATGCATGACTTTATGCTGATAGCGAGTTACCAGTAAGTTAAATGCATTTTTATCGCCACGCTGTACTTTTTCGACCAATTGTTGGTCGGTTATCTGCTCGCTCATTCGAGCCATTACTCCTACTTCAACTACCCAATAGCTCTCACAAGCATTGATATAGACGCACACTGTTGCAAAAAGTTCGGTGTAAGCATTAAAAATAGTTAAAAATGCTGAGACAAAGCCATCTGGATCATTGTGTTTTGCCACTCATCCTTTAGACTTGCCGAACCTTTGCTCGTTTAATATATACAAAAATACATGAAATCAGTGTCATCTTCACTAACTTCCACATCAAATTCCATTGAACATCGATGTGATGTACTGATTATAGGTAGCGGCGCCGCGGGGCTTAGCCTTGCACTTAGGCTTGCCGACCACTGTCAGGTTATTGTGCTCAGCAAGAGCGATCGTAATGAAGGGTCTACCCGGTATGCCCAAGGCGGCATTGCTGCGGTGTTCGATGAGCAAGACTCTATCGATGCTCATGTGCAAGATACGTTAAAAGCGGGCGGCGACTTATGTGATGAGCCTGCCGTACGCTTTACTACCGAACGAGCAAAAGAAGCGCTAAGCTGGCTTATTGGTTACGGTGTGCCCTTTGATACCGAAACAACGGAGTCTGGTGAAGAACGTTTCCACCTTACCCGCGAAGGTGGGCATAGTCACAGACGCATTCTTCACGCCGCCGATGCCACCGGTGAAGCGCTGCAAATAACATTAAATGATGCTGTCTCTGCTCACCCTAACATTCACGTTTTTGAACGTTACAACGCTATCGACCTTATTCCATCGAAGGATGATAAAAAGCGGGTTATTGGTGCGTATGTATGGAACCGCCAACAAGAGCATGTTGAAGTTATTCGCGCGCCCTTTATTTCACTAGCGACGGGCGGTGGAAGCAAGGTATACCAATATACCTCTAACCCAGATGTATCAAGCGGTGACGGTATTGCAATGGCGTGGCGAGCGGGTTGTCGTGTTGCCAATATGGAATTTAATCAATTCCACCCTACGTGTTTATTCCACCCGCAAGCCCGAAACTTTCTTATTACCGAAGCACTTCGTGGTGAAGGCGCGAACTTATGTCACGCCGATGGCACCCGTTTCATGCACAAGTTTGACGAGCGTGGCGATTTAGCACCTAGGGATGTGGTTGCCCGTGCCATCGATTATGAAATGAAGCGCCTTGGGGCTGACTGCATGTATTTAGATATCAGTCATAAGCCTGCTGACTTTATTGTTAAACACTTTCCAAATATCTATCGTAAATGCCGCTCATTAGGCATAGATATCACCCGAGAGCCTATTCCAGTGGTGCCCGCAGCCCATTACAGCTGTGGCGGTGTGGTAACCGACTTTAATGGAAAAACAGATTTAGCCAACGTGTACGCGATAGGAGAAGTTGCCTATACCGGCTTACACGGCGCAAACCGCATGGCTTCTAACTCGCTACTTGAATGCGTTGTATTTGCCAGTGCTGCCGCCGAGCATATTATCTCTACGTTACCTTCAGCTTCCTGTGAAGAAGCCATTTTGCCTTGGGATGAAAGTCAGGTATCAGACTCTGATGAAGAAGTTATTATTCAGCATAACTGGCACGAACTACGCCTATTTATGTGGGACTATGTTGGCATTGTTCGCACCGATAAACGGTTAGAACGCGCTATGCGGCGGATAAACTTGCTGGAACAAGAAATTGCCGAATACTACGCACACTTTAGGGTAAGTAATAACCTTCTTGAATTAAGGAACTTGGTTACCGTAGCTGAATTGATTGTGCGCTGCGCTATGCAACGAAAAGAAAGTCGGGGGCTGCACTTCAACCTAGATCATCCTGGGCAAATTGAAAATCCGACGCCTACCTTTTTGTGTCCCGAGAAAGATGCGCTACCTTCGGTGCCAGGGACACTTATTTCTTAACTTTGGGGGGTGAGTTAACACCGCCCCTTAAAGCCCCAAGGTGACTTGGCATTACAATAGAAATACAAAAAGCCCGCTTCCTAATACAGCATGTTTACTTCGCTATATTGAGAAGTGGGCTTTTCTATTTACCTTGCGCTTCACGTTTTACCTTGCGCTAAACGTTGAATTCGATTTGTTATTTTTTGAATACACCGAACTAAACAGGTCGACTTACCGGTTAATCATCACCGCTTTGATATCGTATCGAAATAACAACTTCAACTGCAAATTAAAGTGTCGATACCTCTGCATCTAAATGTACTTGCTGATCATCACTGCTGGTAATCTCCAGAATGGAGCGGTCTTCATCACGGCACATTTGATAGATATTAATGCTGCAAGGCAACATAACGGGTCGTCTAAAACGACAAACCACATCTGAAATATGCTGACCATCCGATACGGGTACAAATGATAACGCGCGGGCAAGTGTCCACATTCCATGGGCAATTGGGCGTTTAAAACCAAACGCTTTGGCACTTAGTCCAAATAAATGAATGGGGTTATAGTCGCCGGAAATTTTCGCGTAGCGTCGGCCGGTGTCCGACGTAACATCGAGCTCTGCAAGCAAGTTTTTAGGGCTATCGACACAGCTTTCAGTGGTATCTTGCAGCGGAGCTCTAGGTGCCACGTGTACCGCTTTCACCTTCACCAAGTAGCTACTGATTGCTTTGTAAACACAGCGCCCTTGTTGAAAAGCGTCTAAGGAAACATCAACTTCCCAGCCACGCGAGTGCGGTCTAACATCGCTGAATCGCACGCGGCATTCAAACGTCTCGCTTAAATCGCATTCCTCTAGCACTTCTACCCGATTGGCAGCATGTATTAATCCTAGCAAAGGAAACGGGCTTTTCTTATCAAGCAAACACTGCATTTGAAGGGGCAAAGACAGCATTTGCAGATACAAAGGATGCATGGTTGCTGCATCTGGCCACGCCACTTCTTGACAGAACGCACCGTAGTGTTTGTTATCAATATTAATCTGCTTAGTGTAAATGCGAGGCGGTAATGTGGGTGGTTTGAATTGCATTAACTGTCGGGTATCGACACGTTTAAACAAAGCTTTTGCATACTCACGAAACATCAATGTTATTCCTTGTTTGGCCTGCTCCTTGAGCGAAGATTATTGCTCGGCAAAGCCGCCGATAATCTGCCTCAGAGCATTCACCTTTTAATACCCAGCGTACATGCTCGTAATACGGCTGGTACCATTTTCGCGCAGTTCGTTCCACATTTAGGGTTAGACCCCATGGAAACAATAATGACGATTTATGAAGATTCACCGCTGGCGAATAAACCTCTTCACCCGATACCATCAACGCCCGCAATGAACCATCGTCTGTAAGCGTGTAAACATCGTTAGATGGCGCCGCTGTCGGTTTGCTTAATTTACGCCATGCATTCCGGCAAAACGCTATGCACATCAGCGCGCACAACCAAAGCCAACTTGGACTTATCCAAGTCCATACGGCTTCGGGTAAATTTACAATACTGAAACCTAAAGCAGCAATAAGAATTAGCATTCCTACTGCATGTCTCCATGGCGAGTAAGTGAGTTTAACCCTGTACTTTGACACGATTAACGATAGTAGACACCATACCAGCAAGTTCTGGATCTTGGCATTGTTGATGGCCCATAAACCATGCAAACAAGTCCGGGTCGTCGCTGGTAAGTAAGCGTTCGAATATTTCTTGTTGTTCGTAATCTAGCGAGTCGAAGGCTTCATCAACAAAAGGCATGAGTAACACATCAAGTTCTAACATCCCTCTGCGGCATGCCCACTTTAATCTAGCGCGTCTTTTTGGCTCAAACATATATTCACATTCTTAATTATTGTTTTAACACTATCATCATATTACCACGGTGAAGGGCGAAGGATCACTGCCCTTTTAGACAGAAACCTGCTTCGATAGTGTCTGGTGATACACGAATTCCCCTCAAAATGCGATAATCTCACGGCTTACCCTTGATAAAGCGCGCAAACCCCTCACCTACTACATTATAAATTCTTCATTCGGAATCTTTGATGACAGCGTTAACGACTCTTTCTGATTTACCTTCGCACTATGCAATTAAGTTAAAAGACAACATGCTAATAAAGCTGGAAGGCGAGCAAGCTGATAGCTACCTGCATGGACAAGTGACGGTTAACGTCAACGCCTTAGATGAGAATACGGTAAGGCATTGTGCCCATTGCGACAACAAAGGAAAAACGTGGTCTATTTCGTTTGTGGGTCGCCATGATAATGGTCGCCATGAAAATGGTCGTCATGAAAATGCTATTTTCATGCTAACCAACAAAGACTCTGGTGCTCACTCCCTTGCTCAACTGAATAAGTACGGTGTGTTTTCAAAGGTAGATATAACCGATGAATCAAATCAGTACACGCAATTCTTCTTAGGTGAAAACCTAGGGCAAATGTTGCTTGCCAGCTATTTTGACACCCTTCCTAGTGAGCCATTAACCAGTGTACATAGTGACGCAGGGTGGGTATTTAAAAGTGATACTCAACGCGCTGCTTATTTTGTGGTACTGAATTCCTCCTTAGTCGCTGAGTTTGAGCAAAAAATTAAAGATACTAACGGCGCCATTTTTGAACAAAATGTATACGATGCTATTATGATAGAAAGTGCGATACCTTCTATTCAGGAAACCGGCATCAGTGAGTACGTTCCCCAAATGATGAACGTACAGGCACTCAACGGTATCGATTTTGACAAAGGCTGCTATATGGGCCAGGAAGTAGTTGCTCGCACTCGATTTTTAGGTAAGAACAAGCGTGCAGCTTATAGTTTCTCAGTGCCAAAAGCGTTTCACATCAACGCTGGCGATACGCTAGAAAAGCAATTAGGCGAGAACTGGCGTCGCGCTGGCATGGTCATTCGAAAAGCTGAACTTAGTGAAGAAACCTGGTTTATGGCCGTGCTTTCAAACGATACCACTGAGCAAGATATTCATCGCCTAGCTGATCAAGTTGAAATTACCTGCTACCCTAGCCCCTTACCGTACAGCATTGAGCAGGCAAAAAGCTCACTGGTGAAAAAACGTAAATAAGCATTAAACAAATTTATAACCATCGCCCAGCAGGGCAAAACTACAGGACAAATTATGACTATAACCTCTGACAGCGTTGTCACCCTTCACTACACCGTTTCAACCGAAGACGGTACCGAGCTTGATTCTTCAGCCGGTAAGGAGCCGCTTGTAGTGCTTCAAGGGCGCCGCTTTCTTATTGAGGGACTAGAGGACGCATTGATAGGGAAAGAAAAAGGCGAAAAGTTCAACTTGTCTGTTGAGCCAGAGAAAGCCTACGGTGAACGTATTGATGAACTCGTTCAGCGCGTACCTAGCTCAATGTTTGAAGGCATGGACGTTGAAGTTGGCATGTCTTTTCGTGCAACCACACCTGAAGGTGAGCAATCGGTCATTATAATCGAAACATCTGATGATGAAGTGGTGGTAGACGGTAACCACCCACTTGCAGGTATTCCGCTTACGTTTGATGTAGAAGTGGTAGATGTACGCGACGCTACTGCTGAAGAGTTAGAGCATGGCCATGCCCATACGCCAGGCGGCTGTGGACACGATCACTAAGTTGCCTTACTACGGTAAGTGTAATACTGACTAAAAAGGGAGCCTAAGGCTCCCTTTTTTGATATTAGCGCTAACGCTACATACGCTAACGTTAAGCAAGGATGCAACGCTAGGCTTTATCTTTAGTCAGTTGCGACTATTTATAGTGCATCTTCGTTTTGCTCACCAGTACGAATTCGAACCGCTGATTCAACGTTGAATACGAATATTTTGCCGTCACCAATTTTGCCTGTCTTTGCTGAGTTTTCGATGGCTTCAATCGCCTGCTCTACTCGTTCATCATCAAGCACTAGCTCAATCTTAATTTTAGGCAGAAAATCCACTTGATATTCGGCACCGCGATAAAGCTCCGTATGTCCTTTTTGTCGCCCGAAGCCTTTAACTTCAGACACTGTCATTCCAGCAATACCAACTTCGGCTAATGCTTCCCTTACATCGTCCATCTTGAACGGTTTGACTATCGCTTCAATCTTTTTCATGGTAACTACTCATCATAAATGGTTGGAATAGGTACGCGCTTGTGCTGAGTACGCTGATAAATGTACAGCAACTTTTCATCTACCTCGGCAGAAACTGATTTACCTTCTAAGAAGTCATCAATTTGATCGTACGTCATGCCAAGGGCCTGTTCATCAGCTTTTTGCGGCGCGAGAGTTTCGAGATCGGCGGTGGGCGCTTTAGTGATAACGGTTTGAGGTGCACCTAAATGCGAGGCCAGTTGTCGAACTTGGCGTTTACTCAACCCAAACAAAGGCGCTAAATCGCACGCTCCATCGCCATACTTTGTATAAAAACCGGTAATATTTTCAGCTGAATGGTCTGTGCCTAACACGAGTCCATCGACCATTCCGGCAATTTCATACTGAATCACCATACGGGTTCGTGCTTTTACATTACCTTTAACAAAGTCACGCTTTGCTTCATTTTCAGGTAATAAACCAGCGCTTGATAATGATTCAGTGGTAGCAGCATGAATAGCATCTGCCCCGGGCTGCACATTCACCGTTACGGAATGGGAAGGGTCAATAAAGTCTATCGACAATTGAGCATCAGCTTCGTCGGCCTGTGTTTGATAAGGTAAACGGACGGCGACAAACTGAAAATTTTCGTGCTTTTCTTGGTTTAACTCATTTACTGCTAACTGGGCTAATTTGCCCAACGTACAAGAATCGATACCACCACTAATGCCTAGCACCAGTGAATTTAAACCTGACGTAAGAAGCTGCTTTTTAATGAAAGCCACTCGACGAGTAACTTCAAATGCCACATCAATTTCAGGCAGCACTTTCATTTCTTCAATAACTGCTTGTTTTTGCATTATAATGTCCAATTAGTGAGTGGGCGTCCTGATACCTGAGTTTACGATAAACTTGCCTTAGATGTTAGTGGTAAAAGAATTCAAACTTCATTAATCACTAAAATTCGTTGCTTTTTGTATCTTAGGGCATGCCTACACGCCTTTTTTTATACCCATTTCAAGGCAAATTGGTTTACCTTGGATGTTCCCGCGCGTTTGTATCTATTGTTGTAAATTTAGAGGCTAACGTTATTATCAGTATTAAACTAACTTAGTAAATAAATATCAGTGAAAACAAAGTCTTCTAGCGCTATGCGTCTTCAGTTCGGCCTGACTCTTTTAGAGATGCTAATTACGGTAGCCATTTTGGCAATCTTAGTAGGGGTTGTTGCCCCATCTATTAATAGTATTTTAGTCAAAAATAGAGTAACCGGCGACATCAATACGTTAAGCGCGATAGCACAGCAAGCTAGGTTTAGTGCCGTTAATGAACAGTTTGACGTAATACTTTGCCCTACTACGAATTACGATACGTGTGTAAGCGACTGGGCCAACGCCAAGATGGTCTTTATTGATGAGAATACAAATGGAAGCAGAGACAGTAGTGAAGCCCTTATTGCCAGCAGCGATCCGCTAAATTCAGGTAATACAATCAGTGGCATTTCGGGAGCTATTTCTTTTTCTGAACAAGGCAGTATTAGCACCAGTGCAACCATTACCATTTGCCCTAGCAGCAAAGATGCCTCGTATGCTTCTGCCCTCTTATTATCACTCTTCGGTAGAATATCTGTAGCCATCGACAGTGACGATGATGGCGTTAATGAAGATTTATCTGGCACTGCCCTTACTTGCCCCTAATGCCTTGCTGCGGTGTTCTATAGCGGAAAAATAATGATACCTCATATCAAAGACAGGCTACCTTCCCCAACACCCATGAGGTAAATTCTCGTGAGGGGTAATGGTCAGCAACCGACAAGGATTAGATTTATCCAAAAAGCCTAAAGACGCAACAATGCTATAATTTCCATCCTTAGATTCGCTGTAAGTCAGTGTAACGCCGTCTATATTGGGTGCTGGCAACCCACTAAGTCCCGAGTATTTACCTTCACTCAACCAGTACCTTTCTTGCTTTATTTGCAAAGAAAGTAAATAGCTAATGGTTTCATGCTTATTCGCAAGCGCGATGGTTGATGAGTAGCTAGGAATGGCAAACATAGAAACAATACCCACAATCGCAACAGCGACCAAAAGCTCGATTAATGTAATACCCCACATTTTGATTAAATTGATTTTCCCTTCCATGGTACAGCAGCCCTCTATTTGTTGATTCGTTATGCTGTAAACCTAACAGCAAACAAACGACAAATAACCGGACTAAGGCATGGTTTTACACAAAGTAGATGGATTTTCATTGTTAGAGATACTTGTAGTGCTTTGCATTGTGGCCATTATCAGTGCTTTAGCCGTGCCCTCTTTTGTTGAATGGCGGCAAGCAAGCGCCATAAAAAGTGCATTAAAGCATACCGCAGACATCGCAAAGTACGCCCGTACGCTTTCTATCGCTGAGCGAAAGCCAGTTACTTTGGTTGTCGACGCTTCAGCGAATCATTGCATCAGTATAACGTCAGCAAGTGACTGCGATTGTAGTGCAGCTAGTAGTTGCCACGTTTTTAGCCAGCGGAAACGGCTTGTTATGCAAAACTATCATGCCGTCATTACGAGTCCAGCCAATAAAAAATCGTTACTGACATTCGATGGAACGCATGGAATGAGCTTCGGCAGCGCAATGACAGTAAGCATAACTAACGCTCGATATACCGGTAAAGTTATCATTAATAATCTTGGCCGGGTACGGTATTGCACGTCCACCGCATTAGAGGGGATTCCTCTATGTTAAGGTTATCTGGCATTAGCCTAGTAGAGCTCACTATAACCATGGCAATTAGTACAACATTAGTGCTTTTTTCTGCCATGGGGGCGGCTACTATTTCAAAAGAACTCGGTTATTTTCAACAACAATTAGCACTGCAAAGTGAGTTACGACTTATTAGTCACTCGCTTTCTTTACAACTACAGCGGGCAGGATACATAGCTCGCCCTTTTGAAGAAGTTTTTGCCAACAGCGCATTACTACCGCCCGCTATTAACATCAGCCATCATCCGCTAGAAGTTGAAAATTCCTGTGTCTTATTTTCTTATGATAAAAATACTGATGGCGATATTAGCCAAGAAAACCCCGCCGAATTGTTAGGCTTTCGATTGCGCAACAAAGCCCTTGAGTACCGTGTAGCCAGTAAAAGTTGCGAACAAGGTGGATGGCATGATCTAACCGACACATCAGAATTACACGTCACCCAATTCACTATTTCTTTGCACGGTGAGGTAAACCATGCCCCTGTTTACAAGATTAAGCTGGCTGTGCAAAGCAAAGCGTCTGCACAGCTTACCGCAGCGCAACATCTGCATATACGAGTTGCCAATGCGATGTAGCACTGATTATTTTTCATTATGTTCACCCGCTACACCCTCACTAGCTACTATGGGTGGTAAAGGGTCGATTCGCATAAAAGGCGCCGTATTATTGAGCATAGTGGGTATACTGCTGAGCTTAATAACACTGGCACTTTGGGCAACCAGCTCACTCCTTACAAGCGAGTTTCAAGCCAGTAAGCGCAGCATTGCTTATAACGAAGTGATGAATGTATTGCACAACGACGTAACCCAGTTAACCGAACAGCTGCGTACTAGCGAAGATTGGCAGCAAACCGCGAGTTTATTCACCCGCGCATCTGTGTCAGCAACCCACTATGTAGGAAGTGATTCACAACATTTAACCTTGTTTTCAGTGGCCATTACTCACCGTGTAACGTCACTGTTCATTAGACAAGATTTTTTACGCCACCCCGCTATAGTTCGTCTTCCTGCCACCGGCGTAGCCACAGGTGCGACTAACAATATACTTCCTCATCTATTTGAACGTCACCACAGTGATTTTACGCCAATGTATTTTCCAGAACCTCGCATAACAGATAACTGCGACGGCCTTACCCACCACCTTGTGCTTTGGGTGCGTGGTTCCTGCCATATTTCGGGCAGTGAAACCATAGGGTCAGCGAGTCACCCTGTTTTACTTGTAGTAGAAAAGGGAGATTTCACCCTTGATGTCCATGCCCAAATTTACGGGTTAGTGGTGATATTAAGCGAAACCAGTGCGCCCGCGGGTTCTTCGGCCTCTGCCACCTTTGCTACCTCTTCAGCCATCCCTATCACCACTGCCTCCCCTGTCGCCACTATCGCCTCTTCGGCCAAGCTTGTAGGCGCCATGGTAAGTAATGAAGACGTCACTAGGGTTTTCCATGGGCACATCGATTTCAATCTAAGCGTATTACGCGCCCTTCAACAATCTAGCGGTTTGCAAAAGATGCAACCTATCCCCGGGAGTTGGCATGACTTTAATTAAAAAGACCCAAGGTTTTTCGCTCATAGAGGTAATAATTGCATCAGGACTCTTTGCACTCACCTTTACCGCAGGCCTTAAGCTTTATCAGCAAATATATGGACAATGGCAGCAACTAAACAAGGTGCAGCAAGCACAACATCAGCTTGAGACCGACCAAACTAATTTACTAATAAATGTGAATACGAATCAGGATGCATATACCACCATTACCCCCTCGTCTACCACAAGCGGGTTAAAAGCCGTGACCTTAGTCGAAGTTGTAGAACCTTTGCCCAAGTTTAACTATACAGATGAAGCTGTACTTACCGATAAAACCCATACCGATAAAACGCTTAGTGAAGGGAATGAAACGACAACTGAAGAAATAAATGCAGAAGAGGCGCCTGATGACGCGCAAGAACTTATCGAAAAAGTAAAAACTGAAAGCCAAGCTATTAACTTAACATTGACGGTTGTAGTGGCACCGCCGTATCAATCTCATTGGCAAGATGTGATGAGCATGGGGCCGCTAGTGCCGTCAATGCCCCTTTCACCCGCAACGCCTTAGCTTGCTAACAAGACCAGCAATACTCGCCTGTCGCCAGCGAACCATTATTGTTTACGTCCCAGCCTTTGCGGCCATCACTAAAATAAAACAGCGCGCCATCAGCAGCCTGCGCTGTACCACTTACTGGCGTTGCTTTTAACTGGTAACTGGTCGCATCGGCAGACACTATGGTGAGGTTGTAGCGTTTATTCACCGCCGCTTCGGTTGAGGGAGAGTAAGTAGCAAATATGGTTGGTGCCCCCGTATTTCCGCCACCTGCGCCCGCACCTTGGTAACTAAAAGAGCCACTATGATGACGTTCCATTGCAGCAGCAAATGCCAGCATGTCTGCTTGCGCGGAGCCTCTATATCCATCTGTCATAAAAGACTGATATGACGGGTAAGCAATACTGGCAAGAATGCCAACAATGGCCACCACTATCATTAATTCAATAAGGGAAAAGCCTTTGTTTTTTTCGTTACTACTAATCACTGAGATGTATCCTCTCGCTCAGTTTCGGAATGCCAACTGCCTCGTTGTATTCGCTCAAACTTGCCGTAAATATTTTGCGCTAAGCACTCAAACGCTGAACCGCAATCCTCTTCGTTGCCATCATCGTCGACACTGATAACAGTAGATGCACACTCGGTACCAAGGCACACCACAGGGCTGGTTATATCTTCAATAAGAATTTTAGTCTCTGGTGCTATTCCTGTTTGCTGTAACTCTACTGATCTGTCAGAACTATCGAGTTCGCCATTATTATTGAGGTCTGATACGGCATTAGCATTGAATAAATTAACGAGATAAGCGCGGCTATTACCAGACGGCGGCGCACACAAACTGGTGCTACTTACCGCAGGCACATAAGTAGTAAAGAATATTTTATAATCTACTATTAAAGGTGACGCTAATACTTTTTCGCCATCGGTAGTCAGCTCTATATACCACCCCGCTTTATTCGCAAAGCTTGATGCTGCTACACCTTGCTCGCCTTCATCACTACTGGTGAGCAAATGTTCGGTAGCATTATATAAATCTGACTCAGATACCGTACTCATGAAGGTAAATTGACCACTCGCATCGCGATTAAATACCCCCTCGTCTTTTAGCATATAAAAATTGTCTTCAACTGTGACATCAAGCGGTGATGCTCGCCATCCACTGCCCATTGCCACGGCATAATATAACTCGTCACCCAGCGCGACTTCCGATACATCAGGACCATAGTAAAAACGGCGGTTAGTTTCAGCGGTGTCTCCAGCAAAATCTGCCAACCTAGCCCCTTTTACAAAGTTGCTGCCCGACTCGCCATTATAAATGTCCATACGGAACAGCTGCCCACCCATGTCACCTACATACATATGATCAGCAAAGCCATCGTTGTCTCTGTCAATAACAGATATACGACCTGGTATACTGTAGTTCATATCAACTAGATTCAAATCTGCATCAGCATTACTGGCGTGCCAAAGTAAGCTTCCAGTGTCGGCATCGAACATATATACCGCATTTCCAACAGCATCAGCACTTCTTACTGATTTATCATCTTGCGAGTCATCGTAACCGCCGCCGATGATCATGACATTTTTCTCTTGGGTGCCGTAGCGCACTTTTGTAATAGTGGGGCGCGACCATGTTTGGCCTAATTTCTCAAGACCCGTGGTGCCGCCTTCAATCACAAACTTAACGGTTGGCGAGGTCTTCTGAGTTATATCAAACACATAATAGTTCCGGCCACCTCGGCGCATCCCTAAATACAAGTAAGTTGATGTGCCCACTGTGCGTAACACCATCTCGCCGTCTAAGCCATAAACGTGATTAAACGTAGAGATATCTTCATAAAAGTGGTGCAAGTTAGGCAGCAACGCTTTAGGCATAATGCCGAAGTTTTCTTCGCCGGTTTCTGCATCAAACGAATGCAGCATACCTTGGTTTGTGGCAACCAGTATGGCTGAATCTGTACTACCGTAATTGACTACTACAGGCTGTGAATGAATGGGGTCGCCCATTTGAAGCCTATAGTCAGTAGTATCACCATCGCCATCATTATCTTTGACATCTACGCCCCGTGCCCATTTAAGCAACACTTCGCGAAGCTCTTCTGCATCAAGCTCATCATCTACACCTAATAATGCTGTCGTAATATCACTGTTGTCTTCATGCAGTTCGTTACTAGATTGAACAATATTTCCAGCACCATCGAAAACATATAAATTACGGTTAGAGGTCATTTTACTCGCGGTACCGCCCTCTCGAACATCACTACCATCTGCAAGGGTCGACCAGTAGCTATGAGAGGTATCCTTAAAGAACCCCGTATCACCATCGACAGCAACCAATGCGTTTTGATCTAAAATATTCTCACCATCTAATCGGTAACGTTTAAGGTTGCCTGGCCATATGGCACCTTCACTGGGCTTAAACAACGCAAAGTAGAGTTCGTCGTTATGAGTCAAGCGATTAAGTTGATTCACCGCTACACCGGGTGATACAAAGGTTGAATTAACATCTTTTACAGAGCGTAGAATAGTGTTGAATGCCTCAAGCAGTTCAGTGCTGTCATCGGCTTGATAGAACCCACCACCACTTTGCACTGCCAGCTGGTTTAAGAAGTTGTTGGCAGTACTATTCGCCGCAAATCCTATCGTATGGGTGATCACGCGGCGTCCAATAACCGACGTATCGGAGTCACTGACATTTTTAACCAGATTTAAACCACACTTTTCGCCGCCACTACCGGTACAGCTTTCACCTAGTAATGATTCGATGAGGGATACACTGTGGTTATTGTTTGCTTCACCATCTGAAAGTAAAACAATGTGGTTGTTGGTCTGGCACTGCAGATCGCTAACCGGTGATATATAGGTTGCCCCGCTAGGGATATATTCATTAATACAGTCGCTATCAGATAGGTTGTCATCGGAACACCCATTGGGTTGAACCGCATCTGCGCCCAAATAAGAACTTCTATGACTGACTCGCGTATTCTTCCTCACCGTGTTTGAAACATTATAATTACCACGGGTTAGACCGTAATCAACATCTCTGCCGCCGTAATAGTTTACAGCTTCGTAAAGGGTATCTACGATGGGTGTATAACCACTGGCGGTAAGCTCATCCACTTTACTAACTAGGTGTTCTCTTACTGTCGATGTCTGCCCAGGCGAGGCTGAACCATTGAACTTAACCACTAATTTTGCCGCGGAAGACTGGGAGCCACTGTAGGTATACGCACCTCGATAACCGGTAAAGTCACTGAACACGAACGCCATCGCATTACCGGATTGCCAGCCCGATCTATCTACAATCTCTTTAACTACACCAGATATATCCGGTGAAGCGTAATCGTTACCCGATGAGAACGAGCCCATGTTCCAGGTTACACCCGACGTTTTGCCAATATTTCTAAGCAAATAACGATTGCCTGAGGAGAAGTCGTCAGCATCATTATCTGCAACACCGCGGATTAACATGCTCGAGTTATTAGTGTTGTAGCTGCTATAAGCGGTAAGTTCTATATAAGCTTCGGAAATTTCAGCGCCTTGAGGGATGTTTACATTTTGAAATCGAACCCCGATATAACTGTTGTAGCTGCCTGAGAAAGTAAGCTCTGATCCTGTATTCTCATACCCGTTGTTGTTTTCTTCTATGTTGTCGTTAGAACGGCTAACCTGGTAAACACTTTCACCACTGATACAACCTGTAGCGGTTGCATCATCATAAGACACCACCAATTGAGGTGATCCGGTTTGCCCAGCGTCAAATGCTCGGGCTTCACGGCTGCTAGCAGCATCTGAACTTGTGCCTTCTATGAGAATATTGAGGTCGTCCCCCCCACACCACTGTGGCAAATCTACAATTTCTTGAATAACCGATGAGATATCGGGCGTGGCAATGATCTCATCAGCAGATGGAAAGTCATTATTACTTATCCATTCAACTTCTGACGCGGTTTTCGTTCTTGAAGAAAGGTTATTATATGCCGTGGAAAATTCCGTGCTAGTGGCTGACGCCTCGCCGCTTATGGTGAGTGTGGTGCCTGCTATATTAAATTTTTCTGACGTAAAACGAAGGTGCGCACTCACTATCGTGGCCCCCTGAGGAATATTCATCTCAGTAAAACGCATTCCTGATGTGACAACATTTGTGCCTGAACTCAATACTAGGTCATTAGCCGTAGTATTTACCGTCCCGTTGATTTCTGATGCGTCGTGGCTACTTGCGCCTATTGATGTGATGAGTTCCGGTTGAATGGCGTCATCAATTCCGCTTACTGGGAAAAGTATAGGGCCACCATAGTCTGAGAAACGCATAAGGCCTGCATCTATATTAGTGGCTGAGGTTAACGCCTCTTTAAGGGCATTTTGTACTCTTAGAATACGGGATTGGCCGGTACCATCTTTGCCCGTCATACTGCCGGAGGTGTCCATGATAAAAAGTACATTTGGATTATAAGTTGCCGACTCTGAGGCCGTGCCTAAGTAGATATCCAAATCATCACCGACAGCGGAAAAGCCAATGCAAGAAAACATCACTACCGAGACGAAAAAACTACTTACGCGTTTCATAATTATTACTCTTTTTATTGTGATGCAGGGCCAAACACTGATGCCGCTAGGGAGTTCGCAACCACCGTAGATTTACTACCTACTTTGCCGCAGCCTCTAATAATAAACACGTGGCAATTTACGTTACTACCGCCAATCACGTTGCTTGAGCCACGACACGCTTGCTCTCTTACAAACGCAGTACGAGACCAGCTCTTGGTACTGGCCATGGTTTGATAAGTACCATTTGTTGTGTGTTCACTGCCCCATGAAAGACCACTTTCGGTCATGTACCTATCAGTCCATTCATTTTGATCGAAGCAGCTCATTGCTTCTGTTTCTGGATCGTAGGGATCAAGCTGTCGTGCCGCAGAAAGAGGATCTACTTTAGTGTCATCTTGCAATAGTGACTCATCCTCTGACTCAAAAAACACCCCCGCAATAGCCGCTTCTGCCGCGTCGAATGCTAACCCACTCTGCTGCATCGACATGGCCATTTTAGACTGGGACAAACTGCTGGTTACCGCGCTTACGCCTAAAATAGTGAGTGAGAGCAGCACTAACAATGCAAACACCATTACCAATCCACGCTGTTTCATTGAATGCTCCTAACAAAGTTTTTCATATTTCGAAGTGACACGGTTTTAGTAAAAACCTGATAATAATGGCTCGAGTCTAGCGTGACTTGATTCTCGTTTAGTAAGGCAAATGTAGGGGCTGAGGTTTGCTGCACTTGGTTTTGATAGCTTTTAAGTAAGATAGCCCAACGCAGCGCAACCACCTGTTGATTCTGTGCTCGTAGCACTGCCAACCTATCTGCCGTCACATAGGTTATCGCTTGCCCATTGGAATTCTCAGCAACATCGCTGACGCCATATTGAAGTTGGAAGTTACTGACATTGTCTAGCAAGGTCACAGTATTCGGTGAAACCGATTGTGTTTTAAGGCCCCGTAATACTCGACCGTCGTAGCCTGTGCATCTAAATTCATTGCCGCTAACGTAGTATCGGTTTACCACATGAAACTCATCATCGGCGGCATAACCATGTTTACTGCCCGTACAATCTGCAAGCGCAAGTAAACTCACCACTAACTCATCACTTGCGCCACTCGATGCTTGCGTGCTCCCGAGCGTGGTATTTGAGGAAAAGTCTCCGGCCAATCCAATCGGCCTATTTTCAATAAATCCAGCCTCAGCCACTGTATCAACTGAATCATCGATAGAAGCAACAATAGTGTCGTAGCGACCAATTTCGTAAAATTCATTACTGAGCCGACTTGTTATAAAACGTCCAGACTCCTGAACCTGTGCCACCGCTTGATTAAGCTTATTCGTTACACTACTGCTCACCAATACCTGAATGATAGCACCAGATATTACCAACCCTAACGCTAAGGAAATCATTAACTCTACAAGAGAAAACCCCTGCGCACGCTTCACAAGGTTAAATCCTTTATCACGCAGGCATTACTGTCTGATTCATTCGGATTACAACGCGTATTTAAGGTATATGATTGATTACCTGCTGATGCTACCGGCCACGCTAGAATAACTTGCAATCGTGAGCCCGCACTGCAACTGTAAACATCCGCGACGTTATTATCTGCACAGGTTAACGATAAGGTGGTCTGAGGGTTAGTTTGCACTGCTGCGCATGAAAGTGCCCAGCCATCGTACTTCGCCATATCCTGTTCGTTACAGGTGGCCGTTTCGCAATTAGGCACCCCAGTAGGGCGACTCAAACAAAAACATTTGTATGGGTGAGTAGAACCTGAACAACTAAGCCCGTTGAAATTGTAATTGCTTGCACTAAAATATTGGTTGTTGACCACAATGCCATCCCCTACTGTTGCCACGCGTGCAGCAGCACGTAAACGTTCAGCAACCTGCGCGGCAACAAATTCGCTTTGCGTTCGGCTAATGGCATCTTTGTTGGCAAACGAACCGGTGAATTGAAGTGCGGCCACACCGAGTAAACCAATGGCAAGAATGAACATAGTGACAAGCACCTCTATAAGGCCAACGCCTTGTTGGTTACCTAACCCACTAGTGTTTATCGTTTGATTCATATTCCCTGCATTGCACGGTGGCATTCACGCTAAAATTTAGACACAACCTTATGTTTAGCATTCTATGCTAAAAATTTCTTGCTCAAGGTATAAGCAATCATAAAACGTATAAGATTGTATTACCATTAAACGATAGCGTAAAAAAAAGCACTGCATATCAATGCAGTGCTTTAAAATCCAACCCAATTTATATACCTAAACGGCGTTAGCTTACTTGTTTAACTCTAAGCTCTTTGGGAACCGCGAATTCCACATTTTCTTCTCGGCCTGCACGTTCAGAGGCAGAAACCGCCCCCCATGCTTTAAGCTTATCAACCACGCCTTGCACTAGCACCTCAGGTGCTGAAGCGCCTGCAGTCACACCTATGTGCTCAACGCCTTCAAGCCAGCTTTCCTGAATGCAATTCGCATCGGCAATTAAGTGCGCTTTTGCACCAATCTTTTCAGCTAGTTCACGTAAACGATTTGAATTTGAGCTATTTTGCGCACCCACTACCAATAATACTTGGCAGTCTTGAGACAAATCCCGCACGGCGTCTTGACGATTCTGTGTGGCATAGCAAATATCGTCTTTACGAGGCCCTTGAATATCAGGGAAACGTTCACGTAATGCATCAATTACATCTGCGGTGTCATCAACTGACAACGTCGTTTGGCTACAGTAATAGAGGTTTTTGGCGTCCTTCACTTCAAGGGTCGCCACATCAGCCTCAGACTCAACAAGGTAAATTCCACCCTCATCGTTACTGTATTGCCCCATCGTACCTTCTACTTCTGGGTGCCCTGCATGGCCAATCAAAATACACTCAGTGCCTGTTTTACTTGCTCGCGTCACTTCCATATGTACTTTAGTCACTAACGGACAAGTAGCATCAAATACCTTTAAACCACGATTTTCAGCTTCTTTTCTTACTGCTTGAGAAACCCCATGGGCAGAAAAAATAACAATGCAGTTATCGGGTACTTCATGCAATTCATCTACAAAAATAGCGCCACGCTCACGTAGCCCATCTACCACAAATTTATTGTGAACGACTTCATGGCGAACATAGATAGGCGGCTCAAATATTTCGAGCGCTCTTTCTACAATAGTGATGGCTCTGTCTACTCCGGCACAAAAGCCACGAGGGTTAGCGAGATGAATTTGCATAATTACTGGTCACCTTCTGGTGTAGGTGCGCCTTTCACATCAACTATTTCAACATCGAAAATAACCGTTTGCCCAGCTAATGGGTGGTTAAAATCAACCGTGATAGAGTCGCCCGCTACACTTCTGATAATACCGGGTATTTCTGAGCCATCTGGCTGAGAAAACGCAAGAATAGCACCTTCTTGAATTTCTAAATCAGCACCAAAGCGACTTCTATCCATGTAATGGATATTGTTTGGGTTAGGCTCACCAAAGGCATCGTTCGCGGCTAACGTAAATGATTTCTTTTCACCTTTTTGAAGCCCTAACAAGCAAGCTTCAAAGTTAGGGGTAAGACTACCGTCACCCATTACCATTTTCGCAGGCTTATTGTTTACTCGGGTGCTGTCAGCGGCTGAGCCATCTTCAAGTTTTAAATCAAAGTGAAGAATAACTTCGCTGTCAGAACCAATAATAAGGTTGTCGGTCATTGTGGCTCCGGTTACTGCTTTGACGTGTTGGCTGAATCGGCGCTTTTATGCTTTTCACCGTTCTTGAACATATCAATAATTAAAAGGGCTGCACCAATAAATATAGCGCTATCGGCAATATTGAAGGCAGGCCAGTGCATGTTGTTTACATGAAAATCGAGGAAATCGATAACATACCCATGCACTAAACGATCGTAAACGTTACCTAGCGCGCCACCTAATATAAAAGAAAAGGCAACAGGCAACAGGGTTTGGTTTTTAGGCGATTGTTTCAACCACCATAAAATAACCACACTGACAACAGTAGCGATGGCAGTAAAAAACCATCGCTGCCAGCCACCGGCACTATCAAGAAAGCTAAATGCCGCGCCATAATTATGTACGTACGTTAAATTGAAAAACGGTAATACCTCTATCGATTGATAAAGTGACATACCGCCTAATACCGCGTACTTGGTAACCTGATCTAACACGAATGCAATTAGGGTTATCCAAAGAAACCGTAAACCGGTTTCACTGAATAACTTAGGCTTGGTATCCGCCGTAGTATTAAGCATACTGACGCGTTTCCCCTTCGCCATCAATGTTAGTTACACAACGACCACATAGTTCTTCGTGCCCTTCGTGGGTGCCAACATCTTCACGATGGTGCCAACAGCGAACACATTTGTCGCCGCTTGCTTTGTTTACGCTTAACCATAGGCCTTCAACATCGGTAGCCGCAGCATTGTCTGGTGCGCTTTCTACTTTTGTCAGGTTCACTGCCGATGTAATCAATACAAAGCGCAATTCATCTTCAAGTGATGCCAAGGTGTTAAACAAAGACTCTGTAGCATACAAGTCAATCTTCGCTTCTAACGAGCCACCTAGCTGACCGTCTTTACGAGCTTGCTCCATGGCTTGGTTAGCTGCGTCTTTCACGTTTAATACCTGATGCCAAAGTTCATCGTTAAATACGTCGCTTTGGGTGAAGCTGTTAAAGCCTTGGTACCAGGTTTCGGTAAACACAAATTCACTACGCTCGCCCGGTAAAGCTTCCCAAATCTCTTGCGCTGTAAAGCTTGTGATTGGTGCCATCCAGCGAACTAACGCTTCCATAATATGGTAAAGCGCAGTTTGGCAAGAACGACGTGCATTGCCGTCTGATTTCGCCGTGTACTGTCTGTCTTTAATCACGTCTAGGTAGAAAGAACCCAACTCGATTGAGCAGAAGTGCATTAGCTTTTGCGTTACTACTAGCAAGTCATACTTTTCAAACGCTTCAACAAGTTCTTCCTGTAGCGCTTTAGCACGGGCTACAATCCAGCGATCCAGTGCCACCATATCTTCTTCTGGCAAAGCATCTTCTGGCACAAAGCCATTAAGGTTTGCCAATAAGAAACGTGAAGTATTACGTAGGCGACGATATGCATCAGCAGCACGTTTTAGAATTTCATCAGATACCGCAATTTCACCGCGGTAATCGGTAGAAGCAACCCATAGACGAAGAATGTCTGCGCCTAGTTTGTTCGTTACTTCTTGCGGCGCAACCACGTTACCAACCGACTTCGACATCTTTCTGCCGTGGGCATCAACGGTAAAGCCGTGGGTTAATACTTCTTTGTAAGGCGCATGGCCATGCATAGCAGTAGATGTCATAAGTGATGACATAAACCAACCACGGTGTTGGTCTGACCCTTCAAGGTACAAATCGGCGCTAGCTGGAATGTCTTCACGTTGATCAACCACAAAGTAATGCGTTACACCTGAGTCGAACCATACGTCTAGGGTATCGGTCACTTTATCGTAGTTATCGGCTTCGCTACCTAATAGTGCAGCATCGTCGATATCCCACCAAGCTTGAATGCCTTTGGTTTCAACTTCAGCGGCCACTTTTTCCATAAGTGCAACCGACTCAGGGTGAAGTTCACCGGTAAGTTTGTGCACGTATAATGGAATTGGCACACCCCATGTACGTTGGCGAGAAATACACCAATCTGGGCGACCTTCTACCATTTTCTGGATGCGGTTTTCGCCCCACTCTGGGATCCACTTAGTTTGCTTAATTTGTTCGATTGACTCAGCACGTAGGCCCTTTTTGTCCATGCTGATGAACCACTGCGGCGTAGCACGGAAAATAATAGGCGTTTTATGGCGCCAGCAATGCGGGTAGCTATGCTCGTATTTCACGTTAAGTACTAGGTTACCGTGCTCTTTTACCGTTTCAACAATGGTATCGTTGGCTTTAAATACGAACTGACCGGCAAACAAAGGGGTGTTTTCTAAATACACGCCGTTATTACCTACTGGGTTGTACACTTCAATGTCGTATTGTTTACCTACATTGAAATCGTCAACACCGTGAGCTGGGGCAGTATGAACACAACCAGTACCTGATTCAGTGGTAACGTGCTCGCCTAAAATAAGCGGTACTTTTAAATCCAAGAACGGATGATTAACCAATAATCGCTCTAGGCTTGAACCTACACAGGTCGCCACTTCACGATATTCTTCAATACCGTAGCGCGTCATGCAGCTTTCAAGTAAGTCTTGTGCGACTACTAACCATTCGCTGGTCGACGTAATTTCAACAATCGCGTAGGTTAATTCTGGGTGCAAGCTAATTGCGCGGTTTGCAGGCAAGGTCCACGGGGTAGTTGTCCAGATAACCACGCCCGTTTTATGCGCCGTTAAGTCTTCACTACTTACACCAAACGCAGCCGCGATAGCGTCTACATCAGCAACAGGGAATTTCACATCGATAGCAGGTGAAATTTTGTCTTGGTATTCTACTTCTGCTTCTGCCAACGCAGAACCACAGTCAGTACACCAGTGAACAGGCTTAAAGCCTTTTTCTAAATGGCCTGATTTAACCACTTTACCCAGTGCGCGAATAATGTCGGCTTCTGAGCGAAAATCCATGGTTTTATAAGGATTATCCCACGTACCAAACACGCCAAGGCGTTTGAAGTCAGCCATTTGGCCGTCAATTTGACGTTGTGCGTATTCACGGCACTTTTGGCGAAACTCAGCAGCCGTCACTTTTTTGCCAGGCTTACCCACTTTCTTTTCTACCATTAATTCGATAGGCAAACCGTGACAGTCCCAACCCGGCACATAAGGCGAGTCGAAATCAGACAAGGTTTTAGACTTAACAATAATGTCTTTAAGAATTTTATTTACTGCGTGACCAATATGAATATCGCCGTTTGCGTACGGAGGGCCATCATGAAGAATGAAAGGCTTCTTACCTTTCTTCGCTTCTCTAATCTTTGTGTATACCCCTTTTTCTTGCCAGTCTTTCAGCATTTTAGGCTCACGCTGAGCAAGGTTACCGCGCATTGGAAAGGCGGTTTCAGGTAGGTTTAATGTGGCTTTATAATCACTCATATAATTGTATTATCCGGTTACCTTTAATAATACCCAACGCCTCGTTAGGCGCTGTATAGGCTTGCATTGGTCGACGCTATGTTAAGCGTGGTGACTTTATCACGTTTCACTATTCTAATAACAGGCGCGCCTTAGCGGCATCGGCCTGAATTTGTGCTTTTAGTATCTCAAACGAGTCAAATTTTTGTTCATCTCGTATTTTTGCAACAGGAAACACGGTCATTGGTTTCCCGTACAGGTCGGCTGACATATCAAAGATATGTACTTCTAACTGGTTTCGCACACCATTTAACGTGGGGCGAGTACCAATGTTTGCTACGCCATTGAATTTTTTTCCATCTACGGCAACGTGCACTGCAAATACACCGTGAATAGGCGCCCTGCAACGTTTCAGCATGACATTCGCGGTAGGAAACCCTATGGTCCGCCCTTTCTTCTCACCATGTACCACGCGGCCATACACAGCAAAAGGCCTACCTAACATTTCTTCGGCAAGCGTAAAATCAGAATCAGCGAGAGCTTCGCGTACTGCAGTAGAGCTAATGCGATGCGCATGCATCATAAAGCTTTGTGTGCTAACCACTTCAAAGCCGTACTTTTGCCCAGCGGCTTGCAGCATAGCAAAGTCGCCCTGACGACCTTGTCCAAAGCGAAAGTCATCGCCTACCACAAGAAATTTAACGCCTAACTTATCCACCAGCAAATCATGCACGAAGGTATCGGCACTTTGACTAGCAAAGGCTCTGTTGAAACGCACTGCCAATAAACGATCGACGCCCTGCTGTTTCAGCAATTCGTACTTTTCACGCAATGGACTGATGCGTGCAGGCGCTTTATCAGGCGTAAAGACTTCCTCAGGTTGAGGTTCAAACACCATCACCGTAGCCGGCAACCCAAGTGCTTTGGCTTTTTGAAGCACATTACCCAGTACTGCCTGATGGCCCAAATGTACGCCATCGAACTTCCCTATGGTAAGTACACACCCGCTGTGCTGCGGTTTTACATTGTTAAGCCCGCGGATAAATTCCACTATTAGCCACTGCCTTTAGTTACTACTGAAAATTCAAAGCTCGCGATTATAAACGACCCTGCACGGAATACCAATATTAGCCGCCCCCACTTTTGAAATGACGACGTCTTGCACCCAATAAAATCATGCATGAGAAGAAAGCCGCGGCAGATAAGGTGATAGTAATAGCAACATCCACCACTTGTACTGTCCATTCAAGGTCGAAAAACGCCACGCCCTTATCACGATAAAAAATCACCGCCCCCATTACCGTACTGGCAATAAGCACGCGAAGTATGAACATCACAGAGGTGCGACTAAGTACAAACACACCTTGCTTGTGTAAAGTGAAGTAAAGCAACGCAGCGTTGAGTGTGGCTGACATACTGGTAGCAACAGCAAGCCCTACGTAGCCGAACCATATCGCTAATAGATTAAACACCATGTTTGCCACCATGCACCAAATACCAAATTTAACCGGGGTTTTAGTGTCTTGCCGCGAGTAAAACCCGGGCGCCAGCACTTTCACTAACATAAAGCTGAGTAAACCAAATGCATACGCGGTTAATGAATAAGACGCCATAGTAGCGGTTTCAGCCGTAAAGGCGCCCCGCTGAAATATCACCGTTAAAATTGGACGCGCCATGGTAGCTAACCCTACGGCGGCTGGAATGCCCAGTAAACACACCATGCGAAATGCCCAATCTATATTGGCAGAAAAGGCTTTCGGATCTTTACTCACATGATTACGCGACAGCGCGGGCAATATTACGGTGGCGATGGCGATACCAAACAGACCTAACGGAAATTCCAGTAAGCGGTCAGAGTAGTACAGCCAGCTAATAGAGCCCGTCATAAGGAAGCTGGCAATGAAAGTATCGAATAATAAGTTGATTTGCCCCACTGATACGCCGAATAAAGCCGGGATCATTAAGGTACGCACCTTAACAACGTTTTCGTCTCGCCAGCCCCATTTAGGCTTAACTAATAGACCTGCCCGATACAAAAACGGCAATTGAAAGGCAAGTTGTACTATGCCGCCTAAAAAGACGCCCCACGCCAATGCAAAGGCGGGCTGTTCCATATCAGGGGCTAAAAATACTGCACAAGCAATAATACATACGTTAAGTAGCACAGGCGTAAACGCCGCGACTGCAAATTTATTCAGGGTATTTAATATAGCCCCAGCCAACCCAGTTAATGATACAAAGGCAAGATACGGAAAGGTAATTTTTAACATGGTAGAGGCGAGTAAAAATTTATCGCCCGCTTCATCGCCCTGCACCCACGCAATGAACCAGCCTGTGCCAAATAACGCGGCCAAAACCGGTGATGCTATTACGCCAATAAGGGAAACAATAAATACAATGGCCCCGAGCGTACCGGAAATTTTAGCAACAAACGCTTTAAGTTCTGCTTTCTCGTGATTTTGGTGTACTTCGGTTAATACCGGAATAAATGCTTGCGCGAATGCACCTTCGGCAAATAAGCGGCGCAGGAAGTTAGGAATTTTATTTGCAAAGAAAAACACGTCGGCGGCGGCGCCATCCCCCATTAGCCTTGCGACTACCACATCTCGCACTAGCCCTAACACGCGGGATATCAATGTCATTACACTGACAATAAGGCCTGATTTTAATAACTTCCGTGACACTAAGACTATTCCAATAAATACATTTCATTCAGTTAAGCGCTCAATCATAACGAAACCCCGTAAAGGGCGAAACGTATTATTCAAAATATAAGTGCATCTCATGAAATTTTTTTGCTATAATCCGCGCCCGTTGTGGGTATGGTTTCGTGCTGTGCATCGCTTTTTTGTTCTGTACTTTCTGTTAAGCGCTTTATTAGCTCTTTTACTAAGAACAGGGCGAAAAACCAAAACATTCGATCAACACCTTAATTAAAGTAGAAATTAACTTTCTACTTATTGGGTTAAATCGTTTGACTTTTGGCTGGATGATAGGCAAAATCCGCACCCTCGTTTTTGACATGAATTTATTTGGGAGTTACACCTTGGCTAACATCAAGTCTGCTAAGAAACGTGCAATCCAAGCCGAAAAGCGTCGCCAGCATAACGCTAGCCGTCGCTCCATGACTCGTACAAGCTTGAAGAAAGTAGTAGCTGCTATCGCTAGTGGTGATAAAGAAGGTGCACAAACTGCATTTGCTGCTGCAACTCCGATTCTTGACAGAATGGCTACTAAAGGTTTGATTCACAAGAATAAAGCTGCTCGTCACAAGAGCCGCCTAGCTGCACAAATTAAAGCTTTAGCTTAAATTTTACAGTTAGTAAAAAAGCGCCTATTGGCGCTTTTTTTGTGTCTTTTTTTTGATATCTTTTTTTGAGCCTCTTCTGCTTGTATCTTTTGTTCGGCGCATTTTATATAGCGCTTTTGTTAGATGCGTTTGTCAGAGGCTTTTATCAGAGCTTTGGCACTAACTCATTTTGCGAATGGTGCTAGCAGGCGCAACACGTAGTACCCAATGCAATAATGCCCACGGCCAACTTGGCACATAAGACACTGCCTTTTCCTTATTAATCGCTTTCACCAACGCTTTACAGCCGGTTTCGATATCTACAATGAACGGTACTTTCTCTACAGTTTCATTAATTTCAGTACGAATAAATCCTGGATGCACACAGCTCACCTTAATTGGCGTATTCATCACATCCAAGCGAATCCCCTCTGTCATTGACGTAAGCCCCGCTTTAGTAGCCGCATAAACGGTTAGAGCGCGCCTGAACCCTCTTACGGCACTTATTGATGATATAGTGACTAGGTGGCCAGAATTTTGGGCCCTGAAAATAGTCATGGCCGCTTCGGCTTGCGCTAGTGCTGCCACAAAATTAGTCTCTGCGGTTTGCTTATTGGCATTAAAAAACCCCGTGCCAATAGAAGCTCCTTTACCCATTCCCGCGTTAATGATAACTCTATCGAGTTGCCCCATCTCTTGTTTAAACCCGTCAAAGACTTCAAAAACCGCGTTGTGGTCGTTCACGTCAAGCGACTTAATTAGCACCTTGATGTTAGGATTTACTGCTAGTAGCTCACTTCTAAGCTCTTCTAAGCGGTCTAAACGCCTTGCGCACAATGCTAAGTTGCTACCTTGCTTTGCGAACTCCGTCGCCATTCCTTTACCAAGGCCTGAGCTTGCGCCCGTGATCAGAATATTTTGTCTTGTTGTCATTTTCTTTTTCCTGATTTACGAATGGCCTTTTTACAACGCCACATTAAATAATGAATGAATATCCAAAAATTTTTAAACGCTGGGTTATTGGTTTGTCCATGGTGATAGCGGTAGTAGATTTGCTGTGCAATACCCGCTAAACGAAACAAGCCATACACTTCATAGAAAGTGAAATCATCAACGTTAACATCCATTTGCTTGCAGTAATAAGCCACCACTTGATCTCGTGTCATCATGCCTTTTAGATGAGTGGGCTGCCTACGTGTAGATTGGGCGAGAAAATCATCGTCAGCATTAACCCAATAGGCCAACGTATTGCCCAAGTCCATCAAGGGATCGCCAAGGGTGGCCAACTCCCAATCAAGCACACCTAAAATGTTGGTGTAGTCGTTAGGATCTAACACCACATTGTCGAATCTAAAATCGTTGTGAGTAATGCAAATACGCTCTTCACTTGGCATATTAGCTTTAAGCCAGCGCATAACGCCTTTGCCAGAGGGGACATTCCAGGTTTTTGCTTTTGTGTAACGCTCACTCCAGCCTGTAATTTGGCGCTCTATATAACCGCTACCTTTGCCAATGGTGTCTAAACCTGCCGCCTTATAGTCAACTTTGTGCAGCTCTATTAAGCTATCAAGTACATTTTTGCACAGCTGATGTGTCTGTTCTGGAGAGGTCTTTAAATCGCGAGGAAGATTCTTACGGGGAATAACGCCAGTCAGCTTTTCCATGATATAGAACTCTGCGCCAATCACGGCTTCATCATCGCAATACGCGAGCATGTCAGGCACATAACTATAAACCGGCTTCAGCGCGGCTTGAAGACGATATTCACGCCCCATATCATGGGCACCTTTCGCTTTAGTGCCCGCGGGTGCACGGCGTAATATTAACGACGTATTTTCGTATTCAAGACAGTAGGTCCAGTTAGACGCACCGCCTGAATATTGTGTCACTTTAGGTGTGCCGATAAGGTTTTGAATATGGTTTTTCAGCCACCCATCGACGACATTAACGTCTAGTTCTTCGCCTTCTCTTACTGATACTGCTTTATCTAATACTGTATTCGTCATGGGTTACCGTCTTTCCATTGCACGTTTCATCGCTTTGGTTTGTTTTAGCATGTTATTAATATAGGTTTGAGTGGGTAGTAGTTTTTTCATCAAAAATGCCCGCTTACCTAGTTTATGGGTAAGGATTAGAAACCGCTTTTGGGAAACCTGATCACAAATACTTTGCGCCACCTCTTCTTTGGTCATATCTGCTTTTTTAAAAAACCGCGCCATCATTTTATGCATGGCGGGGTTATCGCTTCGCATCGACTCATCAAGGTTGGTTTTGAAAAAACTAGGGCACACCACACTCACATCGATATTATCGGGAGCAAGCTCTAGCTTCATGGTTTCAGACAGTGAGACTACCGCCGCCTTTACTGCGTTGTAACTGTTCATGTAGGGAATAGGCGTTAGCCCTGCTTGCGACGCTATATTCACAAAATAGCCCGCCCCCTGCGCTTTGAATAATGGCAATATAGCCTTGCTGACACGCACCATGCCTAGCAGGTTAATATCGAAAATCCATTTCCACTGGGCAATACTTTCATCACTTAAACTACCGCCAGACGCGACACCTGCGTTGTTGAACACGATATCAACACCGCCCCATCGTGCTTCTATAGCGCTAACCAAATTGGCGACATCATCATCTTGGGTAATGTCACAGGGTTGATAGAAAGCCTCTGTACCTTTTTCTGTTAGTAGGGCAAGCGTTTCTAGCCCTCGCTCCTCATGGATGTCAGCGATACAAATTTTCAATTGTTCGCCGCTTTTACTGTGCTCGTTACTTAACGCAAGTGCTATGGCTTGCCCTAGTCCCGTGGCGCCACCGGTAATGAGAATGCGTTTTTCTTTATCGTTTATTTTTTTATGACTTGTTTTAGTACTCATGTGTTTTGCTCTTATTGTTAGCGCTCAGCTTAGGCCTTTTGAGTATCAAGTGGTTTGTCCTTACCTTCATCAGCGCTTTTAGTGGCATTTTTCAGGCGCTTCGACCATACAGCTAAAAGCCCAGGGCCTGCATACATGGTTAACCCGTAAACCCCAGCCGCCACGGCAAATTCAGGAGAATTTAAGAAGGTAATACAAATTAACATGGCCAGCGCTGCGTTTTGCACCCCCACTTCAATAGCCAGTGTAATACCGTCAATTTTCGACAACTTAAAGGCAAACGCTAAAATAAGGCCCAATACCACGGCTGAAATATTCAGGGCTAAACACACTAGCAAGGCCTCTTCTAATGACGCCATTAAATTCGCCCGCTCACTAATTAATATGCCAATGATCATGGCAATCATGAACCATAATGAAAACGTTCTAAAAAATCCCTCTACCTTAATAGAAAAGGTGGGTTTGAAGTGTCGTATTGCCATACCAATGATGACAGGCACGATAGACACGCAAACCAAGCCGACGACGGTAGTAACAATGGAAAATGAAGGTGCGTTCTCACCAGCGAAATAGTCCATGGAATAGTGGATTATAAAAGGCGTTGAGAATACGCAAATAAAGGTAGATAGCGCTGTTAAGCTTACAGATAACGCCAGGTTCGCTCGCCCAATATGACTTATTAAGTTACTCATCGTGCCACCAGGACACGCTGATAAAATCATAATACCTATGGCCATTGCTGGATGGAGGGAAAATGCCATGCACAAGCCAAACGCCAATAAGGGTAGCAATACGGTTTGCCCCACCAGCCCCACTACGATGGCTTTAGGCGCTTTAAGTAAACGGGTGAAATCGGCTACCGTTAACGTAAGACCCATACCAAACATCACGAAAGCCAAAGCCAGTGGAAGAAGTATTTCGGTAAAAATCGAGGCCTGCATATATGCCCTTTGTTATTGTAAGTTTTTAATGGTGATAAACACGTATCGTCCTTGACCTAATGCTCAGAGTAACGCTGAATTAGTATTACATAAATGAAATGAGCTTCATCCGTCAGCTCGTTCTACCTGGTTTCATTTACCTAGTTTGTCTACCAAGTTTTAAAAAACGCTAGGTTAATCCTTAAAGCTCATATCTTGTGACTCAATCACTTGGTATAGCGGCTGATAGTTGCCCCACGTGACTAACTCGTTGCCATTTGCTTTGCGTGTCTTTACTGCCGTGTCATGGTCAATTAGTTTAGGTTCGCCAGCCGCTTGCGCAAGTAACTGACTATGACAACAACTATCCATCATAATAAAGTTAGCAGTAGCAGCGTCTACCGAAGACCCTACGGTTAATAGACCATGATTCTGCAATATCACGCCAATGCCCTCACCTAGTGCTTGGGCAATTAAGTCGCCTTCTTCACGTTCGGCCACTACGCCAGTGAAGGTATTAAATAACCCATGATTTTCATAAAACACACAAGCATCTTGTGAAATAGGTAGCAGTTTTTCCCCTAAAGACGCAAACGCTCGCCCGTAAGTGGTATGTGCATGGGCAACAGCGTTGATATCGTCTCTAGCTGCATGAATGCGAGAATGAATAGCAAATGCGGCCAAGTTAATAACGGCTTTACCTTCCACAATGTTGCCGTTGTGATCTACCCTAACTAAGTCCGATGCTTTAATTTTAGAAAAATGCACGGCCAATGGGTTAACCCAAAATGTTTCGGGGTCGATACAATCCCGCAAAGTAATATGCCCCGCAAGGCCTTCATCAAATCCATGCATAGCGAACGCGCGAAATGCCGAGGCTAGACGCTGTTTTTCATACGCTTGTTGTGCACTTTTGTTATCAAACGATGGCGGCATAGGGATAGCAAATTTATCACTTCCCAATGTCATCTTCTGCGCTTGCTCTTTTAATGAATCACTCGAGGTGGATCTTAACGTTTCACTCACAAATATATCCTTCCATTAACATTCAAGCCAGTGTAACCTCGATAAAAATAAATAAAAATGATACTTCTTTATGGAATTTCATAAATATGATGCATGGAAAAATAGACCTCAATTTGTTTTTTGTACTTAAAGCTGTGTATGAAGAAGAGAGTATTACTGCGGCTGCCAAAGCATTGCATTTAACGCAACCGGCCGTGAGTCATGCAATGTCACGTTTACGAGAAAAATTTGATGATGAGCTATTCGTGCGCCATAGCCGGCGAATGGTACCAACCCCGTTGTGCCAATCTATCATTCAACCGGTAAAAGAAGCTCTCTCTCACTTAGAGTCTACGCTGTCAGATCCTATCGACTTTGATATCAGCCGCTATAAAAGAGAAATAAGGTTAGGGTTAAGAGACATTCTTGAGTCGACCTTTCTACCCACACTTATTCCCGAGCTTTTGCAAAATGCAGCAAATATTACCGTAACTAGCAGGCGGGTTACCCGCCCTGAACTTGAAACCGCCCTTGCCAATAAAGAACTGGATATTGTTATCGATGCGTTGGTGCCTACAGGCCCTGATATTCGGTCAACACTGGTATGCGACGAGCATTTCGTGCTTATCTGTTCGAAAGAACACCCCATTTTAAAAGATAAAACACTAGCCAATTATGTAGCAGCATCCCACGTTCTGGTTACCTTGAAAGACTCTCGATTAGATACGGTAGACTTAGCGCTTGCGAAACAAAACGCCACGCGACAATTTGCGCTACAGTGCGAACATTACTTCGCTGCGGCAAGCGTAGTCAGTAAATCAGATTTATTACTTACCGTACCAAGTCGTTATGCACAGCAGATTACTAGCAGCCTGCCAGTTGCCGTTACCGCACTGCCCTTTGACGTACCACTTATGCCCATTCACATGTATTGGCATAAGCAAGCTGATGAGGATTTAGTGAATAAGTGGATGCGAGAGAAGTTACTGGCATTAGCCGATGAGCTTCTATAAGAACCAGAGTCTGTAGAAAAGCTAGCTGTAACACTATCGTCAAACAAGCGTCACTATTTTGTCAATTAACCTCCATATAGTGGCGTTCCAAGGCAATCGCTTTGGGACCTTGCTATGAAAAAAACACATTACCGCACACTTTGGCTTTCTGACATTCATCTTGGCAATCGTGATTGCAAAGCTGAGTACCTACTTTCATTTTTAAACAGTGTCACTGTCGATACCCTATATTTGGTTGGCGACATTGTCGATATGTGGCAAATGACAAAACAATTTCGTTGGCCGCAAGCGCACAATCAAGTTATGCATAAGCTAATGGCGATGAGCCAAGATGGCACTCGCGTTGTTTATCTCCCAGGTAATCATGACGAACCCATTCAGTCATATTCAGGCATGGCATTTGGTGATATCGAAATTGAACGTCAACTTGTGCATACCACTGCCCAAGGCAAACGCTACCTTGTGTTACATGGCGATCAATTTGATGGCGATGTCACCATGGGTAAATTCCATGCGTGGATTGGTGATAAAGGTTACGACCTACTGCTGTTTTTAAATCGCGAGTTCAATCGTTTTCGTAGTTGGCGTAAACGTGAGTACTGGTCACTTGCAGGTTACATTAAAAAGCACATCAAAGGCGCAAATGAAGCAATTGCTCGCTACCGAGAGGCTTGTTGTTCTCGTGCCGCAGAAATGGGGCTTGATGGCGTAATTTGTGGTCATATTCATCACCCTGAAAGCACAATGGAAAATGGCATCCACTACATTAACGACGGTGATTGGATGGAAAACTGTACTGCGTTGGGTGAAGACGAAAATGGAAACCTATCCCTGATTTACTCCCTTGAGACCATGAACAACGCAGATAACGTTACCCCATTGAAAGTGAAAAATTCACCATCAAAAGCAGCATAAGCATACCACTTAAACCCGCGTTTCATAATGCACGGAACGCGGGTCTCTGCATTGTCAGATAACTGACATCAAACTGTGTGAAAAACGTCACATTCCCCTGCTATTGTTCGCAAAAACCGAGAAAGACTATGTTTACAGTTGATGAAGTACTAAATAAACACTATCCCCAAGTGGCTAACAACCCCTTGTTGTTTAGGTCTTTATCGTTTGTGCTGCGCCACCTTTTGCATGAACGAGAAATAATAGAGTTCGGCGAAACCTACCCCCACTACGAAGATATCGACTTTGTTGAGCAAGTGCTCGAATACTTCAATATTAGCTACTCTACCCGTGACGTAGAGAAAGAGCGTATTCCATCACAAGGACGCGTGGTGATTATTGCCAATCACCCTATCGGCTCACTAGACGCCCTTGCGTTAATTAAGTTGGTGAGTGAAGTTCGTCACGATTTAAAAGTCGTGGCGAACCAAATGCTCATGGCCATTGAGCCTTTGCACGATATGTTACTGCCAGTAAACAACATGCAAGGCGGTACGCCGAAACAGCATTTAAGCGCTATACAAGAACACTTGCGTTCAGACGGCGCCATTTTAATCTTTCCCGCTGGGGAAGTGTCACGACTACGACCTCAAGGTGTAAGAGATACGCTTTGGCATTCCGGTTTTTTGCGCATCGCCCGACAAGCCAAATCCCCTATTCTTCCGGTTTATATTGATGCCAAAAATAGCCCGCTGTTTTATGGGGTGTCTATGGTATACAAACCCTTAGCCACTGCGCTGCTAGTAAAAGAAATGTTTAAGCAACGCAAGAAACACCTTCCTATGCGAATAGGCGAGCTTATTCCCTTTGAGTCTTACCAACAAACCAGCATAGCGCTTAAAGATCAGGTGAAACTATTTAAACGCCACTTATATCGAATTGGCAGCAACAAGAAAGGTATTTTCGACACCCAAGCCCCAGTGGCCATGCCGGAAGACAGAAAAGAGCTTTCCCGTGCAATGAAGCAATGTGAACACTTAGGCCATACCAGTGATGGTCAGTCGATATATTTATACCAACATAAAAATTGCTCACCAATTATGCGTGAAATTGGTCGCTTGAGAGAAATTGCATTTCGGGCAGTGGGCGAAGGCACGAACAAACGCCGTGATATAGACCAATACGATACTCATTATTATCATTTGATTTTGTGGGATGAAAGTAATTTAGAAATCGTAGGCGCTTATCGATTTGGAGATGCAGAAATACTGAGTCAACAAGACCACCCTACGGGGTTATATTCAGCCACCTTGTTCGATTATGGCACCGGCAAGACTAATACCGATGCTAGTGCTAATGCCACCATGTTTGGTGCAGGGTTAGAACTGGGCAGAAGCTTTGTACAACCCTGCTATTGGGGTAAACGTAGCCTAGATTATTTATGGGTAGGCATTGGCGCGTTTTTAAATCGTTACCCGAAATACCGATATATGTTTGGGGCCGTGTCGTTAAGTAACGCTTATCCTCAGCCAGCTAAAGATTTGATCGTACAGTTTTACTCAATTTACTTTCCGGCTAAATTTGGCCAAGCTAAATCGAAACGCCCTTATCAAATGTCGCAAGATGCCTTGTATACCTTTACAGGTAAAGACTACAAATCTGAGTTTACCCAGTTAAAGCATCTACTCGCTAATATGGGGGTTAATGTACCTACTTTATACAAGCAATACAGTGAACTCTCGAAAACGGGTGGAGTGGCCTTCCTCGATTTCAATGTAGATCCTGATTTTAACGACTGCATAGATGGCTTGGTAGTGGTCGATTTAGAAGCGCTAACGCCAAAGAAAAAGGAACGTTATTTAGGAGCAACTCAATTAAAGCCTGAATTGAAGAAGTCGGCGTAAATTTATAGGCTTAGCAGAATATCGGTGAAGATATCTTCTAACGTTACTATATCCGATAAATGCACATGCTCGTTAACTTGATGAATAGTAGCATTTGGCACACCCAGTTCTACCACTTGGGTTGTGTCTGATGCGAAAAACCGTCCGTCTGATGTTCCTCCAGAGGTGCTGACTAGGGGGTATCTGCCTGTGGCTTGCACAATGGCTTTTTCTGCAATAGTAATTAAGCAGCGCTTTTGCGTATTGGTGCTACTCATATAGGATTCACAAGGTCTAGACCAGCTTACCCACGCGCCGCCATCTACCTCGCCAATAATACTTGCTAGCAACTTAACTAGGCTGTCGCGGTTAAATTGCCATGCATAGCGCACATTAAATTCAATACGTGTACTTCCCGGCGCTAAATTATCAGTAAAAGCGCCCGTATCAACGTGAGTGACTTGCAGGGATGTACCTGGAAAGTCTAGGCTACCTTGTTCAAATTCATAAGAGGATAACGCCTGTATAATTCTGCTTGCTTTGTGAATAGCGTTATCGCAGGTATGTGGGTAGGCTACGTGCCCCTGTTTACCCGATACGACAATAGAGCCTGATAAGGAACCTCTACGTCCTACCTTTATGGTATCGCCAGTAGAATGCGTAGCAGTAGGCTCGCCCACTAAGCACATATCAAGGGTAATTTGTTTAGCATCTAAATAGGCCTTTATCCATTTAGAACCATATTCAGCCTCGCCTTCTTCATCACTGGTAATCAACCACCAATAGGTAAATTGGTTCGAGTCCATTGATGGGAGCGCTCTTTCTGTGGCTGCTAGCATAGCAGCAACACCCGTTTTCATGTCGGCAGCGCCACGACCATAAAGTTTATTTTGGCTTATCGCTGGGCAAAAAGGGTTAGATTTCCATTTTTCCGGCGGCCCTGGTGGCACCACATCGGTGTGGCCAGAAAAAGCAAAGTGGGTAGGCCCATTACCCCATTTAGCAATTAAATTAGTCACCCCTTTTACTTTGTGCTTTTCACATACAAAGCCTAGCTTTTCCAAACGATGCATAAGATAGCTTTGACACCCTGCATCAACTGGGGTGATGGATTCCCGTGCCATAAGCACCTCAGCAAAATAAATGCTTCTAGCGTGGTGAACTAAGGACAGTGCTGTAGTGTTCATAAGGGTAAATGAAGTCTATTAGTTTGCTTACCCGTTATTACACAAAGTAAAGATGACACGGGGATAACAAAATTAAGACAAGAAAATGACAAAGAAAAGGATAAACAAACCGAAGTAAGTAAAACGAGGTTAATACAGCAAGGACAGTCTAACCGCTTAGCTTCTAGTTTGTTATTTACTACCTCATTCATTACTAGCTTATTAGTTACTAGCGCATTAATGACTATTACAGGTATCAATGCCCCCGAAAATTAAAATAACCCGCAGGCTAAACTGTATTCCCTTTCTAGACTGTACTCATATATAGTTAGAGTTATGGTTTATCGTTAAACTTATAATCATGCAGTGGGATTGACTTACTACTGAAAGCTACTGCACTACACATAATGTGATGCCCCTTTACCGATACAACGCGAGGTCGAGTTTTGCTAAAGATTATTGTACTGATACCACTTATCTTGTCGTTATTGTGGTTTGGCTACTTAAGGCTGAATAGCTATTCCCTAGCGCAGGGTAAACAAGGTTTTACTTACATACTGGTATTGTCGAGTGTTATTGCGGCTTTTTACGCTCTCATGCTTTTTCTCACCCATTAGTACTTTTACTTATTAAAGACAAACGCCCACAAAAAAAGCCAGTGTTGGCGAAGCGATAACAACATCGCTTGTTCAACACTGGCTTTTTTTCGTATTTTTGGCTTACCGTTAAGAATAAATAAAACGAGCGCTAGGACTAAAACATAATAGTTTTACGTTTCAGCCCGCTTATATTCTCGCCAGCCCCTAAACAGTAAGCTCAATAATACTAAAGGCTTTCAGACACCGTCACATCGGCATCAGCACGTAATGCTTCAATAAACTGTTGGTAAACACGTTGACCTTGCATCTGTGCTAAACGAGGTTTCAGACTTTCTGACATCTCAGCACTTAGCGTAGGCGCACTATTCACTTTAACAAGCTCGACAATGGCAACGTCACCGTTCACGGTTGCAATCACATCTACGCGCTTTTCAGCTTCACTAGATAAGGTAAACAGTTTATCTACGATACTGCGGTTTAATGTACTACCACTTCTCGCTACAGCTTCAGCAGTTTCCCAGCTTAGTGATTTTTCCGCTAATGTAGACGCTACACTTTCACCTTGTTTCAGCGAATCAACAATACCTGTAGCCCAGCTCTCAGCCGCTTCTTGCGCCTTCTGTGCTTTCACTGTTGCTACAATACCTTCACGAACTTCGTCTAGCGCTTGAGTACGCTGTGGCAAATGTTCTACAACACGCACTACAACTACCGTTTCATCATCTAACTCGATAATGTCACTGTTAACGCCTTCATCAATAAGTTCAGAAGAAAACGCGACTTCAGTCAGTGCTGGTGAGCTCATATCTACTGGCGCAGTGTTACGACTAAACAAGCCAGTTTCTTGCACAGGTAAATCAACTGCATTAGCGACATCTTCTAGTGTATCTGGCACTTCAAATGCAATTTCAGCCATGGTGTTCTGCAACTCAAAGAATTCTTCTAATGCTTTGTCGGTTAGCAATGTTTCGCGGATTTCTGCTTCTACATCTTCAAATGCTTGAACTTGCGCTTCTTTAAGTTCAGTTAATTTAATGATGTGAAAACCGAACTCAGTTTCAACAACGTCGGTATAGTCACCCACATTGGCTAAACTAAATACCGCTTCATCAAACGCATCGTCCATCATTCCAGGCGTAATGAAATCTAGATCACCGCCATTTTCAGCAGAAAAGGTGTCATCTGAACTGCTTTCAGCTAACTCTGCAAAATCAGCACCGTCGTTCAGTTGTTCTAAAAGCGCTTGAGTTTTCGCTTTCGCTGCTTCAGCGTCATCGCCAGCTTCAATAAGAATATGTGACACACGACGCTCTTCTTCTTTGCCATAACCGCTTAGGTTATTGTCATAGTAAGTGCGAACGGCGTCGTCATCTACGCTTACGCGGCTTTTAACGTCTTCTACTGTAAGTGATACATAGGCAAGCTTAATTTGCTCTTCGGTATCAAATGCAGTGATGTTAGCGTTGTAATATTCAGCAATGTCATCTTCTGTTACTTCCACCGACTCGGCGAATGAAGCAGAATCAATCATCACGTACTTAGCGTCACGAGTTTGAAGTTGCAATGCATTTGCACGTTCAGCTTCACTAGGTAACGTAAACTCAGAATTTGTTAACGCAGCAGCCAATTGATTTTGTGTCATTTGAATTCGTAAGTAGTCACGGAAGTCAGCAACCTGAAAACCGTTTTGACGCAAGATAGTTTGGAAACGGTCGTTGTCAAATTGACCACCGAACTGAAACTCTGGCATTTGTACGATAGTTTCACGAATTTGCGCATCGCTAACGCGCAAGCCCATTTCCTGTGCTTGTTGCTGAATTAGTTTTTCAGCAATAAGTCTATCTAGTACGTTACGACGAAAGTCACTTAAATACTGTTCGCTTGAAAACAACTGGGCAATGCTTTCGCCAAATTGTGATTCCATTTGTGCCCGTTGGTTCTGATAACCGCGTTCTAATTCCTGAGCAGAAATTTCTTCGCCATTAACTGTTGCTACTGCCGTAGTACCTGAAGACGTCAGGTAGCTTCCTACACCAGCAAACACGAAACTCAATACGATAAGGGCAATAATTGCCATTGCCCATGGGCCTTGAGAACCTTCTCTGATTCTTTCTAGCATGATTGTTCTTCAACTCCGTTGCTTACTACACTTGCCCTTTAGCGTTGGATAATGCCTACGCTAACATCATGGCAAAAAATAAGCGGTGATTATAACCTAATACCTGTGAAGATAAACGGCTTAACAAAAACTAATCCTTCTATTGTTCAATAAAACCGCAGCGTGGTGCGCAATGCACTGTCGCGCTATAGGTGAGATAAAGAAAATAGTGGGAAATGATAAATTCGGCGTTACAAATAAAAAAGGCGATGGCATAAGCCATCGCCTTTTTCTTGCAAGTTTTGCTTAGTTACAAGCGTCTTTCAGAGCTTTACCAGCTTTGAAAGAAGGAACTTTCGCCGCTGAAATCTGAATAGTCTCACCAGTTTGTGGATTACGACCACTACGAGCAGAGCGCTCACGTACTGAGAAAGTACCGAAACCGACTAGTGCCACTTGGTCACCGTCTTTAAGTGCTGCAGTTACTGAGTCAGTGAATGCATCTAGAGCGCGGCCGGCAGCTGCTTTTGAAATATCTGCGCCAGCAGCAATTTGGTCGATAAGTTGAGACTTGTTCACTATTATGATCCCCTTCGATTGTTATTATACTGTTTGTCCAAAACGATTTGATTGAACGTTATAGCAAGCTTGATTCTGAACATCAAGCATCTGTCACAATTAATTAACTTTTATTGAATCGCTGCAATCCCTTTTGTGGCAAGGCTTCAAGCGAATACAAATTAAAGGTAACACAACTCTTGCGACAAGAAAGCCCTATTTTGAAAAAAATAGGCGAATTGGCGAAGGTATGCACACTTTTTAATCAATTATTGCAAATTTAAGGCTGCAAGCCTTTAAAATTAGGACATGCAGCCAACCATTTTAGCTTTTCGTTGCAACCTCAAAAGACTCTACTGGCTCTTGAAGTGCAATATCAAGCACATCATCAATCCACTTTACAGGGTGAATTGATAAATCTTTTTTCACATTTTCTGGAATTTCTTCCAGATCACGTTCATTTTCTGCTGGAATAACCACCGTTTTAATTCCACCACGGTGTGCGGCCAGTAGCTTTTCTTTCAAACCACCAATGGCTAATACTTCACCACGTAGTGTGATTTCACCGGTCATGGCCACATCGCATTTAACAGGGTTACCTGTTAACGATGACACTAAAGCAGTACACATTGCGATACCCGCACTTGGGCCATCTTTTGGTGTAGCACCTTCAGGCACGTGCACGTGAATATCGCGTTTTTCATAAAAATCTTCGTTAATACGAAGCTTTTCAGCGCGACTGCGCACAACCGTCATTGCAGCTTTAATAGATTCCTGCATAACATCACCAAGCGAACCGGTTGATGTCATTTTGCCTTTACCCGGCACGGACGTGGTTTCAATAGTCAGTAAATCACCACCTACTTGTGTCCATGCTAACCCGGTAACTTGGCCAATTTGATTGTCTTTATCAGCTTTACCGTAATCGAAGCGTTGTACGCCTAAGTAATCCTTAAGATTATCTTGGGTCACTGACACTTTATCTTTGCTCTTAGTCAGCAGGATATCTTTTACGGCTTTACGACATACCTTAGAAATTTCACGCTCTAAGCTACGTACACCAGCTTCACGGGTGTAATAACGAATCATGCCGATAATGGCCGATTCGGTAATCTCAAGCTCTTTAGACTTAAGCCCATTACGTTCCATTTGCTTGCTGATTAAGTGACGTGTTGCAATATTGAGTTTTTCGTCTTCGGTATAACCAGAAAGACGAATAACTTCCATACGATCAAGTAACGGGCCCGGAATATTCATGCTATTCGAGGTAGCCACAAACATTACATCAGATAAGTCGTAATCCACTTCTAAATAGTGGTCACTGAAACTATTATTCTGCTCTGGGTCAAGCACTTCTAGTAAGGCAGACGCTGGGTCACCGCGCATATCAGACGACATCTTATCAATTTCATCTAATAGGAAAAGTGGGTTTTTCACCCCTACCTTTGCCATCTTTTGCACTAGCTTACCGGGCAATGAGCCAATGTAGGTACGTCTGTGCCCACGAATTTCAGCTTCATCACGCACGCCGCCCAATGCCATACGTACATACTTGCGCCCTGTCGCTTTCGCAACAGATTGGCCTAGAGAGGTTTTACCTACGCCAGGAGGCCCTACAAGACACAAAATGGGTCCTTTAAGCTTCTTAACACGCTGTTGTACCGCAAGATATTCTAAAATGCGTTCTTTGACTTTCTCTAAACCGTAATGGTCTTCATTTAAAACCACTTCAGCGCGAGATAAATCTTTCTTCACCGGGGAGCGTTTATTCCACGGTACATTGGTTAGCCACTCGATATAGCTGCGTAACACAGTAGCTTCTGCCGACATAGGCGACATCATCTTAAGCTTTTGTAGCTCAGACTTTGCTTTGTCTAACGCTTCTTGCGGCATTTTAGCGTCTTCGATTTTCTTCGCTAACGCTTCAAATTCGTCTGGTGCATCATCAAGCTCACCGAGTTCTTTTTGAATGGCTTTCATTTGCTCATTCAAGTAGTACTCACGCTGGCTTTTTTCCATTTGCTTTTTAACACGGGTGCGAATTTTCTTCTCAACCTGTAGCAAATCGATTTCACCTTCCATCAAGGCCATTAAATACTCAAGGCGTTCGTTCACCCCTTTCATTTCTAGCACTTTCTGTTTTTCGGTGAGTTTAAGTGGCATGTGCGCGGCCATGGTGTCTGCTAAGCGTGCAGCATCTTCAATACCATTTAGCGACGTAAGTACCTCAGGCGGTATTTTTTTGTTTAGCTTAACGTAACCTTCAAACTGCGATACCGCAGAGCGAATAAGCACTTCTTGCTCGCTCTCATCGATAGCACCGTCTTCAATTTTATTTACCTTAGCAACAAAGAAAGGCTCTGATTGCTCATAACCTTCAACTTCACCACGCACACTCCCTTCTACTAACACTTTTACGGTGCCGTCAGGTAGTTTCAAAAGTTGAAGAATGGTAGCAATAGTACCAACGGTATAAATGTCATCGGCATCAGGTTCGTCTACACCGGCATCTTTCTGGGCCACTAAGAAAATCTGTTTCTCGTTTTCCATTGCCGCTTCAAGACAACGGATCGATTTTTCTCGCCCGACAAATAAGGGTATGACCATATGCGGATAAACAACCACGTCCCTTAAGGCAAGCACAGGAATTTCAATGCGATTTTCTCGCTCAACTGTCATACGTGTTCTCTATTAGTTAGCATTGTCGATTGATATGGGGATGCTAGGGCAAAGTTCAAATAAAACATTCTTAATGTACGTAAATTCGCTGCTTTCCCTGCTTTTCTTTACCATTATCGATTTTAGACCGTATGGCAACAGTTTGTTGCCGAATCTATCAGAAAGGATAGGTTAAACGAGTTTGTTTGCTTAAATAACCAGCAAGTTGTTTTTTAAAAGGCAGAGAAAAGCTGGTTCACGCTATATTGGAAAGCGTAAAATTTTAGCATCACGTTACACATTTGAGATAAAAACTCTGAATATTGAATTTGAATTTGAAGTTGGGTTGGGTTGGGTTGGGTTGTAAGGCGAGATTAGCACTACCTAATGCAGGCGCATTTTTTACGCCTCTCGAAAACAAAAAAGGCCCCGAAGGACCTTTTTTTGAAAGTAAACAGGCTTACTCAGAAGCCGCTTTCTTATCTGTATTGTCGTAAATTAAAATAGGTTTTGATTCGCCACGAATGACGGTTTCATCAATAACTACTTTACTTACGTCTACCGCAGACGGTAATTCGTACATGGTATCAAGCAAAACAGCTTCAACAATTGAACGAAGACCACGGGCACCGGTTTTACGATCCATCGCCTTTTTAGCGATAGCGTGCAATGCGTCGTCACGGAACTCAAGTTCCACATCTTCCATATCAAATAATGCTGAGTACTGCTTCGTAATCGCATTCTTAGGCTCTTTAAGAATTTGAATCAAGGCTTCTTCATTCAATTCTTCAAGGCTAGTTACCACAGGTAGACGACCGATAAATTCAGGAATTAACCCGTATTTGACCAAGTCTTGTGGTTCTACTTGCTTGAACAACTCGCTTATTTTCGCGGTGTTTTGAGATTTAGACTTAACAGCCGCACCGAATCCAATACCCGTGCCCTTTTGTGCACGTTGTTCAATAACCTTATCTAGGCCAGCGAACGCACCACCACAAATAAACAGAATCTTAGAGGTATCTACCTGCAAAAACTCTTGCTGTGGATGCTTACGGCCGCCTTGTGGAGGCACTGAAGCAACAGTACCTTCAATAAGCTTAAGCAATGCTTGCTGTACACCTTCACCCGATACATCACGAGTAATAGATGGGTTATCTGATTTACGCGAAATTTTATCAATTTCATCAATGTAGACAATGCCGCGTTGGGCTTTTTCTACATCGTAATCACATTTTTGCAGAAGCTTTTGAATGATGTTTTCAACATCTTCACCCACATAACCGGCTTCGGTTAATGTCGTTGCATCTGCCATTGTGAACGGAACGTCAAGCAAACGTGCAAGGGTTTCTGCCAGTAATGTTTTACCACTACCCGTTGGCCCGATAAGTAGGATATTACTCTTACCAAGCTCCACACCATCGTGCACATCACCGTTACGCAAACGTTTGTAATGGTTATACACCGCTACAGACAATACTTTTTTGGCGTGCTCTTGACCGATAACGTAGTCATCTAAGTGTGCATGGATTTCATTTGGCTTTGGTAAAGCATCCTGCTTTTGCTTAGGCGCGATTTCCTTGATTTCTTCGCGAATGATATCGTTACATAACTCAACACACTCATCGCAAATAAATACCGACGGGCCTGCTATTAACTTTCTTACTTCGTGTTGGCTTTTGCCACAAAACGAGCAGTACAGTAACTTGTTATCACCGTCACCGCTTTGTTTATCACTCATTACTATTGCCTCTGCCTTGCCTGAACCGAAAACCAAATCGTGCCAAGCACTAGTTCAGGTCTACTATATATAACTATACTACTTAGTTGCAGCCGCGTCAGATCGATTTGTCATAACTTGGTCGATCAAGCCGTATTCTTTGGCTTCAGTTGCACTAAGGAAGTTGTCACGATCGGTGTCGTGGGCAACTTTTTCGTAATCTTGTCCAGTGTGTTGCGCCATTAAGCGGTTCAACTTCTCTTTAATAGACAGGATTTCTTTCGCATGAATTTCAAAATCTGATGCTTGACCTTGGAAACCACCTAAAGGTTGGTGAATCATCACGCGAGAATTTGGTAAACAGTAACGCTTACCTTTAGCGCCACCAGATAGCAGGAACGCACCCATGCTAGCCGCTTGACCCACACATACTGTGCTTACGTCTGGCTTGATGAAATTCATGGTGTCGTAAATTGCCATACCCGCAGTTACAGAACCGCCAGGTGAATTGATATAAAGGAAAATGTCTTTTTCTGGATTTTCAGCTTCCAAAAATAGCATTTGAGCCACAATCAGGTTGGCCATGTGGTCTTCTACCTGCCCTACTAAGAAAATAACATTTTCTTTTAGTAGACGAGAATAGATGTCGTACGAACGTTCACCTTTGGAAGTCTGTTCAACTACCATAGGAACAAGTGCATTCATTGGATCAAATGGGGTATTAGTCATAGCTACCTTGATTATCTAGCGTTAAAAACAAAAATGCTCGGAAGGCTCCGAGCATTTAAGCAGTTGCTGACAGGTGAAGTCAATCAGACAGTAAAAAATTACGCCTGTTTGTTCATAACCTCGTCAAAAGCTTTAGTTACTTCGGTAACTTTAGCTTGCTCAAGTACCCACTCAACCGCCTGCTCTTCTAGTGCAACGTTTTGCATTTGCTGCATAAGCTCTTGGTTGTTGTTGTAGTATTCTACAACTTCTTGAGGGTCTTCATACGCAGAAGCAGCAGTTTCGATCATCTCGTTTACTTTTGCTTCGTCAGCTTTAAGTTCGTTTTGCTTAATTACTTCACCTAATAATAGGCCAATTGAAACACGACGCTTGGCATTATCGGTAAATAATTCAGCTGGCAACTCTGGAAGGTTTTGACCACCGCCCTGTTGGCTGAAACGCTGTTTAGCTTGTTCACGTAAAGCGTTAACTTCTTGGTCGATAAGTGCTTGAGGAATATCAAGCTCGTTAGCGTCAACCAATTTAGCAATAACGTCTTCTTTAACCTGAGTTTTAAGTGTTTGATCTAACTCGCGTTGCATGTTCTTACGAACTTCAGCTTTAAGCGCGTCAACACCACCTTCCTGAACACCGAACAAGGTAGCAAACTCTTCGTCAACTTTAGGAAGTGACTGGCCTTCTACTTTTTTCACTGTTACTTGGAATACCGCGTCTTTACCTTTAAGGTTTTCAGCGTGGTAATCTTCAGGGAAAGCGACTTCTACTGTTACTTCTTCGCCCGCTTTCGCGCCAACAAGTGGCTTTTCGAAACCTGGGATCATGCGATCTTGACCTAGTTCAAGTTCGAAATCTTCAGCTTTTCCGCCTTCAAATTCTTCACCGTCGATAGAGCCAACGAAATCGATAACAACTTTATCGTCTTTCTTCGCTTTACGTTTAACTTCTTTCCAAGAAGCGTGTTGCTTCTGTAGCGTTACCATCATGTTATCAAGATCTTCGTCAGTAATTTCTACTACTGGCTTTTCGATTTCGATATCGTTGATGCCTTTAACTTCTACTTCTGGATACACTTCAAAAGAAGCAACAAATTCCAAATCCTGACCATCTTCATCTTTAGTCAGTTCGAAATTAGGCATACCAGCTGGTTGAATTTTTTCTTGAACGATAGCCTGGTAGAAGTTTTGCTGCATTACATCACCAGCAATTTCTTGACGCACTGCTTGGCCGAAACGCTTTTTGATTACGCTTACTGGTACCTTGCCTGGGCGGAAACCGTTGATTCGTTGCGTTTTCGCCAATTGCTGTAGGCGAGATTTAACAGCTGAATCAATAGCGTCAGCTGGAACGGTGATAGTAAGACGGCGTTCTAAACCCTGGGTCGTCTCGACTGAAACTTGCATTATATTACCTCAACTTTACGCCTATTTAAGCGCTTTGTTCTCAATCCCCTCTCCCGTCATGCCTATATGGCATATCACACCGGGGTAGAGGTCGTTTCCGACGTTTGCACTAACAAAACACCACACAATACTGTGTTAATCGCGTATTTGTTACAAACATACGAGTTAAAAAAAGACGCCGTAGTATACAGTCGCAGAGAACGAGAGTCGAGAGGGAAACACAAGTTTGTAACACGCTTTTGAATGATAAGTGTGCAAACGGATAGAAATAAGGAATTTAATAAGGAAAATATAAAGAGGATAGAGTAAATGGTCGGTGAGATAGGATTTGAACCTACGACCCCTTGTACCCAAAACAAGTGCGCTACCAAGCTGCGCCACTCACCGACAGTTACTTACAACAGCTTTTGTAAAAAAAGCTTAAAACATGGTGCGGAAGGAGAGACTTGAACTCTCACGCCGTGAAGCACTGGAACCTAAATCCAGCGTGTCTACCAATTCCACCACTCCCGCGAAAAAGTGGGGTGGACGATGGGGCTCGAACCCACGACAACCGGAATCACAATCCGGGGCTCTACCAACTGAGCTACGCCCACCACTGAGGTGCTTGCAATAAATAAACATGTTGAATTGATAGTACATGTTTACCTTTAAAGATTCGACCAATCCGAATCAGGTCCTACCTGACTCGCATGGCGCGTCCGGCAGGATTCGAACCTGCGACCCACGGCTTAGAAGGCCGTTGCTCTATCCAGCTGAGCTACGGACGCTCGGCGAATCTTCGCTTGCAAAAAATGGTCGGTGAGATAGGATTTGAACCTACGACCCCTTGTACCCAAAACAAGTGCGCTACCAAGCTGCGCCACTCACCGACTGCGTAACGATACGTTTGAAGCAATTTGCGTCTGTGCCGTTACGGGGTGCGAATATTACTGACAAGACCCCACCTCGTCAAACACTTTTTTAAATAAAATATTCAACCGCTCATAAAGCGCCCATAAATGTGCTTTTTTGAGCACTTTGAGCATTTTTCAAACTAATTAAAACCTAAAAACCGATAATTAAATGCGAACCTGAAGGTTCGACACGTGTTTACCTATGATAGACATTTTCATTATTTATCGAAATTTACCTTATATAAGCGCAAATCTTTTTAAACTTTTTGCGATTTACAGTATTTGTGTGTTTCTACTGGTCGCCACATGCTGTTTTATGAAACAATAATTAGCACTTAATGACCACACATTATAATCACTTCTATGACAGCTCATTTAATTGACGGCAAATTAATTGCCAAACAAGTTCGCCAGCATGTTGCTTCTTATGTAGATTCACTTATTAACGCAAAGAAACGTCAACCTGGATTAGCCGTTGTGTTAGTCGGTAGCGATGCCGCCTCACAAGTCTATGTTTCTAACAAACGAAAAGCGTGTGATGAAGTGGGATTTGTATCTCGCTCTTTTGATTTACCCGCCGATACCACAGAAAGCGAACTGTTAGCACTTGTTGACCAATTAAATGACGACAAGGAAATAGACGGCATTTTAGTGCAGTTGCCCTTACCTGCCGGTTTGAATGCAGAAAAAGTATTAGAGCGTATTCACCCCCATAAAGATGTAGATGGCTTCCATCCTTATAATATAGGTAGATTGGCACAACGTATCCCAGCGCTTCGCCCATGCACTCCGAAAGGTATCATGACGATGATTGAGGCCACTAAGCGTCCAGTGAAAGGACTAGACGCTGTGATTGTGGGAGCCTCTAATATTGTGGGTCGCCCAATGAGCTTAGAATTATTGCTTGCGGGTTGTACGGTCACTACTTGTCATAAATTTACACAAGATTTAAAAGCCCACGTAAGTCGTGCAGACCTTCTTGTGGTTGCGGTAGGTAAACCAAACTTTATTCCTGGCGACTGGATTAAGCCCGGCGCTATTGTTATCGATGTAGGTATTAACCGTGTGAGTGACGGTTCATTAGTGGGTGACGTGGACTTTGAGCCAGCCAAACAACGTGCAGGATGGATCACCCCGGTACCTGGTGGTGTGGGTCCCATGACAGTTGCTAGCTTAATAGAAAATACCTTAGAAGCTTACGTTAAATACCACTCTTAAGTTGAAATCGTGAACGATACCCATCTTATTGAAGCCACTATGCGTTGGGTTGATGACATTGTCATCAACCACAACTTTTGCCCCTTTGCAGGTTTCGTCCGTCAACCGGGCCAAATTCACTGTGTCGTGGTTAATGGGGATGCAGGCGATGTTATTGCCTCGCTTTTCGATGAGTGTAAACGCTTAGACGAACAAGACGATATTGCCACTACCCTTGTTATTGTGCCCTCATCGTCTACAGCTTCCTTTGATGACTACCTAGATGTATTGGCGATATGTGACCGCATGCTATCTGATTGGGGGTATACGGGCGTGTATCAACTTGCTAGTTTTCATCCTAACTATCAGTTCGATGGCGAAGCGATAGACAGCGTAGCAAATTATACCAACCGCTCTCCCTACCCTTTACTTCATTTAATTCGCGAGCGTGATATTGCCCGCTATATGAAAAACGAAGATGATGCAGAGAAAATTTACACTCACAATATTGCCAAAGCTAATGAACTAGGCTGCCCTTATTTTGAAAAAGCATTGAATGAGATGCGAAGCGCTAAAAATAAAAACGGCCTGTAAAATCACAGGCCAAAGGGTTTGATTGGGTCCAGGGATGCCAAATACGGCCGCCCCAGATGTCCGTAATTGGTTCAAGGTTTTAAACTTGAACCCGTACTCTACGTAAACTATGTGAGAATTTTATGACAGTGCGCTATGCAAATAGGATTTTACGGTAATGACTCCCAATCAGTTCCCCCTTTGTGCCATCGGCCATATACAAACACCGTTTAAACAAAAGTTTGCTATTCCCCGACAGCCCAATTTAGCCAAGGCTAAGGGACAAGTCGTGTTAGCACCGGACTTTGATGACCCTCGTGTCTTTAAAGGTTTAGAAGTATTTAGTCATGTATGGCTACTTTTTCTATTCCATGAAAATTTAGACAAAGGCTGGAAACCTTCAGTTAAAGCCCCTCGTTTAGGTGGAAACGCAACGCTTGGAGTGTTTGCCTCAAGAAGTACACATCGCCCGAACGGTATAGGCATGTCGGCCGTGAAAAATTTAGGTTCTGAAACTGTGGATGGAAAGCTTACCTTAAATGTTGAAGGGGTAGACTTGTTAGATGGCACGCCCATTATCGATATTAAGCCTTATTTGCCCTATGCCGATGCGCTTCCCCATGCTACTGACAGCATGGCAGAACTGACACATGCCGCACCTATCCCTAACTTAGATGTGACAATTAACCCGCTCGTGCAAGACTTGTTGCAAGAAGCCGCGGCACAGCATCCCGACCTGCCCACATTACTAACCGCGGTGCTAGCTCAAGACCCCCGTCCCGCTTATCGTCATAAACTAAGCAATGATGAAAAAACTTACCATACTGCACTGTATAACTATGATTTTGCCTTCACGGTAAAAAATGGTGTAGTCGACGTCGTTGGGATTAACACGCTTTAGACGCACGTGGTTGTAGCACTATTGCTCACAGTTAATTAGAATACGCTCAATTGTATTTTTCATAGTTATAGGAAGACCGCTTCGAATGCGCACTAGTCAATATTTACTTGCCACGCAGAAAGAAACTCCGGCCGATGCTGAGGTTATCAGCCACCAGTTAATGTTACGTGCTGGTATGATAAGAAAACTGGCTTCAGGCCTTTACACATGGTTGCCTTCCGGGCTTCGCGTGCTGAATAAAGTGGCAAACATCGTTCGTGAAGAGATGAACAAAGCAGGCGGTGTAGAAGTGTTAATGCCCGTGGTTCAACCTGCTGATTTGTGGGAAGAGTCTGGACGATGGGAAGAGTACGGCCCAGAATTACTGCGCATTAAAGACCGCCACCAGCGAGACTTTGTGTTAGGTCCTACACATGAAGAAGTGATCACATCGTTAGTCAGAAACGAAATCAGTAGTTACAAACAACTGCCTATCAATCTTTATCAAATTCAAACTAAATTCCGTGATGAAGTACGCCCTCGTTTTGGCATTATGCGTGGACGTGAATTCACCATGAAAGACGCCTATAGCTTTCACTTAGACGATACGTGTTTAGATAAAACGTACCAAACAATGTATGAAGCCTATGGCAATATCTTTAACCGCATGGGCTTAGACTACCGTGCTGTTATTGCCGACTCGGGTTCAATTGGTGGAAACCATTCCCATGAGTTCCACGTACTTGCCGAGTCTGGTGAAGATGCAATTGCCTTTGCGAGTGACAGTGACTATGCCGCAAACGTTGAAATGGCCGCAACAGCAATGCCAGAAAAACAACAAGCTTCAGGCGCAGCAGCTGAAGTAGTAAGTGGCAAAGATTCTGATAGCGCGCTTAGCATTTATGTTGTTAAAGGCGAAACAGAGGAAGAAAATACAACCGAACAATGGGTAGTATTAGTGTTGCGCGCAGAACACGCGCTTAACGATGTTAAGGCAGAAAAAGTAGCTGGCGTAGCCAGTCCGCTTGTTATAGCTAGTGAAGAAAAAGCCACTGAAATTTTAGGCGCTCACCCAGCTTTCGTTAACCCTAATGATATTACATTGCCAATGCATGTCGATTTTAGTGCCGCTGCACTTGCCGATTTCATATGTGGTGCCGGCGAAAATGGCCAAATCATGAAAAATGCAAACTGGACTGTCGATTTACAAACAGCTGATTTACGTAACATTGTAGCTGGTGACGCTTCACCAGACGGCAATGGTACTATTGAAATAAAGCGCGGTATTGAAGTGGGCCACATTTTCCAACTGGGTAGCAAATACTCAGAAGCGATGAATTGTGGTGTACTAAGCGAAACTGGCAAGCATCAAACCCTAACCATGGGATGCTATGGAATTGGCGTTTCACGTATTGTTGCGGCAGCTATTGAACAAAACCATGATAAATACGGCATTATGTGGCCTGATCCAATTGCGCCTTTTAAAATTGCATTAATTCCAATGAATATGCACAAATCTCACCGCATTAAAGAAGCGGCTGAGGCACTTTATGAACAACTGATTGCGTTGGGTATAGACGTATTATTTGACGATCGTAAAGAACGCCCAGGTGTGATGTTTAATGATATGGAATTAATTGGCATACCTCATAGTATTGTTATCGGTGAGAGAAACCTCGACAATCAACAAATTGAGTACAAAAACCGCCGTACAGGTGAAAAGCAATTACTAGATTTAGATTCGGCTAAAGACTTTGTTGTTAGTCTTTAACATTGTCTATTATTGAAAGATAAATATTAGTAATCTTGCATTTAATTTTGTATATAGCTTTGCAATAGCGGTTAGCTAAAAAAATAAAAACGGTGAACATATGCGGTTAACATTTTACGGCGTGAGAGGCTCTATTCCTACTCCTGGAAAAGCCTATGCTCGCTATGGTGGTAATACCGCATGCGTTCATATTGAATTAGCCGATGGTACAGATATTGTGCTTGATTCGGGAACGGGTATCAGGCTGTTGGGAAATAAACTTCGCAGCAAAGATACCCCTATTCACTTGTTGCTCAGCCATAATCACTGGGATCACATACAAGGTTTTCCATTCTTTAGCCCTATCTTTCAAAAAGACAGAGATATCTATATTTATCCAGGGCAAACGACCTTGCCCGAACACGATCAAATTTTAAAACAAATGGAAGGCTCAACGTTTCCTGTTCCTGTCAGTGCGTTACAATCGAAGCTCCATCTAACCATTATTCCGCCTGAGCAAGATATTTGGGAAATTGGTTCTGCGACCATTCGCCGAATACCAATTAATCACCCTGGCAAGGGTAGCGCCTATAGTATTGAAGAAAAAGGCACTAAAATAGCCTACATTACTGACAACGAACTCTACCCGCCGTATAAAAAAGAAACTGACTTTCTAACATTTGTCGATTTTGCTAGAAATGCAGACGTTATTATTCACGATGCACAATATATGATGTCAGATATGCCTGCTAAAACAGGTTGGGGTCATTCAGTTGCTGAAGAAGCGGTAAAACTCGCCATGGCAAGCAATTCAAAACAATTAGCGCTGTATAGCCATGATCCAGATCGCACAGATGAGGATATTGATATGGTGGTTGAACACTGTATAGATTACATCACTATTGCAGAATCGAACCTTAAAATATTTGCATCAGCGGAAGGCCAAACATTGGACTTCGCTGATTAAGATAACTCAGCAAATAATAACGACTTACCTAACGGAGAACACCACCAGTGTCAGTGTTTAAGCCATTTTTAATATTGGCTGCAGTCAGTCTGTGCAGCATAAATGTCCTTGCCCAAGAAAATACGCAAGACGAACAAGAAAGTGATATTGAAGTCATTGATATCATTAAACGAGATACCACAACTGAAAGTGCGCTCGATAACCGCTTGGAAGGTGACAAGGAAGCCATTGATAACGTTTTTGCTATCACACAGCATAGACAAAACTATTTACTTCCTATGACTTACATTACCAATCCAAATTCAAACGGTAATGACGAACTCACAGAAGAAAATGTCGATAAAAAAGAAGCCAAATTTCAGGTTAGCGTAAAGCTGCCTCTTTATTTGGAAGACACTGGGTTTGACGGCGTTTACCTTGGCTTTACCCTTACTTCGTTTTGGCAGTTATACAACAGCGAAGTGTCTAAACCTTTCAGAGAAACCAATTATGAGCCAGAAATATTTTGGCAAGAAACGGCAGACTATTCCGTTTTAGGGTATAAATTTAATACCTTTCAAGTAGGGTTCAACCATATGTCTAACGGACAGAGTGGCCTTAGCTCTAGAAGCTGGAACCGTATTTTCGCCTCTGTTGTGTTTAGTGACCAAGATGATATTTATTATTTAAAAACTTGGTATCGTATTCCTGAAGACGACAAAGAAGACCCCCTTGACCCTACCGGTGATGATAATCCTGATATCGAAAACTATTATGGCCGTATGGAATTTGGTTACGGGCGAAAGCTTGGTAATTTCAAAGTAATGGCATTGCTTCGCAATAACCTTAACTTAGGGAATAACCGAGGTAGTATTCAAGTTGATTTAACCTATCCGCTTACCGACCGTTATGAATTACTGTTTCAGTACTTTAACGGCTATGGCGACTCACTGATTGATTATAACCGCTCTCAAGAGCGTGTGGGTTTAGGCTTCCAGCTACTTTTCCTATAAGCATTAAATCAATAAGAGGCCTTATTTGATGGGCCTCTTATTTAAATAACACCAGCAGCTTTATACAATTGCAAATGAACATCCACTAACGCTTCTATATCGCGCTGATAACCACCACCAATAACCGCCGCAATGGGTACTCCCATGCGTTCAGCAAACGCAAAAACCATATCATCTCGAGCACTAACGCCTTCGGTTGTGATATTTAATAAACCCAAATCGTCATTAATATGAATATCTACGCCAGCGTCATAAATAATGGCATCTGCTTGAAATTGCATGGCCACCATGGCGAGGGTTTCTTGTACCGCATTTAAATATTCGTCGTCTTCACAGCCCTTCACCATACCTATATCGATATTTGAATGCTGCTTTCGATAAGGGAAGTTTTTCTCACCATGAACTGACACAGTGAAAATACTATTATCGTATTGAGCAAGCTTAGCGGTACCGTCACCCTGATGGACGTCAAAGTCGATAATTAACACATTATCTATACCATCACATTTTTGCATCGCTTTAGCGGCAAGAAATAAATCGTTAAATAAGCAAAACCCTGATCCAAAGTCTGAGAAAGCATGATGGTAGCCGCCGGTCAAATTCAACGCCTTACCATGCTTTATAGCCAATTGGGCAGTTAAACAGGTGCCAGCCACTGCAGTCAGCGTACGTTCGATAAGTTGATCAGACCAAGGAAAGCCAATACGACGCATGGCTTTTTTATCTAATGTGCCGCTTGTTAACTGCTGAACATAGTCTTTGTCAAAGTGAGACTCCAACTCTGATACCGCAAACGGCGAAGGTGTGTGAAATACATTATCAGCGACACCATGAGCCGATAACGCATTTCGAATACCTTGGTATTTATCAATGGGGAAGCGATGGCGTTCAGGTAAGCTGAGTTGGCTATAAATAGGATGGAATACCAGTGGGATCATAACGTCTCAGTCACTACCTTGTTTTATTTGCGGCGAAAACCCCAGTGAGTTTGTGAAAACGAAGCATGCACTTAAACTAACTTCATTTCATTATACGCAATATCATGTATTAGCGGGTTAAACTGTTCACCACTTTTTCCACATTGACCGACATACTCTTCATCGACTCAGCCATGTCATCACGTTGCGCCAATTTATGATAGCGGTCAGACGATGCCACCACATTCGCAATAATACTTTCCACCTGCGATAACACTGCCTCTTGCTCGTCAGCTGCTTCATTAAGGGCAACCACAACGCTTGCCGTTTCCTTAATATCATCAACCACATTATTCAGGGTTTGTAATGCAATAGCAGCTTCAGCCGCATTGCTGTCTGAGAGCTGCTTACCTTCTTCCATGGCCAACACGGCTCCACGGGCTTCGGCTTCAAAACTACTAAGAATATCGTTTATCTCTTTCGTCGATTGCTGTGTTTTCGCTGCCAACGCCCGCACTTCATCTGCTACCACGGCAAAGCCTCTGCCATGCTCGCCTGCCCGAGCGGCTTCAATGGCAGCATTCAGGGCTAATAAGTTGGTTTGATCGGCAATTTCGTTAATCACATTAACCACTTTGAGAATATTTTTACTGCGGCTTTGTAGGTCGCTTACAATATCGCTCGACTCTGTTACTGTTTTTGCTAGTTGCTTAAACCCTGCATTCGCTCGCTCAAAAGTTGAATAGCAACTCGCTACGTTCTCTTCTGAATTTTTGGTAGCCACAGCCACTTGGTCGGTAATCGCAACCAAGTTCTGCACTATGCCTTTTAATTTATCAGTGGTGGCATCTAACGAAAGTGAAGCATCGCGCTGCTCTACCGCGCCATCCATGATTGATTGCCCCACATCGCCAAGGGCAACGAAAGCCCGTTCCATTTCTAATTCAGTTTGATGCAACTGTGTAACCGAGCTTTTTAATTTGCTTTGTAATGCTCTGGCAGAATCAGCCAAAATGCCTAGCTCGTGTCCACTTGAATAAGTCAGCGGGTAATCGTATTGACTAGTAGCGAGGTTAGAAATACACGCGGCTACTTCACGAGTAGGATTAATCACTTGGGAGCGAAGACGACTAATTACATAAACTACAGATAGCAGTGATAGCACAATAGCAGCAAGCAAAATGAGCCATAACATCCTGCGCGTACCGTCCTTTAAGTCGGTGATGGCGAGTGCAGATTGATTCGCTATTTCATCGGCAATACTTTCAAGTAGTTTTGCTGGCTCTCGGTCGATACCACGAACATAGCTATCCCCTACTTTCGGGTCAAAGCTCGATGCGATAAAAGCTGCATAACCTTCTCTATACTTTTCGGCCATATAGGCGTGCGCTGTTTGGAATTTTCGAATATCCGCTTTGGCTTTGTCGCTTACTACAGGGTTTGCCAGCATTTGGCTAAATTGTTGCTTTATCTCGGCTTCGCGTTTTTGAAAGCGAGACCAGTACTTTTCACGATCGTCGTTGTTGTGTCCTCTCAGCAATGTATTTTTCCACTCCTGAACTTGGGTTTTGAAGGTATTTAAGGTTGCGTTAACGTCACGCTCTGCCTGAACAAGGGTATGCTCTAGTGATTCGAAACTGCTTAACAGCGAGAAAGATTTATAGATGGATGCGGCGTTTAGAAAAACCAATAAACATAAGCTCGCAAGCACAGGGGTAATTACCAATCGACTGATACTGGTATAATTGAACACAGCGGTAAACCTTTAGTCTAATAAAAATGCGAAAATCGTGGAACGCCGCCATTAAATGATATGTTAATGACAGAAACGTGACAGAAAAGGTATCACGCTGAATACCTTTACCTATTCGTTAATACGTAAATATTATAGTCAAAAAAAAAGGCCTTTCGGCCTTTTCTTATTCCCATTCAATCGTCGCTGGCGGTTTACCCGATATATCGTAAACAACACGGGAGATACCATCAATTTCGTTGATGATACGATTCGATACTTTACCTAAGAAATCATAAGGTAAATGCGCCCAATGCGCTGTCATGAAGTCGATTGTTTCTACCGCACGCAGCGATACAACCCAATCGTATTTACGGGCATCACCCATTACGCCCACAGAACGTACAGGTAAGAATACAGTAAAGGCTTGGCTGACTTTTTGGTATAAATCAGCGTTGTACAACTCTTCAATGAAAATAGCGTCTGCGCGTCGTAGCAAATCGCAATACTCTTTTTTCACTTCACCAAGAACGCGTACACCTAAACCAGGCCCTGGGAATGGGTGGCGATAAAGCATGTCATACGGTAAACCTAGCTCAAGACCAATTTTACGCACTTCATCTTTAAACAGTTCTCGCAATGGCTCCACTAAACCTAGCGCCATATCTTCTGGCAAGCCACCCACATTGTGGTGAGACTTAATCACATGGGCCTTACCTGTTGCAGAACCGGCTGATTCAATCACATCTGGGTAGATAGTGCCCTGAGCTAACCATTTCGCATTGGCAAGCTTTCCAGCTTCTTCATCGAACACACGGACGAATTCATTACCAATCGCTTTGCGCTTAAGCTCTGGATCTTCGATATCTTTTAATCGGCCTAAGAAACGCTCTTCCGCGTCAATACGAATAATATTGAGACCGAAATGGTCACCAAACATTTCCATTACTTGATCTGCTTCGTTCAAACGAAGCAAGCCGTTATCTACGAACACACAGGTTAGGTTCTCACCAATAGCGCGGTGAAGCAGCATGGCAGTAACAGAAGAATCTACGCCGCCAGATAAACCTAATATAACGCGGTCGTCGCCAACCTTTTGTTGAATGCGCGCAATCGCATCTTCAATAATGGCATCGGCAGTCCATAATTTCTCACATTTACACACATCCATGACAAAGTGGCTAAGCAAACGCATGCCTTGCTTAGTGTGGGTAACCTCAGGGTGAAACTGAACACCGTAAAATTGCTTTTCTTCGTTATACATAGCAGCGTGCGGACAAGAAGCCGTTTGCGCGATAGTTTCGAATCCAGCAGGTACTGCGGCAACTTTATCACCGTGACTCATCCATACATCGAGCAGTGCATTGCCATTTTCACCAATGCTATCTTCAATGTGGCTAAGTAAAGACGTAGGTTTAATAATTTCGACCTGTGCGTAACCAAATTCTCGCTTGTCAGAGCCTAAAACACCGCCGCCCAGTTGGGCCGCCATGGTTTGCATGCCATAACAGATACCAAAAACAGGCACGCCAGCTTCGAACACGTATTCTGGGGCGCGAGGAGAGTTTTCTTCGGTCACCGATTCAGGGCCGCCCGACAAAATAATACCTTGTGGATTAAATTCTCGAATTTGCTCTTCGGTCACATCCCAAGCCCAAAGCTCACAATAAACGCCTATTTCACGTACACGGCGTGCTATTAGCTGCGTGTACTGTGAACCAAAATCTAAAATAAGAATGCGTTGGTCATGGATATTTGTGGTCATGTTTTTACCCGTTTTATAATAGAACGAAGGCGGCAATGAGGCGGAAAGTTAACCGCCTCACGATGCGCTGTATATGGTTATATCTTGTCGCGAATCTAGCCTAGACGGTAGTTCGGCGCTTCTTTAGTAATGCTAACATCATGAACGTGAGATTCGCCCATACCTGCTGAGGTAACACGAACAAACTGCGCTTTAGTGCGAAGTTCATCAATACTGCCACAGCCGGTAAGCCCCATCGCTGAGCGTAGCCCACCCATTTGCTGATGGATGATATTCGCAATAGGCCCTTTATAAGCTACGCGACCTTCAATACCTTCAGGCACAAGTTTTTCTGCATTGTTTGATTCTTGGAAGTAACGGTCAGATGAGCCGTGATTTTGGTTCATTGCGCCTAGTGAGCCCATACCGCGGTACGATTTGAAGTAACGACCTTGATAAAGTTCAACTTCACCTGGCGCTTCTTCCGTTCCCGCTAACATGCTACCTACCATTACGCAGCTTGCGCCAGCGGCTAGGGCTTTCGCGATATCACCAGAGAAACGAATACCGCCATCGGCAATAACCGGAATGTCTGTACCTGCAAGTGCATCTACCGCATCAGATACCGCGGTAATTTGTGGTACACCACAACCGGTAACGATTCGGGTAGTACAAATAGAACCTGGGCCTATACCTACTTTAACCGCATCAACGCCTGCATCGGCCAGTGCTTTTGCACCATCACCGGTTGCAACGTTACCTGCAATAATTTGTACATCAGGATAATCGGTACGTACTTTCTTAACGCGGTCAATAACGCCTTGCGAATGACCATGAGAGGTATCGATAAGTAAAACATCTACACCGGCTTCAACTAAAAGTTGAATGCGCTCATCAGTACCTGGCCCAACGCTAACCGCAGCACCAACGCGTAATCGACCCAACGAATCTTTACAGGCATTTGGTTTGTTTTCGGCTTTTTGAAAATCTTTAACCGTAATAAGACCGGTAAGTTTGAACGCATCATCTACCACAAGAATTTTTTCAATGCGGTGTTCATGCATAAGATCGAGTACTTGATCTGAACTTGCACCTTCTTTAACAGTAACAAGGTCGTCTTTACCTGTCATAACATTACTAATAGGCAGCTCAAGACGTTTTTCAAAACGTAAATCACGGCCAGTAACGATACCAATGAGGTTATTTTGATGGTCGGTTACCGGGAAACCAGAGTAACCAAGGCGCTTAGAAAGGTTAATAACTTCGCCGATTGTGGCATCTTTAGCAACCGTAACGGGGTCTGATACCACGCCACTTTCGTACTTTTTCACTTCACGAACATGTTTTGCCTGCTGCGCAGGTTCCATGTTTTTGTGAATGAAACCGATGCCGCCCTCTTGAGCAAGTGCAATCGCTAGGCGTGCTTCAGAGACGGTATCCATCGCCGCAGAGACCATAGGGATATTTAACGTGACACCACGAGTTAGACGAGTTTGAAGTTTGGCAGTATGTGGAAGAACTGTCGAGTGGCCGGGAACCAGCAACACATCGTCGAACGTCAGGGCTTCTTGGATGATTCGTAGCATGCAACAACACCTATTCAGTTGAGGGTTAATTGCGGCGCAATTGTAGTGTTTTTTAGATTTCAGGTAAACTCTATTTTATTAAACCAGACGATTTTTTCTTATGTTTACATCTTCACCCTCTACATCGCGACAAATTTTAACAGTTACTAAGCTAAATCGGCTTGCTCGAACCGTGCTTGAAAGCGAAGTGGGACTTATATGGTTATCCGCTGAAATATCTAATTTTGTAAGTGCCGCTTCCGGTCATTGGTATTTCACGTTAAAAGATAATAAGGCACAAGTGCGTGCTGCCATGTTTAAAAATACTAATCGCACTGTAAAACAGCGCCCGAAAGAAGGCGATAAGGTACTTGTACGTGCATCCGTGGGTATTTACGAAGCAAGAGGCGACTACCAGCTTGTCATTGAGCACATGGAAAGCGACGGCGAAGGCGCACTACAGCAAGCCTATGAAGCTTTAAAAGCAAAGCTCAACGCTGAAGGCTTGTTCAGTATCGAACGTAAACGCCCTATGCCTGAGGTTATTAATCGTATTGGTGTTATTACCTCATCAACGGGCGCAGCGCTGCATGACGTACTTAGTGTGTTAAAACGCCGTAGCCCACAAACGGAAGTTATTGTTTACCCTTCTATGGTGCAAGGTGAGACCGCGCCAGCTCAGCTTATTAATGCTTTACGCACTGCGAATCAACGAAATGAAGTCGATGCACTTTTGCTAACTCGTGGTGGAGGCTCGTTAGAAGACTTATGGTGTTTTAACAATGAAAACCTTGCTAGAGAAATTGCCGAGTCACAATTGCCGTTAATTAGCGCCGTTGGTCATGAGGTTGATTTTACTATTGCTGATTTTGTTGCCGATTTACGCGCCCCTACTCCTTCGGCGGCCGCTGAAATATTGAGCCAGGATACTAACGCGCTCAGTGAGAGCCTAGTGCAATATAAGCAACGCTTAACCCGTGTCATGCTGCAAAAACTCAGTCATTTAGCGCAACAGCATAAACTCGGGCACCAACGTTTACAGTCAGTGCATCCGCAAAGCAAAATACAAAATCAGTGGCAAGCCCTTGATAGGCTTCAATTACGCTTAAGCCATGCTATCAATAATAAACTCGCTATCGAAAATAATCGGTTCGAGCATATCAATAATCGCTTGGCGCAACAAAGCCCAGCGGTAAGAGTAAATCAAGCTAAAGCGCGCATAGCACAATCCCATAAAACCCTTTGTAATAACATGAAGCAACTAATGAATACTAAACAACAGGCATTTGCTGCAAAAGTCGGTTTGTTACAGTCGGTCAGTCCCCTTTCTACATTGTCTCGAGGCTACAGTATTACCATGTCGAACGGTACGGCAGTTACGTCAGTGGATACTGTTAAAGAGAACGATATACTTAAGTCTCGAGTGACTGATGGAGAAATAACCAGTAAAATAGTGGAAATTCGTCGTCATCAATAAAGGTTGACTTTTGTTTCCTATTTTTTCGCGTTCGCTCTGGTTGTTAGTAGCCCTAGCTTCTTTATGCGCACCAGCCGTTTATGGTCAGCAACAGGCAGCATTATCTGAGTTGCCGATTTTGCCTGAACCGTCATCTTCATCGACGGCTGTGCCTGAAGCCCCTGCTATAGCAATTTCACTGGCGGTGTTTTCTACTTACCCCAGTGAAACCCTTTTAGATGCCTGTGGCGATACAGAGGCTACGCAGGAGTGTATTGAGGATACTATTGCCCCAGAAGCATTTATCTCCACACTGATAACAAAGTCTTGGTTCACTGAGATTAAACCTTTCGGTAATGACTCAGACTATGAATTGCTTATTGCTAACGTGGCTAAGCAAGGTGAAACCGTAAATCCAAGTAAAAAGCTAAGCAAAGAAAAGCACTTCACTGAATTAACCCTGCAATGGCGAGGTATAGAGATTGATTCTTTGGTTATTGCCAGCCAAGTGAATGACAGTGAAGCTTCAACAGAGAAGGCCATAGAACCGCTTGTTTCTTGGTACAAGCATGCTACTGAAAATGAGCTGTTCACCCCAACCTTTTTATATCATGCACTGAACGCAAGCGATTATGGCAACCATTTGAGCGTTCCTGAGTCTTTGGGTGATTTCACCAGACTTGATACTCAGCTGTATCCAGACCCATTCAAGGGCTCGATTACACGCTACACCCATCCTTCCTTTGAAGATGCTTTAGTGGACGTAACGGTTTTTCCCATTTTGGCGAAACTCGACACAAATGCATCAAGTGATACAGCGGACACGGCGAACACCAGCATTGAAAACTCAGCCCGCACTGACGCTTTACTTCATCAGCAACTAGATGAGGACTGGAATAAAGCTGATCACGTCGCTAACGCGCGCAATTTAACCCTTTCTCAACCCCAGCCAATATCGGCGTTTAATGTAAAGGGTTTTGCCAATGGGTGGCGATTAGTGCTTAAAGCAGACTCGCCAGTAGACGATCCTATTTTCGCGACTACCTATGTATTTACCCGTAATGATAAAATAGTGAAAGTGGCTACCACCTTCCCTAGCGACTTTTCTGACGATTTAGCCAACGAACTCATTGCTCATATCACAGTGCCAGAAGAATCTATGCTGATGCAGCAAGTTCGCGCCATGCTTAAGTAGAATGTTCGGCCAATAGCCCCCTGCCAAGGGGGCTTTTGAAAAGCGAGTTATTATAGGCTCATAGAGAATAGTTCGAAGTTAGGCGTTTGTGGCGATTAACTTTTAGCGACTAGCTTTGGGCGACTAGCTTTTAGATAGAAAACTTAGCGAAAAGCTCATGAAATCCCTTCGTAAATAATAAATAAACGCGTGAAGAATACGCTCACTAAAACAAAAAAGGTCGACGCTTGTAATAGCGTCGACCTTTTTATTTGTTTGAAATATATATGAAATAGTACGTTTCAAAACCCGCATTTCGTTATTGCAGCAAAGCGCTTTGTTATCGCGCTGGCGCTAATGCTCGGCTATTTTTTCTTACTATGATAAGACAGTAAACGCTTGCGCTTACGTTCTTGAGTAAGGGTAAGCTTATTCTTTTTGCCTTCAAACGGGTTCGCCCCTTCCCTAAATTCAATACGTATAGGCGTTCCCATCACCTGAAGCGCTTTACGGAAGTAGTTCATCAAGAAGCGTTTGTACGACGTAGGTAAATCGTCAACTTGGTTACCGTGAATAACAATCACAGGCGGATTATAACCACCAGCATGGGCATATTTCATTTTAACCCGACGTCCGCGCACTAGTGGCGGCTGATGGTCATCTTGCGCCATTTCCATAATCTGCGTAAGCATAGAGGTATTAATACGCTTAGTGGCGCTCAGGTAAGCTTCTTGTACTGATTCAAATAAGTTACCTACACCTGTACCGTGCATTGCAGAGATAAAATGCAAACGCGCAAAATCAATAAAACCGAGACGGCGATCGAGTTCACGCTTTATATCGTTTTTAATATCAGTACTAAGCCCATCCCACTTGTTCACTGCAATTACCAGTGAGCGACCGGAATTTAACACAAAGCCGAGTAAGCTTAAGTCTTGGTCGGTAATACCTTCACGGGCATCAATGACCATCAACACTACGTTTGCTTCATCAATCGCTTGCAAGGTTTTAACGATAGAGAACTTTTCAACCGCCTCATTCACTTTTCTGCGTTTGCGAACCCCAGCGGTATCGATGAGAATATATTCACGATCGTCACGCTCCATTGGAATGAAAACGCTATCACGGGTAGTACCAGGTAGGTCAAAAACGACAACCCGTTCTTCACCTAAAATACGATTCGTTAACGTAGATTTACCCACGTTAGGCTTGCCAACAATCGCCAATTTAATAGGCTGGTCTTGAAGACGTTTGAGTTGCGCTTCCGCATCAAGCTCTTCTTCTTGCGTTTCCTCAACAATACGCATGTCAGGAAAAGACGCTTCAAGTGGCACAAGTGCATCTTGAAGTAATTGGCTTACACCACGCCCGTGGGCCGCAGCAATTTGCTTAACCGTACCTAAACCCAACGCGTAAAAGTCGGCGCTTTCGCTATCACCATCTATACCGTCTACTTTATTAGCAACGACAAATACCTGTTTATTTAGGCGACGTATGTGATCAGCAATACCTTGGTCTGCTGGCAATAAACCCGCTCTGGCGTCAACAAGTAGTAATACTACATCGGCTTCTTCAATGGCTAAAAGAGACTGCTGCGCCATTTCAGCATCAATACCTTCTTCGTCACCCGTGATACCGCCGGTATCCACCACGATGAATTGACGCTGTTCAAACTTAGCCTGACCATATTTACGGTCACGGGTAAGCCCTGGGTAATCAGCGACCAGCGCATCACGTGTATTAGTTAAACGATTAAACAAGGTGGACTTACCCACATTAGGGCGGCCTACCAAAGCAACAACGGGCAACATGTATCAAATCCTAAAGGAAAAAAGCTAAAAAACACAAACCGCAAGTAAGCATAGCTTACTTGCGGTCAGAGTGTGATTGGGCATTATACCTGTTTAGGTATGATGCGTCAGCCTAACAGAAGATATTAGGCTAACAATCCAACAAATTATGCTGTTGAACAGGCTATAAGGTAGAGATAGCTGCCACTACGCCGTTACGGGTCATGGTTACTACCACTCCGTCAACGTTCAATGGTGCATCGTATATAGCATCGTCTTCATCGTCGCCACCTACATCAACGCGAGCCACAATTTGGCCGGTTTCTTGTTCGATCCAATGAACGAAGCCCCAGTTGTCACCCACAACAATATGCTCACCAACTGGCGTTGCCGCAGTAACAGAGCGAGACTTTAAGCCTCCTTGTGACCACAGCTCTACACCGTTTCGTCTGTCTAGGGCATAAATATTAGAGTTGTTATCTACAACAAAAATACTGTTCCCTTCAATACTTAGGTTGCGATATGAACCGTACTCACGCTTCCAAATAATACGGCCACTACGCAGTTCTACTGCTGCCAGCGTACCATTATAAGAAACCGTATAAATCGTACCGCCAAAAAGTACAGGGGTGGTATCAAGGTCAACAATACGTTCTAACTCTGTGGCGCCCGTTGGCGTGGCAATAACCGTTTCCCAGGCAAGAATACCTGACTCAAGTAAGTTAACTTGTAACTTACCCGTAGGCGTTCCAATTAAGGCGCCGCCGTTTGCCGCTACTGGGCCAGAAATACCACGAAGGGTTAATGGAGGAGTATCGCCTTCATGTCGCCATAATTGCTCACCAGTACGCGTATCAAAACCAAACAAGGTACCCGCGCCAGTGTTAACTACCAGAATTCCTTCGTCTGCAGAAGGAGCCGCTAAGACTTCACCAGGAATTGATGCTTCCCACTTGGTTTCGCCAGTTTCGTAGTCAAGTGCCATTACGACACCGTTTTCTGTACCTACAAACAATAATCGGTCAGCAACCGAAATGCCGCCAATACGTGCACTTGCTCCACTACGCCAAAGACGTGCAATTGAGTCCCACCAACCGTCACCTTCAAATACGGCGAAGTTGCGTTCCCACAGAACATCACCGCTCTCTGGGTTCATAGCAACAACGCTGCCATGGCGATCGGCGGCATAAAGATTTTCGTAAGCATATACTGGACGAAGACGAGAGAAGTAATGATCAACACCATCGCCGATGTCTCTGTCCCATTTTACTGAGGGCGTAAACTTCGCATCGATTGGTTTCAAACGGCGAATTTCAAGCTCTTCTTCATCTGCAAACCAATCAGAGACGGTAGAACAACCAGAAAGCGTTACAGAGATGGCCAATGCCATGCCCATCACGCGAGCAAATCGGCCCTTACGGCCACACGTATTGTGAAACAAATTGCTTACCTCTTTATTTTTATGTACCAGCTTATTGGCCCGCAGCAACGGCTAAGTTGTCTAACTTCATTTGCAATAACGGGTTGTTGGCATTTTTTTCAAGCGCACCTGAGTAGGCTAAACGAGCATCATCAAATTTACTTTGTTGCTGATATACATCGCCTTTCAGCTCAGATACTTCAGCAGCAAATGCTTCGTTCGTAATATTGCCTAGCGTAGACAACGCAGCGTCTAGCTGGTTCATTTCAATTTGTACTCGCGTTAACCGAATAGCAGCTAGCGCTTTTAATTCTTCATTTTCAGCAAAGGTAACCACACGGTTTAGGTGTGAAGCCGCGGCGTCAAAATCGCCAGCATCTACCGCTTGTTTTGCTGCCAAAAGGCTAGCAATACTGGCGTAGCCAGAATCTTCGTTTGCATTAATAAAGGCGGTAATTTTATCTGCACTACCTTCTTCGCCATAGGTTTCAACTGCATTTTGGTATTCCACTGATGCCGCTTCTTTGGTTGCCATCTGCGTATCAGAGTAATAACGCCAGCCCCAAAGGCCACCTAAACCCAATGCTGCACCTACAATAATGGCGGTACCGTGCTCTTTCCAAAAGCGTTTAATCGCTTCTACTTGTTGGTCTTCTGTTGCGAATTGTTCCATGATTTCCTCTTATTATGCGTTCAGCAGGTCGGCAATAGTGCTCGACAACGCATCAAAAGCGATTGTCTGTTGCTCTTGACCATCACGTAACGGCTTTACCGCCACTTCACGTGATTGCATTTCTTGTGACCCTAACAACAAGGCAAAACTTGCCCCTGTTTTGTCAGCGCGTTTTAGTTGTTTTTTAAAGTTTCCGCCGCCACAGTGCATCATCACCCGCACATTCGGCAATGTATCACGAAGGTGTTCTGATACTTCTAAGGCATAAGCCTGAGCATCATCACCCATCGCGGTAACATACACATCAGCACTGCTAGAATCTAGTGCGTCTTCACTTAACGTGGTAAGCAAAAGAACTAAACGTTCCATACCCATGGCAAAACCTACTGCAGGCGTTGCTTTTCCGCCTAACTGTTCTACCAATCCATCGTACCGGCCGCCCGCACAAACTGTGCCTTGTGAACCTAAGCTTTCGGTTACCCACTCAAAAACAGTGCGATTATAATAATCAAGCCCGCGCACTAAGCGAGGGTTAATTTCAAAGGCAATACCTGCCTGTGTTAATCGTTCGCATAAATTATCAAAATGGGTTTTAGACTCTTCATCTAAATGATCGAGCAAAGAGGGTGCATCAGCAATGGCCGCTTGCACATTGGGGTTCTTGCTATCAAGTACGCGAAGTGGGTTTGACTCTAACCGGCGAAGCGATTCTTCATCTAGCTTATCTGCGCGTTCTTTCAAATAACCAATTAAGGTTTCACGATAGGCCTGACGGGCTTCGTTTGAACCTAAAGAGTTAATTTGCAAGGTAACGTGTTTTTCAATACCAAACGCTTTCCATAGTCGAGCGCTTAATAAAATCACTTCCAAATCGATATCTGGGCCATCAAGGCCGTAGGTTTCAACACCGAACTGGTGGAACTGGCGATAACGCCCTTTTTGGGGACGTTCATGGCGGAACATTGGCCCCATGTACCACAAGCGCTGCTGTTGGTTGTACAACAAGCCATGCTCATTGCCAGCACGCACCGTGCTGGCAGTACCTTCAGGGCGAAGGGTTAAACTGTCACCGTTTCTGTCTTCAAAGGTATACATTTCCTTTTCGACAATGTCGGTCACTTCGCCAATAGAGCGCTTGAACAAGTCAGTGCTCTCTACAATAGGCGTGCGAATTTCTTGATAGCCATAACTGGCCACCACTTGACGGAGTACAGATTCTACTTTCTGCCATGTACCGGATACTTCCGGCAGGCAATCATTCATTCCGCGAATTGCCTGAATAGTCTTAGCCACGTGAAATTCTCATACTGCTAAATAGTGAAAAGCCCCGCATTATAGGGGCTTTGAAGATAAACAACAATCGTACAGGCTTAGTCTTTCACCGATACCTGTATTTTGTTGGCTTCGCTCATACGGGTTGCTTTGGCACGAATTCTTGCCTCAAGCTTATCGATAAGGTCATCGTTGGCTAATCGTTCTTTCACGCGTTTACCATCTTCGTATAACCCACTCATGTTTCTGGCGCCCGTTAAGCCTAAGTCTGATACTTCAGCTTCACCGGGACCATTTACAACACAGCCGATAATAGACACGTCCATAGGCGTTAGAATATCTTCAAGACGTTGTTCTAACGCATTGACCGTACCGATTACGTCGAACTCTTGTCTTGAACAGCTTGGGCATGCGATAAAGTTAATGCCACGAGAGCGAATTCGCAGCGACTTTAAAATGTCGAAACCCACTTTAATTTCTTCAACCGGATCGGCAGCCAGTGAAATACGAATAGTATCGCCGATACCCTCTGCCAACAGCATACCTAAACCAACAGAGCTTTTTACTGCGCCTGCACGTTGACCGCCAGCTTCAGTAATACCTAAATGAAGTGGCTGATCGATTTGTTGCGCTAATAGTCGATAAGCACCTACCGCCAGAAACACATCAGAGGCTTTAACACTCACTTTAAACTGGTCGAAGTTGAGCTTATCGAGTATGTCTACATGTCGCATGGCCGATTCAACCAAAGCTTCAGGCGTAGGTTCGCCATACTTTTCTTGTAAGTCTTTTTCGAGAGAGCCACCATTTACGCCAATGCGAATGGGGATGTTCTTGTCTTTGGCACAATCAACAACAGAACGTACACGCTCCATATTGCCGATATTTCCTGGGTTAATTCGCAAACAATCAACACCGTACTCGGCCACTTTAAGCGCTATACGATAATCGAAATGAATATCAGCGACCAAAGGCGTGCTAACTTGCTTACGAATTTCTTTGAATGCTTCAGCGGCGTCCATGGTAGGCACGGACACGCGAACAATCTCGCCACCCACGGCGACAATACGATTAATTTGATCAACCGTCGCAGCCACGTCAGTGGTACGAGTGTTCGTCATAGATTGAACGGCAATGGGCGCGCCATCGCCAATAGGAATATTACCTACATTAATACGCGTGGACTTTCTGCGTTTGATAGGACTTTCTGCAAACATCTAATTACCTACATAGGAAGCGAGAATCGCGCAATCTGGCCATTTTGAAAGGCTGTGATATCCACGGGGTCGCCATTAACTGATATACGTACATTATCCGGTTTGCCGAGTGTAACTGCAACAGGAGGCACACCTTGAATTTCCATTACGCGGCCAGATTGCTTAACACCGTAAGCAATTGCCTCACCGGTTGCGTCTTTTATGTTCACCCAACAATCATCATCAAAGGTAAATGTCATCGATATAGGCACTGCCCCACTTTGATTACCTGAGGTTGATGAATTACTCGCAACCTGGTTACCTAAGCGGATTTCGCCGGAATCTGAGTCGCTCACTAATGCTGTCAGATTATTACTTTGGTTAATACCTGCAGATGGTGGCAAGCTTTCATCGTCTGCATTACTGCTATTACGTTGACTATTAGATGGTGAAGGCGCAAAGCTGCTATTGCCACTACTGTTGAAGTTGCCATCGCTAGATTGAGGAAGCGTGGAACTTCCCGTTTCAGTAGTCGAATCAGGAATTGTGCTGTTTAACACACCCGAATTGGTACGAATAGTTGCTTCAGGAATGGAGGTGTTTGCCGCTTCCTCTTTAATTTTATCAAGATTAGGCGCTTCAACGATAGCTTCATCACTAGGTTGTTGAACCCACCACGCTACAATGCCACCGATTATCAGCAACAAAATAATATAGGTAACCATCATCCAGCGATCATCGTGTGTCTGTTTAGCGACACGACGAGAAAAACTCTGCAGTTTAGCCGGTGGTTCCACACTTGTATGATATTGCTCAAAAGCGGCAACAACCTGTTCGGCATTTAGCCCTAGTTGTTTTGCGTAGTTTCTTACATAGCCTTTGGTGAAAGTAATGGACGTGGTTTTATCCACAGCATCTTCTTCTAAGGCGTTGATTTGCGAGACTTTCAAGAAAAGCTTATCAGCAATTTGTTGCTGAGTTAGCCCTAGCGATTCCCGTCGCTCTCGAAGCATTTTACCTGGGCTTGGCACGGTAGATTCTTGTGCTAAACCTGCTTCTTCAGTCGTTTGTTGTTCTGACACCATTCGACTTCCTATTCCCCTTGCATGTTGTGTGGTACTAACCAAAGCTTCATACCGGCAAAAATCGAGCCAGCATTTTCAATGTTGTTCCACTCCTTCAGCGAGGTAATTTTAATGTTATGCTTTAGAGAAATACGATAAAGGTTTTCGTTCGCCTTTACTATGTGGAATTGCGCTTGCTGGGAAGACAACCCCGTTTTTGTTTCTGTTTCTGCCTGTACTGAGTTAGATACTTTATCAGCACTAGTATCTTCCCCTTTTACTTTTCGTTCAACCTGTGGAGTATGCTGCGCAAGAATATTCTTATAGTCAGCTGTATACGGGCTGTCTGGAAATAAGGTTGATAATTGATACCCCACTTCTTTTGCCCCTTCCCAGTCGTTTGTTCCTTGGTGTATTTCAAAAGACAGCCATAAAGAATCGGGAGAAGGTTTAGCGACACGTTGATACTTGTCTAACATGTACTTCGCTGATGTCCACTGCTCGGTGGCAACATAAAGCTCTGTCAGTAAATATAAGCTTTTAGCACGTAAGGGCTGGTGTTTGAGTGCACTTTGAAAATAGGTAATAGCATCTTCAGTATTACCTTGGCTTTGAGCACATAAGGCCAGATTTTCATAAGTTTCTGCGGAATTAGCATATTGTTGATTACTGACGGCCTTAAGGAAGTACTCCTTAGCGCCATCGTAATCACCGTCTTGGCACTTGAACGCACCATAACTGTTTGCGATATCACCGTTGTATGGTGCTAACGACATTGCCGTTTGATAGAGATCATCGGCTCGCTTCACGTCCCCTACCAGTTGGTAATAGTACGCAATAGCGTAATTGACTTCAGCTGAACGTGGATCGTACTCTAGCGCTTGGTCTAAGTTCACTTTAGCTTGTTTATAATTATTGTTTTTAAGGTAGGTTAACCCTAAAGACATACGAGTTTTAGCAGCTTCCTGGCGGTCAAAGTTACTATTGTAACTTCCAGGTTGCGAGTTGCTTACGCACCCCGCTAAAAAGACTACAGCTGCTATCAATCCTATTCGCATGTTATTACCCTAATATCTTAATGATTATTGGGCTATTTTTACCGAAATCGCTTCGCCCTTCACCTGTTTTTTTAACAATCGTTTAGTTCTGTCTACTACATCACCCACTAATTGCCCACAAGCAGCATCGATATCGTCGCCTCGTGTTTTACGTACAACGGTGGTAAACCCATAATCCATAAGCACTTTTGAGAATCTATCGATACGAGAATTGCTTGAACAAAGATACGGTGAACCCGGATAAGGGTTAAACGGAATTAAGTTTATTTTACACGGTGTATCTTTCAATACTTTCGCTAATTCATGGGCTTGGTCGGTACTGTCGTTAATGTGCGAAAGCATAACGTATTCAACCGTCACTCGGCCTTGGTTAGCTTTCGACTTTTCAAGATAACGACGTACGCCAGCCAAAAAGGCTTCAATGTTGTATTTTTTATTCACCGGTACAATTTCATTACGCAGCTCGTCGTTTGGCGCATGCAATGAAATCGCTAAGGCCACATCGATTTGGTCACCAAGCATATCAAGTGCAGGTACAACACCCGAGGTACTTAATGTCACGCGGCGCTTAGATAAGCCAAACCCGAAGTCATCTAGCATGATGTTCATGGCTGGCACTACGTTTTTAAGGTTAAGCAAAGGCTCACCCATACCCATCATCACTACGTTAGTGATAGGTCGTTTGCTGGTATCTTTTGATAAACCAAGGAAGGTAGCGACACGCCATACTTGACCGATAATTTCACTGACACTCAAATTACGGTTAAAGCCTTGTTGAGCAGTAGAACAGAATGTACATTCTAGGGCACAGCCTACTTGTGACGATACACAAAGCGTTGCACGGTCGGCTTCTGGGATCCATACCGTTTCCACTTCCTGACCACCTTCAAGGGCTAATGCGAACTTAATGGTGCCATCGCTGGCTTCTTGGAAATAGGCAATCTCTGGCGCTTTCACTTCACAGTGTTCTATTAACATCGCGCGCAGGTTTTTATTCAGGTTGCTCATTTTCTCGAAATCGCTTTCACCCTGCTGATAAATCCACTTCATTACCTGATCGGCACGAAATGGTTTTTCTCCTTTTTCTTTGAAGAAATTACGCAAGCCTTCGCGATTAAGATTTAACAAATTTGTCTTTGCCATAAAATGATGACCCTTTTACCTATTCAAGGCTATTGCCTTGTACTGCTAATATGATGACGCGAACGGACATTTGGAGGTTCGAATCCATGTTGCTCTAAATCTACTTGCGTTATTAAGATGAAGCCTCGGAAGCCTTTATCAGGTGCCCCCTAAATAATGGATTACACTTAAAAAGTAAGTAGTGAAAAGCCGTTCACTTGTAGGACGTAAGCAGAAGATATGCTGCTAAGAAAAACGTTACGCCCAAAACGGTCAAAAGTCATAGACCAAAGCCGTTCAAAATTTGCGCGGATTTTACCATACTTGTTCAACTAGAAAAAGCGTAACCCACAGACTAAATACAGGGTGTAACAAGCTATATTGTTGCTGTTACCTGACGAAGTGAACCAATGCCAGACGCCAGACAATAAAGCTAAAAAAATAGACTTACAGAAACAAAAAACGAGGCCGAAGCCTCGTTTTTTAGATTCGGTCGTTTGCGATTAACGCGTACGAGGACAAATCTCTTCTTCAGAGAAGAAGTAAGCAATTTCACGTGCAGCTGATTCTGGTGCATCAGAACCGTGACATGCATTTTCATCAATTGAAGCAGCGTAGTCAGAACGAAGTGTTCCGGCAGCAGCATCAGCTGGGTTAGTTGCACCCATGATTTCACGGTTTTTAACAACAGCGTTTTCGCCTTCAAGAACCTGAACCATAACTGGGCCAGATGTCATGAAACCAACTAGAGCGCCGAAAAAAGGACGTTCTTTATGTTCTGCGTAAAAACCTTCAGCTTGTTCTTTGCTCATGTGGATCATCTTAGATGCCACGATGCGAAGACCTGCAGATTCGAAACGGTTGTAAATTGCACCGATAACGTTTTTAGCTACCGCATCAGGCTTGATAATCGAAAAAGTACGCTCTAGAGCCATTGTTCTCTCCAAACAAATTAAGTCTTATGAATTTTTGGCCGCGAATTATAGGCAATTATTAACGGCTTGACCAGCGGCGATTTCAACACCCCATGGCGTTCTACTACACGTGATAACGATGACACTATTATGACAGCGATTACCGCGTGTCAGGCAAGGAGTAGTTGTAGCACTTAATTTAGTGCTAACGCTCCACGCCAATTTATATATAACTAGCTGTTTTCTTTAGCAAGATGCTGAATTTTCGCCACTATTGCACGAAGGCCATTACCGCGAGTAGGCGTAATATGGCGTTCCAAATCTAGTGCTTCGAAATAGCCATTGATATCAAATTCAAGAATGTCTTTCGGCGATTTATTATTGTAAGCCGCCAAAACTAACGCTAATAAGCCTTGAACAATCACGGCGTCACTGTCTACTTCGAATGTAATTTGATTATTGTCGTACGACTCAACTAGCCACACACTGCTTTGGCAACCTTTTACAAGTCTATCTGGCGTGCGCTTCTCTTCTGGCAAGCCAGGTACAGATTTACCTAAATCGATAATATATTGATAGCGCTGTTCCCAATCATCGAAAAACGCTAAATCATCAATAATTTCTTCAGTAGAGGGTAATGCCATGGATAATCCTGTGTTATTAAAAGAAAAGGCCAGCTTCTAGCTGCGCTTCTTCGCTCATCATTTCTCTTGACCATGCAGGGTCAAAGACTAACTCTACATTCACAGCGGTAACGAAAGGAACCAATGCTACACGATATTCAACATCGCCCACCAATACCGGGCCCATGCCGCAACCTGGCGCAGTTAAGGTCATATCTATATCAACTTCACCGTTATCTTGATTAACGCTAACCTTATAGATAAGCCCCAGCGACACCAAGTTAATGGGTATTTCAGGGTCGAAGATAGTTTCAAGCGCATCCCATACTTGCTGTTCGCTCACTTTACCGTCGTCAGGCTCAGCGAAGTTAAGCACTTGGGCTTTCCGACCAATAGCATCGGCATCGGTACCGTCAATACGGTACATATTGCCACGCCACGTAACGGTGTAGTTTCCACCTAAATCTTGCGTGATCGTAACAAACTCACCTTCTGGTATGGTTGCAGGGTTTCCTGCAGGAACAAGACGTGCTTTACACTCTCGTTCTGTCACCACCATCTTCTGCTTCATGCTATAACTTCTTAATATTGCAGTTAGCCAACGTTGAAGCTTTCGCCACAACCACACTCATCAACCACATTTGGGTTGTTGTACTTAATAATGCCGTTCACGCCTTCAGTCACGTAGTCAATTTCTGTACTACGTACTAGGTCGGCAGCATCTTCTGAAACCGCAACACGAAGAGTAGGCGAAATTTCTACAATTTCGTCACTGTCTTTCGCGCTATCAGCAAAATCAAGTTCGTATGCATAACCGGTACAGCCGCTTACACGAGTAGACAAGCGGATTAACTGACCCGGTTTATCTTTGAGCTTGCTTTCAAAGTGCTTAATGGCGCTGTCGCTCAAGGTAATAAGCTTTGTGCTAGGAACAAATGTTTCAACACTCATAGTGCCTCCTTAGGCCAACATCATTTTCGCTTTTTTAAGTGCAGCAAATAAGCTGTCCACTTCTTCAAGCGTGTTGTAAATCGAGAACGATGCACGCGCAGTGCCTGGAATACCAAAGCGCTTCATCAGCGGCTGAGCACAGTTATCGCCCGTTCTTATTGCTACGCCTTGTCTGTCAAGAATAAACCCAACATCGGCAGGGTGAGCGCCGTCTAATAAAAAGCTTAATACACCGACTTTGTTAGGCGCTGTGCCAATTAAACGCATTCCGTCTAGAGCAAGTGCTTGTTCAGTGGCGTAGCTTAATAATGCTTGTTCATGGTTATGTAATGCGGCCATATCCAGGTTTTTAAACCAATCAACTGCTGCACCTAAACCAATAGCGCCTGCAATATTAGGCGTACCCGCTTCTAGGCGATTTGGTAATTCGCCCCATGTCGCTTCATGATAAGACACGTCTTTAATCATTTCGCCGCCGGTTTGCCACACGGGCCAGGCTTCTAGCACCGACTTACGGCCCCATAAAACACCAATACCCGTTGGCCCAAACAGCTTGTGCCCAGAAAAAGCGTAAAAGTCACAGCCTATGTCTTGCACGTCAACACCGCCATGGGCTATGCCCTGCGCGCCGTCAACTAATACCCAGGCACCTACAGCTTTTGCTTTTTCAGTCAGCAATTTAATGGGGTTAACCGTACCTAATGCATTAGATACATGCGGAAACGCTACCATTTTAGTGTTGGGTGTTAGCAGTCTATCGAATGCATCGATATCAAGCTCACCGTTGTCGAATACAGGCACAATGTTTAATGTTGCGCCTGAACGTCGACACGCTTGCTGCCAAGTAACCAAGTTCGCGTGGTGCTCTAATTCCGTCACCATGACTTGGTCGCCGTCGCGAAGTAACTGCCCTACCCCATTAGCCACTATATTAATGGCTTCTGTGGTACCGCTAGTCCAAATCACTTCTTCTCGCGCACTGGCGTTAATGAAGCCCGCTACACTAGTGCGCGCGTTTTCGTAACGACGGGTTGCTTCATCAGACAAATGATGAGCACCGCGATGCACGTTTGCATTGGTGTTCGTATAGAAATCGACAATGGCATCAATTACCACTTGCGGCTTTTGCGTTGAGGCCGCATTGTCTAAGTAAACCAAAGGCTTACCATCTACCGTTTTAGCAAGGATTGGAAACTGGGCGCGAAGCGCAGCAACGTCTAAGCTCATTTAACCTCCATGTGTGCAAAGCGTTCGCTTAGCACGGGAAGTAACCAGTCGCGAATAGCCGCGTTTGGCATATCGTTAATTAACTCTTGAATGAAACCAAAGTTCAGCATCACCAAAGCTTTGCTGCGCGGTACGCCGCGAGTCAGCATATAATAAAGCGCTTCACCTTCAATTTCTGCCACTGTTGCACCATGCGCACAGCGCACGTCGTCGGCATAAATTTCTAGTTCAGGTTTTGTGTTGATAACACCACGACGAGACAACAACAAGTTACGGTTGTTAAGCTCTGCCAAGGTTTTCTGTGCATCACGGTGAATGTGAATACGACCATTGAATACCGCACGAGCTTTATCACCCACAATTCCCCGAGCGTTTTCTTCCGTAGTACCGTTAGGCATAGCGTGCTCAATGGTTGAATGTAAGTCGAATAACTCACCTTCCGCCAATAAGTAAATCGCGTTCATTTTGGCGTTCGCAAATTCACCTGCATGATGCATATCCACATCTAAGCGCGACAACTCACTACCATAGCCCACTAGGGTGCTATTTAGCGTTGAGCGGTTATGCAACATAAAGTGGCTACCACCTAGTTGCTTAGCGCTGCCTGTGAACATGGCAAAACGGTAATGCTCTAAGTGCGCATCATCGGCAATATCATATTCAGCGAATGCGGTTGTAAGGCTATCGGTATCACCTGAACCTTGTTCAATGATAACCGCGCTTGATGCGTTGCCTAGCTTAACCAATACGCGAGTATGGGCATCCACGTTTTTAGTGGCTAAGTTCACAATGCGAATAGGCTTGGTAACTTTTGCGCCGTCTACTACATTGATGAAAACACCGTGCTGGCAAAGTGCATCGTTAACACGGCCAAATAAATGGCGCGTAGGCTTCACTTGACCGAATACACTGGCAATAGCTGCTTGCGTGCTTGCATCGTCAACGTTAAGCGATGTAATTGTCATGCCTTCTGGCACGTCTAGCGTGTTAATTTGCGTCACTAACACACCATCAACAAACACGATATCAAGTGCGTTTAGGTTATCGATGTTTGGTACAGGTACGCTATCAGCCTGAGTAGCAATAGCAACGTTACGCTTTTCAACTGGCGTAAGTGGTGTATTGATCCAGCTTTCGTTTCGGCGTTTCGGCCATCCATCGTTTTTTAACTGTGTTAAGGCCTGCTGACGCACGGGCGCCAGATAATCATCTAGCGCTGCCCCATCAATGACCTGTTCTAGCCATTGACTCATGCTTCAGCCTCCTCGTATGCTTTACCTAAGAAAGCATAACCACTTTTCTCTACTTCTAGCGCCAGTGATGCATCACCACTTTTCACAATTTTACCGTCGGCAAGAATGTGTACAAAGTCAGGTTTGATGTAATCAAGCAAACGCTGGTAGTGAGTCACTACAATAAAGCTGCGCTCACCGTCACGTTGGCTGTTAACACCATCGGCAACCACTTGAAGTGCATCAACGTCTAGACCTGAGTCAGACTCATCTAGAATACAAAGCTTTGGCTCTAACAAAATCATTTGCATGATTTCGTTACGCTTTTTCTCACCACCAGAGAAGCCTTCGTTAACACCACGCTTTAAGAAATCTAGCGGCAATTGAACTTGCTTACAGGCTTCTTTCGCTTTCTTTAGAAATTCAGCAGCAGTAAGAGGCTCTTTGCCGTGTTGTTCACGCATAGCGTTAACAGACTCTTTCATGAATTCCATATTGCTTACACCAGGAATTTCTACTGGATATTGAAACGCTAAGAACAAACCTTCGCGGGCACGTTCTTCAACTTCTAAATCGAGTAAGTCTTTACCGTTCAGTGTTACATCGCCTTCGCTCACTTCGTAGCCATCACGGCCAGAAAGTACGTAACCAAGGGTACTCTTACCGGCACCGTTAGGGCCCATGATAGCGTGTACTTCACCTGGCTTAACTTCTAGGCTAAGCCCTTTAATGATGTTTTTCTCTTCTACGCTGGCATGTAAATTCTTGATACTAAGCATTGATTACCCCACTGAACCTTCAAGACTAATTTCGAGCAGCTTGCCGGCTTCTACGGCGAATTCCATCGGCAGCTCTTTGAATACTTCTTTACAGAAACCGTTAACAATCATAGATACGGCTTTTTCTGTGTCTAAACCACGTTGTTTACACAAGAACAACTGCTCGTCGCTAACTTTCGACGTTGTTGCTTCATGCTCAACAATGGCACTTGGATTTCTACTTTCTATATACGGGAACGTGTGTGCGCCACATTTATCGCCAATTAATAGCGAGTCACATTCTGTGAAATTACGTGCGCCATCGGCACGTGGGCCCATTTGCACTAAACCACGATATGCGTTGTTACTGTTACCCGCTGAAATACCTTTAGAGATAATGGTAGAGCGCGTGTTCTTTCCAAGATGAATCATCTTAGTACCTGTGTCGGCTTGCTGCCTACCACGGGTTAACGCCACTGAGTAAAACTCACCTACACTGTTATCGCCTTTAAGTACGCAGCTTGGGTATTTCCACGTCACCGCTGAACCCGTTTCAACCTGAGTCCAAGATATTTTTGCGTTTTTATGGCAAATACCACGCTTGGTCACAAAGTTGTAAATACCGCCTTTACCGTTTTCATCACCTGGGTACCAGTTCTGTACGGTTGAGTACTTAATAGTGGCATCGTCCATAGCAACTAATTCAACTACAGCAGCGTGTAATTGATTTTCGTCACGCTGAGGTGCAGTACAGCCTTCTAGGTAGCTTACATAACTGCCTTCTTCGGCAACAATTAACGTACGCTCAAACTGACCTGTGTTCATTTCATTTATACGGAAATAGGTAGAAAGCTCCATGGGGCAACGAGTGCCTTTTGGAATATAAACGAATGACCCATCGGTAAATACGGCACTGTTCAAAGCAGCAAAGTAGTTATCGGTGCGCGGTACTACCGAGCCAATATACTTTTTCACTAAATCTGGGTATTTCACAAGCGCTTCTGAAATAGGGCAAAAGATAACGCCCGCTTCTTCTAACTTGCTGCGAAAAGTGGTCACTACTGATACTGAGTCGAATACCGCATCTACTGCAACGCCCGCTAGCATTTCTTGTTCATGCAACGGAATACCTAGCTTTTCGTAGGTGCGCAGTAGTTCAGGGTCAACTTCATCAAGTGACTGAGGCTTATCTTTCATACTCTTTGGTGCCGAGTAATAAGAAATGGCTTGATAGTCAATTTTAGGATAATCGACATGGGCCCAATCAGGCTCTTCCATCTCAAGCCACGAATGATACGCCTTTAAGCGCCACTCTAGCATCCACTCTGGCTCGTCTTTCATTGCTGAAATACGGCGAATTACTGACTCGTCGAGGCCACTTTCAAAAGTCTCAGATTCGATCTCTGAATAAAATCCAGCATCGTACTTTCTTTCTAACGCCTGTTCGATCTGTTCACTCATGTTGGGATCTCACTTGTTTGCCTGCGTTTGCTGCCTTCACTACTGGCCTCTCGGTCTTGCCAGTAAGTCACGTTGCCGTTTTGGCTATTTATCTATTTGCCAAAACGTATTTGCGATATTCCTATCGAATATCTAGACAGCCTAAAATTTTGGAGCCGTATTATATAATACCTGAGTATTTCACTCAAATATTCAACAGCCTTGTTAAATAAAAATTAAATATCGTACCAATCGGTAATTGCGATGGCCTGCGATAAAAGGTGCTATCGGCTTGCAGCCAGCACTGTTGCTTCACGTAAACGGGTAACCACATCGGTGACTTTACTGATGACGTAGGTAATATCATCTAATGTGGTGAACCTACCTATACTAAAACGTATGCCAGCGTGAGCAAGTTCACTACTTCTACCAATGGCGCGTAACACGTATGAAGGTTCTAAGCTTGCCGATGTGCAGGCAGAGCCAGAAGATACCGCAATATCATTCATCGCCATCATCATACTTTCCCCATCCACACCACCAAAACTCACATTTAAAATGTTCGCTATACGCTGAGTTTCATGGCCATTAAGGTGAATATCATCTAACTGGCTTAGCCCTTCCCATAACGCTGCTTTCAACTCGCTAATGTGGGCTGAATCCTGTTCTAGCTGCTGATAGGCCAAGTGTATTGCTTCGCCCATGCCCACAATTTGATGGGTTGCTAGCGTGCCTGAACGCATACCCCGCTCATGCCCGCCCCCATGAATTTGGGCAGCTAAATTAATTTTTGGACGACGGCGAACGTATAAGGCCCCCATGCCTTTCGGACCATAAATTTTATGTGCCGAAATAGATAACAAATCGACTGGCAAGGCTTGCAAATCGATAGGAAGTTTACCTACGCTCTGCGCCGCATCTACGTGAAACAAAATGTTCTTCGCTCGGCAAAGCTCACCAATCGCGCTGATATCCTGAACGACACCTAATTCGTTATTCACATGCATTACTGAGACTATAATAGTCTCATCAGTTATGGCCGCTTCAAGCTGTGAAATTGAAATAAGACCCGACGCATCTACGTCTAGATAGGTCACTTCAAAACCTTGCTTCTCTAAATGTTCACAGGTATCTAATACTGCTTTGTGTTCGGTATTAACGGTAATGATATGTTTGCCGTTATTCGCATAGCCTTCGGCTACACCTTTAATAGCTAAATTATTTGACTCTGTCGCACCTGAGGTAAATACAATTTCACGTGGGTCGCAGTTCAGCGCATCACTTATCTGATTGCGGGCCACGTCTACTGCTTCTTCGGCCATCCAACCAAAACGATACGAACGGGAAGCAGGATTACCGAAATTGCCGTCTATCGTCAGGCACTCCACCATTTTCTCTGCAACCCTTGGGTCGACAGGTGTGGTAGCGGCATAATCTAAGTAAATAGGTGTTGAACGAGACATAGCGATTAATACATTCTCTAAAGCTGATGTTATAACTGAAAACTAACTTCGATATCGTTGGCTACATTACGTAAAGACGCGCTTTTATCTTGACGCCCAGCCACTTCCTGAACATCGCGCTTCGCCATTAATTCACCAAGGGTAATATCGTTTAAAAAGGAGCTTATACGATCGCTCAAATCTTGCCACAAACTATGGGTTAGGCAGCGGTCACCACTTTGACAGTCAGCTTGCCCTTGGCAACGGGTAGCATCAACAGATTCGTCTACCGCACGAATAACTTCACCAATTGATATATTGGCTGCATCGCGCCCTAGTAAATAGCCACCACCTGGCCCGCGAACACTGTCGACTAACTGATCTTTACGCAAACGAGAGAAAAGCTGTTCTAAATAAGATAGCGAGATAGCTTGGCGTTCAGAGATATCAGCGAGAGGCACAGGACCGCGTGTCGAATGCAATGCTACATCAAGCATTGCCGTTACTGCGTAGCGCCCTTTAGATGTTAATTTCATAGAATCCTCCCGCTATTAATATAGCAAGAATTTTCACATACTTGACTAAATTGGTCAAGTATAAGACCCAGTAATCTAGTCAAGTATTATTGATTGCGCTAATCGCTTTTACCGCTGAACTTTTGCTAAACAATTTAAGCTTTAAAATTAGTAACTTAAATACCATTAGTTTAATAACCATTAATGATTAGATTGTTGGGTCAAATGCCTCTTGGCCAGCTTTAGCTTTACTCTCGTCTGCAAACTCAATACCTGTATCGGCGAAATCTTGCGCAGATATATTATGTAAGTTATCAGTACAAACGTCACCACCGAGAGATTGAATCACTTTGCACATCTCTTCTACCTTGGTGTCCATCTGATGCATGTGCTCTAACATAATCCCCATCGCATTGGCGACAGGATCTGGATTATCAGGCGCAACTGCGTAAGCATCGAACCCGTATTTTTCCGCAATTTTATGGCGATTGGGGTTAATCTGGGCAGCATCACTTTGTTGCTTAGAGATAATAATTCGCCCAGGAATCCCCACTGCTGTGGCGCCTGCAGGGATATCTTTTACTACTACCGAATTAGACCCAACTTTGGCATTTTCACCAATGGTAATAGGACCGAGCACTTTAGCGCCTGCGCCTACTACCGCGCCCTTTTCTAACGTAGGGTGACGTTTCCCCGGCGTCCAACTAGTACCGCCTAATGTTACCCCGTGATACAAAGTAACGTCGTCGCCCACTTCTGCTGTTTCACCAATCACAACGCCCATACCATGGTCGATAAATACACGGCGGCCTAAGGTCGCCCCGGGGTGAATTTCTATTCCCGTTAGCCACCGATTGAATGTGGATAGGCTGCGTGCCAACCATTTCCAGTCGGCTTTCCATAATTTGTGACTGACACGATGCAGCCACACGGCATGCAAACCTGGGTAATTGGTTAACACTTCAAAGGTATTTCGCGCCGCTGGGTCGCGATGAAATACCCCTTGAATGTCGTCTTTAATTCTAGAGAACACGAGTGCCTCGCCTAGTTAGGTGATTCATTTTCGTTGTCAGGCTCTGGCAAGGGCGCTTTGACCGATTTATCGATAGACGCCAAGATGCCACGTAATATATTGAGCTCTTGAGATTCAGGACGAGCGCGATTGAACAAACGACGAAGTTTAGTCATTACTACGCCTGGGTGACTCTTACGAATGAAAGACGTACCTTCTAATGTTGATTCAAGGTGCGTATAAAAACGTTCTAAATCTTCATTCAGCGGGTACGCTTCTTCAGCCGTAGGTAAAGCTTCTTTGTTTAAGTACGCCATACGAATTTCATAGCATAAGGTTTGTACCGCAGCGGCTAAGTTAAGCGAGCTGTACTCTGGGTTGGCAGGAATACACATATGAAAGTGACATTGTTGTAACTCTTCGTTGCTTAACCCACTATTTTCACGACCAAATACCAGCGCTACAGGGAAGTTACTTACTTCTTGTACTAGTTTTTCACCGCATTCACGTGGACCTAGCATAGGCCAAGAGTGGGTTCTAGAACGGGCCGATGTACCCACAACCAAACCACAATCAGACACGGCTTCTTCTAAGGTGCTAACTATTTTGGCGTTAGCTAAAACGTCCCCCGCCCCAGCAGCCAAAGCACTTGCTTGACCATCAGGCTCATGTACAGGATTAACTAGATAGAGGCTACTCAAGCCCATGGTTTTCATCGCTCGCGCTGTGGAGCCAATGTTGCCAGTGTGTGATGTACTCACCAAAATAATACGGATGTTCTCGAGCATGCTTTTTATTACCTGTAGCCTCGTCAATATTGAACGGAATAGTAGCACAATGGCGGTATAGATGGCTATCTGCAGCCCTACATTGATACCTCAATATTGTCAGCATCACACGTGCTTGTGCAGCCCATCCACATTTCATTTGCATCACACGACCATTCTGGTTAAGATGCGCGCGTTTTGAACACCTTACCTTGTTGGTCACTTGCGTAAAACGCATGTTGGGCTAACCTATGGTCAAGGTCAGTTCTTTGGTCTTTTACAATTGGTGGTTTATCTATGCATCCTATGCTGAATATTGCGGTGCGCGCAGCGCGTGCGGCTGGCACAATTATTGTTCGTGGTTTTGAAAAACACAACGAAGTAGCAACTGAATCAAAAGGTTTGAACGATTACGTCACCCAAGTTGATAAAGAAGCTGAGCAAGCTATTATTGCTAAAATTCAGCAATCATTTCCAAATCACTGCTTTATGGGTGAAGAGTCTGGCGAAACTGCTGGCGCAGATACTGACTTTCAGTGGATTATTGACCCATTAGATGGCACCACCAATTTCATTAAAGGCATCCCTCACTTTGCCGTATCTATTGCATTACTTCACAAAGGTCGTCTAGACCAAGCTGTTGTATTTGATCCTATCCGTAGCGAATTATTCACCGCTAGCCGTGGACAAGGCGCCCAGTTGAATGGTTACCGTATTCGTGCGTCTAAGCCTCGTGATTTAAACGAAACGATTCTTGCCACCGGCATGCCGTTTAAGAACAAAGCCAAATTCGGTGAGTATGCACTTAGCCTAAACAAAATCTTCCACGAATGTGGTGATATTCGCCGTGCAGGTAGTGCAGCGCTAGATTTAGCATACGTTGCTGCTGGCCGTCATGATGGCTACTGGGAACGTGGTATTAAAACGTGGGATATCGCAGCTGGTGAACTTATTGTTCGTGAAGCTGGCGGCTTAGTAACCGACTTTAAAGGCGGTAACGATCCACTTTATAGCGGCGAAATCGTGGCAGGTAGTGCCAAAGTAGTTCAAGGCTTAGTTAAGCACTTGAAATAAGCTCTTTAGACAAGGCAATGAGTTGATTATTGCCTGTAAAAAGTTAAGGAAAAGCGGTGTCATTCATACACCGCTTTTTTTGTGCCTGTTTATTGAGAGGCTTTTGTAAATGGCTTAAAAACTGTCTTAGTAAAAACCGACGTGGAAGGTGCTTGACTCATTATGTCGTTTATCTGGGTAATTCCCTGCGGTTTGGCCTTCAATCCAAATAATATCCGTGTCACTAGGTTTCTCTTGGCAAGTTCATAAGTAAGCGCACAGCCTACTAACGTAACCAGTAAAATGAGCACAAACTGAATTCCTACTGGAAAGCCTATCGAATGCAGAGCATACGCGGCAACCACAATTAATGTTTGGTGCATCATGTAGTAAGGAAGCACACCGCTATTAAGGTATTTTACCCAGGCCATCGGTTTATTTAAGTAACGCTTACCAAAGCCTAGTATCGCCGCTAACCAAGCCCAATGATTCAGCACTACAATGTATCCCACCAGAACTCTGAACCACAAGAACTCAGTCATCCAATCGCCAACAGGCCCGAACATATCGTGCCTATCGGCGATAATAAGTGAATACATGCACAGCGCTACCAGCATGCTTACATAGCGAGTACGCTCTAGCGCTTCCCATAATTTGGGCTGCAAAATGATAACGGCACCAACTATCATAACAAGAAAGTATTTAGCATGGCTGTACCAATCATTAAGCAAATCGTGTGTAGTCGGGTACGTATTTCGCAACATTAGCCATATCGCTACCATAGCCGTAGAAGATGCAAAGGCGAAGGTTATCATTCCAATCTGAAGTTTTCGCAACTGAGCCATCACCGGAAACAGCAAAATTAACAGTATTGAATACACCCACAAGTAAGGTAGAAACCAAAGATGATTCCACGTCAGTAAGCCAATGTCAGAATGACGCTCGGCTAGCCACTGCGTATCGGGGTTGATATAGGCTAAATAGAACTGTGTAAAGGTAGTGTCTATCACCCCATCGACTGTCCACTCAATGTAAACTTGTGGGGCAACTATCACAAACATGCCAAATAGTAACGGAATCAATAATCGTTGCGTTCGTTGGGCTATCAACACCCCAGCCCGTTTTAAAAATAAAAGCGGTTGAGGCTCAATGCGAGTTAACAGCGCGGTAAGTACCATCGAAGAGATCAAAAACAACAGCGACATTCGCCACTGGTTCGTTAAAATCATAACATCTTGCAACCATGCTTGAGGCTGCTCACTTTTGATATGCCATCCCCATTCCAACACGTAGTACATACCAATGTGATAAAGAATCAACACACCAAACGCGATCACTCTTAACGCATCGAGCGCATGAAACCGAATTACTTCCCCACTGCTTTTGGCCAGCTCTGTTAAATCGCTGCCTTTTTTTAGTTGTGTCATTACTGTCTATCCTATTCAATAATGTAGTAATAGGGTTTTATATAACGTAGATTTTCTTACTGTCACTAGCGTAGAGTGACGAAAGAATGCGTATTTAGGGGTGAGCGGTGGGTAGTAGTGACGAAAAACTCAGTCAGTTTTTTCGCAATACAGAGCGATATCATAAATGGGCGGCCTTCATACTGCTGGTTATCTATTTATTTTTGAATAACTCCATTAATGCCGCATCCGATTGGACAGAGCTATCGAGAGATGAAAATAACAGCACTGCGTTATGGGAACCTTATCTGTGGGAATATAGCAGCGCATTAGCTACTGCCTTATTAGTCGTTCCGCTTATTTTCTCTATTCGTAAACTCGATACTTACTCATTTGGAATTAGGATATGGCTAGTTTGGCACTTTGCTTTTGCGAGCCTATTTTCAATTGCTCATGTCACATTGATGGTGACATTTAGAGAGCTTTGCTACTTACTATCAGATAAAGAATATAATTTCGGGCCGCTAGCCCGCGAATTTTTTTATGAGTACCGTAAGGATATATGGGGCTATATCACCCTTGTCACTTTTTATTACATTATTATGTTCAGTTATCGAAGGCTTATTGGAGAGGCTTCGGTTATTCGAGAGCATGATGCGCCAGAGGAAGTTAGTGGTAATAAAGGAAACATCTCGCCCTCGACCATGCCCGACAATTTGTTGGTAAAGAAGCTAAACAAAGAGTTTTTGGTGAAACTCAGTGACGTATACTGGATAGAGGCCTCGGGAAACTATATTAATCTTCACACTTTAAAATCAACATTCCCTTTACGATATACCATGAAACAATTCTGTGAGAACGCTGGTGACAAGGGCTTTATTCGCGTTCATCGTTCCTATGCTATTCAATGTACATTTATAAACAATATCGCATTTGAAGAGAGTGGAGACGGGATCGCCGTCTTACTGGATGGTACAAAAGTAGCTATATCACGGCGATATAAAGAAGATTTAAAAGCAAGGTTAACGCCCAGTCTATCGTGAATGATTACGAGAGAATAGCGAGTATTATAACAACACCTCACCTTTCAGCGCCGTTTTTGATGCAATATGTGCAGGCTTAAATGCGTGAAAAAACGTTTCGAATTTTTTTGCTTGCGCGGGTTTAGCGATAAAATATCCTTGACCAAAATGGCAACCAAACTCCGTTAACATCTGTAGTTGTGCTTCATCCTCGATACCTTCAGCAACCACCTTAATATTTAGGTTTTTCGCCATTTGAACAATGGTATTGCACAGTGCAGTACCTGCTGAATCAATACCTAGCTGTTGGACGAAACTTTTGTCTATCTTGATGATATCTATTTTTAGCTGTTGCAAATACGACAATGAAGAATACCCTACTCCAAAGTCATCAATAGCGATCTCAACACCTTTTTCTTTCAGTAAACGTAAGTCTTCAACCACCTTTTTTCTATCTGTCATCAATGCAGTTTCAGTGATTTCTATTGCTATTGCATTTGCGCCTAAATTAGCGTCATCCAGAATACGGATAAACTCAGGTATCCAGTTGTCTTCTGGCTTTAATTGCGCGGCAGAAACATTAATATTTACGCAAAAGTTAGGGCACAAGCTTTGCCTAAACGCTTGAACATTAGCAATCGCATTTTGAAGCACCCAATTTCCCAGCTCTACGATTAGGCCATTTTCTTCCGCGATAGGAATAAAGTCCTGAGGTGAAATTACCCCCTTCTCTGGATGATGCCAACGAATTAACGCTTCTGCTTTATCAATTTTTCGTGTTTCAATGTTGTAGATAGGTTGATAGAAGAGTTCTAGTTCGTCATTTTTCAAGGCTTGGCGCAAGTCGCTTATCACCAGCTTTTTGGCTTCTAATTTTTCTAACATTGAAGTGTGAAAGAAGCGATAGCAATTCCTTCCTGATGATTTTGCCTCATACATTGCTAAGTCGGCTTTTTTCATTATTTCTTCAGCAGACTGACCACACTCTGGGTAAGAACTCGCGCCAATACTGGCGGTTATATGGACACTTTCATCGCGGATCAGGAAGGGTTTATTAAACTCATATCTAATTCGATTCGCAATGCTTTCGATAACACTGGGCTCTGCTACATCCTGCAGGAATATAGTGAACTCATCGCCGCCTAATCGCGCAAGGGTATCGCCTTTGTTAATAATGGCCTGAATACGTTTTGCTGCATCAACAATTAACAAATCGCCATAATCATGACCTAACGTGTCATTCACCTCCTTAAAGCCATCCAAGTCAAGGAACAGCAATGTAAAGGTATGGGGCTTTGCACTTTTACCCACGTCGTTTATTAATTCATAAATATAACGCCGATTTGGCAAACCCGATAAACTGTCTTTGTATGCTTGATCTCTTAATTCAATATTGGCCTTTTCTAATTCACCAGTCCGTTGCTGAACCGTACTCTCTAACAAGTTATCTCTAAGGGAAATGGTTTCTAACATCGAATTAAACCCTTTCGTTAAGTCCCCTATTTCATCAAAGGAACTAAAGGTCGCTCTTATTGAGTAGTCATGACTGTGAGTCACCTTTTTAACCACTGCCGCCAAGCGCAAAATAGGATAGATAAAACGCTTACTAGCGAAAAGTGAAAGGAAAAAGCCAAAAACGATAATAGTGATAAAGATGGCACCTAGAAACATCAAGTAGAATGAAACATGTTTTCTCACTGAACTATCATCCGTATAGATAATAAGTGAGCCATAATGAGAGTCATGCGCTTCTAAGCTAGTCTCAGTTTTAGTCAGTGCTTGGTTATCTAATCGTGCTGCACTCTCAGCGATATCAATTGAAGTAAAAACATCACCTTGATGATCTATCACACTCACCATGACCACACTATCCTGATAGGCGAGTGGTTCTATAAGCTCATGAATAGCTTCTTTGTCGTTAAAAATGAGTGATGCCGTGACATTGGGAGCGAGTATTTGTGCCAGTGAATTTACCCGTCGAACTTCAGCGTTACTCAACGTATTAATTTGATACACCGACATGACTAACAACGTGATAAGCGTAGAAAATGACGCTACTGCCATGAACATAGCCGTCAATCTAAATAATAGTGAACGCTTTTTCAGAAACATATTCACCATGGCTCTCGCGGCGTGTCAACAACTCGCCCCAATCTCATTACCTTTGAACTCATTACGATATTTGCTCTCTCGAGCCTTTGCGGGGCTATTTCAAAACGTATTTTTCCGCCCGTCTTAAATAAGTTTATATGCCCTGACCACTGAGCAATATTTTTGGACTCTGAAATAATCATAGTACTGATGAACTCACCGCTATCGAGTGAGACTGGCTTATGCTGACTTTTCTCTACGATAAACAGCGAGTGACACCCAGACTCAGGGTGATCTATATAAGTAGCTACAACAGGCTTTCCTTTCACCTTCTGATTTGCGAGCGTAGTTAAAGCTGAATTTACAAAATCAGAATCGTTGCTGCATATTCTGTAGACATCACTTGCGTTAGGATCGAACCACTCACCAGAGCTGTAAAGTGCAAAGTTATAGATAAATCCTGCTTTAATCGCATTTTCTCTGTTACTTGAGCGTGCATGTGACTCACTAAGTGGCAGTGCAATGATAAAAATGATAAGTACTATTTTGATGTAATTCTTCATAGATATTTACTCAAAAAAGTAGCTAAGGTTGATAACGTAAGAGGGTTCAATAAACGAAGGAACTACAAAAAGTTGCCGCGTATTTGCATACTCAACTCTATCGCTAATAAACAAATTATTTCCGGTGGCACTAAACTGTAAGTTCTCCGATATTTGCCATTGCCAGGATACGTCTAACGCATAGTAGTCGTCAGTACTGTAAGCATCCCCCCTCTCCCAGCGTGCAGTAGTAAAGAGTGAATGAGCATCACTAAGCTGCAAAGATGTTTTGAACAACCACTGTTCAACCTTTGAATTTTCGCCCGTTGGTGATTGCAAATTTTCTGAGAGATCATAATCGATTTTGGCAAAACTATAGGTAAGTTCAGTATTAACCCAAGAGGCAACTTGCCAATCTACAAAGGCCTCTGCACCGTAAGTATCCAATCGTCCGTCAGAGACAAATGTTTGAATGAATAAGGAAGGCGGATTTATCGCAACGTCAGTGGTGAGTACGTTGTCAGCTTCGGTTTTAAACAACGATAAATCGATATCCCATCGACTGGCGTTGTAGCGATAGCCAACCTCTTTTGAAACTGACTGCTCAGCTTGTATATCTTTATTGCCTTGAATGATTTGCGCCAATATAAAATTGCCGAAAGGGATACCTGCAGCGCGGAAAGATAAATCCATTTCAGTAAACGATGGAAAGCGGCTCCCTTTTGATATTGACCCCCAAAGCGTAGACTCCTCATTCACCTTCCACATCACTTTGGCTGAGGGTTGATGCTGCCAACCTATGGCACTATTACGCTCAACTTTACTTCCTAAGCTAACGCTAACTTGGCTGGGAATGTGTTCATATTGGGCCTGTAAAAAAGCACTGTAATACTGCAGGATATCAAGATTATTTAACGAGGTAAGGTAGTCATTATTTGTCAGCGTTAAGCCGATATTACGATAATTTAATCCAAAGTCGAACTGAAATGCATTGATTTGTGAGCTTATCAAATAATCAATACTGACATCTTCTTGTTCATCTTCGAAATAAAATGAATCGTACTCTTCGTTGTTATAGGTTAACTGGAAAACTTGGCTGGTATTGTTATCGATAATGTGATCAAGACGAACCGCAAAATTAAATAACTCTCTTGTCTCTGAATCTTCATTAAATTGGGTGGCGTTTGTTAGTAAATCGGGAGCCAACACGACATTACTAATGTCGATGTTTTGGTACTCACCTTGCACTAATACGAATACGCTGTCACTCAAGTTGAGATCAAAACGCGTACCAATACCTTGAGTGTGGTTACTATCATTGGGGGTAATAGAAAAATGGGCATTGTTTGATTCTCGAAGGTTTTTACTAAAAGCATGAACCCTAAACGAACCCAAAGAGTTGAGGTCTTTACCAAAGCGAATAGCGGCGTTTGTCAGTTCACTACCCACCTCTAACGTACTCAGTAAACCACGGGTATCTTCGCTATGTTTAGTAATAATATTTACCACACCATTAGTGGCATTATTTCCCCATGACAATCCACCATTACTTCTAACTACTTCAATTCTTTCAATGTCATACAACGGAGTATTGAGGCTTTCCCAGTTGACTCCACCATCTACTGCATCATAAATACTTTGCCCATTGACAAGCACTAACATTCGGCTAGAAAAACGCCCTGCTACCGCACGTAATGTTACAGCCCAGTTGTTGTTATCAATTTTTCGCACCTGTAGACCAGGCACAAGCGATAGGGCTTGGGGAATAGAGGTGACACCTGAACGCTTTATTTCATCGCCAGGAAGAACATAAATGGATGCAGCATTTTCCTCTGCAACACGTAACCGACGAGTAACGGTGGAAAGTTGCACATCTAAATCCATCAGTGCGTCTAACGCTAGATGTTTACTATCTATCGACTGCGAGGCTGCCCCAAATGGGGCAAGCAACGCTACCAAAAGTCCGGTTAAAACTTTCATCCATTAATCACCAAGAAGAGACTATAAGCATTGTGTTCTGACTAGCAGTCATAGAAATAGAAAAGAGTACGTACTACGCCAAACCGTGTTATTTATTGGTTATGGAGTTCTATTTATAACCCGTTAGAAACGACTAAATTATAGCCTACCGTTAAATAATTGGATGTAATACTTAATGATAATTTTCTAGGTGAAGATAAAGAGTGAACACTAACTTGTATCTGGGGAAAACAGGCCGAAGGCAAAAAAAAAGCTAGTCACTTTAGGTGACTAGCTTTTTCGTGTATGGCAATACCTAGCGTTTATGATTACGGCATAGGATCTAAATCGGCACCTTCTTTTTCCACCTGAGGTGGCATCAAGTCTTCTTTGCTGATACCCAGTGCTAGTGCAACCGAGCTGGCAATATAAACAGAAGAGTAGGTACCCACAACCACACCAAATAACAATGCAGTAGCAAATCCGTGAATTAGCGCGCCGCCTTTGTAAAACAGTGCAACCAATACCAGTACCGTAGTCAAAGACGTAATAATGGTACGGTTCAAGGTTTGCGTAAGAGAGATATTGATAATATCAATAGGCTCGCCTTTGCGAATTTTACGGAAGTTTTCACGAATACGATCGGATACAACAATGGTATCGTTAAGCGAGTAACCGATTACCGCTAATACCGCTGCAAGTACCGTTAAATCAAATTCAATTTGAAGTATCGAAAATAACCCCAAGGTCAGAATAACATCATGAGCAAGGGCCGATACCGAACCTAGCGCAAATCGCCATTCAAAACGCATGGCAACATAAACTAATATACAAATTAGCGCCACCAACATGGCTAAGCCGCCCTGCTCGGTAAGTTCTTCGCCAACGTTTGGCCCTACGAACTCAATACGACGCATATCAACCGCAGTGCCATCGGCACGTAACGCGGCTAATACTTGCTCACCAATGGTGGCCGCTTTAACACCGTCACGAGGTGCAATACGAATAAGCACCTCTTGGCTGCTGCCAAAGTTTTGTACAATAGCGTCTTCGAATTCCGCGTTATTAAGTAAGGTACGAATCGATTCTAGGTTTGCCGAATCTTCGTAACCCACTTCAATTAGCGTTCCGCCAGTGAAATCTAATCCCCAATTAAGACTGTTCACGCCCAAAGAGACGAACGAGCCTAAAATAAGAATGGTAGATAGCACCATCGCTGGCACACGCAGACGCATGAAATTAATGGTTTCAGATAACTTTAATAATTGCATGTCCTGCTCCTATATCGCTAATTTCTGTACATTACGTCGACCGCCCCACACTGCGTTAACGATAACGCGTGTCAGTAAAATAGCAGTAAACATAGAGGTAGCAATACCAATCATAAGCGTAATAGAGAAGCCTTTAATTGGACCTGTTCCTACAGCGAACAGAATAAGACCCGCAATAAACGTGGTGATGTTAGCATCTAAAATGGTAGAGAACGCGCTGTCATAGCCATGATGAATAGCCTGTTGAGGGCTTCTTCCATCACGCAACTCTTCTCGAATTCGTTCGAAAATAAGCACGTTAGCATCTACCGCCATACCAACGGTAAGTACAATACCTGCCATACCGGGTAAGGTTAGCGTAGCACCAGGGATCATAGACATAATGCCCACAATCATCACTAAGTTCGTGATAAGTGCAATGTTTGCCACAATACCAAAAGCTTTGTAGTAAATAAGCATAAATACTAGAACCGCTAACAAACCATACACAATAGCTTGCGTACCAAGTTCAATATTCTCTTTACCTAAGCTTGGCCCTACCGTGCGCTCTTCAACAATTTGAATAGGTGCAATCAATGCACCAGCGCGAAGTAGCAAGGCTAAATCGCGGGCTTCTTTCGGAGAATCAAGGCCGGTAATTTGAAATTTACTGCCCAGCTGAGCACGAATGGTGGCAACAGAGATAACTTGCTCATGCTTTTCAAAGATAAGCTTGTCGTCTTTGTTACGCTCGCCATTTGACTTGTATTCAATAAACACCGTAGCCATTGGTTTGCCAATGTTGCCGCGGGTCGAGCGAGACATTTTATTGCCGCCCTCAGAATCAAGAGAAATATTAACGTTAGGTAAACCGTACTCATCCACGCCACTGTTGGCATCGATAATATGACTACCCGTAAGCATGATGCGTTTTTCAAGTAACTGAGGAATACCTTGCTGGTCTTCAATAACCTGAGAGCCCGCAGGTACACGACCGCTGATAGCGTCACGCACGTCATTTTTCTGATCAACCATTCTAAATTCTAAGGTTGCTGTGGCATTTAGAATTTCTTTCGCACGGGCCGTATCTTGAATACCTGGAAGTTGCACAACAATACGGTCGGCACCTTGCTTTTGAACCAAGGGTTCAGCAACACCTAATTGGTTAACACGGTTACGAATAATCGTAATGTTTTGCTTCACCGCATTCTCGCGAATCTCTTGAAGTTTAGCTTCAGAAAATACTGCACGAAGCACTAAGTCATCAGTTTGGCTTAGCGTAAGGTCACGATTTTGGTTACGTAAGAAAAACTCTGCTTTATCAAGTGTTTCTTCATCACGGAAAGTGATTTCTACGTAGTCTTCCTTTTGCGTAACACCCCGATAACGAATGCCTTCTTCACGCAATGAAGTACGGAATCCGCTTTCAGCATCTTCCAATGACTTAGTGATGACTTCGGTCATGTCCACTTCCATCAAGAAATGAACGCCACCACGTAAATCCAAACCAAGCTTCATTGGCGTACCGCCTAAACCTTCAAGCCATTCTGGCGTATCAGGAGCAAGGTTCATTGCCACAAAGTACTCGTCACCTAGTGCATCTTCCAATGCTTCACGGGCAACTAATTGAGTGTCTGAATCTGAGATGCGAACGAGAATTTGCTCATCTTCGAATTCGATGCGCTTAGGGGTAATACCTTTTGCCGCCAACGTAGACTCAACTTGGCCTACCATTGACTCGGTTACAACAGCGTCACGGCCTGCAGAAATCTGCACTGCGTGATCTTCACCGTAGATATTGGGAAGTGCATAAAGTGCGCATAGTCCAATGACAATAAGCGTACTTAGCACTTTCCAGATTGAATTTTTATTTAGCACTGGATAGTTCCTTTCGTGCCAGTACCGGGAAGGTCCCGGCCCCGGCGTTTGTCAATTACAGCGACTTCATAGTGCCTTTTGGCAACACAGCTGTTACAGACGACTTCTGTACAACAATGTTGTTAGTGTCGTTAAGCGAGATTTCGATGAAATCTTTGTCGTCAGACACTTTGGTAATACGACCAACAATGCCACCTTGTGTTAGCACTTCATCGCCTTTACCCAGTGAGGTAACTAAGTTTTTATGCTCTTTTACACGCTTCGCTTGAGGGCGATAAAGAAGGAAGTAAAAGATTAAACCGAATACGGCCAACATGATGATCATTTCCATGCCACCGCCTTGTGCAGCGCCACCAGAAGCTTGCGCATGTGCGCTTGAGATAAATAGGCTCATAAAATTCCCCAATTATTTTCGTTGTTATAGTGCCGGAACCGGCATATTTTTTTGTTCATAAAAAGTGTGTACGAAATCGTCCAACGAATCTGCTTCAATAGCATCGCGAAGGCCTTGCATAACACGTTGGTAGTAACGAAGGTTATGGATGGTGTTTAAACGCGCACCCAAAATCTCATTACACTTATCTAAATGATGTAGATAAGAGCGAGAATAGTTTTTACAAGTGTAACAGTCACAATTTTCATCAAGAGGCGACGTATCATTGCGGTGCACCGCATTACGAATTTTTACTACGCCATCGGTAACAAATAAGTGACCGTTTCTAGCGTTACGGGTTGGCATAACGCAGTCGAACATATCGATACCACGGCGCACCGCTTCTACGATATCTTCTGGCTTACCCACGCCCATTAAATAGCGAGGTTTGTCTTCTGGAATTTGCGGCGCGGTATGATCGATAATGCGGATCATATCTTCTTTAGGCTCACCAACTGATAAGCCACCAATGGCATATCCGTCGAAGCCAATAGCTTCAAGTCCAGCTAGCGATACATCACGCAAACCTTCGTACATACCACCTTGGATGATACCAAACAAAGCAGCAGGGTTATCGCCATGAGATTCTTTGCTTCGCTTCGCCCAACGAAGAGACATTTCCATGGATACTCGCGCTTCCTGCTCAGTAGCAGGGTAAGGCGTGCATTCATCGAAGATCATCACGATGTCAGAGCCTAGGTCACGTTGCACTTCCATCGACTTTTCTGGCGTAAGTAAAATCTTCTCACCGTTAATTGGCGAGCGGAAGGTTACCCCTTCTTCGGTAATTTTTCGTAAATCACCTAAACTAAATACTTGGAAACCACCTGAATCGGTAAGGATTGGCTTGTCCCAATGCATAAAGTCATGCAAATCGCCGTGCTGGCGGATAACGCCAGTACCTGGACGCAACATTAAGTGGAACGTATTGCCAAGGCAAATATGTGCACCACTTTCTTTTAATTCTTCAGGGGTCATCCCTTTTACTGTGCCGTAGGTACCCACTGGCATAAATGCTGGGGTTTCTACCACACCACGATCAAAAACCAGACGTCCGCGTCTGGCTTTACCATCGGTTTTCAACAACTCAAATTGCATGTAAAGCGTTCCCAATTAGGTGCGCGCACTGGCGCTGGGTCAAACGAAATTGTGGGCGATTATACCAGTTATTCTTCTGAGATCATGCCCTATACGCATGTTTATCGTTGAGATAAAGAAATAGGACGGTCATCCTCTGCCCTATTCTTTAAAATATCGCCGATACTAAAACTTTCAATCAGGCTTTTTCGATAAACATACTGTCGCCATAGCTAAAGAATCGATACTCGTTTTCGATAGCTACTTGATAAGCATTCATTACATTTTCTCTGCCAGCAAAAGCACTTATTAGCATCATAAGTGTTGATTCAGGCAAATGAAAATTGGTGAACATGGCATCGACGACTTTGAAGGTAAAGCCCGGGTAAATAAAGATTTCAGTATCAGAGTAAAACGGCGCAATTACGGGGCTTTCACCTGCATTTTTTTCTTTTGATTGCTCTGCACTGGCTTTTGCCGCAGATTCTAATGAACGTACCGATGTAGTCCCTACCGCAATCACCCGCTTACCTTTTGCTTTCGTTGCTAATACGGCATCTACCACGTCTTGGGATACCTCGGCATATTCAGCATGCATTTTATGCTCTTCAATATTCTCCACCCTTACTGGTTGGAAAGTACCCGCACCAACATGCAAGGTAACAAAGGCTAAATTAATGCCTTTTGCTTTAAGCGCCGCTAGCATATCGTCGTCAAAGTGTAAGCCCGCGGTAGGCGCTGCAACTGCCCCTGGCGTTTCGTTGTATACCGTTTGATAGCGCTCTTTATCGGTCGATTCATCAGGGCGGTCAATGTAGGGTGGCAATGGCATGTGACCATACTGCTCCAACAACGAAAGCGCGGTTTCTTCATGGTCGAAGCGAAGTAAGAACAAGGCATCATCACGTCCTTCAACCGTAATATTGACATGGTCTTCAAGTAATAAACGGGTACCAGGCTTTGGTGCTTTGCTGGCTCGCACATGCGCAAGCGCGGTGTGCTCGGTTAAAATACGCTCTATGAGCACTTCAACTTGGCCGCCGGTTTCTTTCTTGCCTAACAGGCGCGCAGGAATAACCCGGGTGTTATTAAATACCAGAAGGTCACCCTCTTCTACTAATGACAGCATGTCGTTAAACATAGAGTGAGTGACAGCGCCCGACTTACCATTCAACTGAAGTAAACGGCTTGCCGTTCTATCTTCTGTTGGATACTTGGCAATAAGGTGTTCTGGAAGTGTGAAGCGATAATCTGATAATTTCATATTTACTATTTAAAGACGCCAAAATTGAACTAAAGAATTAAGACAAAAGTTGAATATTAAGTAAATTTAAGTTCCATAGACTTTGGTTACTTTTAACCAAAATACAATTTCACCCACTCATCCAACCTCTTATTTTTATTAGCCTAAAGTAGCCATGTATAATTTACTATACCTACTTATAGAACCCAATACGGTTAAATATCAAACAAAGATAGAAGAGAAAACCTTAAACGGTTAAGATTCATCCCAGATAGTGATGATGTTCTCCCTTAACATTCCTTATCTTAGACCCGACACTTGTCGGGTTTTTTTTCGACTGTCGATTGCTACCGACTTCCTGAGCGAACTTTTCACTTCATATCTTTTTGCGATAAAGCATTTTACCCGTTTGTATCATCAAGATCAGTTAAGATTTCTTCGATTAACGCCGCATCTACTGCACGCGCTTTAAGGACGTATAATATTTGTACTAACAAATCTGCGCCCATTATGCCTTTATTAACCTTATTCCTCAGGTTATCAGCACTTTGTTCCACACCAATGTCGGCTAAACGCTGGCTGAGCGCTTGATATTTTACTCCACGCACAGACATTTCAGACTTAACGAGTCGTGCTACGGTTTGTCGCCATGCATTTTTAGCACTCAATTTAACACCCCATTTGTGACGTATGATTTACAAAAACACACTTTTTTACACATTTAAAGCGTATTCGTTGTTGACGATTATGGCATAATGGGTCTACACTGCAAGTCAAGAATATTGGCGAGTGCGTAATTTGTGGTTACAGTGGCACTCGACATTATCGCTTCAATCGAAAAGGAGAACTGTATGAGTTGGGATCTAGAGAGCATCGAATCTTTGTTTAAAGGGCACGATGACTTTGTGGTGACGCGTGAGGAAAACTGTTTACTCATTGCGAATCAAGACGGTATAGACGCGTGGCTAGCGATAAGCGGCGAGCAAATTTTAGTAGAAACCTTATTGTTTGCTTCATCAGAAGTGAAAGACAAAGCGGCTTTAGATCACGAGATTTTATCTACCCACATGCTGTTCCCATTAACCACGGTAGGCATTTCGACCGTTGGTGACGAAGAGTACTACGTTGCCTTTGGCGCCTTAAGTGCCCAATCGAAGTCAGAAAGTATTGTGATTGAAGTAGAAACACTGTTTCAGAACGTTGCATCATTTTTAGATGCCTACGAAACACACCTTAGTTAATATTTACTTCGAAGGAGAAGCGAATGTCAGTCTGGAAAAAATTAGTTACTGCAGTAAAGGGTGGTGCCAATGAAGCGGCACAGTCGGTAGTAGATAGCCAAGCTATCCGTATTCTGGAGCAAGAAATCAGAGAAGCTAAAGAAGAGTTACGTAAATCTGATCATGCAAGAACGCAGATTTTAGCGAAATGTAAGTTGTCTCAACAAAAAGTAGACAGCTTTAATTCATCCATCACCGAGTACGAAGCGCATGCACGTAAAGCCATTGATAACGATCGCCAGTTAGCCCTAGATTGTGCTCAAAAGGTGTCTGAATTGAAAGAAGAACAAGCGCAAGAGCAAGCGTATCTTGATCAGTTCCAACAATCAGAGAAGCAATTGGCACAGAATATCCAGCAAGCAAAAGCGAACTTGCGCCGTTTAGAGCAGCAAGTGGATATGGTGAAAGCCACTGAAAGTGTACAGAAGGCACAAGTTGCTGTTTCATCTCGCCACATGGGCGCGAACAGTAAAATGAAAACCGCAACGGAATCGCTTTCACGCATTCAAGATAAGCAGAAGATGCGCAACGCTGAACTTCAAGCGGCGGAAGAACTTGCCACTGAAGAGTCGAGCAGCGATTTAGAAAAGCGCCTCTCAGAAGCCGGTATTAAAGGGGGCAAAACCTCAGCCGATGATGAGCTTGCTCGTATTTTAGGCAAATAAAGTAATATTTAACGGGAGCTTAGGCTCCCGCTTTGTCTTTTATAGACATCTCCCCCGCTTAAAGGCACAGTTAAGAAAAGACAAACTAAGGTTGTTTCTCGCTATGTCGCAATGGACAAAACTGCGCAAGATGATGTTGCAGTATTTCGCCGAGTCTCGTTGGTACACCATTTTAGGCGCAACTGCTTTTTATGGGGTCAGTAGTTATTGGCTTTTATATGCTGCCAATGAAAATGCGTTAATTTCACAAGCAGACTTTATTTATTGGTTAGCCGTCACTGCATCTACCGTAGGTTATGGCGACTTATCGCCCACCACATCAGCCGGCAAACTCATCGTTGCGTTTTATGTTATTCCGCTAGGGCTCAGTATTTTTGCCATGGTGATTGGCCGAATTGCAGCCTGGGTATCTGGACAATGGAGAAAAGGGGTCATGGGCATGACAAGCCTTCACGTTAGTAAACATATTTTAGTTATTGGCTGGAACGAGCAACGCACCATGTTGCTACTTAATTTACTTCTGCAAGAACGAGAAGACATGACCGAGCGGCCTGACATTGTCTTGTGTGTAAAAGCCGACATTACCAACCCCATGCCCGGCATCATTGAATTTGTAAAAGTAGACTCGTTTAACAAAGATGACGACATGGATAGAGCCTGTATCGCCTCAGCGCAAACTATTCTTATCGACAATCCGCAAGACGATGTGACTATGACCACCGCATTGTATTGCTCAAAGCGAAATCCACAAGCCCATCAAGTGGCTTATTTTAACGATGATAGCCTAGTCGGTTTACTACAAGAGCATTGCCCGAAAGTGGAATGTACGCCCAGCGTGGCCGTTGAAATGCTAGCTAAAGCGGCGTTCGACCCAGGCTCTAGCATGCTGCATCACGACTTACTCAGCGTGGATGAAGGCCAAGCCCAATTTTCAGTAAAAATTCCTAGCGATAGCCCTACTATTTCAGTCGCCAAATTATTTATGAACTTAAAGCGTCGACACGATGCCATATTCATTGGTTACGCCCCAGGCGGACAAGTGAAAGAGATGGTGGTGAACCCGCCGTTGCAGTCGACGTTAGCACCTGGCGATACCTTATTTTACATTGCCGACAGGCGTATCAATGCTATTAACTGGCCATCGTTAGACGCCGAATAGCACAGGAGTGTATTGTGTTTAGTAAATTATTTAAGAAAAAAGCACCCGAAAAACCCAAAGTGCCTGAGGTAATGGGCTTGTACCTAGGCGGTTCATTCGAGCTTGATAACCTGAAGCTGTCTTTACTTGAGCCTTCACTAACGATTGAAGGCGCAGCACGCTCGCAACTTATTCAGGCCGTTGGCGAAGCCCCCCTTGATACTGGCGGCACTTTGCTGCGTTTTTACACTGATGATGATGCCTTTTTACAAGTGGTGCTTGATGGCGGACTAACCGAAAACCATATTACTGACGTCAAACTCTGGCATTTTTATAGCACTGAAACCATTGGTAGTGAACAACAATGGAAGTCATGTGTAAACACCCTCATAAGCCAACCGACTTATACCCTTGATGGCAAGGTGTTTAAGCGCGTTTGGGAAGCAGTAGGCGCAGAATCACCGCCCGTAGCGGTATCAGAGACCACTTATGAAGAAGATGAAGATATCAGCACTACCGATCAATTTATGATGCTCTACGAACGAGAGATAGAAAATGATAGAGTAGAATCATTGTTGGTGGTGGGTGAAGAAAAGGTAGTTGGAAGCAATTTTGACCGCTGCTTGGTCATCTCCACTGGGTTTGATGTAGAGCCCGCTGACATTACAATAAACGGTTAATCGACATATAAAGGTAAGGACGTTCTATGGACACTATTATGGATTCATTGGCTGGATTAGATAACTTTGCGGTGTACTTCGGCCTCTCAATTGTTTTCTTATTCGTCTTCAAACTTGTTTATGCGCTAGTGACCCCACACGATGAGTGGAAACTGGTAAAAGAAGAGAAAAATGTCGCAGCTGCCATTGGTTTTGGCGGCGCGATTGTGGGTTTTGCCATTGCACTTGCTAGCGCAGCGACTCACTCAGTCGCCATTGTCGATTTCATTATTTGGGCTGTTGTCGCTATTATCGCGCAATCGTTAGCCTTTGCATTATTACGCTTCACCTTTATGCCTAAAATTGCACAGCGTATTAACGAAAATGAAGTGTCCGCAGGCGTAATGCTAGCCAGTATGTCTATTGCTGTGGGTTTATTAAATGCGGCATGCATGACCTATTAAGGGGGATCCATGACAAATTCTAATAAATCACAGGCCGTACAAGACGATATGATGGATAGCCAATCAGGTGTAGCCACCAGCCGTAAACGTAGCTCAGGTATCAACCTTTCTCGTATGCGCAAAAGTTACGCCTTAAAACCTCTAGCTATTGGTATTGCCAGTGTTTTTTTGAGTGCTTGCGGTGAAGAGAAGCAAGACGCACAAATTTATACTTCATTGGAAGACTGTAAGCGAGATTTCCCTGATGCGGTAGAACGCTGTGATGCAGCTTATAAAACCGCGACAGAAGAAGCGATGCGCACCAGCCCTCGCTTCAATAGCGAATACGATTGTGAGTACGAATTTGGCGCCAACCAATGTCGTACGGTAAATACCAATTCGGGCAGTGTATTTATGCCCTTTATGGCCGGCTTCATGGTGAGCCAGTTATTATCACCAAATCGCTATTATTCACAGCCGCTCTATACCTCATATTCACCCTACTCTTCTTATCGTTCTCGTTGGGTTACCGCCGATGGTAACGTGTTTAGTGGTGATATTCGCAAGCGCAATTACAAAGTGGGCTCAGATACACTAAAACCTAAACCTACGGTAAACCGCACCATGAAACGCGGCGGTTTCGGTAGCAGTGTTAGGGCAAAATCGTCGTGGGGAAGTAGCTCACGCAAAGGTAGTTGGGGCGGATAAGCCATGTTTAGAATGCCATGCCAGCCACGCAAAGGTTGGCAGCAATTGGCCGGCGAATTTGGGTTCCACTTTCATACCATGTATGGCGAACCCTACTGGGATGAGCGCGCCTACTATCAATTTACCCTTGCTCAGATTGAAAAGGACATTGAAGATCCCACCGCCGAGCTTCATCAAATGTGCTTAGCTGTGGTTGAAGATGTAGTTAATAGTGAGCAGTTACTCACCCGCTTTTCTATTCCCGAAGCCCACTGGGGTTTGGTGAAAGACAGTTGGCGCAACCGCGACCCTAGCTTGTACTCCCGCCTAGATTTAGTTTATTCCGGCAAAGGCCCCGCAAAACTGCTTGAGAACAACGCAGATACGCCCACCAGCCTTTACGAGTCAGGCTTTTGGCAATGGCTATGGTTAGAACAACAAGTGAATGCGGGCGTATTAGCGCGTAATGCAGATCAGTTTAATAGCTTGCAAGAAAAGCTGGTGTTTCGCTTTGGTGAAATAGCCCAGCATTATCAATTGAATCAAATGCACTTTTCTTGCTGCAAAGACACAGAAGAAGATCGCGGTACGGTGCAGTATTTACAAGATTGCGCGCGAGAAGCTGGTATTAAAAGCGACTTTGTTTTTATTGAAGACATTGGTTTGGCAGATACTGGCGTATTTACCGACCTTGCTAATGCCCCCATTACCGATTGCTTTAAGCTCTATCCTTGGGAGTTTATTCTGCGAGAAGAGTTCGGTGATGCCCTCGCTGATGCAAAAGTAAATTGGTTAGAGCCTGCATGGAAGTCTATTATTTCAAACAAAGCATTATTGCCTTTGTTGTGGCAGAAGTTCAAAGGCCATCCTAATTTACTCCCTGCCTATTTCGCCGATGATATTCCTCATAATGCGATACACGGCGGCAAGTGGGTGAAAAAGCCGTTATTTTCAAGAGAAGGCGCGAATATTTCATTGATTGAAAATGGAAAGGAATCGGAATTAAGCCCTGGACCGTATGGAGAAGAAGGGTTTATTGTGCAAGCTTTTCACCCGCTTCCAGTGTTTGATGGAAACCATACCCTTATCGGAAGCTGGTTGGTAGATGACATGCCCGCAGGTATTTCGGTGCGTGAAGATAGCAATGCGATTACACAAGACTTGTCTCGCTACCTACCCCATATCATCTTGTAATTACGCATCGAAACGCTGATTGCTTAGCGGTTACATGGCGAGTTGAACTCGCCGACGCTATCGCGCAGAGCACGATGTTATAACCAAGGAATAGAATACTGTTTATGAAGCCACTCTCATTTCAACTTCGTGTGTTACTAACGCTAGGGGCACTTCTCATTGTGATTGAGATAGTGAATCTGGTGACAGGGAATAGCTTAAATCAGTTTGGTGTATATCCACGCTCTTTGTCCCATCTGCCCTATATTTTTACCGCACCGTTTTTGCACGGTACGCCGTCCCACTTAATGGCCAATTTTATCCCTCTGTTGTTATTTATGTGGCTGACTATGCAATGGGGTAAACGCACATTTCTTATCGCCACAGCCAGTGCGTTAATTATTGGTGGGCTCGGTGTATGGATTTTCGGTCGTAGCGCTATGCATATTGGCGCAAGTGGTATGGTTTACGGCTACTTCGGCTTCTTAGTGTTAGCTGGCTTTAAAAGTAAAAAAGTTAAGTACCTACTTATTTCTATCATTGTTGCCATCCTTTACGGCGGAATGCTGGTAGGTATTTTGCCAACTTCCAGGTTTATTTCATTTGAATATCATCTATTTGGCTTTTTAGGTGGGTTATTTGCCGCTTGGCACTGGGCACGATGAATGGATGCCGTATAATTGCAGTTCATCAAACAGTGCGGCTAATAAGAGAAAGATAAAGGCGTTATGGCAGAAGTACAATCGCAGCAAAAAAATCAGGGCTTTTTCGGCAACCTCGCTTTCAACATTATTATACCCGTGGTGCTCATGAGCTATGCTAGCTCTGAAGACTATTTAGGCCCAGAATGGAGTATCGTCGCCGCACTCGCTTTCCCTATAGGTTACGGACTATGGGATCTAAAAGAATCGGGCAAAGTAAACGGATTTTCTGTTTTAGGTATTATCAGTGTATTGCTGACTGGTGGCTTTAGTTTGTTAAAACTACCGGCGGAGTATATTGCCATTAAAGAAGCGGCTATTCCTGCCGCTATTGGTTTGGCAGTATTAATAACCCAATACACTGAAAAGCCGCTGGTCAAAATGCTTATCTTAAACGACCAAATTATAAACTGGCCTCACTTAAACCGCGTACTTGATGAACAAAATAAACAGGCTTTGTTTAAACGCAAAGTCGCAGTAAGTTCATACATAGTGGCCAGCTCGTTCTTTTTATCTTCTGCCTTAAACTATATTTTGGCCAAAGTTATTTTAGTAAGCGAGCCAGGCACTACGGCGTACACCGAAGAGCTAGGCCGAATGACTGCGTTGAGCTACCCAGTCATTGTTATCCCTAGCATGATTTTGCTTATTACTGCATTGTGGTATTTATTCAGCCAGATTAAGAAAATAACTGGCGAAGAGTTGGATGATTTTATTAATCAGTAAACCGACCAATTAATGCGCTTGCTTAATGAAGTAAGCGCAGCAACACCTAAATGAGAGTTCCCCACCGCGTTTAGCGCAGGTGAGAACACACAAATAGAAAAGCGACCCGGTACTACGGCAATCACTCCCCCGCCAACCCCGCTTTTCCCCGGTAAGCCAACCTTAAAAGCAAAACTCCCTGCTTCGTCATACATACCGCTTGTAGCTAACAATGCGTTCACTTGACGGTTTTGATCTGGGCTTAGTACCTGTTCATCGGCACAAATAGAGTAACCTCTATTTGCTAAAAAGTTTGTGGCGCGTGCCAAATCCACACAACTCATTTCCAATGCGCAGTTGTTAAAGTAGCTATGCAATACATCTTCAACTTCATTTTCAAAGTTGTTGTAGGCTTTCATTAAATAGGCCATGGCTGCATTTCTAGCACGGTGCTCAAATTCAGAATCAGCAACCACTTTATTGGCAAAAATATTATCGTTGCAGGATAGGCGCCTAACAAAATCTCGCATACCGATATGAGGTGAGGCGAAACGAGACTGTGTCATGTCACTAACCACTAGTGCACCCGCATTAATAAACGGGTTTCGTGGTATACCATCTTCATACTCCAACTGTACTAGCGAGTTGAAAGGCAGACCCGACGGTTCACAGCCCACTCGTTCCCACATATCTTCGCCATAGTGATTCATGGCAAGCACTAAATTGAAAACTTTGGATATACTTTGAATAGAAAAAGGCACATCGGCATCACCAATTGATGTAATGCGCCCTTCAATATCACAAATGGCAATGCCAAATTGATGAGGGTCAACACTGGCTAGCGCAGGAATATAGTCTGCGACTTTCCCCTCCCCTAGCATTGGTTTTACTTCATCAAAAATGGCTTCTAACAGTTCAAGCATTAGCGCAGTATTCCTTTATTTTTTAATCACAACGCCAATTTTCTTTAAAATCACAACTTGTGTTGGTCGCATCTTTTTTGTCAGTTGTTTTTATTAACTCAACATTTGTTGAAATACCTTGAGTAGTCGAATTACGTTTATCAATGAAGTTAAAAATTTTCTTAGCAATATCCGTATTGTCTATTTGCCCCATAAAATTACTATGGCCGGCGCCGAACGCGAATACTTCTACATCTACACCGGTATGCCCTGATGTTGTCCAGCCAGTATTGGTTTTGTTATCTAAAAATACTTTCAAGGCATTAAAGCGTGCTTTTACATCTTGCTGAGCAATGCTGTCGAACGTGGCGATTTCTTCATCGGTAACATCAAAACCAAAAGTCGTTGCAACATATTCACCTGGGTTATCTTGCTCAACCATATTCTTGGCTATAGTACCCAGTGACGCTTTCAGATTATTTAAATACTCTGGGCTCCAGCTATAGTCACCTCTAGCACCTATAGTTAGACCGCCAGTACTGTGATCAGCCGTGAGAACAACCAAGGTGTCTGGGTGCGTTTGCACATAAGTCTTTAAGAACTCTATGGTGTAGGCAAGGTCTTGCATTTCAGCCATCGCCGATGCGATATCATTGGCGTGCCCCGCCCAGTCTACTTGGCTGGCTTCAACCAACAAAAAGTATCCATTGTCGTTTTCTAGGTGCTTAATTGCATGTTCTGTTAAGTATTTAAGACGATTGTCGCGGCTGTCGTCCAGCATGGCAGGTAAAGCTACCGGAGCAAACAAGCCCAATACATTACTGCCTTTAGGCACAGTGGCTAAGCGGTTGTAAGTGTCAGTATATTCATAACCGGCATCGATAAACTCGCCAATGATATTACGATCTTCGCGTTCAAAAAAATCGGTTCCGCCACCTAACATTACATCAGCAACAAGCTCTCCATTTACGCGCACATCGAAAAAATCGTCGGCAATGGCATTGTAGTTCTGACGACTTTCGTTGTGTGCGATATAAGCCGCTGGCGTAGCGTGAACAATTTGTGAGGTGACCGCTAGGCCTGTCCGCATGCCTTTCAATTTGGCATAATGCATAACCGATTTAACAGGCTTTTTATCCACATCAACACCAACGGCACCATTATAAGATTTCACACCAGACGCTAATGCGGTGGCCGCAGCTGCTGAATCGGTTACAAAACCTGATACTGGCGCTGGGTAAGTAGATGCGTTACCCATCAAAATATCATCGAATACTACCGCATCAACTTCAGGGGTATTTTTGTCATCAACATAATTACGGTAAGCCGTAGTGAAAGCAGGCCCCATTCCATCAGCTACCACCATGATAATATTTTTAGGTGCTGAGTTTTGCGCAACTGTCTTTTGCGCACTTTCATTTGATGTAGAGCCACACCCAGACAATACACAAAGCGAGCCGCATAGTGTTAAGGTGGTTAATAGTTTGCGTTTACTATAAATCATGAAACTTCCCTGAGAACTAAAAAAGCGCCATATATCAAAAAACGAGGGCGCGGACGACCCTCATCCTAAATGGGTCGCATTTAAGAATTGTGTCATTTCACACATTGCACAAAATATTCACCAGAAGATGGCGAGAATGTTGAACATGCTTATTATTGAAGGCGTTAGTGTAAGGCAGACCCGCCCTTTTCTCAAAGCATTAAGGGTAAATAGCGTCGACAGGGGGTTAATGTCTTTTGAGGAATAACTAATTTTCCGAGAGGAAGTCTCGAAGTCGTTGTTGGGCAACTTCTACAAGCATATCGGGTTGGAATTTGGAGATAAACCGGTCACAGCCTACCTTTTCAACCATAGCATCATTAAAACTGCCGCTTAATGAGGTGTTTAACGTTATGAAGAGATCTTGCATTCTGGGATCATTTCGTACTTCCGAGGTTAACCTATAGCCGTCCATCTCTGGCATTTCAGCATCGGTAAACATCATCAATATTTCATCACTGGGGCGCTTACCTGCATCCGCCCACTCTTGAAGTAAGGCTAATGCCTCAGCCCCATTTTTTCTCTCAATGATGGTTATTCCTAATTGCTCTAGGGTGTCTCTAACTTGCTTTCTTGCCGTGCTTGAATCATCAACAATCAGTACTTTTTTGTCTTTAAAGTGATTAACGATGTCTTTATCAAGCACTTTGTCGGAAATAGAGATATCGTAATCAATGATCTCGGCTAGTACCTTTTCCACATCAATAATTTCAACAATCTCTTTTTTACCTTGTACTTCAACTTGTGTGATGGCGGTAAGGTAATTAGTTTTACCCATTCCACTGGGCGGTGGCTGGATAGTATCCCAAGACGTATTCACAATATTCATTACCTTACCAATAATGAAACCCTGAACAGTTCGGTTGTACTCGGTAATGATAACGTTATGTGCATCGCTACCTATTGAACCGCCGCGCATTTTAATCGCTTGGCGTATATCAATGATAGGAATGGCACTGCCTCGATAGTTCATCACACCTTTAAGGTTTTGGTGAGAACCAGGCATGCTATTAAATTTAGGAATGTTGATAACTTCTTTGATTTTGAAAACATTCATGGCAAAGATGTGACGAGAACCCAACTGAAACATCAGCAATTCAAGTCTGTTTTCACCCACTAACTTAGTGCGCTGATCAACTGAGGAAAGGACGCCGTTACTCATCGTTACTCACTTTAATTCTCTAAACCAATTATTCGGAATGCCTGCTACCATTTGCTGAAATACAGCTAAGTGTCAAAAGAATTTACACGCCCTGCAATCAGAAACCTATTATCAATTATGCTAATAACCCGCCTAATTTTTATTCTCCAAAGTAAAAGCTAGTCCACAAATCACGTTCTTACGAATATTAGTGAACATCGATGCTGGGTACGAACCGACTCTAGACACTTTTCAAAACGTCTTATCAACACTATCTCAACACAAAACATATTCACACCATGAATGACGGCAATCAAAATTATACACTTTTATTATTTTGATAGCCGCACTAGGATGAAATGGAAGCTTAAGAGAACGCACCAATGCGAATTCTCAAAACAACATTTGATAACAATTATAGTAGGGAGAAACGCTCATGTCGCAGTATCAAACAGATATTGATAACTTCGCCACGTTAAAAGCAGCACAAAAAGGTGCTTGGGAAGGCATTAGCCCTGAGTACGCTGCTAGAATGAAAATCCAAAACCGGTTTAAGACTGGTTTAGACATTGCGCGTTACACTGCTGCTATCATGCGAAAAGACATGGCAGACTATGATGCTGACACGGCGCAATATACTCAGTCTTTAGGTTGCTGGCATGGTTTTGTAGGTCAACAGAAAATGTTGGCAGTGAAGAAACACCAAGGTACTACTGATAAGAGCTACTTATACCTTTCAGGCTGGATGGTAGCCGCCCTTCGCTCTGAGTTCGGACCTCTTCCAGACCAATCAATGCATGAAAAAACGACCGTTTCTTCACTCATTGAAGAGTTATACACTTTCTTGCGCCAAGCGGACGCTCGTGAGTTAGGCGACTTGTTCCATAAGCTAGATGACGCGAAAGCAAGTGGCGGCGACACTGCAGCCATTCAAAGTCAAATTGATAACTACGAAACCCATGTAGTACCTATCATTGCCGATATCGATGCGGGTTTCGGTAACGAAGAAGCGACCTACTTATTAGCTAAGCAGATGATTGAAGCCGGTGCTTGTTGTATTCAGATTGAAAACCAAGTTTCTGATGCAAAACAATGTGGTCACCAAGATGGTAAAGTTACCGTTCCACATGAAGACTTCCTAGCTAAAATCAATGCCGTTCGTTATGCATTCCTAGAGCTTGGCGTAGACGATGGCGTTATTGTTGCTCGTACCGATTCACTAGGTGCAGGTTTAACGCAAAAAATCCCCGTATCAACCTCTGAAAGCGACCTTGCGGCTCAGTACAATGCATTCTTAAAAACAACACCCGTTAACGGTGCTGACGATTTATCTGAAGGCGACCTTGTATTGAAACAAGGCGGACAACTAGTAAAACCTGAGCGCTTACCTAATGGTTTGTTCCGCTTTAAAGACAACTCTGGTTTCGACCGCGTAGTACTAGATTGTATAACATCACTTAAACACGGCGCAGACTTGTTGTGGATTGAAACTGAAAAACCTCACGTTGGTCAGATTGCTGAAATGGTTAACGCCATTCGTAAAGAAGTACCAAACGCGAAATTGGTTTACAACAACTCACCTTCTTTCAACTGGACACTGAACTTCCGCCAGCAAGTGTTTGATACTTGGGCTGAAGAAGGCAAAGATGTTTCTTCATACGACCGTGCTAAGTTGATGAGCGAAGAGTACGATACAACTGAACTAGCCACTACAGCTGATGAAAAAATCAAGAGCTTCCAAGCAGATGCTGCACGTGAAGCGGGTATTTTCCATCACCTTATTACACTACCGACTTACCATACTACGGCATTGTCTACTGACAACTTGGCTAAAGGCTACTTTGGTGAAGAAGGTATGCTGGCTTATGTTCGCGGTGTTCAGCGCCAAGAAATTCGCCAAGGCCTTGCGTGTGTTAAACACCAAGCAATGGCAGGTTCAGATTTAGGTGATACACACAAAGAGTACTTCTCTGGTGAAGGTGCACTTAAAGCTTCTGGTGATGATAACACCATGAACCAGTTCGACGTTTAAACACAAAGTATCCCAACTTTGTTCAAAGGCACCTTCGGGTGCCTTTTTTTATTATTCAGCGAATTTATCTGTATTTACCATGTCGCTAAATTCTAGAAGTTATGCCCAAACTAGCACCATAAATATAATTAAACATATTTTTCAGTAGCTTAGGGATTTTGCGCTTTTTAAACGTAAGACCAAAAGCGTATCTGACAGCGGATTAAAAAGGCTTTATAATAGCCCTGTCTAATTGAGTTTATTAAGAGCATTACAATAATGAATATAGCGAAGGTCGACTTAAATTTACTGGTATATTTAGATGTTTTACTGCGTGAAGGCAGTGTAACAAAAGCGGCCAATCAGCTAAGCATTACGCAACCTGCGATGAGCAATGGGCTAAAGCGTTTACGTGACTTGTTTAAAGACCCTTTATTGGTGCGCACCAGCGACGGAATGACACCAACAAAACGAGCACTTGAACTTCAACCCACTATTCGTGATGTACTCAGCCGACTTGAAAGCTCAATTCAGCCTGAAACCGATTTTGATCCGCTAACCAGCGAACGCACCTTTCGTATCATGACCAGTGACTATGCTGAAAGCACTTTATTGCTTGAGCTAGTAGGCAGGTTAGCCGACCTGGCGCCGAATATTACATTAGATTTAATCACCCCTAGTGACGTAACCTTTCATGATGTAGAGCAAGGCAAGGTCGATATGGCCATTAACCGCTTTGAAGAACTGCCGCTATCTTTTCACCAAAAAGTGATTTGGTACGATACCTTCAGCTGTGTAATGAGTTCAGATCACCCGCTGGTAGCAAAATGCGACTTAGACAGTTATTTAAACGCTCAACATATTTGGGTGAGTAAAACTGGCTTTGGTGTTGGTGTGGGTATTGACCCAACGGAAGTACAGAAACTAGGTTGGGTAGACGCTGAGCTAACCAAAATAGGCAAGCAACGGGCTATTCGAGTATTTACGCGCCACTACCATGCCGCATTGCAAATAGCCAAAACGCAAAAGCTTATAGCCACCTTGCCAAGCAAAGCAGCGAAGTTATTCAAAGACGACCCTAGCGTTGTGGTAAAAGAGCCGCCTTTTGATATTCCCCCTATCGCGTTGAAAATGGCATGGAGTGCGCTACTGCATCATGATGCAGGACACATTTGGTTGCGCCGTTTAATTAGCGATGTCGCGAATGAAATGAGTGACAGCTAGAGCACCATCTTGCTTCATGCCGTTAAGATTTCAAATGTGAATACTAATTGCACACAAACATTCACTGAAGAAATGGCAAAGATAGGAACCATAAATTAAAAAACTGCCTCTATACTCTCTACACTAGAGCTACAGAAAATGTATAGAGGTAGTTATGCAAAATTATATTACACGAGGCCGTTTACAGGTTGCTGAGCAACTCGATGATTTCATCAACCAACAGGCAATGCCAGGCACTGGTGTTCAACCAGACGCATTTTGGCAAGGTGCAGAAGCCCTCTTTTCAGAATTCGTTCCTCAAAATCGTGCCCTGCTAGAAAAACGAGAACAACTCCAACTCGCTATCGATAATTATCACCAAGCAGGAAACCCCGCTTTTGGTGAGCAGTACGTTACTTTCCTAAAAGAAATTGGTTATCTAGTAGAGCAGCCTGAAACGGTGCAAGCAGATACCACAAACGTGGATGCAGAAATTGCTACCATGGCTGGTCCTCAATTAGTGGTACCAATTAACAATGCCCGCTATGCATTAAATGCTGTTAATGCCCGCTGGGGTAGTTTGTACGATGCTTTGTACGGCACTGATGTTATTAGCGATGAGAACGGGGCAGAACCCGGCAAAAGCTATAACCCTGTACGTGGCGAGAAAGTGGTAGCGAAAGCGAAAGCCTATTTAGACAATATGCTTCCACTTGCGAAGGGAAGTCACGCTGATGTTACCGGTTATAAAATTGAAACCGGAAAATTAGCGATTTCGTTAACGGACGGTGACATCACCACGCTTGCAAACACCGAACAGTGGCAAGGTTACCAAGGTGATATTACCGCCCCCACTGCGCTATTATTTGTTCACAATGGTCTGCACTTTGAAATTCAGATAGATATCACCAGCCCTATTGGGAAAACTGACGCCGCTGGCGTGAAAGATGTGTTCATTGAAGCTGCGCTAACAACCATTATGGATTGCGAAGACTCAGTCGCCGCCGTTGATGCTGAAGACAAAACCTTGGTTTACAGTAACTGGCTAGGGCTAATGAAAGGCTCTTTAAGCATTGAAATGAACAAAGGTGGCAAAACCATCGTTCGCGCTATGCATGAAGATAGAGTGTACTCGCCTTCAAAACATGTAACGAACCAAGAGCAATTGTCTTTATCTGCACGCAGCCTTATGTTTGTCCGTAATGTAGGTCATCTAATGACAAACGACGCTATGCTATTCGATGGTGAGCCAGTACCAGAAGGTATTATGGACGGTTTAGTGACTTCGCTCATCGCCAAGCATGATTTACTGAATAATAGCGCATTCCAAAATTCTCGTCATGGCAGCATTTATATCGTTAAACCCAAAATGCATGGCCCTGAAGAAGTCGCCTTTTCTGATGCCCTCTTTGCCAAGATTGAAACCGTTATCAATGTGCCCAAAAACACATTGAAAATGGGTATCATGGATGAGGAACGCCGTACCAGTGTGAACTTAGACGCTTGTATCAATGCAGCGAAGTCTCGTGTTGTATTTATTAATACCGGCTTCTTAGACAGAACAGGCGATGAAATTCATACGTCTATGCTTGCAGGGGCCTTCGCCGAGAAAGTGACGCTTAAGACTATGCCGTGGATTAAAGCGTATGAAACCGCAAATGTAGCCGTCGGCCTTCGATGTGGTCTTTCTGGTAAGGCCCAAATTGGTAAAGGCATGTGGCCTATTCCCGATGAAATGCAAAATATGATGGATGCCAAAATTGGACACCCAAAATCTGGCGCAAATACCGCTTGGGTTCCCTCACCTACCGCTGCCACTTTGCACGCTCTGCATTATCACGATGTAAATGTTTTCGACATTCAAAAGGGATTAGACGAGGGTTTCTCAGGCCTCAACGATATTTTGACTATTCCACTGCTAGAGAGCAGAGATTCGCTATCAGCCGGTACCATACAGCGTGAAATAGATAACAATGTACAAGGTATATTAGGGTATGTGGTTCGTTGGGTGCATCAAGGTGTAGGCTGCTCTAAAGTGCCAGATATTAACAATGTTGGACTGATGGAAGACAGAGCCACACTACGTATTTCATCACAGCATATTGCAAATTGGCTTGAGCACGCCATTGTAAGTGCAGAGCAAGTTGATGAATCACTTCGCCGTATGGCAAAGCTAGTGGATGAACAAAATGCTGGTGATGCAGAATACATCCCTATGATGCCTGATTTAGATAGCTCAATTGGTTTCTTAGCCGCTAGCGATCTTATCTTTAAAGGGAAAGAGCAACCTAGTGGTTATACAGAGCCATTACTGCACGCGAGACGCCGTGAGATGAAGGCGAAATTAGCCTAGAGAAATTGATCTGGCTAAATTAGCCGAGCTAATACAATGTTGTATTCGTTGTCGTTATTTCTATGGCTACGCCAGTAAAAGCAATGTCGAGCTTAGCTAACTTATTATTAAGGTTAGTTAAGTTCGGCATTTTTGTTAGTTTTCTTGTGGAATATACATCCACTTACTAGCTCTTTCAGCCATTGCCTGAGTTTTATTTACTGCCTATTCCCCCGCTATCTTTTAAATCTCTTTTTATCGCTATTTTATCGCTATTTTATCGATGTTTACCATCTCGTATCTACCGCTACAAATACACTTTAAGACACGACTCTGTTGCACATTCAGTAATGCTCGCATGAGTGCTTAATCACTTGATAACGACACATACTAGTACACCAATAAAGTGGCAGGTTCGGCTAACTCTACTACGCTTTTACTATAATTACTGGAGTTAAAAACATGCAGGTAACTTCATCGGTACCCGTTGCTAAGGTACCCGCCTCCATCGTGCCTATTTTGTCGGGTGGGGGCACTCGGCTTAGTGCCCATATAGGCATACTTAAAGCGCTTAAAGATTTAAATGTAGAAATTAACACCCTTGTTGGCGTTTCTGGTGGCTCAATTATTGCTGCGATGTACGCCAAAGGTCATAGCATTGAAGAGATGCGAGAGTTAGTCATCGCCACCGACTTCAAACAGTTTACTGCTTTCTCTGTGTGGCGATTGTTGCGAGAAGGCGGGTTATCATCGGGCGATCATTTCGAACGCTGGATTGATGATAAGCTTGAAGGCATTACTTTTGCCGACCTTCCCATCGCACTTACTATTTTAGCGACCGATGTAAACGGTGGCGGCCCGGTATTGTTTGGAAAAGACAATACACCCGACATGAAGGTTTCTGAAGCCGTGCGTTACTCAATGTCTATCCCTCTGCTTTTTTCCTTTAAACCTTTCAAAGAACACTTATTGGTAGACGGCGCAATATTATCAGAAGATGCTTTGTTCGAAGATTGGCAACATGATGGCACGCCCACAGTATGCTTTCGACTTCAAAGTGCTATTCAAAAACGCAAAATAATAAAGAAAGGGGTACTGCTGCTGCCGCAATATTTATCTATGCTCATACGCACTTTTATGACCGCAATATCTAGAGAATATATTAATGCGAAGTACTGGCATAACACTGTGGTCATTAATACGGGGGAAATTTCAGCGGTAGACTTTGCGTTAACCGCTGAAATGAAGAACCATTTATTTGAACTTGGTTACGAAACCACTAAAGAATTTCTTCCCAAAAAGTGCGCCGCTTTTCAATCTTTCAAAGTGGCTTCTACTGGCTAGAAATTACTTTAGACTGGCTTTTTAAATGTTGTAAAAGTCTTTGTACCAATCGACGAAGTTTTTAACACCCACATCGATAGACGTAGACGGTTTATAACCTGTGTCATTAACCAGTGATGATACATCCGCATAGGTATCTGGGACATCACCAGGTTGCAATGGTAACAGCTCTTTATTCGCTTCAACGCCTAGTGACGCTTCTAAGGTTTCGATAAATTTAAGCAAATGCACAGGGGTTTGTGCACCAATGTTATAAACCTTATAAGGCGCTTTACTAGAGCTAGGATCTGGTGTACTCGCATCCCAACTTTCGTTTGGCTTCGCTACGTTATCAAGTGAGCGAATTACCCCTTCAACGATATCGTCAATGTAGGTGAAGTCTCGTCTGTGATTACCGAAGTTGTAAACCTGAATTGTTTTACCTTCTAATATGGCCTTAGTAAATTTAAATAGCGCCATATCTGGGCGACCCCAAGGGCCGTATACGGTGAAGAAACGTAATCCAGTGGTAGGAAGGTTATATAGATGGCTGTAGGTATGCGCCATTAGCTCATTCGCCTTCTTCGACGCTGCGTATAAACTTACTTGGTGATCGACGTTATGCTGTTCTGAGAACGGCATAGTTTCGTTAGCACCATACACAGAACTTGATGATGCATAAACTAAATGACCTACTTTGTTATGGCGACATCCCTCAAGGATGTTCATGAAGCCAACCAAGTTAGCATCTACATAAGCATTTGGGTTTTCAATTGAATACCTTACCCCTGCCTGCGCCGCCAAGTGCACCACTTTGTCGAACTTTTGGTCTTCGAATAAGGCTGCCATTTCAGGGCGATCTTCAACACCCATCTTAACAAATGTAAAGCGCTCGCCTGCAGCAGAATTCTGAACCTGCTCTAATCTGGCATGTTTAAGGGCGATATCGTAATAGTCGTTAATGTTGTCAATCCCAACAACATCGTCACCGCGATTAATTAAATATTGAGAAACTGCTGCGCCAATGAAGCCAGCAGCGCCGGTAACCAGAATTTTCATAAAAGTCCTATTTTCTATTTTTCCATTTCACGCTTTAACAGTGCATGAACGTGCTCAATTGGGATAGCATAAGAAATGCCTGAAGGATGCGTTAACGCACTTTCTTTACTGTCTCTAACGTAAACTTTATTGATGACCGCGAAGACCTCCCCCGTTTCAACATTAACAACTGGGCTACCTGAATTTCCTGGATAAGCGGTCACATCTAATTGATAAATCAAGTCTGGATTCTTAAGTCTATCAAGACTTTTCGCAGTAAGCGATCTCGCATTGTTTGAAGGCATATAATCAGGCGTAATGGTTGCCACTATGCCTTTATGTACAGCAGGGAACAATCCTAATGCTCCTCCCAATGGATAACCAAAGATTGCAAGCTCCGTGCCGGCATCAACTAAGGTGTTATTGGCTAATTTAAAAGAAGGGAAAGGATTATTAACCTTTAATAAGGCTAAGTCATGCTTCTCATCAATGGCCAGTATTTCTACTTTATCAAAGCGTACTTGTTTGCCATCTGGCAACATCACAACGAAATGTTCGACTATAGTAGGGTCTAGCTCTTCATCAACAACGTGGTAGTTTGTAACAACATGTTTACCATTGCCAACAACAAAGCCTGTACCTTTAATTTGAGGTGTTGTGTGTTTCAAAGGGCTATGTAACGCAATGGCCACCGTAGATTTTACCGAGCTTTTAGTTAGCTCAACGAGATTTTTTGCTAGCGCTTGAGTCGATAAAATACAAGCTATTGTGAATACGCATAGCATTAAAGCTCTACTTTTTGAGTCTGTTTTCACGATGCACCTTTGGGTTAATCGATATCAATGTAGACATCAGGAAAGATATAACTAACAGTTTCACTTATATTTACCAATAAATACAACTACAAAAATAATACGTTCATAATATTAGGAATACAATCTATACTGCTTAGATGTTGCACTGCTTAGGTTGCAGATACCTTTATAGCCTTTCTGGATGTATGGTCTTTATAAATAGGTACGAATTAACATGCAAAAAAGGAAATTACTTTCTACGATCCAAACTATCTTTGGAAAAAAAAGTAGAATATCAAAAGCATTAAGTGGATATCAAAAGTTACAAGAGGTCAGAGAAATCTCTTCGCACTTTTCTGCGTATTTAACACCACTTGTCGCAAGCAATAAGGATTTAAAAGAACAGTCTTACGGCATTAGACATCAAGTCTATTGCGTAGAAGAAGGCTTTGAACCAGAAAGAGAATCAAAACTAGAAATTGACGAGTTTGATGCTTACTCTACAGCTTGCATGATTGAACATAAAAAGACACATCGTTTTGCTGGTACGGTTCGACTCGTTCGCCCGCAAAAAGAAGATGAGTTATTGCCTATTGAAAAATATTGCCCCTCTTCGATAACCCATCCTGAACTTAACCCGGCAAATTTCAAGCGTAGCGAAATTTGTGAAGTATCGAGATTAGCAGTACCTGAAGAATTTCGCCGTCGTAAAAGCGATAAGTTTGATGGTGCATCTACAGGTGTGATCAATACATCGACGTACTCGGAAACTGAACTTCGATGTTTCCCCTTTATTGCTATCGGGCTTTACCTTGCCGCGGCGTCCATCTCAATCAATTCGGGTATTAAGCATACCTATGTAATGATGGAACCACGTCTAGCTCGTTCAATGCGGTTCATCGGCATAAAATTTGAACAAATTGGTCCTGTTGTGGACTACCACGGAAAACGTGCCGCTTATTATATAACGCCCGAGATGCTACATAAGAACCTACCAAAAGGCTTTGCCGCTATGTTTAAGCATATTCAAGCCTCACTTGGGCATGATGTTGAGAATAATGATATTTCCGCTAGAAACGCCGATAGAATTGTCGAGTTTATTTACAGATCTTTTTCGACAAAATTTATTAACCAACAAAATCAATGGGTTAAATAGTGGCACGCTAACTGCTTTGTAAAAATGCAATATTTAGAACGCTGCATACTTACGGAGAGCAGAAATGAAAAAGTTACTACTTACAACGATTACAGCTGCGGGTTTAGTGCTTAGTGGACAAGCCGCAGCTACCCCTTTTTATCTTGATTTATCTGACGATGGTATGGTTAATCCTGTTGGAGAGATTGACCAATTAGATCTTTCTTATGTTTCCAACACTGAAGTTGATACTGCAACAGGTTCATTGGTAACTCGTGCCGGTATTAGCCTAATTGGTTATACGTTTGGCGGAGTTACAGCTCCAGCCTATACCGACCTCGAAGATCTTGTGACTGAAAGTGGTGGTGAAACAAATACTTTCACTTCTACTCCTAACTTTCCCGGTGCTGGCTTAGATGTCACTGGTCCTTCATGGACTAAACTTACTTTTGACCTATATTTAGAAGGTACTTTGACACCTACTGTTGGTGTTGATTACACTTCTGGCTACCTTGATATTTACTCGTTTGATGCATTCGATTATGGCGCGGGTGCTACTCAGGTAATGACCACTGAACTTTTTGCTGGAGGCATTAACCCAGGAGAGCAAGTTGTTCAAAGTCTGGTAACAAGTACTAGCATTACTGCTGCTGGCCAAGACATGTTTTTCTTTGGTGACGGAGTTACTTTTCAATCATTCGAAGATTATATTTCTGCTACATTAGTGGATATTATCTTAGAAGCTTCTCAAACTGTAAGCGTTTTAGAACTTGAACAAAACATTGCTAATTCTACCATTACTAACGGCACAACTGTTTTAGTAAGTGATGACCACAATGCGGGTGTTGAATTTCGTGTTCCAGCTCCAGCTACTATTGCTTTGTTCGGTTTAGGTCTTTTAGGCCTTGCTGGCTCAACGCGTAAGCGTCGTAGTTAATATAAAACCAAATATTTATCCAAGCCCTGATTTTCATCAGGGCTTTTTTGTTTCCAGCCCAGTATTATTCAAACATATCCTTAATTCTGTTGGTAAACTTATCTTGTAAATAGGTGCAGTTACGTTATTTTAGATCGTAGCGTGAACAAAAGGATATTTTTGTGACTTCAACTAAATTAAACGTTTTTATTTTTAGCGTAATTCTTCTTTCTGCTTGTAGTGAAAAGAGCAGTAAAGAATATATTGATATAGCTTCTAAACATCAAAGTGATGGCAACTATCAAGCTGCTTCGATTGCACTAAAAAACGCGATAAAACAAGACAGCAATAATGTTGATGCTCGAGAAATGTTGGGTGATGTTTATTTACATCAAGGTCTCTATTCAGCAGCGGAAAAAGAGCTGTCAAGGGCAAATACTGACTCATCGAAGGTTAGCCTTGCAGAGTCACTACTATGGCAGGAAAAATTTGCCGAGATTCGAGAATTAACGGTTTCAAATTCATTAGAAAAATCTGCGCTTATAGAAGAGCTTAATATATATAAAGCTATCGCGTTGATCAGAGAAGGTAATAGCCTAAAATCACTAGAAAAGTTTGCATCGCTAGCTGATACCGCTAAACAACCTGAAGTTTCAAACTTAGCTAGTGCCTATATTGCTGGATTAAACAACAATATTGATAGAGCAACCACCGATGCAAAGAACAGCTTACAATATAGACCAAATTATCTGCCTGCCTTACAGTTTAAATCTAAAGTAGAAATTCAGCAGAAGCAATGGACTGACGCCATTAATACACTGAATATTTTACTCTCTTTAAGACCAGCTGATTACAAAATTAAGCTTCAACTCTCTGATGCACTTATTAACAACGGAGATTTTCTAGCTGCAGAACCTCTGGTTGACAATCTACTTAAAATATCTTCTGAACAACCATATTTTAATCAACTTAAAGGCGCCGTAGAGTTTTCGAAAGGAAATTTTCAAACATCATTGATTCATTTAGACAAAGCAATAAAAAATGGTGGCTCAAATACCACAACGCGACTTCTAGCCTCTTTGGCAAATTATAACCTAGGAAGTATTGAGCAGGCATACCAAAACCTCTCCGTGGTAATTAACAATTTTCCCAAGAATCACTTTGCCTACAAACTATTTACGGTCATACAACTTCAATTGGGATATAACGCAGAAGCGTCAGAGTCCGTAGGTTTAATATCTGACCTAAATGAAAACGATACTAGTTTTATCATTGCTACGTCCAACAGCCTCTTGAAAAACGGCGATTCACTTTCGGCTAAATTGCTATTGAACCAAATTAACTCATCTAAACTTGAAGATAGTAAAACATTAAGAGCTTTAGGTTCACTAAAAATTTTAGCTAATGACAAAGATGGTATCGAAGATTTAGAAAAAAGCTATTCCGCAGAACCAGATTCAAGCGAGGCTCTATTTATACTTGCATCAGCTTATTTAGATTCTGGGGAGTTTGATAGGACACTCAGACTTGCTGATGAATGGCTTAAGAAGAACCCTAATGATGTAGCGGTTATTAACCTAAAAGCTCGCACTTATGGCTATATGCAAGAAATACATTTAGCAGAAGAAACCTATTACCAATCTTTGACCATCGATAGTACTACGCCCTCAGCCCTCCTTTTTCTTGCTGAAGTGAATATCAAGCGCGACAACATAGAGAAAGCTTTACGGTACTTAGAAACTCTTGTACTAAAAAACCCGCTAAATATCGAAGCATTGGTGAGGTACTTCCAAGTTCATGAGTTACTAGGAAATCACGAAAAAGCTTTAGTTCCTATGAGAAATGCTATCGACTCCTCCGATGATGTCATCTACGACCTCATATATGTTGGTTCACTAGCTTCTCAAGGTAAAGTAGAAGAACAAGTAGCCCATTTATTATCTATCTCGGAACAAGGTAAAAACGAACCAAAGTATTGGATGCTTTTAGGTGATGCCCTCTGGGAAAAGGGAAATACAGAAGAAAGTATAAATGCCTATACCAATTGGTTAAACAAAGAAAAGAGTTTTAGTGCTTTTGTTAAGAATATTCGAGTTGCAGAAATGTCGGGGGATATCTCTCGAGCGTTAGTCCTTGCTGACCAAGCTACCACTACATTTCCCCAGCAACGTGAGCTAGATTTAATTCTTACGCACTTACTAATATTGAATAAAAATTACGATAAAGCGCAGCGCGTCCTCAATGCAACTCCCGCAAACTTAAAATCAACGGCCTCAGGGCTTTCTCTCCAAGGTCGACTCTTACTTGTTAAAAAAGAGTACAACAACGCTGAGGGACTATTTCGTCGTTCATATGCTATAGCCGCGAATACTGATACGGCTCGCTTTTTGTATACCGCATTAGTTAAACAAAATAGTTATGATGAAGGCATTAAATTTGCCGAAAACCATATAAAACAAGACCCTAACGACACTGCTATGAGGTTAATACTTGCTAATGAGCTCATGAATCGAGATCAGCAAGATTCAATCGAACATTTTAAATATCTAGCATTGAATGCCTCTCCAGCTAGCCCTCTTGTGCTTAATAATTTGGCATGGCTTCTAGTTGAGAATAATAAAGCAAATGAAGCGTTAGGCTACATAGAACAAGCATTAGCTCTGCTGCCACAAAACCCTACAATTTTGGCAACCGCAGGAAACGTTTATGTTAGTTTGAAAAAATATGACAAAGCTATACAAAACTTGAAAGCAGCATATGAAAAAGCTCCATCCTCCTTCCAAATAGCGCTAGACTATATAGAAGCTTTGCATAAATCTGGTAACAAGGACTATGCCAAAATTGTATTCACAAAATTAGAGCCAAAAAGCGTTGAACAGCAGAATGAAGCTAGCGCTCTATATGACAAACTAGAAGAATAATCGCGTCGGAATAGGGTGAAAAATCTATGTTCAATTATAACGAAGCATTCTCGAGAAATATCGGCTGGGTAACGGAAGCTGAGCAAGAAAAAATTAAAAATACCAAAGTAGCTATTGGCGGATTGGGTGGCGTTGGAGGCGATCACGCCATTGTATGTGCTAGAATGGGCATTTCAAATTTCCATATTTCTGATTTAGACGAGTATGATTACGCCAACTTCAATCGTCAGGCCGGTGCTTTTGTATCTACAATTGGTGAAGAAAAGTCAGTTGTGATGGAAAAAACGTTGAGAGACATCAACCCTGACGCGCAGATAAAGAATTTTGACAGAGGGATTTCGCACGAAAACCTTGAAGCCTTTTTAGATGGAGTTGATATATACATAGATAGTTTGGATATCTTCGCATTAGAAATTAGAAGACAAGTCTTTCGCCGCTGCTATGAATTAGGTATACCTACTATTACTGCAGCCCCAATGGGGATGGGTACGGCTATGCTATGTTTCAAACCAGGGGGCATGTCCTTCGACGAATACTTTGCAATGGTTGACGCCCCCTACGGTGCTGACGATGCCACTAAGGAACGATACTTCGAAGATAATATTGTTCGCTTTGTGATAGGCGTTTCCCCATCAGTACAGCAAAGACATTACCTCGTTCAAAATTCGTCAGTTAACTTCATGAAAAAGAAAGTGCCCTCAACATGTATGGGTATTTCGTTAGCGGCGGGGGTATTGTGTACCAATGTGCTGAAACTTCTACTAGATAGAGGCGAAGTTGTCTGTGCTCCTAAAGGTCTACACTTTGACGCTTACCGAAATAACTTAATAAAGACATGGAGACCTTGGGGAAACAGAAACCCTTTGCAAAAATATATGTTTAAGAAAGTGAAACAGATTTTAGAAGAAAGTAAAGACACATAACCATGCCATCTACATTGCAACTCATAAAATCTGACTTAAAAAGAAAACAGGAAATTTTTCATCAAGATGGCGCTGAAATATCATTACTTAGAACGTGCCTTACTGACGGAACTAGTGCTAATATCCTTTTCCGCTTAGCTGGCAGGTGCGCAAAAACAAAAATTTTGGCGCCTATTGCTCTGATAATTCAACACATAAACAGGGTCTACAACGGCTGTGTAATTGGCGTAAGTGCAGAATTTGGTGAAGGTTTCGTCATTATGCATCCTATCGGCGTGGTTATAAATTCCAAAGTTAAGGGTGGAATCAATATCACTGTAGAAAGCGGTGTCGTAATGGGTGATGAAAAAGGAAAATCTCCCACTCTTGGAAGCCATATATTTATTGGTGCTGGCGCTAAAGTTTTTGGCCCTATCACTGTGGGTGACAATGTAAAAGTAGGCGCTAATGCCGTAGTCGTAAAGGACGTAGAGTCGAACAAAACTGCACTTGGCATTCCCGCGAAATCAAAGTAAGCATAAATGAAGTATATTGAAATTTTATTCTGGGTTGTCTCTTTGGCTATTATCTATAGCTATGTTATCTATCCTTTCATATTAATACTGGTCAGCGCGTTGGTTCAATGCGTTAGAGATACCCGTTATACGCTAATTAAAAAAGAACGGCGTTTAGATACATCTGATGACTCTTCAGTCACTATCGTTATATCTGCATTCAACGAAGAATCATGTATTAAAGAACGCATTGAAAATTTACTCGCTTTAGATTATCCGGCAGAAAAGCTCAGTATCTTCGTTGCGTCTGACGGAAGTACGGACAACACTAATTCCATATTGGCATCTTTTGACGACCCTCGACTAAGTACTTTTTGCTTCGAGAAGAATCGAGGCAAAATTAATGTATTAAATGATTTGATGGAACGTGTTACTTCGGAAATAACTATCTTTTCGGATGCGAATACTGCCTTCGAAAAAGACGCGGTTACCCAACTTGTTATGTCTATCAATCAGAAAGGAGTAGGCGCTGTGTGTGGTGAGCTAGTTCTCATTGATGCACATTCAGGAGATAACAAAGACAACCTTTATTGGAAGTATGAACAAGTACTGAAATTCCATGAATCAAGGTTAGATGCTCTATTGGGAGCGAATGGCGGCATATATGCCATTAAAACTGAATTTTATATACCTCTGCCAAGCAACACGATTATCGATGACTTCTGTATTGTGATGAATGTAGCGCGACAAAATCAATCTGTGGTTTACACGCCAGAAGCAAAAGCAATAGAAGAGATAGCCCCAAGCATGCAAGAAGAAGCCAATCGTCGCGTACGCATTGGCGCAGGCAATTACCAAGCTTTTGCTAGGCTGACATGGTTACTCAACCCTAAATATAAGTGGCGCTGGTTTTCCTATATAAGTCATAAAGTTATTCGTTGGTTTGTACCACACTTCATGATCCTCTCTTTATCTACAAATTTCGCTTTGCTTTGGCATAGCCATTCGATTTACACTTATCTTTTTAGCGCGCAAGTTGCATTCTATTGCCTATGGCTACTTGGAAGCCTTAAGCTTTTAAAAAACATACCTATTGTTAGTGGTTTAGTATCATTAATAACGTTTTTTGTATCCATGAATATATCGCTCTTTCGCGGCTACATTAGATATTTAACAAGCAATTTATCTGCTACTTGGCAAAGGACATCTCGATGATTGCAGTTGTTGCAATAATTTTACTTACACTCTTCATAGCCGCTTTTATTTTCATTGTCAGAAAGAAAAAAATGCAAAGTTGGCTATGGAACTATACCAAGAGCCAATTTTCGACAGCCCCAGAACATTCTGGTACGAAGCATGTCATGTTTTGCTTCGTGGACCATTATGAACCTCAATGGCTTAACAAAGATAATATTGAATTAGAAAGAAAACGTGTAGACCGTTGGATGTCAGATTACCCATTAATGGCATCGAAGTTTACTGATTCGGATGGCTGTCATCCCAAACATAGTTTTTTCTACCCAGAAGAAGAATATAGAAAAGAGCATCTCGATAAAATTTCAGACCTTTGTGCCAAGGGGTTCGGCGAAATTGAAATTCACTTACACCATGAAAATGATACAAGTGATAACTTGAGAAAGACCCTGTCGGGATTTGCGCAATGCCTTCATGAAGAACACAACGCATTGAGCATTGATCCCAAGACGGGAAAGCCTACCTATGCTTTTATTCATGGAAACTGGGTGTTGGATAATTCACACCCTGAAGGTCATTGGTGTGGTGTGAACGATGAGTTAATTGTATTAAACGAAACGGGTTGTTATGCCGATTTCACATTCCCATCACCAGATACATCTCAGCCTGCCATGCTCAATACTATTTATTACGCTAAAGATGATCCTGAAAAACCAAAATCCTACGAAACTGGCAAGCCAATAGAAAAAGGTGGACGAGCATGGGGCGACCTACTTCTTATCCAAGGTATTTTAGGGCTGAATTGGAAGGTTAAGAAAAAAGGAATTTTCCCACAAATTGAAAATTCTGATGTCAGACATACTTTCCCCCCAACCCCAAACCGCGTCGATTTGTGGGTTGACCAAGGCATTCATGTTAAAGGGAAGCCTGAGTGGGTATTTATCAAAATTCACACTCATGGTGCGCAGGATGGGGATATGGATACGCTTTTAGGGAAACCTGTAGAAGCAATGCATCGCCACCTTAATGACAAGTACAACGATGGCGAAAACTACTTACTTCACTATGTTTCCGCTCGAGAAATGTACAATATAATCAAAGCTGCAGAAGCTGGCGCAGAAGGTAACCCCAACGAATTTAGAAATTTCGTTTTGCCAGCGCCAACGTTTAAGAGGTTGTAACTTGAAGTTTTCCCGTTTAAAAAGGAAGTTAGGTGGCTTACTTGGACTTGATAGCTACTACTGGGAAAATCGGCCTAATGGTCTTTATTGTCTTAATTTCCACCGTATCGGGTCAGGAGAAGACACGCCTTTTGACCCTTGTGTATTTTCTTGTAGTACTAATGAATTAGATAATCACATTGGATTTATAAAACAACATTTTGCGGTAATTAGCCTAACTGAGCTAGAGCAGTTAATAAAAAGTAAAAGCCCACCAACTAAGCGATATATGTGTTTAACTTTTGATGATGGTTATGTAGACAATTTCACTAACGCATTGCCGGTTCTAAAAAAACACAATGTCACGGCTAGCTTCTTTATTGCAACGGGACTTGTGGGTAACAATACTGTTCCGTGGTGGGACAAAATTGCTTATTTAATAAAACGTTACAAGCCTAGTGAAGTTATATTATCTGGGTGGAATCAAAAGATTATTTATTCAGGCAACCAAGAATCTTACATCAGGGATATTTTAAGTGCTGTAAAACTGTGTAAGTATTCAGCGAACGAACAAATTTTGGAGATTGAGCGAGAGCTTTCCCATTCTACAGGTTATCCTGATGCAGAATTTATGAGTTGGGAGCAACTCAACACACTGCTTGCTGAAGGAATGGAAATAGGCGCACATTCACATAATCACGACATTCTTACAAAGCTAACAGATGATGAGTTATTTTATGAACTCAGTCATTCAAAAGCTTTATTGGAGCAATATCTACCCTGCCAAGTTACCGCATTTTCATATCCAGTCGGAAATAAATCGACTTATAACCAAAAAGTCATCGATGGGCTTAGAAATACTGGATATCAAATAGCATTTAACTTTTTACCGGGTGTGAATATATCTCCCTCGAATTCGCCTTATGATCTACATCGTTTCCCTATTGCTCCTGAAGCTGATGAAGCCGCGCTAAAAAACATGTTCAGTTACACTGGGAAATTTTAGAAAATGCGGATATTGCATTGTGTGAGCAGTCTAAAAGTAGGAGGCGCAGAGAAGTGCGTTAGAAACCTAGTGTTAGAGCAGAAGCTACAAGGTTTAACGGTTGCCGTACTATCGTTTGGTGCCCCCTCCGATGCCTTTCAAAAAGAAATGGAAACTTCGGGCGTCAAGGTAATAAACATAACAGGTAATTTAATATCTCGCGCATGGTCTTCAATTAGAGCAGTCTCAACGTTTTCTACGGTCCATATACATTCACCAGCTGTTGTTCGTGCATTCACGTTAATTTTCCCTGTGTTATTAATCAAGCAGGTGGTGTATACCATACATGGTGAAGTAGAGCCGCCTATAAGTTTCGTAAAAGAATCTCACCAGTTAGCAAGGCTTTATATAAATCGCTCATATGGCGTTTCAGAAAATATTAAAGCAGGCATAAAAAATCGCTATGGATGGCCTACTTCATCAGTTACAGTGATAAAAAATGGTGTTGTAATTCCTTTAAAACCACAGGAAATTTCTAAGCAATCCAAATTACAACTATGCGTTGTGTGTCGATTAGTACCACTTAAAAATATTGCACAGCTAATAGAAGCATTCAAACAATATGGCTGTTCCGACTATGCTGAACTTCATATATATGGTGACGGGCCTGAAAAATCTAATTTAGAGATGTTAACAACACAATTGAATCTAAACCAATCCATCACTTTCTATGGGGCAGTTTTGGATGAACAGGCCATTTATGAGAATAAAGACCTGCTGCTTATCAACTCCACTACAGAAGGCCTCCCAATGTCTTTGCTTGAAGCAATGGCTCGAGGAATTCCTGCCGTTTCAACAAGTGTTGGCGAAATACCTAATGTTATTGAAAACCAGTGCAATGGTATAGTCTATTCGCTGAATAACTTAGAGGAATGGCAGCAACAATTAACTTTTGCAAATACCCATAGAAAGTCACTACAGGAAATGGGGGCAGCCGCCTATGCTTTTATTCGCGACCAGTTCGCCATAAAACACATCTGTATGATTTATCAAAAAAGTTACCAATAATGAAATCAGATATCCTGTTTTTTACAAATCTACACCCATTGCCTTGGCAACCAACTAGAGCGACGTATAATCAAGAGGAAATACGGCATTTACGTAGTCATGCAAATATAACGTTGCTGGTTCCCGTCCCTTGGTTTGTATGGATAAAAGAAGTGCTAGTTAACGGGCACCGGGCAGAAGGTAACTCTTGCCTATTCCCCTTTTTTTACATCCCCAAAGTTTTAAGTTTTTTGCATCCAATTTTTATGTTGTTATCTATAATAGTTTGTATAAAGCCCCTCCTATTATTTGCCAAGGCCGATAACGTTATAGCTAGTTGGGCCTACTCTGAAGGAGTATGTTCAGCTGTTTTGAAGAAGCTGTTCAAATTTAAACTAATTATTGAATGTTTAGGCAGCGATGTGAATGCTCTCATGAAAAAGCCTTTGCACAGAATACAGATGAAATGGGCGTTTAAGACGGCTACATCTGTTACGACAAAAAGTTACGCTTTAGCCAAGGTCATTAAACAACATGCGCCCTCAATAACTGCTGAGGTTGTGTACAATGGAGTCGATTTCGACACGTTTTTCTTAAGAGAAACATCAGTATTCCAGCAACCCAATTCTCATTTCGTATTTATTGGTTCTATTATTCCTACAAAAGGTATATTTGAACTCGTTGAAGGAATAGCAGCCTTAAAAGATGAACTTTCAATTACACTCTCTATTATTGGTAGTGGAAGTAGTCAGGCACAGCTGAAAGAGAAAGTAGAGTCGTTTGGCTTACAACAAACTATAAGCATATTAGGGCCTATACCCCATAGTCAATTGTGTAAGCACATACAAGACGCAGACGCTCTCATTCTACCAAGCTACAGGGAAGGTGTTCCTAATGTTGTTATGGAGTCTCTAGCCACAGGAACGCCCGTTATAGCAACCACTGTAGGAGGTATTCCAGAAGTACTGATGGTTGGGGTTAATGGCACGTTGATTGAACCTTTATCGGCAGCATCAATTGTGGCTGGAATTAAAAGTACAATGCAAACAAAATGGAAGCCTGACATCATTCGAAGCTCTATAAAAGACTATACTTGGGTCAACACAGCAAAAAAAATTAGTGAACTCTTTATTTAAGTGCTTATACGGCTGTTTAGCATTAACTTCGTACAATAATCTGAACTTATTTCGCTCTGTATATCTGATTATTTACAACAAGTAATTTACCTTTTTATTAATTTTTATTATGAAATACGATGCTACTGTAGAAAGCAAAATTGATGCGAAAGTTAAAGCGGTGGGTTGAAATGCCGTGTACTTTATCAATAAAAGTAAGAAAAATGCGTGAACAAAATAAATTGAAGATGAGTATAGCGCTATACTTTTGCTACTACCGTGTATACTTATTTTCGAGAAAAAAATAAACATAAAAGGTGATACTATAATTAGAGAAAAATAGTTATCGAAGCCACCTTCATTACTATCTTGGTTAAAGTTAAAATACGACTCCAAAAATAGCAAAAACAATCCCCAAATAGCTAACCACCACGCAGTCTGTATTTTAATCTTTCTATGCATTTTATGCTTATTGATCAAAAAGCCTATACAAAAGAATGGAAATGAAAATAGAATCGCATTTCGGTGAAACCAGTTTCGATTAAATAACACATTAAATAGACTGCCTTCGAAATTCTGATAGTTTCCCAAGTATTGGATCGCTACCCCCAAAGTAAAAGTCAATAAAATTGCGACAGTTAGAAAGCTGGTAGATTTGTTGTTAAAAAGCATAACTATAATAGCGGCCACTAACATCCCTGATATATACCATAAGTGCCAGTACCCTATTACTATATCTCTAACTAGTTTGAAGATGCCTGAAAAAGAAAATTCTGGTATAGAAAACCAAAAATACGAGTACAACATCATCCATATAGCATATAAGATAAAAACTTTTTTAAACCAAGTTGACTGTGCACCCTGTGTTAAGATGTTAAAAAAGTAGAAACCGTTAATTATTAAGAATATGGGCACAGCTACTCTAAAAAGACCGTTTACAAAAAGGTATGAGCCTAGCGAAGAGTATTCGAGTAAAAAATTCGCATGCAACGCAACAACCATGAAAGCCATTAAAAAGCTTTAGTAAATCTAGTGAAACATTTCTCATAAATATATGAACCTGTAGTACTAAAACTTGCCTTGTAAGCAAAGCTGCCTAACAAAATAATATACCTCTTAAAACAGTATAATTAATATAGAAAATTCTAAATAGAAGATGTCGAGTAAAAGATAAAATCTTGCTTGTTACAACCAACCACAATAACTATTGATAACTCAGCTAAGCCCACGCCCCCTCAAATACCTAACCTTGATGTTTATCGAGCACTTCTTTAAAAATTCTATAATAAGACCTTGACGCCTTTTCCCATTTATAAGATTTGGCGTGTCGTTCAGCTAAAACCAAACTTTCTGCCTTTGGAGCAGTTTCCATTATATTTATCATTGCTTGTTTTAAAGAGTTGACACTGTTCGGATCTACAAGTATTCCGTGGCCTTCAGCAACCTCTTCACATGCAGTTCCAGCAGAAGTGATAACCGGACAATATGAAGCCATTGCTTCGATAATTGGAATACCAAACCCTTCATAGATAGAAGGAAACAAAAATACCCCAGCTCCCTTATACAAATTAGACAATTCGCTTTCGTCTAATCGCTCATTTATTATTTCCACCTTATCAACATCAGTAGTTCTTTTGCTGGATAGCTTTAAAATTAAAGGCCACTTTTTTTCATTTTTTATTTTTGAGTAGGCTTTTATTATTCTATCAACATTCTTTCTAGATTCATCATTTGAAACATGGAGAAAATAAGGATTTGGTTTATCAATGGTAATCGAATGATTGAACACACTTGTGTCTACACCGTTGTAGATAACAGAGATTTTATCGTTGTCTATGTTGAGATACTGATTTATTACACGCTTAGAGAATTCTGAAACTGTGACAATATGACTGAATTTTCCTTCCGCACCTTTCCAGGCCAGCTTCTTGTTTTTATTGTCTTTAAGTACCTTAAGCCTGTGACGGAGACCTACGGAATAGTGTTCTGGAAACATCATAGGACCAATTCCATGCAGAGTAACCACCAAAGGTTTTCTTAAATTACAAAGAATATCGCTGGGAGCGTGACCGCCACCGGCCCTTGGATCCCAAATCAAATCAACAGATGCCAATATTGAAACATCTGTAGTTTGTATAAACTCTACATCTAAAGTGCTGGCGTGTTTTACAATATTATCAATACAAACATCAAAGCTTTCTGGAAGATTTTCAGGACGAAATACACCAACTTTCATGGGCTTCTCTTAATGTGATATTTTTATTATTGGAAATAAAAAAATTGAGCGAATAAAAACTTAAGTAATAATATTGTATCATGTAATTTCATGGCGACTCTATAACTAGTCGAAACTCTATCATCCATAATTTGTGTTTTAGAAAGCAACTTCTAGTGTAAACTGTAATTATTCTTTGGTTCATATCTGCCAATCATTGTCTTCTTGAGATACGCACTTATTGGTAACATGTCATTGTTCAAGTTAAGGAAGAGTAGAGTGAGTTACAAAATCACCATTGGACCAAAAACAAATGCCCCAAGCTTTGATTGGGTTTTAACAGATGTGTTCGACTGTTTACAAAAAAAAACTGATTACAGCATCTCATATTTTGAGAACGAAGAGGATATTGACGAAAGTTGCCATATTGCTATATTTTCAAAATTTTTGCCTAAGAATTCAACTTTCAGAAGACTCAAAACAACTAAACTAATATTCGTCCCAATCGATTATTATTACTCAACTTTTCAAATATGGTCTGATAAGACAGTCCTCACACTGTTAGACGCCATTTTTATTCACAATAGCAATATTAATACTTATTTACCTGTTTCGGTTCCAAAGTATGCTATTGATCATTATCAAAAATTTGATATTGAGCGCAATAGTACAGTTCAAGACTTTAGACTATGGCTAGGCGTATCTGAGTATGTCCCCCAGACTATCAGATTCCTAATAGACCAGAAAATTCATCCTGACACTATCGTTTTACTTTCTGACACACAAAATATTACCAAAGACCTGAACAGTATTACTCTGCAATTAGACAGACTAGGATTAAGCCCCCCCATTGTAGGTGATGATGGCAATATTGAGATTCAAGGTTATGTAGTTCAAAAGTGGTCTGTTGAAAAGCAAAATGCCTATCTAGCCTCGTGCATATCATGCATCGATTACAAAACTAGAGAGTTTAGGCACCTCACTAAACCCCCGACTAAATGTCAAATTCATGCCAGCTCGGCAGTTCCTCAATTTGTCAATGAAGACCACCCAGCTGTCGAATTACTTCAAAAAGATGGCATTTATCTGAAAAATATAGAAGATATGCAGCGGATGGGAAAAACAGATATTATCAAGTACGGACAAACTTTAAAATTTCAATGTGATAAACGATACCACTTAAGCAATGTAGTTAAGGCATACGAAGATAATATTGCTCAGATAATAACTACTCCGGTCAAATCACGTCGATTCATTTTAATAACGCTATTATCAAGAACTATAAGAGCCTTTCTCTTTCGGCAGTTAAGTTCAGGCTCTAGGTTGCGAGAATTAATACGCCGCATCACTGGCCGATAACTATTTTATCATCTATTGAAACTCATTGAGCCAAACGTAATATGATTAAACCGTTCACACTTCGTCTTTTTATACTCATTTCATTACTTATCTCATCTGTGCCTGGACATACAAGAGACTTCGGCTGTGTCGAAAAAGACATATCAGACTACCAATGGAGAGTGAGACATGATGCAGCACTACCTGCAGTTTTAGATGCCTCCCCTAATGAAGAAATTCAAGGTTGTGTAGTCGTGACCGGGGTGGGGAAATTCCCATTAATTCTGGAAGATATGAAAAATGTTAACATTTTAATTAATGAAGAGGCATATGATTCAGACAATAACCATATGGTAAAAGATGGTGACAAATTATCTTTCAAATTTAGAGCGCCCTCAAAGTTTAATAGTAATCAGGTCGTTCGCCTTACATTTAACGAAACGGATCAAGAGCGACGAAGAAAAGTCTATCGAATAATTTGGTCAATTCAAACACTGAATGTAGAGCGGGAGCCTAGGACGTGGCTTATTGGCCCCAGCTACCCATACAGAGAAGTATCGGATGTATTACCTGACGTTGTTGCTGGCGACACATTATTTTTAGAAGCCAATGCAACTTATGAGCCTTTCGACATTAGATATGTACCTGGAACAAAAAATCTCCCTATAACTTTAAAAGGAAATACTAACGCAGCGAAAGACCGACCGATAGTAGCTGGTGGCTCTGAAAAATACAACTGGACTGTCAGTTTGAGGGGCTCTCACTATTGGATAATAGAGAACATCATCATACAAGACGGTGGTTTATGTTTTAGGAACGAATCTAATGGCACTACGATCAAGAATGTACTTATTCAACGATGTAGCACCGGTATACTCGGAACAGATCTTAATTCCGGTAACCTGACTATTCTTAACAGTGAAGTAAGAGAAAGCGGAGGAAAAGCACTTGGCCGCAGCTGGGGTCATGCAATTTATGCTGCTAGCGATCAACACAGCTTTCCAAATAGCTTGCTCACTATAAAAAACAGCTTTATACACAACAACAGGGGTAACAGTATAAAGTCTCGCTTTCAGAACACGCTCATTGAGGGGAATTGGATTGAATCTGGTGATCACCCTCAAGCCAAGTACCTTATTGAATTAATAGGCTACGACGGAAAATTTGATTTTTATGGCCAGCAGAACACAGTTTTCAATAATATATTACTTCATCAACCCCCAGGACTCGGAAGCCGCGTGGGCGGAGACGGTAATAGTGCGTCTCGGGGAGACACATTATTTAGAGACAATTTATTTTTACTGGCTCCAAATTTCAACAGAACGCTTGTCAGAACGTTCCAAGGCCTCCGCTCTTTAACATTAAGTGGGAACACCGTAGCTTTCATTTCAAAACCCAAAAGCATTGTGTTAGTTACAGACGAGCTTCAAAATCGGGAATGGGTTGAAGGAAAGCCCAACATTACCATTAAAGAAAATACGCTTAATGAACGTACTGAGCTACTTAAGCGAATACATGCAGACGTATCTGACACGAACGTGGAAAGTATCATCTTAAAAAGGAATACTTTCATCGAGCCCATAATAATTGAATACAATGAAATTAGACGTCGTCGCCCTATTATAAATAGTTACATTGAAGGAATCGAAGGTTGAATACCGCCAGTGTAAAATTTCAGGGAGTGTTAGCCCTATAACAAAGTATCGAGCTTAACTTCCTCAACTATTCTAGACACCATTTTTTCAGAGGTCATATATTGCTGGGCATAGCGTATATTCATACTTTCCATTTGCTCAAGCATATTGGGTGTATCAAATAGTTGACTAACTTTCTCTACACACTGCTCGGGAGAATTAAACTCTAAATAATGTCCTGGCTCATCCAATGTACCAGGCAACACATAATCAAAAGATTCGGTAACGATCGCCTTCCCTAAAGCAACATACTCAGCAAATTTTGCACCAATTGAGCCATGTAAACCTGTTGTAGCTATACATACAGATGCAGAGTTAACTTGACTGAGATATTGTTTTTTAGACGTTTTAGACTTATCAACAATTAAATCAGGAGCAACTTTTCGTGAGTAATTGTCATCCATTACACCTACCAAAGCATTTTCTTTAAATTTCTGCTTTAATAAACGTATCGTTTTTATCCGTGATGTATTTATTTTTTCCCTATCTGTACGTTCGATATCAGAAATTTCAAATTCTTTGTCACTTTCTGGATCCCAAAGTCTGACGTAGAAAAGTACTTTTAACGCTTGACCTTTACCAGTAGCTTTCTTGCTACTATAAAAAGCTGACTCCCTAGGCATAAAACCCAACTTGTTGTCTGAATCTAATAGCTTAACAACAGTTTTACCCTTTCCTTTCATGCCATCATTTGAAAAGCTTAAAAAACGTCGTAAAGTCATTAGAGAACGAAACGAAGGGTACACTTCGAAATACAGACCAAAAGGCCTAAGCTTACTCAGTGTTTGCCTATCCTCTTTCCTCAAAGTTCGTTTAAAATAAAGTTCGCAATGCTGATATTCCTCTTTATGGATATCTGGAGAGTCTGAGCAATCTATATATATCTGCGCATTATCGACTTTTATGAAAACGCTTGCCTTGTGATGCTGTTCCACATTTCTTTCATACATAAGAGATATAAAACCTTTGCGTGCGAGGGACTCCAGCCCTGTAAACAACTGCTGCAAGTGTCTAGCGTTAGTTTTAAGGGGGACAACCACACTCGGCTTTTTATCTTTCAAAACTTTTCCTCTATCACACATTTAAATGATCTTAATTACACTATTTGCCATGTATAATTTTATATTCTTCATGCTTTATTCCAAGAAAGCCTGCTATTGTTCCTGCAGCTGAAGATATCCGGAACAGTCCGTCAACAAAGCGCATTTTATTAAAACTGAAAATGCCGATAACCAACTTTGCTAATCCTCTCAGTAATCGAATAATAGACATCACTAAGCATCGAGCAATAGCGGTCACTTTTCTCTCTTCGAATAAATGTGAGCGAGTATAGCCAATACCCGAGCGAAAACCTCTTCTACAAAACCACTTGATTGAAGCCCTGCTTTTTGGAAACTCTTCAATAACAGGCGCATCAATATAGACGCCATTAAAACCAGCTTTTTTACATCGTAATGAAAAATGATAATCACTTGCCCCTGTCATCGCGAAGCGCTCATCAAAGCAGGGAAAAACCGAAGTTATAACTTCGCGCGACAGTAATAGATTATTGGTATAAAAAACATCAACAGCCTGACCCGGTGTTAACGGATTATCGCCATAAATTAAATCGATAGCCCAAGGAGGAGTACCTTCCTCTCCTACCGAAATCACGTGACTTGTTACTATGTGCTTTTTTGAATTTATCGCCGCATCAAACATGTTAATCAGCCACGAATCACTTCCAGGCCATTCATCGTCATCGATAAATAGTAAATATTCACCACTCATTTTTAAAAAAGTGGTTACACATTTATTTCTAGCAAACACTATGCCTGGCGTTGATTCAACCTCGTAAAGTACTTCAATACTAAGGTTACGATATTGATGTTTCAAAACGACATTTTTAGTCTTTGCGTCACTCGCATTGTCTACAACCAATACACTAACATGCATATCAGATCTGACATTTTGCTTTAATAGCTCCTCGAGCAAACGATTAAGCCACTCAGGACGTCTACAGGTAATGACAGCAATAACGATATTTACCATAAATTATCTCAAGATTTTTGAGGTTGTAGTATAAAGAGCAGCATCGAAATCATCAGGATTTCTTTTTAAATAGATGCAGTAGCTCTTGAAGATCTTTTTTCGATATCATCCAAGTTAGCCCCACATATACCAAAGCTCCAATACTTACTTGAACGACTAATATTATCCAAACACTAACGACATTTGTTAAGCAGTACCCAAGAGTAAAGCAAATAACCAGCATAAGTAGGCCAATGATGTGAGGCATTACTATTGCCGATAAACAACTTTTGAATGAAATGTTTATCGCATTGCACGAGCGATATGCATTAATGACAAAACAGAAGAAAAATGTTAGCAGCCAGGACAATGCTAACCCTACCCCACCATATTGAGCGCCAATAAGAAAAGAAGGAACTAAAACCACACCAAATATTGCCGTGTTCCCTATTATGACATTCATTTTATTCAACGATTTTAGTACTGGGCCGAAAAGCTGCTCTAGGCTTTTGATAGGCATTGAAAGGCAATATACTGATAATGTTAGTGCTGCAGGAACCCACTTGTCTCCAAAGAGCGCTGGAATGAGCGTATTAGCAACTCCCGCCAAGCCGAAAAAAACAGGCACAAATAGTAGAGCGCTCAAACGTTGGCTTTTCAAAAAATAACGCTCTATCCCTACAGGATCCTCTTGAATTTTGGAGTAGACCGGATAGGCAACTTGTCTTAGCAGGGGTAAAACCTTAGCTGCTGGCATCATAGCTAACATCACGGCAAACTGATAATAGCCCAGTTCCATTGTTGATAAATACAATCCTGCAATGGCAATATCGACATTGAAAATTGCATAGCCAATGGTAGCCTGCAAGGCCGCTTTCCACGAAAACTCAAAAATGCTTTTTGTTTTTGCAGTGAAGCGTTTTGGGAAAACCCACACTGTGTTTTTAATTAAATACCCAAATTGTTTTATCGTTTCTAAAATTAATATGCCAGCAATGATAGACCAATATCCAAAACCTGCCCAAGCTAGGGTTACGGTCGATAACGCGCTTACAGATTCTGCTGTAGCATCTACCACTGAAAGCTTCTTGAAGCGCATCTCACGGTTGAGCAACGTCCCTGGTATAAAACCAACCAGCGCGATAATAAATGTAACTGACGTCACCCTGACAACTGCCTCTAACCTTTGATCGTCGTAGAAACCAGCTAAGTAAGGAGCAGAAATCTGTAACAGAGCAAATAGTAGAAAATGTGCAATGATTGTTAGTGTAAAAAACTCACCAAGTAGCCTCTCATCAACTTCTTTTTCCCTTATTAAAGCAGCTGCGATACCGCTTTTACTAAACGACCAAAGAAGTGAAGTAAAAAATGAAGCTAATGCGATTACTGCGTAGTCTTCTGGAAATAAGAATCGTAGCGTAAATATTGTTGTTAACCATCGAACAGATTGTCCAACAAGTTTCCCTAAAGCTACCCACTTCAAAGAGTCTAGCACCAGCTGCCTCATAACACCTGTTCCCGACTTTGGGTAAGACCAGAATTCATGCTCAGCGAATTATCAATTATCATTTTTTTCCATTTTTGTTTTCTTGCATAAGCAATATTGAATGGCACACGTAATATTGTTGACTACTTACTGGCTATTTATCTTTAGACAACCACTGCTCAAACATTTTTACTGGCCAACTAATTTTCCACCAATACGACTGATATGCTTTCATAAAAAGGTGCCTAAAATGCACCTCTTCTTTTTTAAGAGAAATTAAATGCTCTATTAATACTGGCGACAGACTTTTTTTGTATTTTGAATATTCTGTTGCAGTTTCCACAACTTTAGCGTGATTAACAGTTGGTTCGGTAAATGCGTCAAAAAGTTTTAAAGCTATAGATGTTAAGGGAGTTTTAGGCGTATTAATATTTGCCTGATTCTTCAGATTTTTATCGATAAAATTTAACGAGTCAGGGTCAAATTCGACATCTAAAGATGCAACCATAGCAAGTTCTTTAGCAACGACCTGTGGATTACTCAATAAGCGCTCATAAGCCAAAACAAATAGGTTTTTATCTACACTGTTAAAATATCCAGACAACGTGTAGTTAATCCAAAGCATGAGTGACTTTTCTAAAGAAAATCCATCTCGCTTTTTTAAAGAGGCATAAACTTCAAATGGTGAACGAATCATTAAGACATACGTTGCTTCAATGTCCGATTGATCAATTACCTTCTGCCAAAATGGAAGTAATAAAGTAGTTCGCGGGTCTTTCATCCCCCATGCAGACTGATTTTCATAATCGTTAGCGATTATACGCCTACCTTTATTTTCAATGGCATTGTCTAATTCGGGTAGATGTTTGTCTATACACGCGGCGAGAGGGTCATCCCAAGACCATAGCAGCCTATCTAGAATCTGCTCATTGAGACCTACAAGTTCAGAATTTTCATAAAACCCTTTTTCATTAACCCCTTTTTGTGCGGCAAAGAGTGTTTTCCCCATAAATACGCCCATCTCAGCTAATAGACCTGAAACCGCCGAGGTTCCACTTCTATGCATGCCTATAACTAATATTGCTTTTTGTCGCATTGTGCTACCCACTAAGTTTCTTTTTTATCACTCGCATTTGTTCTATTACTAAAGGTGGGGTGATAAAAAGAAGGCTAGAATAAACTAAGAGCGTAATACTTTGAGGTTTTATTTTCCACGCATGATAGTAACAAACAGCAGCAGCTTGGGGCTCATTTTGGTACAACAGGTTATCACCATAATGCTTATTAATGTTAACCTCAGCATCACGGCACATTGCCTTCTCAGCATCACTTGATCCATCCAACTCAGCGATCTTTCGAACGCATATCAAATCCGCAATCCACATCTTTTTTTCATTAAGTGAATAATTTTCACCATGAATAAAGTAGGTCGCTAGAGGTTTTTTGACTACGGCAAATTTCGACTCTTTAGCGACTCTTAGCCAAACATGCCTGTCATCCACACCATGTAGTTCTGGGCTTTCGTCAAATCCGCCTATTCGCTCAAGTATTGACTTTCTAACCATTGCCGTACAGCAAGATATAAAGTTTCTATGTAGCAGCTCTTCAAAGCACCAGCCTTCTTGCTCTGGAGTACTTATTGATTCTACACCATGCTTCCAAACATCAACCCAACTGTAGACTAAGCCAACTTCAATATCGTCAAACTTAGGCAGTTGTTGCTCGATTTTGTCAGCGTGCCATTGATCGTCTTGATCACAAAAGCCGATAAACTCTCCAGTGGAAACCTCAATGCCATAATTTCTGGCTGATGCAACTCCACCATTCTTCTTTTTATGATATTTAACTTTTTCATTATCCAAATACCCAGATATTATATCTACTGATGTATCCGTTGAACCATCATCAATAAGAAGAATTTCATAATCTTTTACTGTTTGAGAAAGTAAACTATCTATTGTTTTTCTAAGCGTTTTCTCACCATTGTAAACGGCCACTATAATACTTACTTTACCCACATTAAATTTCTCCAGTGTTCAAATTGAGAGCAGAACAGTTATTAAAAAGTAGAGGGCTATAAGACTCATTACACTAAGTAAAAAGACCTTAAATAAATCTTTGCCTTTAAAGCTCAAATCAAACTGTGGATATGTCGAATTTACGCGAAAAAATGCTGCTGCAACCATGGCGGCAAAGATATAAAAAAACATAATGAAACTTCGACTTATGAAAAAGGCTGTTGTGCAATAGCCAATGATAGACACCATCAAATATATACTTAGTGTTCTCTCTTGTTTTAGTCGATCGTCACCGCTTTCCTTTTCTTGAGGCATTTTTATAATACGAATTAACATAAAAAATATTAAAATAACAAACATCATCCATAACACATATCCCACTGTGCCAAGTTCGGCCATCATAGTTACGTAAGAATTGTGAGCAACTTTTGGGTGATACTCTAAAAATCGCCCCTTACCGAATCCAAAAAGCGGGCGGTGTTTTAGCATTTGAATGCCTTCGTACCAAGCAGTAAGGCGCTGCAAGGCGCTATCATCGTCTTTACTGATAGCTCTTGATGTTCCCATAAGTACTAATACCGCGGGTAAAGTTACTCCAGCAAGCATAATGGACTTAATTTTACCGTAGCGAATATAAAAGAAACTAAAGAATACTGCCATTAAGCCCACGAGAGAGCCTCGGCTCCCCGTCCAATACACACCAACTAACATCAAACAAAGTGTACCGAAAGATGCCAGCCTCATTAGCATTCCTTTAGCCGTGACCATAAAATAAGCTGCAATAGGAACATTCATTACCAGAAACATCCCCATGTCGTTGGGATCGTTGAAGATTCCAATGTAACGAACTTGAATCATCTCTTTGCCGGTATCGTAGCGGTAGATAACTGTTTCAGCCCATCCTTCGCCTGTTGGGCTATTTATTTGCACATAAGCATGCTGAACCATCACAAGACACGCTGCGATTGATATAAACAAAATCACACGTTGGCGCCGGATAGAAATTAGAAAACCAAGGAAAAGTAGAAATGGGATGATGTTTGAGTAAATCCAATCAAGAACGATTGATAAATCGGAAAAATATCGAAAAGCCCTTACTTCGGATAACAACATAGAAAAGAACATCAGTACCATTATTGTACATTGAGCATTCCATGTTTTAGGTCTAACACCTATCAAATAAGCTATAAAAGTAACAATTAGAATAGTTCTTAATATAGAGAACTCAATATTTACAGCTGGCCACTCGTGCGGTCTGATTAGTACCAGTGCCGCGTATACACATAGTAGAAAAAAGCCAAATGGTGAATTAGCATGCTCTGAATGTTTGCCGAATCTTTTCATCGGTTCAGACATGAGATCTACCCAAACGTTTTTTTACTAATTGTTTAATTAAGCTGATATAGCCAATCATTTTTTGAAAATACAACTGCCGTAGATTGTTGAAAATTTTTACAGAAGCGATAACTTCTGTTTCATCTGAGATGTTGCTCTTATAACTCACGGAACCACTGGACATCATGAAGTCGTAAGACGCTAACCCAAGCGCACGTGCGAGCTCCAACTGTTCATGGTGCAGCAACATTCCTGGGGAGATATTTGGTTTAAACGAGGTATCCACGCCATTTTGATAGAAAATTAAGTCGTTACCAGAAATAATTCCATAATTGACGGCTAGCACATTCTTACCGACGCTCAGATATATCAATGAAAGCCTTTTCGACTTAAGTAATTTCACCAATATCTCTTGATGAAATTGCTTGAACAATGGATCATCAAAAATTGGGAAATGCCCTTTTTCGCTCCACCTTTGGGTGTGCAACGTTGCAAGTACGTCAAACACCTCAATTAGCTCTTTTGGGTTCTGGACTCTCTTAACTATGGCATTTTGTTTGTTTGCAGCCTTTCTTATTCGAGCGGTTTTCTTAACCAATGCGTTATTATCGATGTTCGTCATTGCACGATAACGCCTTCCAATATACCTTACTATATAAGAAGACTTTGAAAGCTTACACCATGTAAGGAGGCTTGCGTTTAACGCTACATTACTTAAATATATCGCTTCAATTTTACCTAACGACATAATACTACTCAGAGGCGGTAAGTCCGATACTGCCATTAATGGACTGAGTAATAAGTCTTGCATTTCACTGCAAGTTTCAGACATTTCAGGCTCACCAGAGCCAATAAACCACCCTACAGATAGATTGTCTTTCCTAACATAAAGTGGCAATAACCCGTATATATTCTCAGAGTCACAAATTACTATGACAAATAAACTTGCTACCGTGTCACTATAAACTTTGAACCAAGTTGTAACCCATTCATAACTAGTAAAAACGGTAGCATTTAAACCGCATGAATGCAGGTTCTCCCACGATTCTCGAATAGCCTCCAGTTCTCGTAAGTCCGTTAGTATCCGTACCCGCTTACCTTTTATCACAGATCTAACCGTTTCAAGTCCTCGGCATTACATTCATTTTTGCATTGCGAAGATATCCAGTGAATTGCGGTAAAGTTGGAAAGCTTTAGCGCATTTAACAGCCGTTGTTTTTTTAAGTTATAAAGCTCTGTTTCGTACTCCGAGCCCACCTGATAACGATACGCAATAAGCCTAAAGTTCGCTAAAGCGTCTGCTACGATAACTACGTTCCAGTTATCATTCGGCATAGTACCAATTTCTTTATAACCTTTAGGTATTGCTGAATTTAAATAATATGATGCTTTAGCGTCGAGTGTCGAACCATCAAACGAATAGTTCAGCTCCGTCACAGAAATTTCTCCAACAAGGTGTTGAGTTTCACAGGTTGAAGATGCATTGAATATCATAGGCACTATTTTAGTACTAATTGGTGGGCATTGAGTAATCTCTTGGCTATTCTTCGATGACATTACTGCAAAAGAAGAGGAAAGAAAAATACTTAACACTAATGCAGTATACAGTGTCGGCTTTGAGAGCTTACTCATTGTCGGACTGGCAATAAATTCATTTCTTCCCAAGTCTCGTTCTTCTTTTTCTTCAAGCTTTTTGCCTAAATAAAACTGTAAGATAGCGACAGGGATATAGATATACCAGCCAAAATTATTGTGATCGGTCATTAGTGAACTTTCCATATCTGTTACATGACCAATGACTATTAAAAGAACAATTCGAATCCAATTGGTTACTAATGCACCAAATATTGCGAAACAAGCGAATACCAGCCCTGCTTTAAATGTTCGTAAATATAAAAATATATACAAACTACTAATAGCTAAAGAAACAATAATATACCTAAGACCACTGCAGCCCTCCGCAATTTCAAAAATACCTGCAGGGATGGTGACAAATTCATTTTCAACGTAAACAGGGATGTCTGTGAGTGACATCATTATCGTTACCATGAATACAGAAATCTTTTGAAATAACAGAGCTAGGGAGCCCCAGAAAGGGTAGACAAATACGATATATGCGATAGGAAAAAGGGTTGATATATTAAATCTAAACACTTGAAAAATTAATGCTATCAGAACTAATAAAGACGTAACCCAATATAACAAGCTTATTTGAGATAAAGTCGCTATCCACAGAGCAAAGCCTGTAAAGAGCAGAAAAGTGAACCAAGTAAGGCTGAGCGAACCGCGGAATTGGATTCTATTTTCGACATCTAAGATATAAATTAGATACAGAATAATAAACGGTACAAGGAAAGAGTGGGAATAGGTGCCATCATCGAAGCCATACTCCCACAGCGTCCCCATTATTGGGTAGTTTGACACCAACCATGTGCATAGCAGGAGCAAGAACACCCAAAAGTGTTTAAGTTTTCCAATATTTTCCCACATACTACATATCCCTGTTGATTGGTTGCATTAATCACAATAATGATTAGCGGCCCTTACCAAAGATTACGACCTCAACAGTTCTTATCAGAATCAAGATATCAAGTAATAAACTTTGGTGCTTAACGTAATACAGATCAAACTTAAGCTTTTCCATGGAATCTTCTACACTTGCCCCATAGGGATAGTTGAGCTGAGCCCACCCAGCCAATCCGGGCTTTACATTGTGTCGCTGATTGTAATAGGGAACTTCTTTCACTAACTGCTCAACAAATTGAGGTCTTTCTGGGCGAGGGCCAATGAAAGACATTTCACCTTTAAATACGTTTAGTAACTGAGGCAATTCATCGACGCGATATTTTCTAATAAAATGCCCAATTCGCGTTACTCGATCGTCATTTTTACTTGCCCATTTTGCACCGTCTTTTTCGGCATCAGGCCGCATACTCCGAAACTTCAGTATTTTGAACAACTGTCCATTTAAGCCAACTCGCTCTTGAGCGTAAAACACAGAAACCCCTGTGCGTCGACCATCATCAAGATAGATAATGAGTGCGGTAGTGAGCATGATTGGCCATACAAATATAAACACAAATAATGCTAATATGGCGTTAAGGCTGTAATCCAGTGCATCTCTTAGATAATTTTGGCTTTGGAAACCGTTAGAATAGATGACCCAACTTGGATACATCAGGTTTACAACAATTTGCCCAGTCTCTCTTTCCATAAAGTCGAGTAATTCGGTAACCTCGATACCGCGAAGGCGGCATTCAAAAAGGACTTCAACAGGCAAAGTACCGCGACGCTGATCACACGCAATGACAATTTCTTCAATATCATTGTCATTGATAAACTGCTGAAAGTTCTCATCCACCTTTATGTGAACGATTTTTTCCCTACGAATACCATCTTCTCGGTTGTCACCAGGAATAGGCACAAACCCGACCATTTCAAAGCCGATCCTATCGACATCTCGACGCATACGCTTTTCAATAATTGATGCTCTCTCACCCGCGCCCAACACCACTATACGAACTTTGCCTAAACCTAAAAGCCCCAAGCGGTTAGTAAAGTAGCGAAAAATAACTAACGTTATTATTATTGAAAAAACAGCTGCAGGGAGAAAATAGGCATCCATCACTAATTCGTCGAACAGAGCTCTGCTAACTATTTCGACAAGAAAATAGCTCAAACCAACACTAACGAAAATTCTTCTTATAATGCCTCTAAAAGTCTCTCTTAATTTTGCTTCGTAAAGCCCTACCGATAGGGAACACAGTAATATAGCAAGCGTAAGAAGGCCTACATTGATTATCAATTTCTCAGGTTGGACTTTTGAAACCAAGTGAACCTGTGTCAGGATGAAATAAGTTATATAACCCATGTAGGCTATAAGTAACGCTTCTGTAACGACTAATATATTTGAGCGTTTATTTTGATTTCGCTTGTTTACTGCCACCCCTGGCCCCTTAAAACTACAAAGTTACCCCATCATAGAGGGATTTATTCTAATAGACTAGAATTCTTGTTGGCATTATAATTGGAATTCCCGTAGGGTAAATACCGAATGCTATAATTTAGCCATATGAGTGTAGGATGATCTCTTATGTTTTGTTTTAAACGCATGCCATTGAGCTATGCAGTAATATTTTTAATATCTATATTAGGCGGGTGTTCAAACACTTCAACGCTTTCCCAAGCTACCACCCGAGCATCGTTAACCACTGACGTTAATGATTACCAGTACCTTATTGGTCCCGGCGATTCTTTGACGATTTTTGTGTGGCGAAATCCTGAGGTTTCAGGAAAGTTTATTGTCAGACCCGATGGTAAGGTAACAACTTCTTTGGTTGAAGATCTCGATGTTGCGGGAAGAACTCCTACTCTTTTGGCTCGCGAAATCGAAGAGCAGCTTTCTGTTTATATCAATAATCCTCGAGTCACAGTGAGCGTTAATAATTTCGCGGGGCCTCTTAGTGAGCAAGTTAGGGTTATCGGTGAAGCGACTAACCCAAGTGCAGTCAGTTATACTGAACATATGACTCTACTGGATTTAATGATTGCCGTCGGAGGCTTAACAGAGTTCGCTGACGGAAACAGTGCCAAATTAGTTCGAGTTGTTAACGGTAAACAAAATACTTATTCCTTAAGTATCGACGATTTGATCAGAAGTGGCGATATACAGAAAAATGTCGATATACTTCCAGGCGATATAATTATCATTCCAGAAGCTTGGTTTTAGTTCTAAGTAGTACACGGAACACTTTTAAATGCAGGATTTACAACAAACTTTAGTTCAATTCCTTGATCTTGTTAAAGGAATTTGGATTAAGAAACGTCACGTCATTATCATGTCTTGGCTTATATGCCCAATCGGATTCGTCATGGTAGCTACACTTCCTGATGAATACACTTCTAAAGCCCAGGTTTACGTCGATACAAGGTCTGTTCTGCAACCACTTCTCAAAGGTCTTGCTATACAGTCTGATCCGGATCAGGAAGTGAAGATGATGGCGAGAACCCTGCTTAGCCGTTCAAACGTAGAAATCATAGCGAGAGAAAGCGATTTAGATATAACAACTGAAACTGAACGTGAATTTGAAGACTTAGTAACAAATCTAGCACTTCAAATTCAGCTACGCTCTACGGGTAGAGACAACATATATAACATAAGTTTCAGTCATCCTAATGCCGCTACAGCACAAAAAGTAGTTCAAGAAACACTTGATTTATTCGTTGAAGGGTCTTTAGGTAATAACCGCAGAGATACAGATACCGCTGGTCGTTTTTTGCAGGAGGAGATCGCTGAGTATGAAAGTAGATTAGCGGAATCCGAACAACGCTTAGCTCAGTTTAAGCGCCAGTATAATAATATACTTCCGCTTTCTGGAACATATTATTCTCGACTTCAAACCCTGAATACAAATTTAGAAGATACCAAGCTCGCAATAAAGCAAACGCAGCAACAAGTTGAGTCTCTTAGGGCACAAATCAAGAACGGCGCCAGCATAGATAGCTTTGGAGTTTCAAACAAAGATAGCCCAGCTCTTCAAACCAGATATGACGAACGTATAAGAAAGTTAGAGGAAGACCTAGATAGATTAAAATTACGTTTTACTGACCTCCACCCCGATGTCATTGAAACTCAACAACTTTTGGAAAGCCTTGAAAAATCAAGGAAAAGAGAAATAGATTCTTTTCTTGCTAACGTGGGTGATGACAACCAAGCTCCACTAAATGAGCTAACCCAAGAAATTAGATTAGAAATAAGTAGGCTTCAAAGCGAGATTGCTTCATTAAATGTTAAAGAAACAGATCTTGAAAATAAAATTGCTGAACTCGAATCTAAAGTCGACTTAATTCCACAAATCGAAGCAGAGTCTACAGCTCTAAATCGAGACTACGGTATCACAAAAAACAAATACGAAGAGTTGCTTGGCAGAAGAGAAGCCGCAGATTTGTCACGTCGAGCTGAAGTGTCGTCTGAGGAATTACAATTCCGCATTATTGAGCCACCATTGGTGCCTAACACAGCCTCAGGCCCTAAACGGTTAATTTTATATACAGGTGTCCTTCTTATAGGTTTTGGCGCAGGTATAGGCTTAGCATTCCTTGTAAGTCAACTAAGTCCTATTTTAACTCGACCTAATCAGCTTATTAAGCTTTCTGAATACCCAATTTGGGGGACGGTTACACACCTCGATTATGAAAATATAAAGAAGAGGGATAAGGTTAGGTTACTCATTTTCGTTCTGTCTTCACTCGCTATCGTTTTTATTTACGCCGTACTTATGGCTGCAGAAATTATGAATATCAATATTATTGAGAGGTTTTTGTAATGCGCAATACTATTGAAAAAGCACTACAAAAACAAAGGGAAAAAGAGAGGGAGATTGCCAACTCAGAAACTCATAGTGACGATGGAAATCAGACTGGCTCGCACCAACTCTCTGAAGAAATACAGCATACTCAGGAAACACCTAATACTGTTTCAACTGCTGGTAGCTCAAACCTTGACCCTTTTAATATCGATTTACAAAGACTAAGCGAAAATGGCCACATTGCTCTGCTCGGCGAGCGAAAACAAATAAATGAAGAGTATCGTGAAATCAAAAGGAAACTGCTTGCGAATGCTTTCGGAGCACTTGCTAAAACCATTAACAATCCAAATATCATCATGGTCACAAGTAGCCGGCCATCTGAGGGAAAAACTTTCACAGCCACTAACTTGGCGCTGAGTATTGCATCTGAGCAAGATAAGACAGTGCTTTTGGTTGATGCCGATGTATTAAAACCAAATGTTTTAAATACTCTGGGCTTAGAACGTAGAAAAGGTTTAATGGAATACTTAACCGGAGATGTGAGTGATATTTCTGAAGTTCTATACCCCACTAATATTGATAAGTTAAAGATAATTCCAGCAGGGAAGTCACATCATTTATCGACCGAAATGCTTGCCAGCCATAAAATGCATGAAACTGTGGACGAGTTCGCGAATAGATACCCAGATCGTGTAGTAATCTTTGATACACCTCCTTTAATTGGCATAAATGAAAGTGCTATCTTGGCAAATTTCGCTGGGCAAGCGGTGGTGGTGGTTGAAGAAGGCAAAGCCAAAATTAGCGATATTAAAATGTCGGTTGAGCGATTAAACCCTGAGATGGCGATTGGATTTGTTGTAAATAAATCGGTCCATCATGATACCGACGGAAGCGGATATTATGGATACTACTATGCCGAGCGTAAAGTTTAAAAACATCAACACAAAGTGTCGTTTACATGGAACAATTTACTTAGCGCTTTCAATAGCTTCATTGTTGTCCCCTTATGCTTTTGCTGATATTGACATCACTGGAACTGTACAAGGTGAATCCATATTTCAGGAAGTTGATTCAGAAGACGATGGGACTTTATCATTAACAACTTTTTCTATTAGCCCTAAGCTAAATACATCTCTAGAAACGAGAACTTTTTCGGGTTTTTGGTCTGGAACGATAACTCATTTGGAGCGTGATAAGCGCGACGATAGCCGGAACGATACATTCGGTGAATACGACTACTCAGCTAGGTGGGCACCTTTCGAAAGGTTTGTATTATTTGATGCATCTGGAGCGTTAACTTATCAAAATACAGATTCTAGCAATTATCTTGTATCAGATTTTTTAAGTAATGCTGATAGCTTGTCAAAAACACGCTCCAATCGAATTGCTACTTCAGTATTCTCGGACCAAGGTAATTGGGCCCAAGGTTTCGGTAGAGTGTCGTACTCAAATGTGAAGAGTGAAAGATCAGAACTGGATTTAGGGAATGCGTTAAACAACAATATTCTCCAATTTGAAGGCACTTTCGAGAATGGAGACCAAGCAAAGCAATTTATTTGGGAGGTATCGGGGACATATCAAGACTCAGATAGAGATGAAAGTGTTGGGGGTGACTATTTAGCAAGAACTGTCGATGCCTTCATTGATACATCTTTTGCAAAAAACTGGGCAATACGTCTCACGGGATCTCATGAAGCCAACCAAATATCCGACAGAACCGATACAACAAGCAGTACGCGAGAGTTTAACTCTTATGGTGCAGGATTAACTTATCGACAAAACGCTAATCGATATATATCGGTAACTGCAAATAAAAGTGATTCAGACGTTTCTAACGATGACAGCAATACTTATGTGGGCTTAGACATCGAATGGGCGCTAAGTAACCGTACTTCCGTTAAGGGCAGCTACGGCAGACGCTTTTATGGTGAATCGGCTTCGGCAGATATTACTTACAATTCAAAATATTTCCGAACAGCCTTATCTTACTCTGAAGACGTAACTACCACATCACAATTATTAGCTGACTTTGAAAACTTGGGTGTTTTTGTGTGTCCGACTAACTCAACTTCAATTTCAGGTTGCTTTCAACCAAACTCTTTAGACTATACCACTAGCGCAGACGAGCAGTTCGTTCAACTTACTACTCAAAATTTATCTTTTGACGATAATATAATTCTGTTGAAAAGTACCAATTTTCAAGCCGGCTATAGCTTCTCTAGACTAACATTTGCATTTTCTTGGCGATATGATGAAAGTGATTATTTAGATGAAGATAGGTTGCGAAGAACCTATGCTTTGGGGACTACGGTAGCATACCAACTTGGTAATTATACTTATTTAAACACCAGTGTCGATTATGCAAATGTAGATGAACGTTCAAATAGTGACGGGATAAATACAGGAAGCACTGACAATTGGAATGCCTCACTAGGCTTAGAACGGAATATTGGACGCTCACTCACAACTAATATTGACATTACTTATCTTGAGAAAAATGGTGACCTCGCAATCGGGGGCGGGCAATTTGGAGAGAATTACACGGACCGAAGAATTACCCTATCCATCATTTATACTTATCAGTAGGTTATTGAGAGTGACGGGATTTCCGCGTCACTCTAGCCCCTCTACTCACTCTTATCCGTACTCTTCAGCCTTACATAAGTTTTAAACTTTTTCTTCATTAGTTTATCTACATACTGCGTCATTTTAACTTTATGTGATATTGCGTCATCGAGCGCGTCTACCAACTCTGCCAACATATCAAGATAGTACTTACTATCTCGTATGATATTGCCGCCTGGTGTCATAATAGCTCTGTTTTCAGGATGCTCTGCGAAATCTTGGGCTTGGGATGGTGAATGGCCCACCCCACTCTCAGGCTCAAACATTTCTGCTTTAACCTCATCTATCACTTCTTTAACGGCATCTTCATCAAAGCTTTTAAGCTCCTCTAAAAAGCCAAAAAGCATGATACGATCCATCAGCGTATTTATTTTACGAGGCACACCGCGGGTAAACTTATAGATGCGCTCATACGCCCCTTCTGAAAACAAATCTTCGCCATTCCAGCCAGCATGGTGTAAGCGATATTCAATATACTCTTTGCACTCATCTAACGTGAGGGGCGCTAGATGACAAGAAGCCACAATCCGCTGTCTGAACTGCTCCATATTAGGTGCACGCAAAATGGGTTGTAGTTCTTCTTGGCCTAATAGAAAGCTTTGAATTAACGGCTTACCATTAAGCTGAAAGTTAGACAGCATACGTAGCTCTTCTATCGATTCTAGCGGCAAGTTCTGAGCTTCATCAACAAGCAGTAATGCACGGCGGCCTTGGGTGCTCAAGTCGTACAAGAACACCTCAAGCATCTTTAAAATTTCAGCTTTGCTTCTTCCGTCCGTATTGATATCGAACTTTGAGGCCACCATTTTAACCAGCTCATCAGGAGACAGTTTCGGCGTTACGATTTGGGCTGCGAAAATATCGTCTTGAATCTCAGCCAGCAAGCTATTCGCGACGGTAGTTTTCCCTGTACCAATATCACCCGTGATAACAATAAACCCCTCAGCCTGCGACAGCCCATACTGAAGGTATGATATGGCGCGTTTGTGCCACTTACTGGCAAAAAAGAAGCCTGGGTCTGGTGTTAACTGAAAAGGTTTGGCGTTAAGTCCGTAGTAACTTTCGTACATTCTGATATCCGTTTGAAAAAACTGCTCACTTTGCTAGCTTACCGAGCAATGGGTATGGCTAGCAAACGACTACATTTACTGAGATAAAAAGTTGAGGTAACGGTGAAAAAGCTAGGTTAGCCTGTTTCGTGTTATACGCTCGATGATTCCGGTGGTAGAAACGCCATCCTCAAAAGTTAACACTTGCACCTCGCCGCCGTTGGCAATCACTTCTTTTCCACCAGCGATTTCTTCAATTTGATAATCACCACCTTTCACCAGTATATCTGGTAAAAGTGAGGCAATTAACCGCTGTGGCGTATCTTCAGTGAAGGGCACAACCCAATCAACTGCACTTAAGCCTGCTAACACAGCCATGCGGCGATTAGTGTTGTTCACTGGCCGCCCAGGACCTTTAAGCTTAGTCACCGAGTCATCAGTGTTTACTGCTACAATAAGTCTGTCACCTAGCAGCGCGGCTTCTTCTAAATAGGCTACGTGGCCAGAGTGCAATATATCAAAGCAACCATTGGTCATAACAATACGTTCGCCTCGCGCTTTCGCCGCAGCCATCGCCATCTCAAGCTGCCCTTCGGTCATCACACCGCCATCTAAATGCACAGATTGCTCACCTAAGGCTAGCGCTAATTCGGTATTGGTTACCGTAGACGTACCTAATTTCCCTACCACTACACTGGCGGCTAAATTAGCTAACACGCAAGCGGCTTGCAGGGGTAATTTACTCGCTAAAGCTACTGCTAACGTAGACACAACTGTATCTCCCGCACCGGTAACATCGTAAACTTCTTTGGCTTTTGCAGGTAAATGAAACTCTGCATTATTACCCTCAAACAAGGTCATCCCTTGTTCAGAACGGGTGAGTAGTAAAGCATCTAACTGCAAATCAGATTTAACGCTTTGCGCATTTTCAACCAGTGACTTTTCTGTTGTAGACTCGCCCACCACATGGTTTAACTCTTCCATATTCGGTGTGATTAGCGTGGCATTAGCATATTTAGTGAAATCGCTCCCTTTGGGGTCGACAATCACTCGCTTGCCTTTTGCTTTCGCTGCTTGAATAAGTGCCTGAGGATTGCTTAAACAGCCCTTGGCGTAGTCAGATAATATAACAATATCAACATCATCAAGGGCGCCATCAAACGCGTTTTCTAGTTCAGATTTATCTGAATCAGCAAAGCTCTTTTCGAAATCAAGTCGAAGCAATTGCTGATTTCTACTCATCACACGAAGTTTAGTTATTGTGTCTTGGCCTTCAACGGCAAAAAACTGGCAATCGATATCAAAAGACTCTAAGCGCTCACGTAATAGTTTGGCATTTTCATCGTTACCACACATACCGAGCAAGGTGACTTTAGCCCCAAGAGTGGCCACGTTCACAGCCACATTGGCCGCGCCGCCAGGACGATCTTCAGATGACTGAACATTCACTACAGGTACAGGGGCTTCAGGGGAAATACGACCTGTGCCACCGCTCCAATAGCGGTCTAACATTAGGTCACCTACAATAAGCACTTTCGCTTTACTAAAATCTGGTAAAATCATTGATGAGACAACTTTATCGATGTATTTCAAATTGCCAATGAGTATAACAGCCAACAACGTGAATACCCACCAGCAGCCGTCAACTTGGTACCTTTATCTTATCGAAAATAAACTGGGTCAATTGTATACGGGCATCACGACTTCGCCGGGACGAAGAATATCTCAGCATAGGGGTGAAATCGTTGGGGGCGCTCGGGCATTAAAGGGAAAAGGCCCTCTTCACTTTAGGGCCATTTTTTTAATCGGAGATAGGTCAACAGCTTCGCAAATTGAATACAAAGTAAAACGGCTTTCTAAAGAGAAAAAACGGGCTATCGTCAAACAGAAGCTTTTGCCTAAAAATCTATTTGAAAACCTATGTGAAGATCTATATCGAAACAGCCAGTATATTTCTCCTTCTGAGTATCAGTAATATCGTTTGTAATTAAAGCCCTCAAGTTTGCGCTACAAATGTTTACCAAGCATATTTCAGGCAACCACTTCCCCTGCTCCGTATTGATTTCTATATTCCTCATATTTGTATCAATATCGATCCAAATATTTCAATTTAACATTATTTAATTAAAAGCTTTGTTTTAACTTCGGGTAATTATAAAAGCTCTACTTTAGAGCCATCACCTCTTAAAAACGGCACCCTTATTGCTATTTTTATATACTTAAAACCAGCAATAAGGATGTTCCTCATGATTATCGGTAATCAAACACCTATCTACAGTCAATACCAGCCAGCTCAACAACCTAAAGACCCAAAAAAAAGCGGCAATGAATTGCCTGATGTCACAGGAAAAAATACAGAATCAAGAACTGTAGACATGCACAACATTGGCATGGATGAATTAAATGCACTTATCAAAGAAACTGGTGATGGTCGATTACTTGTTCTCCCATATGATAGCTTTAAATTTGAAAACGGCTCATTCGTTGGCGTGGAGAGTAAAGACTTTATTGCTCAAATAAAAAACAGTCGAGATTTTGCAAAAAGTATAGGAGATGCAAAATCAGAAAAACAATGGTCAGACTTCCTTGATGTACTTCATGAATATGATGGGTATCAATTGTCTCCTAAGCTCAATGTTAAAGCATAAATAAAATGTATTACTTTATGCTTTAACATTATAAATTTATTGAATATAAATTGAATTACTCCAAGAGCTAGATGACAAACTAGCTTAACCGCCAAGTACACCATTTATCACCATGGCAGTACCTATGCTTAACGTAAAGCCCAGTGAAGCTACGCCAACGTTGTGTTGTTGGTCGACTTCTTGCCTAAAGTTCATACCAAACATAATCACTTTTTTGTTGATTAGCACCAGTATATGCAATGCGATAGCTAACGCTACACTTACCACTAGCCAGCCTGTTACATTACTTACATAACCTGAAGGGTTATAAATCAGTAAGTTTTTCGCTGCTGAAACTATCATAGCTGTGCCTAGTAAATTGCCCGAGTGCTCTATGGCTAACGCTAACTGACCTTTTCGAAGGGCACCTTGAAATGAATCGTTTTGATTATCTTTTGCATAGCGCACTTCTAAGATACGTGTCATCACCAACAACATGGTAAGTACAACAGAGAATCCTGTCACAATAGCAATGATGGCATTCATGTCACTACCATCCACCCATACCATAATATTTCTTAATACAATGGCACTTGCTACTAAGCTTGCAGCATCTACCAGTGCAACACTTACACTGCGCTCTGAAATCATGGCGTGAGTATCAACACGATTGAGTACCAGCTTGTCATGGGCAAAACGACCAAACTTCACCAGCAGAATACCGACAATACCAAACGTTACCATACCAGTTGCTGCTTCACTGTAGCCCTGCCCGATATGTCGACCTACCACAGAACTAAGTACGATACACAGCGACAACATGCCACCCGCTATACTAATACCAAAAGCAAAATTGTCTTTAATACCAAGTTCTTCGGTCACTGAGTTCTTTCGCATGAGCCCAGTTACCCACTTCATAACCACCAACAGTGCTAGGGCGATACTTACATCGATGGCAAGGTAAATCCATAAGTCAGAACCTAGCGGCACGAGTTTAATTAAAGCATCCACGTATTGTTACTCCTTTTACCTAAACACAACCTTAGGGTGGTTACGCCCCAAAAACTGTGACAGACTCTTTTTTATCTCAACGTTTTGAAATATTTATTATTGTCGAAGCCAGTATTATGCCAACAGACAACACAATTACCATGAGCAATGCACAACTAGCTAACGAAACCTGGGAAAAGCTTTCAGATAATGAACGCTTTAATAGTGACTTAGCGCATCATCGAAGCGATCTCACCACCTTATTTGGGCGCTCGCTATTTTTTGCAGAGGCTTGCCTTCAGCACCCTGAGTGGGTTGGTGCTATGCTGGTTGAATCGATTCCTGACGAGCCGCACACCTTCTACAATCATGCTGTTACGCAAAAACTTGAGAATGTTAAATCCGAAGATGAACTGCTTCGCGCACTTCGCCACTGTCGCCACTTCCATATGGCTGCGATTACCCTACGAGATGGACTTAACAAACAGACTATTACGCAATCGTTAGCGCAGGTTTCGGCATTAGCCGATGTATTAATTACATCAGCTTATCAATGGCTTTACACCATGCTAAGTGCAAAACATGGTGTGCCCTATGGTGAAAATGGTCCTATTCATATGTACATTTTGGGCATGGGGAAATTAGGTGGCCGTGAACTTAACTTTTCGTCAGATATCGATTTGATTTTTGCCTATCCCGAGAAAGGCATGACAAATGGTGAAAAGAAACCCATTGAAAATCAGCAATTTTTTACCCGCCTAGCGCAAAAGTTGATTCAAGCACTTAACAAGGTCACCACCGACGGGCAAGTGTACCGAGTAGACATGCGATTACGGCCATTCGGTGAATCAGGGCCTTTGGTGATGCACTTTGACGCCATGGAAGATTATTATCAAGAGCAAGGCCGTCATTGGGAACGTTTTGCAATGGTGAAAGCGCGGGTGATCAACGACGATAATTCAGAGGACGTAGCCTTATTAAACGCCATACTTACGCCTTTTACCTTCAGGCGGTACTTAGATTTTACTACCATCGATGCACTAAGAAATATGAAGCACCTTATTGCCACCGAAATTAGACGTAGGCGCTTGAGCAATAACATTAAGCTTGGTGCGGGCGGTATTCGCGAGGTTGAATTTTTTGCGCAAAGCTTTCAGCTTATTCATGGTGGTAGAGAGCCTGAGTTACAAAGTAAGTCGCTACTTACTACCCTTGATAAGCTTGCTGAGTTTGAAATTGTTGAACCTGATGTGACTGAACAACTTCGGACAGATTATTTGTTTCTTCGTAAAGTTGAGCACACGCTTCAGCAATGCCAAGACCGTCAAACTCAAACCTTGCCCGACAGTGAGTGGGAGAAAAACGCATTAATTGCCGTGCTTGGTTTCAGTTCTTATGACGAGTTTATGGCGAAGCTGCAAAATACCATGTCTAGAATACATGGGCATTTCAATGAATTAGTTGAAGAAGCTAAAGATACTCACACTAGCGAAGATACGTTGTATGACGCATGCCGCGACGCCTGGCAACTCTCCCTCGATAAAGAAGAGTTTAGCAATACGCTAACCCCTTTTATTAACGCAGAGGAAGCGCAGGGTATTTGTACCCAGCTACAAGCGTTTAAAACCAATCAGCGCGGATATCGAATGGGTCAAAAAGGCGAAGACACGCTTAATAAACTCATCCCCGAAATACTGTATGTTTTGATTAAGTTCGACCCTAACAAAGCCAACGGTGTATTAAAGCGAATCTTCGGCGTAATAGATGCAATTACGGGCAGAACAACCTATTTAGATTTATTACTGGAAAATCCCAATGTTCTGCAACAATTGGTCAAACTTTGCGACAGGAGCGAATGGATAGCAAATGAAATCAAACGCTTCCCGTTACTGTTAGATGAACTGCTCACCCCACTCTATTTACAACAGCAAAATTCAGATATCACCACTAGCAAATACGAATACGCCCAAGAGTTGCGCCAAACTATGCTGCGAGTTGAACACGACGATGTTGAGCTTGCTATGGACACTTGGCGACAGTTTAAGCTTTGTCAGCAATTGCGCATTGCCGCCAGTGATATTAGCGGCTCGTTACCTATCGCGAACGTAAGCGATAAACTTACTGTATTAGCGGAGGTGCTTCTTGAGCAGGTTGTTGAAGCAGCGTGGCACCAAGTTTCAGCGCGCTTTGGTGCGCCGAGTCACTTGAATGATGGCGATCTGGGCTTTGCGGTTGTTGGTTATGGCAAGCTTGGTGGCTATGAGCTTGGATATGGCTCTGATCTCGACCTTGTGTTTTTGCACAATGCCCCCCGTCAGTCCACCACCGATGGGACTAAGTCTATCGAAGCCCAGCAGTTTTACATCAAACTTGCTCAGCGTATTATGCACTTGCTGAATACCAAAACCTTATTTGGTCAGTTGTATGAAACAGATTTACGCTTGCGCCCCTCCGGAAATGCCGGGCTGCTTTGTTGTCATGTAGATGGATTTGAGCGCTACCAACAAGAAGAAGCGTGGACATGGGAACATCAAGCGCTGGTGAGAGCCCGCGGTATTTGTGGTGATATATCACTGCTTAGTGCGTTTAATACTGTGCGTCATAACATTCTATCTATTCATAGAGATCAGGCTTCGCTATCTACTGAAGTAAGCGAAATGCGAGCGAAAATGCGCAAGCACTTACTTTCTACAAGTAATCAAAAAGTCGATTTAAAGCAATGTGTGGGAGGTATTGCGGACATTGAATTTATGACTCAGTATTGGGTGTTAGCCCATGCGAACAAGATTGAAAGCTTAACGGAATTTTCAGACAATTTGCGTTTACTAGACGCTACCCATAACGCAGGCATTATTGATGAAAAACAATCTCAAGCTCTGCAACAAGCTTACCTTGCGCTAAGAGAACAATATCATCACCTCACTCTTGCCGACACAAAGTATGCAGAGCAAACCGAGCATTTAAGTCAAATGAGAGAGACGGTAAGTGAATATTGGCGGGCATTGTTTGGCAGTGGTGCCGACACTGATAGCAGTAATGGTAATAATAACAAAGGTGAGCAGTAGCTCACCTCTGATTTAGCTAATCATCAACGAACTAGAGTACATCGGGCAGCTAAAAAGTCGGTTTCTTCAGCGGTCACTACTAAGGAACGTTGCTCGGGGCATAGATAGGCATTCACTTGCCCTTCGAAGCTACTGTCGATAGCGCTAGCAATTTTTGCCAACGAACCGGCTACCGTATTATCTAACTGAAACTGATGTTTGATTATGAAGTCTTGCTCTAAATTCCATATCAGCTGCATTCCTTCCGCTTGCGCAAAAGTAGAGATAGCTTCTCGCAGCGTACTCCCTTCTTTAAAGGTGCGGTATTTTTGCTCGCCAGTCCAGCTAGTATCTACTGTCGTATTTAAGCTGGACATGCTCTCTAGTCTGCTATCAAGCTGGGGATCAACGCCACCAGTTTCGATGACAAAACTCCCCTGTTCTTCTTTTACTGGATCGGTGGAAGACATTCTAAATTCGCGGTAAAACTCGCTCAATCCCTTTGCCACCGACTTTTCTTCAACAGGTTTACCAGAAGGAACGTCATCACTGTTATTTTGTTGCAAATAAATCATCACACCCGCAATCACTATCAATACGAATGCCAGCGCTACGTGACGCGCCCAAAATAATGTATTTGAATAACCTTTTTTAGCCATGACTTTATTAATGCTTCCAATAACTTAAACCCAAGGTACAGCTTACCTCGCTTTTACTTTTCGCACAAAAAGCGCGCTACATCAGTAATTGTACACCTAACGATGTAATAGGTAACTGCTCCGTTAGTACAATGACGGGGTGTCTTTACTGGGTCTGGTTTTAAACCGTTTGTGCATCCACAAGTAACTTTCAGGCTGTTCTTTAATGGCCTTGTCGATATGGGTGTTCAATTCCGTTAATGCAGCAACATCGTCCATATCCCCTAAATGCGTCAATGGTGGGTATATTTTGATCTTGTAACCTTTCGCAGTGTACTGAGACGTAATTATCATGGGTATACTGGTAGAGCGACGAATAAACATCAGCGTAGCAGTAGTGGTCGCGGTTTCAGCGACCCCACCAAAGGGGACGAACACGCTTTGTTTTGGTCCGTAATCTTGATCTGGAAGGTACAAGCAAAGCTCTTTGTCTTCCAAGGCCATTAATAAGGCCTTGGCATTTCGCTTATCAATCATGTACTTATTTGAGCGGTTACGACCATGGTACTGTAAATAGTCGACTAGCGGATTATTATGCTTTCTATAGAAGGCGATGCTTGGGTGGAAATAACCAATCCCCCTGCATGCAAATTCAAGATTCATATTGTGCAGTGCCATACCAAAAACTCCATGGCCGCTGGCTATGGCCGCTTCAACATGCTCTGCACCCTCAATTTCTATGGCCTTTTTCACTCGCCAATCAGGCCACCACCACCCCATAGCCGTTTCAAATAACGCCATACCGGTTCTACGCACGTTTTCCTTTAATAGTGCCTGCACTTCTGACTCTGATAATGAAGGGTTCCAAAGTTCAAGGTTTCGCTTTGCTACGCGCACGCGCTTGGGAACGATTTTCGCAATCAGTTTACCTGCACCACCACCAATAAATCGTATGACTGGTAGAGGGAGCCAAGTGATGATGTAAAGAAGGAATACTCCTAGCCATACTGGCCAAAATTTTGGAGTAAGAAAAGACAGTTTGAATTTAGGAGCCTTAATTGCCGCAGCCAACGCACTCTATTCCTAACAAATTAAGAGGAGCGCTATTGTAGCAGACCAAATTAAAGTCGAAAGTGCGTTGGTGGAATAATTCGACACTACTGCCGTGGCATTTTGTTTTCAATGCGCCAAGCTTTGGTTTAACAATCTCGATAAACGTCAAGTTTTGAAAAAAGGTTTCCCCTCCCAATCAAGCGATTTAGTGAGCGCCGTACTCTTTGTCTATCTGCTTCAACTTTTTCTCAAAAGTTTGAAAGTGATCGTCTTTTTCATAATCAAAGTGATATTGATTATGGAAACCAAATTGCAGTTTACAATTTTTATCTTCAATAAATAGCGTGTAACCATCGAGGTCGGTGTACGCAACAATACCATTCAGATGATACTGGTCTTCTTTCTTATCACCGTTAGTTCGGATTTTTTCAAACACCTGTAACAGAAATTTACTGTCTAATTCATTTTTCATAAATGGCTCCTTAGTTTTTGACTAGCAACTCTTTTTACGCTGAATGATAGTGTTTGGATTACACCGCTGTACTTGTATGTGTTTGGTCACCCAACCCTATTGAGCATTAAAAATTGTAGCGAAAGCCCAAAGACACTAAATGCGTTGAGAGGTCGTCCTCCCCGCCTAAGTAAATATATTCCAGTCTCACCATAGATTTTAGACCAACATGATAATCAAACCCAAGGCCAGCAATACCTGCAACCACACCCTCATCAAATGAGCATGCATCACCTAACAAAGCTGAGTTTCCACAGTAGCGCGTACTTGCGATATCAGCGTTAGCAATCCCTAATTTGTAATACAGCTCCCCATACTGACTATTTGCTTTTCCAAGTACAGCAAGGTAAAGCGCGTCACCCGAAAGCTCGGTATCACCTTCGCTATCATTAGTTAAATTAAGGTAACCCACTTCTGCATACCACTGCCTGTGGATTTGGCGTCCAAAAGCAACACTGTAAGCTAGCCCGCTATTTTCGACATTTGTGAACTCAAAATCACTAAACCCAACTGACGCGATACCATAATGAGTAGAAGCACTATGTGCGTTAAACATTGAAAAAAGCGCAATAAAACCAACGACAAACTGCTTCATTAAAACCTCAAGTTAGAACCACAAAAAATAACCCTAATAGTAAATAACTAGGGTTACGAGTGTAAATGTTTAATTTAAATCAGAAATAACGCCTCGTACTAAAAAAAGTACTCAAGGGTAAATTGGAGATGATCATCTCTTCTTAGGAAATAAAAGGTATCGTCAGTATCATCACTTGAAAAGAAATAGCCATCCAATTTCCAGCGCCAATGAGGTGATATACGACTGGACGCTTCAATAAATGCACTAGATGTACTCGATTCATCTAAATCTTGCACGTACCCCATTAGCACTTCGGTTCCATCAATATCGTTAAAGATAAACCGTAAGCCCACCATAAGGTCGTTTTGACCCACAGCAAAAAAGTTATCTTCACGCTCGTCGAACTGGTACTCACTCAATACACCTAGGCCATATTGAGTGTCGAATATGCCTTGTGTGGTGTATTCGAAACCTGTCACTACCGCAGTAAAATCTTCCGATTGCCCTTCACGATATATCGACTCAAATTTAAGTAACCACGCACCATAAACGGTGAGTAAATCAACGCCTACCTGACTGATTTGCGCGTAATAGGGAAGAATCTCTGGCTGACCTTCGTCATTTACCGTCGTAACAAGTTCTGGCTCTCGGCTTGTACCTGAAAAATAAGATAGCCCCACTTCCCAATCACTGATACTTGATTGCCACCTCAGCGCATAATCAACATGGCTTTGCTCACCATCCGACTCGTACAAGGCATCTCCTACCGCAATAGGCGGTCGCAAACGTCCATCAGCACTTTCAAAGGTACGCTCTCTAAAATAGGGCAACACAAAGGCTGAAAACGTGCCGAAGTCACTAAAGTAAGAAACATTAACCATAGGCTGACCAAGTTTATCTTCGCCATCTACCGCTTCAATGGCATCGGTTTGATTAACGATGTCGACGAGGTGGATGGACTCGGTTTGCCCCCAGAATACTCTTCCAATCCCTATTTTGGTTTCCCATGTGTCTGCCACATGCATCCACTGCAGTTCTCGAACATCGAAATGTGTTCTCTGCTCATCGTGTTGGTCGGCCCTGAAAAAGGGTTTAAACAGCAAGCTGTCTTCACCATCATTCCACTCAGTATAAGTTTCGGGGCTAAAAAAGACTGAGCCGTAAGTTCTTTCTTGTACTTCGTAGAGGGCGTCTTGCATGAAATAGCGCAGCTCTCCACCGGCAGAGCCTGTTATTTCCGTGTTGGCCAGTAAAGAGAATGAAGCCGTAATACTCGATACAAATAAAGCGATGGATTTAATCACGAATTACCGCGCTCTTTTTAAACTGTTTTTGTCAAAATCTGATTCTGACAAGTCGGTATCAAAAATTAAGCTTTCTGTAATTAGCGACGTAGACTTACGCGTTTGTACGTTCGTCATCTCGCTGCGAATAGGACGCCAGTATTTCTCTTTATAAAGCTCGTAATCTTTTAGCTCAAGCACCTTTAGTAGCGCCCCTTTCTTATCGTAAAACTCAACTTTATGTACACGGTAGTGAGACTTATCAATCCATACTTTTTGCAGCGTATAACCTGAATAGTCATATTGAGGAACTTGCTCTAATACAAAGCAGGCTTCACCATTAATCGTCTCGTCACCCACATAGGAATAAGAAAATTTCTCTACTTCGAATGATGTCATGTCTTCAAAAGCAAACTCACTGCCGACAAATGGCCCACTCTTGTTTCTAGACGCGATACGCTTTACCCGTTTTAAAGCAGGAAGAAATATCCACTGTTCATCAGCATCGAAAACATGGGAGAAGCTCAAAAATGCAGTCCCTTTTACATCCCGAGGCGATTGAAAAACCGTTAGTGCTTTATCACCATCATCGGTTAACTCCATCGATTTCACGTTGAGTTTACGGGTTGCTTCTTGGCCTTGCGCATTGCGCAGTACCATTAAGATTTTGGCCTCTGAATTATTCCACCCACGATCTCTCGCTTTTCGCTCTTGGGCTATTTCCAGTCCCTTTGCGCTAGGCTCACTCTCGGCGGCAACGCCATTAAATGTGGTGATAGATATGAACGACGCCAGTAAAACAAGGCTAATGTATCTCACTATTCTTCTCCGGTAACGGGGTTTCATCTTTATCCAACCACATTAACAACGCGGGTAGGAAAATAAGGTCGACGGCCAAAGCCGCGACGATAATTATAATGGTTAAAATGCCCATATGCGCATTCAGCATAAAGCTTGAAGACGCTAGCACACCAAAGCCGACTGTCAGCACGATTGTGGTTGTGGTCAGTGCCATTCCAACCGTATTAAATGCATAAAGCACACTTTCTTTAACCGACTTACGGGTCAGCCTCGCCGACTGATACTTCGACAAGAAATGCACTGTATCGTCAACAATAATGCCCATGGTCATACTGATAACCACCGACAGTGCCATATTAATTTGGCCAGAGATTAACCCCCAAACGCCAAACCCGATAGCGGCGGGTAGCAAATTAGTAAACAAGCTTACCAACCCCAGTCGCCACGAACGTAACGCGAACAATATCAAAACAGAAATAAGGACTAAGGCATAAATAGAGCCCTTTACCATACTTTCCATATTTCGATCGCCAATATGCGCAAACATTAAAGGCGGACTTGCGGCTTCCAGACGGTTGTCGCTGCCAAGGCTTTTAAAATACGCTTTGGCATCAGACTCTAATGCGGTTAAATCTTTACTGCCTAAGTTATCAATAACGGCGATAATTCTCATTGCCGATTTATCAATATCTAACTGATTGCTTAAGTCTAGACCAAATGGCAGCGACATTTCGTACAGCAAAACATACTGCGAGGCCAGCTCCCCATCTTCTGGTAATCGATAATAAGTATCGTCATCGCCATGCATATTTTTATTTAACCGTTTTAATGTATCGGCAAATGACAGCACATGATGAACTTCTTCTTTATCGCGCAGCCATTTAGTGAGTAATTCTACTCGCGCTAAAAAGTCAGGTTCTGTAGCACCATAAGGGGTATCAGAATAAATGACGAAGTCGATGTTAGACATACCACCAAGCTTCTCTTCATTTATTTCCACAGCTTGCCCAAACGTACTTCTATCGTCGAAGTACTTCACTGCAACATCATTTAACTCGTTATTGGTAGCAAAAAAACTGATGCCCACAATCACTACCGCACAAATGGGTAACAGAGCTCGGTAATTCGATGTGACTCTATTTCCCAATCGCTCGAAGATCTTATTATTTTTTGTTGTCTTCACTTTTAGCGGCTTCAATAGCAATAAAGCAGGCAGGAACCAAAGCGATAATACACAAGCGAGCATTACACCAAATGCAGTCATGTTACCTAAATCGGACAAGACAGGAACGGCAGAAAAGTTCAGCATTAAAAAGCCAATCGCCGTGGTAACACTGGTGATAATAATAGGCTTAGTATTAATTCTTAAGCTTTCATTGATCGCATTAGCGTTAGTGAGGCCGCGCCCAAGAAAGTACTGCACACCCACAATGATGTGGATACAGTCAGCCACTGCCAGCGTGGTTATCATGGTGGGGGCATTTACCGTAGCGGTACTTAGGAACATACCAAGCCAGCCAGATACACCAATGGATGTGGCAATAGATACAATGACCACTAATAATGTGGCAAGGGCTGCAAACACGGAACGAACAATCACGCCTATCATGACAATGATAAGGAAAAACATGAGGGGAATAAGCGTACTTGCGTCTTGCTGTGCAGCCACCGCAAAGGCATCGTTCATTACAACCATACCGGTAAGGTAGATAGTGTGGCCGGAGTATTTTTCCTCTAACTGCTGCTTTAATGCAGTGGCAGCCGTGGCGATTTCGATTACTTCTTTCGTTTGGTCGCCGTCAGGTAGTTGAATGGTCGTATTCACTACCAAAACATCTCCTGGGTACGATACTAACCTTCCGGTTAGTTCAGGGGTACTATCAAGTACATTTTTAATATCCGTTATTTCTGAATTCGAGAGCGAACCCGTGGTAATTAAGTCTTCTACAATAAGATCGTCATCTTCGGCGTAGGTGTATTGGAAGTTAGATATGGACTCCACGCGGGTAGAAAGAGGGAGTTGCCATGCAGCTTCTGTAAGCTCAACAACTAAAGATAAGGTAGACGGTTTAAACACATTATCGTCGTCGGGCACCACCATAAAAGCGACATTTTCGCTTTTATTAAATATGTTCTGCATTTCTTCAAAGGCAAGTCGTTGCGGATTGTCAGGCTCAAAAAATACTTTGTAGTCGCCCCTAAAGTATAAATTTTTGGCACCGACTATCGCTACTAACATCGCAACAATAACCACACAGATAGTTAACTTTGGTGACGCAAACCACCTTGATGTGTTCGATGATGTTTCTTGCATTACAACTTCCTGTAACTCGCTCTGTTATCGAAAGTTTACCCGTAAATGGTTAATAAACATAACTCAGTTACCAGAATATTTTTAGATGCTGCCTCACATTTGTTACATAAGCTCATATCTTCCATTTAAAGCACTATCGTAATCGCTTCTTTTTATTAAATTTTACATATACAACACTATTTATGAGCAATTTTTTTGATCTTTTCTGAAACTGATGTAGTATTAACACCATACAACTGGTCAGATGAGCGGATGAGTCAAATATGAGTATTAGAACTAGCTTAAAAAAAGTGTTACCACCAATTTCTGTAACCGAGCAGGAGGCGTTAGACGCGGGTGACGTTTGGATTGAATCTTCTATTTATCAGGGTAAACCTGATATGCAGGCACTTCGTGATATTCCTCAAGCAAAATTGAGCGCTGAAGAGCAAGCATTTATGGACGGCCCAGTATCAGAATTACTGGGTATGATTGATGATTTCGAGTTAAACAACGGCGATCACATTCCTCAAGACGTTTTAGACTTCTTAGGTAAGAACCGTTTCTTCTCAATGATCATTCCTAAGAAATTTGGTGGTCTTGAGTTTAGCCCGTACGCTAACTCAACGATTGTTGCCACTATAGCGGCAAAATCTGGTGCAATCGCAGTAACCGTTATGGTACCTAACTCATTAGGTCCGGGTGAGTTGCTTATGCATTATGGTACGACTGCCCAACAAGATTACTGGTTACCACGCCTTTCTGATGGTCGTGATATCCCGTGTTTTGCCCTAACTAGCCCAGAAGCAGGTTCAGATGCCGGTGCTATTCCTGATGCCGCTATCGTCACTAAAGGCGAGTACAACGGCGAAGAAGTACTTGGTCTTCGTATCAGCTGGGACAAGCGTTATATTACGCTAGCGCCAATTGCTACCGTACTTGGCTTGGCATTTAAAGTATTCGATCCAGAGCAATTACTTGGTGACAAACTAGAGCTAGGTATTACCTGTGCCCTACTGCCTAAGTCTCACCCTGGTGTAGAGCTTGGTAACCGTCACGACCCTATGGGCGTGCGCTTTTATAACGGTACAACTCGTGGCCAAGATGTATTTATTCCTATGGAATTTATTATCGGTGGTCAGAAAAATATCGGTCGCGGTTGGCAGATGCTAGTAGCGTGTCTTGGTGCAGGTCGTGGTATTTCACTTCCAGCGATGGGCGTTGCAACAGCACAATCTGCATTCAAAGGTACGGTTGAGTATTCATTTGTACGTGAGCAGTTCGGTGTGCCTATTGGTCGCTTCGAAGGTATTCAAGAGAAGATGGCAGACATCGCGGGTAAGACTTTCTTATTGGAAGCCATGCGTGTACTTACCACTGAAGGCTTAGGCTTAGGTGTTAAACCATCGGTTGTTACCGCTATTGCTAAATATCACATGACCGAACTTGGTCGTGATGTGATGAATTCGGCTATGGATATTCAAGCAGGTAAAGCGATTCAGCGCGGCCCGCAAAATACCCTTGCCGGTGGATATGCAGCACTTCCTATTGCCATTACGGTTGAAGGTGCAAACATTCTTACTCGTAACCTAATGATTTTCGGTCAAGGCGCAATGCGTTGCCACCCATACTTGAAAGACATGGTTGACCTTATTCACAGCAACGATAGTTCTGCGGATAAAGAATTCAACAAAGTGTTACGTAAAACTGTTGGTTTTAGTGTTAAGAATGCATTCCGCAGTTTTGGTAAAGGTTACCTACCTTTCCTACGCGGTTCAGAGTCTGCATTGCCTGAAGTGCGTAAGTATGAAAAGCGTGTAAACAGCATTTCAGCTAAACTAGCGCCTCTTGCTGACTTGTCACTAGCAGTACTTGGCGGAGACCTTAAGAAGGCTGAGTTACTTTCAGCCCGTTTGGGTGATGTGATGAGCTACCTTTACGGTGCAATGGCAGCCATTCGTTTTTACGAGCAGCGCATTGAAGACCGTAAACTTGCACTACCGTATTTCGAATATGCTATGCAGTGGTCATTACAACAAGCTGATCAGGCAATTGTTAACTTCATCAACAATTTCCCGAACACACCGACGCGTGGCCTAATGCGCTTACTGACCAACACTTACTCAAACAGTGTTGCAGGTATCAGCGATGACCTAGTACGTGAATTGTCTATGGCATCTATGCAAGACAACAGTGTGAAAGCGCAGCTTACTCACTTAGTTCGCGTTAGCCCAGGTGATGGTAACGACATTAACGAACAAGCGTTTAAAGCGAAACATGCGGTTGCACACCTGTTAGGTAAAGTGCAAAAAGCACTTCGCAAAGAGCCAGTAGTGCCGTTTATCTCGTTTGAACACGCACTAAACAAGCTTCAAGAAAAAGCTGTTATTAATGCCGAAGAAGCTGCACAGTTGCATGATTACAACGAAAAACGCCAATTGGCGGTTCGTGTTGATGAGTACACTTTCGACATGGAACTATTGCCAGCAACTGAGACGTTGCGCGCAATCGATGGCGGAAAAAACGCGGCTTAGTACTACTTATTTAGCTCGCTATTTATAGAAAGCTCTGGCCTATGGCCGGAGCTTTTTTGTATGTGAAAATGACTTTGCTTTAGCGCAAAAAAGCGCAGCCTACCCTCCTTGTATATGCAAACCGTCGTGGCTTGCACTAAAGGGTGAAAATTCCCCCTTTAACATCTACGCTTTATATATCCATTCTTATCTATAAAGATTTATGCAAATACTAAAGCTTCTTAGTACTGCTTTATTTTTTTCTTTTATTTGCTCAGCTGATTGTTTAGCTAATGGTGCTGACGATTCGCCTATGCTCATTGGTTATGTGGGGCACCCTAGAGTGGTGAGTCATTACAACGATATTGTTGCCAGAACTTATAGCAAACTTGGCATCAGTGTGGAGTTTATTGAAGTGGGTGGTGAGCGAGGTCTTCGATTACTCGATGAAGGCATTACTGATGCCGATACCGTTCGCTACGAACTAGTTGCAGACGAGTTTAGCAATTTTTATATCTTGCACCCTGTTATAGCAAAAGGCGCGACAATTTTATTGTGCATGCGTAATAGTCTATGTGAAAGCAGTGTGCTTTCAAACCCTAATATCGCCATTGCCGCCACCACACGGTTTAACGTCAATGTAGATCAGAATGGCCCCGCCATTACCGCAGATATCCGTGAATACGACCGCTTCGACCAAGTTGTGAATCTACTCGTTTCAGGCCGATACGACTATGCGTTATTGCCGACCGACTTTTCCGATGAAGCTACGTTTAAAAATTTAGGTGCTCAACATCTTGTTATTGTAGAGCACAATATCGTTCATGTGGTTAACAACAAATATCTTCACCTGCAGGAAGACTTATCAAAAGCTCTGAGTGCCGTTTTAAAGGAAGTTAATGCAATTAAGGCTAGTAATTAACGCGATTGGCGCTAAATGGCCGTTGCTATAAAAACCGTTACTTCTTACGTTGCATAGCAATTTTGATGGTTTGCGTGTAATTTAACCAAGGTAAGTGTGTAGATTTAAAGCAGTAAAAGCTATATCACTGCTATTGTTTACTAAACCAATAAAACTTCACACCAAATTTAGCTTAAAAGCTTATTGAGTTGGAACGTAGATTTATAGTGAAAAGTTTTGATAAACAAAGAGGTTCAACCTCCCCTATTCCCATAACGCCGCAAATGCAGCGCGACATGGTAGATATGCTAAACAGTAATATGTTTACTGGTTTAGTCATGACCTTCGTTGCCTTTTTAGGCTTAACGTTCGGTTTCGGATTCGATACCGAAAAAGCCCAAAACTCAAAAGTATTGCTTTTTATCGCAATGAGCACGGTTATTCTTCTTCGGTTTGCGGATGGCCTTTTCTGGTTAACGAGATTAAAAGGCACCGAATATAATGTGCGACCTGTAAAATTTAGGTTCGCGATTGGCGTGTATTTAGCCTCTGCGGTATGGGCACTTTATTCAATACTTCTTTACTCCTCTATGTCCCCTGTAGAGTTAGCGACAACCATGGTTGTCTTAGGCGCGATGGCCGGTGGTGCAGCTTCAGTATTAGCGCCAAGTAAAGTTTTCGTTTTTGTCTACACCACGTCATTGCTTGTGCCCATATCAATTAGAGCCTTGTTTGACGATGATAGAAATTTTGTTGTTTTGGGTATATTGGGCTTTATTTTTTGTATCGGTATACTCGTTAGCTCCCTGCGTTACCACCGATTCTTTTTTGACACCGTATCGCTGAGGTATAAGAACAACCGTCTTGTCGAGCAGATGCAAGCCGATAGAAAAGAGACAGCTAAAATTAACGCCATGCTGCGTAAATCTAACGAGCAGTTAGATGATGCTAATGCCAATTTAGAAGATGAAGTTGAGAAACGTACCGCCGATATTTTTCGATTATCTAATAGAGATCCGCTAACTAATTTACTGAACAGAAACGGTCTGTTCAAACAGTTAAATACTCTCATTGAAAGCACCAAAGCGCTTGATAATAACCTTGCGGTTTTGTTTATCGATTTAGATGGTTTTAAGCAGGTAAACGATAGTTTAGGGCATAAGGTCGGCGATATTGTACTTGCAGAAATTGCTAACCGACTTGCCGAATACTGCGAAAAAGATCATCTTGCCAGATGGGGAGGTGATGAATTTGTTGCGGTAACTCCCTACGCAACCGTTCATACCGCAGTGGCCGTTGCCCATGCTATGCGTAGCGGAGTCACAGAACCTATCATAGCTTTAGAAAACCAAATCACACTAGATGCCACTATCGGCATTGCGATATACCCTGAGCATGGCAATGACACCATGACGCTTATTCAACAAGCTGACTTGACCATGTACGATCAAAAACGCAAACAACGGGGCACTATCGGCGTTTTTAGTGAAGACTTACATGAAAAAATAAAGAGCGAACAGCGACTTTGTGAGCAATTAAGACATGCCATAGATAAAAACGCTTTTACTGTGCACTACCAACCTATTATTTGCGCCGATACACAAAAGCTAACATCGGTTGAAGCGCTACTGCGTTGGAATTGTGATGGCAAAGTAATCTCACCAGCGCGCTTTATTCCCCTAGCTGAGCGCACAGGGTTAATGCCTGAAATAGGCGCATGGGTGTTAAACCATGCCTGTATAGATGCAACCGAATGGCCATTCGAAGATGACATCGCGTTATCTGTGAATGTATCTATTAGTCAGTTGCTTGATGAAACCTTCATTAATACGCTGGATAAGGTGCTAGCGTCTACCAATATTGTCCCTTCCCGCCTTTACTTGGAAATAACAGAAAGCGTGTTCGCCAACAATGTTAATGCGGTTGCAAACCAAATACATAACGTTAAGGCGCGGGGCGTTAAGATATCAATCGATGACTTTGGTACAGGGTACTCTTCCTTAAGCAGATTGCAGTCAATGCCGTGTGATTTTATAAAAATTGATCGCTCATTTGTACAGAATACCAATGAAGGTAGTGATACTATTATGCGCGCAACCATGCTCATCGCAAACGAGTTTGGTTGTAAGACTATTGCTGAGGGCATTGAAACCTTAGACCAAATGAACCACATCAAGACCCTAGGTGTGGATTATATCCAAGGCTTTCTTTACGCTAAACCAATGCCATTGAGCGACCTTAAAACCTGGTATAACGAAAACAAATAATATTCATGGCTCAACTTTATTTTTATTACTCTGCAATGAACGCAGGAAAATCGACCTCTCTTTTACAATCAGCTTATAACTATCGCGAGAGAGGCATGCACTCTCTGATTTATACCGCTGCCTTTGATGACCGCTATGGCGTAGGAAAAGTAACCTCTAGAATTGGGTTACAAGCCGACGCAAAACTTTATGGCAATGATGACGATCTATATGAAGCCATTAAACAAGATAATGAAGAAAAGCGCTTAGATTGTATTTTCATTGATGAAGCACAGTTTCTAACACAAGTTCAAGTTCGTCAGTTAATAGAAGTGGTAGACGAATTAGATATCCCCGTTCTGGCTTACGGATTACGTACTGACTTTTTGGGTGGCACTTTCGAAGGAAGCCACTACCTTCTGGCTTGGGCTGATAAGTTGTTCGAACTTAAAACGGTTTGCCACTGTGGGCGCAAAGCGAACTTCGTGGTAAGGCTAGATGAAGACGGCAATGCGGTTACCGATGGAGATCAAGTACAAATTGGTGGCAACGATCGCTACGAGTCAATGTGCAGAAAGCATTTTAAAGAGTTGGTCTGGGATAAAAACAAAATTTAATGTTTCTTGAACTTCACTCTTTGAAAGTAAGTATATACTTCAACTATTACGTTTGAATTACCTCAAAGAGTGTCGCTTTGGATCTAGACCGCTATACAACACTCGTCATTTCATTATCAAAACGCGGATTGGATGAGCAGGATAAACTATCTGCGATAGTGTCGTGCCTTCGACTAAGTATTCCAGCTGCGAACCGAATAAGCTTATGGCGATTTGAAGAAAACAAAACCCGAATCCGGTGCCTTACGTTAAATCAGGATGGCCAAAATTTGCCAACCCATGGTTTATCGCTGTCTGAAGAAGATATTCCCAATTATTTTGACGACATATTAAAACAAAGTGTGTTAGTCGCTTCAGATGCCCGCAACCACCCTTCCACCAAGTGTTTCAACGAAAATTACTTTAAGCCAAACGACATTTACTCACTACTGGATTTCACTTTCCACCACCAGTTCAACCCTATTGGTGTTATATGCTGCGAAAAGACACACAGTGCAATCCAATGGTCTCAAAATGATATCGATAACTTAAAGCGTGTGGCGCAAATAACATCTATGTTTTACGACAGTGAGACACCCTAAAACAAGATTAGCCATTAAGCACTTACGGTTTCACCCACCTTCAATTCAAAGGGTAGTATTGTGCTTTTCAATGATTCGCTGAGCAAGGCTTGTGCGGCCATCTCTCCCTTAAGCGCACTTGATTGGCAAACAGTAGTTAAATTAGGACGCGTTCTGTCTGCTTCTTCAATACCGTCAAAGCCTGTAATTTTTAGCTCTTCAGGTACTTTGATCCCCATCGAAAGCGCTGATTGCAGTAGTTCTAGGGCAATAATGTCACTCATACATAAGACGGTATTAGGCCTAGGGTTACTATTTAACACCTCTTTAGCCGCTTGCTTTGCGAAGCTCCGTTCACTTTCTGGAATGTGCCAAACCCAATCATTTGAAATTGTTGCTTCGCTTTCATCAATTGCTTTCATATAACCGTCTAATCGGCGATGAGAAATAGAAGTTTGAACTTCGATAAGCGGACTGTCATAAATGCGACAGGTACTTGGAGACTCAATTAATCGCAGCCCTAAAATGGCGACATGATCACCTGGGGAGATGGCATTTTTAGCGATTTGATACGCGGCGTTATAATTATCGATATTAACGGAAGGAAGCCCTTCAATATCGAAATCTACTGTAATAGCAGGTTTACTTTGTTTGGCCAGCTCTTCCGCTAACTTATAATTTCGTGGTGCACCGTAACAAATGAACCCATCAACGAAATCCACCACATCGAGGATACTTTCTGAGTCGCCCGCATAAAGAAGCAGGTGCTTACCTTGCTGCTGCAATATACTTGAAACCCCTTTAATGAAGGTGCTGGCCACAGGGTCACTGACGGTATAAGGAATACTATCAGCCAGTACTAGGGCAACAATATTAGAACGCCCTTTTCTTAATATTTGTGCCGCTTTGTTAGGCCCGGTGTAACCAATGCGATCGCACTCGGCAAGGATATGCTCTCGACGTGCTTTAGAAAGTTGATCGGGCCTATTAAATGCATTTGAAATAGTGGCGGTAGACACATCTAACTGCAGCGCTACATCTTTAAGTGTCAATTTTGTTTTGGTCATTTTTATTTGTACTATTCCCTGCGTTTTTAGCAACAACACTAACAGTAACTATTTGCGCATAAAACAAACTTTAAGCTTACCTAGTTGTTTGCTACCCGCTATTTACAGTAAAGATAACCTTAACTATATCACCACTTAAACGATTAATTCACACCTCTTATCGAATACCTATGACTGAAAGGTTTTAAGCGAATGAGGCATGAAGACTATTGTGCTCAGTTACCTTGATAACTATCACTGTTGTGATTACCGTGTTCCAAATATTTTATCGCCTGCATCACCTAATCCAGGCAATATGTAGCCCTTTTCGTCCAGTCGGTGGTCAATAGCTGCAGTGAAAATCTCTACATCAGGATGGGCATCGACCACAGCTTTAATACCTTCTGGCGCGGCTACTAAAAAGAGCCCCATGATTTTCTTACAACCCTTTTGCTTCAGTAGGTCGATGGTGGCAATTAACGTACCGCCAGTCGCAAGCATTGGGTCAACGATTAACGCGGTGCGTTCGTCAATATTTTTTACTACTTTGTCAAAGTAGGCAACAGGCTGCAGTGTGTCTTCGTCGCGATACAAACCAACCACACTAATTTTTGCATTAGGGATTAGTTCTAATACGCCCTCTAGCATGCCCAACCCAGCACGAAGGATAGGGACCACGGTAATCTTCTTACCTTTAATTTGCTTAACTTCAACATCATCACCAGACCAACTTTTTATCACCGCACGCTCTGTGGGTAGTGTTCGAGTTGCCTCGTATGTCAGTAAGTTACCTACTTCTGATGCTAACTCTCGAAAGTCTTTGCTGCTAATTTTGGCATAACGCATTAACCCTAATTTGTGTGCAATCAATGGGTGAGTTATTTCATGAACGGCCATTTTACTTCCTTAAGTATCTGTTTTACACAGTTTAACCGCTCATTCCATTTAGGCAAAATTAACCTAACGTATTTTCTCCTACATTCACGGTGCTACCGTCAGGTAATGTCATCTCTATTCTAATGCTTCCCCCTACCGCCGCTAGGTAAGCCGACGCTCTATGAAGAGGCACATCTTGAATGCGCTTCGACTCAAGTTTACTTACGCCAGAAGCAGTCACGCAAAGCGCCATCGCCACCACTTCTTGTTTTACTCTGTGTTGCTTTCTAATTTCACCTAACGTTAATTCTCTCATTGTTTTGCCGCCGATATATTTTGGGCATAAAAAAACCCAGATAGTTTAACCTTTCTGGGCTTTTGCAAAACGTTCTTACTTTTATGCTATGCCCAGAAGCGAATACTTGCCCCTGAACACTCAGCGTCAGGCGCTATTATTGGGTATAATTGTAAAAGTAATTAAAAGTAACGTTTTGCATAATGAGTTCTCTTTAATAGTTGAAAGGCGCACGTGCGCTGTTCACTTATCCTTAACCATACCATTATTATTGGCAATAACAACGACTTTCCATTTTGGAATTTGTCGACTACCCTATTCACCTTTACCAGAAACTTACACTTTACTTGGCAACTTTCACCTTTAAACTCTCTCATAAGATTATCTTTAGCTACCTCAAAAATTATAATTATGAAATTACTTGTTCCCTTTTTAGTTGCTACTAGCGTTTTAGCAGGCTGCGCCGGTAAACCAGACCACCGAGATCAAGGTGAAGTGTTTTTCGAAACCAAGATTAACCCTGATGGCACCAAATTATTTGCCTTTAGCATTGGTATGCCGAGCCGAGGTAATCGAGAAAATGGCAGCGGTCAGCGCCCTTCTCGAGGTGGTGAAGGTGGTGGTCGCGGCGGCAGAAGTGGCGGCCAAAATGGTGGCGGAGAAGCTAGGGGCGGTAACGATCGTAATGCCGAACGTATGGAAGCTTTTTACGATACTTTGAGTGAAAAGTTATTTGAAACGCAATATTGCCGTAATGGCTATATCGAAATTGATACTCATGAAACTGAAGGCCGTTATCACCTTCTCGGCGAGTGCCAAGAATCAGCGTCAGAGGAAGATAAACTCAAATTTGCCAATCCTTATTAATTGATAAGTCATCGCTCATACACTTATTAATCGCGGTATGGGCGATCACTTTTCATGCTTTGATAAATATCAAAAGTGCTAACGCATGTTGGATGAAACGTTAATCACAAACTTTTATTACAAGCGACTGTTGCGAGCTTCTGTTTCAAGCACAATAAACGTTAAAACTGCGTACCTATTTCAGCCCCTTTTAGTTTCTCTAAAAAAGCCGCAACCGCTACATCGCCTTCTTCAGGCGCCCAACTTGCAAAGCCCTTGTCGTCCATGACTTCGTAGGGCCCTTGTTTCACTTCCATAAATACCACTGGCTCAAAACAAACCGTGGCATGCCATACGTTAGGCGGGATCTCTACCCCTACACAATCACCTCCGGCGCTTAAGGTTATGCGCCTAGTCAATACAGCATTGTTGTCAAAAAAGAGTAAATCGATACTCCCTTCCACAGCCATAAAAAACTCCCATTTGTGCTCTTGGGTATGGCGATGCGGACGAACATAAGAGTCTGGCTCCATTGCAATGAATAGGCGCTGGACTAAATCTTCATAACTTTTATGAACGTTGTGATTCGCTCTTCGTCTTGGGCTATTTTTCGCACTTTCTTTAAGTGCGTCGCGCTGTTCGTGATTAAAAAGCTGGATATGGTTAAGCATGACACCTTCCTTGTATTGCTTTTTTAACAGGGTTGCCTGTCTTCGACGCCCAAAAGGGCTAAAGGCCTGCACATTTAGATTAACGCGTAGCCCGGTCAACGAGGGCTTCTCGTATTTTGTAGTACCCTTTACGTTAGCATCGACAGTGTTGAAAAAGCAAAAAGACGAGCATATTGCTCGCCTTTGTCATTCGGTCACAGTCTGAGCCTTAGGCTTAGCGTTTTATGTTAGCCGCTGAACTTGCCTAAACCTTCAACCAATAGTGCTTTAATCTCTTGCCCTTGCTCGGTATCAAGGTAAGCTTTTGCACTATTCACAATTTGCATAATCTGCTCTGGTTCTAGGCCTAGCGCTTCAAATTGCTTGTTCAATTCATTAACTGATTTAAAGCTATCGCTATAACTTGCGGCTTTATCAAGAATACTGCTTAAACCGCCTTCAGAAGTTACGTTGCTAATATCAGGCACTGAGCCCAATAGAGAATCAAGCCCTGGCAACGCGTTACTAAGCTCACTGAACTGGCTAGCTGAAATATTATCTTTTGCGTAGTTGAAGATAGATGCTAAGCCACCTGTCGCTTGAGATTCAGTAATGCCTACCGCGTCACTGACTGAGCGTGTCATGTCAGAAATATTGGGTACGGCTTCAACTTCTTCGGTCATACCAAACAAGCCTTTAAGGGAATCCAACCATCCTTCGGCATGGCTTTGAGGAGCAACGGTAAGTCCTGATACTAAAACTAGAGCGTAAATTTTTTTCATATTTATTTTTTATTGTGAGCAGGGTGCAAAGGGCGCTGCCGACAATCCATCCTTAGTGATTTTAAGAGCCACAATTCTATGCGTATTTGAAATTATCGCAATTAGGCAAAAGGATAAAACTACGCCCTAGCACTTATTCGTACAGGGCTGAGCTGTTATATCATAGTTGTGTGAATACCTTCAGAGCCTACTACGAAGTGAATCAAGTTTCTCGGGCATAAGTACAAAGGCCCTAGCAAGCCCCATCCCATAACCCGGCCCTTCGTTGTCTAATTCAGAGGCTGGCAAATAAAATTGCTGTGTTGCATCTGAGCGATATAAGGCTGAATCTACAATGTGCCATTGTCCATTATGCCACACTTCAGTCCAAGCGTGCCCAAACGCATTGACATGATCAGTTTGCTCAACAATGACAGTACCAATAATGACTCTTGCAGATAGACCTAAAGAGCGAGCCAATGCCGCTGTCAGTACCGCATATTCTGTGCAATCACCGCTGCGTTGGCTGGCAACCACCGAAGCAATGTTAAAACCGTGAATATAGTTTGGGTCAACAATATAGCCATCAACAAAGGCTGCAAGATGCTCTAACTTAAAAGGCACATCGGCATAAGCTTGTTGATAGCTAGCAACGAACGCTTTCGTACTGGGCTCGCTTAAATCCACAACAAAACTATCTGCGCTATGCTTTTCATTAACTGGTTTACTATAACGAGGCATTAAAGATAAAGTAATTGATAAGCGATTATCGCTCAGCTGTTCGGCAGAAACCCCTTCCCAACTTGCTAGGTGGGTAGCCAGCTTATTTGAGTTTGACGATACCAGCTCAAAATTAATGCGCCTTGAAAGTGGCAAAGCCTGACCTTCAGCAAGCTCGATACCTATTTCAGCCATTGAGGGCACAGATTGCGCACTTGCTGTATAAGTAAACGCAAAACCAACTAGTAGGCTCAACCCAATAGGTAAACGGCTTAAAAACCGCATTATAATATTGGGTTCCCTTCAAAATGCATTAGCACCATGTCCATTTTAAGCCCACCTTGTTGCATAATACCCTTACTAATGATGCCTTTTTTGTCAGACAACATAGTCATGACCATTGGACCCATGTCAATCTTGATGTTGCCATTTGGATTATTAGCCATTTCGGTAATGACAACCTCAATTGCAGCGGTAGGATCAGCATCAGCCGTCCACATGTAGAAACTGCCGGAGTTAGTGTCTGAATTAAGCATTTTAACTGATTCCAAATAGCTGCCGTAGCTTGATAGTAACCAGTCTTTGTGGGCTAGCTCCATTTCTACCGGTTTGCCTTGCAGCTCACCTTTAATCTGCCAAGCGTCTTCAACATAATCAATATTAAAGCTTGATGCCATAGTGCTATTTTCAATAGTATATTCGCTGGCGTTAATCAAAGCGCCATCGGGACTGCTCCAAGAAAAAGCGACGGAATCTGAACGCGCAATTGATGTTTCATCTACAGGGATGATAAATGCTGTCCCTACTTCAATTTCAATATCGCCTTCGTTATCTTCAATGTATTTTTCACGGGTGAACCCCATGGGGATGTCATTTATTAATACTTGATAGGTAGATTTATAGAATTCTGAAGACGGTTGGCCGGCAGTAAACGCCCGTACAAATGATTTGAACACAGCAACAAACGCGTTTTGATAACCCATTTCGTTATGTATGCAGACTTGCAAGCTATTATCAGTTTCTGCAGACAGACCTTTTAAAAGGCCTGATACCTTTTCATCATCCTCTCCCACCGTATACAAAGTGTCGAGTGAAAGGTAAGGCGTAGCATCTACTACACCCACATCCATAGCATAGTTAAATTGACCGGAAAGCTTTTTTTCATTGAGCGCTTCCACTCCCGACAAGCTGTATTCTGCAACTGAATACAGTGAATTGGCAGGGCCATCAAATTCGCTAAATGCGTAACACTCTACTGGTGCACCGGTACCAATATCGATGGTGTAGTACCACGTACCGTCAGCAGCATCTTGCAACGTAGCTTGCCCCAATACCGGACTATTTACTTGGAAATCAGCTATTTCTATGGGTGAAGTGTTTGTGACTTTCGTATCTCTTCCCATTGCATCTTTGAACCAGTCTGGAAAATCATTGATATTGACTAAGTCAACTGCACTGGCGTTAAACGCTAACAAGCTTGAGAATGATACAATGGTAAAAACACTGCCTAACTTCATAAATAGTCGTTCCTTGATTATATGTCATTGGTTAACAAGCGTTCTGCTGGTTCAATTAATTTACAATACGTCTTTTATGCGAATATTTCTATATTCTTTTGCGCGCGCTACTTCTTCGCGTTTTTCTTCATTCTTATACTTTGTGCTTCACGCTTTTCATTTCGTTTTTCTTTTCTAGCTTTTTTATCTGGCGTAAGCGAGCCATCTTTGAACCGTTGCTTGCGCTTGGCGTTATCAGCGGCTTTCTTTGCTGCCGCTTCTGCTATTTCACGTTTTTCGACTTCAATCATCTCTGGCGTTTCTAGGGTTATTCGGCCTAATTTACCTGATTGCAGTTCGTTCAATAATACTTCACATATTTTGTGAAGATTTACGCGCCCACCAGTCATTATCGCGCCCCGCTTTTTTGCCGCGGCTTCTAAAAACTCTATTTCAGTGTCAGGAATGTCTTCTAATTTGTAATTCGTTTTTAGCACTTCAGGATACGCTTTAATTAGGTAATCGGCAGCGTAAAACCCTACATCATCATATTCCATGGCGGTGTTCTTAACCGCCCCTGAAGACGCTAAACGATAAATAGAATTAGGGTTTTCTAGCTTTGGCCATAACACCCCTGGGGTATCGAAAAGCACAATGCCATCACCTAAATTAATACGTTGCTGGCTTTTCGTCACCGCTGGCTCGTTACCGGTTTTAGCTATAATACGGTCGGCCAAAATATTTATAAGGGTAGACTTCCCTACGTTTGGAATTCCCGTGATCATGGCTTTAATCGCTTTATGCTGCACGTCTTTGTGCGCACAAATGGTTTTAATCAGCCCCATCACTTGTTTACTACTAGCAGGGTTATCGCTAGAAGTAGTAAGGGTTTTAACCCCACGTTCAGATTCCAAGTATGCTTGCCACTGCGCCGTTATTTCCGGGTCGGCCAAGTCGTACTTATTGAGAATTTTTATGCACGGCTTATCGCCTCGTAATTTTGCAATCTCTGGGTTTTCGCTTGAAAACGGGATGCGTGCATCAAGCACCTCAATCAGTACATCTACCTGACTAAGCGATTCCTTAATCTCTTTAAGGGCTTTGTGCATGTGCCCAGGAAACCATTGTAAGGCCACTGTTATTATCCTTTTCGGGTGTGATACCAAGCTATTAGTACTTTGCTAATGTCTAGGTTGTTATCAAGCTAATGAGGAACCAGCGAATAACGCTAAGCCGCATTAATCTTTCAATAATGAGTTTACTGCGTATTGTCGCAGTGGGGTGAATATATGTTTGATTAACCTTAGCAAAAGGCTAACGGGACAACTCATAAACACACATATTCACGGCACTGGCCAAGTTAAGCGAATCTATCTTACCACTGCCGGCTATGGTGTACGCCTCGGCATTAAACTGAGAAAGCGCCGATTTAGGAACGCCGCGGGCCTCATTACCAAATAAGTAGCAGTCGAAATCTGAAAACGACGATGCGGTAACGGCTTCACCTGCCATATCTAAATAGGCAAACCGGCTAAAGCGGGATTGTAATGCGTTTAGGCTCACGTCTAATTCAATAGGCACGTGAAAGATTGCCCCCATACTTGAACGCACCACTTTAGAATTAAAAGGGTCTACGCTGTTGGGGCTTAGTAATAAGGTGAAATTATCGAACCAGGCTAATGTTCTTATTATGGTGCCTAAATTTCCTGGGTCTTGAACTTCGTGCAGATACACATAGCGCTGCTTACCTGTATGTTTAAGCTCTTGTTTCGAACCTTTATTCGACGCATTCTCTAGAGTATTGGCTGCGCTAGCTGTAGGGCTAGGCAGTGGCACACAGGCAATAATACCTTGTGGCGTTTTAGTATCACTTAACTGTGACATTTGCTTTTGGGTGACGTTTACAACCGTAAAACCCGAATCAAGTGCCCTCGCCTTTTGTTCAAAGTCATCGGTGATGTAAAGCGTGATAGATTCTGCACTTAGCTTTTCACTAGTATGAGCATTTATCGTCTTAGCAAGCTCCAATACCAAATGCTCGCCTTCCACTAAATAAAAGCCGAATTGGCTACGGTATTTTTTCTGATGCAGCTTTTTAACATCATCCAGTTTCAACATTCTATTTTTTCCGTTTTAGGAGACGAAGCGTACAGGTGCATTGTTGTTTATTAATCGGGCACGCTATTCGTGTTCAAGCAAGGCGAGTTTATCTGGCACACCATTCCATACATCGGCGTCTTCAGGCGGCGCTTTAAGCTCGATGATGTTAGGCCATTTCGCGGCAAGCGCTTCGTTGATGGCCAAATACGGTTTTTGCGCATCAGTGAGGTGCGTGTCTTGAACAATGGCGTCGGCAGGACATTCAGGCACACATAGCGCACAATCGATACATATAGCAGGATCTATGGCTAAAAAATTAGGTCCTTCAAAGAATGCATCTACTGGGCATACTGCAACACAGTCTGTGTACTTACAGTTTATGCAATTGTCTGTCACTACAAAGGTCATTTGCACCTACATGCTTGGGTTATTATTTCAGGGTGCCAAGTTTAAATTAGCCTGTGTAAAACTCAAATTTCTTTTTACTCTATTATTCTAAGGTAAATAAGCTAATTAACCCACTGCTTACCCGTGATTGCAGCTAGTATTAGTCTTGTTGCTGATTTACCATACGCGCGCCCTGACGGAAAGGCCGTCCGGCAAAGCTAAGAGTACCTATTATTATGTTGCGTTTAACCGATATTAAATTACCGCTAGATCACGATGAAGTTGCGATAGAAAACGCAATTTTGCACAAGCTTCAAATCACAAAGTCGATGCTTCTTGAAACCACGGTATTTAAACGAGGTTACGATGCGCGTAACAATAGAGACATCCAGCTTATTTACACCCTTGATGTAGCGGTAGAAAACGAAGCTGCACTGCTCGAAAAATTCGCCAAAGATACCAGCGTGCGATTAACCCCTGACATGCGTTATAAGTTTGTTGCCACTGCACCAAGTGATATTACAGACCGTCCAGTGGTGGTTGGTCTTGGGCCTTGCGGTCTATTCGCTGCGCTGATTTTGGCACAAATGGGTTTCAAACCCATTGTACTTGAGCGAGGTAAAGCTGTTCGTGAACGCACCAAAGACACCTTTGGTTTTTGGCGTAAACAACCCTTAAACCCAGAGTCGAATGTACAATTTGGCGAAGGCGGCGCGGGCACTTTTTCTGACGGCAAGCTATATAGTCAGGTAAAAGATCGCAAGCATTATGGCCGTAAGGTATTGAATGAATTTGTTGCTGCTGGCGCCCCTGAAGAAATCATGTATGTGAGTAAGCCGCATATTGGTACGTTTAAACTGGTGAGCATGGTAGAGAAAATGCGCGAGCAGATCATTTCTCTTGGCGGTGAAATTCGCTTCAGTACTCGGGTAGAACGTTTGGATTTAGACAGCCCTGGTGCTGATACAAACAGCTCTGGTGTAGATGAACAGTCAAAAAGCCATAAAATTAAAGGGCTTTTCTTATCTGACGGTAGCTACCTCCCCTGCACCAAAGTGATTATGGCAATAGGCCATAGCGCGCGCGATACCTTTCAATCACTTTATGACCAAGGTGTGTACATAGAAGCTAAGCCCTTCTCAATTGGTTTTAGAATTGAACACGAACAAAGCATGATCGACAGCTGTCGATTTGGCGATAACGCTGGAAACCCTATTTTGGGCGCAGCCGATTACAAACTTGTGCACCACTGTAGAAATGGCCGTACTGTATACAGCTTTTGTATGTGTCCAGGTGGAACTGTTGTGGCTGCAGCATCTGAACCAGGCCGCGTAGTCACCAATGGCATGAGCCAATATTCTCGTCACGAACGAAATGCCAACAGCGCTATTGTGGTAGGTATTACCCCTGAAATAGATTACCCAGAACACCCGTTGGCGGGCATAGATCTTCAGCGTAAACTAGAGGAATTGGCTTATAAGGTTGGCGGCGAAAACTACCACGCACCCGCGCAGCTTATTGGCGACTTTTTAGCTGGCAAACCAAGCGAAGAAGTGGGTGACGTAAAGCCTTCTTATACACCAGGTATTACCCTGACAGATTTAAGTAAAGTCGTTCCTGATTTTGTTATCGAATCTATCCGCGAAGCCATTCCCGCATTTAATCGTCAAATCAAAGGCTTTGCTAAGGCTGATGGTATGCTAACCGGCGTTGAAACCCGTACTTCATCACCAGTATGTATCAAACGTGATAAACACTACGAGAGCGTGAATATTGAGGGTTTGTACCCGGCAGGCGAAGGGGCAGGCTATGCAGGAGGCATCTGGTCTGCAGGTATTGATGGCATTCGCGTAGCAGAAGCGGTAGCACTGGCTTTAGTGCCCTCTAGCACTCATTCCTAGCGCGGAGTAATTCTACAAGTAGGCAGAATACGGTCAGTGTTATTGCTGACCGTTAGAGAGTCATTTAAGCAAGCCAAATAAACGCCATTTCTTTCGATGCTGCGCCAGCGGAACCCTTACTACCCGCTCCTCAGTATCACAAGGCTCGACTTTGGCATCCACTTGAACGTTTGCGAATTCAAGCGCTAATTGCTGAGCATACGCTTCATCAACACCACTTACCAAAGTAAAGCGCTCAAGTGAGCTAATGGCTTTCGCCATTTGAATCACCTTCGACAGCGGTAAATCAACCAGCGTACGTAGCACTTTTAGTGCAGATACGGTATCAATATTATTTCCACTCACAATGACTTTATACATAGTTGGCTCTATTCGTCTTCAGTTTCAGATTCTTGCATTTTCATGCTGCTTGAGCTGCTAGAGCTGCTTGAGCTGCCACTCGCACCGCCACCAATGGCTAGGCCTCCCATACCAGCTAGACCTATGCCTGCTGCACCTAACCCAATTTCACCTATCGTTGCTGCGCCCGCCAAGGCAATAGGAACGGTTGCCAATCCAGCGGTAGATACAATAGCAATACCTAGCCCTACCATAGCAATACCCACGCCGATTTGCTCCCATTCGTAGCCACCAGCCACTTCATTTAATTCTAATTCAGTGAGTTGTTTCATATGCTTGCTTTCCTTTTTAAGTATTCAATTAATTCGCTAGTGTTGTCTAGCAAGGAAAGCTTACTAACAGTTAATAAAGTAAAATACTGATCTTCGGCTTAGTTATCGAGCAGATTTAACCATTAATAATAAAAAAGGGCCGTCAGGCCCTTTTAATTATTCAAAGTTAATTTAGGAATTAGGCAGTCAGTTGTCACCCAACTGCTCTGCCGTCGCACGCACATTATTCGCATTTTCAACGAACTGAGCCGCTAGTGTCGTATCTTCAAAAAGATAGTTGAAGTCAATATAATCACCCTCTCCTTCATCAGAAACGAATACCGAGAATCCAGTAGTACTCAAAGAGAGATACAATCTACCGTCAATATCTATGCTCCCATCATCGTTCAACGCATAGCCGAAACTATTGTCTACTTCTGAGTAAGTGCTGTCGGTATAGGTGACCACATTGGTGCCATCAAACTGTAAATAAGTGGCAGACCATTCACCGTTTTGTGATGCGTCTACCAACACTAGACTCTTATCTTTTAACGAATCAAACGAAGCAACTGAAGTTCCTTCTCTTAACACCGTTTCATAATCATCAGCCTCTTGCTGAGTTTCAAAAAACGGAACTGGCGCACCTAAATGAGCACCTATCAATACGTCATCAGAAGACAGTAGAAATGCTTGAAGCGCGTTTGGTGCCGCAATACCACTAGCTTGTAAAAGTACGCTGTTATCTGGGGCAACTACGTAACTTCCACTTTCACTGCCTTGCGACAACGCTTCGAAAGTTCGAGTATAAGTTTCGTCCGCTTCTAGGCTTAATGTAATCGACGCATCATCTACTGTGTACAACCCGTTTTGCTCAACACCATATATTGTTGTACCTATGTAACCTGAAGGTGCCACTAAATTTACAAACGCTTGAGGCGGTAGCGCTGGTAAATGCGGGTGTTCAGGCAGTGTTACGGTTACAGGACGGTTCGCCTGTTTCGACACGCGGCGGTTATCTTGAGTAAAGTAATCAACGATGCCATCGAATCCGCTGCTGCCATCTTGTTGATTAAAATCAAATTTGTGCAGATTTGTAATATGATAGGCATCGCCAACCTGAGCAAATACCGACCATGTTCGACTGTTGTATAAGTAACAATCTGCAGATTCGTTGAAACAACCTGGCCAACTATAGTCAGTAAAGCGGTAGCGATTTATTTGTAGTTCCCCATTCGCTTCCACTGACCAATTACCATACATCACCAAAATTTCTTCTGTTGTAATTTTGCCGTCACCGTTGTAATCACCGACTTCAATGGTATAGGCCTTTCCATTCGGCCAAAGCTCCCACCAAAATTCATTAAGGCTGTCTCCATCAAAGGCGTAAGTATAGATACCGGGTACAGATGCCACGTCGAACTTATCTTCATCGGTTACCGCGCCCCCAGCATCTACTTTATATGAATCGCGTTGTCCGTCTGACGAGATTCCGCTAACCGCATAAAGATTATTGTCGCTTGAGTCGGTTAGCTGCACATAAGACAGTGTTGTTCCGTCATCAAATGTAATGACAAGTTCGTTGATATCAGGTTTTAACCCGTAAGGTTGCTTCACCCATGTAAAATCATTATCGACAACTCGGGTATTGCCCGTCCCGTCTTCGTTAAATTCAAACGTGTCTGAAGACCAATTGAAGGTAAATAAGTTATTGTTATCAGGTTCAAAAAAAGAAGAAGTCACGGGTAGTGACAACGCCTTATTGTCGGCACTATCAATGGTAATTTCTGTGGCGTTATTTAAGGTAATTGCCGTAACTTGCGAAGGATCATCGATAATATTGTGAATGTCTTCCAATTCACCATTGGGGTAATACTTTGAGTAAAGCGACGTCACTTCAAACGTGACTACGCCATCTTGCTCACTTAGCGGTAAAAAAGTGATTTCATGGTAATCATATCCTACTTCAACTTCCTGAATAACCCCGTTAACGTCGACAAATTCACTTTGCGAGAACCGATAAACGCCCTCATCAAATTCCAACGTTATCTCACTGTTATCGCTAAATCGTTCAGCTTCAAACGTGCCTAAATAGTTGCTATAAGTCGCCGTCGTATTACTGGTTAACGTAAGCTTTTTGCCAGGATAACTAATTAAAGGATTGTAGTAATCAAGCAAAAAGTAGGTGGTAACCGATGAATCTAAATCACTATCTACTAGCTCTGGGTCTGCAATAATTTCTTCGTAAGCTGACGCATAAGCCTCGGTATCTTCAATGGTTTCAATATAAGCTGTGGAAGCTTCAGGATTTTGGGCTAGTGCTAGCGTATCAACTATACCGTCAGGAAGGGCTAAGCTGGCATCATCGCCCGCTTTATCTATTGCCACCTTAATCGCGGTGGCTAGCGCAAATTTCTCTTGTTGTGAAACTCGAAGATTCAGTGCCGCAAGTGTTTCGTCATCAACGATGGGGGCGCCCAGATTTTCTCGCTGCATTAAACCGGCGTTTGCAGTGGTAACGTTGGTCACATTCACGCCGAAAAAATCATCTTTTGTTACCTCTCCGTCACCGGTAGAGGCTTCATTGAGAGCCTCAACCGACCCCAGCACTGACATAAGTTTAGCTTGCGTTTGCGATCCTACACCACTGGCTACAATAGACACCATTTTATCAGTCGCATCGTCATCCACACTCAGTGTGGCGGTATAACTTCCATCACTACCGGCTGTCACTTCCTGTTGCTCATCACCCACGTTAATAACAACGTTTGCATCAATAATAGGGGAATCAGTCACTAGCCCTACTAACGTTAATTCTACGTTTTTCTGAAGTACATTAACGTTCACCGTTTCAGTCGTCGTCTCACCTTCATCATCTTCTACGGTAAGGGCAAAGGATAAAGTTTCATCGCCCTCTACTGAAGGTGCAATAAAGGAAAGCGTTGCAGTAGTCGCACCGCTTAGCTCAACTTCTGTACCGCTCGTTTGAACCCACAAATAACTGGCAATTTCACCGTCATCTTCAGCTACCGCATCAATAGAGTGAGCCTCTTTCTCTTCTACTTCTTGTGCTGATATTGAAATTGTCGGCGATGCGTTGATGTGAGTCACTGTAACAGATACGCTATCGGTGGCAGTCGCCCCAGCATCATCAGTAACAGTCAGTTCGAACGTAAGTGTTTCGGAAGGTTTCACATCTGGGGCGGTAAATTCAGCAGAAGCTTGGTCGGCATTGGTTAACGTCACCGCTACGCCTTCGGTTTGCACCCAACTATAGGATGCAATTGTACCGTCATCATCAATACCACTACCGGATAGTGTAACCTGCGTATTCTCTTCAACGGTTGCATCCTCACCGGCTTGAGCGACGGGGACAACATTAACGACCTCTTCATTAACCGCCTCTTCTTCATTTACAATAACATTTTCTTTATCATCGTCGTTACAACCTGACAAGGCTAGTACCAGTGATGCAGCAATAATGCTTTTCTTATAATTTGCTCTGATGAACATGAAACACTTCCTTATACTTTTTATTGGTTAAACATTAAACTAAAAAAGCATAAACCTAATCGCCCGCCCCTTTCCTTCCTTAAATCGCGCAACTTGTTCATCACACAGGTGAAAATTGCTATCGCAAAGCGCTGCAAAACCAAAAACACAAAACACAAAAAAGAATAGTAAAAACGAAAAAATTAAATTTTATTTTGGAAAATACCTGCGCATTTTCTTTCTACCGCGATAAGTGGAATAAAAACACAATACCGTCATAGCCAATTTCAAGTAGGTTAAAGGCAATGAAGGTAAGTGAGGCAGAACGAAAAATACGGTTCATGGTGAAATTTGAACAACAGCTTAGCTGTGAAATAGATAGAAGAGCGCTGAGTCACGACATGTGTGATATACGGGTAAGTAATATGGCCAACGCCCTAAATATGGATGTGTCGACCCTTAGGCGCTTATGCCAGAAGCACTACGGGAAATCGCCTAAAGCTTGTATAGATACAATGCGTATTGCAGAGGCGAGGAAATTACTCTTAGTGGGTGAAAGACCTTCCACTATTGCCGATAAGCTAGGCTTCTATGAACACAAAACCTTCTCTACCTTATTCAAAAAATACGAAGGTGTGAGCCCCGCAATTTTTACCCAAACCGATAATACGAAGGCCTTCGCGGCAAGCCGTTAATAGGTTGTCGCTACGCCTTCGCATCGCCTAATATCACAGGCTAATAACACGTGATTATTCTTAGGTATTTTTAGAAGCTGTTAATGCGGATTAACTACCGTAAATCGCTCATCGGACACAGCCCAATAACCTGAGTCACTTATAATAAGTATTTTATAGGCATTTCCTTGACCATTAAATTGCGCTGGATCTAGCCCATACTCTCCCGAGTTGGGTGTCCTACTTGTCACTAAGTACCAACGTCGTTTCAACACAGTAGTGATCTGCGCATTGCGTCCGTTGCCAATATTAATAGGGTTGTCGTGAAGTACATATATCCCTACGGCATCGCCTTTTAACGCGGCATTGTCCCATTCAATAGTATTACGCTCGCCCACATTATAAACCTCAGACGCTTCAGGTTTACTGACAGCATCAACGAGTAAACGGGGATTGATAGTATGGGTAATGCCGTTATCTATCGCAGTGCCATTTAGTACACCAAACGAGCCATCGCTCAGTGACCAATAGCCTTGATCGGATACCATCATTACCTTAAAACCCTGCCCGCCATTTGCCATAAGAAAGAAAGGATCTATCTCTACTTCGCCCGTGTTAGGTACTTGCTTAGCAAACATCTGCCAGCGCAAGCCTTGTATGTTTTCAAATGAATCAAACGCTTTGGCTTCAAAATTTAGCTTATGATTGATATACAAAGAAATGCTTTCGCCTTTAAGGGCATCTTTATTCCACTTAAAAGTAAAAGGCGTGCCCATTTTAAGGCTGTCCCCGTGGGTTGGCGCGGTTACCCCTGCAACTCTTCGATTACTTACTAAGCGATTTTGCCCCTCTAACACCATCATATGAAGGGTCTTAAAATCAGGTGCGATTAATACCTCAGGGGGCAAAATACTGGCAAGCGTATCGCCATACTCTTTGCTGATGGGAAGCGAACTCGATGTTGCTAACACTTCCTCTGCTTTTTGCTTCTCCCCTTTAACCGCATACGCCGAAGCCAGAGCTAAGTGTCTTTCGATGTCATCGTTTTGAGTATGTGTGAGCCCATACTCAATCGCTAAATCAGTAAATCCTGCACGTAAAGCAGTATGGATAATATAGGCGGTATGCTCACCCAAGGTATCTTTCGCGGCCAATGCTTGAATATCAGTTTGCTTCACCGCAGATCCCAAACCTATTTCACTATTCAATGCCACCAGCGAGGAGAAAAAAAAGAAAGACGCCGTTAAATTTTCGCTGGACGCGCCGTCACTATTTTTCGGCGCTTTTATTACCGCTGCCTTAATAACCGATAGCGCACGTGTGAAATCATTAACAAGGTATAAGGCTATTGCTTGTTTTAACTTTAACCGAGCACAATGGCTTTGTTGTTCACACAAGGCTACCGCAGATTCTATAAAAGACACACTCTGAGCATACATTTTGCCGTAGGCATAATAGTTGTGTTGCTGCTCATAAACTTTTATCAGTTGATTTTCAAACAAAGGCGTTAGTGCAAGGTAAATACTTTGCTGCTTACTAAGTAAAAACTCTACCACAAGTGGGTCGTCTATTAGCGCCGCGGTTTCCAGTAAATACCCATATAATTGTGCGAGCTCTGGATTGGTTTCATTGTAGGCTTGCTCACCTAATGCCAGTGATGATTTCATTCGTGCTGCTGCGCTATCCATATCGCCGTCTTTAGCTAACGCTAATGATTTCATACCTTCAAACCATGCTTTTTGGTGGGTAGGCGTATCTGACGGCAAGGGCTCCTCAACCCTAGTAAGTAACGTAGCAGGCTCGTGTTTAAGCAAAATTTCCCATTGGAATTTTTGCAGCCTAAACTTATCTTCCGGCAACATTTGCTTGTCGAATCGGTTTAGAAGACTCGCTAAAGTATCTAATACTTGTGCGCTTTGCGTAACGGCATAATGAAGCTGAGCGTTAAGGAATTCGCTTTCAAAGGTATTTGGGAAGTCGTTATTATGTTTTGCAAGCCAGTGGGTTGCACTGTTCAAATCACCGCGGTAATAGGCTATTTTTGCCTGCATCAATGCACCACTCGTGTCTTGCGCATCCAGTCGCTCAATAACGTACTTTGCCTTTTCTACATACCCTAAGTTCAATAACGTTTGAGATAAGGTGGCCACAATCGATGCACGGGTTTCGCTATCGCTCAGCGATGTCGAAAACGCGATATCAACACCATGGTTAATAAAATCAGCGGCACTTAATGCCCCGCCGCCTTCTGATTGTGGTGAGTGCGCCAAAAATAACTCGTCGTAAAAAGAAAGTGTCTGCTGTGTTTTCTTTGATTCTTGTAGTAACGACTTATTTTGCATAAATAGTGCAGCAGCCCCTAACGCTAGTACACAGGGGATGATTACGGCTGATAACGCAGTTGCGGGCGAACGTTGAAACCATTTTTTGTAGTAATATGGCTTGCTGCTTTTAAACCACTTAAGTGGCCGATTGGCGAATAAGCATTCCAGCGCATCGCTAAATTGCTCGGCACTTTGAAAACGATCCTTTGGTTCACTGGATGTCGCTTTTTGAATGACCGCCTCAAATTCAGCATTGGTTGTATGGTGCTGAAACATAAACGCCATCACTTTACCTAGCGCATAGATGTCATCGGTCACCTTAGCTTGATTGCCGCTTTGTTGTTGCGGGCTGGCGAAATCGTTACTAACTGCAGTTAGCCGTTGGTTATCTGGATGGCTTAACGAGTGAGAAATACCAAAGTCGAGTAACTTTGGTTGGTTGTGTTCATCCACAATAATATTCGACGGTTTAATATCAGCGTGAATAATACCGCTTTGATGCGCTTCAAATAGGGCACTACACAGCTTAATTAAAATTGAAAGGTAGGCACTCGTGGCGTGCGACAGGTTCTGTTTATTTAAAATTGGCGCTTCAGACAAAAGCGCGCCATCAATGTATTCCATTACCAAATAAGGAATGTTCTCTTCGGTAACATCAATGGTATAAATTTTAGCGATGTTAGGGTGATTTAAATTGGCTAGATGCTGTGCTTCTCTTTGTATAAAGTTATCGCCCGCTAAATCGGCAATCGATGAGTAAACGAATTTAATCGCCACTTTTTGCTCAATTAACCCATCATTTCGCTGACCTAAATACACCGCTCCCATTCCGCCCTGGCCAAGCTTGTGCTTCAGCAGATAAGGGCCAACTTGTTTACCTTCTAGGGATTTCGCGTGATTATCATCACACAGTAAATCGGCTTGAGCGCCCACTAACTGTGTGAAGCCACTTCGTTGTTGATTCGCATAATGGGCATCGATCAATGCCAAGGTTTCAGCGAATATTGGGGCTTCTTTTGGACATAACTGCGATAAATTTTCGCGCATTTTAGCTTCATCCAACCCAATAAGGTGCTGAAAAAAGAGTAAAGCATTTTCAAACTTCATGAATAGCTCTTTTGATTTAACTGAACAACATTATGGCGGGGTGAACTAAGCGGCTTCGCACTGAACCCGAAGGTAGGCTTTTGCCGCCGACAATTCGTTGTAAACCGTAGATTCGCTTAAACTGAGCTGCGAGGTTATTTCGCCTACATTTTGCCCTAGATAATAGTGAAGAAGCGCTATTTGGTAACAACGCTTAGATACATTTTCGAGTGAAGATAACGCATTGTCGAAACTAAGATATAAACCTGAGTCAATAGAAGCGTCGGTTATCTGTACCACGTCATCAAAATCGTTAGTGCGTTTTTTCGCAGAGCGCTTTTTAATTTCATCTTGCAACATCCAGCGCACAAACACCGCGAGCGAAGCATAAAACTGCTGCCTGTTTTCAAAAATTTCATCCGGCGCAGTCAGTTTAATAATGACATCGTGAAGGAGTGAGGTGGTATTAGGAAGCTTGTCGAGCAGGCTTAGCGTATTGTCAGACTCCGCTTTTTTGCTGATCTGCTTTTTCACCATGCCTTTTAAATGATAGTAAACAATACTACGAAGCTGATTGGCACTTTTTAAATCGTTATTAATTACCCAAGCGTTTAACACTTCGGTAAATTCGCCGCTTGTATCCCTCAAATGAACATCTTCCATACTGCTGCCTAGCGCATTGGCTAATCACTTTAATTACCAACATAGAAATAATATGGCGATTAGTCAACGCTTAAATGCACTTTATCTTAAGTAATAATTCAAAAAACCTAAACTCAACTGAAGTATAATCATTTATTATTACTAACAATCACTTACACTCATCAATTAGGATACTTAATATAGATTCCCCCCTCGTAAAGGCTTGTGATAGCGAACTTTTAAAAATAATTCGACTAAGAAAATCGGCGGTATGGAGGCCTTTAAGCATTTCGACTTTTGCGTGTATAAGCGAACGCCAATACCCTTCATTATTTAAAAAAACTTGCTTCTTAGCGTCACTAAAAACAAACTCCCCAGAATAGCATTAACAATAAAGAGGCAGTGATGGCTTTCGAATTAAAAATTGAAAACAAGGTAGCACTTATTACCTTTGATGACGGGAAAGTAAACGCAGTAGGCTTTACCCTTATTGATGCGTTGAATAACGCATTAGATGAGGCTGAACAAAAAGCAGATGCCGTGGTGATGTATGGAGGTGCCGATAAGTTTTGCGGTGGCTTCGACCTTTCCGTGATGAAAGCTGAAGATAAAACCGAACAAGTAAAATTAGTGCAAGCAGGGGCCGACTTGATTGTAAGGCTTTACAGCTATCCTAAACCCCTTATTGTTGCCGCTGAAGGCCATAGTATCGCATTAGGGGCAATATTCTTGATGGCCGCTGACTTGCGTATAGGTAAAGATGGTGACACTAAATATGGTTTAACAGAAACCGCTATCGGCATGGTTTTACCTGCGTTTGGTATGGAACTGGCGAAGTCACGTTTAGCCCCTACTTCTTTAACCGAAGCCTTGCTCTTTTCGCGTGTATATCAAGGGAAGGAAGCCGTAAAAGTGGGCTATTTGGATGCAGCAGTACCTCAAGAGCAAGTACTTGCTACCGCAATGGGCTATGCTGAAAAACTTAAAATGTTGCCTGCGAAAGCGTTTGCTGAATCGAAGCTACAACTTCGCAAAGAAACGCTATCTAAAATGCGTGGCTAAACAATAAATTAAAATGGCACCGAAAAGGTGCCATTTGCTGCTCGCGCAGTTCCACTATTTTCACCACTTAACGAAGCGCGCTTCATTGCGTAGCCGTTGGGCAATTTAACTAATGCACTGCACCTGAGGTTTCTTCAATTTTCGCTTGAAGTTCTCCTCGCAAACCCAACTCGAAGCCAAGTTCTGCAACCACAAACAACGGACCAATAGCCAAGCCCATAATATCGTCTACGAAGGCAGGCTTTTTACCTTCAAAATGATGCCCAACAAATTGTAAAATCCAACCGCCAACAAAAATACCGATTGAAGCAGATAGCCATAACCACGTTGCGCTTTGTGCTAAAGGCTGTGCGATGTAAAGCAAAGCCCCAGTTAACACCACCATAGTTAAGCCAAGTTTCACATCTAACTTTAGGTAAAATACATTACCTATTACCCACACGAACAACGCGGGGCTTAGCAATAATGGCCCTACAATTGGCGCGGTAACTTCAAAAGCCGGGCGGCTTAACAAGCTTAAAAATGCAAAAACGATAAGGGGAATACCAATGTAATGGGTAAAGATATTACGCTGATCTCTATGGTATTTAGCGTACTCACTTAGATGCTGCTCAAGCGTTTTCATTTAGCTACCTATAAACTTTTTCTTATACTGAGGAGAGATTATCGAGAAATAGCACTTCACACTGTCGTAAAGCCGACAGTTAGGTCAAATGGATAGCAAACTAGAAGAGAACGTGGGTAGGCGCGTGAAAGTAATGACACTTACTGGGTCTTGCGTGTCTTGTTGAGAAGTTAAGAAATAGTGAATGGTAAAGTCGACAAAAGTAGGGCGAAGCTCCTAAAAAAGGTTTAATCGCAAAAGCCACTAAAAATTGCCTTATCGCGCAATATAACTTACCTTTTCGAAGACAAAGATAAAACTAAAAATCATTGAGTTATCAATTCTACAAGGATGTTTCATGCGCAAGGCCGTTCGCTTTAGGGTACTTTACTTATTATTAGCCGTTGCTACTTACGTTTTAGGCTTCACCTTATTACCAGAAACCATTAGCTCTTCATTCGACCAGATACTTTCTGCTGGCTTCCTGATTGCCTACTTTGTAATACTCCCCGCTGTTTTTTGGTTTTGTGTAATTAAAGTCGGTGAGCAGAAAAAATGGAAGATTATTATTCCGTTCAGTATTGCCAGCGTGGTGGCCCGTTATTCTATGCCCGCCTCTCTTGCTAATTACTTTGAATTTTTAAGCCTGGTACGCTACCCCATTATCGCCATACTGCTTATTATTGAGTTTGTGGTTATTTATCACGTGGTTTCTATGCTTTGGAAATCAAGAAAGCTAAAAGGTGACCCTCGAATTAACGCCTTAATTGACAATATTGATGCGGACGATAAGAAAAGAGAAATAACCCTAATTATGGCTAGTGAACCGGCAAGTTGGTATTACGCCATTCCTAAGTTTACAAAAAATCATACTGCAACTTTGGCTAACTTATCTTTAATTAGCGCCAAACGATGGCACTTCGCATTAGTACTGTTAGGTTTAGTTGCTGTGACGTGGGTGTCTTATTCTTTGTTAATTTTATGGAGTGAAATTGCTGCCATTATTGTCGCGTCGGTCATTTTCTACGGCATTATCAGTGTGACGGCGAGTCATCGAATTAGCAGGCGCTTTTCTGTTTATTGTCACAACAAGCACCTTATTGTAAATGCCACTTTTTTCAATCTACTTTTTATTCCTTTATCTCACCTTCAAACCTGTGAAGCAGGCGAGTGGGAGTGCGACAAAGAGCAATTAAAAATAGGTCGCGGTATGGCGAATATTAAGCTTACGTTTTCAACCCCCGTTTATTGGTTCACGCTGATGGGTACCTTTTGTGAACGCCCTACCGAAGTCTATTTATGTGTAGATGCACCACATGAACTCGTGAATTCTCTAAATACTGGTTACTTAACAACTGGGGGGTTAAGCGCTGGAACAACTAATGACAATATTGATAAATCAGCGTGTGCTTAACGAACACAATACAATGTAGTCAGTAAATCAAGATGCTAATGCGAAGGTGTTTTGAAGCGGCAGTTATTTACAGAGAAGGTATTATAAAAAAGCTGTTTTATAAAAAAACTTTGGCGCGATTTAAGGCGAAAGGATTTAAGAAGACTTTTAGTGTGGTTAGTTGCTTAATTAATGCGATATATAGTGGGTAAATAAAACACCGCCTTAGCTTGAATAAGCTGAGGCGGTGTTAAGTATTACGCTGCTTTTCTACAGTGCTTTTTTACCGTATAAAACGCTATTACAAAGACGTTTTAAGTTCTATGCGAGCAGTCGCACCGTCACCAATAGTCACGTTGTTAATACCGCCACCAACAAGGTAATTGGTATCAAATACGTTTTCTACATTTAACCTTACATCAACTTGCTTACCCATGATATCAGTACGGTATGTAGCACCTATATCAACACGGCTATAAGCATCTTTCAATACTGTATTGGCGTTGTCAGCATAGCGCTCACCTTGGTAAAAGATGCCCGCATTCAATGCTAATTTCTCAGTAACTTCGTAGCGACTCCATACCGATGCAGACCACTTAGGTGCATCAACCGGCGTGTTACCTTCAAAGTTCTCATCTTTTTCATACTCAGCATCTAAGTACATCATTGATGTCATCACAAACCATTTATCACTAATCGCACCCTGTGCAGCAAGTTCTAGGCCTCTGTGAGTTTGCTTACCGGATTGAGTGGTAACCGTGGTGTAAAGTGGGTCATTTAATAGCTGCTCTGAAATAAGGGTTCCCGTTTTTTCTATGTTAAATAGCGCACCATTTAATAATAGACGTTCCGACACTTCCCACTTCGCGCCCAACTCTACTTGCTTCGAAGTAGTTGCGTCTAATTCCATACCAAAGTTTTGATCAAGTTCGTTTTCAATGGTTTCACTTGATTGAGGCTCAAACCCTTCTGAGTAGTTCACATATATTGTGCTGTTCTCTGCTGGGTGATACAACACACCAACTTTTGGCAATAAAGATTCGTTGTCAGCGCCTTCACGGCTTTGCTTATCGAAGCGCCCACCAATAGCAACTTGCCATTGATCGTTAAACGTCATCAAATCTTGAAAATACACGCCGTAATAATCGTATTCAGTGGTACTTAAGGTTTCATCATTATTGAAATTTAAGTCTGGCTTGGCAGGCTCTGGTTGCCCTACGGTGTAGGTGATTGAATCCCCTCTTTCGATAAGCTGGCCATAATAATAATCCAGTGCGTTTCCGCCAATAAGGATATTGTGCTCGATACCACCAAACGAAACTTCACCGTTAAAATCGATAAACGCGGTTTTAAATTGCCAATCGTCTGAACGATCGTAAGGGTTAGAGGTATAGCTGTTACCAATTTCGTAATCTGAAGGAAGTCGAGGCGATGATTCGAAACGTTGTCTTTCAAACGATTGCTCGTTGTAACCCACCTTCACTTGCCACTCTGGGTTCATGAAATAGGTTAACTTAACCCCTTTGTTTTCAACATGGATATCAGTGAACGCCCACGAGAAGTCGTTAATGGTATTTCTATTACTTATTACGTTAGCATCTTCATCTAACCATGCGCCGGTATCTAAACCCGCTTTATCGTTAGTGCGATCGTAATAAGCATTCACTATTAAGCTGTCGTTAATTTTATGTTCAAGTACCAATGAACCTAGGAAACGATCACGCTCTCTTGTTTCGCCATTTTGATATTCGCGATCAAAATTAACATCCTGCTTTACCAATACCGCTCGATAGCCTGTATCTTCGATAATCTCGCCACCAGCATCCAGCATAAATCGGGTAGAGCCATACTGGTCGGTATCTGCGCTAACTTCCAATAAACGAGATGCAGTTGGTTGCTTGGTTACCATGTTTATTAGGCCACCTGGCGCAGACTGACCGTATAGGATACTTGAAGGCCCTTTAATAACCTCTACTCTTGAAAGCGTTTCGATAGGCTGTTGATAGTGAGACCAGTGCTGGTGTCCGTCACGTAAATAGCCAGTAGATGAACTTAATTCAAAGCCTCGAGAGCTAAATACTTCACGGTTGCGTTGTTTTGAACCCGGTGACAAACTTGCATCGTTATTGAGTACTTCCCCTAACGTGGTGGCAAGCTGCTCATCGATAATAGTTTCTGGAATTACCGTTACTGCTTGAGAAGTTTCAAGCAATGAAATATTTGCACGCATGGCACCAGAAGCATCGCCTACTTTGTAGTCGTTAAAGTATGTACCTTTTACATTAATCACTTCTACTTCGCTTTCGCTCGTCATTGTTTCTTCTGCGTAAGCCGCATTCGATAATGCAATGCCCCCGACGCTCAGACCCAAGCCTAGACCCAAACTTTTGCCTAACTTTAGGCCTAAACGAACTTTTACTGACGTACGACTGCGTTGCATGAAGATTTTCCTATACAAAATACTGACAATAGCTTTCAAAAAACGCGATGCTACCACAAACACAAATGATAAACATTCACATTCAGGAGTTATTTTTAAGAAAAAAATAGCTGTATTGATAAATTGTAGAGAAGAAAATCTTTATTAACCGCCAAAAGGTAGATAGATATAGGTTCCATATCCCAAGCAAGCAACAACAGCAGATGTGAAAAACCACGCTACCCACCCCATCTTTTGTAAAGCGACTTGCCAGACCTGAAACGGTGTATTGGGTAGTGATCTAAGTGTTAGCCGGGCATTTTTCATCGGTGTGCTTTTTGAAGGAATACTTTTCCCTTTTCGCACTACTCGCCCTATTCGTAATCCGTACATGTAAGTGCCCGTTATACAAAGACCTGTAAGAAAAGCACCAAATATAAAATACAGAAGCTTACTGACTAACTTAGCCGTACTCCCTTGCACTTCCCCCCACACACCAAAATGTAACGGGTCTGCTGCTTCTGAAATACGAGTATGTAATGACAAATCACTGCCATCTTGCTTGAAAACGGCTTCAGCAGAAACGGGGTCAAATTGAATAGTGTTCGCTCGGTTTCGTACCAGTATTGCACTAGCTTGCCCTTGAAACGCTACTACCCCACCCGCTTTGTTAGGAAAGCGCACTTCTTGGATGCTAAGCGCTGGGAATTGCACGCGGGCAATATGCAGCATAGTGTTAAGCGAGTCTTGCGTTGGCATTACAGGTTCATTTAACGCGGCATCGGTTACTGCGTAACCTTTGTCTGTACTCGGTGCGGCAGCGCCCCAACGCTCAGCTAAATACCAGCTGCCGGTAAGCCCTATCACAAGCAAAAACCACAAGCTCCAAACACCCACGATTCGATGTAAGTCGCCCCAACGGGTTTGTCTGTGTTGCCAACGAGGCTTGCGAAAGAAACCCTTCCACCAACGCCTGTATATATACAGGCTAGAGATAAGTAGCGCTAAGATAGCAATAGAAAAGGCACTAACAATGGTAATACCAAGGGTTAGCGGCAACATTAGATGCCGGTGGGTTACACGAAAAAAACGCTGCCAATTTAACCAGCGTCCGTCACCTAAATACTCACCGGTTGTGGGATGAAAAAACAAGCGATGCCGCAAGTTATCCTTATCTCGATAAATAACTTCTGCACTGAACCAAGGGTGAAGAGGCGCATGGATAGATTCTATTTTTCGTACAGGGGTGTTTAATTGCGCGGTTTCACTAATAGCTTGTACATAAACCGCCTGCCAATTCATTTCACTTACGGTTGATGGGGCAACCCGTTTTGCTGGGTTAGCTAACCAATCAATTTCGTGTGACACCACAGAAAGTGTGCCGGTAGCTACAATGAAACACAGCAGGATGGAAAGCTTAACGCCCACCCAACTGTGAATAGAAAACCATGCAGACTTGCTTAGCACTTATTAAAAGTTATATTGAAGCTGCGCGATAATTTCGCGAGGTTGCCCTGGGAAGTGGCCATTTCTTTCGCTAAATCCACTTACTGCATATTCTTTATCAAACAGGTTGTTCACGTTTACACTAAGTAAAACCGCGTCCCATCGGGTTGTCCAGCTTGCATCAAATACAGTGAAAGGCTTCACCTTTTGTGCATCTGCGCTTATTTGCTCGCTCACATAATTCACCCCAAAAGCAATCGATGAGTTGATACTGTCGATGGCATATCTTGTCCACAAACCTGCTTGATGACGAGGTGCATTTACAAACCTATCACCCGCACCAAAAGTGTTACTTGAGCTACCGTCAACCACGATAGTATCGTTATACGCGTAATTCGCAGTTACGCTGAGGGTATTGCTTATATCGCCTACCAAGGTAAATTCAGCACCGTCACTTTCTACGACACCAAAATTGATAAGTGCTGACTCGGTATCGTCATTCACGCCTTCAATATAGTCAGGGTTGCTATACACTAAGTTTTCTTTACTTATGTGGTACACAGCGAATGTGGTCATAATGCTGCGGTTCAACCATTCGTTTTTCACACCGAACTCAATGGCATCACCGCTAACCGGCTCTAGTGCAGTAACATTGGCATCAGCTTGGTCAGTAGCATCAACAGGGTTAAAACTTTCTGAATAGTTGGCGTACATCGACATGGTGTCAAAAGGCTTATACGTAATACCGGCACGATAAGTGACGTCTGAATCGTCGTATTCGGTGCCAGTTTCTTTGTCTCGCTCGTCAAACCTATCGAAGCGTGCGCCAGCCATCACAATAATATTATTTGTTAGGTGCACCATATCCTGAACGTACAGCCCCTGACGATTACGACGTATGCCGTCTCTTTCTAAGTCGGTCAGGTTATAAGTACTAGGATCGGTTTCGCCATAATTTAAGGTGAAGATATTTAGGTTGGCCACGCCGTCAGCCTCATATCGAGCACGCAAGTAATCGTATTCTGTGTCCATATAGTGCCAATCGCCACCAAACAGGAACTGATGCTCCATACCCGCTGCGTTGAAATCGTAAACAAAGTCGGTAGTTAAGCTGACTTCATCGTTAGCGCGATATTGGTCTCGATATTCACGTTGAATAGTCTCGTCATCAATATTAGCTTCGCCGTCACCGTTAACATCAACCCAACTACGAGACTCGTGATAAGCCTGATCTCGCTCGTTCGTTAAATAGCGAAGGGTAGAATTAACCTTTAATGCGTCGCTAAAGGTATGTGCCAACTGGGTTTGAAAAACAAATGCTTCCATATCTTGAAAGTCACTTTCTTCATTCGCGTTATAGGTTAAATCCACAAGGAAGTCACCTTCATCATCTACCGGTACGCCGCGAAGTCGGTGACCTCCTAGGTTTTGTACTATGTAATCGAAGGTGGTGGTTAATCGAGTATTGTCGCTAACATCGTAAAGTAAGCCGCCCGCTAGTTCGATATTTTCCATATCTGCGTTATTTCTAAAGCTATCTTGCGCTTCATAAAAGCCACCAATTCGATAGGCTACATCTTCGGTTAGCCCACCTGTCGCTTCACCTGAAATACCGCGAAGGTCGTAGTTCCCACCCGTTAGGGTTATTTCTTTATTTTCGGTAAAGGTAGGTTTTTTAGTGACGTAGTTAATCATGCCACCAGGTTCCCCACCGCCGTATAACGCTGCCGCAGGACCTTTCAGCACTTCTACTCTGGCTACATTGAATAAGTCAGGCACACTGAAACCTGAGTAAGGGTCGCCCCTTACACCATCATAAAATACGTTGTCTTCGTCTCGAAAACCGCGAAATGTCACGCCGGAATAACTGTACTCGCTGACGCCAGCGATAGAGCGATACAAGTCGGTGATATCACGTGCAGCCTGGTCAGCAATAAGCTGCGCACTAAGTACTTGTGCAGACATAGGAATATCTATGAGATCGGCATCAGTTTTAGTACCAATTTTGGTTTTGGTATCTAAATAGAATTGTTGTGCTCTGCCCTTTACTTCTACTCGTTCTACCGTGTCAGGTTCACCCGATTGAGCCTGTCCCTCAGATTCAGCGTGAACTGCAGCTTTAGCGGGAACAACAGCCTGAGCGTAAACAACTGTAGAGCTAAGCCCAAGAGAAACGAACCCAGATAAGCCAGAAAGAAAAATTCCAAGAGAGGTAGCGCTGCGCGACATTTTCATATTCCACTAAAGTATAAAGGGATAAAATTTGGCGCGCACTTTAAACCAAATGAGAATCATTTTCAATTGAGTTTTAAGAACTTTACTTTTATTAAATTATTTATCGCGATATGTTAAACAATTCCACCATTAGCTCGTAACACTTGCCCATTAACCCAATGCCCTTGGTCACTGGCTAAAAAGTTAACTACATTGGCAATGTCTTCTGGCTGCCCTAGCCTTTCCATAGGACTCATATTGGCAAGTTTATCGATGAACTCTTGTGATTTACCTTTAGTAAACAAATCAGTTTCAGTAGGCCCGGGCGCGACACAATTTACCGCGATATCCTTACCTCTAAGCTCTTTTGATAAAATAGCCGACATGGTTTCAACCGCAGATTTTGTAGCAGCATAAACGCCATAACGCTCTAATTTAAGGCCTACGACACTGGTGGATAAATTAATAATGCTACCGCCCTCACTAAGGTGAGTCGATGCTAAGCGAAGCATGTTAAATACCCCTTTCATATTAACGTCGAACTGTTTATTAAAATCTTCATCGCTCGTTTCACTCAGCGGTGAAAGCGCCATAATGCCCGCATTATTCACCAGTACATCTACTTTACCGAATTCCTGTAACGATGCTTTAAACAAGCTTTCTGCCTGAGTGGATTTCGACACATCAGCTTGCACCGCAATCGCTTGCCCGCCTTTGCTTTTAATCTGTTCAACGAGTTCGTTTGCTGCATCAGCACTACTGGCATAATTAATCACCACGGCAAAATTATTTGACGCTAACTTTTCAACGATGCTTGCGCCAATGCCTTTCGCGCCGCCTGTTACTAAGGCTACTTTTACATTTTCCATATGCCACCTACTGTTTAAATTTTTCAAATACTGGGTCAAATACTGAGTAGATACGGGTTCAAATACTGTGTTAATCAATGCTGCATTAACCGAGCGCACAAACCTACCTACATATTCATACCCACGCCAAAGGCAGAAGGATTGATTTTGATTTGCATTGGAAAAGTTAAACTTTAGTCTACTGCCACTTTAAAGTATTTTGCGCAAAAAATGCGCACTTGTCACAACCCTAGTTGCAAGGAGCAGTAAAGGTGAACTCGGCAATATTGATAGGCGCACTCGTCTGCTTACTGGCTAATCTAGTGTTTTACGCAGGCTGTCCGAACCAACAATGGTTTAAGAAAAGGCCGCTACCATTTAAAACTGCACTGTTAATTGCCTTGGCGATATTGATCTTAAGCACGACAATATTCACCTTATCGTTTTCATTACCTGCCGCCATCTATACCGTTATCACGCTGTGTATGCTGCTGTTGGGGACCATTCCGTTCTTTACCCGTTACACCGCGCCACTTAAATCTGTGCGCTCTCGCGGTACAGGGCTCACCAGAGATGAGAGTTACACCACCTTTAAGGCGCACTGGTGGCTAAAAATTATTGGTGCAACATTAATTAGTTTTCCCTTTGCGCTATTCACTAGCAGTTTGATTAGTTTTCTTTTCTTTCTCACACGCCTCTTGATGTGAAGAGCCAATTTTTGATGTGGCTAATAGCCCCTTTATGGTTAAGCCTTATCTTTTTTACTAGAAAACCTTGGCCACTACTGGCTCTGCTTTCGCTTATTACACTGTTTGAATTTTCCGTTTTACAGGTTCTGGGGTAACACCAATGAAATTACAGAATTATAAAAGCTATCAGCAAGTACACATTTGGACCGGCATTATTTCAGGCTTACTGTTATTCATTTGCTTTGTGGCCGGAGCATTAACCATGTTCAAGGCGCCATTGAACGTATGGGCTATGCATGATAAGCGAATTGCATTTACCAAAGATTTACACTTAGTAATGAAAGAGTTATAGCGAAATAGCAAAGTTTATTAGCCTCTAATTTTTAGTTTGTATTTAATACCAACTAGAAACTATCCGTTAGGTGCTAGATCAAACGCTATCTAGCAGATTCAAGCGTTCGTATTTACTAATACAATTAATGTTCGTATATTTGCATCAGTATTTTCTAAAAACTAACTATCCATGTAATTGCTTGTAAAATCAGTATTTCATCGGTAAGCGTTTTGTCGGAAGACCATCTATAAGCTTGGTAATTATTACGACAAGGGTGTAATTGAAGAAATTAGAAGTGTTTACGCTGTGTGGCTGACACGGTTAACAAGGAGGTTTGTATAAACTAGGATGCTGATAATTAAAAGTATATATCTAACCGCGGTTAGATATGTTTTCAAAGGAACTCGTGTAGGGTTAAAGATAACTCAAAAGGAATTTATAAAAATGCAAACAACGTCACATCGAGTATATAAACCAACACAAGCATATATCTTCGCAACATGGGCTTCTCTTGCGATTGGGGTTATTGGCTACCTTGTTGGATTATGGAACGCCAACATTCTACTCAATGAAAAAGGCTATTATTTAGCAATATTCATTCTAGCTATGTTTTCAGCTGTAACCTTACAAAAGACGGTAAGAGATAAACAAGAAGGCTTACCAACCACCACTGTTTTCGTTGGCATGTGCTGGGCAGCTTTTTTTAGTGCTGTTGCCCTGCTGGGTATAGGCCTTTTTAACGCCGACATGTTTCTAAGTGAAAAAGGATTTTACGGCATGGCATTTATACTCAGCTTATTTTCTATCATTACCGTTCAGAAAAATATCCGTGACTTAACCAATGACGATGGAAGCACTTCATCTTCAGCTTACCCTGGGGTAGCGAATAGTATCGATGTAGCGCTTGAAACCACTGACATAGTCGGCGAGTAAATCGAAATGGGGTCAGAGTACTTTACTGGTTACTAATATACTCTGGCCCTACTATTTAGCGATCTTCTTCCGAAAGTAGGAACCTATTCTTCCATTCGTAAACTGCCAACATGCCGACAAATAATGCTTCCCCACAGATAAAAAACACACCAATTGGGCTTGCTATGTGGGCATACAAAACGACGATAGCAGCACATATGACAACCCAAACGCTATTTGCGATGGCAAGAGCCTTAATGCTCATCAAGCTTTTCTTGTGTGACAATGCCAGCGCTAATGCATAACAACCATATATAGTGTTTGCACTTGCTAGGAAAAGAATAGTGTTATGAGGTAAGCGATAAAGCTCACTAATCCATCCCGCGAAAGCAAATAAAGCCAAGCCCACAGCTAAACCAGCACTACCATCTATGTGTAAGATGCTGATGCTTTTACGCCATATCATCAGGGCTCCTTAGAGTTGTCCTATTATTCCATTAGGAAAGTGAACTTCGAAATAGCTGCAAATCCGCGTTAGACCACTCAATTGAAGACATCCCCTATTCAGCAAACGTCTAACTATTAAACATTCATACTACAAAGTGACTCAAAAACAGGGAGCAGAGTACATAAATGTTATTTCGCGGCACCTATTTGTTTAATTTGCACTCAGCAACTTAGAAATTTTGCTAATTCTTGCAGCGATGTCGGTGTACATTTCATCTTCTTCACCTATCTGCCTATTTATTTCATTAAGTGTATTCAAAGCTTCTGACAGCGAGCCACTCTTTTCATAGGCCAACGCAAGCGTTGACATATATTCAAGATTTTCAGGTCTTTGCTTTAGCACCGCGTGTAAATATTTGATGGCTTCATTGGGGTTGTTACGCTCATGCAGTTCATATAGCGCGGCATCAGAGAGTTGCCAGTCTTTAGCTACTATATGGTAACCATACATGTCGCTTAATGATGCAAAGTGAGCAGCAACTGCATCGTATCCAGATAAATAAGCTTCATAAGGCACATCCCACGACGGGTAGAGGTGCCTAAAAGCGTGATAGGTACCAATAATTTGGGTTACTTGGTGGGGCTCTTGTGAAAAGTAATCAATTTTATAGCGAAGACCTTTAGGTGTGTGTTGATTTAAGGCAGTATCAATAAACTTAATGCCTTCTAGCATTGCTTTACCCTCTTGAGATTTAACTTCCGCATTCCCTTCATTTCCAATATTCAGGTAAAGCACACTGTGATTACTTTGTTGTTGGCCCGTAAATGATACAAGGGATTTAGCCACTAACTTCTCATCCCAAAACAAACTAGGGCTAAACGCAAAGTAGGCATCAAATAGGTCTGGAGCTGAATAAAATGCGTGGGCCACTAGCAGGCCGCCGAAAGAGTGACCAGAAAATATTCTGTATTCTTCGGTTCTAAAATTAGCATCTACGTAGGGAATAACTTCCGTTTCAATAAATTTCAGATATGTATCTGCGCCACCACTATTTTCTGCATATTTGGGGTCATTGGTGGGGGTGAAATCCCGATCTCTATCATTTGTAGACACCCCAACAATAATCATTTGAGGCGCGTTGTTGTAACCAACTAAGGGGTCGAGAATACCGGAATTCAATGTGATACCTACAGGCGCATCTAATAAATACAACACTGGATAGGCATAGTCAGCATTCTCATGGTAATAAAGGGGAAGCTGAATAAACAGCGAGAGCTGCTCATTTAACGCTGTAGAGACAATTTTTCTTTCTTCTATTTCTCTGACAGCATCGGCACTGGCGTGCTGAGTAAACATCAATATCAGAACAATGAATATCCATTTCATAGCGCTACTCCATTTTAGGGGGCAAGTGGCTTTGGCGAGCCATTCCAATCTTTTTATTACATTCTCATAACTCGAGCGATAGCTAAATTAATTCTCTGATACGTCTACTCTTTAAAAGCAACCACTTCTATCTCAACCAGGTGGTTGGGGCTATAGAGCCTTTGTACTTCTACTAGCGTAGAGCTAGGGTATTGGCCCCCTTTAAACTTTTCTTTTCGCACCTTACCCAGCTTTTTAAACGCTTCAATATCAGTGGTATAAATTACCTGCTTTACGATACTTTCCATGCCTAGGTTATTATCTTTCAAGGTATTTTGTATAAGGGTATAGATTTCCCTTACTTGCTCTTCCAGTGTAGCTTTATCACTTGCGATACCAGATAAGTAAACGTTGTTACCTGCAATAACCACTTGGGAGTAACCAATGTCTTGCTCCCACGGGTTATACATTTTCCTCTCTATTTTGGTATCAGCAGTAGAAACAGAACAAAAGAGCGATGTTGAGCTAAGAAGTACGAGATTTCGAACCAGTTTGAGCAACAATTGAGTTCTCCTAAATAAATGAAAAGGGGGGCAGAGTACGCTTGATTAAAATACTCTGCCCCATCATATTTTGAGCGCCTTATAATGTGTCTAAAAATTCGGTAATTGAAGCTTTTAGCGCTGCATCGTCTTTAATCAACACTAATGCTTCTTCACTCAACCTTCTAGCGCGAACTTTATCTCCACGGCATTTATAAGCTTTGGCAAGGTTAAACTTTACCTGTGCTGAATCAGGATAAAGCGAGGCATTGTAGTTAAGGATTGCCATGCCTTTTTCAGGCTGCTTCACTCCGTTCGTCATGTAGTCAGCGGCGAAGTTCAGAGAACCTATACCGGGCTTGACCTCATAATATAGGTCGGAAGATAACTTTTTATAGTGTGCCGATATTTCCTCGGGGCCATTTTCCATTACAGGGAAGGACAATACCCAGTTTCGATATAGCGCATTCGTTGCGTTCACAAGCCCAGTTATATTGGTTGCTACATGAGGCAATGTAGGAAAAACCTCACTTTTCACTCTTAGCCCTGGAATAGATTTTTCCTCAAAAAAAGCGCTTAACTCTAAAAAAGAATCCCTCATTGTGTTTCGTGTTGTGTATTCACTTACAACAACTTCATCACCTAAATTCATATAAATGAACTGGTTTAAGGTTCTGCGTGATGAAATATACTCTTTTAGTTTTTTAACTGTCGCGTTATCTCCCCAATGGAGAGATGGACTAAAAGCATAATGAGCAGTAAATAGTTCTGGCCTAGCTTGAACAGCATATAAAGAGAATAATCCGCCTAATGAGTGCCCTTGAAGTATTTTAAAATCGGAAGTTTTATAGTTTGAATCAACAAAGGGAATAAGCTCTTTTTCTATATAATCTAGAAAGTTATCAGCTTTACCGCTTTCAACGTCAACGGTAGCGTGAGGGCTTGGAGTGTAATCTCTAATGCGATCCTCATTGTCGATTGTGACAACAATGGTTTCAGGTATTAGCCCATCAGCATAAAATTGAGCAATAACGGCACTAACCATATTCTTATAATACTTGCCGTCCAATGCATATAAAACAGGGTACCTATGATCCCCGTCACTATCATAGTTTTCAGGTAGGTATACAGTAAACTTCTGTTCCTCATCGAGAGCGCTTGAGTTCAGCACTTGCTCTTCTACAACAAATTGTTGTGCTAGTGATATTTGCGCCCCGCAAACCATTACCGCAACGGTGAGTAGTAATTTCCTTAATACTTTCATGACATCCTTAATCACACTTTTGAAAACTAAAAGGGGTCAGAGTCTGAGGGATCCCCACGAATTTAATGTCATGAGTTCCCAGCCCAAGCCCCGTCGATGATGGAGCTGTACCATTTGAGTGCAGCTTTCCACTGTCGCATAGAGAACCGTATTCGGCAAGCTATAGCCCTGAGTCCAAGGTAGTGGAATGAGAGTACGCTTCTTGTTTCGGTATTGACTTGGAAGCGCCGATGCTTATTCGAAGAGACGAGCACCATTCCCAGTAATATAGCCACGAGTGACGCTAACGTCGCAAGCAATATCAATATGCTAAGGCGGCTCTTTTTCACAGTTTTACTTTGTTCATAACCAAGTCCGAACTTGGTGCTTTTCATGTCTCTGAAGCCCTCTTCAATCTGCATGCGCTGGCGATAAATAGCCACAACTTGTTTCGATAAGCTTCGGTGAGGTGCCAGTGATGTCGCTAACAGCCACGGGTCTTTTGCTCCTTGTGCGTGAACTTTCGAACGCTTTGATGCCTTGCGTGTACCATCTGGATTTGAAGCGTGGCGTCCTTTCGTTTTCTGTTTAAAGAGAATAAGCGTACAGGCAAAGGGGTTGCTTCTTACTATTTGGCTGTTACCAAAACGCTTCGGTCGACAGGTCGCTTGGGCGTAGAGGTGGCGTATACACTGCCAACTATTACCGCTGTTGAGCGAGTAATAGTGAGGTTTGCGAACGCGTCCGACAACGTCCCATCCCAGCGCTAAGACTTCTCTAAACCAGGGCGATTTATACCCTGCGTCGGTGACGATAATGGGCCGACAGTGGGATGGTAATATGGCATGCAGCGTCTTTAAGAATGCCTTGTGCGTAGCTGGCTTTTCTTTAGTCTTGTTGCAGTGCACTTCTTGATAAAGTGTGATGGGTCTACCTTTTAAAGATATTGCCGCGCGTAAAAGAAAATGTGCTTTACGGTCATCTAGATCTGACCAGTCGATTGAGATAACAGGGCGTGAAGTGCTGCCACAAAATAGTTGGCAGATAGATGCGTAGATAAGCGGTGTTTCGTTTAACAAATGTGGGTTTGAAAGCAAACGGTCTGCACGTTTAATCCGGTGCTTTTCAAAGGCTTTAGTATTAATCCCTCGACCTATACTCGTTACAGTAGCCGCGCTTCCGTTAAGCAAGCTTCTGACGCACGCTGTTACCGCATCTAGTCGAGCTTTATGCACGTTGTAGCTGACAAGCGAAACGACTTTGTTCACAATAGATAAGGCATTCATGGTTGTTTGGTCTCGGTGATTTTTGGCGATTGACCTGATCACCAAACATCATGAATGTTCCTATCTTTTTTATCTCACTGATATCGCTATATTATTTGTGGGGATACCTCAGACTCTGAGCCCCATTATTTAACATTTATTCAGTAAACGTCCACGCCACAAAGCGGCTTTGTTTTTGGCCTTGCCCCATATCTATTTTTAAAAATTTCGTTGCACCGTAGTAATTTATACTGGTCTCGATGGGTTTTAGGTGTTCGCTTTTAGACACTAAGCAGGTAAACCAATCTACTTGTGATTTGTACTTTACACTTTCAATAATCATGCGCTGAATGAAGGCAAGTTCGCCCCCTTCGCACCACAGTTCGTTGCCGGTTCCTGCAAAATTTAGCTTTATGTTACTGATATCGGGCTTCGTTTTAGCAAAGGTCTTCGCGTTTGTACTAGCATTGGCATGAGCGTTAATATCAATACGAGGCTTTTTACCACTTCGCTTGTGCTTATTTCCCTTAAGGCCAATGGCTTTACGCTCGCTTCCCAATGCTGCCGCTTCGGCAGATTTATGAAACGGCGGGTTACACATAGTAAAAGTGAAGTGCTCGTTAGGCTGAATAATACCTTCAAAGATTTTCGCTTTATTCGGCTGCTTTCGAACCGACAATAAAGGGGTAAGCTTTGGGTTTTTGTTAGCGATTGATTTGGCTGATTTTACCGAAACCGCATCAATGTCGCTTCCCACAAACTGCCAACCATAGCTTTGACTGCCAATAATGGGGTAAATAGCATTAGCGCCTATACCTACATCCAGTCCTTTTACGCTATTCCCTTTCGGTATTACGCCTTTATTGGTAGACGCCAGTATATCAGCAATGCCGTGAATATAATCGGCACGGCCAGGAACAGGAGGGCATAAATATCCATTGGGTATGTCCCACGTTTTCAACCCGTAGTAATGAATTAGCAATGCTGCATTGAGGGCTTTAACCGCATCTTGGTTGGCAAAATCGATACTCTTTTTACCGCTTTTTGCGTTAATCACATAGCCCGACAATGCAGGGTGTGCTTGGCAAAGCGCTGCCATTGGGTAACCATCTTTATGCACATTACGAACATGCATTGTATTGCCAGCCTTAGGTGAAGATTTTGACGAAGGCTTAGGCGAACTTTTTGCTTTGGCTCTGGTTTTACTGGTTGAGCTTGAGTTGCTATCAGGTGTGGAGTCTACCAAGGCGACTATCCTATTTTTAGGTATTTGGCTAAGTGAATTTCTAAATAAATGTTTAGTCGGCCTCGAGGCTACAAGCACCACATCAGAAATAACTAAATAGATGAGAAAAGGCTATTTTATAACAGTATCGCTAGGGCTATCCCCGAGTAAGAACCGAGCGCCCGCCCCTTTCTCGGCAATGCGATCGTGCTTATTGTACAGCTTGCACTTATCTAAAGACAAACACCCACAACCAATACAGCCCTCTAGCGAGGATTTTAACGCCGTAAGTTCAGCGATGCGCGTCGTAATGTGTGCGTTAAATACTTCACTAAGCGTAGCCCAATCTTCCTTATTCGGCGTACGATTGTCTGGCAGGGTTTGCAGTAGTTGTCGAATATCATCAAGTGCATACCCCATGTTTTGTGCAATCAAAATAAACGATACCCTTCGAATGACTGAACGAGGAAACATTCTATTTCCTCCTTGGGTTCGCACAGAAGGAATAAGGGATTCATTGGCGTAATAGCGAATAAGCGATACTGCGTTACCGGTTCGCTTTGCGACAAAGCCAATACTTACTAGGGGTTCAGGTGCCATTTTAAAAAAATTCGCATTTAATACTTGATCTAAAGTTAACTTAAGATATTAAGCTGTTGTTGTCTATTAATCCACTGCGCTTTTATCCACAAACGTTAGCGCGTAAAAACACACAACAGTAAATAAGGAAATACGATGCAAGCAGCCTCACTAGAACACGCCAATATTACGGTAACTAACCCTGATGCCATAGCTGATGCCTTATGCCAATTGTTCAACTGGCATATACGCTGGAGCGGTCCAGCTAAGGACGATGGCTATACGGTACATGTGGGTTCGGATATCGCTTACTTGGCGTTATATAAGCCAAAGCAGCTTGGCTCGAACCAAGGTAGCTTAAGTGGAGTACTTGATGATGCTCACGCTGCCCCCCCCTTCGATCACACTACCGTAGCCCACGTTAATCATTTAGGCATTGTGGTTGACAATTTAGACGAGGTAGAAAAAAAGGTATTCGTGTTAGGGTTTGATACCTATAACCATGGCGATTACGAGCCAGGAAGACGCTTTTATTTCATGATTGGAGAAGGACTTGAGGCTGAAGTGGTGTCTTATACTAGCTAAAAATAATGGGGTCAGAGTTGATTTAAATGTACTCTGACCTCCTTTTCTTATTCTACCTCACCCTCATTAGGCGCTAAACCGCCGCCTAGCACTTTATAAAGCGTGATGCGATTTGATAGGTCTTCCTGACGAGTGGTAATAAGCGACTGACTGGCACTGTACATAGTACGTTGCGATTCCAATGCAGTTTGAAAACTATCTACGCCATTTTCATAACGCGCAACGGACAACTCATAGCTTCGCGTTGAAGCCTCAACCAAAGCGTCTTCCGCATCAAGTTGGTCTTGAATTGTAGCGCGCCTAGCTAGTGCATCAGCAACTTCGGTAAATGCACTTTGAATAGCATATTCATAAGCCGCTAAGTATTTCTGCTGCTGAGCCTCACTGTAAGCTAAATTTGCTTCGTTCTCGCCACCATCGAATATTGGCAAACTAATACTAGGCGCTATACTCCATATAGAACTGGCCCCGCCACTGAAAATATTCGATAAAACTGAGCTAGCCAACCCGCCAGTTGCGGTAAGCGATATTGTGGGAAAGAACGCAGCGCGAGCGGCCCCAATATTTGCATTCGCGGCTTTCAAATTATACTCAGCCGACAATACATCAGGGCGGTTAAGTAGTACTTCTGATGACACATCCGCCGGCACGTCTGTGACTAATTGATTACTATCTGGCAATGAATAAGCCAGCAAGCTATCGTCGAAGTCTTCACCGACTAATAAGCGAAGCGCGTTGATATCTTGTTCTACCTGAGTTCGATAACTGGCGATATCAGAACGAGCAGAATAATAAATAGTTTCAGCACTAGCCACATCTATACGTGAATCTACTCCGTAAGATAACCGTTTATTGGTGATCTCCATCGCTTGTTGAGCGTTGGTCGCTGTTTGCTCGGCAAGTGTAAGCAAATTACTATCAGCCGCCAACGTCAACCACGCATTGGCAATCTCACCAATCAGCGTTATTTTGGCCGCCTTTGCCGTTTCGGCGGTAGCAAGATATGTTTCCATTTCTGCTGTAGTTAAACTGCGATTTTTACCGAATAAATCTATCTCATAACTGCTGAACCCGGCTTCTGCTTCATAGGTAGTACTGACGTCTCCCGTTGAAGCCTTTGACCGATTCCCACTTAAACTTGCATCTACATCAGGGAATAAATCTGATCGTTGAATTCGATATGTGGCTCTAGCTGACTCTACATCAGCTAATGCTTCTTGAAGGGTTCTACTGCTGTTTAACCCTATATCGATTAGGCTTACTAAGCGTTCATCTTTAATAAAGTCTTTCCATGGAATATCTAAAGCTTGCTGTGAAGACAATCCTTGCGTTTCTTCTACCTGTTTAAGCTGCCATTCATTGGCGACCGATGAGTCTGAACGCTCATAATCTGGTGCCATAGAACTACACCCTGCTAACACTATCGCAGCAGCAATAGGCAGTAACTTAGCGCTGCCTATTGATTTAACAAGGTATTTTTTAGCACGCATTCTTACAGTAGAGAGTTGAGAATGCTGTGTTTTTAAATAATTAGTCATGGCCATTCTCCAACTGCTTTTGAGATGAGACTTGTTCTGTATGTTTATTGATTGTATCGCTGTAAACTGGGCGACGAGCTGGGAATAAGCCGCGTACTAATACAAAAAACATAGGAACCAAAAATATACCCAATAAGGTTGCCGTTAATGTCCCGCCAATAATACCTGTACCTATTGATATACGACTATTTGCCCCAGCCCCCGTCGAGGTAGCCAAGGGTAAAATACCGAACATGAAGGCCAACGATGTCATAATAATTGGGCGCAATCTTAGACGAGCAGCGTTTACCGCAGCGTCAATCAACGACATTCCTTTTTGGTAAGACTCTTCTGCAAACTCAACAATTAATATGGCGTTCTTGGCTGCAAGACCAATCGTCGTCAAAAGTGCGACCTGAAAATAGATATCATTTTCTAGTCCTCTTAATGTAGAGGCTAATGCGGCCCCCACTACACCTAAAGGAATAACCATAATGACCGAAAACGGCACAGACCAGCTTTCATACAAGGCAGCTAATGCAAGGAACACCACTAAGATAGATATGGCGTACAATATGGTCGACTGACCACTTGCAATTTTTTCTTGGTAAGACAGCCCGCTCCAAGAGTAAGCCAATTTACCTTGGCCTACCTCTTCAACTAAACGCTCCATTTCAGCCATTGCTTCGCCTGAACTAACACCGGTGGCAGCAGAACCTTGAATTTGATAAGACGCGATGCCGTTGAAGCGAGATAAGCTTTGAGGCGCACTTGACCAAGAATACGTGCTAAACGTTTCAAACGAGGTCATTGTGATCTCGCCATCGGCATTGCTACCACGAACATACCAATCGTTTAAATCTCGAGGTTTGGAGCGGTATTGTGCATCACTCTCGACGTACACTTTTTTCACTCTACCATCATCGATAAAGTCATTGACATAACTTCCAGCCCAAGCCGCAGTTAGCGTATTTGAAATATCCGACATCGCTAGACCCAGGGCATTTGCCTTACTATTATCAATATCAATGTTTAGTTGAGGCGTATTACTTAATGCCCCTTCACGAACGCTAGTGATGAGTTCGCTTTGTTGTGCACGGCTCATCAACTCGTTTTTTAACGCAGTTAACTCATCACGGCTGGTCCCTGCTGCAGCCTGTAGCTCAAACGTAAAACCGTTGCTTTGTCCTAAACCTTGAATAACCGCTTGATTTAAAGCAAACACACTTGCATCGCGTATCCCCGATAAATTTTTGTTAATACGATTAATGAGCGCATCAGCACTTTCATCGTCTTCGGTACGATCATCCCACGGGTAGAGTGAAATAAAGCCCATTCCCGCATTTTGCCCGGTTCCTGAAAAGTTAAAGCCAGAAATAGAAAAAGCTCTATCAACAACGTCAGATTCTTCATTTAATAGGTAATCTTCCACTTGCGATACGGCTGCGCTAGTGCGTTTAATAGAAGCACCTTCTGCTAGATTGACTTGAAACATAATGCTTCCCTGATCTTCATTAGGTAGGAAGCCTGTTGGCATACGAATGATCAAGATACTCAGTCCGCCGATGATAATTGCATACACCACTAACCAACGAACTTTTTGGTTAACAATCTTACCCACACGGCTCGAATATGATGTTGTTAACTTATCAAACATCGCATTAAATTTAGCGAAAAAGCTCGTGCGCTTAGTCTTACGCTGATTTTTATCAGTGCTATCTTTAGGCGATTTATGCTTAAGAAGGGTGGCACACAGTGTTGGGCTTAGCGTTAATGCAACAATAACCGACAATATCATCGAAGATACGATAGCCACTGAGAATTGCTTATAAATTACGCCTGTAGAGCCCCCAAAGAACGCCATTGGAAGAAATACAGCAGAGAGCACAACAGCAATACCAATTAAGGCTCCTGTAATTTCTGACATGGATTTTATTGTGGCATCTCGCGGCGAAAGGTTCTCATCTTCCATTAGTCGTTCAACGTTTTCTACTACAACTATGGCATCGTCAACCAGAAGACCGATAGACAACACAATACCGAACATGGTCAACGTATTAATAGAAAAGCCAAAGGCTGATAGCACCCCAAAAGTGCCAAGTAAAACCACAGGAACCGCAATAGCGGGAATAAGCGTGGCACGCCAGTTCTGCAAGAACAACCACATAACTAACACAACGAGTACAACCGCCTCAGCCAAGGTGTGCACCACTTCAGTGATAGAAATTTTAATAAATTCAGTACTGTCTTTGGGGAAAGCAATTTCATAACCCGCTGGCATATTAGCGGCCAATTCTGCCACTTTATTTTTAACTGCTGTTGCCGTATCTAGCGCATTTGCACCCGGCGACAGCATTATTGCTATACCAGAAGCGGGGTGACTATTTAAGCGAGAAATAACGCCATAGCTTTCACTTCCTTTTTCTACTCTAGCGACATCACTCAATAAAACATTTGCACCTGTTGAACTGTATTTAAGAATAATATTGCGGAACTCATCGGCGGTTGACATCATCGATTGCGCCGTGACCGTCGCATTTAATTCTTGGTTTGGTAGTGTGGGGCTAGCACCAAGGCTACCCGCGGGCACTTGTACGTTTTGCGCCGTTAATGCGCTAGTGACATCTGAGGGCATGAGGTCATAGGCAGCCAGTTTTGTTGGGTCCAACCAAATACGCATCGCGTATTCTGATCCAAATACTCGGGTATCGCCCACCCCTTCAACACGTGCTAAGGAATCTTCCATGTTAGAAGAAATATAATCTGAAATATCGGCAGCTGTAACTTGATCATTTGCATCATAGACCGACACAACAAGTAAGAAGTCGGTATTTGATTTGGTAACTGTCACCCCTTCAGATTGCACTGCTTCAGGGAAACGAGAGCTTACTTGCTCCACTTTATTTTGCACCTGCACCTGCGCATAATCAGCATCGGTGTTTTGTTCAAAAGTGATATCTACTGATGCAGAGCCATCTGACGTACTTGACGATGAAAAATACAATAAACCATCAAGCCCGGTTAGTTGTTGTTCCAAAATCTGCGTAACACTGTTTTCTACGGTTTGGGCATCTGCGCCTGTATAGGTAGTGCTAACACTAATAACAGGAGGAGCAACACTAGGGTATTGCGCGATGGGTAGTGACATTATTGATGCCAAACCCGTTAGCATAATGATGATAGATATAACCCACGCAAAAACGGGGCGGTCGATAAAAAAACGCGCAAACATGAATTATTTACTCCCTGTGCGTGCGTTAACAGAATCGCCATTGTTATTGCTATCAATAACAGCGCCACCGCTATCTATTTTTACCTCTACAGGTATTACTTGACTGCCCTCTTTTACTTTTCCTGCGCCTTCAACGAGTAACTTCTCATTAGCTTCTAATCCGCTAATAATTACCCATTGATTGCCTATAGCAACCGCGGTCTCTACACTACGTTTTTCTATTTGGTTTGATTCGTTGATGACATAAGCGTATGCCTCATCAGTCGCGCTATGATAAATGCCCTGTTGCGGAACTAAAATAGCCTGATCATCTACCGCATCACTGACCGTAGCTCGAACAAACATTCCAGGTAATAGAAGACCATCTGGGTTCGGGAATTCAGCGCGTAATGTAACCGCTCCCGTAGAGGCATCTACTGCCACTTCCTGCATTTTTAGTTCACCTGTTAAGTCATAATCACTTCCATCTTCTAAAGAAAGCGTAACCTCAGCAGTACCTTCATGTATGTCGCTTTTACTTATTAACCTTCTTAGTCTCAAAAGTGCTTTACTGCTTTTTATCATATCCACGTAAATAGGATCTAACGCGCGAATTGTTGCCAGTGAAGTGTCTTGTTGTGCAGTAACAAGCGCACCTTGAGTGATAGAGGATATTCCGATTCGACCAGAAATTGGCGCCAGCACTTTTGTGTATTCAAGATTAATTTTTGCGGTATCTAAAGCAGCTTCATACATATCAATATTGGCTTTCGCTTCTAAATATTCCGCGTGAGCGTCATCCGCATCTTGTTGAGATATTCCTTCAACTTTCAATAAATTAGCGTAGCGCTCATCTTTAAGCTTCGCCGTTTCCTCCGCAGCCTTTGCGTTATTTAATGTTGCGGCCGCCTCGTTGTAAGCTGCTTGATAGGTTTCAGGGTCAATTTGGTAAAGTGTCTGTCCTTTCTCGACAAATTGACCTTCGGTGAACAAGCGCTGTTGAATGATGCCACTTACTTGGGGACGAACTTCCGCTTCTTTCGATGCCGTAATCCTTCCTTGTAATTGAGTATCTATTTTATGACTGCTGGGTGTGACAGTTATGTACGAAACTTCGATTTCTCTAGGTGTGCCAAAGCCATCTGGAGGAGTATCGCTCTGTTGTCCGCAGCCGCTAAGCAGCGCCCCAAACACTAAGAGGCCTAGCATTAATGTTAAATTCTTCTTCATAAAGTTTCCTTATTAACTTCACAATAAAAATAGGATTAAGCAGTTAACTCTGCAAGAAACAACTATTTATTAGATATAGCTAATCTTAGATTGTAGTAGGTTAAGGAGGGGTTAAGACTTTATTCATCTGCGTTGAATGAATGAATAAAGCGATAAGATGCATTGGAATATGATGAGCAAACGGTTACCCACAAAAAAGCCTGAACAGGGTCAGGCTTTTCATTGTTGTGGCGCTATCTCTGGAACACTGCTACCTACTCATGCGTTAAGATTACTTAAGGTATAAAGTAAAGGCCTCCAGTAACATAAACGAGCATTTAATTAGCGCTATTAAAGTGCGCTAAAATTTTACTCACCTCGCCTATACGCCGTTCAAAGCTCGATTTGCTCGCACGTTCATGAATGGTGTGATCGCCATCGCCGTAAGGGCCAAAGCCATCAAGGGTTGGCACCCCTGCAGCCGACACTACATTCGCATCACTCACCCCACCACGTTTTTCTAATTTAAGTGGCGCCCCCAATACAGACTCTAGTTCGGCAATAAACTGTGCCTGTGCTTCTGTAGGCTGCATGACATCTCGCTGCAAACCACCAGTTACCACTACTTTTACCCCTTCAACAGCAGGATTTTGGGTGACTTCTTCAAACGCAGCTAACACTCTGTCCCGCTCTTCTGATTGAGTGAACCGCGCTTCTACCGTCAAGCTAGCACTAGGCGAAATAGTGTTTGCGCCTAATCCACCTTTCATTTTGCCGGCGTTAACCGTGGTGCCTTTTTCAAGGTCTGTTAGATTGGTCAGGGCAATTAACATATGAGCCGCAGCCAAGTTCGCATTAATACCGTCGGTATAATGATTACCCGCGTGAGCGCCTTTGCCTTCGAATTCGATTTGAAAAGTCGCAATCCCTTTTCGAGAGATAACCACATCATGATCGGGGCCCGCCGCTTCAAAAACCATACAGGCATCGTAGGCTTTGGCTAATTCACTGGTAAGCAGCTTACTGTCGTCACTGCCACTTTCTTCATCGCTCACCAATAGCATATCAATGTTCGCGATGTGGCCTTGTTCGGCAAATACATTTCGAAGTGCTGTTAGCGCAATATAATTACCGCCTTTCATATCGCACACACCTGGGCCGTAAATCCATTCATCATCTTCTCGGAATTCGGTAAAGGTGTCTGGCGGAAACACGGTATCTAGGTGACCAAGTAGCAGTAATTTTGCGCCTTCACTCTTTTTAGACAGATAGTGAACATGGTTACCAATTGCTTCGCGTCGATGCGTTTCTACAGAGAATCCAAGTTGCTCCATCCACGCATTAAAGATGTCAGCATTGTGATCTACACCCGCTTTATTTTTAGTGTAAGAATTGAGCGATATAATTGTGGCAAGTTCGGTAAAGTCCAGACTACTATTCATGCTATTTATTCCAAGTATTAATTAAAACCAAACTACGCTGAAGCCCTTGTTTTAATTGGGCAATTAACAGCAATCACACATGCTTTAAACGTTAAAATTACAAATATTGAAAATAATTTCCACTGAGCAAAAATTAAACTTGAATAGTACGCAATTTAGCCGTTTAATGGCGCCGCTTTTGGGAGGGACTCCTCGTACCAAGACGTACCCTAAAGTCTAATATATGTCATATTTCTCATCTAAAATAGATATTTACCACCCATTTTGGTGCAAATTTTTATTTTGAGAAATCTTCTTACGTAAATCGAACAGAATGTCAATTCATCGATTCATAAAAATAGGGTTAAAAGTCGTGCCAAAGTATACAGTCGGGATGTGGATGTACAGCAACAGCGGCGGTACTGCCATACAGGCTAAAATCGTCAATCAATTACGAGATCGCGATATCGAAGCAATTACCGATCTTAACTTAGGACATGCAAACGCACACAACGGAACCATTACGTGTCATAACGTGAATATGGAAGAGTTAGATGCGTTCTTTTCATACAATGCAGGTCAACAAACACCTTATCAAGTTTTTCTTTATCAAGTATTGAACGAATCAATTCCGTGCCTTAACAGTTTTGAATCTTTTTCGTTATCTGAAGATAAACTTCGCACTTCACATCGTTTATCTCGCGCGGGTATTCGTACACCTGATTACCGATTATGTAATACCAAAGATAAGCCGATGCTTAAAAATACTATCCGCGAATGGGGCGGACGCCTGGTATACAAGCCTACCGATGGCTGGGGCGGAATGGGCATAGTAAAAGTGGAAGATGAGCGTTCATTAGATATGCTTATTCCCTTTTTGGATCAAACCAATATTCCCCACTTCTACGTTGAACGCTTTATCAATTACGACATGACAGACTATCGCATCGACATTGTTGATGGTGAATTCGTAGGTTGTTACGGACGCCAAGCACCTAAAGACGATTGGAAAACTAACGTAACGAGTGGTGGATCTGTTATTCGCCGTGAACCTAATGATGAATTAGTTGCACTTGCAATCAAAGCCGCCAAGGTAACGGGGCTAGATATCGCTGGGGTAGATGTTATCTATGACCAAGAACATGAAGAATATGTAGTACTAGAAGTAAACGGTATTCCTGCATTCGCCACGCCTGAGCAAGAAGCTGCAGGGTTGACGTTCAATGATGGAAAAATCGAGCGGATCGTTAACTTGATTGAGCGAAAAGCAATTGAAAAGCGCGCCAGTATTCAAGCCGCGCTAACCTCTCAACTTTAAACGAGAAAGTAAAATGTCTACGACTAAACTACCTACTATTGGCCTACTCTACTTAGACCATGTACTGCGCTTCTTCGACAAGTCTAATTTTAAAGGCTGGCCAGATAAAATTGAAACTGTGTGTTACCACTGGGGTAACGACAAAGCCCGCTTTGTTCGTGAAGTGAAAAGCAAAAATATCGATATTCTTATTGGTAATATTCCTGCTACAGCTTATGAGACGTTCCGTGAAATTGCTCGCGAACTGCCAGATGTGCGCTTTTTGCCTTCAATGGATACGCAGTTTGCCAACAAGTCGAAAGAAAATGTGACCCATTTTTGCGAAAAGCACGACTTGCCTATTCCCAAAACGGATATTTTTTACGAGAAAGACGAAGCTATGGCGTTTTTACGTAAAACCAGTTATCCAAAAATTATTAAAAAGTCTTATGGTCCATCTAACTATGGTGGTTATTTCGTACATAAAGTAGATAGCTTTAAAGAAGCGGCCGAACTGCTTAAGAAAAAGAAATATCACCCCGTTTATGTGCAAGAATTTGTGCCTATGATGGCAGATATTCGCGTGATGCTGATTGGCCACAAGCCAGTTTGTGCGTTTTGGCGTCGTCCACCAGAAGGTGAATGGCTAACCAACACCAGTCAGGGTGGCTCGATGGATTATTCTGATGTGCCCAAAGAAGCGTTACAAATAGCAGTGAATGCGTCTAAAGCCGCAAAAGCTGAATATTGGGCGTCTGATATTGCGTTAGGTGTGGATGGTAAGTTCCGTATACTAGAATGCGCCACTGCATTTGCCGCCTTCCCTTATATTCGTGACTGGATTGGCCAGTATATAATGTGGACCTTGTGTTCAGAGCGCTTTAAGAAGCCGCATATTCCTTTGTATAACTGGGAGGAACTGGGTAAGATTCGCACGCCGCTTTTACGCACTATGAGAAATATTACTTTTGGCGAATATACACCAAGCAGTGATAGTGCAGACTCAGCAGCGGTAACTAATCCTGAACTTTATCCTTTGTTACCCGTTGAACTACAACTCGACGAAGAATGGCCAAGTGAATCTTGGAATTTTCAAGATAACTACACGCCCAAAAGTAAAGCCAAAATAGTGACCGACTTGCATTTAGAAAACCAAGATGTGAGTGAAGATGATGGCATAGAAGATGTCATCGGTGATGGGCTAGAACGTGTATTAAATGATAGCAACGATGAGTTTGAAGACGACACCGAAATAGATGCGGGCGAACTCATTTTAACTACGTCAGAGTTAGAAAGCTTTTTTGCTGGCGTAAAAGGTATAGGCCCTAAACTTACAGAGGTGATAATCAGTACTCTTGGTGAAGAGGGCACGTCAAAAGCGATTTACGCTGATCCAAGCGTGTTTCTGACGGTTAAAAACATTCAGCAGAAGAAAGTCGATGCAATTATCGCGCATTGGGATAATTTCAAGACTACGCTGGTAACCACTGATTTCTCTTAGTAAAGAAGAAATAATGAAAAAACAATATACCTCGTATCAAGAAACAATGGCGTTTTTAGAACAAGCTCAGGAAAAATACCCTGAGCTTATTCGCGTGCATAGCATTGGAACGACGTGGGAAGGTAGGCCAATTATGATGGCTACCCTTTCTGCTAACATTGAAACTGCGGATAGTAAACCCGCTCTGCTTTTTACAGGAACCATCCACGCGCGCGAGTGGATTGGCAACGAGTTAGCCATTAAGTTTATTGATAACGTGCTAACCAATATTGATCACAACCCATCTATACAACAAGCATTAAGCCGTAATACCTTATATATGGTGCCTTGTTTAAACCCGGATGGGTTTGAGTATTCTCGTACCCACTTCTCTTTTTGGCGTAAAAATAGACGTGACAACGGCGATGGCACCTTTGGTGTAGACTTGAATCGTAACTTTGGTGTTCGCTTTAAGCGTTCTGCTGATACCACGGTAAACACCTACTCAGGCCCAGCGGCGTTTTCTGAGCCAGAAACTGCGGCCATTCGTGATTTCGTACTCGAGCATAAAAACATTACTATTGCGCTAGATTATCACTCGCAAGGTAACGTGTTTTTCCCTGCGCATAAGTTTAATCACGAGTCTGAAATTGAAGGCACTGACTTAAACGTATTGTGCGCCAATATGAACCGTGAAATCCATAAAGTAACGGGTCGCCAGTACGGTATACACCGTGGCAAGCCACCTACAAACCTTATCAATGGTAGTGGCCGTGAATATTATTATTCGCTAGGTATTATTTCGGCGGTGGTAGAAGTTGGCACTCGCAACATTCCTGATTACATGGCGAATATGTCGCAAAGTGTAGATGAAAATGTACCTGCGGTACTTTACGCACTTTCAGAAGCGAAAAACTACTCTGATGAAGCACCTGCTCGGGTAGATAACTTCACTATTGAATCAGTGGGCGTTTACGAAGCGACCCTATGCTGGGATTACTCAGAATCTGATGATATCTATTTTGAATTGTATCGCTCTGAAACGGTGAAAAGCCCTTGTCGTGAAGATAATCTTATTGCGATTATTGGCAAACACACGTTCACAGATGTGCAGCTTAAAAGTGGCCAGAAATATTTCTACAATTTACGTGCGGTTAATAAAGTTACCGACACCAAGTCGCCTTTCAGCCCTGAAATTAAGCTTAAGACCCAGCTGTCTGAAGATGAATACTTCAGAGGTTTGTTCCCGTCGAAGCGCGGTATTGGTTATGTAGGCCAATATACCCTTGAGAAAAACCGCGAGCATTTCGGTTACAACTCACTGTTTGTAGGTGTGAACAAACGCCGTGGTATTTGTTATGGCGTAATAGCGTTTAACATGGAAAACTTACCTGAAGAAGCCCGTATTAAGAATGCGAGTTTCTCCTTGTACCCAATGAACCGTGTTAACGCGAAGGTAGAAAATTTTGGTGAATGGACAGTGTCTATTCTCGATCCGTCAGAAATTTCTGACATCACAGACTTCAACCAAATTCATCAAGCGAAGCCTATTCAAACACTAGGTGATGAAATTCGCTCAGATAAGCTAACTCAAGGTATTTGGTCCCACTGGGATTTGAATGTGGCTGAACGTCGCATTATTCGTAAATCTATTAAGAACGGTACCTTATTGCTTCGCGTTGAAGGCCCAAGAAAACTTCCTCTTGGTGCAGACTCGCAAATGATGCAATTTGATATTGGTTACGGAAAGTTTGGTTCAGGTATTCATTACCGCCCTAACTTGGAAGTTATTTACACGCTTCCAAGCAAACAGGTAGAGCTCACCCCGTCATCACTTAGTACTGTATCAAAAGCCGAAGTGAATAAAAACGAGCTGCAGTCTGGTTTCGATTCAAACGGCGATGTGGTTTACGGTCAAATGACCTTCTTAACCGAAAATCTACCTGATCCTAAGAAAACGGTGATCACTGAAGCCTACTTAACCATGAGCAACGACAATGCCTTGCCTACATCGCAAGATATTCGTTTCACCATTGAATTAGCGGGTCTTGAAGATCTTGACTATCAAAGCGTTAAAAATAGAGAGAAGAAAGAGTTTATTGGCTACGAGGTGAGTAACGTTCAACTCAAAGACAAGAGCTCTCACAACTTTATTTTTGATAGTTATTGCCGTGAAGCGTTGGAAGACATGCACGCGAAGCATGCGCCATTTCATTTCGTGGTTCGCTCTACGTCTTCAAGTGCTGAAAAGAACATGCTAGTAAACTGGCATGACTTACACAGTAACCAAGTGTGTAAGTTGGTTATTAAGTACATTGAGCGCCGTAAAGAACCTTTACCGGCACCAGCGAACTTAAGCGTAACCTTAGAGAATCGTCAGGTGAAACTGAGTTGGAGTAACCCTAAACATGCCGATTTAGTTGGCGCGTTTGTGGTTAGAAACCGCTTCCACTCGCCACGTTCGCCGCTTGACGGCGTGAAGCTTTATGCAGGTTCTGATGAGTATACTTACGACAACTTTGGTAACCCCAATGTTGAAAAGTACTACTCTGTTTTTGCTTACGACGATGTACCTAACTATTCTGCGCCTGTCAGTGTTTACTATTCTTCTGAGGAAGTTATTCCTGTAGAAGAAGAGAAATACGAGAAGCAGGAAGAAGAAGATGACGATGAGCCGTTAATTGATTAACCATTAACTAATCTTATCGTTTCTGTTTGTAGCCCACGCTATGCATAGTAAACGCTTTAATCGCTATAGTTAGTAGACTGTAAAAATAAAAATAGGCGCATTTAGCGCCTATTTTTTTGCTCATTAACTAGGTTTACCTTAACGCTCGTTCAACGCCGTTGGTACCATTGAGCGAGCAATTTTTCTAGCCGTAACCTCTGAGGGCAAAGGCCTAATTGACCTTACGCTCGAAGGTTTATGAGGTACATCAAAATGTAGCTCTACGTCAGTAAAGCTATCGATAACTTTCTGAGTAATGAGTACCACCCCTTTTTCGCTCACTGAAAATCCGAAGTGTTTGGCAATATTAACGTCGTCAATCGCTAAGTTAGCGGGAATAGTCACGCCTTTATCTACGATAACATTTTTTAATTTAGCGCCAGATTCGATAGTCACATCAGGCAGCAATACACAGCCTTGAAGTGAGGCGCCATCACCAACTGTGCAATTGGATGACAAAACAGTGTGGTGTATTCGGCAATTGTTCAATTGGCAACCCGTGCCAATGAGTATCTGGTTTAGATCGCACTGGCCTTTTTGAGCTCCGCCCCGTATTTGGGTTGGCGCGCTAGACAAGGCACTTCCCCAGATAGGCCAAGCCGGATCGGCTAAATTCAACATGTCGCTGTTGTTTAGCAAATCCATATGAGCACGCCAATAGCTATCGATAGTGCCTACATCGCGCCAATAAGGAATTTGGCAACCATCAGCACCTCTAAAGCGATGTGCAAACACTTTGTGTTGTTCAATAATGTTGGGAATAACGTTTTTGCCAAAGTCATGGTCTGATTCTAACGCTTTAGCGTCTGCTTTAAGTAGCCGATATAGCACTTCAGCATTCACTACATAATTGCCCATTGAAGCTAAACAATATTCTGGAGCATCTAATAATGGGTGTGGTTTACTTGGTTTTTCATCGAAAGCGGTTACTTGTCCTTTACTATCAGCACTTAATACGCCTAACTGGTTTGCAGCATTCTTAGTAGGTACTTCTATACAAGATACTGTCATTTCAGCGCCGTTTTTCACATGTTCAGCAAGCAGTTTTCGGTAATCCATTTGATAGACGTGATCACCCGATAAGATCATCACATATTTAGGCGCTCGGGCTTTAATGTATTCAATATTCTGAAAGCAGGCGTCGGCAGTGCCTTGATACCAGCTTTCTGACTGTTGCTGGGAAGCGGGAAGAATATCTAGTCGCCCCCCAAAACTGTTATTCAACGTGCCCCAATGCTGCATTAAATGCCGAATTAAACACTGAGACTTATATTGGGTGAGTACTGCAATTCGGTTAAGGCCGGAGTTGACACAGTTTGAAAGGGGAAAATCGATGATTCGACAATGACTGCCAAACTCTAGTACAGGTTTAGCCCGGGTTTCAGTCAGTGCTTTTAACCGTGAGCCCTGCCCACCCGCTAGCACTAACACCATCGTACTTTCTATTATTTGCTGTAAATCAATCTCTGCATTCATAACTGGCTCCGGCTAGGGTAATACCTAAATCGATGATGATTAAACTGCAATCACAATTTAATTTATCTATTGAAGGAAAATTGCCGACATTGAATTCAAAAAAATTCTACAACATGCCTTTCGCGTTAAGGCTAAGTAAACAAGGAATTTTCGTTTAGCGTATTGATCCGCATCAATACGATTGACGATGCGCGTCTATGAAGGCTTATACTCATTATAACGCCAGGCTATATCGCATTTTCATCTGGCATCTATCTGGCTTTCATTTAGCGTGTATTGGCTTGAATGAAACAAACCAACTCCCCTTCTTCTTAATTGTAGTCACCATTGCTTAAGCTAAACAGCTTGTGCTAGTTTTAATCATTACATGCTTATAATTCAAACAAATAAGGAAAGGGAATGAGAGCAGTTTGTACGCTTGTTTTAGTATTGGTGAGTTTGCAGTGTATGGCCAAGGATGTCATGAATATGCAGGCAAGGAGCGAGTTGGTCGATGAAATACTAACGCAACGTTTCGAGCAGGTTTTACCCGGTCTTATGCAGCGTACTAATATTGAAATGTGGGTGATCATGTCGCGGGAATACAATGAAGACCCCGTCATTAAGACCATGCTGCCATCAACGTGGCTATCTGCCCGCAGGCATACCATGTTAGTCATTTATAACCCTGGGGAAGGAAAACCTCTAGAGCGTTTAGCGGTAGCTCGCTATGCCGTTGCCGACTTATTTGAAAAAGCATGGGATAAAGAAGCCCAGCCAAATCAGTGGAAAGCACTTGCTGAAGTTATCGAAGCGCGCAACCCCAAACAGATTGCAGTAAATGTTTCAGATGCGTTCGCTCTGGCAGATGGCATGAGCAGCACTGAAAACCGCAAGTTTATGGCCGCCCTTTCCCCTACCTTCAAAGACCGTGTGGTATCAGGTGAAAAACTTGCCATTGCTTGGCTAGAAACTCGTAGTAAGCTTGAAATGCAACACTACCCTACCCTGACTCAAATTGGCCACAAACTTATTGCAACGGCTTTTTCAAATGAAGTTATAACCCCAGGAATCACCACCACTGACGATGTTATATGGTGGCTGCGTGATCAAAGCAAGGCATTAGGGTTAGAAAACTGGTTTCATCCTTCAGTGTCTATTCAACGTGCCGACAATGAAAAATTTGATCAAATAAAAGCGTTTAGTAAGCGCGCCGGTGAAAATACTATTCAGCCAGGAGACCTTATCCATGTTGATTTTGGCATTACTTACCTGCGCTTAAACACCGACCAACAACAGCATGCATACGTGTTAAAACCTGGTGAAACCGCGCCGCCCGAGAGCATTGTAAAAGCGTTCGCGGCAGGTAACCGTTTGCAAGATATCCTTACCAACAATTTTAAGGTGGGACGCACCGGCAATGAGATTTTAAAAATGTCTCGAGAACAAGCCATAGAAGAAGGTCTAACACCCGCTATTTATACTCACCCCCTTGGGTTTCATGGTCACGCTGCTGGGCCAACCATTGGTATGTGGGATGCCCAAGAAGGCGTTCCTGTACAGGGCGACTACCCCATGTACCCAAACACCGTATATTCCATTGAACTCAATGCTGCCACTCACATTCCTGAATGGGGTAAAGATATTCGCATTATGTTAGAGGAAGATGCGTTTTTCGATGGTGAAAAAGTAGAGTACCTCGACGGCAGGCAAAAAGTACTCCATCTCATTTCTTCCTCAAAACTTTAATACACAGACTATCGCGCGCTTATTAATGTATTTTAAGCGCGCACACTGCTAACCAAAAAATTTCGAAAGTGTTTTGATTGTTCCGTCCTCACTTTAGCACCGCTCACATGATTTATTTACCGCTTATATAAAAAAGCTCATACGCCATTTTCTTATACGTAAGCTGGCTCTACTTACTTAAGAGGAAATAAAAATGAAATCATATTTACATGTAACCATCGCAACCGTGCTTGCCAGCAGCCTTTTCTTTAATTGCTATGCAGCTAATCATCAATCACTTAATAATGAGGCTAAGCCAAAAAGCATGAGTAGCGCCGTTAATTCAGACGCATCTTCTTCAACCGTTTCCCTAAACAATGAAGGCATTAGTCGCGAAAAATTTGTAGGCCATTGGCAAGGGCAACTGAGCGTTAGCGAAAACCAAAGCATTGAATTTGTGTTTAACATCGAGAAATCAGAAAATGACTTGGTAGCCACTTTAGATGTTCCAGCTCAAAACCAGTTTGGCCTTCAATTTGACAGTGTTTCGCAGATAGGAAATGGAATTACGTTAGTATTAAATGCCGCAGGTATACGCTACGAAGGTACATTGGAAAAAAACACAATAAAAGGTGTTTACCAGCAAGGTAGCTTTAACGCACCCGTTGACTTGGTCAAAACCCAAGTCAAGGTTACTCGCCAAGCCAAACCGCAAGATCCCAGTCTAACACCTCAGTATACGGTAGAAGAGGTTAACTTTTTAAATGACAGTGATGGCCATACTTTGGCCGGCACATTGTTTGTACCCGACCAGCCTTTTACTCATACCGCTATTATTTTGTCGGGCTCAGGGCCAACCCAACAAGACGGTGATATTGTTGGCCACAAGCTATACGCCGTGCTAGCTGATTTACTCACTAAAAAAGGTATTGCAGTGCTAAGATTCGACGACAGAGGCGTTGGTGAATCAGGCGGGGAGTATGCTACCGCCACCAGCAAAGACTTTGCGAATGATGCCAATGCCGCGTTACGCTTTTTGAAGCATCATGACTCGGTAGCTTCAAGTAAAGTAGGTTATATCGGCCATAGCGAAGGCAGCCTCATTGCCGCTATCGCATTGGCAAATAACAAGAACGCCTCTGCCGACTTTTACATCTCACTTGCTGGACCGAGCACTACAGGGGGGGAGATATTAATTGATCAATCTTACTTAATCCAAAAGATGCGAGGAATGGCCAGTAGTGAACTTGAAAAAGACGATAAACTGCAACGTAAGCTGATAAGTGCGATATCACAAGATGATTCAAAAGAAGATATTAGAGCACTGATGTCAGCTTCGGGTGTTCCCGCGTCTCAGCAAGAAGCACAACTGTCTCAGCTAACATCTGAGTGGATGCAATATTTCATTAAAACCGACCCTAAGGATTACCTTAGAAAGTTATCCCTTCCGGTATTCGCAGTGCATGGTGCGAAAGACTTACAAGTTCCTGTTCGTCAAAACCTTGATGGCTTTATACAATCTATTGATAAACAATGGCTAACTTATAAAATTTACCCTAACCTAAACCACCTATTACAACCCGCAGACAAAGGCTTACCAGAAGAGTATGCAGGGATTAGCACCACTCTGTCTCCCGAAGTCGTTGAGGATATAAGCCTTTGGCTAGCACAACAATGAAGCAAAACTTAACCTTTTGGCTGTTCCAAATTAGTATTTGGGGCAGCTTAACCTTGTTCAACTTATTAGCACGTGGTTACTTTACCCATTACAAATTGGGTGAGCTGGTAAACTCCCTGAGCTTATTTGTTGCGCTTCTTGCAGCCAGTGGTTTTCTTAAAACGTTTTATCGAGATCAAGTTTCAGCTTCCATACCCAAAGGGGTTGGGCAAGCAATATTAGGCAGTGCTGCGGCGGCGTGTATCGCTATATTTATCGTTGGCTTAGTGTTACTTCCCAATAAACAGTATTTATTTGGTGAAGTGGGCAGCTTACCGCTTCTCCAATTGGTAGCTTCCTTCCCTACCATCTTCATTTTTTTGTTGTGTTGGTCAGCTGTTTACTTACTTCTAAAACGTCAAAAATCGTTGAAACTAGCCTATCGACGTGAAGCCGAATTACGCCAAGCGTTAGCGTCAAGCCAGATGGACTTGTTGATTAATCAGCTTAATCCCCACTTTATGTTCAACGTCATTAACAATATTCGAGCACTTATTTTAGAAGACACTAATAAGGCCAGAGACAGCTTAGCGCAACTGTCGGAAGTACTTAGAACTACACTGCAAACTAAGCAAGACAAAGTATGGTCATTACCCCAAGAGATTGAGCTTACTATAAGCTTTATTCAATTAAATAAGCTTCAATTTGAAAATCGTTTACGGGTAGTTTGGAACGTGTCTGGCAATACTGAAAAGTGGCAAGTGCCTTGTTTAGCACTTCAATTGCTGGTTGAAAACGCCATAAAGCATGGCATTGGGGCACTAGTATCTGGGGGCACAGTTAGCATTAATATTATTGCCGATAACAATTTATCAATTGAGGTTGTTAATCCAGGAAATTTAACGCCTACAAAAGGCTCTACAAGCTTAGGTATCACTAACATTAAGCAGCGTTTGAATTTACTTTACGCCGACAGCGCACATTTCTCTCTAACTGAAAACCAACATCAAGTGTCTGCAAAAATTGTTATCAAGGAAGGTCAATGACATCAGTAACGCAAACCAGAAGTTATAGTGCGATGATTGTAGAAGATTCTCGATTGGGTCGTGTCGAGCTAAAATCTCAACTTACGCAAATACCCAATATTACGCTGGTGGCTGAAGCAGAAAATTTAGCCCAAGCTAGGGATGCTTTAGCCCACCATCAAATAGACGTTATTTTTCTAGATATAAATTTACCCGACGGAAATGGGTTTGATTTACTGACTGAATTGCTGCCCGCTCCAAAGGTAATTTTCACCACTGCTTTTGAACAATACGCTTTAGATGCATTTGAAAATAACGCAGTAGATTATTTACTAAAACCAATTACACAAACCAGACTTGCGCAAGCATGTGAAAAATTATCCCTAAGCTTAGCATTGGAAGAAACTAAGACCTCGGCTACTTCACCTATGACAATGGAGGAGCGTTTTTTTGTTAAAGACGGCACTCAATGTTGGCTAATTCCATTATCCAATGTAGAGCGGTTCGAAGCTATGGGCAATTACACTCAAGTACACTTTGAAGATAAGCACCCAATGCTTAACAGAACGTTAGCCCAAATTGAAAAGCGCCTTCCCGAAAACCACTTTTTCCGCATAAGTAGAAGCTTCGTCGTACAGTTAGATAAAATAACTGCGGTTCAACCATGTAGCTCTGGTGCGTTAGAGTTAACAATGGAAAGCGGCGCTAAAGTGGAAGTGTCACGAAGACAAACCAGCTTATTTAAAGGCCGGTTTGCGCTCTAATATCCAACGTAACCCTGTTTACTTTTCTTATTCTGAGACCTCTTTAGAGGTTGAGCCTGCTCCTTGCGTTTCTAGCGCTTTAATATCCGCTATCAAATAATCGACAGAAGCGCTATTGAGCCCATTGTATATGCCTCGAATATGACGATTCTGATCTATCAACAATAGGCTTTCGGTATGCAAAAAATCTTCTGTATTTTGCAAGTTACCCAAGTCGTCGCTGGCGAAGTACGCGCTTTTTGCCAGTGAATAAATAGCATCACGCTCGCCTGTCGCCAAATACCACTTTTCGCTCACAATACCGTTTTTATCCGCATAGGCTTTTAGCAATTCAACCGTATCGGTATGCGGCCTAATCGAGTGCTGAAGAATTTTTACGTTATCGTCGTCAATAAACGCTTCTTGCACCTTTGCTAACTTAGAGCGGATCATGGGGCAGATTCCCGGACACGTGCTAAAGAAAAAGCCAGCCACGTAAACTTTATTATCGAAGTCTTTTTCGCTGACCTCTTCACCATCTTGATTGGTAAAACTAAAAGGGGGTATTTGGTGAAAACCATCAAGCGCTTCACTACCGCTTTCAATCCAGTGCGGGGTAAATTCTTTACTGTTGTAATAAGGTAATTGGTAGGGTAAATCATCCGCGCCGTAGGCTGTAGTTGCCGTTATTACACTGGTACTGCCTAGCAACACCAGTGCACTAGAAACTAAGACTTGCTTGATTTTGGTAGTAATCAACAGAGATAACTTCATCTTCAAGCCCCACACAGTTGTTTGCTTTTCTAAGCCCATAAATCCGCCCATTTTTGTATTCGAAATTTGAATATAAGGTGCCGTTTTTACGCCACGCTTGCTGTAAGCCCGTTGGCTGGCCTGCGTGGTAGTTAAATTTCTTGAACTTGGCACCACTTCTATACCAACGCCAGCCCTCACCCTCGACTTTGCCGTTTTCATACACAAATGCCGAGCGAAGGTTACCGTTAACCCACCAGGTTTTTGCACTGCCTTCTCGTGCTCCTGACACATAGTAAGCCTCGTAACCTAAGGTACCGTTCGAAAACCACTTTCTAGCCATGCCTGCACGGCGCCCGGCAACAAATTCATCTTCTGTAGCAAGCGCACCGGTTGAGTGATAGCTCACCACTTTCCCAGTAAAGGGCCTTTTTTTGTAAATCCTAACGCCTTGCTTATTTAGCGATATATCGCTTTCATACACCACCACTTGCGGTCTATCGTTAAACGCTATCGACGCATGGGTTGCTGTAAGCCAGAGCGCACAGAACACCAATACCTTGTAGGTTGATGGATTAGTTAATGTCACTCGGCGTACCTTGAAAGTTACCTGGGAAAATAAGGTAATAATCGCCATTTAGGTATTGTTCGGAAGAAATGTGATAGTGATATTCAGCATCTTCTTCTGAACCACCGGTATAAAGAGTTATTGATGTATGCCCGTTCGACTCATCCAAATCAGTCGGGTAGCCTACGGTTGAATAGCAACGTCTTCCGAATATGAAAAAACCATCTGCCATAATACCAACCAGCGAATCATCATCGTAAGAGATAGCTTGTGGCTCTAAATGGTAGTGATAAGTTTGCGGCCCCGTGTGGGCACCATTGCGATCAAACCCTTGTATTACACCTAACGATACATCTCCCGTACCTTCTGAGTCGTTGAAAATGGGCGCGCCGCTTAAGGCAATGCCTATCGCACCTAACGGCGTAGCAGATGAAGTGGCAGCTATTTCTGGTGATACAGGCACAGTTAAGTCGTAATCGTTAATGTAATCTTCAATGTCGCCAGGGGAACGTTGTTGGTTAAATAAGGTTTCATCTTCAGGTTCAACGTATAAGCCGCTAGCATTGCCTGAATCCCAGTATGACGATGTGTGATCGGGTTTGCCTGCGGACTCTAGTGACACTGTGCATCCATCTTCAGACAACACAATAGTGACATTAGGTGCCGCAACAAATTCAAGATAAGCACTTGAAAGCTCGGTCATAGGTGAGTCACACGTTGTGGTACTCGAATCACTGTCGTTACCTGTATCTACTCCGGTACCGGTATCTACACTGGTATCGCTGCTTACGGTTTCGTCAGTAGATGAGCCCCCGCCGCATGCTGCTAATACCGACAGAAGGCTTACACAAAATAATGCACGTAGTGCGTAGTGACTTTTCGACATAGTGATTCTCTCTATTGGTATTTACTGCAGCAATATTCATAGGTTTATACACGGTGCAAACAAACGTAAGGCTCGTGAATAGTCAGTAAATTAGCACAGTGCTTACGTGCACAATGTGCATATTCAGTGGAGATTATTGATGGGAGGACGGATAGGTATCTGGATACAAAAGTACAGGTGTCAAAACGAATAACGCGGTGTTAAGGGTAAGTGGTATTAATTATTTTTAGGCTAAGATAATGGGTTGGATTGTTTATATTTAAAAGAGGGAATATTGTTCGAGTGAAGATTATCGCTGGGAGTTTTTTCAAGGGAATTTTTTCGAGGGATATTTTCTAACACCAGCAAGCGTGGTGATTAAAATAAGTTACTGGCCCACCCAGTTGCCGAGTGGGCCATGAAACTGTAAACAAACGTTAAATCAGTGAGACTGTACTATTCAGAGAATGGACGTACAACAACTGATTCTGTGCTGTATGCACGGGCAAATACTGACATTTCTTTGTGGTTACAAATAATGGTTTCGCCTTCTAAGCCGTGCTTAGCAAGTGCTTCTTCTGCACCAATTGAAACTGCATCTAGACATGCTTTTGAAGCGATATCTTCGTTCTTAGCAACAAGGGCGATGCCTTTAGCTTCACTAGGCGTTTTTTTGCTGTATAAATCAGCAAACTTTCTCAAGCTTACATCGTTACAAAGCAATGATGCACTGAAAGACTCAACATTTAATCCGTTGTCACGAATTAAACGTTTTGCTGCTCTGTAGCCTTCTGTAGCGGCTGTGTAGCAAGCTTGCGTTTCAATGTTTTGATTAACTGGGTTTAAACGAACGTCTTGAGCAAAAGCATTTAAAGACGCTACTGAAGAGATAAGAGCAATGGCTAAAGTTGACAGTTTCATAATGTAATTCCTATTGTGTAACAAAATTAGAGTTTTCTTAAGCAACGAGTACATTATGACCAAAAATTACGTAAAAGAAAGCTTATTTCGTAATTAAATTACAGAAAATGACAAAAACTGTGCTTTTCACACCAAGCCTGTAATTTTTTTACAAATTTTAACCTTTTTAACAATCGTTGTTACAAAATGCGAATATATGTAACCTATATTATTGTTATCTAATATTGGATACGGCTATATTCAGTAGCCTGAAGGTGCCTATTTGAAGTAACCGACGTGCTTAAACTGTTTTACGAACTAATCGAAATAGTACGAGAGTGATGGTAGGTATTTATAAAACGTTATTAGAAAGGCAATGAGGCACTAGATACAAAAATGCCCACCGACTTAGTGCGGCAGGCATCATTAATTAAGTTAATAGCTGCAACTGGTTTTGCACTTTCACGACTACGTGATTAAATCGTGCATCCAGTTTAATGAAGGAAGTTTTCGGTCTTGCTGGTAGAACAAACGATTTAACCTACCTAAAAGGTTAACCGGTCTGGATGGATCGTGAGATTTAACCCTATGGGAACTTTCATTAAGCATAAACTCCCAAGGTTGTAGGTTCATATCATCAATTTCGTCCTGTTGAACACCTAAGCTTTTAAGCGTTGACAAAATACGTTCTGTTTTGCTTTCTACCACTGGCAAAATGGTACTGCCGTATAAATCAGTTAAAGGCGCATTAATCGCTGCCAGTGTGTGATTGATTGCCGACCACACCATGTCGTGGTCAAACTCCCAGTCACGTGGCGCGTAATAGCCTTCTATTTCCCACTCTAGCTCTGCATTGCTGGCCGCAATACTGCTTTCAGCTTCTGGCGAGAACGACAAATCAGGCCGCGCGCCAATATTGTAGGCATCTACACTCATGGCAACACAAATCACCAAATCGCCACATATTTCTTTGTTTTGGTACAAAGCTTCAAATGCCGCTCGCTTAACGCCCATCCAGCCGTGCACTTTCGAAGGTTGCTCTACAAAATGACGTACATCGTTAGGTAGGTCTTCGCCATAAAGATCGATTAACAGTGGCAAGGGGTTTTGCTCTGGTGCCTCGTCAGGCATCCATACTTCATACTCTTGACGATTATCTGCTTTTCCGCGGCTTTTAATGCCGTAAGACAAATTAACAGGCCTGCAAATACTGCGATCTTCATCAACTTTATGAAAGTACTCAGAGCGCATTCGCTTGATAAAAGGGGCATCTAACCCCGCCAGCGCGGCGGTGGGATAGCGATAACCAATCTCGCTGTGCTCAACCATTGTGAGTGTAGGTATGGCTTTTTCAAGCTTACTCTTTACGCCTTTGAGTTGCTCTACATTAGGCAAAACAATACTTCGCTCCGGCTCAATGGTAAGCCGACGTCCATCCTCTGCAACGAACTTTGGGGTCTTGTGAAATTCGTACTGAGAAAGGCCTAGGCCCTGCACCGCGATGTTACGATAACGCGACAATTCACTGAAAAGCGCGGTGTGGTTCCGAATGTGTTTAAACAGGGGGCGGTTTGACGTCATACTACTTATTCCATGTCACGTATTTAAGTTGGAAAATCTGTGCGTATCTATGCAACCGTTTATCGGTAATTCAAATGACAGTGTGCCACAAAGATAGCATCAGGCAAGCACCTCCGTGCTCGTACCTCTTTCCTCACTTATTTATATTTAAAAATTCATACCAGACTTCAGCGCCAGCCTTATCGTACTCTTCTACTTTTGTGCGAAAAGCTTTGCGAAGGTCAACATTAACCAAAGGCGCTGGCAGCAGCGGGTCGAACACTAATCGTTTTAGGGCGTTATCGCCGACGATATAATATTCCTTTGCTGCATCATCTAATGACAGGCCTTCTATACGCTTGCGCGACCGAGCGAGTTCAATTAACCCTTCTTCGTAACTAGCTTCAAGATTTTTGGTCTGCCACAACCCTGCTGCCTTTTTTTCCGTCGCGTCAGCAAAGTCAGATGCGTTGAACACCACAGCGCTCTTATCTAATCCCAGTCGGAACAAGCGCTCTCGCGTTGTTCCTACCGTATCATTAAGGTTGTTAGGCCTAACATAAAAGTCTGCAGAGAGCTTTTTTAAGCCCATTAATTTAAGCGCCCTGTCTTGTGCCCGTGTGGCCTTACGATCACTTTTTGCTAATGCGGTGGTTAGCACGGTAAGCCAATCACCACGCCATTCACATAATCTAGATTCTGCGGTATGCCAGCTACTGATCTCGCCAGCAAATTGCTCGCCCTCTTTACCTAATTGGTAATAACCACGTTCCACCAGCTTAAGCAGTTTTGCCGATTGTAAGCGAGTAAGGGTAACGCGAATGTTATTTTCCGACATGCCAAACAAGGCGCCTACCCTAACCGCGCTAGCTGCATCCATTTTTATACCGGGGCGTGAACCAAGTAGCTTCATCAACAAGTGGCGGGCTACGGGTTTACCGGTAGGTTTTTCGGGTAACATATTGCTTTACCAATCTATTAGTAATTAAAACGACATCGAGTGAGCACTTTACCTAAATGTCATGCATTTACAAAGTATATCCTTTTTCCGCTTTCTTACTGGGCATAAGCTTTTGAAAATAAGCACTTGATAATAAGCGCTTGAAAAAAGCTCTTAAAAACAAACACTCAATCAGCTATCGAAATTGGAAAGTCATAAAACCAAAAATTACAACATTTGACACAAAAAGACACAACTAGTAATGTTTAATAAATTTTCAAGGCGAGTTTATTATGTCTGCACCTACGTTGTTCGATACCCATGTTGTTGAGAATCAGCCTCTTCCCTTACCCGCTTATAACTTGTGGCAGGACGACCCACTACTTAAGTGCGCTGTAATGGCTAATGTAACGTCGCCACACGCTGACGTAGCATTACAGCTAGATGTATTTGGGCAAGTCGCTGGCTTTGAATTAATGGAACACGGTGAACTTGCCAATAAAAACAAGCCAGAGTTTCATCCTTTCGATCGGTATGGTCGCAGAATTGATGATGTAGCGTTTCATCCTAGCTACCACGCGCTGATGAGTGCAGCCATGAAGGGTAATGTACACAATTATTCTTGGCAGCATGAAAGTCAGCAAGGCGCGCATGTCATAAGAGCCGCGTTAATTTTCATGCAATATCAAGCTGACGCGGGCACAACTTGCCCTCTTACCATGACCCACGCCGCCATTCCGGCACTACGACAAGCCAAAGGCTTACCAGATTATTGGGTGAATAAAGTCGTTCATGGGCAGTACGATGACCGCACCTTGCCAGCAGAACACAAGCATGGCCTGTCCATTGGTATGGGAATGACCGAAAAACAAGGTGGCTCCGACGTTCGCCGCAACACAACCACTGCTACAAAACAAGAAGATGGTAGTTACCGTATTGTAGGGCACAAGTTCTTCTTTTCTGCTCCCATGTGTGACGGGCACTTAATTCTTGCGCAAACTGGCGCTGGCCTAGGGTGCTTTTTATTACCAAGAGTTATGCCTGATGGCACCTTAAACGAAGTACGCATTCAACGGTTGAAAGACAAATTGGGAGACTGGAGTAATGCCTCATCAGAAGTGGAGTTTCAAGGCGCTACTGCGTATTTAATAGGTGAAGAAGGTCGAGGCGTACGGGTGATTATCGACATGGTGTCTCTTACTCGCCTTGATTGTATGATTGGCTCGTCGGCTTCTATGAGACAAGCGTTAGTGCAAGCCCTTCACCATGTCAGCAACCGTGAGGCTTTCGGTGACACGCTTATCAATCAGCCTTTAATGCAAAATGTCATCGCCGACCTTACGCTTGAATGTTCGGCCTCACTGGCTCTGACCATGCGGGTCGCTCGCGCCGTTGATGCCAGTAAAACCAATCCGAAAGAAGCTGCACTGGCTCGTATCGCAACGGCGATTGGTAAATACTGGATATGTAAGCGAACCCCAGCATTTATTAACGAAGCCCAGGAGTGCTTGGGGGGCATTGGCTATGTGGAAGAGAATATTTTGCCTAGGCTTTATCGCCAAGCTCCGCTTAATTCAATTTGGGAAGGCAGTGGTAACGTACAATGCTTAGATGTCCTTCGCGCATTGCACAAAGAGCCAGAATCTAAAGCGGCGCTTTTTGATTTATTGCATAGCGCAAAAGGGAAAAATGCCTGCTACGATAACCACCTGCAAAGTCTATTAGACGCTTTCGAAGATACCGCCACCCTAGAAATTCGCAGCCGTTTAATTACAGAGCATACTGCTATTGCCATGCAAGGTGCCTTGCTTCTAAATGGAAGCGATAGCGTAATGGCGAACACTTTTTGCGAAGCAAGGTTAGGCAAACAGCAAGGCTTAGCGTATGGAACACTGCCTGCTAACACACCTTTTTTAGATATTATTAAAAAAGGAATGCTTAGCAGTAGCAAAGATTAAAACGGGTTAGTACTGAAACCCTGTTCACTTAAGCGGGCATGGGCTGTCATTGCAGATAAGTCCATCTCAACGCCCTCTATTAACATATCTCTTTGCACATCATTCGCTGCAGATGATTGGCCGCACACGATTACACGCACACCTTTACCCATAAGTGCACGCAATAAACCTAAGTTGCCGTTATCTTCACCTTTTTTCTTTTGATAGGCTGCGTTATTAATCACATCAAGCGTTGCTGAGCCGTGAACCACTAACGCGAGTTGAATATTTTCAAGCTTAGCGCCATTGGCGACATGCATATTAATAAAACGAGCTAGTGAATCAAATTTGCGGTTTACCTTGCCTGCATCAGCCCCTTTAGCCACATCGAAGGCGACTTTAAATTGTTGCTGAGGCGACACACTCACGCCTGGCACAGGTGCATGCTTGCCATAGTTATTGAATACAGGACCTGCTGCAAAATCATCACTACCCGCATGGGCAGATAATGGCGTCGATAAAGCAGATACTACAACAAATGTTGAGGCTAATAGAGGTAATGATTTCATGCATACTCCACATTTTTATTTTAAGATAAAAAAGCGCCCTACTCACCAAATGAATAGGGCGCTTCTTCAATTCAGTGTATCTATTTACTCGCTGTTTTCAAACTTGCTGCATAGTCTTGTGCCTGCTGAAGCACCCTTAATGCATTGCCGCTCCATATGTCTGCTAAGTCTTCTTCGGTATAGCCTTCTTCCAACAATCGCTGTGTGATCATGGGTAAATTAACCACATCCATCATATCGTCTACACCGCCGCCACCATCCCAGTCAGCGCCAATTCCTACATGCTTAGGCCCTACCACCGCTAACGCATGTAAAAAGTGTTTCATGTAAACATCAAAAGACGCTTTAACCGCGGGATGCTCATGCTCAATTTCCCTGCGCTTTTCTAACAAATCCGTGTGATCAGCACCTTGTTTAACCATGGCCATTAACCCCTTGTAAGCTTCTTTTCGTTCGGGGTTTTCAGGCAGTGCAGTAAGGTAGTCGCTGTAAGCATTCATTTGAATGACACCGCCAGATTCCGCAAGTTGCTTCAGTAAGTCGTCGTCAATGTTTCGCGGGTGATCGTAAATGGCTTTCACACCAGTGTGGGACAAAATGATGGGAGTTTTAGACAGCTTAATCATGTCTTTAACCGTTTCATCATGAGCGTGTGAGCCGTCTAGCACAATACCCAATCTATTGGCTTCGCTAACAAAGGTTTCACCTAGCGGCGAAAGCCCACCCCACTTCCCCCCTTGGGGATCGGTAGAACTATCGCCAAGCTGATTGTTTTTGAAATGTACCGGCCCTGCCATTCGTAGCCCAAACTTATAGAAAGTTTCAAGGAGGCTCATATCTGTGCCTAAGGGATACGAATTTTCCATGCTCATATAAACTATATGTTTACCGGTTTTCTTTATTTCACTCGCATCTTCCGGATCTAAGGCTAACGCAAACGTTTCTGGGTGCTTGGTAACCATAGTGCGTACTGCAAGGGCACGCAGTAAAGCGGTATCTCGGCTTTGCTGATAGCCTTCAGTAGTTAGCGGTCCTTGCGGTGTGTAAAGTACCCAAAAACCGCCATCTAGAGCCCCTTCTTGCATACGCGGTACATCAACTTGCGAAAAGTCGTGGCCATAAGTATGCCTTTCCATAATATCAAACCCAGGCCTGACCAAATGCGCAGGCGTATCAAGGTGGGTGTCCAAGGTCACTAGCTTTCGCTGAATAGCCTCAGCTTCTTCTAGTGTCACAGCATCGGCTGCCTGTGTTATGGAACTCGTCATAGCGGTTCCAAGCCCTAAGGCGACCACTACCCCAACCATTGTTTTGTTTAACTGATTTAGTTTTGTTTTCGTTGTCATGTTAGAAAGCCACCGTTAATGATGCCTGCACGTTACGAGGGCTCAAAGGGCGATAGAAAGCCGATCCTACAAACGCAAACGACAACACTTCTTTGTCGAAAAGGTTATCTACGTTTAACCGTAAGCTCACATTTTCAGGCATACCGAAGGGGTTCACACCACCTAAATCCACATAGGCACTTACTGTGGTGTAGCTGTCCATTTCGTAGGTCTCAGCATAGTCGGTAAAACGACTGCTGGTATATTTCGCCGACACATTTGCTACTATCCATTCTGTTGGCTCATAGGTAATGCCACCTGTCATCACCCAATCTGGGCTATCAGCTAAGGCGCTGCCTTCGGGGTTACTGCCAAAACCGTCTACTAAGCTGGCATTTTTGTACGAGATATTAGCGTTCATATATAACTGTTTTTTGAACACTTCAGGCTGATAAACACCTGACAATTCAAATCCGTAGGCTTCTGAAGCGCCGCCATTAATATAAAAGCTCTCAGGCTGACCAGTCGCGGGGTTTAACACGTTACTAGCAAACAGACGATTATCAAAGCGGGTATAGAATAACGCTAATGCCGCGTTAAAGTTTTCTTTGTTGGTACGGTAACCTAATTCAAGGTTATCGGCTTCTTCACCTTCAGGAGTATCGGGTTCAAAGCTAACCGCATTGTCATAAATATCGTCTGTACCATTAGGTAGCGCGTAGTTTTTCGAGTAAGACGCAAAAACTTGGTCGGTGTCGTTTAGGGTATATACCGCGCCTATTGAAGGTAAGAAATGGTTGCTAAACTTGCCGCCCACAGACTGGGGGCCATAACCTGCTTCACCATCAATTTCGTAGTCGTCATAATCACGATACCCATCTAGGGAATAATCAACACTTAAAGATTTAATACCCAATTCAAGCTTCAAGTTGTCGTCCATTAAGCTAATGGTATCTTTCACGTACAACTGCGTAGTTTCACGGACCGAGGTGTAGTCTCGGCGATAATATGCCACCTCGTCCCAAATCACGTCACCATCAGCACTACCGCCGGTTTTATTTAACCGCTGTTGCGTACGGTGGTAAGTGTCTTTTTCTTGCCAGCCACCAAATTGAATATCGTGGGCATCGAGTTCTAAGCTGAAATCAGCAACGAAGCCTTTTCTATCGCCCCCTACTGACGATAAACCATATTGCACACCCCGTGGGTGCACCACATCTAGCCCTGCGGCTGCCTGATCTTCGTAAATACTTAAGGTGTTACTATAAGAATCGGGAGAAACACCATAACCATCTTTGTCTTCAAAATAATAAGTACCGGTAAACAACAAGTTATCTAGCAGGTAGGTTTCAAGCTGGGCAGAATAGAGTTTATCGTCACGAACGTTTACGCGATCTTCGTAGTAACTTGTACAATTACTACCGGTAAACACAGGGGTAAAATCGCTTTCATCCGCTACCCCATCTTGGTTGAAATCGTAAACACCCGTTAATGGGGCAATACAGCCTTCAGGAATGGCATCTAGGTAGCTGTAATAATAGTTATCATCAAAAGTCGCTTCGGTACCTGATGGCGAATCGTAATCAAAAAAGTCGTTTGCTACATAACTAACGGTAAATTTCGTTTCGTCACTAAAGGCATAAATTGCTTTACCTTCAATGTGCTCTCTGTCGATGGTACCGGGCCCGCGCCATAAATCACTGTCGGTTTTCGAGCGACTCACATAGGCTTTGAAACCATTTATGTCGCCGGTTTCCAGCTTAACAAAAGAGCGATTTAAATCATCATCGCCAATGGTGTAAGAGACCATGCCACCAGCTTCGTCAGACGGGTCAACCGAATAGTAAGAAGCTATAGGCCCTAAGGTAGAATAACTTGGTGCGGAAACATCACCGGCACCTGGAGATGCCACAACAGACGCTAAGTTCTCGTTATCTACGTATCTGAAAATAGGGCTTCCGCCGAAAGCATCTGAACGCCCCATGGGTACGCCGTTCAATACAAAGCCCATTTGGCTTAAGTTGAATGCGCGCACATTCACAGAGTTTCCAAACTCATATAATCCTAATGCACCGTCCGTTTGCACATTAAAACCAGGTAAACTTTCTAACATTTTGAGCCCAGATATACCACCTGGGGCCGACAACAACGCTTCTCGCGTAACGGCTAGCGTATTGGTTACTTCACCAGTACCAATTGCTACCTCGGTAGTAGAGATACGACGACCTACTACTTGAATCTTTTCTTCTTCAGTTTCAGCACTGGCGGTTTCACTTTCCTGTGCATACGCAGGGCTGACGGCAAACATTGCCGCAATAGATACACTTAATAGTGTGGGACGGAACGGTGTATTTGTTTTTATCATGAGTGTTTCCTGCTGTGACTGCAACTACGTACCAACTCGGAGGAAAACCAAGTGGGAGTTCAATCAACACGTCACAATAAACATACCAACAACGTTAGACTTTAGTATAAATTCAAGGGTTATTTTAATCAGCCTAGTATTTGTCTGGCCTGACAAACTCATCTGATGAGTTTCATCTTAATCGTTTTTGAAAATATCTTTTCACAATGGCGTTATTTCCTCTTTGGCAATGCACCAAGAGATCGCTAGTGACAATGAGAGGTGCACCACAACAGTGATCTCTTGACTTGAAAACTTAAAGCACTCTTAATTTTTTAAAGGCGAAGATATAGTGCGCTGCAGCGGTATTGGTTTTAGTTTGAAAACTATTGCAAGGAAAAAGCACAACATGAAATCAGAGAAAGTAAATGCTTAGGCAAGGCCCCCACTTTAGCCCTTGAAATGAAGCGGGCTTATGTTGAAGACCTTGCATTAGTAATACGCTTTTCAATAAAGCGTTGAAACGTTAAAAAAGCCTATTTAAAGGCAGCTAGCTTAAGCCAATTTAGCATTAAAAAATGCAATAGTTCTAGACCATGCTAACTCAGCATTGTCTTTATCAAACCGCCCCGTGGAATCATTATGAAAACCATGGTTCGCGTTTTTATACATATGCATTTCGTACGCAACATCATTGGCTTTTAAATCTTCTTCGTATTCTGGCCAGGTGGCGTTTACTCGCTCGTCTAATTCACCGAGTTGAATAAGTAAAGGGGCCTCAATATTTTTACGCAATTCCTTAGCTGCTGGGGTACCGTAAAAAGGTACACCTGCATCTATAAGACTGCTATCGACGGCAGCTAGATAGTTCACCATATAACCACCGAAACAAAAGCCCACGGCGCCTAGTTTTCCGCTAGATAATTCATGCGCTTTGATAAATTCAGCGGCGGCTACAAAATCATATTCTATTTTTGAACGCTCGAGGGTTCGCTGCATAGCACGCCCTTCATCATCATTGCCAGGGTAGCCTCCTAGTGGAAACAAGGCATCGGGAGCAAACGCAATAAAACCTGCCTTCGCCAGCCTTCTGGCCACATCTTTAACGTAAGGATTTAGCCCTCGGTTTTCGTGTATTACCAATACCACCGGTGCTTTCTTTTGTGTGGTTTCATCTTGTGTTAAAGCGTTTGGTATCACTAAATACCCTTTACCTTCTCCGTGCCCTTTGGGTGAAGCAAAGGTTTCGTAAGTTGCGGTAATATCAGGGTCATTAAAAGATATTTGTTCAGCCATCGCGTAGTTAGGCAATAATGCAGAGGTTAGGAAAGACATGGAATAACCAAGGGCAACTAGTCCTGTTAGCTTGGTCATGAATGTGCGTCTGTCCATGCCGCCGTGAGCATAAGCGTCGTACCAATCGAAAGCTTCTTGTGGAATGGTTTTGTTTTCCTGTTGAGGGCTGTTTTCCCGCTGAAGGCTCATAGTTAGTCCTTAGTTTTAGAAAGTGGTAGGGCTAGGTAAATACATTGCTAGTTAATAACTAAATAAGTGTGAGTGTCCAGAATAATATCCAATATATTACGAGAGTAGACGGGATTTTGCGTCATATCGCATTTATGGCGAAGGTAGTCGTAAATGCAGTGCAAATAAGTTTCATTACTACAAAGAAGCCGTTAACGTTACTGCGTTAATATCATTTCGATACCCATTATTTCGATACGTCATTATGATGTATCACACCATGAGGCTTATATGGCAACGTTAAAAGAACAAACTGAAGCGAAGGTTGAAGCTGGCCGTAAAGGCAACCCAGATTTCATGAAAGGGGTAGACGCAGAAATAGCTAAAGCTAAGTCATTTCAGCAAGGCAGTGATGCGTTAGCAATTGGTGCTAAAGCACCTGAATTCACGCTACCAGATGCAAAAGCGAATACTGTTTCACTCTCCACCCTTTTAAACCAAGGGCCTGTTGTAGTCACTTTTTATCGCGGAAGTTGGTGCCCTTATTGTAATTTACAGCTTAGAGCTCTTCAGTCTCGATTAGCCGATATAAAACAGCTAGGGGCAACCCTAGTGGCTATAAGCCCGCAGGTGCCAGATGATTCGCTTAGTGAAGATGAAATTAGCAAGATGGATTTTATCGTATTGTCAGATCAAAGTGCCAAAGTTGCAGGTAAGTACGGCGTAGCATGGGAAGTGCCTGAATTTCTCATTGAGCACATGAAAAACGATAGGCAACTCGATCTAGAAACCATCAACAACGGTAATGGTAACATTCTGCCTATTCCAGCCACCTTTGTGCTCAATCAAAGTGGCGACGTAACCTGGCGTTATGTAGATGTTGATTATAGAACTCGTTCAGAGCCGCAAGATATTATTGATGCACTTAAAAGTATGTAAGCCAATTTGGCCTGCAGTCTAGTAAGTAAGATACTTGGTATTGGAAGCTAAATGTAAAACAGCAAAAAGGTGGCCATGGCCACCTTTTTTAGATTATGTGCTGAGCAACAACAATGTAAACGAAAACTTCATGCTCAGGCTTCAATTTACCAACTTATTACTTTTTTGTATTTGCTGCAGCCAAATCGATAATTTCAACGTTGGTATTAAATTTACCGTTAGTTAGCACGTTGTTCATTTTATCTGGGTCTTCCGCATAATCTTGCACAAAGGCTAAGATATTTTGATCATTACAAGTAATATTTTCAGCAATATAGCTTTTACTCAAACCAGAATCTTTAATTGATTTGTGCAGTTGAATTTTACTGCCTTGTGCTGCAACAACACATAATTTAGAAGACACTGAATCGTCTGCTGCAAATAATGAATCTGCTGCGCTTGCCATGCCAATAGTAGATAAAGAAAGTGTAATTGTAGCTAGTGTTTTAGTGAAAGTGTTCATCATTGTCATCCTTTAGGTTAAGTCGAAGTTAATTTTGCAACCTAAATGCCAACAAAACAAAAATAAATAAAATCAAAAACTTAACAAACAAACAACACTCCTACTGCTTCGCGCTCGATATTCAAATGACTTAAAATTAGTTTTTTTGACCAAAAATTAGCCATAATGAAACCCCCTTCACTTATATCTTTAAGAAATTTTCATAAAATAGTAAATCAAAAAAATATGGCGACTGAACTAACTTAAATTAATCAGAAATCTCGGCTATTAATAACCCTTATTAAAATAAGAATTAATTATAATTTAAAGGTGAATAGTAAAGCGTAAAAATTTAAATTTTTATACAACAATCAATCATGATCTCATTAGTTATTTGATTAGTATTTTTAAAGGGGAATTAACCGCATTGAAAATCACTTACGGAGATTAATGACATGTTAACACGAAGGAATTTCATAAAAGCTGGTGCTGGAGCAGGAGCGGTGCTAGGTCTTGGTTCTATTATGAGTTCAACAGCTGCGGCACAGGAACTTAAGCTCAAGACTTCTACAGGGCCGTTAATGCCCACCCTTGGGGAAATCGAAAAAGGCGCGAGCTTACCCATCAATTCGATGACAAGCAGTAAACATTATCGCCCCAAATACCGAATGGGATTAGGTGGGCTTGCTGCGGGAAATGGCTTCAATACCATTTCAAGCGATGAAGAAATTCTGCAAATGCTTAATACGGCATGGGATTCGGGAATTAGGCACTACGATACATCACCTTTCTATGGCTTAAGTTTAAGTGAAAGGCGCTACGGCGATTTACTGCGCAATAAAGAGCGGGATGAATACGTGCTTTCGTCGAAAGTAGGTAGGCTATTGACCGCGTCATCGAAGCCATTAGAAAACAGTTGGCACTGGGCTGATCACTCACCGTTTCATTACCGCTATGATTACACAGCATCAGGCACTCGTCGCTCTATTGAAGATTCATTGCAGCGCATCGGCGTTTCATCACTTGATATAGTATACATTCACGACTTATCGCCTCAAAACAGTGACATGGGTGAAGATTGGGTGCATTACTTTGATCAAGCCGCTAAAGGGGCAATTCCTGAATTAGCGAAGATGCGCGACGAGGGTATTATTAAAGGATGGGGATTTGGCATTAATACTCCCCATGCGGCATACAAAGCCCTTGAAATATCAGACCCCGATATATTTTTGTTAGCCTTACAGTATTCCATATTGGATCATGATGAAGCCTTAAAGAAAACCTTTCCGTTGCTGGATAAGCGCGATATGTCTGTAGTAGTAGGCGCCCCATTAAATGGCGGTTTCTTAGCTGGTAGAAACCGATTTAACTATTCGAGCAAAATTCCGAATACCATGTCACAGAAGTTTGCTGCTATTAACACTGTTGCCATAAAACACGGTATTGATATGAAAACAGCTGCACTTCAGTTTGCTGAAGCCCCAGATACTGTCTCTGCCATTATTCCTGGTGCTCGCACCATGGAGCAAGTCACCGCGAACATTAAGGCGATGAAAGTGAAAATTCCAACTGAGTTTTGGCGTGAGTTGAAGTCTAAAAACCTTATCGCGCAGAACGCTCCCGTTCCTAGCTAAATGCGCTTAAGATAATCGGTCTTAAGATAAATTCACGCTAGTTTGAAAACTTTTTCTGCTTTCAATTTATCGATAAAGGTAAAGTGAAGCGTTCTGTAGGAAATTGGTGGAATAGGTAGGCATTCATAGATTTATTTTTAATACATAAGATAAGTTAGCGTGCCTATCTTTCCTTCACACTCGCCATAAATTCTTCTGACGCCATTTCTACCAATCGGCTTTTCGTGCGCTTAAATTCAAACATAAGCGAGCCACTGGTATAAATTTCATCTTGAGGAACGTAAGACGTTATTACCAAGTTAGTTTTACTGTCGTAACATTCATCTACCAATGCAATAAACCGGCGTAATGCATCATCCATAGGTGCTAAAACCACTTCCCGCTCTCCGGTTTCAGCAGAGGCGATGTTAATATTCGAACCGTTATCTTCAGTGCCCCGCGCTTTAATTCGCTCGTACGCCTGGCCACTCATAGGTGGCACGTTGAACACTAATATGGTTTTGTACAACTTGGCTAATTCTACATAATCAAAGTGGCTTCGCGGCCCTTCACACAATGCCGAAAAATTGAAACAAACTGCCTTATGACTTATACCTAAGTTATTTTTATCCGCGTCACTTCGAGCGATGATATCAATAGTTCGCCCTAACACGGTTATACTTGAAGGCGTGCTATTAAATGTTAATTCGAACTGACGAAGTAGGGTTTGATGCAATGCCGCCTGCGCTTGCAATGGCTTAGGTAATTCGAAATAACGTTGAATGTATGTAAGCGCACGCTTTCTATGGTCTTGTTTGCCATCTAAGTGCAGTATGTTTAAATGAGCTTCGATTGCCGCAATAGCCGGCAAAAAGCGTGCACGCTGCAAACCATTTCGATAAAGCTCGTTTGGCGCACAATTGCTGGTACACACCACCACCATGTTAAGTTCAAACATATATTGCAGTAAGTTACCAAGTAACATGGCATCGCCAATATCAGACACAAAGAACTCATCGAAACACAACACCTTGTACTGCTTACTTAGCTGCTTCGCAATATGGCGCAAAGGCTCTGACTTACCGGACAGCTCGGTGAGCCGCTTATGCACATCCTGCATGAAATGATGGAAGTGTTGCCGTTTGCACAGGGAGCTTGTCAAACTCGCGTCTAGCAAGTCCATCAAAAAGGTTTTGCCCCGCCCTACTTTGCCCCACAGATATATACCTTTACTCTGTAGTTGCGTACTTTTGTGAGAAGCGTTTTCGTGAACCTGCTGTAATGAAAGGTACAGCTGCTGTAGCAATGCAATGGCGTGTTGTTGAGAGGGATCTTTTTGAAGCTTTCCCGAATCGACTAGTGCTTGATATTTGGTAAGCGGCGAGGAATGTAGCATACAGGTTTAATATGGTGTCTTGCCGAGGAAGATAGCGTTACGCACAGTTTAAATCTTCATGCTTTTGCACACTTAACACGGTGCAAAGCGTAACGCCCAATAGTTATGAGTTCACGGTTAAGAGGTTTTGCCCCACACAGAACTTGGCTTATTAGTTTTCTCTTTGGCTTTTTTGGCCTGAATATCCGCTTTTACGTTCTCGCGTACTTGCTCTTTTGTATGCGCTGTTTTTTTCGCATCAGGGCGATACTTCTTCACCATGCCCTGTAATAAGTTACGCACGACTTGGTCGCCAGCCACTTTATAGTTTCTGTGATCTGGTTTTCTGAAAAAAGCTGAAAGCTCGTTTTTGCTTAATCTAAAATCAGCCATTTGAAGCGCGTTAATCATATCTTCGTCTTTGTAGCTCATAGCAATACGAATTTTTCGAAGCACTTCATTGTTACTTAAACGCTCACCGGATTTTAAAATAACAGGCTCAACACCTTCTTGCTTGCCACGTCTTTTAATGATTAAGCCATCTAAGAACAAAGAGATGATTTTATCTCTGCAAGGCAAATAGCCCTCTTCACCTTCTTTTTTCATAATTGAATGAAGGTAATCTACATCCATGTCGTAGTCTACTAACTTGAAAATACCAATAGCAGCGGTATCGTTAATTGCCAAAGCAAAGCGTAGGCGTCGTAGAACATCATTGTGGATCATGGTTTTTCGTCTTAATCTAGAAGTGGCTCATTTATTATGGCGTAGTTTATCGCAATGGCTAATAGACCGCGAATTAAAACCACTGGTTTACGTGAATTGATGAGGCTTGACGTTCAATTTGCGCTATTTACGATAATAAATCGATCCTAAATGGTGGTTTTCATCTTTAAACCACTACAGCAGTTCTTTATTGGGCGTACTTATGACACCAACAAATAGAAGTAAACATAGAGCAAGAAAACCCTTTTACATGCTTTTTGCCTTAGTGGCATTAAGCTTCTTAGCAGGCTGTGCCAACAAGGGCCCGCAAATTAATATTGATGAAAGCCAGAACTTTGCCGAAATAGATACGTTTTTTGTTCGACCGCCACTTAATAGCTTGAACCCCGAAATAGAAAGCCAACTCACATCGGCTATTAGCCGAGCACTTATCGCCAAGGGGCTCAAGCCTTCGCCTGAAGAAGGTGCAGATGTACTGGTAGGTTTCCTTCCTTCAACTGCCAGTGAAGAAAATGACACACGACTAAACCTAGGCTTAGGCACGGGTGTATTTGGCCGTTCTGGCGGTATTTCCCTTGGCAGTATTTTCAGTGTACCTATTGGTGAGCGCGTGACCCAATATCAAAACCTTCAAATTGATGTGGTACGTGGCGATACGTTTATTTACAGTGCAGTGGGCAGTGTAGAGGTAGAGTCTACCGATGCCGTCACTATCCAAAATAAACTAAGCGAGTTAGTGGTCAGTTTACTTGAAGCCTTTCCAGCAAAATAAACGTCATTTATATGAAGCAAATGGCATAATGGGAGTAATTAGCTTGCTTGTTATGAGATTTTTCTTGTATTCATTGCAGGCTATGAACTCTAAACAGAAGGTTTTTTATGAAAGTTATACTCTTTGCTATCACCCTTTTTCTTACCGGATGTGCAAGTACGAATGGCATAGCCGTTTTCTCTTTTACAAATGCTGAAGTCCAATCATTGCTTAATAAGCAAATGCCGAATTTGACTGAAAACGTTAATCTTATGGGCTTGCCCGTACAGCTAAATGTGAACGATATAAATGTGAATATCGGCCCTGATAATCGCGATGTTATATCCCTTGGTTTAGACACAGGTGCAGAAATTAATGCTTTCGCGTTCAAATACCCTGTTCGCTTAACCTTTAAGATTGAAGGCAGCCCTTACTATGACAGTGAGCAAAAAGCCGTATTCCTGCGCAATCTTAATTTGTTAGATTCAAGTGTAGAAGCGGGTAGCTACAAAGGGAACTTAAAGCCTTTAAACAACGAAGTGATGAACTTACTCAACGCTTTTCTGGCTGCTAACCCTGTTTATAAACTAGATATGAATAACCCCAAAGTGGCACTATTGAGTAAAGTACCGCTAGACATGAAAGTTGTTGAAGGTGCTGTTCAATTGGTACCAAGAAACTGGAACAACTAATCAATAATGATAATAATAAGAAGAAGATAACGCATGAAGATTAGCTCAACACTGCTTCAAATAGCCCCCCGATTAGTGGCTATAGGCACCTTAGCGCTTGTATCTACACCAGTGCCAGTGCTGATGGCCGCACAGACTTCTAACGCTGAACCTATTGTTCAGCCAGCTCCGTTAGTGTCGATTGCCAGCCACGATAGCTTTTTTGACAGTATACGCGCGCTATGCGGAAAAGCGTTTGCTGGAAAAATAACGGTTGATAACCAGCCTACTAGCAGCATGGCAGATCAACCTTTGGTCATGCATGTTCGCCGCTGTACAGACACCGTGTTACATATTCCCTTCCACATAGGCGACAATGCGTCTAGAACGTGGATAATCACTAAAACGGGCTCTGGATTATCGCTTAAGCATGATCATCGACATGAAGATGGTAGCTATTCGGAATCGACCATGTACGGCGGTCATACCCTCGATGCTGGTTGGCCCCAGGTCCAATCTTTCCCCGCCGACGCCTACTCTAAAGCCTTGTTTGCAAAAAGTGGCATTCCCCAATCAAGCTCCAATATTTGGCAAATGTTTATTTACCCGGAAACCTTTACCTACCGATTGATTAGAGAAGGCAGAGAGTTCCGGGTAGATTTTGATTTAACCCAATCAATACCCGTACCGGCAGCACCATGGGGCTACGCTGACTAAGTTTGGTTTACAAGAATGTGGCGCCTTGCATTACTTGCTCAGGTGTGGGGCGCATACCTTAGCCGTTTGTTTAGCATCAAAAATTTCAATCCAGTAATCATCTGGATCTCTAATAAATGCGATACCTTTCATCGAACCATCATTAGGGCGTTTTTGAAAAGGGACATCTAGCGCTTCAAATCTTTCACATGCAGCATCTAGATTCGGTACGTGAAAGCCAATATGACCAAAGCCTTTTGGTTCACTATTGCCATTATGATAGTCAACACTATCTGCGGTATCCCCCCAATTGTGAGTGAGCTCTAGCATGGCAGGCCTTCCAAAAGTTTGGGCGGTGCGCTCACTATCGTCTTCGCTGATATCAGAAAAATCATCACCCGCCGCTAAGAAATAAAGGCTAAATTTCATCTCTTCAAAATCAAGGCGTTTCAACAATGTCATGCCCATTACTCGCGTGTAAAAATCGAGTGAGCGTGCAGGGTCGGCAATACGCAACATCGTTTGGTTGAAAACAAAGCCTTCGGTGGCTTTATCTTTGTCTTCACATAACCCTTGAGCGTTATCAAAGTGTCGGCTCATTGAAATAGTATCCTTATAGTTAAGTGGCCAAGTGGCTTCATTTGTAGTTTAAGTGGGGGCAATCAAAGCAATAGACAACAATAAAAGCAGTAACAGATGATTTATTGTACAACCACTTAGACTATTTGACCTTTGATAGCACTATATTCACTCTGTTAGTAGAAAGCTTGAGCATTTATACTCTGTTCATTCAGTTGTTTTAACCCGAACCCATAGCAAATGCGCTTTTTCGTTTTCACTCTGTTATTAATTGTGCTTACTTCTGCCCATGCGCAGCAGGCTAGCCCCTTGCCTTCTGCGGATAAAGCTTCATTTCAGCGCGCTGATGCACTCCTTTCAAAAGCACAATTAGCACAAGATTCCTCACCAAAACGCAGTACTATATGGGCTAATCAAGCCTTGGAACTTTCACAAGAAATAGACGACTTCAGCACTACTGCACAAGCGCATTTTCTACTTGGAAAATTATCGATTCGAACCGGTCAAAACAAAACGTCACAGCACCATTTTTTTGCAGCTTCAGCCATATTCGAAAAGCTCAACGATACGGAAAATTACATATTGTCGTATGCGGGCTATATCGATGTATTGGTGAAAGATAAACAGTTAACCAAAGCAGAAAACGCTATTGCAACGCTGGTACCTTTGGCTTTTCAATATGGTGAAGCTTTTCCTATCGCCATCACATTAAGGGCCAAGGGCGATTACCATTTTGCAAAAACTCAATACTCTATTGCGGTTGTACAATACTTGATGGCCATTGAATACCTGACCGCCAACGAAAGTCACATTCAAAAGCTAAACGCAAGAACCCACGTAAGAATTGCAGAGGCCTACAAGCGATTAGAGAACCGAGAAAAAACCGCCGAACATTACGGAATAGCCTTAGCCGTATTTACTGATTTAAATGAAGTAAAGTCTATGGCGCGTACGCTCAATACACTGGCCGAAGCAGAGCGATACCTAGGGAATTTAGTGCTTGCACTAGACTATGCATTAAGAAGCTTGGCCCTTCACGGGCAAATAGATGATGCTAAAGGCCGTGCTAAAGCGTTAATGGGAGCGGGAATTATTTACCGCCACATTGGTCGTTATGAACAGTCTTTAAAGCACGTTCACCAGGCTCATCGATATTATAAGAAGGTTAATAATGCAACGGGCATTGCTAAAACGTCGAACCAGATAGGTCATATTTATTTTAGATTAGAACAATTCGACCAAGCCCGTTCATTTTACATGCTGTCTATTAGCTTGCCAGAGGAAAAAGTCGAGCCCAAAACCCTTGCTACCGCGCTTAGAGAAAGCGCGATTATTGATTGGAAAAAGGGTGACTATGCATCGGCAACAACGTTAGCGAAAAAAGCAGATAATATTTATCGAAAAAGCAACGACAAGGCAAAGCAATCAATAACCCAGAGAATAATGGCGAACATTCAACGAGACGAAAATAACGTTTCAAGCGCACTCAATTACTATAGAGAATCACTGGATTTAGCCACAGAGATAGAAAGTGATTTTTACCAAATTAAAACCCTTATTCCATTAGCTACCATGCTTTTTGATACTGACATGGAAGAGGCCATAACACTGTTAAAAACAGCCGCAACATTAGCACACAAGAATGGCTACAAAGCCTTTATGTTAGAGAGTTATCGTTATTTACGTTTAGCAGAGAAAAGCAGAGGCAATACAGCAGCATCATTACAATACGCTGAACAAGAAATTGCATTGAGCGAAGTTATTCAAGAAGACAATAATAACAACGAACTCGCGCTTGAAAAAGCTAAACTACACTCTTTAAGACTAGAAATAGAATTAGAAACTCTGCGAGAAAAAACCAAACTCGACAAGCTCGAGTTGGCTAGAAAGAACAATGAAATTGAGATAGCCCAACAAGCCACCACTATTTCAGAATTAGAACTAACTAAAAACAGATATGCCAGTGTCGCTTTAGCATTATTGTTAGCCGTCTGCTTAATACTGGTACTGCTTATTTATCGACGCTTTATGGTATCGAAACAACGCAACCAAGAACTGGGCTACTTAGCCACACGCGATCCATTGACGAACAGCTTTAATCGCCGTGTCCTATTTGATTTAATGAAACGGGATTTTGCAAGAAATCCGCAGCCAGAAGACTACTGCGTAATAATGGTAGACATCGACTACTTTAAATCTATCAATGATAATTACGGGCATACCATAGGTGACTCGGTGCTTCGCGGGGTTGCTAATACCTTACAAAGCTGCGTTCGCCAAAACGATGTGGTCGCACGATTTGGTGGAGAGGAGTTCTGTATTGTATTGCCAGATACCTCCTCTCACCAAGCTATGCGCATAGCTGAAAATTTACGAGAAACTATTCAAGTTCGTCGCTTTGATGATATCGCGGTGACCTGTAGCCTAGGCGTTTCATCTATTCGCTTTGATGCGAAAACGCCATCTGAACTCATAGACCAAGCCGATCTCGCCCTATTTAAGTCGAAATCGCTAGGCCGTAATCAGGTGACGTTATGGAGCGAAGCTCTCGCTAGAGCGCAGGACTAACGCCATTACACTACGGTAATGACATCTTCCATTGGCAAACGAGCCTTGGGTAAACCGTGGTTCCAGTCTTGCTCTTCGTCGGCATAGCCAAGTGCTAGCGCCACTTCACAAATATGACCGTCTAGTTCTTCGCTAAACAGCTCACCAATCAAGTCAGCATCTACGCCTTCCATCGGTGTAGACGCTATACCCAAGCGGGCTAATGTGTGAAGCAAGTTTCCAAACGCCAGATAAACCTGTGCTTTTGTCCATGCGCCATTGTAGCCGTTCTCATCTGTATTAGCTTCGGCAAAAGCGTAAGCACCCATAAACGATTCACGCATTGCTTCTGGTAAGTGACCAGACGCCACTTCTGCATCAACACGCTTAACAAATTTCTCTTTGGTAAACTTAGGGTCGTAAGCAAATAAGATGGTGTGCGATGCTTCTTTTGCATGCAGTTGGTTGAACTGATGCTTATTAGCAAAAGTGTCGTGTAGACGCTGCTTTGCACTGTCACTTTCAACGACAACAAACTTCCAAGGCTGCGAGTTTATTGAAGAAGCTGATAATCTTAGCGCTTCCAATATAATGGTTAAATCTTCTGAAGAAATACGTTTGCTACTGTCGTACTTTTTAACGGTATAGCGCTGGTTTAAATCACTGATAATTTGGTTAGACACAAGTAACTCCTAATATTTAATGCGAATACTTTAGATGCCGAGAAGTTTAACGAGTTATACTAAAGGCGATAAGCCCATTAATGATTGAATGAGTTTACACAAATTTTTGATAATGGAAGCGCAGGCTAATTGGCTACTTTTCACTGCAGCACTAGAAATAAGAGGCAGACAAAGGGAAATCGCGCTATTTTTGAAATAACTATCGATACAAAAGAGCAGTAATGACAGAGCAGCAGTCTCTATCAATTAAAAAGAATCTAACAATACGCCTGTTAAGAGTACTTAGGTACAACAAGGCAAGGGTAGAACGTGCACTTATGCTTATGCCTGCTGAGCACAAGCCGTTGTTTCATGTGCTGCCCTTTTTACTGCACGTAAATCATCCTGATCTTCCAGGCTATATTGAAGGTGAAGAGATCCCCTTTGGTATTCATAATTATTCATTTCGCGATGTTGTTGAAAATGCACTTTTGCAGTGTTTCCCAGAGAAGCGAGATTTGTTTGCTGATATAAAATCTCTGTGGCCTCGTCAGCGCGCTATTGATGCGTTAGTGCTCATGGGAAGTATTGGTACCATTGCACAAACTGACACCTCTGATTTCGACTATTGGGTGTGTGTCGATGGCAATCAACTCTCAGAAGCGTCGCTTAATAAACTACAAGAAAAGTTAACGGCCATTGAACGTTGGGCAGACAGCAAGTTCAGTATTGAAGTGCACTTCTTCCTGTCTGAAATTGATAATGTTCGACGCAACGATTTTGGCATTGCCGATGGAGAAAGCGCAGGCTCAGCCCAAGCGCTATTTCTTAAAGCTGAATTTTATACCACCAATATTGTTGTGGCAGGAAAAGCACCTTTTTGGTGGTTAACCCCAGAAAAAACCAATGACCAGCAATATACTGCATTAAAAAGTCATCTAGAAGACGGTGGTTCTCCAGATTTAAGCTGGTTTATGGATCTTGGCAACCTTGAAAGGCTCGACGCCAGTGAATTGTTCGGCGCTGCAATATGGCAGTTAAGCAAGGCCATGGACTCGCCGTTTAAGTCAGTACTGAAAATTGCGAAGTTAGAAGTTTACCTTGCTCATATTGAGCACGGTCAGCCCTTGTGTAGCTTGCTTAAAAAGCATGTTCATCGGGGTGCCGAAGCACCTGGACAAGTCGCGGTTATCGACCCTTATGCGCTAATGTTCGACCAACTTATTGAGCATTACGAAAAAGAGGGGCAGCCTGAAGACATGTTGTTACTTCAACAGTGCCTGTACCTCAAATGTAATTGCAAACTAAGCCAACCACCGCAACGTGGTGAAACCTCTACGTTTAAGCGCAAGATAATAGCGGCATATGCTAAGAAGTGGGGATGGACGAAACAAGACCTTTACCACTTAGATAATCAGCATGAATGGACGTTTCACGAACGGGTTCAATTAAGCCGACGTATTCATCGATTTCTTTTGAAATGCTATCGACGTATTTCAAGTCAGCTTGGTGCTGAACAACAAACCATGAGTAAAAAAGACATGACCGTACTAGGTCGTCGTCTTAGTACTTTTTATGGCAAGAAGCCTAACAAAATTGAGTTTCTACGCCGCGCGTTTGATGAAAACCTCTACTGCGACACGGTAACCGTGGCATTAAAGCAAAACAAAACAGGGCAAGAGATTTGGACTGTATATGCTACGGACACGCTCAGCAAGTCGGGAAAAATAGCGCAAAGTCAGAAAATAACGCAAACATTCTCTGCTATTGAGTTAATCGTATGGTGCGTAGCAAATCGTATTATCGACGCAAAAACCACCATCTATCTTGATTACAATGCCGGGGAGGTAAGTGAGCTGGATTTGAACGACTTATTGAAACATATTTGCCGCTACTTTCCGCCAATTAAAGTTTCTGCGCTGCAAAGAGAAAACCTACTAACTAGCGCTCGCGTTACAACCTGCCTAGCTATTGTGAATTTTAACACGCTCAGGCAAAAGGCGAGCGTTGAAGAAGTCTCAGTGTTGTACACCACATCGTGGGGCGAAACCTTTTTATTCCACGGGAAAGATGTGCTGGATACACTCTGGTTTGAGCTTGAAGAAACGGAGCCTGCCCCGCCCTGTTATGTCATGGTACCTCGCGGAAATCAGCAAGCTCGTATTCAGGGTGAGTTTTTAGAATCCACAGGTGTGAGTTTTTCCCTTATTCACTAAACCCGCCTTCTCTTTTCTACCCTTTCAATTGTGTACTTGTCTTTTTGCTAAACTGCCACTGTGCCAATACATGCCATGTGATTACTTTTCTGGCGCCTGAAAAAGCTAATATTTTTTTGTTTATCTAGGTATGCTAGAAAACGAATCTACGTATTACATTATGGCGCTACTATGCTTAATATTAAAACCAAAAAATCCGCTCTGCCCTTTGTTTTGTCAGTAACCTTACCGTGTACCCTGTTAAGTGCCTGTACTAATGTTACTAGTACTCACGTTGCTGATACTCATGTTGCTAGCACTACGCAAGCTGTAACGTCATTAGATAAGAAACTCACCGCAGAACAATTAATCGAGTCCCTTGATTTAACCGGCCACGTTGAAGGCGGCTTCTTTCGCCAAACGTTTAAAGCAGATCACAGGCCGCTAATAAGTACAGATAACGGCGAAAGAGTGAATATGACCTCTATTTATTACCTGCTAAGTGCCAAATCCCCTATTGGGCATTTTCATATGAATCGCTCTGACATCATGCATTACTTTCACATGGGAGACCCTATTACGTATTACCTCATTAACCAAGATGGCAGCCTTGAAACTCATGTATTAGGGCCCGATCCGACGCAAGGCCATAAGATGCAAATGGTGGTGAAAGGCGGAACTTGGAAGGCATCAAAAATACTGACTACAGGCCCGTATGGTTATGGCCTTATAGGGGAAGCGGTAGCGCCTGGCTTCGAATATATCGATATGCAATTAGGCGAACGAGCAGAGTTAATTAAGCAATTTCCTCAACACGATGAACTCATTACTTCATTAACGCGATAGGTGAATTAACTCAACGTATTCGAAGCTAAAGACTAAGCGAGCTTATACCTAAAATGCTTGTACCTCTTTGCGCTTATGTTTGCACTCGTGGAAAAAATCAAAAAGAAAGAAGGGAATGCCTTCCCTTCTTTTATTAAATATTGATGCTTGAATTCCCACTGCTATAGTAGGGCTTTACCTAACAAGCAACCTAACTATTACCCTAAAAGCATTACCCTAAAAAGCAATTTACCCTACAACTACATCAACTATAAAAATATAAAGGTTAACTATGAGCCCACGTACTGTCGCATTTTCAAGAACACGTTTAACTGAGCTAATGGTACCTTCATTTGCCAACTTTGGCGGAAAAGTCCATGGCGGTATTATCTTGTCTTTAATGGATAAAGTGGCCTACGCCTGTGCCAGTAAACATGCCGGCGCCTATTGCGTAACGGTTACGGTAGATGGCGTTGAGTTTTTACAGCCTGTGGAAGTGGGCGAATTATTATCGCTAGACGCTACCGTGCACTACGTTGGCAACACTTCTTTGGTGGTTGGTATAAAAGTCACGTCTGAGAATATCAAGAACAATAAAGTGAAGCACACCAACAACAGTTTTTTCACTATGGTCGCTAAAGACGACAACGGTGTGCCGGTAAAAGTGCCAGAATTGGAACTCAGCAACCCGCACGAAATGCGCCACTTTGTAACAACGATTAAGCGTAATAAAGTAAAACGTGAAGCGCAGGCTAGAATACAAAAAGAACACGACGACTTCATTCCAAAAGCAGATTTTGTATTGCTTGATAACCAGCGCTGTACCATTACTTTCGATAAAGATGCGTCTTATACCCAAGAGTAAGATACAAAAAAGCCCTTGGTGTTTTGTAACAACCAAGGGCTTTTATTAATGCTTACACGGGTATGCGCTAGCTTATAATCCAGCGTGGTACTGGCTTACTGTGGAAGCTGGCACCATACTATTTAGCGTATCTTCTACCTGCTTATCACCGGCCAATAGCTGTTCGAATTGTCGAATTAACGCTACTTTGTCTGGCGATACTTTGTCTCCCGCACCAATGTTGGTTAAATCAATCATAAAGCCGTCGAACAAGTCAGATAAATCGTTCATGACTTCCATATTTAAGAACTGATCTTCGTTATAAATGCTCGGATAACCGGCTTTTTGTTTATCGATGGCGAACGACATACCTTTCATATTAGTAATGCTGGTTGATTTGTCGCAAGAGAGCATACACCCGTTATCGATACGCGGTTTTTCGCAACCTACACTTTGCTGGAAGAAACACTGTCTGCTGGTCATCAACAATATAGGATGATAAATGCTGTAGAACAGTTTGAAGTTTTCAGGCCGTGCAATGTTCTTCATTTGCATTCGATTTAACTCGTTTGAAATAAACGCACCATGACAATCGAAGTCTTCTTTCATGGCCATCAATGCATACGAGTTAGTGGTATTTAAGAAAGGCCCTGCAATCCACTTAATACCTAGTTCATTCGCTTTAAAGGCAATTCCAGTATTGTTGGTCACAATTAATGGCGGCATAACTTGTTCAAGTATGTTCACTGCCACATCGTAGTCTTTACCAATAAGCACTGCGGGGAACCAAGGTATCAAACGTGGGTTATCTTTTAAGAAACCAACATACTTGGTGCAATTGCGCTTGTAGGCATCAGGTAATTTAAAGTAAATGTCAGCATCCGTTGCATCGGCTAAATGCACGTCTGCCTCATCACAGATTAGCAACGAAAGCGCTGGCGGCTTATCGGCTTCGCTTTTAGGGTAACTCGTGAGTTTTGGTAATATCACTTCAGGTATTAACGACTGTTCACCATTAAGCTGCTTCATGGCTTCGTTTTTAAGCGCCGTTACATCGCGAAATGGCAAACTAAGGCCAGTACCTAATTGCTCAAGTTCAAGGCCACTAATACTGTATTCGCCCGTGCCTAAACTTCTAAAACGTTTCTCTAACAAGGTTTCGTCTAACGCGTTTTTCTCGCTTTTAGACAACACACCTTCAGAACGCAGCGTAATGGTTTTAGGGGCAATTGAATTGATGTCGTCTTTAACAGAGCCGCCTTCAGTATTAGTCGACTGGCCAGCTGCTAAACCATGGGTTTTAATAGTGAGGGTTAAACAACTTCCCTCTTCACCCGAAAACACTAGCGTAGTAGGTATTTTATCGATAGATAAATACTGAATTTTTTCTCTTACCAAGTCGTGTAGTTCGTTCTTTTCTTGATAAAGGGTTTGTTTCACTTCTTGTATTTGCACCACTGAAATACGGTTAACATCTTTGGAAGACGCATCGCTTGTGCTCTCCGTTTGAACCGCTTTTTCGATGGCATGATTTTTTGAGTTATCGCGTGGATTATCAATAAACATCGATTGATTCAAATCGCCACGCAAGAACGCGTTAGAAAAGTCTCGGTTAAATACCTTATAAAGGCGTTCGCCGTCTTCTAATAATTCACCGGTTTCCAAAAAGCCATCAATCTGCTTTCTAAAACTGTCGATGACTGTATGAACGTAACTTGCGCCTTTAATCCGACCCTCTACTTTAAACGAGTACACGCCAGCTTCTATTAATGCTGGCAGGTCGAAAAACGCCGAGTTATCTTTAATATTTAACGGGAAGTTATGTCCAGATTCTGTGGTTTCGTATTCTTCGCGGCAAGCCTGACTGCAACGGCCTCGGTTACCCGAGTTCCCCGCACTGGCAGAGGTTGAATAACATAAACCTGAAAACGCCACACATAAAGAACCATGCACAAACACTTCGGTTAGCACGTCATGCTCGCGGCTAACCTTGGCAATGGCAGTAATTTCTCGTAGGTTCAACTCTCTAGATAAGTTAACCCGTGATGCCCCTAGCTTTTTAAGAAAAGGTATTTGCCCCACGTTATGTGTAGTCATCTGGGTAGAAGCATGAATATCTAATGTAGGAAAATGCTTTTTGATAAGGTTGAACATACCAATATCTTGCACAATCACACCATCAAGCGTGGTATTAACCAATTTACTTAATAGCTTGGCAAGCGTTGGAAATTCTTTTTCCAGAATAACGATATTCAACGTCAGAAATATTTCGCAGTCATACTGATGCGCCAATCGAATAACGCCAATTAACGCATCGAATGAAATATTAGACGCACGATTTCGAGCGTTAAAATTATCTAACCCGCAGTACACCGCGTTGGCGCCTGCAATAATGGCGGCTTTAATCGCATCAACATCGCCACCTGGGGCTAATAATTCAATTTTCGGATTCGTGTGAGTACTGTTCATCTAGATGCTATATTGTGGGAAACTTTATGCCGAGGATTTTACCTACATATTTGCCCAATGAATATCATAACGGCAGATTAATCGAGGTAAATGGAGATAAAACCCCCAATGCCAGAAGCAAAATCAGAATTCGCGACTGAATTTTCACAACAACATGGTGTTAAACCCGAGTCTCGCAGGGATCAGCGCCCCATACTCTACTCTTTACGCAATTGCCCTTATGCAATGCGCGGAAGAATTGGTTTATATAAAGCGGCGCAAGACGTTGAAGTGCGCGAAGTGGTGTTAAGCAATAAACCTGATGCCATGATTGAGGCCTCAGCTAAAGGTACCGTGCCCACGCTAGTATTGCCAAATGCAGACGGCACCAATACAGTAATAGATGAAAGCTTAGATGTGATGCTATGGGCCCTGCATCAAAACGATCCCGAAGACCTACTGCATCAGCAAGACACTGCCGCCCTGCCTGCCATGCTAGCATTAATTGCAACATTCGATGATGGATTCAAAACTCAGTTAAATGCCTACAAATGCGCTAAACGTTATCGTGAAAACAACGTAGTTGAGTGCAGGCAAGCCTGCGAGGCATACATCCAAGATTTGGAAGACCGTTTAGGTGGTGGTAACACTGATGGAGGTTTGGAAGAAGGCCAATCGAAGGGATTTATTTTCGGCGCAAAAGAAAGCTTAGCAGACATCGCCCTACTACCGTTCATTCGTCAGTTTTCGAAAGTTGAACGAAAGTGGTATCGAGAATCGCCCTACCCAAACCTAAAGCAGTGGCTAAACGGGTATTTGCAAAGTGTTATGTTTAATAAGGTGATGACACAGTATGAATTGTGGAAGCCCTAAACTAATAATTTAAACGGCTGTCAACATAACAGTTAACAGCCTGAATATTGAGATTTTAAGGGTTGTTTTACAACTAACCACTCTTTAGCAACTTAGCCGCTAATTTACCTCAATTTGAAACTTGCCATCTCGTATGAAAGTAGACAGCGCGCCATTAGGGCCTGCCATCATCGTCATAGGCACTATGGAAAAAGGCTCATCATTTTTGCGATACAACGTAACTTCGTCCCCTTCGAGTAACGCGATTGTTCCTTCTAATAGCATTTTTCTTTGCGGTTCGGCCTGCTTCAATGCGCTTTTCAATCCATCTATCGCTTCTGCGCGCAAATCATCAAGGCTTTTCTCGTCAGTAACTTGTGGGGCAAACAACCTATCAACCAACCCATCCTCTTCTAACGAAAGGGTAAACTCACCAATTTCTATCGCCGCCATTAAGTGTTGTGCCATAAGTTCGGGCGCTGCTGATATTGGGGCTTTTGTGAAAAGGTCGGTAGAAAGTGAAATGCGTCCTGCGTCTTCCACATCGAAGGTCAGCTCTTTAATACGGTATTCATTGTCATCTTCGTTTACTTCAAAAGCAAAACGTTGATCTAAGGTTTTCCCTTCTTTCATCAGCATGTGAACTAAAATTTCTTGAATATCATCGGGCGTATCATCAACACCATGACCTTTATATTCAGAAAACGAGACGCCAGAAAAGTGCACTTCTCCTTCAGTAGAGTCTTCTAATTTTTCTTCGAAACCTGAAAGGGCAACGTTTTTAACCACAATATGCCCTTGCCTGTCATCACCAATGCGAATGTCATCAATGGACACATCACCAAAAATAGTCGCACTCACATCGCCGTAAGAAACTTGAGTGGTAGCAGGAAGATCGGCAATCATTTCATCTACTGCGTCTTTAGCTTTTGCTGAAGCATAAATATTGCCGCCTACATAACAAACGCCTAGTACTACCACTACGCCGAAGGCCAGCTTGGTGTTTTTACTCATTTACGTATCCTTTCTTTTACTTCTATCTCAATTTCTACGTTATCAAGATACAACCACGTCAACCTTGCTACGTAAGCGCAACAAGCAATACCACTGATTGCTAAAATGAATGTAATGAAGCCATGGTAACGAATTTTAACGCAAAGGTATGCTGAAGATTTAGCACCCGCATGCCATCGCTCAAAGCCGCAATAGGCATAAGCTTATGTTTGAAATAAGTGAATATAGAAAATAACCGGTCGTGGGGAATAAAGGAGCAAGAGGACAAGGGAGAGAAAGAAGATAAAGGAAGGAAAGAAAGCAAGAAAGCTAAGAGATACGGGTTTTAAACAAAGACTTCCGGTGTGTAATATCCAGTTCATAGCTTTCAATAAGCCTAACTTGCGTATTTATTTCTTTTACTGCGTTAGCAACATTTGCCAATGAAAGCAGGGCTAAAAGCCACCCCACCGGTGATGAGATTGTTCGTACTACTCGCTGCGCTATACCTAAAAGATGACCAACAATAGTGAGTCCTGCGGCATAAAGTTTAGCTTGAAAGCCATACTGGGTTCTATCAAAACTAATATGGTGGGGCTGAGCCATAGGATCTATGCAGCAAAACTGATCAAAGTCATTATCATGAGCAAAGCAAGCTTTAGAGGGAGCGCCATAATGAAATACATTCCCCTTTAGATACGACATGCCTGAATAAACAATATCAAACGCTTTCACTACACTTAAATAACATGTTCGTGCTTTTTTGCTAATGTAACGTGCAATGTTCGCAATCACTTCCTTTGTTTTTTCAAGCACAAGTTTTACTGCGCCAAACAGCCAACTTACCATTCGCTTTAATCCGTCGAAAATACCATTGGCTAGCTTGTTAAACTGCGCTCTTAACATATTTTGCTTACTTTTACTTTGCCATAATTGGTTTACCGAAGCGTTTAAACTTTCATTGTCACTCTCAGTCACTTCTACATCGGTGGAAAGCGCAGAGAATGCCGCCATTAAATAAGCATTTAGTGGGTGGCCGCTGGTGCTATTAGCGCTTTCGGTATTATTTTTTTTATCATTACTTTCATTGCTTAGGCTTACAACAGGGTAGTCAGAATAAAACTGTTTAATCGCAAGTTGAGTTTTTGAGACGCTAATAAAAGTGCGCTTTTTAAACCTTCTTGTAGCTCTTCTAATGGTTTGATCTTTCCCCGGTGAAATATCATAACCAAGCATCCAAAGCTCTATTCTGGCTATTGCTTCTATCGTTTTGGGGTACGCAGTCATTGCAGGGTCAAAGTATGTATTGTCGCTTAACGTCGCAACAATGTTGTCGTATTCAAACATGGCATTGAGTAAGTCCATATTTAATCCAGAACACGTGCTTTTTACTAATTTAAGTTGCTTGGCAAACCCACAAAACTGGTCAATCGCATGTTGAAAGTCGGCATTATCGCTGGGGTTGATTATGGTTTTAGTGTGAATGCGATGTGGTTCCCACTCAGAGAAAAAACCGAGGGTATAGAGGCGGCAATACGCCGCCCGCATCACTGCTTTGTTGTGTAGTACCCCATCTTTAAATAGCCAAACTTGGTGTTGATTTTCTGGTGTCGGTTGCTGTGATGGCCGCTGCATTGGTTGCCGGGATGGCCGCTGCATTGGTTGCCGGGATGACCGCTGTATTGGTTGCTGCGATAACTGCTGGGATAATTGCTGCCGTGACTGCTGCGATAACTGCTGGGATAATTGCTGCCGTGACTGCTGCCATGAGCTTCTCCATTCTTCACTAGAAGCATTTCGCCAAACATTTCCCCATAGCGCAGGACTTTGCTGATTTTCAAAGCTTACTAGGCACTCCAAAGCCTGCCATGTAAGCTTTCCGGCCCAACCGTCTTCGGTAATACCAGCATCATGTTGAAACTGCTTTATTTTTTTGATCAGAATGCGGTCAATTTGCGGGTTATGACGATTCGTAAATTTGTGCCCTTCGCCCAAGTAGCCTAGTTCAATTAAACGGGCTCTAATAGCGCGGATATAGGCAGAAGAATCAGTCTCATTAGGGTTATCAGAACCTAACGTTGCGTTGGGCAAATAATGCTTAGATACCGAAGCATCAAGACCCCTTCCCAACTTGTCGAGTATGCCAGATTTGTCGTCCATCACTACAAATCCGCAATTTCCCCTACGATAGATCTCACGAATTCGATAGATGCTGCTCGAGATTCAGCCCCCGCTAGCACCAAATCGGCATGAGCAAGTCGCTGTTCTTCGGTGATATCCTTATCGTAAAAAGCAACAATGTCGCCATCAATACTCGTTTGAGTACTAGCGAGTACCTTAACTGCCACCGTGGCGTTTCCCATTGCAGACGACATGACGTCATCAAACTTTAACGGCGCGGTATCCGCCGCGTTTAGTGTTACTGAGCCTTGAAATGTCACTACATCAAGTTTAGACAAATCACCAATACCGTCTGCCATGGTTTGCATTGCGTCTTTGAACTTTCCCATCATAAAATTCCTTCTATAAGTTAATAAAAAAGCAGCTTTATTGCCTTAACAAAGTTTGTATTGAATAGCGCTTTAAATAAGGGCAAGGCGGTGCCCTGAACTGCGGGTATAGATGCAGGTATCACGGCGCTTTCTTCTACCGTTTCTGGTGAAAATGGATAAGTAGCCAAATGCTTCAAGTCGTGCTGATTGTCGATTTCCAATCTGCCTTGGTAAATTTCAACTCGAAACTCTCCCCTTTCTGCGAAACGTTGATGTGCTCGGGTGTAGGCTTCGTACCGTAAATGTAAATCGTGCTGAAGGGTTTTCATTACGCAACCCTCACCAGGTCGTCAACTAAATACCTTCTATCTGAATTCCTAACTAAATTAGCTTCATCATCTCGTCGGTGTAACAAGCCATCAAGCCCTCTGCCCCGCCACAATCGTTTCATCTTCGTAATTTGCTGCGCTATTCCAATATAATCTTTACTCGCTACCAAAGGTTTTATGGCAGCCATTTCTCGTCGTGAGTCACCTTTCAGGCTCCCCCCACGGTTATAAACTAATGAAACCAAGGCAGCTTGAGCATCAGCATTCAAGTACTCGACTCCAGGGAAAGTAGATTTTGTTTTTTGTGCATATTTAGGTAGCGATGAGTGCACAAATACATGCTTTGCGGCATCGAAAGGCACAGTGACAGAACGTAAAGATGAAACATGAATTTTAGCGGTTTGCCCTTTCAGGCCGCATACCCGCGTAAGCTTCTTCATATCAAAGGTACTAAGAAGCGACTGCCAGTCTGATTGAAATTGGCTCTTACTGGCATAACCTAAATCGTAGCCAATACCAATAGTGATCCCCGAATCACCTTTAGGCCACGTAGGATGGGTAAGCCTTTTCTCATAGTATTGCTTCGAACTAATCTCATGTTGCACGATAAGATCTATCCCCTTTTGTGAGAGCGTAAGGCTAATTTCATTTGATGTGACAGGCGTGGTTGTTGAAGTAACTTGGGTTAGGCGTTCTGAAATGGGAAGTAACCGCTTTTCAAGTGCACAAAGCGTTTCGCCACCAAGTACACCATCAGGTGATACACCCAAGTGTTGTTGAATTCGTTTTAGTCGTTCTGAAGTGGTGAAGTGCATTGGGTTGTGTCCATGCAACCTTGAAACATACTTCATTTCGATGGTTATTATTTAAACTATTATATTAACTTAACATTATTTGTACAAAATACAACCAATTCAGTTTCAACTTTACGGGCAATTCGAAGAGAATGGTAAGCGTACATTTAAAGAGACTATGCTTTGCGGTTATTTAGAAGGGTAACGATTTGAATTTAATATTGAATAATCGGAAGTGACTTCGATAGAGTGATGGAAGTCACGTCCGAATTTTTTTGTTTTAATCTTTATTTATTTCTTTTTTTGTTCCGGCTAGAACACGACTATGCCGTAAGTTTCGCCAGCGAAAGAGTAGATTTTACCCCGCCTTCTAGCAATGTAATAGTTGCATCAAGTGTGCTCATCTCCACCCATAACTCGGCACGATCTTCATCTAATGTCCAAACCAGCAACAAAGTACCTGTGTCTTCAGTAACAGAGAAATCGCCGTTAAACGCATTTGTGTTGTTTCGAATATGAATTAATTCAACGAGGCCTTTTACCACTGGCTTTGTGAGCGCGTCATCAATATCGCTTTCACTTAAGTAAGGACGATTAATATCTCGTCCCACATTCGTTTTCGCTAACAATTCCATGTCGTTAGTCGCCCCTAACAACCCAGCATAATACACTTGTGGTACACCTGGGCTGAAGAACTGTATTGCACGGGCGAGCAAGTATTTATAGTCGTCTTTTCCTAACGCATCATAATAAGTACAGTTGATTTGGTACAAATCTACGTTGCTAGCGGCTTCACCTGTGGCCTTTCTTGATTCACCATCAGAGTTAACATGAATCGTTTCTACCAAGTTGTCTATTTGCGAATTAGTTAAAAGCCCAGGCTTATCGCCACTTGATCCTACATCAACAATACCTATTCCATCGTGGGTATCTAGCACCGTGAAGCAGTTACGTGGCGAAATAGACAACCAATGCGCTAAGGCAGACGCGTCTTTGCTAAATAGGGTATGCAATACCAATGGCGGAAGCGCAAAGTCGTAAACGCTGTCACAACGAGATGCAATAGCAATTTGGGTTTCAAAATGACTGTGAATTTCAACCAAGCTTTGAATGCCCATCTCGTGCGCACGCTTGCTCAATGCTTCGATAAACTCAAAAGTTTCTTCTAACATGAAACAGTTAGTGCCCGCGCGTTTAATGGCATAACCTGCTGCATCTAAACGAATTAGGTCAACATTGCTTTGTGTAAAAGCCTCTAGGATCGACTCTAGATACGCTTTACCCAAGTCAGACTCAACATCAATATCAATTTGATTCGCGGTGAACGTTGTCCAAAAAGGCACAACCTCTTTGTTATCTAACTCATATTCAGAGAAAAAAGGCGTAGGGCGAGGCCTAAATACTTTCCCGATGTTTGCAACATTAGCCGCATCGTCTTCGCTGAACACCGACTGTTTCGTTAAAAATAGCGGCCAGTATTGTGATTCACGACCGTGCTTAATCACATCTAAGAATGGCTCACTTTGCGCAGACATATGATTAACAATAAGGTCTGCCATAATATTCATCGACTCACCAACCTGTTTCACATCGGCCCAGCTGCCCAAACGTGAATCAACGGTAGTATGATCGATAGGGTCAAATCCAGCATCTTCGCCATCGAAAGGGTAATAGAAAGGTAAAATATGAACGCCGGTAAACAGCCCTTTCAACTTGGTGCTTAGAAGCGTGTTGAGGCCAGACATATTTCCTTCACCTAAGCGGTCTGCGTAGGTAATAAGTTGAACGCCATTGCGTAAAGGCATGAAAATTCTCCAAATATCGGGGTGCTGCGTATTGAAAAAGCAAAAATGCACCGAAAATTTGCAGTGCCTCTATGGCAATAAGAAACACTGCATTGATTTATGTAAATAGTGAAACGTAATACTGTTCTAACTAAGCGTATTTGTTTTAGCTAGCTGTGGTTGAGTCAACGCCATATTCACGTTTCTCAATCATGGCGAGTCGCTCACGTGTTGGCTGTGCAATAGCGTTGTAAAGTAAGCCTAGGAACAACAAGATAGAGAAGCCTGTAGCAACGACAAATCCGTACTTGGCATCACCACCATAGGCATCACTTACCACTCCCATGATAAAAGGCCCCGCGGCCGCGCCCGCAGCGGTAAAAAACAAAATAACCCCCGCTACTGAACCGTGCTGTCGCTTCTCGAAGCAGCTAATGCCTTTAGAGTTGAAAGTAGGATAAATGACCGACATAAATATGCCGCTTAAAGGGAAAAGGAAAACCGCCAGCGATGGGCCTGATAATAAGCCAACCACGAAGCACAGCATTATCATGAAACTAAATAACAGGAGTACTTTGGTCCACTCGTAATGCTGCATCATCCAAATACCCACAAACCGACCTACTGCACGCAAAGCGAAGAAAACGGAAACCGCGTAAATAGCGAGTGTTTGGGTAGATTCATTGGCGTAGCAGCTGTAAATATCTGATGCAGCATTGGCATCACATATTAAGTAACTTGGCATCCACACATAAATTGCGCTCTCGGCCGCAACGTACAGAAACGCACCAATAGAGAACCCTAGCGCGTAAGGGTCTTTAAGGAGCTTTAGGCTATCGACAAGACTGGTAGGCTTTTCTTTTACCGCCTTGCTTTCAGGGTATTCCACCATCAGCGCCATGCAGATTAGTACGGTACATAATCCACCGGCTATAACGTATAACCACGTCCAATGCACACCCTGAACAATAAGCCAAGCAACTAAAATTGGCCCAATAATAGCACCAACACCGAAGAAAGCTTCAGCGCCGTTCATGGTGCCCGTATGTTCTTTGGTCGAGCGAGAAATATCACCAATCAACGCAAGTGCAGCGGTTTTAAATACCCCTACCGCCAAGCCTGATAACGTGACTAAACTTAAAATAAACGAAAAGGTACTGCCTACCATAAACAAGTAGCAAGAAATCGCGAATAAGGCTAAACCTAAGATTAGCGTTTTTTTGCGACCAAACTTATCGGCTAAGAAACCAAGAAACAGCCCAGAAAATGCGATACCGATCATGAACAAAGAATGCATTAAACTCGCCTGAGTATTGGTAACTGCAAACTCAATTTTTACTTCTTTGATGATTTCGCCTACTGAGTCGGATGTCATCGCGAACATCATAAACATCAAATAGGTTAACCAGCGAATTAACCCGTAGTTGTGTTCGCTCGTTTGGTTAGTAGACATGGAGATTTACCTTAGAAACTTAAGAAAGATAAACGCGTTGCTGCGCTTAAAAATCTTATCTAGCGCTTACGCCGAAATACCAGAACTATCACTTACGGCGCTTATTAAAAAGCGCCGCAGTGAATAGTTATAACGACCATTAATAGAATGCGTACTTCAATTGAATTGAAGACGTTCTTCCACTAATTGGGCGAGCTCGAATGATATCGCCAGCTGAAGCAGCACTCTCTTCAGACTCAGTAATAACAAATTCATCAGTAGCGTTATTTACATTCAACGATACCGAGAACTGGTCAGATACATACCAAGTGGCAAATAAGTTAGCCACTACGTAAGCATCTTGCTTAAGCTCGTTAGAGTCTTGAACATAGTACTCTGTTGAACCTTGTAACGACGCACCAATACTGAAGTTTTCAAAGTCGTACTGTGGAATAACCGTATAAATGAAATCGGCTTGGCGACGAGGTGTCTTGCCTACTAATGCAGGGTTGAACTTGTCTTCACTAATTTCTGCATCTGTCCAGGTTGCGTTTCCTGACATTGTGAAACCGTTACCGAAATCGTACTTACTCTCAAGTTCTAAACCTGTTGCTTCGTATTCACGAATAAAGGTTAAACCGCTTGTCACTTCAGCTTGAGTATCTTGGGTTACCGTATTGAACAATGTCGCGTTAAATTTAAAGTCTCGTGTACCGTACTTGATACCAAACTCTAACTGCTCTGTTTCATCGAAACCACTTGTCGTACTCGTTAAGCTACCATCGGCATTAAGGGTACCGGCAATTTGAAGTAGTCTATCCGCTAGCGCTCGGCCACCTTCACTATAGCGACCAAAGAAAGTCACAGAGTCGCTGTACAGGTATGAACCACCTAACGAGAATGATGTATTACTTGCTTCGTAATCAACTATTTGGCTTGTTGCATTAGCACGATTTAGGCGAATAGCACCACCACCAAAGCCGAAACCATTTGATGCAGATGCATCTTCGGTATTGCCTGAAATAATGCCGTCGCCGTTAATGTCTACGTCAGTGTTACCGCCACAGCATGAGTTTATAAGCTCACCGTTTGCTTGTACGGTGTCACGACGAGCACTCACGTCAAACAACCAGTTGTCACCCACCTCAAAGCCTACGTTAATGTAAGGTGCTGTAGTGGTGTAGTTTAAATCCCATTCCCATGAAAGGAAGCTTGGTGCCCAAAGTCCTTGGTCAACAAGTGCAGTACCGTCGGCATCTTCAATATGAAGATACTGAGAGTTAGTACCATCTACTGTTTGAATGTAGGTATTCCAGCTGTTCCAGCTAATCGCGATGTCTTGCTTAGAGTAGTAGTAACCCGCGGTAAGCGTTACGCCATTGTCATACTCTTTACGAAGACTTAAATCGTTGATCATGTTGCCTAAATCATTGTAAGTTGTATCAAACAATAAGTTCAGGAACGCTAAACCGTTGTACTCGTCACCGGCATTTGGACCGTTCGCAAGGGTTACGCTAGTTGAATCACAATTGAAAGCGTTACCGTCGCCATCTAAGGCTGAGGCACATATCGCTGTCGCCATGCTGCTAGCAGACTGCGGTCCATAAGCCCCGAAAGTATCAGTGAAAGGAGAAACGAACCCACCGCCTACATCAGACGTTCTGAATTTGTTAAGCAGGTAAAGATCTTCTGCCACTTCCAAGTCAGCTTCAAAGCCGAATGAGGTCACTTCAGATTCAATACCGTCTGTTAGATCACGATTAACCGGGTTACCGAAAGAATCGAACGTCGACACATTGGTAGTGTAAGCAGAATGTAGTGTTTGGCTGCTTGCATCAAAGTTATCAACCGCGCCATAGCTACCATTACCTTTTACCATTACAGGTGCAGGTAAGTAAGTAGTCACTCTGTCGTTTAAATGCTTGAAGTAAAAACGTAGATGACCATTATCTAGCAACTGAGTGAAGTTGATTTTTACTTGGCCACCTTGGTCGCCGTTATAGCCAGTGTCGCGAACGCCTTCGCCGCCACGCGCGAAACCACCAATATGGAAGTATAGGTCGTCGTTTACTTCACCGCCGTAAGCGAAGTCTAGACGAAACTCTTCGTAATCAAGACCAAACGATGTGCCAATTGCACCACCACCTTGTTCACCGGTAGCACTGATCATGTTGATGACCCCACCCGGTGAGTTACTGGCAAATGTTGATGCAGAACCACCACGTACAGATTCTACTCGCTCTACAGACCAATCGTAGCGCAGGAAGTTATCTGCGTTACCAAAGTTGATATCGCCGTACTCTAAAACTGGAAGGCCGTCTTCATGAATTTGCATGAATTTAGAACCACCTGTAGCTAAAGGAATACCACGAATAGTAATGTTTGCGTTACCGCCACCGCCTGAAGATTCAGCGCGAATACCTGGCAGTGCACGGAAAACCTCAGCTGTTGAGCGAGGAGCTAGTTTCATCACTTCTTCTTCATTGAATGAACTGACAGAAACACTCGCCTCTTGCGCAGAAACACCTGCGGGGCTGGCAGTCACTACGATTTGTTCATACGTCTCTTTTGCTTTCTTTTCTTGTGCTTCTTGAGGTAGATTCTCTTGAGCTAAAGCAGCGCCACTTAGGCCTAATAACACTGCTATGCCCAATGCGCTTTTATTAAATGGTGTGTGCATGGGTATTCTCCAAAGCTAAGCGAAACTCTCTTACGCTTAGTTGTGTGAGAAGAAGCGAAAGAGAACTAAAGTCATAAATTAACAAACGTCAACTTAATCGATTAAGTTAAAGATTACTCGAAGAATGCTGACATGTAAATTATTTGTTTAAAAAAATAGCTAGAAATATTTTAACCGAAACAAGCAGAATTATTTAAAATAAAATTAAATCAACAACCTAACTAAAAACAACAACAAGAAAAAAAGTTCAATTTACTTTCAAAATTCACTCCTAATTAACTTAATCGTTCTAGACAAAGGTTTAATTTACAATATATAAACATAGTGAAATACATATCAACTTATCCTTTGTCATCAAGCTCGCCATATATTTTCTTCAAATACCTCCGCAAGCCTTCGCTATTACTTTAGTTCAAAAATAGGCCTTTCGTTGCAAAAACGCGTTGAGGACACAATGGTAGGTACTGCCAATATTGCGTAATCATCTGCGGGGTGTTCTTCTTCACACAAAAAGCGTGGCGCTGAGTGGTTATCGCTTTGAAAGGCGTGCAAAATGAAGCCGGGCATGCCGGCTATGTATTGATTGGTTTGATTAGGTGGGAGTAAATGAGCATGTGCGCAATTCACTTTACGCTTGAAAGCTGTCTATTTTAGTTAACGGTAAATACCCATACTCTCTATGGCTTAACCATTCCACAGGCTTTTTTTCCGCTGAGCTTTTTAGTTAAGCATACGTGCTCTTTACTCATTCTTCAGTTCGACTATAGCACTTACCTCAACCGACATATTGCCGGGCAAGCTACTCATGCCAACGGCGGCTCTTGCTGCTTTGCCATCGTCACCAAACGCGGTGACGAATATATCGGAAAAACCATTTATCACCAGTGAATGCCCCGTGAAATCATCGGTGGCGTTTACCATACCGGTTATCTGCAGTACTTGCTTCACCCTACTCAAGTCGCCAGTGGCTTCTTTAATGGTTGCCAAAGCACATAGCCCCACCAGTTGTGCGGCATCGTAACCCTGCTCTACTGTTACATCTTGCCCCAATTTTCCAAGCACACTTTTGCCTTCACAGGCACCGTGGCCTGATAAGTACAGTATGTTGCCAGCGCGGCGCCATGTAACGTAATTCGCAATGGGCTTCACTGGCGCAGGCAGTGTAAAGCCATCTGCTTTCAAACTTTGCTCTGGCGTATTCGCACTTGCCACTATGGGCGCAAACATTAATGAGACGGCTGTCGCTAGTATAAATTTCTTCATCATTTTTCCTTTTTATAGGCTTTTTAACGCAAGAGTTAATTGCTTAATTTCTTCAGCTGAAATAAATATCTGTGGGGTCACTCTTATACAACAACCACTGGCTAACCCTACCCTTACCACCGTAAATACATTGAATTCATTTTCCAGTCTTTGCTGTAGCATCTTTGCTTCGTCTAGCGACACTTTACCTTTTATACGAAATGCCCCCATTCCCGTACTTGATGCATCATCTTCGCCGCCCAGCACTTCAATATTGGGCAACTGCTTTGCTTCTTTTACCCACAGATTACGCAAGTAACGCAATCTAGCTTCTTTATTGGCAGGCCCAATAGACTCATGAAAGTCGATAGCAGCGGGAACCGTTAGGATAGATGCAAAATTTGAAGTGGCAGTGTGAACTCGTTTATCTACTAACGTATTATTGGGGTCAATTTCTCCAGGATAGGGAGAGATTTTTTCTAAGCTGCCCTTCTTCATATATAGCGCCCCAACACCTACAGGGCTGCCAATCCATTTATGGAGATTAAAGCCTGCCCAGTCCACATTTAATTCGGCAATGGTAAAGTCGAGCAAGCCCCACGATTGGGCACAGTCACAAATAATATCTATCCCTCGCGCTTTTGCCGCTTTAGCAATGTCTGCAACGGGCAGTATGAGCCCGTGCTGGTTACTCACATGGGTAAGCAGCATTAACTTCAAATTAGGATGTTTATCAAATGCTTTAACGTAAATATCGAGGATTTCAGATTGGTCGGTTTGCGCGGGTAAAATAACTTCTACAGGTTCTACGTTCTGCGTTTTTGCCAACCAACGCATGGTATCTTTAAAACTTGGGTAATCAATGTCGGCAAACAGCACTGTATCGTTTGCCTCAAAATTATTGTACTGCCGCATCAAATTGTGAATAGACTCAGTGGCATTACGGGTAAGAACCACTTCTTCGTTTTCAGCGCCGAGCGCTTGTGCTGCTCTATTGGTGCTATGAGCTAGGTCATCTTTAAAGTGTCTACGACCATAAACAGAAAGCTGTGTATTCACCATCTGCGTCTTTTCAATAAACACGCCCTGCACCTGCCGAGACATCTTCCCCCAGTAACCATGCTCTAAATTAACAATGCCCTGCACTTTGTCATAATTCAGTGCAATTTGAGCCCAAAATGACTCATCTTTTGCCAGCATTTCGGGCGATATATTTTTAGGTAATTGGGGTAATGTGGCAGTTATCGATGAGGTATTTTCACTACTAGCGTGAACCAATTTTGTTGCCGCCAAAGTTCCTACCATCCCACCTACCGCTCCACCTACCAAGGCTTTTAGCACTCGTCTGCGGTTTACATACTCTGGCACTATACTCACTAGTTCACCCTCACTACTAGAATTAACCGAAAAGAAAAAAGGTTTGTATTTCAATGAATTTGAGCCACAAAGCTTCTATTTAGGCCAATTGAAGCAATTGTTGAACCACATAATTTACTAATGTGTCATTCTGAATGTAAAGCCTCTCTTTCTCTGTTCAGTTCAAACGTGCAAAGCATGACTACTTTGTATTTAAAACTTGTTACAAGACTCAGAATAGGAATAGGTACAAGAAGACAGGTTTTCAGTTCGGCTTCACCCAACCGTCAATGCGTGTAAATAATCAGCAGTAAAATGTAAAGCGTAAGGCGATGTGGCTGAAACTTAATTAAGCTTTTAATCAACCAGTAGCGGTGAGCACTTTAATTTAAATGGATTTCTAGATGAACAAATGGTTTTGGGGTGTATTGGTTTTCTGTTTTTTAATAGTGAATGAGACAACAGTAGATTGGATCTTTGCTATCACTATTGGCGGTTATGATTTCAAGGCAAGTATTGAACAAATCTTTCGATATTCCTCACTTCTAGGTTACTTTGAATCCACTCCTTTTCGGCTTATTCCTTACTTATTACTTACTAGCTTAGCCGCATTTCTTGGTGCTCATTATTCTTTCCATGAAAAAGTAGCTTTTTGGGGGGCGTTAATGGCTATAGCGCTCTTTCATTGTTGGGGATATTGGGGTGTAAACTACCCTTCCTATACGGGTGAGCGCCTATCATCCACAGCAGGCTTGGCTCTTATTTTTATTCCCTTACACGCTATTTGGATTGGCTTACTTGCGGGTATAGCTACAGGAATTTTATCGTTATTTTCCGCTATTACTTACAAAAAAATTCGCGGCGTTTAAAAGTACCCAAATAGCCAATTAAACGCCATAAGTTGCATGCATGAACGTGAGGATCAGACCCTTCATTTAAGTTTGAGTCTGTAGAACTTATTTTTGCTCGCTGACATTTCCCTACACTTTCACTTGAATAGATTCGCACCTCAATACACGGGCAGCTTTTTACACAAGAGAATATAGTTAAATATCTAACGCCACTAAAAAGCGCGATACCATGTTGTAAGCAGCAACAGTTGCAACCGCTTCCACCGTTTCTGTTTCGCCGAGTAATACGTTCAAACGTTCAATAACATCGCCATCCACCTTTACGTTAGTGGTTGATTGATCGGTTAGCTTAAGCAATGTTAGTTCTTGCTTATTGAATAAGTCAGCGTTTACAGCCACACTTTTGAGCGCGGTTGCCTTTTCATCAGTGCCACCTGCTTGAATATACGCAGGGTAATGTACGTTCCACTCAAAATCGGCTTTATTCAATACCGCGACGCGCAGCATAATTAGCTCTCTATACTCGAGCGATAAGCTAAAGTTAGCTCTTACACGGCCTAGTAACTCGTTCCAACCTTTCGCTAATGGAAAGCTTCTTAGTAGTAATCTATCAATTCCTATTAGCTCACCGTTAGGGCGGCGACCTTGCATTTCGGCGAGTAAGTCGGAAGGGACTTCATCACCATCTTGCCATGGGGTTACTCTTACTTGTGACATAATTACCATACTCCTGACCAATGCTACCTTACGCATTAAAGTAGCTAACATGGCGCAAAAGCTTAAGGGTAATTAAAGCGCTTAACCACAGAGTTTATCTTATACTATGGTAAATAAATTCTTTACTGGATATCGCATTTAATCAGAAACCACTTACTTTCCAGCAATAGCGACCTCTACCTCTTTGTAAAGCCAGTCTTTAAAAGCCTGAATTCTTGGCAGATCGCCACATTCGTGCCGATAAACAACATAATATGCCAAAGGTGATTGAAAACTAATATTTGGAAACAACCTTACCAACCGACCAGCTGCTACATCATCTTTTGCCATTACGCTGCGCGCTAATGCCACGCCATGACCATCAATTGCTGATTGCAGCACCGCAGCAGAGTTGTTTATTTGAATACTTTTCGTGGTTAAAGGGCCTGCTACTCCCGCTTTTTTTAACCACGATGACCATGAAGGAAATCCCGTATGTGCATCCATAGACTGGTCATGTATAAGGGTTTCATTTAACAAACCTTCTACTGAGCTTAAGCGACTTTCGTCATCTAAAAAAGTAGGCGAACACACTGGGTATACTTCTTCATCCATCAACTTTTCAGCGCTTAGACCTTGCCAAGTGCCCACGCCAAAACGTATGCCTACATCTATTCGTTGTGAAGCAAAATCAACAGGCTTTAAATTCGTGTTTAGATTAACATTGGTTTGAGCACAAATAGCTTGAAAATGATGAAGCCTAGGTAGTAGCCATTTAGCGGCAAATGCGGGACTTACCGCTACGGTTAGCGCGCCACTTATCGAATTGTCTTTTAAAATGTCTACCCCTTGAGCAAGCTTATCAAACCCTTCGCGAATAAGTGGCAGCGCACTTTGCGCGGTTTCAGTGGCTATTAGCCGTGTCTTGCCCGAGCTCATCCTATGAAACAAAGCCGTATCAAGCCACTCTTCTAGTGTTTTTACAAGTTGCCCCACTGCGGCGGGCGTAACGTTAAGCTCTTGTGCCGCCGCCGAGAAACTCTGATGCCGAGCGCTTGCTTCAAAAGCTTTTAGTGCATTGAGGTGTACAGGTGATTTCATGCGATAAACTTTTTCTTTACTGATGATTCAGATTATCTCGTTTGTAAAGGCAAGTAAATAAGTAAAAAATACCTCTCAATCCATCAGCAAACTATTGGCTAAATAGCCCATTTCAATCTTTCTCATTAGGTTAACTATATGCGTGTTAATTCAGATTTTCTGCAACAAGCGGCTCTGCTATCAAGTCAATATAGTTGGAAACCAACGCCCCAAAAAGGCGTTGAACGGGTAATGCTCGACAGAATAGGCGGCGAAAAAGCCCGGGCAACTACCGTGGTGCGCTATGCGCCAGAGTCTTTTTTCCCAAGCCACGGTCACCCTGGTGGAGAGGAAATATTGGTGCTTTCCGGAACTTTTTCTGACCAAGCTGGCGACTACCCTGAAGGCTGGTATTTGCGAAACCCGCCGGGCTCTTCCCATGCACCTAGCAGTAAAAATGGCACCACTATTTTTGTAAAGCTTTGGCAAATGCAGGAAAAAGAAGTCAGCCCTGTGCGCATAGACACCAATAATCCTGATGCGTGGATAACACAAAACAACCTACAAATTTGCCCACTTTACCGGGACGATAGCGAAGAAACTAAACTCGTAAAACTTACGCCGCAACAACACTTGTTTAATAACTTGTCTACTCATGATGCACTAGAGCTATTTGTACTAAGCGGCAGCGTGCTGCACCAAGGGCAAGAGTATACAAAGGGGAGTTGGCTTAGGTTACCCAGCAATAGCAAACCGCTTATTACTGCAGGAGACAATAACGCGGCGATTTACCTAAAGGTAGGAAGTTTTAAAAACATAGGCTGCGGAGACTAACCCCATGCGAAAAAAAATTGCGATTATAGGTGGCGGGCTAAGCGGCCTTTATGCCGCCTACCAATTAGAGCAAAAAGGCATTACCGATTACGTGCTGCTTGAAGCCAGAGCACATTTAGGCGGGCGAATTTCTGACTTTCTTAGCAACTCGCAGAGTAAGAGTAATAGTTTCGATCTTGGTCCTACGTGGTTTTGGCCAGAATTTCAGCCGCAGTTAAGTGAGCTTATTAAAAGCTTAAAGCTTGAAACCTTTGCCCAGTTCGAGCAAGGACACACACTGATTGAACATTCATCTAGCCAGCCACCAACCGCCACACCGGGTTACATGCACTCTCCCACATCTATGCGGATAAAAGGCGGCATGGGCAAAATCATTAACGCCCTGTATGCGAAGCTTCAAAAAAAACACGTAGTAACCAGTGCATCAGTTGAATCAATATCCCATCAACAAGACACTATTGAAATACGCTATAGCAATTCCGATAAGCCAAACAACACAGTCTATGTTGAACATGCCATGCTCGCACTACCGCCTCGTCTGGCGGTAGAAAAAATCGCGTTTAACCCAACACTACCAAGCGATGTAATAGCAAAGTGGCAAAGTACAGCAACGTGGATGGCGCCGCATGCTAAATACATTGCAGTATACGATACCCCATTTTGGCGCAAGCAAGGGCTGTCGGGTAGTGCGCGCAGCAGCGCGGGGCCAATGGTTGAAATACATGATGCATCATACCCACATGGCCAAGCAGCGTTATTCGGTTTTATTGGTGTGCCCGCAACCGACAGGCAACGAATTAAAAATGAAGATTTGAAAGCGTCTTGCCGGGCCCAATTGGCAAGACTTTTTGGTACGCAAGCCGCTACACCTGAAGTCGATGTTATTAAAGACTGGGCACAAGATGAACTCACTTCAACACATTTAGATAAACACGCGGCAAATGCACATGCCCCAGCGCCTTACATTACCCCGCCTAATGGCCCATGGCATCAACGCTTAGTGGGTATAGGCAGTGAATGGTCGACGCAATTTCCCGGTTACCTTGCTGGCGCGGTAGATGCTGCAAGCAGGGGTGTTGAGCACTACATTCACACTTATTAGTAGCTATTTTCATCTCTATTCACACCTTTCAAGCACTTTTCGAGGACACACCATTATGATCAACGATTTTATCTATACTTTTATACTCATAGGTATAGGGGGCACTATTGTTCTAGATATTTACGCTTGGCTACTCGCGACATTTTTCGGGTTCCCTGCAACAAACTGGTTATTGGTGGGACGCTGGGTAGGCCACATGAAATCAGGGCAGTTTATTCAGCCCGCATTGTCAAAGGCCGAACGAATACCTGGCGAACTGATCATTGGCTGGGTTATACATTACCTAATTGGCATTACGTACGGCTTAATATTAATGCTCTGCGTAAACACACAGTGGGTGAAGCTCCCTACTCTACTTCCCAGTTTACTTGTTTCATGGGTTGGCATAGTAGCGCCATTTTTCATTATGATGCCAGGCATGGGAGCTGGTATTGCCGGAGCTAAAACACCTAACCCAACAGTTACACGGATAAGAAGTTTTGCAGGACATTCTGTATTCGGCATAGGCATGTTTCTAACCGCACTGGCCTTTGCTTAAAAAATCCGCTAAAAAGCTTGCATAATTAAATTACAGGTGTAATCTTAAATTGAGACTACACTTGTAATCCTTATGTTGAGCCTAGCAGAAATCTTATGAATAAATCTAAAGCGCAGCCAGATATTAGCAATACCGAGTTTGAAGTATTAGACGTGATTTGGGACAGCAACCCGATATCATCTAACGAGGTAATTGACCGCCTTAATCAACATAAACCTTGGCATGAGAAAACAGTAAAAACTTTACTCGGCCGCCTAGTTAAAAAGGGGGCGATCAGTTTTCACAAGCAACAGCGCCAATACCTTTACTACCCATTAATGGCCCGCGAAGAATATGTTCAAGAAGAAACGAGCAGTTTTTTAAGCCGACTTTTCAAAGGTAAAGTTGCGCCTATGATTGCAGGCTTTGCCAACCAAAATGAATTATCTAAAGAAGATATCGATGAGCTTAAAGCGGTTATCAAACAGTGGGAGCAAAACAATGATTGAGTGGGTGATTTCTCAGCAAGCTATGTTAACGGTTGTTTTGGCGCTTTTGATCTTTTGTGAACGCTTCCTTACTAACCAACTAGGTACTAAGTTTGTTTACAAAGCGTGGTTGTTAATACCTGTCGCACTTGTGATGAACAACCTGCCCGTTGATTTGGTCTCTATTTCTGCTAATAGCATCAGCCGCTATATAGTGGGTATTAACCCTAATGTATCCGGTTCGCAATTCAGCGTGCTGTTTTGGCTATGGGCAACAGGTGCTAGTGCAGTAGCAGCTTACATATTGGTGCATCATATAAGCCTATTTCGCTCTATTGATAAAAAGCACGTTGTTCCTTCGCCTAAATCTACCGTTTCAGTAGGCTCTAATACGTCACCTTCCCTTAGCGCGTATTATTCCAATAAAGCTTCTACACCTATGCTTTTTGGTTTTTTGAAGCCTGTCGTTCTGCTGCCTAGTTATTTCGAGACTGTATTTTCAGGTACTCAGCAAGCATTAATACTTGAACATGAAAGAGTACATAACCAACACAAAGACAACGTATGGAATGCTATTGCGTTAGCTTTTACAGTACTTTTTTGGTTCAACCCTGCAACCTGGCTTGCCTTGAAATCGTTTCGTAGTAGTCAAGAATTAGCATGTGATAACTCAGTGCTAGCCAACAAATCACCAGACGAGAAACTCATTTATGCAAAAGCACTTGTTTGTTGTGCCGAGCATAATTCAAAAGCAGTAAACCTGTACCCCACCTTTGGAGAGAAAAGTACAATGATGAAAAGACTAAACGCGATTAAAACCCCGCATAAAGGTAATAAGTTACTTGCCGCTGGCACAGCTGCTATTTTTGCCTTAATCACTGCCAATATGGCATTAGCTAACGCCCCGCTTCACAATACTGAACACAAACAGTCGAAGGTTAACGACGCTGCACCGATAGAATTTGTATCGCCTGCATACCCCGAAGCGGCCGAAAAAGGCAATATTGAAGGCTTCGTTGTACTGCAATTCGATATTACTAAAACCGGTAGCACCGACAATATCACGGTAGTCAATGCCACTCCCGACGGTATATTTGATGAGAGTGCTAAAGCCGCGCTCAAACAATGGAAATACAAACCAGCAATTAAAGGTGGTGTTGCCCGCAGGCAAACGGGTTTGTTAGTACAGCTCGACTATAAACTTGATCAGCCTTTAACGGCGGGCACTGAAAAATAGGCTTAAGCCTAACAAGTAAGAATACTAAAAGGAGCTGTTGCTCCTTTTAGTGTTTTCCTCAAACAAGGCTTTTCTCACTTAAGCTGTTCTCTCTTAACCTATTTTGTCTTTGCCTATACCAAAATAGCACGAAGCAAATATTTCACTGCTATCAGTAAAGACTACGGGCACTTCATACGCCATACCATGCTTCATCGTATTCATTTTCTCTAACCTCCTGTAATTATTATCAAAAATAATTAAAGGAGGGCTCGGCACTGTCTTTGCTTCACTCTATGGTTAAAGCAAGTTCTTATGGTTGATGCTGATTAGTTTCGATATTGGTTAGTTTCAATGTAGGTTAGTTAGCACAACGCACAAGTAACATTTAGGAGGAAACATGGCTGGTGGCTGGGCAAAAGATGGTGCAGTACAAGACCAAATAGATGCAAGCGTTGAAGATGCCGTGGCGCGTGCTAAAAACAACATGTATCACGGTGAGAGTGCTGAGTTCTGTGAAGAGTGCGACGCCCCTATTCCTGAGCGCAGACGTATAGCAGTGCCTGGCGTTCAATTGTGTATTAACTGCCAAGCTGAAATGGAAAAAACAAGCAAGGTTGAGTCGTTGTTTAACCGTAGAGGCAGTAAAGATAGCCAGCTAAGATAGGCCATTAAAATAATAGGCTTATACAAAGGCGCCTTTATCAAAGATTGAATTAGCCACGCAGTCGGTTACCGCCTTTCATCTTACTTACCCTCGTATTAACCGTATACCCGTTGCATTAACTTGTGACTTTTGTGAAAGATAAGTTATTGATTTATCTTGCTCCTGTTCGTATAACAATAAGAACGGAATAACAAATTCACAATAATAAAAACGGAAAGAACATGAAATTAAAAATGCTTGCCTTAGCGTGTGCTTCATCATTTGTTGTTGGGTGTGCGACTCTGCCAGCTTCTTCAGTAAATCCTATACACGCTGCCGAGCTATCAACACCCTACACGTTAAAAACCGGGGGAGAAATTCCTAAAAGGCAACAGAACCTATCTATTAGCCATGCAACGCTCGTCTTTTCCTTCGATTTCGACAAAGAGATAGTGTTTGGGGATACTACCCTCACCCTGCAAGCGCCTTCACCACAACAAGAAATCTCTGTGGATTTAGACACGCGTTTTGCTATTGAAGGCGTTTGGCTGAATGATACTGAGCTACCTGCACAGCAATTTAGTAACCTTGAAGGCGAGCTTATTGTATCGCCAACTAGTAATGTGGCTTTTCCTGCAACCTTACGGGTTGTGTATTCAGGCCATCCTCGCACGCCGATTAGAGCCCCTTGGGATGGCGGCGTGATGTGGGAAGAAACCCCTGATGGACACCCATGGTTGGCAACTGCAGTGCAAGGTGAAGGGTGCGATCTTTTCTGGCCGTGTATCGACCAACCTTATGGCGAACCCGCTAACACCGAACTTTTCATTACCGTTCCCAAGCCACTAGTAGCGGCCAGCAATGGAGTATTAGTTGCAACGGAAGAAAATGGTGATGATCGCACCTTTCATTGGCAAACCAAATCAATGCACAATACCTACGGCATTGCCTTGAATATAGCGCCTTACGAAAAGCTGACCAAAAGTTTTACCAGCATTTACGGCAACACTTACCCATTAACCTACTACCACCTTCCAGAAAACGAAGACAAAGCTAAGGCCTTATTTGCCGAGCTACCAGAAATGATTACTTTTTTCGAACGTATGATTGGCCCCTATCCTTTTGCTGACGAGAAAGTAGGTATAGTACAAACCCCTCACTTGGGTATGGAGCATCAAACCATAAACGCCTATGGCAATGAATATAGAAAAGATGATGCTGGGTACGATTGGTTAATGCAGCACGAGTTTGCGCATGAGTGGTTTGGTAATCAGCTTACCAACGACAATTGGGATCATATGTGGCTACACGAAGGATTTGGCACCTACATGCAGCCGCTATATGCACAATACCTGCACGGTAATGAAGCGTATTTTACTAAGCTAAATGCGCAGCGAAAAGGGTTGGCCAATGCTCATCCGATTGTGAGCAACGAATTAATGTCTGAAGAAGATGTGTATGAAAAAGGCCCTGCGGGTGATATTTATGCCAAAGGTTCATGGGTTATTCATACGCTTAGAGGGCTAATGGGCGACGAAGACTTTTTCCGCTCTGTAACCGAATTAGTGTATGGCCGCAGTGACCCCAAGCCTGGCAATTTCAAACCGATTTTTGCGAATACTCAAGATTTTATTGATATCGTTAATAAAAACAGCCGGCACAATCTAGATTGGTTTTTTGACGTGTATATATTCAGTGCAGCTTTACCTAAATTAGTTGTTGTTCGCACCGAAAATGACATTACATTTACGTGGGAAACAGAAGGTGACTTACCCTTCCCTATGCCGTTAGAAGTTAGCGTAAACGGTAAATTAACCACGCTTGATATGCAAAACCAAACCAGCTTAGCAGTAAGCCAATACGATGCAGTAATTGCTGACCCTAACAGTAAGGTGCTTCGCTACGAACAGCGTTTTGAAGATTATCGGGAATGGCAAGTAGAGCAAGCTGAAATGAGGAAAAAGTAAACCGAGTAATAAGTTAAAACAGGGCGCATAAACCTCGCTGAATTTAACTCCATGTAATGCCTAATAAGGCATTACATGGAGTGGATAGCACGCAGATTAAGGAGCCCTCACTTATGTGGGTAAACCGAATCAATACATTCCAATTACCGCTGTTTACCGCTTCTTGGTGATTGGCGTCCCCCCATTGCGACTTTCGACCAACTCTTCTAATGCTACACCGGGGTCTTCTTCCCCAGCCACTGACGTAGCATAGGGACTAGCAGCCTCGGCTTCAGCATCTGAAACGGGCGTGACGTTTCTATCACCGGTGCCACCGGTGCCGTTGCTTCTGCCGCTATTAACTTGATTTTTATCTTTTAAACCACGCATTAACTCTTCCAAATAAGGTACAAACTCTAAGGCTAGTGCTATCAATAGCACGGTAACTAAATACCATGTAGGTAAAGGGTCTTCTTTAAGTTGAAGTGCGAAATCGGCGGGGATATCGCCAATACCAAACAGCGCTGTGAAATGAGGCCAATGTCGACCCACCACTAAAACTAATGCTAATAGCGGGATCATTTCTAAAAAGCTATGAACATGCTGTTCAATGGGCCCTACACGGCGCTTAGTTACCGCATAAGAGACATCCCACATGGCCGTGGCTTCATGCACAAAAAAGAGCAAAATACTAATACCAATAATTAAGCTATTAACCTCGAATATCAGCACCATGAAAAGCGGAATGCCCACTTCGGCGAACATGAGTAAGTGGATAAGCGATTCTTTTGCGCCGCTAGTACCGGAAATATTACTTCGCTTATGGCAGTACCAATCGACAATACCCGCCACAAACCAGATGGGAATGATGAAATACATTAGGATTATTAGCGTAGGATCGTCCATAGAAACTTGCCTCTCCCGAAACATGGCCTACGTCAGGTGACATAGGCGAAGGTGTATGAGGTTATAAACGGGCAAGTAACCAGAATAGATTAGCAGTTCATTAAATTTTTTTAACGTTTAGCGGCTAGAGACAAGCTATTTTATCGTTAACGAGACCCACACCATCCTATGATCAGAACTTGCTTGCCTGTCTTTTACTAGCCTATATAAATCACTATCTTTACTAGGCCAAAATACGCCAGCGTCTTTTACGTCAAAACCATACTGTGAAGGCAGGACATAATCGGCTCTTGCCCCCCAATACGCAGTGAACCGGTTACTGAAGGCTTCGCTTGATGCTTCTGCACCACCCGCACTTGTGGGAATAAGACTATTGTTCACTAACAGGCTTTCAGTTAACTGCTCAATCACATCAGGTCTGTGTTTATCGCCAATATCAGCGGCGTTAAAGTCGCCGACCAATACAAACCGTTCGTTCTCTTTTAAACTCACCTGCTCGCCAGCATCGTCGTAAATATAGCCACCTCGTTTTGGCGTTAAATAATCAGCCATTAGGCGAATTTCATCGTGATTACGGGTACCGTTTCTATCTTCATCGCCATCAAAATTTGGCGGTGTGGGGTGCATCGCTAACACATGCACTATTTCTCCGTTCACATTAACCGGAATATCCCAATGAGATTTTGAGCTTAAACGAAAGGTCTGCCACTCCTCTTCTGAATACCAAGGCGTACCCGCTTCTTTAGTATTGCTAGCTGCTAAAATGGGCTGTTGGGCATCAGGCATATCTTGCCATTTGAAGGTTTGAAACGTACGTGCGCTATCATGATCAATAGGGTACTTAGACAATACCACCATGCCATATTGGCCAGGGTATAACCCGTAACCATAAGCATCACCGCCGTATTGTTCTTTTTTGCCATTGTTGTCTAAATCAAAATTCGTGGGCTCGCCGGTATTCACGGTATTGGTATAAACATAGCCATAATCCACTGCTTTTTGACCAGCTTGTGAGACATTCAGGTAATGCTTTATAAAGTTATCGATACCTACAGACTGGTCGGCGATATAATCAAACTCATTGAGTAGCAGAATGTCGGGGTTAACACGCTGAATAATTTCAGCAATATTCTTAACTTGCTGATTATCACCATTAGATAGCACCTGCTGTAAAACCTTAGCACTAGGCGCTAAACCAAGCGCTTTGTAGTTAGTCGACTCCATGCTTACATTAAACGTGGCTACTTTTAGTGTGTCTGCACTAATTACCGATGAAAAAGCCATTAAAAGCAGTGCGACATATTTATTATTCATAAAACATTCTCATTTGAAACCGAATTTATAACAGATGGTTGGATAACTAGAGATTATAAATTGCGAAGCAACAACCTTGGACAAACCTATAGTCAATACAAGTTACCATTGAGCTTTTCTTTTAAGCCACACGTAGCATTTACAGATATCAACGACGAAAACCTCTTACACTGAATACCTTTCGACAAACTCTAACCTCTCATAATACAGGGCAAGTACATGGCTTTAAAACAGATATTTTTTACAATGGGATTGGCCTTCTTTTCAGCGCATTCATTAGCTGCACAAACCACACAAAAACTAGCAAGCGTAAAAGGTACGCAAATAACCGGCGTTACGGTTAGTGGCAACGGCGATGTATTTGTTAACGCGCCTAACTGGCGAAGCGGTGTCGAATTTGCAGTAGCAAAAATATCAGATTCAGGAAGTTTTGAAGCTTATCCTAATGAGCAGTTAAATAGCTGTGTGGCGTCAACTAGGATGAGCGATGATTGCTTTTTAGCGGTACAGTCGGTGGTGGCTCACGAAGATAAATTATATGTTTTAGATACCCGCAACCCGCAATTTAAAGGGGTTAAAGATGCCCCTCGTATTTTTGTAATAGACCTTGAAACAAATAAGGTGGAAAGTGTGCTCACCTTAGGCAGCAAAGCCTATCACTCTGATTCTTACATTAATGATTTGCGCGTTGATGATAAAACGAATCGAATTTACATGACAGATTCTGGCCATGCCGGACTCGTCATCTACGACTTAGGCGACAACAATAGTTACCGTATTTTAGATAACCATCAATTTACCCGTGCGGAAACTTCTACGTTAGACATTGCTGGAAAACCGTTTACGAACACAGTTCACTCTGATGGCCTAGCGCTTGATAGCCAACATGACATTGTTTATTTTCACGCATTAAGTGGCTACACCCTATACGCGATAGATACCCTAGATATAAAACCTACAAGTAACAACGACATTGCCAGTAAAGTACGCAAAGTCGCCACTACAGGGGCACCTGACGGCCTAATTTATCATGATGGGGTTTTGTACCTCGCCGATTTAGAGAAGCAGTTAGTTCAGTACTTAACGCCCGATTTAACACTGCACACTTTAGTAGATGGGGATGCAGTAAATTGGGCAGATACGTTTAGTATTCATAATGACGCGCTTTACTACACCAACAGTAAAATTCAAGATGCTGGCAGTGACGTAAGTAGCATGGAGTTCGAGGTTTATAAAGTAGCATTGCCATCACCAAGCAAGCTCGCTAATTAAGGCGACAAAACCTTTTATCGTAAAGATGGAAATAATGCGCTAAAAGCGGGGCGATATACGTTGAAGTACCTTAGGTCATTTTTACTCCTAAAGTCAGATGCAGTATAGTGAGTGTCCACTTTTAGGTAGTAAATGAATGTCGATTAACCTGCGTAAAACAAGCCGCAATCTTCACTTGTGGCTTTCTTTGGTCATTTTTATTCCTGTCGTGATTGTGATTGGCAGTGGCCTTTTGCTGCAGGTGAAAAAAGAATTCGATTGGCTACAACCGCCTACCCAAAAAGCCACGGGTAGTGCGCCATCTATTAGCTTCGAAAAAGTTATCGAATCAGTGCAACTCGCCCCCGAAGCTCAACTGAATAGCTGGGATGACATCGACCGGTTAGACGTTCGCCCCAGTAAAGGCATTATAAAAGTACGCGGAAAGAATCATTGGGAAGTGCAGCTAGATGCAATTAGTGGCGAAGTGCTGCAGGTTGCTTACCGGCGCACCGATACTATCGAAGCTATTCACGATGGCAGCTGGTTTTTTGAAGGGGCAAAACTATGGTTGTTTTTGCCCGCCGCCATTTTGCTGTTCATTTTATGGCTGACGGGCTTAGTAATGTTATTTACTACGCTTAAAAGCAAATATCTAAAGCAATATTATCGCTCACAGCAAAAAGGTTAGTGCTAACTGTACGCTTTCACCTTGAGCAAATGCTGCTTTGTCGTCGGCGCTCACATAATATTGCTGATTAGTAAGATTCCGCCAACTCGCTTGCACCAACGTACGTTGGCTCAATTCCCATGCCGCGCCAATATCTAACGTAGTTACATTATCGAGTGCTTTTTCACCATCGCCAATATCTCGTTTGCTAGCACGATAAACAAGCGTTGAAAATAGCCGTACATCCTCTAGTTCATACCCTAGTGTTAAGCGCTGACTATTTGGCGGAATATCAGCGATAGCGTTTCCTGCAGCATCCTCGCCATCAATCCACGCGCCATTTAACTGAGCAAACCAATACCCCGGATCTGTTCCGTTATTTTGCGGTCTGATTACAGCTTGTGACTGTTGCCAATCTAACTGATAGCTTATGCCTTGAATGGTCGCACTGTCTAAATTGCTATAAACCTGCACATCCTCAGATACCGTAGTTCGTTCAATATAGTGATTGATTTTCTGGCGAAATACTTCAACTGAGCCGGTTAAAAAAGTGCTGTTGTACAACAACGAAGCCTGTATATTTGTGGCCTGCTCTGTGTCTAAATCGGCATCACCTAGCACGGTGCCCCTAGGGGTTTCTCCCGAAAAATAGCGTTCGGTTAATGACGGATTTCTAAAGGCGCTAGATAAGTAAACACTTGCCGACCATTGGGTTGAAAGCGTATGGCTGGCCCCAATAAAACCGCTAACGTTAGTATTAGTGACATCATCAGCGTTGTTAGACTGCTGCTGCCAATCAAGCCTGCCTCCAAATGCTAGCGAAGTAGCACCAAAGGTACGCGAGGCATCGGTTATACCTGCCACTGTGGTTTCACTAGCATCCAATGTACGAAGCTCGTAAGCCAATTCCGAGATAAAAGATGAGCCTGTTAGGTTTGAAGTTTCATCTAAAAGAGGCTGATTTGTAGGGGATTCGCCTACAAGAGAGTCGTCTACAAGCGATCCGCTAGCAGAGGAAACCAAAGAGAACTCTCTTTCATCAATAATTACCCCCTTTCGCCCCATCAGTTGAACTTGCCAGTTTACCTGCCAGTTATTAATGCGTGCGTTACTGCCCACATCAAACCCAAAATCTAACGCCTCGCTTTCACTTTCGTTTATCCGATCCTCTGGCCTTAAAATATGGGTGTCCAATGTGGATTGGTGCCACCAAAGGTGGCTTACTAGGTCTGTGCTAGATGTGTCAGAGCTAGCTATGTCTTCGCTAAATAAGTCAGAGAATGCAAAGGTCATTCTGCCTAGCCAGTGCGTGTTTTCTGGGTAGGTAGTCACTCTATCTTGTGGAAAGTCACTGCTCGATTTACCAACATCACTGTTATCTGAATACAACGTCCATGCTTCTTTCAACACCCCATTATCTGGCCTATGCCGCATAAACACAGCTGTTTGCTCAAACTTATCAAACAGGGTATTCCCTTGTGCGTCAGAGCCATTATCCCCTTTACGGTATGACAGATTCCAGTCAGTATTACCTGCGTAATCGGCATAACTGTAATCCTGTGCCTGTTGGTTACTGCTCCACCCTAATTGAAGGTTAGATTCAGTATTGGAAGGAAGTAACAAATCCACTGCGCCACCAATAGCGCCGGAGCCTAAATAGGTAGATGCAGCACCTGGAATGACGGCACCACCTTGAATAAAAGACGGTGGAACAAAGCCAACACTCGCCCCCGCTCGGCGGTCGCTCACAATAGGTACGCCATCAAGTAACGATTGAATTCGCCAGCGAGAAAAGCCGCGAATATTGATGTTTTGAATTTGCCCACCTTGCCCATTTAAATTAACTGAAGGCGATTGAAGCAAAATATCATTGATATGAGGGCTACCCACAAGATTTGATTTATCGTAGCTATATTGGGGAAAAATACTGTTTAAGGTTTCATTGTAATAAGGGCGCTCTGCGGTGACAGTGTACCGCTCGACTTCCTCAACGCGCTTACTATCAGGACTTATATCGTCAGCGCTTTTATCATCAGTGGCAGCGGCACAAAAAATGGGGGCAGCTAAAAATGAAACGGTTAAAAATAGCTTAAAGGGGGCTAATCCAAACATCGATAACTTAGCAGAAGGCAATTCAAAAAACTTTGCATGGAAGATAAAACAGAAAGAATACGACAGGCTTTTCATTGGGTCTTGCTACGGTGATAAAACTAATAAAAGGAAGGGTAAGAATAAAAAACGCGGCAGCATAATGCTGCCGCATCTATTTTTACTAACGTAAGCTAGTTTGTAATAACAGGAATACCAGCGGTCCAAGGACCACCTTCATTCACTACGGCTTGTTGTAGTGCAGGCACAGTAGTTTCATGCAGTGTTTTAATACGTGCACTCACTTTGTTTAATTCATCTTCAGCATAACCAAGTTGATCTTTATGCTGTTGAGTAGGTCCGTAAGATGAACCCAGTGCCGATCTTGCATAGCGTAAACGGCTCATAATATTCGCCGGTTTAATGCCTTTACGATTGCGCGACTCTAGACCACTAAACGCCTTATTAATATCGTTTAATTCACTTTGAATACTCGCAAACTTAGCTTCTAGTTGGCTTACATCACTAGGGGTACGGTCAATAGCGACACGAAGCAATTCCATTGTCTCTTTCACTTGCCCCAGCACCGTGCTTGAAGACATTGCACGTTTTTGCGCTTTATCGACCGCGTTACCATAAGCGGTGATTTCTTCAGCCGAGGCCCCGTCGAGTGCACCTTCATAGATAGATTCCAGCGTAAACTCAACAGGCTCAGCCAGCTGAGTAACCGTTGCTCCTTCACGCTTAAACAACGTAGCGCTATAGGTGCCTGGCAATGCCATTAAGCCATTATTTTTGCTGTCTTTCTTAGTAAGCGGTGTGGTATTTGAGTATTTCATATCCCACGTAATACGATGTAGCCCTTTCTTAGTGCTACCCGCTACGCGATTTATGACGTCACCCGCACTGTCACGAATTTCAACATAAATAGCAGGCGCTGGCTCTTGAAGCTCGGCTTCAATCGCTTCCCAACTTGGGTACTTAGGATACTTGTCATCTTCCAGTAGCTTTTTCTCAGCTTCTTGACGCTTGCCCTTCGCGGTTAACAAACTGTCTTTTAAGAAATAGGTTAACGTAGCACCATGTGCAGGGTTCTCTGCCACAAAACGGTCATCGCCGTCTGAGTCGGTGTGTTTAGTATCTAACTGAAACCATTTCACAGGGCGACTAGGCGCGAATAAAAGCGCGTCTTGTTGCATCGATTTTTCAGTTAAGGCACGAAGTGGTGCGTAGTCATCCAAAATATAAATACCACGGCCAAATGTACCGGCCACTAAATCGTTTTCTCTGCGCTGAATTTTCACATCGCGAGTAGAAATGGTTGGCATACCGCCATCTAGTTCAACCCACTTTTTACCGCCATTAACCGTAAAGAAAACACCAAACTCAGTACCAATGAACATCAAATCTTTGTTCACATGATCTTGAACTATACGCCACACAAGATGTTTTGCAGGTAAGTCATCAGCAAGCGAGGTCCACTTTTTGCCTAGGTTAGTCGACTTAATTAAGTAAGGTTTGTAGTCGCCATATTTGTGGTTATCTAAAGCAACATATACCGTATTCGGATCGTATAAATCAGCGCGAATATCATTCACGTAAGCGGTGGCGGGAATGCCTTTAATATCGTCTAATTCGATTTTCTTCCACGACTCACCGCCATTGGTAGTGACTTGAATAATGCCATCGTCAGTACCTGCCCACAGAATATTCTCATCCACTGGGCTTTCAGAGAAGTTAGCAATGGTGTGGAATTCTGTCATGGCATACAAATCCCACCCCGCTTCTACCGACCATGTTCTGCCCATCATAGGCATGTGCATGCGGTTTCCGTCTTGGGTGAGGTCGCCAGAAACGGCTGTCCAGCTATCGCCGCGATTGTCTGAACGCCATACGCGCTGTGAAGCAAAGTAAATACGCGCAGGATCGTGGCTAGACACATTAATCGGTGCATCCCAGTTGTAGCGCTCTGCTGGGTCGCCTGGAAGTGGCTGCGGCTTAACGTAAACACCTTCTTTGGTGGTCATATCTACGCGAGTTAAATTACCCTGTTGCCACTGCGAATAAATAATATCCGGGTTACCCGGTTCAACCGCTGGCTGGTGTCCATCTCCGCCTAGTGTCAAGAACCAATCTTTGTTCTTAATGCCTTCTTTACGATTAGTACGTGAAGGACCACCTTGAGTAGAGTTATCTTGTGCGCCCGCATAAATCATATAGAAAGGTTTGGAATCATCCGGTGCCACTTTATAAAACTGGGTTAGCGGCAAGTTAGCCATAAAGCGCCAATTGGCCATTCTATCGTGAGACATGTAAATTCCGCCGTCTGATCCCATCAAAACAAAATCAGGATCGGTAGGATGAAATGCCATTGCGTGATCGTCCACGTGCTTGCGTTTGGTATTAATTGGCGTCCAGGTTTTACCGCCATCGTCAGACACTTTACTGTAGTTACTGGCAATATAAACACGGTCGAACTGGTGTTGGTCAGCAAAAATTTCTTGGTAATAATGAGGGCCTGTTCCAGCACCTATCTCATCAGATACTTTGGTCCAACTTGCGCCTTGATCGGCTGAGCGATAGAAGCCACCTTTGCGGTTATCAGTTTCGATAGTGGCATAAAGTACATCAGGGTTCATAGGCGATATCGCCATACCTATTTTACCCATGTTACCTTCTGGCAAACCGGTTTTAAGTTCGGTCCAGGTTTCACCGCCATCGTCAGAGGTATGAATGCCTGCGCCTTCATTAGTCCCTACATATACCGCAATAGAACGCTGGCGAGCCCATGTTGCTGCATAAAGTTTATCAGGGTTGCGCGGATCGATAAGTAAGGAGGTTACGCCAGTCCATTTGTCGGCAGGCGTAAGTACTTGCTTCCAAGTATCACCACCATCGGTGGTTTTGTACAAGCCACGTTCACCGCCGCCAGACCACAATGGCCCTTGGGCTGAAACCCACACAATATCGGGGTTTGTTGGGTGAATAATAATGTCAGAGATATGTTCAGATTTCTCTAAGCCCACATTATCCCATGTTTGACCGCCATCGACAGATTTGTATACGCCGTCGCCAAAGCTAATATGACGCCCGCCGTTATTCTCACCTGTACCTACCCAAATAATATTTGAGTTACTAGGCGCAATTGTCACATCGCCAATAGAGTAAACCGCTTGTTTATCGAAAATAGGCGTCCAGGTGTTACCAGCGTTCGTAGTTTTCCATACGCCACCAGAACCTACAGCGGTATACCATGTTGAAGGGTTATTTTGATCGATAGCAATATCAGCTATTCGGCCAGACATATAAGCGGGTCCAATATTTCTAAGCTCCATGGCTTTAAAGGTTGAACTGCTAAAAATAGGTTTGTCGTCGTTAGATTTTTCTGCAAAAACAGTCGAGCATGAGAGTGCAAGAGATACAGCTACTGCAGCTTTAAAAAGCTTCTTCATTATTATTATCCACAGATTAGTTGTTATATTATCACGCTAAGTAAATGTGATTTTATACAACTACTAACAAACCTTTAAAGATTCAATAAACACACGACCAACTAACGAATATAGAGGTTAAAAAATGGTCGTGAGTGGAAAACGAATTTTGGTGGGATAATAAGCAAAAAAATATATTGCCCAGTTGAGTGGGCACCATTTTAAAAAGCGCCAAGCTTCTGATGAAAACTTGGCTCTTTCGGAAACGTATGCGCTCAGTAAAACTAAGCTGCTTTTAGAAAGTGCAGCATGAGTAAAAATACTTTCTTTTTAAAGGTGTGCTCTTTTTAGAAGTACGTTCTTGTTAAACGTACGCTTTTATCAAAAAGTGACGATGTCATCATTAATCAAATGACCGACTACCGGGCTGTTCTCAGCATCGATAAACCCGTTATCAATGGCTTTAGCACGGCCACGTGTGACTTTACGGTAGTTAGGATGCGTGTAAATGTACGTTTGTTTTGAACGTAATGCTTCTAACACACGTTCAGCCAACATAGATACAGGAATTCCCGACTCCACGGCCATAGTGGCAGCTTTCGCCCCTGCTTTTAGTTTTTCTTTATCGATACGCTTTGCAGTGGCTACCGCATACTTTTCTTGTCTATTACGATAAGACTCATGAATACGGGTTTTTACGAATGCAGGGCATAATACCGACGTGTGAATATTAAATGGCTCAAGCTCTGGCACCCAACCTTCAGTCATAGACACAACCGCCGCCTTAGAGGCGCAGTATGCGCCAGCGTATGGCATACCCATCATGCCGGCCATCGACGCCACGTTTAACACCCAGCCCCCTTCGCCGTGCTCTTTGATAGCAGGAACGCAAGCTTGAGCACCATATAGAACGCCCATCACATTCACGTCCATCACCCAGCGCCAGGTTTCAGCTTCTGAGTCTTCTATTTTTCCAGGCGAGCCACCAACACCCGCGTTATTGATGACCATATGTATTTTGCCAAACGCTTCTTTGGCTTTCGCGACAACCTCTTCCCACTGGGCATAGTCGGTGACATCAAGTGAGCAGGTTATTAGCTTGTAACCCTTAGCGCGCAAATCTTCGCTAGATTGTGCAAGGGCTGCGGCATCTATATCGCCCATCACAATATTCATTCCCTGCGCCGCTAATGCTTCACTTAGGGCTAAGCCAATTCCACCCGCTGCGCCAGAAATAACCGCGGTTTTACCTGAAAATTCATTAGACTGAGACATCTGCTCTCCTGTTGCCTTTATTAGCGCAGCAAATACGATTGCTGCAACGTCTGCTTGCCGCCACCACTACGACCAGACGAAGTAAGGTCAACAAAGAAGCGGAGCGCTATGAGTTATATAATCGACAAGTAGAGTAGTCTGCAGATGTGTGGGTAGATACTTTATTTGGCTAATTTCAGATACTTCATGAAATCAATAATGTGAAGAAAATAGACTGCTGCTTTTTAGTGAAGCTAATGAAACCAACCCGTCTTTATTATTTTAATAATATGACTTCTTAATAGAATATGACTGATTTTCAAAATATATTTAGGCTGTAAGCCATAATAGAGTGCTTCTACTCATCGCAAAAATCGGCTTACTTAACTGTTATCCCAACTGACTTCATGTAAGCCTAACCACGCGGAAAAACAAAACATTAAATTAACAAAATCATATCTTAGCAGTGAGTTAAATACACAAATCGAATGTAGGCACCCAATTCTTAGGGCTTTCAACTACCCACAGCCTCTACACTCCCAACCCTATTAAAAATTAATTATTTGTTAACGCGGGTAAAAATCGAAAGTTTTTTATTGAAGTGATTTTTAATAAAGTGGGCAGTCGCCCCCTTGTGATGAACAGAATTAATCATTACTCTCCCTCGCTGAAATAGCGACTCAAGTTCATTTAATTGCACCGGCAATTTTCGAGGATTTTTATTTAAGCATGGCTAATCCACACCCTTCAATTGATGTTTTTCTGCAGCCTGCTTTCGCAGCATTTGTGCAGAAACTTCAACGCTACACCACAGGTGTAGGGGTATTCCTATGGATTGCAAACGCCGCCTTATTGCTTAACGTAGCATTGATAGCCAGCGGCACAATGGCCGACTCCGGCGAGTTTGTTAGTGCGCTCCACGACAATATTGTTATTGAGCCTTTTTTCATTGCCGCTTTTAACCAAGCGCTCTCCCTGTTTTCTCTTCCTACCATTATATTGGTGCTGGTTGGCCTTCAAGTTCATGCTTGCGCCACCGCTAGAGCCCAGTTTATTGGCAATGACCAACCTGTTCCTTTCGTTTTTCACGAATACCCTCACCCCTTTATTCAAAAAATTGGTAGCCGAGCACCTCCTACTCTCAGCTAACCGTTTTTGATATCGATGTGTAAACACTGATCGTTACCCGAAAACGCTAAATGGCGTGCTTGTCTTTGCGGACTAAGCACCGCGGCCATCTATTGTCTTCGGTATGCATATCGATGATCTATTTGCTGCTTACCTTTGATGCTTATCTTTGCTGCTCGTCTGCACTGTTTATTTGTGCTGACTAATTGCCGCAACCCCTTGAACTTACGGGTTATAGGAAAAATATTTTTGTCTATTCGTAACCTCTTGAAACTAACTTTTACCACAATCGTGCTGATGCTAGCCGGTTGCAGTGGCGGCGTACTCGATCCTAAAGGGCAAGTAGGTGTGGATGAAAAGAATCTCATCATTCTTTGCACCATTCTTATGCTCATTGTTGTGATCCCAGTCATTGTGCTAACACTCTATTTCGCTTGGAAATATCGCGCCAGTCGCGACTTTGAAATTTACACCCCCAAATGGGCCCACTCTACCAAAATTGAAGCTTTGGTATGGTCAGTTCCCGTACTCATTATTGTTGCTTTAGGCGTTATAACTTGGCGTTCAACCATAGCCTTAGACCCCTATGCACCGCTTGAAGGTCAAGGTGAACACCTTACTGTAGAAGTGGTGTCATTAGACTGGAAGTGGTTATTCATCTATCCAGAGCAAGGCATTGCTACGGTGAACGAATTAGTTTTTCCTGCTAACAAACCCATCGCTTTCAAAATTACCTCTGAAAACGCCATGAACTCGTTTTTCATTCCACAATTGGGCAGTCAAATCTACTCAATGGCCGGAATGGAAACCAAGCTACACCTCATTGCAAATGAGCCGGGTACGTTCAAAGGCATTTCATCCAACTACAGTGGCGCGGGTTTCTCGGGCATGAAATTCAATGCTATTGCCACCCCTACAGAAGCTGATTTCGACGCTTGGGTAGAGAAGGTTAAGCAAGAAGATACGGCATTAACTTCTGGCTCTTACAAAGAACTCGCAGAGCCCACCGAAGATCATCCTGTGACCTACTACGGCGATGTAAGTGATGGGTTATTCCACGAAATACTAATGAAATATATGAAAGACCACGGCTCGATGGATTTTTACAGCAAGCCTAATAACGCGGCTACAGGTATGAAAAAAGCGATGCCTGATATGCACAAGGGTCATCATGAAGAGGTTAACGAATAATTATGTCTTTTTTAGGTAAATTATCTATAGAGTCAGTGCCTTACCACGAACCCATTATTATGGTTACGTTGGCAGTGATTGCTGTAGTGGGTATTGCGATTGCACTGCTCATAACAAAATATAAGCAGTGGGGCACACTGTGGAATGATTGGATCACGTCTGTTGACCATAAACACCTAGGCATTATGTACATTGTGCTGGCTATGGTGATGTTACTACGTGGTTTTGCAGACGCTATTATGATGCGTACCCAACTTGCGGTGGCAACGAATGGCGCACCTGGCTATTTGCCACCAGAACACTACGACCAAATTTTCACCGCTCACGGCGTTATTATGATCATCTTTATGGCCATGCCATTTATGATTGGTTTAATGAACATTGTGCTACCGCTGCAAATTGGTGCCCGTGATGTTGCTTACCCGTTTTTGAATAATTTAAGTTTTTGGCTTACCGCTGGCGGTGCCATTCTCATTAATATTTCATTAGGTATAGGTGAGTTTGCAAAAACAGGTTGGGTAGCTTATCCGCCAATAGCGGGGCTTGAATTAAGCCCGGGGGTTGGCGTCGACTACTACATATGGGCCTTGCAGATATCAGGGCTCGGCACGCTACTTACTGCGGTTAACTTCTTAGTGACTGTATTTAAGATGCGTGCACCGGGCATGAAATTAATGCAAATGCCAATTTTCACGTGGACATGTACATGGGCAAATATCCTTATTGCCGCGTCGTTCCCTATTCTTACGGCAGTGCTCGCCATGCTAACACTAGACCGCTATCTAGACTTCCACTTCTTCACGAACGAAGCGGGTGGTAACTCGATGATGTACATTAATTTATTTTGGGCATGGGGCCACCCTGAAGTTTACATTTTGGTGCTACCTGCTTTTGGTATTTTCTCAGAAGTTATTTCAACCTTTACGGCAAAACGCTTATTTGGTTATACCTCAATGGTGTATGCATCGGGGGCAATTGCCATTTTAGGCTTTGTAGTATGGCTGCATCACTTCTTTACCATGGGTTCAAGTGCCAATGTAAATGCCTTCTTCGGTATTATGACCATGGTTATCGCGGTGCCAACAGGGGTGAAACTATTCAACTGGTTATTCACCATGTACCGCGGCCGTCTCGTACTTAGCGTACCTGTTCTATGGGCATTAGGCTTTATGGTGACCTTTACCATTGGTGGAATGACCGGTGTTCTGCTGGCTATACCTGGCGCCGATTATGTACTTCATAACAGTCTGTTTTTGATTGCTCATTTCCACAACACCATTATTGGTGGAGCGGTATTTGGTTACTTGGCAGGTTTTGCATTTTGGTTCCCGAAAGCCATGGGCTTCAAGCTTGATGAAAGAACCGGTAAGGCCGCTTTCTGGTGCTGGCAAATTGGTTTCATGATGGCGTTCTTACCATTGTACGTGCTGGGCTTCTTAGGCATGACCCGTAGGCTTAACCATACCAACAACCCTGACTGGAACTTGTGGCTATACATTGCAGCAGTGGGTGCGTTTGTTATTGCCCTTGGTATTTTCTTCCAGCTATTACAGTTGTACATAAGCTTCAAAAATAAAGACAAGCTTGATGACACCACCGGCGATCCATGGAATGGACACACACTGGAATGGTCAACTGCATCGCCGCCTCAGTTTTATAACTTTGCGCACATTCCTCACATCCACGATATCGATGCGTGGACAGACGCAAAAGAACGAGGTGACTCTTATCAAAAACCTGAGAAATACGCGCCTATTCACATGCCGAAGAATACCTCTGCTGGCGTATTCATGAGCATGAGCTTCACCGTAATGGGCTTTGCGCTTATTTGGCATATTTGGTGGTTAGCCGCTGCTGCGCTTATCGCTGGAATAGGTGTATTTATTAAGCGTTGTTACACCTGTGATGTTGATTACTACGTTCAGGTAGATGAGATTGAAAAAATTGAACAAGCGCATTTAGCTGCCAATGCGAAAGGAGCGTCTGTATGAGCGCACTAGCAAATGATATAGCAACTGATATGGCTCGCGATATACAACAAGAACATGAGCACGAACATCACGAAAACAATACGGTATTCGGATTTTGGCTTTACTTAATGACCGATTGCTTGTTGTTCGCGTCGTTTTTCGCCACTTACGCCGTGTTGTTTATGAATACGGCTGGCGGCGTGTCTGGTAAAGATATCTTCGAACTTAACTTTGTGGCGGTTGAAACCGCCGCGCTACTCGTTAGTAGTATCACCTTCGGCTTCGCCATGATTTGCGCGCACAAGCAAAACAAAAGTGGTGCATTGGCATGGCTTGCTATTACGTGGGTGTTGGGTGCTACCTTCATAGGTATGGAAGTGTATGAATTCCACCATTTAATTGTGCATGGAAATGGCCCTCAAGAAAGCGCCTTTCTTACTGCCTTTTTCTCGCTAGTAGGCTTACACGGTATCCATGTTACGTCGGGGCTAATTTGGATGACAATTTTGTTTATCGAAGTGTTGCGCCGTGGCTTACCGGAGAAAACGGTAACAAGATTAAGTTGCTTAAGCTTGTTCTGGCATTTCCTCGATATTGTATGGATTTGTGTTTTCACTGTGGTTTATTTAATGGGGGCAATGTGATGACGGGTAATCGTTCTAACAAAATAACCGCCAATTCGAGTAACGGAAATGCCATAACTCATGCTGAATGCGCCCATGCGCAAGACCATGGCAACGTGAAAACCTATTTAATTGGTTTTGTATTGTCAGTGATTTTAACGGTTATTCCATTTTGGATGGTAATGGAAGGAGACTTCTCAAAAGTGACCACCTTATGGAGCATCGTCGTTTTCGCGATTGTACAAATTTGGGTTCATCTAAAGTACTTCCTTCACCTTAACTTTGTTACTGAAGACGGTCGAGCCAGTACTATTTCGTTTTTATTCAGCGCACTCATTATCTTCATGGTAGTAGGGTTGTCGATTTGGATAATCTACGAATCGAACGCCATGATGATGTACTAGCCCTTCGCGCGTAACGAAGGTTAGGCACTGACAACGAAAAAGGTAAACAGTTAAATGAACGCTATATTTCACCGCTATTTATCGGTGACTAAACCCGGCATCATTATGGGCAATTTAATTTCCGTAGCAGGTGGTTTTTTACTCGCTGCTCGCGGGGATGTTGACTGGCCTTTAATGATAGCGACCTTGGTTGGCTTGTCTTTAGTGGTGGCTTCTGGTTGTGCGATTAACAACTGCATAGACAGCGACATCGACAACAAAATGCAGCGAACACGCACTCGGGTGACAGTTACCGGCGAAATGTCGTTGAAAGCAGCCTTCTGGCACGGCGCAGTGCTAGGGGTTGCAGGGTTCGCTTTACTGACTTTTTATACAAACCTAACGGCAGTGTTTTTCGCTGCCTTGGGTTATGTGGTTTACGTAGGTGTATACAGCTTATACATGAAGCGTAACTCTGTATATGGCACCCTTGTGGGCAGTTTGTCTGGCGCGGTGCCGCCCGTGGTAGGTTACTGCGCAGTAACTGGCACATTTGATATGGCCGCCGCGATATTGCTAGTGATGTTCAGTATATGGCAAATGCCTCACTCTTACGCCATCGCTATTTTTCGTTACAAAGATTACGAAGCGGCCAACATACCGGTACTTCCTGTGGCACAAGGCATTGCAAAAGCTAAGCAACACATTGTGTTATACATTGCGGTGTATGCCATGGTCACACTACTGTTACCAATTGGTGGTTATACTGGCGTAGGCTTTCTGGCCGTCGCCTTTTCTACAAGCTTGTGGTGGTTGATCATGGCCTTAAGAGGGTATCGCCGCGATATTAATATTGAAGGCTGGGCACGCCAAGTGTTCGGGTTTTCAATTATCAATATCACGGCGCTCTCAATTGCCATGGCTGTGGATTATCACAGCAGCGTTTTAAGCCTTTTTTAGTTAAACTTTTTACGTAGCGACGACTTAGGTGCTAGTTCGCTTCTATGGGAGATAGATGACGAATTTCAGGTGCTGTTGCCAAAATGGTTTCATACAGTGCAAATACCGACTTGGTATATTCTTGCGCGTAATGAAAGTCTAAGTCGGCCTGGCACTTGAAGTGTTCCACCAAAATATATTGGCCATTTTCTTCATCTTCAAAAACGTCAAACCGAATACATCCTGGCTCGCGTCTAGTAGGGATGAGAAGGCGCTGTAGTGCCTCTATTCCCTTTTCATAATAGCGTAGCTGTGGTTGAATAATGGCAACAATATGCACAGGTTTGTCGGCTTTCTTCATGAATTTTATCCTATGATTTTTTGGGTTAATAATTTAATTGGCTTAGCAAGGGCGTACGCAGCCACAAAGGCCATGGGGTAAGCCTTAATGAATGCTATTGACCAATCTGACAAAAACGTATCTGTGATCCCTAAATTAATAAATGTCACCCAACCGGACATCAGTCCAGACAGACAACATGAAAACAGCGCAGTAAAGATAATTCTTTCCATCCATTCCTCCTTAAAGCGATGTTAGTGTATACGTGTGTCGCTTGGTGAGAATAAGCGAAATGGAAACCTTAGATTGCAGGAAATGATGTGCTAGATGACTTAACGCTTTTTATCGAAGTGATCCAAAGAGGCAGTTTCGCTAAAACGGCGGAAGATTTGCGTATATCGCCGTCCGCGTTATCAAAACGTATCGCAAAACTTGAAATGCGATTTGGTGCCCCTTTACTATCCCGTTCGTCTAGGGGCGTAGTGCTGACTGCATTTGGTAAAATGGTATACGATGATGTTGCCGATGTTATTTTACGCGTAAAACAAAAGGTGCAAGCATACGACAGTACAAAACTAAATATGCTTAGTGTGTTATGTCCACAAAATTTGGTAACCGGCCCATTATTTACGCCGTTCAGTGAATTTCAATTTTCTCACCCAACATTGCAACTGCGTATAGAGCCTAACAACCGAAACGAATTAACCAGCCAAAAGCAATTTGATATCGCGTTTCGGGTAGGAGAACAGCAAGACTCTTCATTGATACAGAGAAGAATGGGCAGTGTTTCTGTTCACATTGTTGGAAGGGATAATAAACTAAATACTTCTCATCTTTTTGTACCCTACACCATCAAACAAATTCCCAACGCTGAGCAGTTTACTATTTTAGCCGGCGCGTATGACAATGTGCATTTCGTGGGTGATATTACGCTAGCGAGACAGTTTGTAGCGTCAGGAAATGGGGCAGCACTGTTACCCAGTACTGAAATTCAGACACTCATAGATGATAAAACGCCTGGTTTGCAGTTTCATAGTGGGCAGTTATTTACTCGCCCCATCTATGCATTGTGGCCTAATTCATCTAGCCCAAGTGTTCAAGCGCGGGATTTAATTGAGAATGTGCATCGCTATTGTAGTGCCACTCCATCGTTGTGCGGCGGGGCCTTGTCTATAGGTTATATGCTAAGTATGTGCGATCAATGAGTGGGATATGAGGAACATTTAAAGCATATGGCAGCGGAAATTTCTACACCCGCTGCCATAGATCTACCGTGAAGTTACAAACATTAAGCCTGTTAAGTCGTCTGCGATGTTGGCATTACGTAAACTTCTCGTACGCAGGCCGAATTATTAGCAGATAATGCAAACAGCACCGATTTGGCAATATCTTCGGGCTGTAGCTTATCTTCTTTGGGCTCATCGAAAAATGGCGTATTAACCATACCTGGGCAAATGGTAGTGCATCGCCCGCCCCACTCTTTCATTTCTTCCGCTAAGTTTTGCCCAAAGCCATAAGCAAACCATTTGCTCGCGCCATATACTGAGCCTTTAAGCGCAATTCTGCCCGCTACCGAACTGGTTAATATAAAGTGACCTTTAGTCTTTTTCAGCAAAGGTAGTCCAAGCTTTGCAGTGTATAAAAGCCCATTTATATTCGCGCCCAACATGCTTTGCCATTCTTCAACATCGCCATTTTCGATACCTGCACTTTTAGCGCCTGTACCCGCATTGGCGAATACACCATCTACTTGGCCGTAATGCTTAGTTACTTTGCTAAACGCCTTTTCTAAATCATCGAAATCGCTCACATCGGCAGTAACTGCAAATGCATTTTCATCGCCAAGTTCTGCCACTAGGTCGTTAAGCTTATCTTCGCTTCTTGCAATTAAGGCAACTTTATTGCCTTCATTTACCAATGCTTGGGCAGTTGCTTTGCCAATCCCGCTTGATGCACCGGTAATAACAATAACCTTTGAATCTGTTTTCTGACTAGACATACATACTCCTGGTCAATCTAATTATTTACTCGCCTAAAGTTCTTTGTGAGAGTTTCTAGTCTCACCTAAAATGCTTAAGCTATGAGTTCACTAATTTTCTCTACAAAGGCAGGAATGTCATCTGGGTTTCGGCTGGTAACCAATTTACCATCTTGCACCACCTGCTCATCTTTCCAGGTTGCGCCTGCATTTATCAAATCGGTCTTAATACTTGGGAAGGAAGTCAGGGTGCTATTTTTTGCCAATTCCGATTCAACGAGTAACCATGGCCCATGGCAGATAGCGGCAAGGGCTTTTATACGAGGCTCGGCGTGCGCTTGCTTTATAAATGCAACCGCGTCGCTATTGGTACGTAAAATATCAGGGTTAATTTGACCGCCTGGCAATATCAGCGCATCGTAATCGCTTGGCGCTACAGAGGAAACTTGCGCATCTACCGATATTTGTTTGCCCCAATTGCCTTCATTCCACGCAGTAATACTGCTTTGATCATCAATTGAAAGTATCTCTACTGTCGCCCCCTGCTCTGTCAGCATATCTCTTGGCTGCACAAGCTCACTTTGCTCAAAACCATCGGTAGCTAAAATAGCGATCTTTTTACCTTCTAAATTTTGCTGATTACTCATAATGAAACTCCTATCTCTTAAACAACATCTAATGCCGCTTCCCATTCAGTGTTTGCGTAAAGCAAAGCTGAAAATGAAGATTGCTTGTATGTACGCTATTCAGCGGTACACTTTCTAAGCCGGCAATTCGAATAACTAATTTGTATGTGTAGCTTTGAGACTGCAATATCCAAACCAGTGCTATAAAAACCTTAAGCTTCTGTTTATATGCAATTTTTTGCTAGAGATGAAAAGTTACAGTGCTTTGGCCGGAACCTTGAGCGTGCGACTTTTTCAGCATTTATGAAGGTTTTACATGAGGATGAACCCAGCTACATGTAGAAAAACATCAACAGAGCACCAGCTATCATAAACAGGTTTTCAGTCAACGAAACAAAACCCAATGGCACATTGCTGTCGCCACCTACGCAGGCACATTTAAGCTCCCGTTTATCGATATACACCGCTTTGATAACTGAAACCGCTCCTACCGTTCCGATAAACAGGGAGAACGGCGCCACTACTAGCGCGGGCAATTGAGCCACCATACCAATACCTGCATAGGCTTCTACAAACGGATAGATATACCCGTAGCGAACCCATTTCATGGCTAATAAATCGTAGGTAATAAATGAATTGGTGAAGCTGAAAAGACCTTTCAACTTTTGTACTGCCAACAGCGACATTGAAAACGCAATAAAGAGCATTAGCGTGCGAAGCGAGAAATACGCCCCCGCGACAGCATATTGAACGGCTAAAGCTAATAGCGCTGCAACAGAGAATATGGCGATTACGGGTGTGTACGTTGTACCAGTTTGTCCCGCCTCGCCTTTGCCAAAATACGTACGCAACTCATCGTATCCACCTATCCGCTCATTGTTTATAAAAGCTTGTGGCGTGGTTTTTACATCGTGCTTAGCTTTAAACGCATCGGTTTCTTCTCTGGAGGTAAGCGGTCGATCGTCTATCTCATAGCCTTCTCTTTCCAGCAAATCTTTTGATCGCAAGCCAAATGGGCAAATATGATTGTCGGTGACCATTCTGTAACAGATAGGTAGTTACAATATTCGTACCGACTACACCGCACACCACCGAATTGATCGATATGAGGGCAAAATCACCTTTATATCCACGTTCCGCCCACTTAAAAATAAACATAAAATTAACATTTACGTTATTATCCAGTTACTGAAGGTTGAAAGGGAAGAACGACATGGCGTCAGTGCAACATGATGATATACCCCATTTTGATGTACTCATTATCGGTGCTGGGCTTTCGGGTATTGGCACCGCTTGTCATATTACAAATACATTCCCCAAAAAAACTATCACCCTCCTAGAACGGCGTGAAACACTGGGCGGCACATGGGATTTATTTAATTACCCAGGTATTCGTTCAGACTCTGACATGCTGACGTTTGGCTATAACTTTCGCCCTTGGAATAAGTTGCACACTTTGGCGGATGGCCCCGCAATTAAACAATATATTTCTGATACTGCAGATGAATTTGGGGTAACAGAGAAAATTCAATTTGGCGTTAAAACGCTAAGTGCCAATTGGGATAGTGAATCAAGATGCTGGACGGTTATAGCGCTTCACGAAAAATCGGGTGAGAAACGTCAGTATACCTGTGGGTATTTCATAAGCTGCACCGGCTACTACGATCAAGATGCTGGGTATCGGCCTACATTTCCTAATGAGGAATGTTTTAAAGGGCGGAAGATTCATCCGCAACACTGGCCAAAAGACCTTAATTACAAGGATAAAAACGTTGTCATTATAGGAAGTGGCGCCACCGCGGTAACCTTGATGCCCGCGATGGCAAATGACGCGGCTCGTGTCACCATGCTTCAACGCTCCCCTTCATATATTTTTTCAGTTCCTTCAGAAGACAAAATGACTGAAATGCTTCAACGAATTCTTCCTAAGCAGTGGGCTTTTAACTTTGCGCGCAAACGGAACTTGGCCCTGCAGCGGGGGATTTATTTAGCTTGTCGTCGTTGGCCAAATTTTATGAAAAAGTATCTACTTTCACATGTGCGAAAGCATGTGGGCGACAGCGCAGATATGCGTCATTTCACCCCTAAATATATGCCATGGGATGAACGCCTTTGTTCAGTACCTGATGCCGATTTATTTAATGCTATTCGAAGTGGAAAAGCTGCTATTGAAACGGGCGAAATAGCGTCGTTCACTGAAAACGGTATTACCATGAAAGATGGTAGAACGCTTCAGGCGGATATTATCATTACTGCAACGGGTTTAAATCTACTTACCCTCGGTGGCATTAAGGTTAGCATCGACAATACCCCCTGTTCATTCTCAGAAAAAATGACCTACAAAAGCGTATTGATTGAGGGCATGCCTAACATGGCGTGGATATTTGGTTACGTTAACGCTTCTTGGACATTGAAAGCAGACATTTCCGCTACATACCTTTGTCGATTGTTTAAATACATGCAAGATAATGATTTTGACGTAGTGGTGCCTGAAGATCATGATAACTGTGCGCTGGATGACGGTGTCATGGATTCTCTGCAAGCAGGCTATGTACAAAGGGGCAAACACCAACTTCCTCGTCAAGGCGCTAAATACCCTTGGAAAGTCACTATGCATTATGGAAAAGACAGAAAAATGCTATTGAACGACCCTATCGAGGACGCTGCTTTACACTTCGTCAAAAAAGAAAACAGCATGTGCAAAGCAGCACCGCAAAAAAATATAAACACAAGAGAGGCATCAGCATGACCTTCGTTTTTTTACACGGCTCTGGTTGCACAAGTAACGTGTGGGAACATCAAGTTTCGTTTTTCAACAATAGCTTAGCGCTTAATTTTCCAGGCCACCCTGAAGGGGAAGCATTGCGCGATGTAGAATCTATTGCGCAATGGGTGCTTAACACCGTTGAACAAGAAGCTTTAACCAACGTGGTGTTAGTAGGTCATTCTTTGGGAAGTGCTGTTGCCATGCAAGCTGCTCTGCTTGCACATAGCAACTCAACGACTTTTGATGCCGATAGACTTAAAGCACTGGTGCTGATTGGGGCTGGCGCGAAATTAAAAGTAATGCCTCAACTACTTACCTCGCTAGCAACGCTTATAGAAGAAGGCGGCGAATTTCCCGATTACTTGCTGGCATCAAACCAACAACTGCAAGAACCGTTAAGAACTCAGGTGAATACGGCAATTATTAACAACGGTGCAGCGGTTATGCTGAACGACTTTAATGCTTGTGACCATTTCGACATTATGCAAGAGATAGGCAGTATTAATTTGCCTATACAACTCATTGTAGGCGACAAAGACATTATGACCCCTGTTAAGTATTCTGAATACTTACTCGCGCAATTGCCTGATGCCCAATTAGAGATTGTAGAAGCCGGAACCCATATGGTGTTTGCCGAGCAATATGACAAAGTGAATGCATGCATTCAACGCTTTGTGGATGGGTTAGCCTAGTAGCAATACTGTGTAAGCAAAAAAGGCGTTACCCTCACACAGGTAACGCCTTTTTACTTTGTATATTAAGTGTTTGTTTACAGCGTTTAGTTCTAACTTTGCATTGCCAATTTTTGCTTGCGCTATTATTGAACGCTGTTTATAAGCACTATTTAATTAAGCGTATCTTCAATATAGCCGTCAACTATTTGTGCTAATACATCTAACGGCACGGCACCGTTTTTCAGTACTGCATCATGAAATTCACCCAAAACAAATTTATCGCCTAACGCTACTTTGGCTTTTTCACGCAGTTCCAAAATTTTCATCATGCCCACTTTGTACGCAGTGGCTTGGCCCGGCATCACGATGTAACGTTCAATTTCAGAGGTTACATCAGATTCGGCCATGCCTGTATTAGCAAGCATGTACGCTATTGCTTCTTCACGCGTCCAGCGTTTCGCATGAATACCAGTATCTACCACTAGCCTTACTGCACGGAAAAGCTCGGCTTGTAAACGGCCGATATTATCAAACGGGTCGTCTTGGAAACCGAGTTCCCACGCTAGACGTTCAGAATAGAGCGCCCAGCCTTCGATGTAAGCCACGAAAGGCGCAACGGTTCTAAAAATTGGTAAACCTTCTAGCTCCATTGCAATGGCAATTTGGAAGTGGTGGCCAGGAATGCCTTCATGGTAAGCAAGTGTTCGCATGCTGTAAGTAGGCGTTGCTTTAATATCATAAAGATTGGCAAAGAAAACACCAGGACGAGAACCGTCGAAAGCAGGCGGTTGATAATATGCACCTGGCGCCGTTTTCTCTTTAAACAGTGGAATGCGTTTCACTTCCATACCCGCTTCTGGGCGCACTAAAAATGCATCGCCAAGGCCTGCATCAATTTCATCTAGAATAGTTTGGTAATCGGCTAGAATTTGCTCCCGTCCTTCATCAGTATCTTCATAATAAAAGCGCTCGTCTTCTGCTAGCGTATTTATTGCCGCAGTAAAGCCTTGGCTAATATCAAAACCTTCTTGCGCTAATATCGCCAAAATCTCAGCTTGTATACGATCAACCTCTGATAAACCCACATTATGAATGTAGTCAGCAGTATAATCAGTGGTAGTGAAGAAACGCAGAGCCAATTTATACGCTTCGTCTCCGCCGTCTAAATGCCATAAGCCGTCATCGGTACCCGCCTTTTCTTTAAGGCCAGTGAAGTAGTCAATAAGCATTTGGTAAGTAGGATAAACCGTACTTTCTATTTCTGTAGCAACGTTGGACAAAAGCCCTTTGTAGTCAGCTTCAACAATGGCTTCAGACTCTTCCATACGGCGCTGAACTGAGGTATACAAAATATTTTCTTTCACTGGCTTATCGATGAAGCCCTGCATCTCATCTATCACACGCTGAATAACAAAGCGTGGTGGAAGGATATTTTTTTCTTCGCGCAACTTCATGCCTTCAAGCATCTGCGTAAAGTAGCGCTTACTTTCACTTAACCGGCTAACGTAGAAATCAACGCTTTCTACATCAGTAATTGGGTGCTGCCCATCCATGAAGCTCGGAAAGTTGCTTTGTGCCCCAGACATTTGGTTGAACGGGTAACTATGATATTGGTACTTTTCGAACCCGCTTAAGGTATCGAGCAAATACATTGCGATGTCTTTGGATAATTGCTGGTCTTCATCCAAGTCTTCATATTGCATGAGTACACTTTTAACTTGCATAAGCTCATCAAACGTAGCTTGTGAAGACGCTAAACTCGCATCATCAAGGTGGGCGTTATGGCCTTTTATACCCATACCATCTAACACGCCAATTGAGGTTAACGTTTGAGGGCTTTTTAATGCTTGCTTGATAAGCGTTCTGTCTAGAAATACACGAAATGAAAGCGGTTTTTCCGCTTTCCATTCATACGTTCCCCACGCAGCTGAACCCAGTATAATTACTAGCACACCTATGCCTAACCATTTAAAAAATGTTTTCATTCTGTCCCTTATTATTTTATTTGTTTTATAGAATCTAGACGCTGAAGTACGCGTTTGCGCGCTCTACATTTATTCAGCGGCTTACAAAAGTCAATAAAAAGGCTTTTGAGGTGTGCCTTTACGTTATTAGTGCATCAATAAAAATACATATGCGGTGACAGCGATAGCGCGCCTTATGTCTAGTCGCTTATATCTAATTTGATACTGTCGCAGGGAAGATTCGATTTAATCTGACGGGCAGCATGAGACAAGCAACGGACATTCAAGACTCCCTGCTTATAATTCCGTTATGTGCCATGCGGACTGTGGTACTAACTCGTTTATGCCCCAAAGTGAGCCAAATAGACACTACCTAACCATTACTACTCTTATTGTT
>NZ_JAGJDY010000049.1 GCF_018100795.1 Alteromonas sp. MMG017 | reverse complement strand
GAATGGGCGTTAAACCAATACAAGCAGACGCATTCTTTCCGCTCTTAAACGGCTGCGATTGATTTGCACCCAAAGCAATATAAAGGTTTACCGCATTAACTGGACCTACACCCTCAAGCTTTAATAGCTTCTTACAATCAGGTAATGATTGGATACTCTGTTCTAAATATTTATCGTATTCACGAATAGCGCTAATCATATTTTCAAGTTGCACTTTAGCGACCGAGAGAGTGGCACGGAAGGTATCAGACAAATTATTCTCTCCATCTTCAAGTACACTTTCTAGCCCTCGCAGTATGCCACCTTGTGTATTGGGTAAACGGATATTTAATTCTAACAGTAACGATACTATTTGTTTTTGCGAGGCGTTTTGACTCTTAATTGCTAACTCGCGCAAACGTTGAATTGATTGCAACTGTTGTTGCTCAATACTTTTACCGTTTATAAAAGACACTTCCGGTAAAAACAGTGTTTGTGCAATGGCCAATGCATCATTTTTATCCGTCTTTTGGTTTTGCCTAACAGCTTTGACCAATTTGGCACTAATCAGTCGAGCATCATGACCAGCTTTAATGGCCTGTTGATACCAATAATTTGAAGTAGAGCAAGCTTCAAACGCTACAGTGACGGGTTTAGTTTGGGCTAACCAAAGTGAAAATTCATCAGTACTCATCTCTACATTAGAGGTAACTTTTTTACCGTGTAGCGTGCAAACCTGAATTATATTTTTTGCTAAATCAACGCCGACTTTAGTACGATACATATTAAGGACTCTCTTTAATATTTTTTGTGTGGTAACAAAAATATTACCCCAAACCCTCAGGTGCGGGGGAGTCCAATTATCTC
>NZ_JAGJDY010000048.1 GCF_018100795.1 Alteromonas sp. MMG017 | reverse complement strand
TAACTTTTGAATAAGGGGCGATAACGCGTAGGGCATAATAGCGAAGCGGCCCTGCGTGTTAGCGTCCCAGCGAACGTAGTGAGTGACTTAATTTTTTTGTTATATTCACTTTACTTCGAGATCAAATACAACATCAACGGAGGCGGAAAATACGATATTTTCTTGAAGGTATCGACCTGGTTCAAACTCTTCTGCTTCAATTCGTGACCCAGTGACTTCTATCCTCTCTATATTGTCATTAAAACCATATCTATTACGTTGATTTTGGTTGGCAGAATTTATGCTATAGACTTTGCCTAATCTGGCATCAAATGCTGAGGCCATAGTTCGCCCTTTTCTTTTTGCATTCTCTACTGCATTTGCAAAAACTTCTTCTTTTAAAGCTTCCTTACGAGAAGATTGAAACTCAATATTTTGAATTTCATTCACCTTTACCTCTAGTGCAAAGTTTAATAATTCGTTGAGATGTTTAATTTGATTTAGAGTTACTTTTATAGTGCGGCTCGCAATGTATCCGTCTAATACTTTCTTATCTTCCTCGGTATAATAATAGTTTGGACTTGTAACAATACTTGACGCACTAACATTCTTTTCATCAATCCCAAATCTATTTAACCCATTTAGAAAGTCATTAATTCTCTTATCAACATCTTTCTTAGCCACTAAGCTTGAATCATTTTTTGATTCCGTTTCAAAAGTGAGTACCGCCAGATCTGGCGCGGCAGTTATTTGAGCTTCACCTTCTACAACAATATGCCTGTCATTTGGTACGCTTGCAAAAAGACTAAAAGGGTAAATAAGAATTAGGATTATAGGTAAAAACTTCATGTGACCTCCTTGTGAATATAAC
>NZ_JAGJDY010000047.1 GCF_018100795.1 Alteromonas sp. MMG017 | reverse complement strand
TCAATAACGGGCGCAGACATGTGGGGCATAATGGCGCAGCCGCCCCGCGTGTTTGCGTCCCAGCGAACGCAGTGAGTGAGTTTATTGAGTTGTTAGGCCGTGCTGATAAGTTAGTCATGGCTATTAATAAAACTTTGTAACTCATCTGAGAAGTTACTAATTTGTTTAGCTTCTAGAAGGCCGTCTGATTTCATCAATGCAAGTTGCAGCATAGCTTTAGACCTTGCATTATAATCGAATATGTTGGCGATACGTTTGTCGCTGTTTTCCATCAATTGATACAAATAAAGATATTTTTCATGATTTGAAAGTTCGGGATTATCGATTCCTTTACGCACATCGTCCAAAACTTGCTGGCAGCATTTATCTAATGCATCTGCCTTAACTTGTTTGAAGTGTTTCCAATCTGCCTCTGAAATCATGTTCTACCTCTATAGGCCTAACTTTAAGCTAAGGGGCGCAGATGCGTGGGGCATAATGGCGAAGCCGCCCCGCGTATAGGCGTCCCAGTGACCGAAGGGAGTGGCTTAAGCGCTTTGTTAGAAGCAGAGCCTGTTCCCTTGGCATTTTTAAAAACTAATAAAGCCAGCATACGATTGATTATTAACACAAACAAGTAAAACGACAGTGCGGTGATGTTTTGATTTGACAGAAGCAAGCCGCCCTTTGAGGTGACAAACGCAATGGCGCTTGCTGACTGAGAATAAGAACTTGGCGATAAAGCGCCTATTGCGCAACCTATGAAGTTGAAGCGGCGAAGTTAAAACCACCAAAAGCCAGAGCGATTTTTGAAACAGCAGGTGAGGGCGGTTGAACTGTTATTTGTATTAAGCGAAACGCAGTTTAGGCTGACGCCTTCTAAC
>NZ_JAGJDY010000046.1 GCF_018100795.1 Alteromonas sp. MMG017 | reverse complement strand
TGGCGAAGCCGCCCCGCGTATAGGCGTCCCAGCGACCGAAGGGAGAGGCTTAAGCGCTTTGTTAGAAGCAGAGCCTGTTCCTTTGGCCTTATTAAAAACTAATAAAGCCAGCATACGATTGATTGTTAAAGCAAACAAGCAAAATGCCAATGCAGTGATGTAGGTGATTTAGCTGAAGCAAGCCGCCCTATGAATTACCAAGTGCAATGGCGCTTGCTGGCCTAGAATAAGAACTTGGCGATAAAGCGCCTATTGCGCAACCTTCGAAGTAAGCGCGGTGACATTAAAACTACCAATGCTTGGGCGATGTTTGAAACAACAGGTGAGGGAGGTTGTACTGATTTTTTTATTAAGCCAAACGTAGTTTAGGCTGACGCCTTCTAACTTTTAAATAAGGGGCGATAACACGTAGGGCATAATAGCGAAGCGGCCCTGCGTGTTAGCGTCCCAGTGGGCTTTAGCCCACGACTTAATTTTTTTGTTATACATAAAATGTTGAGAAAAGGGTAGTGGCGCCAATAGAAACTATTACGGTAACAATTAATGCAGCAATCGCTTTAGATAGAAGAATTGTTCCGTGCTTTAGGCCATAAAATTTATAGGCGTACACCGGAACACCAATGAAGCCTATTAATGCACAAAACAAGGGATACATTCTGAGCTGTGTATGCCCATTCTCTCTACCGTGTTGTTTGGACCAAATGAAGAGGCAAATTGCTACGAAAATCGTATGAATGTGGTAGGTGAAGAGCTCGATGCCGCGAGTAATTAAAAGGTATTCGTCCACTAATGCAGAAAGGATAAATGAAACAAAAATTATAAAAATTGTCTTGTGTGATGATTTCATGGTTTATGTA
>NZ_JAGJDY010000045.1 GCF_018100795.1 Alteromonas sp. MMG017 | reverse complement strand
GGCGGCTTCGCCAATTATGCCCCACGCATCTGCGCCCCTTAGCTTAAAGTTAGAAGGCGTCAGCCTAAACTGCGTTTGGCTTTATACAAATCCCAGTGCAACTGCCCTCTCCTGTCTTCATTAGCATCGCTCTGGCTTGTGGTAGGTTTAAATCCGCCGCTTTCAATTCAAAGGTTGCGCATTAGGCGCTTTATCGCCAAGGTATTATTCTACGTCAACAAGCGCCAATGCGTTTGACAGTTCAAATGGCGGCTAGCTTCAGTCAAATCAAAAACATCAATGCACAGTCGTTTTTCTTGTCTGCGTTAACAATCAATCGTATGCTGGCTTCAATAGTTTTTAAAAAGACCAAAGGAACTGGCTTTGCTTATAACAAGGCGCTTAAGACCACTCCCTTCGGTCGCTCGGACGCCTATACGCGGGGCGGCTTCGCCATTATGCCCCACGCATCAGCGCCCCTTAGCTTTAAGTTAGGCGTCATTTACTTACAGCATAAAAAAGTGGGTATAACCGTGACATTTCAGCATCAAGGCTGTTTCGCTAGGTTGTCTTTACGAGTTACTTTCTCGGTAGTTTCAACGGCTTTAGCAACGCGTTTTTCACAAACACCGTAACACCTACATTCAGCTCAGCTAGTTTTCTTAACTCGCTCTTTTATCCAGCATTACCGTTAACATCTAGCTTTTCGCACAGGGTTGTTTTATCTTAAATTCAATAATTTAAATTCGCGGTCTAATCGGCTAGTGGTGGCAGCAAAGCTGCGTACTCTTCGTTGTACGCCTAACAAAACGCTGTTGGCACTCCCTCCGGTCGCTGGGACGCTAACACGTGGGCTGACTCACTTCGTTCGGATTTTAGCCCACGTGCTAGCGCCCCAAAGCTTAGC
>NZ_JAGJDY010000044.1 GCF_018100795.1 Alteromonas sp. MMG017 | reverse complement strand
GTTCTCTCGAGGAAGATTAATGAAAAAGGAAGTCTTATTCTTTTTAATTACAGCCTTAGTTGCTGTGAGTGTCTCAACATATTGCTTTGGTAGTGAGGCTGCAACAAACTTAGATAACGAAACAAATGAGGCACTTGAAGGCTGGGTTCGCATGTCTTTTGACATAACTGAATCCGGAACTACTGATAACATAAAAATCTTAGATTCATCGCCATCTGGAAAATTTGATAGCGAAGCAGTCAAAGCACTTTCAAAATGGAAGTATAAGCCCAAGGTAGTTGATGGTATTGCAGTACGGCAAACTGACTTAAAGGTACAACTTGATTTCGTTTTAGAGGACAACGAGAACTAACAAAAAACTGTTGGCGCTCACTGCGTTCGCTGGGACACAAACACGTAGGCTCTCTTCGCTTCGCTCCGTATTTTAGCCTACGTATTTGTGCCCCAAAGTTGGGTGTTAGAAGGCGTCAGCCTAAACTGCGTTTCGCTTAATACAAATAACAGTTCAACCGCCCTCACCTGCTGCTTCAAAAATCGCTCTGACTTTTGGTGGTTTTAACTTCGCCGCTTCAACTTCATAGGTTGCGCAATAGGCGCTTTATCGCCAAGTTCTTATTCACCGTCAGCAAGCGCCATTGCGTTTGTTAACTCAAAGGGCGGCTTGCTTCAGTCAAATCAATAACATCACCGCGCTGTCGTTTTACTTGTTTGTGTTAATAATCAATCGTATGCTGGCTCTAGTAGTTTTTAAAAATGCCAAGGGAACAGGCTCTGCTTCTAACAAAGCGCTCAAGTTCACTCCCTTCGGTCGCTGGGACGCTAACACGCGGGCTGACTCACTTCGTTCGGATTTTAGCCCACGCGCTAGCGCCCCTTAGCTTAAAGTTA
>NZ_JAGJDY010000043.1 GCF_018100795.1 Alteromonas sp. MMG017 | reverse complement strand
TGTTCGACCGTAAAACTTCCTAAGTACTACTTCAGTTTTGTTTAATTCCGACGTTACCGATTTGAACCCGCCTTCAAGAAAGAAGGAGAGGTTTTGAGTAATAAAGTCTATATCAAGAGCAAGGATCTTTTCGTAACCAGATGTTCTATGTGTATCTCGTTCTCGCAACTTATCCAAGCCATCCAAATAACAAATGGCTTGCTCTATTGTAAATGGCTCATTTAACTTTGTTGCACCAAATGTTGTTAGAAGACCAAAGCCCCAGTGTATACCTTCAAATCCAATAAAAACATCCGGATTCTTAAACCTAATTTTAAACGGGTTGATATAAGTACCGCCACAAACGATACACTCCTTAAGTGCATACTCTTGGGCTACAGCGTCAAAAGACGACCGACAACGACTTTTAAACAAATCAACTTGAGCTTGGTTATTCATACTAGAACATAACTTTTAAATAAGGGGCGATAACGCGTAGGGCATGATAGCGAAGCGGCCCTGCGTGATAGCGTCCCAACGAGCGTCAGCGAGTGACTTTATTTGGTTGTTATGTGCGTGCAAATTAAAACCTTGTTTGTGGTTTACAGCTTTAACTTTTTAGTTGCTTTAGCTAGCTCTTCTTTTGTTAAACCGATAATAGTTTGAAAATCGTTATCATCTAATCCGAAACCGAGATTATGAGCATTTAGCGCGCTGATTATTCCACTTAATTCTTCATTGGTGAGAAGGTTTGGAGATACCTCTTGAACTTTTTTAAACAAAATATTCGCAATCGCGTTTTTTGCAGGATTTAAAATAATAATGTCTTCTGACTCTTCCAATTCAGCCAATGCTTGAATTAACACCTCTTTAACCAATGCTTCTGACATTCTCTTACCTCAACCAAGCCCTTAGGAATCCTAGTAGCAC
>NZ_JAGJDY010000042.1 GCF_018100795.1 Alteromonas sp. MMG017 | reverse complement strand
GCCGCGTACTTTGCGAGCGACCAAGAGTAAAGTACGCACTCATTAAAGTATATGTGGGGCAATTCAGAATAACCGTGATGTGTCGGGCACTTAAAGTGTCTCGTTCTGGCTATTACAAGTACCTCACCCGCGATATATCCGCACACCAGCAACGACGCAAACAGCTGCGTGAGCAAACCATGGTGCTCTTTGAGAAATTTCAAAAGCGCTATGGCGCGCCCAGATTAACGCGTGCATTAAAAGCTGAAAACGTGCCCTGCTGCGTTAATACGATAGCGAAAATCATGCAGCAGTTACAGTTACGCGCTCGCAACGGTAGAGCGTTTCGATATTCGCAATATAGCCACAGTAATGTACGCGTAAGTCAAAACGTATTGCGCCGGCAATTTGTGGCGACAAAGCCCAATACGAAGTGGGTCACAGACATTACTTACATTCGATTCAAAGGCCAATGGCATTACTTGGCTACCGTAATGGACTTGTATTCAAGAGCTATTGTTGGCTGGGCGTTTGATGGTCATATGACCGAAGAACTTATTATACGAGCGCTCAATATGGCGATTAGTCAACGAGATATAGAGCCTGGGTTAATCATACACTCTGATAGAGGTGTTCAATATCGTTCCGTGCGATACCAAGACCTTATAATGAGCATCGGTGCAGTGTCCAGCATGAGTAGAAGAAGCAACTGCTGGGACAATGCCGTGATGGAATCATTCTTCAGTCGTATGAAAGTCGAACTCATATACGGGGAGAAATTCAACTCGCTTCAAGAAATCAAATCTTGTATCTTCGAATACATAGAAATTTTTTATAATCGCGTACGCCAGCATTCAACACTGGGTTATGTAAGCCCATATGAATACGAATCGGCATACGCTTAACATGGATGTCCACTTTCAGTGGGTAAGACCAG
>NZ_JAGJDY010000041.1 GCF_018100795.1 Alteromonas sp. MMG017 | reverse complement strand
ACCGAGTGCAATGGCGCTTGCTGACTGAAAATAAGAACTTGGCGGTAAAGCGCCTATTGCGCAACCTTTGAAGTAAGCGCGGTGATATTAAAACTACCAATGCTTTGGCGATGATTGAAACAACATGTGAGGGTAGTTGAACTGATATTTTTATAAAGCCAAACGTAGTTTAGGCTGACGCCTTCTAACACCCAACTTTGGGGCACAAATGCATGGGCTAAAATAACGAGCGAAGCGAGGGAGCCCATGTGTTTGTGTCCCAGCGAACGCAGTGAGCGCCAACAGTTGCTTGTTAGCGCTCAAATTCTTGTAGGTGTTTGATCACCTTAGCAGGAAAAGCCATTTCAAATTGATTTAAGTTCGTGTTGATAGAGAGCCTTAAGCCTTTGTAGACTGAATTACAGTGCTGTTTGACGAAGTCATTAATGTGGCTCTCTATACCAATAGGAAAAAAGAAGAAACCTTTCTGTCCATAGCTTAATGACATTGGGAGTTGATTTCCCTCTCTACCAAGTTCTGCAATAGATATTGCAACAGAACTTTGCTCCGACAAAATGCTAATTGAGTTTAAATAAGCTGGTTTATTACCAGTACTTGTGACATTGGTAGCTAACCGAGAACTCATGTTTGGTGGAGCCACATAGAGTCCAAAGTCGGTTTTTATTTGTTCAGAATCCAATTTTCGTTGTTTTTCAGCAAGCCAAAGCGAAGTGATTACAGCACCTAATGCTCCTATTCCTGCAACCCAATTACCGATGACACCTAACACCGGAACTAGCAGGTTTTTAAAACTTTCTTGATCTGAAGCTACTCCGAAGCTAACACCTAAGGAGAAGCTCAATATGGCTACTAATATAAAACTTAAAATCAATAATAATTTAAAAACCACTTTAGATTCCAAAAAACTCTCCTTTGAGCGC
>NZ_JAGJDY010000040.1 GCF_018100795.1 Alteromonas sp. MMG017 | reverse complement strand
GTTATAACTCTAGGAGAAACTTTTGAAAGGAAAGTTTAATAAACGGACTTTGATTCGATGGAAGGTCTATATTGACCGTTCAAAGATGTATATTGGCTATATTCAATTTTTACTCATCATATTTGTTTTCATTAACTCACTAGAAAACAACCCTGTTAGTCAATTCGTTATTGAAAGACCTCTTATGGCAGTACCTGTGATATTGGTTCTGTTTGTGGTTTGTTCTTTAATTTTAGGCTATTTGGATTCAAAGCTAGGATTTAGGGAAGAGGAAATAAGAAACCACGCTTTTTCGAACCCAGTTTTGCGTCAAATTCAGCTATCAATCGATGAGTTAAACACAAAAATCGATACAATAGATAAAGAGAATCGTAGTGGTAACAACGAGTTATAACAAACCACTCAAGCCTCTCGCTTCGCTCGTTGGGACTCTAACACATGGGCTGCGTCACTTCGTTCCTAATTTTAGCCCATGTATTATCGCCCCTTAGTGGGGTGTTATGTTTACTTTGAGATTTGCTTATGGACAAAGAACAGAAGAAAAAACTCAAAGCTCGGTTCAAGCAAAATGAACATGGAAATTTAATAGCTTCACTACCGTTATCAATTGAAGTACTAAAGGAGCTCCTATCGTTTCTAAATAGAGAAGAGGCTCCGAATTGTGATCACACTCTCAGAGAAACAAAGGATTTTTTAATTAGCCGTAATTTAAGCCCAGAAAAAATAATTCCTTGGTTAAATGAACATGGCAGTTTTTGTGATTGCGAGGTTATTTTTAATGTCTATGATGAGGTCGGTGATATTGTTGGTTGGCATTTAGAAGAGTAAACATAACAACCCAATAAACTCACTCACTACGTTCGCTGGGACGCATGCACGCGGGGCGGCTGCGCCATTATGCCCCACATGTCTGCGCCCGTTATTGGAAAGTTA
>NZ_JAGJDY010000004.1 GCF_018100795.1 Alteromonas sp. MMG017 | reverse complement strand
TCTGTTTTAAAAAAAGTGTCACATTTCGTTTAACTGCTTAAAATACCAACCGCACAGCCTATAAATCGCACATAATTTCGGTTTTTTACTGATAACCGCTTTCTCACCTTGCCACCTTTTACTGAAATAATGGTGGAATAAGGTTGGTTCTTTCCCCCTGTTCTCTGTTTTAATGCAATCACTATTGATGAATTTATGTATAAAGGTGCAATTTTGACAATTAGAACCTATCAATCAACGTCTCCCACACTCGGTGATCGCTGTTATATAGATGAGTCTGCCGTTATCGTTGGCGACGTTACCCTAGGCGACGATGCCAGTATCTGGCCATTAGTTGCTGCTCGTGGAGATGTTAATCATATTTCGATTGGTGCACGCAGCAATATTCAAGATGGCAGTGTGTTACATGTATCTCGTAAATCTGTGTCCAACCCAGACGGTTTTCCACTTGTTATTGGTGACGATGTTACTGTGGGCCATAAATGTATGCTTCATGGCTGTGTGCTTGGAAATCGTATTTTGGTAGGGATGGGCGCTATTGTTATGGACGGCGTTATTGTTGAGGACGATGTCTTTATTGGAGCCGGTGCATTAATACCACCGAATAAGCGACTTGAGAGTGGTTACTTATATGTAGGGAACCCTGCCGTTAAGAAACGCCCATTAAAGGAAAGCGAGACAGCCTTTCTTAAACAATCAGCATTGAACTACGTAAAACTAAAAGATGAATATAGAGAAGAGCAGGCTTAACAGCCTGCTTATTTATATGAGTCTCGATTACTTTGCCTTTAACTGACTACGTAATACATCAATTACCGCACTGGTCTGTGGTTTGTAACCTGTCCATATCGTAAATGATGCAGCAGCCTGTTCTACCAGCATACCTAAACCATCAAGCACCCGTGAAGCACCTAATGATAATGCTTGCTGCATAAAGTGAGTAGGCTCTGCACGATAAACCATGTCATATGCTGTTTCACATTCTGCAAATAGCGTGGCGTTCATATCAAAAGGCAGTGTTTCACTTAAACTCGCTGCGGTTGAATTGATAATAATATGTGGGGCTACTGTATCGCAGTCTTCTATACCAACAACCTTAACCTTTCCTCCGCCCGTTTCACTTGCCACTATTTCTGCTTTAGCCTTTGTCCTGTTAGTAAGATGTAACGACGCTATGCCTGAAGCAATAAGTGGCGCTATCACGCCTCTTGCTGCTCCACCTGCACCTATTAATAGCACACGTTTATTTTGTAGCTGTACGCCGTGGTTAAGTAAATCATTCACCAGCCCCACCCCGTCGGTATTAAAACCTGCAACAGTGCCATCGCTGCGCTTCATTAAGGTGTTAACTGCTTTTGCGTCTAACGCAGCCTGGTCGTCTACACTGGCAAGGGCAAAGGCATCTTGTTTAAACGGCATAGTGACATTACAACCCACTGCGCTCGGCTGCGCTAGGAATGCCTTCGCTTCAGGCGTAAAACCATCTTCTGGCGCAAGGATTTTTTCGTAACTAATTTGTTCGCCACATTGCTTAGCGAACATTTCATGAATAGTTGGTGATAGACTCTGAACAATAGGGTTACCGAAAACGGCAAACTTTTTCATTGGATTATTAATAAGGCTGTCTGTCATGGGAATGTCTAACTTCTTTAAATCGATACGAAAGGAAAAACCTGCTGTGTCAGAGACTACACCATATTACCGTATAGGTGGAGAAGATCAGGTACGCCTTTTGGCAAAGCGCTTTTATGATGTTATGCGTGATGATCCTATTGCGAAGGAGCTTTACGCCATTCATCCTCAGCCAACAGATAGAATTAGAGAAGTGTTTTTTCTTTATTTAAGTTTGTGGTTAGGCGGACCTGACACCTATCAGCAACAATATGGTCACCCAAGGTTACGTTCACGGCATCTTTCTTTTAGTGTTACACCTGAATTAAAAGACCAGTGGATGTATTGTATGCGCAAAGCCATGCACGAGACGGTTGATGACCTTCCTTTGGCGCAGCAACTTCTGAGTGCCCTGGACCAACTTGCCGAACATATGATTAATAGTAAATAAAAAAGCGCTCCGTTAAATTACGGAACGCTTCAGATTACGATATAAGGTTTTACGCCTTGCTAAGCTGCTTGTTTAAGGCAACTTACCTTATTAAACGAACCTTAGAATGTGTAACCTACTGACAAGGTATAAACCCAAGGGTCGATATCAATATCGTTTACGCTACCTTCTGCACCACCTACGGTAAATGACGCCTCGGTATTAATATCGATGTAACGTACTGACGCATTTACATGCCACTCTTTATCTATTTGATAGTCCATGCCTACTTGTGCAGAAATGCCTACAGAGTTATCTAAAGATAAATCCTCAAGCCCTGCATCCTTATTTGCAGCAGTAAATGATTCATCAAAGATAAAGGTATAGTTTAAACCCGCACCAACATATGGCTGAAATGCTGAGTTAGCGTCGTTGAAGTAGTAGTTAACAGTAATAGTAGGGGGTAAGTGCGTGACCTCTCCCAATGTATTACCTGTACCTAGTGGATCGCTTACCGAAAAATTTACGTCGTGAGTAAACGGTGTTGCGGCCAATAATTCAACATTGATATTGTCGGTAATGAAATAGGCAACGTTTAATCCCAACTGGGTATCGTTATCGATAGTCAGTGCTACACCTAAATCGCTACCACCTGCAATGATGTTTGAGGTTGACTCATCGGGCGCTACTGTTGTTAATCCGCCACGAACTAACCAGTCACCCTTTTCATGGGCTGAAGCAAAAGGGGCGACAAGCGCTAAAGAAATACATATGGCTGAAAGTGTGTGTGTACGCATTGTGTGTCTCTCATGTGTTTAATGATAATGACGACACTGTATACGTTTAAAAAGAAAATCCTTTGATCCAGCGCAAGGTGCAATCTAGCTATATACCATGGCAATGAGGAAATTTGATGTGGATCAAGAGATTGGCACCACAGGGAGAACCCATGGTGCAAAATATTACCAGTTTGTAGGCTGAAGCCAGTCGGTTAATTTTGCTTCCGCGCTACCCGGCGCTGGCGTATAGCAATACTCCCATCGGGCAAGTGGTGGCATAGACATCAAGATTGATTCGGTTCTGCCTCCAGTTTGGAGCCCAAACAAGGTGCCTCTATCGAATACTAAGTTAAACTCTACATAGCGACCACGGCGATATAGCTGAAAGTCACGCTCTCTTTCGCCGTACGACGTATTCTTACGCTTTTCTACAATAGGAACATAAGCATCAACGAAACCATTTCCTACCGCTTGCATAAAGTTGAATGACGTTTCAAAACCCCAATCGTTTAAATCGTCAAAGAACAAGCCACCTACACCGCGGGTTTCATTTCGATGCTTTAAGAAGAAATAGTCATCACACCATTTCTTATATTTTCCATACACGTTTTCACCAAAGGGGGCGCATAATTTCTTAGCGGTATTGTGCCAATGCACTACGTCGTCTTTAAAGGGGTAAAACGGGGTTAAATCGAACCCACCGCCAAACCACCAAATAGGTGCTTCACCTTCTTTTTCGGCGATAAAAAAGCGCACATTCGCATGAGATGTAGGAATATAAGGGTTATGTGGGTGAATAACCAACGAGACCCCCATGGCTTGAAAGTTTCTACCGGCCAGTTCAGGGCGGTTAGCCGTGGCTGACGCCGGCATTTGGCTACCAAACACGTGAGAAAAGTTCACTCCACCCTGCTCTATCACAGCACCGCTTTTGATAACACGAGAACGACCACCACCGCCTTCTTCGCGAACCCACGAATCTTCTTTGAACTGCCCTTTACCATCGGCAAGCTCAAGGGTTTGGCAAATGTTGTCCTGTAATGACAGTAAATACGCTTTAACTTGTTCTATCACTTCAGCCGCGTCTTTACCGTCTAACTGTTGATTTATGTGTTGGGGGTCAATCATGATCTTATTATCTCTCCGGTATCGCCGTCACGGATGGTACTGGGTTTAGCGTGGCCACCTACTTCCCCATCAATATAGAAAACACTATCACCAAATATATCGGTTGCTTCTTGCTGGGTAATTGCGGGTTGTTGGCCAGTTAGGTTGGCACTCGTAGATACCAGCGGCTTTCCTAGCTTTTCACATAATGCTCTAACCACTGGGTGGTTACTTACTCGAACCGCTATTTTCTCATGCTTGCCGGTTAACCATAGTGGTGCCGACGCAGACTTAGGTAGCAGCCAAGTATTTGGCCCAGGCCAACTGGACACAATTTCAGTACGTTTGTGCTGAAGTATGGCTTCATCATTTATATAGGGTAATAGCTGAGAATAGTTAGCAGCAATTAAGATTACCCCTTTTTCTATAGGGCGCTGCTTCAACGCTAAAAGGGACATTACAGCCGCTTCATTATCTGGGTCGCACCCTATGCCCATAACCGCTTCGGTAGGGTAAACCAATAAGTCACCATTTTTAAACGCGGTAACAATTGGATCGTTAGTGTCTATTTGCCCCTTGGTCGGGATACTCATTAATGCTTTTCTCTGTAGGTGTTATTTATCGTCTTTTTTGAAGCCACACCCTGGCTGAGGGCAATAAATTTGGCCTTTCTTTTTTATCAGAACGGCCCAGTCACAATCGGGGCATGCTTCATTTACTGGCGTGAAATTTAGCACATAACGACAATGGGGATAATGATCACATGCAAAAAACTGCTTACCGTATTTATTAGTACGTGATGTAAGTTGCCCTTTTTTACACTTAGGGCAAGTAACGTGGGTGTCTTCTTGCTGTTTAATGGGTGAGATATAGTGGCATTCAGGAAAATTGGTACAGCCTATAAACATACCAAAGCGGCCTTTTTTGATAGCCAATGTAGAATCACATTCTGGACAGCTAACGCCATCAAGTACTTTTAATAAGGTGGTTTGTTTATCGTGTAATGGCTTGCTGAAATGACAGTCTGGGTAACCTGTGCAGCCAATAAAAGGGCCTGATTTGCTGTTTTTTATATGCAGTGGTTTACCGCAATCGGGGCAATCACCGAAAGCGTCTTCTAAGGCATGTTCGTGCGCAGAGAAAAGTGAATGATCAATTTTTGACATAAACTAGCACGACATGATGCACATTAGTGCAACACGCCGTCAGGTTCATCAAATAATAAATCTTCCATTTGTGCATAGGCTTTTTCTTTACCTGGTACATTAAACAGTACCATGAGCACTACCCACTTTAGGTCTTCTAAACAAAATTCAGAAGAGTCTATTTCCATTACTCTGTCTATTACCATTTCTCGCGTTGACGCATCTACCACGCCCACCTGCTCTAAAAATAGCAAGAAGCCACGGCACTCTACGTCTAATCGCATTTGCTCTTCATGAGTATAAATGCGACTGAGGCTGGTACTAATCCCTTTACAAAAATAAGGCTTAATATCTGTTTCTTGCAAAGCCGCTAGCTTTTCAAGCCACGCTAATGCTTTGTAGATTTCATCATGATGGAAACCCGCGCGTACCAACTCCTCGGTAAGCTCGTCTTGATCGACTCGAATTTCAGTTTCACTGTGAATGAAGTTTTCAAACAGGTACATGAGGATATCGAACATATTATTTTCCCCTCAATTTAATGTAGCCACCAGGGACAGCGGCTACTAAACCACGCAACTCATATTCTAATAATGATGCCATAACCTCATTAACAGGAGAGGTACAGCGCTGCGCTATAACATCAATAGCGGTGATGTCGTAATCCACACTATCTAATAATTTATCGGTTGCCAAGTTATTCACTTCACTTTTTTTACTTAACGCTTCGCTCTGGCATTCTCTCTCACCAGCAGACACTACAATTTCATCGAAAATGTCATCAACACAGGTAACCAACTTAGCGCCTTGCTGAATTAACCAATGACAACCTTCGGAGTAAGCATGGAAGATACTTCCTGGAACTGCAAATACTTCACGCCCCATATCTGCGGCCAAATTCGCAGTTATCAAGGTGCCACTCTTTATTTTTGCCTCTATTACTAAGGTTCCAAGTGACATAGCCGCAATTATTCGGTTTCTTCTGGGAAAATGCCAAGGCTTGGCAGATACCCCAGGAAAGAACTCGGTAATACAGGCGCCACCAGCGTTTACTATGTCGCGGTGTAGCGATACATTTTTAGGGGGGTAGACAATATCAGGCCCCGTACCCATTACCGCTATAGTGCCACCCTCGCACGCCAACCCACCTGTATGGGCAGCTGAATCTATTCCTGCAGCCAGCCCACTGGTTACGGCTACCCCATTAGTTGCTAGTGCTTCAGCAAATTCAGTAGCAATTTGCTTACCTTGATGGCTAGCTCGCCTACTCCCTACTATCGCTATTTGGGGCATTACCAAGGTATCAATATTACCTATAACGAATAGCACCAGTGGTGGGTTTGGCAGGGTTTTTAATAGTTCAGGGTAATGAGCACACCCTAGGGTAACGATATGATGTTTTGCATGTGAAGCGTGCCAGTGTTTCGCTTTTTCAAGTAAGTTGAGAGATATTGATTGTGTAAGGGTATGAAGAACACCCGAGGTTAAAGCAGTTTTGTGAAAACCATCTAGCAATGCTACTTCGCTAAGAGAGTGTGCTTCAAGCGCCTTGAGCCACTTCCCTGTTGCGATATTTATTGCTGACGCCATTGTCAGCCACGCCATCTGTTCTTTGCATAAGGTTTTATCTAATACTTGAACAGCATCACTACTTGCTTCATGTGGTAGGGAAGTTGTCATTGCCGCTCCTAAATAATAAGCGGCAATAACGTATTAGGGTTTTGCCACAATGAAGCCGCGTCTTACGCCTTCTTTTGCTCGAGTTATAATGCCGTAGCTCGCTGAATCAAAAGTTTTGAACACAATGACTTCACCAATTTTAAGTGCAGGTTGCTGTACTTTATCGGTAAAAAGCCCGTTTCCTTTTATGACATCACGGTTGCTTGCGTATTGAGGTTCTTCGCCATCTATGATGTCAGGCCCACCAGCGTAGATGCCCATTACGGTACCCGCTGTTAGCTCACCCGCGCCTAAATCTAAAACCACAACATCGTAACGGCCGAGTAAGTCGTGATCGTGTAAGTCGCCAATTACAAACCCTCGTTGTGATGTTGCTTCTTGCAGAACTAAATCATCGTCTAACGTAAAGTTACCCGTAAGTAGCTTATCTCCACGTTTTGCTTCCTGATTTGAATCTGAAAGCTTCACCATTCTAGCGTTTGGCAATGACACGTCATTCTCTAAGCTAGCTTTTGCTACATGGGTAAGTTGCACACCAAGCACCTTACCCTGCATATTGCGTATAATAGATTGCTTTCTTACCACCTGATACTGATCCTCAGTGCGGTTTTCTTTTTGGCTTACCACTAGATCGTTAGACACAAAACTCACATTACCATCGTGATTCCCTAATAAATGAGGGAGTAATTCATACTCTTCCTCAGAAACCAGCGTGTGTTGTTTTATATAAGGGGCTAATACCGACCATGATAGGGTTTCTATAGGTGCACTCTTAACTCTTCGGGTAGAACCAGGCGAAAGCACTAAGGTTGGCTTATCTCGATTTATCGAAAATACGGGTTCACCATTGATATAAGACACCGAGATAACATCACCGGGGTAAATTAAATGCGGGTTATCTATTTGGGTGTTGTGACGCCAGAGTTCAGGCCACAGCCATGGCTGATTTAAAAAAAGATTAGCGATGCCCCATAAGGTATCACCTTGTTGAACTGTGTAAGTATCGGGCGCAGATTCTTTAAGCGGTTTGGCCATTGCTGAAAATGCGGCAAAACACGCCACTACTATTACCATTGCACGTGTTGCATTCTTCAATCGATTTTTCAAATTAACCTTCCGCAATTTTTCCACTGCCATTTACTGTTGAAATTTCAGACAATACTACTATATCGATATTGTGCCTCAATACTGTGGCGCGGCAGCAAAAAACTGCACGATATAACTCGATATACGTTAGAATAGTAACTCAAAAGGCACTGTAAAGGGTGCGAGCGACTAGATCGTATATGAATTTATACAGCGAAAAGGTTAAATAAGCGACACATGGCAATTTTAGACGTATTAAGTTTTCCCGATGAGCGACTTCGTACCGTAGCAAAACCGGTAGAAGAAGTGAATGACGACATTAAACAATTGGTTTCAGATATGTTTGAAACCATGAAAGACGAGAATGGAATTGGTTTGGCTGCTACTCAAGTCGACAGACATGTTCAAGTTGTTGTAATGAACGTAGCGGAAGATCAAGACGAGCCTCGTGTTTTTATCAACCCGGAAATCACCAAAAAAGACGGCAGCACTATTAGTGAAGAAGGTTGTCTTTCGGTTCCAGGCAACTACGCCAAAGTTGAGCGCGCAGAAGAAATTACGGTAAAAGCACTGAATGAAAATGGTGAAGCATTTGAGTTGGAAGCAGACGGTCTATTGGCGATTTGTATTCAGCATGAATTGGATCATCTAAAAGGCAAACTGTTTATTGATTACTTGTCTCCGCTTAAACGCCAGCGAATTCGTAAAAAGCTTGAAAAAGAAGCACGTTTAGCTGCACGCGACTGAGGTTAGTTTTGATAAAACCATTACGCATCATTTTTGCCGGCACTCCGGATTTTGCTGCTCAGCATCTGAGTGCTTTATTATCTAGCACTCACGACGTTGTTGCGGTGTACACCCAACCAGACCGTCCTGCTGGACGAGGCAAAAAACTTACACCAAGCCCCGTAAAAGTGCTTGCTCAAGAACATGAGATTCCAGTTTATCAGCCAGCCAGCTTAAAAAATGACGAAGCGCAGCAAATATTGGCAGACATTAATGCCGATATAATGATTGTGGTTGCCTATGGGTTAATTTTACCCAAGTCCGTACTTGATGCTCCCCAATTAGGTTGCCTTAATGTGCATGGCTCAATTTTGCCTAAGTGGCGTGGTGCTGCACCTATCCAACGGTCGATATGGGCCGGTGATAGCGAGACTGGCGTTACTATCATGCAGATGGATGAAGGACTAGATACCGGCGACATGTTGCATATAGCCACCTTGCCTATTAGCGAAAGCGATACAAGTGCGTCGCTTTACGAGAAGCTTGCAGAACTTGGCCCTACTGCATTATTAGATGTCGTAAACAATATCGACACCCTATCACCTGTGAAGCAAGATGATAGCGAAGCAACGTACGCCAAAAAGCTTTCCAAAGAAGAAGCTTTTATTAATTGGCACGATAGCGCAGCGCAAATTGCACGAAACGTGCGCGCTTTTAATCCATGGCCTGTAGCTTGGACTAAAATTGAGTCGCAAAATATTAAAATTTGGTCGGTGGATGTGGTTGATGGCCTACCGACTTCACATGCCCCCGGTACTATCATTCAAGCTGACAAGCACGGCATTGTGGTAGCTACGGGCTCAAGTGCCCTTCGAATCAACACCCTGCAAATACCTGGGAAAAAAGCATTGCCCGCTGCAGATGTCGTTAATGCTCGCAAAGACTGGTTCGCACCAGGAAACTGCATCGCCAGTACGGAAGAATAGTGAAACCCACTCCATTACCGAAACAAAAAAACCTTCGTGCCGATTGTGCATGGGTGATATATCAAATTCTAGAACAAGGTAAATCGTCAAGAGACTGCCTAGAGCGAGTTCAACGTCGCCATCACCCTAGAGACAATGCGTGGATCCAAGAAATGTCTTTGGGCGTCATGCGTAAACTTCCCATATTGCAGCATTGGTTACGAGAGTTACTCGACCGCCCTCTAAAAGGGAATAAAAAAGTAATAGAGCACCTTATTTTGTTGGGGTTATACCAGTTAGCGTTTTCTCGTGTAAGCCAACATGCTGCAGTGGGCGAAACCGTTAATGCCTCGCCTTACTTAGGTGGCACAGCATTAAAAGGCTTAGTGAACGCTGTACTGCGCAACTTCATGCGACAAGAACTGGTTAACAAGCCTATCGATAACCCCATTATTGCCAGTGGGTTACCCAAGTGGTTATTTAAGGCGCTAGAAGATGCCTATGGTCAAGATGCTGATGCCGTGCGAGAAGCTACCAATGCCATGGCGCCAATTTGGCTAAGGGTTAATACCAAACAAATATCTATTAGCGATTACACTGGCGCATTGGATGCTGCTGAGGTTAGCTATTCATTAAGTGCTGCACACCCAGATGCCATCAGACTTGAAGGCCGTGAAGATATAACCGGGCTTCCAGGGTTTGAAAAAGGTCACTTTGCTGTACAAGATGGTGCAGCTCAGCTTGCAGCCCATTATTTGGATGCCCAATCACATGAGCGCGTATTAGATTGTTGCGCCGCACCAGGTGGTAAAACAGGTCATATTATTGAGCGTACTCCCGACTTAGCCTATTGCCTTGCCCTTGATGCTGACGAGAATCGCCTAAAGCGTGTTGAAGAAAACATGACCCGCCTGCAGCATACACAAACCAATCTGCCGGTTATAAAGCAAGGCGATGCTGCTAAGCCTGATACATGGTGGGATGGACAACACTTCGACCGAATTTTGCTTGATGCACCCTGCTCTGCCACAGGTGTTATACGACGCCACCCTGATATTCGCTGGCTAAGAAAGTCGAGTGATATTGATGCACTTGCAGCACTACAAGCTGAAATACTGACTAGCTTATGGCAAACACTCAAGCCCGGTGGCACACTGCTTTACGCCACCTGCTCTATTCTGCCACAAGAAAATAGCCAACAGATTAGCGCATTTTTAGAGCGCAATGCAGATGCCACATTAGTACCTGTTATAAAAACGGAAACTCCGAGTAACCCTGGTAGACAAATCCTTCCTGGTGAGCAACAAATGGATGGTTTCTACTATGCGAGACTGGTAAAGTCGTTGAGCAAATAAAAGCAATAAGGCACATAAACACCGATGAAAATCATCATTTTAGGCGCAGGTCAGGTTGGCGGAACACTTGCTGAAAACCTTGTAGGCGAGAAGAACGATATTACGGTTATCGATTCAGATCCTAATACCCTACGTGCGCTTCAAGACCGATTAGATTTACAAGTGGTGAATGGGGTGGGCTCTCACCCTGACGTATTACGAAAAGCCGGCGCAGAAGATGCCGACATGCTTATCGCTGTAACGAACAGCGATGAAAGCAATATGCTTGCGTGCCAAGTTGCCTTTAGTTTATTTAAAACCCCAACCAAGATTGCTCGCGTTCGCTCAGAACAATATATTATTTACCAAGAACAACTCTATAAGCAGCAGGACATTCCTGTAGACCATATCATTGCCCCTGAACAACTAGTGACTAAAGCCATTAAACGGCTTATAGACTACCCTGGCGCCTTGCAGGTTGTTGAATTTGCTGACGGTAAAGCCAGCTTAGTGGCGGTAAAAGCGTATTATGGTGGTTTACTAGTAGGTCATGCGTTATCCGCGCTTAAAGACCACATGCCTAATGTGGAAACGCGGGTGGCAGCAATATATCGCCGTGGTCGCCCTATTCGACCACTGGGTACTACGGTTATAGAAGCCGATGATGAAGTATTCTTTATTGCTGCAACAAAGCATATTCGTGCGGTAATGAGTGAACTTCAAAAATTAGAGTCTAGCTATAAACGCATTATGATAGCCGGTGGTGGCTTAATTGGCGCAGGGCTAGCGAAAAAGCTTGAACACAAACATAACGTAAAGCTGATTGAGTTTAGTCACGAAAGAGCAAAGTACCTTTCTGCCCACTTAGACAAAACTATTGTCTTTAGCGGTGATGCATCGGATCCAGAGTTACTCAGTGAAGAAAATGTCGAGCAAGTCGATGCATTCATTGCGGTGACTAATGATGATGAAGCTAACATTATGTCTGCCATGTTGGCCAAGCGCATGGGCGCACAAAAAGCCATGGTACTGATTCAACGTAGTGCTTATGTAGACTTAGTACAAGGCGGTGAAATAGACATTGCTTTCTCGCCACAGCAAGCGACTATTTCGGCCCTACTTACCCATGTTAGACGCGGAGATATTGTAAACGTATATTCTTTACGTCGTGGTGCAGCAGAGGCAATAGAAGCGATTGCCCATGGCGATGAAAATACCTCTAAAGTTGTGGGTAAAGAAATCGGTAAAATTAAACTGCCTCCTGGTACTACCATAGGCGCGGTAGTAAGAGACGACCAAGTAATTATTGCCCATAGTGATACGCTTATTGAAGCAAATGACCACGTTATTCTGTTCTTAGTCGACAAAAAATATATAGGCGATGTAGAAAAACTGTTCCAACCCAGCGCATTCTTCTTTGGATAACAAACACATACGCCAAGCCGTAAAGGTAGTGAAATAGCTACTAGAAATAATCCTAAATAATCCGTTGCGAATTGTACAAAAAGTGATCAATAATTACCTTCTCAGGTCGTTATAGGATTAACGGAAATGTACAAAAACGGATTTACCTCACTCCCCATACCCACACTTGCTTTGTTATTTTCTAGTTTATTACTTTCTTTTTCCGCAGTTAGCCAATCAGATGAAGACGATGAACTTGCACGTATGCAAGCTCTATTAAATGCTGAAGTTATGTCTAAACCGTTTTTAGCCGAGAAGCCTGAGGAAGTAGACGCCTATATTAAAAGCATGCTGGATAAAGGGGTCAAGCCGAAAGAATATCAAGGTACGAATTGGCGTCCGGGTTATACCTGCCGAGACTTACTACGATATAACTGGCGAGAGTATCGCAATTGTCGCTACTACCACCGTTATTACGGTCGCTACTACTAACAAATCACTAACGATAATTTACAGTTCAATTTTTTAATAAGGAATTACCATGACGTTACGGAATCAGCATGTCAGGATTGTTGTACTTGCATTTGTAGTTATTCTTTTTAGCGGCTGTGCTGCCGTTCATACCTCCATAGCTAAAAAAGATTTAGATGTGCAGACCAAACTGAGCACCTCAATTTTCGTTGAGCCTGTGCCGCCTGAAAAACGAAAAATCTATTTAGAAGTTCGCTCAGCGGTGATGGAATTTGATCGCAATGCATTTAGAGACGCACTCAACTCTCAAATATCGAGCAGTGGAAACGGCTATTCGTTTGTAGATAGTCCTGCTGGAGCCCAATATACGATGAGTGTGTTCGTGCGCAATCTAGAAAAGGCGTCTCCTTCCGCGGCAGAAAATTATCTGTCATCAGGATTTCAGGGCGTCGCGTTAGGCTCAGCTGCAGCTTATGCGGGTGGTGGGAATTATAAGCAAGCTGCTGCGGGTGGCATTATCGGTGGATTGGTTTCTACTGCGGCCAACGCGATGGTTAAAGATGTAACCTACCTTCTCGTGGCTGATATTCAAATTAAAGAACGTGCCGCTAAGGGCGTGATAGTAAGGAAAGATTCTAAGGTGAATACGAAAATTTCAGATGACGGCGCATCAACTCAGACTGTATCTGAAGTTTCAAACCAAAAAGAATACCGCACTCGCGTTGTGACGACAGCTAACAAAGCCAACCTAGCGTTAGAAGAAGCACAACCACTCATGTTTGATAAAACGGCTTATGCAATGGCTTCGTTCTTTTAAACCTGCCTTACGGTATACAGCAATGACTGACTGAGCAGTCGTTGCTGTATTAACTCCGCCAGAACGTAGGTGAAAATAGTACTAATAACGAAAAGACTTCCAGTCGCCCAAACACCATTCCCACAACTAAAATCCACTTTCCAGCATCGGTCACACCCGCATAGTTAGATGCGACACTGCCCAATCCAGGTCCAAGGTTATTTAACATGGCGGCAGTGGCGGTAAACGCGCTTAAGTTATCTAGCCCTGTGGCGATTAGGCCTATCATTAGTATCACAAACACCACTGCGTATGCAGAGAAAAAGCCCCATACCGCCTCGACGACTTTATCTGGCATTGCTCGCTCACCTAACTTAACGGAATACACCGCCTTAGGATGAATAAGCCTGTCTACTTCACGCTTTCCTTGAAGGAACAATAAACAGACACGAACCACTTTTAACCCGCCCCCTGTTGAACTCGCGCAGCCTCCAATGAAACTTGAGAAGATGAGTAGTATGGGCAAAAACGTAGGCCAAATTGAAAAGTCTGTGGTGGCAAACCCCGCAGTTGTGCTGATTGATACGGCTTGAATCATAGCTTGGTCGAGCGCGGTTTCCGCTGAGTCGTAAAACCCAGATAGGGTGAGTACTAAGAAGCACAGCATGATAAGCGTGGCTTGAATAAAGAAAAAGGCTTTAAATTCTGGGTCGTTAAAATAGCCTTTTACCGAACGGGTACTCACTGCTGCGTAATGGAGTGAAAAGTTAAGTGCAGCAATTAATAGAAAGACCGTACAAACCACATTCACCATTGGGCTATTAAAGTAACCAAGGCTTGCATCGTGGGTTGAAAAGCCCCCAATGGCAACCGTTGAAAATGCATGGCAAATGGCATCAAACATATCCATACCGGCCAACCAATAGGCGGCAGCGCATGCAATAGTGATAGAAAGATAAATGTACCAAAGGTGTTTAGCGGTATCTGCAATACGGGGGGTCATTTTATTATCTTTAACCGGCCCTGGGGTTTCTGCACGGTATAGCTGCATGCCCCCAACCCCTAAAATAGGCAGTATTGCTACGGCGAGTACAATGATACCCATACCGCCTAGCCATTGTAGCTGTTGTCGATAGAACTGCACCGAATGAGGTAGGAAATCAATACCTTCTATTACCGTTGCACCGGTTGTAGTTAGCCCTGAGAATGATTCGAAGAAAGCATCAGTTACGGTCATGCTAGGCTGTTCTAGTAACATAAGTGGAATGGCACCTACACTTGCTAGTACCGACCAGAACAGGGCAACAATTAAAAAGCCTTCTCGCGCTCGCAAATCATTTTTTTGCTGTCGGTTTGGGTACCAAAGCACCATACCGCCACCTACGCAAATAAAGAACGCAAGGGTAAAGGGCAAACCACTACCATCTTGATAAATCAGAGAAACCACAGCAGGTGGGATCATGGTTACGCTAAATAGCGCAATAAGGAGCCCTAAAATTCGTACAATGGCACGGTAGTGCATGCTTCGTTATGCCTTTCGTTATTAGTAAACTCGCGATTAACAGTGTTCGCGGTTTTTAGAGGATACAAGGTTTCTACTACATTGACGCGATTATAGGGCTATAAGCAAATTATTTCATCGCTAGTACCGTTTCTACCATTTTATTAATACTAGCATGGGCTTGTAAGATATTTTGTGCCGACATATAAGCTGGCGTAGTAACCAGTTTATTTTCCACGTCTACCACCACTTCATCTACTTCACAGTTTACGTGGCATGCTCCTAACGCGTTCAAGGCATTGGCGGTATCTTCATCGCTACCAATGGTTAGTTTAACATCGTTTCCGTATACGCTGGCTGCAATAGCAGGTGCAATGCATGCATAGGCCACAGGTTTCTTTGCTTTCGCAAAGTCGCTGCATACCGCAAGCACGTCCTTATCTACCGTGCTTTTTTCACCATCAACTGCAAATGAACACAAATTCTTAGCAGCACCAAAACCGCCAGGTACAATAAGATAATCGAAGTCTGATACCTTACATTCTGTAATAGGCTTTACATTGCCTCGGGCAATTCGTGCAGACTCAACCAATACGTTACGCGTTTCATCCTCTGAAACTTCTCCCGTTAAATGATTCACTACGTGCATTTGAGCCTTATCTGGCGCAAAACATTGGTAACCTACCCCGGCTTGTTCAATAGCTAAAAGCGTTAATACTGACTCATGAATTTCAGCGCCATCAAAAACACCACAACCACTTAAAATCACTGCAACTTGTTTCATAATGTCCTCCTAGACCTTGCCAAACCGACTTATTCTATTTTTGGCTATAAAACCACCAACTGTTCAAAAAAAAGTCTTAATAACCAGTATTGGATTGTTAATTTGTTATGCTACATTATCTGACCAATTTGGTTAAACGAAAAAATAAGTTCACCAAGTTATCCACATAAAAAGGAATGATGAGTTGCAGGTACGCAGTCCACACTCTTATTTTTCATTCCCTTATTTTTATTGCTTTACAGGACGATCTTTCTATTAACAAAGATCGTTCATTTTGTTGTGCTTATTTTATTAGATCACAATCTTATCCACAGATGATCCCTTTATTTATGTTGTTATGCTCTATGGCGATCCACTAGCGCCTATGGCATGCTTGCGCCTTATTCTAAGCTTGGTTAATGCATAGCTATGACAGATTCGAAAAAGCCCCCTTTTATTCTAGTAGATGGATCATCTTATCTATTTAGAGCATTTCACGGATTACCGCCTCTGACGAACTCAAAAGGTCAGGATACCGGTGCGATCTATGGTGTTGTCAACATGCTGAAAAGCTTGATTAGACAGTACAACCCTACTCACATGGCAGTCATCTTTGATGCCAAAGGTAAAACGTTTCGCGACGATATTTATGAAGAATATAAAGCGAATCGCCCACCTATGCCGGAAGAGTTACGTAGTCAAATAGAACCATTACATACCATCATCAAAGCGATGGGGTTACCTGTAATCGTTGAGTCTGGCGTTGAAGCCGATGATGTTATTGGTACCCTAGCCTGTCGTGCAACAGAACATGGTATCGATACTTTGATCAGTACTGGCGATAAAGACATGGCGCAACTGGTCAACGACAATGTCACCTTGATCAATACCATGACGAATCAGATTATGGATATTGAAGGGGTAAACACGAAATTTGGTATTCCACCGGAACTGGTTATCGACTTCTTAGCCCTTAAGGGTGACAAAGTAGATAACATTCCTGGCGTGCCCGGTGTGGGTGATAAAAGCGCCCAAGCGCTATTAAACGGTATTGGTGGCATCAGTGCTATCTATGACAATCTTGATAAAATTGCCGATCTCTCATTTAGAGGGAGCAAAACGATGGCAACTAAAATGCAAGAGTATGAAGAACAAGCACGCTTGTCATACACCCTTGCCACGATTGCCATTGATTTAGATCTAGAATACAAAATAGATGAGCTTCGCCCTACTGTTCCGGATAACCAAACCTTACAGTCGATGTTTGCAGAGTATGAATTTAAGCGCTGGCATACCGAAATTAGCGCATTGATCGCAGGTGATGGTAGTGAGTCCTCAAAGCCAACAAGTGTTGAGAGCGCATCAGATTCAAGCGATACAGATGAAGTATTACCAGAAAGTAATATCGATAAATCTGGTTATGACGTGGTGCTAGATGAAGCTACGTTTGAGGCTTGGATTGAAAAACTAAAAACAGCGCCGCTTATTGCTGTTGATACTGAAACGACCAGTGTTAACTACATGGAAGCTGAACTTGTCGGTGTTTCTTTTTGTATTGAACCTGGTGCTGCGGCTTACGTGCCAGTTGCTCATGATTATCCTGATGCACCCACGCAGTTATCAAGAGAGTACGTGCTAGCAGCATTGAAGCCTATTTTAGAGTCTGAAACCATCATCAAAGTGGGTCAGCACATTAAATATGACAAGAATGTACTCGCGCATTACGACATCACCCTAAATGGTATCGGCTTTGACACTATGCTGGAAAGCTATGTGTTAAACAGCACCGCGCAGCGCCATGACATGGACTCGCTAGCCCTTGCCTATTTAGGCCATAAAACGATTCACTTTGAAGAAATTGCCGGCAAAGGTGCTAAACAGCTTACTTTTAACCAGATTGGGTTAGAAGAAGCTGGTCCTTATGCTGCCGAAGATGCAGATATTACTATGCGCCTTCATCAAGCAATATGGGCAAAGCTAGAGAACGAACCCAAACTTAAAACGTTGTTGGTTGATGTTGAAGTGCCGGTTGCTTGCGTTTTATCTCGTATGGAACAGCAAGGTGTATTAATTGAAAGCCAACGGTTACGCCAGCAGAGCCAAGATTTAGCTACGCGTATTGCTGAGCTAGAAAAAGAAGTGCATGAAGAAGCAGGTGAAGTGTTTAATTTAGGCTCGCCAAAACAGCTTCAACACATTTTGTTTGAAAAAATGTCGTTACCGGTTATCAAGAAAACCCCCAAGGGTGCCCCTTCTACTTCTGAAGAAGTATTACAAGAACTTGCCCTTGAATTCCCGTTACCTAAAAAGTTAATGGAGTATAGAGGCTTAACCAAGCTTAAAAATACGTATACCGACAAACTCCCTAAAATGATTAATCATCGCACGGGTCGTGTTCATACTTCTTACCATCAAGCTATTACGGCAACGGGCCGGTTGTCGTCAACGGATCCTAACCTTCAAAACATTCCTATTCGAAATGAAGAAGGTCGTAAGGTAAGACAAGCATTTGTTCCACGTGAAGGCTATAAGATTGTAGCTGCCGATTATTCTCAAATTGAACTTAGAATAATGGCCCACTTGTCGGGCGATGAAGGTCTTCTTGATGCATTTGCTCACGGCAGAGACATTCACAAAGCTACCGCTGCAGAAGTGTTTGGGGTTACGCTTGACGAAGTGACGACGGAACAACGTCGCAGCGCTAAGGCCATAAACTTTGGTTTGATCTATGGAATGAGTGCCTTTGGCCTTGCCAAACAACTTAATATTCCACGTCATGAAGCACAAAAATACATGGACCTATATTTTGAACGCTACCCTGGTGTACTCGAGTACATGGACAGCACCAGAGAAGGCGCTAAAGAAAAAGGTTACGTTGAAACTGTGTTTGGTCGCCGCTTATACCTACCCGATATTAAAGCCAGTAATGGCGCACGTCGTAAAGGCGCAGAGCGCGCCGCTATCAATGCGCCAATGCAAGGCACAGCTGCCGACATCATTAAAATGGCCATGATAAAGGTTGATGATTGGATCACTTCCCTTGAAAGTGATGATGTTCTCATGATGATGCAGGTACACGATGAATTGGTATTTGAGATTAAAGAAGAACATCTAGAGGAACAGGTTAAAAATATCGTCAGCTTGATGGAGCAAGCTGCGGTGTTAAATGTTCCGCTGGTGGTTGAAGCAGGCGTGGGCGATAACTGGGATGAAGCTCACTAAAAAGTAATTAGATTACAGAAAATAGTGAGCAATAGCTCAAAAATGGGCAAGTTTGGTAATTTTATTACACTCTTACTTGCCTTTTTTCACCATTATTGTACCCTAATGCGTGTAGGGTACAGAGGTGAGAAATCTGTTTTCAAACCTTTGCTTTAACCCCGACAGATTTGTCGGGGTTTTTTTATGTCTGGAATAAAGTTTCCAAAAATCCAGAAAGAAAAAAGCCTTAAAAATCTTAAGCTTAAATTAAAGAAAAGATATTTTTATATTTTAAAGTGAACTAACCGAAATTTGCACACTCTATATATTCGGTTTTTATGTGTTTTCTCTCAGTATTTTGGCCCTGCTTTTTAGCGGGGCTTTCTTTTATCTAGCCTTTTATTTCTATTCTTCGTCAGCCGTTTTTTCGTCAAGTGCCAACCATTTATTCAACACTTTCTCAAGTTCAGGTAATCCCTGACGATTTAACGATGAAAAGGTATTTACCGTCACATCACCCATAAACGCCAGTGCAGCTTCCTGCGCCATAAGTAGCTGAGCCTTTCGCTTCCCTGATTTAAGCTTATCTGACTTAGTCAGTAAGGCTAATACTGGGATATTGGAATCTACTGCCCAGTGAATCAAATCTTGATCAAGATCTTTAAATGGGTGACGAATATCCATAAGCACCACTAAACCTTTAAGCGATTTACGCTTTTGAAGGTATTCACCTAATGCTTGTTGCCATTTATTTTTCATCGCAAGCGGTACTTGGGCAAACCCATAACCAGGCAAATCGACTAAACGACGGTCTTCTTCAAGATTAAAAACATTGATGAGCTGTGTACGCCCTGGTGTTTTACTGGTTCTTGCCAGGTTCTTTTGACGAGTGAGTGTATTCAACGCGCTCGACTTGCCCGCGTTAGAACGGCCAGCAAACGCTACCTCAATACCGCTATCATCTTTTAAATGGCGAATATCAGGTGCACTGGTAAAGAACTTTGCTTTGGTGTAATACGACATCTAGACTTACCTCAAATGCGTCATAACCCTAGAATTAAACTCTATTAATGATCTAAACCTGCTAAAAACCATAGTTTTATCATGGAATAGGTTTTTCTGACGCGTTAAATGTGTAAAATACGCATGATATCACGTATGTTACGCGAGCCGTTGGATCCATTTAAGAGATTTATTATGAAAAAACTGTGTTTGTTATTGTGTGTGTCTTTAGGTATTTCAGTTTCTGCGATGGCAGAAGGTGATGCTGAAGCCGGTAAAGCAAAATCTGCAGTATGTGCAGCATGTCATGGACCTGATGGTAACAGCATGATAGACATGAATCCCAAAATAGCAGGACAACATGAAAAGTACCTCGTTAAGCAATTAATGGAGTTCAAGCTTGCGTCACAGACAGGTGGCGAAGAAGGCCGTAACAATGCCGTAATGAACGGTATGGCAGCCCCTCTTTCAGAACAAGACATGAAAGACCTAGCCGCTTACTTCTCAAGCCAAACACCTAAAGAAGGTGAAACGCCAGAGCAATATATTGAAGCTGGTCGCGCTTTATACCAAGGCGGCGATGAATCTCGTGGTGTTACTGCATGTATCGCATGTCACGGTCCTAAAGGTAACGGTATGGGCTTAGCGGGTTTCCCTGATATCAGTGGGCAGCATGTAACCTATACTGCAGCACAATTGAAATCTTTCCGTGCAGGCGAGCGCCATAACGATATGAATGGCATGATGCGTGATATTGCGATGAAATTAACCGATGAAGATATCGAAATTTTATCTAACTATATCGCGGGCTTACATTAAGACTCTGAAATTATATGCGCATTTGTTAATTAATTGTTGCGTATAAAGTTGTATTTCAAAAATATTCGTGTAGTCTATCGCAATAGTTTGTAGGTTTGTCTGAAACTCTACAGGCTAAATAACAAGAATAATAATAAAAATACAACACGGAAGATTGGATAAAGCGCCAAGAAGGCCAAGAACAAAATGAGCTCTGCTAAAACCAATAAAAAGGGGAGCCAAGCTGGGAAGCACAACTACACATAGAAGTGTAAATAACGGGAGAGGTGTCATCTGACACTCAAACAATGTAAGGTGATGGTGAAAGCCATCGCCTTTTTTCTTGCCTAAATTTACGTATTAGCCAGCCTTTATACTACGCATTATTCGGCAAACACCTACTTTTTCGTAGACCCTCAAGTTATATTATCGCGAGCACATTAAACAGTATATTCACTTTCCGATGAATCATGCTGTATTGATGAAGAAGCTTTGAGCAATTCGCGCTATAATATGCCCTTTCAATCACTAAAAATTTGATACCTTTTATATATGGCAAGATCAAAAAAGTCTCGTAAAGTTGGACTCATTGGCGTCAGGAAAGATCCTGATCGTAAACCTGGGCAAAAACGTCTGGAAAGTACTCCTCGTCCAAAGAAGCATAAAGGCAAACCAGCGGGTAGCCGTCACAATGTTGAGCAAGGTGAGAACGGTGCTTCTAAACGTCGTGAAAACCAAGATCCACGTTTAGGCAGTAAGAAACCTATTCCTTTAGTCGTTAAGAAAACGACAATTACCACGCCGAAAGAAAAGCAGAAATTCGCCACACCTAGCGAAGAGCTAGCGGCACTTGAAGCAGATCAGCGTTTAGCGTCATTGTTAGATAAGCTTGATGACGACAAGCAACTTACTAAAGAGCAACAATCTTACGTTGATGAAAAAATGGCACGCCACCGCATTCTTTGTGATTTGCTTGGCATCGTAGAAGACGATGATGAGGATGACGACGAGATGGATCCATTAGACGATTTAGACGCTATAGATATTAACGACTTTAAGAAATAGTAAGGCGGGCTCTGTTTTATGCTGTGGACAGTGTTAGTTATTGTGGCGCTACTAGTTATCGTCACACTTGGTTTTTATGCCGGTCGGTTGTTGTTCCAGCTAAAGCAACAAAACCAACGCCAGCAGAAGGTCAGAGACGAGCGCGTAAAAACGATTAGCGAAAGTATTTACACTATCGCTAAGGCTATGGAGCAACAACAGTGCGACTTATCTGAAGGGGTTATTCGGATAGTCAACTTATTGGGTGCATTACCTATTTTGTCTCCGCCAGATCATAAAGCCTCCTACCCTCATACTTATGCGTTATTCGTAGAAGTGAGCGGCTTCGCCGTACTAGAAGATAGGCAGAAACTGACTAAACAAGAAAGGCGTAAGCAAGACTTGGCTAGAGAGCAAATTGAGTCAGATTATGAATCTAAAGTGTTAAGTGAAATGCCAGCAATCAAGGCTTATTGCCAGTCTATTAGTTAAATACTTATCGTTGTTGGTATGTGTATGTTTTTTAAAAGCGCTTATTATGAAGCGCTTTTTTATTGGGGTTTTGTTGGGATTTTATTGAAGGTTAGCGTCTTGCTAAACTTCGGGTTTCCTCGTAGCAGTGGCAGTCTATAACGTGGTCGTTCACTATGCCTACCGCTTGCATGAATGCATAACAAATGGTCTCACCTACAAATGAAAAACCCTCTTTTTTTAGCGCCTTCGACATAGCTTTAGATTCAGCGGTAAAGGTAGGCGCTTCTTTAAAGTCTTCCCATTCATTGATGATGGTTTTACCGTCGGTAAACTGCCAAATAAAGTCAGAAAAACGTTGGCGCTTTTCGATATTTAAATAGCCATGGGCATTTTTAATAATGGACGCCACTTTCAGCTTGTTGCGCACAATACCAGGGTTTTGCAAGCATGCCGCTATTTCTTGCTCATCCATTTGAACTATTTTTGTAGGCTCAAAGTCATGGAAAGCGGCTTCGTAATTTGCTTGTTTTTTTAAAATGGTGATCCACGACAATCCAGCTTGCTGACCATCTAAACAAAGTTTAGCGAACAACTCTTTGCTATCTGTAACGGGCCGTCCCCACTGTTCATCATGATATTTTTGGTATAGAGGGTCATCGCTCACCCATCCACAACGATTCAATCCAGTTGACGTCATAATCTTAAATAGCCTCTTCAATCGACCTTTTAGTTATCTTTTAGCGGGTTTCATGGCGCTTTTTAACGCTTTACACCTACATACTATGCGTTACAAATTGTATACTATCCCACCTTTGAAGATACAGATAACCAATAAGCAGCGGATGTATGCAGAAATACGATATTAATACCTTTCAAGGTTTGATCCTTGCGCTTCAAGATTATTGGGCGCGTCAAGGGTGCGTTATAATTCAGCCCCTTGATATGGAAGTAGGTGCGGGTACCTTTCACCCAATGACATTTCTTCGTTCATTAGGCCCAGAGCCTATGAGCAGTGCCTATGTACAAACTTGCCGTCGCCCTACTGATGGTCGTTACGGTGAAAACCCAAATCGCTTACAACATTATTACCAGTTCCAAGTTATGTTGAAGCCTTCTCCTGACAATATTCAGGAATTGTATTTGGGTTCTTTGAAAGAATTAGGTTTCGATCCACTGGTGCATGACATTCGCTTCGTTGAAGACAACTGGGAGTCACCTACCCTTGGCGCTTGGGGCCTGGGTTGGGAAGTATGGCTTAATGGTATGGAAGTGACTCAGTTCACTTACTTCCAACAAGTTGGCGGTATTGAATGTAAGCCAGTTACCGGCGAAATTACTTATGGCCTAGAACGTTTAGCCATGTATGTACAAGGCGTAGATAGCATTTACGACTTAGTATGGGCAGATGGCCCTATGGGTAAAGTCACCTATGGCGATGTATTCCATCAAAATGAAGTAGAGCAATCTACCTATAACTTTGAATATGCCAACGTTGATGCCCTATTCCGTACATTCGATGAATGCGAAGCAGCTAGCCAACTACTTATCGAGAAGAATTTACCACTACCTGCCTACGAGCAAGTAATGAAGGCATCTCACGCATTTAATATGCTAGATGCTCGCCATGCTATTTCAGTGACAGAACGTCAACGTTACATTTTACGTGTGCGTACTCTTGCAAAAGCATGTGCTGAAAGTTATTTCCAGAAGCGTGAAGCGCTTGGTTTCCCACTTTGTAATAAGGAGTCTTAAGGGTGCGAACAGAGAATTGTTTGATAGAGCTTGGAACAGAAGAGCTTCCACCTAAAGCGCTTAAGTCTCTTGGCGAAGCCTTTGCACAGCAATTTGAGGCAGCACTTAGCGCTGCTGAGCTTAGTTTTACCAGCGTCAGTTGGTTTGCTGCACCACGTCGCTTAGCTGTTTATGTTTCTGCGTTGGCTGAAAGCCAAGCTGATAAAACGGTAGAAAAACGCGGCCCTGCTGTAAGCGCCGCTTTTGATGCAGATGGCAACCCTACTAAGGCCGCTCAAGGTTGGGCCCGTGGTAATGGTATTAGTGTCGAAGATGCTGAACGCCTTGTTACCGACAAAGGTGAATGGCTGTTGCACAAAGCGCACGTGCCAGGCAAACAGATTGGCGAGTTACTAGAGTCTTTACTTAACCAGGCTATTGCTAAGCTTCCTATCCCTAAAGCGATGCGTTGGGGTAATTACACTACGCAATTTATTCGCCCAGTTCATACCCTTACTGCGCTGTATGGCAGTGAAGTAGTGAACTTAACCGCGTTAGGCTTAGCAAGCGGAAGGACTATTCAAGGCCATCGTTTCCATGGTGAAGCGCGCTTTGAGCTAGATCATGCCGACAACTACGCAAGTGCCTTGGAAGCCCATTACGTGGTAGCTGATTTCACTGCGCGTAAAGACAAGGTACGTCAGCAACTACAAACTGCTGCTGATACGCTTTCGCTTACACCTGATTTTAATGAAGACCTGCTTGAAGAAATTGCTTCATTGGTTGAATGGCCGGTTGTGATGCAAGCAAGCTTTGAAGAAGGCTTCTTAGCGGTGCCTAAAGAAGCGCTTATTTACACCATGAAAGACGATCAGAAATATGTGCCATTGCTTGATAGCGAAGGTCAGCTTTCTAACACGTTCTTATTTGTAAGTAATATTGAAAGCCAAGATCCTATTCAGGTAATAAGCGGAAATGAAAAAGTTATTCGCCCTCGCCTAGCTGATGCTGAGTTCTTCTTTAACAGTGATAAAAAGACATCACTTGAAAGCAGACTTGCCAGCCTTGAGAGCGTGCTTTTCCAAAAGCAATTAGGAACACTTAAAGAAAAATCTGAACGTATTTCTGCGCTATCTGGTTTTATTGCGTCTCAAATCGACGCGAATGAAGCCCTTGCGGCTCGTGCAGGTTTACTTGCTAAAACTGACTTAATGACCAATATGGTAATGGAATTCCCAGACGTACAAGGCGTTATGGGGAAATACTATGCGTTAAATGATGGTGAAGATACTGCGGTTGCTGAAGCCCTGTACGAACAGTATATGCCTAGGTTTGCCGGTGACGCTTTGCCTTCTCCAGGCGTTAGTGCTGCAGTAGCGCTTGCTGACAAGCTAGATACGCTGGTTGGAATTTTTGGTATCGGTCAACTACCGAAAGGTGACAAAGACCCGTTCGCGTTACGCCGTGCCGCTATTGGTGTGCTACGTATTATCACCGAGCTTTCACTGCCTCTAGACCTTGAAGTGCTTGTTGCTAAAGCGGGTGAAGTGTACGGAGATAAGCTTTCTAACCAAGACTTCAAAGCACAGGTTGTCGACTTTGTACTAGCAAGGTTTGTCGCGGTGTTACAAGACCAAGGTATCGCTATTGATGTTATTCAAGCGGTTTCAGCAAGACGCCCTACTCAACCAAGCGATTATGTGGCCCGTGTAAACGCCGTAGCCGAGTTTAAACAACTTGAAGAAGCCCAAGCATTGGCAGCAGCTAATAAGCGTGTTGCGAACATTCTGGCGAAGCAAGGTGTCGATAGCAGTATTAATGTTTCTATAAATGAATCATTGTTAAGTGAAGATGCTGAAAAAGCACTTTACAGCGCGCTAGTTTCTGCAGAGTCTGTGGTAACCACAGCGGTTGCTACTCAAGATTACACTAAGATACTTTCTACTATGGCTACACTACGTAGTGCCATTGATAGTTTCTTCGATGACGTTATGGTAATGGCAGAAGATGACGCGGTTAAACAAAACAGACTTGCGTTGTTATCGCTTTTAAGGCAACTTTTCCTAACTACCGCAGATGTTTCCTTGTTAGCGAAGTCTTAAGTTAGTTTGGTAAGTAAGTTATAGACTAAAAACGCTCAACATCTGTTGGGCGTTTTTTTATTGGAGTTAGTGTGAATAAAACCCTGTTAGTCATTATTTTTTCGCTTTTTGTTTCTGCCTGTTCAAGCAGAAGTGGTTTTTCTATTCCAGAAGTAGCCCAGCCATCACCAAAAATTCAGTTTGAGAACTTGTTTCTTCGAGGCGTATTTAATTGGTGGGAAGCCACATCGGCCTATCAGTTTAAAAAAGATAGTAACGGTTGGTACGTCAATGTAGAGCTTATCGCTGATGGACAACCTTATGACTTTCGTTTGTCTGATGCTATTTGGACACCGAGTCAAAGTTGTGGAGGTAATTACAAGGGTCAGCCTGTTATGGTAAGCACTAAGATATTTTTAGTCTGTAAACAAGGCTCTGAGAACCTACAATTTACACCCTCTAATACCGGTATTTATCGTTTTCAGGTTGCTCCTGCAGACGACAATGAAGTGAGTTTGGTGATAACTAGAATGCCGTAAGGCTTTAGTTTCTGAACGCCTACATCACTGGTTCATAGCGCTATAATAAAGAAAAAGAGTAGACATTAAGCCTACTCTTTTATTAACCCGGTTTTTGGTATGCGCGTATTGTTATCTCAATCACCTACACCTAACCCCTACCTACCTATCCACCTATCCACCTATCCCTAATTATTACTGATTACCACTGATTAGCGCTCGACTAAAATCGTCACTACGTTGTCATATTGTCGTTGCTCAAACTCACCTGTCACCACACCAGTATCATCCATTAATGGAAAGACATAGCGCGGCGTCATTATGACTTCATAATCATCAGTACCCGATGGAATATCTTCTACCTCTAAAAAGCCATAATGTTTACCTCCCGATACTAGCTTTGCTCTTTCCCATACTTCAAGCGCGTCTCCATGGCCGCTCTAATGGGTTTTTCTTGCGCTTCAAGGTAGCAAGTCAAACTGCACATAATCTGTTGTAGGCGGTTAACCTGGGCTGAAATATATGTATTGAGGCTACGATTATAAGCGTGGTTTATAAACAAAAAAGCCCGGATTCTTTTGTTAAAGAAGCCAGGCTTTTCTTTATCTCTTCACACTTAGGTGTGGGTCATTGACCTCTTTACACGTCTAAGTTTTCTACTCTTAACGCGTTAGCTTCAATGAAGTTTCGTCTTGGCTCTACTTGGTCGCCCATTAGCGTAGTAAACAATTGATCACACGCTATGGCATCTTCAATTTTCACTTGAAGCATTCTACGACCTTCAGGGTCCATGGTGGTTTCCCAAAGCTGGCTTGGGTTCATCTCGCCTAGTCCTTTATAACGCTGGATGTACTGACCGCGTTTAGCTTCACTCATTAACCAATCTAGTGCTTCTTTAAATGACTCTACAGGCATCTTACGATCACCACGTTGTATAAACGCATTAGAGCTCATCATGTCGTTAATCGCCAAATTAAGCTCTTTAAGACGCTGATATTCAGTAGACTCAATAAAGTCGTGACCAATTACGTATTCGTAATCGATACCATGCATACGCATAATAATGGTGATATAGAACTCGCTAAGTTCGGTGTCTCTGCGAATTTCATAACGGTATGTTGCGCCATCATTTTCACGTTCAGTAAGCTGTGCTACAAAGTGCTCAGCCACGTTTGCTAGCGTGCTTTCGTCTTTTAAATCTTCTAGATTCAAAGTAGGCGTATAAATCATTCTATAAAGAATAGAGGAAGGCATTAGACGCTTCATGCGCGTAATCATCTTCTCTGCAGATTGGTATAAAGTTACCAATTGCTCTAACGCGACACCGCTGATACCTGGATCATCATCACTAGTATGCAAAGATGCGCCATCAATAGCGATAGAGGTTAGGTATGACGTTAACGCATCATCATCTTTCAGATACTGTTCTTGCTTACCTTTTTTCACTTTATAAAGCGGCGGCTGTGCAATATAGATATAACCACGTTCAATGATTTCTGGCATTTGACGGTAGAAAAATGTCAGTAGCAAGGTACGAATGTGCGAGCCATCCACATCAGCATCGGTCATGATAATGATGCTGTGATAACGTAGTTTTTCTGGGTTATATTCGTCGCGCCCAATACCACAACCTAGTGCAGTGATCAGCGTGGCCACTTCTTGTGAAGAAAGCATTTTGTCAAAACGTGCTTTCTCAACGTTCAGTATTTTACCTTTAAGCGGAAGAATAGCTTGGTTCTTACGGTTTCGTCCCTGCTTGGCTGAACCGCCAGCAGAGTCCCCTTCCACTATATATAGTTCGCTTAGTGCAGGATCTTTTTCCTGACAATCAGCAAGTTTACCTGGCAAACCAGCTAAGTCTAATGCTCCTTTACGGCGAGTCATTTCACGGGCTTTACGTGCAGCGTCTCGAGCACGTGCCGCATCAATAATTTTGCCAGCAATAATTCTACTTTCGGCAGGGTTCTCAAGTAAGAACTCAGCAAGTTTTTCGTTCATTGCTGATTCAACCGCGGATTTCACCTCTGAAGAAACCAGTTTATCCTTAGTTTGTGAAGAGAATTTAGGATCAGGTACTTTCACTGATACAACAGCCGTTAAACCTTCACGCGCATCATCACCGCTCGTGTTAGTTTTCGCCTTTTTGTTCATACCCTCTTTTTCCATGTAGTTATTAAGCGTTCTTGTTAACGCACCACGGAAACCGGCTAAGTGGGTACCACCATCTCGTTGAGGAATGTTGTTGGTGAAGCAGTATATATTCTCTTGGAAACCATCATTCCACTGCATAGATACTTCTACTGAAATACCATCTTCTTGCTCATGTGTGAAATGAAATACTTTCTGGTGTACAGGTGTTTTCTTTTGATTCAAATATTCAACGAAGGCTTTAATACCACCTTCGTACATGAAATGATCTTCTTTACCATCTCGCTCGTCTTTCAAGCGAATCGAAATACCAGAGTTAAGGAAAGATAATTCTCTTAAACGTTTAGCTAGAATATCGTAGTGGAACAAAGTGTTCGTAAAAGTGTCTGAGCTCGGCCAGAAACGTACACTTGTACCTGTTTTATCAGTTTCACCTATAACGGCTAATGGCTGTTGAGGCACACCATGCTGGTATTCTTGCTCGTGAGTTTTACCTTCACGACGAATACGCAGCTTTAATTTGCTTGAAAGAGCGTTAACTACAGATACACCTACACCGTGAAGTCCGCCTGATACTTTATAAGAGTTATCATCGAACTTACCGCCGGCATGCAGAACCGTCATAATAACTTCTGCTGCAGATACACCTTCTTCTTCATGCACCGCAGTTGGAATTCCGCGACCATCATCGTAAACAGAAACAGAACCATCTGTGTGTATTTGCACAACGATTTCTGAACAGTGTCCAGCCAATGCTTCATCTATCGAGTTATCAACAACCTCGAAAACCATGTGGTGAAGTCCTGTACCATCGTCCGTGTCACCGATATACATACCAGGACGCTTTCGTACGGCGTCTAATCCTTTAAGTACCTTGATACTGGACGAGTCGTAATTATTCTGTTCTGACATACTAGGTTTTACTCCTCTTTCACGCTTCCATGTTCCACGTGAAACATTTTCTTTTCGTTATATTTTTGTATGAATTCAAGCTGCGAAGATTCAATTGCAGTAACGAAAACCTGCGTATCCATATCCAACAGCCCGTCTATAAATAACTCACGTTTATCGGCGTCAAGTTCTGCGCCTACATCATCTAACAAGAAGATACTCTTTCTGTTAGTTAACGTATTAAATAGTTCTGTTTGCGCCATTTGAAGCGCTGCAACAGCCATTCTAAGCTGCCCGCGAGACAATAACTCTTGGGCATTAACCCCATTTACTTTTAGCTTAATATCAGCCTTGTGGGGGCCAGAAGTTGTATGACCTATTTTACCATCATACTCACGTTTTTTAACTAAGCTTTCTGCTAAAGACGCATCTTTTTCCCATCCTTTATAATAATTAAGGGAAACTTCGTAGTCAGCTAGAAATGTTGTAGCGTATTTTTCAAAAATAGGCGCCAATTTTGATATATATTCTTCGCGTTTCGTAGATAGCGCTTCCGCCCGCTCTAGAAAACACTGTTCCCAGTACTGATTTTGAGGTGCCGATAAATCGGACTGTTGTTTCAACAAGGCATTACGGTGCTTAAGAAATTTAGAAAATTGCACCGACAGCATTTGGAAGTCATGTTCCACGTGAAACAATCCCCAGTCACAAAAACGTCTACGTTCAGAAGGAGACCCTAAAATAAGATCAGTACTTTGGGGGGTAAATAATTGAACGGGTACTAAAGAAACTAAATCAGAAAGCTTATTTGAATGCTCACCGTTAATGCTGCAGGTAAATGTATCGTTGCGTCGACGCTGAAAACCTACATTCAGTTTCTCGCTGTCCTCATTCCGGCAACTAGCAAATACACTGAATTCCTCTTCCCCCGTTTTAATAACAGAAGTATGTTTACTGGTACGAAACGATCTTCCAAAACCTAAATAGAAAATAGATTCAACAAGTGAGGATTTTCCACTGCCATTTACACCGCGAATAATCGTTAATGCAGGCGAAGGTGAAAGAGTTGCAGAAGAAATGTTACGGAAGTTCGTAAGCTGGACTTTGTCCAGTTTCATAAGAAAACTCGGTAAAAAGCACGATAATAATAAAAGATAAACGGCGATGGAATGAATCTAGAAATCCTAGAATTTAGATACAAACGCACCGCCGATAAATAATGAAGTGTATTAATAACTACAGACGCATTGGCATAATGACATAAAGTGCAGCATCATCGGCAGCATCTTCAATCAGGGCACTTGCGTTAGAATCAGACAAACTGATTTTCACATCGTCAGAACCTAGCGAGTTCAATACGTCGATTAGATAAGCTACATTGAAACCAATTTCTAAGTCGTCGCCTTGGTAATTTACATCTACGATTTCTTCGGCTTCTTCTTGCTCTGGGTTATTCGCTGTAATTTTCAGTTCACCAGATGAAAGATTTAATCGAACACCGCGGAATTTTTCGTTGGATAAAATAGCTGCACGAGAAAACGCATCTTTTAATACCGCTTTGCTGGCAATAATTTCTTTATCACCATCTTGAGGCAGTACCCGACGATAATCAGGGAATCGGCCATCTACCAATTTAGAGGTAAAGATGAAGTCGTTTGAAAAAATACGTAAATGGTTTGCACCTATTTGTACTTTTAATGATTTATCGTCTTCTGTAATTAAACGCGATATTTCAAGTACACCCTTGCGTGGGATGATAACTTGTCGGGCAGGAAGTGTTGTTTCGTAGCTTAAACGACAAAGTGCAAGACGATGACCGTCAGTTGCCACGGTACGAATAATGTTTTCTTCCGTTTCTAACGACATGCCGTTCAAGTAATACCGAACATCCTGCTGCGCCATTGAAAAGCTTGTTGAATCAATTAAGCGTTTCATATCGCTACAGGTGATTTCAAACTCTACTTCGCCTTCCCAATCTTCTAGATTTGGATAGTCGTTAGCTGATAACGTAGATAGGGTGTAACGACCACGCCCTGCTTTTATAAGCGCTTTGTTACCATCTAAAGAGAAATGAATATCGGTGCCTTCAGAAATACCTCGAATAATATCGAAGAGTTTCTTGGCAGGAACGGTGATTTCGCCTTCGGTGAACTCCCCTTCTAACTTAACGCTAGAAATGAGCTCAACCTCTAAATCTGTACCTGTTAACCATAGTGCGTCTTCACTAACTTTAATGAGCACGTTAGAGAGAATAGGTAATGTGTGTCTACGCTCTACAGCCCCCGATACCAGCTGAAGGGGTTGTAAAAATTGTTCGCGGCTTATACTAAATTTCATTGCTGTGCTATCTCGCCTCTAAAGGTCATTTTTTAGGAAGACAAAGTCCGAATGAGGTTCTTATAGTCTTCTTTTATATCATGACTTTCTTCTCTAAGCTGCGTTATTTTTCTGCAAGCATGAAGTACCGTTGTATGGTCTCGTCCACCAAAGGCATTTCCTAACTCAGGCAAACTGTGATTGGTTAGCTCTTTCGCTAAAGCCATCGCCACTTGTCTGGGCCTTGCAACACTTCGACTTCTTCGCTTAGATAAAATGTCAGCAACTTTAATCTTATAATAATCTGCCACAGTTTTCTGAATATTATCAACCGTAACTAATTTTTCTTGAAGGGCTAATAAATCACGCAAGGCTTCACGAACAAAATCGATGGTTATCGGACGACCTGTGAAATTAGCGTTGGCAATCACTCGGTTCAATGCCCCTTCTAACTCACGAACATTCGAACGTAAACGCTTAGCAATAAAGAAGGCAACTTCATTAGGTAAGTGAATACGGTTCTCGGCAGCTTTACGCATTAAGATGGCAACACGAGTTTCTAATTCAGGAGGCTCAATAGCAATAGTTAAGCCCCAGCCGAAACGAGACTTAAGGCGGTCCTCTACCCCATCAATTTCTTTAGGGTATCTATCAGACGTGAGTATGATTTGCTGATTACCTTCCAGTAATGCATTAAAGGTATGAAAGAATTCTTCTTGAGAACGTTCTTTATTAGCAAAGAATTGAATGTCATCAATTAATAACGCATCTACTGAACGATAGAAGCGTTTAAAGTCTTCTATCGCATTATTTTGTAGTGCCTTAACCATATCTTGCACAAAGCGCTCAGAGTGCATGTAAACGATTTTGGCATTTTCATTGTTTGCCACAATGCCATTACCTACAGCATGCAATAAGTGCGTTTTACCTAAACCCGTTCCGCCATAAATAAATAAGGGGTTATAAGAACTACCCGGGTTATTTGCCACTTGAGTAGCCGCAGCACGGGCTAATTGGTTTGATTTACCTTCAACGAAGTTATCAAATTGGTAAGTCGGGTTGATATTACTTTTATGCTTAGCCGCTTCTGGGATCGGGATCACTTTAGGCTGCTGAGACGCAGATCGCATTGTGTTAGATCCAGCACTTCGTTGATCATACTGTATATTGTCATGATTAGACGTAGAGTGGCTTTGCTGACTGTACCCCGTTTGAGGCATGGCAGAGCGCGCACTCGCTTGTACAGGTGATGACGCAGTACTATTGTTATTATCAATAGATTGTTGATCGTTGCCCGATTGACCGGCCATATTTCCTGATGATCGCCCTGAATATTGATTAGACGATTGACCAGAACCTTGGCTAAATGACTGACTAGGTGCCTGGTTATACGATTGATCAGGTGCTTCGTTTTTATCTTGGCTAAAGCTCTGATCTTGACTGAAGCTCTGATTGTGGCTTTGATTTTGGTTTTGAGGTTGCTGGGGCGCAGGTGAAGCAGCGGCTCTACTACGGCTTAAGCTTTCCCTACTCATAACATCTAAGCGTAACTGAGGTGCGTTCGGACCTGCAAATTCCCGCAATAACCCAGTAATGTTATCGAGATACTTATCTCTAACCCAATCAAGAATAAAACGGTTAGGGGCAAACAAGGCCACAACACCTTCTTCCTCTTGAGGAACCAAAGGTCTGATCCACATACTAAATTGTTGCGTGGGTAATTCTTGACGCAAACGCTCAAGACATTGATTCCATAAAGACATGTAAGTTACTTAGCTCCGGTAACTCGCAAATAACAACCAATACAAAGAAACAGGCACCGAGATGCGCGCCAAGAAGAAGAATCAGGCGGATGTATATTGTTGGGTAGCAGCGAGAATTTGTTTTATCATTTTAATAGCTGTGGATTATCTTACTTTATCAACAAAAAGTAAATGACGATCTTTGGGGATCATCAGGATCAAACTTGTAACCTATTGATAATTAAACAAAGAGCTCTTATTCGAAAATGTGCTTAATTTAGCTGAATTAAGAATTAAAATCGTAATAATTGTATGAGATCACCGCCTAAATGCTATACATAGCGGCATGAAAATTAAAAATCTGTGGATAAAATGATGATTATAACCAGCTTATTCACAGTTAAAATTATACCTACTGCTTAGCATTTAAGCCTTTTCAGTAAACTTTGTTCACATTTTCTACCAAAATAGTGGATTATTGATTGACAGCAGCCCCCGAGATCTCTAGAATTCAGCGTCCTTTTTCGATGGGCTTTTCTGGTGATAAGCACAACTTACTCTGGCAACAGAATAAAGTGTTTACCAAAAACGCCTATGTTTAATTAAATATAAGTGAGACTTTGGTCATGAAAAGAACATTTCAACCGAGCAATTTGAAGCGTAAGCGTTCTCACGGTTTTCGTGCTCGTATGGCGACTAAAAATGGTCGTAAAATACTAGCAGCTCGCCGTGCAAAAGGCCGCGCTCGTCTTTCTGCTTAAGCTTAAGTAGAAAGCACCTAAAGTGGGCGAAAATCATTTTTCACGGGAGTTACGTCTGTTAACTCCCACCCACTTTACCTATGTGTTTGATAATGCAATTCCAGCTGTATCTCCCTCGTTTACTATCCTTGCAAGAACCAATACTCTACCGTCCCCACGTTTAGGCATTACACTTGCCAAAAAGCGCATTCGTAAAGCTCACGACCGAAATCGTTTAAAACGTTTAATTCGTGAAAGTTTTCGCCATAAGCAACATGACCTCCCAAATGTGGATATTATCGTAATTGGTAAATCTGGTGCTGATAAACTTAGTAACCAAGAAATTTTCGCAACGATGGATAAGCTATGGAAAAAATTAGCCAAACGTTGCAACGCGTCTTAATCGCGATACCACTGGTACTCATAAAACTGTATCAATGGTTTATATCTCCTATTTTAGGACAACGCTGTCGTTTTCATCCATCATGTTCTTGGTATGCTATTGAAGCACTAAAAACACATGGATTAGTAAAAGGCGGTTGGCTATCAATCAAACGCATATTAAGATGCCATCCTTTGCATGCCGGTGGTTACGACCCAGTACCGGAAAAACAACAAGATAAACACTCAAAATAAAGAGACCTATATGGAATCGCAACGTAGTTTTCTGATAATTGGCCTGGCGCTGGTCAGTTTTTTGCTTTGGCAACAATGGCAAAAAGAATACGGACCTCAACCTGTACAGCAAGTACAAACAGAGCAAGCCGAACAGGTATCACAAGGTGTGCCATCATTTGATGATGCGCAATCTGAAGATGTACCTACCGGTGATAGCCTGCCAGCTGCTAAACCGATGGTTAGCGCATCAAATGCTAACCGTATTATCGAAGTTAAAACTGATGGCTTAGACCTTCGCATCGACTTATTGGGTGGCGATGTCATTACTGCAGACTTGTTAAAGTTTCCAGTAACTCAAGGCTCTGAAGAACCTTATAGCCTATTACGTTCAGGTAATAATCTATATATCGCGCAAAGTGGTCTTATTGGTGCCAATGGCCCAGATGCTAGCAGCAGTGGTCGCCCTGTTTATCGTACCGACAGCAATTTCTACGAGATGACCGGTGATACCCTCGAAGTGCCTTTGGTATGGAAAAACGACCAAGGACTTACTGTTACCAAAACGTTCATCTTCAAAAAAGACCATTACAACGTAGCGGTAAATTATACTGTTGAGAATAACTCCGGTACGGCGGCTAATGTGCAGCAGTATGCACAACTAAAACAAGTTATTGACGCGGAAGACGACGGCAATATGTTTATGCCTACCTATCGCGGCGCAGCATACTCTACCGAAGAAGATCGTTATCAAAAGTACACGTTTGATGATATTGCTGATGACAAATTGCGTGAGACTACCAAGGCGGGTTGGGCTGGTATGCTAGAGCATTACTTTGTCTCTGCTTGGGTACCACCACAAGATCAAGTAAACACCATTTACTCGCGCAATATTTCAAACCAATATGCGGTTATTGGTGTGTTGATGCCAGCGGCAGTGGTTAATACTGGCGAAACAAAAACCTTATCTAGCACCCTTTATATGGGTCCAAAAGATCAAGACAAGTTAAAAGAGATTGCTCGCGGATTAGACCTAACCGTCGATTACGGCATTCTATGGTGGATATCGCAATCACTGTTTTCATTGCTTACATTCTTGCACAGCTTAGTGAATAACTGGGGTGTAGCCATCATCTTGATTACTATCGTAGTGAAAGGTGCTATGTACTGGCTGACTAAGAAGCAATACGAGTCTATGGCTCGCATGCGCAACTTAGCGCCTAAAATGCAGCAACTTAAAGACCGTTTTGGCGATGACAGACAAAAAATGTCTCAGTCGATGATGGAGCTTTACAAGAAAGAAAAAGTTAACCCAATGGGTGGTTGTTTACCACTAGTACTTCAAATGCCTATTTTCCTAGCGCTCTATTGGGTGTTAATGGAAAGTGTTGAATTACGCCATGCAGATTTTGCATTGTGGATCACTGATTTGTCGGTGAAAGACCCGTACTTTGTATTGCCTATACTAACGGGCGCAAGTATGTACTTGTTGCAGAAACTACAACCTACAACAATTACTGACCCAATGCAGCAGAAGATAATGCAGTTCATGCCTGTGGCAATGAGTGTGTTCTTCTTATGGTTCCCTGCAGGTCTAGTATTATACTGGTTAGTCAGTAACATCATTACATTAGTACAAGCCAAAATGATATATGCTTCTATGGAGAAGCGGGGAATTAAATAGCAACGTCTATTTCTTTTATAATAAACAGCCCGCCAATTGCGGGCTGTTTTGTCTACGAGGATAAATTAACTATGCCATCATTTGATATTGTGTCTGAAATCAATATGGAAGAAGTGCGTAACGCCACTGAAAATGCTCACCGAGAACTTGCCACACGTTTTGACTTTCGTGGCATTGAAGCGAGCTTTGAATACAAAGAGAAAACCGTGGTCATGAAAGCAGAAGCGGAATTTCAATTACAGCAAATGGAAAGTATGTTTAGAACTGCATGCTCTAAGCGAAACCTAGATACTTCGTTTATTGATATGAAGCCCTTTGATGCTAACGGCAAAACTTATCGTCAAACGATTGCTTTCAAAGAAGGCATAGAACAGCCTATTGCGAAGAAAATCGTAAAAATTATTAAAGACGCAAAAATCAAAGTACAAACGGCTATTCAAGGTGAAGAACTGAGAGTAACCGGTAAAAAGCGTGATGATTTACAACAAGCCATGGCCTTGGTGAAATCATCAGACTTAGGTCAGCCTTTTCAATTTAAGAACTTTCGCGACTAAAATATGGATTCACATATCATCACAACCGATACCATTGCCGCCCAAGCTACTGCCCCTGGGCGCGGTGGTGTAGGAATTGTACGCGTATCAGGCCCACATGCTAAAACTATAGCCGCCACTCTGGTACCTACAACGCTAACCCCTAGATTGGCCACCTATACCCCGTTTGTCGATAGCCAACAAAATGTTATCGACCAAGGTATCGCGCTATTCTTCAAAGGGCCTAATTCATTTACGGGCGAAGATGTATTAGAGCTGCAAGGTCATGGCGGTCAGGTTGTGATGGATATGCTTATTGACGCTGTGTTATCCACTGGCAAAGCGCGATTAGCCAACCCAGGTGAGTTCAGTGAACAAGCCTTTATCAACGACAAGCTCGATTTAGCGCAAGCTGAGGCTATCGCTGATTTAATAGATGCCAGCTCTAAACAAGCAGCTAGAAGCGCGCTACGTTCGTTACAGGGCGAGTTTTCAACCCAAATACAAACCTTGTCTGATCAAATCGTTCATTTACGTATGTACGTTGAAGCCGCTATCGACTTTCCTGAAGAAGAAATTGATTTCTTATCTGATGGAAAAGTGTCTGGCGATCTAGCCGCCATACTTGCGCATCTTCAAGTTGTACGAGAGCAAGCTAAGCAAGGAAGTCTGCTAAGAGAAGGTATGCAGGTGGTTATCGCCGGGCGCCCTAATGCGGGTAAATCAAGTTTACTAAATGCATTAGCAGGCCGAGATAGCGCCATTGTCACCGAGATTGCAGGCACTACTCGTGATGTATTAAAAGAGCATATTAATATTAACGGCATGCCGGTACACATCATTGATACCGCAGGTCTTCGTGATAGCCCAGACAAAGTAGAACAAATTGGTATTGAGCGAGCGTGGCAAGCCATCAGCGAAGCGGATCACGTACTTTTTGTTACTGATTCAACCACTACCGATGTGGCAGATCCTTATAAAATTTGGCCTGAATTTATGGCGCGCTTACCAGAGGGTATCCCAACCACGGTTATTAAAAATAAAGCGGATCTAAGCGACTTACAAGTAGGCCTGAATAACGTCAAAACCGAACATGGCGATATGCCGGTTATTAATATTTCAGCAAAACAAAGCGACGGTATTGATACCCTGCGAGATCATTTAGCCAACACCATGGGGTTCGACACCACCACCGAAGGGCAATTTATCGCCCGAAGACGTCATCTTGATGCCTTGGAAAAAGCTCATCAATTTGTGGTGATAGGCGAACAACAACTCCACGACGCGATGGCCGGTGAATTACTAGCAGAAGAACTTCGGTTAGCCCACCAGTCGTTGTGTGAAATAACCGGTGAATTCACCTCAGACGACTTACTTGGTAAGATATTTTCATCTTTCTGTATTGGTAAATAATTGATGACAACGCACTACGAAATAATTGTGGGTACCATGCTTGGCGCATCTGAATATGTAGCTGAGGCTATTGCAAAAACGCTCGAGCAGCGAGGCAATACATTTACTATTCATCTTGAACCAACGCTAAGCGACATTAATAAAGATTCAACATGGATAGTATGCACATCAACCCATGGTGCCGGTGAGCTCCCAGATAATATCCAACCTTTTGCAAAATCATTAAAAGACGCAGATTTACCAGGTGTGAATTTCTATGTGATTGGTTTGGGTGACACGAGTTACGATACCTTCTGCCATGGCGCAAAAGATATAGAAACCGCGATGAAAAATACCGGCGCTACCCTTCTTGCCGACCCCATACATATTGATGTGTTAGAATATCCTATTCCAGAAGATGAAGCGGTAGCACTGTTTGAACGCTCCTTGGAAACTGCATGAGTACAACGCTAACGCAAGCTGAACTCGCGGTACTGCAATCGCCGATATCAAACGATTGCCGCGTACTTTACTTGCTTGGCTTACGCCCAACAGCCAACACGGCTTCAACGGCAAGTGCTGCTATCGATTATAAGTACTTACTGTCGCTATTGAACGGCGAACAAAAAGACACCCCCTATCAACGTGGCCGGCAAATCAATAGCCTGTTAAAACAGCTTGAACTTGTGGGGCTGGTGGTTTTTCCAGAAGAGTTGGATTTAGAGCATTCTATTAATGGTAAAGCCCTGCTGCTTCCACTCATAAACAACGCACAATCAAATTTTGATGCCCTGCATAAATCCCATTTTGCTATTTCAGCCGCTTGGAAGCCAAACAAGGAGCTGTTTTTAGAAATGGCCTCTCTGCTCGGTATTATCGATACTGAATATGATGATAATGAAGTGGGCGAATTCATTTCATACTGGCTAGGCAGACCAAGCACAATCCTTAGTGAGTTTCAGTGGACACAAAAATTCGCTCACAATATTAAACATAAGCGCGTAGCCGCGGGTTATTCTCCTGTAAGAAAAGTGGGAAATCAGCAAGTGAAAGTTGCAGCCGGTATCGAAGCGGATGATAATGCAAGAAAGCTGGTGGAAAAATACGCCACATCGACAAAGAAGAACTAACGCTATGGATCGAATTACAGACAAAATTGCGAATCTTGCCAAGGCCCTTAACAAGCCTTCCGAGCCTAACGATGAATACATCGATTACGCAACGCTTAGAAAGCAATACGAGAACCAAGCAAACCAAGAAATTGGTCAACTACAACAACGCTCTAAAAAAGCGCGTGTAGAAGCCATTCATGGGCGTTCTGATCTAAACCCCAAGTGGACGTTCGCTAATTTGATAGAAGACAGCGACGATGTCATTGAAGCGGTGTCTATTGCACAGTCTTTTATTGCCGCTCATGACGATCCCGCCTGGCGTCAAAGTGGTTCTCACATGATGTTATTCTACGGCGATTATGGCAGGGGTAAGTCTCATATTGCTGGCGCGATCGCCCATCAACTTATAGAACAATATGAGATCTCAGTCTTATACAGGCAGCTTTCAACCCTACTGGAAATGCGTTATTTCTCTTATGATTTTAGTGCCACAGACAACGTAGGCCAGAAGTTCAGAGAAGCAAACCAAGAATTACTCGAAGTCGATTTGCTCATTCTGGATGAAGTCTGTGTGAATGAAACCGTGCTTAAAAAGAATACCCAAAGCTGGTTAGGCAATTTATTGCGCCAACGTTTGGTGAATAAAAAGAACTGCATCTTAATTACCAACCATAGTTTAGGCGAGCTAGAGCACGCTATGGGCCGTTATTGCTTTGAGTCAGTCAAAGAATACGATACTTATAAAGTACGCTTTCAAGGCCCAAGTAGACGTGAAGGCTTAACCCAAGATGAAGCCGAAGCACAAAATATCACGCCGAGATATCAACCTAACCAGGTTCGCTAAGCTAAAAACCGCAGAGAAAGCGCGCTCAACGATCAGTAAAATACCCTCGTATTTCTTTAAAAGGGTATCATTAATAATGATCATTGCTCCTCTGCGGCACTAATTTTTTCTGTTTCCTCCATAATTTTTTAATTATTTTTCCGATCACAAAATAAAAGATATTGAGTGATCACATGATCCACCTAAAAATTGTGGAAAGATCTCATCCACAATAAGATCGCTCTGAAAGCCATATTCTATGCTTAGTTAGCGATCTAACAGTAGTAATAACCAACATTTTATCCCCAATGCGATCACATCTTGATCAGTGCTGTGGATAGGATCCTACAAACCACTGTGTATAAGCTCTTACTGAAGAATGAGTAACTTTATTCACAATTGCCCATGTGGATAACTAAGGGGTTTATACACAAGATCATGAGGGGGTTATCGATCTGTATTGCACAACCTTTTAGATCGTGTAACTTCATGATCTGAAACTGCTTTAAAGGGTTACTAACAGATCTTGCTGATCCTAATAATAATAAAAATAAACAGATCTATAAGAGATCTTAAGATCAATAAGCCAGGGCAGAAAGAAATGAACAACAGCATTGAAGAAAATTTAACCGTTTTCTTTATGCAATAAGTCAGCTAAAATACGCGCCCTTTTTTCAGCTTGTTCAGAAAAGAAAAAAGTTACTCCATTTACGTTAATAGTGAGGTTCGATATGTATTACACCCAAGCATTTGATGTCATCGTAGTCGGTGGTGGTCATGCTGGAACAGAAGCTGCGCTAGCTGCTGCTCGCATGGGTTCAAACACCTTACTGTTAACCCATAACATTGAAACCATTGGACAGATGTCTTGTAACCCAGCGATCGGTGGGATCGGCAAAGGTCATTTGGTAAAAGAAATTGATGCACTTGGTGGAGCTATGGGTTTGGCTGCCGATCAGGGTGGCATTCAGTTTAGAACCCTAAATTCAAGCAAGGGACCAGCTGTTCGTGCAACGCGTGCTCAGGCTGATAGAACCCTTTACCGTCAAGCTATTCGTAAAATTGTAGAAAGCCAAAAAAACCTCACGTTGTTTCAACAAAGCGTTGACGATCTCGTGGTTGAAAACGATCAGGTAACTGGCGTGGTTACCAAAATGGGGCTTAAATTTAAAGCCAAAACCGTGGTACTCACAGTAGGAACATTCTTAGGCGGCACCATCCACATAGGCCTTGAGAACTATCGTGGTGGACGCGCAGGCGATCCCCCTTCGATAGCCCTCGCTGATCGTTTACGTGCCTTACCGTTTCGTGTAGACCGCTTAAAAACCGGTACACCTGCACGTTTAGATGCCCGTTCGTTAGATTTTAGTGTGATGCAGGCACAACCTGGTGATAATCCAACACCGGTATTTTCATTCATGGGCAACCGTGAAATGCATCCACAACAGATCCCGTGTTACATCACGCATACTAACGAAAAAACACACGACATTATTCGAGGCGGACTTGATCGCTCTCCTATGTTTACTGGCGTCATTGAGGGTATTGGCCCCCGTTACTGCCCAAGCATTGAAGATAAGATCACTCGGTTTGCTGACAAAGATTCCCATCAAATTTTTGTGGAGCCAGAAGGCTTAAACAGCATTGAAGTTTATCCAAATGGTATTTCTACAAGTTTGCCTTTTGATGTTCAGATGAATCTTGTTCGCTCAATCAAAGGCTTCGAGAACGCGCATATCGTGCGTCCTGGCTATGCCATTGAATATGATTTCTTCGATCCAAGAGATCTGAAACAAACACTCGAAAACAAATTTATCAAAGGCTTGTTCTTTGCTGGCCAAATTAACGGCACAACCGGTTATGAAGAAGCGGGTGCACAAGGCCTGATTGCTGGCGCAAATGCGTCATTGCAAGCACAAGAAAAAGATCCTCTTATTTTACGTCGCGATCAAGCCTACATGGGCGTATTGATTGACGATTTAGCGACCATGGGTACCAAAGAACCGTATCGTATGTTTACTAGTCGTGCTGAATATCGATTATTGCTGCGTGAAGATAACGCCGATAGTCGCTTAACCGCGTTAGGTCGTGAAATAGGCTTAGTGGATGATGCTCGCTGGGCCGCATTCAATACTAAGCAAGAAGCGGTTGAAGGCGAGTTGCAACGCATGCGTGGAAATTGGGTCCATAAAGATCATAGTGCTACGCCAGCGTTGAATACTTTGCTTAAAACACCCGTAAGCAAAGAGCATTCACTAGAAGAACTTATTCGCCGACCTGAAATGACCTATCGTCAATTGATGGAGATTGAAAGTATTGGACCTGGTTTAACCGATCCTATTGCGGCAGAACAAGTTGAAATCCAAATTAAGTACGCAGGTTATATTGCGCGCCAGATGGACGAAATAGCCAAAACACAGCGTCACGAGAATTCACTGTTACCGGTTGATCTCGATTTTACTAAAATCTCAGGTTTATCAAACGAAGTGGTGGCTAAACTTACCGAAGCGAGACCTGAAACTATTGGTAAAGCGTCGCGTATTTCCGGAATTACGCCGGCTGCTATTTCCTTGCTTTTGGTGTATTTGAAAAAGCACGGCATGTTAAGAAAACACGATAAATTAAGCGCTTAAGCAGATTTCAATTTATGAGTTTAGAGCAAGAATTACACGAAATACTGGCTTCGGGCCTTGCGGCACAATCACTTCAATTAAGCGATGATCAGCAAGCAAAGCTCGTGGGCTTTGTATTGTTGATTGATAAATGGAACAAAGCCTACAATCTGACATCGGTGCGTGATCCGAAGCAGATGATGGTTAAACATATTTTGGACTCATTAGCGATATACCCATATTTAGCTAAACATGAAGCCAAACATATCATTGATGTAGGTACTGGCCCTGGTTTGCCAGGCATGCCCCTTGCGATAGCGTTTCCTGACACGGCATTTACCTTGCTAGATAGTTTAGGTAAGCGCGTTCGTTTTATGACCCAAAGTGTCCATTCCCTTAAATTATCGAATGTGACGCCTGTTCAAAGTAGAGTTGAAGCACATACCCCAGCGCAACCGTATGATATAGTACTTAGCCGAGCGTTCGCTTCGTTAAAAGATATGTTGCACTGGTGCCAACATCTGGTAAATTCAGACGGGCAGTTCCTTGCACTTAAAGGGCAGTTTCCAGAAGACGAATTAAAAGAAGTGAGTGATCACTATCAGGTGATCAAAACGGAAAGTCTCACTGTACCGAATCTGGTGGGCGAACGACACCTCGTTTGGATTAAAAAGGCATAACAGGACATATTGTGGCAAAGGTAATCGCGATCGCGAATCAAAAAGGTGGTGTGGGTAAAACCACTACTGCAGTGAATGTTGCAGCATCAATGGCTGCCACAAAACGTAAAGTGCTACTGATTGATCTTGATCCACAAGGTAATGCAACCATGGGAAGCGGCGTCGACAAATACGATGTTCACGCTACCGCGTTTGAGTTGCTTATCGAAGAACAACCTATCAACGACGTTATTGTTAAAAATACTGCGGGTAAATTTGATTTAGTGGCTGCCAATGGCGACGTGACAGCAGCTGAAATTAAGTTAATGGAAATGTTTGCCCGTGAGGTGCGCCTTAGAAATGCGCTAAAACCTGTTCTTGATTACTACGATTTTATCTTTATTGACTGCCCTCCTTCACTAAACCAACTTACAGTAAATGCATTAGCCGCGGCTGATTCAGTCATGGTGCCAATGCAGTGTGAATATTACGCGCTTGAAGGGTTAACGGCGTTAATGGATACCATTCAAAAACTCGCGTCAGTGGTGAATCCTGAATTGAAGATTGAAGGGGTATTGCGTACCATGTACGACCCCCGTAACCGCCTTGCAAACGATGTTTCAGAACAGCTTAAGCGTCATTTTGGTGAGCAAGTATATCGTACTGTGATCCCGCGCAACGTGCGCCTAGCTGAAGCGCCAAGTTTCGGTACCCCGGCGATGTACTACGATAAGTCTTCTACAGGGGCTAAAGCATATTTAGCATTGGCGGGTGAAATTCTTCGTCGCCGTGATAAATCTGCGCCAAGTCAGGCGAAAGCCAGTTAAATTATAATAAAGCGTAATGCATATCAGCAAATAGGCCATTGAGGGTAATATGTCAGCAAGAAAAAGAGGGCTAGGTCGCGGTTTGGATGCGCTATTAGCAACCAGTCAATCGACGTCGCAAAGAGAAACAGATGCTGCGGCGACAGAAGCGACACAAAGCGAACTTAGTAAATTACCGATAGAATTTCTTGTGCCTGGCAAATATCAGCCTCGCAAAGACATGTCACCTGATGCCCTTGAAGACCTTGCTTCCTCTATTCGTGCCCAAGGTGTTATTCAACCCATTGTTGTTCGTAAGGTTGAAGACAACAAGTATGAAATTATTGCGGGTGAACGCCGCTGGCGCGCATCGCAACTTGCGCAACTTGATGAAGTACCGTGCCTTGTTAAAGATGTGCCTGATGAGGCTGCCGTTGCCATTGCGCTAATTGAAAATATTCAGCGTGAAGATTTAAACGCCATGGAAGAAGCGCAGGCATTAGACCGTCTAATGAATGAATTCTCCCTAACCCATCAAGAAGTCGCTGAAGCCGTAGGTAAATCACGCACAACTGTGACGAACTTGCTTCGCCTTAACAATCTTAATGATGACGTTAAATTGTTAGTGGAGCATGGTGATATTGAAATGGGTCATGCTCGCGCGTTGCTTGCCCTTGATGGTGATAAACAATCAGAAGCGGCAAATGTTGTTTCAGGTAAAGGTTTAACCGTTCGTGATACAGAAAAGCTGGTCAAAAAGCTGCTTGAACCAGAAAAACCGAAGCAAGAGAAGCAAATTGATCCTGATGTGCAAAACCTTATGACCCGACTTTCAGAAAATTTAGGGGCACCGGTAACAATAGACCATAACGCAAAAGGGAAAGGTAAATTAGTCATTAGCTTTGACGATTTACAACAATTAGACGGAATAATAACCAAAATTCAATAAGTTATATTTATATGCTGAAAGGTAGTAGGCATAAATAGTGAGGCCATTCATTCCTAAAACTTGGGCTGTGGACAGCCTCCTTTCCGGTTATAGCGTTAGAATATTTTCAGAATAGCTTTCAAAATGCGATGTACTGTTGAAAAATGTCGGTAAAACAGTATACTTCTGACGCTTTTCGTTAGACATGAACAAGCAGTAGGGCAACGTGAAAAACAAGTTAGCTGAACACGGATTATTTATTGCCAAAAAAGGCATTCTGTTTCAGTTAGTCACGGCACTAATAATAACCCTTTTGGCGGGTATTATCGCAGGTCAACATTCTGCAATATCAACCGCCGCTGGCGCAGTGATAAGCATACTGCCAACAGCCGTTTTTTCAGGGTTTGCATTTAGATATGCTGGTGCGAGTAAAAACGAACTTGTTGCCCGAAGTTTTAGCCAAGGTTCAAAATTGAAACTGGCACTGACAATCATTTTATTTGTAGTGACATTTGCAGGCTTAAATGCCGCGCCTATCGAAGTTTTCGTGGCTTATGTCGCTACAACCGCCAGTCATGCACTGGCCATGTTCCGTTATGGTACGAAGTAGTCAAATAATAACGATTAATAAATAGCTACTGAATACTTTGGTTACGAATATGTACTGGAACCAGTCACCAATTTTTACACTTTACAACTTAGGTTAAACAATGGCATCTGAATACACTACCTCAGAATATATCAAGCACCACTTGACCAATGCCACCATGTGCTCAACCGACAACGGAATTGCTTTTAACAAAGCATGCTCTGATGCAGGTTTTTGGGCGTGGCATGTCGACACACTAGCCTGGTCAATTGGCCTTGGCATACTTTTTCTTGTTGTTTTTAGAAGCGTAGCTTCAAAAGCCACTACAGGTGTTCCTGGCAAAATGCAGGCGTTTGTGGAATTGGTTATTGAGTTCGTTGACGACAACGTAAAAAGTACCTTCCACGGAAGAAGTGCACTAATTGCACCACTTGCACTAACTATTTTTGTTTGGGTTTTATTGATGAACCTGATGGATTTAGTGCCAGTTGACCTTATTCCTTGGATTGCAGGCCTTGTAGGTCAGCACGCGTTCGGTATGGACCCTCATGATGTTTATATGAAGGCTGTGCCTACTACTGACCTTAACCTGACGTTTGCATTAGCAGCAGGCGTATTTGTTCTTATTCTTTTCTATTCAATCAAAATGAAGGGTATTGGTGGTTTTACTAAAGAACTTACTATGCAACCTTTCGGTCACCCAATATTTATTCCGGTGAACTTCATTCTGGAAACCGTTACCTTACTAGCACGCCCGCTTTCATTAGCACTGCGTTTGTTCGGTAACTTATACGCCAGTGAGCTAATCTTTATTTTGATAGCCACCATTGGTTACTTCCAATTACCTTTACACTTTATGTGGGCTGTATTCCACATATTGGTTCTCCCTCTGCAAGCGTTTATTTTCATGATGCTAACCATCGTGTATTTAAGCTTGGCATGTGAAGACCATTAATAAGCATTAACCCGTGTCGGTATTGCCTGGAAATATCGGCGCGGTTGATAACCGAGTTCTACTTTTAACATTAACTTTAACTTAACTTTAAATCGGAGATTTAACATGCTTGCAATTGCAGTTGCTATCCTAATTGGTATGGGTGCGCTTGGTACCGCTATCGGCTTCGGTCTTCTAGGTGGTAAATTCCTAGAGTCCGCTGCTCGTCAGCCAGAGCTTGCGCCTCAACTTCAAGTAAAAATGTTCATCGTAGCAGGTCTTATCGACGCTATCGCGATGATCGGTGTTGGTATTGCACTATTCCTATTGTTCGCTCCACCTGAATACTTACTTTAATTCAGTCTTTAGCGAACTATTATAAGGAGGGGCGAGAGTGAATCTTAACGCCACTTTTATTGGTCAATTAATCGCCTTTGCTGTGTTTGTAGTGTTCTGCATGAAATATGTATGGCCACCGCTAATGGCAGCGATTGAAGAACGTCAAAAGAAGATAGCCGATGGGCTTGAAGCTTCTGAACGGGCAGAGAAAGACTTAGAACTTGCTCAAGCGAAAGCTACTGAGCAAATGAAAGACGCGAAAGCGCAAGCAGCCGATATTATCGAGCAAGCCAAAAAGCGCGCCAACCAATTGGTTGACGAAGAAACGCAGAAAGGCCATGCAGAACGCGAGAAGATTATTGCTTCTGGCTACACCGAAATTGAAGCTGAACGCAATCGTGCCAAAGAAGATTTGCGCAAGCAAGTGTCTGCATTAGCAGTAGCTGGCGCAGAGCAAATCTTACAACGTGAAATTGATGCTAACGCACAAAACGACATTGTTGAAAAACTTGTCGCTGAGCTTTAAGAGGGAGATGAGCCATGTCTGAATTGACAACCGTTGCTCGTCCTTACGCTAAAGCAGCTTTCGATTTCGCCGTCGAGAAGAATGCCATTGCGAAGTGGCAAGAAATGCTGACCTTTGCAGGTGCAGTAGCACAAAACGATGATATGCATCAGTTATTATCTGGAGCAGTAGCTGCAGATACATTGGCTGACATTTTCATCAATGTTTGTGGTGAGCAACTCGATGATCATGGTCAGAATCTTGTAAAGATTCTGGCTGAAAATAAACGTTTAGCCGCGTTGCCTGAAATTTCAAATGTGTTTGATGCCTTTAAAGCTGATTACGACAAAGAAATTGAAGTAGACGTAACTTCAGCCTCTGCGCTGAACGATGCACAGAAAACCGATTTGGTTGCATCGTTGGAAAAACGTTTGGCACGTAAAGTGAAGCTTAATTGTAACGTGAATCCTGACCTGATCGCTGGCATGGTTATTAAAGCCGGCGATACAGTAATAGATGGTTCCGTAAAATCGAAATTGAACCGTCTAGCAGACGCGTTGCAAGCATAACGGGGATAAGAGCATGCAACTTAATTCCACTGAAATTGCTGAACTGATCAAGAAAAGAATTGAACAGTTCAATGTAAGCAGTGAAGCACGCAATGAAGGTACTATCGTCGCAGTAACTGACGGTATTATCCGCATTCATGGCCTTGCCGATGTAATGCAAGGTGAAATGATTGAGCTTCCTGGAAGCCGCTACGCTATTGCACTAAACCTTGAGCGAGACTCTGTAGGTGCGGTTGTAATGGGTCCATATGCGGACTTACAGGAAGGCGTAAAAGTACAATCTACTGGCCGTATTCTTGAAGTACCTGTTGGTAATGCCCTACTAGGTCGTGTTGTAAACACACTTGGTGAGCCTATCGACGGTAAAGGCGCCATTGATGCAGCTGGCTTTGAGCCAGTAGAAAAGATTGCACCTGGTGTAATCGAGCGTCAATCGGTAGATCAGCCAATCCAAACTGGTTATAAGTCAGTTGATGCCATGATCCCAGTTGGTCGTGGTCAACGTGAACTTATCATCGGCGACCGTCAGTGTGGTAAAACCGCAATGGCAATCGACGCTATCATCAACCAAAAAGGTACAGGCATTAAATGTGTGTACGTAGCGGTTGGTCAGAAAGCTTCTACTATCGCTAACGTGGTACGTAAGCTGGAAGAGCACGACGCATTGGGTCACACCATTATCGTTGCTGCTTCTGCGTCTGAGTCTGCTGCATTGCAATACCTTGCACCATACTCTGGTTGTACTATGGGTGAATACTTCCGCGACCGCGGTGAAGATGCGCTAATCGTATATGATGATTTGTCTAAGCAAGCTGTTGCTTACCGTCAAATCTCATTGCTACTTAAGCGTCCTCCTGGTCGTGAAGCATACCCTGGTGACGTTTTCTATCTCCACTCTCGTTTGCTAGAACGTGCTGCTCGTGTAAACGAACAATACGTTGAGCGTTACACAAACGGTGAAGTGAAAGGTAAAACCGGTTCACTAACTGCGCTTCCAATTATCGAAACGCAAGCTGGTGACGTATCTGCTTTCGTACCTACCAACGTAATTTCGATTACAGATGGTCAGATCTTCTTAGAAACTGACTTGTTTAACGCAGGTATCCGTCCAGCGGTTAACGCTGGTGTATCGGTATCTCGTGTTGGTGGTGCTGCGCAAACTAAAATCATCAAGAAGCTGGGCGGTGGTATTCGTCTTGCACTTGCTCAGTATCGTGAATTGGCGGCATTCTCGCAGTTCGCATCTGACCTTGATGATGCAACCCGTGAGCAACTTGAGCACGGTGAGCGCGTAACAGAGCTAATGAAACAGAAACAATATGCACCACTGTCTATTGCAGATATGGGCGTATCATTGTTCGCGGTTGAAAAAGGTTTCCTTAAGGACGTTGAGCTTGGCAAAATCTTAGATTTTGAAGCAGCTCTTCATTCTTACATGAACAGCGAAAACGCTGACCTTATGAAGACTATCAACGAAACTGGTAACTTCAACGACGAAATCGCCGCTAAGTTAACTGACGCTTTGACACAATTTAAAGCGACACAAACTTGGTAATCAATGCAGCCGATGATGTGTAAACACCATCGGCTTCACGTTGAGTAATCGGAGAGATAGTCATGGCCAGCGGTAAAGAAATAAAAGGTAAGATTGGGAGTATTAAAAATACTCAAAAAATTACCAGTGCAATGGAAATGGTTGCTGCGTCCAAAATGAAACGGGCGCAAGAACGTATGGCCTCTGGCCGTCCATATGCGCAAAACATGCTAAAAGTGATTGGTCACATTGCTAACGGTAACCTTGAGTTCCGCCATCCTTATTTGGAAGAGCGTGAAGTTAAGCGAGTCGGCTACATTGTGATTTCCACTGACCGAGGTTTGTGTGGTGGCTTAAACAGTAATGAATTTAAGCTTGTCACTCAGGACGTCAAAAAATGGCGTGACCAAGGTGTAGAAGTGGACTTCGCTGCATTAGGTTCTAAAGCGTGCTCTTTCTTCAACCGTTTTGGTGGCACTTTGCTTGCTGCTGAATCTGGATTGGGTGATAAGCCGTCTGTGAGCGATGTAGTAGGTGTTGTACGCGTAATGCTTAAAGCTTACGACGAAGGCAAATTAGACCGAGTTTTCTTGGTATTTAATGACTTCGTAAACACCATGACACAGAAGCCTGTGATCAATCAGTTATTGCCTTTGCCAAAGTCTGAAGACGAAGAATATAAGCATCGTTGGGACTACATATACGAACCAGATCCAAAAGAAATTTTGGAAGCATTAATGGTGCGTTACATTGAGTCTCAGGTGTATCAGGGTGTTGTAGAAAACGCGGCGTCAGAACAAGCTGCGCGAATGGTTGCCATGAAGGCAGCAACCGACAATGCTGGTGACTTAATTGATGAGTTACAACTGATATATAACAAAGCGCGTCAAGCTGCAATCACACAAGAAATTAGTGAGATTGTGAGCGGTGCCGCAGCGGTGTAGGCAAAGGTTTCTAAAAGATAACGAGGACAAATTATGAGTCAAGGTAAGGTCGTCCAAATCATTGGCGCCGTTGTGGACATTGAGTTTCCACAAACTGCGGTACCAAGAGTTTATGACGCACTACGAGTTACCGAAGGTGGCTTGTCTGGGTTAACCCTAGAAGTGCAACAACAATTAGGTGGCGGTGTAGTTCGCTCTATCGCCCTAGGTTCTACTGATGGCTTACAGCGCGGTTTGGCTGTAGAGAACACTGAAAACCCTATTATGGTTCCAGTGGGTACAGCTACACTTGGCCGTATCATGGACGTATTGGGTAACCCAATCGACGAAGCAGGCCCAATTGGCGAAGAAGACCGTATGTCTATTCACCGTGCAGCGCCTAGCTACGAAGATCAGTCTAGCTCAGTAGAATTACTAGAAACTGGTATCAAAGTAATCGACTTGGTTTGCCCATTCGCTAAGGGTGGTAAAGTTGGTCTATTCGGTGGTGCTGGTGTAGGTAAAACTGTAAACATGATGGAGCTTATCCGTAACATCGCAATCGAACACAGTGGTTTCTCTGTATTCGCTGGTGTTGGTGAGCGTACTCGTGAAGGTAACGATTTCTATCATGAAATGAACGACTCTAACGTACTTGATAAAGTATCGTTGGTTTACGGCCAAATGAATGAGCCTCCTGGTAACCGTTTACGTGTTGCTTTGACAGGTCTTACTATGGCTGAGAAGTTCCGTGACGAAGGTCGTGACGTACTATTCTTCGTAGATAACATCTACCGTTATACCCTAGCTGGAACAGAAGTATCTGCTCTTCTAGGTCGTATGCCGTCTGCGGTAGGTTACCAGCCTACACTTGCAGAAGAGATGGGTGTACTTCAAGAACGTATTACGTCAACGAAGACAGGTTCAATCACGTCAATCCAAGCGGTATACGTACCTGCGGATGACTTGACGGATCCATCTCCGGCAACAACCTTTGCTCACTTAGACGCAACAGTTGTACTTTCTCGTGATATCGCGTCTCTTGGTATCTACCCTGCGGTAGACCCACTAGATTCAACTTCACGTCAGCTTGACCCATTAGTTATCGGTCAAGAGCACTATGACGTAGCACGTGGCGTACAAACTGTACTTCAGCGTTATAAAGAGTTGAAAGACATCATTGCCATCCTAGGTATGGACGAGTTGTCTGAAGAAGACAAGCAAGTGGTATCACGTGCTCGTAAAATTCAGCGCTTCCTTTCTCAGCCTTTCTTCGTAGCAGAAGTATTCACTGGCTCTCCAGGTAAATATGTATCGCTTAAAGACACTATCAGTGGCTTTAAAGGTATCCTGGAAGGTGAGTATGACTCTCTACCAGAACAAGCCTTCTATATGGTTGGTTCTATCGAAGAAGCGCAAGAGAAAGCCAATAAAGCATAATTATGTGGCTGACAGAGTCAGCCTATTAATGTGCTAACGTACCTAATCAGGAGGTTCTATGGCAGCAATGACAGTACATTTGGACGTAGTAAGCGCAGAAAAAGAAATTTTTTCTGGTCTTGTTGAAACGATTCAAGTGACAGGTAGCGAAGGTGAACTAGGTATACACCCAGGTCACGCGCCACTTATCTCTGCTATTAAACCTGGTATGGTGCGTTTGGTTAAGCAGTTCGGTGAAGAAGAATTAATCTACGTTGCTGGTGGTGTACTTGAAGTACAGCCTGGTAATGTCACCGTGCTAGCTGATACTGCGGTTCGTGCAGAAGATCTTGACGAACAAGCAGCAGAAGAAGCCAAACGACGTGCAGAAGAGCACATCGCCAACCCAGGCGCAGACTTTGATTACGCAGAAGCAGCTCAAGAGCTGTCTGAAGCTATCGCACAACTTCGCCTTATTCAGAAGTTACGCAAGTAATCTAATAGCTGTTTATAAAAACCCGCCTTTTGGCGGGTTTTTTTATTTGAATTGATAGATAAACAGTGTAAATAAAAACGTCAATCGATTAACATAAGAATTGCTGAATATAATGATTGTCTACTCAGATTGCGACTAATTGGTAGTAATACAAAAGCAGTCTGTCCGTATCCTTTCGTTAGTAGATACGATGGTTTTATGAAAATAGCTCCTCCAACTAGTAAACCGCAACAGTTTATTGGCTTATTTCCTTTATTAGTTTTATTAGCGATACCGCTATTGAATATGTACTCGGGTGCTTTTTACTGGCCGGATTCAGGTGATATGGCTGCACAGCGAAGCTTTAATTCTGCGGTAAGTATTTCGTTATTCATTGGGTATTTTTGGTTTGGCTTTCGTTACATTCATCAAAACGTAGCCAGCAGTTTAATTTCGCTATTGGTTAAAAAAAATCAGCTGGGTCAGTTTTCAGTACACAGACAAAAGCTAACAAAAGCGTTTCATCACCAAATTATTAACTCATTAATAATTTCATCTATGTTTATGGTTGTATTAGCATTTTTAGGCGATGTTAGTAACGAAAGCTATAACATCAAAGGCATTTCATACATTGCCTCATTTGTTACTTTTAGCCTTCTCACTTCCCTATTTTTATTTCAAGTAAGATCGAATGTGACCTACCTGCTAAAACAGGTACTTCCAGGAACCAATAAGTCCTCTGACTATTGGGCATCTTTTAGTGTAATTACCAAGCTTTCTCTGACTAATGCCCTAATTGCCTTAGGCCTATTAACCGTTCTGCCAATATTTTGGTTTAACGTAACAGTGTCACCTTTGGAAGTGATAGCGGTGGTAAGTATGTCACTGTTAATTGTGACATATACATTCACGCCCTTATTGAAATTAAAATCGATTTTAAAACAGCAGAAATCTCGTACCTTAAAACAAGGGCAAAATGTTACGAACAATCACAACCGCGATGATAGGCAGCTAAAAGTGGTTCGTGCACCCAGTGAAGTATGCAACAGCAGTGATAAACTAAAAACAATAGCTGCGTTAATATTGGTTCCCGTGTCGTGGGGACTGGTATCAATAGTTGAAACCTTGATTTAGCCCGTCAGCTTTACAGCTAGTCTTAAAAGGCGATAATTAAGCACTTTTTAAATTTGGTTTGCTCTTCCTATACCCGTATAATTCCCAGTTCAGCGTTCAGTAAACGCATATGTCCCCTTTCCTATTTATTAAAATTAGCGATTAAAAAGACGATGAAGTTCAGTGCTTACGAGAGTAACCGCAATGTAGTAAGTGTATGGGCGTACCCACTCTTCTTAGTGTTAATTTTACTACTTATTCATAATTGGACCGGCGCATTAACGTGGCCAGTTCTAGATGATGACCATCAACGAGATTTTAATACGGCGCTAGGCACTACGCTGCTTTCTGGTTTTTTTTGGCTTACGATTAGAAATGTGCATAAGAATGCGGCAAGTACGTTAATTGCAGTGTTAGTAAGCCTAGAAAAGCTAAGTCAGTTTAATCATCATCGCGGTGTGTTAGGTAGGCAGTTCGCAAGACACCTTATGTGGTCAACCTCGGTTGGGGTTATCATGCCGGTTGCCTATTTATTATCAGAAGGGCTTGTGACACGGATAGATGAGGCAGAAGTACTTGTTATCGCACTCACATCCATCCCTTTTTGGTTATTGTTAACGCTCTTTATTTTACAGGTATTTAGCAACACTCATTATTTGCAGAAGCTGGCATCAACAGAACATTCTGATTCTACAAAAGAGCTGAATTCGCTGCGTGAAATATTCAACATGGCCCTGTCGAATACCTTAATTGCGGTTAGTGGATTTGCGTTAACACCGATTTTTTGGATCAACAAACCTGTTCCTTTCTTCGATATTGTGATTCTCACCGTTTATGCCGGTTTGATTTCAGCGTATTTGTTTTTACCCATGATTATAGTAGCTAAGCGAATGCGTACCGTGTCAAACATCATCATGACAGAGCATGAAAGCGAAATTACTCAGTTAATACGTCAGCAGGCAAATAGTGGCGTAAAGTCAACGCTAAGTAAGAAAATAGAGTCGATAGAAACCAATAAAGAAACGTTACGTAGAATTCTAAGCAAACCCCAAAAGCTTAGATTACTTATGTGCATGATGCCTTTACCAGCCGCTTGGCTTGTCTTTCTATTTGTAGAATCCTTCTACTACGGGTAGCTTATAGATTAAGCAGATTTCAACAGGAGAGTGACATGCTAATTTACGGTGATAAGCGCTCTGGTAATTGCTATAAATTACAGCTTTTACTGGCATTACTTGGGAAGGCATGTGAGTGGATTGATGTCGATATTCTTAAAGGAGAGTGTCGAACAGATGCCTTCCTAGCTAAGTCCCCTAACGGTAAAATTCCTATTCTAGAGCTAGATGATGGACGTGTGTTGTCTGAGTCTAACGCCATTATGCATTATTTAGCGTCGGGCTCTACGTTCATACCCACCTCACCTTTTACTTTTGCCACTTTACTACAATGGCAATTCTTCGAGCAATACAGTCACGAACCCTATATTGCGGTTGCGCGCTATATCAATCTTTATCTTGGCTTACCTGATGACAGAAAAGCAGAATATGAGGCGAAGCAAGCCGGCGGCTATAGAGCGCTTGAAGTGATGGATAAGCAACTTAGTCAAACCCCGTTTTTGCTAGGTAATCATGTTTCGCTGGCCGATATCTCACTGTTTGCCTATACCCATGTCGCACACGAGGGAGGCTTCGATCTTGCTGCTTACCCCGCGATAAGAAATTGGATAACACTGATTAAAGATCAAAAAGGGTTTATTCCAATGGATGCCTAGGGGTTAGGTCTCTCGCTGGTGGGATTTTGGGCCTCTCCAATTATCTTGCATGGCCTCTTGTAACTTTATGAAAGGCTGAGTATCAATATTATATAGTGTGTTTAATGTATAGGCTGTTGCTTCAAGAGTTGATAACCCTTCACGAATTCGAGTATGCCTTATTCTATATTGTGTAGCGGGGGCGTGCTCGAAATGAAAGCTCGGTATAGACGATAACCATGGAAATTGTTGTAACACAGCGTAAGCTTGCTTCCAGCTACCGTCTATGACCAATAGGGTTTGAAGCGCTGAAGCAACGTGCTCCCGTTGTGACTCAAGCGCAATACTGCTATCACTGGGATATAAAAGTGCTGTTGATTGAACACTGCATCTTGAAGCTAATGATTCCATTTCGCTAATATTATCAGTAGTAATTATCTCTACATCGTTAGCACAAAGCTTAATTAATCTCGCCGTGTTTTTAGCATTGGCAGATTCTTTAACGTGTTGAATTACAATAATCTTAATTGGTATTGCAACTAAAGATACCGCATCACAAATACAGGTGCTTGTAGGGTAATTGCACTGTTTACATTTAGCTCTCATAGTGTTGGTTTTTGAGAAAGTTCCTATTTTTAAAAAGTGGAAAATAGTTAGAATGGATAATATGCATTATGGTTAATATGGCGATAAAATCCAGAATACTAAAAACGCTTTCAATTGTACCAAGTGGTTTCGTAGTCAGCTATGGGCAGCTAGCAGACCTTGCAGGTTTGCCGGGTAAGGCTAGACTTGTAGGAAAGTGCTTAAAAGACTCTGATGTTACTACTCGATGGCATCGAGTTATAAGATCCGATGGAAAAATAGCATTTCCAGCAGGTTCTGAGCTAGCAGAAGAGCAGCGTGCATTGCTAGTGTCGGAAGGAGTCTTAGTTAAAAACCATAGAGTGAACATGAAAGTTTATGGGTGGAAGCCCAGTTTATATACTTTATTGGCTGAACTAGAAAAGTAATTTAACGTATTCATGTATGGCACATTTTATCACCAGTTGGTGTGGCGTTTTTTAAAGTGGTATCTCACTCATAATGCTTAAAAAAATTACAATAAAAGACTTGAAACCGGGTATGTTTGTACATCAAATCCTGGAGCAGAAAGGTCAACTTTCAGTTAAAAGCCAAGGGCGAGTTACTTCGCAAGCTATTGCTGATGCTCTTAAAAAAAGGGGAGTGTTAACCCTTGTTGTCGATACTGACAAAGCCTTTAGCGTATCTACAGGTGAACCTGAAGCTGAAAAGAAAGCGCCGGTAAGCAAAAAAGTCGAAGAGAAAGCGCCTAAGGCAAGCCTTGAAAATGAATTGACCCGCGCAACTAAGTTGCACGTGCAAGGTAAGCGCATCCAAAAGCAGCTGCTTAACAGTGTTAAAAAAGCACAGCCTTTTGATAGCAGTATTCCGAAAGAATTTTCAGCAAAGTTGGTTTCCTCAGTAGACCGCAATCCCGATGCGTTATTGTGCCTGACGAAAATTCGTGAAAAGGACGATTACCTACTAGAACATTCTTTGAATGTTGCCATCTTACTGGCTAACTTTGGTCGTCATTTAGGAATGTCCGAAAGTGAAGTTCAAGATCTCTCCTATTCGGGCTTTCTTCATGATCTGGGTAAAATTCAAATACCCGATGAAATTCTGCATAAACCTGGCCGTTTAACTGATGATGAAATGGACATCATGAAAGGGCATGTTAAACACGGTGTAGATTATTTAAATGAAACCGACTTAGACAAGACCTTAATTAGAACTATCAGCGAGCATCATGAGCGCTTAGATGGGTTAGGGTACCCTATGGGCACTAAAGGTGAAAATATTAGCCATGAAGGCCGTATGTTGGCTATTGCGGATATGTACGATGCCCTAACTGCAGATAGAGTTTACAAATCTGGCATGTCGAGTCAAAAAGCGTTTTCTATTTTACTCAGTGATGCGCCGTCTCGATTAGATTTACCGTTAGTACAGCAATTTATCAAATGCATGGGTATCTATCCAGTAGGAAGCTTAGTATTACTGTCTAATGAACGGCTAGCCATGGTGATAGAGCAAACTGACTCGCCATTAGCGCCTAAAGTTAAGGTATTTTACTCAGTTCGAAATGCACATTATCTAGAGCCGAAAGATATTGATTTAGCATCAGAAAAAAACGTTAAGGTTTCAAAAGCAGCTATTGCCGCTGATTATAAAATTGACGTTAATGCCTTTTTCGAACGCTCGGTGTCTATCGGGTAAGTGCATCGAATCCAACACAGTGTAGAGGTTCGGTGTAAGTTCAGCAGTGTGTTAGGCACACACTGTCGTAGAAACGCGACTAAGTAAGAACGTTGCGTTGGTCTGTACCCTTTACAAAGATATTCGCACTATATCTCAACATTATTTAAACGGGCGAGCGCATATATCTCGTATTCACGGGTTTATCAAAATATCACATTCGAAGTTAAGGCATCCCACGGCTAGCACTTCAGGCAGCCGTTTAGCTTACGTTCAGTTTACTTCCTCTATAATGCCCTTAATGTTTTTCGTTTATTGGTTACACTCAAGCCAATTAATGAATGTGGAATATATATTGCTGCACTTCCTACTTAACAGTGCTCAATAATTATTGCTCAAAACGTATTGCACAGTTTATTGCACGGTTTATTAAACAGTGTAGTGAGACGATAATTTAATAACAGAAAAGATAGAAGTGACGCGAGTGTGCAAGTGAAAAGCTTAAAAGTAAGCGTAAGCTCGTCTTCACCGTAATAATTAATAACGACGTACCGAGGATGTTATGAAAAAGAAAATAGGAATTACTTTAATAGCGGCATCTTTAGCTGTTGCAGGCTGTGCTAATGACCCTTCAAATTCTCAGAAAGGGGCTGCCATTGGCGCTGTCATGGGCGCATTGCTAGGTAAGGCAACAGGAGATAACGATAAAAGTCGCTACGCGTGGGGGGCAGCGGTTGGTGCCATTGCGGGTGGCGCAATTGGTGGTTATATGGATAAGCAAGAAGAAGAACTTCGTAGTGAATTATCTGATACGGGCGTTCAAGTAGTTCGAGAAGGTGATAACTTACGTTTGATAATGCCGGGTGACATCACGTTTGCAACCGACAGTTCTTCTATCAGCCCCAACTTTAACCCAGTACTTCAAGATGTTGCCAAAGTAGTGAATAACTATGAAAAAACGGTACTGATGATAAAAGGCCACACTGACGACACAGGCTCGGAACAATATAACCAAGGGTTATCAGAGCGCCGAGCGGGTGCAGTTAGAAACGTGTTATTGAATTACGGCGTTAATTCAACCCGTATTACTACAGTAGGTATGGGTGAATATCAGCCTAAAGTGCCAAACGATACTGCTGCTAATAGGTCGATGAACCGTCGTGTAGAACTAGAGATTCAGCCGCTAACTCAGTCATAGCGTTAGCAGCTAACCAATAAATAAGGGCCATTATTGGCCCTTTTTTCTATGTGATTTAATCTGTTCTGCAACGCTATCGGCTAGCGCATTCGGCACTGGGATGGTTAGGTGGTATTGGCTCACTTTCCACGCATTGTTCTCTAGTATCAATACACCGGTTCCACGTGTCACGCCTAAACTTTTGTTGTCCAAAAGCTCATTGAACCACGCCACATCTCGATTTTTTGAAAAATACACATGCCTTGAATGGGGAGTATATGTCCACCCCTGCCCTTTTGAAAAATGAGGTTGTGCATAGGCTTTAAAGGCATTAATTGTCCATACCTCAGTAGCATCTGTACCAATGAAAACAGCGTCATTACTATACAAGGCGAAATAATCGTCGAAGTTTGCATCACTCGCTAATTGGTGTAGCGCATCAAGCACCTTATTTACTTTTTCTTCGGCTTCTAGCAAAGCTTTATCTTTTGTACTAGTTCGAGGTGCTATAGGTGAGGAAACTACTTCTGCAGCAAAGGCATTTAAACAGCTTAGCAATAAAATGATGGTAACAGTTAAACGCATAAAGGTAGCTCCGAAAAAAGGTTAAAGGTTTCACATGGAACAGTAAGATGCATTTATCTTAGAAAGAGATGATGCCATAAACCAGATTTATAATTTCGAGTGCGCCTTTAAGCTTCATAGGCCATGGTGGACTCTCGTATAATCAATGACGGTTGAAACAAAGTTTGTACTTCATCTTTATAGCCATACACCACATTTAAAATGTGTCGTGCTGACATTGCAGCCATCTCAGAGATAGGGTTGCTAACGGTGGTCAGTCGCGGAAATACATGGTGAGCAAATACAGCGTCATCAAAGCCTACAATAGATAAATCTTGTGGTAGGTTCATTCCTAAATCCCTAGCGCAACTCATCGCGCCTGAAGCCATCCAATCATTCGCGCACACCAATGCTGAAAAAGACGTGTCACCGGAAAGTAGTTCTAATAAACCTGCCTTCCCATCTTCTTCGGTGTAGTTTCCTTCAAAGACTAAGTTCGGCGTAAAGGCTATTCCGGCGTCTTTAAGCGCGCGCTTATGACCTGCCAATCGTTGGTTGGCATCGCATTTATCAGAAGGGCCCGATATATAGGCAATACTTTTATGGCCTAGACTAATTAGATGCTGAGTGGCTAAATAACCGCCTTTTTCATTGTCTAACACAATACACCCCTCACCCACGCCATTAACTTGGCGGTTAACCAAAGAAATTGGGAGGCGAGATGCATTAAGCGTTTTTAAATACTCATCACTCATGGCTTCAGCGTGCATGATAATAGCATCGCAATTACGGCCAATTAAAAACTCGACGGCATCTTGTTCGGTTTCTAAGTTATTGTGCCCTACCGTAATAATAACGTGCTTATCAGCGGCCCTTAGGGTTAGCTCTACGGCTTGCATCAAGTCACCAAAAAATGGCGAGTTTAGCTCTGAAACTAGAATGCCTACACTATCTGAGCGGCTGGTGGCCAGTGAACGAGCGATGGAGTTGGGGCGATAGTTTAGCGCTAACATGGCTTCTTCTACCTTGGCTTTTAAGGCGGGATTTACAGTAGTTTTACCGTTTAAAACCCGAGATACCGTCGACAACGAGACCCCTGCCTTATCAGCTACTTCATAGATTGTTGCCACGTATCACTTCCCCCAACTTAGTTTTGATGCTCATTAATGCGGTGTTCGCATTATATAAAGCATTATGCCGTTATTCAGGCAGTTGCGCTACGGCGCTTAAGTAAAGTCTCTGTCACTTCTTGCTGGCGCGCATCGGTAAGCGGATAAAGCATAATAAGGAGCGCACCGGCTATACCGAAACAGGCAGGTATCCAGCTCATCAATGCTTGCATACCTGGTAAGGTTTGCGAAATAGAATCGACTTGCATGCCGTCATAGCCATAACTGCCTAGCACTAACAGTACTAATGCGCCTGCAAAGCCCCCACCGGTTTTCTGTACGAAAGAGCCAGCCGAATACACTAAGCCGGTTGCTCTTCGGCCTGTGCGCCATTCGTTATAGTCTGCAGAGTCGCCCAACATGGAAAAGAATAAGGTTGGCATAATCGCAGCGAAAAATTCAGCACCACAGCCTAGTACAAATATGCCTGTCACAGATCCTTGTGGAACAAAGTAAATCGCACATGTCAGTGCGCTGCTTGCCAATAACGAGACAATAAATAGCTTTTTCCGGCCCATATAACGCGACAATGCTGGTGTGGCCAATGCGCCCAATATCGAGACCACCAATAAGGCGATAAAATAGTATCCGGTGAGCAATTCATCACCAATGTAGTACTTAAAGTAATAGGCAATGACACCGTACTTTATGCCGTTAAACATCATAGTAAGGAAGCCCATGCCTAGCAAAATGACCCAAGGTTTATTGGTAAGTAAATCAATGATGTCTTGTTGTGAACGGCTATTTTGCGCTTCAGGTCGGTTAACAAGGCGCTTAATAAAGAAAGAGGTTATTGAAATAACCACCACGAAAGCAATGCCACTAGGCCAGTTTCGATAATAGAAAAAGGCAGTGATTGCCGAGAGTGGAAACAGAATTAAAGGTAGCTGCCGAGACAGATCTTTTAACTCTTGAAGTAAGCTTGCCCCGTCGTTTTGCACGACTGGCACCCTTTCTCTCGTTGTCGCTACGGTTGTGAACATGAGTGCGACCAATAAGGTAGCAAAAAGATACATGGCATATTGATAGCCCTTTGCGGTATCGCCTTCACCGAAAAACGCAACCAGCATCGGTAAACAGCCCATAACTAACAGGCCGCCCATAAACGCGCCAGCAAAACGAAAGCCGGATAGACTCGTGCGTTCCCGGTCGTCGCTTGTCATCACACCCATTAATGCGGAATAGGGGACGTTATTTACCGTGTAAGCTAATGTTAGCCCTATGTAGGTCAGGTAGGCATAAATGAGCTTATTTGTATAAGAAAAATCAGGAGTGGTAAAACATAGCACCATGAACAAACCGAGAAACGGGGTAGAACCTAATATCCAAGGTCGAAATTTACCTAGTTTAGTCTGCGTTCTATCGGCAATCATTCCCATAATAATGTCGGTGACACCATCAGTAAGGCGTACCACCAAAAAAAGCATAGCGGCCGCCGCCGCGGTCAATCCAAAAGTATCGGTGTAGAATACCGCTAGGTATGCAAGGGCACCACGCCAAACTAGATTAGCCGCTGCATCTCCCAACCCATAACCAATCTTTTCCCTTACACTTAGCGAATGATTCACAGCGTATTCCTTCTTATATTTGTTATTTACGACTAGCTAATAAACGTTGGTAAGCCTTCGCGCTGTTTTTAAACGTACGTTCTTGCGTATCAAAATCAACATATACAAGCCCGAACCGTTTTTCATAGCCCTCAGCCCATTCAAAATTATCCATTAGGCTCCATGCGAAGTAACCACTCACTTTCACGCCAGATTCCATTGCCTCGTTTACCGCGTTTAAGTGTCCTGTGTAATAATCAATTCTACCCTCATCGTCTACCATACCATCTTGAAGGACATCTGCCATGGCAGCCCCGTTCTCTGTAATGTACACAGGAGGTAGTTTATAGCGCTCATGCAAAGAAACGAGTAGTTCACGTAAAGCTTCAGGGTAAATTTCCCAACCAATATCTGTCATGGGTGCTTGATGGGCGTGCTCGTGGAATAGGTCTTCAGCTTTACTGGGTGCAGAGTAGTGAAGGCGGGTGTAGAAGTTAATGCCAAGAAAATCTAAAGGCTGACAAATAATTTCCATATCGCCTGACTCAATAGGAGGTTTATCATTCTCAGCCAATGCATCAATAACATAGGGGTAACTACCTTCCATTACAGGTTGCATATACCATTGATTAATATATTGATCCGCCATTTCTGTAGCAAGTTTGTCTGCCTCTGAATCTGATGCGCTATAGCATGGCGTAAAATTTAAAACGATGCCATTCAAAGCATGAGGAGCATTCTTTCTTAGCACTTGCATGCCTAATCCGTGGGCAAGCAAAATGTGATGCGCTGCCGCTCTACCCCGCTTTCTTCCTTTTCGTCCAGGGGCATGAACACCAATTTCGTAGCCTAAATATGCAGAACAAAAGGGTTCATTAAAGGTGGCATAGGAATAAACTCGCTCACCAAGGGCAGCGGTAATTTTGTCGGCATAGTTTGCAAAATCGTACGCCGTTTGACGGTATAGCCACCCGCCTTTATCTTCTAAATACTGTGGTAAATCCCAATGGTAAAGGGTAACAAAAGGCTTTATATTCGCCTCAATTAACACGTCAAGCAATTGAATATAAAAAGAAACTCCTTTTTCATTCAATTCCCCTTCCTGATTCATTACCCGAGGCCATGATATAGAAAAGCGATACGCATCTACGCCAAGTTGCTTTAGCATTTCAACATCTTCACGCCACCTAAGAATGTGTTCACACGCTACAGCACCATCAGAATTATCAGCTACTGCCCCAGGGGTACGACAAAAAACATCCCAAATACTTTCCATTCGGTTTTCAGCATCCCCCTCTATTTGAAAAGAAGAAGTTGCTGTTCCAAACGTAAATTGTTTTTCTAGCATTGGGCTTGTTTTGGGTAGCTCTATGTCTTTCATCATTTCTAAAGGTCCTATTACAATTCTCAATAATGTAGCGAGGTGAAGGTTGGAAAGCGTGAGAAATAAGCGCGATGGATGACTTCACCTATTTTGTTTATAGCATGAACTCAATATTTTGAGAAAGCGCTTTCTTTGTAAAGTTGTTATATTTTATCTTTACGTTAGAAAATGCCCGTTTACATTTGGTCTAGATTAGTCAATTAATAATATTCTAGGGGATAACTCAAGATTATGATTTTAAATAAGAAATATTAATGTAACTAGGTGTTCGATTTAAAGCTGGCTTTTCGTTGTGAACTTTGTGTGAAAAAAATGTTGATCTTTAGTCTAGGATGACTTAGTTTTGAGAAAGCGCTTTCTCTTGCGGGTGTTTCGTTGATAAACCTGAGAAAGCCCTTTCTTGGGAGGCGCTCATCACTCAGCACAACATAAGAGAGAAAGACAGTGACACATAACAAGCTATACAAATCTAAAATCGCTACTAGTCTGTCTTTAATATTGGGAACAGGCCTGATGTTCCCAGTACAAGCACAGGAAGCTAGCGAAAATGACAATATAGAAGTCATTCAAGTATCTGGAATTCGAAGCAGTGTTCAAGAATCGATGGGCATTAAGCGTGATTCAGCGGGTGTTGTTGATGCTATTTCCGCTGAAGACATTGGCAAGTTTCCTGATACAAACTTGGCAGAATCCCTTCAACGTATTACCGGTATATCGATAAGCCGAAATAACGGTGAAGGTAGCCAAATTACAGCACGTGGTTTCGGGCCAGATTTCAACATGGTGACGCTAAATGGCAGAACGATGCCAGGCGCAGCATTACCTAATGGTGGTAGTGTTGGTAATTCCCGTGCATTTAACTTTTCTGATTTAGCCTCTGAAAGTGTACGAGCTGTAGAAGTTTACAAAACCGGCCGCGCGAGTATAGCCACTGGTGGTATTGGTGCCTCGGTAAATATTCGTACTGCAAGACCATTTGATGCCTCTGAAACAGGCATCATGGCGAGTGTTGGCGCCAAGGCATTGCATGACACCACAAATCGCGTGGGTGACGATGTTACTCCTGAGTTGTCTGGCTTTATTAATTATCTAGATGATGACAGAACATTTGGCGTGACCTTTACAGGTTCTTATCAACAGCGCGACAGTGCAGCTCAGGGGGCATTCGTAAACGAATGGCGCGTGAAACCATTCGATGGCACTGTGCCACAATCACCCGATCCAGCTAACCCAGATAGTGGTGATCCCATTGTTTTAAACAATGCACCAGCGATGGGGCAATTATTTGGTATCCCTTCAGATTTACGTTATTACATGGCAGATAGAGAGCGTGAGCGTACCAACGCCCAGCTTACTTTTCAGTATGCGCCAAGCGATAATTTAGTGGCTACTCTTGACTACACGTACTCAAAACAAGACTTATATGAAGCCCGTGCGGAACAATCTATTTGGATGGATGACCGCTACTTTACTAACCTAACGTTCGATGATAATACGGTTAAAACCCCCGTACTTATCACGCAAGAGCGCAGAGATTTATTGCCTCGAGATTTAGGCCTAGCGTTACAAGAGCTTAATCAGGTTAACGAAAATAAATCAGTAGGCTTCAACGTTAAATACTTCGCTACCGATGATCTAACGCTGCATTTCGACTTACATAACTCTACAGCAGAAGGTCGCCCAGATTCGCCCTATGGTACATGGACTAACCTTGGTCTTGGCGCGAATGTTGCCCGCGGTCAAGGTGTCGATTTCTCCGGTGACTTCCCTATCATGATGCTAGATTTTGACGATGTTTCTCGTACAAATCTAAATGGAAATGGCGTACTTGACCAAGACGATGTAGGTACATCCATTCTTGATATGAACTTTGCTTCACAAGAAACCGAAATCACCCAAGCTCGCATTGACGGTAGCTACGCTATGGATACCGGAAGTATTAACTTCGGTATTGAATCTCGTGCGATGGAAAGTACATCGCTGCAATCACTTACACGGCATACCATGGGTAACTGGGGTATTGAAAATCCGGGTGAATTACCAGCTGGTTCACTAACGCCGCTCGATTTAGCTAGTGAATTTAGTGATTTCAATACTACGGGGATGTTTTCACAAGGTTTCACCGGAAGTGTGGCTGAAATTGGTGCTTTCGCCGCTGACGAGTATGGTTTCGATTTACTTGCCAACAACCCATTCGCCACTAACCGTACTATTGAAGAAGATATTACATCGGTTTATTTCGAGTTCGATTTATCCGGTGAGCTCAATGGTATGGAATACAACCTATTGACCGGTATTCGTTACGAAAATACGGATGTTACTTCTATTGCGAATATCAGTTTGCCTAGCGGGATTGCATGGGAAGGTAACAACGACTTTAACGTTCGTTTCGGTAGCGACATGGAAGATGTCGAGGTTGATTCAAGCTACGATCACTTCCTGCCGGCGTTAGATTTCGATATTGAAGTAATGGAAAATGTGATTGCACGTTTCTCATATAGCAAAACCATCGCCAGACCGACTTATAACAACTTAAGTGCGGCTTCTACCGTTGGTACGCCAAGTAGCCCGACGTTGCTTAGCGATGGCCCAACGGCAACGGCAAGTTCTGGTAACCCTGCCCTTATACCCCTTGAGTCAGACAACGTAGATTTGTCATTAGAATACTACTTTGATGAAACCAGTTACGTATCGGTAGGTTTTTACGATAAACGCGTTAAAAACTTTATTGGTAACGAGCAGGTTGAAGAGAATATTTTTGGTTTGACGGATGCTACCGCCGGCCCTCGAGCACAAGCCGCTATGGATGAGCTTGAAGCGCGCGGTATTCCCATCAGCGATACCTCGTTATTTAACATGGTTGCTGCAATGGAAAATGGCGTCGATTACGACTCTATGACCGATGAACAGTTTGAAGCAGAATATGACATTATTCCAAATGGTGACGATCCATTGATGACTTTCATCAATTCGAAGCCTGTGAATAACAAAAATGCCAATATTTACGGATTTGAGCTGGCTGCTCAGCATTTCTTCGGCGATACCGGTTTTGGTATTCAAGCGAACTATACAACGGTGACTGGCGACATCGGGTTTGATAATAATGCTAACCCAAGTATTACCCAGTTTGCGCTAGTCGGCTTGAGTGATACCGCCAACCTGATTTTCATGTATGAAATGGACGCACTGCAAGCACGTATTGCCTATAACTGGCGTGATAAGTTCTTAGATACCACGTCTCAATATGTGAATGAGCCAGGCTATACCGAAGCATACTCACAGATTGATTTTAGTATGTCGTACGAGGTGTCTGACGCATTGACGGTATCGTTTGAAGGGATAAACATTACCGATGAAAACATTCGTCGACACGGAAGAACCAGCGCTATGCTGTGGAAAATAGATGAATTAGGTGCGCGTTATGCATTGGGTGCGCGTTACACCTTTTAAGTAAATCGTAAGCTAATTTGATAAATGGCCTATTGGGGTGGCATGCGTTGCACCTCAATGGGCTTTTTTGTCATAGTGGATACTGATATAAACACTACGCTTAGTAATAAAGAAACAAACCCTACAAAGAATAAAAAGGGATAAATAGTGTCGAAGCAACCGATTAAGCAGGTAGTCATTGTTGGGGGCGGAACCGCAGGTTGGCTATGTGCTGGCGTATTGGCCGCTAGGCTGGGTCATCGCATCGGTAACAGTGACGAGAGCGCAATTAATATAACGCTAGTGGAGTCGCCTAACATACCGAGTATCGGGGTGGGAGAAGGTTCTTGGCCCTCATTACGAGATACGCTTCAAGAGATAGGCATTAAAGAAGCGGAGTTTCTTACTTGCTGTCACGCATCCTTCAAGCAGGGTTCTACCTTTGCTGGCTGGAGAAACGGCCAACAAGATGATAAATACCAACACCCTTTCACTACACCCACAGGCTATACTGAGCTAGATATTCACCGTTGCTGGCAACATTTTTTCCATAATGAATCGTTTGAGCAAAGTTTCTGCTTACAGCCCGATATTTGTCATGCTGGGCTAGCACCAAAACAAAGCACTACGCCTGAATATGCTTACGTACTGAATTACGGCTATCATTTTGACGCCACCGCATTGGCGACCCTGCTCACAAACCATTGTAAAACCTCCCTAGGTGTAAAGCACACGCAAGCGCATATTGCGAAGGTGGTTGCACAGGATAGTGGCGATATTGAAGCGCTGGTAACAGAAAACGGCGATACGATAAAAGGTGATTTGTTTATTGATTGTAGTGGTCAACAAGGGCTACTAATTGACAAACATTACCATGTACCTTGGCAATCTGTGTCATCTGTGCTGCTAAATAACCGGGCAGTCGTGGTACAAGTGCCTTATGTCAGCAGTGACTTGTCGGCATCTGCCGATAACATAGCCTCAACGACAATCGCCACCGCTCAAACCTGCGGATGGACGTGGGATATTGGGTTGCAACACCGTCGTGGTGTGGGGCTAGTCTATGCCAGTGACTATGCGAGTGAGGAAGATGCAGAAACTATACTGCGTGAACACTTAGCGAAGCAGTTGCCCAAAACTGAGATAGAGAACCTCAACTATAGACATTTACAGTTTGACCCAGGCTATCGAAAGCAGTTTTGGGTGAATAACTGTATTGGTATGGGTATGTCATCAGGATTCATCGAGCCACTAGAAGCCTCTGCGATTGCGATGGTTGAATTAGGTATTCGCATGCTGTGCGATCAGTTTCCGCAGAACCGACATCACATGAGTCACGTGGCCACGCGTTACAATCAGCGTTTTACCTATCGCTGGGAAAGAGTTATCGACTTTTTAAAACTACACTATGCGTTAAGCGAAAGAACAGAGCCATATTGGTTAGCACAGCGACACGAAACAAGCATTCCTGACTCGTTGAATGCGCTACTGGATTTGTGGCAGTATCAACCCCCTTCTCGCTATGACCTAATTGAAAACGAAGAAATATTCCCTTCGGCAAGTTATCAGTACGTCTTATACGGAATGGGTTTCCACACTAATAGCAGGCTGCTTGATAAAAACAGTGACATGGTTAGTAAGGCGTTCGCGTTAAAGCAGCGCTTACAAGAAGGCAAAAGCCAATTACTGGCTGGCTTACCAACTAATCGCGATTTACTCACCGCTATCTCTCAGCGTGTAGAGAAAGAAGAAATAACCACTAATAACGAAAAGAAAGAAGGACCTCGCCATGATGTCATCGGTTTCCGATAATTCAAACACTTCAGGTACGGGAGCGAAAGCCAGTCCAGTAAAACGTGTCGTGATTGCTGGTGGTGGCACCGCCGGCTGGATGGCGGCGACTGCGCTTTCAAAATTACTCGGCAAATCCCTTTCTATTACGTTGGTGGAGTCAAAAGATATCGGCATTGTTGGTGTTGGCGAGGCGACAATTCCCCCTATACGTACGTTCCACAAGCTCCTCGGTATAGACGAAAAAGCCTTCATGCGTGCTACCAATGCTACCTTCAAATTGGGTATAGAGTTTGAAAACTGGCGAGAGCAAAATCATAGTTACATCCATTCATTTGGCGTAACAGGCCGAGAGTGCTGGGCAGGCGAATTTCATCACTTTTGGTTACGAGCAAAAGCCCTTGGCTTTGGTGGTGACTTCGGTGATTACTGCTCCGAATTAAAAGCCGCGAAAGCGAGCAAGTTTGCCTATGGCGAACGTTTGCCAATGAACTTCGCCTATCATTTTGACGCCGTGGCCTACGGTCGCTTTTTAAAAGGGCTGGCAGTAAAGGCGGGAGTGACCCATATCGAAGGTGACATTCAGCATGTAAGTAAATGCTCACAAACGGGGTGTATTACAAGTATAAAGTTATCGGATGATAAAGAAATTGCCGGCGACTTATTTATCGATTGCACGGGATTTAAGGGGCTTTTGATAGAAAAGGCGCTTCATACCGGGTATGAAAACTGGAGCCATTGGCTTCCCTGCGACAGTGCTCTAGCAGTCCAAACAGAACCAACCTCCGACCCCGTTCCTTATACAAAAAGTGTTGCACATGCTGCGGGCTGGCGCTGGAAAATACCGCTTCAAAATCGGGTGGGTAATGGATTAGTTTATTGTAGCAATTATATGAGCGATGACGAAGCCAAAGACACCTTATTAAGTGCTATAGAAGGCGATACCCTAAACGAACCAAGAACCATAAGATTCACGCCAGGTAAGCGTCGTTTGGGGTGGAATAAAAACTGTGTGGCATTAGGATTAGCCAGCGGTTTTATCGAACCATTGGAGTCCACCAGCATTCACTTGATCATGACCGGGATTGTTCGCTTAATGCGCTTGTTTCCATTTGATGGAATAACCCAATCAACGGTAGATGAATATAACAATAAGTACGACAGTGAAATGGCAGCCATTCTCGATTTTATTGTGATGCACTATAAGGTGACTAACCGAGAAGACAGCCCATTTTGGGAACACTGCAAAAATACGGACATCCCCCCTTCTCTCACCCACAAAATAAACTTATTCAAACAAACCGGAAGAGTGTTTCTAGATGATGGGGATATCTTCCGAGTCGATTCATGGACACAAGTAATGATGGGGCAAGGCTTGGTGCCACAACAGTATCATCGGGTAGCCGATGAAATGTCTGAAACCGAACTTGAGCGCTTTCTAGCAGGCCTGAAGCAGCAAGTAGATAATCAAGTATCGGCGCTACCTTCTCATCAAGACTTTCTTGAGAAGTACTTGTAATCAAGAAGCTATCTGTAATCGAGAAGTTCCTGTAATCAAAAAAATGGCCATGATTATCCTGTTTCACCATAAACTCATTCAATGATTAGGCTAATTATCAATTTATAGTGAACTGCTATGCTATAGCCAACATTAAGCACTAGCGCCTAAATGAGTAGAAGATACTGCTAATCGTTTTTTACCAGTAGCCTTTATTAACAGCGCTTGCATATTTTGCTCCCTAGCGTGGTGCACAAGTATTTTTCAAATAGGAAAATAGCCAAATGAAAGCTTATTCAGTATTGGATGTAATCGTGAAAAATGACAGTTGGGTTCCAGCGTATATGGAAAGCGTAGGTGACATAGTGTCGAAACACGGTGGGGTATATTTAGCCAATAGCACCCACTACGAATTTCTAGAAGGTAGCGGTAATCAAGAAGCGGCACGGGTTATTATTGAATGGCCATCTGTCGATGCTGGCAAAGCATTTATGTCAGACCCAGCTTATCTTCCTCATTTAAAAGGGCGCCAGGCCGGTACAATCAGTAATCACTTTTTGATTGAAGGCAAAGCTTAATATTGAATTAGTGCTGCATAAACATTCTGGGCGAAGTTTGTAGAAGTACTCTCTACTTAAGTTCGCCCTAGTGCGAATACGAAGGTTATTGTTTAGCTAGGCATATTCCCAATCTGCTTAAGAATACTGCCGAAGGCTTTACCTCCATTCTTTTGAATTTGTTTGTCAAAATATAAACTACCTAATACAAAAATGGTGATGTGGCCTACCGAGCGCCATGTAGCATGGGTTTTACCATCTATTTCTTTTAACGTAATCTCGCCTAACTGGTGGTCGTAAGGAAGCGGCTTCGATTTCACCACTTTATAGCCGAGCTTATAGGGAGGATCGTAAGCAACTATTTCTTCATGCAAGTTGGCCCCACCCGCAATAATCTCACGCACAGCACCAAGACCATTTTGTTCGAGCTTACCTTCAACAATAAGGTTAGATGCTTCCACGCCCTTGAATTGTGCATAGTTTGCGTGATCACTTAACTTGGCAAAAACAAAGTCTATCGGTTTGTCGATAACGCGCTCTACACAAATTGAAAACATCCACTGCCCCTATTGAAATTACTGCTATTGAGTACGACTGATTTACTCACTGGTTAGTTAAATATAAAGCAACGGACATATAGCTCAAATAATCACTTTTGATTTGTAACTATAGGTTGGAGGAAGTCTTAATATGCATTTATGGCTAAAGCAAAAAACCTCGCGGTATAGCGAGGTTTCTACGTTTATTGTTCGATTTACTAAGCGCTAGTGAGCTTTACTCAATATTCTGGATCTGCTCGCGCATCTGCTCAATCAACACCTTAAGTTCAACAGCCGATTGGGTGATGTCGGTATTAATTGATTTTGACCCTAGTGTGTTCGATTCGCGGTTAAATTCCTGCATCATAAAATCGAGACGTCGACCAACTGCCCCGCCCTTTTTAAGAATATTGCGGGTTTCTATAACATGAGCATTCAAGCGGTCGAGCTCTTCGGCAACATCGACTTTTTGCGCTAGCATAATCATTTCTTGTTCAAAGCGGCCTGCATCTAGCTCAATTTTGGCTTCTTCGAAGCGTGCTTGTACTTTTTCTCGCTGCCACACCATAATTTCAGGCATACGGGTGGTCACTTTCTCGGCTTCTACTTCAATGGCGTCTAAGCGCTGAGTGATCATGCCTTTTAACGCTTCGCCTTCGGTGGCGCGGGCGCTTATAAAGTCGGTAAGGGCTTGGTCGAACGCAGCCATAACGTCGCCATGAATAGTATCCATGTCAGCTTCTTCAGCAGCAATAACACCCGGCCAGCGCAATACGTCTAGCGGGTTTACGCCGGTAGATTGGCCATGAGCCTGTACCCAGTCGGCGGCATTAAGTACTTGTTTAGCCAATTCTTCATTAAGGCTAAGTTTGGTTACAGCAGCATCGTTAGCGGTGAAACGTAAAGCGCACTCTACTTTTCCGCGCGCTAGTTTCTTTCTGAAACGTTCGCGAAGCACCGGCTCTAAAGAGCGGAACTGCTCGGGCAAGCGAAAGTAGGTTTCTAAGAAACGTTGGTTAACGGAGCGTATTTCCCATACGGCCGAGCCCCAGTCTTTTTTCGTTTCTACCCGCGCGAATGCGGTCATGCTGTAAATCATAAAGGGTCCTTTTATTGCACTTATTGCAAATGAAAACCTGCAAAAACAACCCGCTGGCGCGCATTGTGTCATCATTATCTTAAGGCAGGTTTTCTTGTATTCACTATAGTAGCCTACATTGATAAGAATTCGATATGTTAAAAGAGCGAAAGTTCGTTTTTAACAGCCGCTATTAGTGCGTTATACTTACGCCCCAAACACAGGCTTGTGTGCACACTTACCCAATATTAAGTGCGCTACTTGCCGGAACTCTTTCTTTTATAAGCATTCATCTCGTGGAGAACTCTATGCGTCCAAGCGGCAGAACCGCCAATCAAATTCGCCCAGTTACTATTACTCGTCAGTACACTTGTCACGCTGAAGGCTCAGTGCTGGTGGAGTTCGGCAACACTAAGGTGTTGTGTAACGCTACGGTTGAAGAAGGTGTGCCTCGTTTCATGAAGGGCCAAGGTAAAGGCTGGATCACGGCGGAATACAGCATGCTCCCTCGCGCCACTCACACCCGTAGTGGTCGTGAAGCTGCACGTGGTAAGCAAGGTGGCCGTACGCTAGAAATTCAACGTCTTATTGCTCGCTCGCTTCGTGCGGCCGTAGATTTAAAACTATTGGGCGAGAACACTATTACGCTTGATTGTGATGTTATTCAAGCTGACGGCGGAACACGTACTGCCTCTATTACAGGTGCATGTGTGGCGTTGGTTGATGCGTTAACGTATATGCGCAGTAAAGGTATTTTGAAAGCGAACCCACTGAAGCACATGATTGCGGCATTGTCGGTAGGTATTTACAAAGGTACGCCTATCGCTGACCTTGAGTATACCGAAGATTCAGTTGCTGAAACTGACATGAATATCGTCATGACAGAAACAGGCAAGCTTATTGAAGTACAAGGTACTGCAGAAGGCGAACCGTTTGCGTTTGAAGAGCTTGATGAAATGCTAACTATTGCTAAGCATGGCTTGCGTGAATTGTTCGACATTCAAAAAGCAGCACTGGCGTAAGGGGTTACCATGAAAGCGTTTCAGCGCAGTTTTATTGAATTTGCCATTGAACGTGGTGTACTTAAATTTGGTGAGTTCACCTTAAAGTCTGGCCGTGTAAGCCCATACTTTTTTAACGCGGGGTTATTTAACTCTGGCGGCGACTTAGCAAAGTTGGGGCGCTTTTATGCCGATGCATTAGTGGATGCTGGGGTTGAATTCGACGTACTGTTCGGCCCTGCTTACAAAGGCATTCCTATTGCTACAACGACTGCGGTAGCCTTAGCCGATAGACATCATCGTGATGTGCCTTATTGCTTTAACCGCAAAGAGGCGAAAACTCACGGAGAAGGCGGCAATTTAGTAGGTAGTCCGCTGGAAGGTCGCATTATGTTAGTTGATGATGTGATTACAGCAGGTACGGCTATTCGTGAGTCTATGACTTTGATAGAGCAGCACAAAGCGAGCTTATCTGGTGTGCTTATTGCCCTAGATAGGCAAGAGCGCGGTAAAGGTAAGCTGTCTGCTATTCAAGAAGTAGAACGCGATTTTGGAACTACCGTGATTGCTATTGTTACGTTAGCCGATGTAGTGACTTACTTAACCGAGCAAGACAACATGGCGAGTGAAATTAAGGCGATAAATACGTACCGTGAAACCTATGGTATTTAAGTATGGCATCTGAATTTCAACAAGCTTTTGATGAAGCTACAACGCATTTAGATGCGTTGGGGCTTCGTTGCCCAGAACCCGTGATGATGGTGCGTTTGCAAATACGCAAGTTGGAAGACGGTCAAACGTTGTCGGTTACGGCAGATGACCCCTCAACGGCACGTGATGTACCGAGCTTTTGTCGATTTATGGAGCACACCTTGGTGGCATCACAAACCGATGTAATGCCTTATCAGTATGTGATCAAAAAGGGGTTGTAGGCTTATAGACCTCGGCTAGGTTCGACGATACCTAGCTTCAAACCCACAATAAATACCAAACATAATAAACCCCACTCCCACGGCAGCTAACATATAAAGCCCAAACGTTTGCTGGGTAAGAGTTTGTAGTGCTTGTTGCAGCCCTCCCGCTTCAGAGGGGTCATTTTTTATCGCCGATATAACAAAGAAACTGCCCACCAGAAGATACACCACACCTCGGGAAAAGTAGCCTAGTCTGCCAACCACTTTGGTAGTTTTTCGTTTATGACCCGTTAGCTTTGCTTGTTCAAACTTTTTGAGAAAATCTGTTTTGTAAGCGTGTTTGAACTGCATAAAAGCAAATATAAGTACACCTGCACCAATAGCCGCAACCAAATAGGTTCCCCATTGATACTGCAGAAGTTGATGGCTTACCTGTTCCCCTTTGGAACCACCGCTACCACTTGAACTACTGCCAGAGTTGCTACCAATAAGCACTTTTGCACCTAAAAATGCAGCACCAAAATAGAATATACCCGATACAAACAAAAACACGCGCATGATAATGTCTTTGGCTTTTGTCATATCTAGCGATTCAGTGTTTAAAATACTTTGAAGCCATCGCCACAAGGCGTAGCTCACTAACCCTGCGATTAAAATACCTAGAAGTACTTGCCCAAATGGCTGGGATTTGAGTGTGACAAACACGTTTTCTTGTGTTGCTTTTTCACGGTCTGCGGCAGTAATTACCGAGGAAAGGATAAAGAGACCAAGCATGGAGTACATGATGGTTTTGGCGCTGTAACCTGCGCTAGCAATGGCTGAAAGCCAGTTTGAAGTATCGCGCACGTTGCGCTCCTCGTTCGTATAATTGAAGATTGTCTCGTGAGACTTTCAAGAATCGAACCATGACTAATAGAAGCGACAATAATCTAACCGAGCAGTTTATAGCCAGCGCTCAATACGTATTGTTATTTTTCTGCAATTACCTACTCGTCGTTACCACTTACAGCTTGCAACAGTAGTTGTTGAAGTTGTTGTTTGCTACGGGAGCAGTCGCAATGAATATCGGACACATGCAAGTTTTGACCACTTAACATTTTTCGAAGCACCGACGCTTTTACGTTTAATGATATGAAGTCGTTGTTATCCTGAAACGGTTCTACTGTCATGCTGATTTCCCTCGTTTTGAATGGGGTATCTTACGGTTGATAATTGCTGTTGCGCTAATGCAATGCCAGCGTTTGCTGATGCGCAATGGGCATGGCGCCACTTCCTTTTTCAAGTGCAACCTGTATAGCGCAAATAAGCTTACATACCGAGGGCTTACTGGCATGTAAAGGAAGTATGGCGATAAGTTGCTGGTGGCACTCTTGCAAGATTTGATGTGCCTCGTGCTTTTTATCTTCTTTATGCAGCAATGAAGATAAATACATGGCCATCGTGCCGAAGGCCAAGACATCTTCGTGAATAGATTTGTCTATTGTATCGTTGACCGGCTGCAGCGCAGTAAGCACGACCTTAGCGGCTTCGAACGTCTGATAACCAAGACTTCTTGCCTCGCTAAACTTACCAGCTTGATGAGCTTGCTGTGTTTGAACCTGCATAGCGATTCTATGCTCACGCGCATGTGAAGGATTTAGCTGCAACCACTTCCTGTAGACTGGGCATAACCGTTGTAAATTCATAATTTGCACCTCCTAAAAACTACATTAGTGCAAATGAGAATTATTATCAAATGTAAAATTGAAAAAATTTATCTGTGTAATTTACAAAGCAGATTAGGGACTCAAGTACGCGTTAAGTAATGCCTGAAAAACAGCTAGCCTTTCAACATATTAACCGTAAACCATGTGCCTATTACTAATACGGTGAGCACGGCGATGGCGGCAAATTTATATTTCTTAATAAGTCGTTCGGCTTTGTTTCCGGCAAAATACACCACGGCTGCTAAGCCAAAATAGCGAATGGCGCGAGCAATTACCGTGGCTAGTAGAAAAAGGCCAAGGGAGAATTTGGTGGCACCTGCTGCTAGCATTGCCACCTGAAAGGGAATGGGAGCAATGCCTAATGTCATCACAAACCAAAACCCTTGGTTTTGCATTTGTTGTTTAACATTGTCGAATTGTTGTTGGCTGAAAAAGGTATCTATTACCCACTGGCCTAGCAAATCGAATAAATAGTATCCCATCGCATAGCCGAATAATGCGCCTACCACGCAGCCTAAGGTTGCCATAAAGGCTATTAACCATAGCTTATCGCGGCGCGCCTGCATCAAGGGTACCATAACCGCTTCAAGAGGCACTGGCACAATGGTCGACTCTAAAAAAGACGCAAACGTGATACCCGTAAGCATGTGTTTGGAGTCTACGAGTTGCTTAGTTTTCTTCTTTACCTTTTTACCCAGTGCCATCTTTTGCTTTGTACTACCCTGAAATTAATGAGGCCCTGATACTCAAGGCCTTTCCATTATTGTTTGTAAATTTTGCCGTCTTTCATCACAAACGACACACTTTCTAATAGCGATATGTTTTCTAACGGGTTACCTACTACGGCCACCAAGTCAGCCAGTTTTCCAGCTTCTAAAGTGCCTAAAGTATCGCTAACACCCAGCAATGCCGCGCTATTAGCGGTGGCGCTTAAAATCGCATCAGCTTCAGACATACCCGCTTCAACCATTAAGCTGAATTCTTGCGCGTTGTCGCCATGTGCAGAAACCCCGCTGTCTGTACCAAAAGCAATTTTTACGCCTGCTTTATGGGCTTTTTCAAAGGTGTTTTGAATAAGCGGGCCAATTGCCGCCGCTTTTGGACGTACTAACTCAGGAAAGTAGCCGTCTATTTTAGCTTTGTCGGCAACAAACTTGCCAGCCAGAATAGTTGGCACATAGTAAGTCCCTTTTTGTTTCATTAAGTCGCGCACTTCATCATCCATATAGGTGCCATGTTCAATGGAATTTACACCCGCGATAATGGCGCGTTTCATGCCCTCTTTGCCGTGGGCGTGAACCGCTACTGTCATACCGTAATCTTTTGCGGTTTGAACAATAGCTTCTAGTTCATCGGTCATGAACTGTGGATTCTGACCGCTTTTCGCTACGCTTAATACCCCGCCGGTGGCAGTAATTTTAATTAAATCTGCACCGTCTTGATAACGGGACCGAACGGCTTCACGGGCTTCTACTTCGCCGTTAACCACGCCTTGTTTAGGGCCAACGTCAGGGCGCAGCAAGTGAGATAACCCGTTGCTAGGGTCGGCATGTCCACCAGTGGTAGCTATTGATTTTCCAACCGTGAATATACGCGGGCCAGTGGCATAACCTTTACTGATCGCATTTCGAAGAGATACGGTTTCATGATAGCCATCCCCTAAATTGCGCACCGTGGTAAATCCAGCATCTAGTGTAATTTCAGCATAGTTAGCAGCCTTAAGCGCATAGTCAGCTTCATTCAATGAAAAGCGCTCTAAATAGGTTTGAGGGCCGCCATGCTGTGAAGATAAATGAACATGCATATCCATTAAACCAGGCATGACTGTGGCGTGTTTTAAATCGATAACTGTGTCTGATTCTGAAGGGGTTTTATAACCAGACTCTACCGACGTAATTTTATTGCCATCGATAACAATGGTCACTTCGCTTTTGAGTTTATCTGACGTACCGGTGAATGCTTTACCCGCGTGCACTAAGGTGGCAGAAAGTGCAGGCGCCGAAAGGGCTACTGTGCCTAGCGTTGCTAATCCTAAGGAAATAGCGAATGAAGTCAGTGTCTTTTTCATGGTGGTTCTTCTTATGATGTGTGAATAGACGAAGAACCAATGTAGAACACCAGTAAAGCTAACGCAAAACTTTGCGCTATTTTACCAATGCTATTTCAGCGAAGCCTGACTCTAAAACATAACTCCGAAGCCTTTGACCACTATTTGGTGGGCACCGCGCCAATAACGAAAGGAATCGTATTCGAGGTAACCACAAATTGGGTTTCACCCCCTTTTTGCTGCTCGGTCGCGTGCTCCAGCAGTTGGTAATAAACGTTCTGATGCAAACGCGCCCACAAGTTGCGTCTAACTAACACATAGGGAATGGGTGTAGCGTCAGTATCTTGTAAGTCGGCGGGGGGCTTTCGCAAGCTAAGTTGTTCCGCCGAGGTTAGAGAAACCACATCGCCAGTTTGCGTGGTAAGCTCCAAGCTATCGTTATCAAAACGCCATTCGGTAACCAAAAAGGGAACATCTTCTACGGTAATCCCCACCTTCTCAACAGGGGTAACCAGAAAGTAATTGTCCTCTTCTTTTTTAAGCACGGAAGCAAATAGCTTCACTAAGCTTGCTCGACCTATGGGGCTACCTTCGTAAAACCAACGGCCATCTAGTGCGATAGTTAAATTGATATCGCCGCAAAAAGGAGGGTTCCACTTTTCCACTGGCGGCAGGGGGCGCGCCTTGTCAGACGTGCCCTTTAATTGCTGTTGAAATCTAGTTAGATCCATTTTCTTCAAGCAACACTTTAATTTCACGCAACTTCGCTTTAATACGGCGCATATTATCTGGGCCTGTACGAAGCAACTGCTTTTGCGGCTCGTTTAGGTTTTCTAAGCGAGGATCGATGTATTTATAGGTGACCGAATCGGTGTAAACTTCAACCGGTACTGGTACTTCAGGTGTATCGAGTAACTGATCGATAGCATCTAGTACAACTTCATTGAAGTTTTTATTCGAGTCACCAATTTCAGCGTATTTATCTTGAATGTCGCCTTTGTAAATATCGTACATACCAAGCAAAGCTTCACTTTCAAAAGACTCAAGCATGTTTACATAAGGTGTATAACGCTTATAACTCGCGGCATCAATCCATTGCTTACCCGCTTGAGAGTAAACACGAAACGTTTGTTCAGGCGGCGCTAGCAATTGATGGTTGGGGGCCATTTCATCATTCGCTAAGTTGGTAACCGAGACCACAAAACGCTGCAGTAAACCTTCATTCACAATCATGCGGTTAACGCTGTCATCAGTGGCGGTAGAAATATCCACTAGCGATGATTTTATGGCTGGGTCGCTCACATCCAACGGCTCAGGATCTGGCTCTACCGGCTCCGGCATTGGCGGGACTTCATCAGGCTCTTCAAGCTCTAAAGGTGGCGGAGCTGGCTTCGTTTCAAAAACGTCGGGTACTTCTTCAACAGGCGCTTCTACGTCTGGTTGAACAACCTCTGGTTCAGGGGCGACGGGCTCATCTTCTTTCGAAGGCCAAAACACAAGAGCCAAGATGACTACAATTATTATCCCGATAATAAGAAAATGGGGACCTAACGTACGCTTTTCTGACGATTCGCTCATAATATCTCCGCTGCAATAACTGATCTAATAATAATACTATCAGAGATAACACCCAATATTTGGATATCACGCAAGAGAATTGTTCTCTGATGAAGGTAATTTCCTTATTTAGAACACTTTTTAACGTAATTGGTTCGCAATTCGATCGTAATTTATAGCAATTTCTTAGCGATAGTATCCCGTGATAAGAAACGCTAGAAAGGGAAACTTTGGTGTCATTGTTCTATATATTCTTTAATTTTGCTGTGAAATGTAAAATAACTTGCTTATTTACTACATTTTATTAACAATTCAAGTGAATTTAAAAAGCGTAGATATTATGACTGTTATCCTTTTTGCCATCCCTTTGTTCATTCTTCTTATCGCCATTGAAATACTTGTCGATAAACGGAAAAAAACAGGTCACTATCGTGCGAACGATGCGATTACCAGTTTAAGCATGGGCGTATTATCGCGAATAATGGCAATTGGGCATCAACTTATACCGCTTACTTTTTACATATTGGTGTTTAATGCTTTTGCGCTTACCGAGCTGAGTTATTCACCTTGGGTATGGATAGCCGCATTTATATTGTACGATTTTTTCTATTACTGGAATCACCGTATGGGCCATGAAATGAGTATTTTATGGGCTGCCCATGTGGTGCATCACTCCAGTGAAGACTACAACCTTACTACCGCATTACGACAAACCAGTGGTGCTATTTTCAGCTGGGTTTTCTATTTGCCTTTAGCGCTTATGGGTTTTGCCCCAGAGATGATAATTACAGTTGGTGCGCTTAACTTGGTATATCAATTTTGGGTTCATACTCAGCATATTGATAAATTAGGTTGGATGGAAAAATGGTTTGTTACGCCTTCGAATCATCGTGTTCATCACGCCCAAAACCGCGTTTATATCGACAAAAATTATGGTGGCGTGTTCATCATATGGGACCGTTTATTCAATACCTTTATTCCAGAGCTAGAAAGTGACAAACCGGTATTTGGCATTCGCGGTGCACTGAAAAGTTTTAATCCTTTTTGGGCGAATGCACAGCTATATAGTCAACTAGCCAAAGACAGTTTTTACACCTCACGTTGGCAAGATAAACTTCGAGTGTGGTTTGGTCGCACGGGGTGGCGTCCGAAAGATGTAGCCGAACGCTTTCCCTTCGAAAAAGCACCACTGTCCTCGTTCAAAAAATTTCACCCGGCATTGGCAGCCCCCGTTACTTACTACAGCGTGGCGCAGCACGTTGTTTTACTGAGTATCACCGTATACTTATTACTTTTTATCGAAGCCTTAAGTGGTACTCACCAGTTAATACTGGTGGCGACAATAGTAGCAATGAGTATCCAAAATGGGTTTATTTTAGCGGGCTCAAAGTTAGCATTAGCGCTAGAGGGGCCTCGACTACTGATATTTCCACTAATGTGGCTAGGGAGTGGGCTTATTATTCCTGCGGCGATATTGAGTGGCGCGTGCTTGGTCAGTATGATCATGCTCGTTAGAGCTGTGCGCTCTAGTGTGACACTCAGCAATATGGCTGAAAGCGTGTCATCAGAGGACGCCAACACTCAAGTGCCAGTATCATCGTAATGAACCTGTTTATCCCCAACAACGTAAAAAGCGGCATAAAAATTATCAAAATACTCATCGGTTGATTTACATGCGCTGAGGGGCGGTTATGCACAAGTTTCTATTTACCCAGATTGAAGGTAAGCCTTTAAACATCGATTATCTTGAAGTTCAGTCGTATGAAATGAACGTTTATTTGGTCTACCTAACCGCAGGAGACAAAAGCGGCATGGTGTATGACAAGCAAGACCGGCCTATGCGCTTTTTCAGTACCGCCCAAATACGAGAAGTGTTTTCTCACTGCAGCGTGCAGCAAGCCGTTATGAAACACGACTCCCCCTATGACGAAATGATTGGTAACCCACCTAAAAGCGCAGAACAAATGGCGCTGCCATTTAGCATGCAGTTACCTTATTAGCCATTTATGTTGCTAGCGTTATAGCTGCCTCATGATACGTGGACTGCTGCCAAGGCGAGGCTCTTAATCTCAGAAGCATACTCAGAAGCTTAGTCTCAGTGGCCTAATCTCAAGGATTTAGCCAAGGCTCTGCTGCGGCGCGCATATTAACTTGTGTATATAATCGCTTAGCCAACATATAAAGCCCCCCTAACTTGCGATGAATAAACAGAGCATCAACTGGCGGTGTGTGCCAAAAATCATGCTGCATGGTTAATGCTACGCCTTTATCATGCAGTCTTGGCAACAGATCACTATTGCCGAAATCATAGGGGCCGTCTTCTCTAATAGCTTCACACGCTTCCATTCCTAATGCGACAACAAGGTCCTGCTGTGCATCACTGTGTTCTTGGTTTATTAAGCCAATCTGTAGGGCTGCGTGTTGCATGTCTTGTTTATTGCCGCTGGCCGCACTTTGAAGCAGTGCTTGGTAGCCCATCGCAATATCATCGGGTACTTCTCGCGTGGCCCCGAAATCCAGCAATACCCATTGCTTAGTATCTTCTTTATATCGATAGTTGGCTAAGTTCGGGTCGCTTTGAAGCAGCCTAAAGCCAAATATCTCGTTAAAAAATAATTGGAATAAGGATGTCATTAACCTGTTGCGAGTTTCTTGGGGAGCGTTCATCGCCGCATCAAGAGGGCTAGCTTCGATGAAGTCCATTGTTAGCACAGAGTCGGTTGTTAACTGTGAATGAACACTGGGAATAACAAATTGGTGGGAGAACTCAGTATCATTATGCTGCGCTACCGCGTCTTTGTAGCGCGTTAGCATACTGGCTTCCCGGTGATAGTCGGCCTCTTGATGAAGTTGAACTTTAGCTTCTTCTAACAGCGGGCCAATATCTAACGAACTTGGAACTAAACCTGTGAGTTTAATGAGGGTTGCTACGTTATCCACATCGCTACTGATACTTTTACGTACACCAGGATACTGTACCTTTGCTGCCAGCATTTTCCCGTCCATAGTAATCACTTTGTGTACCTGACCGATGGAAGCGGCGGCAACCGGCGCATAAGAAAAATACAGTAAATCATCATGCCAACTCTCGCCCCATTGGGCGTTTAGCGTGGCATCTAATTGGGCTTTTGGCATAGGGTCGGCATCTTCCCTCAGCCTGGCTAATATAGTCGCGAGTTCTGGCGGTAAAAAGTCGCCAGTGTCCATAGAGATAAGCTGGCCTAGCTTCATGGCGGCACCACGCATGGTGGCGAGTTGATCGGCAATATTGGAAATGTTTCTCGGTGTTAACAACAATGCGCTAAGCGCGGGGCGTTCGCCTTTTATCCATTGGCTGGCACCATTGGTAACAACATTACCCGCAATTTTACCTGCCAAAGCACCTAAGCGCCCTACTCTCCCAATACGTGAAGACGGTACTGCTCGCGCTTTTCGTTCATCGGTATTTTTTGCCATGAAGTAACCTTGAAAGCCTTTAATCTTTTATGAAGCCCAACGTTTGAAGCCCAACCTTTGAAGTTCAGTCTGTGAGGCCTGAACGTTAATACTATTTATACGCCAAAGTGTCGTTGGTCGATTACTTCTTAATTTTTTGTAAATTGCTTAGTTATCTGGCGCCGAAGTCAGGCTTCTTACAAAGCTGTAACTAGGCTACTGATGATAAAACTACCGGTGCTCACACTATCAGCACTCAAATTGCCGATGCTCAAGATAGGCGTTCAATATAGAAGCTCAGACTATCTGAGCTACCATTTGTAGTATAAGGCCAACTACGCTACCTACTGCAAACCCTACCCAGCCATTTTTTGTCATATAACGAAATAACGCTGCGCCAAAGATGCCACACCATAGCATGGCAGAGTAAACCGCTATCATGCCCTCACCCGTACCGCTGTTAGGCAAAAACATCATCACAATAAAGGTAAGCGCCATGGCGCCGCTAAGCAGCACCCACATAATATTCTTGTTGTTGGAAAACGCATTGGTGGTGGTATTGTCGCTCATGGAAAATCCCCATGGTGTAAGTTAAAAGCATGCCCATCTTCGTGCCCTTTTTATAAAAATCGACATTTATCGCTTGATACAAAACGACAGATACAAACAGATCGATATAAAAGCACGGTACTAGGTTAACTTAGGCCAGATTGACGCAAATGGGAATAAGACTTCAGGGGGATACAAAAAAGCACTGCGAAATAGCAGTGCTTTAAATCAGTAACAGAAAGTTGAATAAAGATTAAGTGACGGGTTCATCATGCGATTAGTGCATTAATGATGGTCGCCGTTAAACTCCACTTCTAGCAAGGTCACGTTGTCGGTGAAAGTAAGGGTTTTTAAAGGCCCATTCCCTTCTACATTTAACGTATTAACTTGCGTTGGCCACAAATCACGTAACGCATCGTGACGAATCATCAAACCATCTAACGCTGGCGGTTGAGCGGTTTCTTGGTACACCCAAAAGTGATTACCATCTAACTCAAAACCTACTAAACCTAAATCTAATGATTTTTCCTCACCGTTTAACAACGCAAAATGGTTGCTTACGTAATCAGCGAACGCTTGCTGGGTTTTCTCTTCTTCCATAATATCGGCGTGCTTATCAAACAGTACTTTTACAGCGTGCTCGGCATCGTGCAGGTTAAAGCGATGCATGACCTCAATGTTTTGCGTTCGAGGGTTGAACAACACGGTAGTAATAGCGGCTTTAACTTGATGCGCGTTAGCCCAAGTACTGAATAAGCCAGTACATAAGAAAACGGCCACAAGCAGCGCCGTTAGGCCCTGCTTATGGTTTTTTGCAGATAACTGAAAAGGCATAACCTTAGTTGTCATCTTCGTCTTCGTCATCGTCGGTCTTTAGCTCGGTTTTTACATCGTTCATTAGATCGCGATACTCGTAAGTGTTACGAGGCTTAGACTTGTACGCTTCAATACGTGAAGGAATGATTTGACGCGGATAGTGGTTGTTTTCAACATCTACGTCAGCCGTTTCCCAATGTGGGTCAACCGTTACGCTTACTAGCTCTTTGCCTTTTTCAGTAACAATAAGTTTGCTTACCGCTTTCGGTGTACGACGCCAAATTTCAGCAGGAATACGCATTTCTTCGGTTGTGCCGTCTTCAAATGCTAGCTCAAGAATGATCGGCATAACTAAGCCACCCTTGTTGCTAAAGTCGAGTACGTAGTAGTTTTTGTCTTCACGAACCGCGCGTTCAAACGCTTTGCGTTCCCAAGGCTCAAGTTTCTTTAAGAAACTACGGTACTTGTTGCGTTCTTTATTGGTTACCGTGTAACGGTCGTTTTCGTCGTAAAAATCTTTGATATCATCGAAACGGTCTACCCAAAGCTCTTTCCCTTCTTCTTTATTACGAATGTCGGTAAGTGATTTAGGCTTATCAAGTTCGGCTTCACGCTCACGGGCGAAATCAATATCAGGATCTTCAGTGTTCAAACGAAGTTTGTAAACGCTATCTAGGCTGATATCAACGTGGTCAGTAGTGTAAAACCAACCGCGCCAGAACCAATCTAAATCAACACCAGAAGCTTCTTCCATGGTGCGGAAAAAATCAGAAGGTGTCGGACGTTTAAACATCCAACGTTGTGCGTATTCTTTAAAGGCGAAGTCGAACAAATCACGGCCAAGAATGGTTTCACGAAGAATGTTCAACGCTACGGCTGGCTTAGTGTAAGCATTAGGACCTAATTTAAGTACCGAATCAGACTGGGTCATAATTGGTACTTGGGTTTCAGACTTCATATAACTAACAATGTCACGTGGCTCAACGCCCCATGGAATAGTAGGATCCCATTCACGTCCTGCAACACCGTCTAGGAAGCTGTTTAAACCTTCATCCATCCACGTCCACTGACGCTCATCAGAGTTAACCGTCATTGGGAAGTAAATATGACCCACTTCATGAATAACCACGCCAATAAGGAAGCGTTTTTCAGATAAAGAGTAAGTACGTGAGCCATCGTCACGAAGCTCAGTACGTGGACCATTGAAAGTGATCATTGGGTATTCCATACCGCCAACTGGGCCATTCACAGACTGAGCAACTGGGTACGGGTAATCGAAACTAAAGCGGCTATAAACATCCATAGTATGAATGATAGATTCGGTAGAGTACTTCTCCCAAAGCTCACCACCCTCTTTCGGATAGAAAGACATCGCCATGACTAATGGCTGAACGTCGCCGCCTTGGTGGTAACCACGAGCATCCCACATAAATTTACGCGATGAAGCCCAAGCGAAATCACGCACGTTGTCAGCTTTAAAACGCCATGTTTTTTGCTTGTTGGTGCCTGCTTTTTCGTTCTCTAGCGCTTCTTCAGCGGTAACAACGAATACAATGCGATCGGCATCTTCAGCTTCTTTCAAACGATTACGCTGGGTTTTTGTCAACACGTCATCAGCGTTTTGTAATTTACCGGTAGAAGAAACGATATGATCAGCTGGCACCGTAATATCTACTTCGTAGTTACCGAACTCTAACGTGAACTCACCACGGCCAATGAACTCTTTGTTTGTCCATGCTTCGTAATCGGTATAAGCCGCTAGACGAGGAAACCATTGGGCTAGTAAGAAAATATCGTTACCGCCTTCACGTTCATCATCAGGGAAATGTTCGTAACCCGCACGAGCAGAAACCGCATCTTCTTCAACGATATTAAACGCAAAATCGATATCGAAAGTGACGTTATTTTTAGGTTGAAGCGGTTGCGCTAAATCTACACGCATTAGCGTACCGACGATAACGTGGTGTAAATCGTTACCTGCGCTGTCTTGCACCCGTGAAATGGTGTAACCCAATTCGTTATCGTCAACAAACTGTTGGCGGCGAAGTGCAGCCATGCTCAACTGTGCAGGTTTACCACCGCTAGCCGACTGGGTTGCTGGCCCACGATTACCGATGCCACCAAAAGTGGTGGTAAGGGCAGACATAGAATCGTCGCGGAATTTATTCTGATCCAATTGGATCCATAAATACTTCAACGTATCTGGTGCATTGTTGTGGTAGGTAATGGTTTCACTGGCTTCGATACGGCGTGTATCTTCAATCAGCTTAACGTCAATTTTGTAGTCTACTTGTTGTTGCCAGTATTGATGACCTGGCTCACCCGCTGCATTTCGATATACATTGGGGGTAGGAAGAGATTCATCTAGCTGACGGAACTTATCTTCAAAATCGCCTTTTGTTTGATTTATTGCTGCGTTGGCGAATGGAAGATAAATCAGCATAGACAACACTGGCGCAAGCCAGAAAAGATGTCGTTGGTGCTTATTCATGGAGTTTCCCGGTTATTTTTATAATAAAATAAGCGAACTAGTATATAAGCCATTTTGCTTTTATCCCAGTTTTTGACCGTAAACTCACCCTATTTTAACGCAAAAAACTGTAACATAACGTTTGTTTAAAAAGCGAAGTGTCGTATTCTTAACCCCCTGTTTTCTTGCATCATCTTCTTATGAACCGTCTCAATTGGCAGCGTGCCGTAATTAAAGTAGGTAGCGCCCTTATTGCGCCAAATGGCGATGCGTGTAGCGCCCGATTTTTATTAGCACTGGCGCGCTTTATCACGATAAGCCGTGAATCTGGCAAAGAAATTATTTTGGTTTCCTCGGGCAGCGTGGCTGCGGGTCGAAGCAAAGTGAAAATACGTCACAATGCGTCTATTGCTGAAAAACAAGCGATGGCGGCCATTGGTCAAACCCAAATGATGGCAAACTGGCAACGGTTTTTCGACTTTCCCTGTGCGCAGGTTTTACTTACCGCTGACGATCTTCGCGATCGTACTCGTTATGTGAATATCAAAAATACCTTAAGAGAATTGCTAAATCATGATGCGCTTCCCATCGTTAACGAAAACGATACCGTGGCGGTGAACGAGCTAAAAGTGGGTGATAACGACAATCTTGGCGCGTATACCGCGCTAGTGGCTCAAGCAGATACTCTTATTATTTGTTCCGATATTGATGGGTTGTACACTGCCGACCCCCGTAAAGATCCAGACGCCACATTAATCAGTGAAGTGCACAATATTGATGAATCGATTTACAAACTAGCAGGTGGTGCGGGTACCTCGGTGGGTACAGGCGGGATGCGAACGAAAATTGAAGCAGCAGATAAGTGCACCAGTAGCGGTATTCAAACTATTATTGTTAACGGCAGGAAAGGGGCGTCTTTCGATGCCATGTTAAACGGTTCTATTCCTGGCACCTTGTTTCACGCTAGTAACTCGCCTAAAAAAGCCCGCCGGTTGTGGTTAACGCATACGCTTAAAACCTGTGGCCGTATTCATGTCGATGAAGGCGCAAAAGTCGCCTTGGTGGATCGCGGGGCGTCTTTGTTACCTTCAGGCATGACGAGCATAGAAGGTAACTTTAACCAAGGAGAGGCGGTAGAAATTTGCTATGACAACCAAGTTGTCGCAAAAGGCTTGGCGCTTTATAACGCGCGAGACTTAATGCTGATAAAAGGGAAAAAGTCGCAGCATATTGCGGATGTGTTAGGTTATGAAACAACCGACGTAGTTGTACATCGCGACGACTTGGTATTGCTATAGTTTCCACACTCTTAACTTTTTGGGATAACGCCACGCATGACAGACATTACACCATCGCTCAACGATTACCCTTATCACCTTGAAATTGCTACTCGCTGGCAAGATAACGACGCTTACGGTCACATTAATAATGTGATGTATTACAGCTTTTTTGATACCACCGTAAATCGCTTTTTAATTGACGAAGGCGGCCTTAATATTCAAGAAAGTAGCGCTGTCGCTTACGTAGTCAGTAGCCAGTGCCAATATATAGCGCCAGCGGCTTATCCAGAAACGATTTACGTTGGGTTAAGGGTGATAAAGTTAGGCCGAAGTTCGGTTACTTACGGTTTGTCGATTTATGCCGGTGAGGCTAAACGCCGCGTGGCGCACGGTCAGTTTGTGCATGTATTTGTGGACAGACTCTCTGATAAAGCAGTGCCTATTCCCGTTAATATTAAAACCGCCCTTGAGTCTATTTGCGAGTCTATCGGCGAGGCAGACAATCAAGGAAATGCCGGTGGCCAATAGTCAAGCCGCCCAAGCAGGCACTAAAAGCACGGGAAAACATACTCATAAAAAGCTAACGGGGGTTTTTCTTGATGCTGAAACCTTTAGTGCAGATTTACTGAATTCAGACACAATCGATACGTCATTGCTCAATAACGTAAATATTGAGCTAACTTGCTATGACAACACCCTTCCAGAAGAGGTGGTTGGCAGAATAGCGAATGCCGATATCGTGCTTACCAACAAGGTAGTATTAGATAGCGAGGCCCTGCAACACGCCAAGGCGCTAAAGTATGTGGGCGTCATGGCCACAGGTACTAACAACGTAGATACTCATTACTGCCAATCGCACAATATTTACGTGCAGAATGTGGAAGGCTATGGCACCGACAGCGTTGCCCAACATACCTTAATGTTGCTGCTTAATTTAGCCACCGCCTTTCCCCAGTATCATAACGATGTTGAACAAGGGAAATGGGAGGCGTCGCCGCACTTTTGCTTAACCGAACACCCTATTGTAGAGCTTGCCGGTAAGCATGCGGTTATTGTTGGTCATGGAGAGTTGGGTAAGCGAGTTGAAGCGCTATTTATCGCAATGGGGATGAAGGTGAGTATTGCCGCGCGGCCTGGCGGGTTTTTAACAGAGGAGCGCATTGCTAACAAGCGCGACCCACGACCTTCACTGGAATCATTGTTACCTAGCGCTGATGTAGTCAGCTTACATTGCCCACTCACTGATGATAATTATCACCTTTTCAACGAAGCTCGGTTGTCGTTAATGAAACCCACCAGCTTTCTTATTAATACTGCCAGAGGAGGGTTAGTTGATGAAGAGGCGCTGGTGGCTGCGCTTAAGCGCGGGCAGATAGGCGGCGCGGCGGTTGATGTTATATCTCAAGAGCCACCTGGGCCGAATCATCCCTTATTAAAGGGCGCTATACCCAACCTTATCGTTACCCCTCATACGGCGTGGATGGCTAATGAATCTCGTCAGCGCCTTTTTGACATTGCGATGAATCACTTAATTGATTTTGTTGAAACTCAAATATGAACAATGGTGTGCTATTTGCCATATGTACGCTTATTTGGGGTTCAACGTGGATAGCGATTACTTATCAGATAGGGCATACCGCTGAGACCTTAGCCGTTGCGTGGCGTTATACCTTAGCGGCGCTGTGTTTAGGGCTATTTTGCGTAGTACGCGGGCTGCCGTTTAAGCTACCGCTACACATTCACATTAAAATGGCTGGAGTAGGTTTCTTTCTATATTGCCTCAACTATACCCTGCTTTATATGGCGCAGGCGCATATTATCAGCGCGTTACTCGCCCTGATGAGCTCCAGCATTATTTATTTTAATGTGGTGCTTCGCAGGTGGTGGTTAAAGCAGCCTATTCGTTTAGAAGTGGTGGTGGGTGCTACGTTTGGGCTGGCCGGCATCGTGTGTATGTTTGTTCCTGAGTTCTCCAAAGTATCCATGGATGCAGCATTAGCGGCGGGTCTTTCTATCGCGTTTGTTTCTTTTTTCAGTGCATCAATTGGTAACGTTATTTCAGAGCGGATCCTCACTTCAGGCACGCCGGTTATTCAAATGAATTTTTACGCCATGAGTTATGCCATGGTAATGCTTTACATTACCGCGTGGGTCACAAACGAAACTTTGGTTGTTCCAACGGCGCCCGAGTTTTATATTTCGCTGCTTTATTTGGCGCTTTTCGGTTCGGTGTTGGCGTTTGGTTCTTATATGAAGCTGCTGAAGCAAATAGGCGCCGACAAAGCCGCTTATGTGGTACTGGTTTACCCCATTGTGGCGCTGGTTATCTCCACCTTTTTTGAAGGTTATACGTGGAGTTGGCTGTCTGTACTTGGCGTAGTTGTGGTGTTGGTGGGCAACGCCATTGCCATGGGAAAAGTGCCCATATTCATGCGACGCCCACCCCTAAGTAACTAAGTATGAAATAGCTAAGTATGAACTAGCTAGGCATACTTTAAATGCATTTCTAAAGCGCATTAATTTTTTGATTCAGTTCATACGCCGGCTGAGTCACTATGGCTTCCAGTGTTTCGACTCGCTCTAGTAAGGCGGCAATTTGCTTATCTTTTTTCTCAATAAGTTGTTGTTGCTGCTGTGTGGCTTTGCTAGCAATGAAAGGATTGCTACACGTACCACTCATCCAGTCGTTGAGGCGCCATTGAAATTTAGCATCTAAGTAACTTGCGCCTAGAGCGATGATGGTGATAAAGCCAATAAGTAAAAAAATGCTTAAGGTAGACATAGTGTGCTCCAAGGTAAAAGTTTGCGTCCGGTTTTGTAACTAATTTTGTACCCAATAGTGGTGTTTCGATAACACCCTTCATGCTTACTAGTCTTTAGGTTTCAAAAAAAATTACAAAGAAATGTAATTTTTTTCGCTCACCCTAGACTACACAAAATAAGCACTGGTGATTTCTGTCATCACATGCATGTAAGAAAAGTAAATGGGTGGCTCTTAACGTAATAGTCGGTAATACAGTGCAGTGAATAATAAGAAATACTGGGGATGAGAGATTGGGGCAAGGATTTGAAGATGTGTTTGCACAGTACGGTAGTCTATTAAGCCGTGTAGCAAACAGTTACGAGGCTAACCATGCCTTACAGCAGGAACTGCTACAAGAAATAGCCATTGCTGTGTGGCAGGGGCTTGTGCGCTTTAAAGGCGATAGCAGTGTAAAAACTTATATTCTAAAAATTGCCCATAACCGCGCCGTTACTCACGTGGCAAATCAGATGAAGCGCGTCGATACCGATGAGTACAACGATGACGTTGTTATTGAGCAAATGTCACAAGTCTCCCCTGAAACGGCCACCAGCCAGCAACAATCACTAACACGATTACTCGTTAAAGTACGCGCACTAGCGGTACAACCGCGACAAGTACTTACCCTTTCCTTAGAAGGCTTATCTTACGATGAGATTGCTGATATATGCGGCCTAACCAAATCTCATGTAGGGGTTATTTTAAAGCGTGCTAAAGCAAGTGTATTGGAAGGAAACTCTGATGAATGACAATAACAAAAGCGCTGATAATGGCAGTAATAGTGACAATGACCTCAGCGCGTTATGGCAAGCCCAACCCGTGTCGAATGTAGATTTGGATGAGGTGAAAAAAACGTTTAAAAGCCAAACAAGAAAGCAGCGTCTTTACATAATGGTAGATTGCCTCTCAGTTATCCCAATGGCATGGATGTTTTTGTATTACTGGAGTGAGTTCCCCCCACTGGTACGTCTTTTAAATATTGGTCTTATTATTTTCATTTTACCTTTACTTGGCTATCAGCTTTGGCTTAGAAGAGTGGCTGCGTTTGGCAGTAATGCGCAAACTAACGATCATGTTCAACAATTGAAAAAGCAGTTTAAAAACAACGCACGTATTGCCTTTATTAACAAACATTCTGCCTGGATAGCCGTTCTCATTGTTATTACGTTCAATACCATCTTTACCTTGGCTAAGGCTGCTGAAGAAAGGGAGTATGGGGTGGTAGTGCTGGTAACGGTAATTACCGCTGGTATTATGGCGGTGTGGTATGTTTGGGCGCATCGCAGGCAAAAGCAATTTGAACAAAAATTAACGGCATTAAATGATATGAGCGACGGCGGCTAGTCATTTTTGAAGACCTGCCGCCCGTCATTATGAGTTAGCTATTTTGTCGCTTTTTCAGCCTTTGAGGTAGCAGCTTCACCGTTACTGGTATCGCTGCTTTCGTTGTTGTTTCCATCACCACCCTCATCTTCAACACGATCTTCACTATCATCATCGTCTTTTTCTTCTCCTAAGAAGAATTCATAGTATAAATCTAAGGCGAATTCAGACTGATCCTCAATGGTGGTTTGTACCGCTTCTAAAAATAAACGAGGCAACAAGCGGTAGCGCAATGCTAAATCGGGCGGGTCTTGCCTACGGCGAAGGGTGCTGCTTGAATCATTGTTACTCAACCCCACATCCACGTTATATTCAGCCGTTAACCTGTCATTAATCTGACCGGTTACCGACAGTTTGTTCTCGTTAGTGCTTAAGCTGAAATCATCAATGCCTAATGCATTACCTACTTGGCCGGTTAAGGTTTTGGTATTTGAAAGGCCAAAGCCCAGTAACAATGCCGTGTAGTTAGGATCTTCGCTTTCAGCGTCTGGGCCAGACCCTGTTAGCAAGTACGAAAGTACGTTTTGCTGATCCATTGCAGGCTCTGAGAATAAATTAATGCTAGGGGAATCGGCGGCGCCGTCTATTCTAATGCCGGCAATCACATCATCGTCTGTTTTGTCTGGGTCGCGAATGGCTTCAATTAGCAGCATGGGTTGATCGATAGGGCCATTAAACTGCACTTCGCCCGTTTGAATAACCAGCTGCTGGCCGTAGGCGTTATAACGGCCGTTGAGTATTTGTAAATCACCAAAGCCCACTAAAGCAGGTTGGTTATTCACTTTTACGCCGCCGTGCAAACTTGCGGTTAAGCCAAATGCTTCCAGCTTCACTTCACCGGTTTTGCCTTTATCGATATTGACCATCACAGACGCATGGACAATATCAAGGGGTTCTTCTTTAGGCGGTTCGCCGCGAAGGTGAACATCTTTAGACGGTGACACCGCGCTTTCAGGTAATGATTCAACTTCAATACGCGCCCAAGGTATATTGACACTGCCTGATACATCAACCTTGTCAGCGGTAGCCGCTACTTTCAAATCTGGCGATACCCGCAAACGCATGTTTGGTTGGCGTACCTCAAATTTATCGCCTTTCAAATTAATGTTCGCGCTTGGTACATCAGCCCAACTGAGATCGCCGTTTAGCGACCCTTTACCACCGCCCAGCAAAAATGTGCCGTCGAAGTTGGCTTGTTGGCCGTTTAACGTAATTGATTGAGTCCAGTTTTCCAGTGACACGGGCGTGTCTTGAATATCAATGGCGCCGTTTTCTATTTGTAGTTCACCTGTGAGGTCCGGTGAGTCGATAAATCCCGCCAGCGTGATCGTGCCATTCATTACACCCGTAAGGGTGCGAATAGCAGGAGATAAAGGCTTCAGTGGCGCGACATCGATGTTAACTAGTTCCAAATTACCGCTTATGGGTTTGCGTTCCTCAAAAGGCGAAGTACTAATATTGAGGGTGGCATTACCTAAATCTTCACTGGCAATAAGCGACTTAGCTTTAAGCTCACCTTGCTTGAAAGTGCCGGTGGTTTCCACAGAGTTAACGCTTATAGCGAGTGGTCGTTCTTTTCCTAATTGCCATGTGGCTGGTGATAAAGACGCCGTAAAAGTCGCATCAATAGGATCGGCCTGAGAATATTGGCCTTGGGTTTTCACCGATAAGGTTGCCGGTGCTGCTGCCGCAATCATATCTGGCGCAAGCTCGTGCGCCCACAAGCCAACAGGCAGTGCCTTAGCCCATACATTCCACTTCGCTTTATTTTCTTGGTAGTTCAAGCTGGTGATACAAAGTTCACCCTCTTCCCGAGAGTGCCAGCAGTGTTCGCCCACATTGGCGCTAAGCGGTGCCGTGCCGACATTGAGAGAAAATGGTGATGACAACGCCCAATGCATATTGGCGAGTTTTAATTTGCTCTGTTCTACCTGACCCGCCCAAGCATTGTCTTGCCACTTACCTGCAACGCTAAGGGCAACGCTATGCTCAGGCAAGGTTATATCTAGGTCGACCTTATGGCTTGTGTATGAGCCATCAATAACAAGCTTGCCATTAATTTCGCCTTGTTGGGCTGCCGCGTTTGAAAGCGCAGGCGACACCGCAATATTTGAAAAATTAAGTGCGCCTTTGGCAACGGGGTTAATCCATGGGCCTGTGGCTTTTATATTGCCAGATATCGCCCCAGCTACTTCAGGGTAAAGGTCGGCAATTTCCGCTACATCAAGACCAATATCAGCGTTAATATAGCGTTTGTTTAACAGTTGGCCTACCACATCAATTTTATTTTCGGCTTGCTCTACGGCTAGCGAAGCAACCAGCAAGTCGCTGGGGCCGGAATAAACGAAAGCGCCGGCTACCGAAAAGGGTTTGTTTTGCAAAACGCCTTTTAAGTCTAAATCTCGAATACTGACTTGCGGGCCTTTTTCCGTATATTGCATCACGCTGGTAAAGCCACCTTCTAACTGCTCAGGCGCGTATTCAGAAAACTGAACACCAGAGACATTGGTAAACGTAGTGTTTCCTTCCCAAGAAATAGCCTCATCTAAGTACAAGGTACCGGTATTACTGATACTGCCTTCTAATGCTTCGATTTTGGCTTCGTTCACGTAGATGTTGTGTTCTTTTAGCACCACATTTAGCGCTACAGGCACCTTGCCTACATCGGGCAAAGTGGCAGCTGCCCCGCCATCTAAAATGTAATCACCCATGGTGCCGTTAAGGGTTAGTGCGCCATCGTGAAGGGTGCCAGACTCCATAGTGGGTAAGGGCTGTTCTTTCCATGATGCGCTAAAGGAAATGGGCAGGTTGTCACTAAGTACATCGGCAGACAGGTTTACTTTGGCATTCATCACACCGTCAGTTTGTAGGTCAGCTTCAAGTGCAGCCAGCGAGCCTGATGCTTGAAAGTCTACTTGCTGCTGGCTGTCGTCTATAGGGCCGCTACCGTTCAGTGAGACTGATAACGGATAGGCACCATCAAGGGTGACCGCAATGTCGCCATTAAGCTTGCCTTGTGGATGAACTACGTCCAAATTGGCCAACGATATATTAGCATTGGCAAACTCAAAATCCTTAAAAGCGAATACTGATAAGGTTTGGGCTGTATCGCCTTGATGTAGTGTGCCATTGGTCAGTGAAAACTCTCCAATTCTTATAGGAATAGGCGATGAAACTGTGGGCAGTTCTGGGGCGGTGTATGAAAGCGAATAAGACTTTGGTAGTGATTTGTTCGAGGTGCTATTGTCAGCTCTACTTTCAGAGGTAGCACCATCCTTGTTCGCGTTAGCCGAAGAGGCTGTTGTTTGAGAGGATGCTTCAACTTGATGAAGGGTAACGGCTAAATCTTCAAGCGATAACGACGATATCGTCAGCTTATCGTTGCCTAAGAACTCATCTAAGTTTAACTTCCCTAGTTCAACTGTCTGACTCGACATTTTTAAGGTAAAACGCTCAACCTTGGCTTGGTTTACCTCTATAGGTAAAGGCAGCGTAAAGTTTTCTGTTTCTTCGGCTGATTCTGTTTTTGGTGACGCTTGTAATTGTTCAACAAGAATTCCGCTGGCATTGACTTCGTTGACGCAGACTCGAGGCTCAAAGATACAGCGCCACGTAACATCAAGATACGCATACTCAGCGTGCACCCGCCACTGCGCATTCTCCCACTTTACCTGTGAAATAGTGAGGTTGTCGGCAAGACCACCCTCAATGCTTTCAATACTCAGCCCGCCTACTAAATTATTGGCAATTAGGCGTATGGTCGGCCCGCCTAGTGGGCTAATTAATAATCCGTAAACAAACACCACAATAAGTACAGGCGTTAGTAGAATGGTTGAAATCGTGCGCTTTCTCATAACTCTGGCCCCAACATTAGATGCAGTTGCCATGTCTTTTCATCTGGTGCAAAGCCGCGAGCCACGTACACGCGTACAGGGCCTATTGGGGATAGCCAATGAAAACCCGACCCCACGCTGTAAGTTAATGTGGTATCTAAATCATTGGTGGCCGTACCCGCATCGGTAAAGGCGGCAATACGCCAATTTTGTGCAATGCGATAGGCATACTCCACGCTGGCAGTGGCTAAGTATTTACCACCAATGGCATCAGTTACGATGTCACCGGTTTCAGGGTCGATAACATCATCAGTAGGCGAAATTTCTCGGTAATCGAACCCGCGAACACTTTGGTCGCCACCGGCATAAAACCGCAGTGATGTTGGTACTTGTGAAAAATCATTGGTTTTGATTGCGCCAAGCTCACCGCGAATAGCGACCCGATGCACGTCAGAAAAGGTACGAATGACCATGCCTTCCATCACAGATTTCACAATATTAATATCTGAGCCAAGATTATCTCGCCCCACTTGGGATAAAAATTGAAAATAATTCCCATTATTAATATTAAGGTCGTTATCTTTGGTTATGTAAGTAATAGAGTAGCCGGGCAATATAAGTGATGTAGTGTTGTTGTCAGTGTCGCCTTGATCATAGGTTTCTTGTAAGTATGTGATAGAGCCATCATGCTGCCAAGGTGAATGATCTTCCTGAAAGTAGCGGTGAGCAGCAAGTGACAAGGTCTCACTTTCAATCGAGGTGTTACTGTATTCAATAAATTGATAACCAGCTTCAAAACTAATGTAGTCTCTGGTGATGTTCTGCATCGGGATACGATAGTCGGCAGTAACAGATTGTTCTGGTTGAGAGATAAAGATATCGGATGATACAGAGTGACCACGATCATTTACCCAAGGGCGTTCCCAGCCTAAAGTAACGCGTGGACCCGTATCGGTGGCAGCACCAACCGATACGTTAAACGCATCCTTTGGGCGGTGTGACAGCGATACTTCAATCGGTACATTTAGTCCCTCTGCATCGCTTACCACTGGCCGCGCAATTACCCTATCAAAGTATCCCGATTGATTTAACGAACGGTTGAAATCTGACAATCTTGCTGATGAATAAGGCTTGCCTTCCTCAAACGGGGTGAGCCGTTCGATAATTGACTTCGCTTTGTCTTCTCCAACAAACTTTAGTTTACCAAAATTATAACGGGGGCCGCTTTGGGCAATAAGAAGAATGTTAGCTTCTTTTTCCTCTCTGACTAAATCTAACCGCGTGGCTTGCCAATAAAAATCAAAGTAACCATGAGACAAGGCATAATTAAACATCGATGACTTAAACGACTCGTAAACGGGTTGATTAAGTACATCCCCTTCTTTAAGCGAAAACCCATTAAAGCGGCTTCTAAAGTCGCTATCTTCTCGTCCTACACCAATAATTTCTCGGGTGACCTTTGATACCAGAAGAGGTTCGTTAAGTGAAACTGTCACAACGACCTCATCGCCTTCAGTGACTTTTACTGTTGCATCACTATTGTAATAGCCAAAGGGCTGCACGGCAGTGGCTACCGTCGCGATAACTTCGTCCTGCCAGAATGGGTCATTCAATAGCTCGGTTTCTACATCTAAATTGTTCAAGTGTAGGCGAATATTGTCTTTAAGCGTGTCTTGCTTTACCCCATTAACTTTGTAGGTAATCGCTTGAGCAGAAGAGATAAAAAAGACAAATAGGCACAGCGATAAAAACCGAAGAGCGTACCCTCGGTGGCGCCAGGTTTTAATACCCGCTAGCGGCGTTTTTAAAGAAGAGAGAAAGCACGATGGCATTGAAAAATGCGATTCCTTGTAGCAAAAAAAAAGAGACGGCGCAGCTTCAGCCTTTACAAAAAAGGGGCGCTAATATGATACGAGATAACTAACACAGCATCGACGATGCTGATAATACCACACCCCTTTGTATACTGCGTATTTAGTAAAAAAGCACAACTAAAGTACAGGTTAATGTCACGTTCTTTTTAGTGTAGTGTTTGGTTTGAATGTAACCAATTATTACAATTAAACTTTCTTTTTAAACTATAAATCGTTGTATAGTGTTACAAACTTCGAGCTAATCACAGGATGAATAGTTCAATAAGGGTTGTTAATAAGCAAAGGAAAATATATGCGCTGTCGGTTTTTTTCGTGTATCCATTCAGTTACCTCTTTAGTTGTTCTGTTTTTCTTAAGCTCAATAAGCGTTAGTGCGCTAAGTGATGAAAATACCGCAGAACCAGTAGAACGTGTTTCAGCCCCCCTGCCTTACACCGTATTTAGTGCCCTACCGGCTTATCGAAGGCCCGCATTGTCGCCTAAAGGCGATAAAATTGCGTTTGTGAAGAACGTTAATGAGCCAGATGAACTATCGGTTTTAGCCACGTTTGACCTGACCACAGGTAAGTTTCACTACCTTATTCACTCCGATAACGAAAAAGTTAAGATAAATTGGTATCGATGGGTTAACGATGAGCGAATCGTGGTTAGTGCTCGTTATGAAAGCCGTCGTGGCAATACGCGGGTCTATGATACTCGCCTACTGGCTATGAACTTCGATGCGCAGGGCGAAAAACCTAAACACCTTTTAGACTGGCGAAGACTGAAACGAAGAGCGGCAGATCCTAATCGTGTGCCACAATTTCAAGATAATGTGATTGATTGGCTACCTGATGATCCTGAACACATCTTAATGGCCATTGACGTAGAAGTTTTTGCCCTTCCTTCTGTATTCAAAGTGAATGTCTATACGGGCAGTACTACAAGATTAGAGCGTGGGAAGCGCAGTATTAGAGATTGGGTCGTTGATAGACAGCATAATGTTCGAGTGGGTATCACACTAGATTATGACAGTGGTGAGCGCCACGTATTACTTAAAGAAGATGATAGTTGGCGTACCTTGTTTAGTTACAATGCCATGAGTGAAAAAGGTGAAATGCCTCTAGGCTTTGGCCTCGATCCTAACATTCTTTATTATCGCGGCTACAAGGGAGACTACAAAGCCTTGTTTACGTTAAACCTCGAGACCAATGAGCACACAGAAATTTTCTCTGATGAAGGTTATGACGTAGATGGCAGTTTAATCTACTCCCCTGTTACCAACGATGCTATTGGAATTCGTCACTATGGTAGACACTACTGGGACGAGCGTTATGTCGCACTGCAAAATGGCTTAGACGAAGCGCTGGTCGACTATTCCAATACACTCGTTAGCTTTAGCCGTGATGAGAAAAAATATATTGTGTATTCTGAGTCAGACACTATGCCAGGCGCCTATTTCATTGGTGACCGCGAAAAAGGTTCATTAGACTTCCTGTTTCAGCAGTACCCTAAAATTGAAGAGGGCATGCTGACTGAGCACAACCTGATTACTTACACTGCCCGTGATGATATTGAAATTGAGGCTTACTTAACCTTGCCGAATGGAGAAGGGCCGTTTCCTACGATTATTCACCCTCATGGTGGACCCGGTGCGCGAGATTTTAGTGGTTTCGATTACTGGACCTCGTACTTTACCAATAAGGGCTACGCGGTGCTTCGCCCTAACTTTAGAGGCTCGGAAGGTTATGGCTTCGACTTCGCGCAAAGCCAGATGAAAAGCTGGGGGCTGTCGATGCAAGATGACATCACAGACGCAGCAAACTGGATGGTTGAGCAAGGTTATGCCACCAAAGACAATATGTGTATTGTTGGCGCGAGTTACGGCGGCTATGCAGCGTTAATGGCGGCAGTGAAAACGCCAGATTTATTTCAATGTGCAGTAAGCTTTGCCGGTGTGAGTTCATTAAAGCATATCGTTATCCACGCCAGACGCTTTGTGAATTCAGACTTGGTGAAAGACCAGATTGGTGATGACTTCGACGATTTGGAATCACGCTCACCTTATTACAATGCAGAAGGGATAAAAACGCCGATTCTACTGGTGCATGGTGAAGAAGACCGCATCGTTAGACCATTACAAAGTCGTTATATGGCTGACGAACTCGAAGATTTAGATAAAACATTTAAATATGTCGAGCTAGAGTCGGGAGATCATTACTTGTCTATACAGGGCAATCGACATCGCTTCTTTGCTGAAATGGATGCATTTTTAGATAAGTATTTGAAAACAGAATAAACCTTTTTTCACGCTGTACTCTCAAAATAGCCAGAGCCGCCAAGTTCCACGACCAAATAGCGTGAAACTGGCGGCTTTTTGTTCATCTTTACGTTACACTTCTGCCCATTCAGCGTGCAATTATGATGCACTAACGCGTCAATCATCACACTGAGCAACACAAGTACTATCCCCTTCTTCGTTAAATAGAGAAATTATGTCCCATTCAAGCGAGACCGCGCCTAATGCTGGCCAGCCTCAAGGAAAGCCCCCTTTAGGGTTAATTGAATTTGTAGCACTGATGGCTACCATGACATCGCTGGTGGCGTTAAGCATTGACGCTATGCTGCCTGCACTACTGCAAATAGGCGATACGTTAAACGTAGACGAGCCACATCATACCCATCTTATTGTGACCGTTTTCTTTATGGGAATGGCCTTTGGGCAGATGTTCTTTGGTCCATTTGCAGATAGTCGTGGTAGAAGGCTTACCATTTTAATTGGGTTGTTTGTTTTTGCGATTGGTACTTTCGTGTGCATGTCGGCCACTAATTTAGAAACCATGTTGGTAGGGCGTGTAATACAAGCCTTTGGTGTGTCTGGACCTCGTATCGCTGCCATGGCGATTATTCGCGACTTGTACGTGGGTGATGCGATGGCCCGGGTGATGTCATTTATTATGATGGTGTTTATCCTGGTGCCTATGATAGCGCCCATGGTGGGCCAGGCAGTCATGAGCTTTTTTGGGTGGTTTCATATCTTCACCCTATTTTTAATTGTGGCAACATTAGCCGGTACATGGTTTTTCAGTCGGCAGGGGGAAACCTTACCTCGGCATAAACGCAGGCCGTTTTCATTTAAGCAGTTTTACTTGTCATCAAAATTTATTCTTACCCATGCAACGGTAATGGGGTATACCTTCGCCATGGCGGGTATTTTTGGTTCGTTTCTGGCGTATTTAAGTGCCTCACAAACCATTTTTCAGGTGTATTACGGTGTGGGCGATATGTTTCCTTACATATTTGCAGTACTGGCATTCTCGATTGGTTTAGCGTCTTATTTCAACGGCACTATGGTGATGAAATTCGGCATGCGCCGTTTGTGTCGGTTTGCGCTTAAAGGCGTTAACGGGTTTGCTGTTGTCTATCTTGCTTTATTGTTCGCTTACGATGGGTTACCGCCACTTGTGCTTACCGTAATTACCATGTTCGTTGGTTTCTTTTTTGTGGGCATTTTATTTGGCAACTTAAACGCACTTGCCATGCAGCCATTAGGTGATATGGCAGGGCTTGGTGCTGCTATTATTGGTTCTCTTTCTAGTCTTTTTTCTGTGCCTATTGCGCTGTTCGTAGATAGCTTTTTAGATGGCAATTTATACCCGATAGGTGTGGGCTTTTTTGTCTTCTTTGTGTTGGCTTACTTTGCAGTTAGATATGCAGAGCGAGTTCGCGAATGCGGGGAATAGGTAAAAACAAATAGGCATAAAAAAGCCCGACCAAATTGGTCGGGCAAGAGGGCTTATATAAAGCACCTAACGACAGAAACTGTCCTAACCTCTGTTTTTACACAACTATGGCTTTCATGTCAGTCATGTAGCCACGCAGGGTCTTACCTACTTGCTCAACACCGTGAGTGCGGATAGCTTCGTTAATATCAACAAGGCGCTTGTTTTCAACCTGATTAGAGGTTTCTGACAATCCCTTACCAATAACTGAAGTATCGATAGTAGGCATAAATTTCTCACGCAAAATTGGAATTGCTGCATTCGCAAACAAGTAGTTTCCATATTCTGCTGTGTCTGAAATTACCACGTTCATTTCATACAAACGCTTACGAGCGATGGTATTAGAGATAAGTGGTGTTTCATGCAGTGATTCGTAGTACGCAGACTCAGGTAAGATACCCGCTTCAACCATTACGTCGAAGGCCACTTCTACACCGCACTTGATCATGGCAACTAAAAGGATGCCGTGGTCAAAGAATTCTTGCTCGCTGATTTCACCTTCATAGACAGGTGCGTTTTCAAAACCAGTTTCACCGGTTTCTTCGCGCCATCTAAGTAGATTCGCATCGCCGTTTGCCCAATCTTCCATCATAGTGCGAGAGAACTCACCGCTAATGATGTCGTCTTGATGCTTTTCAAACAGTGGGCGAAGCATGTCAGTTAATTGCTCTGACAAATCGTACGCTTTTACTTTAGCTGGATTTGATAGGCGGTCCATCATGTTGGTTACGCCACCAATCTTAAGTGCTTCAGTGACTGCTTCTAAGCCGAACTGAATAAGTGCACCAGCATACGCTGCGTCTATGCCATCAGCGGTCATTTTCTCAAAAGCAAGTACTGCTGCAACTTGTTGCATACCACATAGAATGGTTTGCTCGCCCATAAGGTCTGATTTAACTTCAGCTACAAACGAAGACTCAAGTACACCTGCACGATCGCCACCTGTTGCACTCGCTAATGCTTTAGCGGTATCCCAACCCTTGTTTTCAGGGTCGTTCTCAGGGTGAACAGCAATCAATGTTGGTACACCGAAACCACGCTTATATTCTTCACGTACTTCTGTACCTGGGCACTTAGGTGCACACATCACAACCGTAATATCGCTACGGATTTGTTGGCCTTCTTCAACAATGTTGAAGCCATGTGAGTATCCAAGTGTTGCGCCTTTTTGCATTAACGGCATTACCGCTTCTACAACGCTTGCATGCTGCTTGTCAGGCGTTAGGTTGTACACCAAATCAGCACTAGGAATTAATTCCTGATATGTGCCAACGGTAAAACCATTGCTAGTAGCACGTTTGTAAGAGTCGCGTTGCTCTTCAATGGCTGCTTGACGCAGCGCATAAGAAACATCTAACCCAGAGTCACGCATGTTCAAGCCTTGGTTAAGACCTTGAGCACCGCAGCCTACAATGACAATTTTCTTGCCTTTTAAGAACTGACAACCGTCAGCGAATTCTTCGCGTGCCATGAAGCGGCAGCGGCCAAGCTGATCTAGCTGCTGGCGTAGCGATAGGGTATTGAAATAATTAGCCATAAAAATTCCGAACAACATTCATTTTCGTCATTATCAACAACCAACCGTGGCGTTGACGACCTCGTCTATGACGACTTGCTACGGAGATTAAGGGATTTCTTTTGTTTTGGAAAATGATATATTTGCAAGATAATATTGCAATAAGTGAAACACTATGGATTTTCGTAGCCTTCAACTGTTTACGCATCTCGCCACAAGCCTACATTTTGGTGATACTGCGCAAGCTATGTATGTGTCGCCTTCTACGCTAAGCCGCGTAATACAAAGGCTAGAGGATGAATTGGGTTGTACCCTGTTTAAACGAGATAACCGTAAAGTGGCACTCACCCATAGTGGGCACAAACTGCTGTCTTTCTCTACCCAAGCATTAAAAGACTGGCAACAACTGAAGGTAGACTTACGAGAAGACAGTAATTCTTTGCAAGGCGAGATAAGTTTGTTTTGCTCTGTAACAGCAAGTCAAAGCCACTTACCGGCCATCCTACGTCAGTTCAGGGCGCAACATCCAGGCGTGGATATTCGCTTAATTACGGGCGACCCCGCATTAGCCATAGATAAGGTAAAGCAGAAAGAGTGCGACTTATCGATAGCTATCTATACGCCGGATTTACCTACAGACTTACATTTCTCCCCTTTGGATAACGTGCCTTTGGTACTTATTGCGCCCCGTGACTGGCGATTAACTCAATTGACTCAGGTAGATTGGACCAAACATCAGGTGATCATGCCTGAGCATGGGCCAACCAGACGCATCGCTTACCACTGGTTTGCAGAGCATGGGATTAGGCCAAATGTTTATGCTTCCGTGGGGGGCAATGAAGCCATTGTTAGCATGGTGGCTTTAGCGTGTGGTGTTGGTTTTGTGCCCAAAGTGGTGCTCGATCATTCCAGTATGGCAAGCTTGGTAACGCAAATTCCGGTAGATGATATTGAACCCTATGGATTAGGCCTATGCTGCTTGCAGGATAAGCAAAACGAGCCACTTATAAACGCATTTTTACAGTTAGAAATGGTGCCCTAAACTGTTCAATGATGAACTGTTTAGCCATACAAGCGGCGTTAAGCTTGGAAGTTAAAGCTAGTCTTTAGGTATTAAAAATTTGGCATCAAGCTTTAAACTTTCGGGCTACTTGCGGTTAGGTTATCACCTAATATGCTACTGACTACTGAGCTGCTTAATTAAGGTGTCCAGTGCACGGTAACCTAGTGCTTCGGCTAAGTGAGCGCGGGTAACCGTAGGCGCTTCAGATAAATCTGCTAACGTCCTCGCGACTTTAAGGGTGCGGTGGAACACCCGCATCGACAAATTCAATTGTTTAGCCGCCGCTTGTAAAAAACGTAAGTCCGTGTCGGTTAATTGGCATAAATCAGCAAGCTCACCTGCATTTAACTGTGCATTGGGCTTACCTTGCCGAAGAAGCTGTACTTCCCTTGCCCGTAATACCCTATTCCTAGCCTCTATCATGGAATCAGACGCAGAGTTTACCGGTGGCGATAAGTCGTAACTGGCAAGCCTTGGTACTTCCACTTGTATGTCTATTCTATCTAACAAGGGGCCCGATAACCTATTTAAGTAACTTAACTGCTGTTGTGGGGTTAAGCGGTTGTCGTCTATATCGCCGGTAGGGCTGGGGTTCATAGCCGCTATTAATTGAAAATTAGCAGGGTATGTAGCGCTCGCCATCGCACGGGATATATGTACATCCCCCGTTTCTAAAGGCTCTCTAAGTACATCTAATGCGCGGCGGCCAAATTCGGGTAATTCATCTAAAAATAATACGCCGTTGTGGGCTAACGATATTTCGCCAGGTACAGGCTGCGAGCCACCGCCGGTAAGCGCTACTGCAGAGCTCGTATGGTGTGGGCTGCGCATATGGCGCTTTAAAAATCGCTCCACATTTAAATTTTCCCCTTTTACTGAATGAATGGAGGCGACTTCTAAGGCTTCTTGTTCAGTCATCGGGGGTAATAATGCAAGTAACCTACTGGCCAGTAAGCTTTTGCCTGTACCTTGTGGGCCCACCATAAGCAGGTTATGGCTGCCTGCTGCGGCAATGGTTAATGCACGTTTAGCTTGGGTTTGGCCAATAATATCATCCCAGCCCAAACTGCTAGATAAAGAGGCACAAGGGCTGAAGGGCTGGCCTTTATTGAGTTTTTTATTATTCGCCAAATGCTCGTAAACAGACAGAAGATCAAACGCTGGGTAACGCGTAGCGTAAGAGACTAACGAGGCCTCAACATCGTTAACCCCCGGAAAAACAAGTGGCGTGTCGTCGTCGGCTGCCGCAATTAAAACAGGAATAAGCCCGCTTACTGGCTTAATTTCACCGTTTAAGCCAAGCTCGCCCACAAAGGCAATGTTAAGCACACTGGTATCGGGAAGATAACCTGACGCTACCAAAATACCCACCGCAATGGGTAAATCGAAGCGGCCGCCGTATTTAGGAATATCAGCAGGGGCCAAGTTAACGGTAATGCGCTTTGCCGGAAAATCGAAACCACTATTAATAAGTGCACTACGCACCCGCTCTCGAGCTTCTTTTACACTGGTTTCCGCCATACCTACTAACTGGAACGCCGGCAGACCATTAGCCAAGTGAATTTCTACCGACACCTCGGGGGCTGCTACGCCCTGCCCCGCAAAGGTTTTAACTACTGCCATGCTCATAAATTGTCGCTCTAGAAGAAAGTACCTAAAGAGAAATACTTTAAGTGAGCGTGGTAAAAGCTGAAACTGTACTTAGGGCAAGAAGAAGGACTAATTTTCGTTATAGAAGACCGGCATTTCCCAGTGCCAACGCATGGCGCCTAACCGCATTAATACTGTGGTCGCAAGTGCAACTGCACCGCACCATTGGGCCTCCAAGCCCAGATACATAGCGAGTCCGTAGGCCATCCCGCCCACAATACAGGTCGTGGCGTAGAGTTCACCGCCCAGTACCAAAGGCACTTCTCTGCATATAACATCACGCAATAAACCACCAAAAACCCCTGTAATGGTGCCCATAGCAATGGCTACTGCAATACCTGTGTCATTGGCTAAGGCTTTTTCAATACCCACTACATTAAATAGCGCTAATCCAAAGGCGTCAGCAATAAGCAAATAGTGATAAGGGAAGCGCGGGCTAACTCGTAACCAAATGATAGGAATGAAGGCAGCAATAAGTGTAGTGTAAAGATAATCGTTATCGGCAATCCAGAATACGGGAACATCCAGCATCATATCGCGCAGTGTTCCACCTCCTATAGCAGTGGCACTTGCCAATACAATAACGCCAAACCCGTCCATCCGTTTTTGGTACGCCATTAAGGTGCCAGAAATAGCACACACAGCTACCCCTGCTAAATTTAACCAGTGAAACCAGTCTACCATTGTATTGCGATACCCTTTTTTATCTTATGAAAACTGCGTTTGAACCGCAAAATACTTGATTTCGGCAGCGGTTTCATGCTATTTCTTTGCGCACATTAATCGTGTAACGGCCAATTCACGTTTAATTGGGGTGAAAAAGCCATAGCCCTATCGTACAACCATTCATTTTAGCATTCATCCAAGGAACTGGGTGTTGCTCGTCAATTAAATCTGTAAATTCAATAGCATAAGCTTATTGATTTTATCTGATGTCCTTTGTTTTCACGACAAGCGACAGTGTTTCAATGTCAGTGATAACGCACAGATGCGTAAATTTATGTGTCCGCGCGTCGCGTATTGCATCCAGCGTATTGGGCGCTCGCGCACTGTCATGTATCATTCGTCTCGGTATTAATATTTCCGCAAAACGCGGTTCGGGCTTTACGCTCAATTTTTGAAGGATTACTCATGGCTAAGCAACCTGCCGAACATATTTGGTTTAATGGCGAATTGAAACATTGGAAAGACGCGACTTGTCACGTAATGACGCATGCTATTCATTATGGTTCGTCTGTATTTGAAGGTGTACGTGCATACGACACTCCCGATCAAGGTACTTGTGTTTTTCGTTTAAACGACCACAACCGTCGCTTGTTCGATTCAGCGAAAATCTACCGTATGACTATTCCATACACGTTAGATCAAATTAACCAAGCTACCCTTGATATCATTCGTGAGAACAAATTGAAGTCAGCGTACATTCGCCCTATCGCGTTTTACGGTGATATTGGTATGGGACTTCAAGTGCCTTTCGGTACAGAAGCTGAAGTTGCCATTGCTGCCTTTGAGTGGGGCGCTTACTTAGGTGAAGAAGCACTTAAAAATGGTGTAGATGCTGGTATTTCTTCTTGGAACCGCTTAGCCGCTAACACTATGCCTACTGGAGCTAAAGCCGGTGGTAACTACTTATCTTCACAGCTTATTTCGATGGAAGCCCGTCGTCATGGTTACGGTGAAGGTATTGCCCTTGATACTAACGGTTACATCAGCGAAGGTGCGGGCGAAAACATTTTTGTTATTCGCGACGGCATTGTGATTACTACGCCTAAAACTGCAGCCATTCTTCCAGGTATCACTCGTGATACGTGTATGACGCTACTTAGAGATAAAGGCTACGAAGTTCGCGAAGAAAATATTCCTCGTGAAGCTATGTATCTAGCTGATGAAGTCTTCATGTGTGGTACAGCGGCAGAAGTAACGCCAGTACGCAGTGTAGATGGTATTGAAGTAGGTGCGGGCGGCCGTGGCCCAATCACCAAAGAAGTACAAGATATGTTCTTCGGTCTTTTCAACGGTACTACCGAAGACAAATGGAACTGGTTAACACCGGTTTACAAGTAATTAATTTAGCTATTTATTAAACGGGAAGGATTTTATGCCCAAGTTACGATCTGCAACGACTACGCAAGGTAGAAATATGGCCGGCGCACGCGCTTTATGGCGTGCAACGGGAATGAAGGATTCTGATTTCGGTAAACCTATTATTGCTATTGCTAACTCTTTCACGCAGTTTGTGCCGGGGCATGTGCATCTTAAAGACATGGGTCAATTAGTCGCACGAAGCGTTGAAGCAGCCGGTGGTGTAGCAAAAGAATTTAATACTATTGCGGTAGATGATGGTATTGCTATGGGCCACAGCGGAATGCTTTACAGCTTGCCTTCCCGTGAAATTATTGCTGATGCAGTAGAATACATGGTGAACGCGCACTGCGCCGACGCTATTGTATGTATTTCAAACTGCGACAAAATCACCCCAGGAATGTTAATGGCGTCATTGCGCTTAAACGTTCCTGTTGTGTTTGTATCAGGCGGTCCGATGGAAGCGGGTAAAACCAAGCTTTCTGATCAAATCATCAAACTCGACTTAGTAGATGCTATGGTGGCCGCTGCTGACGATAAAGTAAGTGATTCTGATACCGACGAAATTGAACGTTCTGCATGCCCTACCTGTGGTTCATGCTCAGGTATGTTTACTGCAAACTCAATGAACTGCTTAACTGAAGCGCTAGGTCTATCGCTTCCGGGTAATGGTTCAATGCTAGCGACCCACGCAGACCGTGAAGGTTTGTTCAAAAAAGCGGGTTCGCAAATTGTAGAGCTGTGTAAACGTTACTATGGCGACGATGATGAAAGCGTGTTGCCACGTAACATTGCTAACTTCAATGCCTTTGAAAACGCCATGAGCTTAGATATTGCCATGGGCGGTTCAACTAACACGATTTTGCATTTGTTAGCAGCAGCAATGGAAGGTGAAATTCCTTTCACCATGAACGACATCGATAGACTGTCACGTAAGGTTCCGCACTTATGTAAAGTGGCACCGTCTACCCCGAAATACCATATGGAAGATGTGCACCGCGCTGGTGGCGTATTGGGTATTTTGAATGAATTAAATAAAGGTGGCTTACTGCATGGTGATGCAAACCATGTGTTGGGTAAGTCGCTTACAGAAGTAATTGCCGATTGGGATATCACTAACCCAGAGAATACCGATGCAATTAAATTTTTCCGCGCAGGCCCTGCTGGTATTCGTACTACCCAAGCGTTCAGCCAAAGCTGTCGTTGGGATGAAGCAGATGCAGATCGTGAAGACGGTTGTATTCGTTCGGTTGAAAACGCCTTTAGCCAAGAAGGTGGCCTAGCCGTGTTATACGGTAATGTGGCGGAAGATGGTTGTATCGTTAAAACCGCTGGTGTTGATGAATCTATTTTGAAGTTCACCGGTACTGCACGTATCTACGAAAGCCAAGATGATGCCGTAGCCGGTATTTTGGCAGACGATGTGAAAGCAGGCGATGTGGTGTTCATTCGTTACGAAGGCCCTCGCGGCGGACCGGGTATGCAAGAAATGCTATACCCCACGTCATACTTGAAGTCGAAAGGCTTAGGTAAATCGTGTGCATTGGTTACCGATGGCCGTTTCTCTGGTGGTACAAGTGGTCTGTCGATTGGTCACTGCTCACCAGAAGCTGCCAGTGGCGGTGGTATTGGTTTAGTAGAGCACGGCGATAAGATTGAAATTGATATTCCAAATCGTAGCATCAACATCGCTATTAGCGACGAAGAACTCGCAGAGCGCCGCGCGAAAATGGAAGCCAGCGATAAGCCTTGGCGCCCTAAAGATCGCGTTCGTGAAGTATCAACATCATTGAAAACTTTTGCTGCATTGGCCACCAGTGCGGATAAAGGTGCAGTACGTGATGTATCGAAACTGGAAAATCTATGACCGTTAGCGATCACGACTATTTAAAGAAAATTCTATTAGCCCCTGTTTACGACGTAGCCGTAAGCAGTGAGCTTTCTTACATGTCGTTGTTGTCTGCCGAATTAGGCAATGAAATATTCTTAAAGCGTGAAGATCAGCAGCCGGTAAAGTCATTTAAGTTACGCGGCGCTTATAACCGTATAAGTTCGTTAAGCGAAGCTCAGCTTAGTGCAGGTGTTATCGGTGCTTCAGCCGGTAATCATGCACAAGGTTTGGCGTACAGCGCTAGGCGCAAGGGCATTCAGGCAACTATTGTGATGCCTGAAACGACCCCTGACATCAAAGTGGATGCAGTACGTCGTTTTGGCGGCGACCATGTAAACGTTGTCCTGCATGGCACGAGTTTCGATCAAGCCAGTGGCCACGCGAAAGCGCTTTGTGCAGAACATGGTTACACCTTTGTGCCGCCCTTCGATGACCCTGATGTAATCGCGGGTCAAGGAACGGTTGCTCGTGAACTACTAGAGCAAAACCCTAACCTGGATATTTTGTTTGTTGCGGTAGGCGGTGGCGGTTTAGCGGCCGGTATTGCGGTTTACTTAAAGCAATTAAAGCCAGAGATTAAAATTGTTGCCGTTGAATCGGAAGAGTCTGCCTGTTTTGCCTTGGCGCAAAAAGAAGGTGCACCTGCTGCACTTGAAAACGTAGGCATTTTTGCCGATGGCGTTGCCGTTAAAGTCATGGGGCAAGAAACCTTTAGGCTGTGTAATCGCCTAATTGATGAAACCATGACGGTAACCAACGATGAAATATGCGGTGCCATTAAAGATATTTTTGATGACACCCGTGTTATTGCTGAGCCTGCTGGGGCGCTGTCTGTAGCGGCTATTCGAAAGTATGCCAAGCAGCACGACCTTACCGGTAAGAAGCTGGGCGGCATTTTATGCGGCGCGAATATTAACTTTCATACTTTGCGTTATGTGTCTGAACGCTGTGAACTGGGCGAGCAAAAAGAAGCCGTATTCGCGGTGAAAATACCCGAGCGCAAAGGGGCATTCAAGCAGTTTTGTGAATGTGTTGGCGCAAAAGCGATTACTGAATTTAACTATCGTTATGCTAATGACGACGAAGCTCATATTTTCGTTGGGGTTAAATTAAAAGGCGGTCAGCAAGAGTTCCTAAGCCTGCAAAGCGACTTAGAAGCTAAAGGCTACCAATGCTTTAACTTAACCAATAACGAATTAGCCAAACTACACGTTCGTCACATGGTAGGGGGAAGACCTCCGGCGATATTGAACGAGCAAGTGTTCAGTTTTGAATTTCCAGAGCGCCCTGGCGCATTGCTAACCTTCTTAAACACCTTGGGTGAATCGTGGAACATTACCTTGTTCCATTACCGTAACCACGGTGCGGCAGAAGGGTTAGTGTTGGTTGGGTTTGATATTGCGCCAGAAAGCCGAGACGCTTTCAATGAGCATGTTATTGAGCTTGGCTACAAAGTAGATGAAGTAACACAAGATCCTGCCTATAAGTTCTTCTTGTCACAACCATCTAAGTAAAGAGCAAACCGTTTTCGCTTTACCTCGCTTCACGTTAAGCACGGCTTACCTTGGGGCGAGGTAAAGCGTATTCTAAATCAATAAAAAAGCCGAAGCGTTGTATTCCAACGTTTCGGCTTTTTTGTGGTATCGATAACAATCTTTTCAGTGTACAGCACTATTGTAACTAGTAATTAATAACTAGTTGCAAACACACGGACGGAGTATAGGCTAGTTATGCAATACCACGTTCTCTAGATGCTGGGTCATTTCAGGCCATACTAGCGCCATCACATCATCCCGAAGTGCTTCACACTCTTCAGAGTATTTCAGACTGCCATCTTCTGTGGAGTCTAACCAATGATTGTCTTTTAATGCGCTAATAAAACTAGAAAGCACGTTCTTATCGTAAAACTCAGGTGAGCTTAGCCCATAAAGGGTAGATAAGCGTTCTGCCACTTGGCGGCTAGTGCGTTCAAGTGCGCCGCGACTAATCACTTTCTCTTTATCTAAAATAGTCAGTACTACCGCATAACGTTGCAAGGTTTCTTGCATACAACGGCTTAACAACCATGCTGAATGAAACTGCTTTTGCTGGGCATCAGGTGGAAGTAAATCACCCTCTTTAATACGTAGAAGGCCTTGGTCCACTAACGCATCAATAAGCGCATCGGTATGAGCAAGGGCTTCATCTTGAGATAAATGCAAAAATAGCTCGCGCTGCAACAACGGGTATAGCGCAGCAATTAACTGGAAAACTGACGCTTTACTTGTGCCTTTATGCGCAAATACACAGGCCATAATTAATCCCGGCAATGCGAATAAGTGCAAGATATTGTTGCGATAGTAGGTGAGATAAACCGCAGACTTAGGTTTAGGGCTGATTAATCGACCATAGTCGTCTTCATCAATCTCAAACTTGCCAAGCTTCAAGGTATCGTCAAACAATTCTTTCGCGCTGGCATCAGGTATGGTGGCATCGGCACTGAAAGGTACGTTTTTAAATAAACTGATAAAGTCGCCCATGGCTTGTTTAAGCTCAGACTCACTCATAGTTTGTGTTTTTGATGACAGTAAACACAGCGATGTTAACGCCATGCCATTTACCGCTGCTGCGCGATTTATACGTGTCATGACATTGTTGGCCAATTCGTTTACCGCCGGCGTTAGCCAAGCGGGTTTTTTCTCTGGCTCGGCATCACGGCAATCGCGCCAGTTTGGCACATGGGTTTCTAAAAATTGATTTAGCTGGATAGGCTCACCAAAGTTTACATAACCATGACCGTAGTTCTTAAGCTTGCGAATAGCCGAGAACACTTGCCAGTTAGATTCTTTTTGCTTCTTAGTGCCTTTAAGTTCGTTCAGGTAGCTTTTCACTTCCATCACGTTTTCGTAGCCAATATAGACGGGTACCAAGCTAACAGGCCTATTCACACCTTTAAGCATGGCTTGAATGGTCATGGCTAGCATGCCTGTTTTAGGTGGAATAAGACGACCAGTGCGGCTTCGGCCACCTTCAGGGTAATATTTTACCGAATAGCCTTTATTAAAAAGTAGCTCTAAATATTCGCGGAAAACGGCGGTATACAACTTATTACCGGCAAAACTCCGGCGCAAGAAAAAGGCACCGCCTCGGCGGAAAATCTTACCTACCGGCCAGAAATTTAAGTTAATACCTGCGGCAATGTGTGGGGTTACCATACCTTCATGATAAATCACGTAAGTCAGCAATAGATAATCCATGTGACTGCGATGACAAGGCACGTAAACAATTTCATGGCCGTTTGCGGCTAATTCTCGAATACGTTCAGAGTGGCCAACACTTATGCCGTTATAAATTTTGTTCCAAATACGAGTAAGTAGTCGGTCGCCAAAGCGTATCAGCCCTTCGCGATAATCGGCGGCTATTTCGGTAACGTATGATTGCGCTCTATCTTTAGATGCATCATGGGTAATTTTTTTACTACGAGATTCTTCTGCCATAGCGCGACGCACGGCATCAGAGCCTAGTACACTGTTGTTCAACTCTTGGCGCTCTAACAATGTAGGGCCTGTCATACTTTGGCGTTTACGCTGAAAGTGAGTACTCGCTACTCGTACTAATTTGTGTGCAATACTTTTGTCACTGCCATGTTGGTTTGACATGGCGCGCGCCGATACCGCTTTTGAGTAATTGATAAAATTATCGCGGCCCAAGAACATCACAATGAAGAGTTTTCTCAGCCAACTTGGTGCTGCATTGTCGGCAATAAGATCGGCTAATCCAGGTGTACCTCGCCCAGGCGCTCGGCCCCAGGTTACGAATACTGGCACCACTTGAAGGTCTAATTGATGATGATCTCTGTGCAAATGAAACAAGTCAGTAAACACATCTTCAATACCCGTATCGTCAGCTTGTGAACGAAAAATCGGCTGGGTTTTACGTAAAAACAGCGTAGAAGGGTATTCTCTGCCCGCTAATGTTAGCGTATCAGTCGGGCTCGGTAGGCCTAGTGCTTCTGTTGACATTCTAAGCGCTAATTGATCGGTTACCGAGTTTGCTGGAAGCAAGTAAACGATGGGCTTCGACTTATCAATGCCAAGCTCAGTTTCTACGTTTACGGGAATGCTGTGGGCTTTAACCAGCAACTTAACAGGATAATGAAATAGCGACAAAAGGGCTTTTCGCATCCACGACATGAATTCTGTAATCCTATGAAATTAAAACGGGTGAAGTGTACCACATCTCGAGCAATGTCATGCAGAGGCCGTGGGGCTGTTTAGAAGAGTCATTAGTTTAAATTGTCCCCATAGCATATTGATTGAGCGTGTTTTTACTCACATATCACTTGGTGGCAGTACCTTTGTAATGCATAGCCACATCGCAGCGTTCATAAGCACAACCAAATTTTTGCATGATTTCTTCACAATGAACAAAGCCATTTTTCTCATAAAGATGGATGGCGGCCTCACACTTCTTATTCGTTAAAAGAAATAACGTATTAAAAGCAATAGCAGGGGCGTTATTCAATACATATTGCAACAAGCCTTCGCCTACTTTTAATCCTCTTGCTTCACTGACCACACCCATCTTAGTAAGTTCGAATACCCCATCCCCTTTTTTCATTAATGCGCATGTACCTACAATGCCAAAATCGGGATGTTCAGCAAACCAAATGTATCCACCCTTGTCGATAATATTACACTGAGGATTGCCAATAACGGCCTCATCAACGCTCTCTAAACGAAACATCTTGGTGATCCACTCTCTATTTATGCGGTCAAAATGAGGGGCTAGCTCGGGGGTATAGTCGAGGAAATGCAACATGAGGAATTAAATACTCTGATTAAAGATAAATAGAAGAAAGGTTACTTTATGCCTTAATGCCAAACTTGTCACCTCGGCGCAAACCTAATTAAAGGTGCTGCTCTTATTCATTATTGCTATCTAAACAGACTGTCTAGTTAAGCTGACGCTTTCATTTATAACAAAAGTTTAATTTTTATTAATACACCTTTTAATTATAAATAAATCTAACTAGAATCCGCTATAAATAAGAATATCTATCATTTTCAATACTGTTTGAATTATCACTTGAGGAGACTTGCTTGAAACTTGGTAAAGCAACTATTTCTACTGCTGTTTTATTGGCGCTTTATGGCACACCTGTTTTTGCACAAGACACTATGCCTGAGTCAGATGAAAGCGTTGAGCGTATTACCGTACGCGGCGCATTCTTCGGCCAACAAGTCGCCACAGCGGTTAAAACCCCTACATTATTAGTTAACGTGCCACAGTCAGTATCGGTAGTAAGTGCACAGCAAATTTCAGAACAAGCATTGTTTAGTATTGCCGATGTTATGCAATACACGCCAGGTGTGAGCATTGGGCTGGGTGAAGACCATCGCGATCAGGTGACTATTCGTGGTCAGAACACTACTGCCGATTTCTTTGTTGATGGGCTTCGCGATGACGTTCAATACTTCCGCCCCCTATATAATTTAGAACGCGTTGAAATATTGCGTGGTGCCAACGCGCTTTTATTTGGTCGTGGCGGCGGCGGTGGTGTCGTTAACCGTGTGACTAAAGTGGCCAGTAGCGCAGAAGACTTCACCACACTGTCAGCAGGTATAGATACCTTTGGCGCTGGCTCTATTAGTGTAGATACCAATAAAGCCATAGATGCGAACAATGCTTTTCGTTTTAATGGTGTGTTTGACAGTATTGATAATCATCGTGATTTTAAAGATGGTGAACGTTACGCCATTAACCCTACCTACACATGGATGGCTTCAGACGACACCACGGTTGTAGCATCTTACGAATACGTAAACGATGACCGGTTAGTAGATAGAGGTATCCCTTCATTAGATGGTGCGCCGCTAGATGGCTATGACGATACCTACTTTGGTGATCCCGACTTCAACAATACCACGCTTGAAGCGCATATTGCCCGTGTGCGTGTTGATCACGCACTATCGCAACATTGGAACTTAAACGGTACCGTTCAGTTTGCTGACTATGATAAAGCTTATCAAAACTTGTACCCCGTTAATTTTGATGCTGATGCAGGTACGGTTACCTTAGACGGGTATCGTGATACCACTACTCGTGAGAATGCGTTGGTTCAATTAAACCTTATTGGGCAGTTTGCCACAGGTGATATTAACCATACTTTATTAACAGGAATGGAGTACGGCAGCCAAGATACAGAAAACGCGCGCCGTGATGCATTTTTTGCCGATAGCCAAGATGATCAAGTATCCTTCGTGTTCAGCGATCCATTGGTTATTCCCTCAATGACGCTAACAGACCCAGTAAGAGATCGTGCATCAGAAGTCACCTTTACTTCAGCTTTCGTACAAGATGAAATTAAGCTTAACGATAATTGGATTGTGGTGGCCGGTCTTCGCTACGATAACTTTGATATCGACGTGGTAGACAGTATTGAAGTGGCTAATGGTGCTGACGATGGTAACAGCGGCTTTCTATCAAGTTCTGATTCACAAGTGTCGCCTCGTGCAGGCTTAATTTACAAGCCAGCGGAATCAGTATCAGTCTACGCGAGTTACAGCAAATCGTTCCTACCGCGATCAGGTGATCAATTTCTTACCCTTTCTCTTTCAAGCCAAGCGCTAGAAGCTGAAGAGTTTGAAAATAAAGAAATTGGCGTGAAGTGGAATTTATCTGACTCGCTCAGCGTAACCGCAGCAGCATTTGAAGTGGAACGTGAAAACGGCACAGCGCAAGATCCTAACAACCCAGAAGCGTCTATTTTAACCGGTACCGAAACCAAAGGTTTTGAAGTGCAGGTGGTGGGTAAACTTTCAGAGCGTTGGGTAATAAATGCTGGTTACAGCAACCTCGATGGCGAAGAAATGGGTCGAATTGTAGATGGCACATTGGCGAACCGTGACTTAGCGCAGCTACCAGAACATATGCTGACGTTATGGAATCAGTATGAAGTAAATGATAAATGGCGAGTTGCATTAGGCGTGATTTATCAATCTGAGCAGTATGCTTCATTAAATAATACGGTTGAGCTACCTGACTTTGTTCGCGTAGACGCTGCACTTTATTACGACTACAGTGAAGACGTTAAAATTCAGCTAAACGTGGAAAACCTATTCGACGAAGATTATTTTCCGTCTGCACACAACGACAACAATATTGCCACCGGCGAGCCGCTTAATGCACGTTTGAGCTTGCAATATAAGTTTTAGTCACGCTAAATAGTAGTGATATACAAAGCGGCCTTCATGGCCGCTTTTTGCATTCTAGTTAGGGCGGTGTAAAAAACATGCTTTGCAAAGCTTTGTGCTTGTCATTTCCTTTTAGGTGTATATACTTACAGGAACTGTATAGACAGACAGGTCTTTTATGCGCCCACTCACAGCAAGACAAACAGAAGTTCTCGAGCTTATAAAAACAACCATGCTCGAAACTGGCATGCCGCCTACCCGTGCAGAAATTGCCCGTCATTTAGGTTTTCGCTCTGCGAATGCCGCTGAAGAACATTTAAAAGCGTTGGCCCGAAAAGGTGTCATCGAGATTCTTCCAGGTACTTCCCGTGGTATTAAATTGAATATCCCCCTTGAAGATGAAGCTCCTGAAGAAGAAGGGCTACCTCTTATTGGCCGAGTAGCTGCGGGCGAGCCTATTTTAGCGCAAGAGCATATTGAATCTCACTATAAGGTCGACCCTGCTCTGTTTCAGCCTCACGCTGACTTCTTACTTCGTGTAAGCGGTATGAGTATGAAAGACATAGGTATACTTGATGGTGACTTGTTAGCCGTGCACCGCACTACGGATGTTCATAATGGGCAAGTGGTAGTAGCACGTGTTGATGAAGACGTTACCGTTAAACGCCTTGAAAAGCGTGGTCGCGAAGTATTACTTCATGCTGAAAATGACGAATTCTCTCCTATTAAGGTCGACTTAGCTTCAGAGCCTTTTTCCATTGAAGGGATTGCCGTTGGTGTTATTCGAAATGCTGACTGGATGTAACCTTTTAGCTATTTAATAAAGAAAGCGGCTTATAGGCCGCTTTTTTGTATGTTTAATATACCTTGCTTGTACAATAATCTTGTTTAAGCCTAAGAAATACCTTAAAAGCCAGCAGATCTGGCTCCCACATTTTATCTTCTATTTATGTCACCCTTTTTGGTACTAGCGAATACTATTTCAGTCATCTAGTCTGTTTGAAAAACATTCACTATTAAGTGACTACCTTTTGATTATAAGAAACTTATAGCCATCTTCTATTTGCCTATCTCGTTCAAAATGAGCGTTTCAAACGGGCACACTAATTACCTGTATAGCGTCCATACGCTGTGACGTGAGTCATTTCTCTTACATACAACTTTTGGTTAAAAATTGAACGCTGTAATTGTTTTTTCTTAGAAAAGACTAGACTTGTGCGTTTTATTGAGCAATTCTTATACTGTATTTAACAAAATAATAACAATAGCTGTAACTTTGTTTTACAACTAAGGCTAGGTCTTTCAGTTAAAAGTTGGATTTCGGGTATCAGTTGCCAGAAGCGCAGCGCAACCAGTGCGTAATGCTTCTGTTATAACGGAGGTGTTGAGTGAAACGAGTAACGACACAAGCGGCAAAGTGGCTCTGCGGGCTTCCACTTTTGCTTACCTCGCCACTACTGTTTGCTGATGTAGCAACGGGCGAAGGCTCTTCCATAAATTTGCGCCGAGGCGCAACCGACATAAGTGGTCAAGTATACGACCTCCACATGTTGATGTTCTTTATTTGTATCGCAATTGCCGTTGCGGTTTTTGGGGTTATGTTTGCCTCAATGTACTTACACCGTAAATCCAGAGGGGCGAAACCCGCTCACTTCCACGAAAATGTAAAAGTGGAAATTGCATGGACCGTAGTCCCTTTCATTATTCTTATTCTAATGGCTATTCCTGCGGCCAAAACCCTTATTGCGATGGAAGATACCAGTGAGCCCGATCTTACTGTTGTCGTTACAGGATCTCAGTGGAAGTGGCATTACCGATATATGGACAGAGACGTTGAGTTCTATTCGTTAATGGCAACTCAGCGAGAACAAATTGAAAACAAATTCGAGAAAGGCGCGAATTATTTGCTTGAGGTCGACCGTCCACTGGTGATCCCCACAGGGCAAAAAGTGCGCTTTCTTATTACCTCAGATGACGTTATTCACTCGTGGTGGGTACCAGATTTTGCGGTGAAAAAAGATGCTAACCCCGGATTTATTAATGAGTCTTGGGCAAAGGTAAACGAGCCTGGTATTTATCGTGGGCAGTGCGCCGAGCTTTGCGGAAAAGATCATGGCTTCATGCCAGTTGTGGTCATCGCTAAAGAGCCTGCCGAATTTGATGCGTGGATGGATGAACAAGAAGAAGCCGCTCGCCAAGCGAAAGAGGAAGAGCAACGTCTACTGTCAATGAATATGTCGATGGATGAACTTATGGATGAAGGCAAGCGGGTTTATAACGCCACCTGTGCAGCTTGCCATATGCCTAACGGCGAAGGGTTACCTGGCGTTTTTCCTGCGCTTAAAGGCAGTGAGATGGTTCTTGAAGACCAAACTGCCCATATCGATATTGTGTTGAACGGTAAAACCGGAACGGCCATGCAGGCGTTCGGAAAAATGTTAAGCCTGAAAGACATTGCGGCTGTGGTGACCTACGAGCGAAATGCGTGGGGTAATAACACGGGCGATATGGTGCAGGCCAAAGATGTTAATGCCGTCGTTAATGGGAACTAGGAGTGCGTAATGAGTAAAGCAACTGATGTCATTGCGCCGGATACCTCGGCGCATCACGAAGATCATGACCATCATAGTCATATTCCAAAAGGAATAACCCGATGGTTGTTTACCACTAACCACAAAGATATAGGCACCTTGTATTTATGGTTCGCCTTTATCATGTTTTTAATTGGTGGCGCCATGGCAATGGTGATCCGCGCTGAGCTATTTCAGCCTGGATTACAAATTGTTGAGCCAAACTTCTTTAACCAAATGACCACAGTGCACGGCCTTATCATGGTATTTGGTGCGGTAATGCCAGCCTTTACGGGGCTCGCAAACTGGCTAATTCCTATGATGATAGGTGCACCAGATATGGCTCTGCCGCGAATGAATAACTGGAGTTTCTGGATATTACCCGGTGCCTTTCTGATATTACTTAGCTCGCTCTTTTTAGAGGGGGGCGGCCCAGCATTTGGGTGGACCTTCTATGCACCGCTTTCTACCACCTACAGCGGCGACTCGACGGCGTTGTTTGTGTTCTCGGTACATATTATGGGTATCTCATCCATTATGGGGGCGATTAACGTCATTGTGACCATTTTCAATATGCGTGCCCCTGGCATGACGTGGATGAAAATGCCTTTATTCGTATGGACTTGGCTCATCACTGCTTTCTTACTTATTGCAGTAATGCCGGTCTTGGCGGGGGCTGTCACCATGGTGCTGACAGATAAGTTCTTCGGCACCAGCTTCTTTGATGCGGCAGGTGGTGGAGACCCCGTTATGTTCCAGCATATCTTCTGGTTCTTTGGGCATCCCGAGGTGTACATAATGATATTGCCAGCCTTTGGCATTATCTCTCAAATTGTCCCTACATTTTCTAGGAAGAAGCTGTTTGGTTATGCCTCAATGGTGTACGCCACAGGCTCTATTGCGCTGCTGTCTTTTGTGGTGTGGGCTCACCATATGTTTACCACCGGTATGCCGGTGTATATGGAAATGTTCTTCATGTTTGCCACCATGCTTATTTCGGTGCCAACAGGCGTGAAAGTCTTCAACTGGGTGGCGACCATGTGGCGCGGCTCTCTTACCTTTGAAATGCCCATGATGTTTGCCATTGCGTTTATCGTATTGTTTACCATTGGGGGACTGTCAGGATTAATGCTAGCCATCGTGCCCGTCGATTTCCAATACCACGATACCTATTTCGTGGTCGCACACTTCCATTACGTTCTGGTCACCGGTGCCATCTTCTCGATTATGGCTGCGGTGTACTATTGGTTACCCAAGTGGACAGGAAAAATGTACCACACGGGGCTAGCAAAATGGCATTTCTGGTGCTCACTTGTGTCTGTAAATGTGTTGTTCTTCCCTATGCACTTTGTGGGGCTAGCTGGTATGCCACGTCGTATTCCTGACTACGCCTTACAATTTGCTGACTTTAACAAATGGATAAGCCTTGGCGGCTTTGCCTTTGGGTTGTCGCAGCTCATCTTCTTAGCATTGTTAATTAAGGCCTGTAAGAAGCAAGGTGAGCCAGTATCTGCTCAAGTGTGGGAAGGTGCTGAGGGACTAGAGTGGGAAATACCTTCTCCAGCACCCTATCACACCTTTGAAACGCCGCCGGTTGTTAAATAAGAATAAGAAGTAATGCCAGTAAGGTAAGTAGAACAAGCAGTACAGGTAATGAAAGCAAAGCAGGCAAAATAGTCGCTAAATTGTGATCATGTATCAGCACAAAAAGTAGGCACGGGAGGTAACCATGACACAAACCAATGCAAACAACAAAATGGTGATAAAACTCGTCGTTATTGTGTTTGGTATGTTTGGTTTTGGGTTCGCCTTAGTGCCACTTTACGACGTATTTTGCGATGTTACCGGTATTAATGGCAAAACCGAAAATACCGCAGCGGTATATGAGTCTATCGAAATAGATGAAAGTCGTGAGGTAACGGTGGAATTTATCACCCGCACCAATACCGGTATGCCGTGGGAATTTCGAGCGCAAACTAGCCGTATGAAAGTACATCCAGGGGAACTAAATACGGTGTCGTTTTACGTCAGAAACCCGGCATCTAACAATATGATGGCGCAAGCTATTCCGTCGGTTTCACCAGGTATGGCGGCGCTGTATTTAAATAAAACGGAATGCTTTTGTTTTAATCAACAGCCTTTAAGTGCCGGGGCTGAGGCGTACATGCCCATGCAGTTTTATGTCGATCCACAGCTTCCTGAAGATATTAGTTATTTTACTGTGCAATACACCCTGTTTGATGTGACCGCGCGAGCAAGTGACATGAAAACAAAACCGAATCCCTACATGGTCCCTCAACCTGAAAGTGGTAAATAACAGGTATTGGGATAAGGAGAGAGTAATGCAGCAAGAATATCAGAAATACCCAGATTATCAGAAATACTATGTACCAGCACAAAGCCCATGGCCGATTGTCGGTGCGGTGGCGCTATTTTTAATTGCCGTTGGCGCGGGCAACTTTGTCATTGAAGCCACTAAAGGTGAATCAGGCTATGGAGGTTATACACTTCTCGCTGGGTTTGTCGTATTGATGGTGATGTTGGTTGGCTGGTTTAAAAACCAAATTGATGAGTCTATGTCTGGGCTTTATAGCGACCAATTAGGTCGTTCTTATCGGCAGGGAATGAGTTGGTTTATCTTCTCTGAAGTTATGTTCTTTGCCGCCTTCTTTGGCGCCCTCTATTACGCCCGATTCATTTCAGTGCCTTGGTTAGGCGGTGCATCAAATAACGCGATGACTAACGAAGTGTTATGGCCCACCTTTGAAGCTATGTGGCCGCTTGTATCAACCCCTGGGGGCATTACTACTCAGGAAATGAGTGCGGTTGGCCTACCCACCATCAATACCGTTATTTTGCTTATATCATCGGTCACATTGCACTTTGCTCATGTTGGTTTAGAGCAGAACAAACGCAAGCAACTCACCGTCATGTTAGGCGTTACTATCTTGTTGGGAATTGGTTTTTTATTCTTACAAGTTGAAGAGTATGTTCACGCCTACCGCGACCTAGGGCTAACGCTACAGTCAGGCATTTACGGTAATACCTTTTTCATGCTGACGGGCTTTCACGGTATGCACGTGACGCTTGGCACCATCATTCTGATTGTTATGTTTTTTAGAGTGCTAAAAGGGCATTTTACGCCGCATAACCACTTTGCCTTTCAAGCCGGAAGTTGGTATTGGCACTTTGTTGATGTGGTGTGGGTGATGCTTTATATCTTTGTTTACGTTTTATAAACGCCGATAAAAAAACGCAGCCAAACCCTAGTACGGTCGAGGGTTTGGCGTAATTAAACCGGTGCCAATTGCCACTAAAATTAAAATCACAATAATGGCAGAAGTGAGCACCCTGCGACCGATGTATTTACTCATTGGACCGTCTTTGGGATCGTTTTTCATCATGACTCGCATGGCCATAAAAAGGTTAACGATCATGAAAAGCACCAATGCAACCAAGATTATTTTTATCAACATATAGACCTCAATAGTAGTGTGCAGGTTGGCCAAATGAATCAGGTTAGAGCATCCAAATTAATCGCTATCGTCATTACCAGTTTATGTGTAATGGCGATGTGTGGCTTGGGGGTCTGGCAACTAGACCGAATGGCACAAAAGCAACAACGCCTCGCTAGCATAACCGAAAAACAGGGGAAAGAAAGCCTGTCGCTCATTGATGCCCTTTCAATGAAAGCGCCCGAAGATCGAGCAGTAACTTTTGAAGGTACGCCAAACGGTGACAAGGTGTTATTGCTCGATAACCAAATACATGAACAACGGGTAGGTTACGACGTGCTGGCGCCAGTGCAAACCAACGCAGGGTGGGTTTTGGTTAACTATGGTTGGTTGCCTGCACCAGATTTATCACGCTCGCTACCGGCTGTGAAAATTAGTCACCACTCACAACAATTTGAAGGAGTGGTGAGTCTGCCCAGTCATAACCCGTTAGTAAAAGAAACGCTTACATCAGCATCACGCTTTCCGGCACGTATTCAGCAAATTTCAATCAGTACCGCCAGTGAATTGCTATCACTTAACTTATTACCTTATGTAGTAGTACTTACCGCAAAGAATGACCTTTTTGTTAGGCGTTATAACAGTGTTGTCATGCCGCCTGAAAAGCATTTGGGTTATGCCATTCAATGGTTTGGTCTTGCTATCGCAGCCGCCTTGATTGGCGGTTTCGCAATTATGAAAAAAGGACGTCAATATGAGTAATCCGGCCTCGAAGAAAACCTTAATTATCATGGTCGCCGTGTTCGTGCTACCAGTAATTTTAGCTAAGCTTGCGTTAGAGAATGACTGGTTCAACCAAGGTGCTACAAATAAAGGTGCGTTGCTGCAGCCTACCATTGATGTTTCATCGCTTTTAGAAGGCACAGAGCCAAAATGGCGCTTGTTGTATGTCTTGCCTGAAAATTGTGATGCCATTTGTGAAAATGCATTGTTTAGCATTAATCAAGTGTGGCTGGCGTTAGGCAAAGAGTCTGACAGGGCAGAAGCTTTAGTTTTGTTCACTGGAAAAAGTGATGTAACAGCACTAGAGCAACTATCTGAGTACGCCAACGTGCATACCTTGAGCCTCAGCGATGCCCCTATCACCAACCTTAAACAGCAAAGTGTGTATATCGTCGATACCTTAAATAATGCCATGTTGTATTACCAAATAGACAGTGACAGAAGCACTGCTGTAATGGAAAGTCGAAGCATGCTGGCCGACATTAAAAAGCTTCTGAAACTATCTCGGATTGGGTAGGAGATGCTATGAAAAAACTGGTGCTGTTTAGCCTTTTTCTTGCTGCAATAGTCATCATTTTAGGGGCCTATACTCGCCTTACTGATGCTGGCTTAGGCTGCCCTGATTGGCCGGGATGCTACGGTAACCTTACCGTGCCGTTAAGCGATGCGAAAGTTGCCGCAGCCAATACGGCGTTTCCAGAGCGCCCTGTGGAAGCGCACAAAGCATGGAACGAAATGATTCACCGCTATTTTGCAGGGGCATTAGGGCTATGTATTTTGGCCATTGCTGTTATTGCAGTAAAGCAGCGTCATAAGGGTACACCCGTTAAGCTGCCTTTATTGCTGCTCGGTCTTGTGACTTTTCAGGCGGCGCTTGGCATGTGGACAGTCACCCTCAATTTATTGCCTGTGGTGGTTATGGGGCATTTGTTAGGAGGCTTTAGCGTACTAAGTTGTTTATTTTTACTTTATTTACGCCTTAGAAAGCACAATGCAGTTAGCGTGCAACAACCCAAAAGCACTACGGCGCTACCATTAAACGAGGGTGCCTATTACCCGGGTAAAAACAACAAGCTGACTGCAATGGCATTTTTAGGTATGGCTATCTTAGTAGGGCAAATCGCCTTAGGCGGCTGGACATCAGCTAACTACGCAGCCCTCGCCTGTACCGATATGCCAATTTGTGAGCCTGGCTGGCAGCAGCGGTTAGATTTTCAAGGCGCATACAGTGTGCCCGAAGCACAAAACTATGAGTTTGGCGCACACAATTATGGTGAGCGAGCCACCATGCATATCGTGCATCGGTTCGGCGCTGTCATTACCTTTGTTTACCTTACGGTATTGGCTTTCATGTGGCTACGAAGCAGTAAGTTATCACCGGCGGTGAAAAAAGGGTGTGTACTCATGCTAGGAGTGCTATGTGTGCAGGTCGCGCTTGGTCTAAGTAACGTTTTGTTTAGTTTACCTTTGTTTATCGCGGTATCGCACAATGCAGTTGCCGCCATGCTATTACTTACATTGATATGGCTGACATGGTCAGTTGCTCCTTCAACCTCTTCTTTCTCCTATTCTACTGGAGGTCATCATGGCTAAATCTATCCCTTTAAATAACGCTGTTGCAGCTAAGCACTCGCCAATCTCGCAAACAAAGAGCAACTCTCAAATAAAGAGCAACTCGCATGCAAAAATCAGCTGGCGCGACTATTACGAAATGACAAAGCCTAATGTGGTGATGCTACTTTTACTCACGGCGTTAGTGGGGATGTGCTTAGCCTCGCCGGGCTGGGTAGATGCCACCGCGTTGGTGTGTGGATTACTTGGTATTGGTATGTTGTCGGCATCGGCCGCAGTGATTAATCATGTGGTCGACCATAAAATCGATAGCCAAATGGCCCGTACCTTTAATCGGCCTGTGGCGAAAGGGAAAGTGAGTATCGCTAAGGCATCGTGGTTTGCTGCGGGCCTTGGCGTAATGGGCTTTGTTGTATTGAGTTTATGGGTGAACATGCTTACCGCTTGGCTTACCCTTGCTAGCTTAGTGGGCTATGCCGTGGTGTATACCATGTTTCTAAAACGGGCCACGCCGCAAAATATAGTGATCGGGGGTATAGCAGGTGCTGCACCGCCGCTTCTCGGCTGGACCGCTGTCACCGGTGAAATTCATGCCCATGCGTTGTTGTTAGTACTCATTGTGTTCACGTGGACCCCCCCACATTTTTGGGCATTGGCTATTCATCGTGAAAAGGATTACGCAAAAGCGAAAGTGCCCATGCTACCGGTTACCCATGGGGTAGAATTTACTAAAACCTCGGTGCTACTTTATACTGTGTTGCTTAGCTTGGTGTGTCTATTGCCTTACTTGGTGGGCATGAGCGATTTAATTTACCTTATTGGCTCTTCGCTTTTAAATATTGGCTTTATGTATTACGCAGTAAAATTGAAATTTGCCGCCACAAGTCAAACGGCGATGAAAACTTTTAAGTTCTCAATTGTTCATCTCATGGTATTGTTTGTAGTATTGTTATTCGATCATTACGTACCACTGAGTTTATGAACCGACGGATTTTTGTAGGCGTTGTTGCGTTATTAGCATTATTGACTGGGGTGTTTGGGGCAATTTACTTGTCGCCAACGGGGCAGTCTAATGGCAGTTCTCCCGAATATTTTCAGGCTTACCCTGAGCCTCGCGCCATTGCGCCTTTTTCGCTGACTGACAATAAAGGAAATGAATTTAACCAAGCTTCGCTAGAAAATCAGTGGAGCTTGTTGTTTCTTGGTTATACATTTTGCCCCGATATTTGCCCGACTACGATGGCTGAACTGAACAGCATTTACCCACAAATGCAGGCGATTGAGTCTGAATTTCCTATTAAAGTAGTGTTTATTTCTATCGATCCAAATCGTGATTCGATTAAAAGGTTAAACGAATACATCGGCTACTTTAACCCCAACTTTATTGCCGCGACCGGTGAGCATAAAGCCTTGTTTCCCTTCGCTCGAAACTTAGGCATGATGTACGCAATTGCTGAAAGTACAGACAATCCTAATTATCTTGTCGATCATAGTGCATCTGTAGTGCTCATTAATCCTAAAGCACAGGTGATAGGACGTTTTAAGCCAAAACGTGAACCTGGCGAATTGTCGATTAGTGACGCACAGCAAATTCTCAATGATATGCCAGCGATTACAACATCATTTAATTCAAACTCGGCACTATAGGTGGGCATGGGAGGCATGGATATAAAAATCCGACAAGGTCTTGTGTCTGATGCTGGCCAAGCGGTGCCCTTATTATTAAGTGCCGCTGAAGATCTATTGGTTTCCGTTTTTGGTAATGGTGATACAAAGCATACTCTCGATTTTTTAACCCATGCATGGAAAGGTAAGTATGGGCAATATGGCTGTAATAATCACTGGGTAGCGGTAGTCGATGATGCTGTTGTAGGTGTCATTACGGCGTGGCATACCAAGTTGGGGCCAGTATTTGACCGTGCTTCGTTAGACAGCATTACCACCTTCTACAATCTCGATGATGCGATGGCAGTACTAATGCGCAATCAAGCGGTTGCTGTAGGCTTAACCCCTCCAAGTGCGACAGAGCTTATGTTAGGTCACGTAGCGGTAGATAGCATTGCTCGGCGCGGCGGAATCGGCAGGGCTATGATTGCCCACATGCGTGATTACGCCATAGAACTTAAAAAGCGGGCATTGGTGCTAGACGTGCAAATTAGCAATATCGCGGCTATTCGATTTTATCAAAATGTTAATTTTAAAGAGCAATCAGTGAACGGCACCTTCGTGCGTTTTGTTCATGCACTTTCAGCTTAACTAATCTGGGTAATTCCCGTTCTTATCTGCAACAAAAAATGGCTGAGAATACCAATAATACCTTCCTGATTGAGAATTTGAGGGCGCGGTACAATTTACTCTCGAACGTCCAACAGGAAGTGCTTGAGTAATACTGAAGGTAACAGCATTGCCTTCAACATTTGTTTCAACCGGAGAGCCTGAAAAGAAGCAATTTACTTGGCTTAAGCGGACATCATCGCCCTTAATAGTTAGCGTTATAGGGGGGAGTATCGAGTCTTCACTAGAACCTTGTACCCTATCTCGATTTACCTCAGGGATATGCTCACCTTCGAAGCTGGTCGATAATAGCGGCATAGCGATACTGTTTAGTTTGGTTTTTAGTGTTTTTAAGTTGGCATAAGGGCCTGCTGCGGGAAAGCGAGGTAAAGCTTGAAAGTTACTGTGAGGGCCTATAGCGCCTGAGTGTTGACCGAACGCAATGTAGCCTTCTTGGGCAATCTTATCTGCTAGCTTTTGGTTGAACTCACCAAAAGGATAGGCCAAATATTTAAGTGACTCCCCAATTTTGCTATCAATAATGGCTTCGGCGTCTGCAACATTCTGCCATACCCTTTCAAGCCAAGCTTCATCGCTAGTTTCGCTATCAGCACCATTGTTAGACGTTCTGCCATCAAGCATATGCAAGTGATCAAGTGTATGGTTAGCGAAGGTGACACCATCGTTATGCATCGCCTTAACTTGTTCCCAAGTAAGCTGGCTTCTATTGCTGCCAATTTCCCCTGGATTAATAAATATAGTGTAAGGGAACCCCATATCAACCATGATGGGGTGGGCATTTTTGAGGATGTTTTCATAGCCATCGTCGAAAGTAACGACCACGGTATTGGAAGGCAGTGGTGTGTTATCTAAAATAGCGTTAACCACTTTTGCTAAAGGTAAAACAGTGTGGTGTTGTTTTAAATACGCCATGTGTTGCTTGAACATATCAGGCGATATACTGGTGCTTTTCGGCGTGTTTTCAGACACATGATGGTAAAGCAAAATAACACCGTTTTGAGTAAGAATTTCACGGGTTGGCTGCGTAGTGTTATCAGTAGCAGCCAGACTGTAGCCAGAAAAACAAATAAGAGAGAAGAGTGCTAACCAGCGTTGTCGGTTGCCTTTCATTTGCGCCAAAGCAGCGTCACATTTAATCCACGAAATGATATTGAAAGGCATGATAAACTTCATGTTTTCTCCGAGTTGAAGTTGATGTAATAGCAGTGATTTTTACTGCGTGTCAGCACGGCGTCCTACTAATGCAGAGACTATAATTAATGCAAAAGCGAGTGCAAGAAGATAAGCAATCTCTACGCCAACCTGAGTCGTTCTGGCACGATCATACACGCTTACTCACATTAGCGCTGCCCATGATTTTGGCCAATATTACCACCCCTTTGTTAGGTTTGGTGGATACGGCTGTTTTGGGGCATATGTCTGCGCCTGCAATGTTAGCTGGTGCGGCAGTTGGGGCGCTTATTCTTACCCAAATTTATTGGGTGTGTGGTTTTCTACGTATGTCTTCAACGGGGTTAAGCGCACAGGCAAGAGGGCATAAAGATGCCACACTATCCTCTGCCAAAGTGCTTTGGCAAACCCTTGCTGTCGCCTCAATTTTAGGGCTGTGTTTACTTGTATTACAAGAGCCTATACTCACAGCTGGGCTAGCACTGGCGAGCCCATCAGATGCAGTAGCGGTGCATTTAACTGAGTACTATCAGGTGAGGGTGTGGGGCGCGCCAGCGGCTATGCTGAACTTAGCCCTTATCGGCTATTTGGTGGGCCAGCAAAAAACGCGAACGGTGATGGTCATCCAGATAGTGGGTAATCTCGTCAATGCTGGGCTAGATATCACTTTTGTTTTTGGACTGTCGATGTCGGTGGCAGGGGTGGCCTTAGCCAGTATTATTGCTGAATACGCCATGGCATTTATGGCTTTGTATGTTGCGCTAAAACAGGTGCGGGGTATTTCCCCAGAAGCGAACTGGTTTAATCGAGCAGCGCGAAAAATATTAATGAAGCTCAATACTGACATGCTGCTGCGTAACTTAGCATTACAAGCCTGCTTAGCGTTTTTGACGATACAAGGTGTACGGTTTGGCGAAATGCCGGCGGCGGTGAATGCAATTCTACTGCAGTTTTTCGTATTAATAGCGCTAGGATTAGACGGGGTCGCCTATGCAGTAGAAGCGCTGGTGGGCGAAGCGAAAGGCGCAAACAACGCCGTAGAAATAAAGCGCAGAACATACCAAGGTTTGTTTTGGTCATCACTGTTTGCAATAGGCTATAGTGCTATCTTCTTTTTTGGCGGGCACGGCATAATAAGTCTGCTCACTGAGCATCAAAATATTGTGAATGCAGCGGTAACCTACCTTCCACTAATGGTTATTTTGCCGCTACTGGCACATTGGTGTTTTTTGTACGACGGTGTATTTGTTGGCCTTACAAAGTCATCCTCTATGCGCGATACCATGATTATTAGTGCTATCGCGGTATATTTCCCTGTGTGGTTTTTTACCCAGTCCCTCGGTAATGTCAGCTTATGGTACGCATTGCTCGCGTTCTTACTTGCCCGTGGTATTACCCTTGGCTGGAGCTTTGAACGGCTAAGTAAGCGCAATGCATTGTGTAACAGCTAATTTAACCTAAGTCACGCAACCCCCAACTAAGCTAAGTAGCTACATTACTCAGCAGCCTTAATAGGCAGAAATACATCGGTGATGGCTTCATGGGCAGCTACGTCGGGGAAAAAGCGAATACGCTCTAAAAAAACGGGAAAGTCTCTGAGTTCAAATTGCGTATCTGGTAACCACTGGTGATATAAGGCGTGTACTACCGCGCCTAATTCTGCATCGGTGCCAATATGGCGGACTTTAGCGCAGTATCCTTCCGGTATGGTAGTGGTGGTAACGCTTGGATGATTTGTATCTGTAGATTGGCATGTTTCTATAGCTTCGCTTGTTCTCACGGGCGTACTACTTGGCATAAGAATTTGGCACGCCACACCAAACCGGTACGATTCATGTGGCGTGTTTCCAGGATCATCAAACAATAAGTTGAAAGTGCGGCTGGTAGAAGGCGGTAGCTTGTTTTCTCTTCTCCATGCAATGAATTTACTCACCGTGCTCATAATGTGGCTAGGCGGGCCAATGTGCATCATCATCGCAATGTCTAAGGCTGGAAACTGAATAACTGACACATCAAGTTGATGATTTTCAGAGGTACCATTTTTAGGCGCGCTAATTGCGTTGTCATGTGAGGTGTTCATAAGTCCCGAAGATCCTTTTTCGTTAGATATTACTAGCGAGCTAATTTGTGCACCTTTATGTAGTGCTTCAACATTGGGTGTCTTTCTAAAGCCTGAAGGCGACTGGTTGTAATGCTTTTTAAAGGCTTTGGCATGGCTTTCATGTGACCCAAACCCTGCTTCTATCGCAATATCCAGTATGCGTTTTTGAGGCCGAAACGCTAATTTATAGGCACTTTCGTGCAGTCGAAGTTGCCTAGCGTAGGCACCAATGTTGATACCAAACTTTGCGTTAAATGCGCGATGAAGATGGTACTCAGAGGTACATGCAAGGGAGGCAAGTCGACTAAGATCACTGGCAAGCTCGGGCGCTTTTAAAATGGCGTCGGCAACCTTATCAAGACGAAGATATAAAGGGTTCATTCGTTACTAGCGTTATGAAGATTAAGCAAACAATACAAAGTTGAATCAAAAAATACCCGACTATTTTTGCGGTATTGTTTTTTGCACTACAAAATAGGTATGAAACTCGGGTAGCTGCTCGTATTCGATATGCCGAATAAAGCAATCAGCTTCTATAATATGGCGCACATAGCCATTAATACCGAGCGAAGCGTAATAGACCTTAGGCCCCATGGTGGTATTGGTGTGTTCGCCCGGTTCATCCACACCGCCACAGCTAAATATAAATACGCCTCCTGGCTGCAGCGCATTACACAGTTTAGTGATTACATCTGCTTGGCTTTGCAGTGGTACATGCCACAGGCAGTCCCATGCGCTAATGAAGCGGTACTGATGGGGCAAATCGAAGGTACAAATGTCATCAAAATAAAACGTGTTGTTAGGGTACCTTTCTCTGGCTAACGCCAGCATTTTCTTAGATATATCAATGCCCTCTACAACAAACTTATTGTCATGCAGTAAATCAATAAATCTACCTGTGCATCCACACCCCACATCAAGGGCTAGGGGCGAGAGGCTCGACGTTGCTGGGGGCGCATCAGTTGTTGATGTAAAAACGTCTAGAAATGATAAGGCAGTTTTATGCTGAGCAACGCCATTTTTACGATTGAACTCTGGGCGAGTCCAGCGCTGGGTAATTTGATCGTAAGCAAGGCCTGTTTCTGTAGGTGTCATGGTTGCTTACCTATTTTGAGTAGTCGCCCGCCAGTGGGGTACTGACGAGCTTATCGTAGATGTTTATAACAGCTCAAGGCTGATAAACTCTCGGTTATTTCTTAACGAAGTGCGTGGCACATAGTTTGTTGCCGGAAGGGTCACGTAAATACGCTAGGTACAACTGTCGCTCTTCAGTACCGCGAATGCCGGGAGGATCTTCAACCGGAACGCCGCCATTGGCTGCGCCCACTTTATGCCATTCATCAACAAGCCCAGGGTTCGTGGCAGCAAGACCAATCGTAGTACCGTTACCGTGGGTAGCGGCTTCGCCATTAATTGGTTTAGTAAGGGCTAATACACCTTTCGGGGTGAAGTAGAAAACACGACCGTGTTCATCGTAAACGCCTTCATCGTATCCAAATACCGCAAGAGAAGCATCGTAAAATTTCTTCGACGCTTCAATGTCGTTCGCGCCAATCATTATATGACTAAACATAGCATTTCCTTCTTCATAGGCAAAATATTGTTATCTGATTATTCTAGCGCCATTTTTACAGCCTCAGCAGCATGAAGCGCTGTTGTATCGTAAAGAGGCATATCAGTGTCTGACTGCTTCACCAACAAGGCAATTTCGGTACAGCCTAAAATAACGGCTTGTGCACCTTGTGCTTTTAATTTGTTGATAATATCAATATACGCGTCACGGGATTTTTCACAAATAACCCCTTTGCATAATTCCTCATAAATAATCTTATGCACGACTAATCTATCTTCACTGCTTGGTACGACTACATCTAAATCAAACTGTTGCGCTAATCGTTCGCTATAAAAAGCCTGTTCCATGGTGAATTGAGTACCTAACAAGCCCACCTTTTTGACCTTGTTTTCACACAGAGCCACGCCGGTGGCATCGGCAATATGCAGTAACGGAATGGCTACTGCGCTTGCTACCTGCGCAGCAACCTTATGCATGGTGTTAGTACATATGAGTAGAAAGTCGGCCCCAGCATCTTCTAAGGACTGTGCGGCGCGCTTTAACGCATCGGCGGCTTTATCCCACTCGCCGGTGCGCTGAAATACTTCTATTTCGGCAAAATCAACCGAGTACAGACATATTTTTGCACTGTGTAGCCCACCGAGTTGACTATTTACCAGCCGATTAATCGCTTGATAATAGCTCACTGTCGACTCCCAACTCATACCACCAATTAGCCCAATGGTTTTCATCCCAAGCCCCTTCTATTCAGCACGCTCAAATCACCTATGAAAAAGGGTATGAACGTTAGGTTACATCCAACAAATGTCAGATTATAAATACTAGATTACATGTAATTAGTAGCCTAGTACAAGGTCATTGAACGAGAGTGTTAACAAATGCGTGTAAGGTAAAAATGAGTGTAAAAAGCGAGAGGTAAACGACTAATCGTCTTTAAAGCTAGGGGGGATTTTCTTGTCTTTTAGAAAGGCGAAACGCTGCATGAAGATGCCTACATAACCAGACATGGCAATAACAAAGCCTACAAGCAAAGTGGTAAGAGAATAATAGTAAAGGAAGGTGCTAAAATGGCTTATGGCGAAAAGCTGCACAACGCCAGCAACGAACAAGGCAAGGCCTAATTTAAATCGTCGCCAGCTTTTGTGCACATCAAACATAAGTGGGATACAACATCTTAGTAGTAAGAATGCTCACCGGCTTCATGTTCAGTGGCATCACGAACACCGTTTAATTCCCCAGCAAATTGCTCAAGCATTTGCTTTTCAATGCCGTCTTTCAACGTAACATCAACCATTGAGCAACCGTTACAGCCGCCGCCAAACTGAAGAATAGCAAAGCCATCTTCGGTAAGTTCAGCCAACATTACCTGGCCGCCATGGCTAGCAAGTTGAGGATTGATTTCAGCTTCAATCATGTATTTTATACGTTCAACCAATGGCGCGTCATCAGCGACTTTACGTGCTTTAGCATTTGGCGCTTTAAGCGTAAGCTGTGAGCCCATTTGATCAGTAACATAATCAATTTCTGCTTCATGTAAAAATGGAACACTTTCTTCATCTACCACTGCATTGAAGCCATTGAACTCTAAGCGAGTATCCGTTTCTTCAACAGCATCTGGCGGACAATAGGACACGCCACACTCGGCGCTCGATGTGCCCGGATTTACGACGAATACACGAATATTTGTGCCAGTCTCTTGTTTATCCAACAGTTTTACGAAGTGAGCCTGGGCTTCTTCTGATATAGTAATCATCAGTAAGTCCTATTAATTAAAAATTTGGTTTATGATAACAAATTTACCTGACTAAAACAGTCAAGTATTGACTAGTTTCGATGTAACCGCATCTAGTTTCGATGTAACCGCATAACGACAAGACGGAAATCACTATGCTCGCAACTTTGGTTCGCACCGCCACAATCTCGAATTTCCCAAAATGGCTTGCGCCATTTGTAGTGTTAACCGCCTTGTGCGTATCTGCTCCGGTAAATGCCAATAAGGTCACCCTCGATAAGGGCGGAAAACCCGTTCAGGCCTATTTACCAACCGATGTGACCTATAACCCAGATATTCCTACGCCAGAATCAGTACTGGGTGCGAACATTGGTCAATGGCACGTACGTCATGATCAACTTACACACTACATGCGTGTACTGGCTGACCATTCCGACCGTATTTCATTAGAAGTCACCGGCAGAACCCATGAAAATCGTGAGTTGTTGCTACTTACCATTACTGCGCCATCGAATCGCCCTAACATAGAAAGCATGCGTACCGCGCATATCGATGCCATGAATTCTGGCAATAAAGTCAAAGCGGGTGCGCCACTCATTTTTTATATGGGCTACAGCATTCACGGTAATGAACCTTCAGGCTCTAATGCTGCATTAGCCCTAGCGTATTACCTCGCTGCTGGGCAAGGCGCGCCCATCGATGCACTACTGAACAACAATATTGTGCTGTTAGACCCATCTTTCAACCCCGATGGGTTATCTCGTTTCGCGCAATGGGCCAATATGCACAAAGGAAAGCAACTTGTTGCGGATAGTAATACCCGTGAGCATGATGAAGGCTGGCCATCAGGGCGCACGAACCACTATTGGTTTGACTTAAATCGTGACTGGTTGTTGTTGGCTCACCCTGAGTCTCAAGCACGTATTAAACAATTTCACCGCTGGCGCCCGCATATTCTTACCGACTTTCATGAAATGGGCACCGATAGCACTTACTTTTTTCAGCCAGGTGTCCGTTCGCGCAAAAACCCGATCACGCCAGATGAAAACGTAACCTTAACGGAAGCGTTAGCGGCTTATCATGCCAAAGCTTTTGATAAACAAGGGAAGCTGTATTTCTCGGAAGAGGCATTCGACGACTTTTATGCCGGTAAGGGCAGTACCTACCCTGATTTACATGGCAGCATAGGTATTTTATTCGAACAAGCGAGCTCTCGCGGACATTTGCAAGAATCTATCAATGGCCCATTGGCATTTTCTACTACCATATCGAATCAAATTACAACGTCGTTGAGTACCTTTGAAGGTGCCCTTGCCAATAAACCAGCTATCTTAGATTATCAGTCTGCTTTTGTTAAAGACACGCAAACACTAGCAAAAGACGGCGATATAAGCGGTTACATTGTGGGTGAATCGAATGATAGCGGTAGGTTTAACGCTATGTTGTCGCTGCTTAAACAGCACAATATTAAGTTCGACGTTGTCAGCAAAGATTCCGAAATAGGCAAGCAAACTTTTAGTGCCAATCGTGCTATCTACATTCCTGTTGCCCAAGCGCAGTATCGACTTATTACATCTATATTCTCAACCCAAACCTCGTTCGAAAATAACACCTTCTACGATGTGTCATCGTGGAACATGGCGATGGCATTTAATTTGCCGTTTGAAGCGGTTGAAAAGCGTGATGCGCGAAGCGTAAAAACGGCTGCCAATGCAAAATTGGTAATGCCAGAACTTAGCGATTCGTTACCTGCTAATGCCTATGCATACGCCTTTTCATGGAACGATTACTACGCGCCTGCGTTGCTTCAATCGTTATTGGAAGCAGGGGTAAGTGTAAGAAGTAGCGAAAATGCGTTTGAAGCTAAGCTTGTTAATAATCAGCGTCATACATTTACCTCAGGAAGCATCGTTATTCCTACAGGATTAGCACAGCCTGATAACTTACTTAGCCTATTGACGGAACACGCTAGTGCATTAAATATTCCGGTTTACGCACTAGCCAGTGGGTTAACGCCAACAGGCAGTGATATTGGAAGCCGCTCAATACAGCCTATTTCAGCGCCTAAAGTGCTGTTAGTGGGAGGCGAGGGCACAAGTCAGTATGAAGTGGGGGAAATGTGGCACTATTTTGATACTCGAGTGGGGCTGCCGGTTAGTATTGTGGAGCAACAAAAGCTAGGCAATGCCCTACAGTCAGGCTATACCCATATTGTGTTTGCCAGCGGCCGCTATTCGCTATCGAATGACACGAGAGATGCACTGTCTACTTGGGTTGAAAATGGCGGTGTGTTAATTGGACAAAAATCTGCGCTACGTTATTTTGCGGCCAACGAATGGTTAAACGCTGATATTTTAAAACAAGAAGAAATTGACAGTAAGTTTGACGAAGATAAGCTTTCTTTTGGCGATAAATCGGCGCTATATGCAAGAAAGTTAGTGGCAGGCGCGGTTTATGAAGCGGAAATTGATATTACCCATCCACTTTTTTACGGTTATACCGACACCACGCTGCCAATGTTTAAAACCAGCAATATGGTGGTGAACAATTACTACACGCCATTCACTACGCCAGCGCGTTATACCTTTGCGCCATTACTGGCTGGGTTCAGTGATGAAAAGCTGGTGAAACTTATTGCCGAAACCCCTGCTGTGATAACCACAAAGCAAGGTAAAGGTGTGGTGATTGGATTTACCGACAATACGCAATTTCGAGGGTATTGGTACGGCACGAACAAAATGTTAAGTAATGCCATTTATCAGTCTGGCTTTCTTAAGTAACTGGTTTTCATTTAGCTAATGCTTAAATAGCTAACTTTGATTAGATAATAAGAGGTAACGGTAGTCGTTTCGGCTACCTTGCCTGCACTTTTGCTGCCATTCTTGCCGTCAGTAATGAGCTTTTTGGGGGCGGGGTAAAAGTCATTGCCCACACTAGAATACTCAGTTGTGGATAGCGAGCTCTCAATAAGCTCGCCAGAGCATTTACCGTGACACCGGTAGTGATAACATCATCCACTATAGCGATGCATTTAAGAGCAGGGTTAGAAGCGACTAATTGATCAATACACTGTGGCGTTAATGAAAACACCTGCTTAGCATGTTGTAGCCTCTGTGCTTTTCCTAAATGATGCTGGGCAGACATACCTTGTCGAATCGCCCAATTGGTGCAAATGGGAATATTCAGTGCACTGCCAATGGATTTAGCGAGCACTGCAGCCTGATTATAATGCCGCGTTGCCAGTCGCCAAGGGCTTAATGGCACTGGTAAGAGAAGTTGCGCAGTGGTGTGAGATACCTGCGGTGTATGCTGAGCTAAGTGTTGCTGTTTACCGACAAACCACGTGGCTAATACCTTCCCCGAAGTCAGTGAGTGTTGAAACTTAAAGCCATGAATTAAGGTGGTTATTGGATAAGTATGTAAAGCCAGTACAGATAGCCCGTTATAGCTACTATGCTTAACGTGCCGACCCACTGGCCCAAAGGACAGTAAATTATAACCGTGTTCTTTGGCTGAGAAAAAAAACATATCACGTTCACACCAATGACATACTGGCGTAGGACTTGCCTGATAACATAGTAAGCATGAAAGATTCATAGTACGTGAATTTTTGAATTCTTATGTTAAGTAGCTTTTTCTCGCATGTAGCTACAGTACGATAACGTGTCTTTAAGCATTTTTTGAGATAATGGGTAATCATGCATACATGGCAGCCTATTAGGTTTGCTTCTTCATGCAACAGCCAAAGGATGTATACAGTGAAAGATTTGCATACAAACACACCACTTGTCACCCGAACTCAAGGTACAGGAAACGATCTGGTTTTCCTTCACGGTTGGGGTATGAATAGCGGCGCATTTACCTCGTTTATTCCCTATTTAACCAATAGCTTTCGAGTTACCACTATTGATCTCCCCGGTTTCGGCGAAAACGCTCAGCATGTGCCTTCTCCTTATAGCGCTGAGTCTTTAGCACAAATGATAGCGCCTTACATTCCACCAAAAAGTATTGTCGTAGGCTGGTCTTTAGGCGGTTTGGTGGCGCAACGACTAGCCTTACTTGGTGGCAGTAAAGGGTTAGCTCTTAAAGGTTTAGTGACAATAGCCTCTACACCGCGATTCATCGCTGGCCCCTGCTGGCCTGGCATTGCAGGTGATTTACTGGCCATGTTCGAAAGTCAGTTAGAGAGTAACTACAATAGAACGCTAGAACGCTTTTTAGCCATTCAAGCAATGGGAAGTGATACGGCCCGCCAAGACATCAAAGCCATTCGTGGGCATATCAGTGAATACCCTGAACCTGACCAGCACGCGCTGAAACAAGGTTTAAGAATTCTTTCCACAGAAGATTTACGCCAAGACATTGGCCGCATAACGGTGCCAACCCTACGACTTTACGGTCGTTTAGATAGCCTAGTGCCTACCAGTGGTATAGATCGTATTTGTGAGTTACACCCTCAAGCCGATACCGTGGTATTGCCCCATGCAGCGCATGCGCCTTTTATTTCTCACCCTCAGCAAAGCGCCGATATTTTGTTTAGTTTTGCATCAAGCGTGTACCAACAAAAAGCATCGTGACCCGATGCTTTTAGGCCGCGTTTAGGTAATGTGTAGCGTACGTTAGTGGATAAGCCCTAGTTTCTCGCTAGCCAAAACATAGGCGCGAGGAAAAAATATTGCTCGTTTTCACAGCCAGTTAAGGTGTATGAGCGGTACAGACCTTTTCATTTTCTGCAATTTGGTTAATAATTGCACATGAGAGTGTAGAGGTAGTGTATGTCTGGTATATCAGGTGTAAATAGCAACAATATAAATTCGGCAATTTTGTCCGGACAATTCGGTTTGCAGAATGCCAGTAATGGTATAATGCAGGCTGCGTCTAATATTGCCCAGCAAACCACAAGCGCAGAGCGTGATCCGCAGGCTGTTTTAGCCAATTCTGCCACCCAGAGTTTACAGAATATACGCAACATACTTCCCACTCCACAGGATGATGTCACCACAAATCTGTTGTCACTGAAAATCAACAGTATTAATGCCCAGGCTTCTGCCAAGGTACTTGATGTGGCTAATGACACCATAGGCACCATTATTGATACGTTAGCGTAGTCGTGTAGGAGTGTAATGTGAACATTGTTACCCCTATCCTTACGGCCATAGCGTACCCTACTGCAAACGTTAATACTGAGTCTGCAAGACGAGACAACGTATTACGTGAAACTATTCCTCAGTCGGGGGATGCAGAGAAAGGGGCGTCGCAAAAAGGCCTAGGTTCGGACACTGACAAAGCTCGTAATCCGGGACAAACGCCTGCGCCTGTTACCTACGATCGCCCCCAAATCCAAACTGAACTGCAAAGCGCGTTTGAAAGCGTGTTTGGCGAACAAAAAGACAATGGCTCTGATGAAAGCGCCGGCAAACAGAATGCTCGCGATCAACAGGAATCAAATCAGCAAGCTTCTGGTGAGCAAGCCTTACAGCCTGAACAGCAAACAGAAGAAGAACAGCAAGAAATAAGCAACTTAGAGGCGCGTGATCAAGAAGTCCGTACTCACGAGCAGGCGCACGCCGCTGCGGGTGGGCAATACGCTGGATCGCCGCAATATGAATATACCACTGGGCCAGATAACAAACGTTATGTTACCGATGGTGAAGTGTCTATTGATATTTCTGAGCTAAATAGCCCTGAAGAAACCCTTCAAAAAATGCAGCAAGTACGTGCTGCGGCACTCGCCCCTGCTGAGCCTTCGGCGCAAGACTTAAAAGTGGCAGCAGAAGCGACGCAAAAATCTTTTGAAGCTCGTAGCGAAATTGCTGAAGACAACGCTGCTACGTCATCGGTAGCGCCAAGCGCATCAGAGATCACGCCACCTGACATTGATGAAATTACCGATAATGCCGGTGTCGAACGCCCTACTCGGGCGTTAGACGAAGCCGTTTTACAAGCGCAAACGGCTGAGCAAAGCGCCGGAAGTCAAGGCTTACAAAGCGCCGCGAGCCAAGGAATACAAAGCGCTGCCAGTGAAACTTCAAACGAGATTGGTGGTGGTTTTGATACGCGCTCATTAGCCTTTGGCAATGAAGCTCAGGAAAGCCAAGCTAACTCAGCCCGTATTGGTCGCATTCAAAATTTCTACACCCAAGCCTATACACCAGTCCGTGAAGGTTTTTCCGCTAGCGCTTAGGGCCTGGTACTTAACGCTCACTGCCAATAACCCGTATTCTTAACACTGCTACTTTCAAAAATATAAACTTCCACTGTGCAAATACAGAAAAGCCAGCATGCATGCTGGCTTTAAAATGCTGACTTTAAAATAATGATTGCTGGTGTAAACAATAATGTTAGGCGTTATTTCTTTGCTTTAGCGAACGCATCGGCAAAGGCGTTACCCATAGCACTGTTTTGCTGCTGGTTTTGTCCGCCACCACGCTTGTTTGACTTATCTGCGCGAGGGTTTCCACGCTGAGACCCATTGTTAGCACGAGGATTCCCATTTGACTTTGCGTTAGCAGCGCCATTACTGTTATTGCTTTTGCCCGACTGGTTTGACGAGGTCGGTGTATCTTCTAGTCGCATAGTAAAGGATATACGCTTACGTGCTACGTCTACCTCAAGTACTTTAACCTTAACAATGTCCCCTGCTTTCACTACATCCCGTGGGTCTGAAATGAACTTGTTGGTGAGCGCTGAAATATGCACTAAACCATCTTGGTGAACACCTACATCAACAAAAGCACCAAAGTTCGCAACGTTGCTCACAACGCCCTCTAAAATCATACCTGGAGTAAGATCTTTAATGGTCTCCACACCTTCTTTAAAGGTGGCAGTTTTAAATTCTGGTCGAGGATCTCGCCCTGGCTTATCAAGTTCGCTCAAAATATCTTTTACCGTGGGTAAACCGAAAGCGTCACTGGTAAAGGTATCAGGCGATAAGGTTTTCAGTAGCTCTGTGTTACCGATAAGATCGTTTACCGCAACCGCGGCCGTATCCACAATTTTATCTACCACAGGGTAAGCTTCGGGGTGAACCGCAGACGCATCTAGCGGGTTACTGCCATTTACGATACGTAGGAATCCAGCGGCTTGTTCGAAGGCTTTTGGCCCCAAACGCTCTACTTTCATTAATGCTTTTCTATCGCCGAAGGCACCATTGGTGTCTCTAAATTGCACAATGTTATTTGCTAAGGTCTTGTTTAGTCCTGATACGTAACTAAGCAGTGCCGGTGATGCCGTATTTAAATCTACGCCTACGGCGTTCACACAGTCTTCAATAACACGGTCGAGCGATTTACCTAACTGGCTTTGGCTTACATCATGCTGATATTGGCCCACACCAATAGCTTTAGGCTCAATTTTTACAAGCTCGGCTAGCGGGTCTTGTAAACGGCGAGCAATGGACACTGCGCCACGAATAGACACGTCTAAATCAGGTAGTTCGTTTGAGGCTAATTCTGAGGCTGAGTAAACCGAGGCGCCAGCTTCGCTAACCATGATTTTTTGTGCGCCTAGCTCAGGGTTATTTTTAAGCATTTCCCCTACAAGCTTATCGGTTTCACGAGAGCCTGTACCATTACCGATACTGATAAGCTCAACTTTATACTGCTTGCACACGGTGGTGAGGGTACGCAGTGACTTATCCCACTGATTCTGGGGCGCATGGGGGAAAATGGTATTTTTAGCGACAACTTTGCCAGTTTTATCTACGATAGCCACTTTCACACCCGTACGAAGGCCAGGATCAAGCCCCATGGTGGTCTTAGCGCCAGCTGGCGCGGCCATTAGCAAGTCGTTAAGGTTCTTGGCAAACACCTCAATCGCTTCTTCTTCAGCGCGCTCACGAAGACCACTGAATAGCTCAGTTTCCATGTGTAAGGCGATTTTAATCTTCCACGTCCACTGCACTACTTGCGCTAGGAAATCATCAGCAGGGCGGTTGCGGTGCATAATATTGTAGTGGCTAGCAATAAGGTGTTCACAGTGAGAAGGCGCACTGGCGTCATCTTGCTGTGGGTCGGCATCCAGTTGAATGTTCAACATGCCTTCGTTACGACCACGAAACATAGCAAGGGCACGGTGTGAAGGCGCGTTTTTGTACTTTTCACTGTGTTCAAAATAGTCTTTGTACTTAACGGCTTCTTGGGCTTTATCGTTTGCTACTGTGCTTTTAATATGCGCGTTTTCAACAAGGTAGCTACGAATTTTACCTAACAGTGCTGCATCTTCAGCAAACCGTTCCATTAAAATAAAGCGAGCGCCTTCCAGAGCAGCTTTGGTATCTGCAATCCCTTTTTCGGCATTAACATATTCAGCGGCTAATTCGTCGATAGATTGGTCAGGGTTGGCAAATAAGGTATCTGCTAAGCCTTCAAGGCCTGCTTCAATGGCGATTTGACCTTTGGTGCGTCTACGAGGCTTGAAGGGTAAGTATAAGTCTTCCAAGGTGGTCTTACTGTCAGCGCCGGTAATATTGCGCTTTAACTCATCAGACAGTTTTCCTTGTTCATCAATAGATTTTAAGATGACTTGGCGTCTGTCTTCTAGTTCACGAAGGTAAGTAAGACGTTGCTGAAGCGTACGTAACTGAGTGTCGTCTAGCCCTTGCGTTACTTCTTTTCGGTAACGTGCAATAAACGGCACCGTTGAACCTTCATCAAGAAGCTTAACCGCGGCACTGACTTGGGAAGTTTGTACGGCAAGTTCTTCGGCAATTTTGTTAATAATCATAATACGCTCTAGGCAATAGCAAATAAGGGTGTAGTGGCTAGCATTAGCCTTTTTACACCGCTTTTATTTTAGTTGGAATAACTGGCGGCAATTATACCACCGCGACGGATCAGGAGAAGCCTGATTGTATGGTCAGTATTCATGGAAAACGTTTTAACTTTATTACAGTTTATCGGTGGGATCGTACCAAATACGGTTTATCCACCATTCTTTTACGTCGGTTTCAGTTTTTACCGTAACATCATCATCTTCTTCTTTCCCTACTAAGGCGCGTGCCATAGGAGAGTCGATAGAAATGTAATCTCGACGGCCAAATATTTCATCGTAACCCACAAGGCGAAGTTCTAGCACTTGTCCTTGTTCATTTTCAATTTCTACCCAAGCACCAAAATAAACTTTATTTTCCTGCTGGGGGCTATAATCCACGACTTTTAGGTTTTCCAAACACTTACGTAAATAACGTACTCGCCTATCGATTTCACGTAGTTTTTTCTTATTATATTGGTAATCTGCGTTTTCACTACGATCGCCTAAGCTAGCAGCCCACGTGACCTTTCGTGTGATTTCGGGCCTTTCTTCCCGCCACAAATGGTCAAGCTCCTGTTTTAGCTTCAAATATCCTTTTCGTGTTATCAGTGGTGTTTTCACAATTATTTAGCTAAATTGAAATCTTATGGCTAGTGTATGTGGGTGAATTAATAGAACGCAATAAACAAATGCGTCGAAATCTCTCATTTAAACCACTTTGTGCAAATATTGAACATAAACCTTTAGGTTGTTGTCGCAGTATAAATAACAACCGGCTAATGAGCGGGAAACTCGAATGGAAGATGATGCACGAAAGATGGAAAAGAAGCCTGTAGACAGGCGCCAAGCTGCAACTAACAGTTCAATGGGTGGCACTATTGCTGGTTTCATGCTGTTTTTAACGGGCGCGTTAATGGTGCTGTACGGCTTGCTTGATATTGTAGTACGTATGGACAGCCTAATAACGGCAGGATATCTCGTGATTGGCTTATTAATGTATAAGTTTGGGCAATACCTGTTAAATCACTTTGCGGTATTTAAAGTGCAGCGCGAACGACGTCGTGCGCCACCGCGTCATAGTTAGCGCCACCGCGTCATACTTAAATTGGTGGTCGTTACATTGCACGATATATTGCACGATTTTTTGCATATATAGCGAGTTATCGAACGGCTAACCATGTGATACACCTTCCATGCAAGGTGTGCATTTGCTGTATTTGTAGCAATGGCTATGGTGCCGCCCTTACGTTCATCCGCTCATTAAAGTACTACCATCAGTTAACGCATTAAAAAAGCCGACACTTTAAAAAAGTATCGGCTTTTATTGGTAGTGGCAATCGCAAAAGCGTAGCCGCTACGCGGCATTAAAGCGCTGCGTAATATTACTCAGCAGCAGCTTCTTCTTTAATGATTTCTAGCAATTCAACGTCAAAAATTAGTGTTGAATTAGGCGTAATTGAACCGGTAGCACGTTCGCCATAAGCTAAATCAGAAGGGATATGGAAGCGGAACTTCGCGCCTTCTTTCATAAGCTGAACGCCTTCAGTCCAACCAGGAATAACTTGGTTAAGTGGGAATTGAGCTGGCTCATCACGCTTGTAAGAAGAATCGAATTCAGTACCGTCTAGCAATGTACCACGGTAGTGAACTTTAACGATGTCTTCAGCCGCTGGGCTTGCGCCTTCACCTTCTTCTAACACTTCATACTGAAGGCCAGATTCGGTAGTCGTTACGCCATCTTTCTTCGCGTTCTCTTCTAGATAGGCCGCGCCGGCTTCAATGTTATCTTGTGCGGCTTTTTGCGCCATTTCTTGTTGCTTAGCACGAAGTACTTCTTCGCCTTGCTGAGCAATTTGCTGAATTTCTTGTGGGGTAAATTTCAATGTGTCGTTAAGGCCATCTTCAAAGCCTTCTTTCAACGCCGCTTCATCTAGCGGAAAGCCCAGTTGCTCTTGCTGTTGTGCGCGGTTGCTCACGAACAAGCCCATACTAGCACCCATAGCGTACGCTTGCTTTTGTACGTCTGTCATTGATTCTGTCGAAACATCGGCGGTTTCAGCGATGTCAGTGCCGGTAGTAGCGGCCTCATCAGTGGTATTTGGCTGACAGGCAAAAAGGCCTAGGGCAGCAATAGTAGATAAGGCAACAAGCGACTTCTGCATAAAACGTCTCCATAAATTTTTATCATCATGCGTCTATGTTTAAACTGCTGCATCCAGGGCAGTCTGCACGATAGTGAAAGATGCGTGATCCATGCTATGTTAAACCTAGCATTCACAAAGCGAAACCTATTTGATTATGTTTAGGGCTCAAATGTTCCCCAGATTATTGTTACTCACCTTATTAATAAGTGGATCTATAGGATGCAGCTTCCCTGAGACCACGCCAATTAAACAATGGCGACATGTTGAAGAAGGGGCTTATGCAGCCGATATATCCTCAGATGGCACTATTTCTGTCGTATCAGGCATCAACAATGGCATTAATGTATGGCGAATAGGCGAAGAAACCCCTTTGTATCAATGGAGTCATCAAGGGGAAGGCAATAATTTAGTCATTTCGTTACATATATCAGCCGATAATACCCATGTAGTCACCGCTGACCGAGAAGCGTTTGCGCTGTGGAGCATTGAAACTGGCGATCCGATTGGCTTTTGGCGGATTGACGAAGCGTCTATTCGAGATGTGGCCATCTCTAATAATGGAAATGGCATCTTGGTGGCTCGTTCGAATGGTAAGGTCATGTTTTTTGAACCTAAAACTCAGCGTAGATTAGAGTTTTTGGGCCATCAGGAAAAAGTAAACTCTATTGATATCTCTCCGAATGGCAAGTTTGCCCTCACCGGCGGGAACGACTATATCGCGTATCTATGGAGCACCGATACAGGGCAAATAATTCACACCTTTACTCATCCTTCCCGGGTAACTAAAGTGGCATTAGACGACAAAGGCCGTTTTGCCTTTACTGCCGATAGCCAAGATAAGTCACAAGTGTGGAACGTGCAAACTGGCGAAGCAATTAGCGGGCTGAGCTTTATTGCGAGGCAAAAAATCTTCACCGATGCTGTATTTTCTGATGATGGTAAGTATTTACTAACAGGCTCGCCATCACGCCAAGTGTATTTATGGGATTTAAAGAGTGGAAAGGAAGTGGATGCTTGGCAGGTTGCATCACGAGATACAGTTTCACCGCCAACTGCAGTTGTTTATGGCGTTGGCTTTATGTCCGATGGTAATATTGTGACAGAAAGCAGCAGTGGTCTTGCCGAAGTATGGCAGCGCAGTAAATAGAGTAAATTATGACAGATAAAAATAGCAGTACTGATGGTGTCGCATTTCGAGCAGAACTCGACAGTACGAACAACAGTATTGAAGAGCTCCAAACGAAAATAGCGTTTCAAGAGCACACCATTGAAGCTTTAAACGAAGCGTTGTCTTCGCAGCAGCAGCAACTCGATGAGCTTACCTACAAGTTACGTCACGTTATTGACAAGGTTAAGTCTATTGAGCCCTCAAATATGGCCAAAGACTCGGAAGAAACACCGCCTCCTCATTATTAATACACCCGAGAACATAATAAGCTAGCGTGTTTCGGGTTCAGCGCTTTGGCTATCTGAATCTGCGGTTTTTGTTGAATCAGGCAGTGCGGGTTCAGACAACGTCTGTAGTTCTACTGACTCTTCAATGTCGCCGCTAATAGCTTGAATAAAGGCGTTTTTGATAATGGCGCCCAGCGCACTAAAAACATCAGTGTCTGGGCTACTCAAATCCCCTTCTATAGGAATACGAGTAGCAACCTGATCTTCACTCTGATTTTCAAATATCTCAGTAACAAAAGCAGATAGCAGCTCTACGGTACCTTCAAGTAGGCCATCACCATCTTGCTCAATATCGCCTTTCCATGAAAATACTTCCACATGGTGCAGTATTGGTTTTATATAACCCTTTACTTTACCATCGTCGGCAGCTACTTCCGCAGCCAGCGTGAGTGAACCCGCCTCTAGGTCAAATGGCGCATAGGTATCCAGCAAGTTTTTAAAGTTAACTAATGCCACATTGTCGGCTTGAATATTAAGATCGAACGTGGGTTTTTGTGTGGCAGGGTTCAGCTTAGCTTCAAGGTTCAATGTACCTTGCTGGGCGGTTTGCGCAGTCACTAAGGCGTTAGCCACCCGATTGTCAGATAGCGCATCGCTGTTTACCAAATTGGTTACTTCACCTTGAATGTCGTGCAGCGAGATATCAATCACAGGTGAGGTTTCTGGGTTATAAAAACCAATTTTCCCATCGGTAACACTAAGCTTATCAATACTTAACGGGAATAGTTGGTTAGCAATGTTAAGCCAATCTTCATTTTTACCCGCTTGACTGTTATCGCTGGTGGCACCATCAACAAAGTTAATTTCTGGGCGGGTAAGATTCACCGTACCGCTTGCTGCGCCTTTAATCAGCTGGCTCCAGTTTAATGTGAACTCAACCTTATCGGCGCGAAACAATGGCTTGTCTACCTGTCCATTAGATTTGTACAACAACACATGCTCTAAACTATAAGCCCCGCGCCATAGCATTAAATCTACGTCACCTACTCGGCCGCTGTATTCCCCCGGCTGACTGAGTGTTTTATTGATATACCACTGCGCAGCATAAGGCATGCTCATACGAATAATAATGAGTAGCCCAAGTATGACGGCGAGTGAAATAAGTAGGTAACGATTTGCGGTTTTCATAAATACTCCTTTAACGAAGTATTTCAAGATTTATGCCGTTGAATGTAAATAGAAGATGCGAGTTGTTTGATATGGTAAGTATTTTTAAATCAAAGGCTTGGTGGGGTTTTCAGCGTAACACTTACTGTTTCAAGTAATGTAAAGATACGGCTAACATGGGCGGTATCTTCACATTATGCGTAATAGTTACTGCTAGCGAATACTGTGGGTGAGATGCTGGTGGCTATCGTGTAGAACGTGACGCAAAAGCAGTGATGTGCGCCATTACGGTAACGTTAGTGAGGTTTGAAAATGCCAATAACGTTTTCGTTTTCACGGGTGGCCGCATTCACTTGTTCTTCGGTTTGCGCTTCATTGTAACCACAGGCCACGCACTCTAGCTTTTCTACGTTATTTTCGTAATATAGCGAGATAGTGTCTAACTCTTGGCATTTTGGGCAGGTAGCGCCTGCAACAAAGCGGCGTTTAATCGATTTTTGCATTGCAGCTCTCTTAACGTAATTTACTCAGTATTATACCGTGAAAAGCCATTTCCTGATCAGATTTTGATAGGAATTTGCTATTATACGCGACCTAAATTGTTCCCGCGAAGGTTATGAATGATAAAGCTTACCAACGTATCGCTAATGCGTGGCAGAAAAGTACTGCTAGAAAGTGCATCAGCGCAGGTGTTTCCAGGCCATAAAGTCGCCCTTATAGGGAGCAATGGCTGTGGTAAATCCACCTTGTTCGCATTACTGCGTAACGAGATGTCGGTAGACGCAGGTGACTGTGTGGTACCCGCTGATTGGCGTATAGTGAGTGTTGCACAAGAAACCCCTGCCACCGACAGACGTGCAATAGAGTACGTTATTGATGGTGATAAACATCTTCGCCGTTTACAAGCACAGCTTCAGCAAGCTGAGCAAGATGAAGACGGCGTACTGATTGGTAAAATTCATGGCCAACTAGAGCAAGCCGGCGCTTACGATGTAGAAGCACGAGCCGCGACTATTCTATCAGGGCTTGGCTTTACTAATGTTCAGCTTACCGCACCGGTTACTGATTTCTCTGGTGGTTGGCGTATGCGCCTTAACTTAGCGCAAGCACTGCTTTGTCCTTCTGACTTATTGCTGCTTGATGAGCCCACGAACCACTTAGATTTAGATGCCGTTATTTGGCTAGAAAAGTGGTTACAGCGCTACGAAGGTACCTTGTTACTTATTTCTCACGATAAGGCGTTTATAGATAATACAGTCGCGCAAATTATCAGTGTTGAACAGCAACAGCTGATTACCTATACCGGAAACTACTCTGCCTTTGAAAGACAACGTGCCGAGCGACTTCGTTTGCAAAATATTGAGTTTGAAAAGCAGCAGCAAAAAGTGGCGCATTTAACCTCTTTTATTACTCGCTTTAAAGCCAAAGCGAGTAAAGCGAAGCAAGCACAAAGCCGTATTAAACAACTCGAAAAAATGGAAACCTTGTTACCTGCGCATGCAGCTAGCCCATTTAGTTTTGAGTTCGTACCGCCTGCTGCACTGCCTAACCCCCTTGTACAAATGGAACACGTACAGTTAGGTTATGATGATCATATTGTTTTGCAGCAAGTGAAGCTGAACTTGGTGCCAGGAAGTCGTATTGGTTTACTGGGGCGAAACGGGCAAGGTAAATCAACCCTTATCAAGTTATTAGCTGGTGTTCATGCCCCCAAACAAGGTGTGTTTGATACTGCCAAGGGCCTTAAAATTGGTTACTTTGCTCAGCATCAACTAGAAACCCTCGATCCTAACGCCACGCCTATTTTGCACTTACAGCGCATAGACGAAAAAGCTACCGAGCAACAATTGCGAGATTATTTAGGGGGGTTTGGCTTCAACGGTGATGAAGCACTTTCCGCCGTAGCGCCTATGTCTGGTGGCGAAAAAGCGCGGTTAGTGTTAGCGCTTATTGTGTATCAAAAGCCAAACTTGTTACTACTTGATGAGCCTACCAACCACCTTGATTTAGAAATGCGTCATGCGTTGAACATTGCGCTGCAAGGCTTTGAAGGTGCCATGGTGTTGGTATCGCACGATAGGTTCTTACTCTCATCGGTATGCGAAGACTTTTACTTAGTGGATAGCGGCGAGGTTGCGGCTTTCACTGGCGACTTAGACGATTACCGCGACTGGATTTTAAAGCAACAAGCCGCTGAAAAGGCGAAAGCGAACAGCGATGCGAAAGCGTTAAATGAAGATGCAAGCGCTGTTAGCGAGCGTAAAATCGATCGAAAAGAAGAAAAGCGTCGAGAAGCCGAGTTTAGAAAGCAAGTTGCTCCGCTGAAAAAAGCCTTAGAGAAACACGAAAAGGCCATGGACAAATGTTCAAGCGAGCTGAAAACCCTTGAAACATCGTTGTCAGACACAAGCTTGTATAACGATGATAAGAAAGCCGATCTAATGCAGTTGTTAGATAAACAAGCAAAACTCACTCAGCAGCTTGAAGAAGAAGAGATGCAATGGCTCGATGCACAAGAGCAAATGGAGGCGCAGCGCGCAAGCTATGAAGCACAATAATGCAATTGTAAATGCAGAGGACTTTTGGCAGTACGCGGGCAGTCGCTATGGCAAAGGCGATGTAGCGCCACTGGCTATTTTGTTGCAAGACCGCCATGGTGTGAACGTAAATATACTTTTGTTGATATGCTGGTGTATTGAGCACGGCTTCATTATCAATCTGCCTCAGTTAAATGCGGTGATAAGTGCCGTTGAAGCATCAGAACACACTCTTAAGCAGCATCGGCTTGAGCGAAAGCAAGCGAAGCCAGAAGACAAGCAAGATGCAAATTACCCGCAGGCCTTAGCGAAATACAATCAGCTAAAAGATGACGAGCTGGCATTAGAAAAAGCGCAACAAGCTATTATCGTAGAAACGGTAAATAGCCTTGGTTTAGCGTCTTTACCTTCAGGCGCCTCTAGTATGTCAGGTGTATTTAATGCCTCTATCGCTGCACTTATTAATGCGTATGGGCTTAGAGAAAAACAGGAAGCCCGCGAGTTAATCAGTCAGCTATTGAAGCAGTTGTCGTAAAATAACAATAAGAAAACATCATGAGCAAAATCGCGTTATCGCATGGAAAGATTATAAAAAGCAGTTTTCGAGTGCCAAGTTGGGCAAAGAACCGACATGTTCAAACTATATGGCCGCGCTTCATTCAAAAACGCTTACCGCTAAAATACAGCATGGAACGCCTAACACTGCCTGATGACGATTTTGTCGACGTTGCTTGGGGACCAAAGCCCGCCGAGCCCTCTGGCATTATTGTGATGTTCCATGGCCTTGAAGGCAGCATTCGCTCACATTACGCCAACGATATGATGGCCAATTTATCGGTGAATGGCTGGCAAGTGGTGATGATGCATTATCGTGGCTGTAGCGGTGTACCGAATTTAAAGCCAAGAGGCTACCATTCTGGCGAGACTGGCGATCCAAGTTTTTTTCTTGATTGGCTAAACCAAAAATTCCCTCAGATCCCTAAAGTTGCAGTGGGTTTTTCTCTTGGCGGGAACATGCTGTTAAAGCTGCTTGGCGAGAACCCAGCACAAAAATGGTTGAATGCGGCTATTGCTATATCATCACCGTTGAAATTGTCGGAATGTGCTAAATCCATTAATCACGGTTTCTCGCGGGTTTATCAGAAATACCTTTTAAACAGTATAAAAACCACGCTGCGCAAGAAAATGTCGTTTATCGACTATCGTAAACTTATTCAATTAACGGGTGATGATGTTGATGGCATTACCAGCTTTGCGCAATTTGACGAGAAAGTCACTGCACCCTTGCATGGTTTCGAAGACGCGAATGACTATTATGAGAAATGCAGTGCGTACCACTTCTTAAGTGCTATTCACTGCCCTACGCTGGTACTGCACAGTATTGACGACCCCTTTATGAACCATTTAGTGGTGCCTAAAGAAGAAGAATTAGCGCGCAATGTTACCCTTGAACTTAGTGAGCGTGGTGGCCATGTTGGCTTTATGCAGGGTTCAGTGTTTAGCCCTAAAGTGTGGCTGCATGACAGGGTCAAAAGGTACGTTAGCGATATATTACCTATTAATCCCAACACGCCCTACGTGTGAATTTCCCAACTTATTAGCACGTTAGCTGGCTTTAATTCACGCATAACAGTTAGCGTGAACTCATTTTTTTCTGGAGGCAGAGATGATAATTCCAATCGATGCGGTTGATACCGAGACCCTACACAGTTTAGTGGAAGCATTTGTGCTGCGAGAAGGCACAGAGTACGGCGCTGAAGATGTCAGTATGGAAACCAAAGTAACACAGGTGTTAGATGCGCTTAAAAGCAACGAGGCGGTGCTTGTGTATTCAGAGCTTCATGAGAGCGTGGATATAAGGCCAAAAGGCGACGTGACATCCGAAAGTGAGTCTGCTCCAGAAGAGTAAAAATACCTTAGGTTTCTCAATAAAAAACTGTTCATTAACCCATTCTTAAATAAAAGATTGTTCAATAAAAATTGCACAAAATCGTATAAGCTCAAATTGAAGACCAAAAAAAGCCGGGCGAGTGACCCGGCTACCTTTCTTTAGGAGAGCATCCCAAAAACGAGAAAGGTTTAGAAACTGTAGCGTGCAGTTACCTGCATGATGTCTAAGTCATCCATCAGCTTGTAGTTGGCACCTACGGCCCACTGAGGAGTGACGTAATAGTTTGCACCTACTTTAAACGTCGCATCGCCATCTTCAACGTCGTAGTAACCTACTTCGCCTAGAAGCTCTACCTGCTCAGTCACCATAGAACGAACGCCCGCATTTACGCTGTAGCCCGTCTCATCATCGAAATCGCCATCGATACGCTCAAAGTTGGCGCCGAAGTATGCATCGGTAGTGGCGTTAAGTGGCATTCTGTAACCAGCACCTAGCGTTAGCATATCGAAATCGAAATTGCCCTCTTCAAAGTTGCTGTATTCACCGTTTAAATAAATGTTGCTGTTTAATAGATATTTGCTGCTTAGTACGAAACCATCTGGTTCAAATGATTCGTTATCGTCAAAATCCATTTTGCTATAGCCACCTTCTACATAACGCCAGTCTGGAGACTCAGCCAACGTTGCAAAAGAAGCAACAGAGGCTGCGGTAGCGGTAAGTGCTGTAAGTAAAGTGATTGCTTTACGCATTGAAAAAACTCCTATTTATCGCAGAAAGAAAAAATACCTGCGCTTCACATTTTGCGAACCTGTGCATCGTGATGTGCAAACAAGTATCGCGAATTCCATGGTTAAATCTGAAGTTAGTTTTGCAAAGGGTTTGCCAATTACGTTATTGCCTGCTGTTTAAATATACGATTTTTCTTTAACTAACAGAAAGATAGTGATTTTTACCTACGACCGTTTTTTATCACCGAACTAGATTTATGAATTAGCGCTGATTATCTAAACAATAAAATGCGCGAAATGTGTATCTAAAAAACAACACTATATCCTTTCGTCTAATGCTTAGTCCTTTTTTACACAGTATAAAAGCGCCCTTCGTTTCAATAATACCGTTTGTAAATGTTTGAAAAGATGGCGATTGATGGTTATTCAACCCCTTTTAGATAAGTTGGATCATTCTTTGCAATTGCTCTAGTGAGTTCAAGCGCGGTTAATTCGCTACCCAGTTCTTCTTCCTTTATGGGTCAGCGAGGTTCCTATCAAAAAAGTACCTTTGGGCATTCATCTACGGAGTTAGCTGGTGGCTTTTTTGAACGCGTTTTGGCATAGCCCTAATTCATGGAGATAACGACATGCACCAAGAGTTTAAACCAGACCGCTTTGATGGCGTGATGAGCGTCAGTAAAGACACTAAGCGAGGCCCTATGTCACTTTTCTCTCGCGTTGCGGTTGTGATTACCAGTGTGTTGTCATTATTAGTCGCACCAGTGATTAATGCTGAAGGAGTGAGTGATAGCAATGAACCTCGTGATGCATCCCCTATTCTTCAATCTGTTATCGATGCCGCAAAAGCGTCTGCCGAGCAAGGCTATGAGCAAAATGATCATGGTCTCGATGACGGGTTAAAATCAATTGATTATCAAACTTATCGAGCTATCCGCTTTAATCCTGAAAAAAGCTTGTGGAACGGTGAGAACGACTACGAAGTACAGTTTTTTCACCCCGGATTTCTCTATGAGTTGCCTGTAACAGTTCACACTATCGATGAATCTAATAGCGCTGAGCGTATTCCCTTTTCTAGCGACATGTTTCGTTATGACGACAAAGCAGCACCGTTAGCCGGGCTGACTAACGATAAAACAGGGTTTGCAGGCTTTCGCGTTCATTACCCGTTAAAAAACGAAACATACAAAGATGAGTTTGCCGTATTTTTAGGAGCCTCTTACTTTCGTTTAGTGGGTAAGAATCAAGTATATGGTATTTCTGCTCGCGGGCTTGCCATTGATACAGCCTTAACGAAAGGGGAAGAGTTTCCTCACTTTACCGAATTTTGGCTAATTGAGCCTAAAGAAGGCCAGCCTATTACGATTTACGCACGACTGGAAAGTCCGTCAGTGGCCGGTGCTTACAAGTTTGTTATTGAGCCAGGCATCGATACACAAGTTGATGTGCAAAGCTGGTTGTTTGCCCGTGAAGACGTAGAAAAGCTAGGTGTAGCTCCTTTTACCAGCATGTTTCTTTATGGCGAAAATAGTGAAAAGCGCCCCGATGACTATCGCCCTGAAGTACATGACAGCGATGGTGTATTGATGGTAACTCATGCCGATGAAGAGATTTGGCGCCCACTGACTAACCCAGCAAGGCTACAAATTACTTCGTTAAGTGATAGCGCGCCGAAAGGCTTTGGTATGTTGCAGCGCGATGGCGAATGGGGCAATTTTCTGGATGCTGAAGCAAACTATCATATTCGCCCAGGTCTTTGGGTAACACCTACTGAAGGGTTCGAGAAGGGCCGGTTAGAGGTGGTTGAAATACCCACCAACTCAGAAACTCACGACAATATTGTAGCGTATTGGGTGCCTGAAGCGCCGTTACTTAGCGGTGAATCTCGTTATTTTGCATACACCTTAAAAACGGTAGAGCGAAACGCATTTGTTAGCGAGTTGGCCACTGTTATTCGCACACGCCAAGGTCAGCCGTCGTTACCTGGCGAGAAAGTAAAAGATGAAGCGAAGCAGACTCAGCGCCGCTTTATTGTTGATTTCTCTTCACCTGATTTCTCTTCACCTGAACTGGCAGCACCTGAACTGACAACACCAGACATGTCAGCCAATGAGAACACGGTTACAAGCTTCAACCCAGACACTACCAAGCTTATTGTGCAAGGTAGCAATGGTGCAATTTCTCAGCAGCGCCTTTACCCCGTTAATGAAGGTAAAGAATGGCGCGCCACTTTTCTTCTTAAGCCTAAAGACAAGAGCACGGTAGATATGCGTGCTTATATCGAGCTAGATGGCAAACGTATCAGTGAGGTTTGGAATTATGTCTACCAACCCAAGTAATGCTTCTATTTCCCCTGAATCCTCAACAAAGCGTGATCGATTCATCACGACAGGAGAGCACATGCGCTTATTTATAATGGCAATTTTGGTGCTTCCGAGTACGGCGTTGGCCGGTTGGAGCCTTTATGAAATTTTTCTTCCTAATGGGTTAACTAAACTTGAAATGGCTCAACTAGGTTTAGGCCTTATGCTGTTCTCGTGGCTTTGTATGGCCTTTTGGACCGGTATTATTGGGTTTGTACTTCAACTGTTTAATATTGACCCTTTAAGCTTGCGTAAGAAGCAAAATAAGCCTGATGAAACCACGCAATTAAGCCAGCGCCATGCGGTGGTAATGCCAGTATACAATGAAGATACGCGCCGAATTATGGTGGGCTTTGAAGCTTGTGTACGTGAGTTAATGAATACGCCACAGGCTGAACATTTCGACTTTTACATGTTAAGTGACACCCGCGACCAAAACAAAGCGGATGCCGAGCTTCGTGCATGGCAGCGTATGACCAAGCGTTTAGGTAGCTATGCATCACAGGTATTTTATCGTCGCCGGGAAAAGAACCTTCATCGCAAAGTGGGTAATTTAAAAGAATTTTGCGAACGCTGGGGCGCAAATTACGAATCTATGATTGTGCTGGATGCCGATAGCATAATGACGGGTGAGCGAATGTTAGATTTAGCCCGCCGTATTGAACAAAACCCAGATACTGCCTTAGTTCAAACTATCCCTATGCCAGTACGTCAAAATACCTTCTTTGGCCGTTTTGTGCAGTTTGCTGCGCACCTTTACAGCCCAATGTTGGCAACAGGTTTGTCATTTTGGCAAACAGACAGCGCCAACTATTGGGGTCATAACGCGATTATTCGCATCGCGCCCTTTATGCAGCATTGTGGCTTACCGAAATTAGAAGGCAGTGCCCCGTTTGGTGGTGAAATTCTAAGTCATGACTTTGTAGAAGCCGCACTGCTTCGCCGTGCAGGGTGGCAGGCCTATTTACTGACCGATACCACGGGCAGCTATGAAGAAGTACCTAGCAACATTGTAGATTACGCCATTCGTGATCGTCGTTGGGTACAAGGTAATATTCAGCATTTAGGTTTGCTGAACGTAAAAGGCCTAAAAGCGGCTAACCGTCTTCACTTCCTATTTGGCGCGTTTGCTTATATTTCATCGCTGGTATTATTTTGTATGCTGGCGCTAGGTACGGCCGATGCCCTTATTCGCGCTACGTCAGTACCGGACTTCTTTGTCTCTGAATATCAATTATTTCCAAGTTGGCAGGTAGCCCGTCAAGATATGATGATGGTGACTATGTGGGGTACCGCTGCATTACTCTTCTTGCCTAAGATATTGGGTATCGTGCTTGCGTTAATTAAGCGCAGAGAAGAATTTGGTGGCGCTATGTCGTTGTTAAAGAGCGCAGTGGCAGAAATTACCATGGCCATTCTAATTGCGCCGCTCATGATGTTTTATCATAGCTTCTTCGTAATAAGCGTGTTTGTTGGGCACTCGGTTAAATGGGAAGCACAAGAGCGTGAAGGTAAAAAAGTACCCTGGAGTGTTGCCTTTAAGCATACGCAGCTTATGAGTTGCCTAGCAGTGATATGGGGCGTAACAACCTTCTACTTCACACCGTCGCTATTTATGTGGTTGCTACCGGTGTTAATTGGCATGGTTCTGGCCGCGCCGGTTATTCGTATTACCAGCAGTGACAATTTAGGTATACAAATGCGCAAATGGGGCGTGTTTGTTATCGACCAAGAAGTGGATGAATGCACCGCCCTTAAACGTTTGCGCGTAGCTATGAACTACTTTGCATTGTCTCAGTACAAGGCTCAAGAGCCTGCGCTACCTGAAAGTTTGTGGGTAACCATGCCTGAACAGGTATTAAGTCAAAAGCCGCTGCCTATGCGTCCAGCATTGGTTAATAACGCCTAGTAGATTGTGCGCTTAAACGTGTATCTTATGCTAATCCCCTAGGGCGAGGTGAATTAACCTCGCCACAAAGCAATGCACCGTTGTTTTGCATAAACATACAGATACAAAAAAAGCCGGGTCGCTTTACTTCAAAGGTAAAGCCCCGGCTTTTTTATATTAGGTGTACTTACTGCGTGAAAGTGACGGAGAAAGAAACCGGAACCGTGGTAGTAATACTTTTAAGCCCTGCAATTTTTTGTAATGCTTCAATACCTGCTGTTAATCCGAAAGACTCCGCTTTAATCAGCGTAGGCGCGGTAGTTGAAACCGTTAAGGTGTCGGCGTCTACCTTGCTTGCCATCACTGAAAAGCTAGTAGGAACCGCCATACCGTGCAGCGTTAAAATACCATCTACTCTGCCGTTGACTACTTCGCCATCGGCTAAATTTAGCATCGATTCAGGTAGAGTGGCGTCGAATGTTGCTTCAGCAAATTCAGTAACGTTGAATAGCATGTCTTGCATACGTGTATTACGAATATCGATTGACGTATTTACCGACGCCAAATTAACCGACACACGCAATTTTCCAGCATTAGATAAACTGCCTTCAAAACTATCGAATTTATGTACTTCGGTAATTTGTGAATTCTTGGTAGAAAGGAAATGCAAAACACTGGTGTCGCCATCTAGGTTCCAGTCAGCGAGTGCAGGAAACGCAAGACCGCATGCAAGCAAGGCAGTTGTTACCTTACGAATACGTGTCGTCACCATAATATTACTCCTTTAAATAATAATAATGTCCACTCGAGACTACTCGAAGATGGCATAGACCAAATAACCTAACGTACTAATTACGATGAGGGTTTACAAAATCATTATACTGGACAACATCTTTCCATGGCACTCTTTGATCGCCCATTACCACAAAATCTGGGTTTTCTAGCGAATGGCGTTGGTTATAGGTAAGCGGTTCGAAGTTAGCGGCCGCAATACTGCCTCCAGCTTCAGATACAATGCACTGTGATGCGCCTGTATCCCACTCACCGGTTACGCCAATTCGCATAAACACATCGGCCTTACCTTCTGCAATAAAGCAGGCTTTCAGTGAGCAGCTGCCTAATGGCAGGGTTTGATAAACCCGTTTTGCACACATGCGACCTAATACTTTTTCTCGGCTTTGCCTGCGACTAATGGCAATCATCACCACACTGTTTTTAGGATCGTCGAGCTTACGTACGGCAATCTTCTCTTCACCGTCGGGTGACGACTTAAATGCCCCTTTCCCCTTTTCAGCAAAATACAGCGATTGGCCAGGAGGCCAGAAAATAACACCAATTTTAGGCTGGTTATTTTCAATAAGCGCTATGTTCACCGCAAAGTCGCCGCTTCGGGCAATAAATTCTTGCGTACCGTCGATAGGATCGATAAGCCAATAACGTGGCCAGTCCTTTCGCTCTTCTAGGCTGGCATGCTTATTTTCTTCAGACAAGATAGGAATGTCGGGGGTAGCGTCGCTTAAGCGTTTAACAATAATATCGTTGGCTAGGTAGTCGGCGCTAGTAACCGGAGAATCGTCTTCTTTTTGGTAAGCGTCAAAATCGCCTTTATCATACACTTTAAGCACAGCTTCGCCGGCTTCAACGGCAACGGTTTTTGCGAGCTCTAATAGTTCGCTGTGGGGGTGTTCATCGGGCATAATCTATTGGTCCTTCAACCATTTTTGAGCAAGCAACAGCGCAGCGATACAGCGGGCTTCTATAAAATCTTCACGAGCCAGTAACGCGTCTGCCTCAGCAAGGGGCCAGTGAATAACTTCCAATGGCTCTGGTTCATCACCCTCAAGTTGTTCTGGGTATAAATCTCTTGCTATTACAATGGTCATGTTGGCATTAAAAAAGGTAGGTGCCATGCTAACTTTATGTAATTCAATCAGGTCATTCGCACCAAAACCTGCTTCTTCTTTTAATTCTCTATCGGCGGCTTCAAGGGCGGACTCGCCAGGATCGATAAGGCCTTTTGGAAAGCCAAGTTGATAGGAGTGAGTACCTGCGGCATATTCACGAATCAATACCATGGTATCTTTATCAATCATGGGAACAATCATGACAGCGCCACGATTGCCTCCTGCCATCCGTTCAAACTCTCGCGTTGCACCATTAGAAAACTCTAAGTCTAGGCGCTCTACGCGAAAAAGCTTACTTTGGGCAACAATTTCCCGATTGTGAATTTGCGGTAACGGCTTGTTCGGGTCAATTTTTCGCATGTCTCTTGCTACAACTTTGTTATCATACCTACTGTAACTAGCTTACTTCATTATAAGGAAAATCGCTTGCCCTTTCTGCCCTGGAATGAAATTGATACGGTGTTGTTGGATATGGACGGCACCCTACTGGATTTGCACTACGACAACCGGTTTTGGCTAGACCATTTGCCAACCCGTTTGGCTGAAATCAAAGGTATTCCTGAACAAGAATGTCGTGACATGATGGCCTCGCATTATGAAAAGGTGCACGGTCAAATTCAGTGGTATTGCCTCGATTATTGGGCAGAAACGCTGGATATCGATATTATGCCGATAAAGCGTGAGTTGGCGCACCTTATTGAAATTCGTCCCGACACCGTCCCTTTCTTAGAGGCGCTGCATCAGTCTGGTCGCGAGGTCGTGTTAGTCACTAATGCGCACCCAGGTAGCTTATCGTTAAAAATAGAGCGTACTCAGTTAGACGCGCACATCGATAACTTAATCTCCACCCATGAGTTTGGTGTCACTAAGGAGTCGCAGTTACTGTGGCAGAAACTGCATGCACGCTTAAACTTCAATCCAGCGCGAACCTTGTTTGTAGACGACACAATACGAATTTTAGATGCAGCCAAGGAATTCGGCATACAGCATCTTCTTGCAGTTGATAATCCAGACCACACATTGCCGCATCGCAACATCACCGAGTTTCCTGCTGTTACCGACTATCGCCTCATGTTAGATGATATTTTGGCAAACCCTGTCTCTAGCGACGAAGGAGGTAAACATGCTAAGTAAATTGTTTGTAGGCTCTAAAAATCCTGTAAAAGTGAATGCTGCGCTTATCACCTTGTCGATTAGCCTAGAGCAGGATTTCGATGTGTATGAAGTTGGCGTGCCTAGTGGGGTATCTGAGCAGCCAATGAGTGAAGAGGAAACTCGTTTAGGCGCGGTGAACCGCGTAAAAGCACTTATTGATATGCACAAAGACGACACAAATGATTCATGGTATGTGGCTATTGAAGGGGGCGTTGATGTGTTCGAAGACGGCCCTGCTACCTTTGCTTATGTGGCGATTTATAATGGTGGACGCATGTCGATAGGCCGAAGTGCCAACTTGCCGTTACCCGTTAGTGTGTATCAAGCATTACAGCGGGGCGAAGAGCTTGGGCCTGTTATGGATAAATTATTCAATACCACCAATGTGAAGCAAAAAGGGGGCGCGATTGGCTTACTTACCCTTAACCACGCTTCTAGACAAAGTGTTTATGAAGTGGCGCTTACACTCGCCATGGCCAAATTTCATTTTCCCGACTTATATACCGATTAATAGACTTATTGATATACAAAGCAACACTGCTATTTGCCTTAACATGACAACGTAAATAGCAGGTTTTGACTTCAAAATACTCTGTAAGCCCTACCGAAATGATGACAAATTTTGGTAATAATTTCTTATCGGGCTTTTATTAAATTTCGCTTATAATGTTTATGCTTTAGTCTATGTTGTTGATATGTGGTTAGAAATATAAGGCTGGCTGATCTGGCGTTGTAGTTGCACTACCTCTTATCACAAACGGATTAAGGAGTGTGACAATGAGCGAGACAATCAACACGTACAACCCAGCAACGGGTGAGAAGCTAGATCATTATCATTTGATGTCAGCGGATGATGCAGAGCAAGCAGTAACCCGCTCACAAGAAGCCTATTTAAACTGGCGCAGAACTTCTTTTGACGCCCGTGCCCAATTATTCAATAACCTTGCTGATTTAATGGAAGAGCGTATTGACGATTTAACCAGCCTAATGACCCGAGAAATGGGTAAGGTAACCGAGCAAGGTAAGCAAGAAGTACAGCTATGTGCAAATATCTGTCGATATACGGCAGAACATGGTGCCGAAATTCTTGAAGATGAACATCGTATTTTTGAAGGCGGTCGCGCCATTATCAGCTACCAGCCTATTGGCGTAATTTTAGGCATTCAGCCTTGGAACTTCCCACTTTATCAAGTTATTCGCTACAGTGTTTCTAACATTATGGCGGGTAATACGACGGTACTTAAACATGCGAAAAATGTATTTGGGATGGCCGTTGCTATCCAGCAAATGTATGAAGATGCAGGCTTCCCTAAAAACGTTTACCAGTCGCTATTGATTGATGGCGGTACGGCGAGCGACTTAATTAAGCATAAACATGTTCGCGGCGTAACCTTTACAGGCAGTGACGAAGTGGGCAAGCAGGTTGCTAAAGAAGCAGCAAGTTTGTCGAAAAAGACGGTAATGGAGCTAGGTAGTAACGATGCCTTCATCGTGCTTGCGGATGCCGATATCGACCAAGCGGTTGAAACCTGCATTATGGGCCGTGTAATTAACAACGGTGAAACCTGTGTAGCAGCCAAGCGATTTGTTATCGTCGATAGTATTTATGATGAGTTTAGAGATAAGTTTGTTGCCCAGTGCAAGAAACTTAAAGTGGGCGACCCTGCGGACGAAAACACCGATCTTGGACCTATGGCACGTGAAGATTTACGTGATGAATTACATGACCAAGTTAAAGCGTCACTTGAAGCGGGTGCAACGCTATCGTTGGGCGGAGAAGTACCAGATAGTAGTGGTTATTTTTACCCTATCACTGTTTTAGAAAATGTCTCACCAGGTATGCCGGCGTATGACGATGAATTATTCGGTCCAGTGGCTTCGCTAATTCGTGTTCGTGACGACAAGGAAGCGATGACAGTGGCAAATGATTCACGCTACGGTCTTGGTGGTGGTATCTTTAGTACTGATACCGACAACGCTATTGCGCTTGCTAAAAACGAGTTCGACACGGGTATGGTGAATATCAACGGTTATTCGTTAGCTCAACCTAACTTGCCATTTGGCGGTGTCAAAGACAGTGGTTACGGTCGTGAACATGGTGGCTACGGTATGCGTGAATTCGTTAATATCAAAACCATCATGATTGCAGAGCAACAAAACAGCTAAGCGTACCAATGCGGCTAGTCCACAGTGCTGGGCTAACCCGCAACAAAGCGCTGAATAGGAGTAAGTAGTATGTTAGTCACATCCATGAAATCTAGTTCAGCCCGCGTTGCGAAGCCGCACGGTTCACATCTAGGTTCAAGTTTAGGCGCAAGTGAAAAGTTTAAACTTGGACTGAGTAGTAAATTAAGTATTGGGCTGGGGTTGTTTACCTCGGCCTTTTTAGTTTGTGCAGAGCCCGCCTCTACGCCTGAGGCAACGGCTGGTGATTCCGTTAATCAAACGTCTGTGCATAATGCATCAATGGATAATAGCGCCACTACGGTGTGCGAAGGAATTTCGTTGCAGGTGCTTGGCTCTGGTGGTCCAGAACTCGATGATGGTCGCGCCTCTACGTCTTACCTTCTTTGGAAAGATGACAAGGGCAGAGTACTTGTAGATGCTGGAAGCGGCAGTAGTGTTCAATTTGGCGCGTCGGGTGCTGATTTTACCGATATAGACACCATTTTATTATCTCACTTACATACCGATCATGCCGCCGATTTACCCAGTTTTATCAAGGGAAGCTACTTTACCCGTCGAGATACAGATTTATCCGTATATGGCCCAGCCGGTAACGACCTAATGCCAAGTATCCAAGCGTATCTTGATGCGCTAATAGGTAAAGAAGGGGCTTTTAAATATTTGTCATCTTACACCCAAGAAGGTGAAGATGATTACAAAGTGTCTGCACACACGATTGCAGATAACGCATTCTCAACATCTATCAATAACGATATCAGCATTGATGCTGTATCGGTGCACCACGGACCTATACCTGCGTTGGCGTGGAAAGTCACTATTGACGAATGTGTTGCCGTATTCTCAGGCGATACCAACAATGCAGATGGAACATTAGCAAACTTTGCTAAGCATGCTGATGTGCTCGTGTTGCATAACGCGATTGAGGATATTGAAAAGGGGGCGGGTAGCGCAGCCACCAACTTGCATATGACGCCTAAGCAGATTATTGAAATTGCTAAAGCGTCCGAAGCAAAGCGTATCGTGCTTTCTCATATAATGAAGCGTAGCGAAGCTGGTTTAGACGGACTTACAGAGGCGATTGCGGTTATTGCACCCGGACGGGTATTCGCAGCGCAGGATTTGATGAATATTCCATTGGTGAGCGACCTCTCAAGTGAAGAAGGCCGCTAACCTAAAAGTGTATACTGTCTTATGGTAACCTAATGGTTATGCGCCAGACTGGTTATGTAACTTGCTGGCGACTATTGTAATTTAATCGCGATATAGCCATTCGCATCAGGTTGTCCGAAGAATTTAGACGCCTGATGTACCTCTTGAGGAAGGCTATCATCTGGCTTAAATTTCCCGTCTACTTTCACTTTTTTCATGTCTGGGCTAACCACAGCATCAATAGACAGACCAAGTAGATTTGGCTCGCTAACCACAATACCAATGTCATCACCCACGCAGCGAAGTTTGGCAGAATAAGTCCCAAAGTCGATAGGGCCTTGAGTACCTGCAACTGCTGCATTCAACCAATCACCGGTGCCTTGTAGTGCCACACACTGAGGGCCAAAAGTAAGTTCGTCGAGTTTCACTTTAAATCGCCCACTGGCATTAACAGGCAGGGGTAAGTTCACTTGCGCAAGCACGCGGTCTACCGGTAAATAAACCGAGAAATTCGTGGTTTCTATTTTGTTTGTATTGAACAAGCTGGTTTTAAATGGCCCTTCAAACGCAATGTCGTTTACATCGCGAATGTTGCCCGCTTTTACATGCGCACTGACATTTCCAATTAGCAACGCAAGGGGGCTAAGCTCCCAATTAACGTTATTAATAGGTAGTCCGTTCACCACAATGGTTTGCGCTTTACCTGTCCATAATGTGCCACTCACACCGCTAATCGATACATTTTTTGGCAAGTCTACTCTGCCAATTACCTGAATAGCAGGCATGTAAGCAATTGCAAAAATTAGAAAGGCAACAATGCCACCCACTAGCCAACCAAACTTAGACTTCATGCTTTTCCTAACTGTAAACGGCGAATTTTGATGTAACCTGGATCATCTGCTTCGGCAATATCGGCCTGAATAATAACAATACCCATACCTTCTAAGGTTTTTAACCACTCAAGTACGTCATTAAACGGGGCTTGGTCTATCCAAACTTGTAACTCATCATCTTGCGGCTGCATGCGCGAAATAGCGATGCTGTGCTTTGATGTAGTACGGTTAACGGCTTGTGGAAGTGAACCTTTAAAAGGCGCTGAGCGGTTATTGCTTTTTCTTAGCTGTTGGGCGCGAACGGCACTGTCTTTCACCCACACTAGCAAGCTTTGTTGGTTATCTAACAATTGCTTTTGCTGATGCAAAGACGCGTTGAGGGGCGACCAAATCAAAAAGTAAAATAAGCCAATGACCACTACTACAGCAGAGATCATGACCAGTATTTGCTCGCGCTCGGTAAGCGCTTTAAATTTGCTGATTAGTGCGTTCACAACACACTCCTAATTGATACCGTGCCAATCACATTGTCATCACGGTTATTGATAGCACCTTGTTCAACGGTAAATCCAGCACCTTCCGCTTGACGGCGAAATTGCTCTAACGCCTCAAAACTTTTACCTTGCGCTTGAATGCGTATTTCGGTGCGGGTGGCGTCAAATCGTAAGGTTTGTGGTTTCACTTGCGTGCTGGCAAAAGCTTCTGAAAGCTGATCTAACATCACTAACATAGAGGCATCGCCGCCACTTTTTGATAATTTATTAAGCTCATATTGCAGCTTAAGCTTCACATTACGATAAACGCCAATATTAGGAAACCCAGACTTTACCGCTTGATCAATTTCACTGGTGAGAGCCGCATTTTCAGATTTTAGCTGGTACAGGGTAACGGTTTTATCAATCAGGCTGGTACATAACACCAGTACGGCTAATACTGCCGCAACACGCCATTGTGCCCATGCATTATTACGAGTGCGTTTTACTTTGTACTCGCCCTGAAGCAAGTTAAAGCTGCTCGACATCGCCTCTTTGGCTAGCACATGCATAGGCAGCTCAAGAGGGGCGTCACTAACCGTAATGTTCGGCATATCGTTTAAATCAATACCCGCGTAGTTGGTAATTACAACAGGGGTTTCTTGTTGGCTGGTGAAGTGACCTAGGGTGGGTAACAACCACGCTTGCTCACCTTGTATACCTTTAAAGGTATCTTGGCGAACCAACATTTGATCGCCTAAGGTAAGTACAGACCAACCGTTTTCAGTTACCGGTACGGCGAGTACATCAGGAATTAGATGGTTACAGAATAAGCCTGCATCGGCTAACCACTGCTGCCACATTTGAAGTTTTGCATGACTTACCACGGCAACCGCTTGGCTATCGCCCACTTTAGGGCCTATAGCAAAAAATTGTTCGCTAATATCAGTGGCTAATTCGTCTTCAAGCATAAAGGGCAAAGCAGAAAGTACCTTTCTACCCGCTCTTGGTGGTAAAGCTACCCATTTAAGCAATATTTCGCTGCTAGGTGCTAATGCGATGACTGCACGGTGCCCAGCGCGTTCCGCTAAGGTAGAAAGGGCGTCGGCATTGGCTAGCTCACCAGAAGCAATAATCTCTTCTTCCGCTGTAGACCATACCAGCCAGCTAATTGGGTCGGCCTCGGTGGCACCTAACCTAATCAGGAGTTGTTCCATTATTTTACGCCTCCAAACTCGCGCTTTATTATTTTTACGCCCGCGTCACTACTTGCGTTAAATACGGTAGAAAGTTGAAACGTTGCTTTATTGTAACGGGTCTTAGTGTGCAAAATAAAATACTCAGTCGTTACCGTAAACCATTCTTTTCGGCTGTCAGATAAACTTAATGCTTCAACACTCGGTTCAGCCAGAAATTCGCTTACGTCTCCCCAGCCATCTTGTGGGCGATTACCCAGCAAGCTAGTGGCTTGTTGTAAATCTAGCCCTGTTAAACCGGCTAATAGTGCAGCATGTTCTTCATCAATGGTATTTACATTAATGGCTAGGGTGTCGTTGTCGGGAATAACGCAAACCAAAGGGAGAATGTCATTCAACCAAACCTCAGAGACGCCATTTATAATACGCAATTCACTTGTCGATGCCAGTAGTCCGTTTGCTCCTAAGTAAGGAAACTCCTTCGATTCATACTCGCTATCTTCTGCGCCATAGGGGCGCATATTGTCGTCTTCATCTACCCAATCGGCCAAACTGTCTCGCACTGTATCAGCGGTAAAGCTGTTGATATCGTCAATTTCTAGGGCCAAAAGCATCGTATGAAAGGCATCCATCGCTTCGGTAGCACCATCACCACTATTCACGTTTGCGCTAGCGCTGCCTTGTAGAATAGCGTTTAAATTAAAGCATGCTTGAAGGTCGGTAAGGTTCGCTTGCAAACCGCCATTTTCTAATGGGTACATAAATTCCTGTGCCCAAGGCTGGTCTAGCGAGATTTTGTCGCCGGTTTCTTCCATCAAGGTTTGAATTGATTTACGAGCAAAAGCCTCGGCGCCCAAGGCATACCAGTAAGCTTGGTTGCTGTCTTTAATATTCATGGTGCGCTGTACTTGCAACTGCAAGCGGGTACCCATTTCAGTGGCCAATACAGATACCAGCGCCACTATCATCAGCACTATCATTAACGCCACGCCTTGTTGGCGAGAAGGCAGTGAGCTAGGCGTTTTTATAGGAGCTTTGATAGAAGCTTTGGTAAGAATTTTCATTACGCAGAACCTGCTGTTAAGGCAAACTCGCGGCGTATTAAACCGAAGTCTTTACTCACAAACTCAATGGCCACAGCGGTGGGTAACGCTTCACCTTGGTAACTTTCACTCCAACTTAAATCGTCGTCATCACCGCTACTTTCAGGGCTGATGAACTCAACGGTAAAGCTTTCTATATGTTCAAGTAGGGTACGTGTCTTAGGTTCATAGCCAATTACATTATCGACGTAGTTGCTATAAACGCGTTCTAGTCGGTCTTCATCAAGGCGATAGGCCACGTATTGTAAGGTGCTTCTGGGCAACATGAGCTGAGGGTTATGCCAACCGCCACGCACAAAGCCAATACCATCGCCGTCGCTATCATCTACCTCGCCGCCAGCCATCACCACTTTTTGGGTTTCCCCTTCAGCGCGAACTGGACGAGGCACCGCTTGTTGGATGTCACGCTCTATAATCACCATGGCACGCTGTAATTGCTGTAACTTCTCAAAGCGCTCACTAGATAAATCGTTACTATCAATGACCGTGGTTAGCAGGCCCGTAGATGCCAAACCAATGAGCGTAAAAATAGCCATGGCAATCAATATTTCAATAAGAGTAAATCCGCGCTGCTTCATTAAATGCCTGCGCTGGTGGGCTTAGCCACAAAGGTGGTTACTGAAGTGACGCTGCCAGAATAGTCAGAATCTAGGCCTACGCTGATACTTACCGAGCGTAGATCATCGTCATTGGTTTTAGTGACGGTTTGCTGCCAGTACCAAGTACGGTCAGCCATTTCCATGCTGCCTTTCAAATTGTTCTTAGGTGGCCAAGTATCATCAAGTTGTAATTGATTTAGTCGGTTGCTGGCAACATAGCTGGCAAAGGTTACCGCTTCAATTTGCCCTACGTTATTTAAGTGATCGCCCGCAGCTTTTAAAATAGCCGTGCCGGTTAAGGCAAAAATAAGCAGCGCCACCATGACTTCAAGCAGTGTCATGCCTTTTTGACTGTTAGGCGAATGCGAAGACGCGCGTTTCATTGCTCGGGGCTCTCAAAAGGACCAGCTAATTCTAGTGGTGGGAATTCTTCATTGTTAAGCGCAAAATAAACGGGCTCATCGTTAAAGTCGCCTTCATACGCAAAAGTAAGGCTGAAGGGGGTAATATCGCCGCTAGACATAATTAATATTTGCGGAGGTGGCAATTTCTTTTCTTCTTCGCTGCCTATCTCAACACCATCTTCAGACACGCTTAAGGTCTCGTCGAATATGCCTCTATCGAAAAGTTGATCTTCTTTGGTCCAAGGCAAGTCGTCTAAATTCAGCGTAAACGAGAAATCTTCAGGTAGTGTGTGGGCTTCGTAGTATTTCTCGCCCTCAATGCGTTGCCACTCATCATTCTCATCTAAAAAAACAAAGTAGTACTCGTTGTCTTTTTGCTCAACGCGAATGCCAAGTTGCTGCTGATTTAACACCGCATAATCGCTTGCCATATCAACCAAAACTTGTAGCCGTTGTGCTTGGCTTTTTAACAAATCTGCTTTACTGGCGCCGAAGGCATTAAACATTACGTAACCGGCCGCCAAGCCCATAAGCAACAGTACCAGCATCACTTCTAAAAGCGTGAAGCCAGTTTGCTTGTTGTGAGGATGAAAGCGGCCAAGCATAAGATAACTTAGTTTAGGTATTCGTTGATATTCCAGTTACCAATGTCGTCATCGGTACCGGGTTCACCGTCTGGTCCATTTGAAAAAATGTCTACTACGCCTAATTCTCCTGGGCTAATTAGCGCATAGGGGTTACCCCAAGGATCTTCAGGTAAGCGCTTAATGAAGCCACCTTCTGGATAATTTCTTGGAATAGGATCAAGGGTTGGCGCTGTAACCAAAGCTTCTAGCCCCTGTTCAGTCGTTGGGAACTTGTTGTTGCGAAGCTTGTACATTTCAAGTGCACTTTCCATTTGCTGAATATCAACAGCGGCTTTTTTAAGTTGTGCCACTTCTTGGTTACCCAAAATTTGCGGCGCTACCATCGATGCCATAATGCCGATGATAAGCAGCACCACCATTACTTCAATCAAACTAAATCCAGAACTACGTTTTAAGGTTTTCATCAGATATTCACCATATTGTTTAAGGCCAAAATAGGCTGCAAAATTGCCATTACGATAAACAGCACTATGCCAGCCATCGACACGATAAGTAGAGGTTCAAATACTTTTAGTGAGACACCAATAAGGGCTTCAAATTCCCTATCTTGGTTATCGGCGGCACGGCCAAGCATTTGCTGTAATTCGCCAGATTTTTCACCAGATGCAATCATGTGCATCATCATTGGCGGGAAAATTTTTGTGTTATCGAGGGCAGCGCGCAAGCTGCTCCCTTCTTTTACATTAACGGCAGCATCGGCTACCTGATTCTTTATGTGCTGGTTTTCAAGTACATCACCGGAAATACGCATAGATTCAAGTAAGGGCACTGCACTGGCACTTAAAATACTCAAAGTACGTGCAAAACGAGCGGTATTAAGCCCTCGAGAAACTTTACCAATAAGCGGGAGTTTCAAAATCACTTTGTGAAATCTTAACTTCATCTTTTTCTGTTGAAGCACGCGCTGAACAATTACTGCCAATATAGCCACGACAACCAGTAAAATAAGGCCGTAATTTTGTAACCAGGTACTCACCGAAATAAGTACTTGGGTAATACCCGGAAGGTCTTGACCCATGTGATCAAACTGACCCACAATTTTAGGCACAACTACCGTAAGCAGTAGCATCACAATGCCGAAGGCGAAAAACAGCATAAGTGACGGGTAAATGAGCGCTTGGGTAATTTGACTGCGAGTTTGCTGGCGTCGTTCTGTGTAATCGGCAAGGCGATTAAGCACCGTATCTAAGTGACCGGATTTTTCACCTGCCGCCACCATGGCGCGGTATAAGTCGTCAAACACACTGGGAAATTCAGATAGCGCATCGGCTAAACCATGACCTTCTACCACTTTGCTTCGAACGGCCATCATCATGTTTTTTTGACGAGGCTTTTCACACTGCTCGGCAACCGCCAGTAAGGCTTCTTCTACCGGTAAGGCAGATTCTACCAAGGTGGCCATTTGGCGAGTTAACAGGGCAAGATCTGAGGCTGAAATTCTCGGTTTAAAAAACGAGAAGCCACCACTTTTACCGTCACTTTTTCCGCGCTCGGTAACTTGTTCGACTTCTAAAGGAATGAGGCCTTTTTCACGCAGTTGCTGGCGCACTTGGCGAGCGTTATCACCTTCCAGTACACCATTTGCGTTACGGCCACGGTTGTTTACCGCTTTATAAGCGAAGGCGGCCATACTAATCCTCCTTGGTTACACGCAGGACTTCTTCTAAAGAGGTAACACCTGCAAGTACCTTACGACACCCATCATCCCGAATACTGGGCGTAGAGTGCCTGATATATTTTTCAATGGCCTGTTCACCCACGCCTTCATGCATCATTTCGCGCACTTTCTCATTCACCAGTAATAGCTCGTGAATACCCGTACGACCTCTGTAACCGGTTTGGTTACATGCGGCGCAGCCGTTGGGTTGGTAAATGGTAAAGTTGCTATCGGCATCAATATTAAGGGCTTCACACTCTTGAGGATCGGGCGTGTGAGGTGTCTTACACTCTTTACACAGTGTACGCACTAAGCGCTGCGATAATACTGCCAGTAAGCTTGATGAAAGCAAAAAGGGCTCAATACCCATATCTTCTAAACGGGTGATCGCGCCAGCAGCGGTATTGGTGTGAAGGGTCGATAACACTAAGTGACCGGTTAAACTGGCTTGAACCGCAATTTGTGCGGTTTCAACGTCTCGAATTTCCCCTACCATCACCACATCGGGATCTTGTCGCAAAATCGCTCGAAGGCCGCGGGCGAAAGTCATATCTACACGGGGATTTACCTGTGTTTGACCAATACCGGGTAAGTCGAATTCTATAGGATCTTCTACGGTTAAAATATTGCGGTCGCGAGAGTTTATCTCGCTTAGGCCTGCATACAAGGTGGTACTTTTACCAGAACCTGTCGGGCCGGTAACCAAAATAATACCGTGGGGTTTTCTAATTAACGAAGAGAAATGGTCACGGTTTTGCTGGGTCATGCCTAAGTCTTTTAGGTTTAACCGCGCGTTGTTTTTATCTAATAAACGCAGTACCACGCGTTCGCCGTGGCTCGATGGCATAGTAGACACACGAACATCTACCGCACGGCCTGCAATACGAAGGGTAATACGGCCATCCTGAGGTACTCGTTTTTCAGCAATATCAAGCTTTGCCATTACCTTAATACGAGAAACTAGCATGGAAGAGAGTTTACGATTTGGGCGTAAAATCTCTCGCAATACACCATCTACACGAAACCGAACCACTAATTGGTTTTCAAAGGTTTCAATGTGAATATCTGACGCGCCTTCTTTAATCGCTTCACCTAGCATGGCATTAATCAGCTTGATGATAGGGGCGTCATCTTCGTTATCTAATAAATCTTCGGTATCAGGTAACTCTTCAGCAAGGGCAAACAAATCACTTTCGTTACCTAAATCTTCCATTAACTGCTTTGCTGCAGAACTATCACGCTGGAATGCAGTGGTTAGAAAGCTTTCGAACTCATCAGCTGCAATGGTTTTAGGTACAAAAGGTTCGCCATAAAAGCGGCGGACTTCGGCAAACACTTCAAAAGGCGTGTTTTCCGTAAAATACAGCACAGCAGGCGTCACGTTAGTTTCAAGTAAAACCTGATTACGCTTTGCAAAGCTAAACGAAAGCTGACGAGGGCCAGCTTCGGCTTCTGGTAAGCCTTCTTCGCCAGCCATAGCTTCGAGCGCTTCTTCCTGTGCCTCTACCGCAAGGGTGAGTTGCTCGTCTTGACCTGCCATATTACTCGTTACCTTCATCAAGGTTGTCTTTTTCAGTCAGGTACTCTTCAAATGAAGGCGGTAATGAAAGTTCATCATCCCAGTTCGGCATGCTTGGGCTTTCCGCGTTAGGCATTAATGAAATACCATCTTGCTGGCGCTTAAGTTGTAGCGCACGAATATAGTTGTACTTACGATGACTGATAGAATTCATAGTTGCGCCGTCACGTACAATAGTAGGCTTTAAAAACACCATGAGATTACGCTTACGTTTGCTAGTAGACGTAGACTTAAATAAGTTACCAAGAATTGGGATGTCGCCTAATAAAGGCACTTTAGACACACTTTCTTGTACGTCTTCATCAATCAAGCCACCTAAAACTATGGTGCCGCCATCATCTACAATAACCGTGGTTTTAATTTCACGCTTGTTGATAGAGATATCTACTGAAGTAGCACCACTTACGCTTGATACTTCTTGTTCAATTAGCAGTTGTACCGCGTCGCCTTCGTTAATTTGCGGTGTTACTTTAAGTTTAATACCCACTTCTTGGCGATCAACCGTTTGGAAAGGATTCGAGTTATTCGAGCCTGTAGATGTGCCCGTAATAATGGGTACTTCTTGACCTACAATGAAATAGGCTTCTTCGTTATCCATGGTTGTTAAGTGCGGCGTGGCCAATACGTTTGAGTTAGTATCGGTACTGACAGCTTGTACGACTGCGCCCCAGCCATTATCAATAATACCGGCAATTAAGCCGTTCGCGCTGCCCAATAAGCTGGCAAGAGAAGTGTAATCACCTTCATCGGTAGTAGTGACTTCAACAACAGCACCTTCATCAGTTACAAAGGCTTCGGTATCGGTATCGTCTTCTGCTTCTTTAACCGCTACAGCCAATGAACCAACAGGTATAACGCCATTGCTGAACTGAGTACCGCCGCCACTTTCAGACACCCACTGTACACCCAAGGTAGTGCCGTCACTTTCAAATACTTCTACAATAATAGCTTCTACTTGTACTTGTGCTCGGCGAATATCTAACTGGCGAACTACTTCTTCAAGTGAACGCATCATGTCAGGTTCCGCAGTGATCACTAACGCATTAGAATCTTCATGGGCATCAATGCTGACATCACGGTTCGACGACGAACGGCTATTGGCACTGCCACTTTTTTCTTCGGCTTGAATACTGGCTGACACTCCTTGTAGTACTTTCACTAGGTCGTCGGCTTTGGCGTAGTTAAGAAACATTACGCGGGTGTTACCGCTGGTTTCTAACTCCTGATCCATGCGCTGAATAAGGTTGATTAAACGTTGGCGGGCTTTAATATCACCGCTTACAATTACTGAGTTAGTGCGGTCGTCGGCTACCACTCGAGGGTCTGATTTAGCACCGGTATTGGTCTTGCCTTGTGACTTGTTAATGCTGTCGATAATACGCACCATTTCAGAGGCTGAAGCGAAACGTAGTTTCACAATTTCAACTTCTTCATCACCTGCACGGTCAACACGCTCAATAATTTCAACTAAGCGGTTTACCACAGCCGCGCGGCCAGTAATCATCATTACGTTTGAAGGGTCGTGGCTTACTACATTACCACCGCCTGCTTGGTCATTAAGCTGACGTAAAATAGGCGCTAATTCTCTTACCGGTACGTTATAAACAGGCACTACGCGGGTGATCATTTCATCACCGTCTTTCGCTGAACCTTCTACGACAGGAATATTTGACGTTTTAGCATCTTTTGAGCGAACGACTTTTAAAATACCACTAGGCATTTCAACCACAGCAAAGTCGTAAACCTGAAGCACGTTTAAAAAGAATTGATAATACTGATCTTCAGTGAGCATATCGTAGCTTCGAACACTGATTTTACCGCGAACATTGGGGTCGACAATAATGGTGCGCTCTAAGTTCTTGCCCACAATATTAATGAACTCACTAATATCAGTGTCTTTAAAATTAGGCATATATTCAGCGGCTGTTACCGAGAAACAAAGAAGGGCCGTACACAGCGCTGTGCTTAGGCGAGATAACAATTTTTGGCTAGTGCGCCTTTTCATTCTGTCTTCCTTTAATTCTTATTCTGCTGATGGCTCAGGCAAATCGAGATAGAGCGTAGTAAAACTGCCATCACGAATGATTGTAAGTTCAATATTCTGAGCATTGCGAAGTTCAGATAGTGCTTCTTGGGATTGCTGCATGTCTGTCAGATCCAATCCGTTAATTTGTGCAATAACATCGCCGGCTTGAAGCCCTGCTGATTTAAATAATGCGGGTTCTTTACCTGGGCTAACTTGATAGCCGATTAGCTGTCCTTCTTCCGTTTTTGGCGAAATAGAGATGAAGTCGGTAAAGCTTGCTGGGCGTTCTCGCAGTGAAGCGGTTGCTTCAATGGCTTCTTCACTTAACTGTCTTGAATCGGGCTCGTCTCGTACATCTGGCACTGGCTGTGGACGACGTTTAGCTTGTTGTTGGCGACGCTTGTTCGCTTCGTCGTAGTCAATGCCATCTAACATCAAGGTTTCGTTTCTAATTCCATTTTTAATGATAACCCTGTCGCGGAATACTTGCTTCAGAGTGGCGTTAGTACCTTCAATTTTTTCACCCAAGCCATACACTGCTTGGCTATTGCGATTTTCGATAACCGCAGTACTAGAATCTTCATCTGAGCTAGCTACTACACCGGTAAGCGTAAGGTTAAGACGCGTTTCAGGCGCATCAGTAACGGGGGCTTCTTCTACCTTTGCAGGCACCGCTGCTGCATTACCAAATAAATTTAATTGTTGTATTTTGCGTATGTTGACCCCACTTTGCCCTGAAGCCGTAGAAGGTATAGGCGCAAAACTCACTGCGGGAGTCGCAGATAATTGAGGTTCAGGTATAATTCGCCATATTAGCTTGGCGGCAAAGGCTATTAAATATAGGCTCAGCAGCACCACAATTAACGTGTGAAGTTGTTTTTGGTTCTGGTTTACAAAAACAACCAGAGACTGTGGATTGAGTTTATCGAATGTCATGTCGCCACTTGATGGTACTGCTTATTATAAAAGTGAAAATTTGGTTAACCGCGCTTTGTCCGACCCATCATAGCCTAGTCGAGGTGGGGCTCACAACACTAAAGCCGCACCGTTACGAAATTATTACAAAGGTCTTATGGAAACGAACAATACATCACAAAATGTGAGGCTAGACAAGTGGCTATGGGCAGCAAGGTTTTTCAAAACCCGCGCCATTGCCAGAGACATGGTTCAGTCAGGAAAAGTTCACTACAACGGACAACGCACTAAGCCCGGCAAGAATGTAGAGCTTGGTGCAGTGATAAAAGTTCCCTCAGGTTGGGATAACCGTGACGTTATTGTTCGAGGACTCAGTGATAAACGACTTAGTGCAGCACTTGCTCAAGCCTTATATGAAGAAACTGAGACAAGTGTAACAAAACGTGAAGAAAACCAAGTTGCACGAAAATTGAACGCTTTTCATAGTCCTAAGCCGGAAAATCGGCCAGATAAAAAACAGCGCAGACAAATTATTAAATTTAAGCAGCAGTAAAAAGCATGCTGCCTAACAGGACAAGTTTATGAGTGATTTCGACAAATTACATCGATTTTTATTTACCCAAGCAAACGTTCGCGGCGAATTAGTTCGCCTAGATGAAAGCTTAAAGCAAATTGTGCACAGCTATGAATACCCTGTACAAATTCAGCGTTTGTTGGGGCAGCTGGCAGCGGCAACATCTTTACTGACGGCTACGCTTAAATTTAAAGGCGAAATTGCCTTACAAATTCAAAGTAAAGGGCCAGTGAGTTATGCGGTAATTAATGCCACCCATGAACAAACATTTCGTGGCGTTGCCCGCTGGGATGAAAGCCTTGAAACGCTTCCAGAAGCGTTTGATGAGTTACTTACCGAAGCGGTATTGGTGATGACAATTACCCCTGATGAAGGCGAGCGTTATCAAGGTATTGTGGCACTAGACAAACCAACATTAGCTGAGTGTTTAGAAGAATACTTCGCCCAGTCAGAACAGTTAGCCACTCGCGTGCACTTAATGACTGACTTGCAAGATGAAAACAACGCCAGAGCGGCGGGTATGCTGCTTCAAGTATTACCAACAGATGCTAGCGCGACTGATATAACCCAAGCTACAGGGTTTGATCATATTGCGACGTTAACCGAAACCTTAACGGAAAAAGAAATGTTCTCGTTGTCGGTAGAAGACATTCTTTATCGTTTGTATCACCAAGAAGAAGTTGAAGTATACCCAGCGAAAGCAGTTAGCTTTGCGTGTACTTGTTCTAAGGAACGTAGCGCAGAAGCGCTTCGTAACATCGATAAAGCAGAGCTGTTATCGATAGTGAAAGAAGATGGCGACATTAAAATGAATTGTCAGTATTGCCATGCAGAATATCGTTTCGACAGTATCGATATTGAGGCGATTCACAGTGGTAATGCACCTTCACCTGATACTAATCAATAAGGGTACGCTTTTTACCCTTAGCATTCCTTACCCTCAACTCAGCCTTTAAAAACGAAAATCTCCTTATTCACTTCCCCATTACGACATTTGTTGTAAGGGGAGGTTGATATAAATACCACGAATCCAATTTTGTTTCTCTCCTCCAAATGAAAATGTAATTTTATTACGTTTTTTTTTGAAAGTTGCTCCGGATTAATAATCAGTATTCTTTATAGAAATAACGCTATGCCTTTATTTACTTTAGACTCGGTTAAATGATACTTTTTGAAAGTGATATTGAAAGATTACATTGAGGGTTACGGTTATGAGTGTAGCAGCGTCTTTGAAAACGGATTTAAAAATCTCTCCACTGGTTGATTTGCCCAGCGCCGAATTAATCGAACGCGCGATTAAGCGTGGCGAGGGTGTGTTGGACACTAACGGGGCTTTGGTGGTTGAAACTGGCGAAAGAACCGGTCGTTCACCAAATGATAGGTTTATCGTTAAAGAGTCTTCCACTGAAAATGAAATTGATTGGGGTAAGGTTAATAAGCCATTTGATGCCAATAAATTCGATGCCTTGTGGAATAAAGTAGAAGCTTACCTTACTACTCAAGAACACTTTTTATCTCACCTTCAAGTAGGCTCAGATCCTGCGCATGCACTTCCCTTAGAAGTAAGAACGCAAACCGCATGGCAGCACGTATTTGCCCGTAATCTTTTCATCGTACCTGAAAACTGGAATGCCAATAACGAAACGCCATGGCAGGTACTCAACGTGCCTGGGTTCGTTTGTGAGCCAGAGCGTGACGGCACCAACAGTGATGGTGTTGTAGTCATTAATTTTGCAAAAAAACGTGTGCTCATTGCCGGCATGAGATACGCCGGTGAAATGAAAAAAGCCATGTTCTCGGTTCAGAATTTTTTACTTCCCGCGAAAGACATATTACCCATGCACTGCTCTGCCAATGTAGGCGAGCAAGGCGATGTTACCTTGTTCTTTGGTCTGTCGGGTACAGGTAAAACCACCTTATCTGCCGATCCTAAGCGCTTTTTAATTGGCGATGATGAACACGGTTGGGGCGAAGGCAGTGTGTTTAATATTGAGGGCGGCTGCTACGCAAAATGTATCGACCTTTCGCAAAAGAACGAACCGGTTATTTGGGACGCCATTAAGTTTGGCACTATTTTAGAAAACGTTGTGCTAGACGATACTCGCACCCCAGATTACAAAGATACATCGCTAACACAAAATTCACGCGCTGCTTATCCGTTAAGCCATATCGAAAAGCGGGTGGAAGCAAACCGTGGCGGCGAGCCACGCTCTGTCGTGTTTTTAACCTGTGACGTAAGTGGTGTGTTACCGCCTGTGTCAGTACTAAGCGAAGAAGCGGCGGCCTATCATTTCTTAAGTGGTTACACCGCAAAGGTAGGCTCTACAGAGATTGGTTCAACCTCTGACATTGAATCGACCTTCTCTACTTGCTTTGGCGCACCCTTCTTCCCACGCCCAGCAGGCGTGTATGCCGAGTTATTAATTAAACGTGTGAAAGCGTTTAACGCCAAAGTGTACTTGGTGAATACCGGTTGGACTGGTGGGCCTTATGGTACAGGTCAGCGTTTCGATATTCCTACTACCCGCGCCATTATCGATGCCATTGTATCCGGTGATTTAGCCGATGTTGAAACCCAACATATTGAAGGCCTAAACCTTGATGTACCTGTTGCAGTATCAGGCGTTGACGATAAATTATTGGTGCCTAAGCAAACGTGGGACGATGCAGAAAAATACGAAGAATATGCGCAGAACCTAGTAGATAGCTTCAAACAAAATTTCGAAAAATACGATGTTAGTGACGCCATTGTTAAGGCGGGTCCTGGCAACTAATTCTCGCTGCGTTTTTAGGGGCGCAGTTAGATGTTAGGGGAGGCAACCCTTCCCTTCCCAACCTTCATCACACTCAACGTGATTGATGTTTTGCCCGCGCTTAGCCGCGGGCTTTTTTCGTTTCGATTCGCTTACTGTTTAATGTAAAGAGGTGGATCCAAACCAATTGTGGGGCAGAGGGGTAAAATTGATATTGTTTTTATATTGAAGAAGCTTGCTGTCCAGCTGGCTATCTGGAAACCAATACTTCCGATCATCTATGGAAATAAGTCTTAGGGTGTAAGATACGCTAAATGGGTCGAGTGGCCCTTTTTCAGTTCGAATTGAAGTGTCAAAAATTTGAACTTCTCTGTCCTTATTGTTTGGTGCTGGTACTTTTTTATTTTCAGAGTTGTATATAACAGGGATTTGAATAACAGTGATGCCTTGTGGAAGCTTGTGAAATTTGGAAATTTCAGACAATTTCTCGTTACTAAATGGGTATCTTTGTAAGCGCCAACTGGCGTCTATATACACTTTGGCCAAGGCGACGTTATTATCTCCAACATGAATAAATACTCTGGGTTGGAACAATTTAAAGAAACAATAGAACCCAATTAACGTTGAGCCAACGATAAATATTATCCACCTCATTACAATACTGGCTCATAGTTAACTTCAAAAAATGCTCCCTCACTCGGTCCGATTTGATGAAAACTTGAATCTTTGCCGCGATCTTGCCAAAATCTTACACTCAATGCCAGTGTCACTCCCAACCTCATTTTTAAATGTCGCTTTCACCGGACCTGAGTTTCCGATATAGCCATTTCTGTTGACGATACTATAGTAGCAGAATCCACTCAGTCTTGGCAGACTAAAGGAAGATCCGGGAACTAAAGCACAGAGCCTTTTGATGATTGGTAAATCCCAACTCTAATCAAGGTAGAAGCAAATTCTAAATGCGCTTCAAATATATCCTGCGAATCAAGATGCCTTGCAAATACTTCATCTGCTATAGATTTGTCATCGCCATCATTGATACAAAATCTTGCTTTCGAAACTTTCTGGAAAACTTTCAATTGAGTCGCCGTAATAGGTGTGTGTCCGGAATGTCGTCTTGGAGCAGGAGTCAAATCAAGGGGGTTCCTAGTGAAATATGCAATGTATTAAAGATAATATCGGTATTCCTTTCTACATCGTCGCGAATACCATCAGCGTCGGAGTCGATACCAGTTAAAGAGCCGTCGTCATTTTTCCCATATGGTAAGTCTTCACTTTCAACGTAAATCTACAGTCTTGGTCTCGGGGGTTATCAAAGATTAGATCAAAGAATATTTTGCTCGCGCTTAGCCGCGGGCTTTTTTCGTCTCCTATCTTGCGCGACTTATACTAAAGGCGTACTGTAGCGTCCTTGGTAGTCGATAACGTTTTCACGTTAAAAATGTGCTCCAAACAAAAAATCAAAAAACGTTGTAGTAAGTCTCTTAACTACAAATCATGCCCTGCTACACCAAAATATTGCACTATTTCGTTTAGAACCCTGTTTGTAAAGGAGCATGGATGAGCCGTCGTCCTATTACTGTTGTTATATTTTCCGGTTTTTTCTTACTGGGTATGTTGTTTATATTATGGGGTATTTTACTTCCAGATATTGCTGCCGATCTACGTATGTCAGAGTTGGTAAGTGGTTTGTTCTTCTCGCTTTTCTCATTGGGTATGATGGTGGGCGCCGTAGTAGGCGGAAAGTACGTAAGTCGCTTTGATTACATGCCATTGTTAGCATCGCTGCTAGGTATAAACGCTGTTTTACTGCTGATCATATCGTCACTGCAAGGGTGGCAATGGGTATTGGTGGTGGCCGTAGTGATAGGCATAGTCAGTTCCACAATTTTTACTATTGGGCATACCCTAATTGCACGCCTGTACGAAGAAAAGCGCTTTACCATGATGGGGCTGATGGACTTTATGTTCAGCTTGGGGACCTTTGCCGCTTCGTTTTTTGTAACCTTGCTTTATCTTCAGGAAGAAAATTGGCGTAGGCCTATTCAGGTGCTCGCATTATTTATGCTAGCCCTGTCGGCGTACACCTTTATGGCAGCGCACTCTCAAGCTAAATTACTTCGCGGGCAACCAAAAGCGCAGCGTAAAACCCTTAATTTTGGTGCGGTAATTAGACAACCTATCTTTATTTTTATGGCGCTGCTTAGTTTTGGCTACGGTGCGGTAGAGTTTGGCAACGCTAATTGGTTTGTAAGCTATGCGCAAAACGGCATTGGGTTTACCGGTGAACAATCTCGAAACCTACTCGCGTGTTTTACGGCGGGTATGGTAATAAGCCGTTTGGTTTTTCCTTTTTTATTGCGATTTATGTCGGTACATCGTCTTATCGTTATTTTGGCGACAGCGTCGTTGTGCGGTGTGTTTGCCATTAAGCTTATGACCGACCTGTACAGTATGGGCGCAGGTAATTTACTGTTAGGGCTAGGCTTAGGTGGGTTATTTCCACTTATGTTATCGGCAGCTATGAATATTGATAGTGACAACGGGCCCGTATTATCTGGCATTTGTATTATTGGTAACTCTACTGGCGTGCAAGTAGCCTCATTTTCAACAGGCTTGTGGGCCAACTATGTGCCCCTTACTACCGCGTTTTGGGTAATACCTATGGGCGGGTGTATGTTGTGGGTTGCTGCATGGGCTTATAGCCGAATGGTGAAACAGCACGGTTACGCATGAAGGGGTAAATAGAACTCTGCAATTAAGCCTTGCTGTGGGTGATTGCGCAGTTCCACACCGCCACCATGGGCTTCTACAATACGCCTTATAATTGATAAACCTAAACCAGAGCCCGATGTACTTCGGGCTTTGTCGCCTTGCGCGAAGGGCATAAACACATGCTCTAATTCTGCTGCGGGAATGCCAGGGCCAAAGTCGCGAATTTTACAGTAAACCCGCTTTTCATTTCGGTTATAAAAAGTGGAGATAACTATATTGTCAGAGCCATAACGAAAGGCGTTCTCGATAATATTATCAATAACCCGCTTCATGGCCACGCGGCGTAAATCAAGCAAGGGAATATCGTTAAGTTTCAACGCGATATGATGCTTCTCTTCAATATGCCGCGCTTGAGCCAGTTCAATAATAAGACTGTTTAGATCGGTGTTTTCTTTTATCTCTTCTGTATCGTAGCGGGCGTAGTCGATGAATTGATCGATAATGGCATTCATATCTTCAATATCGTTAACAATGCCATCTTTTATCCAGTTTTGGGATTCAGGCAGCATTTCAGATGCAAGGCGAATGCGTGTCAGCGGAGTACGTAAATCGTGGGATATACCTGCCGTCATCAAGGTTCTGTCATGCTCTAGTTGCTTTATGCCTTGATTCATTCGGTTGAAGGCGCGGGTAACTTGAATCATTTCCGTGCTGCCTTGCTCTTTAAGCGGCGCGGGGTGTTCGCCTTTACCTACCGCTAATGCTGCTTTTTGCAAAGAAGACAGTGGCATGGTCATGCGCCGTACAAATAGCCAACCACCCGCCACACTTAATATACCTATCACCATCAAATACATAGTTAACGGTGAAATATTCGCTTCGTTTAAGCCGGTTATGGGAATAGCAATCCAGGTGTCGGGGTAGCGAGACAACGAGATCCATACTGTATAGGGTGCGCTGGCGTCGGTTTTTTGCGAAACGGTGCTAATGCGAACATCGGCAAGTTGCTCAATTTGTTTGCTTACTTGGGACGACATAAACCCATAATAGACCGCGCTTTCTAAGCCTTTGGTTCGCGCTTTGCTGGCATCGAGTATTTGAATGTCGGTTTTGTCGTAATAGCGGGCTCTGCTGTCGTCATTACTGACTAATAAGTCTTCCGCTAATACCGATTTTACTTGCGTGGCAAGTAGGCTGTTAATTTGTTGGTAACTCGGCTGAATAAAATAATAAGTAACAGACAGATAAGAGACGACTTGGTTAATAAGCAAAAGTACGCCAATTAGCATTACTGTTTGGCCAAATGCACTTTGAGGAACCAGACGCACTACTTCACCAGCCTATCTAAACAACCCATTTTTCCCATGGTTATTTATGCCTGCTCACCATCGGGTACGAATACATAGCCTAAGCCCCAAACGGTCTGAATATACCTTGGGTTAGCGGGGTCTTTCTCTAGCATTCTACGCAGTCGAGATACCTGAACATCAATACTACGCTCAAGCGCACTGTAGTCTCGCCCGCGAGCAAGATTCATCAGCTTATCGCGTGACAATGGCTCTCTAGGGTGGGTAACTAAAGACTTCAATACCGCAAATTCACCGCTGGTGAGGGTAAGGGGGGTAGTGCCAGCCGTCATTTCTCGGGTAGCCAAATTTAGTTTGTATTCGCCAAATTCGATAACTTGAACGTCTTTAGACGGCGCACCAGGAGCTTCACTACTGCGTCGACGTAATACTGCCTTCGCCCGTGCAAGTAACTCTCGAGGATTGAATGGCTTAGGCAAGTAGTCATCGGCACCCATTTCAAGGCCAATAATTCTGTCTACTTCATCGCCTTTTGCGGTAAGCATGATAATAGGAAGTTCGCTACCGGCTTGACGTAAGCGACGACAAATAGACAAGCCATCTTCGCCAGGAAGCATTAGGTCTAGCACCATAAGGTGGAAGTTCTCGCGTTCAAGCAGTCTATCCATTTGCTCTGCATTTCCAGCGCTTCGCACCTGATACCCTTGTTCCACTAAATAGCGTTCAAGTAGGCTACGAAGGCGCATGTCATCATCGACAACGAGAATTTTGGACGTTTCCTGACCCATGATATGCCTTTAGTAATAGTTTTCCTCACTATAACGACTCGTCACCAAATACAAAAGAGAGGAATGCATGAAAGCCTTCCCCTCTTTGTTACAAATAGTGTCAGATATAGGTTTATATAACGTCGCTAAGGTAAACAAAAGCCAACTAGTTAAAGCGAACCACGTTTAGTGCTTTGGTGTCGGCGGTGCCGTTTAAGGTGTCGGAATATAAGGCAACAATTTGCTGAGAGCCCGTGTGTCCTTGTTCAAAAAAGGTATCTTGAACTTTGCCTGCAAAACCCTGCCAGGCCTTTGCGTATTTTGCTAAAAAGCCATCGTGTCCCCATTCCTGCTGGCGTTGTTTTACCCGAGCTGGTGCAAAAAATATCTCTGCATCTAAGGCTTTCTTGTTCGGTTTTTGCTCGGCTTTCCAGTCAGTCGCACCAATTAGCGTCACTTTTGAAAGCTTATCACCAAGTGTATCGCCGAGTGACTCAATCAAAGAGCCATTGGCGGCAAAATCAAGTAGCCAGTACTGGTGATCTTTAGATAAAGTTTCTACATCGTCATAGCTAAATACCTGATCGTAGCATCCCGATGCCTTCACCATGTCTACATTTGACGCAGAGGTTAACCCTATTACTTGATAATTAGCATGTCTGTGACTTTTTTGATCTTTAAGCAGTTGAGCGGTGCCCAATGCGGTTTTGCTAGATGCACTTGAAAGTAATAACGACTCACCTTGGCTAAATTCATCCACAAAGTCATCCAACACAAACGAAGTCATATATAAGGGGCGAAAATTTAACTGCCACGCTTCACGGCTGGCGTCATAACCAGGGTCGACGGCACAGCGTAGATATTGGTCGTACACGGGGCTAATACTTTTGCGGTTTTCGTGTATATCAGAAAATCCGTGGGGTGCTACTTTTCCTGCCTTAATTACCCAATGGCTTGCCATTGGAAGATAGCCAAAGATTTTTTCGCCTGCTTTAACATCAGCATGATTGGAGGCGACAACCGTAGCAAAGCCCCATACAGGCACAATGCCGTAATCTTCATCAGCAGGAAAGAAACCCCAGTAGCCCATAGTAAAGCCCAATGCTGCATAGGTAATATTATTGGCTGAAAAACCAAAGCTATCGGTTTCAAGCAAAACTTCATCTTCCGCTAAATCATCGATAGACAATGTTTTGTCTACCACTTGGGTGTCGTCAATTTTATCTTTCTTCACCCATATCTGCGTACTGGTTACGGTTGTCATGGCGTCACCCTCAATCATATTGTAAAGGAGTACGATGACGCACTTTCTAGGTATTTTCGACTTTAGGTTGTAAATAGATTGTTATAGGAGTGACGAATACAAGAAGAAGCAGGCACATTTTGCTCGTATAGTTTGTTGTTTAGTGTGCCAATTCGGGTGCAATAGTGACGTTCAGTATTGAACTGACCGTCAAAGCTAATCTATGTGATTGCCCCTTTTACACCATTTAACTACTAGCGCTGCACTGTTTATTTATTATACTAAAGTCTAATTTGGCGTTTGTGTAGGCACGGGTACAAATACCTATATGAGCGGAATAGTCAAAGGGAAAGAGCATGTTGAAGCGTAACGTAATAATTCTATTCACATTGATGATGTCGTTTTCATCATCAGCGGCTTTAGTGAAATTTTCATTTGAAGGCAAGGTTACTGATATTGACAATATAGTCGGAAGCTTTTGGGACTCATCAGTGATAGGCGCTAAAATTAGCGGTTACATGATTATGGATACCGAACGTGCCATAGGTGGGCGAGAAGAAACTTCATATTATTGGTGGAATAATATAGATAGTGACCCAGGCGCGTTAACCACATTTTTTGAAATTCTAGGCAAAAGTTACACACTCTCTGGTGACTATGATTATAACGCCATGTACGACAGTTACGTGACCGATGAATTTTTAGAGTATGGCGGTGGTATTGATGAATATGGTGATGCTGTTCCTGACAGTTTTGGGCTGAAAGATACTGAACAGCACGAAACTATAGTTAATGGCGAAGAGACTTTTATAAACAAAAAATTTGCTTTCGGTATTTCAGATAGCTTGATAGATTTTTTAACTGACTTTCGGCCTGTCCCTGGCGTTGGTGAGCCCCAACCCGATTGGTTACAAGAAATTTTATGGATAGATGACGGTACCATTGATAATGGGAAATCTGGCGGTGGATCTTTCGATTATTATGAGACCTTTGATGATGGGATAACAAGTCGAGAGACGGTTGCCGATGCTATGCTGTATTTTCGTTTTAACCAAGTTTCAACACAGCAAATCTCAAGTGTTAGCGCGCCTAATAGCGTTGCACTCTTTATAATAGCGGCAGTAATGCTAGTTTTTCGCTGTCGTTTACGATGATAGATGATTGCTGGTAGATAAAAAAAGCGCAGGTAGGTAAAAACGACCACCACTTTTTATGTGAGGTGGTGGTCGATGTTTGCGCTAGAAAGAATAACTAAACATGATTGAACCCGTTCGGCCTTCAGAAGGTTTAACCACGACCGAGTCGAACAAGTCGGCAGACGTGTAATATTCCTCTTCGAACAAGTTGTTTACGCTAAGTAGTATGCGGTAATTCTCGGCAACATAGCCCACTGAGCCGGTCCATACCATGTAACTAGGCAGTAATATGGTTTCCAGTACATCGGTGTAAGTTTCATCGGCCCACCCAAAGCCAAGACTAGCCGTTACTCTGCCTCTCTCTAATGGCTTGTTGTAATTCAAAAACAAGCTCACAGTGTTGTCAGGCAGACCACCACGGTCAAGCTCTACACCTTCGCCAACAAATGTCGATCTGTCCCCTGCAATACGTCCACCATAAACCTGGTACGCTTCAAGACCATTTTGGGCCGCAAAGTCAGCGCCATTGATTACAGCTAACGCACCATCACTCACCTCGGTGGTTTCAATGTGGGTGGCGGTCGCGGTAAGCGAGAAACTTTCATTTAAGATAGCGCGGGCTTCAAATTCAACCCCTTCACTGTATACGGCTACTAACGCAGAGGTTTGGCCAATTCGGTCGGTTTTTTCCTGATCAAATACGGCAAGGGCGGCATAGAGTGATTCATCGTCGCTGCTGTATTTAATCCCTAGCTCGGCTAAGGTTGATTCGGCCAAATACTCACCGTTATCCACACTACTTGGAATAATGCCGCCAAGTTGGTTAGTGCTTAGCGAACTAGATTCGGCGTAAGTGGCGTAAGGCACGAATCCTGATTCCATCTTGTACGACACGCTCACGTTGTAACTAAACGCAGATTCGGTATCGGTATGTACTTCGCCATCGCCAAAAGGAATGCCTAACAAGGAAATGGCTTGGTCTTCAGATTCAACATCGAAATAATCGTACCTAGCGCCAAGCAAGATACTCCAAGACTCTAGCGTAATATCGGCAATATAAAACAGGCCCGCGTTAAGCATGGTAGAAACTTGTTCTTCGTTGTAGTTTCTTCTTACTGTGCCATCAATGCCGGTAGGGTTACCGTCTTCATCGTAAATAATGGTGGCATCTTCATAGGGGTCATCTACCGCCCAATCAATTCTATCGTCAGGGGTTGGCCCTACGATAATATCTCGAAAATCGAAAGTTTCGTCGTAGTACGCATGGTTGTAGTCAAGATCTTCGTTACGAATACTAATGCCGGTAATATGCTGGATAGTGGCATTATCGTGGAAAGTTTCGAAGTTTAGGCTCGACCTGAACTCCATGGCTTCGGCCCCAGGATAATCAGCAGTAAAGCCCCAGCTCTGGAACTTGGTGTGATCCATGTAATCGTAATAAAACTGGTTTTTCCACGTCATGTCGTCAGACAAATAGGTCGTAAAGTCTAAGTACGCAGTGAATGCTGTTGAGTCGGCAAAATCAATGTCGTCTATAAAGGTTGTTTTATGATCGATTTGAGCGGTGCCAGGGTTACTGAGCGCATAAGCATTTTCAATACCGTCAGCCACTCCTGGGCAAGAAAGCAGCATAGCGTTATAGGTGTAGTTACTGTTATCTGCCGTGCCTGGGCTACAAAAGGTGCCTACGCCTGAAAACGACGAGTTAATGAAGTAAGGCGCAAATGGCGAGATAAAACCCGATTCTTGAGGCAGTAGTCTATCTGCCCCAATAGGGTTATCTGAATTCTTAGCCACGGGTGCACCTGTAATGTAGGTGCCATTATCAATTAAGTCTTGGGTTACCCGGTTCCAGCCTGGCACTTGAATGGCATCAGAGGTTTGGTATTGAAACCCAAATTCCATCAAAGTGTTATCGGTTAAATCGACATCTAGCGCCACTTGTACAATTTCATTCGTTGGTTCGTAGTTATCGTAATAAGAGCCTGAATCTTCTGCTTCAGCAAAAATGTACACGCCTGCTTGTTTATCGCCAAGCATGAAAGGCGTACCGCCCTCTATAGCAAGAATTTTTTGATCGTATGTGCCAAGGGTTAAGTGGATTTCGCCGGTGGCTTCATCAAAGTATTTAGTGGCATCTGATTTTGCCGATTTTGGTGAGTAATTTAACTGCCCGCCTACGCTACCATTTCCATATAAAGGGCTAACCGGCCCGCGCATCACTTCCAACCCTTTTGCCCCACGAATATTAGTTTTAAACGCACCTGGGTTGGCAATTCGCCTAAAGCCACGAAAGTAGTTATCGGCCGATTCACCACGAATATCCATGGCGCCTTGAATACCAAAAAACGAGCTGGTGAAGGCTCCAGGGGTGATGCGGACTAAATCATCCACCGAGCGCAATCCGTAAGCTTCTATTAGGTCTGAACTAATATCGGTAACCGATCGGGGTGTTTCTACTAACGACTTGTCTAAGCCAAATGCGCTTTTCGATTCTATCGGAATGAGTGAGTTAAGGTCTTTTACCCCAGTAATTGAAATGGTTTCCATGTCTTCATCACTCGGTGGCTCTTGTGCCAAGGTAGCACTCGAGTATGAAGCAAAGAGCGAAAGCATCGTTAAGTAGAGGGTTTTATGCGTAAATGTTTTCATTGAGCTGCCTAGTGTGTGTTATCGCGCTATGCGCTTCTTTAGTTATGTATTAAATCGTTCACGCCTTTATTGCTTTAATTGGTGGGCGTATACAGTTTGGTTGTTGTAATGCACGGCTCAACAAGGCAATTTTTCTAGTTGTGTTAGTCGAACTTTTATTTCGACTGTTGTTTGATTTTTTCTACTCACGGTGACAGCGAAGCATCAGTGTTTTCTGGTTTCGTAACTTTATTCTCTGGAATTAAAATACTCATAATAATGGCGGTAAAGCCCGCAGATGTGACCGAGGAGGACAGCACGTTTTTAAAGGCTACAGGTAAGCCTTGTATAGCATCGGGTACCATCAGCACTCCTAACCCAGTGCCTAGCGAGGTCGCGATAATAAGTGACTTTCGACGATCGATAGGCTCGCTAGCCAATATCTTAATACCGCCTACGGCAATGGTGGCGAACATAACCAGTGTTGCACCGCCAAGTACAGGTTTAGGCATTAATTGAAGTGCGCCGCCGATAATGGGAAACAAGCCTAAAATGACTAGCATGGCCGCCACATAAAAGCCCACATGCCGGCTTGCTACGCCGGTTAATTGAATAACAGCGTTGTTCTGCCCAAATGTGGTATTTGGAAAGGTATTGAATATGGCTGCAATGGCCGAATTAATGCCGTCGGCTAAAATGCCGCCTTTAATTCTTTTTAGGTATTTAGGGCCCTTTATTGGTAAGCCACAAAACAAGCTGTTAGCTGTAAGGTCGCCGGAGGTTTCTAGTGCGGTAAGAAAATAAATAAGCGCGATAGGAATGAATATATCGAGGTCAAAATTAATTCCATACTTAAAAGGAATGGGAATACTGACAATAGGTTGTTCGGCCAAGCTTGCAAATGAGACCCAGCCTAAGACAGACGCAACGATAGTGCCTAAAATCATGCCTATCATGATGCCGGAAAGTCTTACCCAAGGGTTACTAGAAACGTTCAGCGCAATAATGATAACAAGTACAAATAGCCCAAGCGCAAGGTTTTCTATACTGCCAAAGTTCGTGCTACCAAACCCGCCAGCTAAATCAGTGATGCCTACCTTTATAAGGCTAATACCAATAGTAGTAATAACAATCCCCGTGGTTAAAGGCGTGATTACCCGCTTTATTTTATTAATAAAAAAACTCACGATAATTTCGATGAAAGCGCCGAGAAGACACACACCCAATAGAGTAGAGAGTATTTCTTCTTTGCTACCCCCTTTAGCTTTAATAGACAGCCCGGCTATTAGTAACGCGCTGATGAACGCAAAGCTGGTGCCTTGTACTGCAATTAAGCCGCAGCCGACTGGGCCAAAGGTTTTTGCTTGAATAAAAGTCGCCACGCCTGAAACAAACAGCGACATACTAATAAGATAAGGTATTTCGGATTCAAGCCCTAAAGCAGTGCCAATAATCAGCGACGGGGTAATAATACCTACGAAGCAAGCTAATATATGTTGCAACGCGGCAGTAATAGATTGGTTTACTGTTGGAATGTCGTCTAATGCAAATAAGACATCGGTATTTGGTTTCATTAAGTCCCTTTATAAACCAATTATCGCTACAAGGTTGTGATTACGGATTTACATGCACAATATTGCTATGCAAGAAATTAACCTTTTATGATTTTTAATTTATTTAAAAACTCTATTTTTATCAAAGTGATATTAAGGGTATGAAATTTAAGTTTTTTATTACGTTATTTTTTAGGTGATAAGGATAATGCAGAGTGTTGAACGGTATTTAAAAGGTAGCTGGAAATTAGTAAAGGGCGGGTTTGGTGATCATTTTAGTGCATTCGATGAATTAGATTTGAGAAAGATAAATCGAGATTATTATACTTTAGTCTAGTTTTTAATTGGCCCAAATATTAAAAAAGGGCTTGTTATAAAAGCCCTTTTTTTAATTTAGTAAAGATTATATCGTACTGGAAATATTACTCATCTTGGGTGTTAAGCCAATCCATTTGATGGCCAGCACGACGCTTTCTATTTAAAATATCTTCCAATAGTGGAGTAAGGATAAGCTCCATCGCTAACCCCATTTTACCGCCCGGAACTACAAGTGTGTTAATACGCGACATAAACGCGCCATCAATCATTTGTAGTAGATAAGGGTAGTCAACATGCTTCATTTCACGCCTAAAGCGAACCACAACAAAGCTTTCATCTTGTGTAGGTATTTCACGAGCACTGAAAGGGTTTGAGGTATCTACAGTAGGTACACGTTGAAAGTTAACATGGGTTTGCGAGAACTGAGGCGTGATGTACTGGAAATAATCATCTAGCCCACGGACAATGCTGCTCATTACCGCTTCACGAGAATGGCCTCGGTCGGTGGTATCGCGCACAATTTTTTGAATCCACTCAAGATTAACGATGGGAACCATGCCTACCAATAAATCCACATGCTTGGCCACATCATTCTCTTCGGTTTTTACGCCGCCATGTAAGCCTTCATAAAACAGTAAATCGGTATTTTGTGGTAAATCTTGCCATGGCGTAAAGGTGCCGGGCATTTGGTTAAAAGGCACGGCTTCATCAAATGTGTGCAGGTACTGGCGAAATTGGCCTGAACCAGAGCTTCCGTATTCTCTAAATAGGGTTTCGAGAAGTTCGAAATCGTTGGCCTTCGGGCCAAAGTAACTAATATGTCGGCCCTGTTCTTGGGCTTTGCGAATTTCCACTTCCATTTCCGGGCGAGTAAATCGGTGGAAACTGTCGCCGCCAACCACCGCTGCATTCACATTCAGGTTCCTGAAAATGTGGCGTATAGCATTGGTTGTCGTGGTTGTTCCTGCCCCTGACGAACCGGTAATGGCAATAATTGGATGTTTTACAGACATAGAAATTCGTTTGAGAAATGACGGGTACTAGTTATAAGCCCACTGACACCATTAATCAAGAGTTAGACTTAAGTAAGGGGTAGAGTGAGCAATTACCCAGCACATTTTAGGTCTCTTTTTCACGGGTGTCGTTTTTATGATGATGTTGCAGTAAGCGAATGATTAGTCGAGCTTCTTCTTCATCTAAATCAAGAAGTGCTCGCATTCTCTCTAGGTGATTAGCATCGTGTTCGCTGAATTTCCCATCTTCTAACACCGTGCGAACGGTCTCTTTAAAGCGGTCTCGTTTTAGCTGCATTTGGGCAGTAAAACTGGATGACAATATACCCGCTGGCAGGGCGTAAAAGCAGATCCCTAAAATGGTGATTAAACCGCCAAACATTTTGCCACCAGGCGTGATGGGAACAATATCACCGTAGCCAACAGTGGTCAGTGTTACCAAAGCCCACCATAGTGAAGCGGGTATACTACTAAAAGCGTCGGGCTGCGCGGTGTGTTCAATATAATAAATGCAGGTGGCTGCAATAACGGTAAACAACATGAGCACGCTGAGGGCGGCAATTAATGCATGAGACTCGTTTCTTATGACGGTGATAAGCGTTTGCATCGAGCGTGAGTAACGGCCAAGCTTTAAAATTCGAAGCACTCTGAATACCCTTAATATGCGTAAATCCAGGGTAACAAACATGCTTAGGTAGAAAGGTAATATGGCAAGCAAATCAATCAATGCCATGGGGCTTTTTAGATAGTACCAGCGCTTTTGCCAAGGGGTATTAAATTGAATGTCTTTTGATGACGTTAACGCCGAAGACGGCGCGGCGCTGCTACTCCAAATACGAAGTACGTACTCAAGAGTAAAAAGCGCAACAGAAACCACTTCAATAATGTGTAGCTCTGTACTGTATTGTGAAGAGGTGCCCGGTACGGTAGATAGCATCATGGTGGCGATATTAATCACAATGACAGTCACTAGTATCACATCAAAGTACTTACTTGCGTTGTGATGTGATTGAGCATCTTTATAAGAAGCTAAAATATTGTAGCAAGTGGTCTGAAGTGACATAAATGCCTTTGCGTTACAGGTACAGTTTAATACTCTACCAAGAATCGGCAGGTAAGCAAAAATACGCAGCAATAAAATAAGGATTAATTATGAAGGCAAGTCATTGGCTGGCGGCAATAATATGTACAGCCGCAGCTACAACAGGTGCTAATGCAGATGAAGCACTGCATATTAAAGCTGCACCCACAATTGATGGGGTAGCGAACGAGGCACTTTGGGAAGGGGATGATTGGTATCCTATGAATGAAGTGATCATAGGTGATACTCCTGCTGCCAGCGATTTTACGGGCAAGTATAAGCTTCGCTGGAACGAAGATGCCTTGTACTTATTGGCCGAAATTCGAGACGATCATTTATCTGACACTTACGCATCGCCATTAGAGCGCTATTGGGATGATGACTGTTTAGAAATATTTATTGATGCTGATGGCTCCGGTGGCGATCACTTCAACAACTATAACGCCTTTGCATACCATTTAGCGTTAGACAACCAAGTGGCGGATATCGGCCCTAGCATGGCAGCGGAAAATAAGGGTGAAGCTGTGCCTCAGCTTTATAACGACCATGTTGATAGTGCGTGGCAACGCCAGTCAGATGCCCCGTATGTGGTGCACTGGGAAACCGCAATAAAAGTGTATGCTGATGATTATGTTCACGGTGAATCAAATACCCCGGAGACGCTGAAAAAGGGTATGAAGCTTGGTTTTATGTTGGCTTATTGTGATGCCGACGGCGGCGATAGAGAGCATTTTATGGGGTCGCACCCTATAACCCCAATAGACGGGGATAAAAACCAAGGATATAAAGATGCGTCTGTATTTGATGTGCTTGAGCTAAAGTAAACTTGGGTTGATACAAACAAAAACGCCGCCTAAATATCAGCTTGGGCGGCGTTTGAATATGCATTTATTTAGCGCTTCTCTCAATAAGCGCTCAGTCAGCGCTAGACTCACGGGCAATGGCACGGTAGCCAATGTCGGTACGAAAATACGCGTCTTTGAACTGTATTGCATTTACCAGCTCGTACGCTTTCTGCTGAGCTTCAGTAACGTTATTCCCCATAGCAGTGGCGCAGAGTACGCGGCCCCCGTTAGTCACCACTTTGCCGTCTTCTAATGACGTACCAGCATGAAAAACTTTGCCGTCTAATTCGGCTGCTTGCTCAAAGCCAGTGATTTCATCGCCCTTGTCGTAACTACCAGGGTAACCTCCGGCTGCCAGAACGACACCAATGGCGGCACGTGAATCAAACTCAATGGTTTGGCTATCAAGCTCGCCCTTACAGGCTGCTTGGCACAATGCGACGATGTCTGATTGCAAACGCAGCATAATAGGCTGGGTTTCTGGATCGCCAAAGCGGCAGTTGTACTCAATGACTTTAGGCGTACCATCGGCCATGATCATAAGACCCGCGTACAAGAAACCCATGTAAGGGTTACCTTCTGCTGCCATACCTTCAACGGTAGGCATAATGACTTCTTTCATCACGCGATCGTGAATTTCTTGTGTTACCACTGGGGCAGGAGAGTATGCACCCATACCGCCTGTATTAGGACCTTTGTCGCCATTAGCGGCGCGTTTATGGTCTTGGCTGGTGGCAAAAGGAAGCACGCTTTTACCGTCTACCATAACGATGAATGAAGCTTCTTCACCATCTAAGAATTCTTCTACTACTACACGGCTGCCGGCTTCACCAAATGCGTTACCTGCTAACATGTCGCGAATAGCGTCTTCTGCTTCTTGTAGCGTCATCGCTACAATCACGCCTTTACCTGCCGCTAAGCCGTCTGCCTTAATCACAATAGGCGCGCCTTTTTCACGCACATAGGCGATGGCAGGGTCAATCTCAGTAAAGTTCTGATATTCAGCGGTAGGAATATTGTGGCGAGCAAGAAAATCTTTAGTAAAGGCTTTAGACCCTTCAAGCTGCGCTGCAGCTTGAGTAGGGCCAAAGATCATTAAGCCTTCGTTAGTGAACGCATCTACTACACCTGCAACCAACGGCGCTTCTGGACCCACAATGGTCAATTCAACATCGTTGCCTTTGGCAAAAGACAGTAAGCCTACAATATCGTTTACATCAATAGCCACATTTTCTAGTTTGGGCTCTATTGCTGTACCCGCATTACCAGGGGCAACAAACACAGTTGAAACATCAGAAGATTGCGCCGCTTTATACGCTAGCGCATGCTCGCGGCCACCGCCGCCAATTACAAGTACGTTCATTAACTATTCCGTTTTAAGGTTTTGATTTTACGACTTAGGTTTTACGAATTTAAGTGTCATGCGATTACTCTCACCAATGGCAAGGTACTTCTCACGATCTACATCTTTTAATCTTAGGCTAGGAGGAAGCGTCCATACACCGCGTGGATGATCAGCAGTGTCTCTAGCGTTTGCATTAATATCACTTGCTTCTTCAAGCTCAAAGCCTGCTTTTTCCGCGGCAGCAACCACGAAAGAGCGCTTCATGTAACCACTTTTTTCCATTGCTGAGTCGTCAGCAGATTCTGGTAATTCATGTTCTACCACACCCAACACGCCGCCTGGCTTAAGGGCTTTGAAGAAAGCGCCGAATGCGTTATCGATACCTTCAGTACCTTGCCCCATGTACCAATTATGAATATTACGGAAGGTAAGTACCACATCGGCACTGCCAGGCTCTGCAATATCAAGGGCTTTAGTTGGGTGGAAAGCAGTAACTTTCACGCCTTGATATGGGGCGCTGTCTTTTACTTTTTGATTGAAGTTTTCTAGTGATTTGCGGTAATAATCGTTGGTCGATTCGTCAACGAAGAAGTGAGCAGCAATATACTGGCCTTCTTTTTGAACCAAAGGCGCAATAATGTCGGCATACCAGCCGCCACCCGGCGCAATTTCTACTACTGTCATGTTTGGCTTAACACCAAAGAATCGCAGCGTTTGTTGAGGATTACGGAATTCGTCACGTACTTTGGCTTTTGCTGAGCGGTGTTCGCTCATGGCAGCATCTGATATAGCATCGGCGCTAGCATAGGTTGCTGACATGCCAAGTGTTGCTGCGAGTACTAATGTGGCTAACTTCTTCATTGTTATTTCCTTATTATCATCGAGGGTAACGGCGATTACGTTAACTGCTAATACTGATAAACACCAGTTTCAGATTAAGCTTATCAACAAACTATGATACCTACCCGACACCCAACATGCTAAATCTGTACTCTGCCGTTTTGCTTTTTATGGCTTAGAGCTCAAAGCGAAGAGCGAGAGCAGAAGGCATTCAAAACACGCGGTAAACCCATCCATGGGCGCTCTGCCACAGCATCCATGCTGTGGAAGGTTTCGAATGCCTTCTGCTCTCACTCCTATCAACCGGCGTCATGCTTTTTAAATTCGAGATCAAAATTATTTGCAAGCGCAGTACACCACGACTTTGGCACTTTGTTGCAGCATTCATGCTGTGGAGGGTTTTGAATGCCTTCTATAGTATGAGTTTTTAGCGTTTACCGCACTTTTATTCAACTGCAACTGTAGAACCTAGATATCAAAAGAGGGGAAGTGAATGCCAGTACTAAACCCTCTGCGGCAAGGATGCCGCCGCGGAGCCCCCATGGATGGGTTTACGGCGTGTTTAGTACTGGTATTTGCTTCCCCTCAAGTTGTCTACGCCCAATTAATGGCGGAAGTGGCGCATTCCGGTGAACACCATGGCGATGCCGTGTTCGTCGGCTGCATCAATCACTTCTTGGTCGCGCATTGAGCCACCAGGCTGAATGACGGCTTTAATGCCAGCTTCTGCGGCAGCATCAATGCCATCGCGGAATGGGAAGAAAGCGTCAGATGCCATTACAGAGCCTGCAACTTCTAGGTTTTCATCAGCGGCTTTAATGCCTGCAATTTTAGCAGAATATACGCGGCTCATTTGACCTGCACCCACACCTACTGTCATACCGTCTTTGCAGTAAACAATGGCGTTAGATTTCACGTATTTCGCTACTTTCCAGCAGAACATCAAATCGCGAAGTTCGTCTTCTGAAGGCTTAAGTTTGGTGACTACTTGAAGGTCTTCCATTTCAACCATGCCGAAGTCGCGCTCTTGAACTAACAGCCCGCCATTAACACGTTTGAAGTCGTAACCGTCAGTCAGTTGACCAGCCCAATCACCACACGCTAATAAGCGTACGTTTTTCTTCGCGCTAACAATGTCTTTTGCTTCGTCGCTAACCGTAGGTGCAATAATCACTTCTACGAACTGACGATCTACAATGGCTTGTGCCGTTTTTGCATCTAGCTCACGGTTAAACGCAATAATGCCGCCAAACGCAGAGGTAGGGTCGGTTTTAAACGCGCGGTCGTAGGCAGATAAGATATCTTCGCCAATAGCGACACCACAAGGGTTAGCGTGCTTAACAATAACGCAAGCTGGCTCTTCAAATTCTTTAACACATTCTAGGGCTGAGTCGGTGTCGGCAATATTATTGAACGACAATTCTTTACCTTGAAGCTGAGTGGCAGTAGACACTGACGCTTCTTGAATATCGTTTTCAACGTAAAACGCAGCGCTCTGATGGCTGTTTTCACCGTAACGCAAATCTTGCTTCTTGCTGACTTGAACGTTGAACGTACGTGGGAATTCGCTGTGCTCATGGCCGCATTCATCTTCGCAATCAGCAGTATCGATACGCGCGCCAAAGTAGTTAGCAATCATGCCGTCGTATTCAGCAGTATGCTCGAACGCTTTAATGGCTAGGTCGAAACGGGTTTTGTAAGTCAGTGAACCTTCGTTTGCTTCCATCTCAGCTAGAACGCGGCCGTAGTCGGCAGCTTTAACAACAATGGTCACATCTTTATGGTTTTTAGCCGCAGCGCGAACCATGGTAGGGCCGCCAATATCGATATTTTCAATAGCGTCTTCTAACGTGCAATCGTCGTTAGCCACTGTTGCAGCAAATGGGTAAAGGTTCACTACCACCAAATCGATGGGAGCAATGTTGTTTTCGTCCATTACCGCTTCATCAATACCACGACGAGCCAAAATGCCGCCATGAATTTTAGGGTGAAGGGTTTTAACGCGGCCAGCCATAATTTCTGGGTGGCCTGTGTGATCAGACACCTCTGTTACTGGTAAGCCAGCTTCAGCGATGAGTTTAGCAGTACCGCCCGTCGACAGAAGTTCTACCCCAGCGTTATGCAGCGCGGTGGCGAAATCGAGGATACCGGTTTTATCAGAGACACTTAATAGAGCACGTTTAATGGGTTTTGGTGTTTGCATAAAATATAAGCTTCAAAGTTAAGAGTGGTGAAACAAAAAGAGCACCTGTAGGTGCTCTTCGGTGGGCTAGGCCCGGTGATTTTAGTTCATGCCGTACTGCTTCAGCTTTTTGCGAAGCGTGCCACGGTTGATTCCCATCATGATGGCTGCGCGGGTTTGATTGCCGCGGGTGTAAGTCATAACTTCTTCCAGCAGCGGGGCCTCAACTTCGGCCAGTACCATTTCGTACAGATTATCGATATTGGCGTTGTCCAGTTGCTTCAAGTATTTATTAACCGCTTGCTTTACTGAGTCACGAAGTGGCTTTTGTGCTTGCGTTTGAGAAGGCGTAGTTACTGTAGTAGTAAAAGGTGAAGTCACGTTTTGATCGAACATAATACTGTCTTGCTCTTAAGTTAGTCATTACTATGCTGCAGGAGAAATCTGTCGGGTTTCTCGATTCTGCAGCGCTTCAAAATAAGCGTTTAGTGCTTCAAGTTGCGCTGACGCATCCTCGATAGCGTTGAACGATTTACGAAATTGACGATCCGTATCGTGTTCCGAGAGATACCAGCCCACATGCTTGCGGGCAATTCTTACACCGGCGACTTCACCGTAGAAGCTTTGTACATTAGCGACGTGCTCGTGCAAAATCTCATACTGTTCAGACAATGGCGGTGGCGGTAGGTTCTCGCCAGTTTCTAGGTAATGCAGGATCTCTTTAAAGATCCAAGGATTGCCTTGAGCACCGCGACCTATCATCACACCATCTGCACCGGTACAATTCAGTACCTGTTGTGCTTTTTCAGGAGAGGTAATGTCTCCGTTGGCAATTACGGGTATCGAAATTGCCGCCTTTATACGACGGATAGTGTCGAACTCCGCCTCTCCTTTGTACATACATGCTCGCGTTCTACCGTGAACAGCCAGTGACTGTATGCCGTTTTGCTCAGCAATGCGGGCTATCTCAACCCCATTGCGGTTATCGGTATTCCAGCCGGTACGAATTTTAAGTGTCACAGGCACATCAACAGCGTTAACTACCGCTTTAATGATTGATTCCACCGTGCTCGGGTACTGAAGCAACGCGGAACCTGCCAGTTTCTTATTCACCTTTTTGGCGGGACAGCCCATATTGATATCGATGATTTGCGCACCGTTCTCAACATTAAATTGTGCCGCTTGGGCCATAAGCTCTGGATCAGCGCCTGCAATCTGTACAGAACGAATACCTTCTTCGCCCTCATGATTCATTCGTGCTTGTGATTTTGCGGTATTCCATACCTTTGGATTGCTAGAAAGCATTTCCGATACCACAAGCCCCGCACCCATACGTTTACATAGTTGACGAAATGGACGGTCAGTCACGCCAGCCATTGGTGCTAGCATCAAATTGTTGTCTAACGTGTAGGGACCAATTCGCATATTTCGCCATCTAGAACTGCACAGAATTTATACACCCGGCTAAAACGGGGCGCTAAGTGTACGTGTTTTCGCAATACTTGAAAAGGCTAAAAATCACACAAAATTTCACTCTATGGGCTTGACAGTGAAAAAAAACTGTAACATTAGCTATCTATCACTGTTTTGCAGAGTGAATTTTGTGCAATTCTCTTAAAGGCCGCGAATTGAAAGGCATTGAAAGACAAAAAATTTACATTTAGGCGTGTTTTTTACCAGACACTCGTGCCCATTCTCCATCAATCGCACTCTCATCAAGGGCGAAATCTCGGGTGTAGGCAGCTTCAATTTTGGTTACTTGTTCGGCAAGAATGCCCGAAAGGACGAGTAAGCCCGACGGTTTGCAGTAAGATGAAATAACATCTTGAAGTTCTAGAAGTGGCCCAGACAATATATTCGCCATCACTACATCGGCCTCTAGTGTGGGCTGATCAGCGGGCAAGAATACATCCAGTCTATCTTCAACACCGTTACGGCGGGCATTTTCTTGTGTGGCTTGAAGGGCTTGCGGGTCGATATCAATAGCAACTACCCGTTTAGCACCTAATTTAAGTGCCGCTAGGGCTAAAATGCCTGAGCCACAACCAAAATCCACAACCACTTTATCGGCAACGTCTATACCGTCTAACCAACGTAAGCAAAGGGCAGTAGTAGGGTGAGTACCCGTTCCAAAGGCAAGACCTGGGTCTAGCATAACGTTAACGGCATTAGGGTCTGGTACATCACGCCAGCTTGGACAAATCCACAAGCGGGTACCAAATTGCATGGGGTGGAAGTTATCCATCCACTCACGCTCCCAGTCTTTATCCTCAAGGGGCTCTAGTTTGTATTTAAAATCTGAACCTAGAATGCGCGCTTTGCCTAATCGTTTGATGATGGCTTTCATGTCATCGGTGGCTTCAAATAAACCCACCACTTGCGTGTCGGGCCACAGCATGATTTCGCCGGGCTTGGGCTCGTACATAGGCGTGTCTTTCGCGTCTACGTAGGTTACAGCTTGCGAACCATTGGCACTAAGCATATCGCCAATTGATTCAGCATATTCTGAGGAGGTATTTATTCGTAACTGTAGCCAGGCCATATTCACACATGTTCAAAGGGTTTGGCTATATTGTACCGCTTGGCTAGTTAAAGCGAAATCATAATGCTGGCAGTAACGCGCGAATTAGCCGTTCGTTTGGGCGTTTTATCCAGTATTTTCATGTGAAAGCGTCTTTTTTTATCAAACTTAAGTATAAAGCGCATGTTTCTTAGCTTCTGTTTTTAAAGGGTTTTTGAAATCATTAAGTCTTTTGGCGAATGGTTATTTATTGGCAAGTGTTTATAGTTAATACGTGTTCCATTACCATTTCGCCTTATGCACTATATTGTTGTACTTTTAATTATTTTGTTCTCTTCACACGCCGCATTTGCAAAGCAAATTGAAGTGGTCGTGGGTTGGACAAAACCTCCCTATGTTATCTCAGAACAAGATTCAGGCTTTGAGTTAGAACTAGTGCGGGCAATATTGCTGGAAATGGGGCATGACATGTCGCCTATTTATGTTCCCTTTGGCCGTACCGCCAGCCTAGTGAAAAAAGGCGGGATGGATATAGGGCTAACCTTAAACCCTGGCCACGATATTGACCCAGCTATACTGACTGATGCCTACGTTTATTATCAAAATGTTGCGGTAAGCCGTACTGACAGAAACTTGGAAATTAACGAAATAGAAGACTTACTCGGCCATAGCGTGATTGCTTTTCAAACGGCAATATCGGTATTAGGTGAAGAGTTTAAAAATACACTAGCCCATCAAAAAAACTATATGGAGCTTGCTCAACAAGAAAGGCAGGTCAATTTGCTACTGCTTGGCAGTGTGGATGTTGCGGTGCTTGATAGAAATATTTTTCAATACGTTAAACATCAGTTGCCTGTCGAAAAGCAACACGATACAAAAATACATGAGTTGTTCCCTGTTTCCTCCTACAGTGCGGCCATTCGCGATGAGCAATTAAGAAACGAGTTTAATAGCGTATTGGCTCAATTTATAAAAGACGGGCGTTACCAATCTTTACTTGATGAATTTGGTCTATTTAATTTTATTGAAGAACTGCCTGCGCAACCTGCTAAAAAACTGAATTAAGCTTCATTGAATAGTCGCTCTTCGCGGTTTTCTACTTACTATCTTCAAACTCCCCGCCTTATAACCAAAGCCTCATAATCAAAGCCCCATAACCCAAGCCCCTCAATCACAGCAATAAGGCTCGCATTTCAATCTGTTATGTCTTCATTTGTCGCGTTTGCCGAATAAAATGAAGGTTTGAACCTAGTTAGCCACGTATTGCGTAGTAATCGTTTCTATGCACTACTAAGATATTCAAAACTAAAATGCAGATATCTTAAGAACTTGGGGATGAAACACATGAGGGTTACGCTTTTTTACGCCGCCGCTATATTACTTTGCACAGCATGTGCACCATCGCAGACGACCACAAAAAATACATCTATTGGACGTTCAGACGATGGCGCTGTTTCGGCGCCAGTGACGTCTTGGTTAGATAAATCTGCACTAGAGCAAGCGCAGGCAATAGCAGCAGGTGAATTATCGTCTGAGGCGTTAGTAAAGGGCTATCTTGCTAGAATCGAAAAGCTTGATGGTGATGTAAATAGTATTTTGGCACTCAACCCCAATGCTATTGAAGAGGCAAAAGCGGCTGATTTGGCACGTAAAAATAGAATGCGAAAAGGGCCGCTGTTTGGTCTGCCTGTTTTACTGAAAGACAATATTGAAACCAGCGAGCTACCGACTACCGCAGGCGCGATGGCGCTTGTTAATAATGATACAAAGCGAGATGCCCCTATTGTGGCTCGCCTAAAAGCTGCGGGCGCCATTGTGTTAGGTAAAACTAACCTATCTGAATGGGCTAACTTTCGGTCTGAATCTTCTATTAGTGGTTGGAGCGCCGTAGGCGGGCTAACCCGAAACCCGCATATGTTGTCTCGTAGTGCGTGTGGCTCTTCGTCTGGTTCTGGTGCTGCGATGGCATTGCGTTTGGCATCTTTAGCGGTGGGCACTGAAACCAACGGTTCTATTATTTGCCCTTCTTCAATGAACGGTATTGTAGGTTTTAAACCCACCGTTGGGCTATTATCGCGTACCCACATTGTACCCATCTCGTATACCCAAGATACCGCAGGCCCTATGACCGCAAATGTTAACGATGCATGGTTAATGGCTTCAGTGATGGCAGGTGTAGATCCCAAAGACAGCGCCACTAAAGACGCTAGTAAGCATATGCTTAGCGCGCCGCAGCAAAGCATGTTAGCGAGCGATTTAAAAGGCGTGCGTGTTGGCGTTGTGCGATATCGTCAAGGTGATAACCCTCATGTGCTTTCTACTTATGAAAAAGCCCTAAGTAGCTTAACTGCCGCAGGTGCTGAACTGGTGGAAATTAGCGATTTCAAACAACCTGAAAGCTTTTGGGCAGACTCTTATCAAGTGTTACTCAGCGAGTTTCATTACACGATAAACGAATACCTTGAAAATAGCCCTGCGGATATTCCTGTGCGCAGCTTGTCGGAACTTATCACTTACAATCAAGCTAGCACTCGAGAGCTCGCGCTATTTAATCAAGATATATTCGAAAAGGCCGTGAACACAGACGATACCAAGAGCCAAAAGTACACCTCAGCGTTAGCGCTAGTGAGGGAAACCGCTAAACAGAATGGTATTGATGCCTTAATGGCAGAGCACAAGGTTGATGTACTTGTGGCACCTTCAAATAGCCCCGCTTTTCTGATTGATGGCGTGTATGGCGATCACTCCCCAATGGGCTTTATTGGTATTGGGTATTTGGCGGCTATTGCCGGTTACCCGCACCTTACAGTGCCCGCGGGTGAGGTTAAAAATCTTCCGGTGGGGATCAGCTTTATTGGCAAGCAATGGGACGATGAAAAAGTGTTACGCATTGGCAGTATATTTCAAGCGAAGCACGGGGCGTATATAAAGCCTGGTTTATTACCAAGCCGCCTACATAACCCCGAGTTGTTAAAGGCTGTGAAAGGGTTGTAGTTAGTTTAAACAGCTTAATGTAATGGCAAAAAAAAGCCCCAGTGTCGCTTCATATGTGCGCGAGACTGGGGCTTTTTCAATAATTCGCTTTATTAGCCTGGGCGTTTAACCCACGCACTACACCAACCATTGGCGTTAACCAATTTGTTAGGGAATATGGCACAAGGGCGGTGTTGTTCACCGTCGGCACCTTGAATGTACATGCAGTTATTACATTTAGCACCGTCTACAGTAGACGCCGCAGTATAGTTTAATGCTTTCGCGCTTGGATCATCTGCTTGTAATTGTTCTTGCGCATTAGCACGTAACGCAACGCTTCCTAACGTTAGGCCTATCAAAGATGTACCTGACAATTTCAGAAAGTCACGACGGTTTACAGACTTCATAATTCTCTCCAATTGAGATAATAACGATAATGATTCTTTTTTACTCAGCGCCTAAAACGCAAAAACCTGCCGCAAGGCAGGTTTTGAATATTCTAATTATACTATAACCCGTGGCGTTTGGATCTAACACAAAGCAATAAAGATTTGTTGATATAGATTAACTGTTGCCACCTGAACAACGCCTGAACAGCTAGCAAAATCAATGTTATATGGCATATACGCGCCGTTAATTTATGCGCCAGTTGCTAAACATGAATTATTTTTTAGTTATGCTCGTCTTTGTTAAAGGCTCGTTGGGTTTAGCATAAGCATATTGGGCTATCTTATGCGTACTGTGATAAGTGTCTAGCCCCGAAATGCACGAGGTTTGCAATGATTCAATATCAACATAACCATCTTCGGCGATAGCATTTTTTGGATTGGTATTTTCAGGGGCAGCACTCTGGGCATTGCTTCGCTCAGTAATAAAGACCTCTTGAATTTCACCTATAATCATTTCGGTTTGATTACACAACGTAAAATGCTGTTCTACTTTCAACCCCATCTTTACTGCGCTTTCTTTAACGTAAGGCGCGCTGAATGTGTCACTAAACCAGGGCGTTAGCCCGACCTCTTCGAACTCACTCACTCCATTATCGTACCGTGCAGACGTTTGATGCGCTTTGTCAGTCCAGCTCGTGTGAACATGATTTAACGTGAACACGCCTTGCTGCTTAATATTGGATAGAGAATCTCGCTGTACAGTGTGCGGACGCATAATAATGCCCAGCAATGGTGGGTTGGCCCCCACATGAACCACAGAACTAATAATCGCTAAGTTGTTGAATCGGCCATCGGTAGTGCCAAGTAAAGAGGAAGATTTAAAGCCTGATAAGCTATTTATAAAGTTGGCGCGATAACGTTGTGGCAGTGCATTGATGTCTTGCAACGAAAAGTGGGTACTACTGTCAGGCATTTTCCTGCTCCGCAATAATAGTTAAGTCTTCGCCTTGTTGATAGACGCCAAGTTCAATAGGTTGGCAACATACTTGGCAATCAAGTACCTGCACCTGACCAACATCATTAACCTCGTCAATTTCTACATCATTGGCTGCCATGCAATAGGGGCAAGAGAATTCCATCGATCTCGTTAAGCTCATGATTTCCTCGTATGTGAATTACGTTGTGATAGTTATTACGAGTAAAGTAGAAAACTGGATTGACTGCCAACTTAGCATTGTGACTTAACAAACCACTACGCAAAAGCCCGTGCACCCGCGCATGAAATAAAAAGGGAAAAGGTTGAATAATAGGGCTGTATAAATATACACTAATCAAGTATGCAATAGTTTGGTTTTATAATGCGAAAAGATTTGCCACCACGATATTACTTAGCCCACTTTTTTGAATTCTTAGCATTCTTTAAAGGGGCGAATGCTGCGTTGTTAAGCGATAACGCGCGTGACTTTATAGAAAGCTTTAACCAGCTAGATGCTGATAAGCAATGCATCATCGTGCGTGCGGCTAATCGTAAATATGCGGTCATTGATAGATCACAGTTTTCTTATGCAGAAATAGGGAACCCTCAGCAGCAAATTGATGAACTGATTGAAGCTAAGTGGTTCGGCGATTTGCACCATGCTTCGCTACAAGATATTGCAGGCGTACTGACCAAAGACGCGATTTTAAGGTTGTTAGGTGAATACGGTGCCACTCAAGGTTTGGCATCATTAACTAAGCCCGTGCTTGTCTCGCGCTTAGAAGCCTGTATCAATCAGCATGGCTGGCCTGAAGGGCTAAATGAGCATACCTACTTAGTGTGTTTGTTTGATGCACCGCTAAAATTTTTATTATTCCTTTATTTTGGCAATACCAAAGGTAGGCTAAATCAATTCTCTATGCGCGACTTAGGCGTCATGCGTACGCGGGGCGATTCAGTGTCAGACATTACCCGTTTCGACAGTAAAGCAGATGCTGAAGCAGCCTGGTTTTATGCAAACCAATTAGAAAAGCTCCCTTTTCTTTCGTCAGCACAAGCTAATGCATTAGCCCAAGACTCCTTCCCCAACAGCGATGGCGTATCGGCTACGTTTTATCGCGATCAGTTTCTGTATGCATTAGCGTTAAAGTTACTAGGCGAGCACCGAGAACAGGCGCTTCTTTTGCTATATCAAGCTCAAAGCGATAAAGCGAAAGAGAAATGGATTAGAGAAAGCTATAAAGACGGCAACATCGATAGTGTTAAGGAAGTGCTAGAACACATTATCGATTCGCCACCTTCCGATACGCTGCTGGCATTTGCTGAAGATTTTTACGCTAGGAAATACCATAAAAAGCGCACCAGTGCAGTGACCGATATGCTAAGAAATGCAAGCCGCACTATTGATATTGATGTTAGCCAGAATCAACAGGTAGAGCGTGGCGTATTAGCCCATTATAAACGCTTGGGTATTACTGGTTGGCGTACCGAGAACCGATTATGGCGCAGCTTGTTTGGGCTAACCTTTTGGGCACAGTTATATGAAGAAGATACGCTAGTCACTGAGTTTGACAGGCGGCCACTATCACTTAAACAAAACAACTTTTATGCCCGTTTTGGTGGCAGTATTGAAGCCTTATTTGAACGGTTAGATAGCAAAGATAAGTTTCGCCACCACTTGCACAAAATGGCGACAGCCCACTATGGCAAAGTGAATAGCTTATTCATGTGGAGCAGCCACTTGCTTGAACCTATCGATGCTCTTATCAAGCACGGGGAGCTTAGCGCTATCGTTAATCTGCTTCGAATGATGAGTGAAGATTTTGCCTCTTTAAGCGACGGCTTCCCTGACATTATGGTGTTTGATGAAAAGCTACGCTTTGAAGAAGTGAAAGCGCCGGGTGATCAGTTAAGACGCAATCAATTGGTGTCTATTCAGAGGTTGCAACGTGCAGGGTTTGAAGTTGCTGTTACTACGGTAAATTGGCATCGCGATCCTAACCAGCCTTATGTGGTGGTTGATATTGAAACCACAGGGGGCAACAACAGCTACAATCGAATTACTGAAATTGGCATGGTGAAAATTGTTGCGGGCGAAGTGGTGGATACTTATCAAACCTTGATCAACCCGCAGCGACGAATTCCGGCTACCATCACACGCCTTACCGGTATTTCTGATGATATGGTGGCTGATGCCCCATTATTTGTAGAAGTCGCTGAAAGTATTGCTAACTTTACCGACGAGGCGGTATTTGTGGCGCACAACGTTAATTTTGATTATGGCTTCATTAAGCAAGAATTTGCACGGTTAGAGCTGCCTTTCAAACGACCTAAGCTGTGTACGGTTCGAGAAATGCGAAAGGTGAACCCAGGGCTACCCTCATATTCATTGGCTAACCTTACTCGGCATTTCGATATTAAAATGGAGCAGCATCACCGCGCGCTCTCTGACGCAAAGGCGGCCGCAGCTTTACTTGATATCATTCTAACGATGTCTGCCGAAACGATTAAATAAATGTAAGGTTAGGTAAGGCTAGGTAAGGTGAACATTTTTTCTATATTAGCGTAGAAGTAGTGTTAAATAACAAGAGCCAGCAGTATGCGATATATCGAAGAGCAACATAACGAAGAGCATCCTTCAAAAAAGCGCCCGTCAAAAGAGCATCCAACAGAGATTTATCCCTTAGAACGTCAGTCTAAAGGGCGGCTTACCGAGGTTGAGCAGTCTCGCGTAATTGAAATGGCGTGGGAAGATAGAACCCCTTTCGAGGCAATCGAAAACTTATATGGCTTGCCTGAAAAAGAAGTTATTAAACTGATGCGCCAGAATTTAAAGCATAAGACATTTAAAAATTGGCGAGCAAGAGTGTCTGGACGCAAAACCAAACACGAAATTTTACGTCCAGCTGGCGTAGAAAGAGGATATTGCCCTTCTCAGTACAAACCTAAGAGTGCGAATAAGTAACCTATTCTTCCGCTGGCTTCAACGGCTTCACGGCAGTGACTGGCAGAAGTAGCATCATGAGTTGTTGACGCCAAGGCGTGGGAAATAACGCCGTAGAGCCGTCTTGTGCAGGCTTAGCCTCTGAAATTTGTTGTTTATAGGCTTTATAGTCGGGGCAGCTTTTTTTAAGGCTTTCAATGCGACTTAACACCGAGTCGATAAAAATAGCAGGGCTACGTTGGGTGTTCTGCTTTAAATCTAATACCAGTTCACGCAAAACATAGGCTTCCCATTCAGAACGGTATTCTCGTTCTAGCTTGCTAGGGTCGTGGGAAAGCTCTGCCATTTCTTGTTGTAACTTCACTTCGTTTTCGGGCTTATCGTAAAGCACACGCAGGGCAAGCAAAACGTCGATAGACAGGCGTGAAACAGGGAGTTGAGATTTTAGTTCTTCGTAGCGTTTGGGCACCTTGTTAACCTTTTTACCTAAGTGGTAAATATTGAAAAATGAGCAGTAATCGATAGCGCTTTGTGTTAGTAGACACTACCATACTTTAGTAAGCTGCTATAGTAAATGACTGCGCTAACAAGCGGTTATGCGAATTAAAAAAACGTAATGCGCTGTTGCTGAACTTTAGTGTGTGGCACAAACGTAATAAAGAGTGCACTGTCAAAGTGCGTACGCGTTCTTGCTGTTTGGCCCATCATTTTGGTGGGCCTTTTTTATTGCTCAAATGACACCTTTATGCCAGCAAGTAGCCTACTAACGCTGTCTACCACATCGGCACGAATAAACCACTCTGTGTCATTAATAAGGGTAATGTCACCGCTTATTTCAGCTGAAGCGCCATGCCCGGTACCTAAAAAATCTTCAGTTAGCTCAGCCCTAGGACCAAAGCCTTCACTCACATAAGAATAGTGAGAAAAGTAGGATAAAGGGTAGTTACCCATGCTAGTTTTTCCACTTAAACCAATAACAAACTTTGAACTCGAAGATGACAGTTGTTGCACAGACTCAACGAACAAGGTGTGAGATGGGTTGTATTGCCAGCGATATTCACCGCGAACAAAATTGCTGTCAGTCATTCGTTCTACACTCACTTCATAGCTGTGGGTCTGCCCCATTTTTGCTGAGTATTCTAATTCAACATAGTTGAGCTGGTGGAAGCTATCAAACGCACTATTGGCATTAGTATTATCAAGCTCGCCAATAACTAGTTCTATTTCGCTGTCCTTTTGCAGGGCATAAACACTTCGCATGCCTTTAATCCACCCGTCTTTAGACAGCCCTGACGAAGAAACGCGGCCTTTATAAGTGGGTATTATTCCTGCCTCCATTTTTCCTTCAGAAAATTCATAGCGTAAATATAAACGCCTAGCGTAAAGGTGATCTGAAGTTTCACTGCCGAAGGTGTTGTGGCTGGACGCAAAAGACTCCCCGGTTACCACAAAGCTGTTTAACGACCACGCATCATCGGAGGAGAGGGAAATAGAAGGGTAATAACGCATTCTATACTGGCTTCTATGATCTCTATCAGAGCGCTCATCAAAACGAAATTGCATATCTAGCTTCTGTGAAAAGCTTAAGCTTTCGCCTACCGCGTTTGTAGATACAAAAAGAAAAAGAACACCAAATATTGTCGTGCTTTCAGCCCATTTCATTCAAGTAGAGTCCAAATCATCAACGTGTAAATTAATTCTAATAAACTTATACGAGAAAAAGTGTGACTTGGGTAAAAATAAATGAAGAAAATAAGGACAAAAAAAAGCCGGCGAAAGGCGCCGGCTGAAGACTGGAGGTGGACTCCAATGAGGGTAAACACATAAAACACAACTAAAGTTTCAATAGCAGGGAGGGCTAGGAAACTGAGTTCAGTATATGCCTGCACTCCTCATTTGAAAAACCTTAAAATTTGATTGTTCTAATCGTAAAAACAGAATGAACCACGTGGGCTTTTGAAAAGTAAAGCATGAATAGTAATTGGGTAGAAAGGTAGCGTGTAACTAAAGCGGCTTGAAAATGTATTGTAGAAAAAGCGTCAGTGCATACGGAAATATTAGAAAGGAAATAAAATCAGCGCCGTGTAAAACACGGCACCGAATTTTGAGTCTGTTAGGCTATGCCTAGTTTCTTCTCAAGGTAGTGGATGTTTGTTCCACCAGCAAAGAAGTTTTCGTCGGCCATAATAGCGCGCTGTAGTGGAATATTTGTTTTTATTCCCTCAATAACTAGCTCATCTAATGCATGTCGCATTCTAGCTATGGCCTCGTCACGACTTTCACCAAAGGTAATCAATTTACCAATCATAGAGTCGTAGAAAGGCGGCACGGTATAGCCAGAATAAATATGAGATTCCCAACGAATACCTAAGCCACCTGGCGAATGAAAAATATCAATCGTGCCTGGGCTAGGGATAAAGGTTTTAGGATCTTCAGCGTTAATTCGACATTCTATAGCATGACCACGAATTTGAATTTGCGATTGGTCGATAGACAGAGGCTGACCTGCCGCAATGCGCAGTTGTTCTTTAATTAAGTCAACGCCGGTGATCATTTCTGATACTGGGTGCTCAACTTGAATACGAGTGTTCATTTCAATGAAATAGAACTCGCCGTTTTCATACAAGAACTCGAACGTACCAGCGCCGCGATAACCAATTTCTACACAAGCTCGGCGACAACGATCGCCAATCTTGTTACGCATTTGCTCAGAAATACCAGGTGCTGGTGCTTCTTCTACCACTTTTTGGTGGCGACGCTGCATAGAACAGTCACGTTCGCCTAAGTGAATCGCATTACCTTGGCCATCGGCTAAAATCTGAATTTCCACGTGACGTGGATTTTCTAAGAATTTCTCCATGTACACGGTAGCGTTACCAAATGCCGCGCCTGCTTCAGCTTGCGTGGTTTCAATAGCACTAATGAGTTCCGCTTCACTGCGAACCACACGCATACCACGACCACCGCCGCCACCAGCTGCTTTAACAATAATTGGGTAACCAATGCGTTTAGCAATGGCTTTATTTTTATCATTATCGCCAGTAAGCGGGCCGTCTGAACCAGGTACACAGGGTACGCCAGCTTTCTTCATGGCACTAATTGCCGACACTTTATCACCCATCAGGTTAATGGTGTCTGCGGTAGGGCCAATAAAGATAAAGCCACTTTTCTCTACTGCCTCAGCAAAGTCGGCGTTTTCTGCTAAAAAGCCGTACCCTGGGTGAATAGCAATAGAATTTGTGACTTCTGCCGCCGCAATAATGCGAGGAATATTCAAGTAGCTTTCGGTTGCTGAGGCTTTACCGATACAAATCGACTCGTCTGCCAGCAACACGTGCTTTAAGTTTTTGTCAGCCGTAGAGTGTACCGCAACGGTTTTGATGCCAAGCTCTTTACAGGCACGCAAAATACGAAGGGCAATTTCACCACGGTTTGCAATGAGTACTTTATCTAGCATAGTACGAAGCCCGCTTATTCAATGATGAACATGGCTTGATCAAACTCTACTGGGTCTTGGTTATCTACCAGTATTGCTTTAACCACACCAGATTTGTCTGATTCAATTTGGTTCATCATCTTCATCGCCTCAATAATGCAAAGCGTGTCGCCTGCATTAACCGTTTGACCCACTTCAGCAAACGGTTTTGCTGTAGGTGAAGATGCGCGATAGAAAGTGCCTACCATTGGTGACTTAACCACATGGCCTTCTGGCGCTGCAGGCGCTGCTGCTTGTGCAGGTTCAGCCGCCGCAACAGGTGCTGGAGCAGGAGCTGGTGCCGCATGAGCTGGTGCAGCAAAGCTATAGTTCATTGGCGCTTGAACGCCAGTTGGGCCGCGATGAATTCGAACAGACTCTTCGCCTTCAGTGATCTCAAGTTCGGCGATGCCAGACTCTTCCACTAATTCGATGAGTTTTTTGATTTTTCTAATATCCATGTTCAGTCTCTACGTTAATTTTTTGATTGCGGTAAATTGATGGCGGCGGTCAAGGCTAGTGAATAGCCAATGGCACCAAGGCCAACAATGACGCCTGCCGCAACATCTGAGAAATATGAGTGATGTCGAAATGATTCACGGGCATGAACATTCGACAGGTGTACTTCAATAAACGGGATATTGACACTTAACAAAGCGTCGCGAAGTGCAACGCTGGTATGAGTGAAAGCAGCGGGGTTAATAATAATTGCGTCGATATTACCCATAGACTGATGAATACGGTCGATAAGCGCATGTTCTGCGTTCGACTGAAAATGGGTAAGAATGGCATCAGACGATTTTGCCTGCGCGCTCAGATCATCAACGATGTCCTGTAACGTTTGTGTGCCATACTTATCGGGTTCACGTTGTCCTAACATATTTAGGTTAGGGCCGTTCAGTAACAAAATATTCATTAAAGTTGCTGCTATCTTCGGGAAAAAGTCAGTGTATTTGCCATTTCAACAAAATTTTATGACAGTTGCACGAAAAAAAGACAATTAATCCGGTCGTTTATTCATTTAGACGTTGATTATAGAGATAGTGAAAGATTTCGCAGCAAAATACTGGTCTAATCAGGTGTTTTCGACGCAAAGTTCTCTTTCCAGTCTATGCGTGACCACAGGTGTGAGGCGGTGTATAAGAAAGTGCGTATGTGAATTTTATGTGATGCTCATATGAATAGTGAAGCTCATTCGAGTTCATTTTTTAACGTAAAAGGCACCGACATGTACCTTCCTTCGTACTTCGCCTTATACACAGCGAAGTGCAAATGGGGCAGTGATGAAAACCCTGTATTACCAGAATAACCAATGAGTTCTCCTGCTTTTACTTTTTGCTCTCGCGTCACTACCACGCCTTTATATTTCAAATGATAATATTCGCCTGTGGTGCCATCGTCGTGCAGGATGGCAACAAAATTTGCATGCTTAGCAAACCGTTTGGAAGCGCCGCCTAATTGTCCATCATCCTTTGTATCTATGACTATCCCATCACGTGCGGCGAATACGGGAGTGCCAACCGGCGCTGCAAAATCTAATGCATAGCGAGAAGCGCCAGTATGACTATAGCCGCCCCCAAAACCTTGTACTACAGGGTAATTACCCGCAGGGCGAAGCGGTGGCAAATAAGTCACATCGTCATTGTGCACAGCATTCAGCACCCCTGAAGTCCAGCTTACTTTCATAGAATGCCAAAACCGTCGGGGGCTTTTGATTACCCCCATTAAAACAGGTGCATCGTCGTTTAAAAATACGCTGGATGTTGACCTGGGCGCAAGCCCACTGGGTGGTAAGTCAGACGTAAGCCCGCTGGCTGATAACGTAAGCACAAGAGGCAGCGGTACCTTTCGCTGTGCATAGACTTCATAGTTGCCATTGGTGGGCGGCGAAATACTGATACAAAATCGATTGGCATCGTAGCAACCGGGCGCTTGGGTGGTCAGGTTTTGCTTCACGGTCTCTTGCGCCATCAGCGTTTTAGATGGCACGCATAAGGTAAGAGCGAACAAAAGCGTGAGTGAAAAGTGGGATATTAGGGGCATAGCTCACCCTTGAATTACGGCGAAGTGTAATCAATCACCAATCATAATGTTAAAACGTATTCTCAACATGTTCAGCAAAGGCTGGCGCTTTCATAAATCCGGTTACCCGAGACTGCGTTAGCTCATTACCGCTTTCATCGAAAAATAAAATGGTCGGCAACCCAAGAATAGAAAATTCTTCCTGAAAGGCCGTGTTGTTGGCAGAGGTATCGGTTAAATCTATCTGCATCCACACGGTATTATTAAGCGCATTAATAACATTAGGATCAGGGAAGGTATATTTTTCAAACTCTTTACAGGCCACACACCAATCGGCGTACAAGTCCACCATCACCGTTTTGCCTCGTGAATTGGCTTCCGCAACTTGCTGGCGTAAATCATCTAAATTCTCAACGACAATAAACGTAGGGTGAGCTAACTGGCTGTGCTGCGTGGCAGTGTCTTCAGGTGAAGTAAGGGTGTTATAGGCTAGCAGCGCACTGGCGAACAAACCTGCCGCTATAACTAACGTTCGCACGTATTTCAAAATGCCTTTTTGGCTCGCTTCGTTTACCACAAAATAATAGCCAAATGCCCCTAAACCTAGGGCTGCCCATAGCAAGTTAATGTATTCGCTAGGCCATGCTTTAGGCCATAAACGCTCTACAAAAACGATGGCCACCGACAGCATCATAAAGCCAAACGATACTTTTACCACGCTCATCCATTGACCCGCTTTAGGTAGCAATTTAGAGCCGGTGATGCCAAATATGATAAGGGGAATGCCCATGCCTATGCTCAATACATAAAGCGATATGAAGCCAAGGGTTAAGTCGCCGCTTTGTGCAATAAACAACAATATGCCAGTTAATGGCGCCGTAGTGCATGGAGAGGCAATTAGCCCCGATAACGCACCCATAGCGAATACACCCGCCATGCTGCCGGGCGTTTGGTTGTTACTTAAATTGGTCAAGCGGGTTTGCCACTTTGCAGGAAGCTGAAGCTCGTATCGGCCAAACATGGCTAACGCCAGCAGAACAAAAATACCAATAAAAATACCCAGAATGAGCGGATGTTGAAGTGCAGCCTGAAATTGCATTCCCGCCGACGCCACAACCAAGCCTAATATAGAATAGGTAATGGCCATACCTTGTACATAAATAAACGTAAGCCAAAAGGCGTTGCTGGTTTTAGCTTGTTTACCTTGGCCAATCACAATGCCCGACACGATGGGGTACATAGGGAACACACAGGGTGTAAAGGCAAGGCCTATGCCTAGCACAAAAAATAGCACTAGGGTAAGTGCTAGGTTTTCTTTATTAATGAGCTTATCGGCTAGAGAATATTGAGACGCTTGTGAACCATTCTGGCTGTTCTGCGAGACACTCTGTAAATCTGTCAAGGTGGAGGCAGGGCCATTGTTCGAAGTACTGCTTTTCGAAACACTGGTACCAGCGTCACTGGCAAGGGCATTCAAATAGACGGTTTTAATATTCGGAGCATAACAAAGCCCCGCATCGGCGCAGCCTTGATAGCGTATTTTTACAATACCGTCGTCGGTGGCTTGAGTAATAGGAACGGTTAGCGTGACTTCGTTATAAAATACTTCCGACTCGCCAAAGTATTCATCTTCAATGATCACGCCTTTTGGAAAGCTCGGTTCCCCAATAGAGGCTTGCTTAGCCACTAATTTAAATTGCTTTTTATAAAGGTAATAACCGTCGGCAATACTAAAGGTAAGGCTTAGGGTGTCGCCTGCCTGATTGAAGTCGAAAACAAAGGCTTGATCTACTTTTAAGAATTCTTCTTGGTTACTGAATACATCGTCAAACCCACCCAGGTTCTGACTTGAAGGTTGAGCGGAGGTCTGAGGCGACGACTGCGCTGTAATTTGTTCCGTGCTCTGCACCGAAAGTTGTGCATTAGTTTGCGCATGGCCAGGCAGCGCAAGCGAGGCTAAAAATAGACTACAAGCGACAAAAGAGAACAAACGGGTGATGTACTTCATATAACGACTTTCTTTATCCTAAAGCTATTGGCCTGTAAAAATGTAAGACCGAGATGTATACGCTATTCTTTCACAAACCCAGTTTAACACAGCTACCGTCGGTCGCTTGAGTTTGCCACTTAACCCAAAGCGTTGCACCTTCGCTTGTTATTGTGGTCTTTACCCCAATACTATTCTATGACTAGATAAAAGAGGAAATGTTGTGCGGTTTTTATTTTTATTGTTTGCCATATTACCCATAGTAGAAATTGCCCTGTTAGTTCAAGTGGGTGGCATAATTGGTGGCTGGAACACTATTGGTCTGGTGATACTAACGGCATTCATAGGTGCTTACTTTGTTAAGCGTGAAGGTATAGCAACATTACAAACCGCACAGGCAAAAATGCAGCGCAATGAACTGCCAGGCAAAGAAATGGTAGAAGGCCTAATGCTGGTAGTTGCCGGTATTTTATTAGTTACCCCTGGCCTTATCACCGACGTTCTTGGTTTTATGTTTGCGTTGCCAGGCTCTCGCCACCTTATTGCATCACAGCTAAGTAAGCACATGAAACTCCGTGTGGTTACTCAAGCGGGCGGATTTAATCAACAAGCTGGCGGGTTTAATCAGCAGGCTGGCGGCGCACAGTACAATCCATTTGAAAACCCATTTAATCAGCAACAGTCTGGTCAACCAGGCAGTTCAGATAATGGTGATGTGTTTGAAGGTGAATTCTCAGACAAAACACAAAATGATGCAGATAAACGCCTTAAGTAATGTGTGCTTTTGGCCTTAAGTGCAAGCTTTGAGCATTAAAATCAATTTTTTTACATTTTTTTGCTCAAAAACCCTTGAACTTGCATGGCTACTCCCCCATTTATCCTCGCAGATACGATTTTAACTGCTCGGTAACGAGCAACCCAAGCATACGACATACAAATCATTGTGTGTCGACAATCATTAACTTGAATAGTGAAATTTTCAGGAGACTTGAAAATGGCAATTCGTCCTTTACACGACCGCGTAATCCTTAAACGCGCAGAGCAAGAAAGCAAATCTGCAGGCGGTATCGTTCTGACTGGTTCAGCAGCAGAAAAATCTACACGTGGCGAGATCATCGCTGTAGGTAACGGCCGCATCCTAGAAAATGGCGATGTTAAAGCGCTAGACGTTAAAGTTGGCGACACCGTTATTTTTAGCGAAGGCTACGGCGTTAAAACTGAAAAGCTGGATGGTGAAGAAGTTCTGATCCTAAGCGAAAGCGACATTCTTGCGATTGTTGAGTAATTACAACTAACGTTAAACGAATTAAGAGAGGAATTTAATCATGGCAGCTAAAGAAGTACGTTTTGGTAACGACGCTCGTACAAAAATGCTTAAAGGCGTAAACACGCTAGCGAACGCAGTGAAAGTTACACTAGGTCCTAAAGGCCGTAACGTAGTACTAGATAAGTCTTTCGGCGCTCCTACTATCACTAAAGATGGTGTATCTGTAGCCAAAGAAATCGAGCTTGAAGACAAGTTTGAGAACATGGGCGCACAGATGGTTAAAGAAGTTGCGTCTAAAGCGAATGACGAAGCGGGTGACGGTACGACTACTGCTACCGTGCTTGCACAAGCTATCGTAACTGAAGGTCATAAGTCTGTTGCTGCAGGCATGAACCCAATGGATCTTAAGCGCGGTATCGACAAAGCAGTACTTGCTGCGGTTGAAGAGCTTAAAGCCCTATCTACTGATTGTGCTGACAGCAAGTCAATTGCTCAGGTTGGTACTATCTCTGCAAACTCTGATTCAGAAGTTGGCGACATCATTGCGCAAGCAATGGAAAAAGTAGGTAAAGAAGGCGTAATTACCGTTGAAGAAGGTCAAGCACTTCAAAACGAACTAGACGTTGTTGAAGGTATGCAGTTCGACCGCGGTTACCTATCTCCTTACTTCATTAACAACCAAGAGAACGGTACTGTTGAACTAGACAGCCCTTTCATCCTATTGGTTGATAAGAAAATTTCTAACATCCGTGAGTTGCTTCCTACCCTTGAAGGCGTAGCGAAAGCAGGTAAGCCACTGATGATTATTGCTGAAGATGTTGAAGGCGAAGCCCTAGCTACACTAGTAGTTAACAACATGCGCGGTATTGTTAAAGTTGCTGCTGTTAAAGCACCTGGCTTTGGCGACCGTCGTAAAGCAATGCTTCAAGACATCGCTATCCTTACTGGTGGTACGGTTATCTCTGAAGAGATTGGTCTAGACCTTGAAAAAGTAGAGCTAGAAGACCTTGGTACTGCTAAGCGCGTAGTTATCAACAAAGACAATACCACTATTGTTGATGGTAACGGCGACGAAGAAGCGATTGAAGGCCGTTGTGCTCAAATTAAAGGTCAGATTGAAGACTCTTCTTCAGACTACGACAAAGAAAAGCTTCAAGAGCGTTTAGCTAAGCTTTCTGGCGGTGTTGCAGTAATTAAAGTGGGTGCAGCTACCGAAGTAGAAATGAAAGAGAAGAAAGACCGTGTTGAAGATGCATTGCATGCAACTCGCGCCGCGGTTGAAGAAGGCGTAGTACCTGGTGGTGGTGTTGCGCTAGTTCGTGCAGCAGCTAAGCTTGCTAGCCTAACTGGCGAAAACGAAGACCAAACTGTAGGTATTAAGCTTGCTCTACGTGCAATGGAAGCGCCTCTACGTCAAATCGCTAGCAACGCCGGTGCAGAAGCATCTGTTGTGGTTAACGAAGTGAAAAATGGCGACGGTAACTACGGTTACAATGCGGGCAACGACACGTACGGCGACATGCTAGAGATGGGTATTCTTGACCCAACTAAAGTAACGCGCTCTGCACTACAGTTTGCAGCATCAATCGCTTCACTTATGATTACGACTGAAGCCATGATTGCTGATATACCTCAAGAAGAAGCAGCGCCTGCAATGCCTGATATGGGCGGCATGGGCGGAATGGGCGGCATGATGTAAGCCACCCAAGCTTAATTGCTTGAAGGGTGTTTGTTTAAGCACCTAGATATAAAAGAAACCCTCCGTACCGGAGGGTTTCTTGTTTATACGTAAAATAAAACGCATTATTTACTTCCCTCCAGTAACACATTCACTTTATTGAAAACCCTACTACGTCTTTTTTTGCTGCCACTCTAAGTGTTATTAGTATGGCGTTTACATCGTTGATGCGATCTGCGGTGCCGAGTAAGTGTCCCAGTACTTCGAACGTGCCATTTTTAACATAGACCTCCAGAGCTTATATTGGTCTTTGTCAGCATAGGTTACGTATCTAAAATCGCATAAAGTGTACCGTTAGAAATTTTAAAACTTATTAAGCGTTTGCTTAAACACGATTACCTGCTATAAATTCAGTAGTATAACTCTGAAAAATAATCGTTCGCCGCTAGCGTACATACATGGAACAGTGGCTTGCTTACAGCGAGCACGTATAGAAAGAGCAGTTTGAACAATGGATGCGAAAAACAGTGGCATAAGGAAGGCGTTACCTGTTTTAACGTTTACGTTTTTCGTATTTGCGCTAATACTGGTTTGGTGCTTTTTTACGCTTAACCACAGTAATTTCTTTCATCAATTAAATGTTCGGCATTTCAAATATACGTCTGAATTAAGTGATCAAATTTCTGCGCCCGCAGAGCTTTTTTCAGAAGCACACCCTGTTAAATTAGATGATATTCGTCAAACCATTCTCAATATTCGTCGACAACCGTTAAATTGTTTGTCGATGATTGGCAATACCGAACGTTTTATCATGAAGATTATTGGTACCGAGTCGGTTATTGATATATGTACTCGCGATGTTCAAAGTGCGAATAACTCATTGTCTGCATTGGCCGATTATGAAGCGGGTGATATTAGTCGCAAAACACTTCAAGATCAGATAGTAAAATCACTTGAGGAGTTTAGAACAAACTCTTCTGATTTTGAGATTCCCGTCGAAAAAACCGTTAATTTTGTCGCCAACATTACCCTTTCTATTATTATTTTATCATCAATAGTTGTATTGCTATTTGCCGTATTTATTTCTCGTGCTGTGTCATCTGGATTAACCAGCAGAGAAGAGGCAATGAGAGCCTTAGCGGAAAGCGAGAAACGTAATAAAAAAATGGCGCATACCGACGCCTTAACGGGGCTTCCCAATAGAAACTTACTTGAACATACCATAGATAAAGCCATCAATATGTCAGAGCGAAATAGCTTACCCTTCGCGGTTATGTTTATCGATCTCGACCGCTTTAAAGACATCAATGATAGCCTCGGCCATGCGTTGGGAGATAAACTTCTTGTCACTATGGCGCAGCGAATTTCTGATGCAATTCGCGCTACTGATGTGGTGGTTCGCTTCGGCGGAGATGAATTTGTGGCAGTAACGGATTGTTTTGAGTCAATTGAAACCATTGATTTCATTGCCCATCGAATATTGGACACCATCAGTAAACCGGTGAAGCTTGCGAATAACGACTGCTATATCACTGCCAGTATAGGTGTAGCCTGTTACCCTCAAAACGGTTCCAACTCTTCATTGCTGCTCAAACATGCTGACACCGCAATGTACCAAGCTAAAGATGCGGGCAAAAACCAATATCAAGCATTTGATAAATTATCGGCCATTAAACAAAACCGCAAACTAAAACTGGTTAACCAGCTTCATCATGCTATTGAAAACAATGAGTTCAGCTTGGTTTACCAACCCATCATAAGGCTTGCCGATGGGGTAACAGTTGGCAGTGAAGCACTATTAAGATGGACGAACCCCGATAACGAAGCCATTGGACCTGACGAATTTATTCCTATTGCCGAGCACTCTGGGCAAATTATTGATATTGGGAATTGGGTTTTGCAACAAGCCTGTGAACAATGCAAAGCGTGGCACGATGCGGGTGCTATGCATCATGCAATGGCTATAAATGTGTCTTCACATCAGCTTAAAGATCAGCATTTCGCGCAAAGACTCGAAGATATTCTGGCTAGCTTATCGTTGTCTGCAGAGTGTATACATATTGAGGTAACCGAGAATATCGCAATTATGGAAGAGCAAGCCTGCGTAGCATCACTGTACAGGCTATCTGAGCTAGGTGTTCAACTGTTACTCGATGATTTTGGTACAGGCTACTCGTGCTTAAGCTATCTTAAAAATTTACCTTTTGATGTGTTAAAAATAGACAAGAGTTTCATGCCTGCGAATAACACGATTGCCACAACCATTATTGCAATGGGACATGAACTGGATATGGAGGTAGTAGCTGAAGGGATTGAAACTGATATGTGTTACGCAATGCTACAGAAACTAAACTGCCAATACGGACAGGGGTATTTGTTCCAAAAGCCAGTGCCTGCTAATGAGTTTGATATCTACAAGCAATATAAATGTAGCGTTCCTGAAGCGGTTGAATAACGTAAACTTTAAGTGTTTACAATCGGTTGGCTTAGCGAATTGCTACTCAGCCAACCACTTGTCACTTACACGCGAATGCGAACAGCTTGCGTGCTTTTAATCGATAAATAAGTCAATTAGTCAATCCACCAAATCTAGTGTCATCACAATACGAGGTTGGCTGCTAGAAACCGGTGGTGAACGATGCACTATTCCGGCGTTCTCATTATCGTGCCACAACTCTCCTTTTAAAATAGCCACATCCCCTGTTCCCAAAGTTTGTATATCTTGGGCTGTGCGATACAAACCCGAATTATCATCGGTTAACGCACCGCTTTTATGGCCAAGCATTTCTCGGTCGGTGTTATTGTGTTCTAGCCACTGACTGCCAGGCCCAACAAAGGTAGTCACTAACCGGCAAGGTACTCTATCAACATGAAAACGAGGGCACATGGCTTTGTCTAACGTTGATAATCTAAAGCCAACGGTTTTCGCTTCAAACAAGCAGGTAAACATGTCGACGAGCTCTGCTATATAGGCATGTAATTGAGGTGCAAAAGATTGGTCATCAGCTAAGGTGCGAATATGGGCCTCGGCTGAATCTGAACTCAGCTGCCTAGCCGCAGTCAGCTTGCCGCCATTTTTTACAAAGGTAGTTAATGAGGCTACAAAGTTCTCGTCTAAATGTCGCTGCCAAATCGCAATATTACACTCATCGTTATAGATATCGGTAAGCACAATAGGCTCTACTGATGTACTCGACTTTTTAATGCGCGTATCAGCACTTGAAAGTGCGGTTTCAGATAAAGGGCTAGCCGCTAGCGTCTGTGTCATTACAATCCCTCCCAACGCGGAAATGGGTCGGGCAGGGTACGCCAATAATCTACCCCTTTTATAAGGGCATCATCATCTAATAAGCACGTGTCGAGGGTTTTGGTGATTGTCGCCTCATCTAAGTTTTGCCCAATAAACACCAACTCTTGACGCATATCGCCAAAAGGCTCCATCCATTGTTTGTCAATCGAGGCTAGGTACTCTTCATCTTCAGGCCACTCAGACTTAGGAAGCGCCTTCCAAAACATACCGCCGTAGCCGTAATGTGCAATGCCGCCAGCTTAGCTCCACTGACCTGCGCATTCAGGGCGCGAGGCTAACCAAAAGTAGCCTTTAGAGCGTAATAATTTTCCGTAATTTTCGGTGGTATGTAAAAAGTTATAGAATTTTTGCGGGTGGAAAGGACGGCGTGCATGGTAACTAAAGCTGCTAATGCCATACTCTTCGGTTTCTGGTGTGTGTTCACCGCGCATTTCCTTAAGCCAGCCTGGAGCAAGCTGGGCTTTTTCAAAATTGAATAGTTGTGTGCCTAACACCTCATCAATATCGATGTTGCCTTTATTGATAGGAATTATCTTGGCGCTTGTATTCAGGCTTTTCAAAATGGCAGTTAAATTCGCCACATGAGTTTCATCAACCAAATCTGTTTTGCTAACAAGGATAACGTCGGCAAACTCTACTTGGTCAACAAGCAAATCAGCTACACTACGCTCGTCTTCTTCGCCAAGAGACTCACCGGTTTCTTGTAAATATTTGGCTTCTTCGTAGTCTTTACTGAAGTTAACCGCATCAACCACAGTCACCATGGTATCTAAGCTAGCGATATCTGATAACGACACACCGTCTTCATCGGCAAAGGTGAAAGTTTCTGCCACGGGAAGCGGTTCTGATATACCTGTGGACTCAATAAGCAAATAGTCAAAGCTGCCTGTTGCCGCTAACCGATTTACCTCAAGAAGTAAGTCTTCGCGCAAAGTACAACAAATGCAGCCGTTACTCATTTCAACCAGCTTTTCTTCACTGTGGTTCAGGGACACATCGTTTTTAACGATAGACGCATCTATGTTCACTTCACTCATATCATTAACAATAACGGCTACACGTTTGCCTTCGCGATTATTAAGAATGTGACTGAGAACCGTCGTTTTGCCTGCACCTAAAAAGCCAGACAACACAGTAACGGGAAGTTTTGCGTTGTTCATTATAATTCACCCACAATGATTAAGGTTTATATTGTTACAATATAACATATCATAAGTGCGCGATTTGAGAATAGTGAATTTGTGCTCTGATTAATAAAAGGTGCTGCACGACGAGGGAACAAAAGACATAGATAAGCGCAAAAACAACGTGCCTATTTATTACGACACAAACCGGCGTACTTCATCCAATTTGGACAGGTGTTGGCATCGTCGCAGCGCCATCTAACGCCACTTAAATCATATTTATCTTTTAAAAGATAAGGCTTAGATTCTAGGTTGATGATCTCGATATACTGGTAGTTTTCCCAGCGAATGAAGCAGGCATGTGAACCTGAGTTCACGGGGCGTATTCTTATTTCAATGCCGTTAGGATTGGAGCGTGTGATTAAGCAGCTTGTTGCGCCGCACTTGTCAGCTTGCACAATTAAAGGCGCAAAAATCAATGCGAAAAATAATAGGACAACAATTAGGCGCATATACGCGTAAATCGCAATACTATTTGCTGGCCCACAATGCCTCTCCTGCCTTAACGTAAATAATACCTTTAATACAATTCTAGCGTGGTATTGGCAGTTTGCTTGCCCAATAAGGTTACATGTCAGTGTGAAGCGCTATTATTAATCTATTGGGGTATCTTTTAAGCCCGTGCAAACGCAAGGTAGTGAATGGGGTATACTTACACCGTATAACATTAATTAATAGGTATCTTGATGGCATCTGCATCCGCGTTACACATTCTAGTTAAAACTGAAAAAGAAGCTTTTGCGATATTAGAGCAACTTAAAAAAGGGAAAGATTTTAGTACCTTAGCAAAGCGCCACTCAACTTGTCCTTCGGGGAAGAAAGGCGGCGATTTAGGTGAGTTCCGCCGCGGCCAAATGGTAAAAGCGTTTGACGATGTGGTGTTTAAAAAAGAAGTGTTAAAAGTACACGGGCCAGTTAAAACCCGCTTTGGTTATCACTTAATAAAAACCCTATATCGAAACTAGGTTTATAGTAATCAAGAGCATCTAGTAATCAAAAGCATCTATTAATCAGGAGCGTCGCAACTCAATCGAACTACCCACACCCTACGTTACGGCACCCAACGTTCGCCACAAACGCCATGTTTGGTATAAATACGGTAAGGGCTGTTAGTGCTGTGAATATCTTCACGTAATGCTTTGCCATGGTCTACTTCAATAAATGGAGTGCTAGACGCTGTACCTTGGCTATCTAACACGTAGTAGCGTGACGCGTACTCCGTTAATTGCATCTTATTATTCTGAGCAACGTCGGTAAGGCGTACGCGGGTAACAGCTTTAAATCGAGTATTGGGGTCGGTAATTGAGAGCAGTTTTTTATAAAAATAGCCTTTGTCAGCTTGATGCTGAGAAAACGCGTTAAGAACGTTAATTAACGCTTTAAGCCCAATGGCTTCGCGCTGCAGCATAAAATCGTGTTGAGTATGCTTTGTGTTTTGCGCTACTTGGCCTGCCGTGTATACCTGCTTTTCTTCTAAGCCTGTCAGGTAGTCTTGGCCTTCCTCATTGTAGTTAATCAAGGCTGCGGTATTCATGTTTATCATGTAATCGCTGATGCCGGCAGGTAGCACTTCAAAGAGTAATACATCAGGGGTAACCACACCGCGCTCTTCTGGGGCTTGCGGGCCTTTCGGTATGCAACTATCAGAAATGAAATAGTAGTATTGACCCGCATTCATTGCATGCGCAGAAGGCTGGAAGATTGCTAGGATAATCATAGTTGCTAAACAGAACAGAAAACACTTACTCATAACGCAAACCCGCAACAGCTAGGCGTCACATAACTCGCATTATGCAATACCGTAAAATAATGTGGCTATTGTAACCTGTAAGAGGGCTCGGTCGATAGCGAACCTATTTTTATTTGGCGCCTTTCTCTATAGCTTGTATTTCACTCCATAAGGTTTCCGACTCTTCCGTAATTTTAGCGTAGCTTTTCATATCACCGTTGCGTTGTGCCAGCATGGCTTTTTCTAGCAAAGTATCGTACTGCTTTCGCATCTTCTTAGTTGGACTAGATTTAAACATGCCAAACATAGGAGTTTCTCTTTATAGACGAATAGGGTTATTACATTAGCTGAGTGTAGCGTGATCACGTGACATGTTTTAAATATTTGTAATGAAAATCTAGCTTCGCTGCCTATCAATACTAAATTCAATACTTGTTAATTCACAAAATTAATACTCTCTTCGAACTGCATTAATTTTAGCTATGCCAATCCCATATAAATTCTAGTTATGACTCGTAGCAAAATAATACTAGTTGAGCATGTGTAAATGCCGTAAGTTCTTTCGCTGAGTGATAAAAGTGGTGAGCATTGGTGGCTACTTTTATGACTTTTAAAAGAAGTGTTTTAGCGTAAATGAGGGATGAAAATAGTTTTGATTTCCAAAAGGCATGTTAAGCATAAGTGAATAAAATGGCTTGTTCATCTATAAAGGATGTCATTCTCGTGGAGCCTGGACGTGAGGAGAAGCGTGTGAAAATCATAGTATTAAACGAATCGAAAATACCGATGCCACTATCAAATGTGGAGAAGCGCTGTGCAGTAACCCCATCAAGTGTGCAACGCTTGGTGAAGAAAGGGGCTGAGCTTCACATAGAAAGTGGGGCGGGTTTGTTATCGGGATATGCCGATAACGAATATGTGGATGTAGGTGGAATTATTATTGATGATGTGAATAGTGCATTATCAACAGCCGATATGCTTGTAAGCGTAAATAAACCGGCTGAATCCCAACTGTCGGTGATGAAAAAAGGGGCCATTGTGGTTGGCCATCTTGACCCTTTCTTTGAGCAACCGCTGGTTGAGTCAATAGCAAACAAAAGCTTAACGGCTATTTCAGTTGAAATGATCCCCCGCTCATCTCGAGCCCAAAAAATGGACGCGCTAAGTTCACAAGCGAGCCTTGCTGGTTATGTCATGGTGATGCAAGCGGCGAACTACCTACCTTCTATATTACCTATGATGATGACGCCGTCGGGCACAATAAAGCCAGCAAAGGTATTTATTATTGGTGCCGGTGTGGCTGGCTTGCAAGCCATAGCGACTGCAAAACGCTTAGGCGCAAATGTATTGGCTTACGACACTCGCCCAGTTGTTGCTGAGCAAGTGGAATCTTTGGGCGGTAAATTTCTTAAAATCGATATTGGTGAAACTGGTCAAACTAAAGACGGCTACGCCAAAGAACTCACCGATGAACAAAAAGCCAAGCAGCAAGACGCGCAGCGTGATGCTATTGCTGATTCAGATATTGTTATTACCACGGCACAGCTATTTGGTCGCAAACCACCGGTGTTAATTAGCAAAGATACCTTGGCACTAATGAAGCCAGGTAGTGTGGTAGTTGATATGGCGGCCCAATCTGGCGGTAACGTTGAAGGTTCGGTGGCGGGTGAAGTAGCACAAGTGAATGGCGTAACAGTGATAGGCACAGGTAACTGGAGCCAAGCGGTTGCCCGCGCAGCCACCGATATGTACGCGAACAATATTTATAACTTAGTAGATGAATTCTACGACACCGAAAGCAACGCTTTTGGTTTGAATTTAGACGACGATATTTTAAGTGGCTGTGTTATTGCTCATGGCGGCGCAATTACCAACGACATGTTAACCAACGCCTACAAAGGAGCGTAATCATGGAGATTATCTATTTACTGTTTATTGTGCTGCTTGCTGGTTTTCTAGGGTTTGAGTTAATTCGCAAAGTACCAGCGACGTTACACACGCCATTAATGTCGGGCTCTAATGCTATTTCAGGTATTACGTTAGTGGGCGCATTGGCCGCGTCTGGTGGCGACAACAATGTGTTGACCACGGTATTAGGAACGGCGGCAGTCGCACTTGCCAGCATAAACGTTGTGGGTGGTTACTTGGTAACCGATCGCATGCTTAGCATGTTCAAAAAGAAAGATAAAAAATAAGGAGTATGCAAGTGAATGATATCGAAACCATAATCAATCTTGCGTACGTTGTAGCCGCAGCGTTATTTATTTTAGGGCTAAAATTACTTAGCCATCCAGATACAGCAAAAAGAGGTAACTTTGTTTCTGCTGTAGGTATGTTGATTGCCGTGGTAGTAACATTGCTCGACCAGCAAATTATCACTTACCAATGGATTATCTTAGGTGTTGTAATTGGTGGTGCCTTTGGTGCTTGGAAGGCCAAGTCGGTTGAAATGACAGCCATGCCAGAAATGGTCTCGTTGTTTAACGGATTTGGTGGTGCAGCCTCATTATTGCTTGGTTGGGCTACGTTGTCTGGCATGAGCATGGTTGCACTTCAAACCGCCACGGCGTTTACGTACATTACCTTGTTCTTCACAATTTTAGTGGGGGGCGTTACTTTCTCTGGCTCCGTGGTAGCGTGGGGTAAGTTGTCAGGCAAAATGTCATCTAAAGCCGTTATTTTCACCGGTCTTCGGGAGCTTAGCGTACTGCACCTTATTGCTATGCTGGTAGTGGGGTACTTTTTTACCACAGAACCTCAAAATACCCTGTGGCTTTACTGCGCTATTGCGCTGGCGTTAAGCTTCGGTCTATGGGCAACTATCTCAATTGGTGGCGCCGATATGCCAGTGGTTATTGCCTTATTGAATAGTTATTCAGGGGTAGCGGCTACGGCGGCAGGTTTAGCAACCGGCAACACCATTTTGATTGTTACTGGTCTATTGGTGGGCGCTTCAGGTCTTATTCTTACTAACATTATGTGTAAGGCGATGAACCGCTCGTTAATGAACGTGTTGTTGTCTGGGTTTTCGAAACCTGTGGAAGCGGGTGAAAAAATTGAAGGCGAAATTAAGATTTTGTCTGCCCAAGATGCATTTTATGTATTAGAAGCGGCGCAGTCGGTATTGGTTGTTCCAGGTTACGGCATGGCGGTAGCGCAAGCACAGCATGCAGTACGTGAAATGCAGTCATTATTGGAAGAGAACGGATGCACAGTAGATTACGCTATTCACGCGGTAGCAGGGCGTATGCCTGGCCACATGAATGTTCTACTCGCCGAAGCCGATGTTCCGTATGACCAATTGTACGAAATGGATGACGTTAACCCGCGTATGGAAAACTACGACGTGGTTATTGTTATTGGGGCTAACGATGTGGTTAACCCTGCCGCGAAAGAAATGAAAGGTAGCCCCATTTACGGTATGCCAGTTATTGAAGCGTATCGCGCTAAAACCGTATTCGTGCTTAAGCGTTCTGCAAATGCTGGTTTTGCTGGTGTAGATAACCCGCTCTTCTTTAAAGATAATACCCGTATGGTATTGGGCGATGCAAAAGAAACCATTAACAGCATCGTGAGAGAGTTTGGTGACGATTAAGGTATAAAATATCAGTGGCAGGTATGAAAATGCCTGCTACTGTTTATGCTCTCAGTGATAGATGCTACATATAAGCTTTTGTTTCTTTTTTATTTAGTTTATTTTTTCCCACTAAATTTACCTGCCAGTAAGCACCATTTTTTTCAGCGAAAAAGATGAGACATTTCTTGTACAACGACAATAATCACCTTTACCATTGCACATGCTACTTTAGTCGAGCTATTGAAAGGGATTGCAGTTAGTCAGATGTCAAAACAGCATTATCACATTGAAGTGTTTCAAGATCTTATTTTGGTAACACTGCGCGGGCGTTGGGATATGAATACCAACATTCAATATCTAGCAGCTTTTGGTGACACGCTCAAAGCAAGGCGAGGAAAAGCCTTTCATGTCATTGTAGATATGCGCTCTTGGGAAGTGCCGCATTCAGAGTCTTTTGCTCGAATGAAAGCCCCTATTCACCTCGATAGGCGCAACCAAAAAATCGAAATCTGGCTTGAGGATGACAACACCGTCTCCGATCACATAGCCGCAAAATTCTTTAATGAGCAAAACTTCACATTGCACCGTACCAAAGACCATGATTCGTTTATGACACAGGTAGACGTGGTGTTTGATCTTGAAACTAAGGCCTATGTTCAGGATTGGGTTACGGCGAGTGCTGTCGATAAACAAAATTAGTCGAGACAATCGATATTTTACGTAGCGCCACACTATACGTTGTCTATAATACCGCCCTATTTCGCATTAATTTCTGAACAGCAGCGTTCAGCATAGTTTTTAAAAGGTGACTACATTGTCAGATTGGAGCATTGAAGAAGCAGAGCGCGTCTATGGCGTGTCTCAATGGGGTGGCGGCTATTTTCAAGTTGGTGAAAATGGTAACGTGCATGTAACTCCAGTTCCTGATGATCCCAGTATTCGCATCGATTTTAAATCGGTTGTTGAAGAGATTCGAAAAGAAGGGGTTCAATTCCCTGTAGTGGTGCGTTTTCACGATATTTTGCGCTCTCAAGTCGCTAGTTTAAACAAAGCGTTTCGCAGCTCTATTGAAGAAGCTGAGTACAAAGGTCTTTACCAAGGCGTATATCCGGTAAAAGTAAACCAGATGCGTGAAGTGGTAGAAGAAATTGTAGAGGCCGGTGCACCTTTTAATTACGGTTTAGAAGCGGGCTCAAAAGCTGAGCTGCTTACCGTACTTGCCATGAATACCAACGAAGATTCTCTGACCATCCTAAACGGCTACAAAGACGACGAGTTTATGCGCTTAGCATTATTAGGTAGAAAGCTTGGTCGCAAAATAGTAGTGGTGGTTGAAAAGTACAGTGAACTATTGCTGTTGGTAAAAGTGTCTAAAGAACTGAAAATAGACCCTATTATCGGCGTGCGCGCTAAAATGACGGTGAAAGGCCGTGGTAAATGGGAAAGCTCGGGTGGCGAGCGTGCCAAATTTGGGCTTACCATCACGGAAATTATTAAAACCGCCCGTTATCTTGAAGAACAAGGCATGTCTCATTGCCTTAAGTTACTGCATTTCCACATTGGTAGTCAGCTAACCGATATTCGTGCCGTAAAAGAAGCGATGACCGAAGGCGCGCGTATTTATGCCGATTTGCACAAAATGGGTTTCCCACTAGATTATGTTGATGTAGGTGGCGGCTTAGGTATTGATTACGATGGTAGCAACTCTACTAACGAGTCTTCACGCAACTACAGCATGCAAGAATACGTCGCCGACGTGGTTTACGGCATGAAAGAGATGTGCGACCTAGAAGGCGTTCCGCACCCTAATTTAGTGAGTGAAAGTGGCCGAGCCATTACCGCCCACCACAGTTGTGTAGTGACCGAAATTGTAGGCGAAATTAAGTCGAATGCGGCTCAAATCGACACGTCTGCAAATGAAAACGAACATGTATTTTTAAAAAATATGCGTGAGTTGTCAGACGATTTCGAGAATCAAACCAATATGCACGAAGTGTATAACGATGCATCGCAATATAAAGAGCAAGCGCTAGGTGCTTTTAAATTGCGCGTGTTGTCGTTGGAAGAATTGGCAAAAATTGAAACCCTTTACTGGGATATCATGGCGCGTTTGCAAGTATGGTATCGCAAAGAAGAATATGTACCGGAAGAACTGCAAGAATTAGATTACAGCTTGTCGTCGCAATACTTATGTAACTTCTCGGTATTTCAGTCTGCCGCTGATACATGGGCCATTGACCAGCTGCTACCCGTAGTGCCGCTTACGCGTATGAACGAAAAGCCTACGGTGAACTGCTCATTGGTTGATATTACTTGTGACAGTGACGGCAAGATTGATCAGTTTTCGATTGGCCGTGAAATTACCGATGTATTACCGATGCACCCGCTTAAGAAAGATGAGCCTTACTATATTGGCCTATTCCTAACTGGCGCGTATCAAGACGTAATGGGCGATATGCACAACTTGTTTGGTCGTTTGAATGAAGTTCACATCTTTAGCTACGATGACGATCCTGAAGACTTTTACATTGAAGAAGTGGTGAAAGGCTCTTCTGTAGAAGATGTTCTGAACATTATGCAATATAACCCACGTGCCATGGCATCTGATGTGAAACGTCTTATAGACAGACAAGTGTCAGGTGGGAAAATTAATCCGAAAGAAGGGGTTCGCTGGACCGATTTTTACGAAAATTGCTTAAGCGGTTATACCTACTTAAAGCCGTAATTTAGGCGCTTTAACGTAAACCTTACGCATGATGGCGCTTTTAACCTGTAATAGAAAATGGGTTTTAAGCGCCATTCTAATCTTTAGCTTCAGCCTGCTTAAAATAACGCTTCCAAAACTCAGCCGTAGTGGAATTGATCATGTTCGATTCGGCATTCATTAGCATCACATATCCGGTTTTATAATCGGGCGCAAACGCCACATCGGCACGATACCCTTTTACCCAGCCACCATGGTAATTAATGCGTTTTCCATCAAAGTCATACACTCGCCAGCCTAGCCCATAATGGGCGTCATTTAGCATGCCGCGCCAACCCCTGCGTCTAGTTTCCCGCTGGGTTTTAACCCGTGGTGTAGTGACTTCATCAATCATGTCAGGTGAGATCACCGTAGGGAATTCGCCTAGCAAAGCCTGCAAGTAAATAGTCATATCAGTAATGCTGGCGTTTACACCTGCTGCGGGTGAAAAACGGTAGTAGTTGCTTTCAACTGCGCCTTCGCGCCATCTGTCTCTGGCAATAGCAATGTGTGGGCGAGCCCATGAAGCAGACGCAAGTAATCCGCCTTTGCCAACGCTTGCGGTATTCATACCTAGTGGCGTAAAGAGCTGGGTTTGTACTTCCCTAGAATAAGAAGAATAATTGTTCGTAAGGTAGTACTCAATTGCCCCAAAAAGGGCATTTTGATAGGTGTAGCATTCGCCAGGTATGCATAAAGGGTCGAGCTCACTCAATGAGGTTAACACCCGCTGCAATGAATAATCTGCTTCAATTAAGTTGTCGTAAGCATTGGGCATAAAGCCGCTAGATTGCCCCACAATATGCTGAAGCTGCAATGTTTCCATACCGTCCACATTGAAAGGTATGTCAGGTAACAGGGTAGAAATGGGAGTATCCCAATGTAAGCGCTGTTGCTCAACCAGTTTGGCAGAAAGTAGGGCGGTGAAAGTTTTTGATACCGAGGCTAGGCGAAATACCGTGTCTTCAGTAATGCGCTTTCCACCTTTGTGCGTTCTGCCATAAACATATACTTGTGGCGCCTTACCTTGCTCGTAATAAACAAAGGTATAGCCGGGCACATTATATTTTGCGGCTTCGCGCTGCACATAGTTGGCGTAATCAGAAAGCCAATCGGCGCTTAATGCGGGATATGTCACGATAAGCGTGAAAAAGAATAGGCTAATTCTAATCAAGCGCGGTACTAAATTGCGCGTGGTTTGCAACATGAATTGGGCTCAGTAAGGGCGCACCCCAAAGGTGGCAGGCACTATTATTCTTACGCCATTATGCGGTTGCTAGTGGCGATTATCAACTCTACTGATATTTTACTGTCAGTTCCGATTTTGTCGCACCCTTACTAGGGGAACAGGATACAATTAAATCTTAATAGCGCAGTGACGGTTTAAACCCGCACATTAACCCGAGCCATAGTATGAACACGGACATAAAAGATTCAGCGCATGAAGATAATGAGCACCGCGATACTTACGCTAAAGCTAGGGTGAGTAGAGATGCCCGTTTTGATGGCCGCTTTTTTGTGGCGGTGAAAACCACGGGTATATTTTGCCGGCCAATTTGCCCAGCCAAATTGCCTGATGAAAAGAACGTGGCCTACTATAACCATGCTGCTCAAGCTATGAGTGATGGCTTTCGTCCCTGTTTACGATGCAGACCCGACAGCGCGCCGTCTTCTTTTGCATGGTTAGGTGTAGGCACAACAGTGACAAGAGCGCTAACGCTATTAAGCGATATACCCGTGCAGTCTATTTCCACCATTTCAAGCCGATTGGGTATCAGTGAGCGTTACTTAAATAAACTCATGGTGTCGCATACGGGGTTGTCTCCTAAACAATATCAAGATTTGCAACGAGTGTTGTTCGCAAAGCAGTTGCTACAGCAATCCACCATGAAGCTTACTGATATTGCTTTAAGCGCGGGGTATGCCTCTACAAGGCAACTTCAGCGCGCAGTGCAAACTTATTGCAAAAAAACGCCTACCGAATTACGAAGTAAACGCCATACTGCACTGCCTGAAATATCACTAAGATTGCACTTCAGGCCACCTTACCATTGGCAACAAGTCAGAGAGTTTCTTGCCTTGCGGGCTATTCGGGGCGTAGAAATGGTGTTCGATAATACCTATAGCCGTTATATCAGCATTAACGGGGAGTCGGGATTTATCAGTGCGACTTTTAACGAGAGCGCAAATGGCTTCGATGTAAAAATGCGTTTGCCAAATTTAGCTTACGTGTATAAAACGGTTGAACAAATAAAGCAGCTGCTCGATTTACATGCCGCCCCAGAGTTAATTGAAAAATCACTATTAGCAGCGGGCTTGCCTGATAACCTACTGACGAAAGGGTTGCGCCTTCCTGGTACCTGGACCGTATTTGAAAGTGGATGCAGAGCCATTGTAGGCCAACAGGTCAGTGTAAAAGCGGCAATCAATCAAGCGGGGCTGCTTGCACAGCACTTAGGCGCGGTTGCCACTGAGGGGGCTGTCGAGCCAAGCCAGCATTATTGTTTTCCTGAACCCGAAGCGGTGGCTATCAGTGATTTAGCATTTTTGCGCATGCCAAATGCTCGTAAGCATGCACTTCGTGATTTTGCGGCGCTATTTTGTAACGGTAACCAGCCTACTCATGATGAAATATTGTCAATCAAAGGTGTTGGTCAATGGACAGTAGATTACCTTAAGATGCGAGGTGAACGTGATCCTGATGTGTATTTGGCTGGCGACCTTATTGTAAGAAAAATGGCCGAGAAGTATCCGGTGTCGCCGCAAGAGGCTGCGCCATGGCAAAGCTACTTAACACTACAATTGTGGCAGTTGAGTAATAGTTAACGTGTTGTTGGGTATACATTTATCAGTAGGAATAAGTCATGACAGTATGCAAAAGCTACCTTGAGTCACCACAAGGGCTTATTGAAATAGCCGCTACTAACAAAGGAATTAGTGCCATTACTTTTGTCGATAGCGTTAATGCTGACGTTAACGGCGGCGTTCACAGTAATGACCTTACTGAAACAGCGAAAGCACAGTTAGCGGCTTATTTTAATGGTAGTCTCACCCAATTCGACTTACCTTTTGATACCAAAGGCACTGCGTTTCAGCAGGCGGTATGGAAGGCGCTATGCGATATCCCTTATGGTGAAACCGCCAGTTATGCCGATATTGCCAATAAGCTAAATAATCCTAAAGCGGTTCGCGCCGTGGGTATGGCCAACGGGCGCAACCCTATTGCGATAGTGGTACCATGTCACCGAGTGATTGGAAGCAATAAAACCCTAACGGGATACGCAGGTGGGCTTGAACGTAAGCAATATTTATTAAAATTAGAAGGGGCGCAAGGCGTACTATGGGCTTAAGAGATATTGCTGCACTATTATTATTAGCGTCTATTTGGGGCGGCTCATTTATTTTTATGCGGGTGGCGGCGCCAGAGTTTGGTATTTATGTACTGGTAGCCATTCGTACCGTACTTGCTACCTGTGTGCTATTACCTATTTTAATGATGACCGGTGGCGTGAACCAAATTTTTAGGTATTGGTTCCCCATTGCATTAGTGGGGCTAGCGAATACAGCTGTGCCCTTCGTCTTATTTAACTACAGCAGTTTGCATTTAGAAGCTGGGGTTAATGCCATATTAAACGCGACCGCACCAATGTTCGGGGCGTTAGTGGCGTGGCTATGGCTGGGTGACAAACTTACTCCCACAGCTATCGCCGGATTAGCACTTGGGTTTTTAGGGGTAACGGTTATTAGCCAGCAAAAGCTAGGGGAAGGTGATATTAGCTTTGTGCCTATTCTAACCGCTTTACTTGCTACTACCTGCTACGGCATTGCGGCCAGCATGATGAAACGGTGGCTGCAAGGCGTGCGACCTTTAGTGGTGGCTACTGGAAGCCAAGCAATGGCATCTATTATGTTAGCGCCTTTCGCGTTAAGTACATTACCAGCCACTATGCCGAGTACTAACGCATGGTTAAATGCAGTGGCGCTCGCCATTTTAGGTACTGCTATTGCTTACATTTTGTATTTCAAACTAATTGCGAATGTGGGCCCAGCAAAAGCGATATCGGTGGCCTACATGGTGCCATTATTTGGTATTATTTGGGGCGTATTGTTTTTGCAAGAACACTTGTCGTTACAAACCATTGTTGGTGGGGTAATGATATTGACAGGTGTGGCACTCACTACCGGTGTGATAGGTATGATAAAGCGTAGCCGGGCAGCCAAAACGGCGTAAGAAGTTTGCTTGCTCGGTTCGAAAGGACGTTAGCATCACCGCCCACCGTTTAGCTAAAAGCGGCTGATACGGTGGTGATGCTAAGCGTTATATATTGAAATCTATTCGTTAAATTTCAAATAGAAAAAATTAAAGCTCCGCAGCTTATTTATTCAATAAGCTGCATACGCACTAAATTGTGCCCATCTCTTTTCGCCTGATACAGCGCATCTTCCGCATGGGCGGTAACTTCATTCATGCTACGAGTAGTAGCAGTAAACGATACCCCAAAAGAGGCGGTTAATTGTAGCTGCGGCGACTCACTTAACGGCGTTAATGTAGCAATGCCATGACGCAAATTTTGTGCAGTATCGAAGGCTTCGTGCGGGCCTGTTTGAGGCAGCAATATAATAAACTCTTCACTGCTCCAGCGACCAAGCACATCTTGCTCACGCAGGTGGTCAGAAAGATACGCCACCACTTTATCTAACACGTCATCACCTGCATTTCGGCCATGGGCATCAATAATATGCCCAAAGTCGTCTACGCTGATTAAAATCACGCTAATAGAGCGCTGTTCTTTTAATAATGATTGATAGATAAGTTCTAGGTTAGTGCGGTCGGGCAAACGATTAGCATGACGCACAATTAAATCGGGCTGCATGTCTCGTCTGAAATAATAAAGTAAGTTGTAAATAAGCAAAAAGAGAGAGAAAACAACCACTAGCAGCGTCACTACACTAAAGATGAAAGCTTGTGATATTTCGGTTTGCCTGTCTTCTAGTGGGCTAAGTAAAAAGACTGTCCATCCAAATTGGTTTAATTTAACTTCCGCAATCAAAAAGTCTTTTTGATTGATAGTCACCAACTTGTTATTAAGGGCTTGCTCGTCTTGAACCGTAATCGGGAGACTGGCATACCAAGGTAGCTCTGAAAGGTTGGTGAAATCAGAATACGAGGCCACAAGAGCAGGATCGGAAGACAGCATGATATCTCCCTTTTCATCGACAAAAAGAAAGTCGTAGCCGTATTGTTCTTTGTAAGAATCAAAGACATTGATGAAGCTGCGTAAGCTTTTTCCTACGCCGAAGAAGCCTAAAAATCGGCCATCGTCATCAAAAACCTTCAGGTCGATATAAAAATGGGTATCTTCCCATTTACCAATATCTGCCACTGCATCGTCAGGGCCGTCACGGTACTTAAAATACCAACTGACTTCGCCTTCAATTAAATCGATGGTAGTGCCATCAGAATTAAATTGGCGTTTGACATTTTCGCTGGCAATAAAGAAAGATAAACCGAATTCTCTTTCAAGTCGGTTTAGGGTGTTAAATATCGCGGCTTCGTCAACCTCGTCGCCTTCCATCAAGGTAACTAATTCAGTGGAATGGCCTAACGCTTCAGACGTGTGAAGAGGCTTTAATAACTGCTCGACAATAAGAGACACCGCTGGCGACAATGACTGTTGCTGTGCTCTGCTTTGCTCCGCCACAATTTTAGAAATACTAAAATGCACTAGGGTAACAATCGCTAAAACCACGACGGCAAACAGCACCAATATACTTCGGTGAAGTGTTCGAAAAGTATTCACTGACTACGCAAGCTCCTTTGCTGCTACAATCCAATTCAGTTGAAAAGTAAAGTATACCCGTTGATTTAATGAACTACTAGGCTGTTCAACTCAGATCTAGACTTAAGAATGAGCCTTCAAAAATCAATCGCTGACATATAATCACGCCTTAGATACACTAGGCAAAAGTTCGTATTATCGATTTTCGTAAAGGAATAGCATGGCATTTTCAGTGGTAGTTTTAGCCGCAGGCAAAGGCACGCGCATGAAGTCTTCGTTACCAAAAGTACTTCATAAAGTGGGCGGAGTGCCCATGGTGCAGCGTATTATCAACACCGTTCAAGCCTTAGAGGCTGATAGTATTCATTTAGTTTATGGTCATGGAGGCGACAAGCTAAAGGCCACAATAACTGGCGAAAACTTAAATTGGTGTTTGCAAGAAGAACAGTTAGGCACGGGTCATGCGGTGCAGCAAGCCGCGCCGCACATTAACGATGATGAAGATGTACTTGTATTAGTTGGCGATGCTCCCCTTATTCGCGAAGAAACCTTGGCGAAACTAAAAGCGGTAAAAGCCGAGTGTGATTTAGCCCTGCTTACCGTTGAATTAGACGACCCTACAGGAATGGGCCGAATTATTCGTAAAGACGACAACATCACCGCCATTGTTGAACACAAAGATGCTACCGATGCACAAAAGCAAATTTGTGAAATCAATACGGGCATGATGATGATGTCCGGAAGCGATTTAAAACGTTGGTTGGGTGCGCTAAGTAATAGCAATGCACAAGGTGAGTATTATCTTACTGACGTGATTGAAATGGCTGCTAAAGAAGGTAAGCGTATTCAATCGGCACAACCACAAGAGGTGGTTGAGGTTGAAGGGGTAAATAACCGCATTCAATTGGCGCATCTAGAACGCGCACTTCAGCTTCGCCAAGCAAACGAACTAATGACCAATGGTGTGGCACTGGCCGACCCTCAGCGTTTTGACCTAAGAGGCACATTAACCACGGGGCAAGATGTCACCATTGATATTAATGCAGTGGTAGAAGGTAACGTTATTTTAGGTAATAACGTAACTATTGGGCCAAACTGCGTTTTGAAAAATTGTGAAATTGCCGACAACGCGGTTATTGAAGCAAACTCTATTATAGAAGAAGCCATAGTAGGTGAAAGCTGCACGGTAGGGCCATTTGGTCGCTTGCGCCCTGGCGCGGTTATGCATGCAAAATCTAAAGTGGGTAACTTCGTAGAAATGAAGAAAACCGTGCTAGGCGAAGGTGCTAAGGTTAATCACCTTACTTACCTCGGTGATGCTGAAGTGGGTGCTAATGCCAATATTGGTGCGGGCACAATTACTTGTAACTATGACGGCGTGAATAAATCTAAAACCGTAATAGGTCAAAATGCCTTCGTGGGTTCGAACTCTTCATTAGTGGCCCCTGTGATCATTGGTGATAATGCTACGGTAGGTGCTGGCTCAGTCATTACCACCGAAGTAGAAAGTGCGGCACTTGCTGTAGCGCGAGGAAAGCAGCGTAATATTGCGAACTGGCCTCGCCCGACAAAAAAATAACCAGCATGTAATAGCTTTAGCGCGGTTTAGTGGTAAATGAAAGGGCAACCAAGGTTGTCCTTTTTTGTGCCAGCCGGTTTATATGTTGATAGCTTACTAGTAAAAATTGTACGAAAAACTTGCGAAATAGCCGCGAATAGCTTACATTTCTTTCACTTCGTAAATTATAACTTTCGTTTTGAAAGTTATGATTTACGAATAGTGTAGAAATGGTTTAGAGAAGGCACTGTAGTTTCCTTCATATCAGGGTTGGATTGAGTTTGAAAACGAGTCGTTCTGTAGATCAGCGCCGCGCTGGCATTATTAAATGGGTAAACACGCACGGCTACGCGCAAGTTGAATTGCTCGCGGCCCAGTTCAGCACATCTGAAGTGACTATTCGAAAAGATCTAGCCGCCTTGGCAGACCAAAAAAAGCTTATTCGCCAATTTGGCGGTGCCGCACCCCTATCTGCTTCTCAAGGCGAAACCAATGTAGTGAACTTACCTTCATCAATAAAACAGAATATAGGTAAGCTTGCTGCTAGTCGCATTCAGCAAGGGTCAAAAATAGTGTTGGATTGCGGCAGTACCATCGCGGCGCTTTTACCCTGCCTTCGTGATATACCCAACTTGGTAGTGATGACGAATGCATTAGATGCAGCGAGTCAGCTGACCAAAAGTAATAACGAACCCACTATTTTGATGACAGGTGGCACCTGGGATCCCGCATCTCGTTCATTCCAAGGTGCAATGGCCGAACAATTGGTATCGGCTTATAGTTTTGATATGGCGTTTATTGGTGCGGCGGGTATTGATGTGAATCGCGGAACCACTACCTTTAATGAATTAACAGGGCTTACTCGCGCCATGGCACGTGCCGCTCATGAAGTTGTTGTAATGGCAACGTCGAATAAGCTGTCGAACAAAATGCCCAATTTAGAATTGGGCTGGGAAAATATCTCTACTCTTGTGACTGATAATGGCATCAGTGACGAGGATAAATATCTAATTGAACAACAAGGCGTAACGGTGCTGGTCGCTGCGCAAAACGGAGAGTAATTATGTGTGGAATTGTCGGTGCTGTTGGTGAGCGTAATGTTGTTGAAATTCTATTAGAAGGCTTAAAACGACTTGAGTATCGTGGTTACGACTCTTCAGGCGTAGCTTTGTTGCAACAAGACGGCACACTAAATCGCATAAGAAGTACCGGTAAGGTACAAGAGTTGGTAGATATTATTGCCAACGATGAAGCGCTAGGTACTACCGGTATTGCACATACCCGTTGGGCTACCCACGGCGGCGTGACGGTGGCCAATGCCCACCCACATTTTTCAAGCGATCGCGTTGCCGTAGTGCACAACGGCATTATTGAAAACTACCAAGCCCTACGTGAACAGCTTTCAGCAAAAGGTTATGTATTCAGTAGCGATACCGATACCGAAACCATTGCCCACACGGTTCACGAAGCGCTGGATGCTGGTAAAGACTTATTAGAAGCAGTTCAAACGTCGGTTAAAACCTTTCATGGTGCATACGGCACGGTTGTTATTGATAAAGAAGATGCTGGCCGTATGGTAGTAGCGCGCTCTGGTAGCCCGCTAGTGATTGGTTTAGGTTTAGGCGAGAATTTTGTCGCATCAGACCAAATGGCATTGTTACCTGTAACACGCCGCTTCATCTTTTTGGAAGAGGGCGATGTTGCCGATATTACTCGCCGCACCATTGCTATTTATGACAAAGACGGCAATGCCGTTGAACGTGAAATTATAGAGTCGAACGTTGAACACGACGCTGGCGACAAAGGCGCTTATCGTCACTACATGCTAAAAGAGATTCACGAGCAGCCGGTGGTAGTGCGTAATACACTAAAAGACAGACTAACCGAAAATGGATTAGCGGCAGATGTTTTTGGAAACGGTGCCGATGATATTTTCAGTAAAATCAAACACGTTCAAATTGTTGCCTGTGGTACCAGTTATCATTCAGGTATGACCGCCCGCTATTGGTTAGAGCAATACGCCAATGTGTCGTGCAATATCGAAATTGCTTCAGAGTTCCGTTACCGCAAATCGGTAGTGCACCCGAATAGCTTACTTATTACTATTTCACAGTCGGGCGAAACCGCTGATACCTTAGCCGCACTACGTTTAGCCAAAGAAATTGGGTATAGCGCAAGTTTAGCTATTTGTAACGTACCAGGCTCATCGCTAGTGCGCGAATCAGATTTAGCGTTTATGACACGGGCTGGCGCAGAAATTGGTGTTGCATCTACCAAAGCATTTACAACGCAGCTAGCTGCATTCTTAATGCTTACCCTAGCGTTAGGTGAGAAAAACGGTATGGCTGAAAGTGATAGTAAAGACATCATTAGTGCCCTTCAAAGCTTGCCAGCTAAATTAGAAGAAACCCTTACCATCACACAAGGTATTGAAGATTTAGCCGAAGAATTTGCCGATAAACAGCACAGCCTGTTTTTAGGCCGTGGTGACCAATATCCTATTGCTATGGAAGGGGCGCTTAAGCTAAAAGAAATTTCTTACATTCACGCAGAAGCCTATGCTTCAGGCGAATTAAAGCACGGCCCACTGGCACTTATCGATGATGAAATGCCGGTTATTGTGGTTGCGCCTAATAACGAGCTGCTAGAAAAGCTTAAATCGAATGTGGAAGAAGTACGCGCTCGTGGCGGCATTATGTATGTGTTCGCCGATAAAGACGCTGCGTTTAAAGGTGACGATACCATGCGCGTAATCAATGTACCGCACTGCGAAGCACCTATTGCCCCAATCATCTATACCTTGCCGTTACAGTTGTTGTCTTACTATGTAGCATTAATTAAAGGTACGGATGTGGATCAGCCTCGTAACTTAGCGAAGTCGGTTACGGTAGAGTAGGGTTTAGGTAAAGCGGCTGAGGAATCTCTTTTGTTGTACCACATTTTAGGTACCCTGAGCGCAGTCGCTTTTTTGCTGACCTGGTATGGGCTTGCGAAGCAAATCGCTAATATAGAGGCGCTTCGCAAAAGTCATCAGAGCGCTACTCAAAGCTTGTCGGTAAACCAGTTTACCTCAAGCTTTTTTGCGTTTTATGCCAATTTTATTTTCGGTATTGCGATAGAGCCGCTTAGTCATTATTTAGTGTGGACTCGTTTCGGTGCGCTGCTTCTGATATTGGCCATCCTTTATCAAATTTGGCGAGACAGGCGGTCAATATCAACGAGTTTTGCCGTTAGCTTGTGCGCCGGTGCTTTGGTGATAGGGCTAGGTTCTATAGGTTTTCGGCCTTACCCTAACCTTGCCAAGATTGGGGCAAACAGCTTGATGCTGGTAGTAACCGTGCTACTTGTTCAAGGCACGTTACACCAAATAATGGTGCTAAGGCGTAGCCGGGTGATTGGCGCGCTATCACCAGCTTTATTCCGCAGTATTCTAATTAAAGACGTCACTACACTCGCGTTCGCGTTTACTATGCCGTTTACCGTCGCCTGGCCCCTTATTCTACTGAATGGGGCCAGCGTAATTACCCGCGGTGGCTTATTGATTCAAATGAATAAAATCAAAAATAATGGGCCAGAAAAATAGTGGGGTCAGAGTTAGTTAAAGGCGCTAACTAAAAGGATGAGTTACCCGGGCTTTTTAGCCAAGAAAATGGTGTGCTTACTTCCTTTACCCTTGCGTGCCCTGGCAATACGAGTACTTACTACGTAGCCTGCATTTTTCAAGCGTACGGAAAACAAGTAATCGGGCCCCGCAGACCAAATGGCTAACATGCCATTGGGCTTAAGCACCTCGTAGATATCTTCTAAACCGTCAATTGAATAAATCCAATTATTGTCAGAATGGGTTAAGCCTTCAGGGCCATTGTCTACATCAAGTAGTATGGCGTCGTAGGTTGGCGTTTTAGTATTTAAAAGGTGTTTTACATCACCTACTTTCACGTTCGTTCTAGGGTCTTGAAGTGGATTTTTAGCGCAATTACCTAGCGGGCCTTTATTCCATTCCACAACCTCAGGAATGAGTTCAGCTACCGTGACCTGCGAACTAGCAGTGACTTCTTTTAACGCCGCTGCAAGGGTGTATCCCATGCCTAAACCGCCTACTAAAACATGTGCGTTAGGTGTGGATTTAAGGTGCTCACAGCCCATCTGAGACAGCTCTTTTTCTGAGTTGTACACACGGCTATTCATCAACTCGCCACGAATACCGGAAAGGCGAATACTGAACTCTTCATCTCGCTGAGAGAACGTTAGTTCCCCACCATTATTTGGAATTTTAGCTGTGCCCAATTTAACCCATGGAACCATCGGAAGGTTTGTCCTTTTAACAGAATGTTGTGCTTGAACTGAATCTAGGCGCGCAGAATAGCACATTTGCCGACCATTGATGGGCTTAGCACCTTGATAGGCCCCAAATGTGAATAGGCCCAAACGCGAATAGAAGCAGAGTGTAAATAGGGTCAGTGTTAATTAAAGCTAAAAGTACACTGACCCCATATTCTTCTTTTCGTCTTTTAGCGGCGATACATCGCGGGCTCACCCTTTTTAGGTGTGCTGCTTTTGATAAACTCACGTAAGTCTTGGTTAGACTGCTTTAAGTCGTCTCGTCGTAAGTACATCATATGCCCGCTTCTATAGCCTTTAAAGCTTAAACGGTCTTGCATAATGCCGCTTTGATCAAGCTGCCACATGGTATACTTGGCATCAAAATAGTTGGTGGCGCCATCGTAGTAACCTGCTTGAATCATTACATTTAAATAGGGGTTTTGTGCCATGGCAAGACGCAGGTTTTCGCCAGATTTATTGCCACTTCTGTCCCACGGGTGAACATCGCCGAACATATTATATTTGGTGTCGGTTTTGTAATTTAACTCTTCTCGCAAGTAGTAGTTAATTGCGGGTGTAAACGAGTGTAGCCACGACGTTAGTTCGGCCCAGTAATCGGGTCTGTCACCCGCTTGCTTGGCATCTATACCTAAATAGCGGCTATCTAATCGGCCTAGCGTTTTACCTTCCTCACGAAGTAACGATTTCCAAAAATAAGTGGTGCTTACATCAAGGTTGTTTTGTGAAATCGCCTCTTCTGATAACCCTGAATAACGCGCCATTTTTGCAAGCACGTTTCGTTTTTCCTCAGCGCCAATAAAGCCACCTTTCGCCAGCGCTGGAATAAGTGTGTTGATAGTGAAATCTTCTACTTCAGGAAGCAGTTCGGTTAAGTCTTTATTTTGAAGTTCAGGGTCTAACTTGTTGTGATACCACGCGGTTGCAGCAAAATAAGGTAGTCGATTTGCGGCTTTCACTGGCCCATTGCGTTCAATACCAATATCGGTAGGCGATACCAATATCACACCATTTAAATACATCCACTGGCGGTTTTGTAATTCTAGGGCTAAGCCCGATACCCGAGTAGTACCATAGCTTTCACCTATAAGGTATTTCGGTGAGCGCCAGCGGTTATGGCGAGTCACGAAGGTATTTACCCAATCTGCAAGGTAGCTAACGTCGGCGTTCACGCCAAAAAACATATTCTTCTGAGCGTCCTTTGAAGGCATTTCACCTTTTTCATTCTCTAATACGCGGCTGTACCCGGTATTGACGGGGTTTATGAATACGATGTCCGCCACATCTAATATTGAATACGGGTTGGTTTGCACGCCATAAGGCTGCACGGGGTAGCCTTCATCATCAATGTTTAAAATTCGAGGGCCCGTATACGCCACGTGCATCCATACTGATGCTGAACCAGGACCGCCATTGAAAGAGATTACAAGCGGGCGAGACCCGTCATCTTTTATATCGGTGCGCTGGTAATAGGTGTAAAACAACGTAGCGACAGCGTCATCTTTGTTATTCCACACCGGTTGCGTGCCCGTTGTGGCGCTGTATTTCACACGCTTACCTAATATTTTGGTTTCATGTTCGGTCACTACATGGCTATCGATGTCGATAGTACGTTCATGTGTTTCATCTGCTGCTTTAGCGGTAATAGAGAACAATGCCACTAAAACAAACCATATAGCCTTGCTTTTGATTGTTGAATTTATTGAGTTCATCGTGTTTTCTTTTCGTTGTTATTCATTTAATAGATGTCACGTGCATCACTATACCTTGCCGTATGGGTATAGTGCTCTTTGTACGACAGAATAGCCGATATTTCCGACTTGTGTCTGTCTGCATTTTATTTAGGTAAATCGAACGCTATAGCATTCATGCGTGTAGTTAGGAATGGGGTAAGTTCCTAAATACGCGTGCTAAGAAACTAAGTACTAACACATTAAGTACGCAAGCTAATTTGCATATCTTATTTGTGTGATGTTATAACATATCTGTATGTGGATTTATAATAGTATGGTTTTGTTGTACATAACCTTTGAAATCATATTTTTGGTTTAATATTAAGAAGGTAATTGAATGAAAACGCCAATCATTCCATCAAGTTACGAGCAATGGAAACATTGCATCATAGAAGAGTGTGGTATTCCCCTAACCGCAACTTTTGTCGATGAGCGTATCGCTGCCATGAGCGATGTAAAAAACGAGTACACACGACAGTTTTTAAACTGTTACGGCAAAAATCATTATGAAAACACGCTGCGTTGGCTTACGCAGGCAAAGGAAAGCTTGTCATGAATCAGATACTCGATAAGCAGCAGCTTCTAGATGCACCGGCCGACGATTATATGAGTGATGCTCAATTGGCGTTTTTCAAAGCGTTACTCACCGAATTAAAGAAAAAGACGATGTTGCACATAGAAGAAATGAAGGTGCAATTGAGCGACCCACCGGAGATAAACGATGATGTGGATAGGGCGCAATATGAAGAAGATTCACGCATTGGCTTACGTATTCTTGATAGAGAAAGAAAGCTAATACTTAAAATTGATAAATCACTTAGGCGCATTACCGAAGGTGATTTTGGCTATTGCAAAGAGACTGGTGAGCCTATTGGCATACCTCGGCTTTTGATCCGGCCAATTTCAGAATATTGTGCAGACGTAAAACAAGTTAATGAAGGGAAAGAGCGTCATTTTCAACGAGAGCGAAAGTAACTAGCGTGTAGAAGAAAAGCGATTAAACACATTAGCAAAAACAAGAATGGCAGTGTTTACACTGCCATTCTAAACGTTGAATTTTAAGAGCTGCTTTCACAGCTATATTAATCGACTTCTTTTAGAAGTAACCCCTCACACCAAGTGCAAAGCTACGGCTAGGTCGTGGCGCAATATCTTTTAGGAATGAAGTATGTACTCTGGCTTCGGTATCGGTCAGGTTTGTGCCTTTCACATACACTGAAATATCTTGGTTAAGCACATTTAAATCGTAAGACACACTGGCATCTACTAGGGTATAGCCATCGGTAGCTGTTTCACCTTCACTAACACGGTCTTGCTCTTCATAACGTGTAATATCGAGGTGGGCACTTAATCGTTCGCTCTGGTAGCTAAACTGCGTACCAACTCGAAGCGGTGGAGTGCGAGGCAAATCGCCGCCATCTTGTAAACGTGCTCTTACGTAGTCGGCAAATACCGTGGTTTTGAATTCATCTGTGGTTTGCCAAGCAACTTGTGCTTCAAAACCATGCAATATTACATCGTCAGTTTTGAAAATATAAACGGGCAGTTCATCAGTGTGTTCGTCGTGCTCATCACCACCTTCTTCTTCGCCACCTTCTTCTTCACTGTGGTCATGTCCGCTTTCAGCGAAAAGGCCGGTATTGGTTTGGTAGTAATAGTTGTCGATTTGGTTATAAAACGCATTTAATACAAACCCTAAGTTACCTTCGGTTTTACGTAAGGTAAGGTCGATATTATTAGCAGTTTCAAGTTCAATACTGCCTTCACCAAGCTCTATATGCGCTTCGCCTTCCTCTTCATGAAAGGCGAATAAAGCCCCCACTTCATAAGTACTGGTGCCAATATGTGGGCCAAATGAAAGTAGCTCAGAGGCTGATGGCGCACGCTCTGAACGAGATACTGAGATACCTACGTTGTAGCCTGGTGCAAAGTCCCATACCAAACCTGCCGAGATGCTTAATGCAGTAAAGGATTCATCGATAGGGAATACTAGGGTGTCTTCATGCTCGTCATCGTGGGCATCTTCATCATGCTCGTCGTCATGAACATCGTCTTCATGGCCATCATGCTCTTCCTCATGATCATGTGTGTCCAAAGAGGGCAACAAAACGTTATCAGCTTCTAGCGATACATGTTCTATACGTGCTCCGAGTTGAACAAGTACATCATCAAAGCGCTTTTCTTCCATGATAGCCATCGCAAAGGTTTCAGTAACCGAAGGGGGAGTAAACGCTTCTTCACCTTGGGCTGATGCATCGCTATTTTTGTAATGAAAGCTTACCGCGCCGTTCCAGTCATTCATTGGCGCGTGTAAAACATCGAGTTTTAATTCATGGGTTTCATTTTCAAACAAGGTACCCGCTTCACCTTCTTCAATTTCAGCGTGTTCATAGTCGGTAAATCCACCGCGTAACTGAATTTGTTTTACCCAACTCCCTGCTACATTGTATTCACCTTGAAGTTGAACACGGGTTTGCTCCAGGTCGGCAAAAACGGATTCTTCCTCGTGATGCTCTTCATCAAATTCTTCGTCGTGGTCGTCATCATGCTCTTCTTCGCCGTGGGTATGGCCAGGAATACCGTATTCACGATTAAATTGTTCAACTGAAAGCCCTACATAGCCTTTATCGAACAAATAACTGGTGCCAACGGTAAATCCACTCGACGCTTCGTTGCTGTTCTCTACTACTCGCGCCTGCTCTTCATCATGTTCATCTTCATCTTCGTCATGATCGTCGTGCTCTACTTCAGGTGAAACAGGAACATCGTAGTCGTTAGATTCGCGCCAATACCCATCGGCATAAAAGGCGAAAGACTCATTCCCCGTGGTTACATTGAAAGAGCCAAGCTGTTGATCATCAACCGAGTTGGTTTCAAGTAACCATTCGCCTCGCGTTGTACTATCGGTAGGAATGCGACCATCTACTACATTCACAACACCGCCAACTGCGCCACTACCGTAAAACAAGGTTGCAGGACCACGTAGCACTTCGATTTGCTGCGCCGTTGAAGCCTCTGATGCTACTGAATGATCGGGGCCTACTCGTGAAACGTCGCTCACATCTAAACCATTTTGCGCAATAAGTACTCTTGGGCCACTTAACCCACGGATAACAGGTGTGCTGGCTACTTTAGCGTGGAAGCTAGTGTGTACACCGGCTACTTTTTCTAAACTATCGCCTAAAGTAGATGTTTGCTGGCGGCGAAGAGTCTCACCCGCTAATACACTCACCGGTGATGCAGATTCCATCACTGACAAATGAATAGGCGTAGCAAGTACGTCAACCACTTCAATTGGAGAACGATTTAGCGTAAATGAGAGTTGCAGCGGCTTGCCTTCTACCAGCGTAATATCTTGATGAAGGTGAGCAAAGTTGGGTGCCGAAATATGCAACTCGGCGTTGCCGTTGCTAACATCACGTAGCGAGAATTTACCTTCGCTGTTGGTCACCGTGCTTTGGTTTGTTCCCTCTACTTCAACCTTGGCACCTACTACGGCATTGCCATTTTTATTTAGCACAGTGCCTTCTATATTCTGTGCTAAAGCGCTTGTTGATAACAATGCGCTTATTAATGCTGCTACCTTGGTAACCCTAATCATTCCTAACCCCGATACTAAGTTATAATTTTAATCTTATTTTGTGTTATGTTATAATGTATCAAAATGAAATCAATAGATAATTTAGAAATAGATCAAGAAGCGTGTAAATTCACGTATGTTAACTGGCTTGTTCTATACAGAGATTCACGAAGCTGGCCTAGCGTGTACACATGCTACTTTGGTCAAAAGTTGTCGCTCATTATTGAAAATTTATAAGAAGGTAGATTCATGATAAAGCCCCATATAGCGGTCTCTTTACTCTTTTTCTCTAGTTTGGGATTTGCCGTAAATGCGCAGCAGCATGTACACGGGCAAGGCGAGCTTTTGGTTTCTCAAGAGGGAAACATGCTTCACCTTCAGCTTGTATTACCTGCCGCAGACGCCCTTGGTTTTGAGCACGAGCCTGAAACCACTGAACAACTAAATAGTCAAAATTTGCTTGCCGAACGTTTCACATACAATACAAATGTGATTGATGTAGAAGGACAATGCGAGTTAGTGAATGTTGAGCACACGTTAGAAGCGCATGATGACCATCATGAAATGCATAAGCAGCACGATGAGGGTCACGACGAAGATCACGACGAAGATCATGATAAAGGTCACGATGACCACCATGAAAGCGGCCACGAAGAAGCGCATAACGAAGATCATGAGAGCGAACATGCTTCGCATAAAGAACATGACGAGCACGATGAACATGCAGGGCATGAAGAACACGAAGAAGAAAATCATCAAAATATAGAAGTTGAATATCAATTTCATTGTGATGATGTAGTGTCCGGCATTACTGTTGCCCTGTTTGAATCCATGCCATCGCTAAGCGCTATTCAAGCTCAGTGGATCACCGAGCGTGGACAAGGTCTTTCAGCGTTATCTGCCGGTAAGCCAACGTTAAGCTGGTAAGCTAAAAATCGAGTAGGTTAAAGATAAGGAACCATACTGAATGAATTTTCAAAAAATAAGCGATAAAGCTGCCATAGCACTGTCTATGCTATGCGTGGTGCACTGCTTATTATTGCCTGTTTTATTAATTCTGCTTCCTCCGATAGCGGGGGTTTTAGCTTTTGATGATGAGTTGTTTCATAAAACGTTGTTATTCTTTGTTGTGCCTATCAGTGTTATTGCACTTATGATGGGGTACTTTTATCACAGAAATCACACCATGCTTTTAGTGGGTGGGGTGGGGCTAACATTGCTTATTCTAGCCGTCGTGTTAGGACACGACTTGTTAGGCGAATACGGCGAAGTGGTGTTAACGGTAATAGGGTCTAGCTTCATTGCATTTAGTCATATTCGAAATCTTAGGCTACGCAGCCAAACAGACAATGAAACCGATTACCCGCACATCATCACACATAAATAACGGCGTACAGGAAGGGTGTGTATGACAACAGGTAAGCCTGAAAAATTAAGTGCTATTCCAACTAATATTATTAGTGGTTTTTTGGGTGTAGGAAAAACAAGCGCCATTTTATCCTTACTAGAAGCTAAACCAGAAAATGAGCGGTGGGCTGTTTTAGTCAATGAGTTTGGCGAACTTGGTATTGATGGTGGCTTTTTTGAGGGCGTTCATACCGAACAAAGCGGTGTGTTTGTGCGTGAGGTACCCGGTGGCTGTATGTGCTGTGCATCAGGATTGTCTATGCAAATTGCGCTTAATCAGTTGCTTGCGCGATCTCGACCCCATCGTTTATTAATAGAGCCTACGGGGCTAGGGCACCCAAGAGAAGTATTAGAAGTGTTATCTGCAGAGCATTATCAAGATGTGCTCAATATTCAAAAGAATATCACTTTGGTTGATGCCAGAAAGCTAACAGATATACGCTACACCCTGCATGAGACGTTTAATCAGCAAATTGATGTTGCGGATATTGTTGTCGGTAACAAAGAAGATTTGTACCAAGATGACTCTAAGCAGCTGCTTATTGATTATGTTGCTAACCGCCGTGATCCCATGCCTGATATCGTTTTTGCACAACATGGAAAGTTAGCGCCATCGTTGCTAGACGGTGCTTCGGATGTGGTTAAAGCAATGAAGCAACCTATACCTCACCATTCTCATGATGACGCACATCACACTCATGAAAATACTGATAGCGCTGATCACGATCATCATCACCACAAGCACAGGCACAATCAAGCGCGCAATATTAACGATATACCCCTACCACAAAGCGGCTTCGTTAAAATTGAAAATAACGGAGAAGGCTTTGAAAGTATGGGGTGGCGATTTTCGCCCTACATTGTATTTAACCGAACCGCGCTACATGATTGGCTAGATACGCTAAAGGTGGAAAGGCTTAAAGCAATTATGATCACCAATGAAGGTATTTTCAGCTACAACATTGTAGATGATGCAATATCAGAAAAAGAATTGGATGATTGTTTAGAAAGCCGTATAGAAGTGATTATTAATGAACAGGTTGCTTCTAAGGCGGGCGATGATGACATTAGTGGTATGTGGGAGCAGCAATTAGTTGCTTGCCAGCTAGATGAAAACTAGAAGTTCGCAAAACACCAACTAAATGCTCCTTAAACGCTATAAACACCCAAGAAAATAGCTAACAAATACCTATGAGCGTTCTTGAAAAAATAGTGTCTTCTCTCTAAATAAGCCTAGTGAGCACGAAAGTCATCGGGCTGACCATGGTAAGCCTCAATGTCGTATACGTTTAGGATATACGCTGAGGTTCCAAGGGGGTCTTCAAACATGCCTTGCTCTAAAATACCCGTTAATGTAAATGCATCGGCCAAATTGTGATGAGCAAATCCATCAGGGAGTTGTACAAAAATAATTTGATTGGGTGGGGGAGGTGGGAAGTGAATACAGGCGCCGTAGTAAGGCACCACGAAAAAGCTCTGTAATGTGCGATCTTCATTCACTTCTATCGGAACAATAAAGCCGGAAATAGAAATAGCTTTGCCTAAAACGGTTTGTACTATATTGGTTGAGTGAAGGGCTGATTTGTAATTTTCATCGCTACTGGCTTGAATAGATAACAGCAGCTGATTTGTAATAGACTGAACGGTGCCGATTTGAGCAGGTGATGATTCACTTGCAGCGTTACCTGACTGATATTGTCGTAACGTAGCTTCTTCTTGTTCAGGCAGTAAGTCTTGCCAACCTAAACGCACCACACTTTTTTGTTCAATTTCCTGACTGAATAAGGTCTGTAACTCAGGGTTGCTGGTCTGATAGAGTGCTTGGCTTGTGGAAAATTGGTGTTTTATGCTGGGCCAATATAACTGAACTAGCCTGGTGAACACACTGCCAGCCACTAAAAAAACTAGAACGACTAGTACGGTCTTCAGTAGCTTACGCTTAGCGTTAATTGCAGTCTGCTCCTTTTCTTTAGCTCCGGCGCTACTCACTACCTTGTCCATTTTTCTTACGCAGAGCGCAATTCAATTTTCTGATTTAGTGAAAAAGGCTTACCGTCACTCAACCCATTTATTTGAATTGAAATGTGCGACGAGCCTGGGCGCTTAACGGTAAATGTTAAGTTATAAACGCCGGAATCTTGCTCCAGTAATACCGCGCTTTCGCCCACAATTTCAACGCCATCGCTACCTATGAAACTCACGTTTACATCACGATAGCGTAGCGGTATCACGTAAGATATTTTCGCTGTGGCGGCTTCATCAACAACAACATCCACCTGTTTAGCGTGTTTAACCGACAGGGCTTTAAAAGCCGACGCCTGATAATGTTGCTGAGCAAGGGGGTGTAATCGGCTAAAGCCAAAACCCATATTACCACCATGTAGGTCGCATGCATGCGCGGCAGAAACAACTGTTAAAGAAGCAAGCAGGGTAGATAATAGTTTGTTAAATCGTGTCATCATTTATCCCTCGTAAGGTTGCACATTAACGTGCTCTAAACGGTACGCCGCGGTGCCCATCGCATTTTCAGTGGTGTCGATAGCCAAGGTGCCTTCAAACCAGAATGGGTCGTACAAGCCTTCTAGCTCAACACCTTGCTCAATACTTACGTAAATAATTTGATTGGGCGGCGGTGGCGGCATATGAATGCACGCACCGAAGTAAGGTACGATAAAAAACTCTGTGACCATTTGCGATTCGCTGCTTTCAAGCGGAACAATAAAACCAGGAATACGAATAGGCTTATTCTCAAAGGTTTTAACAACCTGCGTTGATGTCAATGCTTGTTGAAAACGGTTAGTGGCTTCGTTATCAAATTCTTGATTACCAAAGGCTTCCACCGAATCTTCCTCAGGCATTAGCTGTGTCCATTCAATCTCTTGATAGCCAGGCGCTTCGATATCTTCTGCATATGTTGTAGGATAAAAAAGCATGCCTGCTATCGCGACAAAAATACCAATGCGGGCGCTTAAGAAGAACTTCATCATTTTATTTAGCCAAGAATTATTATAACAGTTAGTGTAAAACGTTATAACATAACGGTTTGAAATTGTACATTTGAAGTCTAGCTAAGCATACTCTTACGCCAAGTTAGGCTTAGTTTCGGCTTAAATGGCGGCCTAATAGAATGAGAGGCCGCTACATCCACTTTTACGCAAACATGGCGTAATGCAAAAAGGAGATGATTCACATTGTCAGCAGCACCAGAGCAACCTTTGAAAAATGAAGCAGACTCCAATAAAGCAGCACCTAACCAAGGCAATGCTATTGCGCTAAATGACGTTAATTATCATTATGCAGATGCAAATAGCAGTGGGTTGCATATACCCACGTGGAAGGTGAATTACGGTGATCGTGTTTTCTTACATGGTCATTCAGGCTCTGGCAAAACTACCTTGCTTAACTTGCTAGCGGGGGTGCTAACGCCACAAAGTGGCGAATTATCATTACTTGGCAAGCCCTTTTCAGCTCTATCAGCTAGGCAAAGAGATAAGTTTCGCGCGCAGCATATTGGCGTGGTATTTCAGCAATTCAATCTAATTCCTTACCTAAGTGTGCTTAAAAATATTGAACTGGCCACTTATTTTGCAAAAGCGGGCAAAACTAATGTGGCCGATACGGCCGAAGCGTTACTGACCGGGCTTAATTTGCCCGCTACTATTTTGCAGCAGCCTGCTAATGCGTTGAGTGTAGGTCAACAGCAGCGGGTAGCCATTGCTCGAGCGTTAATCAACAAACCAGAAATATTGCTTGTTGATGAACCTACGTCTGCCTTAGATGCTGCCGCACGAGACGCCTTTATGACCATTCTCATCGACATGTGTAAGCAGCACAACACAACACTAATATTTGTAAGTCACGATATGTATTTGAAAAAGTTTTTTGAAACCAGTGTAGAAATGTGTTCTCTAAAACAATCTTCGCTAAAACAGCCAGCGGAGACCAAGTAATGTTAGTGTCGTTAGCGTGGAGTAGCCTAGGTAGTCGCAGAAAATCAGTGGTATTAACGTTTCTTTCGCTGCTAATTAGTATTAGCGTATTGCTTAGCGTTGAGCACATTCGTCAGCAGGCAAAAGAGAGTTTTAACCGAACTATTTCAGATGTTGACCTTATCGTTGGCGCCCCAAGCGGTCAGCTAAATCTCTTATTGTATTCAGTGTTCAGGATGGGCAGCCCCACCAGTAACATCAAATATGAAAGCTATGAAGCACTACAAGAAAGTCAATTAGTAGACTGGGCAATTCCTATCTCGTTAGGGGATTCTCACCGCGGCTTTCGGGTAATGGGTACCAACGACAACTATTTTCAGCATTTCAGATTTGGTAATAAGCAAGCGCTCAGTTTTCAAAACGGTCAAGCCTTCGCGAGCTTATTTGAAGCTGTGATAGGCGCCGATGTGGCCAAAGCGCTGGGTTATAAAGTGGGAGACCATGTGGTGATATCTCATGGTATTGGTAACACCAGTTTTACCAATCATGATAATACCCCTTTCACTATTACCGGCATACTTGCAGCCACTGGCACACCGGTGGATAAAACCGTGCACGTAAGTTTAAACGCGATTGAAGCTATTCATTTATCAGCATCAAAGCAAAACCAATTACTCAACGATGCAGCCTCGGTAAATACCACGCCAGACAGTGTAACGGCGGTCATGCTTGGGCTTACCTCAAAATTTGCGACCTTTAAACTTCAGCGAGATATTAACAACTACAAAACAGATAGGCTTATGGCCATACTGCCAGGCGTGGCACTGACCGAGCTTTGGCAAATGATGGGCACGGTAGAAAACCTACTCCGCGTTATCAGTATCTTGGTGCTCATATCTTCATTGTTTGGCTTATCGACTATGTTGCTAGCGTCTATGCAGCAACGCAAAAACGAGATTGCGGTTTTGCGTGTATTAGGTGCAGGTCCTGGGGTTATCTTTACCTTGGTATTAGTAGAAGCGCTCATTTTAGTGTTATTAGCTATTGTGGCAGCAATAGTATTACTTAGCGTAACGTTAACTTTATCGAGCGATTGGCTGGCATCGCAATATGGTCTATTTTTAAGTGCTAATTTGCTGACGGTAGAAACGCTGAAAGTGGTCAGTGTGATCACTTTGGCAGCTATTGTTACCTCGGCGATACCGGCATTCGAAGCCTATAAAAATGCGCTGCACAGTTCACTTTCTGCAAAGTAGTTTGGTTGGCAAAGTAACTGGGTGTGCAAAGTACTGGGTCTGAAAATCTGCTAAGCAATGCCCGATATCGCGAATCTGGGGTGAACCATGGCAAAGCACTTCGGCGTATATTGAGTTTGCGATACACTGCAAAAAACGTTTACGAGGTTAGCCATGTCATTACCCCTTTCACTACTCGATCTTGCTCCTATTTCTGAAGGGCAGAGCATCAGCAATGCATTAAGTAACTCTAGGGAGTTAGCAAAGCAAGCTGAGCGTAGTGGGTATCAACGTGTGTGGTTGGCTGAACATCACGGTATGCATGGCGTGGCAAGTTCTGCTACCGCCGTTATGCTAGGGAACATTGCTGGCGCGACTAATCATATTCGTGTAGGTGCAGGTGGTGTCATGTTGCCTAATCATGCGCCCTTAGTTATTGCCGAGCAATTTGGTACGCTTGAAACTTTATACCCTGGGCGTATTGATTTGGGGCTTGGTCGAGCGCCAGGTACCGACATGGCTACCGCAAAAGCATTAAGGCGCAATCTTAATGGTAACGCCCATGTCGACACTTACCCCGATGACATAAAAGAGCTTCAACACTATTTAGGTACGCCAGAGCCTGGGCAGAAAATTGTCGCCGTGCCGGGTGCCAATACACATATTCCGTTATGGTTGTTAGGTTCAAGTTTATACAGTGCGCAATTGGCTGCATCGGTAGGCTTGCCTTATTCTTTTGCATCACACTTTGCGCCAGACCAACTGTTCGATGCCTTGCATGTGTATCGTTCTATGTTTACGCCGTCAGAAAATCAAGATTCTCCCTATGTAATGGCAGGGGTAATGGCGGTAGTGGCCGATACCGATGAAGAGGCACAGTATCTTTTCACCTCGGTACAACAGCAGTTTATGAATATGAGGCGGGGGCTGAATAAGCCTTTTGCTAAGCCCGTAGACGATTTATCGGCTATTTGCAGCGAAGCAGATCACGCCATGCTGTCTCATGTATTACGTTATGCACTGGTGGGTTCAACAGCGACGGTTGCCGCACAGTTAGCTAAATTTGTAGAGGCAACTGAAGTGGATGAGGTAATTGTTTCAATGCCAATTCATAACCTAGAAGCTAGGCTGAAAAGCGTGGCACTTTTGGCTGAATTAAACATCTAGCTGAAATAGGGCTTAAAGCAAACCTGAGTAACAATAAATAAGCCTGTTTCTAACAGGCTTATTTATTTGAATTGGCGTTTCTATTTCTTATTCGCAAGGCGTTCGATAAGCGCCTTGTGCTGCGGAAATTTTTCTAGCAATTCATGCTGAAAAACTTCAATCATATCTTCAGGCTCCCACCCAGGGGATACGGCTTCGCTGACCAACCCATAGTCGCCATCAGTTAACTCGGCCGCTTTATAAGTGCCACCTGGTACGGCAAGTTGCAACTGCTGACCATTGGCAATATCAGGCCCTACTACCACTTTTTCGTAATGACCATCTGGGTAAATCATATGGTAAGTAATAGGCGAGCCCATGTGGTAAAACTCAATACCATCGGAATACTTAGTATGAAAGTGGTCAATACTGTTGTCGTTGGTAAGCATGTAATAAATAGCGGTCATAGTGGTGCGTTCACCACGCGCAGTTGTTACTTTGTCTCTGTGATCTGCTTTAAAGCTTTGGCGAAAATAGCCACCTTCAAAATGATGGGAGAGGTTGAGCTGTTCAATGACTTGTTCTTTCGTTAAGGTCTTCATTTTTTCGTTTGTCACTGTCTTGTCTGTCATGCTCTCGTCCTTCAATGTTTCGTTTGTTATTTCGTTGCCAGCTAAAGGCGAAAAGCTTGCCAAATACAGGCTTAAACATAGACCTAACGTTGTCATTTTATTGCTACTGCATGCATTTTGTGTAGTACTAGGCATAAGAGATTTTATTCGCCTCATAATATGGTTATTATCCTTAATAGACTTGGCCGTAACGGGTTAGCCATGTTGCATGGCTCTTTAATCATAGCGACCCTGAACCATAGAAAGCTTAGTCAGCTAGGGCAGTTTTTAACTATCAAACTAGCATAAACTATCTACAAACAAACTTATGGGTATTTTAAGCCTATATTATACGAACTTCGGCTATGCAGCAGAGTCGATTAACACTATGATATTTCAAACTAATCACCTACTCACTAGCTTAACAGTTGGGCTAAATAAAGATGAAAAAAATGTCACTACTCATCACGAGTATACTCCTTTGTTTTATGTTTCACGCTCAAGTAGAAGCTCAACCATTACGGGTGGCGATCATTGAAACAAGCCCCTTGCCCATAGTGACAAATACAAGAGATGCATTTATCGATGAACTTACATTGATTATGCCTGAACATGAAATAGACATAGAAATATATAACGCTCAGGGATTAGAAGAGCAAGCGAGAACCATAGTGCAAACTGTTACGGAAAAAGGTGCGCCGGACCTGCTAGTGCCAATCGCAACGCTTGCCACCCGAGCGGTTTACAACTTTTCAGCGGCTTCTGAGCTCCCTACTTTATTCATGACAGTGGCAGACCCAGTTAAAGAGGGCATAGTTACTGCGTTTGGCGAAAATAGCGCGTCAAACATAACCGGTGAGTCTCACGTATTAGATGCCAAAGTAAAGTTGGATATGCTTGATGGCTTACTAAAAGCCTCGGCACTGGAAGAGCCGATTACTATTGGGTTAGTGCATTCTGACTACCCGTCTTCAAAAAGTTCTGTAGAACGCCTATTAGCACTCGAGAGCCAGTATGATAACGTGAAGTTCGTGGCTGTAAGGACCGCCTACGTTGAAGGCACCTCAGGGTTAGACACTATGCGTGATGATGTTGTGGAAGCGCTCAAAGAAAAAGTAGAAACATCCGGCGTTGATACCTATTGGCTTTCCACTGGCCCTTTGCTTCAAGCCAACGATCTCATCAATGTTATTTACAAAGAAACTAAACTATTGCCGGTTTTTGCCGAAAGTATAGAGTCAGTGCAGCAAGGTGCGTTACTTGGCGTTGTAGCAGATGAAAAAAGTATCGGAAAATCAGGTGCCTTACGGGCCAAAAGAATTTTAAGTGGCGAGAAGGCCAATAGCATGCCTGTCACTAGAATGGATAAATACACCATAGGGGTGAACGTGTCTACCGCCATAAAGATGCATATTCCTATTCCATCGTCGTATTTAAAGTTATCCAAAGACCACGTTTATCAGTAAAGATCTCGTTTATCAATAAAGAGTAGTACCAGATATCTATGCGAATTAAGTCGAAGCTTTTAGCTATATATATCCCCATTCTGTTTACAGGGATGGCGCTAACGGGCTATTGGGCCTATTTGACGGCTTATGACTCGGTAAGAGAACGAGAGTATCAATTACTTACCCAAACCTTATCACTCACCTTTATTGAGTTTGTGCGAGAGCGGCACGAATTGCTGGTGGATTCGGGGTTAGAAAATGTGCCGGTATTTAGAGATGCCTATCAAAAAGAGGTATTTGACGAACTAGCAGAGCTTCATGAATCAACCGGTAAGCATTTTGCGGTCAGTGATAAATCAACGGGGGCTGAGCTATTTAGTACCTATGAAGCGTGGGCGCCCATTAATACTACAAACGCCAATATCACCACCATCAATGCTACCAATATTGCATTTGGTGAGTCTGAATGGAGAGATCAATACGTACTCTTTGCCTGCAGTAAGTTTGACCCTTGGAATTGGAAACTTACAGTTAGCCAATCTACCGATGAGCTAGAGTCGTCACTATCAAAAATAGCCTGGCTGACCATTGCGATTACCTTGTTCACGGTCATTTTAGTGAGCTTTTCTATAGGTAAAATTACGCAATATTTTGTAATATCCCCCATTGGCAAAATTAAAGATGCAACGAGCAGTATTGCCGGAAATCATAAGCGTGTAAGCATTGATGTTAGTGGGAAAGATGAACTGAGTGACTTAGCCCAAGATGTGGAGGCGATGTCTGCAGACATCGAAAATTATGTAGAGCGGGCACAAGCTGCCAATAAAGCCAAAACGGACTTTCTTGCCGTTATGAGCCACGAAATTCGTACGCCGTTAAATGGTATTCAAGGCCTTGCTACTTTATTGCTAGATACGCCGTTAGATGACAAGCAAAAGCAATATGCTTCAGATTTACGCTCTTCGGCTACTATTCTTGCCAATGTGATTAATGATGTACTCGATTTATCCAAAATAGAATCTGGCATGTCAGAAGTTGATGTGACTGAATTTAATTTAGATAGCATGCTGAACGATCTTATTACCTTGCTTGGTATCAATGCGAGTGCAAACCACACGCGGTTAGAATATAAAAGTAAGAATTTAGACTCGGTATTGGTTACCAGTGACGTGACCAAATTGCGCCAAATAGTAATTAACCTCGCCAGTAATGCCATCAAGTTTACGCACAAAGGCACAGTAACGGTTACCGCGAGCCTTAAAAAGGTAGCCTCTACATCGGTAGAAGAAAATCGTTTAGTCATTTCTGTGAAAGATACAGGCATTGGTATTGAGCCTGACAGGCTTGAACATATTTTCGATAAGTTTACCCAGTCTGACTCTTCTATTTCCCGTCGTTATGGTGGCACAGGACTTGGTTTATCTATTGCTAAAGAGCTCTCACAGATACTAGGTGGCGATGTCAAAGTTATGAGCCGAGTGGGTGAAGGGTCGTGTTTTACGATGTCTGCCATAGTCAGCGCCCGTACTATCGACAGTGCGACACTGCAAGAAGCGCAAAGTAATCTAAATAAAAATACAATCCTTAAACCGGGTATTAGCGTATTACTGGCAGAAGATAATGCGATAAATGCCGTGGTTGCTCAGGCACTGTTAGAACAACTTGGGTGTGCGGTTACTCATGTCGATAACGGTTTAAAAGCAACAGTTAAAGTGGAAGAAGAAAAATTCGACGTTATCTTTATGGATATTCATATGCCAGTGATGGACGGTGTTGAAGCCACTAAACGTATTCGAAGTTTACCAAGTGATATAAGCCAAATACCTATTATTGGGCTTACAGCAGAAGCCTTTAAAGAGCGTCACGATGCCTTTAAACAGGACGGTATGAACGACGTGGTTACCAAACCTATCACTATTGAAGCATTAAAAGGTAGCCTACTTAAGCTAGCCTTATAGAAGCGTCTATACTTACTTAAAGATGTTACCCGTGCCGGGAGAAAAAAGTGGAAGCGGTAGGAAAGCGTAGAGAGATATTAAGGCTTCGAGCTGCACTTCTTATCGGCGCCGCTTTGCTCGCCTCTTTTATTCTCGCCGATATGGTGATGTTACCATCCCCCTTGTACGAGTTTTATTTGCAAAATCGCCTGATATATCAAATACCCATCATCTTTACCGTTATCGCCCTTTCGTTCTCTCGATTCTTTTATGCTGCCAGAAGCTGGATTTTTGCAGGGCTAATGGTGATGTTAACCTTTGCTAATTATATGCTTATTTACCAAAGTTGGGTGCTATATGAATTTGCTTTTCCTTACGAGGGCACCATTTTATACGCATTCTATTGTGTGTTTGCATTAGGTGTTACCTACAAGCTGGCGTTGGTGGCATCGGCAATAAGCATCGCTGGTTTTATTGGTTTGATGGTAATTGCGCCTGTGTATGACGACCGCGTCATGATTTCAACATCGTTTGTGGTGGGGTCATTATTTATATGTGCTTATGCAAAATACCGCTTAGACAGAATAGTGATCCTCTTAAAATCAACGAATAAAAAGCTAAACACCTTAAGCCGGGAAGACCCGCTAACCAATCTCCTTAATAGACGGGCCCTGATGAAAGAAGGCGAGAGATTACTGTCGCTCAGTAAAAGGCAGAACCTTTCTTTCGCTGTATTTATGCTCGATTTAGATGACTTTAAGAAATATAACGATGCCTTTGGTCACCAACAAGGTGATGATGCCATTGTGGCACAGGCTGATGTGATGCGCGCCGTGTTTCAACGTCAAACTGATATTCTAGGCCGATATGGTGGCGAAGAGTTTATGGTTATTGTCAGTGGGGTGTCTGCAAGGCAAGTAGAACAAAGTTGCCAGCAAATACTTGATACGTGGGATGATAAAGCACTACCTCATGCATCAAATGCATCAGCTAAAACCGTCTCCTGTTCTATTGGTGCCGTGGTAGTAACCAATGTGAAAGGGCAAACATTAGAAGGCTTAATTAACCAGGCCGATAATGAGCTTTATCAAGCGAAGGCCGCAGGGAAAGGCACCTATTTACTATCGACGCTAAGTGAAGTTAGCGTCGATAGTTAGCGTAAAAAATACAAGCCTTAGGCTTAAAGTTTAACGATCATTTTCCCTTTATTGTCGCCAGAAAATAGCATCTGTAAACCCTCTACCGCTGACTCTATTCCCTCAACCATGTGAGAACGATATTGAATTTTACCTTGCTGTACGTAGGGTGAAAGCTTTGCAATAAGTTGAGGTACTTCACCCCAATGATCAGGCATGGCGAACCCACGAACGTTAATGCGCTTTTTAATTAACGGTATCCAATTTGGGCCGGGAGCCGGGTTTTCTGATTGATAGTCGGCAATCATGCCGCAAACAACAATACGCCCATGTGTATTCATACGATTGAAAATATGATGTTGAATTGGGCCTCCGGTGTTTTCGAAGAACACGTCAATTTTGTCAGGGGTGAGCTCAGTTAATTTCGCTTCTAAATCGTCAGTTTTGTAGTTTACTGCACCGTCGAAGCCGAGTTCGTTAACAATCCAATCTGCTTTTTCGTCACTGCCCACTACGCCGATAACGCGAAGGCCGTCTGCTTTTGCTAACTGACCTACGATTGAGCCTACCGAACCAGCAGCGCCAGTGACCACCAAGGTTTCACCTTCTTTAGGTTCACCAAAGTTATATAAGCCTGTGGTTGCAGTTAAACCGGGCAAGGCGAATACGCAAAGCGCCATTTCTTCGGTAACACCCGGCTGCAGCTTATTGAAGCCTTCACCATTACTTACCAAGTATTCTCGCCAGCCAGTCATACCCATGACTTTGTCGCCAACAGAGAAATCAGGGTTGTTCGACTCTATTACTTCACCTACACCGCTTGAGCGCATGACTTCACCAAGCTCGACAGGCGGAATATAACTTTCACGATCTTCACTCATCCACCCTAGCATTGCTGGGTCGAGTGACATGTAAGTTTGTTTAATCAGTATTTCACCGTCACCCGGAGAAGGAATGGATTGCTCACGAGTTTCAAACAAATGGGACCCTATTTTTCTATCGTTTGGGCGATTGACCAATAGAATTTCTTTATTGCTAGACATGTGAATTTCTCCTTAGGCTGTTGAAATTATCTTGAACTACAGTTGTGGGGCTAGAAACTGCTTATACAAGCATAATCAATAGAAAGGTCAAAAATAGGGTGTTTAGTCAAATCATCGCTAATGATTTGTAGTGGTAGGTAAATGGCCAAATTCACAAATAGTGTCAATATTTGTAATCTATTATTTTCAAAGTGTTTACATCTTCTTTAATTGTGTCGCTAAAGTTGTAAAAAATGCGATAAATCAGCGTAAATGGCGTTAACTTGCATTGAACAAAACTTACCGTAACCGTAGAATGCGCCACTGCATATTTCCTGTTCTATAAGAGTATTTTTATGAAGCAATATTTTTCTCTACGTGCCTCTGTATGCTTAGCACTAGCCTCGATGGCATCTTCTTCTGTGCTAGCTGCTGGTTTCCAAGTAAACGAGCATAGCGCTAATGGTTTTGGTCGCGCGATGGCGGGCCAAGCCGCAACGCCTGAAAATGCATCTATTCTTGCTACTAACCCTGCTGCAATTACTGAGTTCAAAACAGCTCAGTTCAGTGCGCAGGTAAGCTACATTAATCCACAGGTTGATATTCGTGGTGATATGGATGTTGCTGTGTACAACGAAAGCGGTGAAGTGCTGTTTGCGAATACGTATGATGCCAGTGAAGAAGATATTGCTACCTCGGCAGCTGTGCCTTCTTTTTTCTACACTGCACCTGTGAATGACAAAGTATCATGGGGTATTGGCGCATTCTCTAACTACGGCCTTGCTACCGACTACAGCGATAGCTATAACGGTTTGCACTTTGCTGATGACGCCGAAGTAACCTCATTTACGCTAAACCCAGTTGTGGCTTACAAAGTAAACGATACATTAAGCTTAGGTTTTGGTCTTAACGTGACGTATGCAGAAGCCGAAATTGGTACTGCTATTCCTCAAGCATTTGGTGCGCTACTTGGTAGCGATGCACTAGGTAATGCAACTATTGTTAAAATGTCTGGTGACGATGTTGCCTTTGGTTGGAATGTTGGCGCGTTATGGCAAGCCACAGAGACCACTAAGTTGGCGTTTAGCTACCGTGCAGAAACAGAGCTAAATCTTGAAGGTGAAATTGAATCAGACCTAGGCGCTATCATTCCTGCAGTGGCAGAGCTATACAACCAAGGCGGTTCACTAGATTTAGATTTAGCTGCAATCACTGAAGTGGCGATTAACCAACAGCTTAACGATAAATGGTCAGTGCAAGCCAGTGTTGTATTCACTGAATGGAGCGCATTTGATAAGTTGAATGCAGAGCTTGATAGTGGTGATGATTTACTACTTAAAGAAGAAGATTTTGAAGATTCATTACGCTTAAGCGTGGGTGGAACTTACCTTTATAGCGACAAGGTTACGCTTCGTGCTGGCTATGCGTACGACGATGGCGCAGTGAGCTACGAGCACCGTTCATTGAGTATTCCAGATACCGATCGTCATTGGTACACGGTAGGTGCAACATACGCATTAACTGAAAGCACCAGCATTGATATGGCTTATGCCTATATTAAAGGTCGTGAAGCGGCAGTTAGCCAGCAGCGCTCTATTGGTACTATCGTAAGTGACCTTACGGCTACTGAGCATGCTAAAGCGAACGTATTTAGTTTGCAGGTTAATACAAGCTTCTAAGCAAGTTTGACAAGAAAAAGGGCATCTTCATGATGCCCTTTTTTTATGCTTCAGAAAGCGACTAATTCGGATAACCTAGATCTCAGAAAACCAGTCCTGTAAACATGTAATAGCCGCACTGATTTTAGCAGGCACCAATTCACGTTTAGGGGTAACCGCATATACGGTGTAATCAGGTAACGACCAGTCAGTGAATAGCTGCTTCATTGAGCCTTCACTAAGTAAGTGGCGCACCTCTGGTTCAGGCAGCACTGCATACCCTAGTCCATCACGCGTAAGCTGAATTAAGGTTTGCATTGAATCAAGCTCAATACGGCTAGACGTTAGCGGCACTTTATCAAACTTGTCGTGCTTCATGACGTATTCTTCTACATGGCGGTGGGACATATAGGAATACTCTTGAAGAATGTCGGGTGACTCTAGAGGCGTTTTTGCCAAAGGGTGGTCAGCTGATACACATAGAATTCGACGCCACGTGGCCAATTCCAAACTGCTGAAATTAGTATCAGAAACCGGGGTGAAGCCAAGCAGTAAGTCGGCACCAGAAACAATAATGTCTGTAGGTTGGTCGGTTAGCGTCAGCGATACATTTATTTTTGGAAAATCCTCACATAACTTCTGCAAGGGCTGACTCAATAAGCCGCCACCAAAACCTTCTGGAGCAATAATATTGACTTTACCTGAAGGTGCGTCTTGAAGCGTTTCAATACGTTCTTGTGCTTCAACAGCGGTGTCTAACATTTTTTTGCTGGTGTCGTAATAGATCCTTCCAGCCTCGGTAAGGCTCAAGTTTCGGGTATTACGATTGAATAAACTCAGCCCAATGTCTTGTTCAAGCTTTCTTAGTTGTTGGCTAATGGCCGAAACGGTCATATGCAGGTTTCGGGCTGCAATACTCATGCTACCGCTTTCAGCGACCTCAACAAAAATTTGCAGAGAGCGAAGTAGTTTCATGTTCATTGGTAATTGTATCCTCATCGATACGAGTTAGTTGGTCTCGCGTTGCTTTTTTAAGTCCTTTTATGTCCTATAAATGTAATCCAATAAGGGTAACGGCACATCCGTGTTCAGCTTATGAAACTGCAACTAAGCGCGTTTTATTCTATTGAAGAGAAAGAATTAGTTGAAAAAGCGAAATAAGATAACCTTCGCTAAATGTCATTTGTTAGGGGGGTGTATCCAGTGTTTTTAATATTTGTAAAATGCCGATATAACACTTTCTTTCATACCGAAAGCTGGTACGTTAATAATTAAACAACGCAGAGCGTACAGGCTTTAGCCTCTGCCCTTCCAATAAAAAACTAAATAAGAATGGTGATTATGAAACTTCGTGTTATCTCGTTTCTGTTGTGCATGTCATGTGCTGTTGTAATAACTGGGTGTGCCAACACTTCATCTATCACTCAGCCTCAATATGGTCCGGCGTCTTTTACTGGCGATAAATTTACCGCTGTGATGGTGGCTTACGCCCCAGAAATGGAAGGTATTTTGGGCAAAATCGATTCTGATCCTAATGCACAAATACACACCACTACCACAATCAAAGGCATTACTTATCGTATTGGGACCTATCACGATGAACCTATTCTTGTTTTCGCTACCGGTATGAGTATTGCCAATGCGGCCATGTCGACACAAATGGCGCTAGATTATTTCCCTGTAAAACAGGTGGTTTATATGGGCATTGCTGGCGCGGTAAATCCCAAGTGGCAACCAGGTGATGTTATCGTGCCAGAGCGTTGGTACTACCATGATGAAAGTGTTTACACCAATGAAGACGCTGAAAACCCAGGTGAGTACGTGCTACCTGAGTACTACGCTAAGTTTATGGAAGAGCAGCCAGCGCGCATAGCAGAAGACCCACATTATCCTAAATATAAGCCGTTTCAGTTTATCCACCCAGACGAAGTGCTTATTGTAAAAGACGGTATGGATAAACCAGAAGATACGCCTTATTTCACCGCATCACCTAGGTTGTTGAATGCGGCAAAAACAGCAATGGCAGAAATGCCGGTTCAACGTATTTTAAATGAACGTGATGCTAAGCTGCATGTTGGCGGAAATGGTGTTACCGGTTCGGTGTTTATGGATAACCGAGAATACAGAAAATGGGTACGGGATGTTTTCACGGCTGAAGTAACCGAAATGGAATCTACGGCGATTGGCCAAGTATGCACAATTAATGATGTAGACTGGGTGATCATTCGTGCTATCAGTGATTTAGCGGGTGGCCAAGAGGGTGTAAATACAGAAAACATGTACGATAAAGAAGTCTCCCGTGTAGGCGCTAACGTACTGTTTGCTGTGCTTGATGAGTTAGCTGATTAGAAAGTTTTTGATCTAATCAGAAGGCTACACAGGTCGGTAGCTGCGGATGAATGACATCGCCCAACCGACAAAATGCGAGGCAAACCTATTAAGTTATAGTGTTTGCCTCGCTTTTTTGTTTTCACACATTAGTGTTTTAGCGAATAGTACGCACCATATTGATGGTGGTGGTAGCTAGTTTCACTTCCACTAAAAAGACAACAAGGGCACAAATTAGAAACATCATTGCCAATATAAAAAGTGAAATGACGGGTGTTTTTAAATCGACAAACCACAGAGAACCAGCAAATAAAGCCACAATAACGGTACACACCATTAGCCCCGAGGCCACACACAAACCAATGGCCCAGTTGATGACTTTCACCCTGCGCCACAGTACTTTTATTTCTCGTTTGGAACGGTCAACAATATGAGGGTCTGAGAGGGTATGAATTTGCCTTTCTGCTACCCTTACTCTGTCTGATATTCTGCCAAGCCGAGACGACATAACATTCAAAAAACCTGCTATACCCGTAAGTAAAAAAACAGGGGCTACCGCAAATTCAATAAGTTGAGATAGGCTAGGTATTAAGGTGTCCAAAAATTCCTCCGGTATTGCTGCTGTGCTATCGACTTTACGAAGCTTATACGTATGTTAGTTCAATCCCGAGCACAAGTACTGAGCGGTGAGTAAAATCCTGCAGTCAGTTTCCGCCATCAAAACCGTCACGCTCTAGTGCGGTAAGTCATTATTTTTACTATTCATCACGCAATAGTTAACGATACAATTGATGGTGTAACTAACATCAATATTGTGGTCGAACGACACATATTATACGTATGTTAATCTCGCCAAATCTATAGAAAGGACAAGCAATGAGCTCCACATTCAGGTTATTTTTACATAGCCTAAGCACCGTGACTGTCGTGTCGTTTTCTTCTCATGCTGCCGCGCAAATCCCAGAAGGCGCAAACACTGCCAAAAGCATAGAATCAATAGAACGTGTGGTGACAACAGGAAGCAGAATTGCTAATTCCACCTCAAATTCAGGGTATGTGGTATCTAGTGTTTCAAGCGATAACATAAGCTTTGTATCACCAAGCCATATACAAGAAGTGTTGAATTTCATTGCAGGCGCGGGTGTTCAGCGAGGAAATGGCCAGGAATATTTACCTGCACTACGCTCGCCAGTGCTTACAGGGGCTGGGGCTTGCGGTGGTATACTGGCTGCTGAAGATAACATTCCTTTACGCGCAGCCGGTTTTTGTAATATTAACGAGCTGTTCGAAGCCCATGGTGAAATGGCTGAACGCATCGAGGTCTTAAAAGGCCCTGCTTCCCCCCTTTATGGCTCCAACGCTATTCACGGCGTGATAAATGTTATTACCCCCGATGTTACCCAAGACACTGCTTTATACGGAATTGATTATGGTTCTTACGGCTATAGCAGACTGAAGCTAAGGCAAGGTAAAGACTTTGGTGATTCGGGTGTAGGTATAAACGCGAGTATTACCCGCGACGGCGGGTATCGAGACGAAGAAAGCGTGGATCAAGAAAAGGTTAACCTTCGCCACCGCTACGAAGTTGATAACCTAAAGGTAACCAGTGGGTTGACGTACACCCACTTAGATCAAAAAACCGCTGGTTACATTACTGGGTTTGAAAGCTATAAAGATGAAGATATCGCCCAAGGTAACGACAACCCTGAAGCCTTTCGAAAAGCGAAAAGTTTGCGAGTGTGGAGCAAAGTAGATGTAGCATTAAGCGGCGCGAACGCACTGTCTATTACGCCTTATTATCGCGACCAAAGCATGGAATTTCGCATGCATTTTTTACCCGGTACACCGCTTGAAGAAAACGAGCAAGAAGGCTTTGGTGTACTTTCCCAATATCATCATGTGGTGAACAATACGCTAAGCATTGACGCAGGATTAGACGCCGAATATACCCAAGGCAGCTTGGTACAATCCCAAGATAGCGAAACTGTGGGCTCTGCTTTTCTAGTGGAAACCGTGCCTGTAGGGCTTCATTACGACCATCAAGTAGACGCCACCCTGTATGCACCATTTATTGCGCTAAATTGGCAACAAGCAGCGTGGGCGGTTTCATTGGGTGGGCGGTATGAGTATATGGATTACGATTACACCAACAACATGATATCGGGTCGTACTCGTGATGATGGCACTGAATGTGGCTTTGGTGGCTGTCGATACGCAAGGCCTGAAAGTGGTACTAACGACTACAGTAATTTTAGCCCTAAACTCTCGGTTAGTTTTCAAAGTAGCGATGCAACACTATGGTATGCGGGGTTATCTCGAGGCTACCGTGCCCCTCAGGCGACTGAGCTTTACAGGCTTCAGCGCAGTCAACAAATTGCCGACTTAGACTCTGTGACTGCCACTAACATAGAAATGGGTGTAAAAGGGCAGCATAAAGCCTTTAGCTATGTTGTGTCTGCTTATAGCTTAACCAAAGACAATGTGATTTATCGTGATAGTGATTTTTTCAATGTAAGCAATGGAGAAACATGGCATAGGGGCGTTGAGCTAACCCTAAACTATCAAATTAGCCAAGGGTTTGATGTCGCGTTTGCAGGCAGCTATGCCAAACATACGTATGAGCACAGTGAGCTTTTGGGCGAAGTCGATATTAAGGGCAACGATATTGATACTGCGCCAAATCTTACTTTCAATGCTCGCGTAGGGTACAGCTTTACGCAAAACACCCGGGCTGAAATTGAATGGCAGCATGTTGATGAATACTATACCGATGCTGAAAACCTGAACGAGTACGAAGGTCATGATTTATTGAATCTACGCGCCTCTTGGGCAATGTCGCCAAAAGTCTCAGTGTACGCAAGAGTGAATAACTTGCTCGATACCGCCTATGCTGAGCGGGCGGATTACACAACCTTTACCGCAGATAGGTACTTTCCAGGGCGGCCAAGAAACGTAATGTTTAGCGTTGATTATCAGTATTAGTTAAAAGCATTATCTACTTCGGTACAAAAAGCGGTAGCGTGTATTTCACGGTTACCGTTTTTTTTGCCTTTTTTATCGTACGCCCTGCTAGAACCAACCTGTCAGGCTTGCGAGAAAATGCGTTCAGGCGTACTGTTAACCCCATATATGCAGCGAATACCTTTAGTCGTGCCAGGTATATCATTTCAATAATCGTAGATTATGAAAGATGAGATACGTGGAATGATTAAATTATAGGTAAACCCATGCAAAAAATAGTTGTTGTCGGTGGTGGCGCTGGAGGTCTTGAACTTGTAAGCCGCTTAAGCCGCACCCTCGGGAGAAAGAACGAAGCAGAAATAACCCTAGTTGATAGAAGTCGCACCCACATTTGGAAGCCCTTGCTTCACGAAGTGGCTGCAGGCGTTATAGATAAGCACTCAGATGGCGTTGATTACGCTATTCATGCTGCCGCTCATCACTACCGCTTTCAGTTAGGGAGTATGTGTGCCATTGATGCAGAGGCCAAAACTATCACTCTCGCGCCATTATTCGATGATGAGGGCGTGGCGATATTACCCGAACGTAAAATACCTTACGACCAGTTGATACTGGCGATTGGCAGTGTCAGCAACGACTTTGGTACGCCAGGCGTTGCACAGCATTGCTACTTTCTTGATTCACTGGTGCAAGCCGAGCGATTTCATCGTGGCTTGTTAAATCAGCTTATTCGTATTAATCAGCAGGAAGATGAGAATAGCTTTATTAAAGTGGCTATTGTGGGCGCGGGTGCAACGGGCACTGAATTAGCCGCTCAGCTTCATCATGTCGCTAACTTATCGAAAACCTACGGCATGCCAGGCATGTCAGCGTCTCGTTTAAAAATCACCATTGTAGAAGCCGGTGAGCGAATACTGCCCGCATTGCCTGAGCGTATCGCCAATTCAGCCCGTAAGGCGCTGCATAAGCTTGGTGTGGATATTAAAGAGCGCACCATGGTGGCTGAAGCTGATGAAAATGGCCTCATTACCAAAGACGGCAGTCGTGTGGATGCTGATTTGATGGTGTGGGCGGCAGGCGTTAAAGCGCCGGATTTCGTCACCAAAATGGGTATTTTTGAGACTAATCGCGCAAACCAAATTCTTGTTAATGAACACTTGCAAAGTACTGGCGACGGTAACATTTGGGTCATTGGCGATTGCTGTGGTTTCAAGCAAGAAAATGGTAAGTGGGTACCACCAAGAGCGCAGTCTGCGCATCAAATGGCAAACACGGCGGCAGACAATATTATTGCATTGCGTCGGGGTAAAGAATTAAAAGGCTACGTTTATAAAGATTATGGCTCGTTAGTGCATTTAAGTAACTACAGCACAGTAGGAAGCTTAATGGGCTCGCTTTCAAATTCAAGCATGTTTATTGAAGGGCGTTTAGCGAAGATAGTTTATATTTCCTTGTACAACATGCATCAATTTGCAGTGCACGGAAAGCTTAGAGGTGCGCTTAAACTGCTACTCAAGAAGCTGAGTTATGCAATTAGCCCCAAGTTAAAGCTACATTAATTTATAAGGTATGAGTCATGCTTAGGTAAGTCTATTGAGCCTGTTAACGTAAAAAGCCCGCATTAGCGGGCTTTATTGTTTTATAAGCGTTTAGCTTACTGTTTAACACCTTCAACGTGAAGTGAAAGCTCAACAGTTTGTGAGGCTGGGCCTAAGTCGTAGTCGATACCATAGTCTTTTAAGGCAATAGTGGTGGTGCCTGAAAAGCCAGCACGATAGCCACCCCATGGATCGCTACCTTCACCAATCTTTTTAGCTTCTATAGTAACGGGTTTAGTCACACCATGCAGCGTAAGGTTACCCGTAATGTCTAACATGCCGTTGCCTTTGTCAGTCACGTTAGTGCTAACGAATTTGGCTTCTGGGAAATCATCTGCATTCAAAAAGTCGTCGCCTCTTAAATGCTTATCGCGTTCTGAATGGTTTGAGTCTACGCTATCGGTTTCGATAGTCACCGATACAGACGCCGCAGCAGGGTTATTTTCATCGTAGCTAAAGGTGCCTTTAAAGTCGTTAAAGCGTCCTGTTAGCCATGAGTAACCTAAATGCTGAATTTTGAAATTAACAGATGCATGAGCACCTTTTGAGTCAATAATATAATCAGCGGCGTGAGCTGAACTTAGCGCTGAATTTAGTGCTATGGCCGTCACGATTGCAAGTGTTAACTTCTTCATAAAATCTCCTTAATATCAGTATTTAGCGAAGCCTTAACATCTGCTTCAGTGTGTCGTCTTTATCAATGAAATGGTGTTTCAGTGCCGCCAACCCGTGTAAAGAAGCCAGCACGATTAATGTCCAAGCTAGGTAAAAGTGAACCTCGCCGGCCAGGTCTTCTTGGTTTTCAATAAATGCGCCAAGCCCTGGCACTGCAAACCAATCGAATACTTCTATGGCTCTGCCATCGGCGGTTGAAATAAGGTAGCCCGAGGTAAAAAGCGCTAAAAGGACAATATAAATAGCACTGTGTCCTAAGTTACTCGCTAATTTCTCAAACTTGCTACCAAAAGTCGGTGGTCTCTGGGTAGATGCGCGCGAAATCAGCCTAACTAACGTTATTGCGAACAACAGAAGCCCTACACTTTTATGCCAGTGGGGTGCGGTTTTGTACCAATCGCTATAGTAGGTCAAATCTACCATCCATAGCCCAGAGGCAAACATACCTATTACTACCAGTAAGGTGAGCCAGTGGATTAAGATCAGCCAAAGAGGCCAGCGTTTTTTCATAAGTGAACTAAGCAATAGAACCAAATTTTAAAACGAGTCTACTGGAACAATTAAAAAGTGAATATTTCAAAGCTTATTACAGTGCATTCTATTTATTAGAATGAATACACAAGTTGAAACGGTACTTAAATTTAGTAATTAGAAAATAAGCGATAAATCGTCTAAAAATTGAGGCGGGTTTAAGTGATAGTGAATAAAAAAGCCATATAGTATTAAGTAAGGGTGAGTTAACCCGTTTTTTAAATGTCGCTGGAGTTCTTCTTTTGAATCTTTTGCTGTTGCTACTCACAATGTCATTCCTAGTACCTGAAAATGGTGCTGGTAATGTATTGAGCAAAGAGATATCACAAGTATCGAATGACATTAGCATTCAGTATTTAGCCTCATCAAATCTAGAGCAAGCCAGTGATAAAGACGAGCTTGATGATGGCGCCTACTTTTTAAGCGCTTTCTTCGCGAGTAGCATTGTTCCCAATACTCGCTTTTGTACTTACACCCTGCTTAGCGATGCAGACTATGCAGCACATCCCATTCGCGCACCACCCCACCTTAGTTAAACAAAATATTCATTTATCTATTTAATTTGTTAACTAATTTAAGGGGAAGGTAATGCATACCTTACAACTTCATAAAACCGATGCCGCCGATCGTCTAGCTTGGCCTGTTGTTGAAAATAAAGTGTCTGTCACATCATCAGCGATGGCGGTATTTACAGACTTCAAACAATACATGCCATTGGTGATTGACGAAAATGCACCTGCGACACGAGTCGAAAAAATCATGCGCCAATCTCATGTTCGTATGATGCTGGTAGTAGATGCCACGAATGCATTCACCGGCATTATTACGTCACAAGACGTGAGCGAACAGCATATTGTACAAAGAATTGCTGAATTAAAAGTGCCTAGAGATGGGGTAGTGGTTCGTGATTTCATGCAGGCGAAAACGTCATTAATGTCATTTGATTTCACAGAATTGACAAAATCGTCAGTAGGCGATGTGGTAGAAACCCTGAAAGATTATGGGCAGCATCATTGCTTAGTACTCGATAGAGACTCTCACGAGGTGCGCGGTGTTATTAGCGTGAGTGATATTGCTCGTGAATTAAGAGCTCCTCTTGATGTACAAGATAAGCCTACGTTTTCACAGTTGATTCGGGTGTTAGCTGCATAGCTTACTCCCGTTTACCCCTGCCAATGCCACGGTAGAGGGGTGTTAACTTTGCCGGTATCACGCTTGAAATAGCTCTAAGTTAACCATCGCGTCCTTAACCGCATTAAGGCCGCGATGGCTTACTACATTTCGAATTTTGAAATCATTGTCTATAGTTTGATTGTGGAGTATTGAAGATCAAAGAATTATGAAACCAGTACATGGCTCATTTGTAGTTACTCGGTGCGGTAACGTTATGCTTACCCAAGCCTACGGCCCCTGGAATTGTGAGTGTGTTCATGGCTTAGTACTTGATTATCGAGAAAAGTCTATCGATATGCATGGCAGTCACTGGGGTGATATTGTGGTTCTTGAAGGGGAGTCCCTGCTTATTCCCGATGCTGAGAGCCTTCTGGCTGAACGTATATCCGCAGTTCGTCATCTTGGGTTGAGTCATTTAGCGTTAGTACTTGAATCGTCATTAGTAAAATCGACTACCAGAAATCAACTTGAAGCGGTATACCGTAAAACCGGTGTAGACTTTTCGTTCTTTGATACCTACGAAGAAGCAAGGGCGTGGTTAACTCAACTGGATTACACGCTTAATGAAGATGCTGAGCGCGCGCACTTCGTGAAAACCAAACAACACTGTCAGTAGTTGTAAGCGACTCGGCAAGTTGGAATGATTTTCGCAATATTCTCGATAAGTAAGATGTTTTAAACGACTTAAATCGAGGCCAAACTATGATCCATAGCACCTATCCACCCAGTGTTGTTATAAAAGCTTTCACTTGGGCTTACCAAGAAGTTGGCTTGAATCAAGCAGAGGCTGCTGATTTACTTGGCGTTTCTGAAACATCACTATCGCAAACCACCCTACTTGGGTTCGAGCACGGCACAACAGAGTATCGTAGACAGCTCTCTTTCATCCGTATGTATCATTTACTCATTGCGTTGTCAGAAGGGGACAGTGAGGCCATGCAAACATGGTTTCAGCAATACCAAAGTGAAATAAAAACCTCGCCTAAAAGCTTATGTTTTACATCAGACGGTATTGAAAAGGTTACTGATTACTTACGAGAGCTAAAGCAAACTGTTGAACTTAGACCAAGTCTGTCGCATTTACGAAGTGCTAAAGCAAATTCTGCTGCCAGAGTGGTTACGCATTAAGGAATGACGCGGTGCATAAATAGACGAAACGCTTAACATTGTTAAGCGAGCCCTAGCTGAGCGTCTATTTTATTCACTTTGTTTATGAAGTTAAAACAAGCTTCAGGCTGCGTATTAATAATCATATGGCCAGCGTTAGGAATAATTTCAGCCATGCTACTAGGAAGCGACGTAGCAATATAAGACATATGCGCATCGGGCGATAAGATGGCGTCTTGTTCACCATACAAAATACCCACCGGGCACGAAATAGCCTTGTAGTGTTCGAACTGTTTATACAAACTTTCTGTTGAAGCTACCATGTCACAGCTAGCTTGATAAAAACTCTCTGAATGTAGCGCAAGTGCGCCACCGCTCTCACTTCCAAAATTTGAGGGTACACGTTCTGGGAAAAAGACTTGAGCAACCTGTTTCTTACCAAAAACTATACGCACCGGCGCGGCCAAGGTTTTACTGATTAAACTGCGCAACTTTTGATAAGGAATGTACAGTACAGACAAGGGACCAGGCCCTTTTGTTAAGGGAACCGTTAACGGGCAAAGCAGTGAGACAGACTTAATTTTTTCTGGTGCATCCAGTGCCATGCGTAAAGCAATAGCGCCCCCCATAGAGTGCCCAGCAACAAAGGCTTCGCCTAAACTTAACTGTGACATCCAGGCTAAAATGGTGGCGCTTTGAACGCTAAAATCTGCCGATGTGTTACGATGACGTGTAGAAAAGCCGCTTCCAGGGCGGTCAATACTGTACACGGTATAGTGCTTGGCTAACTGATTCGCTAAGGCAGTAAAATTAAGCGCATTACCTGCAAGTCCATGAATAAGAATAAGGGCGGGGCCTTGCCCTTGTTTGGTGTAGTGAATTTTTTCTTGCTGTACGTCTGAAAATTGGCCTGGTGGACGGAAGTTTTTTTCGATTTTCTTGTCGATATGCTGAGTGAAAAACCACGACGCCACAAACAGGCACAAGATAAGTGCGACAACAATATAAATGAACACCACAATATGTTTCCTTTATTAGCGTAATTAGTAAACTAATAAGAAATGAATAAACAGTCAATGTAAGCCTTTTTCTATGGCGCTAAGTACAACCTATAAACTGTCAAATAACTCACAAGTGAAGAATATAACCGTTAAGCTATGATTACGATTACCCCTACTATCACGCTAGAAGATAGCGACATTGAAATGCAAGCCATCAGAGCACAAGGTGCTGGCGGGCAGAATGTAAATAAAGTGAGCAGTGCTATTCATCTGCGCCTTGATATACCTGCCTCATCTTTGCCTCAAGAGGTAAAAGATACGCTGCTCAATACAAAAGACAGCCGCATCTCTAACGATGGTGTGTTTGTTCTAAAAGCGCAAAATTCTCGAACTCAAGAACAGAATAGGGAAGATGCTATTGTGCGTTTAAAAGCATGGATAGTCAGTGCCACTAAAAAACAAAAACCAAGGAAGGCAACCCGCATGAGTCGTGCAGTAAAAGCGAGGCGTGGCGAGGCCAAAAAGCAACAAAGTGTGAGAAAATCTATGCGGAAAAAAGTGGATATTTAACCTACTTTAGCCTAAAGTATAGCTCTTCAGCGACGTCGTCTCGTAAAATGAATGGAACATTCTACGTATTAATGAGTTAAATACGAAAAATATACGATTAAAGAATACGTTTTACGCTCAAGCTGTGATGGATATTAGGGAATTTCTTCAATGACACGGTCTGACATTATACCTATGGTACTTTTCGCTGCCATCGTTGTCTCGCTTGGGATAAATACGCCACAAGCGGCTAACGAAATAATAGCGAAACTCTTCGGTAAATCTATTTCAAATAGCGAACTACAACCTAGTCAAAGTGATGTAGATCGTTTCCAATCTATTCTTAGTGACAAATCTGAAGTTGAGATCCGCAAACTTTTAGCTCAGCGTGCGTTAGGCACTAAAATTAGTGAATCTGTTATTGCTGACTTTGCCGACGAAAACAACATTGAGCCTTCAGAAAGCGAAGTAGAATCTGCTTACGCGGTTATTAAAACTTGGACAGTCGATTTAAGCCACAATGCTGAATATTCAGATGAAGAAGTTGAGCGTTATCGTTTAGCCATGGCAGAAGGCATGGCCAAAAGTTGGAAAGTGTCTAAGTCACTGTATGAAACCTTTGGTGGGGACGTTGTTTTCCAGCAAAGTAACCCGCTTACCCCCGTTGGTGCCTATAAGGATTTGTTCGAGCAATATCGCTCACAAGGCGAGTTCGTCATTTACGATCCTGTATTTAAAGCGGCTTTTTGGGAGTCGGTAAGAATGCGTTACTCTAATGTACTCCCCCAAGAAAATATTGATTATTCATCGCCTTGGTGGGAAGCTGGATTAAATGCTTCTGGTGACTGAAGCTCTCATATACCCTTGTTTTAAATAACAATTTAAATATAGTGAATTGAAAAAAACACCCCGCTTTAAGCGGGGTGTTTTTGTTTGTGGAATATTTTTTATCGTTTGTTTGGAATAAAAGAGGAGGTTCATTCGTTATTTAAGTGTCTTTGATGAAAAACAGGAAATAAACGAATGAACAAACTACATACTGCTTTAATTGTTGCATTAGGCCTTACTTCAAACGTGGCGTTGGCTCAGACTGTAGCTGCATCTGTTTCAGTGTCTAATAGCACTCAAGCTTCAACCAATGTGTCTGGTGAGCAAGCAAGTCTTACCCAGTCAATGTCTTCACAAACTTCCGCTTCGGCAAATGTAGATGCACAGCCTAGTGCGGTTACCGACACTGAGGCAAGCCCTGAAACTGGCAGTGAAACGCAAAACGCAGACCAAGCTGATGCTACTGCCACTACTAACGACACATCAGAAGCATCTGATGAAACAAGCGGTGAAATCCTTACTCAGCTCACCAGTGCGCAAAGTGCTCTTGAAGGTAGTGTTGCGGTAACGCAAAGCATTGCTACAAATGCTTCAGGAGCCTTAGATGTTGCCACTTCTGCCGCCACTGACGTGGTATCAGGGGTTGTCGATAGCAGTGTATCGCAAGCGGCTGATGTCAATGACGTGGTGTCTTCAACATTAACTCAGTCGGTTGAAGCGGTAGCGCAATCACAGGTTGAAGAGAGTGTGGCTAGCCAAGTATCTGGTCAAGTAAGTGGGCAAATCGAAAATACGGTTTCAACCACTGTTGAAAACACAGTAAGCGGAAGTATTGCTGGCATTCTAAACCAGTAAAAGTCACGCAGATTAACGTGTTCGACGCACCGTGAACAGCCGCCACCCTCGTTATTCCTGTCACTATGAAGGTTATAAAAATAGGAGGGTGGCACTATTCCCAGCCCCATCTTTAATTCCATGTGTTAATGCCGTGAGTATTCGATTTAGTAGGAAACCTACATGAGCCTTAAAACCCCCATACCATTGTTAAGCGTATTGAGTGTATCTATTGCCTTAAGCTTGATTGGCAAAATTGCCATGGCGAGTCAGTCAGAAAACAGCACAGAAACTGACGAGCACAAAATGATAATAGTGACTGGAGAAGTCTATGTCGGTGCTCATCACGATTCAAACGTTAACGTTAGCGAACTTGATACCAATACCGACACATCAGACTCAGCAATAAAAGGAAACGCGAAGCTGAAGGTAGCCATAATGCCTACGGATAAATGGCAAATCACTGCGTCTGCACAACATAGTGAAACGCGCTACAGCGAACTGTCGGATTTTGACCTTGCTATTACGACCTTGTCGGGTGAGGCGAGCTATCAATCGTCTTGGGCTAAAATTGGCATTCATCACTACTATGCAAACGCCAACCTTGATGACAATGCCTTTCTTACTTACCAACAAAGCGGTATTTCATTGGCCAACAGTGCGTTTACTCAAGGTTATTGGCGTATTAGTGTGGATACCATTGATAAGTCGTTTGAATCTGTGCCAGAGCGCGATGCCAAGGCGCTATCTAGCCGCATTGATGGTTTCTGGTTTTTTGAGAACCACAGCTTTATCCAAGTGGGCGTGAAATATCAAAATGAAGATGCGTTGGCTCAAGCGTTCGACTATACCAGCCATGGTATTGACGCCAGCTATACCTATCCGGCCAATTTGTGGGGTAAAGCGCTCGACATCAAGCTCGGCTATGAAATGGAGAGTAGGCTTTATGGTAAAGGTAGCCAGAGCAGTGAGCCTACCACTTCCGCAGTACCTTTTAGTGAGATTGAACAACAGGAAGATGGGCGACGAGAGGATAATAGGCATGTCTTTGAAGCGAGCATAGAATATACAGCTATGGAAAACGTAGATTTTATCGTAAGCACGCAATACAAAGACTATGGCTCAACCCTAGTGTCAGCAGACTATCAAGAAACACTAGCTGAAATTGGTGTTAGATTTCACTTCTAATCGCGCATTGGCACTCACTTTTGATTTCATTACTGGAGAATACCTACTCCAAACACCGGGTCCCGTCCCGGTGCTCCAGCATCTACGGCTTGGTCGCGTAATGTGGCCAACGCTTGGGCCTGATTTGAACTCGCACGAAATAGGCAGGCATAACGGGCTGAAACGAAAGGCGTTGCCATCGATGTGCCGGTCTCACGGCTAATCGTACCATCTGGATGTGCGACTTCGACTGAAACACCGCTGGCCGCAAAATCGACATGATTGCCTTGATTGGCCCATCGATAGATAGCGTGGTTACTGTCTACCGCCGTTACCGCAACAGTTGACGGGTATGCTGCCGGAAACAAAGGTGGTGAGGCTGGCCCTTCGTTTCCAACTGCTGCAATAATTTGTATCCCTTGTTCGCTAATTTTTTCTATAACGTTAGCAAGCACTGGATTTTCTGGCCCTGCTAGACTCATATTAATCGCATCAACATGCTGGCCGACTAAATAGTTAAGACCATCAATTAATGATAATAAGGTCGCGCCCTGACTAATACTGTTCCGCGTATAAAATACGCTAGCGTTATAAAGATGACTACCTGTAAGCATGTTATCTGCTAATAAGCTGGCCACTGATGTACCGTGTACTTGGGTAGTTGGTAACGCTTGTGGAAGAAAAGACTGCTGTTCAATAACAAGGTGTTTTAGTGCCTGGTGGTTGTGCGCAATATTGGTATCTATCATTCCAATTCGAACCGGTACTTGGCAAACTTTTGGCTTATCAGTAGTTTCAATACTAGCTTGCTTGTCTTGGCTGTTTTTCTGGTTTTCAGGATTTTCAGGGATTTGGTAAGTTTCTGGGCTCTGTAGGTTGTCCATGCTTTGCGCTAAATAAATGTGATTTCGGCCTACTTGTGCTTTTAGTGATGTCGGTAAGTTGTTTCTTATTTGAGACAGTTCATCAAGGCTAGTACTAACCTTCAAACGGTAAATCCATTGGTCTATAGCGGTTAAATAGTGTGACGATTCAATCGTGATGTCGGGGTGTGTAAAGTGAGCTTTGTCAGCCTCGCTACCTACCACCAACCACTCTCTTTTTACCGTTAAAAACCCATCAGGGGTTTTTACTTCCTTTAGTACAAGATTGCCTGCAGGCGAAGTAAGGCTAAGGGGCGATGGAACAGTAAATTGCGGGGCAGGTATGTTGTTTAAGGTTTCAAAAGTACTTCCCACACCTTGCTCTACCTGATTTTCAAGCACATCTCGCACGGTGCCAACATCAACGGGTACTCTGTCAATAATAGGCGTTACGGGTTCGATTATTTGACGGCCAATAGTTAACTGGGCACTGACATCAGAGCTTAACACGCTGCCCATTGAAAATATTATGCCGCCTACTACGAGCTGACAAAGCGATCTGCACTTCATAATTTACCTCACTTGCGTTGCGGCTAACCCCATACAAGCATCTCATGGCCTGAGGTGCTTGTTACTCGCCACGAGCGACTTACTTAATCCATCCGTAAAGCTGGCATAAAACGTGCCCTTATTGATGGATAATCCTTTTCTATTACTTAGTTAACGTTTGTTGATGAAAAAAATTCCCTATCGTTGGGAATAAATCACGGCACCAAACGTTAACTAGGTATAAAGCGTGATTTCATAGGAAATTGTATGAAAGAAGAAGTAACTGAACTCGTTCCATCATTGAGAAAATTTGCGTTTTCACTTACCGGCAATATACATGATGCTGATGATTTACTGCAAAATACGATTGAGAAACTACTGACTAAATCTTTGCCACAAGATGCCACACTGATGGCATGGGCATTTCGAGTTTGCCGAAATTTGTGGATAGATGAATATCGTGCGCAAAAAGTAAGAGCAAGTGCGGCGGTTAACCCTGAATTGCAGGCGCAGGATGAGGCGCACTTGGATGAAGCGCTTTCAGGTGGCATTACATTAAAGCAGGTGAGTAAGGCCATGGGAGAATTACCCCCAGAGCAGCGAGAGACCTTGTCACTTATTGCCATTCAAGGAATGAGCTACTCAGATGCTTCAGAGGTCCTTGAGGTACCGGCGGGGACCATTATGAGCAGGCTTGCTAGGGCACGAAGCAAACTCAGTAATATGCTAAATCCACAACAGGAGGTGGTGCTATGACAATATCTGACGAAATGCTTTCAGCATTTTTAGATGCAGAACTTAGCGATGAAGACATGGAATACGTTAGAGCGTCGATTGCCAATGATCTTACTTTGTCAGACCGTTTAGCGTCTTTGGCGCAGGTAGACATGATGGTGAAAGCGGCAGCTGATGCGGCAACGCAAAAACCTTTACCTAATAGCGTAGTGGCATTGCTTGCAGACGATGTTTCCTCAGAAGCCTATCTTGAGCAAGCGGACTTCGACTCAGATCAGGTAAGTTCAAGCCATACAGGTGAGCGCATATCAAGCAACGTAACCTCACTTGATCGCAAGACTCAAGAATCTGAAAGTAGTGGGAAGTGGAAAGTACCTTTGTCGTTAGCGGCTGGTGTGGCGTTAGTGGCAGGGCTAACCTTGATGCAATCGGAGCATACAGCCCCCCTTGACCCAGCAATCACTTCGACAACGAATAGCCATTGGGCGAATGTATCTAAAGCCCTTGATAATAACTTAACGGGCGAGATGATGGTAACCGATGCGGGCATGGAAATAGTGCCACAATTGTCGTTTATGAATATTCAATCTCAGTTGTGCAGGCAGGCGCAGATACAAGGTGAAGATGAACTGAATGTCATGATCGCATGTAAAAATAATCAGGGCATTTGGCAACTTCACGCCAGTAAGCTGATAACAGCGGGGCGCGATAAAAGTGAATATCAAACGGCAAGTGCCAACAAAGTGCTTGATGAAGAGATAGATTTGTTAATGGTGTCCACACCATTAAATAGAGAGCAAGAGCAGCAAGCTATTAATCATGGATGGCAGTCTAAGGCTGCCGAAGGAGTAGTTAATGAAAACTAAATTTATAGCGTTTCTAGCAGTGATAGTAATGACAGGGTGTGCGAGCCAACCCGATTACCGACAGGCATCTAAAGGGGGCTTCGGGTATACCGAAAGTAAATTAAGCGAAACCCAATACCGTGTTCACTTCAAAGGTAGAGGGTCGGATAAGAGTAAAGCCATGGATTATGCCATGTACCGCTCGGCGGAATTGACCTTACTAAAAGGTTACGATTGGTTTGTCGTAACTGATCGGGAAACCATGGTAGATAAAGAGCGTGTACAAACATCACCTCAGGTTGGCTTTAGCCAACGCTATGCGAGGGTAACTGAGTGTGGCGTTATTACTTGTAGAACGTCTTACCACCCTACAACCCAGTTTGAATCTGGTATTTTCGTAGGTGGCTCACAAAAGAGCGAAATCGAAAGTATTTTGAATATTGAGATGGGCAAGGGTACTCGACCCACGTCGTCTACAAGCTTTGATGCAAGAGAAATTAGCAACAACTTAAAGCCTGATACGGAATCTTGATGTTAAGTCCTGACAAAGGGGTTTAGCCCTGACGGTTAGGTTGTTTTACGCATAAAAAAAGCCCCGAATGGGGCTTTTCTTGTACTGCTAGCCATTAAGGCTTAGGTGAAGTGCCTAGTTGAAATGGCTATCCACTTCTTTTTCGGCTTCTTCACGGCTCTTGCCGTACGCTTGCTGAATCTTGCCTACTAGCTCTTCACGACGACCATCAATGACGTCTAGGTCATCATCGGTAAGTTTACCCCATTGCTGTTGTACCTTACCTTTCATTTCTTTCCAGTTGCCTTCGATACGATCATTGTTCATATGTTGCTCCTTTAAAAAGAATAACCGAGTGGTTATTGTGAACTGCACTTAATAAGTAGCAATCCCCATTCCAAAGATTAACATCTTGATCAATATAGATTTTTGTTGGTTTTTATAAAGGAGCTAATACCAGCGCTCTGCATTATTTACAGGGCGCTGAAAGTCGTACAGGGTTTTATGCTTTCACGGCACAGCAAAATTGTTGCTTTAATGCTAATTAGGCAAGCTGTTTCGCAAAGGCTTCAACATCTTGGCGTTTATCTATCTTATGTTGATCTTCGCTGCGGCCTTCACGCCAATAACTACTAATATAAACTTGGCTGTGAGGTACCTGTTTTTCGTCTTTTAGCCACGAACGAATTTTTCTCATCTGTGAAAATTCACACGCCACCCATACCGCAGGCGTTCCCTCTGGCCAGTTAGTGCGCTGCATGGCGTCAGATAATGTTGCTTCTTTTTTAGATACCCACTGAACAGTGACGCCTTCAGGTTTTTCTAGCACGGTGGCATCCGTTTCATGTTCAATAGCAATAACGGCAATGCCTTTAGTATGGCTAGGAAGCGCTTGTAAATAGTTGCGAATACTAGGCAGTGCAGTCATATCGCCTGCGAAGAGCACCCACTCGTAGTCTTTAGCTAACGCTTTACTGCTGCCAGGGCCTGCAATCGTTAGTTTATCGCCTTCTTTTGCTCTTAGGGCCCATGCGGCCGCAGGGCCAGTTACGCCATCTTTAACATGCACTACCATATCGATGGTCATTTGTGCTTTTTGTCTATCGAAGCTATTTATTGTGTAGGTTCGCATCGCAACGGGGCTATCTTTCGCAGGCTTTACTATAGGGTTGCCATTTAAATCAAAAAGTAATTTAACGTAGGCGCCAGGGCGAGTTTCTGGAAAGTCTTCTAATGTAGCGCCGCCAAGGACAATACGTTGCATGTTTGGTGTTACGCGGAAAGACTCGATAACTTCAACAACACGAGGTGCGGGTTTAGACATGATTTTCTCCAAGTGGGACAACGAGCTCATTCTACATGATAATGGTTCTCGTTTCTATTTATGAAGTTGGTATGAAATCTAGCTAACCCCAGATCTGTTTAAGCAACGACCATAGAATTTATCTCAACGTCAGTAATATCAAGGGATGGATTATCTTTCTTTAAGCAATAAGCCACCAATCCTGCGAGTAAATTAAGCATAAATCCATTCATACTGCGGTGCCTTGAGTGTTCAATGAACGAAATGTTTTTTAGTTGGTCATTTATTGTCTCAATAATAAGACACGCCGGTAAATACCACCACTTGATTTCTGGGTATATCAACGCTGATATTTTTTAAATTGTGTACCCGAGCGCCGCGTACCTGAATTTGCCCGTCGTCGTTACTCACCTGTTCACCTATACCGTAATATGCAGTTAAATTTGGCAGTTCTCCGCTTCGCATTAGGGAATGCCTTACCGATATAGTGTGTAGAGGCTATGACTTTTTTTCGATCAGAAATATCTTTAGGTATCTTGCCGATTCCATGTCGAACGAGTTACCTAAGCTCACGGCCCAGAGCGCTTAAATAAGCTCGGCTTTTAGGGCCTTAACTCGTGTTCTGCCCACGGGAAGTTGCTCGCCATTTTTTAACCACAACCAGTATTTACTACCAACATCGGTACTGATTTTTTCACAGTTTTGCAGCGGTACTAAGTAAGAACGATGGACGCGAAAGAAGTCCTTTGCGAGTAGTTGATTCAGCTTTTCAATGTTCTTGTCGTGCAGCAAAGTACGGTCATCGTGGGTGATTATTTCACTGTAGTGACCGGCTGCTTTGATGTAGGCAATATCTTCAATGGGCAATAACTCAATGACACCATGTCTTCGGTAAGTTAAAAACCGGCAGCCTTGTTGAGCGCTTTTGAGTTCCGCGCGCGAAATTGCGGTTGCCACTCTTTCCAGGGTGAAGGGCTTGGCAACAAAATCGAGTATGCCCAATTCAAACGCTTCTATGGCTCGATCGGTATTGGCTGATACCACAATGGTGTGAAAGCTTTGGGCTAACTGATCTTTTAATAACTCAAAGCCGTCCAAACCTCCTAAATTAAGATCTAAAAAAAGCAGATCGACAGCATGATTCGCCATGTGATCCCTGGCATCATCAATACTGTGAAAGTGATGAAGTTTTGTCGGCGCATCTGCGGTAATTTGTTGAATAAAACGCATAAGGCGTTTTGCCACCATCACCTCATCTTCCACAATTACCCAATGTTGCATGTGACACCTTTTTCAATCATTGGAAACGAGAGCGCCACCGTAACAGCTTGTGAGTCGCGGCGCTCTTGCATAGCCCAGTCATGGTTAAAACTCTCTTTAAATCGAGATTGAATATATTTATTGCCAATACCGGTTTGTAACCCACTTGAGCCTTGATAAGGAGATAAGGGTATTTGCAGCGTTAATGTTTGTTTGTTGCCATTCAGGCGCTGAGTTAGCTGAAATTCAAACGCACCTTCCCGGTAACGGTTGTGTGAAATAGCATTCTCTAACAGGGTTAACAAAACCCCCGGAGGCAACAATACCTGAGCGTTTTTTATGTCCTGGGATAACTGAAAATCTACGCAGGCTCTATAGCCCATAATGGTCAGATGGCTTTGGCATAGTGCTATTTCGTGTTCAAGGGCAATCAGCGGTTGCTGTGAAAGCTTGATCAGCAATCGAAATTCGTTGGCGAGCGCCTGAATAAAATTGACGGCAGTTTTGGGGTCCTCTTCAATCCATTCTTCAATTGCGGTAAGCGTATTCATAATAAAATGAGGTTGTAGGTTACGCTTTAACAATTCCAGTTCCATACGACTGGCATTTAGCTGGCTTTGCAGTAGCGCTTGCCGTTCCGTACGGATTGAATTTAAGGTTAAGTATAAAATGAATACATTTAAAACAGAAAACGAGATAAAGAAAAATGTATCCATGTAAGAATAAGTATTGCTTAACACCGGCGAGATAAACACCAGTAATGCACAAAGTAGTTTTCCGCTGTGCGCCCGTTTTTGTACAAGGCCTTGAATGCAGACAAGCCCGCAAATACCAACACTGGATACAAAGACCAGAAGACTGCGATCATCATACCCGGATAGAGTGAGTAACCAATATCCTTGAATGCCAAGTACCAGGCTTAACCAACCTAACTTCCACGCAGAAGAAAGCTTAACGACACAGGTAATAAAGGCTACGAACAATATACCCAAACAGCATGAAAGTCCTAACACCAGTTCTAACCGCGGAAGGTGCCAATCGTAGGTGTAACCAATAATACCGCGGGCCGATTCGGTGATAATGAGTAACATGGTGGCGCTACACAGTAACCCGAACAGCAAATATTGCACTTCACGCCAAGCTGATGCAAAAAGCATAAAGCAATACACCGCCAATAACCCAAGCGCACTTAACATTAACAGTGATGGTAACGCGCGTTTAATCGACATGGCGATCAAGGTTGTGTAGTCACTAACAAAGGCAAAGAAGCCGCCATACTGGACTTCTGAAGGATGATGATGGCTCGACAAGTATAAACTCAACGTGTTCTGCCCAATGACGACAGCATCTTTGTTGATAAGCAGCACCTTGTCGATATCGCCTATGACTTCTTCTTCTTTGGTGAGTGCAGGCTTGCCGTTACTACCAATGTACTCGCCATTCCAATACGCATCGAATGAGCCCATTACCGAAACGAAGACGCCCATAGGATTTGGTGAAAGCTCATCGATGGTAAAATCTATCTGAACCCATATCGGTGTGTCGACGTGGGCTATGCCTCGAAAAGTTGAACTTCGCCAATTTGTACGTTCCGATGGGCGGGATCGGAAATCCTGTTGGTGATCTTCAGACCAATAATAGGTATTGCTGAATATGATGTTTTCATCGACCTCATTTGCTCTGTTAGATTGAAACATCGCTGTGCCAGCAACAACCAGAGCAGCCATTGCACTAAATAATAAGAAGTATATGAGCGTGTTGGTTCTGGCTTTCATTAAAAAGTGCGCAAGGTTAGGTCGAGTTAATGCAAGTATAACAAGAGTCTATAAGCTTATTTGAGCAGTTGGTAGGGCTTATCGAGCAGTTGGTGCAGAATATGATCTGACAAACTGTGAACGCAATAACATAGATGCCTCATTACCTACCCATGAGGCGATTGATATGTATAAACCCTGTTTACCCGTTCTTGTTTTAAGTGTGTTATTTAACTTAACGCCCCCTTCTCACGTGGTCGCCAAAACCATGTCAGAGCAGCACATCACTGAGCAGCAATTGGGAATCAATTATCACGAACTGCTCAATGAACATAAACTCACTGGCGTGAGTGTGGCCATTGTCGATAATTATCAAATAGTGGCACGGCATGTTGCCGGTGAAAAAAGCGTTGGTACTGGTGACCTCATTGATGCCGAAACCGCTTTTTCTACTGCCTCAATGTCTAAACCGGTAACTGCCACTATTGCAGCCATGTTGGCGGAAAAAGGTGTTATCGACTGGGATATGCCCGTTAATCACTATCTTACCCGTTGGCAATTAGCGGAAACTGACTTTACCCAAGAGCGCCAGGTTACCATCCGCGATTTATTAACTCACACTGCGGGCACTAGTCAAAGTGGTTATGCTGATTTTTACCAGGGTGACGACAACATCCCTACGTTAATGGACACCTTAAACGGAAAAAATTTACCACGGTACGACAAGCCAGTGCACGTTCAAGCTCCAGTAGGAGAAAAGTGGGATTACAGTGGCGGCGGATATGTGGTGGTACAAGCTGCTATTGAAGACACGACTCAGAAAACACTACAGCAACTTGCCAAAACCATGCTGTTTGACCCTCTGAACATGACCCACACCACTATGTATCAACCAGGTAACCCAGAGTTTCCTGCTAATGTTGCCAAGGTACATGACGACGATCAGCAAGTCATAAAAACCGGGCTGCCGATTTGCCCACAAATTGCGCCTTCGGGTATGTGGTCTACACCTTCAGACTTAACCAACTTTCTAATTGATTATCAGATGGCATTAGCGGGTAAACCCACTCGCGTAATTTCACCTAAGGTGGCAGCTATGACCACCCAAATTCACACCCTCAGTACTGTGAATGGAATGAGTGCCGGTTGGTTTAGAGGTGACGCTGACGGTAATCTGGATTGGTTTTCACATGGCGGCTCAAATACTGGCACAGGAGGAGAGATGAGAGCGACTATGGAAGGCGGCCGGGCGCTTGTGATCTTAGGGAATGGTGGTAACGGTGCGCGTATGCCGGTGATCGACACCATCAGGAAAACGACTATTGAGCAATTAGGCTGGTCGCAATCAATGCCTTTAAAGCCGGATAACTCGCCTTTACCTCAAGCGCTAGTATCTCAGTGGGTAGGAGAATACAAGCAGCCCTTTGCGTTTTTGAAAGAGCCTGCCGTTGTGACAGCAGAAGGTGGAAATCTGTATATTTCAGGCATGATGATAATGGCTCAACGGCCTAAAAAATATGCGCTTATTTATGTCGGTGACGGTAAGTTTACGATTGATGAAATGGCCGGTGAGCTTTCATTGAAGGTAAACCCTGATGACAAACGCACTTATTTGGTAAGGACAAGAACAGGTACAATCCTTTCTGATTATAGCATGTTGAAACTGTAGCTTTGCAATTGTGCCCTTAACAGGAGTGGCTGCTTAAGCGCCACTCGCTTTGTTTCTCTTTGAGGCGCTTATTACAGGCGCAAATCACGGTATTAAAAGAATGGAAACTAAGTAGCGCATGAGTCGCGTTGTAAAGCACAATGGCGCTATCTATTTATGCGAGCAATTGTGTGCCGATACGACCAAGGACATCACTCATCAAACTCAAACCATGCTGGACAAAGTGGACAGCCTGCTTATTCAGGCTGGTAGCGACCGAAAGCACATGCTTTCAGCCACTATTTATCTTAAAACTATGGATGATTTTGTAAAGATAAACGATGTCTGGGACAACTGGATTCCTGAAGGTTATGCTCGGGCTAGAGCATGTGTGACCGGTAATATGGCTCGTGAAGCGTTGCTTGTAGAGATATCAGTCGTTGCTGCCGAAATAAGCAATTAACAGACGGCGCTATGCAAGGCTTGACGGAAGCGACCGTTTTTTTTGCGGGCAGCAATTTCATTTTCTTAAACAGGATTCAGGTTAGCTAATAATTCTGGTTTTTAGAAAAGTAGGTAGTAATACGCGAGAGAGGATTTTATTACAGGCAAAAAGAAAGGGGCTAAAGAGCCCCTTAAGAAAAACACAACATAACTTGGAAAACACATTTACACTTCACAAAGCCAACACACTAAATGACTCCATGTATTAGTAAGAGTGGGGAAATAAAGAAAAGTTCAGCAAAATAGAAAAATAAATAAAAAAACTTTGGAACAATGATTTTTAGGGTTTCTTTGACCTTATATCTCATTGTTTTCAAAAGAAGGGCAAGGAATAAAAAATAAGTAAGTACATAAAGCTACACGCAAAAAAATGCCCGCCAAAGGCGGGCCAAAATCAGAGGTATATAAAAGGCCGGGAAGGGCCTTAGAGGGGAGAGGCATGCTGTCGGGTGACAGCACACTAATAATATCGATGACATTACTAGTGTTCCTCAATATGGCCATTGCTGAAGGCATAATGCCGGGTCAACAGAGCCAAATAGGTTACAATCCTTTGTTGCACATGGACATCAATGTCTGTGCCAGTGATGTGGGTATCCAGCAGCAATCGCGATAATAGCGTTTGCAACTCTGCATCCTGCAGGCCTTTACGACTTAATCCAAGTCACCATCACACTCAACTGGCGCAAAAACAGATAATCGGTCATTCACGTCAACAACTTCCTTAAGCGAATCAACCCACTCCGTGGTGATTGCTTTGTCGACATCAATGTCAACCTTGCTCGCCATTAAGGCGTATCCCTTTTCAACATCCGTGTTGGTGTTAAACGTATTTAACTTTCCGATAAACAACAGAGCGACGTTAACCTTGCTATCAATCCTTGCATCCTTGGCCGACGAATTTCCTTTTACGTCCGATGTTGTCAGCCTGCGCAGATAAAGTCTGTAATGCCATGGTTACCTTCGTGGTAACGGTATGCCTTCCTAGCATCATGTTTACATCTGTTGTTATCCGTTAGTCTAATTAATGCTAAACTTGTGCCAAGGATTAAGATAATTTTAATTAATTTGTAAATAATTGATATATATCTATTATTTTCTTTATTTCTACACGTTGGCACTTTATAAGCGTATGTTTAAGAAAATGGGTGGGAAAATTTTTCCTACTGCTATGTCGTTTCTTACCGACATGTACATGCAAAATTACACCTAAAGTTACTTTGCCTAAAAATGTGCTTGTTTACTGAACAAACCATAAATATAATAAAAATCTAATATGTTGAGGTTTTTGATATGAAATTAGCAATCGATGTGCTTTTGCATGTAAGCACGCACAAAGGGCGATGGGTTTATTTTTTTCTCGCCGTTTTAACGGCATTTGCCGCTTTTCAAATGCGCCTGATTCAGATTGATACCGACCCCGAAAACATGTTGGCCGAATCTCATAGTGCTCGCACCTTTCACAATGAGGTAAAGCAAACCTTCTCCATGTACGATGCAATAGTGGTTGGTCTGGTGGTGGATAATTTTGCCAAAGGAGACGGGGCCAAAGACGACGAGGGCAAAGGTGGCATATACACGCCAGAAAACTTGGCGGCCATTCACAAAGTGACTAATCATGTGCTTGCCATAGAGGGTGTTATTGGCCAAGACGTCATGTCGTTTTCAACGGTAGACAACATCAAGCAAAGTAGTGACGGTAGTCTGGAGTTTTCATGGCTAATGGCCAGCCCTCCTGAAACCGCAAGCGCGAGTGCACAACTACAAGATTCTATCGAAAGGTTGCCCTTACTATACGACACACTCGCTGCCTCTTCAGGCAATGCTGCTGCTATCTATATTCCCATTGCCGATAAAAATGAAAGTTATCGCATTGCCCAAGATATTCGCGCTTATTTAGCGAATGTTGACACCACTGGCCAATGGCACATCACAGGGTTACCTGTGGCCGAAGATCAATTTGGTGTAGAAATGTTTGTGCAAATGGCCATTGCTGCGCCTGCAGCTGGTGCCATGATTTTTGTTCTTCTGTTCCTATTTTTTAGAAATTGGTCTCTTATTACTGCGCCCATGATAGTGGCGATGGGTACGGTTATCATCACCATGGGTGCTCTCATTGGTATGGGGTTCACTGTGCACATCATGTCATCCATGATTGCCATCTTTCTAATGCCTATCGCGGTAGTCGACTCAGTCCACATATTGTCTGAATTTTCCGACCGTTATAAACCAGGTGAGAATGCAGGCAAAGTGATCACTCAAGTAGTTGAGCACCTGTTTAAGCCCATGCTGTTTACCTCGCTCACCTCATCAGCAGGTTTCTTCTCCTTAATGTTAACGCCTATTCCCCCTGTGCAAATCTTTGGCGCTTATATTGGGTTTGGTATTTTGTTGGCATTTTTGATTACCCTTACTTTTATTCCTGCTTATATATCTCGAATGTCGCCCGCAGCATTAAACAAGCTTCAAGTAGCGTTGCATCAAAACGAAGAGGCAGACAATAGTAAGGGTAATAGCACTTTACTAAAGCGTACCGTTAATAAACTGCGCTATATTGCGCTGAACCACCGAGCGTTAATTATTGCTATATTTGGTGTAATTACCCTTGTATCAGCGTGGGGTATTACGCAAATTAATATCAACGACAACCCCGTGCGTTGGTTTAAAAAAGACCATGAAATAAGAGTGGCAGACAGAGCGTTAAATGCAGAGTTTGCGGGCACGTACAATGCCTATCTGGTGATTACCGATACCAATGAAAGCATTGATGCAAGCAAGGTGTTAAACGAGGCGAAATTACCCTCAAGTTTAGATGAATGGGTTGAGCAAACCCAGGCCACGATAAACCAGAGCGACGACGCTAACAAAATGTCGGAACTTGCCATGCGTATTGACGATGCGTTATTTAGCAACCTCAACGATGACGAACTAATGGCGTTAGAAAGCTTATTGCAAGTCGTCGATGCGGCAAATGGAAATGCTAATACCTTCCAGCAGCCCGCAGTACTTAAGCATATTGAAAGGTTACAAGCCTACCTAGACACTCAACCGTTAATTGGTAAATCACAGTCTTTGGTTGATGTCGTCAAAGTGGTGAATCGTGAGCTACGCTCAGGCAACGAGGCAGACTACGCATTACCCGCCAACAACCGAGGCGTAGCACAAACCTTAATGCAATATCAGTCTTCCCACCGTCCGCAAGACTTGTGGCATTTTGTTACGCCTGATTATCGCCAAACCCTGATTTGGCTGCAGCTTACCAGTGGTGATAACCAAGATATGACAAATGTGATATCGCTTGTAGAAGATTACTTTGCGAAGAATCCATTACCACAAGGGCTAAGCTACGACTGGGCAGGTAAAGCCTACTTAAATGTGGTGTGGCAGGAAAATATGGTAACAGGCATGTTGGAAAGTTTGCTTAGCGCTTTTGTCATTGTGTTTGTGATGATGGTACTGCTGTTTCGTTCTTTTGTTTTTGGCGTGCTTGCCATGCTCCCCCTTACCATCACTATTACCTTTATTTATGGCCTTATTGGCATTGTAGGCAAAGACTACGACATGCCTATTGCCGTGCTATCGGCGCTCACCTTGGGGTTATCTGTCGATTTTGCGATTCACTTCCTTGCTAGGGCGCGGGAAATTTATAAAGAAACGGGCAGTGTGCCAGACACATTAGACGCTATGTTCGATGAGCCAGCCAGTGCGATAACGCGCAATGCATTGGTAATAGCACTGGGCTTCACGCCTTTATTGCTAGCGCCGTTGGTACCTTACATAACAGTAGGTGTTTTCTTAGCGAGTATCATGGCGGTATCTGCCTTGGTGACTTTGTTGGTCTTACCCGCGGCCATGGTATTTCTAAAACGTTGGGTTTTTAAAGGAGCTTAATATGCGTAATTCAATGCTTCAAATTGCTAAAGTTAGTTATGTTTTTTCTCACATCAGAGTGAGCAAGGCAGCTGTTCGTATACTCGCCGCTACTATGATGGTGTTAGGTATTTTTGGAAGTGCTAGTGCATCTGCCGTTGAAGAGGATATCGCCAGTATCATTGCAAAGTCAGAAAAAGCCGCCTATTACGCGGGGAGTGACGGCAAGTCGATGGCGCGAATGATTATCGTAGACAGCCAGGACCGCAAACAAATGCGCCAATTCACGATTCTGCGCAAAGACGTGCTAGACAATGAAGGCACTGAAACGGGAGATCAAAAAATGCTGGTCTTTTTCAGCCGCCCAACCGAAGTAAAAGGCACGGTATTTAGAGTTGAAAAGCACACCAACATTCATACCGATGACGATCGGTGGTTGTATTTACCCGCCCTTGATTTGGTGAAGCGAATAGCCGCGGGTGATAAACGCACCTCGTTTGTCGGCTCTCATTTTTTCTATGAAGATGTGTCGGGCCGTGCAGTGTCAGAAGACAACTTCACAATGCAAAACGCAACTGACACTCACTATGTGTTGCGGGCAACGCCTAAAAACCTAGGTAGTGTAGAGTTTTCCCATTATATAGTAGAGATAGACAAGCAAACCTATTTGCCCACGCTAATCAACTTTTTCAAAGGGGGTGATAATTACCGCCGAGTTGAAGCCGTATCAGTAGAAACGGTTCAAGGCTACCCGACTGTGGTGCGAAGCAAAGTGTCTGATTTAGCATCAGGCGGCTACACCCTAATGGAATTTCGCGGTATTCAGTACGATATTGCGTTACCCGACAGCGTATTTAGTGAGCGCAGTTTACGCGTGCCACCACGAGAGTTTGTGGAGTAATCGTGATGCGGGGAAAGAAATCACGTGGATTAGCGCTACTGGCAATAGCGCTTCTGGGAACAAATGTTTCACTTTTGGCGTATTCACAAGAACTCAAAAATGAAACTGTGGAAGACGAGCCTGCCAAAACTGAACAAGTTGACAACTCAGAGCCTGCTAGCGACGACGATTGGGAAGACGAAGGCTGGAGCGACGATAACTGGAGCGACGATAACTGGAGCGACGATAGTTGGGGCAACGAAGACTGGGGCGAGCAGGACAATAACGCCACCGCTTACACCTTTAGTGGATTTGTCGAGCTGGCGGCAGGAAACCGAGTGGCGAATGATGCTGCCATTGCTTCTAGCAGCACCTTACGAGACGCAAGAGTGCAACTGCGCGCCGATTATGCGCTAGCAGCATCTAAACTCAGTTTTCGCGGCGATGCGTGGTACGACGGTGTTAAACATCAACGAGAGTTTCAGGTACGTGAGTTAGCATGGCAAGGTAGCCTGGCTGCTTTGGGCGAATGGGGCAATGCTTTTGACTTAAAAGTCGGGCAACAAGTACTTACTTGGGGAACAGGCGACTATGTGTTTCTTAACGACCTTTTCCCAAAAGATTATCAGTCATTTTTCTCAGGCCGTGATGATGAGTATTTAAAAGCGCCCAGTGCCTCCATTAAGCTATCGGGTTATTGGGAGGCCATAAATATAGATGTTGTGGTGACGCCTAACTTTGAACCCGATATTGGTATTACGGGAGAGGTGTTTTCGTTTTTCAGCCCCCAAGTAAATGAAAACATTGCGCCAGCGTATACCGTAACTAACGCTAATACCCCAAGTGGTAGTGAAGTGGCGTTGCGGGCGCATCGCACGTTTAGCAGCTCGTTCGGGAGTATTGAGGCTGCGTTATATGGATATCGGGGCTATACCAAGCAACCCACGGCCGTTGATGAATTAGGTGCTCCGCGCTATAGCCGCTTAAATGCTATTGGTGCCAGCGTAGTTATGCCCTTGGGTAAAGGGATTGCAAATGCAGAGTATGCGTATTATCGGAGTGTGGAAGACAGCGAAGGTACGTCACCATCAGTGAGTAATTCCCAGAGCCGCTTCTTACTTGGGTACAGCCAAGAAGTGATGGCGAATGTAACTGGTGCTGTGCAGTGGTATACCGAAGCCATTCAACATCATGATGCGTTATTGACCCATTCACCCTACCCAGAATATGAGCAAGAAGCGTATCGCCATTGGGTAACCACTCGCATTACATGGCAGGCGAAAAGACAAACCCTCACCCTCAATACCTTTTTGTTTTACTCCCCCACCGACAACGATGGTTACTTGAAAGCTAGCGCAAGCTATTCACCTACTGATAAGTGGCAGGTTCGAGGCGGAGTAAACCTATTTAGTGGTGATGAACCGCATACTTTCTTTGCTCAATTTGAAGACGCTAGTAACGTCTATTTTGCGTTTAGGTATTTCTATTGAGGAGTGGAAAAGCACTGCTACAGCCACAATGCGGTAGCAGTGGCAAAAAGCGAGTTACCAAGAACCATACATGGGGTTAGGTAAAATAAACAAGCTAGTACCGACTTCAGGCAGTATTGCTGGCAGATAAGCATCTTCCTGCGTTACGCCTTGAAAATCTTCAATGTTATCGCCAATTTGCATAATAATATTATGCGGTTTGTTCCAGCCTTTAATTGCAGTGTCATTAGTTATTGAGCAAGCTGGCGAGCCTTGTTTTACAGCATTACGACGACGGTCTTTATCGTTCACAATGTACTTATGATCAACGGCATCTTTGTCGGCAGGTAGTCTGCCCATAATACAGGTGTTGCTTGGTGTAAGCGGTAAGCCCACAGCCAATAAGTTATTCCAAGTGTGGCTGTCTAAGGTTTTATCGCGGTTAGTAATTAGCGCAATCTTTCCACCTCTTTCAATCACCGTTGCTAGAAACTTATCTACACCGGGAACCAAAGTGGCTTCTTCTCTTTTTATCCATGCATTCCAGCTTTCGCTTGAATAACCCAAGCCTTTAGACTCACGCTCTTCTTGATAAAGGCTGTTATCAAGCACGGTTTCATCTACATCTAGCACGATCACGGCAGGCGTTTGCTGATTTTCAAAGGTCGCAGGCAGTGCGGCGGTAGCCTGTTTGTAAACATAGGCGCTAAGAAGTGGATACTCTTTACTCTGGCGTTGGTATTTCACTGAGTTTGATAGAGAAAACGACGCTTCTGGTGCGGCGGCCGCGGCCGTATCAGCCTGATTTGTGGTAACACATGCCGATAGCGCACTTAGCGCCAAACAAGACACGGCAATAGGTCGTAGAGCGGTCTTAAGAGAAATCGAAGCAGTGGTAAACATGTTTATAGTCCTTGCTTAGCGTTAACAGTCTGTATTCGCCAATGAAAATTTTGATGCGTTACTTTGACACAAAACCGTCCGGCTTCAAAATAAAGGTAACTTGCCCGAGTATCTTTTTGTCGTATTACTGGCAATATTAGCCTGATTTTACAACATGATAACTGAGGCTGAGCGCTAAACACCTTAAGCGAAGTCGAGTAAGTCGGTGCCAAAGAAGTTATCGATAATGCATCGCCATTCACCGCTGTCGTTTCGCTGCATCACATATACGGCTCGTTTTCCGTCACAAGGTAAGGCATGTGGAGCGGCTTTTGGCACTAAGTAAAGTTTAGCGATGACTAACGCCACATCGCTCGCTTCAATCACAATTTCATCGCCGGTGGTAACGATATGCTCTGGCATGTATTTGTGTTGGAAGGTTTGTAATGCGCTAACACAATCGTGCTGAGTGGTGCCTTTTAGCGGTGTGGATACTACCTTGGCGTTATCGCCATAGCAGGCGCTAACCGAAGCAGGATCGTTGTCGTTTACCGCGTTGTGCAAACGGGCTAATAATTGTGTGATGTTGTTCATGGCTGTCGTCTCGTTTGTTTTTACCGCGAAGACAGACTTAAGAAAAACCCGCCTTAGCGGCGGGTTTTAGTGATGTTTTACGTACGCACTAACTTTCCCGCCAATTATTAATAATAATAGCGAGGAGGATAATTGTGTTTAACGCCAAACCTTGGCGCGGTGCAAAAAACTGCAATGTGCGTAATGTCATACCCGCAGTATTTAATTTGCCGAATAAAAAGTCAACGGTTTTGTGGTGTTCATTTTTTTCGCTTAATAGATGGTGTGCTAGGGCAATCGGAACACGCGGTAAACCCATCCATGGGCGCTCCGCCACAGCATCCATGCTGTGGAGGGTTCCAATTGCCCTAGCACACCATCTATAACGAGCTCGTACGGTAGTGCTCAGTAAACCTGTTAACATCACTTGGAGAACGCTCCACTTCCAAGTTTTAGCAATAAGTAAAATTATTACCCATTCTAATTAGATTGATTTAATGTCGTAGGTGAAATTAAAAATAACAAATATTGATGTTTAGGGAGTGGAATGAATGCGGGTAAGAAAATGTAGCGTTACAAAAGCCCTTTCTAAAAGTGCGGTGGCATTGGCTGTATGTGCGGTAGGGTTGAGCATTATTTCGTTAAGTGGCTGCAACCCCGCTCCTGAAGATGCGCCAAAACATGCAAAGCAAGCTACTGTAGATAAATCGGAAATCTCCAAACAGCACGAAGATAAGCGTCTTGTCGCGTTTATAGAGGCGCGTTTCGATAGGCTGGTGGCACAAAGCCCAAATTTCCAATCTTACCTAGGGGTTGATAATGGCGCGCAATCTAGCTGGAGCGATACCTCTGACGTATTTGCTCAAAAGCAGTTAGAAAACACAAAAGTCGACCTAGCGAAGTTAACTGCCGAATTCGACCGCGGCGACTTAAGCGACGAAGGGAAATTGAATTTTGATTTGTTTAAGCGAGAACTAACTAACGAAATTGAAAATGCGGCTTTTCGTAAGCAAAGTTATGTGGTTGATCAGTTTAGAGGTCAATACACCTCAGCCATTACATTGCTTAAAAATAATCACCGCATTGTGAATGAAGCTGGTGCACAGGCGTATATAAAAAGGCTTATAGGTTTTGAATCACTCATGGCTGATATTGTAACGAGGATGAAAGACCGTGCAGCCTTTGGTGTGTTACCGCCTGCATTTTCGTTTGATTCAATGATTAACGACGTGAGTGCTATGTTAACAGGCGCACCTTTAGATGCCCCGGTTACGAGTAGTAGCAAGCTTCACCCCTTATATGCTGACTTCAAAGAAAAACTAGCCGCACTGCATTTAGAGGAATCAAAAGAAAATGCATTGCTTGAAGAGGTTAGTAGCGCCCTTAAAGGGCCATTTAAAAGAGGCTACAGCAGCTTATTTGCCACGTTGAAACAGCAAAAGCCATTACAAGCTAACAACGATGGTGTGTGGTCATTGCCTGACGGCGATGCTTATTACGCTAATCGAGTAAAAGCTGAAACCACATTGTCATTAACACCAGAAGAAATTCATGAAATTGGTTTAAATGAAGTAGCGCGCATTCATCAACAGATGCAGCAGATAATGGATGAGGTTGAATTTACCGGAACACTACAAGCGTTTTTTGAATTTATACGCACCGACCCCAATAATTTTTATGCTAACAACGACGAAGGCCGAGCCGCGTTTTTAGCCGATGCAAAAGCGCAAACCCATGAAATTTTTGCCGTAGCAGAACAATATTTTCATACACTGCCAAAAGCGGATTTAGAAGTGCGTAGAGTAGAGCCTTGGCGCGAAAATTCTACGTCTATTGCGTTTTATAATCGTCCTAGCTTAGATGGAAGCCACCCGGGAATTTACTATGCTAATTTGGCCGATATGACAGGTGTTCAAAAGTATGTGTTCAAAGCGATAACTTATCATGAAGGTGTACCTGGCCATCATTTTCAAATTGCTCAGGCACAAGAACTCGATGGACTGCCGCGCTTTAGGAAGTATTTAGGTGTAGGGGCTTATATAGAAGGCTGGGCCTTGTATGCTGAACAATTAGCGTTTGAGATGGGTTTTTATAAAAATCCACTGCATAATTTTGGCCGTTTGCAGAATGAGCTTTGGCGAGCGGTTCGTCTAGTGACCGATACCGGTATTCATTACAAACGCTGGACGCGAGAACAAGCTATAGAATATTTTGTTACCAATACCCCCTTATCGCCACAAGATATTGAAACGGAAGTAGAGCGTTATTTTGTAAACCCAGGGCAGGCGCTTTCATACAAAATGGGTATGCTAAAAATACTGGAATTACGTGAAAAAGCGCAAGCGAAGTTAGGTGATAACTTCGATATTCGCGACTTCCATTCAAGCGTACTGGGTGCTGGCGCATTGCCTTTGGATGCGTTAGAAAAGCGGGTCGAGCGATACATCAACACTAAACAATAATAGCAGCAGGCCAAAGCTCCAACCTTGCAAAAGAATTATCGCGCACTTAATAAAAATGAAATTTATGTGGGAATATAAAATTATAAATTCGTCAGACGCTAAGAGAAGTGGTTTTTTAACAGGGATTACTGTCGACGGTGTTGAAAAGTACCTGAATTCACTAGGTAGGCAGGGGGGAGATTATCGATGTCGATTTTCAAATGGGCCCAACAATGCATGGTAGCCCTACGCATTTTCATGGCGTGGCGAAAAGACCAAAAAAATAACGGGAGTATTAGCTAATGGATAGCCTAGTAGTGCCTATGTTTGCTCACGTTTTATTATGTACATTCTTTTATATGCTTTTAACTTTCGTAAGAGCGCCTAAGGTGTGGGGATTAGGCCGCAATGACGATGGCTCGAGTCCATTCGATGCTATTCAATCTAAAATCAGCGCTAATTTAAGTAACCAATTCGAGTGGCCGTTATTTTTTCATGTCATTTGCGTTGTATTAATAGTGAAAGGGCTTGAGTTACAACCCATTTATGTAGCTCTTGCTTGGGTCTTTGTTGTAGGGCGAATAGTACATAGCGCTGTGCAAATTATGACGTCGAACATAAAATTGCGAGGCATTGTTTTTATGCTTAACTTTCTGGCTGTTCTAGCAATGTGGAGTATTTTTGTTGCTGAAATGCTAGTAGTAAAAAGCTAGCGCTAAGACACAATAAGGCTGCTTATGACTAAAATAGTGATATTTGGTAATTCAGGTTCAGGAAAGTCGACCTTGGCCAAGAACTTGGTAAAGGTTCACCACATCGCGCATTTAGATTTAGACTCGGTGGCCTGGGCGCCCTCAAATTCGGCCACAAGCCCACCTAGTCGTATGCCTATCAGTGAGTCGACAGTGCTTATAGATAGTTTCTTAACTGACAATACATCGTGGGTTATTGAAGGGTGTTATTCCGATTTGCTCGCTGAAGTACTGCCTTATGCCGAGGAACTTATATTCTTAAATTTACCCATAACCCTTTGTGTTGAAAACGCTAAGGCGCGCCCTTGGGAGCCGCATAAATATGAGTCTAAGCAAGCGCAAGATGCGAATTTAGATATGTTGATAGACTGGATAAAGGAATATGAAAATAGAACGGATACCTTTTCTAAGCAAAGTCATCAAGCCCTGTATGATAGTTTTAACGGCACAAAAACGATGTACACGAAAAATACGACGCATGCTGAATGAAAAAGTTGATATGAAAGGTATGAGTTAAGAAGGGCGAGATTCATAAAAACGAGACCCATAACATAAAGAGTAGAGCAGTGACCTACGATGAGTTTAATCATTATTGTGGCAGCCTAAAGGCCACAACCTATGTGATGCAATGGAATAACTCCCATGTGTGGAAGGTGGGAGGTAAAGTATTTGCTATAGGCGGCTTGAGTAAGTCTGGTGAGCCCGCGTATATCTTTAAAGCCTCAGATCTTAACTACCATTTCTTGAGTGAGAAACCTGGATATCGCCCCGCGCCTTATTTTGCATCTCGGGGCATGAAATGGATCCAGCAATTTGCAAGCGATGCCGACCAGCTTAAAGGGGGCGTTGAACTAAGTGTAGAAGATCTCAACGAAGAGCTTAGCTATTATCTAAACGAGTCTTATCGACTTGTGTCCCTAGGGCTGACTAAGAAAAAACAAAAAGAACTAGGGTTGAATCAAGGGCTAAATCTTAAATAGTGCTTCAGCTTAATCGGGGTGGGTTTTGAGTAACGCTTTAAACCCATAATACCAACTGGGTAATGCAACTGTGCCGTGAGACTCATCGTCAAAGTAACGTTTCTGCAGTGTGAGTTCGTCAGATTGAATGGCGTCCAATTTATCGAAAAACTGATATCCCCACGCTAAGTTTGTTTCGCCAATCTCGCCAAATTCGGCGTTATTAGCAAAGGTAAAAACCACGTTCCCCTCAGGCTGTTTCCCCTGTGCAAGCTTGTTAGTTAGCGTGCGATTTAAATAGTTATTGTCCCACAAATAAGTGGCATCAATAATAAGGTAGTGAGTGAATACCCCTGGCCTATTTAACAGCGCGTATGCAGCAAACAGCCCACCGAAAGACTCTCCGACCAGTATTCGCTTATTAGATGTTCTGAATTTTCCGTCTATTTGTGGAATTAACTCACTTTGAAAAAAGCGTAAATAATTATCTGCGTTTCCAATCCCTTGGAAGGCTTCCAATAAGCGGCCATTGAATTCCCAGTTAACATTGGTTGGGGTAAGATCTCGCTCTCTTATTGCCGATGCACTGTTAGGTACCGCTACCACAATAGCCTGTTCAACTTGCTGCTCTAATGTCTGAGTACTTAAGCCTTCAAGCATGCCGGCAATGGCTCTGGTTCGATGAATATCACCATCGAGTACATATACAACGGGAAATCTGCGCTGTTTGCTATCGTAATATGAAGGTGGAAGGTATACATGATAGAGCCTATCCTCGTCCATGATGGTAGAGGCTACTGCGTAAGTCTGCGTAAATGAATTAGACTCTTCAGCTTTAAGGGAAAAACCAATCGTTAGAAGTAACACAAATGTAATTATTTTTGGCATTGTGAATTCCTTTGCCTAAAAGTATAGATTTATTAATTTTATGACTGTTTATAGTTTTGACTATAACACTCAATTACCGGAAGATAGGGCGATAAATTAACGTGGCCTGCCAATCGTTAAAGGCCATTAATAACAGGGTAAGACCATGCCAAAGGCAAGTGAAATTAAAAAGAATCACACCATCGTTTATGGTGGCAAAACATGTATTGTTAGAGACATCGAACGTTCAGTACCTCAGGGCCGTGCGGGTGGTAGTATTTATCGCATGCGTATGTACGACGTGGTTAGCGGCGCTAAGTTTGATGAAACATTCAAAGATTCAGACATGCTAGAAATGGCTGATCTAGTACGTCGCCCTGTGATGTTTTCTTACATTGATGGCGACGAGTATGTATTCCTCGATAACGAAGATTACACGCCGTACCACCTAAATAAAGAAAGCATTGCTGATGAAGCTTTGTTTATTAATGAAAAGACCGAGTCTATTCAGGTGTTAATTGTAAGCGATGTGCCAGTGGCGCTAGATTTGCCGATGAGTGTAGAGCTTGAAGTGACTGAAACCGATCCTTCTATTAAAGGTGCCTCTGCAACCTCGCGCACTAAGCCTGCTACTTTATCGACTGGTCTAGTGGTTCAAGTGCCTGAGTACATCAGTACCGGTGAGTGGATAAAGGTAAATACCGAAGAGCGTAAATTCCAAAGTCGCGCATAGATTCACGAATTTTTGTTGCGCCTTGTTGAGAATATCAAGGCGCAACTATTTCGTGCTATTATGAACCTCTCGCTTTAGCTTTTAAAAAGCAAGCGCATGCCAAACGATGCGTTATACCCTCTCAAGCAATTCCCTCTCAATAGAAGCCATCTCTCCATAAACCAAAGCTCCGTAAACCAAAGCTCGATAAGCCATAGCAACGTAAGTCAAAGCTAAGCAATGTCAGAACGTAAAATACAAAAAAATATTCATCCCATACGTTGTTTTTACTTACGGCAATACCCCTCACTAAATTAATCATTTAAGCCAGCACAGGGCAGTGTATAATTGCTTAAACAGCAATGTTATAGCGTTACAAAAACAATCCGTTTTATATCAAAATTTAGGTAAAAATATGAATGTTAAAAAGTATTCTTGGATCAGTGTTTTCTCTATTTGTATTTTATTGGCTGGTCACGGGGCAAGCGCAAAAGACATAAGCGTTGCAGGCACTTTAGTGGCCGAAGGTAGCCGAGAAAACATTCGTATTCCTGTGGGGGCTGGTGGAAATAACAGCGCAGAACCTGCAACCTTTATTCCCGTAACCGTTATTAACGGGGTTAAATCAGGGCCTGTACTTGCGACCATCGCTGGTGTTCATGGCTATGAATATAACTCAATTTTAGCCACTGAAAAATGGCTGGCGAACATCGACCCTAGCACGTTAGCCGGCACTATTATTGCGGTGCGTGTGGCGCACATTCCTGCGTTTGAAGAGAAAAGTATTTACGTAAACCCCCATGATAGAAAGAACCTTAATAGAAGTTTTCCTGGCAAGGAGGATGGAACGCAGACTGAGCAAATAGCGTGGAACCTATCGAACCACGTTATTGCAAAAGCCGACTTTGTTATCGACCTTCATAGTGGTGATGGCGCTGAATGGCTAGCTGGTTTTGTGGGGGTGTATGGTGGTCCGCTTTCAAGTGACTACGAACAAGCCATGATGGTGGCAGAAGGGTTTCAATTCCCGAATATCGTGACTTACAAAATGAATACACAAAAACAAGTAGATACCCGCCGTTCGCTAAATCGCCAAGCGGTAGCCCATGGTGCCCCAACCATTTTGGTCGAGATTGGTGAAAACGGTTCGAAAAAAGAAGAACACGTAAACGCGATGGTAAAAGGGCTTGAAGAGGCCACTCGTATTTTGGGTATTACTTCACCTTCGACTGTTAACAATAGTAAAGCGGAGCTTACCTCGAAGGGCGTGTCTGCCAGTCGCTACTTTGAAGGGACTTTTTCGGTGCCGGTTAACTTTTCGGGTTTATGGTTTCCTGAAATTACCGCTGGGCAATTTTTGAAAAAGGGCGATACGTTAGGGGTAGTAAAAGACTATTTCGGCAATACGGTAGAAACCGTGATTGCACCTGAAAGCGGCTTTGCGCTCTATGGGTTATCAGGGCCTTCAGTAAAACAAGGGCAAAGTATTATGACTATTGCTAAAGAAGTAAAATAAGAAGCGTAGATCTGTACTTAGCTTAATGAAAGAGTACAACGATATAAGGCAGTGGCATTCCCGCAAGCGGCAATTTAGCCACTGCCCATACAATTAGATGTTTGCTACAACTGCGTTGTAGAAAGCTTCTGGGCTAGTTGCTTCATTTGCTGCAACTGATAGTGCCATTTCAGCACGAACAGCAGTAACAACATCAGCACGTGCCGCTTCGTTTACGTCTAAAATATCAAGCATTGCCGTTAGGTGCGCGCCAGAACCTTGGCTAGTTTCTTCAATAACGTTGTTAAAGTTATTTTGAATAAATACAGCCGCAGTCGCCATTTTACCTTCACAAGAATCAGCAGATGATACTTTTGAAGAAACCGCAGTGGTGCCTAAATCCCAAATGATGTTTGAAAGTGCAGCAGCTGTGCCATTGTCATCAAAAATCATGGCGCCAATACCACATTGTTTCCACGGGTTGATGTTATCGTCTGCCGATACGTTTCCAGCAATGGCGGTAGTTGTAAGAAGTGCAGCAAGCGTTAGTTTTTTAAACATTGTTATATTCCTCTGATTGTTATTAGTAATAATGTGAAATGAGCAAGCCGAAGTCAGTACCATGCTTGTTATCAATATTGGCTCTCACGTCCCAGCGTTGATTAATTGCATATCGCGCGGTAATAGAGAGGTAATGTTGATCCTTCGATGGCTGGTTCACAAACCATTGTTGTCCTACTGCCAATGACATTGCTATTTCAGACGTAACATGTGCTACGCCTCCCACTTCTGAACCCACAGCGATAAAGCCGCCATTCAGATTAGAGCTGGTAATAGAAGTGCTGAGCGCGGCATAACCTACAAGGTTGTGACGAAAGGCCCAAGACTTCCCAATAAAACTGTCGATATAACCTGCGCCGCACTGGGTGCAGTTGTTAGCTTGTTCTCTGTAGCCAAAGGCCAGTTTCCAAGCCCAATTGCTATCAAGTGGCAATCCAGATTCAGACGCATTAAGGTTAATAATTCGTACCGGTGTAAACTCTTTTACTGCTAACCCTTCACCCTCTAGGTAACGAAGACGCACATTAAAGGTGGTTAGCTCAGAGTAAGGAATTCGCCCCGCATTCAGCGTGAGCAGGTCGTAATAATTGGCCCTAAAGTTCAACTCACCCGCCACGTTGCCTGATGGTGTGTCGTATAAACCAAGGCCAATACGCGTGGTATCTTGTGCCTCATGAGGAGGGCGTCTATCTACGCTTTTCCAGTTTGGTTTAACGGGTGCCATAGCAAATCGTTTTATCATGGCTTGCCGCTTTTGTGCTTGTTGTATGTCTGTGAGGTCGTCTTCTTTTTGTTCTATAAAAGCAAAATAGTCGTAAAGGGTATCAATAACCCGTATTGCCGATGCGTCACCTAAAGCAGCAAGCTTAACTTGTGTGTCTTTAGGTGCACTTTCTAGAATTTGCAGTAAGGTTTGCTGTTCCTTGCTGGTTAATTGCTGCCAGCGATCGTAAAGTGTTTGTTGACGCGAACCATGGTAGATAACTTCATTAAACATGGGCCGGCTGCCCTGATGGCGCTGCATCATTACCACTAAATCAAACGGCATTACCCAAACCTTGTTGGGGGCAATCAGGGGTTCATCGAACACTAAGCTGAGTAACTTTGCCAATTGATAGGCACAGTTTTGCTCAAAGAAGTAATAGGTCATGGTGGCATTTTCTAACTCCCATAAATGGGCGAGTAGAAATTGAATATCGTCTTGCGATAGGGCAAGTTTATATTCCCACATATCGCGAAGCTCAGTTTCACTGTAGGTTAAATGATGATGATGGTATTGCTGATTAGAGAACTTACCTTGATACCCGCCCAAGATGCCTTTGGTAATGTAAACCAACTTGTTTTCACTATCGGGAACTTTGGCCCCGTAAGAGAAGGTGTTATCGAGTAATCCTTCTGCTGACTCACCATTAAACTTTAAAAATACATGGCCAAACATCGACGCTGGGTTACCTAAGTAACCGGAAGCAAAAATAAGGCTGGCGCTGTGGGTAGAGAATGCATTTAAGTATTCTTGATACTTTGGGCATGCCACGTCAGGGAAGCTAATCGAGGGTATATGTTTTTCGATAAAACGCTTACGTGCGGGAAATTGGCATTGGCGTTTTGGGGTTTGCGAAAAGGCGTGAATAGTCGCTTCAAGTTCTGAAAGTGGATCTTCAAAGCCATTTTCGGCTAAATAGAAGTGACTGCCATTGTGGTTTAGTGTTACCGCTGTTTGCTCAGCATGTAATAACTGCTTCCACACGCTGTGCGATGCAAGGTTATTTATATGTTGAGACGCATCGTTAGCGTAAGCTAGCGTTACGGTACAAAAAAATATAATGCTGCAACGGGTGAAAAAGGAATACAACGTAACTTCCTAAACTAAATCCATGTAAATTCGCATCGACGATGTAGAGACATACCGTTTCGTTGCGCAGTGAAGATTGCAGAATATGCCTGCACTAAAGTGCATGTACAAGTTCAAATTACAGATAATTTGTTACGAATTGCTACTAGGTGCCTTAAATTTGTCTTCAGAAAAGACAAGCTGTAATACGCGTTCTTCACCTTGTTTACGCTGGGGCCAATACAAATGAATAAACCGAAAAGGGGCTGCACTTGGATCTTGTTACTTATTGGCTAACCGCTGATGGTGCTATCTCACTCACTACCGCAGCCGTGTTGATTGCCACCTCTACCATCACGTCCTTAATAACGGCTACCTTTGGGATTGGCGGCGGCGTGTTGCTTATTGCGGTAATGGCGGGAAGCTTACCAGTTTCTGCACTTATTCCTGTGCATGGCTTAGTACAGTTAGGTTCTAACGGCAACCGAGCGTTAATGACCTTTCGGTATATTGACTGGTCCATGGTGAAGTTCTTTTCATTTGGGGCGTTGTTAGGAGCGGTACTGGCTACGTTTATCGTGGTGCAATTGCCTTTAGTGGTTATTCAATTTGCTGTGGCGGGTTTTATCTTGTTTTTGGTGTGGGGCAGCAAACCGAAGGCGCAAGAAATGCAACCTGCTGGTCGAAGTTTAGCAGGGTTAATTACCACGTTAATCTCCATGTTTGTAGGCGCTACCGGGCCGCTAGTTGCCGCGTTTGTGCATCGGAACAATTACAATAAAATGCAGATAACCGCCACCATGGCCTCGTGCCTTACCTTTCAACATGGGTTAAAAGCGTTTGTTTTTACCTTTGTAGGCTTCTCCTTTTTTCAATGGCTAGGATTAATTTTTGCCATGATTATAAGTGGTGCCGTGGGGACTTACGTGGGACTAAAAGTACTCAAGAAGATTCCAGCCGATAAATTTCTCGTGCTGTTTAAGGTTATCGTTACCTTATTAGCAATCCGCTTAATTGTGCAGGCAGTGTTTGAATTAGTGTAGGCCACCTCATTCGTTGGCTTTTCTGTATGAGTTCGAAGGGTAAGAGAAAAAGGCGCATACTCGCGCCTCTTACTTTACGTTTTATTCTATTAGCCCGCTAATGTTGGGGGCTAGCTTAGCGGTATTTAAAAGCGGTAGCTCATTGAGACCTGCCATTCCCTGCCTGTTCCCGGTAATTTATCTCCTACCGCAATATCGGCATTTGATACCCGATTAACCCCCGCAGTGTGAGCGGTATAATACTTATCAAAGGCATTTTGAAGTTGTGCCAACACGCTAAAGCCTTGGCTTAGCTGCCATCGCGCGCCTAAATGTACAAGCCCGTAACCTGCTGTACTACTTTCATTTTGTAGCGCAGAGGTATGATTCTGTGCGCCCACTAAATGCGAGGTAACCGACAACATCAGCGGGGATTGCATGAGCTGGCTTTGCCACTCTATACGAGTCGTCAATTGCTCAGGGGCAATACGAAATAGCGCGTCGTCTATGTCGTCTCTATTTCCATGACTAACGCTGGCGGTAGAGGTTAGCAGCAGGTTACTCGATAGTTTGCCGCTAACCGTCACATCTAGCCCTTTAATAATGGCGTCTGTGTTGGTCCACTGAAACGGCGTATCCGACCCCATCATAGTCGAGAACATAATTGCGGCCGCATTACTGCTCGGTGTGCCAGCAATGTAGTCTTCTATGTCTTGGTAATAAAGCCGGGGTGAAACAGTCCAATCGTTTTCGCTGTAGGTGATACCAAATTCAATCTGGCGAGCGGTTTCGTTATCAAGTTCTAGATTACCAATGTAATTGAACCCGTCAGCCATGCCACCTGTAATCCCTAACGGTAACCAGGTGTAGCGTTCGTAATAGTTGGGTGCACGGTTTTTTTGCGAGATACCCGTAAATACCGTCACCGTGTCGCTAACGGGGATTTGAATGGTGGCCGCTGCATCTAGCATATTGTAGGTTTCACTACGTTCAGCATTGTTGAAGTTAGACGCTAGCATGGCGACGGCATCATTCATCATCACCATGTTAGAGTCTATCGCATCGGCGTCCATATCGATTTGTGTGTAGCGAAGGCCTAGTAAATAGTCAGCGGTGTCGGTTGCTCGATGCCACTCGGTAAAACCACTATAGGTATCGCGGGTAATATCGCTAAAGTTATTGATGTAAAAAGCGCTGTTATTCGGGTTGGTGATAACAGAGTTATTTCGGCTGTATAAATGACTAAAACCTACTTCAAGTTCACCATCAAGGGCAGGGGTGATGTAGGTTGCCTCTATACCTTGTGCAACGGAGTCGGCGTCGTTTTGTCTGGCCATACTAGCCATTGAAACCGCGCGCTGGGATGCATTATCCATGGCGTGCTGATTGCTATTCCCAAACACTTTTACTTTCACCGTGCGATCGTCACTGGCTTGGTACTGATAACCTAAGCGATACCATGCGGCGTCTATAAAAGTAATATCCATTGCAAGGGCTGCGGTGCCACTGTTGTTGGTATTTAGCGTTTGGTAGCTCACATCTAGGCTATGCTTGCCCCAACGATAACCCGCGCGAAGCTTTCCGCCGTTTCTTTGATACTGAGAATTAGGGATGGCAATGCTTGAGCCTGCATCGTTAGAGCCAGCCTCACGTTCGTCACGTTGCTGGTGGGTAAATGCGCCGCTGATAAAACCATTGGCCGCGCCGTAAAATGCATTGGCTTGGTATTGCTGTGCATTGCCGGGAGAATACGCACTGGCGCTAGCATTAAACTGCAGGCCATTGGCTTGAGAAAATAAGTGCTGAGCGTCAGCACGAATGTCTAATTTACCGCCTAAGGTTTCAACCCCTGCGCTCACCGGTACTATTCCGCGATACAATACGGCCTGAAGGCCTGGTTCAGGTAATACATGCGACAGCGGGGAATCCATGGCATTAGGGCCAGCGCCCGCGATATCTACCCCATCAATAGTCACGCCTACTCTGTCACCATAAAGGCCGCGATATTGTACTAACCCTGTCACCGGACCATTTCGAGAAATAGTCACGCCGGGTAGCGTAGCAAGCTGATCGCCATAGTCAGCTTCCGTATTGTTAGAGGCGGAAACTGGTGCATTACTGGTAAGGGTTAGTGGCTCGCCAATAACGGTAATAACTTCGGTTGAAGCGGTGTCTTGAGCATACAAAAAAGGGGAAAAGCCAGCAGTACATACTGCTAGTGCAATGGCTGTTTTTTTCATAATTAGTCCATTTTTAATTAAACAACATCAGCGATAAAACTGATAAAAGCGCGTTATAAATAAAGTGTGATGGCTAAACTATGAAAGGGGCGGAGCACGGGAGAGCCCAGTCGCGTAGGCGTATGCCGTATAGGGGCGCTGTGCAATGGCAGTAGCAAGGTTGTTAAAACGAACAAAGGTGACTAAAGGAAGTGAAAAATCAGGTGCCGTGACGGCGTTGGGCAAGTCAGAAAGCAGGCTGTTGGTACAGTCGATATGTTCTACCGGTATCTTGCTGATATCTACACTAACATAAACAAACTCACCAGCACCTTCAGTCGCGCTTAATGATATCCAGCGCATGGTATTGCCGGTACAAATCAGCTCTATATCGTTGTTGCTGTCATTAAACTCGGTAGTAAATCGCTGTGCTTTTTCCATTGAAACGGCCGCAAGCCCCAAGGCCATTGCGTTTTGCAATAGCAGGGTTAGGCATACTAGCAGTGTAAATAATGACTTCAATGGCAAAGCAGTATTCTATTTCTACCGAAACTTATTTAATAATACGTTAAATATAGGATGTTGAAAGGGGTTTTTACTGCGAGCTATTTAACCCTTAACCCTAGCGCTTGAAGTTTACGGTATAAGGTCCGTTGGCTAACACCCAGTGCTACGGCAAGGGAATCTATACTGCCTTCGTGCTTTGCTACCACCTCTTCAAGGTACTTAGCTTCAGCAACTTCCAGAGTAACAATGCTCGCGTTACTATGAGTAGTGGGCTCGCTGATTAACTCGGGTAAGTCGGTTGGATAAATAACATTTTCATCTGCCAACAAATACGCTTGTTCTACAATATTTTTAAGCTCTCGAATGTTACCTGGGTAGGTGTAATGACTTAGCACTTCAATAGTCGACTTGTGTAAGCGTTTTTTCGAGGGAAGTTCGTGCAACATATGGCTGCACAGCATAGGGATATCGCTTTGGCGCTCGCGAAGCGGCGGAAGATGTATAGGGAAGCCCGCAATTCGATAATAGAGATCTTGTCTAAATTCGCCTTTTTCTACTAAGGATTTTAAGTCTTTATGCGTCGCGCACACTAAACGAAAATCGGCCTTTTTAACTTGAACGCTTCCTACTGGGCGGTAGGTTTGGGTTTCAAGCAGCCGCAATAATTTCACTTGCATGGTAAGGGGGACATCGCCGATTTCGTCAAAAAATAGGGTTCCGCCTTGGGCGGCATCAACCAACCCTTTCTTGTTCGACTGCGCGCCAGTGAAAGCGCCTTTCTCGTAGCCGAATAATTCAGACTCAAAAAGTGAATCCGCTAACCCCGTACACTCTATTACGACAAAAGGCTTTTCGGCGCGGTGGCTGCTGGTGTGTAGGGCATGAGAAACCAGCTCTTTACCTGTCCCTGTTTCTCCTTGAAGTAACACGGCTATATCGGATTTTGCGGCTCGGTTAATTTTATTCAGCATGGCTTTGAAGGCGGCAGATTCACCTATCATTTTTCCCTTGTTAGGGTAATTAGAGGCAAACGCGAGTTTATCCAATATTTCTAAGTAGCCAAGCAGGTCGCCGTTAGCATCGTGCACCGGGCGCATGAGAATATCACAGTAGCTTTGGCCGCTATTGGTGGTATGAATATGTACTACGCTTGCTGCTCGACCGGTTTCTTTACATTGCTGTATAGGGCAACTTTCGCCGCATTGATCACAAGGCTTGGTATTCCCGTGAGACACTTTAAAGCACTGGCTTTTCCCCGGAATAATATCCACAGGATAGGTATTGCGATAAGGCTGATTAACCGCTTCTATTACATACTGATGATTAATGAAAATAGCAGGTTTATCGATGGCATCTATCATTGCCTGAACAATCGAGATATTCATGTAACAGCTTCACCTAGCGATACGGGTTGGGTATGAATGACGTATGCGCACAGTCTATACCCACAAGATAACTAATCTAGGTTTAAGGTATCACATTGGCACGCGCCTTGTACTTATGTTGGTAGGTAATGCTCCCCATTGAGGTAAAGAATATGAAAATGAGATTAACGGCCGGTGTAATAAGTGGGTTCTTTTTATCAACCCCACTATCAACCGCGCTGTCAACTGCACTGGCGGCTGAAATGCCGCAGCCGCAAGACAGCATAGTGACAAAACACGTAACTGAAACCACCCTAGCAGGCCCCGAAGATAAGCTAAATCAGGCACGTAGTAACGCCAAAGCATTAGGTGGGGCGTTAAAAGCTAGGCTTAAACAAGCCATTTCAAAAGGAGGCTTAGAAGCCGGGGTAGAGGAGTGTTATGTGGCTGCTGGGCCTATCGCAGAAGCGCTCAAAAAGGATGGTTGGACAGTAGGACGCACAGCGCTTCGTGTGCGTAATCAAGGCAACAAACCTGATGCGTGGGAGGAAGCCCAATTGCATGAGTTTGCTGACGCATTATCTAAGCAATTGCCTATGCCGCTAGAAGCATCGCAGTGGGATGAGGAAACTGGCGAATTGCGCTATATGTCAGCGATTGTTACAGGGCAAGTGTGTACGGCGTGTCATGGTAACAATGTGGCACCTGCTGTGATTGATATTATTAAAGAAAAATACCCAGAAGATACCGCAACGGGCTTTGCGCCGGGAAGTTTAAGAGGTGCTTTCACGCTTACCTATTCACCCGAATAGCTTTATATTTTAAGAAGATGCAACGGGCCTTTATCGGCATCCGTTGTATCTTTTTATCTCCTATCTCCTATCTCCTGCCACCTATTACCTAACTCCTATCTTTTTCACTTTCTTCTCTTTCCTCTCTTGTTTTTTAGCAGCGTTTTTTGCAAAGGCTCCACGCTCTGTTTCCTACTTATCATTTAATGTGACTTTAATGTCAAAAATGGCGGCAATTGTCATTTTTGGCGCAGTTTCCTCTCGTCTTGTTTGAGATGGATCAACGCGGCTAGTTCGACTTAATGGAATAATTGCGCCGCACAGTAGGGAATACTAAAGGTTAGGGGCAGTGGTGCCTTAGCTGGCGCAAAGCTTGCTAAACCTCATACAGAAGTATAAGTCTTACGGTGCGCTCTTTTAATTAAGGCTGTTGATTTAAATAGAATTTTTAGCGGCTTGCCGTACTGTTTTTAACTAGGGAGAAAACCCATGAGCGATACGTTAGTCGAACTATCGCGGTGGCAATTTGCGCTAACTGCAATGTTCCACTTTATATTTGTGCCCTTAACCTTAGGGTTGAGTTTCATGCTTGCCATTATGGAATCCGTTTATGTGATGACAGGCAAAGAAATTTACAAACAGATGACTCAGTTTTGGGGCAAGTTGTTTGGTATTAACTTCGCCATCGGTGTGGCTACCGGCCTCACAATGGAGTTCCAGTTCGGGATGAATTGGTCATACTATTCTCACTATGTTGGGGATATTTTCGGGGCGCCCCTGGCTATTGAAGGTTTGATGGCGTTCTTCCTAGAGTCAACCTTCGTTGGGCTATTTTTCTTTGGCTGGGACAAAATGTCGAAGGGAAGACATTTAATGACCACATGGTTAGTGGCTATTGGTTCTAATTTCTCAGCACTATGGATACTCATTGCGAATGGTTGGATGCAATACCCCGTAGGCGCAGAATTTAACTTTGAAGCCATGCGTATGGAAATGACAAGTTTTGCTGAAGTTATCTTTAACCCTGTAGCGCAAGTTAAGTTTGTGCACACCGTTTCAGCCGGCTACGTAACCGGTGCTATGTTTGTATTGGCGATCTCTAGTTATTACTTACTTAACCACAAGCATATTGCCTTCGCTCGCCGTTCCTTTGCCATTGCTGCTAGCTTCGGCTTAGCGGCTACCTTGTCAGTTATTGTGCTGGGGGATGAAAGTGGCTACGAGTTAGGAGAAGTGCAAAAAGTAAAATTGGCCGCGGTTGAAGCAGAATATGAGACTCACCCAGCACCAGCGCCTTTCACCCTTTTTGGTATTCCCAACGATGAAAAAGAAGAAACCGAATACGCCGTTCAAATTCCTTGGGCGATGGGCATTATAGCGACTCGTTCTCTTACCGAGGAAGTGAAAGGCTTAAAAGATATTAAAGCCGAGAACCGCTTACGTATTCTTGATGGTATTAAAGCATACGCTTTGCTCGATAGCGTGAGAGAAGGAACGGCCACAGCAGATGAGCTCGCGCTGTTTGAGGCGCACAAAGACAACATGGGCTATGCCATGTTATTAGAGCCATTTACGGATGATGTGACTCAACCTTCTGAAGCGGCCTTACAAAAAGCAGTAGATTACAGTATCCCTAAAGTTGCGCCCTTGTTTTGGAGTTTCCGCTTAATGGTGGCATCAGGTTTTATCATGCTAGCCGTGTTTTTAGCCGCCTTCTATTACAGTACTAAACACAAAATTACCCAGCCTCGCTGGTTGTTGAAAGCGTCATTGTATAGCTTGCCGTTACCTTGGGTTGCGTGTGAAGCCGGTTGGTTTGTGGCTGAGTTTGGTCGCCAGCCTTGGTCCATTGCAGAGATTCTGCCAGTGCATGCATCAACGTCTAATCTGTCTATCTCAGACATTGTCACCACGTTAGTTGCTTATTCAGCGTTTTACACCGTGATGTTCATTGTGGCCTTTTACTTAATGAAAAAATTCGCCAAAAAAGGCCCTGTGCCTCCTGAAGATCGCACTACTGATGAAGACGATGACCTTATCGACTTTGATGCTAAAGGAGCAAACGCATGATTGATTATGAATTTCTTCGCGTAGCCTGGTGGTGCCTTATCGGTGTGCTGCTAATTGGTTTCGCGGTAACAGATGGGTTCGATTTAGGCGTAGGTTCACTACTGACCATTATTGGTAAAACAGACAAAGAACGTCGCGTAATGATTAATACCATTGGGCCGCATTGGGATGGAAACCAAGTGTGGTTCATTACGGCTGGTGGCGCTATTTTTGCAGCATGGCCAATGATTTATGCCACCGCTTTTTCAGGCTTTTATTTAGCTCTAGCGTTAACGCTAATTGCACTGTGGATGCGCCCTATTGGGTTTGATTATCGCAGTAAGTTGCCAAATTCGCAGTGGCGAAAAGCATGGGATTGGGCCTTGTTTGCCGGTGGTTTTATTCCTGCGCTTATTTTTGGCGTGGCGTTTGGTAACTTGTTATTAGGTGTACCGTTTGAATTCGACAACACGCTTAAATCAACTTACACCGGCTCTTTCTTTGGTTTGCTTACCCCATTCGCACTTGTTTCTGGGTTGTTGTCAGTGGCTATCTTGCTTAACCACGGCGCTACCTGGTTACAAATGAAAACCGATGGCTTCATTGAAGCCAGAGCCCGTGTCACATCTTTTATATTGAGTTTAGTGGCAGTAGCCTTGTTTCTCATTGCCGGTGCGTGGGTGGCATTTGGATTAGACGGTTTTGTTATTACCTCTACCGTAGATACCTTAGCCACCTCGAACCCAATGAAAAAAGAAGTCGCTATTGAAGCCGGTGCATGGATGACTAACTACTCACGCTATCCTTGGATGATTATTGCGCCTGTTTTAGGTGTAGTAGCAGGGCTAGCATGTGCGATGTTTTCTCGCAACGGGAATGCAGGAATGGCATTTGTTTCAAGTGCACTACTGATTACTGGCGTTATTCTAACCGCGGGCTTCTCAATGTTCCCGTTCTTAATGCCCAGTATCACTATGCCAGAAGCTAGCCTAACGGTATGGGATGCCACTTCTAGTCACTTAACCCTAAATATCATGTTCATTGTGGCTTGCATCTTTGTGCCTATCATCTTGTGCTATACCGCCTATGGTTATTATGTGATGCGTGGGCGAGTAAAAAATAGCGACTTAGATCAGTCTCACACTATTTATTAAGGAGTAGCATATGTGGTATTTCACTTGGATCCTTGGCGTATTGCTAGCGTGTTCTTTGGGTATTTTGAATGCTATGTGGCTTGAGTCTACCGAAGACATGGACCGCCCTGAAGACGCCGAATAGCTAAGTAATAGCAGTACTTATGGCGTAGTTAACACGCAAATGGCAACGAGCTAACGATTTTAATGCTCGTTGCCTGATTTGACTCGCCATTTAAACCGGTTTTTTGAACCGAATTCCTGACCGAAAGACAGTGCGATAAAGTAAATGAAAAAGTTAAACAGACAGACATTTCAAGCTGGGTTTAATCAACTTGATAACACGCTTAAGCTTGGCGTGCGAAGGCAGGTTTTGATAATCACTTTAGTGAAGTGTGTGTCGCTTTTTTCTCTTATTATCGCTTTCTATTTTTTCGCTCACGCCATGCATGAATGGGTAGTAGATACCCGTAAAGCAAGCCAATTCCATATTATAGGTTTATCCGTTGCGCTGTTTATAAGTTGGTTAGCGCAAGGGTTGGTAAACACGCTTACATTGTCATGTAAGAGTCAGTTGATGCAGGCTATGGAGCAAAAGTTACAACGTATTTTCGCCGAGCAACAGCATGCCCTCATTCGTCAGCATTCGCTTTTTTACTGGCAAACACTTTGGGTGAAGCACATTCGCTCTATCGCCAATTGGGCTTTCGATTACCGCGTACAGCAATATGTTGCTGTACTTGTCCCTTTGATGGCGTTAGTCGTTATTTTTTACGTTAACCCCGTAATAGGTATGGGGTTAGCTATCGCCCTCCCGATTGTTCCTTTATTTATGATCATTGTGGGGAAAGGCGCCGCCAGCCTACATCGCAAGCATTTCGTGGCGCTTGAGCGACTAGGTGGGTTATTTACCGATAGGCTCAACGCACTGCCTTTAATGGCAAGTTATCGTGCGCATAATACTCAGATGCGGCTGCTTAATAATGCCAGCGAACAACTTAATCAACGCACCATGCGGGTGGTGGGTGTCGCATTTTTGTCATCGTCAGTATTGGATTTTTTTGCCACCCTATCGGTCGCATTAGTCGCGGTATTTATTGGATTTTCACTATTAGGCGAACTTAATTTAGGGCCGGATATTTCCTTGCAGCAAGGGCTTTGGGTGTTGCTTACTGTACCTCTGATCTTAAGCGAAATGAAAAAACTTGGGCAGGTTTATCACCAAAAAGCCGAAGCTGAAGCGGCCAGCGAGTGTTTATTTTCGTTGTTTAATACGTTGAACGACAATGCGCCAGCGCATAAAGGGGAAGTAAAAAAGAGGGGAGTGACAAACAAACCGTTTTCGGGGTTTGATGCGCAAGATTTTGATATACCTAACTTACTTAAAGCCGAACACCTCAAGGTTGCAGCAGGGGAGCATATTCGCCTAAATGGTGTTTCTGGTAGTGGTAAAACGGTATTGTTAGAGGCATTAGCGGGTCATCGCAACGCTTCTCACTGCTTTGATGGAAGCTGCGTATGGGTGAGCCAAACCCCCGTTGTTTTACCTAGCAGCGTGAGAGACAACCTTTTACTTGATGCCCACTATAGCGATAGTGCGTTGTGCGAGGTGCTAAATTCAGTAGAGCTAGCCGATTGGCTTTCGTCGCTGCCTGATGGTTTAGATACCTTGATGACCGAATACCCCAGTCTCTCCGGCGGTGAAGCGCAGCGGCTTGCGCTGGCTCGCGGCCTATTAAGAGACCCTGATATTTGGTTGTTAGATGAGCCTACCGCGCATATTCCCGATGAACAACATCATCGCCTTTCACAGCTTATTGCTCGCGTCACACAAGGCAAAACCGTTGTTTGGGCATCGCATAAGCTATTGCCTGCGCATTGGTTTGACACCCATTGGCATGTTGCAGACGGTGAGGTAACAGTGAAATGAAATCCAAATCGTTAAAGCCTGCTGCATTTGCGCAAGGTACATCTACATCAAAAGCGTCTTCATCACTAACCGGGCAGACATCAATGGCTGCGTATGGCGCGCTGGGTTTGGCCTTGCTTCATGGTATAGCGGGTTTGAGTATTCTTATCATTTCATCTTGGTTTATTGCCATTAGCGCAATAGCCCCGATAGGGTTTAACTACGTGATCCCTGCGGTGGTGATTCGTGGGCTCGCACTACTTCGTATCGCTTCTGGTTACACCACCATGTGGCTTGGACACAACGATTTGCTAACCCGAATTGCCAAAGCACGGTTAGCTGTGTTTGAGCAATTAGCAGCAAAACGGCTTGAAAGCAAAGCATGGACAGTTGAAGCGCTCGCGAACCACACTGAGCAACTTGCCTCAGCTTTTATTGCGTGGGTTTCGCCATTAGCCTCGGTTACGCTGCTAATGACAGGCCTGTTGCTCACGGGGTACTTCATGAATGTGCCAGGTTATGGTTTTTTCATCGCCCTAGCTATAGTGTGGCTGGTAATTAGTGTTATTACGGCGGTTTTCGGACTGAAAGCCGTGGCTAGTTCGGCTGAGGCCGAGCTTGATTTTCGGCAACAAAGCGCGACGTTTTTTCAAGCAAGTAGCTTATGGCACCTTAAGTCAAAAACGGTGAAGGGCTTGTTTAATGCACCCTCTACTCAGCGCGTACAAGATGCACAACTAAAAGAGCAGGCACTAGTGTCTAAAGCTATGTGGCTGTTCCAAGGTGGCGTGTTCACTTTAGTGGCGTTGGTTGTTTTTACTGCCAATACGGCAGCCTATTTTGTTCCGCTCGCACTCACTACGCCAATGGTGCTATTGGCTGCACCAGACTGGGCGAACGCCACTTTCAGCAGTGTCGTGAAGCTTGCTAAGTGGCGACATAGCAAGGCAGAGCTACACGCAATGCACACCCAGCCCTTGCCCTTACTAAATGCCCATAAACCCAGCATGTCTCTTTCCCTAACGGGTTTTATCGCTAAAGAAAGAAACCTACCAGCGGTCAATATGCAGTTTGAGGCATTAGGGCTGAATGTGATTAAAGGCTATTCGGGATGCGGTAAGTCGAGCGTACTACAAGCAATATGCGGGCTCCTTCCTTTTGAAGGCCGACGCTCTATAGACAATGTTGCTACCCCACAAGGCATGCTAGAAAAATGGCTTTATGTTGAACAGCAACCCATCATTTTGGCCGGTACTATTAAACTCAATTTAGATCCGGCAGCGTCTGGAATAAGCGAAGATGCGATGCACAATGTTTTAGCCCGGGTTGGTTTGCAGCACCTTACTACCTTGGCTGAATGGGTTGGTAAAGGAGGGAGGGCTTTATCTGGCGGTGAAGGTAAGCGTTTAGCATTGGCCAGAGCCTTATTAGCGATGCCCGATGTGTTGTTAATTGATGAACCTTTTGAAGGGCTAGACTACGAAGCACAACAGCGCGTTGCCGAGGTCATCAATGAGAGTGCGCATTCGCGGTTAGTCATTGTTGCTACCCATGTTGTTCCTGTGGCTCTACAACCGAATGCAACGTTCTCGCTTGATGAAAAAGGCCATCAGAGTAAATCTGCCCCCAGCCTTCATACTCAACGAATTGGCACCCAGCAAAATCATAACCAACTAAGTCATAACCAAATAAAACAGGCCCATCAACACACAGTTGGCCAAGGTGAATTACCGCTAACTCCGCCGGTTTACTCAACGCTTACGCCTAATGAGCAACAGCAACAAACATTGGCAGAGCTACAACACCATGAGCGTAACAGGGTGCTTGGCTTTAAGCCGAAAGGCTAAAAGCTAATAAAAAAAGGCGCCATATAGGCGCCTTAAACACACATGTATAACTTGTTTTTAGAACTTAGCGCGTAGCTGCACACCAAAGTAACGGTCTGCATCACGAGGGATTTGATAACGGAAGTTATCGCCGCTGTAGGTGGTTACATAGCTTTCGTCAGTTAAGTTCTTACCGATAAGACTGATGCGGTAGTCATCATCTTGGAACGAAAACGCTAAGCTTGCATTCACAATAGCGTAGTCAGGTAATACTGCTGGGTCGTTTTCGACGGCAAACGCACCAGGCGCACCCACGAACATTTCATCAGTGTAAACGTACGAGCCGTTTAAAATGATATCCATGTTGTCCATTTCCCAAATGTACTCACCGGTTACAGAGTATTTTAGGTCTGGCGAGAAAGGCAAGTCAGCGCCTGAACTACCGCCACAATCGGCTCCGAGGCATAAGAACTTATCAACTTCAGCATCTACTTTCGATAAACCACCGGTTAACGAGAGGTTATCTGTTGCTTGCCACATGAAGTCAAATTCGAAGCCTTGTGTGGTCACCGACCCTGCATTGGTTAAGCGAGTGATAGTCACTGAATCAAGTAACTCTGAGTTATTTGCTTGGAAACCGTCAATATCAGTTCTAAAGATAGCGGCGTTAAAGATTACGCTGCGGCCTGCGTATTTATACCCTAACTCATAGGCATCTGATGTTTCTTCACCAATAGGTAAGGTATCTGTGTCTGACATGTTGTAGAACACGTTAAACGCAGGGCCTTTATAACCTTGTGAGAAGGTAAAATACGTCATGCTGTTGTCGGTTAAGTCATACTGCACACCCAACTTGCCCGATACATTTGTTTCATCAGTCTTACCGCTGTAGTCAGTATCGAAGCTACGTACACCTACACCAGTACGACTGTATTGGTCATTACTGCTGCGGTTATGTGAGTAGCTAACTTCGTCATCGGTATAACGAATACCGAATAGCAGACGCAAGTCGTCATTAATATGGTATTTACCATCAGCAAATAATGCCCAGTTATCAAACTGCGTTTCCATGTAAGCCGTTGCGCTAACAATATCGTTTGAATTACAGCTTAGGCCTTCATCAGCAATGTACTGATTCACTTGATCATCAGTTGGGTCTGCAATGCCGAAGGTGTCGGTTAAGTATGTGCTGATAGCCGCTGGGAATTGACCTGCGTTATTTTGACAACTTGCATCACGGGTAAAGTTACGCTCAGATTTTTGGGTCCACCAGAAAGCCCCCACTTGATAATCGAATGCCTCACCCACAGGCGATGCAATGCGGAATTCTTGTGAAGTTTGTTTCCAGTTTTGCGCGCCAATATCATGTAACTGGAACGGTTCGCCAAACACAGGGAAAGGACGTGTGCCTGCTGTTGATGTGAAGTCACCTTCTCGGAATTCTGTGTTGTCCCAATCACGGTAAGCAGTGATTGAAGTGAACTGATGGTCACCAAACATGGTGTCAACTTGCATTGAGAAACCGGTGGTTTCATCTAATGTGCGAGTTTCAAAGTCATGATCAATAAGGCGCTGTTCTAAATCTAAGTCACCAGTACCAGTACTGTTAGGTAGTGCTTCAGAATCAGGGTGACGGCCACTTGGTGAAAGTTCTAAATCGGCACAACAGCTGTCATCAGATTTCACGTTTTCAAAGATGAAAAGCACATCAGTGTCGTTACCCGCTTCGATATCAAGCATGGCACGAACGCCTTCTTTATCGTAACCGTTGGTCATTTCATTGTTATAAACGTTTTTAATATAGCCGTCGAACTGTGATTTAAGTACGGTTAGGCTACCGTTTACATTATCGTTTAACGCACCAGATACACTGGTTTTTAAACGGTATTCATTGTCTTGAAACAAAGATACTTCTGCGGTGCCTTCAAATTCATCAGAAGGACGTTTAGTGGTAATGTTAACCACACCGGCCGACGCATTTTTACCAAACAAAGTACCCTGCGGGCCACGTAATACTTCAATGCGCTCAAGATCGTATAAGTCAACAAACGCTTGACCGGCACGGCCTAACACAACGCCGTCTACTACTGTAGAGACACTCGGCTCAGCAGCCACACTAAATGAAATAGTTCCAATACCACGCACGGTAATTGCCGAGTTTCTTGTTGTGTTACCTTTTCGGAAACTGACCGATGGTACTAATGCTTGTAGACCTTCAATGTTGTTAGAAAATGCAGCGTTAATTTGGTCTTCGCGTAAGACAGAAACCGCAACCGGCACTTCATTTAAGCTTTCTACACGTTTTTGTGAGGTAACGGTTATTTTTTCCAGCCCTTTCGGTTCAACAGGTTCTGCTTCTTGTGCGCTGGCCGCAAAGCCAATGGTCATACAAGTACCAATGGCTAATGCCCGAGTAATACTTGAATGTAGTGTGCTAGGTCTTAGTAACATGGTGTTCTCCACGAATTCTTTTTTATGGGTTTAGTCCAGTTATATTTGCCGTGTGTCCGACGGTCTTCTCTTCAATTTCGCTTACGATGTAGTTAACGCGTAATGCTTATTTATCTTATTGTCTTGCTCATTTGTCTTATATAAGACAGAAGATAGTCAAAATTTAACCAAAAAGTAAATCAATTGCAATCTTTTTGTTAATTAAGTCTTTAATGGCCGTAAAGTGAGCGTGAATTTAATTTTTCGTGCTTAACTAGTTGTTATTTATGTATTTATATGGATTTTTGGCGGGTACTGTTAGTTCGTGAATAGTCGCTATATGTTTTATTTATACAAGTTTATAACAATAAAGCTGCTGGTTTGTCTTGCATTAGACCGGTAAATTTAGGGGTTGTAGAGGCATAAAAGTAGGGTTGTCTTAATTTAATGAGTAATTTGGTTAATGTGCTTTTAATGCTATCCCTAAAGTGTCACAGTTATGTGAGCATAATTATTGATTTAACTAGGAATATCAAAATGTATGGAAGGAAGTTAGGTATGGGTGTGAGTAAAAATATTTTGTTTAAAGGGCTATGTATTGTGTTATGCATAGGTAGTGCGACGGGCAGTTATGCAGAGAATAGAATTGATACTCAACGCTCTGATGCACCAGCACTTTCAGCCTATGGCGAGTATGCTATTGGGGTGCGCAAGCTTGAGGTGGTCAATCCTAAGCAGATTGATATTCTTGCTCTTGATGCTACTAAGGCTAAGCCAAACCCACTTCCTACTTATGACCGCTCACTAACCCTAGAGGTTTGGTATCCGGCAGAGCAGGGTAGTACTGGCAATACAGTGTTAAACGCATTTATACGCGATGGTAAACAGCAGGTTGAACTGCACGGTAAAGCAGTAAGAGATGCTGCACCTTTAGAAACCAAAAAAGCCTTTCCATTAGTGTTGGTATCTCATGGATACCCTGGTAACCGTTTTTTATTGTCACATTTAGCGGAAAATATCGCCTCTAAAGGTTATGTAGTAGTGTCGATTGACCACACCGACTCTACCTATCGTACACAAGCGGCCTTTGCATCTACGTTAGTGAACCGCTCTGTCGATCAGCTTTTCGTGCTATCGCAAATTGAAACCATGGCGAAAGATGAAGGTTCATTTTTGTATCAATTAGCCGATGCCAGTAACACAGGTATTATTGGCTACTCTATGGGTGGCTACGGTGCGGTAATCAACGCGGGGGCGGGCATTACCGAACAAGCGGTGAATAGCAAACTGAGTGCGCCATTTGGTACTTTGGCTCGCCATCAAACCGGTATTAGAGACAAGGTGGACTCTCGTGTTAAAACTATTATTGGCTTTGCACCTTGGGGCATGAACTATCGCATGTTTAATTTAGACAGCGTGGCTATTCCTATGATGCTGGTAGCAGGTTCACAAGATGATGTGTCCGGGTATAAAAACGGCGTGCGCGCTATTTGGGAAGGGGCAAAAAACGTAGATCGCACTTTGTTAACCTACGACAACGCAAACCATAATGCGGGTGCAGTTATGCCTGCACCTGAAGAATCTTTCGTATTTGATGAAGCACTAGGTTTTGATGTCAGCTCACACTATATCGACGCGGTGTGGGATAACGCGCGTATGAATAACATTGCACAGCACTTTGTTACCGCATGGTTAGGTAAATACCTTAAAAATGATAGTGGTATGCAAGCTTATTTAGACCTAGTACCAGTATCAAATGACGGCGTGTGGGCTATGGGTGAAGACGGAACACCGAAGGCAGAGCATACGTATTGGGAAGGTTTCCCTCATCGTACGGCAAAAGGGTTGAGGTTAGAGCAACTGGCAGCAGCGCAATAGCAGTTTCGACGTTTTACTCGGCGGCTTTGAAGTCGCTAGCGTGAAAAAGCAGTTATAAAAAAGCAGTTACAAAAAAGCGGCGTAGAGGTTAACTCTACGCCGCTTTTATTTTTTCTAGCTAGTGCTTTTAATTTTAGCTTCTAAGTACAGCTTTTAACGACGGCCCTTAACTACTGTTTTAGGGCCTACAACATCAGAAAGTGTAGCGCGCACCAAAGGTGTAGCGAGGACCATATTGACGAGCAAATAAGAACTGCTCTTCAAAACGTCCGTAACCTTGCTCGGTTTCATCGTTAATGTTCACGCCTTCAAGGAACACGGTGAGGTTTTCGTTCACATCGTAGTTCACGCTGGCATCAACTTGCCCATAAGTATCGAACTGGGTTGCTGGGTTATCTGCAGAACCTTGCGCTTGGCCAATTCCCACGACGTAGTCAGAACGCCATGCATAAGTCACCTTCACAGATAAGCCTTCTTTTTCGTAAAACACCTGGAAGTTAGCCGAATCACTAATACCCACAAGCGGGTTTTGCTCAGAGCTTAAATCGTATGGGTCATACTTCACATCGCCATCTACAAACGTTGCGTTTGCACCTACACCAAAGCCAGTATCACCGAAGGTATGTTGAACCGCGAGTTCAATACCTTCTACTGTGCGCGTATCGCTTAGGTTACGAGGCTTAGTCACACGCCATGTAATTAAAGGATCATCAGCGTTAGGGGTAACTACGCCATCAGCATCTGCATAGCCGTTATCTACAAAGTATCCGTAAATGGCGCTGTCAGTCGCTTGCACGCCAGCCGCTTCAAGTGCCGATACTGCTTCGTTCCAACGAGGGCCTTGGTAAATATCATTCAAGCCTTCAAAGGTCTCTTCCGACGCTGAGTAGTCAATATAGTTTTTAACTGACTTTTTAAATAAACCAACAGACGCGTAACTCGCTTCGTCGTAATACCACTCAAAAGAAAGGTCAAGATTCGTCGATTCATATGGCAACAAACTTGTGTTTCCTTCTGTTGCCGTACGAGAACCAATTTTGGGGCTTCCACTGAACGAACGGCCACCTTGTAGTAGGCCGATAGGTGCACGAGTAATCGATTTACCCCAAGAGAAACGAGCAACTACATCGTCTGTCACGTCTACTTTAATATCTAACATCGGTAGCAGTACATCGTACTCACCCGTAAAGTCTTGAAGCTGTAAATCAGCCTCAAATTGGGTTATCCACTCTGATGCCGCTACCCAATTGACTTGTGTTGGCACGCGAACTTCGGCGGCGCTAGGGACTTCGGTTTCTTCATAACGCAGACCAGCGTTCACTTGAACATAATAATCGCTAACTTCGAATTCCCACTCTGTTTGTACATAAATAGCGTCGGTAGTCTCTTCAACATTACTCACTGACGGGTCGCCACTAAAATAAGGGTCAATCGAGTAAGCATTGCTTTCACCTACCACGTCAGCGGTAAGGTAAGCGAGTTGACGAGCAATAGCTTCATCAAAGTCGAAGGTATAGTAATAGCCAGGATTCATGCTAGCGCCGCCACCAGAGAAGGCATCTAAGAAGCCACTGGTATCGTTTCTAACAAACATGTCATCTGGAAAAATTTCAGTGAAAGAAGGATTAAAGCCGGGGCCGCCACGCAAGCCACTCCATGCTGTAAACCCTGTTAGGCTTTGCTCGGTACGGGCAATACCGAAATCAATTTTTACCAACGGAATATCAAAGGCTGAGTTAAACCATGTTCCGTCTAATTGAAGCTGCTCAATGTCAGAGCGGCCCGGAGAATAGATGAACTGGCTGAAGTTAGAATCAATTTCACCTGGGTTGATCTCGTTGGTGCCGTTATTCCAGTTAACGTAAACCTGTGGAATTTCACCTTCACGGTAATCATAGACCTTAGAAATAAGCTGATCAGAACCCAAAATAATCTGGCCTGAGCTACCTAGGCCTTCATCGTAGCCATTGTCTGTTTCATTGTACGAATCGTGGTAATCAAGGGTGAAAAACCAGTCGTCATTTAATTCCCAATCTAAGTTTACACCCAAAGAGCGAGCATCAACCCGTGTTGTATTTCTGCTTGCGGTAAAGGATGCATCGTCGCCGCTAATATCAGCATAAACCGCGGTACCGTTAGCATCTAATTCGTAGGCATTGATGTTAGAACCAAAGTTATTCCATATACCCCAGCCAACCGTATTTGTGCCAGTAGTGGCGCGGGTAGCGGTGTAATCAACGGTAGCAGTGAAATTATCGACAGGGCGGAATTGAAAGGTAACTTGACCATTTGAGCGTTCGCGCTGTACATCATTAATGCTGTAATTCATGTCTTTTGCAAAGAATGCAGCATCAGTAATATTAGTACGGTTATCTACAACGTTAGCAGCATCTAATTCAGGTAGGTCTGCGTTTTCTTGCAACACCCAACCTTGTACGCTGGCGGCTTGTTGTTGGAAATCGCGTTCTTGATGAGAAAAAGAGACCCCAAAACCAAACATATCGTCAACGAAGGTGTTGCTGTAAACACCAGCAATTTCTGGTGTTACATCATCGCCTTCAACATTAGAGGTATCGTAAATGCCTTTTGCTGAAAACGAGGCTTGTTGGCCAGGGCGAGAAAGCGGCTTCATGGTAATGATGTTTACCGTCGCACCTAACCCACCACTTGGGTTTTCCGCACGTGCTGTTTTGTGTAACTCAAGGGTACTAACCCCTTCAGAAGACAAGTTCTCTAGGTTAAATGAACGGGTAAAGCCTGTACCTGGCATTTGACGACCGTTAAGTGTCACCAAGTTAAATTCTGGGCCAAAACCACGTACGGTAATTTGGCTACCTTCACCGTTAGAACGGCTGATAGTCACACCGGTAATACGCTGTAATGATTCTGCTAAGTTAGTATCAGGAAACTTACCTAGCTCTTCTGCAGAAATAGCATCTACAACACCGCTTGAGCTTCGCTTTAAATCCATTGAACGAATCATACTGCCGCGAATACCGCTAACTTGAATAACTTCAACTTCATTCGGTACGCTGTTGTCTAAGGCAGCCGTTTCTGATGTTTGAGTTTCTGGTCTTTCTACTTCTTGCGCATATGTAGAAAATGCCAAAGTTGAACCCAACAACAAAGCCATTGATGTGGCGAGCTGGGTCTTTTTAAATGTTGTATTTTTCATAATTGACCTACTAAATCTTTATCAATTTATTGCTGCCGCTTGAGTGTGCAAGCGGCAGAAGCTTTGTTATTGCGCTGCAATTTCAGCATTGTCTACACGGTATACCGCACCTTCACCTTGTCCCCACGTAGGGAATATCATCACTACATCGATGGCGCTTATGTCTAAGCCCGCGTCATACAATGTTTGAAGTGAGAAGGTGTAGGTTTGCCATTCGCCCGTTACTGGTTCGGCGCCTTCAAGGCTTTCTGAGATAGGAAGCTCGACAGCGCTTGATGTATCGCCAGACTCAATTTTAAACAACCAAGGGGCCGACGCATCGTTAGGTGCCGAGCTTACCTTCATTTCAAAGCGCACTACGCCTGTTGAAAGTAATGAAGAGGCATCAAAGTACACATCGTCATCAGCAAGGAAACCCATGACAGTAGGTGTTGAGCCAATGCGGAATTCAGCTACCGTACCGTGGTTGGCGTCATCCTCTTCTTCTGTAGGCGTAGAGCCGCCACAGCAATCCCAAATAGACCATTGGTCAGCCGCGGTATCGGCAAACAGAGTTAGTTCGGTTGCCGCAGGTGTATCGCCATCTGGGTGGTAAAATTTCACGTTATCTAAGCGATAAACTGCACCTTCACCTGCGCCCCACGCTGGGAACACCATAATGACATCAATGGCGCTTAGGTCTAGGCCAGCAGCTTGTAAGTCAGCAATAGGGAAGGTGTAAGTTTGCCATTCACCGGCAGCGGGCACTTGTCCTTCAACGCTATCAGAGATAGGTAACTCAACCGCAGTGGCACCGTCACTCGACTCAACCTTAAATAACCAATCGGCACTTGCATTGTTCGGCATGCTAACAACGCGCATATCGAATTGCAGCAATCCGCCATCTGCTAACGCAGATGCATCAAATGGCGTGTCGCCACCGCCTGACGCTGAACGGGTAATAAAGCCCATCACAGTAGGTTCTGCGCCAATACGGAACTCAGCGGTTAAACCATGCTCTTCATTGTCGATTTCTTCTGTAGGCGTTGAACCGCCACAGCAATCCCACATTGGCCAGTCAGGGTTCATTTCATCTTCAAATATCACCAATTCTGGGTAGGCAGACGCTTGTGAAATTTCAACATTTGCTAAACGATAAACGGCGCCATCGCCTGCACCCCAATCGGGGAATACCATAATTACGTCAATAGCGCTGGTATCTAGCCCCGCATCTGCTAGTGCACTTAATGGAAACTCATATGACTCCCATACGCCTTGCTCAGGGGTATCGCCAGCCGTGTCATTAGGACCTACATAGCCATCCGCTAGCGGCAATGTAGCTGCAGTAGTGCCTTCGCTACTTTCTATTTTAAACGACCAATTCGCGGCTGTATCGTTAGGCGCTGACATCATCTTCAGGTCGAATTTTACGCTACCGTTTTCTTCCATCGGTGAGGCGTCGAAGGGGGATGCTTGACCTGCGGGGTCGGTAATAAATAGCTCGCGGCTAATAAAGCCCATCACAGTAGGTTCTGCACCAAAGCTAAATTCATATACCTGATCTTCAGCACTATCTTCCACTAGTGCAGGAGTTGAACCTCCGCAGCAATCCCATGCCGGCCAATTAGGGTTAGTGGTGCCATCAAAAATAGTAAGGTTTTCTGCAATGCCTGTTGAGGGTGGAGAAGGAATGGGAGCCGCACCTTCTACCAATGCATCGTCTAGTGAGTCGTAGCCTGGGCGTACAGTTTCACATCCTGCACCCGTATCTGGGTTTGAGGCACATTCGTAAACCCGAACATAGTCGATATCAAAGCTCTGGCCATTTTCAAACGCACTGGCATCAATGCCCGTTTCGTTTACCGCTTCAGGCCATTCTCCACCTACTGCTAGGTTTAGAATTAGGTAGAACTCTTGATCGTATGGTGCGTTGTCCCAGTGAGTCACTAGCTCGCCAGTGCCTTGTTCGAAGTACTCGGTGTACCAACCACGATGTGACAAGCCTGTGGCTTCGCCATTACTGTTGTAACGTACTTCAGAACGACGCTGAGTGGCATACAAGTAATCGTCCATATACCAACGAATTTCGCCTTCTTGCCATTCTATCGCGTAGGTATGAAAGTCATCTGCAGGGTTTGCGCCATCAGGCAGTGAATAGGCTTGGCCTGAGCTGTCATTGTTTGGCCATTCTTGACCATAATGCAAGGTGCCGTAGATATGCGCTTCAGGGTTGCCATCTGCATCGGCAGCTTTAAGGTTAACCGCTTCAACAATATCAATTTCACCCGAACGCGGCCAGCCACCATACACTTCGTCGGTAGGCATCATCCAAAATGCTGGCCAACTGCCTTGACCCGAAGGCATTTTAGCGCGCATTTCAATGCGGCCATATTTAAAGTCTGCTTTGTAACGAGTAATTAAGCGGGCTGAGGTATAAGGCTTTTGTGCACCCTCTTCAGCGGGCAATGCAACAATGCTTAATGCACCATCACTAATGAATGCGTTTTCGTCGCTATCGGTATAGCACTGGGCCTCGTTATTGCCACCGCCATCGCAGTTAACTTCGTGTGTCCAGTTATTATCGTTAATGGTCGCGTCTTCGAATTCGTCGCTCCACACTAATTCCCATCCTGTGGTAGGGGCGCTAGTGTCAACGGCGTCTATATCTGTAGAAGTGGTTGCTCCACCGCCACAGCCAACCAAAGTTGTGACCGTTAACGCGGCAGCAATCCGAGAAAGTTGAGTTACATTTTTAGTCATTATCTTCAGCCCTAATGCTAAGTAAATGGTTATCTAAAACGCCGCGTTGGCCACGTCGAGTTATGTTTTGTAAGCGCTTCCATTTGAGCTTGTTATTTTTCTGTTTGAAAGCGCTTACATAAGATTAATGCACGTTAATTGAAAGATCAACAACACTCTTTGATATTTTTTAACATTTGGTTTACTTGGCGCGAGTGTGGTTGTGCGATGTGTAGTTTTAAATAACTGTAAATTATGGTTTTTATTTCCACGGAAGCAAGATTGCTGTAATTAATACAAAAAATTAACCTTGTATTCTGGTGAATAAAAATAAAATGTTAATTGATTAGTTGGAAGGTTATTGGCAGAAATTTATTACCTTTATTGCGTCAGAAAATCATAATGCGAAGATATTCATACCAACGCTTAACCCGTCTTTGGTATTGCATATAGCATTAGGCTTTGAAATGCGTTTTTCGTCTTTCTAATAGAAGGTGGCATGCATCCAAGATAACGGCTTCAATAATAGCGCCTAATGTTTTATGAGTAAGCTTTCACGGGTGACAGAAAACGGGCCGCTACGGTATTTGGCATCGTAATAATCATCATGACAAACTGAAGTATCAGCAGCGGGAGCAACTAGGCGGTAGAACGAAGGAGACTCATTGTTATTAGGCAAGAGCATCAGTTCAGGATGTTGAATAAAAATGGTTGGATTAATTGAGCTAAGTGCCTGATAGGCGGCAAGCTGACAAACGCGTTCAGCAGAACTTGATTCTATTTGATGAAGTGAGTGCCTAATAAGTTCTTGTATATCCTCTAGTATTGATTCTAAACGCCAATGCGCACCAGTATATCGCGTAGATGGACTCATAAATGCGTGGCTAAAGGCGGGGTGTTGATTGAGCTTTTGCAATATCATTTTTGCTTCGCTAAATAGGTCAAATCTTCCTACCGTCACATAGGTTAATGCAGCGCTATGATTGCGATGAAATTGAATTGACTCAGGGGCGATGGGCAAATGCTTCATCACTTCAAAAATAGAGCGAGAATGCCTGAATATACCAATTTGTATTTCATATTTATGGGCGGTATCGGGGCTTGAAACAGGCTCAATGGTTGCGGAGTTGGCCGCAAGGTTTTCGTTCGGTAAAGAGGTTTCTCGTGCAAGCAAAATATCATCTATAAAAACGGAATCGCCATGTGCTGGGGCTGTAAATGCAAGGGTGCTGGATTTAATCGTTAAGCCTTGCTGAATGAGGTAGTCCTCATCTATTTCAATGCGGTACTCACCAGGAGGAACAGCATTAACATAGAAATAGCCGTCGCTCTCTGTTCGCGTTTTAACTACTATTTGTTCAGTATTGTCGATAAGCGCTATGTCAACATAAGCCGCGCCACGGCTAGAAGAATCACCTACTAGATAAATGGTTCCTTCAACATCATTAAAGGTATGTACTGGGAATTGAGTTTCATTAACCCCGCCCGCGTGGGTCAGTACTTGTACTTTTCCAGAGGCTGGCAACATATAGGGGTCAGGAAGCGAATCAGGTGTTAAGGTGAGGTTTTGTGTTCTGGCTCCCGTATTGAGCCTGACCATTCCATTTGCGTCGGTACTTTTATCACGCCACAGTGAGCTTCCAGTAAACGTGACGCCTTCGATAGGCATTTCGTTTGGGTCTTTGCGTAAATTTCGATTATCGTCAAGGAAGGCAAAAGCATCTATACGCCCAGCAGTGGCACCCGCCGAACGTTCAAAATTCAAACTCTGTGTATAAGGGTTAACATTGGTATTGCCGGTTAAAGAAAGGTTTACTGACCAGTCTCCACCCTCCATGACGCTGGCTGCCAATCCAATGTTCAGCGATTCAAAGCGCCAGTTGTGTTGGTGTCTAATTTCTAAAGCATTGTCAGTGTCGTTTCTATAACGTAAGCGAGTTTCGCGATGTTGGGAGAGCGATTGCGGCCATCGCATCGACACATAGAAATTATCAGTTGAAAAGCGATCTGAAGGAATAAAGTTCCACGCACTAGAAAGGTTCCACCCATTAACATCTTTGGCGTAATACAATCGGCCCGTGACCGCAGAGCTACTGTTGTTAGAGACGCTAAACCCTGAAGCAAACGTCCCGCCCAGAAAGTTGTCATTTACATTTACGCTTAGCGCACTTTGGGGCTCATCGACTTCATAGGCTCTGTGGGTCATACTGGCGTTCCAGCCAAAGCGGCCTAGCCATTCAGTTTTGCCGTTCAAACGTAACGACGAAATGTGCTTAATGTCATCATCTTGTGAGTATGCATCACTATAAAAATTGTTGAAGTAGCGGGTAGCAAAGTTCATGTTGAGGTTATTGCTGAACCTACCGTTCCAGCCTAAAAACATACCGTAACCGCCAGTATCCTGATCTGATACCTCAAATTTGAGCGCCGAGCCAAAAAGTTGGGTATTAATACCGGCCGTGACATACGAGGCAATTTCATCTTCCAGCCAAAGGCGTTGAACGCTCGCAGATAAGGTAGCGCTATCGGTAAGACCGTAGCCGAGCCTTGCAACAGTGGCTTTTCCTATCCCAGTGGTAGATACTTGACCATCAAGTAACCGAAATTGATTGTCAGTAAGCCCAAATAAAAAATCGAACTTGCCCTGTCTTAGCTGATTATTACCCACATTGACGGTTTTAGTTCTAACCTCTTGCTGACCTTCAGGCCCATATAATTTCAATTCAAATAAGTTTGCCCCATAGAAGGTTTCTATATCTTCGAAAAGTACCTTGTTCTCCTCGTTACTAAATTGCTCATCGATAAATTGCCCATTTCTGAAGAGCTGTACCCGCCATCCAGGTAATACGAATTCTTCAATGCTAGTGCTTGAAAAACTGCGCCGCTGCCGCGTATCTCCATTATGTACAATCAAGCCGAGTGACTGTCCAGAACGTGTAACAAGCTCATCTCTTTGCAGCTGTATATCGCCAAATTCGTAGGCAAAACTGTTTAAAGCATTGTTAGTGTCTTGGACGTTTTCGTTTAAGGTTTTACCAAACCGCAGGTAATGGATACTCGTGTCATCAACTCTACTCACGCGAAGGTTTGCTGAATGATATAAGAAATCGAACCCTGCATTTATATTAGCGGAAAAGCGATTGTCGCTGGTGGCGCTATCCTGTTGTGATAAACGATAAGTCACCAGTGGCGATGTGAAAAATTGATATTGATCTTCAACAACTTTACTTACAGGCACTACGTTAGGTTTAAAGTGAAGAGGCGGATTATCAGCGCTTGTGTTTGAAGATGAATTAAAGGGAAGCTGGCCAGTGAGGTTAAGCTGAAGCAACGTATAGTTAAATTGTTGTTCAATCTGCAATAAGGTAGCAATCATGCGTGTATCGATATAAATATCGAATTCATCGGCTGCCCAAAGAAACGCATCAGGCGGTGTATTATTCAGCGTGGGCAAGGTTTGATTAAATGCATAGTTGAAGCTGCAGAAATCAATACTACCTTGCGATTGTATAGTCCCTTGAGCCATTGATATTTCCCAATCTAAGGAGAGTGCATCGGCAAATAAAGACGCAGGGACGAGGTATCGTTCACCAACAGGGTAAACGTCAAAGCCGTCCCATAGGGGGCGGCCGTTAATGCGCAACACACTAATCAATAACTGATCTTCATCTAATGCCACCCGAGCCGTTGAGGAAAGGGGAGGACAGGGCTCAGCCCATGAGACGAACACAGTAAGACACAGGAAGATTAAGGATAGTATCCTCATGACACGTTAGCGGGTTGCTATTTTATAACGTGGTTAATAGATAGCGCTATGTCGCCACCGAATTTATCAATTTCAGTAAACCGAATAACAACAGGCCCTTTTTTGGCGTTTTGCAGGGGGATCAGGACTTTTCGACGTTCAAGAGGGCGATAAACTGCTACGTTATTCAGTACACCGATTTCTTCCCCTTCAGCATCTTCAATGATGAAGTTTCCAAATAATGAACGATTGCCTGAGCGTTTTAACCAAACTTGTAAGTGTGGCTTTCCGTTGTAAATAATGGTGGATGGATTCACCATTGACGCTTCAGCAGTAATGCGTCCATGACGCACTATAATCGGAATATTGTATGCAAGTTTGCTGGCTAGGTTTACATTCGAGTTCGTACTAGGCGCTATTTCTGTGACTAAACGAAGGTTAGCTCGGTACTCACCGTCAACAAGTCCAGCAGGCTTTCTTAATGCGAAGCGCAGCGCTTGACGCTCTCCGGGTAGAATATTGCCACGTTTCGGTGAATATCTAATAAAAGTCGATGCCGTGAGCGGGTCTTCTGTTACCGCGTAAACTAACCCCTCTTCAGTCATCGCATTAATAGATAACTCTGCTCGGTAAGACATTGGCGTTGAGCTTGTGTTACGTATTTGGATAGAGTCTGAGCGGGATTTAGAATCAAAATAAATGCGAAATTTAGATAACGAAACATCTGCATTGGCAACATTGGAAAAAAATAGCGCAGCAGAGATAACAAGAAAAACAGAAAGACGAATAGGTGTTAACAGCCGTATCAGTATCATATTTACTTTTGATTTCGAGTATAGAAAAGAATAGGCGAACGCAGTTGGCTCGCCTCAAACGATTACTGGAACGTAACGTCAACTACATAGTTAGCGGTATAAGCGTCGCCTGGCGTTAATGCCGAATCAACCGTCATGTCACCATATACATCGATAGTAAGATCTGTACCTGATGCGTCTGTAGTAACCGCAGTCAATGTGCCGTCTGCGATATTGTCGTGTGTTGCCACAGCTGCATTGATGTCGTAGTTCGCTTCAAAAGTAACATTGGTACCAGATGCACCAGTCACTGTGACATTCACAGGAACATTTGAAGCTAAGCCTGAAACCGTAATTAGACCAATAGCAATGTTCGCATTAGAAACATCGCAATCGCCTGATACAGTGCCCGCATTATCCATGGTACACACAGAGCCTACCGTCGGTTGCATGGCACCGAAGTGAAGCGTAGCAGTTTCTGCAATAGTCGCATCGGACATCGCGTCTACATTCGCTTGAAATGTTTCACTTGCTGCAAGTGTTGACGCAGAAATAGTAGAAAGTAGCGCTATTGTCATTATTCTTTTTTTCATTTTGTTTCCTCTCATACCTTTAGTCGGGGCTGCCTAACGAATTATTTTACAATTGTTCTAAAATCAGTGAGTTGCTGGGAAGCTCTTATCAGTACTCAATTGACAGCGAAAATATATAACCACAGTCTTTACCCTTTTAAAAGGCGTTAAACCTTATGCTTACTTATTGAATTTAATAACTATTATCGAGAGGAAAAAAATCATATTTTCAACGTATTGATTATGTTTAAGTTTTTTTTAAGGTACTTTTTAAAGTTATACTTTTGTATACAAGCATAAATTTTATAATTTTCAAATTTTTTTAAAAAAATTTTTTATTTGAGTAGGTAGATAAGCGTTTTTTGCATTTTATTGCTGTCTTGAATGTTTATGAAAATCTATTATCGCGCCACTAAATTGACTTTAAACCAAGTGTTTTTCACTAGTATCGTGTTTTCATGGAAGCGGTTTATAATTTCAGTATGCAGTGGACATGCTATTAAAGGAGTGACACATCATGCACCACCATTCTCATGATCATGGGCACGAACATAGCCATGCAGAAACCGACAGTAGCCGCATAGGTTGGGCATTCTGGTTAAACTTCTGCTTCACCATTATTGAATTTATCGGCGGGTTGCTAACAAACAGTGTCGCTATTATGGCTGATGCGGTTCACGATTTGGGCGATACTCTATCAATTGGCCTTGCGTGGTACTTAAGTAAGCTTGGTCAGAAATCGGCTACCGACAAATATTCTTATGGCTTTAAGCGATTAAGCCTTTTGGGTGCCATGCTCAATGGACTTATTCTTGTTGCTGGTTCGGCGTGGATATTATCTGAGGCGATCCCTCGGTTGGCAAACCCTGAAATGCCGATGACAGAGGGCATGATGGGCTTGGCAGTAATGGGCATTATCGTAAACGGCTTTGCGGCTTATAAGCTAAGTGGCGGCCATTCAATGAATGAAAAGGTGCTTAACTGGCACCTTATTGAAGACACCATGGGCTGGGTAGCGGTACTTATTATGGCTATTGTTTTACATTTTGTAGAATGGCCTATTCTCGACCCAATTCTCTCTATTCTGTTCACGCTATTTATCTTATTCAACGTGTTGCGATACGTAGTGCAAACCATGAAGTTGTTTTTACAAGGCTCGCCAGATGATACCCAAAAGCAGGCTATTTCTGATGTTCTATTGAGTATGGAACACGTTGAAGAGCTACATCATGTTCACTTTTGGTCTCTTGATGGCGAACAGCATGTGTTAACAGCGCACGTGGTAATTAATTGCAGTATTGATAACACTAAACTTAGAGCGTTAAAGCAAGATGTATCAGACCGACTAGCGCCGTTCAATTTGGCCCACACTACCATTGAATTTGAATTGCCTGGTGAGCCTTGTCGAGATGACAACGACAACTTGCATGTTCACCCGCATCACCATGAACATGTTCATATTAAATAAAAAAGGCGGCCAAGGCCGCCTGTTAGTATTATTGATGCGCTAAGCGCTTTAACCCTAATTCGTATCTGGCACGCCACCATTTAAGGCTTATGCCGATGGCTACAAAGCAGGTACTCCACAGCCCAACTAAAGAAGGGATAAAGGCTTTACTGATGCCGCCCACGAAACCCACTGGTGAAAACATTAAGTACAGAGTCACAATTAAACCAACCAGTACAATCGCGCAAGGAATAGCATAACGCCACGGTGTCATATCTACCTCTGCTTTAGGTACAAAGCGCCATGGCTTTGCCATAGGGTAGAAGTGACCAATGGCCAGCATAATGCCAAGTTCAATGGCAAACAAAATGGCGTAGATATGGATAAAGTTAATCTCTACTTGCCACACAAACTTCAGCAAGGCATACGCTATTACGTGAAAGATAATCGCGACCTTTGCCGCAAGGGCAGGCACGTTTTTAGTAAATAAACCGACCAATACAATGGTAATAACAGGAATGTTATAAAAACCCGTAAAGATACGAATAATCTGCCACAACCCTTCCGGTGCCAGCATTAATAACGGCGCAGTAATGAAAGAGACCACCGCAATCACTAAACTGGTAATTTTGGCTACGCGAATGAGCTGGGAATCAGTGACCTTATCTTTTTTAAACGGTTTGTACACGTCTAAACAAAACAGTGTGGCGGCGCTATTTAATAACGAGTTGAACGAGCTAAATACCGCTCCTAACAACACAGCTAAGAAAAAACCAGACAAGTATTGCGGTAATACCTCTTTCACTAAGTGTGGATAAGCCAAGTCGATAGTTTGCAGGTTTTCATTTTGATACAGGTGATACGCAATTACCCCAGGTAACATCATCATAAAAGGCACGAGGACTTTAAAATACCCCGAAAACAACACGCCCTTTTGCCCTTCAATTAAGTTCTTAGCACCTAGCGTACGTTGAATTACATATTGGTTGGTACCCCAATAAAACAGGTTCGCCAATATCATACCGGTGAAAATAGTCCCAAAGGGCACGGGATCATCAGCACCCCCTATGGCATTTAGTTTCTCGGTTTCGGTTGTAGCGATAGTGGTTAGGCCGGCTGCGAAGCTGCCATCACCTAGTGCAATTAAGCCTAAGATAGGTACCAATAACCCAACAATGAGAAGGCCTACACCGTTGATGGTATCTGACACTGCTACCGCTTTTAAACCGCCAAATATGGCGTACAAGGCACCGATACTGCCTACCATTATGATGGTAACAATAAGGCTGGCTTCATAACTTAAATTTAATAACCCGGGCACGTCGAATAACCGAAGTACCGCAATAGAGCCTGAATAGAGTACCGAAGGAATAGTAATTAAGGTGTAACCCACCATAAATAATACGACCGTCATTCTTCTTACGTTGTCGTCGAACCGGTCACGTAGAAACTCGGGTAGGGTAGAGAAAGCGCCCGCTAAGTAGCGAGGCAAAAAGATCAGCGCCATGATAATGGTGGAAATACCCGCGGTCACTTCCCATGCCATAGCACTTAAGTTGTACCCAAAGGCAGAGCCGTTAAGCCCAATGAGCTGCTCTGCCGAGAGGTTAGTCAGGATCATAGAGCCTGCAATGAAGGTGCCGGTTAACCCCCGACCTGCTAAGAAATAGCCGTCTTGAGTATTTACTTCGCCTTTCGTTTTCATGTACGAAATAATGGCGACCACGGCCATAAAGGCCATACAGGTCAGTAAGGTAAGCGTCACATTCATGCTAATACTCCGACGACTATTGCGGCCACATAGTGGTAGCAGACATATCCATTTCGGTATGCTCTACCTCAGGACCTAAAACCACTTGCTCACCTTTGCGAACAAATACTGCCAGCTCATTCAAACCTAGAATTTGCTCGTAGTACTTACCGCCTTGGTAAGTGTCATCGTTTGTCGGTGAAGTGCTAGCAGCATTAAAACGAACCCAATCACCTTCTGGTAAATAGAACTTCACTTTACCGCCAGGCACAATACAAGGCACGACTAACAAACTTTCGCCGCACATGAATTGTTGTTCAAACTGGCGGGCAAGTGGGTCGTTAGGGAAAGCGAGTGCCATTGAACGCTGCACAGGTAAGCCGGTTTCACTGGCTTGTTGTGTGGCTTTTTCTAAATAGGGCAGTAAGCGATAACGCAGTTTTAATGCGTCGAATACGGCGTTAGATGCTGCTTCGCCGTAGGACCAAGGTTCGCGAGGGCCAATGCCATGCAGTCGCATATGAGCAGAAAACACTGATGCCTGTGCCCAGCGAACGTATAATTCTGCGTCACGAGTATCTTTATAGAAGCCGCCGATGTCGGTGGCGAAGAATGGACCGCCCGACATGCCCCAAGAAAGGCTTCCCCGAATACTCGCAGCTAGACCATGCCAGTCTGCTTGAGGATCGCCGCCCCACTGAGCTGGAAAACGCTGGCTGCCTGTCCATGCTGAACGACTGAACAGAAATGGCCCTGTTTTACAATATTTCTCAGCGGCTTCGTATACGCAGCGGTTATACAGCATGCTATATACGTTATGCAGTCGGTCACCTGAATCACCGCTGTAAGAGAGCATGTTGTCATCTTCTAACTGCTCACCAAAGTCGGCTTTAATCATATCAACACCCAATTCGAACAAGGGCTTGTGTGATTCCTTCCAAAATTCGTAAGCTTCAGGGTGGGTAAAATCTAAAATACCTGAATCTGGTAGTGGAGTAAGTACTTCACCGAAAGGGCTTAAATCCCACTCGTAGCGATAAGCTTCACCCGTGCGCTTGTCTTTAATTAGCCAGCCTCTTTCAGCGGCCTTTGCGTACAGCGGGTTTTTCACTGAAATCATGGGGTATTCCCATACGCAAATTTTAAAGTCCATCGCTTTTAGTTCATCAAGAACAGGCTTAGGATCGGCGTAGCGAGTAGGGTCCCATTCAAATGCAAAACGAGTATCGGTATCTTGCCATGCGCGGCCATCTAGCGTGATGACATCGCAGGGCATGTTCTTTTCACGCACTTCGCGGGCAACAGCTAATAGCTCTTCTGAGTCTTTGTAATAAGCCTTGGAAAGAATAACGCCTAGGCTCCACTTTGGTGGAACAGGTGCGAAGCCGGTTAAGCTGCTATAAGTATGAATACTTTGCGCTGGGCTATCGCAGTGATACAAGAACATATCTAGCAAGGTGTCTTCTACCACGCAAATGTACGCGCGCTGAGACCAAGGCGCATAGCCTACACCATGGGTCACTGGCGTTGGCGTGTGAACAAAGAGGTTCCAGCCTTCAGGGCTCCATGCGTAAGGGGTGTTTTTATAAGACTTTTCAGTGTTTACACCAAGGGCATCGTGATTGTATGAACGAACCAATTGACCACGTTTATCAAGCTTGCCCCATTTTTCACCTAAGCCGTAGATTGATTCATCGTCACCAAGTTCTAAACAAATTACCCAGCCGGCATCGGTTTTAGCGAAAGGCGGAAGGCGATGTTGACGCACAAAGTGTCCATCGGTAGCCGATTCTTGTACCAAAATATCGTTTCGATAAAGTTTGAAATGAAGTGGAGCAGAAAACAGTTCTAAACGGTATTCACCGGCATTAATGGTGCAGTGTTGCTCATCGCCTGAAAAAACCAGTTGTTTAGTATCCGGTGTGGTTACTAGCATGCCATAGTCAAAGCCATCTACTAGTGTCGCATTTTCACCACCCGACTGAATCCGTAAGCCGTATTGGCTGATAGAGAACAGTAAACTGCCATATTGGGTTGGCACCGCTAGGTGGTGATCGTCTACTAGATAAGGGCTCGCGGTAATGTCCGCCGCCTTTATGCTGTTCCAGTCTGGCTCGGTTACCGAAAATGCATTACTCATATCACTTCACTCTTCGTGTCTTATATAAGACATAAGTTAATGAAATGTAACTTGGCTGTCAACGAGCAATTACAGTTTTCAGTGCAAATTATTACAAGTGCGCGTTGTATTTCAAACGGGGAATGGCGTTTTTACTATTGGTAGCGACTGCCAGTTGCGGCTATTTAAGGCTGCCTAGTAAACACAGTGCTTAGTTAAACAGGTGGGGCACATTTTGAAGAATTAACGTTATCCCACTAAGCGCCAATGTACTAATGGCCAATAATCTTACCACGCTTGGCTCAATCCGCGCAGCTAGCAGCCTACCAATGCGCGTAAATATTAAGATCAGGGGGATAGCAAAGAGGGTAGATATAACCGTAGTCTGATTGGGCAACGTGCCAAAAGGCACCATGGCTAAACGAATAAGCGCGGTAACACTAAAGATAGCCAGCAGAGTATATCGCACTTCATGCACAGACCAATTCTGGCGATAACACTGAAATACCACGGGTGGCCCGAAAGTAGAAAATAACCCGCCTAATACGCCACCCAATGCGCCTGATACTATAAAGCCCCACCCTTTGCCTGAGGCAGCAGATTGGCTTCTTTTCACAATGAGTAGCAAGCAGCAGGTTAATATTGCCAACCCAAGCAAAATATTTAACCAAACCGACAGTCCCGCGGAAAGGTATTCAAGCAAGGCGTAGCCCACGGCAATAAAAGGGATACCGCCAATCAACACAAGCGTGAAGGCTTTGCGGTGAATAAGGTGAACATTTTTCAACACAATACTGGTTGAATTTACTAACCCTAGAACACTAATTAAAAAAGTGGTGGCGGTAAGGGGAAGTAAATTAAATAAGGTAAAACTAGATACCACCATTAACCCAAAGCCAAACCCGCTTAGGGTTTGCAGTACAGTAGCAAAGCCCAATAGAATGAACATAGGTACTAGGGTTTCAAGTAACATTTTGCATCTACACCTGTAGTTGTATGTGATTTACATCAAAAATGCGCTATAACTCTTGTGTATGATATAACAACAAAAATTAAGCATTAGGTTAGGTTTCATGTCTTCATCTCAGTTCGACCACAAATTAAGTGGTCCCAGTCTCGCGTTCCAACCGCTCTATCAGCAAGTTGCCGAATATATAAAGCAGCTCATTGTGGAACGTCGGTGGCAGCCTGGTGAAATGTTGCCAAGCGAGTTCAAACTGGCTGATGAATTTAATGTTAGCCAAGGCACGGTTCGTAAAGCGTTAACCTTGCTTACCGACACTAAAATTGTAACACGCCGCCAAGGTGTAGGTACCTTCGTTTCTGAGCACACTGCACAAGATGCCCTGTTTCGCTTCTTCCCGCTGCAAGCCGACGGCAAGGGAGCCGACCTTCCCAAAGCCGAGTTGCTTGGCATAGAACTCATATCTCCTGATAAAAACGTACAAGCCGCGTTAAATTTATCGGGCAAAGAGCGCGTAACAAAACTCGAACGTCGACGTATTTTAGATAACGAATTTTGTATGCTGGAAACGATTTTTCTGCCGGCTAAATATTTTGTTGGCATACATGAACGCAAAGATATTCCCCATACCTTGTACCATTTCTATCAAACCGACTTTAATCAAACCGTATTTAAAACCAGAGACGGTATTAAAGCGGTACTAGCCTCAGATAACGATGCCAAGCTTTTACAAATAAAAGCAGGCGAGCCGCTGTTGCTGGTAACACGTGTGACAGAGTCTATAGACGGTAAGCTGATTGAATATCGTGAAAGCAAATGTAGAAGCGATCACTATCATTACCAAGTAGAGCTTGATTAAATTATCGCTAGCAATCCCTCTGCTAGCTCAGCGCATAGCCATTTAAAATCGCTATGCTATGTTCATACTGCTTCTTGTTAACGCTGCTCCATCAAGGTTTTACCCTTAGATGGCTTTTTCTCTTATAGCGCTTACCTTAGAAGCTATATCCTTTGAAACCGCTCTCCCTAAGACTATGCCATTCAACACTTGGGCTCTGAAATAAGTGCTTCGGTACAGCGTTATTCAATAACGTCTTTTCGAAATAAACACAAAAACAACTTCGCGAGTATCAAAAAGTGAGTGCTTAATTAATTTTGTTAACACTTTGTTGACATGGCATTCCTCCTATAATAACTTATGTCTTATACAAGACTAAAGTCTTTTTTATTAAACAGGATTAAAGATATGAACGCGTTGGAAAAAATCCCTGAGGTTGGGTTTGGTTTCTGGAAAGTCGATACGGCTATCTGTGCTGATACTGCATACGAAGCGATTAAAGCGGGCTATCGCCATTTAGACTGCGCTTCTGATTATGGCAATGAGAAAGAGGTTGGCGAAGGCATTCAGCGTGCTATCAAAGATGGCCTTTGTACCCGTGAAGAGCTTTGGATCACGTCGAAACTGTGGAATACCTTTCATGCACCAGAGCATGTGCCGCTAGCACTTGAAAAAACATTAAGCGATTTACAACTCGATTATCTCGATTTGTACCTTATTCACTTCCCGATAGCGCAAAAATTTGTGCCGATTGAAACTCGTTACCCACCAGAATGGTTTTACGATACTACGCAAGAGAACCCAACCATGGAGTTGGCTCCAGTGCCACTTTATAAAACATGGGAAGCCATGGAAGGTTTGGTAGATAGCAAGAAGGTTAGTCGTATTGGTGTATGTAACTACAACACAGGGCTACTGCATGATTTGATGAGCTACGCCCGTATCAAACCAGCCATGTTGCAAATTGAATCTCACCCTTACCTTACACAAGAGCGTTTGATTCGCCTAGCAAAAGACTACGATATGAACGTTACCGCGTTCTCACCATTAGGTGCTCTGTCTTATCTTGAGCTTGAAATGGCGGATAAAACGGAATCGGTACTTGAGCAAGACGTAGTGAAAAAAGCCGCTGCTGCTCATGGTAGAACACCTGCACAAGTGGTACTTCGTTGGGGTGTACAACGTGGTAATGCCATTATTCCTAAAACGTCGAAGCCTGAAAGAATGCGCGAAAACTTAGCCCTGTTCGATTTCGAACTTACCGATGAAGAAATGCAGGCTATTTCAGCGCTTAACATGAACCGACGCTTTAACGACCCAGGTCACTTCTGTGAAGCTGCCTTTAATCGTTTCCACCCTATTTACGACTAGGAGAGTACTATGAGCAACGCAATCGAATATGCCAATGTGCCAACTCAACACAGCTACAACGGTCAAGTTTTTCCGCAAATTGTGGTAAATAACGATGGCTGTAAAACCGTAGAAGAAACAGTGACGTTTATTCAACAGAACCAGGCTGAGTTAGAAGCACAACTCGCCATTTCGGGGGCGTTGTTATTTAGAGGTTTCCCTTTAAATTCTGCTGAAACTTTCGATATCTTCTCTGCGGGCTTCGGGTATGCAAATTTTACCTATAAAGAATCGCTCTCGAACGCGGTGCGTATCAACTTTACTGAACGTGTATTTACCGCCAACGAAGCCCCTAAAGACGTAGAGATTTTCTTGCATCACGAAATGGCACAAACGCCAATTTCACCTAGTAAGGTATTCTTTTACTGCCAGTCAGCGGCTGATAATGGCGGCGCTACGCCACTATGTCGTTCAGACAAATTGTTTGAAGCACTAAAGGCGGAAAACCCGTCGTTAGCTAACGATTTTGCAGAAAAAGGCTTGAAGTACACCACGACAATGCCCGCTGCAGATGATGCGAATTCAGGTCAGGGCCGAAGCTGGAAAAGCACGTTAAGTGTAGAAAGCACCGCAGAAGGCGAAGCAAAGCTAAAAGAGCTTGGTTACAGCTGGGAATGGTTGGACGATGGTAGCTTACGCGCTATTACCCCAGTGTTGCCGGCAGTGATTGATCTTGGTGACGGTTCATACTCGTTCTACAACCAACTTATAGCGGCTTATATGGGGTGGAAAGGGGTGCGTGAAAACCCGTCTTCAGCCATTACGTTTGGTGATGGTTCTGCTATTCCTAAAGAAGGCTTAGAGCGTATTGCTGAGCTATCGCAACAGTTTACTTTCGACCTTGAGTGGCAAGATGGCGATGTTGCGTTAGTTGATAACTATCGCTCTATGCACGGCCGTCGCCCATATTCTGGTGAAAGAAAACGCCAAGTATTAGTCGCTCTTGTCGCTGCCGAGCGTTAATTGTTATGACCGAGTTTGCCGCAAAGTGTAAATCGATTTGGCCTGGGTTTGGTATTGCTACAATAACCGGTATGGCAGCGCTGTTTTTAAGTGAACATTATGGCGCACCGGCCATGTTGTTCGCGCTGTTACTGGGTATGGCAATCTCATTTTTGTATCAGGCCGATGGGGTGTGCAAATGCGGCATTGATTTTACCGCCAGTACGCTATTACGTGCTGGTGTTGTATTGCTGGGGTTGCGTATTGCCTTGGGTGACTTAGTCGTTCTTGGCTGGCAAACTGCAGCCATGCTGGCTTTTGCCATTTTCTCAACCATAGTGTTGGGCGTGGTGATGGCAAAAAGCGTGGGTATGCAAAAGCGCTTTGGCGCATTAACCGGCGGCTCGGTAGCTATTTGCGGGGCCTCTGCGGCATTAGCAATTTCTACTATTTTGCCTGCTGGCAAAAATCATGAGCGGGATACGCTGCTAACGGTAATTGGCGTAACTGCTATGTCTACCATTGCCATGATTGTTTACCCTATTATTGCTGGGCAATTGGGTATGGACGATACCGAAGCGGGTATTTTTCTAGGCGGTACCATTCACGATGTGGCGCAAGTGGTAGGCGCTGGATATTCAGTGTCTGAAGACGCGGGCGATATGGCCACGTTAACGAAGTTAGTGCGCGTTGCCATGTTATTACCCGTTGTTATGATCATGATGGTCATAGTAAAACGAGCACACACTAGCGTACAGGATTTGGATGGCGAAATGCCTAAGCTACCGGTGTTCTTAGTGGGTTTTGTGGCTCTCATGCTGTTAAATAGTTTTGTTACCTTACCTGAAGTGGTTATTGAATCAGGCTCACAGATATCTCGATTTTTTCTTGTAGTATCAATCACTGCCATTGGTATGAAATCAAACTTAGGTAAGCTGGCTGAAGTCGGCATGTTACCTATTGTACTTATTGTGACGGAAACCCTTTGGATAGCCCTACTCATTTTAGGTTATTTGTTTTTAAGTTAGTCAACTTGAGCTAGTTCTAAGTTAGCTTTTAAACTAGCTTTCTTAAGTTAGTTTTTCTTGAATTAGTTGTCGACATCAATGCACTCGTAAAGGAGGCAATGCGTGCCTATCTCAAAAAAATCTAAACAGAGTGTGAGCACGCATTCTGAATCATCAAGCCAGCAGCCTTTGGCGAACGAAACCGGTATTCATGCCTTGTACGCCGAAAATCCTATTGCCGCAGACGAGCAAGTATTCGGGCGTAAAACCGATGGGTTAACACGACGTGGTTTTCTATCAGGTTTTAAAACCCTCTCTGTATTACTAGGCGCAGAAATTGTTTATGGTCGCTTTATGCCAGCAGGGCTTATTCCGGCTGCATTAGCGCAAACCGAAACGCCTTTTAGTATTGAAGGTAAAGACGGGTTGGTGGTACTAAACGACAGGCCTATTAACGCCGAAACCCCCGCGCATTTACTTGACGATAAGGTTACGCCAGCGTCTAAATTGTTCGTGCGAAATAACGGTATTGTGCCTGAAATAACCCCCACTGATTTTGATGAAAACGCGTGGACACTCACGATTGAAGGTGAGTCGGCAGCTGCATCTCGCACCTTCACCTTAAGCGAACTTAAAGCCAATTTTAAACATTACACCTATCAACTCACCCTTGAGTGTGGCGGAAATGGCCGTTCTGAATTTTCCCCTACGGCCAGCGGTAATCAATGGACTACCGGCGCGGTAGGCTGCCCGTCATGGACAGGTGTTCGTTTAAAAGACGTACTGAATGCCGTCGGTATTAAAGACGATGCAGTCTACATAGGTTATTACGGTGAAGATTTACATTTAAGCCGCACGCCGGGTAAAGCGGCTATTTCTCGTGGCGTGCCTATTGGCAAAGCATTAGAAGATGAATCGTTAATTGCCTTTGAAATGAATGGCGAACCGCTACCGCTAATGAACGGCTTCCCCATGCGGTTAATGTTTGGCGGCTGGCCTGCTTCTACCTCGGGCAAGTGGTTGTCGAAAATTGTTATTCGCGATCGGGTACATGATGGCGCGAAAATGGGCGGCAATGCCTATCGTGTACCGTGCAAACCCATCGCACCAGGCACGAGTGTGCCAGAAGATGAAATGTGCATTATTGAAGCTATGCCGGTGAAATCGTTGATTACCCATCCCAAGTCAGGTGCGAAGCATAACAAAGGCAAAGCGTTGGCAGTGCGCGGGCATGCATGGAGCGGCGAAGCCGCGATAGCCAAGGTCTTTACCTCAATTGATTTTGGTCAAACGTGGCAACAAAGTACCCTGTCGAAGCCCGTTAATAGGCATGCTTGGCAGCACTTTAATTCAGAAATTAACTTCAAGCAGGCTGGCTACTATGAAATTTGGGCGCGCGCTGAAGATGCAAATGGTCGTTCTCAGCCCATGGTGCTGCCTGGTTGGAACCCCAAAGGTTACTTAAACAATGCGTGTCATCGCATTGCAGTAAAGGTGGTGTGAGAAATGAACAGGCTGACAAGCGCGCTAATGCTATCGGTGTTATGTACTACATCATTAGCAACGCTAGCTAACGAACATAAGCTCAACCCCGCGACAGGGCTTGTTGATGCCACTGGGCATAATATGGTGGCTGCACATTGTACTGCCTGTCATTCCGCTAAGCTTATTTCGCAAAATCAAATGAGCCGCGAACGCTGGCTTGAAACTATCCGCTGGATGCAAAGCACGCAAAAACTATGGCCCTTAGGCGATGCGCAGCCGGTTATTTTAGATTATCTTACGACGTGGTACGGGCCCAAAACCCAAAGTCGCCGTGCTCCCATTCCGGACTATTTAATGCCGAAAAAATCAGACTAGTTTTATCGCGGCTAAAAACGAAAACACCTAGATTATAAATATAAAAAACGGGAGCATAGGCTCCCGTTTTTGATGTTTTTAATTTTTAGGCTAGCGTGAGGCTAACTTAAGCTCAGATAGCCCAGCAATCACACGCTATGGGCACGCAATGTCTGACATTGACGCATCATCGCTAGAGGCATTCGCTTCATAGCGTATATTAGATACCAATAACGATGCCGAAGCGTTAGCGTTAAGCGCAAAGGGTGAGAAAAGCTCAGCAAATGACGCGCCTGCTTCTACAAAACAGCGTGAAGGAATAACAACCGTTTGCCACTCGCTTGAAGTAGCTGCGAAGGAATTTAACGGTAACGACACGCCGCAATTACTGCTACTACAACCAATAGACACCCTAAGGTTGTCTAGGCCTTCTGCTAGTTTCACATCTAGTACAAGTGCTGACTCATCGTCGCTGTAATCACGCATATCTTCAGGGAAAGGTGAATAGAAGCCTACAGTAGCTTGGTCAGTAAACGTTAGCGATAAGCTATCTTCTTGCACCATGCGGTCGGTGGTACGAACGCTAGCGCCTTCAGATTCCACCGTATTGCTTGCGACAGTCGTATCACCCGAAGCGTCTTTAATTATTAGCTGCCATGGTTTTTGTGTAGAAAGTACGTAAATATCATGGGCAGGTAATGGCGCGTTAGCATCAACGCCAGTCGACTCAGACAGGGGCGCTTCGATAGGATCGGTATCACCAAACGTTAACCCATAACCGTAAGCAAATTGTGCGGTATTACCGTCATCTTTATTCACGATTTGCGTAGGGGTGGCAGGCCAAGAGAACGATAGCTTTCCGTGCATTGGATAGTTGATTTCACCATCTTTTTTAGTGAACAACACATCAGCAACGCCTTGGCCTTCAGAGCCAGGTAACCACGCCACTACAAAGGCATCACTGGCGTTAATTTCTGGGTTTACCCACAATGGGCGGCCGGTAATGAAAACAGATACCACAGGAATACCTTGGGCTTGGAAAGATTTCAACAACGCAAGATCTGACTTGTCGCCACGTTGATATTCAACATTTGAAATATCGCCATTGCCTTCAGCGTAAGGGTTTTCACCAAATACGATAATGGCTACATCAGGTTTATTGTTTGTTGAACTTTGTGCATCAAACGTCATTCCTTCAAATAAAGTAGCCGTTCCGCCCGCTTCGCTAACTGTTTGCTGAATACCTTCAAAAATAGAGGTTGCGCCTGGGAAGTCGCTATTTTGGTTGCCTGTACCTTGCCACGTAATTGTCCAGCCGCCTGATTGCTTGCCAATATTATGAGCAGCATCACCCGCTACCACCACGTTCATATTGGGTGCTAGTGGTAGCAATTTATCTTGGTTTTTAAGCATCACTAAAGACTTACGAACCGCAGCGCGAGCAATATCGCGATGGGCTTGCGCACCAATAATCTCGCTATTGCCCGATAACGCGCGGTTAGCCGGAGAAGGTTGCTCAAACAAACCCATGCGTACTTTAACCCGCAATACGCGGCGTACCGCATCGTCTAGACGAGACTGAGGAATAACCCCAGATTTAACCTGTGCAATGGTGTTCTCATACAAAGGTTTCCAAGCACTGGTAGGCACCATAAATACATCAAGACCCGCGTTCATAGCTTGAGGGCAGCTTTCGTTAGTACAGCCTTCAATTTGACCATGGCCGTTCCAGTCACCCACGATAAAACCGTCAAAACCCATCTTATCTTTTAGCACATCTGTAAGTAGGTATTTGCTGCCATGAATTTTCTTACCATGCCAGCTGTTGAATGACGCCATTACCGACTGTGAGCCAGCATTTAAGCCCTCAACGTAGCCTTGTGCGTGAATGCGAAATAAGGTTTCTTCGTCGGCAATGTTGTTACCTTGATCGTCACCACCTTGTGTACCGCCATCACCAATAAAGTGCTTTACCGTTGAGATAACATGGCTATCGTCAATGCTGCCACTGGCGATATCGCCTTGCATGCCAGATACAATGGCTTTGGCATAAGCGCCTACAATGGCAGGGTCTTCTGAATAGCTTTCATAAGTTCTACCCCAACGATCATCACGGGCTACCGCAACAGTTGGCGCGAATATCCAATCTATACCAGTCGCTCGTACTTCTTTGGCCGTCGCTTCGGCAATTTGAGTAATGATGGCAGGGTCGTTCATCGCACCCAAACCAATATTATGCGGAAACAACGTAGCGCCAATGACATTGTTGTGACCATGTACAGCATCAGTTCCCCACATGGTAGGAATGGTGCTGCCATCAACAGAATCGTCTATTGATGCTTGATACATGGCATCCGCAATGGCAATCCAATCTTGTGGAGTGGCGTGCTTATCATTATTGGGAAATGCACCGCCGCCATTTAAGTACGAGCCAAACCCGTAGGTACGCATATCTTCAAGGGTAACATCGCGAATTTCTGGCTGAATCGTTTGCGCGACTTTTTGCTCAAGGGTCATAGTGGCTAAAATAGCGTTTACTTTTTCTTCTACCGCTTCGCTATTCGCCGTGCTAAAAGTAATTTCAGGCCAAAAATCGGGTACTGATTTTTGTGATGCTTGCTCAGCCTGCTCAGTTTTCGGCGTGCTAGCCTCGTCTGTCGCTGGCTGACAACCTGCCATAACCAATGCTGCGGCAATTAGTGAATATGAACTTAGTTTCATAGTAAATTCCTTGTTTATTTGTGGCTAGCAGCCAAGTTAACGGTGGCACCACGAAGCCCGTAATAAGCAATATATAAGTAGCAAATAACCGGCAATAAGAAAGAAAGTTGTACACCCGCGTTGTCAGCAATAACACCTTGTAGTAGTGGCACAATAGCACCGCCCACTATGGCTAAACACAACATACCAGAGGCTTGTGCTGTTTTTTGGCCTAGCCCTTTAAGTGCAAGACTGAAAATAGTGGGGAACATGATAGAGTTGCAAAGCCCTACCGCTAAAATTGTCCACATGGCGATATTACCGCTGCTGCATACCGAAACAACAATGAGTGTACATGAGGCAAATGAATTAACGGCGAGCAGTTTACCCGCGGCCACTTTTTGCATTACCGCGGCACCAATGAAACGCCCTACCATAGCGCCACCCCAGTAATAGGCGATGTATTTAGACGCTTGGCTTTCACTCATGCCTTTAATGCTTTCAAGCCCAAAGTAGTTTACCAAGAAGCTGCCAATCGCGACTTCAGCACCTACGTACAAAAATAAACCTAGTGCGCCTAATGATAGGTGGCGATGTTTTAATAAACCTGTATCTGTCGTGGTGGCGACATCCATTTCACTGTGCGTGGGTGAGGGCAGCTTCACTTTCACCATCACCACTGCCATGGCCACTAGTACAGCGGCCAATGTTAAATAGGGAAGTACTACCGCATTTGCATCTACTGCTGCGTTTTCCATACCTTCATGCGCACCAAATAAGACTATGCCGCCAATGATGGGCGCAACAGTTGTACCCAATGAGTTAAACCCTTGGGTCATGGTGAGTCGGCTAGAAGCGGTATCTGGGTTTCCCATAATGGTCACCAAGGGGTTTGCGGCAACTTGCAAAATAGTGATGCCTGAAGCCAATACAAACAACGCACCTAAGAACATCCAGTACTGAGTGAATAGCGCCGATGGAATAAACAACACGCAGCCCACTGCAGCCGTGATCAAACCCACACCAATACCTTTTTGATACCCAGTGGCACTCACTAATTTTCCGGCTGGAATAGAAATAAGAAAATAGGCGCCAAAGAAGCACGATTGCACCAGCATGGCTTGGGTATAAGAAAGCGAGAATAAGGCTTTCAAATGGGGGATGAGAATGTCGTTAAGTGCGGTAATGAAACCCCACATGAAAAATAATGATGTTAGCGTAGCGAGTGCAAGTTGACTGGTGGTTGTAGAACCAGCCGTGGTTTTTATAGTTTGATTCATAGGTAACGCCCTGAATTCACTTGTTAGTAAACGAAATGCCGTGTTCGCATTTAGCTTGTTGGTTACTTTGCGTTAACGAATTGGTTTGGTATTTGTTAACACTTTGTTGGTCAGTATAGGGGGCGAAAATGAAAATGCAAGCGCTTACATTGTTTGATTGTATGCGTTTACATTTTTATTGAAATATTACAAATACCTGCTGTGTTCTCTCGCATTTTTAATAGTTTGACGTGGTGAAGTTAATATTATTTTCCAATAGCGCTTGCATTTTTTCTTTAAATAAATAAGATCAAATGCAAATTGTTATCATTTGCATTATTGATTAGAAAGTAAATTAAATGACTCATTCTTACCCTGTTACTTTGCTATTGGCGAGCGCGCTACTGCCAACATATGTTTTAGCCGAAACTGAGGCGCCAGTTGAACGCGTAGTGGTAACGGGAACACGAACACCCAAGCTTTTAGGCGCATCGCCGGTAAAAGTCGATGTGGTAGATAAAGCGGAAATTTCGAGGCTTAGCAAAGGAACACTTAGGCAAGTATTAGAAGTGATGCCGGGTGTGGTAGTTCGGCGTAGTCAAAAAGACGGCTACAACGTTCAGTTGAATGGGTTTAACGGCGACCATGTGTTGGTGTTAATTAACGGTCAGCCCGTTATTTCTCCTACAGGCTCTTCAGTCGACCTAGACCAAATTAGCGTTGCCAATATTCGACAGATTGAAATTGTACGCGGCGCTGCATCGGTGCTTTATGGCAGTTCTGCCATGGGGGGGGTTATCAATATTATTACTGATGTGCCCGAGGGCTCACAGTTATCCGCCGACTACGAACTTTCTCATTACAGTGACGATGGGCTCGATGGCGATACCTTGGGGCACACCGCCAAGGTTAGTGCGGCTAAAGCAATAAAGGACTGGCAGCTAGGATTAGCCGCTCAGCATATTACGAACCCCGGCTTTGATTACGACCCTGATACCGTCTCTCAAGATGGTGGTGCGGTGGATAAATCCTTTGTGCAGTTCTCCTTATCAACACAGATCAGCGACCTTGATTTGAGTTACAAAGGCCAATGGCTAGACGAGAAGAAAGACAAACCCCAGTCCGCTATTCCAGGGCAAGTTAGCATTATCAGTTATGTGTCTAACGTTACTCAATGGCAGCACGATGTAAAACTTGCTCAACAGCAGAACTGGCACATTAATGGGCGCTATTTGTCTCACGATGAACAAAGCGGTAATACCAATGGCCTTCGCCAAACCGATATTCAATTAGCGGAAATTGAAGCGCAGAAAATTTTAACCTTGGGCGATGTTGAGTGGGTAGGAGGATTGGTTGCCCATGCTGATAACTTAGATCAGCAAAATGTAGCAACGGGTACGGTAGAAGTAGACGATGTTAGCCGAGAAAGCACCGAAGCTTACGTGCAAGCCAATTGGCAGCAAAACGACACCCAAGCCCTACTTGGCCTTCGAGTACAAAATGATTCAGATTTTGGTTGGCATACGGCGGCCAAGCTCAGTGGCAGTCAAAGCTGGAAACTTGATGAAACCACACTACAAGTGCGTGGTGGCGGTGGTTCAAGTTATCGAGTCCCTAATTTAAAAGAACGTTACTACGTGTTCGATCACAGTAACTTAGGTTACATGGTATTGGGAAATGAAGACCTTGTGCCAGAAACGGCGCTAAGTGCCAATATTGGGTTGAACGCGCGATTAACACCGAAACAAAGTCGTTGGTGGTATCAGGCCGATATCGATTTCCACTACACCGAAGCAGAAGATTTTATTACCACCGCGGTAGATGTTGAAGCATCGCAAGAAGCCGGACTTGATATCTCTATGTACGAAAACCTCGATGAAGCCACGCTGTATGGTGCGGATTTGAGCGTGAGCGCGCAAAACGATAACTGGCAGTGGCAACTTAACTATAGCTACTTACATGCACAAGATGGTGATTCTGAGCGCTTGCCGGAACGGCCCACACATTTAGTGAAAGCCTCAGTGACCTACCAATTTGATAAAACGGATACCAGCGTTCAACTGTATGGCGTGCATGAAAACGACGTTTCTCCCACCTCTGGTTACACCGTTACCGCGAAAGACAGCTACACCACCTTAAATGCCGTGGTGCAGCATGACTTTTCTAGCCATTGGCAAACCCGCTTGGGGGTTGAAAACCTTACCGATGAACATCGCTCACCCGATTCACTTTCGGCGGGGGCTTTTGATGCTCGCCCTATTTCAGCTCGCCGCGTTTATTTAGGCGTGAGTTATCAATACTAATTCGTCTGTGAAGGCTGAGCGCTTTAAAACAAAGCCCTTAAGAACAACTACCTAAAGACAGAAAAATCTAACAAAAAAAGCAAATAAGAGAAGTAAGCATAGGCGCCGTTTAATCGATTAATAACAACGGCTAAACACACCACTTAAAAAGGAACATACACATGAATAAAACATACTTAGCATTATTACTTGCGATGACACTGGGGCTTGCAGCCTGCGGTGGCTCTGATAGTAGCGATCCAGTTATTGAAACCCCTGATCAAAGTGGTGAAGATAGTGGTGAAGACAGCGCCGATAATTCAGGTGACGAAACCGATGACAGCGCGGGTGATGAAGGCGAAACCAGTAATGAAGTGGCTACAATTTATGGGCCGTACAGCACAGGTAGTACATCTGAACCGGTTGCCGTGTATTTTGATTTAGATACACAAACCCAGGTTACTCTTACCGAAGAAGAAGCGGCCAGCGACACCACTTGGGATATCGGCTTTAAACGCACGTCGGTATTTTTAAATACAGCACAAGAGACGCCAGTAAGTGTCTACTTTACTGCAAACAACAGTGACTTCTACGATGATAGTGGGGCAGCTGTGGCAGACTTATTTTTAAATGCCACCGCTGATAGCGAGCTGGATGATTATTTAGCAGTAACAACGAGCGATGTGCCAGATGCCGACGCTTTTTCTACCGATGCTGAGTCTGCTGTTATTGGCGATACCTTTTATAATTATGACACTACAACCCATGTCGTCAGCGCGGCGAGCGATACTTACTACGTGGTTTCATCAGATGAAAACTACACCAAATTCCATGTAACTGACATTGTGACTGAAGGGCGTGGTCTTGGGGAAATCACGTTGGGTGTTATGCATCAAAGTGTACTTGATGGGCAAACCACGTTTGCAGAAGAAGTATCGCTAAGTGTTAACGCAGTAGGGTGTACGTCGTCAATCTACATCGATTTCGATTTGCAGCAAGAAGTAACGGAAACGGATGCATGGGACATCACAATACCTTGTGCTGATGGCGCAGGTGAATTTGCCTTATCTATTGCCGATGATGCAACTGTACTTCGCACTGATGCTGATACCTATGCAGGCATAGATACCGAAGCCGCTGCATTTTATGGTTTCAGTGCTGAAACTATCAGTGACTACGCGTTTACCGCCAACAACTGGTACTTCTATGACAGCACAAGTCACTTGTTGTACTCACAGTTCGGGGTATACCTAATATCAGCGGGTGATAGCGTATTTAAATTTCAAATTACTAGCTATTACGATGAAGACGGAACGTCGGGCGCTTATAGCTTCCGCGCCGACCCCGTTACCGAGGAGTAATTAATGGATAAAACCAAATTACCACGCTTAGTTAGCACGAAAAAAGTGCTACATAGGCTAAGCGTAATGAGTGTACTTTGGTGTTTATGTAGTGGCGGCGTATATGCTGCCGCTACATCCTCAGCACCTAATACCCACACAGCGCAGCTCACATCTTCGGTACATGAAAACCAGCAAGCTGACACGCCTCGAATTATTGCTGCGGGCGGCAGTGTAACGGAAATCATCTACGCGCTAGGGCGGGGTGATTGGGTGGTGGCAACAGATAGCACAAGTATGTTTCCCGCCGCGGCGACTGAGGTAACAAAACTAGGCTATTTTCGTCAACTTAGTACAGAAGGCGTGCTTGCCCAGCAGCCGTCTTTGTTACTAGGAGCAAGTGCCACAGGCCCAGAACCTATGTTAGAGCAGGTAGCAAATGCTGGCGTTGATGTGCATGTTTATCATGTGTCAAAAGACATAGTCGGTTTGAGCGAGATGGTACTTGATATTGGTCACCGAGTATCGGCTGTAGAGAAAGCCAAGCAGCTTGTTACTGACTTACATCGCCAAGTGGACGCTCAGCAAGTGCAATATTCCGAAGCAATAGCGTCTTACGCCAGTGCCAACTATTCCAACACCATTAATGCACTTTTCGTGGTGGCGAATAATGATAGAGGCATTACCGTAGCGGGAGCCGATACGGTGCCGCAAGCTCTTTTTGATACCTTGGGTATGACCAATATTGCAGGCGATCTCAACGGTTACAAGTTAATGGATGCCGAGTCAGTGCTGGCACGAAACCCTGATGTCGTGTTTGCCGCAGGACACATGTTGCATGGCGAAAATGCGCTTAATTCACTGTGTTCACACCACGCGATTGCAGCAACGTTTGCAGGCCAACATTGTTTGGTTAAAGCGATGGATAGCAGCATTGGTTTGGGGTTATCTCCCCGTTTTACGATTGCGCTAAAAGCCGTTGCCGAACATGGGTTACGGGCTTTATCCCTTAAAGCTTCTGATACAGCTAAGCAGGGGCCTGCTAACCAAGAGCAGGTTATTAAAAAACTGATTTCACAAAATATTGTCTTAGAGACAAGCCTCAATTCAGACTCTCATCGTGATGCTGCGGGAAGGGAAGAGTGACAGTATCTACCTCGCCCTCCAGTTCTACCAATCATCCGCTGACAAATAATACGTCAGCGGTGAACCGGTCTGCATTGATGTTAAATTTGCTCGGAGCACGAACAAGACGTAAACGACACGGTTTAGTCTTACTTGGTTTTCTATTACTAGTTAGCGCCTATATTGGGGTGGTGAGTGGCAGCTTACCTATTAATGTGGGCGAACTTTTGTGGCATAAATTTTCTCAGTCCGCAGAGCTTCATATCTCTCAAAATGTGCTGGTTGAAGGACGTGGCGTTAATATTGAGGCGCTGTCATCTGACGCTGCATTTAACAGCACGCACTGGTACGTACTTACCGAACTGCGATTACCGCGGGTTATTATGACCTTATTTATTGGCGCGCTATTGGCGGTGTCTGGTTGTGCTATGCAGGGCTTGGTAAGAAACCCATTAGCCGACCCTGGTTTAATCGGTATTGCCGGTGGTGCCGCCGCTGCAGCAGCGGTCAGTATGGCCATTGTACCGCCACTCGTGCCAGCGCTTGCCTCAGTTTGGGTGGCACTTTGGGCGTTTGGCGGTGCATTATTGGCCGTGTGGACCGTGTTACGTTTTGCTAATAGTGCACAAGGTGTTTCGGTGGCTACCTTAATACTCGCCGGAGTAGCAATAAATGCGTTTACCGGCACCATTATTGGCGCCATTAGCTATGTGGCTAGCGATGATGCACTTCGCCAAATCACTTATTGGACGATGGGCAGTTTAGCCGGCGCTAGCTGGACGTTATGCGCGCTGGTGGCGGCAGCCGGTGTTATTGCTATTTCAGGCTTAATGGTGTCTCGCAATGCGCTTAATTTACTAGCCTTAGGCGAAAATGAAGCTGCCTATATGGGGTTGAATGTAACGCGCTATAAACAAGTCATATTGTGGTTGGTGGCGTTTGCTGTGGCTTTAGCCACCGCTCTGTGTGGCATTATTGGATTTGTGGGTTTAGTGGTGCCGCATATGTGCCGCACACTATTTGGCGTCAATCACAATGTACTTATTCCAGCCTGTGCATTGATGGGGGCATTGTTACTAACAGTGGCCGATACGTTGGCTCGCACCCTATTCATACCTATGGAAATTCCCATAGGGATAGTTACATCCGCAATCGGTGCACCTTTTTTCTTGTATCTATTATGGCAACAAAAAGGGGTGTTTAATGGCTCGCTTTAATCAAGCTCATGCACAGGAAAATGAAACGTTGTTTACCCTTATTAATGTGGATGTTATCAGGGGCAAGCGACAATTATTGTGTAACCTTAACATGGTATTTACTGCTGGTGAATTTATTGCGCTTGCGGGAGAAAACGGATGTGGGAAATCATCGTTACTCACTGTTTTGGGTGGCCTAGCGCCACTTGAAAAAGGCACACTATTATTTAAAGGCCAGCTACTAAGTGAAATAAGTATGCGAGACCTTGCAGAGTATCGCGCGGTAATGTTGCAAAGTGCTTCTACTCCTTTTGGCTTTTTGGTTGATGAAATATTGCAGTTAGCTCGCCATCATATTATTGAGTCGCCTGACAATCGACATCGTATTATTAGTGAGGTTGCCGAGCAATTTGATATTACTCATTTGTTGTCGCGAAATATTCAAACCTTATCAGGGGGAGAGCGGCAACGGGTATTTTTAAGTAAAGCAATATTACAGCTGCTGCCAGTAAACCCACAGGACAGCTTAGTAGGAAAGTTATTGCTACTTGATGAGCCAACCTCTGCACTAGACTTACGTCATCAAAAGTTGGTGATGCAGCAATTGGTCAGTCTTAGTAAACAGGGGCTTTGCATAGTTTGTGTGAGTCACGATCTTAACTTGATTTCCCCCTATTGCAGCAGAATGCTTTTGCTGGCTGAACAGGGGTGTATAGCCGATGATAAGCCGGAAAATGCTTTAACCATAGATACATTGGCACGCTGCTATCACACCCAATTAAACCTTATTCGTAACCAAGAACACGATGTGTTTGTTACGCATTAATTTAAATAGACGGAGTTTCTTATGAGCATGCAAGATATTGCATTTTCAGCAAAACAATTAAGCCGAACTCACCATAGCGGTGTGCTAGGAACCCATTCCACGTCAATGCCTGGGTATCCCTTTGGCTCGGTTGTTCCTTATTACCTTACCCCCGCCGGTGATGCCATTATCTACATTAGTGATATTGCCTTGCACACTCGCAATATTAAAGCGAACGATAAAGTCAGTTTAACCATATTCGATGCTGCTGAAGATGATTCTCAAGCAAATGGTCGAGTGACTATTATGGGCAATGCAGAACTGGCTAACAAAGAGGATGTGAAAGCGCAATATTTGCGGCTGTTCCCACAAGCCAAAGGGTATGAAAAAACCCATGACTTTAACTTTTATGTTATTCGCGCGGAGCGTGTGCGCTTTATTGGCGGATTTGGAAAAATCCATTGGATAGACAAAGCGTACTGGCAGGTTGAAGAGCAAGAGTGGCACACTTCACCAGAAGGTATGATCACTCACATGAATGAAGACCATCAAGATGCCATGCAGTTAATTTTACAGCATAAAATCGGCGTGAACATTGAGCACCCTGTTATGCACAGCGCATTTCCCGAAGGCATGCATTGTGGCAGCGAGGAAGCGACCTGGTTCATTCCATTTGAAACCCTTTGTGCAACCTCGACAGATGTTCGAAAGGCACTCGTCAAACTGACTAACGATGCACGCACGGCATTGAACATATCTAAAGCGAGCTAAGAGGCTCAAGCTATTGGAGTCTCGTTCTCCGTGATAGTGGCGTGTGCTAGACACCCTACCTTTATATCAACCCAGTGAAATACGTTACTGGGTTGTCTTCTGTGAATAAAATGTAAAAAGTTTCTTGGCAATGCTTGTACTATGTTTGCTATTGTATGAAAGCGCTTACATATAATGCTACACTTTGCCTAATAGAGATGCCTAATATGGATGCTTAATAGAGCTGCCTCATATATTTGGCTCTGTCCGTAAGTTGCCGGTAGCGCACCTTATATAAAGTGCTAGTAAACATTGGCTTCACACAATCTAAATATTGTTAGTGCCTGTGGTATTTACTTTTTAATCGCCTGTTATCTACAGGTGCTGATACATACATTCGAACAAGGTTTTGTACACATGGAAATTTTAGCCCAAGCTGGCTCTCCCTTTATGCAATCAAATTTCACTATGGGGGTTGCGACATCGTCATTTCAAATTGAGGGGGATGCAAAAAACAGGGAGCCAAGTATTTGGGATACGTTTTGCAATACACCGGGAAAGATTGCTGATGGCAGTCATGGGCTGGTGGCGTGCGACCATGTGAACCGTTTGGAAGAAGACCTAAGTATTATCGATTCGTTAAATGTAGACGCTTATCGATTTTCCATTAGCTGGCCACGAATTATTAAAAAAGATGGTTCGATTAATCAGCAAGGGCTCGATTTCTACCTTGCCTTGCTAGCCAAACTAAAGCAAAACAACATAAAGCCTTATGTCACTTTGTATCACTGGGATTTACCTCAGTATCTAGAAGATGATGGAGGGTGGCTAAATAGAGAAACAGCCTATGCGTTTGCTGAGTATGTAGATGTAGTGAGTAAAGCTTTCGGTGATAAGGTTTTCTCTTACGCGACGCTAAACGAACCTTTTTGTAGTGCTTATTTAGGTTATGAAATAGGCATTCATGCGCCAGGGAAAGTGGGTAAGGAATTTGGTAAAAAAGCCATACACCATTTATTGCTGGCCCATGGTTTAGGTATGCGTGTACTCCGTAAAAATGCACCAAATATCGAGGCTGGGGTGGTACTTAACTTTACCCCGTTTTACCCTAATTCCGATGATGAAAAAGACATTCGCGCCACACAATTAGCGCATGATCATCACAACGACTGGTATATTAAACCGTTAATGCATGGTTGCTATCCTGCCCTTATCGATGAGATTCCAGCCGCTCACCGACCAGATATTTACGATGGCGATATGGATATTATTGCTGAGAAAATAGATTACTTAGGTGTGAATTATTACACTCGCGCTAAAGTCACAGATGATGGCACAGAAGATCCTTGTCAGTTGCCAGCCCCAGAGGGAAGTGAAACTACCGCAATGGGCTGGGAAGTTTACCCCCAAGGGTTAACTGATTTGCTACTACAGTTGCATAATGATTACCAACTGCCACCGCTTATTATCACTGAAAATGGTTTGGCCAGTGATGATACGTTAACGAAGGATGGTACTGTAAACGATGAACAGCGTATTCGGTATCTAACCACCCATTTGCAGGCGGTGGCCGATGCGATTGAAGCAGGGGTTAATATAACAGGCTATTTTGTTTGGAGCTTGTTAGACAATTTTGAATGGGCGCTGGGTTATGAGAAACGCTTCGGTATTATTTACGTTGATTACAACACCCAAAAACGAACGTTAAAAGCCAGTGCCATAAGACTACAACTTCTGCTAGAAGAAAGGCGAAAAACGTTAAACGCAGCCTGATAGATGCGCAATTGATTAAAAGCATAAAATAATAAAGATAACGGTGAAGCCAATGGTAAGTGCAAAGGAAAAAATTGCCTACGGGTTAGGCGATACGGCAAGTAATTTCATTTTTCAAACCGTCATGCTGTTTTTGACATTTTATTATACCGACGTTGTCGGCATACCGGCTGCAGCAGTAGGGAGCATGTTCTTACTCGTTCGCGTATTTGATGCCGTTACCGACCCTTTAATGGGCTCTCTAGCCGATAGAACAAGAACGCGGTGGGGGGCATACCGGCCCTATCTATTATGGTTGGCTTTGCCTTTTGCGCTATGTAGCGTGCTGGCGTTTACCTCGCCTGAATGGCTTACTGAAGAAGGTAAGTTGTACTACGCATTTATCACCTACGCACTGCTAATGATAATGTATACGGCCATTAACATTCCTTATTCTGCATTGGGCGGCGTGTTAAGTGCCGATGCCTCAGAACGCGTATCTATTCAATCTTATCGCTTTGTATTTGCCATGGGTGGTGGGCTGTTGGTGACATCATTTATGTTGCCATTGGTTGATTACTTAGGGAACGGCAACGAAGCGCTTGGGTATCAGCGCGCCATGATAGTGATGAGCATAGTGGGGATGGTACTTTTTCTACTTTGCTTCGCCGGTACTAAAGAGCGGGTAAAACCTGCCAATGAAACGCCTGCGCCCTATAAAACTCAGCTAGCGGCCATTTGGAAAAATGATCAATGCCGAGTGCTTTGTATGGTTGCGATTGTGTTACTTACCGGTATGGTGATGCGAAACACGCTAGCGCTTTACTATGTGAAGTACGTGTTGCAGCGGCCTGAATCGGCCACATTGTTTGTTACCGCGGGTATGGTAGGAAGCATTATAGGCTGTGCGTTGGCGAACCCTGTTGCGAAACGATTTTGCAAAATTAAAGTCTACACTTGGCTTCAGTTAGCCAGTGCAGCAGTGTGTATTATGAATTATTTTGTATCTTATCAGGCGTGGTTTGCGGCCATTTCACTGCATTTCCTTTGGGGTCTTATACTGCAAATGGCTACGCCGCTACTGTGGGCAAAAATTGCTGACGTGGTGGATTATGGCGAAGATAAAACGGGGCTTCGTATGACAGGGTTAACTTACTCAACCGTGGTCTTTTTTATTAAGGTTGGGCTGGCTTTGGGCGGCGCACTAGCGGGGTGGTTACTGGCATCAGTCAACTATCAACCAGACGCATTTTCACCTGATGTGGCAAAAGGAATTGTGGCGTTATTTTGTATCGGGCCGGCAATTGCATCGATAGGTGTTGCGATTATTATGCGCTGGTATACATTAGATAACCAAAAAATGATGGCAATTCAGCAGCGTCTTGGATTGACCACAGACGACGCGCATCGCGCATCGTAATAGTAACTTCGCAAAGCAAGGATACACAGCGCTCGTGTGCACTGTTAATGTTCTATGGTAACGATTAAGCAAGTAAGTAAATTAGCCGGCGTGTCGTCAGCTACCGTATCTCGGGTGATCAACAACACAGATACCGTTAAAGAGAAAACGCGCCAACAAGTGCTTGATGCCATGGAGAAGCTTGGCTATCGACACAATGTAATTGCGGCTTCCCTTGCCTCAAATAAAACCCATACCGTTGGGTATGTGGTTCCTGAATTACACGGCTCATTCTTTGGCGCCATGATGGCCGGTTCTGAAAAAGTGCTAAGGCAAGCCAACAAACATATGTTTGTGGTGACTGGGCACAGTGATGAAGCCTTAGAGAAAAAAGAAATAGAAGCCTTGCTGAGCCGCCGCTGCGATGCGCTTATTCTGCATGTTGAAGCGGTCAGCGATGAGTACCTTATAGACCTTGCTAGCCAAGATGTTCCTATAGTTGTGGTTAACCGCTACATAGAAGCTATTGGTGAAAAGTGTATTAGTCTAGACAATGTGCTTGGCGCATATCTAGCCACTAAGCATCTTATCGATTTGGGCCATACCCACATTGCATACGCCGCAGGCGCATTGTTTAAAGCGGATGGTTTTAATCGTTTACTTGGGCACAAAAAAGCATTGGAAGAAGCCAATTTTAATTTCGATGAAGACTCCGTGGCTGAAGGTAATTTCCAAGCCTTCTCTGGTGAAAAATGTGTGGATGAACTATTTAGTCGTCACGTAAGTTTTAGTGCTATCGCCTGTGCAAATGATGAAATGGCATCAGGTGCCATTAACTCACTCAGAAAGCATGGTAAGCGCGTACCGGAAGATATCTCCGTCATCGGATTTGATAACGTTGACTTTGCTAGTTACCTAACGCCTAAGTTGACTACCGTAAATTACCCAGTGCGCGAAATTGGTGCTATGGCATCTCGCTGGATCTTAAATCAGGCTTATGGCGATGGAAAACTGACAATGGAACATATTTTGTCGCCCAAATTGATTATTAGAGGAACCACCAGAAAATTCGAGTAGATTCAACCAACGACGAATGGTGAAGTTACGCTTTTTTCTGTTATGCTAAATTTTACACATATAAAAATTTGGTCACCCTATGTTCGTTTCTCGAAGCAAATACTTAGAAAAAGAGTCTCAGGCCACGCAACTTGAAAATCGCTATCAAGTTGCCCTAGATAAAATATCAGCCTTAGAGTCTGAAAATGTAGAACTTCATCGACAAGTTACCGAGTTAAGCGATGCCTCAAAGCAAAGTAAAGACGATGTGGTAACACGGTGTTTAGTTAACTCTTTGAACCAAGTGGAAGGTATACGAGAAACCGTATTAGGGTCTTATCAAAAAATACACGCCGAAAACCAATCAATATCAGACATTAATGAATTGTTTGAGCAGTCCTCCCACGTATTGACCAAAATTGTTAAAGACATGAGTGGCTTGAATACCCAAATGGTGAGCATGAGCGAGCGCATTTCTGGACTATCAAGCACAGCCGATAACATCAACAAGTTTGTATCTACCATTACCAGTATATCGGATCAAACCAATCTACTGGCGTTAAATGCGGCTATTGAAGCCGCCCGTGCGGGTGATGCTGGTCGAGGATTCAGTGTGGTCGCCGATGAGGTGCGCGCACTAGCTACTGAAACAAATAAATCAGCGACAGAAGTCTCTGAACTAGTAAACGATATTATTCAATCTACGGCGAAAGCAGTTTCAGGTGTTAACGAATTAAGAGGCAATAACGAAGAACTAGAAGAGGGCATTAGTACCCTTAATAGTAGTTATGAAACCATGGTTTCTCATTGCGATAGCATGAAAACGACCATTAATGAGGGTTCGTTAATCACCTTTATACAAACGGTTAAGCTAGATCACGTAGTGTGGAAGTCAGATGTGTATGCGGTTTTATTTGGTTATAGCGATAAAAAATCAAGTGATTTTGCTGACCACGCGAGTTGCCGTTTAGGAAAGTGGTATAGCGAAAATCAGGGTACCGCTATTGGCAAGTCGTCATCATTCAGAGAATTAGAAACACCTCATGCAGCGGTTCATCGTGCCGGTGTGGCTGCTATTAATGCAAAAGCAGAGGGTGATACTTCAACACTAGAAGCTAAGGTGATTGAAATGGAACGCTCTAGTGAGAAAGTGATGCTGCTATTGGACAAGATAGCGAGCTAACCTGTTTTCTCATATACCTAAATGCGTTTGAAGAGGTATAGACTAAAAGGCTTATATATTGAGCGATGCTTCAATACCCCCTAGCCCCAACGAGGTTGCTGACTTAAAAGCTCAAGTGAAGTTACTTGAGCGACAACTTAAGCGCCAAAAAATAGCGCGGGCAAATGCTGAGTGGTTTTTAGAAAGCTACTCAAGTGATGCCTATTCGGCAACGCAAGCCTTGCGTAAAGCATTACATGAATCGAAAAAAAGAGAGCGAGAATTAATCTTTCTAAATCGCTCTGCTTCCCACCTTAAAACTTCCGATAGCGGGGCGAGTTTCATTTTCTCCGCCATTGAGTCAGCAGTAGAGTTCAGCGATGCCTTTTGTGGTTTAGCCTTCATTACCAAAGCCGGAAAAGTGGTTCAAGGAGATGACAACAAAATTTGGCAAGTAGAGAATGGTTGGGTTGAAGCCAACGATTTTGCCAAGGTTATGTTAGATGAGCTGCCACTGTCTGTCACCGAAGATTATAGCCAATGGTGTGTAAATATCGTTGAAAGGCCTGACAATCATGAAGAGGCTTACGTATTACATTTCATGCAGAACTTGGGCAATGGCGAGCAGGCATGGCTAGCACTACTGACCAAAAACAGCGAACTAGATGAAGAAATGCTGTATGTGCTGGATGCAAATAAGCACTATCTTCAATTTGGTATAGGCTACCGAAGTTCTAAACACGAAATTAAGCATCACAAAGCCGCGCTGTCTTCGATGGAAAAAGACCAACGCTATCTGCAAGAAAAGCTAATAACCGCAGATAAAATGGCCATGTTAGGTCAGTTGGCGGCCGGTATTGCCCACGAAATTAATAATCCGATTGGTTATGTACGTAGCAACACCTCGGTGGCTGGCGACATCTTTAAGGATTACCAGAGTGCTTTGTCTGAAATAAAGGTACTTTGTGAAGATGCTGGTGGAGAAATAGAAGCCCGTTATTTAGCGCTTGAAAACACGTATTCATTAAAAGAGAGCGCCGAGGCTATCTCAGAAATGTTTGAAGAGTCCTCAGAAGGTATCGAAAGAATTATCGATATCGTAAAAGCGTTAAGAGGGTTTTCCTACCCTAGCGGTGGTAAGCGCGTAGCCATTAATGTTGCCGAAGCGATAAACTCAGCCTTACGAATCACGAATAATCTGCACAAGTACAAAAATAAGGTCATATTCACGCCTCCTGAAACCGATATCGAAGTACTAGGCAACGCTGGGCAAATACAGCAAGTACTCGTCAACTTACTCACTAATGCCATCTATGCCACAGACGAAGGAAAATGCATTAAGTTTGTTGTTGAATCGGTAGAAGGCGAGGCGGTCATTACGTTGCAAGATGAAGGCAAAGGTATGTCAGAGGAAGTTATTGGCAAAATGTTTACCCCCTTTTTCACCACTAAACCGCCAGGTGATGGTACCGGTCTTGGTATGTCTATTTCACTGACTATTATTGAAGAACATGGCGGCCAATTTGAAGTGGCCAGTGAAATCGATAAGGGCACCACTATTACAGTTCGCTTGCCACTGGCGTAATTTTTTTATTCTTATAATCTTCATTGTTACCGAATTCTTTTTCTACTTTAGTATAAACCTAGCCAATAATGTTCTACGCTTCTAGGTAACTATAAAGAAATAGGACGCTCCTATTTACTTTGATACCACTATAGCAATGGATTTTATTAGTGAAGAAAAATCAGTCTGTTACCCAGCGCGAATACAAATTCCCATCTCACTACCGCCTTATCTCTTCCACTGACAAACGGGGTGTCATACAACACTGCAATGATGAGTTTGTAGAGGCAAGTGGGTACAACCGAGAAGACCTGATAGGAAAAAACCACAACATTATTCGTCATCCGGATATGCCATCAAGTGTGTTTAAAGAAATGTGGCGAACGTTAGAATCGGGTCAAAGTTGGGCTGGACTCGTTAAAAATAGACGAGAAAACGGCGACCACTATTGGGTGTCAGCATTCGTAACCCCCGTACACGAAAACGGACAAGCGGTGGGTTATGAGTCAGTTAGGGTTCATGCCGCCGATGAAGAAATAACACGAGCATCCGCCATATATGCCAGGTTATCGGCAGGAAAATCGCCAATTCCTTTTGCTGCAAAATTGGGTCAGACACTCTCACCTATGTTACCCATGATAGTGGTAAGTTTACTGCTGTTGGTAGCCATTGGCTTTACGGCGGGTTTGGTACCTCTAGGTGTTACTTTCATTGCACTACTGATTATGATGGTGTGGCAATCGGCAAAAAGCCGGAGTTACTGGCGGGAGTTTCTTTCGTTAAGTCCTGCTAGCTATAGTAATGAACTCGTGGCACAAACGTATTATGCCGATGTTGATTATATTGCTCAGGCTAAGTTAGCGTTAGGCTGTGAACTCGCGCGTACTCGAACGGCGTTAACCCGCATTAAAGATGAATCTGAGGGGTTAGAAGATATTGCAGTCTCAACTCACAGCCAAGCCGAGTTAACCAGTAAAACGATTATTCAGCAAAACCTTGCCACCCAGCAAATTGCCACAGCGGTAACTCAAATGAGTCAAGCTATTCAAGAAGTAGCTGAGCGAGTAGAGAGCAATGCGGTTAGTGCTAAAACTGCCGCGACTAACGTACAAATGGGTAACGACAAAGCTGAAGAAGCGATGCAGGCTATACTGTCATTAAAAGGCGCGGTGGAGTCGATTTCCGATACGGTTACCGAGCTTGCCCAATCCACCAGTGATATAGGCGAAGCGGCTAGCATCATTTCTAGCATTGCTGATCAAACAAACCTGCTAGCACTTAATGCCGCTATAGAAGCCGCCCGCGCTGGCGAACAAGGACGCGGCTTTGCTGTTGTTGCCGATGAAGTTCGTACCTTGGCATCTAAAACTCGGGTGTCCACCGATAAAATTCACAACATTATTCAAGAGCTTGTTGATAGAACAGAACGGGCTGTAAAGGTATCTTCGGAAGGGTTGGTGTCTGCTGAACACGGTAGTGCCATTGTTGAAGAAACCCGAGGCGCGCTACAAGAAATCAATAATGCGGTAAGTGGTATCGCCTCAGCTACCGTTGAAATGTCTTCTGCTGTAGAAGAACAAAGCACCGTGGCTGAACATATTAATCAGCAGCTCGTCGATGTTGCCAATAGCGCGGAAGCAACGCAGAAGTCATCAGAAGCTTCCCTCAAAGTGGGTCGAGATCTTCGTGATACCGTAAATCAAGTTAACGGGCTAATTGCTCGTTTTAACACGGATAAACGCACAGGATAATCTGTGCTGTTTATCTTTCGCGTGCTTTTAACCTTTTTCTACTTACGTTAGTGCCACTTAAAAGCACGCCAAGCTTTTCTGCTATGCCTATCCGTTGGCTTTAAGCTTTACTACGTCGGCACTCTCATCTTCTAATACACTTTGTGCTGTCGCACCTTTAAAAATTTTGCTCACCTTGTCTTTATTTTTAGACAACATAATAGTGAGTTCTTCAACAAGGCTATCGTCAATGCCCAAGCCCTTTGCTTGAATGTATTCAGCAAGGTTGTCGGCAGCGTCGAGCATCTTATCGTACTGATCTGCTTCTTTTTTATCGGTAGTTACCAATTTTTCTACCCCTTTGTGCGTGACAACATACTGTGTGGTAATGGCCATGGTAGGTCCCCTTAGATGAATAGACCATAAAACTGTACAATATTTAACTGGATAAATAAACAGTATTTGCAGTTTTTTGATTTTATTTTTCTACAACTTAAGTATAGTGACCAAGTACGCTTCGATATATTTTAAAAACGTACGTTGGAAAACAGCTTTCACATCGCCACGTCTATATGCAAAAATTTACCGGCTTCGTTCACATTGGTTACCGTTTTTAGCTAACAACACAGCCACGAAGAACAGTAAATTTATCACTAGGCACAAGAATCTTTCTTGCTAGAGCGTGAAATCGAGTGCCGAAAATCGGCGTGATTTAGGTGACTTAGATACGAAGAGGATGTAATGAATTCTTCCATTGAGCGAGATATTCGCACGATTCAATCGATAGAAGCTGTTCCACATATAATGAAAATGTTGTCAGATGCCACGGGACTTCGCTTTATTTGCGTCGCCAGAGTGACGGAAGATAATTGGACCATGTGCGCTGTGCTCGATCAGGTAGATTTTAATTTAATACCTGGCGATGAACTCGATATCAAAACCACCTTTTGCAACCAAGTAAGAAAATCTACGAAAGCGATAGTGATTGAGCACGCTAAAGAAGATACCGTTTATCGCGAAAGCGAAATCCCCATTATGTATGGCTTCGAGAGTTACTTTTCTTATCCCATTTACAACAAAAACGGTGATTTTTTCGGTACGCTTTGTGGTTTAGATCCACTACCTGCCATTTTAAAAACCGATAAAATTGAAAACCAAATAAAGTCTTTCGCCGAATTAATTTCAAGGCAGATGGAAGTGGATGAACGCCTTATCGAGGCTGAAACTAATCTCATTAGCGAGCAAGCTGCCGCTAAATTGCGAGAGCAATATATCGCCATTTTAGGTCACGACTTAAGAACACCGTTGTCGGCGCTTAAAATGGGGGTCGATTTCCTTGTTGATCACGTCAGTGATACCACTTCCCAAAAAGTGCTGTCGCGAATGGACAATAGCGCTAGACGCATGACGCGACTCATTAGTGACGTGATGGATTTTACGCACGGGCAAATGGGCAAGGGGATTCAATTAAACGTTAAGCCAGTAAACGATTTACAAAGTGTATTAGCACATACGGTAAGTGAACTATCGGGTTTGCATTCAGACCGAGACATACGTGCAGATATCAATATAGAAGGCACTTTTCCGTGTGATCCAGAGCGTATCAGCCAGTTATTATCTAACTTGCTGATTAACGCCATAGTGCACGGCGATAGAGCGCAGCCTATTAACGTTAACGCGAATATTGAAGAAGAAACACTTACAGTAAGTGTGTCTAATGGGGGGGTCCCAATAAGCGCTGATGTTATCGATAAGCTATTTCACCCATTTTGGCGAAATGAAAACAATAAACAAACCGGTGGCTTGGGTCTAGGTTTGTTTATCGCCTCGCAAATTGCTGAAGCCCATAAAGGCAGCCTGATGGTGCGTTCAGATGAAAATGAAACCGTGTTTTCATTTAAGGCAGCATTATAAACATGAAGGTTAAGCCTCGCGCTTAGCCTTTTTAACCCCGACGGAACCCGCTACCCCCCCACCATTCAGCGTATCTAGCCCAATTTCATCAAAACACACACAAACATAAAATTTGCCGGTGATTAATGCTTGTACAAAAGCAGGTATGTGCGTATAATCCGCGCCCTTACAGCCACCCTAACTAGGTTCCTTGTCTCTATACAGTCTGGCTGTACTGTCGAGGCTACAACCGTAAGGAGCAATAATGCGTCATTACGAAATCGTATTTATGGTTCACCCTGATCAGAGTGAACAAGTACCTGGTATGATCGAACGTTATACCACTATTCTTAAGCAAAACGATGGTCAGATTCATCGTTTAGAAGATTGGGGCCGTCGTCAATTGGCATACCCAATTGAAAAGCTGCACAAAGCCCACTATGTATTGATCAATGCTGAAGCGACTGCTGAAGCTGTTGACGAGCTGGAAAATGCTTTCCGCTACAACGACGTTATCTTACGTAACATGGTAATGCGCACTAAAAACGCTGTAACCGAGCCTTCTCCTATGACTAAAGAAGAGCGTCGTGAGCGTCGTGACGATTCTGCACCTCGTACAGAGCGCGCAGAAAGAAGACCTGAATCCACTGAAGATAACGCTTAAGGAGATCACCCATGGCTCGTTTTTTCAGACGTCGTAAATTCTGCCGTTTCACTGCAGATGGTGTGACTGAAATCGATTATAAAGATATCGCTACTCTTAAGAATTATATCACAGAGAGCGGTAAGATTGTCCCTAGCCGTATCACTGGTACAAGCGCAAAATATCAGCGTCAGCTGTCTTCTGCGATTAAGCGCGCACGTTTTCTTGCGTTGCTTCCGTACACTGATTCACACAAGTAATTTGGCGTAATTAAGGGGTAGTTAAGATGAACATCATCCTACTAGATAAAGTCGCCAATCTTGGCGGTCTGGGCGACCAAGTAGCTGTTAAAGCTGGTTACGCTCGTAATTTCCTGTTTCCACAGGGTAAAGCAGTTCCTGCAACTAAAGCGAACGTTGAAAAGTTCGAAGCACGTCGTGCTGAACTTGAAGCGAAAATCGCTGAGCAGCTTGATGCTGCTAATGCACGTGCTGAAAAACTAAATGAACTTGCTGAAGTAACTCTTGCGGCGCCAGCTGGCGACGAAGGTAAACTTTTCGGTTCTATCGGTACGCGTGACATTGCTGATGCAATCACTGCAGCTGGTGTTGAAGTAGCTAAAGCGGAAGTTAAACTTCCTACTGGCACACTTCGCGACACTGGCGAATATGACATCGACTTACAACTTCATTCTGATGTAACCACTTCTATTAAAGTGATCATCATTGCTGAAGCATAAGCGCTGACGTATACGAAAAAACCGCTCTTATGAGCGGTTTTTTTATGTCTGGACGCTTTATATCTGCATGCACCTCAACGCTATACACTTCGCTACTTCCTTTATAAAAAATCACCTTACATTTCTTATTTGCAGTACTTTCCGTAATTGCCGTTTTCAAGGTTTGACACGTCTTCCACATTTTATCTCTTACACCAATGTGATCTTCACTCACATCCTCGGCAATATGTAACGATTTGTTAATTATTTCGTTAAATTAATGATAAATTACGACCGTTGGTCGTCGACAGATTGCTGTTTTTTTCAGCATTAACCGAAAATGTCGGTTAACCCATAAATTGTTCTTAATATAGCTTTAAACTTTTCCTGTATCCCCTGCGACCTATAGTAATCCAAACTACAAAAAGCATAGTGCTTCATTATGGACATTACACGTGCAGCAATAAAAAATGCGTCAGGGGTAGGAATTGGCATCGCAATATTGGTTTTTCTTGGGCTATATAGCTTATTCAATTTGCCAGTTCAGCTTTTCCCAGACATTGAACGCCCTAATATCAATATTCAAACCTCTTGGCGAGCAGCGTCTCCACAAGAAATTGAGTCGGAAATAATAGAGCCACAAGAAGAAGTGCTTCAGGGAATACCTGGGTTGGTCTCGATGAATGCGTGGTCAAATCAAGGTAATGCATGGATTAATCTCGAATTCAGTTTGGGTACAGACATGCAGAAAACCCTTATTGAAGTGATAAGCCGCATGAACAGAGTGCCGCCATTACCTAGAGATGCATTGTCGCCGAATATAATGCTGGCAGGCAGTGGGGGGGATGCCCCTGCGCTAACTTACTTTTTCATGCAGCGCCTGCCTGGCAATCCCAACGAAATAAACACCTACGTTACTTACTTCTCAGATGTAATAAAACCTCAGCTAGAATCTATCCCCGGGGTTGCCCGTGCACGGATGGAAAGTGGGGTAGGGGGGGAAGAAGAATTCCAAATTGTTTTCGACCCTTTCAAGGCCGCTCAACTGGGTATTGATTTAACTGCAATCACTGCCGCTTTGGGGCAAGCTAACGATGTTTCTGGCGGGTTTGTGGATGTAGGACGGCGCCGATATACCCTGCGTTTTGAGGGGCGTTACGAGCCGCAAAAAATGGGGGAAATGATTTTAGAGTGGCGTGATGGCAGCCCCATTACCCTAAGTGATATTGCAGAGATTACTATTACCCGCGCAGATGGGGCTAATTTTAGCGTGCAAAACGGCAATCCTGCTATTTCTATTCGCGTTGATAGACGTAACGACGCGAATGTTCTCGCCACCCTAGATGCGGTAAAGAAAAAAGTCGCCGAGATAAACAAAACCCACCTCGAAGCAGAGCAACTAATAATGGTTCAGTCCTTTGATGCTTCAATATTCATTAAGCGTGCGGTGCAATTGGTGACCAGTAATCTGTTCATCGGAGTCATGCTAGCTATCGGTATCTTGTGGTTGTTTATGCGCCAACTTAAAGCCACGCTCATTGTCGCACTCGCTATTCCAATCTCTTTACTCAGCACGTTTGTTGTACTTCAAATCACGGGGCGTTCGCTGAACATTATTTCACTTGCGGGCTTAGCCTTTGCTGTAGGAATGGTATTGGATGCCGCCATTGTGGTACTGGAAAATATTGTTCGCTTAAATAAAAAGGCCATGTGTCGGCAGGAAAGTGCTTATGTAGCCACTAAAGAAGTATTCGGAGCGTTAATGGCTTCGACAGCCACCACGGTCGCCATTTTTATTCCGGTGATGTTCTTAAATGATGTTGAAGGGCAACTGTTTGCAGATTTAGCCTTAACCATCGCTATTGCTGTATGTATGTCATTAGTGGTGGCGGTAACGGTTTTACCTGTTGTGGCCAGCCGTTGGCTTACAGAAGACGTACCCGAAGACAAATTATTGCCGGTGTGGAAGGCCATAACAAATAAAATTATGATCTTATCATCAACAGGTATGCGTCGCATTATAGTGATGTTGGCTTTAATGGGGGTACCCATTACGGGCAGTTATTTGCTCATGCCATCAATGGACTATTTACCACCTGTTAAACGAGATGCGGTAGATGCCTTCTTAATGTTACCCGCAGGTGCGAGTGAAAATTTTGTCGCTGAAGAAGTGATCCCCGTCATTGTCGAGCGATTAAAGCCTTACATGGAGGGCGAAAAATCCCCTGCGCTTAAAAACTACTACATCATCACATGGCCCAATGGCGGCACCTTAGGGGTAAGGGCGAAAGATCAGTCTCAAGTAAAAGCATTAGAGGCTATTGTTCGCGATGAGGTACTTAAAGATTTACCCGACACTCAAGCATTCGCGCAACAAGGCAACTTGTTTGGTGGCTTTGGTAACGGTCGCTCTATTGATATTCATTTGCAGGGTACTAACCAAGCTATGCTGAGCGTAGCGGCGCAAGCGGGCATTGATAAACTAAGAGATATTTTCCCCAATGCCAATGCGCGGGCGAATCCTCCGTTAGAACAGTCTGAGCCTGAACTGCAATTTTATCCCAACGACAGCCGATTAGTCGAAGTAGGGTTAAGTCGCGGGCGTATGGCGGGCTTAGTGCGAGCAATGGGCGATGGAATGTATGTGGGTGAGTACTTTAATGGCACAAAGCGGATGAATATTATTTTTCGCTCAGAGCCATGGTCAACCCCAGAAGAGTTAAGTGCGACGCCCGTAATGACCCCCATGGGGGAAGTGGTGCAATTAGGTGAACTTGTCGAGATGAAACGAGCGGTAGGGCCGAGTCGCATCCAGCGTATTGATGGTAAACGCACCCTTACACTCAATTTTAACCCGCCTGACGGTATGAGTTTAGAAGAGGCCATGACGATGATAAAAGCCGATGTTGAACCGGCTATTATGGCGATGATGCCAACCGATGGCGCAATTCACTATGGTGGCAGTGCGGATAGCTTGAAAGGGGCAATTGCCTCGATGGCAGATAACTTCTTGTTTGCCATGCTGTTGCTGCTTCTGTTGATGGCGGGACTATTTAAATCGCTTAAAGACAGCGTCTTAGTGGTGCTGTCTATTCCCCTCGCTACAGTTGGCGGGGTGGCGGCCATTAAAATTATGAATAGTTTTACCTTCCAACCGATGGATTTACTGACCATGATTGGTTTCATTATCTTGCTTGGGCTTGTGGTGAATAATGCCATTTTGTTAGTGCACCAAACCCGATTGGGGCAAGCTCATGGGCTTAATCGTAACGATGCTGTAGAGCAAGCCATTCAACTGCGTCTTCGCCCTATCTTTATGAGCACGCTCACCTCTATTTTCGGCATGCTCCCGCTTTTATTACTTCCTGGCGCTGGCAGCGTGATCTATCGCGGTTTGGCTGCGGTGATTGTGGGAGGGATGTGCATCAGCACAGTGTTCACCTTAGTGTTACTTCCCACGCTACTTAGAATGACAAGAGCCGATTTCGGCTTCAAAGATAAAGTAAAAGCTCCCGTGGTTGGTACGCCAGGCGGCATGCCAACAAAAACGGTAAAGCTAAGCAAATTTTCAGATTTTAATTAAAGGATGCAACCACCATGAATATAAAAATAGGCCTAGTAGGCATAAGCGTGTGTTGTTTGTCGCTGAACCTTATTGCACGAGAAGCGGATAAAACGCCTCCACCCATCTTGGTTCAAGTTGATGAAGCCAGAGAAGAGGCGATAACAGCATTAACTTGGGTGCCAGGTACCGTGATGAGTCAAACTGATTCAGATGTCGCCTCTGAAGTTGATGGCCGAATCACGTGGATGGCGAATGTAGGTGACAGTGTTGCGGCGGGCGAGGTTTTAGCCAAAATTGATGATACCCGATTGCAAATTACGCTGAGTCAAAATCAATCCAACATTGCACGGTGGCGTGCTCAGGTGACTTTATTTGAAAAGCGCTTGGCACGTTATGAAAACTTGGAAGCCAGCAGAAATACGTCGCGGGGTGAGCTAGAAACCGTAGTGGCTGATTTAGAAAACGCGCGTCAGGAGCTAGAGCAAGCCACGTTGGCAAAAAATTTAACCGAATATCACATTCGCCAAAGTAGTGTAAAAGCACCCTTTACCGCCTTGGTGGTCGACCGCATACAAGCTCCTGGAGAATACACCAGTATTGGTCAAACCCTGATTAGAGTAGTTAACCCTAATAATATAGAGGTGCAGGTGAAGGCGCCGCTTTCCGTATTGCCTTTCATTGAAAGTGGAATGCAAGTTAATGTGCTAAGTAAAACCCACGGAGTAATGGAGTCGGTGCGGGCTATTGTTCCTGTGGGTAACGAAAACTCTCGCATGATGGAAATGCGTATTGCCCTTAAACCCGGAGATTTCCCTATTGGAAGTGCAGTAAGGGTGGCTGTGCCTAGCAGTGAAGAGCATGGTGGTGTTACCATTCCTAGAGATGCGCTAGTTTTACGAAAATCCGGTACCTATATTTATCAACTCAATCAAGATAATGAGGCCCAGCAAGTTAAAGTAGAAACAGGGGTAGGTATGGGGAGTAGAATTGAAGTCTTTGGTGAAGTAGACCCCACGCAACTGGTTGTTATTCGTGGGGCCGAGCGTTTAAAACAAGGTCAAAAGGTGCGTCATGAGTGGGAAGGCGATAGCCTGACAGCGCGCAACTAGCCTTTTCGGCTTATGCGCGCGCACTTATCCCGCCATTCATCATCAATAATGGTTAAGTTTGCCAGTTTGGTCGCTAATTCGACATCGGTTTTAGTGTGTGCACAGCGCATAAGTGTTTGTACATTAACGGTATCGCCCTCTCTGCTAACCAAGGTTACCGAGTCGCCTACGTTAATTACACCGGTCTTAATCACGCGATAGTACCAACCCGTTATCCCTCGCTCACCAACAAATCTGTCTAGGTTTTGAATATTGAAACGCTGGGATATTTTACTGCATGGTGCTCTAGGTGCACTGACTTGCAGTACAACCTCACCGAACTTCCATACGTCGCCGATATAAACCGTGGCATCGTCCATACCATCCACGCTGATATTTTCCCCAATACTACCAGGCTCGAACTCACCGTCTGGAAAATGCTTACGTAACGTGAAGTAATGAAGGGGGCTAAATTGATGCAAAACCTTTTCAGGTCCGCCATGAAGCTTCTTGTTTGATTGTTGATCTTCGTCGGTACAATCAAGATGGACGGTTAGCTGCGACACGGCACTTTTTACAATACTGCTTGGGGCACCTCGCGGGCCAAGTGGTTGAGGCTGACCGGCGAATAAAGCATCCACTTTCAAGGGTGAGGACATACAAACTCCAAAAATAAGTTTTGCTCATTTAAACCTTTATCGCATAGGGTACGACTAACCTTTTAAGAATAACAAGATGGTAAGCCAAAAATGTCAAAAAAATCGGTTTACGAAAAAAAATGAGATTGTCATGGAGCGCACTTTAGCAAAGGTTACCAACCTGACTAGTGACGATGAAAGCCAGCGCGAAGCCGCGGTTATTCTCGCGGCTAAACAGGGTGATAAAGTGGCCTACAAAACCTTGTACCATAATCATGTCGGGCGAGTGTACGCACTGTGTTTTCGTTTAACCGGCGACCGTGGCCTCGCAGAAGACGCCACACAAGAAGTATTTATTCAGTTATGGTCAAAGTTAGACAGATTCGATGGACAAAGCCAGTTTTCAACTTGGCTACATAGTGTATCAGCCAATGTGACCGTGTCGTATTTACGTAAGCAGCGCAATTGGGTGCAACGTATGTTTAATATTGAAACCAGTCCAGCGATGGAAATGCCAGCAGAGGCAGACAGTAGCCAAGTCGATTTAGAAGCATTAGTGGTTAGATTGCCACAAAGAGCACGAATGGTATTCGTACTGCACGCCATTGAAGGCTATCGGCATGAAGATATTGCACAAATGTTAGATATGGCAGTTGGAACCAGCAAAGCCCAGTTTCATCGCGCTAAACAACTGCTAAAAACCTGGATGGGGTGTGAAGATGAATAAGTTTGATAAAGCCTTAGATGCTGAGATTCAACGCCTACCGAAAACCCGTGAGCCTGAAAGAGATTTATGGCGTGGTATTGAATTGTCACTACACAGCCAAGAAAGTAGCGGTGCCGATAATAATGAGCTACATAACGCGCCCCAGGGGCAAGAGAGGTCTAGTACTGTTACTCGCTTATCTACCAAGCCATGGTTGGCTATGGCGGCAAGTGCCATGCTGGTCAGTGTTATTTGGTTTTTCTCACCTGCTTTTACTAGTGGTGAAACGAGCGATGAGCAACCTAAGCTTTCAGGTTATGCGTTAGTTGATGCACTAAGTGAGCAGCAAGATGATCAGATGAGTACATTGCTAGCAAGTTACGACAGTGCGCCAGAACTAAGTGAAAACTGGCAGGCGCAATTAAAAGAGTTAGACGATGCTGCTGGCGTGATAAAAGCAGCATTAAAAGATGATCCAAACAATCGAGCACTATTAAAGATGTTGAAACATGTATATCAACAGCAAATCACATTGATTGAGCGAGTGCACGCGCCCAAATGGCAACAAATTTAAGGAGTTTTTATTATGACTATCATTCGCAAAACCTTAGCTAGTGTACTTTTTCATGGAGTGCTTTTAAGTAGCACAATGTTGGCGTTGACTGCGCATGCAGGTGAGAAAATAGACCGCGTACTTGATGCCCCCAATAATGTGAAAATTGATATAGAGCACGTTAACGGTGACGCTGAAATTAGAGGCTGGGATAAACCGCAAGTACAGGTTACGGGTGAACTGGGTGACAACACAGATGAATTTATCTTTGAGCAACGTGGCAATGTTATTGTTATTCATGTTGAAGTGGAGCGTAGCGGCAAGCACTGGTGGAAAAACAAAGATGAAGGTGATGACCTCGTTATTTTTGTGCCTAAATCTAGCGACGTTAACTACACCGCGGTTAATGCCGATGTGCAAATAAACGACATAGTCCAAAGTGTTAATGTTGAAGTGGTAAACGGAGATGTTGAATTAACCGATATTGGAAAGCGCGTTAAAGTAGAATCGGTAAACGGTGACATTACGTTGAACAATGTTAAAGGAAAACTGGATATTGAAACGGTGAATGGCGATGTGGAAGCCGTTCATTCCGGCAAGGAAAATGTGACGTTTCTTGCCGTTAATGGTGACTTAAGGTTAAGTACCACCAGCCCTGACGTAGCCGTGGAAACCGTCAATGGAGGCATTGATTTAACCTTAGAGAAAATAGATTCTCTTAGTGTGACCACTGTGAATGGCACCACGAATGCGCGCTTGCACTTAAACGAAAATGGGCGACTGAAAGCCAGTTCGGTAGGCGGGGAATTACGTTTTAACCTTCAACCTGAAGTATCGGCACAATTTGATATTGAGACGCATGCAGGTGGCAAGATTATTAATAACGTAAGTAGTGATGCAGTTAAAAAACCAAAATACGGCCCTAGCAGTTGGCTACGATTTATTAATAATGGTGGTTCTGCAAACGTTGATATCTCAACAGTAAACGGGCGTATCACCTTGGATACGCAGTAGCGGCAAGGGTCGAGGTAATGAAAACATAGGCGTTTTTGCTTGAAAAAAGCACTAACGCCCCCATACATAGATTAAGTTAGGGCAGATTGCTATCAGGTTGCTATTCAGTTAGCGCTCGATTGCGACATGGTGCTACACCATATTTCGCATAATTCACACGCAATTAATCTGTCCGCCGCAGTTTTGTGTCTATTTACCCCACGCTAGTGAACGTAACCTTTCTCCCCACGTCAAAATAGCAAAGTCGATATCCGCAAATAGCGCTAAATAATCAATAATTAGGGAAAGAGCTTTGAATATTCTTAGCCATTTAAAACGCTTTTGGCGCTTTCACGGCCTTATAGCCGGCGCGATAAGCATCAGCGTATTAACATTAGGATGCGCAGTACAAGATCCTGCTTTTTTTGAAGGTACATGGGTGGTAACCCAAGCTTACCAGCCAGGTATCTCAGCACACAGCGCTACAGAAGCTAACGATGTGTTAGGCAGTTCGTTAGTTTACCATGCAGATGGCGCACAACTGAATCAGCAGGCATGTGAGTCTCCTACGTATACTGAGGAAAAAATTGATTCCGACCAAATAGCCACTAGTTTCAAAATAGAGGGCAACGCGTTAGGTTTCGATGATGGTAAAATTACGCAGGTCGAGCTTTCGTGTGCTAATGGCCCACAGGCGTTAGGTTCAGTGCTGTTGTTTCAAGAGCACAATGTTGCTTATACCGTTTTTGATGGCACTTTTTTCCGCATTGAAAAAACGATCTAAATTAACCTTCATTTATGATCCTCTTCTTTATTGTTCAACGATGCGCAAAAGCGCATAATAGTCGGCCGTGCTTCAAGTAAACAGAATAGGTAGTGTAAGTGGTATCCCCTCCAAAAGGCGATAATAATGTAGAGAAGTTGAAAGTTCCTCCTCATAGTATTGAGGCCGAACAGTCTGTTCTTGGCAGTATGCTTATAGATCCAGAAAGTTGGGACAAAGTAGCGGAACTCGTTACTGATACCGACTTTTATAACCGCTCGCATCAAACCATTTATAGCGCCATTACTCGTTTGTTAAATAGAAGCGCGCCAGTCGACCTTATTACTGTATCGGAAGAGCTTGAAAAGCACGATGAACTTGAAAATGCAGGTGGCTTTGCTTATCTCGGTGAACTCGCTAAAAATACACCAAGTTCTGCGAACGTGGTGTCATATGCACAAATTATCAGTGAACGTGCAATTACACGTGAGCTTATTGGTGTGGCTCATGAAATCGCGGAAGTCGGATATAACCCCGAAGGTCGAGATAGCGCTGACATTCTCGACTTAGCCGAAAGCAAAGTATTTGAAATTGCAGAACGCCGCACCGGTGAAAATGAAGGTCCTCGCGATGTAGAAGCGGTACTGGGTAAAACCATCGACCGTCTTGAAGTGTTGGTTAAGACCAATAAAGAAGTGACGGGTGTCACTACCGGCTTCACCGACTTAGATAAAAAGACCAGTGGTTTGCAGCCTTCAGACTTAATTATTGTTGCTGCTCGTCCTTCAATGGGTAAAACCACCTTTGCGATGAACTTGGTTGAAAATGCCATGATGTCTGAGGAAAAGCCGGTATTAGTGTTTAGTTTAGAGATGCCTTCTGAACAAATCATGATGCGTATGCTGGCATCACTTAGCCGAGTGGATCAAACCAAAATTCGTACCGCTCAGTTGGATGACGAAGATTGGGCACGCATTTCTAACACCATGGCGATGTTGAAAGACAAAGACAGATTATTTGTTGATGATTCATCTGGCCTTACCCCCATGGATGTGAGAAGCCGAGCGCGTAAACTCGCTCGTGAACGTGGTGGAATAAGCTTGATCATGATTGATTACCTTCAACTTATGCGCGTACCTTCATTAAGTGATAACAGAACCTTAGAAATTGCTGAAATTTCCCGCTCACTTAAAGCATTAGCAAAAGAGTTGGAAGTGCCAGTGGTAGCCCTATCGCAGCTTAACCGAAGCCTAGAGCAACGGGCCGATAAACGGCCAGTAAACTCAGACTTGCGTGAATCGGGCTCTATCGAGCAGGATGCCGACCTTATTATGTTTATCTACCGTGATGAGGTTTATCACGAGAACAGTGAAGAGAAGGGCGTAGCAGAGATTATTATTGGTAAACAACGTAATGGTCCTATTGGAACCAGCCGTCTTACCTTCCAAGGCCAGTTCTCTCGTTTTGACAATTATGCTGGTCCAGCAATGCCTGACGAATATTAACCTAGTAGAAACGTTTGCTATCGATGCATAGCGATAAGGTGAATTGTTGGAATGAGCAGAAATGAGCAATAAAAAAGGCGCCAATTAGGCGCCTTTTTTGTGTCTGAGGGAAGCTTACTTCTCTTCAGGAACCTTGACAGTATCTTTAACAGTCACAGAGATGCGACGGTTAACACGATGTGCTTCGGCATTTTTAGCTGTATCTAGTAAACGAGTCTCACCGTAACCAACAGTTTCTAAACGGCTAGCGTCGATATCGTACATGTCTACCATTACTTCTTTGAAAGATGCAGCACGGTCTTCTGAAAGATCCATGTTGTATGCTTCAGAACCTGGTGCAGAAGTGTGACCTTCAATTACCGCAGTAGTGTTAGTGTACTGTTTCATGAACTCAGCAAATTCAGAGATTTCTGGGTCACGAGGTGCTTTAACAACAGAGCTTTCATTGTCGAAAAGAACGCGTAGTGTAATTTCTACTGTTTCTTCGTCAAATACTGTACAACCTTTAGCGTCAACTTTAACGCCAGCAGCTGTGTCTGGGCACATGTCTTTTGAATCTACAACGCCATCGTTGTCAGCATCTTTAAGTGCACAACCTTTAGCATCAACAACAGTACCTGCTGGAGTGTTAGGACACTGGTCTACACTGTTAAGCACGCCATCGTTGTCGTTATCAACGCTACAACCAGTTGCATCAACACGAACACCAGCTGGAGTCATAGGACACTGGTCACGGCTGTCGATTACGCCATCGTTGTCAGCATCTTTAGGCGCAGACGGAGTAGATTTACCGAAAGGAATCGCTAAACCAACTTTTACGCTGTAATCGTTATAGTCTTCACCAAAGTCATGGTAAGTAGCAATCTCTGTAACAATCTTAACAGACTCAGAGATATCCCAGTGTTTACCAATACCGATGTTACCTAGTGTGGTAGATTCGCCTACTGATTGACGTTTAACACCACCGAATAAGTACCATGCATCGTTAGGCATGAAGTAAAGTGCATCAACACCTACCATTTCGCCATCATCGCTAGAACCACCAACGTAGTCTAGTTCTAGAGCAGTAAATTCAACACGTGCTGCCCAGCTTTGAGTGAAGCGAAAACCGTACTCGAATGATACGCCTTGGCCGTCATCTAGTACTTCAGTAGTAGGACGTTCAACGTCAGTGTTGTAATAAAGGCCAGAAATACCAAACCAGTTTTTATACTCTGGCTCAGAAGAATCTTGTGCAAAGGTAGTTGATGAAAGTACGGCAAGCGAAAGTGCCGCTAATTTAAAGTGTTTTTTCATAGTCACATCCTGTTAAACGTTGAGTGATTATCGATTTATGATAATTCTAGCTTGTGCTTAGTTGTTCTAAGCAATTAATATGCCATTTTGTTATATGGGCGATGTCGCTAGCCCTTGTAATGTGGCAATAATCGTTCGTTGGCCGCCAATATCTCGGTGCTCGCCTAGCATGATGCCCTGCCAAGTACCAAGTTGTAGCCTCCCTTTCTCCACCGGTATTGAAACCTGACACCCCAGCAGACTTGATTTCAAGTGAGCCGGCATATCATCACTACCTTCGTAAGTATGCCGGAAAAAGGGCAAGTTTTCTTTTACACTATAGTTAAAGAAGGCCTCCATATCCGACCTAACCGTCGGATCTGCATTTTCATTTATTGTAAGGCTAGCACTGGTGTGTTGGAGCCATAAATGAAGAAGACCTACCTCAATATTTTGCAGCATGGGTAAAGCGCTAATTATATACTCTGTTACTATATGAAAGCCACGAGGAAATTCAGGTAGTGTAATTTTTTCAGAGTACCAGGAATTATTTGTCAAAGCAGATCTCTAAATGCGCCAATCCTTCATCACACATAAACGGAAGAATGATTTTCGCGCCGCTGACCTGATGGCTGATGGTATGCTGCTTACCAGACACAACAATAGGTGTCGCCATTCCAAATTCAAACCCACGCTCTGCAAGGTCGCGTTTTGCCGCTCCGCATATCATATTAGTGACTTCGCCAACCATATCCCCAACTTCCGCATCAAGTTTTTCAGGGCGCTCTCCAACCATGCGTTCCATAATGGTAAGGGCAAGTGATTCTTCAAAGGTAATCGACATAGAGCCGCGTACACTTGGGCCAACCATACCGATTAACCCAGACACATCGCCTTTAGCTACATCGCCTTGCTTGCGTTTGGGTTTACCCGGAGTAAGTTTGGTTTGCGCCATGGTCTCTAATACATTAAGTAAACCAGAGATAAACGGATTAACGAATTCAGCATTCATGGGAGTGCTCCTTTGCAACGGTATTTTCCGTTTGTTGACAATCAGCACAAAGACCATGCGCTTCTATTGTTTGTTTAGACACTTTGAAGCCGTTGGCCTCTGCCTGACTATCTAATGTTTCTTTCAAACCTTCAGACTGTATCTCTGCAACGTCACCACAACTGTCGCAAATAAGGAACTGAACAGGGTGGTTGCAACCAAAATGATAACAGGCTACGAATGCATTGGTCGACTCAAGACGATGAATAAAACCGAAATCGAGTAAAAAATCGAGGGCTCGGTAAACGGTGGCAGGTTTTGCACCGGACTCAGTCTCTTTTAGCGCATCTAGCAAATCGTAGGCCCCCATTGGACCGTGCTTTGCGACTAATATTTCGTACACTTTCTCTCTAAGAGGGGTAAATCTAGCACCTCTTTGTTCGCAGTATGCGCGAGCCTTGTGGATAAGCGTGGCTTTATTCATTTATTGCTACCGTGGCTATTTTACTAATTATATTGGTAATGACGTCATTAATGACAGATGTTTACCCGCTTTATTTACTCTACGCTGGCGTACATATGTGCAATTAATTGGTCCTCTAAAGCAAAGCGCTCTTCAAGAGTTTCACCAATATTCGCAAGTTCACTGTCAAAAACAGCCGCTTGTTCAATAGTAAGTGCCTCTGCGAATTTATCATTAAATTGTAGGGCTGAGTCAGTGGTTTGCGTAAGTTTTGGGTAAAGACGCTGTTTTAACGCTTTTCCTTCTGCTTCATCGTCAACCAACATATCAAAGACTTCAAAGTGCCCAGCGGAAAGGTAATCCATTAGGTTTTCACAAAAATTAGCGATGTCATTTGCTTCAGGCAATGACTCGCCTTGCTGGTCTAAACCGGCTAAATGGCAATAGGACACCAGCAGTGACTGTCTGGCTAACAGCCAATTATCGACAGTGTCACTTTTGCCGCCCCATTTTACTTTTACCTTCTCTAACTGCTGTAACATTTCATGATCCTTTCAATCAGCGCTTTTTATTAATTCAGCACCTGCTATTTACCAGCATTTTAACCTAGTATAACACTCAGCCTATACGACACAAATTGAACCCACTTCGTTGTCGCAATTAAATATATGTTATCTTACCTTGTATATCTTTAATGGTTGGATGACAGTTTTATGATGATAAAGCGCAGCGATAGTGAAATCGAGACTGAGATTGGGCAATGGATCATTTTTTCCAAGGGGCGCATTGTCATTCGTAAAGGCGAAATAAACGTTCCTTTAGCGCATATCAATGAATTTACCTTTCTTGAAAACTATCGCGAAGAGATTCATCAACTCCCTCCATTACATGAGTCAGCTCAGAAAAATGAACCTGTCTTTGTTGTCGACCTTGGTGCTGAAACCATAGAAGACGAACAATGGGAGTCGGTGTCACTACGACAATTATTGTTTGAGCAACAAGATATCGGTTTTTCAGTCATCGGTCGGGCGTGGCAGTATGTCCATTTTTTAAGAACGCATCAGTTTTGTGGTCAATGTGGTTCACATACCGAAAGAGTGAATTGGGAAATGGCCGTGCATTGCCATCGCTGCCATCACAGAAGTTACCCTCGTGTATCACCATGCATCATTGTTTCAATACACAATAATGAAAAATTGCTATTGGCAAAAGGCGTTAGGCACAAAGAAGCGAATATGTATTCAACCCTTGCTGGTTTTGTAGAAAGCGGTGAAAGTTTAGAAGAAGCCGTTCACAGGGAGGTATTCGAAGAGGTGGGGGTAAAAGTTAAGAACTTACGTTACATCGATAGCCAGCCATGGCCATTCCCGCATTCTATAATGGTTGGATTTATTGCTGAGTATGAGAGTGGTGAAATTCGGTGTCAGGAAAATGAAATTGATGATGCACAGTGGTTTAGTGTTGATGCATTGCCAACCATTCCACCGCCATTCTCTATTGCAGGCCAACTCATTGCCAAAACACTGTCGCAATTAGAAGACAAATAAAAAACCCTGCCGAAGCAGGGTTTCAATGAGTTTAGCACGGTCCCTTTGCGGGCTTCTTTGTCGTTGCTGTATCTATTAGTAGCAAACACTTACTATTAGTGCAAGCCCCTTTTTCAAGTATTGTTCGTCGCATTATTATGGGCAAGTATCGCAAGTTGCCAAATTAAGACAGCTTTTTAGCACAAAATGAAATGAATGCTGGTATAATTTCGCCGTTTTATTTTTCTAATTTTAGGTGAATATATGTCGCAAAAAGCTACCAGTGCTGCTAAACCCGCTTTAAAGAATGATCGTTACCTACGGGCTTTATCAAAGCAACCTGTCGATGTCACCCCTGTATGGATGATGCGACAAGCTGGCCGCTATTTACCTGAATATAAAGCAACGCGAGCAGTCGCCGGCGACTTTATGTCGTTATGCAAAAATGCGGAGCTTGCCTGTGAGGTGACTTTACAGCCTCTTCGTCGTTTTCCACTAGATGCCGCTATTTTATTTTCAGACATTCTAACGATTCCTGATGCGATGGGCTTAGAGCTTTATTTCGAAACTGGCGAAGGCCCGCGTTTTAAAAAGCCAATTACCTGTAAAGCCGATGTCGATAAAATTGGTTTGCCGGACCCAGAAGGTGAACTGCAGTATGTAATGAATGCAGTGCGCACCATCCGCCGTGAACTAAATGGCGACGTGCCTTTAATTGGTTTTTCTGGCAGTCCTTGGACGCTTGCTACTTATATGGTGGAAGGTGGCTCAAGTAAGGCCTTCACTAAAATCAAAAAAATGGCGTTTGCTGAACCGGCTATCTTACATGCCTTACTAGAGAAGCTGGCTGATTCCGTAACGGAATACCTCAATGCTCAAATTGCAGCAGGTGCACAATCAGTCATGATATTCGATACGTGGGGCGGTGTGTTGTCACCACGTGATTATAAAGACTTTTCATTGCAATATATGGCGCGTATTGTTGATGGACTTACCCGTGAAGCCGATGGAAGAAAAGTACCGGTTACTTTGTTTACCAAAAACGGCGGCATGTGGTTAGAGTCAATTGCTGCTACAGGTTGTGATGCGGTAGGCCTTGATTGGACGATTGATATTGCTGAAGCACGTGCACGTATTGGTGACAAGGTAGCACTACAAGGCAATATGGACCCTTCCATGCTTTATGCTTCGCCGGAAAGAATTCGTGAAGAAGTTGGCACTATTCTATCGGGTTATGGTGAAGGCTCTGGCCATGTATTCAATCTAGGTCACGGTATTCACTTAGATGTGCCACCAGAAAATGCAGGTGTGTTTGTGAATTCAGTTCACGAACTCAGTGCGCCTTATCATAAGTAGTTATATTCGTAGCTAAATGTTTAGCTACGACTCGCCAACAAGTTGGTAAGGAAATCATGAAACCCTGGGTTGTTATTGTACTCATTCTCTTTATTGCCGTGACAGGTTATCAGTTCGGCTTTTACCACGGTAAGTTGGCTAATTCCAACGTGGAAAAAGAGCGTTTGAATACTGTGCTGGAGCGTTCGCGCACCACCGCAAGTAGCAATCTTAGGGTGATTAAAGCTACCCCTCAAATGTCTGGCGAAGCATACGCCCAGCCCCCGACGAGCGCGCATATACTCGCTACCAATGAAGATCTTTCTGAATTTCAGGTTCAAAACGAAATAACGGAATTTTTAGCGTTTCACCCCAGTGGTCAAAAACTTACACTGAATACGTTTCAATGCACGCAATCAGAATGTGAGTTTACGGGGGAATACTCTGGCAGCCATGCAGGGTTCGAGCGCATGCTTGATGACTTGAAATCCCAGTCGTGGTGGCAATTCGGTGAAATGCTTGAAGTGAGCAATATTGAAGAGGGAAACCCCCGAATTGGTGTTAAGTTTTCATCAAAGCCCGTGCTTATCAGTGATGCAACTACTTAGTCAGGTGATAGGCTAACCAGCTTTGTGTACGCGTTTTATTACGCGTCTCTGGGCAAGCCTTTCTCAACTGCTCTGGTTAGTCTTTTTTGTTGTCTATTCGCCTTTTCTTCTAACGCTAATCCTGTTTTTTTATTTTCCTGTTGCGCTAATGCCCATAAAATGTGCCGGTCGACTTTATCACTCACCTTCCCAAGGTTTGCCTGAAGGGCGTTAACTGTCTGTTCGCTATATTTGGCATTTCCCAATGCGACGGCAATATTACGTTGCCATTTTTCAAACCCAATTCGGCGAATGGGCGACCCTTCGGTATTAACTAAAAAGGTAGCTTCATCCCATGAAAATAGGGTTGTCAGGCTTTGCCCGTGCAATACTTTTCTGGGGTGAAAGTCTTCTTCTTCAGTGATATCAGCATAACGATTCCACGGGCAGATAAGTTGACAGTCATCACAGCCATAAATTCGATTACCCATTAAAGGGCGAAGTTCCTCGGGAATGTCTTTGTCTGATTCAATAGTCAAGTAGGAAATACAACGCCTAGCGTCTACTTTATAAGGCGCTACTATTGCGTTAGTAGGGCAGATAGTTAGGCATGCCGTACACGTGCCACAGCCTTCTTCTATTGGTGAATCGATAGGTAAGGGCAAGTTAATAAAAAGCTCACCTAAAAAGAACCAAGAACCTGCTTCTTTATTAATGGTTAAGCTGTGTTTTCCTGTCCAACCTATTCCCGCTTTTTCTGCAATAGCGTGTTCCAATACCGGTGCTGAATCTACAAACGGACGGTACTGGGTGTCACTCAGCGCGGTAGTAATTTTCTCGCCGAGTTGCTTCAAACGCTTACGCAATACCTTGTGATAATCGCGGCCAAGTGCATAACGACTGATATACCCTGTATCTGGTTGGCTTAAATGTTTTGCGAACGAGGCATCGGGTGGAAGGTAGTTCATTCTCACACTAATAACCCGCAGCGTGCCTGGCACAAGTTCGTCGGGCCGGGCCCGCTTCATTCCATGGTTAGCCATAAAGGCCATGTCGCCGTGATAGCCGTTCTCTAACCACTTAGTTAAATGGGCTTCATGCTGATGTAAATCAATGTCGCTAATACCAACTTGCTGAAAGCCTAGCGCGCGGCCCCAAGCCTTGATATCTTGGGTCAATTGAATTAGGTCGATAGAATTTATAGTGGACATGTACTTATGCTAGATACTCAACTCACCTCAAGTTTATCATACAAACTGTTTCGGGCCGATCAGGTCAGAGAAAATGAAGCCGAAGCGGCTGCTCAGTCTGGCTGTGATATGTTCACGTTAATGCAACGCGCCGGCGGTGCTGTATTTGAACAGTGCCAAAGTTTATTCGCTAATTCTGATGTGTATTTAATTTTACTAGGCCAAGGTAACAATGCTGGCGATGGTTACATAACAGCATTAAATGCGAAAAAAGCGGGTAAAAAAGTGCATGTTTGCGCAATTGAACCTGACCGCGTGTTAGAAGGTGATGCCGGCACTGCACAAAAACAGTGGCTAGATGCTGGCGGCAGTATTAAACCTTTCGATGTTGGCCTGATTGAAAAAGCAGACGTAGTCATCGATGCATTATTAGGTACAGGAATTAACAGCTACATTCGCAATGAATTCGCCGATGTTATCGACGCTATCAACGATTCATCAACCCCAGTGGTCAGTATTGATGTACCTTCAGGATTAGATGCGAACACAGGCCAAAGTTTAGGGCGCTGCGTTCAAGCCGATGTCACCGTTACCTTTGTAGGCATCAAACCTGGGTTAGTCACAGGGGCAGGTAAGCAGTCTTGCGGAAAGCTGGTGTACGCTGATTTAGAAATAGGTAAAGCGTTTCAGACCTTAGCAAAAGCCAGCGCCACCTTATTAAATATTGAGCACTTCAAAGGCATGGGGCCTCGGGATGTTCACAGCCACAAAGGCACCTATGGCAGGTTGCTGTGTGTGGGCGGAAATCGTGGAACGGCCGGCGCTATTAGGCTTGCTGGGGAAGCGGCCCTTCGAAGTGGTGCCGGTATGGTGCGGGTTTATACCCACGAGGCGTCTACTATTCAGGTTAGTGCAGGTCGACCTGAGCTGATGGTGACATCAAGCCACTTAGATGATGCCTTAGCATGGGCGTCATGCGTAGTCATTGGTCCAGGACTTGGTCAAGATGAATGGTCACAAAGTGTGTTCACTAGCGTGCTCAAACACTGTCAAAGTGAGAATAAACCTATTGTCATCGATGCTGACGCGCTTAATCTTTTATGCAAACAGTCAACCGCATACACACTAGAACACTGCGTACTTACTCCTCATGCGGGAGAGGCTGGTCGACTGCTAGGAGTGTCGGTTGAAGATGTAGAAAGCGACCGATTCAATTACGCCAGACAATGTTCGCAGCGTTACCATGCAGTATGTGTTTTAAAAGGGGCCGGTACGCTTATCGATAACGAAAAGAAAACGTGGGTTTGTCGCCATGGTAACCCTGGTATGGCAACCGCGGGAAGCGGTGATGTACTAAGCGGTATATTAGGCGCGCTTATGGCGCAAGGGCTTAGCGTTGATATTGCCGCTAAGTACGGCGTGGTGTTGCATGCTAAAGCGGGCGATGATATTGCCCAGCTTTACGGACAACGTGGTATGATAGCCAGTGATCTATTTGATGCCGTACGTGCGTTAATTAATCAATAAATCTATTGGCATGGGCTGTGTAGGCTTAATGCCAATATCAGCCTTTTAGTTTGATCATGTGGAACGTTAAAAAGATGTCTTACCCGCACTCTTCATTTTTTGCTGCAACACCTGAAGATACGTCAGCAATGGCAAAGGATCTGGCGAATGCCGTAGCGGCGCAGCAGCCAATAGATGCCGTGATATTTTTAAACGGTGACTTGGGCGCAGGAAAGACCACCTTCAGCCGGTACTTCATTCAAGCATTAGGGCATGATGGAAATGTAAAAAGCCCGACCTATACCTTGGTGGAACCTTACGAGCTAGAAAATGTCTCAATTTATCATTTCGACTTGTATCGTTTAGCCGACCCAGAAGAACTTGAGTTCATGGGAATTCGAGATTATTTCGGTACCGGAAACATTGCCCTTATAGAATGGTCAGAAAATGGCGCTGAATACTTGGCATCACCAGACATTGTGATTAGTATAAATATTGTGCCAACTGGTCGTCAGTTCAGTGTTGAAGCGACAAGCGTGAAAGGCGCAAAGATATTGCAAGGTTGTAAAACGCTATAAATAGTGAGCTTTGATAAACAATAACGACTATAAGCTTGTGGCAACAAGCAAAATAAAGGCGAAGCATGGTACGTAAAATTTTATCGGTTATGTGCATTTGGGTTGTAGTGCAAACTGTCCATGCTGCACAAAATCAAATTGATGGGCTAAGAATTTGGCCCTCGCCAGATAATACGCGAATTGTGCTCGATATGTCGTCTGCGCCTGAATTCACCTACTTTCCCCTTAAAAATCCACATCGCTTGGTTATCGACTTATCGAATACGAGTGATAGCAAGGCATTATCTCTTCAATCTGAGTCAGGCGATTTAGTGCGAAAGGTACGCTACTCAACACCGAAAAATAAACAATCTGCGCGGGTGGTTATTGAGTTAAACCGCGGGGCGTCGCCGTCTTTGTTCGCAATGACCCCCACCAAACCTTACGGGCATAGATTAGTTATTGATTTGAAAGGCAGTGGTGCGCCTGCTGCGAGTTCAAGTACATCCGCATCTAGTAAGTCTCCGTCAAATGCCTCAACGTCTTCGGTTGTCATGGATGGTTCGAGCAGCCACAGAAACCGAGATATTATTGTTGCCATAGATGCAGGTCATGGTGGCGAAGACCCTGGTTCCATTGGGCCAGCTGGTACGTATGAAAAGCACATTACATTAAGCATTGCCAAAAAACTTGAAGCCATGATTAATGGTGAACGTGGTATGCGGGCCATTATGACGCGCAGTGGTGATTACTATGTATCGCCAAACAAACGCCCAGAACTGGCTCGCAAGCAAAAAGCGGACTTATTAATATCGATTCACGCTGATGCGTTTAGCCAACCACAGCCCAAAGGGGGATCTGTGTGGGTACTGTCGATGCGCCGTGCCGATACAGAACTAGGTCGCTGGCTAGAAAAATCAGAACGGCACTCTGAATTACTTGGTGGTGCGGCAGAAGTGATCAGCGATAAATCGAGTGAGCGTTATTTAGCGGAAACCATTCTTGGTTTATCGATGGACCACAGTATGGCCACCAGTCATGACTTGGGCAACAAAGTGATTGAAGAAATGAAGCAAGTGACTTCCTTGCACAAACGCGCGCCTCAAGCAGCCAGCTTTGCTGTACTCACTGCGCCGGATATTCCATCCATTTTGGTTGAAGTAGGGTTCATTTCTAACCCGCAAGAAGAGAAAAACCTTAACTGGGGTAAACATAGAGAAAAACTGGCGAAAGCCATGTTTACCGCAGCAAAACGCTATTTTAAGCAAGTCCCCCCAGATGGTACATTATGGGCACTTGAACGTGCAGATAGTCGAACCCATACTGTAAGAAGTGGCGAGTCGCTATCGCTACTTGCGCAGCGCTACAATGTGAACGTCAGCCGCTTAAAAGCTGCCAATAACTTAAATAGTGATGTGGTGAGAATAGGGCAAGTACTTACTATTCCAAGAACCTAACATCACGTTAATCAATTTCTACCTACGAGTTTCTTTTGTCTATACAATTATTATCGCCACAATTGGCCAACCAGATTGCCGCAGGGGAAGTGGTTGAACGCCCTGCGTCTGTGGTTAAAGAGTTACTAGAAAATAGCCTAGATGCAGGCGCCAATAGAATAGAAATAGATATTGAGAAAGGCGGTCATAAACGCATTCGTTTAAAAGATAACGGCGCAGGCATTGCTAAAGATGAATTACAGCTTGCCCTGAGTCGTCACGCCACCAGTAAAATTTCAACATTAGATGATTTAGAGCGAATCTTATCGTTAGGCTTTCGTGGGGAAGCGCTCGCCAGTATCAGTTCGGTTAGCCGTTTAACGTTAACCTCTAAAACCGAAGCGCAAAGCGAAGCCTGGCAGGCCTACTGCGAAGGCCGGGAAATGGCAGTTAATATTCAGCCAGCTGCACACCCCAAAGGGACCACCATTGATGTGGCAGACCTTTTTTACAATACGCCGGCGAGGCGCAAGTTTCTGCGTGCCGAAAAAACAGAGTTTCAACACATTGAAGATGTGGTGAAACGCATTGCCCTTAGTTACCCCCATGCTAGTTTTATTCTGAAACATAACGGCAAGACGACAAAGCGCTATATTGCCGATAAACACGGATCACTTGCCCCTCGTATCGCCGCTGTAGTAGGGCAAAAGTTTATTGATAACGCTGTACATATCAATGTGGAATACGAAGGGATTACCATGAATGCATGGCTAGGTAGCGAAGTAATGCTGCGTAGCAGTAACGATTGCCAGTTTAGCTTTGTAAACGGGCGCGGCATGCGAGATAAGTTAATTATGCATGCTATCAGGCAAGCATACGAAAGTGTATGGGGTGTATTAGAACAGCCTTCATTTGTGGTTTACCTTACGTTAGACCCTAAAGATGTGGATGTGAACGTCCACCCGGCAAAGCATGAAGTTCGCTTTCAGCAAGGGCGCTTAGTACATGATTTTATTTGTAAGACAGTGTGTGATGCACTGCACTCAATTACCAATGAGAGTGAAACTCACCAACATGGCGAAGCTGAGAGCTATGATGAACCAGTGAGTTTTAATCCACCGCAGCAAAGTCATGATTATATACGTCCTTTAAGTCATTCTCCGGCTTCGTCATCTCAATCAGGTTTAGGCGGTTCAGGTGGCGCGTCTTTATCTGGGCATAGACAATCGAAAGCGCCAACCGCGGCTTACCAATCTAATTTTAATCGTTTAATGACGCCAAATAGCGACACGGCATCATCAGAGCGTGAGCAAAGTCAGCATGTTGCACTAAACTCATATTGTAGAATTTACGTACACAATGAAAATGTTTACCTACTGGATGTGAAATCTTTCGCAAATGTGTACTTACAAGAGGTATTTGAGGCGGCCGAGCATTCACAACCTTTGTTGATGCCAGTGGCGCTTGAAGTTGCTCATGTTGAGCCTAATAAAATTGCGGCACTTAACGCGCTTAACTTTGAAATTAACCAAGTGGCGGGCAAGTATAGATTGCAGCAAGTACCCGCGGGCACAAGGCACTTCCCTTGGATACGTTGGTTTGAAAGGCTGTTAGAGAGCGACGTTGCAAATGATGATAAGCGCTTTCAAATAGTGTTAACTGACGACCAAGATTTAGATGAAATATTATGCGAACAATTGTGGCACTGGTTGGATGAGAAAAACGACGTGAAACAATGGGAATATATAGAGCGATTTGGTAAAGTGCGCTCGTTAGATGGCCTGCTTTCAACATGGGGAAATAACCATGGTTGATGGCATAAAATCTGCATTGAATACATCGAATACACCGAATACATCAGACAAGTATCAGTCTCAATTACCTGTTATTTCCATTATGGGCCCAACGGCATCAGGTAAGACAGGTTTGTCACTGTCGCTAGCTGAAACAATGGACTGTGAAATTATCAGCGTTGATTCAGCTTTGGTCTACACTAATATGGATATAGGTACGGCGAAACCTACGGCTGCTGAGAAATCGTTAGTTCCTCATCATCTTATTGATATTATTGACCCAGCAGAAAGTTACTCTGTTTCACAGTTTTGTAACGATGCAATTAGGCTTATAGAAGAGATTCATAGCCGAAATAGGGTACCAATATTGGCTGGGGGTACAATGATGTACTTTAATGCCTTGATAAATGGGATTTCGCCACTACCTAAGTCAGATGAAAAGATACGCAGCGAAATAGCCAGTGAAGCAGAAGCTTCCGGTTGGCAAAAATTGCACGACGAGCTTTGCCGAGTGGATCCTATTAGCGGTGACAGAATTCACCCTAACGACCCTCAAAGATTGACCAGAGCATTAGAAGTATTTCGTGGAACGGGCAAAACGCTAACAGACTGGCAAAACGAGAAAGGCAGTCCTTGCCCCTACGATATTAGCCAATTTGCTATTGCTCCAAAAGATAGAACCGTCTTACATGAACGAATTGCCCAGCGATTCGACATGATGTTAGATGATGGATTTGAACAAGAAGTTAAGCGACTGTTTGAACGGGGCGATCTTCACGAAGATTTACCATCAATTCGCTCGGTTGGCTATAGACAAATGTGGCAATACTTAGAAGGCCAATTGTCCTACGAGCAAATGCGCGAAAGGGGCATTATCGCAACTAGGCAACTCGCTAAGCGACAGCTTACGTGGCTTAGGGGTTGGGAAAACCTCACTTGGCTAGACACATTTTGTAAAGATAATTTGACTAAAATTACAGCGAAAGTCACACTCTAATAAGTTGAGTGTGGTATACATTAGACGTGCAGTGGCCGAGAGTAAGGGCTACGAATAATAAAAACTAAGGATATCAAATGGCTAAAGGGCAATCTTTACAAGACCCATTCTTAAATGCATTACGCAAGGAGCGTATTCCAGTATCTATTTATCTGGTAAACGGCATTAAATTACAGGGACAAGTTGAATCATTTGATCAGTTCGTGATTCTACTTAAAAATACAGTAAGCCAAATGGTGTATAAGCACGCTATTTCCACCGTTGTTCCAGCTCGCGCTATTACTATGCCGAGTGCTACAGGAGAATCTGAAAATACTAAAGCTGAATAAATTAAAAGGTAACGCGCTTGTTTGACCGTTATGAAGCCGGTGAACAGGCTGTACTAGTTCATGTTAATTTTACTGATGAAAACAGCAAAGAAGATTTAGCCGAGCTCGAATTGCTTGTGTCTTCTGCGGGTGTAAACGCGGTAGAAGTTATCACAACTTCGCGAAGTGCACCCCAAGCTAAATTCTTTGTGGGTTCGGGTAAAGCGGAAGAAATCGCAGCAGCAGTTAAAGCGCACGACGCTAATGTCGTTATCTTTAACCATAGTTTGTCGCCCTCTCAAGAGCGAAACTTAGAAGCGGTTTGTCAATGTAGAGTGCTAGATAGAACCGGGCTTATCCTCGATATATTTGCGCAAAGAGCAAGAACGCATGAAGGTAAGCTTCAGGTTGAACTCGCTCAATTGCGTCACATCTCTACGCGTCTTATTCGAGGTTGGACTCACTTAGAGCGCCAAAAAGGGGGTATAGGTTTGCGTGGGCCGGGTGAAACTCAGCTCGAAACTGACCGCCGATTACTTCGTGGGCGCATAAAAGCTATTCTTCGCCGTTTAGAAAAAGTACAAAAGCAGCGCGAGCAAGGACGTAGGTCTAGAAAACGTGCTGAAATTCCCACAGTATCCTTAGTGGGCTATACCAATGCTGGTAAGTCTACCCTTTTCAATACTATTACCGACGCGCACGTGTATGCGGCAGACCAATTGTTTGCTACGTTAGACCCTACGCTTAGAAAAATAGATTTGAAAGACGTAGGGCCTGCCATCTTAGCCGATACGGTAGGCTTTATAAGGCACCTACCACACGACCTAGTGGCGGCATTTAAAGCCACGCTTCAAGAAACCCAAGAAGCTGATCTCTTGCTTCATGTGGTGGATATTGCAGACGCGAAATATCGTGAAACTATTGATGAAGTGAACGCTGTGTTGGAAGAAATAGACGCCAGCGAGATTCAACAATTACTAATATGTAATAAGATTGATAAACTAGATGACATAAACCCTCGGATTGAAAGAAACGAGGAAGGTGTTCCAACCCGAGTTTGGCTATCAGCTCAAACCGGTGAAGGCACCGAACTGCTTGGGCAAGCGTTAACCGAGTGCTTAAGTAAAAGTATGGTTAACTACACGCTTAAAATACCCCCAGCGCAAAGTAGTCTTCGTGGTGTACTATTTGAATTGAATTGTATATCCAGTGAAGAATACGACAATCAAGGTGATTGGGTGGTAGATGTTCGAATGCCAATGGCAGATTGGAACAGACTTGAAAAGCGTTTAGAAAACGGAATATCAGAGTATGTTGTGCGACATTAACCGCTGCTAATTTTTAGCACGGCAATGCATGCGAATTTCAAAAATAAAACTGTAATCTATGGAGTATCAGCATGGCTTGGAATGAGCCGGGTGGCAATAATAACGACCCGTGGAAAAATCGCGGCGGACGTGATCAAGGTCCCCCCGATTTAGATGATGTATTCAAGAACTTATTCGGTAAGTTCGGAAAGTCTGGCGGCGGTAGCGGTGGCTCAGGTAAGAGTTTGGGCGGTATCGGTGCTGGTATTTTAATTGGCTTGGTTGTGATCATTTGGGCAGTAAGCGGTTTTTACACCATTCGTGAAGCTGAGCGAGGCGTAGTATTACGTTTCGGTGAGTATGCTAAGCAAGTTGAACCTGGATTACGTTGGGCACCAACGTTTATCGACAGAGTTATTCCTGTGGATGTGCAATCTATACGCGACCAATCTTCGTCAGGCTCTATGCTAACGGAAGACGAGAACGTGGTTAGCGTACAGATGGAAATGCAATTCCGTGTTGTAGACCCATACCGCTGGACGTTTGCTGTTGAAAGCCCAGAAACGAGCTTAAGCCAGTCTTTAGACAGTGCAATCCGCTATGTAGTAGGTCATTCAACCATGGATGATGTACTTACTGATGGGCGTGAAGTGGCTCGCCAACGCGTTTGGGAAGAGCTTCAAGCTATTATTGAACCGTACAATATGGGAGTGTCGATTATCGACATGAACTTCCGTGATGCACGCCCACCTGAGCAAGTGAAAGATGCATTTGATGATGCAATTTCAGCCCAGGAAGATGAACAGCGTTTTATTCGAGAAGCCGAAGCCTATGCACGTGAGATTGAACCTCGTGCCCGTGGTCAAGTTAATCGTATGAACGAAGAAGCACAGGCTTATAAAGAGCGTGTAACCCTTGAAGCGCAAGGTGAAGTTGCTCGCTTTGAAGAGTTGCTACCTCAATACGAGAGAGCACCTGTAGTAACACGCGAACGTATTTACATCGAAACAATGGAAGAGGTATTAGGCAATACCAGTAAAATCCTTGTGGACAGTAAAGGTGGAAATAACATGATGTATCTTCCTTTAGATAAAATCATGGAGCGCCAACAAGGCAGTTCAACACCTCGCTCACGCAGTACGTTAGAAGGGTTACAAATGCCAGTGGCTGACGAAGGCCAAAACAGCCGCAATTCATCATCCACCTCAGGTGTGCGTGGTGACAGCTACAGAGAGGGGAGATAATCATGATGAAGAATTTAGCGATTGCAGTATTAGTACTTCTTGCGGTTCTTGCCTCAGGCTCTCTATTTGTAGTGACTGAAGGCGAACGTGCCATCGTTATTCAATTTGGTAAGGTTCAACGAGATGATGCCACAGGCGATACAAAAGTATTCGAACCTGGTCTTCACTTCAAATTGCCATTCATTGATTCCGTTCGTCACCTAGACGCACGTGTACAAACGTTGGATGATACACCTGACCGTTTCGTTACCAGTGAAAAGAAAGACTTAATTGTTGATTCATACGTAAAATGGCGCATTGACGACTTCGCTCGTTATTACCTTTCAACCGGTGGTAACAAGCTACAAGCCGAAGCACTATTGAAGCAAAAAGTGAATAACGGATTACGTTCTGAATTTGGTACTCGTACTATTGCACAGATTGTATCTGGTGAGCGTTCAGCATTAATGAACCAAGCAATGGAGCAGGCTTCAACGTCTTCTGATGAGCTTGGTATCGAAATTGTTGATGTACGTGTTAAGCAAATCAACCTACCTACGGAAGTGAGTAACTCAATCTTCCAACGTATGCGTGCTGAGCGTGCTGCAGTAGCAAGAGAACACCGTTCAGAAGGTCAAGAGCAGGCTGAGGTTATCCGCGCTGATATAGACGCAAAGGTAACGGTAATGCTCGCTGATGCTGAACGTAATGCTCGTCAGCTTAAAGGTGAAGGTGATGCCTTAGCAGCAGAAATCTATGCAGATGTTTATTCTAAAAATGCTGATTTTTATAGCTTCCTAAGAAGTATGGATGCGTATAAAGCTAGCTTCAATAATAAGCAAGATGTGATGGTGATTGCGCCAGATAGCGACTTTTTCCGCTACATGAACGCATCTAAAGGTAATTAATACCTAACATCGGTTCTTGTTAAAAAGCCAGTCTTTAGACTGGCTTTTTTGTGCCTGCTGTAAACCACCTAATTAGCTGAAAGTGAAAAGCTTTACTGAATATTTGCTGCGTTTTGCGAACACTTTAAATTGTCCAATTTGCCCACCTACTGCCCAAATTGCTCAAAATACGTTAAAATAGACGAGCATTTATTATTATAAAACGCAGCATTATTAAACTGCACGGCAGATATCCCTGCTACTTAGTTGGTAATGACTGGGTAATAAAAACGACAGAGGGAATGTTTTGATTCCGGAAAATACAAAAAATAAATCTGCCCAAAATCAGGGCGGACAGGGTGGTTTATTCTCCCGATTCCTCGCTACTGTGGAATTTCTTGGGAACTTACTGCCACACCCCGTTACTTTATTCGCCATGCTGGCCTGCTTTATTGTGGTGTTAAGCGGTATTCTTGGCTATTTCGATTTAGCCGTAGTCGACCCTCGTCCTGAAGGTGCGAAAGGTCGCGAAGCTGATGGCATGATAGAAGTCATTTCATTAATGAGTGCGGAAGGCTTACAGCGCATTGTTACTGGCCTGGTCACTAACTTTACCGGCTTTGCTCCTTTAGGTACTGTATTGGTTGCATTGCTTGGTGTATCAGTTGCTGAGCACTCTGGCTTGTTGTCGGCCACGATGCGCTCATTAGTGATGAATGCTTCAAAGCGTACGGTTACTTTTGCCGTCGTGTTTGCAGGTATTATCTCAAATACCGCCTCAGAGCTTGGCTATGTAGTGTTAATACCACTAGCCGCTATGATATTTCATTCGTTAGGTCGCCACCCTCTCGCGGGTCTCGCAGCCGCCTTTGCCGGTGTATCAGCAGGCTACAGTGCAAACTTGTTGCTTGGTACGGTAGACCCTTTGCTTTCAGGCATTACCGAAGCAGCGGCTCACATGATTGACCCTGATTATGTGGTAGGCCCAGAAGTTAACTGGTATTTCATGTTTATCAGTACCTTTGTAGTAGCCACTATGGGTGCCCTGGTGACTGAGAAGGTGGTAGAGCCTCGACTAGGCAAATTTGACGAATCAGAAGCTTCTGTAGATTTAAGTAAGCAATCAATGGATGCGCCTTCGGATATTGAAAAGAAAGGACTTCGTTGGGCTGGCATCGCTTTTGTCGTGGTATGCGGTATTTTAGCGCTCACCATTGTGCCTGAAAACGGTATTTTGCGTCACCCAGAGACCGGTGCGGTAGCGGGTTCGCCTTTCCTAAAAGGAATTGTTGCCTTTATCTTTGTTTCTTTTGCTGTACCTGGTTTTGTTTATGGCCGTATTACAGGGTCGATGAAAAATGACCGTGACGTGATTGATGCTATGGCAAAAAGCATGGGCGCAATGGGGCTTTATATTACATTGGTCTTCTTTGCTGCACAGTTTGTGGCTTTCTTTAAATGGACGAATTTAGGCACAGTATTAGCCGTTAAAGGCGCTGCGCTTTTACAAGCGGCTGGCCTAGATGGCCCGTCGGTGTTTATCTTATTCATCTTAATGTGTGGTGTGGTTAACTTATCGTTAGGCAGTGCCTCGGCGCAGTGGGCGGTAACCGCGCCTATTTTTGTGCCTATGCTAATGTTGATTGGTTATTCACCTGAGGTTATTCAGGCGGCATATCGTATTGGAGATTCAGTCACCAATGTTATTGCGCCCATGATGAGCTACTTCGGTCTTATTTTAGCGATGGCTGCACGGTACAAAAAAGATCTCGGTATGGGCACCTTGATTGCAATGATGCTGCCCTATTCCATGGTGTTTATCGTGGGTTGGACCATACTGTTTTATCTTTGGGTCTTTGTATTAGGCATGCCTGTAGGGCCTGGTGCAGCAACCTACTATCAGCCTTAACTGGTTGAAAATATTAAGACTAAAAAGGTGGCTAAGGCCGCCTTTTTTAATCGCTAAATTTAATTGCATCAATCGTGGTAAATTTGTGGTCTATTCACCCAAAATTGCCGTAAATTCAGTATACTAGTTATATTGTTTTTTCAGTGCGGAATATTTGATGAAGTTCAAAAGCAATCAGGGTTTTACTCACAGTCAGTCAGACAAAATAGGCGTGTTGGTTACCAATTTAGGTACACCCGAAAGCCCAACCGCGGCGGCCCTGCGCCCCTATCTAAAAGAGTTTCTTTCAGACCCGCGGGTAGTAGAAATACCTCGTGCGCTTTGGTGGTTCATTTTAAACCTCATTATATTAAATACTCGTCCTAAGCGTTCGGCTGAAGCATATAAAACCGTTTGGACAGAAGAAGGCTCACCGTTGCTTACTATTACCAAAGCCCAAGCAACAGCAATAGCGGCACGCTGTAAAGCAGAGTACGGCGACGATGTTGTGGTTGATTTTGCTATGCGTTACGGTAACCCTGCTATTAGCGACACTATTGAACGTATGTTGTCGCAAGGCGTAAGAAAGTTAGTGGTATTGCCTTTGTATCCGCAATATAGCGCCTCTACTACAGCGTCTACCTTTGATGCCATTGCGAAAGACTTTACCAAACGCCGCTGGTTACCGGAACTTCGCTTCGTGAACCATTACAACGACAGGCCTGATTACATTAAGGCGCTGGCGAATAAAGTACGGGCATACTGGGAAGAACACGGTAAAGCCGATAAGCTTATTCTTTCTTATCATGGTATTCCTAAGCGCTACTTATTAAATGGCGACCCGTATCACTGTGAATGTCATAAAACATCGCGTTTGTTGGCCGAAGAACTCGGGCTAACTCATGAGGAGTACATGACCACCTTCCAGTCTCGTTTTGGTAAAGCGGAGTGGTTGAAGCCTTACACTGATGAAACAATGAAGTCTTTGCCTGGCAGTGGGGTAAAGTCAATTCAAGTCATGTGCCCTGGTTTTTCTGCAGACTGCTTAGAAACGATTGAAGAAATTGGTGAAGAAAACCGTGAATACTTCATGGAAGCGGGTGGTGAAAAGTACGAATACATTCCTGCATTAAACAGCGACGAAGAACACATTGATATGTTGTTTGATTTAGTTAAAGAGAATTTGCACGGTTGGACTGCGACTAAAGATACTGCATTACGAGCTGGTTTAGCTCGCGCGTTAGGCGCTGACAAATAGCCAGTAATTGTTTTTACGTTAATAAGGTAGCTAAACATGGATAGTAAAGCCCCAAAGGCACTGTTAAAAGCACAAAAGTTAGCAAATTTACTTGATACCGCTGTTAAGTTACCGATTATTCCCATTCGGATAGGTCTCGACTCAATTGTTGGCCTTATTCCGGGTGCGGGTGATGCGCTAATGCTGCTCGTTTCTCTACGTATCGTGTGGTTGGGGAAATCATTGGGAATGCCCAGTGCGTTGGTAGCTCAAATGGTAAAGAACTCCGCTATCGATTTTGGCTTAGGCTTTGTTCCCTTCATTGGCGACATCGTTGATGTATTTTATAAAGCGAACCAAAAGAACGTACGCTTAATGGAAAAGTGGTGGATCAGCGAAAATAAAGCCGATGTAGATGCCGAAACTCAGAAAAAGCTAGCAGAATGGGAAGAGAAACTAGAGCGCCAGTAAGCGTTCACATTTAGGTGTTTTGGATAGTTTCACAAAACCACATTAATCGTAATCTATACTCTTTGCGTAGCAACCTTTACTGATACGCGGTTGCCGCGTAAAAATTAATGGAAAATGGAGTGTAGGATTAATGAAAGCGTCTGACCTTTTCGTAAAAGCGTTGGAAGCTGAAGGTGTAGAATACATCTTTGGCATTCCTGGCGAAGAAAACCTCGACTTGCTTGAGTCGTTAAGAACCTCCTCAATTAAACTCGTACTTACCCGCCATGAACAAGGCGCGGGTTTCATGGCCGCGACTTACGGTAGATTAACCGGTAAAGTTGGCGTGTGCTTATCTACCCTCGGTCCAGGTGCGACCAATCTTGTTACCCCAGCGGCGTATGCACAACTAGGTGCTATGCCCATGTTAATGATCACAGGGCAAAAGCCCATTAAAACCAGTAAACAAGGCCGGTTTCAAGTTATCGATATTGTCGATATGATGCGTCCCATTACTAAATTTACCACGCAAGTGGTGAGCGGCGATCGCATTCCCTCTGTCGTTCGCGAAGCATTTCGATTAGCCTCTGAAGAACGCCCCGGTGCTGTGCACATAGAGCTTCCTGAAGATATTGCCGATGAGCATACGTCTGTACCCTTATTAACCCCTAGTACGTCAAGGCGACCTATTGCTGAATACAAAGCTATATCAGCGGCTATTTCGATGATAGAAGAAGCTACCTCCCCATTATTGTTAATAGGAGCAGGTGCAAATCGTAAGCTAACCGCCAAAATGCTGCGGGAATTTGTGGATAAAACCTGTATCCCGTTTGTGACTACACAGATGGGTAAAGGGGTGCTAAACGAAAGCGATCCTAGGTTTGCGGGCAATACAGCTTTATCAGATAACGACTTTGTGCACAGAGCGATAGAAAGAGCCGACCTTATTATTAATGTTGGGCACGATGTCGTAGAGAAGCCGCCGTTCTTTATGCATAACGACGGTAAGAAAGTCATCCATATGAACTTTGAGTCAGCCGCTGTTGACCCAGTGTATTTTCCACAGCTAGAGGTGGTGGGGGACATTGCCAATAGTATCTGGCAAATAAAAGAAGGCATTACGCCGCAAGATGATTGGAAACTCGATTTCTATAAAGACGTACACGATGCCTATGAAAAACACAGAGCGGAAGCAGAAAACGATAATCGATTCCCCATTCTGCCTGAGCGCTTTGTGCGTGACATCAGGAAGGTCATGCCAGATGATGGCATAGTGACGCTTGATAATGGCGTATACAAAATTTGGTTTGCTCGTAATTATCCTGCTTACCACCCCAATACATTGCTATTAGATAACGCATTAGCGTCAATGGGGGCTGGTTTACCCTCGGCAATAGCTGCAAAGTTGGTGAAGCCTGATGTGCCTGTTATGAGTGTTTGCGGCGACGGCGGGTTTATGATGAATAGCCAAGAAATTGAAACTGCGGTTCGTCTGAAACTCGACCTTATTGTGATCATACTGCGGGATGATGCGTACGGAATGATTAAGTGGAAACAAGCCAATATGCAGTTTGATGAGTTCGGTTTGGATTACGGTAATCCGGATTTTGTGAAATACGCAAAAAGCTACGGTGCCCATGGCTGGCGCGTAGACAGTACCGAATTACTAATTCCTATGGTGGAAAGCTGTTTAAACACACCGGGGGTGCATGTGATTGATTGCCCTGTTGACTACAGCATGAACGATAAAACACTGAACCATACGATTGCCGAATTAAGCGCGAAATTATAAGGAGTGATCATGTTAAAAGACAGCTATCCCTATTACCTTGCAAGCGAACCTTGTTTTGCTAATACCGATTTAGACGTTACCAATAAATACACAGGCGAAGTGGCTACAAAAGTGGCGTTGGCCGACGCTGAAGTGATTGATAAAGCCATAGCCGCTGCCGAAAAAGCACAGCCTGCGATGACTGCGCTGGCTCCGTACGAGCGCCAAGCAATTCTAGAGCATTGCGTTAAGCGCTTTACTGAACGCGAGGAAGAACTAGGTAAAGCCCTTTGTATTGAAGCGGGTAAGCCTATTAAAGATGCCAAAGGCGAAGTAGGCCGGTTAATCGACACCTTCAAAATTGCGGCTGAAGAATCGGTAAGAATTAATGGTGAAGTGGTTAATTTAGAAATCTCCGCCCGTGCCAAAGGTTATCAGGGCATGACGAAGAAAGTGCCTATCGGCCCTTGCTCGTTTATCTCTCCGTTCAACTTTCCGTTAAACCTAGCCGCGCACAAAGTTGCGCCAGCTATCGCGGCAGGATGTACTTTTGTGCTTAAGCCTGCTTCTCGTACACCTATTGGTGCGTTGATTATTGGCGAAGTGTTAGCGGAATGTGAGTTGATGCCCAAAGGCGCATTTTCAATTCTTCCTTGTAGTCGCGACGGCGCTGATTTATTTACCACCGACGAGCGATTAAAGCTACTTAGCTTTACCGGTTCACCTGATGTGGGCTGGGCGCTAAAAGCTAAAGCGGGTAAAAAGCCTGTGGTATTAGAGCTTGGCGGTAATGCCGCTTGTGTGGTGGATGAAGATGCCGATATTAGTGATGCCATCGACCGTATTATTGTCGGCGCGTATTATCAGTCGGGCCAAAGCTGTATTTCAGTGCAGCGCTTATTAGTGCACTCGTCAATTTATGATGATTTCAAATCTCGCTATGTAGAGCGGGTCGAAGCTTTGGTGTCTGGCGATCCTAGCGATGAAGATACTTTCATTGGCCCTATGATTTCTAAGGGCGAGGCTAAGCGTTTAGAAGGCTGGATTAAAAACGCTAAAGAAGCTGGCGCTAGCGTGCTATGCGGCGGTGAAAGAGATGGTGCCATGCTACAGGCTACCGTAATGGAAAACGTGCCGAAAGATTGTGACGCTAGCGCCGAAGAAGCTTTCGGGCCGTTATCTATATTGCAGCCGTTTGACGATTACGATAGTGCGTTAGATGAGGTAAACAACAGTCGCTATGGGCTACAGGCGGGTATCTTTACGCGTGATATCTACAAAGCACACAAAGCATGGAATGTGCTTGAGGTGGGCGGAGTAGTCATAGGTGATGTACCCAGCTGGCGTGTAGATAATATGCCTTATGGCGGTGTAAAAGACTCAGGACTTGGCCGCGAAGGTATTCGCTATGCCATAGAAGATATGACAGAAACACGGCTTATGGTTATTCGAACGCCCTAGGAAGTAGAGTAACTAAAACGCGTATAAGGTAACGAAGGTGAAAAAGCCTTAAAAGCCTAACGAACCAAAATCAACCGTAATAAAGCGGGTGCTTCTAACAGAAGTCACCCGCTTTTTTAATCTGCTGCAAAAGCTTCAAGGGTAGCCAAGGGAATAATATCAAGGGCTCGTTCATGAGTAGCTTCTAATCGCACTTTTGGCGCAACACCTGCTTCGTAAGCCTGTAACCATCTGGCGGCGCACAAGCACCATCTATCACCGGCAAGTAAACCAGCAAAGTCCATACTGGGCCAAGGCGTGATCAAGTCATTACCTTGGCGTAAGGAAAATTGTAGAAACTCATCGGAGACTACTGCACACACACTGTGGTTACCCACATCTGCATCGGGCACATAGCAAAAGCCTTCTCGGGTGTAGCCAGTGTTACCACAACACAGTTGAAGTGGTCTTCCATAGACATTTTTAGCATTAGCCAAAACGAATACCTCTTTTTGCGCGTATAAGCATTGATTGTATACCTATTTCTCATAAAACTCAGGCATCTGCTAGCCGTTGGCTACACAATATCCTAGGTGTTTTAATTACGGGGACCTAGCGTAGATAGATTTGAATAAATTACCTATTTTTTAAACTGGTGTTAGTGCATGTTAGATAAAAGCCGAAAATCAGCGCCCATTAATTTTTCTCAGCAGGAAATTGACCGCTTTGATGCGCTAGCAGAAAGCTGGTGGGATCCCAATGGCAATTATAAAACCGCGTTAGATTTTAATCGTGCACGGCTATCTGTGATTGAGTCTCAAATAACCAGTCACTTTTTGAAAAGTGAGCAAACCCAGGGCTTTCCTCAAAATGCGTCTACGGCAAATTCCCTAACGAATGCCACTGATAAAACCAAGCCTTTTACGGGGCTTTCAATTGTAGATATCGGTTGTGGTGGTGGGCTTATTAGTGAGCCGCTTGCGTTGAAGGGGGCGGATGTTACAGGTATAGATGCAAGTGCCATGAGTATTGAGGTGGCGAAGCGGCATGCGAATCTAAGCAATGTGAAGGTTAACTACATACACGGCCTTTCATCTGACTTGGTAAGCCAAGGCCGTCAATTTGACATCGTCATTAATGCAGAAGTTGTTGAGCATGTACCTGATCAAGCGCAGCTAATAAAAGAGTGTGCAAGTTTAGTGAAGCCAAGTGGTTTATTGGTGCTAGCCACGTTAAATAGAACCATTAAAAGTTTTGTTATTGCGATTGTAGGCGCAGAATATGTCATGCGATATTTACCCGTTGGTACTCACGATTGGCAAAAATTTGTTAAACCCACTGAGCTAAATCAATGGGTAGGTGAAGGGTTTACGCTTGATCATGAGACTGGCATGGCACTAAATCCATTCACTAAGGTATGGAAGCTTACACCCAGCTTAAGCGTAAATTACCTTCAGGTTTACCATCGTGCGTGATAAAGCCACATAGTCAGTGCATATTACTTTCGTTCGCTAACAGTAGTTAACATTTACCCGGGCTATAAACTCTCGCTATTTTCTTTATTCGCCTATTAAATAGTATGAGGGTTTATACCCAGTTTTTACGCTAGTCTTCTGAATATAAAGCATTTTACGTTTTCTTATCCTTCATAACCGTATTTTTAGCTATTACCTCTAGTCAATTTTATAAAAGACCACTCTCTTATTTATCTTGTTATTTACATTGAATTAACATAAAAGTAACTCAGGTCTGGCCTCAGACCACTAATGTTGATAATTCAAGGAACATGCAATGAAACTAAGAACGAAAATAACAACGCTCATGCTGTTTTTGCTTGTCGCAGTATTACCTTCTCAATCGTGGGCTGGTAACTACGCTAAAACACAATACCCAATTGTACTGGTTCACGGTCTCTTTGGTTTTGATGACATTTTGTTTGTAGATTACTTTTACAAAGTGCCTCAAAAACTATCTCGAAACGGCGCGGTGGTTTATATCGCAGAAGTGTCCCCTTCTAATTCTACCGAAGTGAGAGGAGAGCAGTTACTTAACTATATTGATGAGGTACTTGCACTTTCTGGCGCCGAAAAAGTCAATCTTATTGGCCATAGCCATGGCGGACCAACGGCAAGGTATGCCGCAAGTGTAGCGCCCAGTAAAGTGGCTTCGGTTACCTCCGTAGCCGGAGTTAACTGGGGGAGCGCTGTGGCAGACGTATTAAAAAGTGGCCTTACGGAAGGGTCTGTTCAAGAAGGTACAGTGGGGCTAATCACTAACGCTTTTGCTAATCTTATCGAACTTGCATCAGGTTCAGATCCTCGAGATAAACCCACAGATTCTGTAGCTGCACTAACCTCGCTATCAACCGCTGGTTCAATTGCGTTCAACGCTCGCTACCCCGAAGGCATGCCCTCGGCCTACTGTCGAAATGACGGTAAAAAATTAGGCGAGAATGGCGTGTACTACTATTCCTGGAGTGGTGGCAGAACTTATACAAACGCGCTGGACGTGGTCGACCCTTTTCTTGCCATTACAGGCTTGGCATTTGGTGAAACCAATGATGGGTTAGTGTCTTCATGTAGTTCTCATTTAGGTAAAGTACTAAAAGATAACTATAAGATGAATCACCTTGATGAAGTCAACCAAAGCTTTGGTATCACCCATTGGTTTGAAACCAACCCAGTAGATGTCTTTGTCGACCAAGCAAACCGCTTAAAAAGCCTAGGTTTATAATGAGCCGGTGGGTATTAATAGGAGGGGGCGCTGCCCTCTTTTTTGTCGTTGTTATTTTAATTAGCAAGCGTCATCACATCGACGATGAAGAGGCACATAAAAATCGTCAAGCTACAACGGCAGTATTAACCCGTAAAGACTTAAAAGCAGCTGAACTTAAAAAAGCGATTCAGCCAGTAAAAAAGGTAAATTCCCACGCGTCAGCTCTACCAGTATTTACCTTATATTTTGGCGTAAAAGACAGTTTCGATCGCTTTATTTTTGCTAATGAAGGCGCTTCAGATAGCGAAGTGACGGCACTATTTAGTATGAATGCTAAAAGTATGTATGAGGCTAAGTCGGCCATGTACGCCGCTGATGTATTCACCCGATATGTTGAATATAAAGTGGCATTGGCAGATACCGATGCCGAAATCGACAAGGTGCTGACAGTATCTAGCGAGAGCACCATGACTGATGTTACCTATGCTGGCATTTCATTAAGTGACGTTGAACAAAAACTAGCAACGAGAGATACGCTGCGTCTTAACTACTTTTCCCAACAAGAATATGAGTACTTGTTTTCTGCTGATGCGGCCATTGACGCAAGAGCACTTGCTCGCCTTGCTATTGCTCAAGATCGCGACCTCTCAAGGGAGCAAAAACGCAATGAGATATTTGGTCAATTAAATGCACTAAATGAGCAGGAAAAAGCGGCGTTTCAACCTACCCTAGATATGGAAAAAATTAACCAAATTAAACAAAAATATGTAGATTTCGAGTCTCGATACCACGCTATTGCCGCTGAATTTGGCCATCAGGTAGCCGAGCGATTCTCTGCATTATGGGAGACGCAAGCACGATGGCAACAACGAGTTGATGCCTACCGAGACTATCAAGAATACGTGAGCGCTAGTGCAATGAAAGCGCAAGCACAGCAAGACGCCTTAACGACTTACAGGCAAACCCACTTTTCAAATACCGAACAAAAGCGCCTGAGAGTATTAGTAGATGTAAATCTGTGAACAGGTATAACCATTCAACCTTTTAATAGTTGTACCCCAACGGAATATGATTTGAACCCATGGGCAAGCAGCACTAGTCTGACTGTTAACATTCCAACGATACGATATTACCTATGAAAATTTACGAGACCAAAACAGCGCCTAATCCTCGCCGTGTTCGCATGTTCCTTGCTGAAAAGGGGATAGATAAATCACAAGTAGAGTATGTACAAGTAGACATTCAAAAGGGTGAAAATTTAAGCGCTGAAATGCGCGCTAAAAACCCGCTAGGTAAAATTCCTATTTTGGAGTTGGATGACGGTACCTGTATTGCTGAAACCGACGCTATTTGTACTTACTTTGAAGCCATTCATCCTGAGCCTTCATTGCTAGGCTCTACGCCTATTGAGAAAGCCACCATCGCTATGTGGCAGAGACAAGTAGAAATGGCGTTGATGTTACAAGTAGGCATGTGTTTCCAACACACCACCGGGTACTTTAAAGACAGAATGGTGCCTGTGCCGGAATACGGTAAAGAAGCCGGTATCAATGCATCAAAATATTTTAATATTCTCGAACGCCGACTTGAATTACATGAGTTTATAGCGGGAGATACCTTCTCTATTGCGGATATTACTGCTCTATGTGCCATTGATTTTGCACGGGTGGTGGATATTCGAATTAAAGACGAACAAACCAACCTTCAGCGTTGGTACGACAACGTTAGTAGCAGAGCGAGTGCAAAAGCCTAATGATAGATTTATACACCGCAGCAACACCCAATGGCTGGAAAGCGTCAGTCGCATTAGAAGAAATGGAACTCGACTATACCGTGCACGCGGTAAACTTAATGAAAGGAGAGCAAAAAACTGCTGAGTTCCTCGCCATGAACCCGAATGGCAGAATTCCCGTTATTGTGGACAAAAGCGAAGGCGACCATGTGGTTTTCGAATCTGGCGCCATCATGCTTTATTTAGCTGAAAAGACAGGTAAGTTTTTACCCACAGACGCCAAAGGCAGAAGCCAAGTGATGCAATGGGTTATGTTTCAAATGGGGGGTATTGGGCCAATGATGGGGCAGGCGAATGTGTTCCATCGCTATTTAGAAGAAAAAATCCCCATTGCTATCGACCGTTATCAAAATGAAGTACGCCGATTGTTTACGGTGCTAGATGGGCGGTTAGAAGATAACGAATATTTAGCCGGTGATTACAGCATTGCCGACATGGCAAACTGGTGCTGGGTGCGTACCTATGAATGGTCAGGTGTTAGCATTGAAGGGCTAGATAATTTAACTCGCTGGAAAAACAGTATCGAGGCACGCCCTGCGGCGCGCCGTGGTGTTGAAGTACCCAATAAAATCGATAAAGAAGCGTTAATAAAAGGCGCTAAAAACGTGGTTACTCGATAATACGTCACCCGATAATACGTTACCCGATAACACGTTACTCTAATGCGTTAACGAATCCCTGCGCCAATGCTTTTATGTGCGCAGGGCCTATACCGCAACACCCGCCTACAATTGAAGCGCCAGCGTTCACCCACGTTTTCGCGTACGCTAAGTATTTTTCAGGGGTGACATCTTCACGCAACGTAGAGAGCATTTCATTAGCATCATGCTTTCTAACATGCTCTGAAAAACTATTCGCATAAACGCCAATAGGAATATGGGCATTGTGGCAGTGTGTAAACGCAATGGCTGATTCCATCTCTTCAGGCTGCGAGCAGTTAAACAACACGGCATCTAGGTTATCTAGCGTGGGCAATATCGCATTCAGTGGCTCACTAGAACGCAAGGTCACAGGGGTTGCAAAGTCATGACGATTACTGAGCGAGTAAGAAAGCCAAATTGGTTTAGATGAGTGCTGTTTTATTAAGGAGGTTACTGCAATAGCTTCTTCTACCGAAGATACGGTTTCTACAAGCCAAAAGTCGATGTAGGGCGCTTGTGCTTCAATCAATGGTAATAAAACTGAAGAGACTTGCTCGGCACAAAATAGTTCAGGTTTGTAAGAGCCAAACGCCGGAGGAATGCAGCCTGCAACTGACACATCACTCTTTTTTGCCACAGTACTGGCAATACTGGCCGCGCGTTCGGCAAGCAAGAATGCTTGCTCATCAAACTGTTTTTGTCCTATATGAAAAGGCACCAATGCGTAGGTGTTTGTGGTAATGATTTTTGCACCCGCATCCACAAAGTTTTGGTGTACTTGAGCTACTAATTCAGGGGCTTCCATTAATGAAAGAGCCGACCATTCAGGTTGCCTAAAGGGAGCCCCAACGCTTTCTAATTCTCGGCCTAATCCCCCATCAAGAATTAAAACGTTTGACGATGGGTTTGTTGAATGAGGCCCTTTAGAATGAGCCCCGGCTAACGGAGCGCTTGTGGCCTTGCCTGTAAGTGAAGTTGTAACCACGTTACCCCTGTTTTTCGTTTAACGTATATAAGCTAATAGTAGTTCGCGATAAGCGACAAGTTTGCACTGCCAATAGACTGCGCTTTACTCCCTACGTTACCTGCACTAATACTACCTTGAGAAACGCCTCGAAGATCAGCATCTTTCAATGCATTTTTCACGCAGGTAACCAATTCTTGTTTTATATTCTGAGGCATGGCCCCATCGATGATAATGCCATCGAGGTCGAGCATGCTAAATGCGCAGTGTGTGGCAAAGGCAATCCCCTGGGCTGCCTGTTCCATCCACACTTGAACGATGCGCATAAATTCTGGATTGGTTTTTAAGCCAGACCAATGTTCCGGTGCCTCATACAATTTATTGCCATCAAGCCCCGCGTTATTCAGCTGCTTTTCTAGCAGGTATAGCGATGATTGGGTGATGAGTTGTTGCTGTTGGCTTTGGGCGTTAGATAAGAAAGGCAAGGAACCAATTGCGCCAGCATTACCCGATTTTCCTGTAAATAACTGATTGTTAATAACCAAGCCACCGCCAAGAAAAGTGCCTACAAAAACATAGAGAAAATGGTTGAATCGATGGGGATTACCGAAGGCCATTTCTGCACTACACGCCGCTGTTGCATCGTTACTCACGTAAATGGGTAAGTCTAGAAGTTCAAATAACTCAGCCTGAATATCAAGGCTTTTCCATGCCTCTAACGCGTCACTAGGTGCGCCGGCTTCTTCTGCCCAGCTCCAAATTTCAAATGGCATAGCAATGCCTAATCCGCGAATGCGCGTTCGTTGTTCGTTACTGAGTTGTTGCGTTAGAACCGATACGCCGCGCTGGGTAAATGACAATAAATGATCGACGGTGGGGTAGGCTATTTTTTCGTGAAGCGAAGCTTTCACATTGCCAGCCAAATCTAGCAAGGTCATATCAAAACTACGGCGACCAATTTTCAACCCCAATCCAAAGGCACCCTCTGCATTTAATCCAAAAGGTACTTTAGGTTGCCCCACCCCCCCGCGAACTGGTGGTAGCCGCTTAACAAGGGCGTCTGACTCTAGTTTTTTGATAATAACCGTTGCCGACTGAGCAGATAAGCCCGTGCGTTGAGCGATCTCTGCTTTTGGAATAGCGCCTTCATGACGAATGAGTGTGAGTATATCCCGTTCATTTTGAGTACGGTTGTCTAGTGGGTCAGTTGCACGGTGGTGCATATCTCTTTCTAATGCGCTTTCTGATGAACCCGTGTGCTCATGGGATTTTGTCATTTACAGTGTACCTGAATCATTATGAATTGAATGTTATAACAAACTGCATCAATAAGTCATGGATAGATATTAATTCAATATCGATAACATAATTCACCGAAGCGAGTTTTTCTCTACCAATCAAGCCGATAGATTACGCATTCATCACCGGTAATGTCAAAGTGATAAAATAATAAATCAACAAGGTTGATTTATATTTGAAGCTAGTTAATACTATGCCCCAATTAATTAACTATAATTTAACGTGCCCGTTGGAATGCCCTTCGGCTACGCTTATTATCCATGACTACAGCGGTATAAATATTAACGTCATCGCTGTTAGCTTCAGCCAGAGGTGTTTATGAAAATTTTATGTTTAGGCGAAGTACTTATCGATATGTTAAGTGCGGGTGCAGCGGACCAAAGCGAAATGCCAGCAATGAATTCATTCCAGCCTTATGCTGGTGGTGCGCCCGCTAACGTAGCGGTTGCTGTTGCGAAGCTTGGTGGTCAAGGCGCGATGGTGTCTAAAGTGGGTGACGATACCTTTGGCCGCTTTCTTCAAGACATGCTTAGCTATCACAACGTAAACACTGATTATGTTTGGAGTACGAAAGAAGCGAATACAGCATTGGCTTTTGTTAATCTAGATAAAGACGGTGAACGTTCTTTCGATTTCTATGTTGATAATGCGGCACATAAGCACATTGGTGAAGACGACTTGGCCACGGTTGCATGCGACAATACTAGCGTGCTGCACTTTTGTTCTGGCTCAATTTCAGGCCCCGAATTGCTTCCCGGCACCGACTATATCCTAAACAAAGCTAAGCAAGAAAATATGCTGGTATGTTTGGATATTAATTATCGTCCCGCTTTTTGGGACGACACGGCTAATGCGCCAGGCCGAATTGATGAAGTAGCTAAAAAAGTAAGCATCTTGAAAGCGAGTCGCGAAGAGTTGGCTGAGCTTTACGGTGAAGAAAATGCGCAGACTCACGTGCAGCAGTGGCTAGATAGCGGCGTTAAAGTGGTATTAGTAACAGATGGCGGCGAACCTATCCAGTACATAACAAAAGAGTTTAGCGGCACCTTGGCCTCGCCCAAAATGGACGTGAAAGATACGACAGCTGCTGGCGACTCATTCATTGGTGGTTTCCTGTATTTCTTATCTACCAAAGTGGCTAATAGCGCAGAATTCGACGAGTGGGCAAGTAGCTTTGAAAACGTAAGTGAAGCCACCGAGTTTGCTATACGCTGCGGTGCCTACACAGTAACGCAATATGGTGCGTTTAGTGCTTTACCTACTATGGAAAATATTGCGAAATAAGCAATATATTGGTGCTCAATGTCTTTTGATATGAGCGTGGGTACATAATTTAAAAAGCAAGGCGATGCCTTGCTTTTTTATTGCCTGTTTAGCTGCTAGGCGTCTGCTTCAGCGCTAGCGTGAAGCAGTTTTTACCGTGGACACAGAGCTAAACACGCTAGGCAAACATATCTATGCAAACATCATGCGACCACTTAATCCAGTTTCGCTTCGTTTAGAGTGACGTTTAACGACAAAAACAATACAAATCGAAAGTAGCAAAATTCCTAATGAACTGGGCTCGGAAACAAAGTAGTTATCGACACCCCTGTCGGCAACTAGCGTTAAAGCAGCAACGCCCGAATTAACTTGTGCCCACTCTAAAAAAGCATCGAAGTGATCTATTTGAGGTGAGGATAAATCCTGACCCATTATACTATCAGCGCGAATAAGTTCAGTTACTGGGTCAAGAGCGCCGCCTGTATATTCATCGAATAGCCCTATCATGTGGCCAAATTCGTGAGCTGCTATAATGCCTTGATATGGATAACCCCAACCAGAGGGGTTGCCTGTATACCATTGCCTTAAGTTTGTAAAACCATCCCCATTACGAACGTTAATATAATGATCTGACGCGCCCCATGTGTCGACCCAATCTACATTAAACACAGTGTCGTAAAAATAAGTGCCGTCAGATAAGTCAAAGGCATTACTCCAAATGGATTCAATACCATCTTCCCAAATGTCCCGAAGTGCACTGCCGGGTTCATAACCAGTTAGATAAACGTCAACATCAATCAGTAAATCTTGATTAACAAAGCCAATATCATAGCTAGCATTCCATCCGAAGATCCCTGTCGAAATACGGTATGAAATGGTTTCGGACGCAATATTAGTAATTAGGCCAGCGTGACTCGCTGTGGAAAAAAGGAGAAAGAAACCAATAAGGCAATGTTTGAACGATCGCGAAAACAACATTTTTTTGTCCTTGGCGCTGCATTAATTCATGCAGGCGCACATAAAAATTTTTCTGTAATTTCTTTTCTAACAGTAGGTTAGCTGGAACAGAAAAAGCTAATATACTTTAAGTGTAAGCTAAAATCAGGGTTTGTAAAAAAAATGTTTCATTAAGATTATGACTCGATAAGTGCTTTCACGTTGATAAGTGTATCTGCCTCGTTAGCAGGCTTATCCCAGCGGATACGGTGTATGCGAGGAAATCGTAGTGCCACGCCTGATTTATGCCGGTTGGAGGGATGAACCGCATCGAAAGCCACTTCAAGTACCAGCTCCTTTTTAACCTCTCGCACTGGCCCAAAACGGCCTATGGCGTTTCGTCGTACCCAGTTATCTAGTTTCTTAAGCTCTTCATCAGTAAATCCAGAGTAGGCTTTGCCGATAGGCAGCAATTGCTCATCTTGCCATGCGCCAAAGGTGTAATCGGAATAAAAGCTAGAGCGCTTACCGTGACCACGCTGGGCATACATCATCACCGCATCTACCACCAGCGGGTCGCGTTTCCACTTGTACCACTGGCCTTTAGGTCTGCCTGGTACATAGTGGCTACTTGAACGCTTTATCATAAGCCCTTCTACCGCGCGGTTTTCACATACCCTTTTATGTAGCGCTTGAAGATCTGTTGGTGAATCGGCAGATAAGCACTCAGATAAATGCAGTCGTGATTTATTGTCGTTTTCCTGAATCCCATTTTTGTCAAACCACGCTTCTAGTGCTTTGCGCCGGGTGATAAGAGGTGAGTCGGTTAATTGCTTACCGTCTAATACCAGTGCATCATAAACTATAAGCCCTGCGGGGTTGGTTTTCATTAACGCAGAGGTGGGCTTTTTCTTATTGAGCCGCTGCTGCAGAGCATTAAATGTATCGACTTCGTTGTTATGCATCACCAACAGTTCGCCATCTAGCACCATGTTATCTACAACCATGTTGCCACTAACACTATCGAGTAGGTCGGGGAATGCATGACTGATGTCATCGCCGGTGCGTGAGAATAGCGCCTTTTCTGGTTCTTCTTTTGTGGTATTACAAACCAACTGCACCCGAATACCATCAAACTTGTGTTCTATTTGCCACTGCTCGGGGACAAAGTCATCGATATCACTTTGCGCAATGGGGTGAGATAGCATGACAGGGTGAAACGTAACTGCGTTGCTTATATCCGGTTTAGGGCCGTTACCTTCAAGCCATGCGAGCAGGTCGGTATAAGGCGGTGTGACGCCATGCCACAGTTTTTCTATTTCAGTGATATCTTGATTGCCGTATTCCGCTAAAATTTGTTTGATAGAGCGAGCCGATACGCCAATTCTCAACCCCCGTGTACCAAGCTTTAATAGTGCCCAGCGCTGTGATGGAGTCATTATGGTGAGATAATTCGCTAACGTTGAAGCGACTTTTTGTTTGCTGACATTCGCAAATGTATCTACCACTTCAGACAAACTAGGCAGCGCTTGATCTGGCGTTAGTTCGGGCCATAAATGGGCTACCGTTTCGCTAACTTCGCCCACATAATCGTAGCTCATAGCAAATAGCTCTGGGTCTACTCGCTCTGTAATCAGTTTTTTTACCGTGTTACGTTTGAAGAAATCAAATCGAAGCGTACCTGCCATCGCGGCAATAGCCCAGCCGCGATCGGGGTCTGGCGTAGTAGCAAGGTAATGCAGAATAAGCTGGGCTTTCGCTTTGGTTCCGGCGGTATAGTAAAGCTGTTCAAGTAAGTCGCTGAATGCTTGCATTGCTATTCTTCCTGCGCCGCTTCATCGTAACCTACCAGCGATAACGCTCGCGCTTTAAAGCCCATCTTCTGTGCCTGATACATTAGTGCGTCTTCTCGGCCGTGGGTCACCCATACCTCGCTAGGGTTCACTTCGGTGAGGGTTTGCAATAACTCGGGCCAATCGCAGTGATCTGAAATAATAAGTGGTAGCTCAGCGTTGCGCTGCTTAGCTCGCGCGCGAATTTGCATCCAACCAGACGCCAACACAGCGCGAACATGTGGCAAGCTTCTCGACCACCTGTCGGCTAATGCAGAAGGGGGAGCCAAAACGATTTCACCGGCGAGTAACGCTTTGTCTTCTACCTCGCTAACCGGAATAATATCGCCTAACGCAATGCCTTCTCGTTCATATAAATCACACAGCTTCAGTAATGCACCGTGCAAATAGATAGGCTTGGTGTAACCCGCTTCTCGAAGCGCCAAAATAACCCGCTGGCATTTGCCTAATGCGTAAGTTCCTACTAAATGACAACGTGTAGGAAACACATCAAGGGAATGAAGAAGCTTTTGGATTTCTTGTTCGATTGGCGGGTGGGCAAATACCGGTAAACCGAAAGTGGCTTCGGTAATAAGTACATCGCAAGGTACTACTTCAAACGGCGGACAAGTGGGATCGTGTCTACGTTTGTAATCGCCAGATATCACTAGCCGATAACCCGCATACTCAATAAGTAATTGTGACGAACCTAGTATATGGCCAGCAGGGTAAAAAGTGACTTTTATCTTGCGTCGCCCCTGTTCAGTTGAGGCACTGTGACTATCAGTAGTGATTACCTCATCAAACTCTACGCTCTCGCGATAGGGCACCGGTATTTGTACTTCAGCCATATCGTCGCCATAGCGAGTGGTCATAATTGCCATGGTTTGTGGGTGGGCGAATACTCGCTTGTGGCCCGCTCTAGCATGGTCAGCATGACCGTGGGTAACAAGCGCAGTATCCACAGGCTGCATAGGGTCTATATAAAAATCACCTGGCACACAATACAAACCTGCATCGTCAGTTTTCATCCACTTCGAAGGGTGTATTGTATTTTCAGCCATCATATAAAAACCACATGCTATTAGTTAGCGTTTCATATGACTACGGTGGTTTTGCGCAATTGGTTGAGCGTAGTGGAAAATTAAACCCTTCTGCCGCATTAACGTATATCTACTATTGCTTACCATCGAAACAGCAGAGTAACGAAAAATCATGATGCAGGAGAAGTTCGGGCAGGTGCCTAGGGTTGTACGTAGCTTTTATTTCAAAAGCTTCGAAAGATATGCCAGCAAATATGCCTAAAACCAAAGCACCACTTAAGAAACCAAACGAAACCGGCAGCGACATTTTGCCACCGGCGTTTAGCCAATGGTTCAAAAATAAAGGCTGGGCGCTTCGTGATTACCAACGGCAGATGTTGGCGCAAGACACCCACAACACTACGTTATTGATTGCCCCAACCGGGGCAGGAAAAACCCTATCAGGCTTTCTACCTAGCTTAGTCGAGTTAGCGCAATCGCCACAGCTAGGCTTACATACCTTATATATTTCCCCGCTTAAAGCGTTAACCCAAGATATTCATCGCAACTTATTACAACCTATTGAAGAGATGGAATTGCCAATAACGGCAGAAACTCGTACTGGCGATACACCTTCGCATAAACGGCAGCGCCAACGGAAAAAGCCGCCAAACCTGCTGCTTACTACCCCAGAATCTTTAATGTTGATGCTGAGCTATGCCGATGCTGACAAGCTATTTGGCAAACTAAAGCGAGTCATTATTGATGAAACCCATAGCTTGGTAGCAAACAAGCGAGGGGACTTTTTATCTTTAGCGCTAGCACGACTTTCAGTATTGTCACCTAAAATGAAGCGGGTAGGCCTATCGGCTACAGTGGCTTACCCTGAAACCTTAGGGGCGTGGCTAGCCGGTACAGAAGGTATTGCTAATATCATCAGCGTGAAAGCGGGTGAAAAACCAAAAGTAGATATGCTGCAATCTGAAAATCGCATGCCCTTCGGTGGCTTTATGGCGCGTTATGCCATAACCGATATCTACAAAGCCATTGAAGGAGCGAAAACGACCTTGGTGTTCGTTAATACCCGGGCGCAATCTGAACTGATTTTTCAAATGCTGTGGGAACACAACACCGCTGCGCTACCGATAGCCTTATACCACGGCAGTTTGAGTAAAGAACAACGGCGCAAAACAGAAGCGATGATGTCTAGCGGGTTATTGCGGGCAGTAGTGTGTACTTCGGCGCTAGAGCTAGGTATTGATTGGGGCGATGTCGATAAGGTCATTCAGGTAGGTGCCCCCAAAGGTGTTAGCCGGTTGTTGCAACGTATTGGGCGAGCAAACCATCGGTTAGATGAGCCCAGCGAAGCGTTACTTGTACCAGCTAACCGATTTGAAGCCCTTGAATGCCAAGCGGCTATTGATGCAATTAATAAAGGCGAGCTAGATGGCGATGCGCCGCAGCCGGGGGCATTGGATATCATCCCCCAGTTTATCGTGAATTGCCTATGCAGCAATGCTGACAGCCCAGATACCCTTTACGAGCAAATCCTCATGGCATCGCCCTACCAAGGGCTCGATAAGCAAGATTTTGAAAAATTATGGCAGTTTGCGTTAGATGGCGGAAGTGCGCTTAACGCCTACGAGCGATACCAGCGCCTAACGCCAAATGACGATGGCACTTTTTCACCCGCTAACAGGCGGGTTATTCAGCGTCATCGTCAGAATATAGGTACTATTGTTGAGGCGGGTAGATTAAAAGTAAAACGCATTCGCCGTGGTAACCAGGGCAAAATTATTGGTGAGGTAGAAGAGTACTTTGCCCAGCAACTTACCCCAGGTGACACCTTCTATTTTGCCGGTGAAGTGCTCAAGTACGAAGCCATTCGGGATATGCAATTGCATGCACGCCCTGCTAAAGCCAAAGAGCCTAAAATCCCCAGTTATTCCGGTGGCCAAATGCCACTGTCGACATACTTGGCTGATGGGGTTAGAGCCATACTCGCAAATCCCAAAAGTTGGCGCAATTTACCTGCACAAGTACAAGAGTGGTTAAAGTTACAACAGCAGTTTTCACAACTTCCTGAACCTGAAAAGGTGTTGGTAGAGCAGTTTCCTTTTCGTAATGTAAACCATACGCTGTATTACACATTCGAAGGTAGGAAAGCGAACCAAACCTTGGGTATGCTGGTTACCCGTAGAATGGAAAAAATGGGGATTAAGCCGCTTAGCTTTAGTGTGACTGATTATGGGCTTTCGATAAGTGCAGTGAAACAGATTACCGACAATCAGCTGCAACAGTTGTTTCAGCCAGATATATTAGGCGACGAGCTAGAAGACTGGATGTTACAGGCCCCCATGTTAAAGCGCTCTTTCAGGCAGGTGGCGGTAGTAAGCGGCTTAACCGAACAGCGTTATCATGCTAGTCAGAAAACCATGAAACAAGTCACGTTTTCTACTGATTTAATTTACGACACGCTGCGTGAACACGACCCTGATCATATTCTTTTAGCAGTAGCACGGGCTGATGCTGAACGGGAGTTGTTAGATTTACAGCGTTTAGCCAATTTGCTTATTCGCTTTGTCGATAAAACCACATTAGTTAATTTAGAAAAAGTATCGCCCATGGCCATACCGATTGTGCTGAATATGCGCAGTGAGCAAATAAAAGGGGCTGGTGCTCAGGCGATTATCGAGCAGGCCGATTTGTATGCAGAAGCGGAAAGTATGTTAGACGAAGTACGGGCTTTATTGTCCTAAAAGCTAAAAGCTAAAAGCTAAAAGCTAAAAGCTAAAAGCGGTTGAGTGGGGTTGGGTCTGGAACTCGCCGTGAATACATCCATGTAGGCTCTGATGCAGCATCCATGCTGCATAAGGTTCCATACCCAATCCCACTACACCGCTATAGTTCGGGCGTGGATTTGTATTCAAGTTCGAATGTTGAGTGTTGTAGAGAGAAGCACGCCGTAAATAAATCTATGTAGGCTCTTATGCAGCATCCATGCTGCATAAGGTTCCAGACCCAACTCCACTCCATCACTATAGTTCGGACATGGGCCTAGAAGTGGTGGAAAAGTGTTGAACATTTTCAAAGAGGTCAATCAGTGGCAATAAGTGAGCAGTGGCTATCGGCACAGGTAGCGGTACGTAGCATTAGTATTGTGAAATTCGCAGACCTGCTTTGGCTGTTAGATACTAGAGGTGTGGCGTATTTGCCTGCGCTTGATTGGCTGGTGGTATCCGATTTACACCTTGAAAAAGGCAGTTATTTACGTAGTTATGGTAATCCGCTGCCAAGTGTCGATTCCGTCGCTACGCTTAAGCGTTTGCAGCAGATTATTCGCGATTACAACCCTGCACGGGTGATTAGCTTGGGTGACAGTTTCCACGATAAGCACAGTATGTCTCGTATGACTGCTGAAGATAGAAACCTCTTATGCGATATCATAAATAGCGTTCCCAAATGGGATTGGGTAGAGGGAAATCATGACCCCGACTTACCTGAAGGTATTCCCGGCAACCCTTGCCATGAAATAGTGCATAGTAATGTGGTATTTCGCCATGAGCCAGAAATCTATGAGCCAGAGCCACGTGAAACAGAGCCATGTGAAACAGAGCCGCATGAAAAAGAGTCACATGAAAAAGAACCAAGTACGAAGGATGGGGTTCAAGCTAAGCCCCAAGCTAAGCATCAAATTATTGGCCATTACCACCCTAAAATACGCAAGACTATTTCCCGTCGTCGATTTTCCGGTAAATGTTTCGTTGTCACAGAAGACCTATTTATCATGCCAGCTTTTGGGCAGTTTACGGGAGGCTTAGATGTGGATGAAGAGGTTATGCTAGTGTTAGCATCTAAAAAATCCCGCGCCTGTTATATGTTGTATGACGGTACAATTTTCAAAGCTTAAGCGGCAAATTATTAACATGCTGCGCGCAATAAAAAAACGGGCAACTAGGTGCCCGTTTTAATCTGTTTTAAACCCTTTTACAAAAGCATACGCCCTTGACCTAATCGCGCCAGCGCTTGGTTAGGTCTTCGTAAGCATCTATGCGACGGTCACGGAAATAAGGCCAAATGCGTTTTACTTTTTCAGTGCGGGTTAAATCTATCTCAACCGAAAGAGTGGTTTCACCCTCGGCTTCGGCTTTCGCCAGAATTTCACCTTGTGGGCCAGTTATAAAGCTTTGCCCCCAAAACTGTATGCCGGGGTCGCCCGCCACTGGCGATGCTTCAAACCCTGTGCGGTTTGCTACAACAACCGGCACTGAGTTTGCGACTGCATGTGAGCGCTGTATAGTTTCCCACGCGCCATGTTGTCGACTACGTTCTTCTTCAGTATCAGTACTATCCCAACCAATTGCCGTTGGGTAAAACAATAAGTCAGCGCCAGCCATCGCCATTAAGCGTGCGGCTTCTGGATACCATTGATCCCAACAAACTAATACACCCAATTTACCCACGCTGGTGTCTATTGGCGTAAAGCCCATGTCACCTGGTGTGAAGTAAAACTTCTCGTAAAAGCCTGGGTCGTCAGGAATATGCATTTTGCGGTATTTACCGGCAATCTCTTTGCTTCTATCAAATACCACAGCGGTATTGTGATACAAGCCAGAACCGCGTTTTTCAAATAAAGAGGTTACTAATACAATATTGTGTTTTTCAGCAAGCGCACCAAAGAAATCTGTTGCAGCACCTGGAATAGGTTCGGCTAAATCAAAGGCGTCTGTATCTTCCTGCTGGCAAAAGTAAAGGGTGCTATGAAGTTCTTGTAGCAAAATACACTCACAGCCTTCTGCGGCGAGCTTTGCAACTTGCTCAGCACTTTTGTTCCAGTTTGTCGCTTTGTCGTTATCAGCAACAGACTGTTGTACCAAGCCTATCTTTAGCTTAGTTCGTTGCATGTACAGACACTCCTTTTGAGAAGGTGGAAATAACAGATTCTTTCAACGTATTTGTGGGTACCTGCATTGAAATACAATGCAAACTGCCAAATTGCTTTACCAACACCGAGCAATCAATAGGCTCGATAATATGGTCGGGATAAGCCAGTTGCATTTGGCTAATGGCCGCTTCATCTTCAGGTTGCCCGTAAATAGGTAAGAGCACCGCGCGATTACAGATCAAAAAATTGGCGTACGATGCAGGTAAACGCTCGCCTTCGCTATTCACAATATGTGGCAGTGGCAATCGATATTGTTCATGCTCAGGCATTGCACTGGCGCACTCTTCACACAGCGCACTTAACCCTGAATAATGACTGTCGTCTTTTCGATTATCAGCTGCTTGAATGACTAGGCCTTTATTGGGCGTGAAACGCACAAGCGTATCAATATGCCCGTCAGTGTCGTCACCTTCAAGGTGACCGTGTTCTAATACCGTAAAGGTGCTACAACCTAGCATGTCATTAAAGGTTTCAGCGTAATCCTCGGTGGTCATATCACCGTTGCGCTTAGGGTTTAACAAACATTGAGAGGTGCTAAGCAAGTGGCCAAAATCGTCAATTTCTAACGCGCCGCCTTCAGCAACTACTGGGCTACTTCGTAGGGGTAATTTACATAATGAGGCAAGGTAGCGTTGGTTAGCCATATTGTCTTCGCTGGCATCAAACTTTTCGCCCCAACCATTGAAGCGAAACTCTACTGGCGCGCCAGAACCTTCGGTATCTCGACAGGTTAAAAAGCCGTAGTCACGTACCCAAGTGTCGTTATAAGACGCAGGCATGATAAGCACACGCGCATGATCGCCTAAGCGTGATTTCACATCATCAACATCGTCAGGGGCGCATAGCAATATCACACCTGCATGATAACGGTTGACCGCAGCAATGACGTTCAAGTATGTTTCACGGGCTTCTTCTAGCCATGGCGACCAGTCGGTTTCTGCATGCGGCCACGCCAGCATCACAGCATCAACGGTTTCCCATTCAGGAACCAGTTTACGACTACCTTGCATGTTTATTCTCGATAGAAATAAATAAAGCGGCGATTATAACTATCCTACTCTCGCCAACCAATAGCAAACTTGATGAAATTCTTTTCTTGTCACGAACAGTGTCACTATTAGAACAACAACTCGTAATGGAAGGGATGATTTGTAACCGTCCTGTTGAACGTTTATTTTTTGATCTCATTGCTCCTAATAGACGTTTTATCTCAATATCGATAAAACACGCCTCTAATAGCATTTTCAGATTAGGCTAATCTCAGCATTTGCTCGATCAATAGCCGCTAGAATGCTAAAATATAACCGTTAGAAGTCGCCAAACCTTTGCCAAAGCGTGGTTATATGCCTTGGCCGTAATCATGCTATTCAATAGTCTTGCGTTGGCTTTCAGGCGGTATTGTCATTTGCATCTTGGTATCAAGTTAGCCTTAATCGTGTTGATTACGTTTAAGGGTAAAGAAGTATTTACGGATAGGGTTAATGTTAGCAAAAGAAGCGGTAATTGTGCGTGATGCACTAGAGCCATCAATTTCTGAATCGGCACAACGTGTTAGAGCAGCGCTTGAAGAAAAAGGGCTGGAAACACCTATGGTGGCGAATGGTTTGTCTGACGAGCAAAAACGTCAGAAGATTGAAATCGCAATGCGTGACGTGATGAATACGCTTGGGCTCGATCTTACCGATGACAGTTTGCACGACACACCAACCCGTATTGCAAAGATGTACGTGAACGAAGTGTTCGGTGGTTTAGATTACCGAAACTTCCCTAAAATAACCCAAATTGAAAATAAGATGCGTCTTGATCAGCCTGTTCAAGTGTCTGATATAAGTTTAACGAGCACATGTGAACACCACTTTGTAACTATTGATGGGCTCGCTACCGTATCTTACATTCCCAAAGACACTATTATCGGTTTATCGAAATTAAATCGATTAGTCAGCTTCTTTGCACAGCGCCCTCAAGTGCAAGAGCGATTAACACAGCAAGTGCTTGTCGCCATCCAGACGCTAGCCTCTACTGATGACGTTGCAGTAAGCATTAATGCTACCCATTATTGTGTGAAGGCCAGAGGTATACGCGATACTAATTCGTATACCAAAACATCTGCGTTAGGGGGCAAATTTTTGTCCGATGTAGAATTACGAAGAGCATTTTTTAGCTAATTGCTTTTAAAATGTCTAGTGGCTTTGGCCAACACTGAAAACCGCTTTTAAAGCGGTTTTTTATTTTGAATGGAATTCGGTTTCTAACTCGCTGATGACAAGGTTAATACGACCTTCGACACCATTTGCTGCGGTAAGGCTTAAATTCTTTTTGCAACATCCGCAAGTTTCAACCTGCTCTTGATACATATCGCGAATGGTGTGCTCAGAAAATTCATTGAAAGCGCCGCAGTATGGGCACATGTATTCTAAGGTTGTTTCGGTCTTCATCTATTGTCCTTTTTAGCTTCACCCATATCCATATGGTGACTGCATACTTTAAGCTTTGGTGTTGAATAACAGCGTCTATTCGCAGAGTAATACGAGGGGCTTAACCAAATCGATTACTCTGACTGAAGTATAGTTGCAAATTAATAGATTGCCTGTGGAATACGCCAAATTCTCGCTAAGTTGCGGCGAAGTAACAAAAAATAGATTTTCCGTTACTGACTGCCAATAAGAATAGGAGCTGAAAGAGCGCTTATTGCTTTAGCCAAAGCTGTTGAAACGGGGCAAGCGAGATTATTGGCTCGTCGCCGTTAAGTGTATTGCCGGTCAGTAAGTCGGTAGAATTTGTGTTCCCAAGAATACCGATTAAGTCACTGCTTGTTTGCTGAGTTTCTTCGCTGAAATTGCAAATAGCCAACAGCTTTTCACCCGAATCGTTTTCTCTAACATAAGCGAAGCAATGTTGATTGTCGGTATCTAAAATGGTGGTACGTGATGCTCCAAAGATAGGGTTATTACGTCTTATCGCTAACATATTTTGCAAGCCTCGAAATACTTGCAGGCTAGCATCTTGTTCAGCCGTTAGCTGACTGCTTGGCTCAGAAAGCGCAAGTTCAGTATCTTCTTGGGTAACAGCAATCCTATTAACCCATCTGTCATCGTGGCGCTTGGATGGGTCATTCAAGTAATCATAGTCATTTAACTTGGCCAGCTCGTCACTCGAATACAGCAAAGGAATACCGCCGATACTAAAGGTAATACCGTACATAAGCAGCATGCGATTAATAGCATCTTCAATGCCTTGTTGATCATTGGTATCAAGTGCGCCCTCTAAGCCGCAAAGCGAGGCCAATGAGCCACATACACGACAATCGCCATTCGATGGATTTTCAGCAAATGGTACGCCATTAGCAAAGCTGCCTTCAAATCTGCCAGTAAAAAATTGATTTAAGAAAAAACGGTGGTCGTGGGGGTTTATCCCAAGCTCGTTCGCAACATTATCGTCGAACGTCCACCCAATATCGTCATGACAACGCACATAGTTAACCCAAGTGCACTCATCGCTAATTGAAAAGCTTTTTTGCATTGAGCGGGTTAAAAGGCGTGTTTTACGGGTAGCCAAACTGTTCCACAACAATGCCATTAATAACGGGTTATAGGAAAGCTGGCATTCGTTTTTACCAATGTATTTAACCACTTCATCGGGGTGCACAATAGCTTCAGACTTAAACACCACTGCTGGTGCAACAATTTGCAAACAAGTGTTAAAGGCTTGAATGAGCAGGTGGGCTTTTTCTTGGTTCTCACAGTCAGTTCCCATTTCTTTCCAAATGAAAGCAAGGGCATCAAGTCTCAGTGCCGCACAGCCAATATTGGCAAGAAACAGCATTTCACCGGTAATGGCATTAAATACCTCGGGGTTACTGTAATTTAAATCCCACTGAAAGCTATTGAATGTTGTCCATACCCACTTTTGCATGTGTTCATTAAAAGTAAAGCTTCCGCGCCTAACCTGAGGAAATATTTCTCTAAGCGTATGCTCGAACTGATCTGGTACTGTACGGTCATTGAATAAGTAGTAGTAATTTTGAAACTGTTTGTTTCCCGCTAATGCTTCTTTTGCCCACTGATGCTCGTCTGACGTATGGTTAAACACAAAATCGAGAACAAGATTTATGCCCTCTTTTTGCAGTGCGGCTGCCAGCAACTCAAGTTCTGCCATGGTACCTAGACTAGGGTTAACTTTATGATAATCAGAAACAGCATAACCGCCATCGCTGTCTCCTTTAGGAGAATCATAAAGCGGCATTAAGTGCAGATAGGTTATACCCAGCGCTTTGTAATAGGGAATACGCGTGTGCAAATCTTTGAGGGTAGGGCCAGCAAGGTCTACGTACAGCGCCATGCCTACTTGGCTTTCATCTTTATACCAGTTAGGAGATTGAAGGCGAAGGCTATCTAATTTTTTCAGCGCAGGTTTACGGTTTTTAACACCGTCGCGCAGCACACTAATAAGCTGTTGAAGGTGGAAATAACAGTCGAACTGGTGGCCGTAAATAGTGGTGTATTTATCGAATAAGTCGCCAAAATGTGCGTTAACTCGGCGGGTAAACAGAGCTGCATCTTTTTTAGTCAGCATAGATAAATCAGTGCTTGCCATAATACGATCTAGGCAAACGTTACTATCAGCGGCATAGTTCATAGCTTGTTCCATTTTATTACCTTTAAACTACCTAAAAAAAAGCGTGGCAACGTAAACTTAATATGGTTTTCAGTGGCTTTAACGAAATTTATCACGGCAAACTTAATCGATTAAGTTGTATTGTAGTTTAGGTTTGTTAAGGAATCTACTTATCTATGTAAATGTTCTGCGTTTATCGTTTGGGGCGCATTTAAACCCCCTAAATATCAGCTACATACAGATGAAAAAAAAGCAGGCTAAGCCTGCTTTTTTATCAGAAGGGTCAAGAGTACTTTTCATCAAGACCACTCATAAAAACGGTTCATTCGAGGTTATATTTCATAGAGTTCAAGTGGTAAACCATCGGGGTCGGCGAAAAAAGTAAACCGTTTACCCGTGTATTCATCTACACGAATGGGTTCGCACTCCACCTTATTTGCAGTTAAATGCGCAATCACTTCATCAATATCGTCTACTCTAAATGCCAAATGACGCAACCCTTGAGCTTCTGGTCTTGAAGGTCTGACTGGTGCACCAGGAAACGAAAATAGCTCGAGTTGCCCGCCATCAGGTAATGCTAAATCGCACTTATACGATTTTCTCGCTTCGCGATAATTTTCTGCAATAACGCTAAGGCCAAGAATCTCAGTATAAAAGCGTTTAGACACAGGATAGTCGCTACAAATTAGTGCGACGTGGTGAATTCCTTTTAGCATAAATAAGCTCCGTTAGAACATGAACCGAGGGTGTTGCACACACCCTACTTTATGGCATTTCCTGGCCACGAGCAGTTTCTAATAATAAATACCAATGTTCGCGAGTCAGTTGTACATCCATCGATTTATGGCAGGCTTTTATCCGCTCAATATTGGTTGTACCAAGTACCGGTTGGATATTGGCAGGGTGGCGCATTAACCACGCTAATACGATAGCTTCAGGGCTAGTTTCGTATTCAGCGGCTAGCGTGTTTACCAACGCAGCCGTGGCGGCATCAGTATTGTTCTGAGTACTCGCACCCGTGTATTTACCTTGGGCCAGGCTGCCCCACGCCTGAAGTTGTACCTTGTTCATCATACAATATTCAAGGGTGCCTGGCGCATAGCCAGAGTTACGGTTTGCTGGGCTATTAGTGGTAACGCCGTCTTCTAGCCAGTCTCGAAACGCTAAGCTCATTTCCAATTGGTTCGCCACAATTGGGCTTGAAAGCGCCGATTGTAAGTACGCCATTTGATGCCCATGCATGTTTGATACGCCAACGTGCTTTATCTTTCCTTGCTGCTGTAAGGAAGAGAGCGTGGTAGCAACTTCATCCAATTCCATTAATGGGTCGGGGCGATGAAGCAGTAAAATATCAAGTTGCTCTATGTTCAAACGCTGCAAAATTCCTTCTACCGAAGATTCAATCCATTTTGCTGAGAAATCGTAGCGCTTTGGTCCTAAATCATCTTCGAACCGTATCGCACATTTAGACTGCAGAATCATACGTTCTTTTAACGAAGGGTTTTCTTTTAGAACCTTACCGAACACAGTTTCAGCTTTGCCGAAGGTATAGATGTCTGCATGATCGAACACATTAATATTAAGAGCTAATGCTTGTTCTATTACTTGGTGAGCTTGTAACACATGTTTTTTTGATGCTGGTTCGTTGTTCCAGCCACCACCAAGGCCCATGCAGCCATAAACAAGTCTGCTTGCGTCTGGGAAATAGTTTTGCATCTTATACTCCAAATAAATGTGCAATTGCGCTAGCAGCTACAATAACCTGCTATTTTGCTAAAGTAAGCCATATATAGATGAAGCTAGGGGATTAGTCGATGTTTAACACATTGAATACGTATGAAGGTATTTTTCGCCGATTGTTTAGCCAGCATAGTAAAAAATGGTTGAGTGTAACCATGTTATTTACCTTAGTTGGATGTACATCAGTGCCAGACGGCGTTGCGCCGGTGGATGGGTTTGAGCTAGATCGCTATTTAGGTCAGTGGTACGAAATTGCGCGCTACGATCACAGTTTTGAAGAGGGGCTATCCAATGTAACGGCAACCTACTCTACGCGTGATGATGGGGGCGTAAAGGTTATTAACCGAGGTTATTCGCAAGAAGAAGCAAAGTGGGATGAAGCCGAAGGGAAAGCCTATTTTGTATCGAGTGCCGATATTGCGCATTTGAAAGTATCATTCTTTGGGCCTTTCTATGCCAGTTATGTTGTGATGGCGTTAGACAAAGAAGACTATCAATATGCCATGATTACAGGGCCTGATAGAGAGTACCTGTGGATATTAGCCAGAGAAAAAACCTTACCGCAAGACACTATCGATGTCCTTTTGGCCCAAGCTACACAGAACGGCTACGATACTAGTAAATTGATTTGGGTCTCTCACGACACGCCTTAACAGTGATGAGAAGGCGTTTTAGCCAGCCCCTATTTTGCCGAATTGTGGTATACTTTGCGGCAAAATATTGTAGGGACATTTGCTGTGCTTCAAGAAGCTGTTTTCAATCGAGCGGATAACGCTTGCGAGATGTGTAAGAACACCGAAAATTTAGACGTTTATATGGTACCCGAATCGCCAGATGAAACTGCTGGCTGCGCGGTACTTACCTGCCAAACCTGCCGCATGCAACTTAACAGTGAAGCCGATATAGACACTAATCACTGGCGTTGCCTTAATGACGCCATGTGGTCACCTACACCCGCAGTTCAAGTGGTGGCTTACCGTATGCTTAATAAAATAAGCGGCGAAAGCTGGGCACAAGATTTGTTAGACATGGCTTATCTAGAAGACGATGTTAAACAGTGGGCAGAAGCCGGGCTTATAGAGCAGGAAGCTACGCTTGATTGTAACGGTACTGCGCTGCAAGCTGGCGATAATGTGCACCTAGTTAAAGACCTTACCGTTAAGGGAGCTAACTTTACGGCTAAACGCGGTACGCCGGTAAGAGGCATTAGCCTAAGCGATAATCCTTTGCATATTGAAGGTAAAGTTAACGGCACCCGCATTGTCATTATTGCGGCTTATACAAAAAAATCTTAATTGGTCTTAAAGAAGAGAGCTCTCGGTTATGCAAACGCTAACGATTAGAACCCCCGATGATTGGCACTTACATTTTCGTGACAACGAAATGCTAGCAGAAACGGTCCCCGCTACAGCCCGTTGTTTCCAGCGAGCCATCGTTATGCCTAACTTGGTTCCACCAGTAGTTAATGCAACTATGGCGGTTGCTTACAAACAGCGTATAGAAGCGGCTCGCCCTGCGGGTAGCAACTTTGAACCACTAATGACTCTCTTTTTGACAAACACCACATCAGTACAAGATATTGCTGATGCGAAAGCCGCTGGCGTCACGGCGTGTAAGCTATACCCGGCTGGCGCTACCACCAACTCAGATGCTGCAGTAAAAGGTATCGAGGCGTTATACCCTGTTTTTGAGGCCATGGAGGCTCACGGGTTATTGCTACTTATTCATGGTGAAGTTACCGAAACGCACATTGATATCTTTGACCGTGAAAAAGTATTCATCGATACGCATTTAGCACCAATTGTGGCGGCTTTCCCGAACTTGAAAGTGGTGTTTGAACATATTACTACCGCAGACGCTGCGGCCTTTGTCGTTGATGCTAGTGCCAACGTAGGTGCCACAATTACGCCACAACATTTATTGTTAAATCGCAATGACCTGCTGGTTGGTGGTGTTCGTCCACACAATTACTGTTTGCCCGTTTTAAAACGAAATACCCATCAAAAAGCACTGCAAGATGTGGTAGCCAGCGGTAACAGCAAATTCTTCTTAGGGACTGATTCAGCCCCTCATGCAAAACATAAAAAAGAGAATGCGTGTGGTTGTGCAGGTTGCTACAGCGCATGGTCTGCCATCGAGCTTTATGCTGAAGTGTTCGAGCAGTTAGGCGCATTAGATAAGCTAGAAGGGTTCGCCAGTAACTACGGTGCTGACTTCTACGGATTACCTAGAAACAACACAACAATGACGTTAGTAAAAGAAGCGTGGACAGTACCTGAACAGGTCACGTTAGCTGATGGTACCGATATGGTCCCTTTCTATGCAGGGCAGACGCTTCAATGGAAACTACAAGATACTTTCCAAACACGCTCGGCTGACTAACGCTACGTATATGCATCTTTGGAAAAAACAGAAATGACAATTGAAACTGTAAAGCAGTTGGAAATAAATCCAGCTATCACAAAAGCGTTAGATGCACAGGGTATTTTTGCCTTATCGCCCATTCAAGCACAGTCTTTACCTCATGCATTAGCAGGTAGCGACATTATTGGACAAGCGCAAACAGGCAGTGGTAAAACACTTTGCTTCGTAATACCGGCCCTTGAAAAGATTGACCCTACCTTATTTGCAACGCAAGTATTGGTATTGTGCCCAACGCGAGAGTTGGCAGACCAAGTCGCCGTACAATATAGAAATGCCGCAAAGCAAATTGGCAATATAAAGGTGATGACTATTTGTGGCGGCCAACCTATGGGCCCACAAATCCAGTCGCTTAAGCACGGTGCACATGTTGTAGTTGGCACGCCAGGTCGCGTGATGGAGCATGTAGAGAAACGCAGGCTAATGCTAAAAAATGTGCGTTTACGCGTGCTTGATGAAGCTGACCGCATGCTAGATATGGGCTTTGAAGATGACTTAAAAGTCATCTTTTCGCCAATGAAGAAAGGTGTGCAAACTTTACTGTTTTCTGCGACTTATACGGAAGAAATTGAACGTATTGCCGATCAGTATTTAACTGAGCCTGTAATTTGTAAGGTTGAAAGTGACGAGTCGAGCAAACCGTCGATTACTCAAATTGGCTACAACGTACTTCCTCACACTCGAATACAAACGCTCAAAGCTATTCTGACCGATTCCCAGCCTAAAACTGCTATCGTGTTTTGTAACCGACGAGTACAAGTGATCGAAGTGGTCGCATCATTACTGGAAGATGGCTTCAGCGCAGCAGGTTTGCAAGGCGAAATGGAGCAGTATGAGCGTACCGCGGTACTTAATCAGTTTGCCAGTGATGCACTTCAAGTGCTGGTTGCTACTGATGTAGCCGCACGTGGGCTTGATATTGATGATATTCCTTGTGTGATCAACTACACAGTAAGCGAAGAGCCTGAAACGCATATTCACCGTATTGGCCGTACCGCTCGTGCTGGCGCTGAAGGCACTGCAATAACGTTAGTGGGCGACGAGGAAGAGCATTTTTTGCGTAAAATTGAAGTGCTTCAAGGCACTGATATTCCGTTAAAAGGCGCACAAGGCTTACGTTTCCATAAAAACCGCATCATCGAACCTGAATTTAGCTGTATTTCATTAAGTGCTGGTAAAAAGCAAAAGCTTCGTCCTGGTGACTTAGTAGGTGCGCTTACTAAAGATGCAGGCATACCAGGTGATGATGTAGGCAAAATTGCAGTGCAAAATAGCCAAAGCTTTATTGCGGTTAAATTGCGAAGCGTAAAGCGCGCTATGAATCACTTCCGCGAAGGTAAAATTAAAGGCAAGCGCATAAGAGCGCGTAAGCTGTAAGTGATTTAGCATCGAACAGCCTAAGCGTATGGAACACGGCTTGGGCAAAATATATTCAATGAGTTGGACAGGCAAAACAGGGGCGGTGTGATGTCAGGCGAAACAGATTTAAATACATTGCTAAAAACACTTCAGCCGGTTCTAAGCGCTGAGGCGTTCGTATTTGTGAGTGTGCCTTACGCGGTTTCGCCAACTCAATTAGCCAATGCCTTAATGGTGTATAAAGAAGATGAAGGTACAACCCTTATTTTTGAATCATCTTTTGCAAGCAACGAAGGCTTTGCTGTGGATAGCACCTACAAGCGCATTACCTGTAATGTCCATTCAAGTTTAGATGCGGTGGGTATGACCGCAGCTATGTCGGCTGCGCTTACCCGGGCGGAAATTAGCGCTAATGTGGTAGCGGGCTTTTATCACGACCATATTTTCGTTCCCGCTGGCCGAGCCGATGAAGCCATTGCAGTATTGGGTGAATTGGCCAATCCTTAATAAGCCATAAGCCATAAGCCATAAGCCATAAGCCATAAGCCTAGCCCATTTTTTCTAAGGAACATAACAGGGCAACATGGCTAGCGAATAATGGCTATTGTTCTTTTACGATTTAGCCACGTTCCACAAATTTAATGCAGATATAAAAAAGGCGACAATGAATTGCCGCCTCGTTAATGATATTAATTAATGCCTATTACCAAATTTTTACGCGCTCTTCTGGCGGTAAATACAAATCATTTTCCTCGGTCACATCAAACGCCTCGTAAAATTCAGGCACGTTGCGCAACGCGCCGTTAGTACGGAATTTCGTTGGTGAGTGAGTGTCGGTTTGAATTTGGCTGCGTAGGGCTTCGTCACGGTACTTGCTTGCCCATACTTGACCATAACCAATAAATACGCGCTGGTCACCGGTATAACCGTCAATAACAGGGGCTTCTTCACCCTCTAAGGTTAAGTGGTAGGCTTTAAGCGCAATACTAATACCACCCAAGTCGCCGATGTTTTCCCCAAGAGTGTATTCACCGTTGACGAATAGCTCTGGCAGGGCTTCGAATTCGTTGAATTGCTCGACAAGTTTAGCCGTTCTTGCTTCAAATTCTTGACGGTCAGTATCAGTCCACCAGTTTCGTAACGCGCCATCGCCATCAAACGTTGAACCTGCATCATCAAAGCCGTGACCAATTTCATGCCCGATAACCGCACCAATGCCGCCGTAGTTTACCGCGTCTTCCGCATTCATATCGAAAAAAGGCGGCTGAAGTATGGCCGCTGGGAAAACAATTTCATTTGCCGTTGGGTTGTAGTAAGCATTAACGGTTTGAGGTGTCATGCCCCACTCATGCTTCCATACTGGGCCGCCTTGTTTCTTAAGCATCTCTTCGTAGGCAACATCCGACGAACGCTTTAAGTTGCCAAATAAATCGCTGCCTTTCACTACTAGCTGAGAATAGTCTTTCCACGTATCGGGGTAGCCAATTTTAACAGTAAATTTAGAGAGCTTATCTAACGCCTGCTCACGTGTTTCATCTGTCATCCAATCAAGCTTTTCAATACTGTCTTTGTAGGCTAATAAAAGATTGCTCACCATTTCGGTCATGCGCTCTTTTGCTTCAGGTGGGAAGTATTGTTTCACGTATACTTTACCGATAACTTCGCCTACATGAGCATTAGAAAGGCTAACAGCTCTACGCCAGCGGGGCTCAGGCTCTTCAACCCCACGGAGTGTTTTGCTGTAAAAGTTGAAATTAGCGGTGTCGAAATCTTCACTTAATCGACTGGCTGAGGCATTAAGTAAGCCCCATTTTAAAAATACCTTCCAATCTTCCAGAGAGGTTTCAGTGATGAACGTATCCATTTGCTTCATGAAATCAGTTTGCAGGAATACAATGCTATCTAAATCGTCTAATTCCATTTCTTTAAGGAATAATTCCCACGGGAAGTTGGGCATATGCGTGCTTAGTTCTGATACCGGCACTTTGTTATAGTTAGCCGCCCAATTACGCACTTCCTCTTTCTTCATATGCATTTCTGCAATACGGCTTTCCATATCAAACAACATTTGAGCGTTATCTGATGGCGCGTCGAATTCCGCAAGCGTAAACATGGTTTCAATATGTTTAACATAAGCATCGCGAATTTCTTGTGATTTGGCGTCGTCTTTAAAGTAGTAATCGCGCTCAGGCAAACCAAGGCCAGACTGCCATGTATAAATCATATAAGAATCAGGCGATTTGAAATCTGCATTTTGACCAACGTTGAAGGGACTCGCATAGCCGTAACGGGTGGCATAGGCAAAGTATGCAGCTAGTTCATCGTAATTGGTAATGCCTTCAATCTTTTCAATATCGGCATTAATTGGGCTTATACCCAATTCATTAAGTGTATCCGTATCCATGTAAGCACGGTAGAAATCGCCCACTTTTTGCTCGTCGGTGCCATCTGCAAAGTCGCCTTCGGCGGAACTTTTGATTATTTTCATTACATGGTCTTGAGATTCGTCACGCAAAATCGTGAAAGCGCCATAACTTGATTTGTCGGCTGGGATCTCAAGGTTATCAACCCACGTGCCATTCACGTATTGGAAGAAGTCGTTACCAGGATCGGCAGTTAAATCCATGTTTTCTTTATTCACGCCGGACTTTAATTCTTGCTGTTGCGTTACAGCGGTTGGCGCTTGGTTTTCTGGTTGTGTATTTTGCGGACTACATGCACTAAGTGCTAATGCAACGCTTAAGCTAATTACGCTTTTCAACATGGATTGTTATTCCTATTTTTATAAGCTTGTTTTTGAACCAAGTCGTTATTAATTTATGTCGTTAAGTTCATATCTCGTTGGCCGAATACTGACTCATCGCCTCTATCGCCGTTTTGTGATGCACTAGCGAGTGCAGGCGAGTGTAAGCTCTCTAAAACAAGGCCTTTAAAACAAAGCACGAAAGACAGTATTCTCTTACCGTAATATTTATCACGCTCCTTCCATTAGAAAAAGCACTTATAGTGAAAATACATAGCTTGTAACAACTTCTGTATATAATTTCGATATATTGGTCACATTGGGATAGCAACACGCCTTTGCACTTCATTTAACGCTGAAGGAATTAATATGAAGCAATACGATACAGTATCACCATGTGAATACGCCGATGCACTGCCACGAGAGCAGTTTATGGATTATAGAATCAAGCCGTTGTGGCAACCTATACCACGTATTGCTGGGCCAGCCTTCACAGTGAAATGCGAGGCGGGCGATCACCTTATGCTTCACGCAGCGATTTATCGCGCAAAAGCAGGCGATATTATCGTGGTTGAGGCTGATGATAAATTCGCAGTGGCTGGCGGTAACGTGTGTGCAATTGCACAGTCTAGAGGCATCAAAGGGTTTGTTATCGACGGTGTCATTAGAGACTTAGCAGAAACCACAGACAATCAGTTCCCGGTCTTTGCCCTTGGTGTAGTGCCTAAGCCAGGTGCCAAAAAGTGTATATCGCCTCTTAATCAGCCTATTCAATGTGGCGGAGTGACGGTGAATGCGGGTGACATTATTGTGGCTGACGAAGAAGGTATTGCGGTAATACCGCAGGCGCAAGCACAAGAAGCCTTTGATATAGCCTTTGCTCGGGGCGAGAAAGATGCTGCGATGAATCTTCAGCAGTGGCAAGCGCAGCATAGCGAAAAGGTAGAGAGCATTTTGAAAAACTTAGGCTACAAAGATGAGTAAGTCGATGTTTTAAACCCGAGTATTGAACATATCGTGTAGAATGACGTAATTAAACGAAGTTGATGTAGAACGACACGAGTTTTGTTGCATGTTTTCATTTTTTGAACGATTAACACAGCCTTTCCCTAAAGCCCCGCCAGGGCAGCCCCCAACAGGTATCGTTGCCTTTTGTAAGTACTACACGCAAGGTATGTGGGGCGTTATCGCGACCGTCTCTATTTTAAGTGCCATTGTGGCGGTGCTTGAAGTCGCGTTGTTCGGTTTTTTGGGCCAATTAGTAGATTGGTTTTCAGAACAAAATCGAGAAACCTTTTTAGCTGAACAAAAATGGACCTTAATTGGCATGGCGGTCACCGTACTGGTGCTGATTCCAGGCTTTATATTGTTGCGTTCATTATTTTCACGCCAGTCGCTGATGGGGAATTTCCCTATGCGTATTCGCTGGCAAGCCCACCGCTATTTATTAGGCCAAAGCTTAACCTTTTTTCACGATGAGTTTGCGGGCCGCGTGGCCACAAAAGTAATGCAAACCGCGCTATCGGTACGTGAAACCGTAACAAAAGTGCTCGATTTACTGGTATACATCAGCGTCTACTTTATCTCAATGGTGGTACTGGTGTTCAGTACCGATTGGCGCTTAGCTGTGCCGCTTGTGGTGTGGTTCTTTGTGTACATGTTCATCTTGCGCATGCTGGTACCTAAACTTAAAGAGGTATCGCAAAAACAAGCTGACGCTAGGTCTATGATGACGGGGCGAATAGTTGATAGTTACACCAATATCACCACAGTAAAGTTATTTTCCCACAGCCGCCGAGAAGCTGACTACGCTAGAGAAAGCATGGATGGCTTTTTACAAACCGTTTATCCCCAAATGCGTTTAGTAACGGTATTAGAATTTTGCGTAGAGATGTCGAATGCCATTTTGGTCTTTACGATTGGCGCATTGTCTGTTTATTTATGGATGGAAAACCTAGCATCACCTGGCGATATTGCTATTGCGATTAGTTTATCTCTTCGCCTAAATGGGATGTCCCATTGGATCATGTGGGAAGTATCCGGCTTGTTTGAAAATCTAGGTACGGTGCAAGACGGCATGAATACCTTAGCGCAACCTATCGCAGTAAAAGATAAGCCTAAAGCGACAGCGCTTAGCGTACAGGGTGGCGGGATTAAATTTGATAACGTAGACTTTGCCTACGCAGGTGCCGATAACCAACCCATTGATGTATTTTCTAACCTAGAACTTGCTATTCACCCAGGGGAAAAAGTAGGTTTGGTAGGGCGCTCAGGTTCCGGCAAATCCACATTAGTTAATTTGCTGATGCGATTTTATGATACCCAATCGGGGCGCATTGTTATTGATGGGCAAGATATCACGCAAGTAGGCCAAGAAACCTTGCGGGCTAAAATTAGCATGGTGACCCAAGATACCTCGCTAATGCATAGGTCAGTGCGTGACAATATTCTTTATGGGCGTACCAACGCCAGCGAAGAAGAAATGATAAACGCAGCCAAGTTATCCGAAGCTCATGAATTTATACTTACCCTTACCGACAGCCAAGGTAGAACAGGCTATGACGCCCATGTGGGCGAACGTGGTGTGAAACTATCCGGTGGCCAACGTCAACGTATTGCTATCGCCCGTGTGCTATTGAAAGACGCACCTGTATTAATCTTAGATGAAGCCACTTCTGCGTTAGACTCAGAAGCTGAAGCCGCTATTCAAGCAAGCCTAGATAAGGTTATGGAAGGAAAAACTGTATTGGCTATTGCACACAGGCTCTCAACGATTGCGCAAATGGACCGATTGTTAGTGTTAGAAAAAGGACAGATAGTAGAGCAGGGGACACATGCCGAATTAATTGCACATAATGGTATTTACGCCAAGTTATGGGCACATCAAACAGGCGGCTTTATTGGCGTGGAATAGTTTTTCACTGAGATAACGAGTTAAACGGCACAGTAAGTTGCAGAACAACTTGCACTGAGGGTATTACCACCAACATGGTTAACAAAAACCTTGTGCCGTTTGTTATCTTGAGTATAATACGCGTCCCTCCCTTGCGATACCGCACTTTCCATTGAAATGACGCTGAATTCCCAAGGGTAGTGTAAGTAAAATTTGTGAGTTAAACACCACAGGGGTGTAGTTCGAATTGGTAGAACAGCGGTCTCCAAAACCGATGGTTGGGGGTTCGAGTCCCTCCACCCCTGCCAAATTACAAGTTCGCGTGTTAGCGCGAGCAAAACGACGCTGTAGTGCTAGGATCGTGACATGAGCGAAAAGACGGAAAATCAGTCCAATGCATTGGACATGTTTAAATGGGTAGTGGTATTTGCCCTACTTGCTGGATTGGTTACGGCCAACACAGTGTTCGGTGAAATTTCAGTATTATATCGTGCAGTTACTGCAGTAGTGGTAGTGGTTATTGCTGGCTTTATTGCAGCATCAACGGTTAAAGGCAGTACTTTCCTTAGCTTTGCTAAAGAGTCGCGTACTGAAGTTCGCAAAGTAGTATGGCCGACCCGTCAAGAAGCAAACCAAACTACTATCATCGTACTTGCGGCAACGTTGGTAATGGCATTAATCCTTTGGGGATTAGACGGCATTATCGTTCGTGTTGTAGGCTTTATCACTGGAATATAGGAGCATAACGTATGTCCGAAGAAGAAATTAAAAAAAGATGGTACGTAGTACAAGCATATTCTCAGTACGAAGGTCGCGTTCAAAAAACGTTACTTGAATATATTAAGATGCACGGCATGGAAGAGCACTTTGGTCAGATTTTAGTTCCGACTGAAGAAGTTGTTGAAATGCGCGCTGGCCAAAAGCGCAAATCTGAGCGTAAGTTTTACCCAGGTTACGTTTTGGTAGAAATGGCAATGAACGAAGAATCTTGGCACTTAGTGAAAAGCGTTCCTCGTGTACTTGGTTTCATCGGTGGTACTTCTGATCGCCCTATGCCAATTACCCAAAAAGAAGCAGACGCCATTCTTAACCGTCTTGAAGAGTCAGTTGATAAGCCTAAGCCGAAGACATTGTTCGAGCCAGGCGAAGTGGTTCGCGTTACAGACGGTCCATTTGCCGATTTCAACGGTGTGGTAGAAGAAGTAGACTACGAAAAGAGCCGCGTAAAAGTGTCGGTACTTATCTTCGGTCGTTCTACACCGGTAGACTTAGAATTCGGTCAGGTAGAAAAGGGTTAATCCTAGCTACTTACCAAAAAAAGACGGGCTACCGTCTTTTTTTATGTCTGAAATTCAAGATTGGAAGACTCGTCCGAATCCTCGTTTCAATAGTGGATAAGTAATCGACAGCATTACAGTTTCAGAAGCGCTCTTTCGCCGGAGTTCACGTCAATAACAATAATGCCCTCTAGCGCCTTATCGGAAACAAACAGCCTGCCTGTACTTGCATGATAAACCATATCAGAAGCCCCAGATAATGGGAGTGTAGCTGACTTATTAACTAATACAGAGCTTTCACCCGTATCCACATTTACACTCAATACTTGGTCTGTAAAGCTCGAAGTTGTAAGTAGCTGTGCGTTTAAAGAATGAAATGCACTTACGGTCTTGCCGTGTAACGTTAACCCGCCATCGCCATCCCCATTAAGAATGAATTGTCTGTTACCTGTTGCTAAATCGACGGAAATAACTTCATTTTGATTAAAGAAATAACCTGATTGGTTAACGATAAGTCTGTTGTTGCTCGTATCTACAAATAAGTCGTTTGGACGTCGGGCAGGGGGCCCTTCTGAATCAGGCTCATTATTGTTGAAAACGTAATGAATATCGCCAGATTCTCTATTTACGCCGTACGCGCTCATGTATAAATCGTCATATACATAGAGGTATTGAGATGAAACATCATAAGCAAACTCAAAAAAGCTGCTGTATGGATCAGCTAAAGAGCCTGCCTCATAGATAAATTCTATATCACCAGAAATGAGTTCAACTTGAGAGAATACACCGCGATTTTCTCTATGCTCAAGAACGATAAGGTGATTGGTAATCTCATCAAACTCTATACTTTGTATATTGTGGAGCTGACAATCTTGGGGTGGTAGACAGACCTCTGCTGTTACAAACTCGGCGGTTGTTGAAGAAATGCCAGTCGACATATCGACTCTATACAAATTATGATGATCTGCTGCATAAAGAATGTTGTTTGTTTCGTCCAACGTGAGTGTATTCAAACCGGAAAACGTATTACCAAGCATCGTCTCTGGCAATTTAGTCAATGTGTCAGAGCCAACACTCCTTTTAAGCACAACATCGAGTTCTGCATCTAATATCCACTCATTCTGTCTATCAGGGTCAAACACCATACTTGATGAAGTACTAAGATTTTCCTCATAAATCGAATCGATGCTCAAAGAGTAGCTTGAAAGGTCAATATTGAGGGTGCCAGATACAACTTCGCCGCTTTCGATATTAAATAAAGCAAGCAGACCAATACCCGAGCCGTCAGGATTTAATGTTAAATCCATTCCCCGTTTTAAAGTAATCTCAGTGTTAGCGCCCAAATCTACGAGCTCGTTTATGGCTCCATTAATTAAGTCAACGCTAAACAAAATATGCTCATCATTGTCCATGTAATAAAGAGTTTTTGAGGTTAAATCCCAAACGCTTATGCTGCTCTCGTCAAAATAAACGCCTTTATCAAATAGCGGCACTGAGGCACGAGATGAAAGGTCTATTTCGAGTACTTCGCCGCTATCTACTAAAACATATAAATGATTTTGGGCATTATCATAAGCAATGTCGAAGGGAGTACCATTTAGAAAGTCTGAATCAAATAAACTAGTTCTTTCACCAGAGGTTAAATTAATACTTATGACACCTTGTTCGCTAGCGACGTATAGGATGCTCCCTTCACTATTATATGATGCAGCTTTAGCGGTGAGTAAAGAGTGAGATAAACTAGATAAATTGGCAGAAGAAAGAACAGAAAATGCATTGCTATTTAAGTCTAGCGCGAGCAAATTATCTTGGAACGAATCGCCTATCAAAAGTCGATTATTCTGCACATCTAAGACGCCAAAGGTGGGGGACTCAAGTTGAGGGGAGATAGATTCGTTATCTATCTGGTACGCCTGAGAGCCGATTAATTCTTGGTCATTATAGGCTTCAATCGTAATGGTGTTTAGACCATCTTCTATAGGAACGCTTACTTCCCAGCGGTTGCTTGATAAATCTATACTCGCGGATACTCCGTTTACGAGTACTTCAGAAATGTCGTCGGTAGTGATGGTGTCGGAAGTATCAATATCAGAAAAAATCCCCACAACAGATGTTTGTGTTTTTCCGGCAACATTGGCGTTCGCGATAGGGTATTGCATAGACAACGCAATGGACGAAGCATTGTCCTGAGTATCAGTGCTATCACTATTACAACCAGCAAGTAATAGACACAAAGAAGCACTGGCTAAACGTATATTCATATTAAGTCCTTTTAATTATTGTGAAGCGCTTTTCTCTTCACCGTACTAGTAACTGTTTTAGTCACCGTACTGTTATGTGATACTCACTGTAAAAGCGCTTAATCAAAACTAACAATATCAATATAGATAAGAAAGGATATTCGATAAGGATGTGCGCATTTATAGGCTATAAGATGAAATGACCTGAGAAGGTTGCCAAAAATATGAAAGTAAACAGTGTAAGATCTGCTACCCAAGGCTTAATGTTTGGCGCGTCACTAATGGCTTGCCAAAATTTGAGTTTTAACTTCCGCTTTATTAAATAATTGACGACACCAGTTAACAGTAACCAGATTAACATACGTGCTATCAGTTCCATTTTAATGCTATTTTATTGCACGAAATCAAATGACTCAACGCGTAACAAGATAGTGGTATCGTCGTACTTGCAGCTAGACAGGTAAAGGCACTAATCCGTTGCAAATTAGACGGCATCGACGTTCGCGTTGTGGGCTTTTTTCTTTTAGAGAGCATGGTGTTAAATTTTAATCTAGATGTTCAAGTCATATTTTGGAATCGTAAGATCGGGAATGAACAATCTTACCGTTTGGTTTTTAGATAAAAAGGGAATCGGTAGTTTATAATAAACGTAACCGTTGCGGCCGCTATCACACACCATTTATATTCATCGATAAACAATAACCCAAAAGATAGCGTTGAGATAAATAAAGTTGTTGGTACGAGTATGCGGCTAACGTTAAAATATTCGAGTTTGCTCATATGCAATTGAGGCCGAATTAATCGAACCCAAAGAATTACAGCTACGCCCAAATGATTAAATAGTAATATAAAACTATTATTTGCAATAAACGCACTCAATGAGAAGAGGCTCAATATGGTACAAGCCAAATAAAGCCTCTGGTTAGGTGATAAATTCACTTATTCATCCATCGTTTCGTCATAGTCCGATATTGCATCAGCAGCACCGACAATAGTACCTATACCAGTACCAATCAGGCCACCTATTAAGGCGCCTACTGGACCGCCGTATGCGCCTAGAGCGACGCCTATGCCAGCCCCAGTTGCAGCACCTTCTATACCACCCTCAAAGGCAGCTTGTGATATGTTTCCACCCGAGACCGAGGCAATTTGCTCGTCAGAAAGAACTAATAGATTATTCGTCATCGGTAAAATACTCATATGCAGCCCCTATTGTCGCACCAGTAGCAATAACACCTAATGCAACTGGAAATGTAACTGTAAAGCCAACCGCTATAGCAACACCTATGCCCGTTGCTCCTATACCTCCCCCTGTAAGTCCACCTGAGGCGACATCCCATCCATCTCCACCTGATACAAAGTTGATGTCTTCTTGTGTAAGTAACTCCATATAACGTTCTCCAAATAGTTAATTTAAAATTACGCGACAGCGCGTTAAAAATATTCCGCTATTCGAAAAAGAAAAAATACTGACCATGAGATCGTTTTTTAGTCACATTTATACTTGCATACCATTTGAACACCTTATATAATGCGCGCCCTTTTAAACGGAAACGGGAAGCCGATTGAGCAGGTAATCTCTGTACTTGCAAGGCGCTATACCCAAACAAGAGAGCATTTAAAATGGCTAAAAAAGTAAGCGGTATTATTAAGCTTCAGGTTGCAGCAGGCGCTGCTAACCCAAGTCCACCAGTTGGTCCTGCACTAGGTCAACACGGTGTGAACATCATGGAATTCTGTAAAGCGTTTAACGCAAAAACAGATAGCCTTGAGAAAGGTGCTCCGGTACCTGTAGAAATTACGGTTTATGAAGATCGTTCTTTCACATTCGAAACTAAGACTCCTCCTGCGTCTTACCTGCTTAAGAAAGCAGCGGGCATCAAGAGCGGTTCTGGCCGTCCTAACACTGAAAAAGTGGGTACTGTTACTCGCGCTCAGTTGGAAGAAATTGCCAAAACTAAAGAACCAGACTTAACTGCAGCTGACCTAGATGCAGCGGTTCGCACTATCGCGGGTTCTGCTCGCTCAATGGGCTTGAACGTAGAGGACTAATCGAATGGCTAAATTATCTAAACGCGCTCGCATTATCCGCGAAAAAACAGACGCGACTAAAGAATACGAAATCAACGAAGCAGTTGCTTTGCTTAAAGAATTAGCGACAGCTAAATTCGCTGAAAGCGTTGACGTTGCAGTAAACCTTGGTATTGACGCTAAGAAATCTGACCAAAACGTTCGTGGTGCAACTGTACTACCTAACGGTACTGGTAAAGACGTTCGCGTTGCAGTATTTACTCAAGGCGCAAACGCTGAAGCAGCTAAAGAAGCTGGTGCTGACATCGTTGGTATGGAAGACCTTGCTGAGCAAGTGAAGAAAGGCGAAATGAACTTTGACGTTGTTGTTGCCAGCCCAGACGCTATGCGTGTTGTTGGTCAACTAGGTCAAATCTTAGGTCCACGTGGCCTAATGCCTAACCCTAAAACGGGTACAGTAACGCCAGACGTTGCTACTGCTGTTAAGAACGCTAAAGCTGGTCAGGTTCGCTACCGTAACGATAAGAACGGTATCATCCATGCTAGCATTGGTAAGATTGCGTTCGAAGCAAACCAAATTCAAGAGAACCTTGAAGCATTACTAGAAGCATTGAAGAAAGCTAAGCCTTCTTCTGCTAAAGGTACTTATATCCAGAAGATCAGCCTAAGCACCACTATGGGCGCTGGCGTATCTGTAGATAAAGCTTCAGTAGGTCTTTAATAGCCTGCCGGGGCAACTCGGTTTCTCTGTAAAGGTAATGGGTTGGAGTCGTCAATACAGCAGTGCTGATTGGCAACTCCCGTCCAAGACCGCAGGTGCGATGTGGTGATAGAGGTAAGAGAACTATCACATTAAACATATCGCTTAATACAACAACCTGCGCAGACGGTGGTTTGACTCAGACTCTCTGGGGTAACAAACACCGTAGAGCGGTATCATCAATTATGTTGATATCAATCTGTGAACCCTGATGGCGTAAACAGGTAACTGTATACAAAGTCAGATACAAAGAGGTGAACTCAGTGGCACTAGGTTTAGCAGCAAAAAAAGAGATCGTAGCAGAAGTTTCTGAAGTTGCGTCTCGCGCTCTATCCGTTGCCGTCGCTGAATACCGTGGGATGGAAGTTGCAGAACTGACTGACCTTCGCGTAAAAGCTCGTGAGCAAGGCGTATACCTTAAGGTTATACGTAACACTCTAGCTAAGCGTGCATTGGCAGACAGTAAATTTGCAGACTTAGATAGCGCCCTTACTGGTCCTCTTATCTACGGCTTCTCAGTTGAGGCACCTGGTGGTGCAGCACGTCTTTTTAAAGACTTTGCGAAGCAAAACGATAAGTTGAACGTAACAGCTCTATCTATTGGTAGTGGTCTTCTTGGTCCAGATAAATTGGACGCAGTTGCTTCACTTCCTACTCGCGACGAAGCGCTTGCAAAACTTCTTGCAACCTTCAAAGCACCGGTTGGGAAATTCGTTCGTACTATCAACGAAGTACCTACCAAGTTTGTGCGCGTATTGGCGGCGATCAAAGACGAGAAGTAATTCCCGTTTTTGGCATATTGATTTTTTTAACATTTTAAAAACCCAGGAGTTTAGACCACATGGCTCTAACTAAAGAAGATATCTTAAACGCGATTGCTGAAATGCCAGTTATGGAATTGGTTGAGCTAATCGAAGCAGCTGAAGAAAAATTCGGTGTTGACGCATCTGCAGCAGTAGCTGTAGCTGGTCCAGCAGCGGGCGAAGCAGCAGCAGTTGAAGAAAAGACTGAGTTTGACGTTGTAATGACTTCATTCGGCGCAAACAAAGTTGCAGTAATCAAAGCAGTTCGCGGCGCGACTGGCCTAGGTCTTAAAGAAGCTAAAGAAGTAGTTGAATCTGCTCCTAAAGCTATCAAAGAAGGCGTAAGCAAAGAAGAAGCTGAAGAACTTAAAGCACAGCTAACTGAAGCTGGCGCTGAAGTTGAAGTTAAGTAATCTATTTGTTTAGATTATTTGCCTGAGACGGCAAGGCTGGTGGTTTTTTAAACCACCAGCCTTTTTGCGCTGTACAGTGTGTAGATTCTAACCCTTGACTACACTACTAAATGCGCACCTCGGAAATTTCACATAAAAGCATAAAACCAACAAGTTAACTAATAATTGGTTAAATTTTGTTGTATGCTGTGATATTGCCCCGAAAAAGGGTTGTGGAAGTTTGTTGCTTATGCGCAATTCAACACGAAGCTCATAGCTTGAAGCACTCGTCGCGATGCATAATGCAGCAGGTTGGGTCATAAATCAGCAGGCTGAGGAACCCATGGTTTACTCTTATAGCGAAAAGAAACGTATCCGTAAGGATTTTGGCAAACGCCCACAGGTATTGGAAATTCCATACCTTCTTTCAATTCAGCTTGATTCTTTCAAAAAGTTTATTGAGATCGACGCCGATGCTCAATACGGCTTGGAAGCAGCATTTCGTTCCGTTTTTCCGATAAAAAGCTACTCAGGTAACTCGGAGCTTCAATATGTTAGCTACCGTTTGGGAGAGCCAGTATTCGACGTTAAAGAATGTCAAATTCGTGGCGTCACATTCTCTGCTCCATTAAGAGTAAAACTACGGTTAGTATTGTTTGATAAAGACGCTGCGCCAGGTACCGTAAAAGACATTAAAGAACAAGAAGTGTACATGGGCGAAATCCCATTGATGACTCAGAACGGTACGTTCGTTATCAATGGTACAGAGCGTGTTATCGTGTCACAACTACACCGTTCACCTGGTGTGTTCTTCGATCACGATAAAGGCAAAACTCACTCGTCAGGAAAAGTGCTTTATAATGCACGTGTAATTCCTTACCGTGGTTCTTGGCTTGATTTCGAGTTCGATCCAAAAGATAACCTGTTTGTTCGTATTGACCGTCGTCGTAAGTTGCCAGCAACAATCATCTTACGCGCGCTTGAAATGACATCAGAAGAAATCTTGGATACGTTCTTCGAGAAAGTCAGTGTACGTATCGATAAAGACAAGTTAATGATGGAAGTGGTGCCAGATCGTCTTCGTGGCGAAACAGCGGCATTTGATATCATTGATGGTGAAGGTAATGTTGTTGTTGAAACCGGTCGTCGTGTATCTGCACGTCACACCCGTGCGCTTGAAAAAGCGGGTTTAACTGAACTTGAAGTTCCAGCAGATTATCTAATCGGTCGCGTATTCGCGGCAACGTACGTAAATGAAGATACTGGCGAAGTTATCGTTAGCGCTAACGAAGAGTTAACGCTTGAGAACTTAGCGGCACTTAGCCAAGCTGGTATTAAAGAGTTCGAAACACTGTACATTAATGAATTGGACCACGGTTCATACATTTCTGACACATTGCGTATCGACTCTTCAACAAACCGCCTAGAAGCGCTTGTTGAAATTTACCGCATGATGCGTCCTGGTGAGCCACCAACAAAAGACGCAGCAGAAACCTTATTCCAAAACCTTTTCTTCTCTGATGAGCGTTATGATCTATCTTCTGTAGGTCGTATGAAGTTCAACCGCCGTTTAGGCCGTGAAGAATTGATTGGTTCAGGCACCCTAGATAAAGACGATATTGTTTCTGTAATGAAGCAACTTATCGAGATTCGTGACGGTAAAGACGAAGTGGACGATATCGACCACTTGGGTAACCGCCGTATCCGTTCTGTGGGTGAAATGGCTGAAAACCAATTCCGTGTTGGTTTAGTACGTGTTGAGCGTGCTGTTAAAGAGCGTCTAAGCTTAGGCGACCTTGATAGCATTATGCCGCAAGACCTAATTAACGCTAAGCCTATCTCGGCTGCGGTTAAAGAGTTCTTCGGTTCATCACAGCTTTCTCAGTTCATGGACCAAAACAACCCGTTATCAGAAGTAACGCATAAGCGTCGTATTTCTGCATTAGGCCCGGGTGGTCTTACGCGTGAGCGTGCAGGCTTCGAAGTACGTGACGTACACCCTACGCACTACGGTCGTCTGTGTCCTATCGAGACTCCTGAAGGTCCAAACATCGGTTTGATCAACTCATTGGCGAGTTTCGCACGCACCAATGACTTTGGTTTCCTTGAAACGCCGTTCCGTCGCATTGTTGATGGTGTGGTAAGTGAAGAAATCGATTACTTGTCTGCAATTGAAGAAGGTCAATTCGCAATTGCACAGGCAAACATTGTTTTAACCGCAAACGGTGAGCTAGTAGACGACCTTATTCCATGTCGTCACCGTGGTGAAACCACCTTGATGCCGAAAGAAGACATCAAGTACATGGACGTTTCTCCACAGCAAATCGTTTCAATCGCTGCGAGTATCATTCCGTTCCTAGAACACGATGATGCTAACCGCGCATTGATGGGTGCGAACATGCAACGTCAGGCTGTACCTACATTACGTGCTGATAAGCCGCTTGTTGGTACCGGTATGGAAAGAACCATTGCTGTTGACTCAGGTGTTACTGTAGTTGCTAAGCGTGGTGGTAGAGTTGACTATGTTGACGCTAGCCGTATCGTTATTAAAGTAGAAGAAGATGAAATGCTTCCTGGTGAAGCAGGTATCGACATCTACAACCTGACTAAATACACTCGTTCTAACCAGAACACCTGTATCAATCAGCGTCCTACTTGTAGCGTAGGCGACCCGATTGTTGCTGGCGATGTATTGGCTGACGGTCCATCTACTGACTTGGGCGACCTTGCTCTTGGTCAGAACATGCGTATCGCGTTCATGCCTTGGAACGGTTATAACTTCGAGGATTCAATCCTTATCTCTGAGCGTGTGGCTCAGGAAGACCGTTTCACCACTATCCACATTCAAGAACTAAGCTGTATTGCTCGTGATACTAAGCTTGGGCCAGAAGAAATATCTTCTGATATTCCGAATGTTGGCGAATCTGCACTAAGCAAACTTGATGAATCAGGTGTTGTTTACATTGGTGCAGAAGTGAAAGGCGGCGACATTCTGGTAGGTAAAGTAACACCTAAAGGTGAAACTCAGCTTACGCCAGAAGAAAAACTATTAAGAGCAATCTTCGGTGAGAAAGCGTCTGACGTTAAAGATACGTCACTACGTGTGCCTAACTCTGTTCACGGTACGGTTATCGACGTTCAAGTCTTTACCCGTGACGGCGTAGAGAAAGACAAACGTGCGCTTGAAATTGAAGACATGCAACTTCGTCAGGTTAAGAAAGACCTTACTGACGAATTTGAAATTCTTGCTGACGGTATCTTTGCTCGTGCACAAAACGCATTACTACGCTCTGGTGTTGATCAAGCTAAGCTTGACAGCCTACCGCGTGAGAAGTGGTTTGAAATTGCATTAAACGACGAAGACGTACAGCTTGAGATCGACCAAATTGCTGATCAGCACGCAGAAATCAAAGAAGACTTCGATAAGAAGTTTGAAACTAAGCGTCGCAAGATCACACAAGGCGATGACCTAGCACCTGGTGTCCTTAAAATTGTTAAGGTTTACCTAGCTGTTAAACGTCATATCCAGCCTGGTGATAAGATGGCCGGTCGTCACGGTAACAAAGGTGTAATTTCAACGATTCAGCCTGTGGAAGATATGCCATATGATGCTAACGGTACGCCGGTAGACATCGTATTGAACCCACTAGGTGTACCATCGCGGATGAACATCGGTCAGATCCTAGAAACGCATATGGGTATGGCTGCTCACGGTCTTGGTGTGAAAATCGACCGCATGCTGAAAGAGCATGAAGAGATGCAGAAGCTTCGTAACTTCTTAAAAGAAATTTATGAGCTTGGCGAAAATCACCAAGAAGTGGACATCGATAACTTCACCGACCACGAAATTACACGTCTTGCAAACAACCTACGTAAGGGTGTTCCAATTGCAACACCTGTATTCGACGGTGCACGTGAATCTGAAATTAAGGAAATGTTGAAGTTAGCTGACATTCCTGAAAGCGGTCAGATTTCGTTGTTCGACGGTCGTACTGGTCGCGAGTTTGAGCGTCCGGTTACGGTTGGTTACATGTACATGCTGAAACTGAACCACTTGGTTGACGACAAAATGCACGCTCGTTCAACTGGTTCGTACAGCCTTGTTACACAACAGCCGCTGGGTGGTAAAGCTCAGTTCGGTGGTCAGCGCTTCGGAGAGATGGAAGTGTGGGCCCTTGAAGCTTACGGTGCAGCATATACCCTTCAGGAAATGCTTACTGTTAAGTCGGATGATGTTAACGGCCGTACTAAGATGTACAAGAACATCGTCGATGGTGACCACAGAATGGAACCTGGCATGCCAGAATCATTCAACGTATTACTTAAAGAAATCCGCTCGTTGGGTATTAACATCGAGTTGGAAGAGAAGTAACACGGCAATCGCCACGTTATGACAAGAGATGGCCCGGCGCTTGCGCCGGGTTCTAGAGACTGACTCCGCTGGGAGAGTAATGTGAAAGACTTATTAAAGTTTCTAAAGCAACAAAACAAGACCGAAGAATTCGATAATATTCGAATCGGTCTTGCTTCACCTGACATGATTCGTTCATGGTCTTTTGGTGAAGTTAAGAAGCCAGAAACAATTAACTACCGTACGTTCAAACCAGAACGTGACGGCCTGTTTTGTGCGCGTATTTTCGGACCAGTTAAAGACTACGAATGTCTTTGTGGTAAGTATAAGCGTCTGAAGCACCGTGGTGTTATATGTGAAAAATGTGGTGTTGAAGTAACCCTAACTAAAGTACGTCGTGAGCGTATGGGTCACATTGAACTGGCAAGCCCAGTTGCACACATCTGGTTCCTTAAATCACTTCCGTCTCGTATCGGCTTAATGCTTGATATGACACTTCGTGATATTGAACGTGTACTATATTTTGAATCTTACGTAGTAACCGAGCCGGGTATGACTACCCTTGAGCGCAGCCAACTTCTTAACGAAGAAGATTACTTGGATGCACTTGAAGAGCACGGTGACGAGTTTGACGCAAAAATGGGTGCTGAAGCCGTATTTGACCTTTTAAAAGTGTTAGATGTAGATGCTGACGTAGCTTCTATGCGTGAAGAGTTGCCTTCAATCAACTCTGAAACTAAGCGTAAGAAAATCACTAAGCGTCTTAAGTTGCTTGAATCATTCCAACAGTCTGGCAACAAGCCAGAGTGGATGATCTTGACTGTACTTCCAGTACTTCCGCCGGATCTTCGTCCGTTGGTACCACTGGACGGTGGTCGATTTGCAACATCTGACCTGAACGATTTATACCGTCGTGTTATCAACCGTAACAACCGTCTTAAGCGTCTTCTAGACCTTGCGGCGCCTGACATTATCGTACGTAACGAAAAGCGTATGCTTCAGGAAGCGGTAGATGCACTTCTAGATAACGGTCGTCGTGGCCGCGCTATCACAGGTTCTAACAAACGTCCTCTTAAATCACTTGCCGATATGATTAAAGGTAAGCAAGGTCGTTTCCGTCAGAACTTACTTGGTAAGCGTGTTGACTACTCTGGTCGTTCTGTAATTACTGTTGGTCCTACATTACGTCTTCATCAATGTGGTCTTCCTAAGAAAATGGCACTTGAGTTATTCAAGCCGTTTATCTACGGAAAACTTGAAGGTCGTGGTTTAGCAACAACTATCAAAGCAGCGAAGAAGCTGGTTGAACGTGAAGCACCAGAGGTATGGGACGTACTAGACGACGTTATCCGTGAACACCCTGTTATGCTTAACCGTGCACCAACACTTCACCGTTTGGGTATCCAGGCATTTGAACCAACCCTTATCGAAGGTAAAGCGATTCAGCTTCACCCACTAGTATGTGCGGCCTACAACGCCGATTTCGATGGTGACCAAATGGCTGTACACGTGCCGCTGACTATTGAAGCTCAGCTTGAAGCACGTGCGTTGATGATGTCGACCAACAACATTCTGTCTCCTGCAAATGGTGAGCCTATCATCGTTCCTTCACAGGACGTTGTATTGGGTCTTTATTACCTAACCCGTGACAAAGTGAACGGCTTAGGCGAGGCAATGGTATTTACCAGCCCGAATGAAGCAGAAAAAGCATACCGCACAGGTAACGCAGAACTTCACTCACGCGTTAAAGTACGTATCTCTGAATACGACATTGACGAAGATGGCGTGAAGACTGAGAAAGTAACACTAACAGATACTACTGTTGGTCGTGCGATTTTCTCACTGATGCTACCTAAAGGTTTGCCGTTTGAAATTATCAACCAGGCAATGGGCAAAAAGCAGATTTCACGTTTGCTAAATGCTTGTTACCGTACACTGGGTCTTAAAGACACAGTAATCGCTGCTGACCAAATCATGTATACCGGTTTCCACTACGCAATGATTGCGGGTGCATCTGTTGGTATCGATGACATGGTAATTCCAGCTGCGAAGAAAGATATTATCGACGCTGCAGAAGCGGAAGTTATCGAGATCCAGGAACAGTTCCAAAATGGTCTTGTAACAGCCGGTGAGCGCTACAACAAAGTTATCGATATCTGGTCAAATGCCAACGAAAAAGTTGCCAAGGCCATGATGGATAACCTTAAGACTGACATCGTAATTAACCGCGATGGCGAAGAAGAAGAGCAAACCTCATTTAACTCTGTTTATATGATGGCCGACTCTGGTGCTCGTGGTAGTGCCGCACAGATTCGTCAGCTAGCTGGTATGCGTGGTCTGATGGCTAAGCCAGATGGCTCAATCATCGAAACGCCAATTACGGCTAACTTCCGTGAAGGTCTTAACGTACTTCAGTACTTCATCTCTACTCACGGTGCGCGTAAAGGTCTAGCCGATACAGCACTTAAGACTGCGAACTCGGGTTACCTAACTCGTCGTCTAGTAGATGTTGCACAAGATTTGGTAATTACTAACGACGACTGTGGCACCTTCGGTGGTGTTACGATGACACCGCTAATTGAAGGTGGTGACGTAGTAGAACCACTTCGTGAGCGTGTACTAGGCCGTGTAGTTGCAGAAGATGTAGTTAAACCAGGTACGACAGAAGTATTGGTTGAGCGTAATGTGTTACTAGACGAAGCGCTAGTAGACATGCTTGAAGCAAACTCTGTTGACCAAATTCAAGTACGCTCGGTTATCACTTGTGATAACGATTTTGGTGTGTGTGCAAACTGTTATGGTCGTGACCTTGCTCGCGGACATATGGTTGGAAGCGGTGAGTCTGTGGGTGTTATTGCCGCACAGTCAATCGGTGAACCAGGTACACAGCTTACCATGCGTACGTTCCACATCGGTGGTGCGGCATCACGAGCTTCTGCTGAGAACAGCGTTCAGGTTAAAACTGCGGGTAGCCTTAAGCTACACAATGAAAAATCAGTACGTAACTCAGACGGCAAAGTGGTTATTGTTTCTCGTTCAACAGAACTTACTGTTATCGATGAACAAGGTCGTGAGAAAGAGCGTTATAAAGTACCTTACGGTGCTGTACTTAGCGTGGATGACGGTGCAACTATTGCAGCTGGCGACGTTGTTGCTAACTGGGATCCGCATAGTCACCCAATCGTTACTGAACGTGCAGCTAAGATTAGCTTCGCCGACATCGACGACTCTAACACTGAGATGCAACAAGACGAACTAACTGGTCTTACGCGTATCGTAGTTAAAGATCTTGCGAAGAGTAACTCTAAAGAACCTAAACTTATCCTAGAAAGTGATGAGTTCGGTCTTCAAGAGATTCGCCTACCAAGCTTTACCACTATCGAAGCGAAAGAAGGTAAGGTTGCTAACGAAGGTGACGTGTTAGCACGTATACCTCAAGAAAGCTCGAAGACACGTGATATCACGGGTGGTCTACCTCGCGTAGCCGACTTGTTTGAAGCACGTAAGCCTAAAGAGCCAGCTATCCTTGCTGAAGTTTCAGGTACTATTGGTTTCGGTAAAGAAACCAAAGGTAAGAAACGTTTGGTTATCACGCCGCCAGAGGGTGATGCATACGAAGAGATGATTCCAAAATGGCGTCAACTTAACGTGTTTGAAGGTGAGAAAGTAGAACGTGGTGAAGTTATTGCAGATGGCCCTGAGTCACCGCATGATATCTTGCGTCTACGTGGTATCTCTGCTGTAGCAAACTACATCGTGAACGAAGTTCAGGAAGTTTACCGTCTACAGGGTGTAAAAATTAACGATAAGCACATCGAAGTTGTTATTCGTCAGATGTTGCGTAAGTGCGTTATTACCCATTCAGGTGATACTCAGTTCCTTGAAGGCGAGCAAGTTGAAGTGTCTAACGTGAAAGTGACCAACCGTGAAGTTGAAAAACACGGTAAGATCCCAGCGCAGTATGAAACACAACTGCTTGGTATCACTAAAGCGTCGCTATCTACTGAGTCATTCATCTCAGCTGCATCGTTCCAAGAAACAACACGTGTTCTTACCGAAGCTGCAGTTCAAGGTAAAGAAGATGACCTTCGCGGTCTGAAAGAAAACGTAATCGTGGGTCGATTGATCCCAGCGGGTACAGGTTTCGCTTACCATGAACGTCGTGCACAAAGACGTAAAGAAGAAATCGAAGAAATGTCAGTTTCTGCTGCAGATGCAGAACAGGCACTAACCGAAGCGCTTAACGCCGGTGACGACTCAGCCGAATAAGGCATGATCGTAGGAGTACGTTAACGTACTCCTAACAAATTGGCATGTTAAGCTGACAGATTGCAGTTAAATGGCTGCTTAACCTTTGTACAGCTTGACACGCCGAGCTATGATCATTAATATTCCGCGACCCGATTTTGGATGACCTCTAAAAGGCAGAAGAAAATGGGCGCGGTTTTTTGTATCAGAGCTCAGTTAATGCTGACAAGCACAGTATTAACATTGAATGAGTGACGTTAGAAAAGTCGCTTTAATGGACCCAATCAGAGTGATTGGGTTTTTGTAGTTTTTAATCAGGAGCTAGTTAATGGCAACAGTTAACCAGTTAGTCCGCAAGCCGCGCAAAAAGCCCGTTGAAAAAAGCAACGTAGCTGCATTGCAAGCTTGTCCTCAAAGACGCGGTGTATGTACTCGTGTATATACTACTACGCCTAAGAAACCAAACTCTGCACTACGTAAAGTATGTCGTGTACGTCTAACTAACGGTTTTGAAGTTTCTTCATACATCGGTGGTGAAGGTCACAACCTACAAGAGCACAGTGTAGTACTTATCCGTGGTGGTCGTGTTAAAGACTTACCAGGTGTTCGTTATCACACAGTTCGCGGTACATTAGACTGCGCAGGTGTAAACGATCGTAAGCAAGCCCGTTCTAAGTACGGTGCGAAGAAGCCTAAGTCTTAACGGTTCTCCGTTAGTAAGGCCAAACTGAAGTTTAAGAGTTTTGGGTAATTCCTGAATTCATACGGAGAATAGAAATGCCAAGAAGAAGAGTCGTAGGTCAACGTAAAATCCTACCAGAGCCAAAATTTAGCTCACAACTGCTTGCAAAATTCATGAATGTCGTAATGCTTGACGGCAAGAAGTCAGTCGCTGAAAAAATCGTTTACGGTGCGCTCGATATTGTTGCTGAAAAAACCAGCAAAGCTCACCTAGATGTATTCGAAGAAGCACTTGATAACATCCGTCCTACTGTAGAGGTTAAATCTCGTCGTGTAGGTGGTTCAACTTATCAAGTACCAGTAGAAGTTCGTCCAGTTCGTCGTAATGCCCTAGGTATGCGTTGGTTGGTAGATGCTGCTCGTAAACGTGGCGAAAAGTCTATGGCTCAACGCCTAGCTGCTGAAATGATTGATGCATCAGAAAACAAAGGTTCTGCGGTTAAGAAACGTGAAGACGTTCACCGTATGGCCGAAGCAAACAAAGCGTTTGCTCATTACCGTTGGTAATAAACGTAATATAACTGAGAGAGATGTATGCCTCGTAAGACCTCGATTGAGCGTTACCGGAATATTGGTATTGTGGCTCATGTGGACGCGGGTAAAACCACGACCACAGAGAGAGTCCTGTTTTATACAGGGTTGTCTCATAAAATCGGTGAAGTGCATGATGGTGCTGCAACCATGGACTGGATGGAACAAGAGCAGGAGCGTGGTATTACTATCACGTCTGCTGCAACGACTTGTTTCTGGTCAGGCATGGAAAAGCAGTTCGATCAGCATCGTATAAACATTATAGACACGCCAGGACACGTGGACTTTACCATTGAGGTAGAACGTTCATTACGAGTTCTGGATGGGGCTGTAGTGGTTTTTTGCGGGTCTTCTGGGGTTGAACCTCAATCAGAGACAGTCTGGCGACAGGCTGACAAATATGAGGTGCCACGTCTCGTGTTCATCAATAAGATGGACCGAGCTGGCGCCGATTTTGAGCGTGTTGTGGGTCAAATCCGTAAACGCTTAGGCGCAAACTGTGTTCCTATTCAATTGAACATGGGCGCTGAAGAAGAATTCCATGGCGTTATCGATCTTATTAAGATGAAAGCCATAAACTGGAATGCCGAAGACATGGGTATGACTTTTACCTATGAAGATATTCCAGCGCAATATTTAGACAGCGCACAAAAGTATCGTACAGAGATGATTGAAGCAGCTGCTGAAGCCTCTGACGAACTAATGGATAAGTATTTAGAAGGCGAAGAGCTAACTGAAGCTGAAATCCGACTTGGTTTACGTACCCGTACACTGAACAACGAAATTGTTCTTGCCACCTGTGGCAGCGCCTTCAAAAACAAAGGTGTTCAGGCTGTACTAGACGCGGTAGTAGAATACTTACCGTCACCAAGTGAAGTGAAAGCTATTACGGGTGTTTTAGACGATAAAAATGAAACTGAAGCTGAGCGTCATGCAGACGACAGCGAGCCATTCTCGGCCCTGGCATTTAAAATCGCTACCGACCCATTCGTAGGAACGCTGACTTTCTTCCGTTGTTATTCTGGTGTTGTTAATACTGGTGATACGGTATACAACCCGGTGAAAGGTAAACGCGAGCGTTTTGGACGTATAGTTCAAATGCACGCCAAAGACCGTGAAGAAATTAAAGAAGTTCGTGCAGGCGATATCGCCGCAGCCATTGGTCTTAAAGATGTGACCACAGGTGATACGCTTTGCGATCCGAATAATGTCATTACACTAGAGCGTATGGAATTCCCTGACCCGGTAATTTCTATCGCTGTAGAGCCTCGCTCTCAGGCTGACCAAGAAAAGATGGGACTCGCGTTAGGTAAGCTAGCCGCTGAAGATCCGTCATTTAAGGTTAAGACTGATGAAGAGTCTGGCCAAACGATTATCTCTGGTATGGGTGAGCTTCACCTTGATATCATTGTTGATCGTATGAAACGCGAATTTAAGGTTGAATGTAACGTAGGTAAACCTCAGGTTGCTTATCGTGAGACCATTCGTAAGAAAGTAGAAGTTGAAGGTAAATTCGTACGTCAGTCTGGCGGCCGTGGCCAATTTGGTCATGTATGGCTTCGTATTGAGCCACAAGCTGAAGAAGGCGCAGGCTACGAATTTGTTAATGACATCACCGGTGGTGTGGTACCAAAAGAGTTTATACCAGCGGTTGATAAAGGAATTCAGGAGCAGTTGCAAAGTGGTGTTGTAGCAGGGTATCCGGTACTTGATGTAAAGGTAACTTTGTTCGACGGTTCGTACCATGATGTTGACTCTTCTGAAATGGCGTTTAAGATCGCCGGCTCTATGGGTTTCAAAAAAGGCGCCGCAGAAGCAAATCCGGTGTTGCTTGAACCCATGATGAAAGTTGAAGTAACTACTCCAGAAGACTGGATGGGTGATGTGGTTGGTGACCTAAATCGTCGTCGCGGCATGATCGAAGGTATGGAAGAAGGCGTAGCAGGTATTAAAATAGTACGTGCTAAGGTGCCGCTTTCAGAAATGTTCGGGTATGCTACTGACTTGCGTTCACAAACGCAGGGTCGCGCATCATACTCTATGGAGTTCTTCAATTATTCTGAGGCGCCTAAAAATGTGGCGCAGGCTATTATTGAATCTAGAATTTAATCTAAATGAAGGTTCGGTCCGGTCCCGTATTGGGTCGGACTTTTAACTTAGGAAACGAGAAAAATGGCAAAAGAAAAGTTTGAACGTACGAAACCCCATGTAAACGTGGGTACAATCGGCCACGTTGACCACGGAAAAACTACCCTTACTGCAGCTATCACTACTGTTCTTTCAAAGACATACGGTGGTTCAGCTCAGGCTTTCGATCAAATCGATAACGCGCCTGAAGAAAAAGCTCGCGGTATCACCATCTCTACTTCA
>NZ_JAGJDY010000039.1 GCF_018100795.1 Alteromonas sp. MMG017 | reverse complement strand
CACGTAGAGTATGACACTCCTACTCGTCACTACGCTCACGTAGATTGCCCAGGACACGCTGATTACGTTAAAAACATGATCACCGGTGCTGCTCAAATGGACGGCGCGATCCTAGTAGTAGCTGCGACTGATGGCCCTATGCCTCAGACTCGTGAGCACATCCTACTTGGTCGTCAGGTTGGCGTTCCTTACATCATCGTATTCATGAATAAATGTGACATGGTTGATGATGAAGAGCTTCTAGAGCTAGTAGAAATGGAAGTTCGTGAACTTCTTAGCGAATATGAATTCCCAGGCGATGACCTTCCAGTTATCCAAGGTTCTGCACTTAAAGCCCTTGAAGGCGATGCAGAATGGGAAAAGAAAATCATCGAACTTGGTGAAGCTCTTGATTCATATATCCCAGAGCCAGAGCGTGCTATCGATAAGCCGTTCATTCTTCCAATCGAAGACGTATTCTCAATCTCAGGCCGTGGTACTGTTGTAACTGGTCGTGTAGAGCAAGGTATTGTTAAAGTTGGTGAAGAAGTAGAAATCGTTGGTATCAAAGATACGACTAAGACGACTTGTACTGGTGTTGAAATGTTCCGTAAACTTCTTGACGAAGGTCGCGCTGGTGAGAACGTTGGTGTTCTTCTACGTGGTACTAAGCGTGAAGACGTTGAACGTGGTCAAGTACTAGCTAAGCCTGGTTCAATCAACCCACACACTAAATTCGAAGCTGAAGTATACGTACTAAGCAAAGATGAAGGTGGTCGTCATACTCCATTCTTCAAAGGCTATCGTCCACAGTTCTACTTCCGTACAACTGACGTAACTGGTGCTGTAGAGCTTCCAGAAGGCGTAGAGATGGTAATGCCTGGTGACAACCTTAAGTTCGTAGTAGAACTTATTGCACCAATCGCGATGGACGAAGGTTTACGCTTCGCTATCCGTGAAGGTGGCCGTACTGTAGGTGCTGGTGTTGTAGCTAAGATTCTTTAATCTAAGCAA
>NZ_JAGJDY010000038.1 GCF_018100795.1 Alteromonas sp. MMG017 | reverse complement strand
GCTGCGCTCAATGATACAAAATGAAACGGCGACGTTTTTAGGGCGTGTTTCATTGGATACTTTAACTTCTCCATACTTTGAATTACTTATAATATCTATGGCCTCTCCCACAGCGTGTCCAAATTCCCCTGACTGATAGTGATGAGGTTTTTTTCCTGGTCCTGCGTGCGCAGTTGACTGCACATTTTCAGTTATTTTGTGACCATGACCCTGTATAGAATCTTCCTGCTGATCACCCGGCGGTCGATTTGCAATATCACTAACCCCGTTTGGATCTATGCCCCTTAAAAATCTGCCGTATGACGGTTTGAAGTCTTCCCAACCTTTTGGACATTTAGAGTCGTTTATTGCAAGCACAATTTTGTTAGGAAAAATATTCTGTACGATATCTTCTCTTAGCTGGCTAGCTACTTCCTTTGAAAAGGAATCATCACTATTAAGCTTTTCTTTTATTGCTCGGACAAAAGGAGCGTCATTCGTTAATTCTTCAATTATTTTGGCTCTTGAGTACTCTTCGGTTTTTTCTTCTAAAACGCCTGAAAAGAATAAAACAATTGAAGTCACTAAAGAGGCTACAACAGCTATCAGTATTTCTTTCATATTTACTCTCCTTGTTAGTTTATCGTCGGCTATTTTCAGCAGCTAACGCTAAGCTTTGGGGCGCTAGCACGTGGGCTAAAATCCGAGCGAAGCGAGCCAGCCCACGTGTTAGCGTCCCAGCGACCGGAGGGAGTGCCAACAGCGTTTTGTTAGGCGTACAAAGGAACGTACGCAGCTTTGCTGCCACCACTAGCCAAATAGGCCGCGTGTTTAAATTATTGAAATTAAGATAAAACAACCCTGTGCGAAATGCCAGATGTAAAGGACATTGCTGGATAAAAGAGCGAGTTTAGAAAGCTGGTGATGCAGAATGTTGGCGTTGCGGTCTTGATGAAAAGCACGTTGCTAAAGCCGTTGTAACTACCGAAAAAGTAAGCTGTAAAGACTCCCTGGCGAAACAACCTTGATGCTGAAATGTCACGGTTAAACCCACACTTTAATGCTGTAAGTAAATGACG
>NZ_JAGJDY010000037.1 GCF_018100795.1 Alteromonas sp. MMG017 | reverse complement strand
GTTGGTATGACTCCCCTTGTCAATAAAAACCGAGTGTCTCCCTGACATTTTTTCGGTCCATAATTAGCTGTGTTCTTACTCATATTAAATGAGCTAACGCACCGGATGAGGCAGTAATGTCGTCGGTTGTCATGGCGAGTGTCGCCCCAGTGGTATTAATGGATTATTCACCTTTCAGTGAACAGCGCCTACCTTACTCGTTCCGCCGTGGCCCGGTGACCGCTCAGCCTTTCTCATCAGTCTATGCTCGTGGGTCAATAACCGTTAAGTTATTGCCATCATAACGCCCTCGTAGGTTGTGCCACATTCCGCGGCCTGATCCGAATGCGTTAGCTCAAACTCGCTTATCATGCAGGTACTCTGCTCAATCTCAATTTTGGATTAACTGGCGTAAGCACCACTTCTTTAGCGATAGCCCATATGTAGGCTGCCATCTCTCTGGCTATTGCGGTGATAATGAGATTGTAATGCTTACCTTTTTTACTCATTCGCTGGTAGCGTTTGCACAGACGAAGCTGTGCTTTCCACGCAATATCGACGATGTCTTTGGGTAGCCCTTCTTGGCGAATTTGAATATCCGTCGAGATATTGGCTGGATAGCGATAACTATGTGCGCCCTCAATGAGTAAGCGCCTAGCTCTACCATTCCCACATTTGGTTATTGCGCCTAAGTGCCGTTTTCCACCAGAGGAATGTTCGCTGGGTACCAAGCCTAAATAAGCCATGAGCTTTCTAGGATGGTCGAAGCGGTGTAAATCTCCAAGTTCAGCAACAACCCCAACCGCCACTAGCAGCCTCACACCACGCATGGCTTGGATCGCTTTAACGACAGGATAATAACGCCACTGGTGTACATGATGGGTTAGCTCATTATCCAGCCTTTCTAAGCGGCGGATCCGCTCTTCAATAGTCTGCAACTGTTCCTGCAATACGATTTGCTGCGCCGGATGAGGTAATATCAGTTCAGTCAGCCACCGCAGATGTTTCTTCGACCAATTAGCAGTGCCTTCATACCGAATATTGTTTCTCAGCAGCAGCGCTTTGAGTTGGTATTTGGCTTCTTTTAAATCTTTCATCGCAAGCTCTCGAGCGCGGGATAAATCTCTTACCGCTTCATCTTC
>NZ_JAGJDY010000036.1 GCF_018100795.1 Alteromonas sp. MMG017 | reverse complement strand
TGTAGATTCAAGTGGTCAATGCAACAGTTATACTAAAATACTGATTTGCATGAGGACTTTGGATGAAGCGAACAAAACGTACGTTTACTCAAGATGAGAGAACACTTGTTTTTGATTTATGGAAGCAAGGTGCTGGGTTCAGTGATATTGGTCGTATCATTGAGGCAAAGCCTGGATCGGTCTTCACAATTTTACGTGAAGATGGTGGCATTAAACCTAGACCAAGGCGTCGTAATATTTCTCACCTAACACTTTCAGAACGAGAAGAAATCCGTGTTTCATTGTCTGCAAAGATGAGCATTAGAGCGATAGCTAAACAACTAGGCCGCTCTCCCTCGACCATATCGCGTGAAATCGCCAGAAATAGAGGGCGTAGATATTACAAAGCAGTTGATGCTGATAACCGTGCGAAACGCATGGCCAAGCGGCCAAAGCCAGGTGTTTTAGAAAAATACCCAGAGCTGAAAAAATTGGTTATAGAGAAGCTGGAGTTGAAGTGGTCGCCAGAGCAAATATCTGGTTGGTTACGTGTCGAGTATTCTCGGCGTAAGAAAATGCAGGTATCACACGAAACCATTTATAAGTCATTGTACGTTAGAGCAAGGAATATCATTCATCACTCGTTGACTGAACATTTACGAAGAAAGCGGCCTATGCGGCACAGCCGCTTTCATAGCCGTAAAGGAGACAGAGGCTCCATCAACATAGTTAACGGCATTTCAATTCACGAACGCTCTAAACATATCGAAAATCGACGTTCCCTCGGCCACTGGGAAGGCGACTTAGTAACCGGCTCTAAAAACACTCATATTGCCACATTGGTAGACCGAAAATCGCGTTTCACAATCATCTTGAAGTTAGCAGGAAAAGACGCAGATTCAGTGAATACAGCATTATTGGCGGTGTTTAAAAAAATGCCTTCTAAATACCGCAGATCGCTTACTTGGGATAGGGGAATGGAACTGGCTAAACATAGCGTTTTAACAGCTGAATTTGGCATGCCAGTTTACTTCTGCGATCCACAATGTCCATGGCAACGAGGTACGAACGAAAACACTAATAGCCTTATTCGACAATACTTTCCTAAGAAAACGGATCTATCACTGCACTCGCAAGAACGACTCAGTGAAGTCGC
>NZ_JAGJDY010000035.1 GCF_018100795.1 Alteromonas sp. MMG017 | reverse complement strand
TGAGAAGGTCCCGTCATTGCCGACGAAGCCGGTGACCGTTTGCGTAGCGCCGCTGCCATCGGTGATCGCTAAACTAATCACTTTGCCGATAAACTCACTGATACCCGTAATGGTGGGTGTCGCTGAGTTAAAATCCAGTGTATCCAGACTCAACACATCGAGGTTCACGTCAACTAAGCCCGTGGTCGTGATATTGGCGAGTGTGCTGTTGTCGGTATCTAGCACAGTGGCGTCTACCGTTAGCAAGCCATCAGCTAAATCCACCGTGATAGGGATTGAGAAGGTTCCGTCATTGCCGACTAAACCAGTGACGGTTTGCGTCGCGCCGCTGCCATCGGTGATCGATAAGCTAATGACCTTACCCACGTGCTCACTGATACCCGTAATGGTGGGTGTCGCTGAGGCGAAATCTAGTGCATCTAAACTCAACACATCTAGGTTTACGTCAACTAAGCCCGTGGTCGTAATGTTGGCCAAGGTGCTGTTATCGGTATCTAGCACAGTGGCGTCTACTGTTAACAAGCCGTCGGCCAAATCCACCGTGATTGGGATTGAAAAACTACCATCGTTGCCCACTAAACCAGTGACGGTTTGCGTAGCCCCGCTGCCATCAGTGATCGCTAAACTAATCACTTTTCCGATAAACTCACTAATACCCGTAATGGTCGGTGTCGCTGACGCGAAATCAAGTGCATCTAAACTCAACACATCGAGGTTCACATCAACTAAGCCCGTGGTCGTAATGTTGGCGAGGGTACTGTTATCCGTATCTAGCACAGTGGCGTCAACCGTTAACAAGCCATCAGCTAAATCTACCGTGATAGGGATAGAGAAGGTTCCGTCATTGCCGACTAAACCAGTAACGGTTTGCGTAGCGCCGCTGCCATCGGTGATCGCTAAACTAATCACTTTGCCGATAAACTCACTGATACCCGTAATGGTCGGTGTCGCTGAGGTGAAATCAAGTGCATCTAAACTCAACACATCGAGGTTTACATCAACTAAGCCCGTGGTCGTAATGTTGGCGAGGGTACTGTTATCCGTATCTAGCACAGTGGCGTCTACCGTTAACAAGCCGTCGGCCAAATCCACCGTGATAGGAATTGAGAAGGTCCCATTGTTGCCCACTAAACCAGTGACCGTTTGCGTT
>NZ_JAGJDY010000034.1 GCF_018100795.1 Alteromonas sp. MMG017 | reverse complement strand
TTTTCAATAACGGGCGCAGGCACGTAGGGCATAATAGCGAAGCGGCCCTGCGTGTATGCGTCCCAGCGAACGCAGTGAGCATGTTGATTGACTTGTTATGTTCACTTTGTTGAAAACCCCTTGAGGATCTCCATTGTTGGCGTAGGCTTTGTAACCCACTCCCCGTTTTCCATTACTTTCATTGTTTCGTTAAAGCCGCCTTGCGAATTGAAATAGTCAGCCACTTCCATATAAAAGTCTTTGATGAGTTGGTCTTCTCGTTCACTGGTGGGCGGAAGTCTAAAGGAATCTACCAAAAGCACTTTCATTGATACATGACTTCTTAAAGAGGTTCTGGCTTTTTCGATTTCTCCATCTTCAATGTTTTTTAAAGCGTAGAGCATGAATCTTCCATTATCTACGTGCTCCTTCGCGTAGCTAGCTGCATCAGTAGATGTCATTAAGTATATAGACGTGATAAAGCCAAGAATGAAGACGACAATGGTGAAAATGCCGCCAGAAATGCCAATTAAGATACTTGATTTCATAATTCGTCCTTGTGAACATAACTTTTAAATAAGGGGCGATAACGCGTAGGGCATAATAGCGAAGCGGCCCTGCGTGTTAGCGTCCCAGCGAACGAAGTGAGTGACTTAATTTTTTTGTTAGAAGGCAATGCTAGATGTACAAATCGTAGTTTTTTAAAACCTTCCGTATTTTAGCTTGGTCTTCTAATACTGTTTTATATATCCATTTATAAAAGTATTTTCCATTAGTGGCGATAACTGTTTCTGCTTTTTCCTTTCCCAGCACTTCGGTAAGTGCATCAAGTTCCATTAAGCAAACGGCGAGGTGTAAGTACGTTGAAAACTCACTTCTCGCTCCATTTGGATAGCCAACGGGGACCGACGGATATATTTTGCGTAGCTCTGAAATAGTATTTTCTACTTCTTTTTTCTTTGAGTCTTCAAACCAGTGAATCTGCTCATGTAACAATTGAGACAAACCTGCTGGGTCATTGTTTGGCATTGAAGCTTTAAGTGTCAAAACAGGATGACTAAACGGACTTCTAACAGACTCATCTATGATTATTTTATCCGTAAACCACCACTTGCTGAGATCGTGTTGTTCTATGAGCCTTAAAACTTGAGTTCGTTTCATTTCCTCTTTATCACTGTCATTCGATAGATAAATTTCAACATCTGCAGAAGCCAATTGAGATAGTAAAATTAAAGGTATAGCTAAATTTAAGATTTTCATAAAAACCTCCTTGTCTTC
>NZ_JAGJDY010000033.1 GCF_018100795.1 Alteromonas sp. MMG017 | reverse complement strand
TGTGCCAAAAGGAATTTGAATGCACAAGAATAATCAACTAATAGTCGCTGGCAGTTTAAGTATCCTGGCTGCATTACTTCATATTGGTTGTATTTTCGGCGGTCCTGATTGGTATCTCTTTTTTGGTGCGGGTCAACGCATGGCTCAACTCTCAGCTCAGGGCGATCCGTACCCAACAATTGTAACTTTAGCAATTGCTTTAATTCTTACTGGCTGGGGCTTATATGCATTTTCTGGTGCAAGTATCATCATCAAGTTGCCACTACTAAAAACCAGTTTAACTTTAATTACTGCCATCTATTTGTTGCGTGGTATCGCAGGCTTAGTTGGCCCCTTTCTAACTTCAGACCCTGTGGTACACCAAAATTCAATAACCTTTTGGTTAGTCAGCTCAATTATTTGCTGTATTTATGGTACGTTTTATTTATTGGGCACAGTAAAGTTATGGCGGCAGTAAAGAGTGTGCTGGCACATAACAAAAAAATTAAGTACGCCCGCTGCGCGGGCTGGGACGCATACATGCGGGGCGGCTTCGCCATTATGCCCCACATGCCTGCGCCCCTTATTTAAAAGTTATAAGCCACGGAAAATTGTGAAATGGATTCTCTTTTTATTTACTCTGCGTTAGTCACATACTTAGTACTTAGCTTTGCAGTATCAGTATTCTTGGCAAAAAGAGAAGACTTAGACGCTGTTCAGAAAGTTGCACAAATCATTATTGCTTGGTTAATTCCATTCATAGGAGCACTTGCTCTTTGGCAGTTTAATAAAAGTCAGGATCAACCAACTAGAAAGTATTCTGAATTTGGTGGTGGCAACAGAGACAGTAGCGGAGCTGGATCAGATGGAAATCATTAACAATGGCATATAACAACTCAATAAACTCTCTCACTTCGTTCGCTGGGACGCATACACGCGGGGCGGCTTCGCCATTATGCCCCACGTGCCTGCGCCCGTTATTGAAAAGTTATGTGCTTCTACGATGTGGATATTTTAATTGTTTGAATTAGCTTTAATAGCAGTAATTGCAACTATCCTAAATGCGTTAACTGTAGAGTTTCATTGCAGGCTTCAAACTCGCCATATAGCTAAACAAAGAACAGTTTCTAATTTGATTAAGCATTATCTTTTAATGCTACCTTTTATTTTCGGCATGCTACTCTTCCTATCTATTATTCAAACCAAAATTGACCAATTGGGTATCAGCTCTATTAGAGAATCTCTGTTGTTATTGGCTTTGGTTGTTCTTTTTTTATCGCCTTTTATCTATATCATGGACTGGCGCTATCCAGGTTTAGTCAGCAAAATGGAAAACTGGAGAAAAGGAGTATCAGATTAAATGCAAATTCTAGGTAATTTTAGGGACGCACATAACAAAAAAATCAAGTCACTCACTGCGTTCGCTGGGACGCATACACGCGGGGCGGCTTCGCCATTATGCCCCACATGC
>NZ_JAGJDY010000032.1 GCF_018100795.1 Alteromonas sp. MMG017 | reverse complement strand
ATTATGCCCCACGTATCTGCGCCCCTTAGCTTAAAGTTATGCACCTACGGACACATTGAATGGACTCAGACATTGAATTAAATATCAGCTTTAGATTCTTTTCGCTTACAGAAGAATTATCCAACGAAATCAAATCAAGCCTTAAAGCCTCATCTTGTAGACCTAATAAAAAATTAGGTGGTTTTGTCGTGTGCGTTCCTCTGACACCATCTTCACTGGAATTTATAGGAAGTTTTGTAACTTCTAATAATGTAGAAGTAGAGAATACAGATATCTTCGTTTCATTTGTTACTGAGTACGATTCAAGAATCATTGATCTGCCAAATATTATCACTAAAGCTTCTTTTTCTATTGGCTCACCAGTTACACTCTCATATACGGTGGTTTAGGTGCATAACAACTCAATAAACTCACTCACTTCGTTCGCTGGGACGCATACACGCAGGGCCGCTTCGCTATTATGCCCCACGTGCCTGCGCCCGTTATTGAAAAGTTAGCTCTCAAGGAGTAGTCATGAATAAAGTTGATGAACAATTAACTTTTCGACTAAAAAAAACATTTAAGCTGTATATTAGATCTGCATTACAAAATGCACTTTCAGAAACACCTTCTGAGAGCGATGTATTACAAACAATAATAAATATACAGGCAGCTCTTGAATTAATAGGTAAATTTTTTGTTCTGCGACGTGAGGGCTGGAAAGGGATAGTTAAAAGCAAATTTCATGATAAATCTGAAACTGAGTTATTGTCGCTAATTGAAAAAGATGAAATACAGACAACACCTTTTTGGAAAAGCAAAGATTTCTTTTCTAATGAAATATACCTAAATTCAGATGATAAAGACCTACTGGATAAATTTCAGAGTCATAGAAATCAAGTTATGCATTTAGGCATGTCTACATTACCACATGGAATTCTTAATGAATCTATTTGGTTTATGGTTCGGATTATTAATCAACTTGAATGGCAAGATACCTTGCCAATGCAAGACCAGTATCTTGCCAATAGCCTTAAATCACTACTAGGCAATAGCCTTTATACAAGCTTATTGGCAAATTCTTGTTATATTGATGAATCAATTGATCGTGCTTTTGAATTGTACCCTGATGATATGAAACATTGTATACAGTGTGCCAACGAATCATGGGCTTTAACTGACGAACTCGATAGGGTCTGTTTTGTTTGTGGTTATCGTGGTGATCAAGATACATTTGGCTTTGCTGACTGTCCCCTTTGTGATGCTAAAGGGGAAGTAGTCTTTGATGCTTTAAACATTGGATACAATGAACATATTCGAGGTAAATGTTGTTCATGTAGAGAGTTTGTTAATGTTTCTAAATGCAAAACCTGTGATTGGGTATCACCATATCCACAAGTTTGTAACTCATGTGCATAGAGAGCTAACAAACTGTTTAACAAGGACAAAATACAGTTGGCTTTTGCTCCTTCGTCGCTAATTATAGCCAACTATATTTAGCCTGTTAACAGGGC
>NZ_JAGJDY010000031.1 GCF_018100795.1 Alteromonas sp. MMG017 | reverse complement strand
TATTTTACGGAGAGTTCGCAGTAAATGGATGATGTTTTTACAAATAATCAAGCAGAAATAGTTGAGTATGGTCTAGACAAAATCGATGCCAATGAGACTGTAGAGGTCAATCTAAAAGATTTGCTGTATGTTTACAAAACTCTTCAAGAATATATGCGTTTTTTCCATCAACCAGCGCATTACCCTGAGCTAAGCGATATTCATAAATTCCTTGGCACAGCGGATAACACAGCAGGGTTTCACATTCTGAATGAAGCAGTCTATGTAAAAATGCGAGATATGTTTCCTGAGCGAATTAACGATATGTTTGGTGAAGGTGATTTTGAGTGTCCCAAGTTGCCAAGCTATTACAACGAGGATATGTAAAATATAACAAACACATTAAGTCGCTTCGCTGGGACAGTAACACGTGGGCTCTGTCGCTTCGCTCCTATTTTAGCCCACGCATTACTGCCCCTTATGTGGGTGTTATATAACTTGGATAAATGGAAAAGGATTAATAATGAAAAAACTAATATTATTACTAACTTTGTTTTCATCATTTTCGTATGCAAATTTCGCAGAAGTTGAAATCTCTACTTTTCAGCTTTGGTCAACAACCAGAGGCTTGAACATTATACGAGTAATACCCACAAACTCAGGTTCTCTGTCAAATCCAGGAAATTGTACCACCTTAGATAGCTATATGGTCAGAAGAAGTTTAACCGAAGAAGAAAAGTCTAGAATGTACAGCACATTGTTGGCAGCTAAAATGGCAGGCATTTCTGTCAGTCTAGAAATTATGGGTTGTGAGGAAAATCGACCTGCCATAAGGGATGTTATATTGCGATAAATTCAGCGACGTTATATAACAAAAACATTAAGCTCGCTCACTATCGTTCGCTGGGACAACTACTCGCTGGCTGCTTCGCATTATAGCCAACGAGTAGTTGCCCCTTATGTTAGAAGTTAGGCTCCGGAGTTAAAATTGTCTCTATTCTTGACTATTTCTCTTTTTATCTCTTTCTGTTTGCACTTTACAACTTACTTAGGCGTCAGCATTTTCGCGACAACTGGTTATGTACACCTAATGTCAATGATTTCCTTTTTTGCATTAGGGGCAACGATATCCGTTGAGCGTACAAAAAAATATTCAAACGGAAAGTTTGAAGATAAGCTTGTATCAAGCGGTCCTAAGTATTTAGGTAAAATCCTTAAATATATTCGTTGGTACATTATTGCAGTTTTTATTTTCTCGTTACTTATACTCGCTGATGGGCAACCTCAAATTGAAAATGGAAAATATATTTTAAACCGCCAAGGAACTATGATTAAAGAAATCACTTACGACAGGTTTTTATCTTTAAAACGCACCGAATTGAGACTTTTCTCCAGCCTTTGGATGGGCTTTATTTTCCCTGCGTTTGTCTATTTTAAGTATGTAGTAAAAAGAGCCTAACAAACAACTGTTGGCGCTCACTGCGTTCGCTGGGACACAAACACATGGGCTCCCTCGCTTCGCTCGTTATTTTAGCCCATGTATTTGTGCCCCAAAGT
>NZ_JAGJDY010000030.1 GCF_018100795.1 Alteromonas sp. MMG017 | reverse complement strand
GGCCTATTTTGATGAAGTCAGTGACGATCATTTTATTTTCTCTATTTCTTGGCTCATGTTCAATGAGAGACGATTATCCTAGTGAGTGGGGGACTCTGCTTTCTGACTGTTCAGACGAAACCATATTGGTGAGCAACAAGGGTTTACGCTCTTCTGAGTATGGAGATGATAAGTTATCAGCAATGCTCGTCCCCGATGCTCAATATAGTCATCTCGCAGATCAGTTAAGAGTATCGATTGTCGCTTCCGCAAGCACTATAAGCATTGATTTACTTTTAGATTCCGAAATAGTTGAAACACTTAGTATAAATACATCCGAATTCAAAGGGTGTGAAAATGGTGGTTTTGTTGTAGCTCGCAGTTCAGTTGTTAACAGCGGCGGTGCCATAGCAAAAGAATGGTGGGAGTTTACATTATACTTCAAATCAGACTCATTGATTGTGTCAAAGAAAAAGGGGGCTATTGGAACACTGTTCTTTGTTCCAATAGCAGGCACAGAAACTCAGTGGCTTCGTTTTGACAAGGCCTAACAAACGCATAAACATGCTCACTTCGTTCGCTGGGACACTAACACGGCGCGCCTTCGGCTATTATGCGCGCCATGTTAGTGCCCGTTATGCGAGGTGTTAGTTTTCGTATGGTGAATAGTACTTTTTTCAAAACGATATTAGTTATTGAGTTCGCATTTGCATTTTGGTTACCGGTCGTCGCTTTAGGAATGGGCCTTTTCGGTACGCCGATCGCACTTGTTAATATTTTTAGTGGTTTGTTTGAATGGTACTTTGTTCCACTTATGACAGTAGGAGGCGCACTTGGTTTTTGGGGAGTCTGCCAACTGCTAGCTAAGTCATTGGACACTGAAATTAAATTGGCTGCGAAAAGGAGGTTGATAATTTATTTAGTCTGCGGAGCATTTGCTCTATTGCCGGTTCCTTTTTTATTTTTCGACTCAGTAGCGCTTTCTATTTTTGCGGTTGTGCCATACTTTGTTACAGCCCATTTGATTTACATAAATCGAGGTTATTTTGCAAACTAACAAATGCATCAAGCGGATTTTGGCAAGAGCGGCCAAAACCGCTTATGCAAGGTGTTATGTTGATCATCTATGACTGAGCAAGGTTTTCTAAAAAGGTTAGAATCTAGCAAGACCAATATACTTTCATTTATTCAAGGTACTAATGAGGTTGTGGTTAGTATTTGGAAATATGAAAATAAGTATGTTTTAACATGGGAGGTTTATCCTAAGGGGATGTTTCATGATGAATCTACCTATTTAAAAGATGATATTCATAACTTTGATTGCTCAAGAACACTTATAAATTTTATTAAAACTAATGGCTTTGACTTGTCAAAATTTACACCTGCGTAAATCAACATAACAAGCTAATTAACAGGACAAATTACAGTTGGTTTTTGCTCCTGCGTCGCTTATTTTAACCAACTATAATTTGCCCATTATTAGGGCGTTATGTGCAGGACTTACCCAAACTTAGTGGACATCACCTATAGTTAGATAAGAGGTGACTTATGGCTAATT
>NZ_JAGJDY010000003.1 GCF_018100795.1 Alteromonas sp. MMG017 | reverse complement strand
AATTTAGTGTACGGAAAAAATCCTTTATGCAAGGCGGAAAATTTCCATATATCACGCTAATAATGTTTCAACTTTCGCACGTAAGTTAACTTATATCAATATCCTACACTTTGTATCTGAAAACACTGTACTTAAGTACGGAATTCTTCCTTTTTATTTTACGTTGTATCAAAAAATCGCAATGCTGTATGTAATTACAGTTAAATATGAAAAATAAAAATGAAGTCGATGTTTATGCAAATGGTGGTTCAACACATGCGAAATCGCCGTTATGCCAAGCGCTCTATCCAGCTTTATAGCGGGTGGATTATTAGTTATATACGCTTTCACAATACTAAGCATCCTGCCGAGATGGGCGATAAAGAGGTAGAGTTGTTTCTATCTCACTTAGTGAATATAAAGAATGTGGCGCCAGCCACGCAGGCGAGTGCACTCAATGCGTTGGCATTTCTATATCGAGACATTCTAGAAAAACCGCTTTCTTTAAATCTTGATTTCGTTGCAAGCCGCAGGCAGGCCAAGCTGCCTGTTGTGCTTACGCAAGACGAAGTCGTCACGCTTTTTACTCAACTTCCCGCTCATTTAAAGTTACCTATTTCATTGCTGTATGGAAGCGGTTTGCGTTTAATGGAAGCGGTTCGGTTACGGGTGAAAGACATCGATTTCGATTATAACGCCATTCGAATTTGGGACGGAAAAGGCGGAAAGCATCGTGTCGTTACGTTAGCCGCAGAGCTCAAGCCTGGGCTTACTCGGCAAATAAGTATGGTTGAAAATTACCTTGTTGCAGATTTAGATAACCCTAATTACCAAGGGGTATATCTGCCGCATCGTTTGCGTGTGAAATATCAAAATGCGCCTAATGAGCTAGGCTGGCACTATCTTTTTCCCTCGGCGCGTTTATCGGTTGATCCCGAGAATAAAAAAGTGCGTCGACATCATATTGATGAATCAAGCATACAAAAAGCAATAAGAAATACTGCCAATGCATGCGGGCTTAAAAAGAAGGTTACGCCGCATACATTACGGCATTCGTTTGCTACTCACCTTTTACAGTCGGGGGCCGACATCCGCACGGTGCAAACGCAGCTTGGTCATTCTGATGTGAAAACCACCCAAATTTACACGCATGTATTGCAACAGGGCGCGCAGGGGGTAGTTAGCCCGCTTTCCCGTGTTTTAAAATAGTATTTTTTTAAAAGCATTAAACGTTAAAGCTAATTAACAAAAAAGGGCCCAAAGGCCCTTTCAACAAAACGTATTTAACTAATTAAACACGTTCAAATACAGTAGCTATACCTTGGCCTAAACCAATACACATGGTAGCTAAGCCTAGCTCTACATCTTGCGATTCCATTAGGTTAATCAAGGTACCTGAAATACGTGAACCAGAACAACCTAGTGGGTGGCCTAGTGAAATAGCGCCGCCGTTAAGGTTAATCTTATCATCAAGATTATCCATCCAGCCTAGTTGCTTAATGCACGAGAGTGCTTGGGCTGCAAAGGCTTCGTTGAACTCAGCAAGTTGAATGTCGTCCATGCTAAGGCCTGCACGTTTAAGTGCTTTTTGTGTTGCCGGTACTGGGCCGTAACCCATAATCGCGGCATCACAACCTGCCACTGCCATTGAACGAATTTTAGCGCGAGGTGTTAAACCTAGTGCTTTCGCTTTATCGGCAGACATAAGCAACATAGCAGACGCACCGTCAGACAACGCTGAAGATGTACCCGCAGTAACGGTTCCATTTACTGGGTCGAATACAGGGCGAAGTTGCGCCATGCTTTCAGCGGTGCTTTCTGGGCGAATAACTTCATCATAATCAATCAGTTTAAGCGTACCGTTGGCATCGTGACCTTCAATAGGCACAATCTCGTTAGCCCAGCGGCCTTCAAGGTGCGCTTTATGTGCTAGTTGATGCGAACGTGCACCAAAGGCGTCTTGCATTTCACGGCTAATACCATTTTGACGGCCAAGTAGCTCGGCGGTCATGCCCATCATGCCTGATGCTTTTGCGGTGTACTTAGCTAGGCCTGGATGAAAGTCGATGTTGTAGTTCATGGGTACATGGCCCATGTGCTCAACACCACCAATCATGTATATATCGCCACGGCCGCTCATAATACCGCTAGTAGCGTCATGCAATGCTTGCATCGAAGAACCGCATAAACGGTTAACGGTTACTGCACCTGTGGTACGTGGAATTTGGGTTAGCAACTGGGCATTACGCGCAATGTTGAAACCTTGTTCTTTGGTTTGCTGTACACAGCCCCAAATAATGTCTTCAATTTCTGCTGGATCAACACCAGGGTTGCGCTCAAGTAACGCGGTCATTAGCGCGGCAGACATCGTCTCTGCACGAACATTTCTAAATACACCGGCTTTCGAGCGTCCCATAGGGGTACGAACACAATCGATAACTACGACTTCTTTCATTATTAGTCTCCTTGGGAATTAAGCGAAGTAAGATTTACCTTCAGCGGCCATCTTGCGAACGCCATCTGAAATTTGGTAAATCGGGCCAAGACTGGCGTATTTGTCGGCTAGTTCGACAAAGTTCGCTAATCCCATTGTTTCAATCCAGCGGAATACACCACCGCGGAATGGAGGGAAGCCTAAACCGTAAAGTAAGGCCATATCTGCTTCAGCTGCAGTACCTACAATGCCTTCTTCTAGGCAACGAATTGCTTCGTTAGCCATAGGGATCATCAAGCGTGCAATAATATCTTGCGCGTCGAAGTCTTTGGTATCGGCAGTAATAGGAGCAAGCAAGCTATACGCTTCTTCAGCGGCCACTTTGGTAGGCTTGCCGCGCTTGTCTTTACCGTAGTTATAAAAGCCTTTGCCATTTTTCTGGCCTAAGCGTTTTTCTTTATAAAGCACAGTTACTGGGTCGTCGCCAATACGTGCCATACGCTCTGGAATACCCGCAGCCATAACGTCTGCAGCATGGTCGCCAGTATCAATACCAACAACATCCATTAGGTAAGCAGGGCCCATTGGCCAGCCGAACTGTTTCTCCATTACTTTATCAACGGCAACAAAATCAGCGCCATCTATTAGCAACTTACTAAAGCCTGCAAAGTAAGGGAACAATACGCGGTTCACTAAGAACCCTGGGCAATCGTTAACTACGATAGGGGTTTTACCCATGCGAAGTGTGGTTGCCACTACGGCATTGATAGTGTCTTCCGAGGTGTTTTCACCCCGAATAATTTCTACCAATGGCATGCGGTGTACTGGGTTAAAGAAGTGCATACCACAGAAGCGTTCTGGCTTGTCTAAGCTTTTCGCTAGTTGGTTAATTGAAATAGTAGAGGTGTTAGAACAGATGATAGCGTCATCGGCCACTACGTCTTCTACTTCTTTAAGCACTATGCCTTTTACTTTCGGGTTTTCAACAACCGCTTCAATCACAAGGTCTGCGTCTTTAAGCGTGTTGTAGTCAAGGGTAGGCGTAATAGCGTTAAGGGTTTTTGCCATGGTTTTGGCATCAACTTTACCGCGCTGCATACCTTTACCAAGAATATTGGCGGCTTCGTTTAAGCCTAGGTCTAGTGCATCAGTGTTAATGTCTTTCATTATCACTGGCATGCCTTTAACGGCACTTTGATACGCAATACCGCCACCCATAATACCTGCACCCAGTACGGCATTAAGTTTTACATCTTTTGTGGCAGCTTTAGCTTGTTTCTTACCTTTACCTTTTACTAGCTGGTCGGCTAGGAAAATACCAATTTGCGCTTGCGCTGCATCGGTTTTAGTTAGGGCTACAAAGCCTTCGTTCTCAAGCTTAAGTGCGCCGTCGCGGTCAAGGCCAGCGGCTTTTTGAACGGTTTCTACCATTTTGTGCGGAGCAGGGTAGTGTTTACCTGCTTGGGCAAATACCATAGCTTGCGCCGTAGAAAAGCTCATCATGGCTTCGTTTTTGTTCAGTTGTAATGGGGCTTTTTTCTGAGCACGACGTGCTTCCCATTTAAACTTACCATCTACTGCATCTTTCAGCATAGAAAGCGCGCTGTCACGTAATGACTCAGGTGCAACTACGGCGTCAACGGCGCCTTCAGCAAGGGCTTTCGCACCTTTGCGATCTTTACCCGTAGTCATCCACTCTAGTGCGTTATCAGCACCAATCAAACGAGGTAAACGTACTGTGCCACCAAAGCCAGGCATTATGCCTAGTTTAACTTCTGGTAGGCCAATAGAAGCTGTTGTATCTGCAACGCGAAGGTCACAGGCTAGTGTCATTTCACAGCCGCCGCCCAGTGCGAAACCGTTAATGGCAGCAACGGTAGGGAAAGGCAAATCTTCGAAGCGGTCAAACACTTGAGATGTGTTTGCTACCCAGTTTAGTACTTCGGCTTCATCCATCGCGAATAAGCCGGTAAATTCGGTGATATCAGCACCTACAATAAATGCAGATTTTGCGCTGCGTACTACTAAGCCTTTAACACCGCTTTCTTTAAGCAGTGCTTGGGTTGCTTCATCAAGCTCGGTCACGGTTTGGCGATCGAACTTGTTTACTGAACCTTCGGCATCAAATACCAGTTCAGCAAAGCCGTCATCTAACAGACTGACGGATAGACTCTTGCCTGTGTATATCATTATCATCTCCTTCGGCGTTGGCCGGGATATTAGTGAAGCAATCTAACCATTCGCTATAAGCGTATAAACCAATCATACATTCTGGTCGTACCACAACACTAATGCATTAGGGTGGCTAGCTTTTTAACTAAACTTAAACAAAATATCAATGAAAAATTCAAACGAGTGTTTCAATTGTTAAAAATGGTGGCCATTCATTGAAAATCAAGCTCGATTTCAATAATAGTGTTTGTATAATGGGCACTATTGACGCAAAGCGCCAATCCAGCATAAGAATAATCTACAATCATGGCATTAATGTTTGTAAGGTATAACTAACAGCGCTGGCACTTTTTTACTTCTGTGGCATGGAGCCACGCCGATAATTTATCGGCTTTCAAGCAAGCATCGTTCTATAATTACACCAACTCTGGTGTGTTTGAATGCAACAAGGGGTAGGAGTTCACATTGTGTCGAATAAAGTAGGTATAAGTTTTCTTTTAAAAGCGATAATGCGCTTAAAACGATTACCCGTGCATAAGTCGTTTCACGTTTTCACGTTGGTGGCTATATCAAGCTGCTTTCAACACAGTCATGCGCAAGTTTCACCGCTATTCCCTGATGACATCTACGCCGATGAGCGAGCTCGCTTCTTAATGTTAGAAAAGAGCCTGCGTACATTACCGAAAAGACGTTTAGAAGATTTAGACGCAGAAATTTACGGGTTGGCGAATTACCCTCTTTATCCGTACCTACTTCGTTTGCGATTAGAACGTACCATGTCGCTTAAAACCCAGCGTGAAGTAGAACAATTCTTAGAGGATTACGCGGGGCAACCGGTTAGTTATGGTTTGCGCTATCGCTGGTTAAATTACCTAGCCTCTCGTGGTCACGAAAATGCGTTTTTAGACAGCTATCGAAATGGCATGGGGGCCAAACTTACCTGCCAAGCGTTAGGTTACAAGTTAAAACGTACCGACGATCCTAAACCTGTGCTAACCGATGTAGACCCACTTTGGTATAGCGGTCAATCACAGCCCGATGAATGCGACCCATTATTTGCAAAGTGGCGAAGTAATGGCCTCATGACGCCAGACAAAGTAGTTAAGCGTATAGCCATTGCAGCGAAAGAAGATAACCGCCGTATTATTCCTTATTTAAAACGCCAATTGCCCACCAGTCATCAGTATTTAGCTGATGCGTGGTCATCGGTATCACGTGATGTAAGTTTAGTTAATCGAACTCGTCTGTTTCCTATGAAGCATAAGCATAACGAAGCTGAAATTCTAACCTGGGGAATTGAAAAGCTGGCGTGGAGAAACCCTAAAGCGGCGATGAAGGCATACAATACTTATGCCCCGAAAAACATTTTTTCCGTGCCTGAACTACATATTATACAGCGTGCTATCGCGCTAAGTGCCACGCTCGACTTTTTGCCTGAAGCCCATGAATGGTTAGATAAGGCCGATATCGCAGGTGCTAGCGATGATGTGAAATTATGGCATGTGTCGTTTTTGCTTCGCGCCAAGCAATGGCAGCGTGTAGTGGATGTCATCGATGCCGCCAGCCCTGAACTTCAGCAAGAAGAAAACTACCGGTACTGGAAAGCGCGCGCCCTCGAAGAACTAGGGAATGTGATGCAGGCCACGGTGATGTATCAGCAGCTAGCCAATGAGCGCAATTATTATGGCTTTATGGCCAGTGCCCGTATTAATAGCCAGCCAAATTTGTCTCATACGCCAGCACCTCGGGTACAAAGTGCGGTGCAAGCCATTGCCAATACCCCAGCTACCCAACGAGCGATGGAGTTTTACCGTTTAGAACGTTCAACCGAAGCGCGTCGAGAGTGGCGCTATTTATTGTCGAATTTACCCGACTCACAAGTAACAGACGCCGGTGTGTTGGCTTACGAGTGGGGGATATACGACCAAGCCATCATCAGTTTCGCTAAAAGTGGTTATTGGGACGATGTTGAACGTCGCTTCCCCTTGGCGTTCGAGTCACAGTTCAGTGAAAAGAGTGAAACCTACGACGTATCAAAAGCGTTTGCTATGGCAATTGCCCGTCGTGAAAGTTCGTTCATGGTAGATGCGGTATCGCCGGTGGGCGCGGCAGGGTTAATGCAACTTATGCCAGGTACAGCGCAGTATTTGGCTAAAGAGAAAGTGAGTCGAAATACCTTGTTTCAAGTTGAGAATAACCTCGACTACGGCGTGCAATATTTGCGTTATTTAGGCGATAAGCTAGATAATAATCCGGTATTGGTGTCAGCATCGTATAACGCTGGTTGGCGTAAAGTGTTGGAATGGTTACCTGCCGGCGAAGCGTTGCCTGTGGATATTTGGATTGAGAATATTCCTTACAAAGAAACCCGTAGTTATGTGAAAGCGGTGTTGGCTTATCAGTATATTTACGAGCATCAGTTGGGGGAAAATAAAAATGTGTTTCCGCAGCTTACTCGAGATGTTATTCCTTCTTCAAGTGCAGTGAGCACCCATCCTGTAACGGGAACCTTGCAATTGGCGCCTCGCTAGCGCCGATGAATAACTAGTTATACAAGCCGCTCGGTGAAAGCCGAGCGGCTATCGTGGTACACTCTTTGCCTTAAACATAAGCGCACGTAAGAGCAAGCGCACTTAACGACAATGGCTAATATTTTTCTCTTCTCGCGTAGTAGCGACGCTAGCTTGGTACCAGCGCAATTGAAATGGCTGGTAACCCCTTGCTAATTGAAGAAGACCAATTAGCCATGCAAATCAAAAAACTTAAATGAGGTGTTATGTCAAAACATCAGGCAAGCTATCAGCAACATATCGAGGAACTTCAATCTCGCACTCGCGAAGCACTTCAGCGTGAAGGGCTAGAAGGGTTAGTCATCCATTCAGGGCAAGGCAAGCGCTTGTTCTTAGACGACAACCATTATCCGTTTAAGGTAAACCCACAATTTAAAGCATGGGTGCCGGTTATCGATAACCCCAATTGCTGGTTAGTGGTTAATGGTGAAGATAAGCCCACCCTTATTTTTTACCGCCCTGAAGATTTTTGGCACAAAGTACCGCCAGAGCCACAAGATTTTTGGACCGACAGCTTTAACATCATTCTGCTTCAACAAGCCGACGCTGTTGAAAAGCACCTGCCTTACGATAAGCGCGGTTTTGCTTATATTGGTGAATACATTGAAGTAGCCAAAGCGCTAGGGTTTGAGAACGTAAACCCAGATAGAGTGCTGCATTATTTGCATTACCAGCGGGCGTATAAAACCGATTACGAACTAGAATGTATGCGTGAAGCAAACAAGCTAGCGGTAGCGGGGCATAAAGCGGCAGAGCAAGCCTTTATTGAAGGTAAAAGCGAATTCGATATTAATTTAGCGTACAGCGCAGCGTGCCGCCAAGGCGATAACGATGTGCCTTACACCAGTATTATTGCGCTGAACGAACATGCAGCCATTTTGCACTACATGCAATGCGATACCACTGCGCCTAAGCAGTCGCGTTCATTCTTGATTGATGCAGGCGCGAATTATCACGGCTATGCTGCCGATATCACGCGTACTTACAGCCAAAACTCAACGTTGTTTTCCGATCTTATTCAGGCCGTTGATAAAGTAACGCTAACTTTGGTTGATTCTTTAAAGCCAAGTGTGGCTTATACCGATATTCATTTGCTAGCCCATGCGGGTATCGCCCAAATTCTACAAGACACTGGCATTGTGAATCTTCCTGCGGCAGATATTGTAGAGCAGGGCATTACACGAACCTTTTTCCCACATGGCATTGGGCACTTCTTAGGGCTACAAGTGCATGATGTAGGTGGTTTGGTCAATGACGACAGAGGTATACCTAAACCTGCCCCTGAAGATCATCCATTCTTACGCTGTACGCGCATGATTGAAGCGCGTCAGGTATTTACTATTGAGCCTGGTTTGTACTTTATCGACAGCTTGTTACGAGATTTAAAAGCAACCCCAGCGTCGAAATACATCAACTGGGATACTGTAGATACTTACCGCCCATTCGGCGGAATACGCATTGAAGACAATATCATTGTGCACCGCGACAAAAATGAGAACATGACCCGAGACCTCAATTTAAAATGATCTCATCGCGGCGCATTACTCTATGATTAATAGCGTAAGGCTTAAAAATTTATAGATGCGCTAAGCAAAAAAAGACAGCCAATTTCGAGCTGTCTTTTTTTATGGATATTGAGCATTTTGCCAGTAGTGTTAGGCCAAGTAACGGAACAACTCAAGGCAGAGGGAGCCAACATGCAAGACCCCGATATTGTAAATTTGATTATTGTGGCCACGTTAGCTGGGCTAGCCATGCCAGCTGGTGCGCTATTATCTAAGATGAAAGGTTTGCGCCCTAAGTGGTTAGAACAAGAATTACGACACGGTATTCTTGCGTTGGGCGCTGGCGCATTAATTTCAGCGGTTGCTTTAGTATTAGTGCCTGAGGGTATTGAAGACGTATCGGTACTAATGGCGTGTAGCTGCTTTATCGGCGGGGCACTTGCCTTCATGGCGTTGGATATCTATTTGGCTAAGAAGAAAACCGCAGGCAGCCAACTTGCCGCCATGTTAAGTGATTTTGTGCCAGAGTCTGTGGCACTAGGCACCACTGCTGCATTAGGTGGCGGTACTATGTTGTTAGGTGTGTTAATTGCGGTACAGAATTTACCGGAAGGGTTTAATGCTTATCGTGAAATGACCCCAACGAATAAAAACCGCAGCACTAAGCTTATTTGGATTTTTGTACTAATGAGCTTGCTTGGGCCGCTCATGAGTGTGATAGGGTTTTATTATTTGGCAGATTTTCCCGTCATCATGAGTGGCATTATGCTATTTGCTGCGGGGGGAATTTTGTATTCTGTATTTCAAGACATCGCCCCAGGTATTCGTATGGAAAACCATTGGTTACCGCCACTAGGCGCTATACTCGGCTTCTTGGTGGGGCTGGTGGGCGCGATGCTTGAAGGGGGCTAACGAACGCACTAGCTAGTGCGTTCTACCGAAATATGAGCAAGGGCAATCAATGCCTCTTTATAAGGTGAATCTGGAATAATAGACAAACTATCAATAGCCATTTTCACTTCGTTGTTGGCACACGAACGGGTATAATCTAATGCCCCAGTGCTTTCCATGATTTTTTGAATACGAGTGAGGTGAGGTAAACCGTTGCTTTGCTCTATCGCATCGCGAATAAGCGCTTTATCTTCTTCACTGTCGGTATTCCACATTGCGTATAGCAAAGGTAGTGTTGGCTTTCCTTCCGCTAAATCATCGCCCGCGTTCTTACCCATTTCATCACTGTCGGCCATGTAATCTAGAATATCATCGGCTAACTGAAAGGCGGTCCCTAAGTGCTTGCCGTATTCTTGCATGGCATGCTCTACGTTTTCTGGTTGGTCGGTTAATACCGCCGACAGTTGCGTAGCCGCTTCAAACAAACGAGCGGTTTTACCGTAAATTACGTCGAAATAGCGTGCTTCTGTGGTAGAGGCATCATTGCAGTTCATTAGCTGCAATACTTCACCCTCAGCAATTTGGTTGGTCGCTTCAGATAAAATGTCCATCACACGCATGCGTTTCAAACTTACCATCATCTGAAATGAGCGGGTATATAAGAAATCACCTACCAAAACCGATGCTTGATTGCCAAATACGGCGTTAGCGGTTTCACGTCCGCGTCGCATGGTCGATTCATCAACCACATCATCGTGCAACAAGGTCGCTGTATGTATAAATTCAACAATAGCGGCGAGGGTGTGATGGTCTGCATTTTCAATTCCCATTGCACGTGCACTTAGCACGGTAAGTAATGGGCGAAGGCGCTTACCGCCACTGTTAACAATGTAGAATCCCAATTGATTAATAAGCGCAACATCAGAGTCGACTTGCTGTTGAATCAATTGGTTAACCGCTTGCATATCATCATTTGATAGCGCGCGTATTTGATTTATATCCATCGGCATGGGCGTAAAAACTTATTTATTTCTTAGGCAATTATAGGGGCTGATTGTACCTGAATGCGCGGCACTATCCACCCAATTCAACGTATTGCCCACCGAATTAAACATATTGGTGACAGAATTGAACCGATTAACAGCCGATTTGTTTTTAAAAAACGACGGTTATTATATTTAACGGTAATTCACGGACCACTTATCGTTACTTTCATCGTAATGATATGTTCTATTATAGGCGCTATCGGTTAATATCGACCTGAAATGTGTATTTTCAGAAAAATTCTTTTTGCTAGCTGCGCAGGCTAGATCAAAATGCTACAATCTCGGATCTGTTATTCGATCGTTTTGATCATTGTGATTAAAAAGCGCGTTTTAGGTGCGTTTTTCATGATCAGATCGGCACGATTGGATCGTATTCGATTTTCCATCTACAGATATCGCATTCCATGCTTTTTTAGCAATAAATGCTTATCGAATTTGGCGGTTATCATCTTCAATTTTACCGTTTGTCATTCACTTAGTGTTGTTTTCTAAGTGTGACATCGTGCATTTTTGGGTGAATTCACGCAAAAATTCACCCATGTTGGAAAAATAATCTACTTTTATCAGAATCGGGGTTGTGATTTGCGGATGTTTCACGTACAATTCGCGCCCTGTTTTTTGAATTGATTGCGTCAGTGACGCAGAGCGGAGTTAACTATGTACGCGGTTTTCCAAAGTGGCGGTAAACAACACCGTGTGGCCGAAGGCCAAACCGTTCGTCTAGAAAAAATCGAAGTTGCCCCAGGTGACACGGTTGAATTCGACAAAGTTTTAATGGTCAGCAATGGTGACGATGTAAAAATCGGCACACCAAACGTTGCTGGTGGTAAGGTGACTGCTGAGGTGGTTACACACGGTCGTGGCGATAAAATTAAAATCGTTAAGTTCCGTCGTCGTAAGCATTCACGTAAGCAGATGGGTCACCGTCAGTGGTTCACGGAAGTGAAAATTACTGGCATTAACGCTTAATAGGAGCACGAACACATGGCACATAAAAAAGCTGGTGGTAGTACCAAAAACGGTCGTGATTCAGAGAGTAAACGCCTAGGTGTTAAACGCTTTGGTGGAGAATCTGTTCTTGCTGGTAACATCATTGTTCGTCAACGTGGTACTCGTTTCCACGCTGGTGACAACATGGGTATCGGTAAAGACCACACGTTGTTTGCATTAAAAAGCGGTAAAGTTCAGTTTGATGTTAAAGGACCGAACAACCGTAAATTTGTAAGCATCGTAGCAGAGTAAGCGCCTTAGCTACTCGCCGAACAGGCTTAGAAAAACCCCGCGCTTGCGGGGTTTTTTGTTTTATGGAAACCCGAGCTTTAGTATTCGGGCAGTACATAACAATTTGGTGTAAACTTAGTAGTTAAATACTGAGTGTAAATAACCCCTACGGCAACCATGCCCGGAGTGATAAATGAAATTTGTAGATGAAGCTGAAATTCGTGTTGAAGCCGGTGACGGCGGCAACGGCGTAATTGGCTTTAGACGGGAAAAATATGTTCCCAAAGGTGGCCCTGATGGTGGCGACGGGGGCGACGGCGGTAGTGTTTTTCTTCTTGCCGATGAAAACCTGAATACATTGATCGACTATCGTTTCGAGCGTTTTCACCGTGCAGAGCGCGGCCAAAATGGTCAAGGCGCTAACTGTATTGGCCGTGGCGGTAAAGATTTAACCGTAAGTGTTCCTGTAGGAACCCGCGCTACCGATAGCGATACCGGTGAAGTACTTGGCGACCTTACTCGTCACGGGCAACAGCTTAAAGTGGCACAAGGCGGATTTCACGGTTTAGGTAATGCGCGTTTCAAAAGCAGTACTAACCGTGCACCACGTCATAAGACCAATGGTACACCAGGCGAAATTCGTAATTTAAAACTCGAATTAATGCTTCTGGCCGATGTGGGTTTGCTAGGTATGCCGAATGCAGGTAAATCTACCTTTATCCGTTCTGTATCTGCCGCTAAACCTAAAGTGGCTGATTACCCGTTTACTACACTAGTGCCAAACCTAGGTGTAGTACGTCAAGACGCGCAGCGCAGCTTCGTAGTAGCCGACATTCCCGGGCTTATTGAAGGTGCAGCTGACGGTGCAGGTTTAGGAATTCGTTTCCTTAAGCATTTAGAGCGTTGTCGTATACTGCTTCATGTTGTAGACATTATGCCAGTGGATGAAAGCGATCCAGCTGAAAATGCTAAAGCTATTGTTGAAGAACTTGAAAAGTACAACCCTAAACTTGCAAGTAAGCCTCGCTGGTTAGTGTTTAACAAAGTTGATTTGATGCTCGAAGAAGAAGCCGACGAGCGCTGTAAAGAAATTGCCGCACAACTTGGCTGGGAAGGCCCGATTTATCAGATATCTGCTTTCCAGAAAATTGGCTTAGAACCGCTTTGTCGAGAAATTATGAACTTCATCGAAACGCTTCCCACCGAAGTTATCGAAGAAGAAGAAACGAAAGACGTTGAGTTTAAGTGGGATACTTATCATCGTAATACGTTAGAAGCACAAGACGCCGATTTAGGCGACGACTTCGAAGACGATTTAAGTGATGACTTAGACGATGATGAAGATTGGGACGATGATGACTACGATGTTGAAGTCGAGTACCGTCGCTAATTGAACAACATTAAAACCGCTAGTTTGCCAAAACTAGCGGTTTTTTGTTAAAAGCTTCTGATTTCTCGAAGACGAAGTAAATATAACCTTTCCAATAATGTCGCTTGGCTTTATCCAGCCCATTGCCAACGTGCTCACACTTTCTAGTGCATTATCACCTTGCAGCATAACGCCTTTAATAGCGCATACTTTGGTAATGCGCTTTACAATTACACCATATTTATCGCTTTTAACTACCACCACATGGCCAATTTGCAGCCACGCTTTTGGCCACTTGCAGGTTAAAATAAAGTCGCCAGCAAACAGCATGGGTTGCATACTGTTTCCTTCAATCGCTAATAATCGAAGCATGATTAAAGTTTAGGGTATACCACTTGTTCCGCAGGCGGATAAGGGCACGTGGCTGTCTTAGTTTCAACACCTTTAGTGGCCCAGAAACTTTCAGCGAACTCATTCACCAATGTGAGTAGTGCTTCTGCTTTCTCGCGTGAAACATGCTGCTTACACGCCGATCCGGTAAGCATAATATTGTGGACCAATTCGTTAGTATCTGGGTATTTCTCAAATTGAGGCGCTTTGAAGTAATCACCCCAAATAACCCTGACTTCATGTTTTACTTTTTCTGCATGGGTCTCTTTTTCGCTAATTAGGCGACTGAACTGGGCATGATCAGCAAACGAAAGGTTTTCTTTTTCACTTAACTCATTCAGTAAATCAACAAAACGAATAACACTTAATGCAGCGAGTTGGGCTGAAATAGGATCGTAGATTTTGCATGGAATATCGCAGTGAGCGCTCGCGGTAGTTAAGGGGTTTCTACGGTGAAGCGTCGTAAGTAAGCTGTTTAGCATGATAACTTCCCTATTTAGATGAAGATTGTTTGCGAGAATAGGCCTTGTAGCCTGCGAATAAGCATGCAGCACCTACCGCAGCAAGTGACAAATAGAAAAGCCCGTGCATGAACTGGCTGCTCCAGTGGTTATGATCGTGTCCAGCATGTGCAAAGGCGGGGGAAGAGGTTACAGCCACAGACGCGACGGCGTAAATGACATGGTTTATCGTATTTTTCATATAAACTCCTAGTTAATTGAAAATAGAATCAGTTAATGACTAACTTTGCCTGCGGTAGCAGCAAAGACAGTGAATGAATTGTCGATAGTGGGGGGATTATTTAGCGCCTTCTCCAACTCGGGATGCTGTTTTAATAATAACCATCGCTGTTGATGTGCAATTCGCCTAGCGCGCAGCACATCAGTGTTATCAGGCAACAGCATTGCTTGCGTATCAAAGCGTGTTTGTACTTCAGATAAAGTAGCAAGTGCCATGTGATAAATAGCCATTCTTTCTTCAGACGGCGCCTCACTGGCGTACTGCAAGTAGGTGTCGGAAAGATTGTGAAAGCTCACCAATAACGAAAATGTGGCTTCTTTGCGGTAGGGTGATATCGCTATTAACTGGTTGGCAAGCGCTATAGCTTGGTTGTACAACGCAAGTGTCGAGAGCCATTGCCTATTTGAAAATGCGTTATTGGCATTAAGAACTTGCCGCTCCCATTGACCTAATAATGCTTTAAAGTCACTAGTGTCGTGCTGCTTAACGTTGCGTTTATGATTTGCTGCAAGATAAGTATGCATAGTATTTTCAACTTATTGATGCACAGATTTAAGCAAAAAAGCTGACAACATTGCCGATTCTGTGGCGTGTAAGACGGAGCTAGCTCTATCTAAAATAGCGTTTCGATACTCTGGCAATTTCAAGTGGTAATAGGTTTCTTCAAGTAATCCAGCTAGGCTCTTAACTTTGCTTTTCATCGCTTCATTCTCGCCTCCATCTACTTCTAAAAGAATAACCGCAATATCAAAAGCGCAGCCTAAATAAGGAATGGCTTCTGTGTATTGGCCGCAATGCAGTAAAAGCGTGCCCTGCATCTCGTCTCTGGCCATAAAGTGAAGCGCTTGCTTCGGGTTGCTGTAAATCCAATCTTCGTGTTTTGCACACAAGTAAGTTATTTGCATTTGCTTGCCCTCCTGAATACACCCTAGTCGATATAAAACATAATCGCAAATGATAATTGTTATTATTTGCATGTGTAATTTAAGTCAATCAACTAACAGTGAACAGAAACAAGATAGGTAAACACAATGGGCATGGCGTTATGAGAAGAACAGTTTAGCCAGAAAGGTGAGGAATATTGGATTGTTACTAACGCAAGAGTTATCGCCATAGGCCTAATCAGTTATCATAGGCAAAATAACAACGCATTGGTTAAAATTAGTATGAAAATTGCCATGATTGCCGCAATGGCTAATAATCGCGTTATCGGTGCAGATAACGACATGCCCTGGCACTTGCCAGCAGATTTAAAACATTTTAAGCAAGTAACCATGGGCAAGCCTGTCATTATGGGGCGTAAAACCTATGAGTCAATTGGCCGCGCTTTGCCGGGAAGACCAAACATTGTAATCACTACAAACAGTGCTTACAGTTTGCCAGATGCAACTGTAGTATCGTCACCTGAAGCGGCTATAGAGCATGCTTCGGCGCTAGAGAGTCAGTCGGACGAGGTGATGATTATTGGCGGTGGGACAATTTATCAGGCGTTTTTGAAAAAGGCTGATACTTTGCACCTAACATTTATCGAACTAGCGGTGGAAGGTGATACACAGTTTCCTGATTATGAAGCCCAAGATCATTGGGAAGAGATAAGCCGGGAAGCGCATACCGCTGATGAGAAAAACCCACATAACTACACGTTCGTGAGCTTGGTTAGAGGGTAGTACTACAAATAAAAATGCCGAGGGCAAACTGCGCCTCGGCATGGTGTCATATCACTTCGCTATTAATTCATTTGATTAAATAAATTCTCTAACGATAGGCCTTGGTGGCCTAGAATGTCTCGCAATCGACGTAGTGCTTCTACTTGAATTTGACGAACTCGTTCACGAGTAAGACCAATTTCAGCACCCACATCTTCAAGCGTTGAGGGCTCATAACCCATTAATCCAAAGCGTCTTGCCAATACTTCACGTTGTTTAGGGTTGAGCTCTTCCAACCAGCCAACAATATTTGATTTGATGTCTGAGTCTTGCAAGTTCTCTTCAGGGCCGAATTCTTTTTCATCGGCTAGAATATCTAACAACGCTTTATCGTTTTCGCCACCAATTGGGGTATCTACCGACGTAATACGTTCATTAAGTCGCAGCATCTTGGTCACATCTTCGACAGGTTTGTCTAAGGCAAGGGCGATTTCTTCGGCAGTAGGTTCGTGGTCAAGTTTCTGAGATAACTCACGAGCTGCGCGTAAATATACATTAAGTTCTTTAACGACGTGGATTGGCAAGCGAATAGTGCGCGTTTGGTTCATAATTGCGCGTTCAATGGTTTGTCTTATCCACCACGTTGCGTACGTTGAAAATCGAAAACCCCGTTCGGGATCGAACTTTTCAACAGCACGTATAAGTCCTAGATTCCCTTCTTCGATTAGATCTAACAGGGCAAGACCGCGGTTGTTATATCGACGCGCTATTTTCACAACCAGGCGTAAATTACTAACAATCATGCGCTTGCGTGAGGCTTCACATCCACGTAGAGCCTTTCTGGCGAAAAATACTTCTTCTTCTGCACTGAGCAGAGGCGAGAAGCCGATTTCACCTAGATATAACTGTGTGGCATCTAGATTTTTTGGTTGGTCGTCTTGGCTTAACACTAATTCTTCTGAATCGGTGTCAGTGTCATCAGATATTGTTTTATCTGTTTTCAGATCGGCTGGCATATCAATGACGTTTAAGTCATCTTTCGTATTTGATTCTAGGCTTTTATTTATATGACCCACAATGAATCTCCTGCTTCAAGGTTTACCTTTCGACGTTTCTCCTTTATTCGTTTCTTATTGTTATTTATTATTATTATGGTCGTGTAGCTGGCAGATAACGCAGTGGATCTAAAGACTTTCCGCGATACCTAACTTCAAAATGAAGTTTTACCGAATTTGTTCCGCTGTCACCCATGGTGGCGATTTTCTGCCCCGCAGACACCCAGTCTCGTTCTTTGACGATAATGGTGTCGTTGTATGCGTAGGCACTTAAAAAGGTGTCGGTATGTTTGATGATGACCAATTTACCGTAGCCTCTTAAGGCGCTTCCTGAATAAACAACTTTTCCATCTGCTGCCGCGTGTATCGATGTACCTTTAGCGGCAGCGATATCAATTCCTTTATTGCCCGACTCCGATTTACTGAACGTTTCAACAACCTTGCCCTTCGTTGGCCAAACCCACTTTTTAACCTTGTCAGGAAAATGGTTGGGTGTCGTTATTTTGACGCTTTCTGACGGCCTCTTGACGCTCGTAACGTTTTGTCGCTTAACAACTTTTTCACCTTCACCATACCCCTGTGATATAGGGGGGTCAATCAAACTTTTGTCTACTGAGGTCGTGGTCGGATCTGCTGACCGAATGGTCTGCGGCTTAGATTTCGGCGCAATTTTTACCATTTTGGGCGGGGGAGAAATGCGTAATTCTTGACCGGGGAAAATGCGATAAGGCGCTGATAAGCTGTTAAATTTCGCGATATCCCGATAGTCATTGCCGGTGTACCAAGCAATGCCGAAAAGGGTATCGCCCGGTTGCACTTTATAAGTATCTGATGTGAATCCACCAGACTCTTGATCTGCTTGACTATTTAATAAAACAACAGGGGCAGGGGCGGTTCGGCTACTGCAACTTTGGAGTAGCAGTAGCACAACACTAATTAGAATGATGCGGTATGACATCGCTGCGCTATTACCGCAAGATGAGGTATGCGGCAACGGCCAGTAACACAACTCCCCAACCCAATATTTCTACATACTGACGAAGCTTAGCTTCCATAGGAGCACCGCCCCAACGCATAAGTCCTGCGACCAAGAAGAACCTTGCGCCACGGCCCACAGCAGAGGCAATAAGAAAGGGAAAGAAGGCCATTTGAAGAAAGCCAGCGCTAGTGGTGAAGACTTTATAGGGAATAGGGGAGAAGCCCGCAACAAACACCACCCATACGCCGTAGTCGGCAAACCACTGCGTGGCAGTTTCTATCTTGTGGGTATAACCCCAACTTTCGATAATAGGCGATAGCCAAGCATCAAATGCAAAATAACCTAGCCAATAACCGGCTATGCCCCCAAAAATTGATGCAAGTGTAGTAATTAGCGCAAAGCGCCACGCTTTGTCGGGTTGAGACAGCGACATGGGCGCAAGCATGACATCGGGCGGAATAGGGAAAAATACTGACTCAGCAAAGCTTAGCCCCCCTAGATATTTTACCGCATGGCGGTGTCTAGCCCATCGAAGTGCCATGTCATACATTGGCTCAAACAATTTCACAATAGCTCTCCTGCTACTAAGGGAACAAAACGCACCGCTTCTATGGTGGTGGTTTTTAATTCGCCTTCTATCCTGTCGATACACAACAGAGACTGCTGTTCATTTCCTACGGGAATGATCAGGCGGCCTCCTTCTTTTAATTGATCGCATAAATCTTGCGGTAAACTACTGGCCGCAGCCGTCACAATAATGGCATCGTAAGGACCTTTGGATGCCCACCCTTTCCACCCATCGCCATGTTTCATAGCGATATTGTGTAAATCGAGTTGGTTCATCCGTCTTTTAGCATGAAACTGTAGCGATTTGATTCGTTCTACGCTGAATACAGCCGAAAAAAGCTGTGCAAGAATAGCGGTCTGGTAACCAGAGCCTGTACCAATCTCTAAGACTTTTTCAGGCTTATTCGGACTATCTAGCAGCAGTTCAGTCATTTTCGCAACAATATAAGGTTGCGAAATAGTTTGTCCCTGCCCGATAGGCAACGCTGTATTCTGATAGGCTTTATGCTTAAGCGCATCAGGTAAGAATGTTTCCCGGGGTGTACCTGCAATGGCATTGAGCACCGGCTGCGAACGGATTCCTTCGTCATAAAGCAGCTGTGCTAGCGCATCCCCTTTTCTGGAGGCTCTCATGGTGGTGCTTGTTATCCTTATTATCGGCTGCGCACTATTGGATTACTTGGCTAACCATTCTTTCATATTGTCTAAGCTCTGGTATGCAGTCATATCAACGCTAAGTGGAGTCACGGAGCAATATCCGTTTGCCACTGCGTGAAAGTCTGTACCTGGGCCTGCATCTTGTTCTGAACCTGCTGGACCGTACCAATAGATGGTTTGACCAAACGGGTCTTTATCTTCAAACATAGGTTCAGCACGATGTCGGCGACCCTGTCTGGTAACTTCTATACCTTTAAGCTCATCATAGGGTATATCAGGAACATTTACGTTCAAAATTTGATTTGCAGGTAAAGGATGAGATTGAAGTTTACGGATAATATCTAGCACTACCCGCGCTGCCGTTTCAAAATTCTCACCTTTCTTACTGGCAAGCGACACGGCAATGGCAGGCAAGCCCATATATCTGCCCTCTGTCGCCGCGGCTACCGTACCAGAATAAACGACATCATCGCCTAAATTAGCACCATGATTAATACCAGATACCACCAGTTCGGGGTCATCTTTTAAAATTCGGCTGATACCCAAGTGTACACAATCTGAAGGGGTACCATTAACAGAATAAAAGCCACTGTCCATTCGTTGAATGCGAAGGGGTTGATGTAACGAAAGGGCGTTACTTGCGCCGCTACAGTTACGATCGGGGGCGATAACAGTAATATCGTGCTCGCTGGCAATGGTCTCGTGCAAAACAGCCAAGCCTTTTGCAAACACACCATCGTCATTACTCATTAGGATCTTCATGCAATCTCAACTAAATACTGTGAATGGGGGAAACGGTTTCAACACATTCCCTAAGTACGGATGTAGCAAAACAACCGCTAGGCAATGAAAACGATAGCGTTAATGTATCACCCTTACTTTGCCATTCAAGTTGCGATGGCCATATTTTTATAGCACGACGTTCTTGCTCGAAGCCACATTGCCCTAAAAAGTCGATAACTTCAGGGTGACTCGATGCAACCTGCTCTTCGGTGGCGTTTGCTTCTGACGTGGTGATTAAATCTCCCTTGCCCCATAGCGGTGCCGAAGGACATACATCTTTATCTTCATAACGTTGCTGACTGTCTTGCTGTTTATCATCGTCAATAAAGAAGCTGTTTGAGCCGGTTAATACCAGTGCGTCACCGGTAAGTACCTTATCGAAGGTCTCGTTTTCTAAACGAATAGAAATGACCTCATTAAATAACCAGCTACGCAAGGCTGACAGTGCCATAGAGCGCTTATTGCGGTGGCGAATGGTTTCACCGTTTATCATCCGTTCAGCCATAGCAAGGTTACCACCGCGCTGAACTTCGCCTTGCTCGTTCACCCGCATCACGCCAAATCGCTGTTCGCCATAATAATTCGGCACACCATGTTTGGCGATTTCCAGAAGGCGTTCTTCAATAGCTTCTGGATGCACAACTTGACGCAGCGTAATGGTGAAGGCATTGCCTTTTAATTGGCCTGTACGAAGTTTTCTATTGTGGCGAGTTTGCTTAATAACCCGTACACCTTCTAGCTCAAAATCGCTGAAGTCGAAATCAGCTTGTCCTGGTGCGTGTAAACCGAACCACTGACGAGTGAGGGCATATTTGTCTTTCCTACCTGCATACGTCACTTGGCGAAGGGGTAATTTGGTGTAGCGAGCAAGTTGCTCGGCAACAAATGCAGTATTGGTATTAATTTTTTCAACAAAGACAAACTGGTGCTCGCCTTCACCGCAGGGCTCGTAGCCTAAATCCTCAACCACTTGAAAGTCATCGGCTTGAAACTTAAATAAGCCGGTAGAAACGGGTTTACTGTAATAGTAATTCCAGTGTTGGGTATGTAATGGTTTCATATCTTTTCCAGTAACACTACCGCGTGAGCAGCAATGCCTTCCTTTCTGCCTGTATATCCTAATTTTTCTGTCGTGGTAGCTTTCACGTTGATAGCATCAAGCTCGCAATGACAGTCTTTGGCTATGATTTCTCGCATGGCTTGAATATGCGGTGCCATTTTTGGGGCTTGCGCCACTATGGTCATATCAGCGTTGCCTAAGGTATAGCCTTTTTCATTTACTACGTGCATAACATGCCTAAGCAGTACACGGCTATCGGCACCTGAATAGGCATCATCAGTATCCGGAAAATGCTTGCCTATATCACCTAAAGCCGCAGCGCCAAGTAATGCGTCGCATAAGGCATGTAGTAATACGTCGCCATCAGAATGGGCGACTAAGCCTTGTTCATAGTCAATATTTACACCACCAATAACAATGGGGCCGTCGCCACCAAATTTATGAACGTCGAAACCGTGTCCTATTCGCATTCTGCTTGTGCCTTCTGTCGTTGATGTAAGTAAAAATCTGCCAAGGGTAAGTCCCCAGGGTGGGTTATTTTAATATTCGCTGGGTCGCTATCAATAAGTGCAACCTTACGGCCGCTGTATTCTATGGCTGATGCTTCATCGGTAATGGTTGCGCCTGCAGCTAGGCCATCTTGCAGCGCGCTTTTAAGCACCGCTGTAGGAAACAACTGAGGCGTAAGGGCATGCCATAAATTTTCTCTGCTTTCAGTATGAAGCACAGTGGGGAAATTGATATCAGCCCCTTGGCTGGCAGCGCCTCGTTTCATAGTATCTCTAACCCGAGAGGCTAAGATGCCACCTGCGACCTGTTCATTATCCATCACCGTTAGTAGTTGAGTAATGTCATTGGTATTTACGCAAGGGCGCGCGGCATCATGCACTAACGCCCAAGTATTGTCTGGCAAGGTGTTTACAGCATTTAGCACAGAATCAGCCCGTTCATTGCCACCCTCTACCACTTTCACCTTAGGGTTATTGGCAATGGCAAGCGATGGGAAATAAGTATCGTGAGGACTAATGGCTATAACAAGGTAATCAATGGCGTGATGGTTAAGAAGTATTTCAACGGTGTGTTCAAGAATTGTTTTTCCTTGAAGGGTTAAATACTGCTTTGGGCGATCAGCCTGCATTCGGCTGCCAATTCCAGCTGCGGGAATAACCGCAACCACAGAGGAGGATGTCATGTTACTCACTTAGTTTCTGGCGGTAAAATCCGGTAAAAAGTTTCCCCTTGCTTAATCAGGCCTAGTTCATTGCGAGCGCGCTCTTCAATGGCTTCTAGACCTACTTTTAGGTCGGTGATGTCTGCGTTTAATAGGGCATTTCGCTGTGCAAGGTTTGCGTTTTGCTGCGCTTGAGTTTTCACTTCCTGCTCTCGACTTAGGTAGTCAGGAATACTGTTTTTTCCAAACCATAGCCGATACTGCAACAACCCTAATAGGGTGATGAGTACAATAGGAAGCCATTTATCTTGCCACACAAAATCACCTGAAAACTGGTAAGCGGAGGAAAATTTAAAAAGGGCAGTAAACTGCCCCTTACGTTATTACCTATTATGCCGCGAAGGGCTTAGGAATCAAAGGTGCTTTATTCACCTTGCCCTAATTTACCTTTTAGTTTGTCGAACAGTTTATTCTTTTGTTCTTCAACCACACTGCTTAGCTGGCTTTGCAGTAATTCTTGTAAGGCACTGCTATCACCCTGCGCTGCACTTAGCATTGAATTAATATCAACCAATTCACCAGAAAGGGCATCTTGTTCACTGGCAACCATCGCATTCAGCTTGGTATTAAGTTCATCAAGCTTATCTTGCTGAGATGCGGTGAGTTGAGAAATCGCGGCTTGGGCCAGTTTGTTGTCTAAATCTGACTTAATGTTAAACCCTGGGTTAGCTAAGGTGCCATCAAGTAGCATGGTCATCGATAAACTGCTTAACGATTGCAGTGCAGAGGCAATAGCGCTTGTTACGTCGCTGGTACCTGTGGCTTCCATCACTAGCTCTTGTAAGTTAACTTTACCGTTACCGCTTAACTGATTATCAACCACTTCCATTGAGCCTGTAGTGGCCATGAGTGCAGTTTTCATCACCGCGTTAAGGGTTTCATTACCGCTTACTGGAATATTCGACATATTCACCCCAGCTAGCTCCCAAACTTGGCTGGCATCTACGCCACTTTCATCAATCCAGAATTCACCGCTTGAGGTAAATTGCTTCAGCATGTCGCCAGCCGCTTCAATGGTAAAGGTTGTTGGGTCACCAAACACACTGTGGGTGTTGGTAATGTTCTGCCACGAACTGCTTATCGACTCGTTTTGCCAAAGTACAGACACGTTAGCTTGCTTCACCAAAATAGAAGGCATGTCGGCTGCAGGTTCTTCGGGCGTATCTCCGCCTTGCAGTAGTGGCATCACAATTTGCATGGCAGACATCAAGTACTCGGTGTATTCAGCGGCTTTGTCGCCAAATACGAAATAAGTCACCTGAGATAGTGCAGCTTCATCGCCCGCAATCACCCCTTTAAGTAACGCATAGTCTTCACTGGGGGCTTCTTTTAAGGCTTTTACCGATTGGCTTAATGCACTCTTAGCATTCGACGCTTTGTCGGTAAAACTGCTAATAAGCGCACGATCTGCACTCATCTCTTCTTTTAACTTATCTAACGACGATTTAGCTTGAATAAGAGCTTGAGGATCTTTGTAATTCGTTTCTTTAAGCGCAGCAACTTGGGTTTTGTAATAGTCGATGCGTTCTTTATCAGGCAAGTTTTCATAATCTTGCTTTAAGCCTTCTGAGTAGGTGGCATAGGCTTCTTTTGCTTCGGCAACGGCGGCGGTAGTTTTAAGGGGGTTACGAGCAAGCATTTCGTCAACAGAAGGCACGGCTTCTTTGGCTTTTGCTTTAATTTCATCGTAAGACAGTGAGCTTTCTGGCACCCGATAAACTTCACCTTCATGCTCTCGAACTTGGTCAAATTGCACATCAAGTAAATTGAGGTTGTTTACCACAACTTGATTAGACAACAGCGGCATAAGGGCAACGTCAGCATTTGCTTCGCCAACTAACACTTGATTATGCGAAGGCTTAGTGGCGTTGGTTAAGCCAATGCCTTTAAGGGTGACAGTGGTAGGGTATAAAGAGTGATCAAATTCGTCAATGTTGACTTCTGCGCCATAAGACTCGCCTAATTTCGACTCTAGTACGGCTTTAATAATGGTATTAGCAAATAGAACATACACTAAGATAAGTAGAACAAAAAAGCCCAATACCCAATATTTGATTGGGATCCCTTTACTATCACTGCTCATATATCACTCCTTGTAAACGACGTTTAGCTGGTTATCTAACGATGTAGATAACCAGTCTAAAGCACCGCTTTAAATACTTCCATACGCAGGAAGTAGTATAAACCTGTGAATACCTTCCTTTTTACGACTAATTTGGTTCACTAAAGTTTAAATTTGCTGGCAATTTCTTTTATAGCCACACAGCTTGCTTTGAGAGCCTGACTGGCACTAGCCAATTTTTCTGCCGTTTTTAAACTGCTATCAGCTGCACCAGACAAAGCGTTGATACGAATATTGGCCTCATTCGCGGCTTCAGCCTGCTGTTCTGTTGCCCGGGCTATTTGGCTACTCATACCTGAAATCTCATTCATAAGCCGGTCGGCTTCTTTTAAGCTTTCGTTCGCTTTAGTGGCATTGTCCACCGTACTTGCTGAAGCACTTTGACTCACTTGCACGGCGTCTACGGCGGCTTTTGCATTGCTCTGTAGCTTTTCAATCATAGCTTGAATTTCATCAGTACTTTGGCCTGTGCGACTGGCTAGGGTGCGCACTTCATCGGCCACCACGGCAAACCCTCTCCCTTGTTCTCCGGCACGAGCAGCCTCAATCGCAGCGTTAAGTGCAAGTAAGTTAGTCTGATCGGCAATGCCACGAATAACGTCTAGTACTGCGCCAATACTGTTGGTTTGTTCAGCAAGCTCGGTAACCACATGGCTCACGCTCTCAATATTCGACGTTAATGAGCGAATATCACTTACGGTACTTTCTACTACGCTGCTGCCTTGTTCTACATTGGCTCGTGCGCCGCTGGTGCTGGTTTCAGCCGTATCTGCATTTTCGCTCACTTGCTGGATTTGGGTGGTCATTTGTTCCATGGCCACGGCAACTTGCATCATATTTTCATTTTGGCTTTGCGCCTGACCGTTGCTGTCTTGGCTCACGCTTTCAACCAGTACGGCTTGCTGGGTAAGGGCGGTGATATTTTCGCGTATACCTAACAACGATTGGCGCATTTTATTGGTATATTCATTGAAGTAGCGAGCAAGTCGCGTTATTTCATCATGGCCCGACTCAGGAAGTGAACGGGTTAAATCCCCATCTCCCATGGCAATATCTTTCATTCGTTCTGTGACTTCCTGAACTGGCTTAACAATACTGCCGCCAATGTAGAAGATAAGCGCTACCACCAGTAGCACGCTAATAATACAAATAACGATAAGCAAATTACGTAAGTGGGCGTATTCAGCTTCAAGGGTAGATAAGTAGATACCTGAACCTACAGTCCAGCCCCATGGTTTGAACTCTTTAACATACGAAATTTTGTCGACCGGCGTTTCTTCTCCCGGAAGCGGCCATACGTAATCAACAAAGCCACTGCCTGTAGACTTTATCTTTTGCGCCATTTCCACAAAAAATGCTTTACCGTTGCCGTCTTTAAAGCTGCGTAAATCTTGCCCGTTAAGCGATGGTTTGATGGGGTGCATGACCATAGCGGGGGTGGCATCTTGAATCCAAAAATAGTTGCTCTCATCGTACCTAAGGCGGCTAACCGCGGTCAGCGCCATCTGTTTAGCAGCGTCTTCGTCTACCCCTTCCAAGGATTCAAAGCTTGCAAGCAAGGTATGAACAACTTCTACGAGGTGTTGATTTTCTTTATAGGACTTTTCTTTCAGTGCCTTGTAGTGCTGGTTTAATACCGCACCGGTTAGCACCAAAAATAGCAACGCCGTAAGCGCAACAATGATACTGAGCCTTTGAATTAAACTAAAATTGCGTAACCACATCAGCGTAAACCTCCACTTTTTATATTATCTAGTGTAGACCTTATATTGGAGATGTTGACCTCGATGCATGAATTTTTAAACATTTAATTAACATTTCCTGAAGCACCGCCTTATATAAAAATACTTAAGAAATGTTATTCACCCGCGTTCTTAGACGCCCTATCACAGTGGTGCAAAAAGTTGACAGCCAGGGCTTGGCGAAACAGGCAATTATGCTAGTATCCGCGCAATTTCGGCGATATCGTGATCTTCATTGAGAAGATCGAAGTTTAAATACTTAGATTCGCAAGCGCGGCACACTTTAGGTGGGGCGCATCAAGTAAAGCTAGGCTTTACTTGTTAATTCATTTTTTCCATGTAACGTTATTCTTGTATTCCGTTACCGGAACCATTTTCTACAGCTTTTCGAATAAAGGGTTGCAATGCTCATTAACGACACACTTCATACTACATCTCCCCTACGCCAGCGCATTCGTGACTACTATCGAATTAGTGAGTCTGTGGCTGTGGATCAAATTTTACCAATTGCTGAGGTAAATCCTCGTGCCAGAAGCCGTGCGTGGGAACGCGCTCGTAAAATGGTATTACAGATTCGTCGCGACCAAGAAGGTCATGGTGGTGTAGATGCATTGCTAAATGAGTATTCATTATCCACCTCTGAAGGTGTGGTACTGATGTGTTTAGCCGAAGCCTTACTACGTGTTCCCGATGGAGATACGCAAGACGAACTTATTCGCGACAAATTATCTAAAGGGCAGTGGACACCACACCTTGGCAATTCAGATTCTTTATTCGTGAACGCTTCGGCATGGGGCTTATTGTTTACCGGTAATATGGTGAATTATGCCGATAAGCGTAAGAAGGAACAGTTTGGCCTGTTGAAAAAAACTTTAGGTCGCTTAGGTGAGCCAGTTATTCGCCGCGCAATGAACATTGCCATGCGCGTAATGGGTCGTCAGTTCGTTATGGGTGAAACCATAAAAGATGCGGTAGAGCGTGCGAAGGAAAAAGAAACCAAAGGCTATGTATATTCCTACGACATGTTGGGTGAAGGCGCCCGTACAATGGAAGATGCAGATCGCTACTACGATGCTTACGTTAAAGCTATTGAAGTGATTGGTAAAGCGGCTAACGGCCGTGGGCCTAAGCGTTCGCCGGGTATTTCAGTTAAGTTGTCGGCAATACATCCACGTTTTGAGTTCTTACACAGAGAACGCGCAATGCGTGATATTCCGCCGCGCTTAAAAGCTTTGTGTATGCTGGCCAAAGAATACGATATTGGTTTAACGGTTGACGCTGAAGAAGCCGACCGTTTAGAGCTTTCCCTCGATATTATTGAAGCGGTATTCCGTGATGAAGATTTAAATGGCTGGACAGGCTTTGGTCTTGCGGTTCAAGCCTATCAAAAACGTGCTATTCATGTAATTGAACATTTACGCGTGCTTTCATTAGAAGTTGGCCGTTCGTTAATGGTGCGATTGGTAAAAGGCGCTTACTGGGATACGGAAATTAAGCTTACCCAACAAGCGGGCTTAGAAGAGTTCCCTGTGTTTACCCGTAAGTCATCTACTGATGTGTCTTACCATGCTTGTGCTAACCGCTTATTAGAATACCGCGATACCTTGTACCCGCAGTTTGCTACTCACAACGCCTACTCTGCATCAGTAATTATTGAACTTGCAGGCGATGATAAAGAAGGGTTTGAGTTCCAGTGCTTACACGGCATGGGTGATACGTTGTATGACAAAGTAGTGACGGAAGAGAAAATTCAGTGCCGTGTTTATGCGCCGGTAGGCGAACACGAAGACTTATTGGCTTATCTTGTACGCCGTTTGCTAGAAAATGGAGCTAACTCTTCATTTGTTAACGCGATTGTGGATGACGAAAAACCGGTTGAGTCATTACTTGAAGACCCAGTTGAAAAAACTCAGCGTCTTAAAGTTCGTTTCAACAAATTAATTAAAACCCCTCGTGGCTTATATGCCCCTGAACGTGACAACTCTCGAGGGTTAGATTTAACCGATGTGAATGCGGTTAGTGCACTTCAGCATGAACTTGAGCGCTGGCAAGAATATTACAGCGTGACTGACGGTGTACCGGAAGGGGCAACGGCGGTTCGTAATCCAATGAATCACAACGATGTGGTGGGTTACCATTATTACGCACAACCTGATGATATGCGCAAAGCACTAGATGATGCAGATGCGGGCTTCGACGCGTGGTCTAAGCGCGATGTGTCAGAACGTGCTGAAATTCTTAATCGTTCAGCCGATGCCCTAGAGCGCCACATGGCAGAGTTGATTGCTATTTGTATGCGTGAAGCGGGTAAAGTAGCGCAAGACAGCATCGATGAAGTACGTGAAGCGGTCGACTTTTGTCGTTACTACGCAGCCCGTGCTCAAGATTTGGCAGAAGATAAGCGCTTGTTACCTCGCGGTGTGGTGCTGTGTATTAGCCCGTGGAACTTCCCGCTAGCAATATTTTTAGGTCAGGTATCAGCAGCACTGGTTACTGGAAATACGGTTGTTGCTAAACCTGCTGAACAAACCAGTATGGTGGCTAAACGTGCTGTAGATATTATGCAGTCGGTAGGCTTACCTGAAGACGCGCTAAAACTTATTATTGCACCAGGTAAAGAAGTGGGCGAAACCTTACTTTCTGACGAACGTATTAAAGCAGTGATGTTTACCGGTTCTACCCAAACGGGCACGCTTATCTCGCAAGAACTTGCCAACCGTGGTGGCGAGCAAGTGCCGCTCATTGCCGAAACCGGCGGGCAAAACTGCATGATTGTGGACTCAACTGCCCTGCCAGAGCAGGTGGTTGATGATGTTATTCATTCTGGTTTCCAAAGTGCGGGGCAACGCTGTTCAGCCCTTCGCGTATTATTCGTGCAAGAGGAAATTGCAGACGATCTCATCAGTATGTTAACCGGAGCCATGAAAGAACTAACCATTGGCGACCCAACCCTGTTAGCAACTGACGTGGGCCCAGTGATTGACGAAAAAGCACTGAAGAGCCTTACCGATCATGTCGACTTTATGGAAGGAAAAGGAAAACTGCTTTATCGAAACGAGCTGCCGGAAGGTACTGAAAACGGCACTTTCTTCCCACCTACGCTTTATCAAATTGATAACTTAGATGTACTGGAAAAAGAAGTCTTTGGCCCAGTAGTGCATTTAGTACGCTTTAAATCGAAAGAGTTAGACAACGTTCTTGAGCAAATCAATGGTACAGGTTATGGCCTAACCATGGGTATTCATTCGCGTATTGAAGAACGTGCGTACGAACTTGCTGCGAAGAGCCGTGCAGGTAATGTGTATATTAACCGCAACATGATTGGCGCTATTGTTGGTGTACAACCATTTGGTGGTCGCGGGTTATCAGGTACGGGGCCAAAAGCCGGTGGGCCAAATTACTTGCCTCGCTTAATGATGGAACGTGCTACACCAAAACCCACGTTAATAGACGATGTAGATGGTACTGATAATGCGCTAATGGGTGATGATAAAATTGCCGAACGTGCCCATGTGGTGATGGATCAAGCTAAGGATGTTGAAGCCCAGTGGCGTCATATGGCCTTAAATGATCGTATTTCCATGGTGCGTCAGTTACTGGCTAAAATTGCTAAGGTCGACATTGTTGACGACCTAGCCGACGATTTAAACCGCACCTTAGCCACTGCCCGTCAGCAGTTAACCAGTGTTGAGCGTAAGTTAGCGAAACCCACAGAACTTCCTGGTCCTACAGGTGAATCTAACAAACTTTATCTTGAGCCTAGAGGCACCTTGGTATGTTTCGCAGATAAAGATGTATCGTTTGAGTACTGGATGCTTTCTATTGTGACTGCGCTTGCCACAGGTAACACGGTGGTGTCTGTTGTATCTGAAATCTTCTACGAAGAAGCCATCGAAATTCAAAACAAGTTTGAGTCTACTGGCGCACCTAAAGGGGTATTCCAAGTAGCACGATTAGGTCACTTTGATGCCTTGTTAATGGATGAAGACTTAGCGGGTGTGGTTGTTGATTCAAGCACAGAACGTACTGCGCGTATTACCGCAATGTTGTCATCACGTGAAGGGGCTATCTTGCCAGTGATCACCGCAGAATATAACGATAAGTTGATTCAGCGTTTAATGACGGAAAAAACCATTAGTATCGATACTACGGCGTCGGGAGGGAATACATCTCTTATGACGTTAGTGGAAGACGATGAGTAATACCACAAAGTAATTTAGTACAAAGTAATTTAGTACAAAGTAATTTAGTACAAAGCAACTTGCCTTATAGTAATTGGTAACGCTGAAAAGCCAGTCCTTGTGACTGGCTTTTTTTATGTTGTTTCATAGTGCATTAGGGATTCGCTTATTTGCGCGCGATAAAACAATTCAAACAAAATTAAGACCGTTAACCCTGCCTTAACCCTCGTTATGACATGCTAAATTCATGGTAGGCAATAATCGAATTTCAATGATCGGGTTACGTAAAACTTCATTCATACCACTTATGGCAATTGTACTCACGGGGTTGAGCGCTTGTGCTAGTCACCAAGACCCTTCGTTAAGCGAGACGGCTTCTGAGATGAAGGGAGACGGCATAATCTGGCAAGCACAATCAGATGAAGCTGTTTCAGCCACGGCATTAACCGATTTAGTTGCTGTGGAGGGGTTACAAAGTTACATTGATGAAGCACTTAAAAACAACGCCAACTTGCAACAAACCCTGATTACACTGCGAAAAGCGCAGGTCGCCATTGCTTCGGCAGAGGCTGCAGATAACCTTAATGTGGATGCAAATTTTTCAGGAAGTAAAACCGAAAACAGTGATGAAAATTACTCGGCAGGCGTTACCGTCAGTTGGGAGTTAGACCTGTGGCAAAAAATCAGTGATAGCGTAACGGCCGCCAGTTTTGATGCATCCAGCGCTCGCGCCGCTTACCAGTCATCCCGTGATGCGTTAGTAGCCAGTGTTATTCGAAGCTACTTAGATATTATTACCCAGCAACAACTTCTTGCCATTGAACATGAGCGCTTAAGCGTTTACGAAAATAGTGAAGGTATTATTTTAACACGCTATCGCACTGGGTTAGGTACGTTAGATGACTTAGACAATGCGCAAACTAGCAGCGCAACAACCCGAGCCTCAATCGCGCTTTATGAAAACAGTATAAGTACCGCAAAGCGCACTTTGGCGGTCTTGCTAGGCCGTCAAGATCAGTACTTGTCTGATTTCCCTTCAGTGACTGAGTTTCCAGAAGTGCTGGAGCCTTTAATCAACTTACCAGAACAAGATCTTGCCCGACGTCCAGATTTACAAGCCGCGTATTACAATATAAAGGCCAGTGAAGCGAACGTGAAAGTGGCTTATAAAGCGTTGTTGCCCAGCATTAGCCTATCTGCTGCTCTCACCGACAATGGCACTACACTGTCTCAGTCGTTATTAACAAATCCGTTGTGGAGCTTATTGGGTCAAATTACCGCTCCTTTGTTCCAAGGCGGCGCACTAAGAGCACAAATTGATGATGCCGAGTTAACCGCGTTAAATAGCTGGTGGCAATACCGTGAAACACTCTTAAACAGTGTTCAAGAAGTACAAGATGCTTTGGATAACGAGAAAGCGTTTACACAACGTCAGCACTACATCGATATTGCCTATCAGAAAGCGCTAAGTAGTGCGGATACTTTTTCCGGCCAATACCGCCAAGGATTGGTAGATATTTTAGATTTGTTGTCAGTTTACGACACCACTTTCAATTTGCAGGCGCAGCGCGTCGAGCTTCAATATTCTCAGCTAAGTAATCGTATTGATTTAGGCCTTGCCCTAGGCCTTGGAGTATCACAATGAATAAGAAAAAAGTTATCGTTACCTTCGCAGCAGCAATGACCATTGTTATTGCTGTCGTTTTTACCATGAGTCAAATGGGCGATGAGGGCCCTAGCATAGGTGGAAAACGCGGTAAGGGCCCAAGATATGGTGGTGGTGGCCAAGTTGTTCAAAGTGAAGAGCGTGGTGGCGAGCGCACTAAGACTGCTAACCGAGAGGGCGGCGCACCTACGGGTGATCGCACAACTGCGCGTCTTGAAAATCAAGGCGAAAGTGAAAGGCCAGCGAAAGGTTCGCAGAATACTTCTCAAGCTCAGCAAACTGTATCGAGTCGCAGCAGTGCAGTAGATATTGCAGAAGTGGGTGTGGTTAATGTCACGCCAGCCAGCTATCACGCAAAGGTAAAAGGCTATGGGCAAGCCAGCGCCACTCATGTATTGACCTTATCAGCGCAAGTGAGTGGTCAAATTACACGGTTGTCGTCACAATTTGAAACCGGAGCGTTGTTATCGCAAGGGGAGGTGTTGGCCTATGTAGACGATACCGATTATCAACAAGCATTAGCGTCAGCCGAAGCGACGTATGAAGCGGCCTATGTGGCACTTGAAGAAGAGCGCCTTCAGGGGGTACAAGCGCAAGATGAATGGATACGTTCAGGCTTATCCGGTGAACCTGAATCTGAATTAGTGCTACGTGCACCACAGCTAAAATTAGCTCAAGCAGCGCTGCGCGAAGCTCAGCAAAATGTAAAAGCAGCAAAGCGCGATTTAGCGTTTACTAACATAACTGCACCTTTTGATGCGCTAGTAGTCAGCCGCAGCATTCAGCCAGGAAGTTATGTACAGGTGGGGACAGAAGTTGCCAGCTTGTATTCTGCTAATTTAGCCGAAATATCTATTCCACTTTCACCCAGCCAATGGGCGCAACTGCCAGATGCGACAGTGGGTGAAAAGCCCGGTTGGAAGGTCACGCTAATCGACACAACAGGTGCCCATCAATGGCAAGCCAGTATCGAACGAATTGAGCTTCATCAAGATGAAGATACGCGTCAACGTAGAGCTATTGCGGTAGTTGAGAATCCGTTAACCCTAGCGAGTCCACTGTTTTTCGGTACATTCTTAGTCGCTGATATTGAGGGTAAAGCGCTAGATAACGTATGGAAAGTCCCGTCGTCAGCCATATCGCAAAAGCAAGAAGTATGGTTTGTTGTGCCAGAAAGAAATGTACTGAATAAATTTACCCCGACCGTATTGTTTGAGTATGAAGGATACGCTTACATTGAACCTTTAGCGGGTAAATCCCAGGCTCAAATTGTGGCACGTCCACTTAGCAATTACCTTGTGAACACCCCAGTAACGCCTGTTGTTGAGGAAAACGCCGATGAATAGTCACAAAGGCATAATTGCATGGTTTGCGCAAAATTCAGTGGCAGCAAACTTGTTGATGGTCGGTCTTATCGTGCTTGGTATGGTGTCATACGGCGATATTAGAAAAGAAGCCTTTCCCAGTATGGAGCCAAGGTTTGTCACTATCTCTATGGTTTATGATAGTGGTGATGCAGAGCAAGCCGAAGAAGGCATTGCGATTAAAATTGAAAACGCCTTGGAAGCGGTCCCAGGTATCAAGCGTATTACTTCTACGTCTAACTCGAACGGCGCCAGTGTTCAGTTAGAAAAAGAAACCGATTACGACTTAGATGTACTGTTTAATGATGTAAAAACAGAAGTCGATAGCATATCAAATTTACCTTCTGACGCCGAAAACGCCATTATCGATAAGGCCACCCGTGAAGAGCATGTGATTTGGGTACAGCTTTACGGTGATGCAACGCATGCACAGCTACAGTATTTAGGCGAGCAATTAGAGCGTGACTTGTTAGCCAAAGACGACATTCGTGATGTAAAAGCGGGAAGTTTTGTCGACCCCATGATGTCGATAGAAATTGATGAGGCGAAGCTGCAAGCTTACGGTTTAACCTTATCTGATGTTGCTTCTCGTATTAACGAAGAATCATCTACAGCATTAACCACCAGTTTACGTAACGAAGAAAAAGTCATTCGCTTAAAAGCGTCTGAGCAAGCTTATTATGCTGCAGACTTTGCCAAAATTCCCCTTGTTACTAGTGCAGGTGGTGCAGTGTTAACGGTGGGTGATGTTGCTGAAGTAACCGACACGTTCGCCGACGATAGCTACTCATTGGCTAGATACAATGGCCAAAATGGGTATGGCTTACAAATATTAATGGACAAATACGGTGATGTCACCGACATGGTGGCACAAGCGCATGCCGTGGTAGATGACTGGCATGAAAGAGGTGTGCTTCCCGAAGGTGTAGAGCTTGAAACCTGGTATGACAGAAGCACGCTTATTACTGAACGCTTAGACTTACTTACCAGTAACGCCCTAATGGGTATTGTGCTGGTGTTTATTACCCTAGCGATATTTCTTAATCTGCGGGTCGCGTTTTGGGTAGCGGCAGGTTTGCCGTTTATTTTCTTTGGCACGCTGTATTTCATGACCGACTCTTACACCGGCATGACGTTAAACGAAATGACAACCTTCGGCTTTATTATGGCGTTAGGTATTGTGGTGGATGATGCAGTCGTGGTGGGTGAGAGTGTGTATTCCACTCGGCAACGGTACGGCGACACCTTAGCCAATACTATTGAAGGCACACGTAAAGTGGCTGTGCCTACCATCTTTGGGGTACTGACCACGGTAGCAACCTTTTTCGCCTTGTCGAACGTATCAGGCGGCTTAGGCACGCTTTATTCGCAGTTTGGTACTATCGTCACCCTTTGCCTTTTATTGTCGGTCGTGGAATCTAAATTAATTTTACCGTCGCACTTAGCCCATTTACCGACGAAGAAAACACCTAAAAAAGGCATTGCTGGGTGGTGGGGCAAAGTACAAAACGGTGCCGATAGAGGACTAAATTGGTTTAATGAGAAGCTCTATCAGCCAGCATTAAGTGCGACAATTGCGTATCGCTATGCCGCGGTATTGTTATTTATAACACTGTTTATTGTGGTCATGAGTTTGCCGCTTACCGGTGTAGTGCGAGTCGGATTTTTCCCTAGCATGCAAGGGGATACGGTATCGGCCAATATGGCGCTTTTTAGCGATGCAAGTTTTGGTCAAACCGAACGTAATTTATTGCGTTTAGAAAATGCCGCGCTAGAGGCAGATAAGCAGCTAGTGGAAGAAAAGGGCGCTGATGAGAGCGGTTTAAAAAGCCTGCAAGTGACGGCTAATGGCGATCAAAGTGGCACTATTATTATTTCATTGGCCGAGGCTCAGCCATACACCCTTGACGAATTGGCAGCACGCTGGACTGCACTAAGTGGCAATTTAGAAGCCGTGAAAAAACTAAAAATTCAAGCCCGTCGCGAAATGGTGGATGCGTTTAAAGTAGAGTTGAAAAGCATTGATGATGCAACACTTACCGCTGCCAATATGGCCTTCCAAGAAGCGCTGGCTGACATTGATGGGGTATTTGGTGTTGAAAGCTCTCTCACCCCTGGTGAAGCCATGATGCGCTTCGAACTGACCCCAGAAGGCCGTGCCATGGGCATGGACACACAAAGTTTATCGCAACAGTTATTAAAAGCCTTTGGTGGTGAAATAGTACAGCGCTATTTACGCAACAAAAATGAAGTGAAAGTGCGTGTGCGTTATCCTGAAGAAGACCGCATGGACCCCTCTGATGTTATGAATACGCGGGTTCGTTTAGACGATGGCACGGTTGTCCCATTAAGTGTAATTGCGACCATGACCCCTGATGTGCAACAAAAGCAGGTGGTACGTATAGACGGGCTTAGGGCGTTAACCGTTAGTGCATCGGTAGATAGCGATGTGATAACCGCTACCGAATTAGTCAACCTCTTAAACGAAAGTTTTGTCCCTACTTTGTCTCGTCAATATCAAGATTTGTCGTTACATTTTGCCGGTGAAGCAGAGCAGCAAGAAGAAACACAAAGCTCAATGGAAAGTGTGTTTATATTGGCGCTCATCTCTATTTATGCCTTGCTTGCTATTCCGCTTAAGTCTTACATTCAGCCGCTTATTATTATGACGGCTATTCCGTTTGGTATTGTTGGCGCGGTGTTAGGACATTGGAGTAATGGCTTGATGCTGAGCATACTGTCACTAAACGGAATTTTGGCATTAAGCGGTGTAGTGGTGAATGATAGCTTATTGCTGGTATCGCGATACAATGCGTTAAAAGAAGCGGGTATGCGTGTGCAAGAAGCGGTAGTAGAGGCATGTTCTAGCCGCCTTCGCGCCGTTTTGCTGACCTCAATAACGACCTTTTTAGGTCTGTATCCCATATTGGGCGAAACCTCTATTCAAGCACAGTTTTTAATACCTGCAGCAGCATCGTTAGGCTATGGAATTTTGTTTGCTACCGCCATTACACTAGTATTAATTCCGGCATTGCTGTTAATTTATGAAGATGTAGCGAAGCTAGGCAAGAAAACCAAAGACGCTGCCATGCAAGTGACGGGTTAAACTTAGGTGAAAACAATGAATCGGGTGTTGTTAGTTGAAGATGATATTGGATTGGCTGGCAACGTCCTAGACTACTTGGAGTTAGAGGATATGCAGTGCGATCACGCCAGCAATGGGGTGGCTGCGTTGCAATTCATTAATCAGTATCAATACGATGTACTCGTGCTTGATATCAACTTGCCGCGTTTAGATGGTTTTAGCGTTTGCGAGCGTATGCGCAACGATGGTAACGACACGCCGGTTATTATGCTGACAGCGCGTGACCAGCTTGAAGATAAGCTCACTGGTTTTAAAAAAGGCGCTGACGATTATTTAATTAAGCCTTTTGCCATGGCTGAACTCGTCGCAAGGGTAACTGCTCTAGCAGGTCGGCGATCTGCGCAGGTAAATCAAACCGCTATGGGTAATGTGACACTTAACATGAATACGCAAGAGGCTCATGCAAATGGCAACCTTATTAAACTTAGCCCTATCACCTATGCACTGCTTAAAAAACTGTTGTTAGCCAAAGGGGAAGTGGTTAGCCGAGAACGGCTTATTGAAGCCGCTTGGAAAGATAGCGCGCCGGAAAGTAATGTGCTTAAAGTGCACATGCATCATTTACGAAAAAGTTTAGAACAGGTGAATGCCTCTATTTCGGTGCTAAGTAAGCCAAACAGTGGTTTTTACCTCACTGAGGACGGCTGATATGGTTAAAGGCTTACACCTGAGTTTACGTCGCTATGTGTTGTGGACCTTGCTTGCCGTGGGGAGTGTGCTGATCACCTTGTTTTCAATGTTTTCCTCTGAACGCTTTTTTCAAGGTATGGACGGTATGTTACGCGGTACCATGGTAAGGATGGCAAGCAACACCGAATTAGTTGGTAAGTCGCCACAGCGTGTTTTGAATTTCTATATCAGTACCGAATTTGACCAACAACCAGAAGAAATTCTTGCGTCATTCAAGCAAGATGAACTTATTCCTTTTGTTTTAGTTAAAGATTTAAAGCGTGATTGGTTTTTCACGCGCCCATACGCCGCACGATTTTTGGTGATGGTGCCACTTGAAAGCGGCGAGGTAAGGTATATTTCTCAAGTGTTTGGCGAGCCCAAAGGACGTGGTCATCGGCCGGTGTGGTTAAGCCATGAACTGGTAAGTATCATTATTGGAGTAGGTGCACTGGGCGTGTTCGCAATCGTATTGTTGCTTATCATGCGAAGCGTGACCAAGCCCGTAGAAATGCTTCAGGATTGGGCGGCGGCGCTAGATGAAAAGCAACTTGATGCACCTATCCCAAGGTTTCGCTACAAAGAGCTCAACGCGCTTGCGTCACTGATACACAACAGCCTGCAAAGCGTGAAACAAACCCTGGAGCGAGAGCGTACTTTTGTTAATCACGCCAGTCATGAGTTGCGTACTCCCATTGCGGTTATTCGAAGCAGCACGGAATTGCTACAGCGTGTTTTAGAAAAAGAGCAACTACAACATCAATCACATACAATTGGCAGTAAAGGAACAAATGCCTTAATGCGGATTGATAACGCCTCTAAAACAATGACCGATTTAACCGAAACTTTATTGTGGTTAGCACGCGAAGACAGTCAACCTTTGCCTCATCATCCCGTGGACATTGCTACCATGGTTGAGCAACTTTGTGATGACTTGAGATACTTATTAAAAGGAAAAACCGTCACCGTCGATGTGAATGTGCCAAGTACGACACTGTATCTGCCGGATACGGCGAGTAGAATAATTATTGGAAATGTTATCCGAAATGCCTTTCAACATACCGACAGCGGTGTAGTGTCTATTTCACTAAATGAGACTACCTTAACCATCGAGAACCATGAGTTAAAATACAGCCAGAACCAGAGCCTAAACGAGAATGACGCAGAGGCTTCGCCACTATCTAACGTTGAGGATAACGGTTACGGGTTGGGACTTAAGCTAATTACTAAATTAACAGAACGGTTGGGATGGCAGTTCCAGGCCGGTGCGGTCGTAAATGGTTATCACGTTACACTTACTCTTAATGAACCTGAAGATACCGAAGTGCAGTCGTGAGAGCCATTTTATATACCTAGATATAAAAGAAGCGGCTAACAAGCCGCTTTTTTTTAACATCGACAATTTTACCTTATCGATACAACAGTATCGGTAATTACATCCACTCTTTACTGCGATTACGCTTTTTCGGCATATAAGTCAGAAGTACGCCCAATAAAATACCTGCGCCGGCAACAATGCCGCCACGGGTGAACCAGGTGACCAGTTCATCTTTATCTGCACTTTCTACTTGCGCACTTAAGAGTTTAATATCGTTGCTTTGTTGTTCAGTATCCGTTGTGAGTTGCGTAATTTGCTGGCGCGCATCATTAAGCTGCTGGCGCAGGTTCGCATTCTCGCGTTGGGTAGTTTGTAAGCTGGTTTGGCTTTGTGCTAACTGCTCACTTAACATAGGTAGTTTTTCAGCTTGTGACATCTCTGTAGTCACATACTTTGATTCAACCCACCCCTTACGACCTTCATCATCGGTCACTTGCGTGAACTCTGCATCAGCATCACGGTCTAGCACAGTAATCGGTGTGCCTGCCTCTACAGACCCTAGAATACGGTAGTTTCGGCCTGGGCCCGTGTGTAAAAAGATAAATAAATCATCGCGAATATAGTGCGACGACGACGCTTCTAGCGTATCGCTCTCTTGAAGAGCCAGCGCTTGGCAAGAGCATGCAAAAAGGGCAACTGCTAACCACTTTCGAATCATAGGTAGTCCAAATACTCGTCTAAAACATGGAGATGGTATTGGTTGACCGCGATAAAGGCAAGTTTGTTCCACTTTTGTCTACTGGTTAATTTCATCGCAACCAGTTAACAGTGTCATTGCGAATTAGTTTGGACACAGGTAAGGTTGCATCATTATCACGTGTGCCACTGCGCAAATATGTCTGAAATTGAACTAAAATTTGTTACTCAAGATGGTGCGCATCAAGCATTTAAAGACCGCGTACTCCCTCTTTTCGAAAAAAATAATATTACCCTCATTTCCCACACCGAACTGCGGCTTGAAAACGATTATTACGATACGGTAAATCACGATTTTCAAGAAAGTAAGATGGGTTTTCGTGTACGCGGCAATAATGGCAGCTACGAGCAAACCTTAAAAACCAATGGGAAAGTCAGTGGTGGGTTACATCAGCGTGCAGAATACAACATTGATCTCAATGCACCTGACCCCGACTTAACCCTGTTTGATACCTCAGTGTGGCCTTCTAGCTGGAATATTCCCAGCATGAACAGCAAATTGGAAAAGCAATTTAGTACCCACTTTACTCGCCATGCTTATATTGTAGAGGTAGAGAAGAGTCGCGTAGAGGTAGTACTTGATTGTGGTGAAGCCGCCACTGATAAAGCGAGTTCACCGATTAATGAGATTGAACTTGAGCTTCAAAGCGGCGATCTAGATAGCCTATTCATATTGGCCACTCACATTAACAGTTGCATGGATGTGAGGCTAAGTGATGTGTCTAAAGCGGCGCAAGGGTATCAGCTTCTGCACGGTTTTAACGCCAAAGTAAAACCCTTGCCAGACTTTTTGCCGCTAAATCCAAAATCGTCTACCGAAGAAGCCTTTTCAAGTGCGCTTCAATTGGCTTTAGCTCATTGGCAGCACCATGAGCATGTGTTTATTGAAAGTGGCTCTATTAAAACCCTAGCAGAAGTGGCCAAGAGTGTGCGCTTGCTGTTACAAAGCGTGTCTTTGTATTTACCCGTACTACAATGCCCAGAAATGCTTGCGTTACATAAAAAGCTCATTGCTTATGCGCAGCAATGGGCTTGGCAAGACGATCTGCAAAGCTTACGGTATTTATTATCTAAAAAGAGCCTGTTTCACAAAACCTTAAGCAAACACCCTGCTATTGTCAGTTATTTGCAGGGGCGTAAAGCAGGACTGTTGCATGCCCATGACCCCGCCAGTTTATTTTTCGACAGCATGGCGACCGATATCAAGCTGCAAGCTATCGACTTAATTAACGCAAAACCATGGCGTAGAGAGGCCACAGGGTATGATTTGCTGGTTTTAGATCATGCCAAAGGGTGGTTATCTCAGGGATGGCAAACGGTGCAGCAAAGTATGCCAGCCAATAAAGCCATGGGCCCCGCCAACTACACCTTAGTAGAGGTAGTACTTCGACAAACTTTGTGGAGCGGTTTTCTACTTGGGGATTTGTTTTTAGAAGAGCGGGGTAACTTTAGAGCGCCTTGGTTAGATTTGTTAACCGGTATTGAGGAACTCAATGCGCTGTTAATGCTTCGCCAAGCCGTACAAGATTCCGAATTAGAAACGCAAGACGAACTTAGCAAGTGGACAAGCAGCAAGTTGACCGTGCTCGTAAAAGTGATGGAGCGAACCCGCGCTGTGGCATTAGAACGAGATATTTACTGGTAATGTTGCCAAGTAAATCGCGAACAAGGATGTAGTAAGGTGAAAGCAGATATGGTGTATGACTACGCCCTTTATGCGGCGCTGTTTTTCTATTTTATTGTGGTAGCCAGGTTTGTTTATTATCGTCAGCGCATACCTCAAGGGCGTTGGCTAGCGGCTGCCATTCTGTGTTGGCCTGTTTTCATGTTAGATGAATGGATGCGGTTATGGCAGTTAACCCAACTGGCGCCTCTGTATGGGTTGTCAGACGTATTTGCGGTACTGCTAATGACGTGTAGCTATAGAATGGTTAAACCCATGTTATTAGCTTACCCGTCTAAACGTTCTCGATTGTGGGTGCCTTTTTGGGTAATGGCCGTGCTGCAATTAACTATTTTGCTTATCCCCACCGAAGACAAGCTATTGTGGCTAGAAGCCTCTCCGAGTGGCGAGCCATTAATGCTATGGCCAGCTTATTTAGCCTCGTTAACAACGGGGTTCTGCGTGTTGCTCATTGGTATTCTCATCACTGAACACATTCAAATGTATCATAGGCATTTACCCGAACAGGCGGTTGATGTTCAAGAGTTTCGCGTACCAAGACTTGCCAGCGTCATGGCAAATACGGTTGTTGTGGCGTTTGCCAGTATTTTGCTGGTGACTGCTGCCACCTTTGGCTTTTTTACCGTGCCTTTTTGGGAAAGCCTACATCATACGGCCCTCGGCGTTTCTCTGCTTGTGGTGCTATTTAGCCTTACTTTTCCTAGGGTAACGTCACCGTCGCCTTTAGATTACGAGCGGCTGGATGAAGGCGCGGTAAAGCCAGCTGAATTGCGAGCGGTCATTGGTCAAGCTAAGCGCACCATGATTGATGGTAAAAACTACAAGAAGCTTGGGCTAACATTGAAAGACTTTAGCGATGAGGCAGGAGTCGAACCCACCACCCTGGCGATTGCCTTGCACTTAGAACTTAAGAAAAACTTTCGCGGCTTTGTGTATCAGTACCGGCTGGACTACGCCAAAAATGTACTGCTGCGAAGTGATGCCAAAATAGCGAAAGTGGCAAAACGCTTAGGTCTTAATTCTGAAAAGTTTTTAGGCGATGTGTTGGTAAAGCATTTCCGCAGCTCTCAAGAGACACGCTAGTTTAACAGCCTCTATTTATCCAACCGACATCACCATGCTAAACGTAAAGTTAGCTAAACGCGTTATAAAGCACCTGCTGGGTAAAGGTTTTACGCAAGTAGAACCCACGAGGGCGCGTTTTGATTCGCTCGCCTTGCGGACCTAAGGCATCAGTTAATACTTTGCCGCTGGCAGCCTTAGGGCGAAGGTGCAACGCCTCGCCTTGGCGAGAAGTGATTGATTCTACATGCCCTGTCAGTATTTGCTCTGTAAGCTCTTCCCAGTCTTGTTTTAATATCGCATCTTCTAGTGCACTCGGCTGCCAATAAAACGCACTGGCGACTCTGCGCTGCGCCAATGGAATGCGCCTGTCTCCCTCAATAGGTAACCACAGCACTTGTTGAATTTTGTTGCGTACATTGCTTGTTTCCCACGTTAACCCTGGCTGCATCAACAAGGGGGCATAGCAAACATAGGTGGTTTCAAGGGGCATAAAATTGGCATCGATGGGAATAGTTTTAAGTTCAATACCCAGCTCTGGGAAGTCTTGCTGAGGTTTAGATCCGGCACTGGCCCCTAACCAACGTTCAATCAACATACCTGGCCAGCCTTTATGACGCTGTAAATTTTCTGGTATGGCAACGTCAGCCATGTGGGCTAATTCTCCCAAGGTTAAGCCCGCAATGGCGTCACAGCGTGCTAATAACGCAGTTGAATTTTCAGGTGGAGACTCGGGTGGACGCATAGTTCAGCTCAGTAATTTTCTATAAGGAAAGCATGAATTTCGATTAATGCTTTGAATGGTGTATATATTATGGAAGAATGCAGAGATATAAAAGTATAGTGTGCCCGGGAGTCTATGTGATAGATGCCGATGGATTCCGTGCGAATGTGGGCATAGTGATTTGCAACAAAATGGGTCAAATATTTTGGGCAAGGCGTTATGGTCAACATTCATGGCAGTTCCCTCAAGGCGGAATTGATGAAGGGGAATCTGCCGAACAAGCTATGTACCGCGAGCTGCACGAAGAAGTGGGACTGACACCGAAAGATGTCACCATTTTAAGTGTTACACGTAACTGGCTTAGATATAAGCTTCCTAAGCGATTAATTCGTCAGGGAAGTAATCCGGTCTGTATAGGCCAAAAACAAAAGTGGTTCCTGCTGCAGCTTGACTGTAATGAGCGGGACGTGAATGTATTGAAAACAGGGCACCCAGAATTTGATGATTGGCGTTGGGTGAGCTATTGGTATCCAATTAGAAATGTCGTGTCGTTCAAGCGAGACGTCTACCGTCGGGTTATGAAGGAATTTTCCCCTGTTGTAATGGCTGCTCAACAGCGTCCACAACAGCGCCATAATACGTCGTCGCAAAAGCGCGGTAAAAAGCGCAGGCGAGGCTAGGCGAACGAGCAAAGTATAGGGAGTAGCGATTGGACACTCAGGGTCAAAAAGGCGCAATGTTAACCACGCTTAAACGTATCGTGCAGGAAATGAATCAAATTCCTGCGCTAGATACTGCCTTGTTTCGCCTGGCATCTCGCGTTAAACAAACGCTAGATGTCGACTCATGCTCCATATATCTAGCCGATTACGAGAAACAAACCTTTATTTTAAAGGCTACCGACGGTCTGCACCCTGATGCAGTAGAGCAAGTTCATATTGGCTTTTCTGAAGGCTTAATTGGCTTAGTCGGTCAGCGTGAAGAACCGCTCAACATTGTTAACGCCCAGCATCATCCTCGATTCAAACACTATCCTGAAGTTAAAGAAGAAAACTACAACGCTTTTTTGGGTACGCCCATTATTCACCAGCGTAAAGTGTTGGGGGTAATTACCCTGCAGCAAAGCGAAATGCGCCGCTTCAGTGAAGACGAAGAAGCTTTCTTAGTTACCTTAGCAGCACAGCTTGCGCTTGAAATTACCAATGCTGACATGCGCGGGGCACTAAACAATACCGCCAATGTGAACAGTATTGCACTGCAAAAAAATGTCTCTGGTATTGCGGGTTCGCCCGGCTTAGCTATCGGTAAAGGCTTTTCCCCTGATAAGTCACTTAATTTAAAAAACTGGGTTGTTAAACGCAGTAAAAATCCAAACGACGAAATCCAAACCTACCGCAAAGGCGTGGAAGTCACGCGCCAACACGTAGATGGATTATCGAAAAGTTTAGATGACGATATTCCTGATGACGTTAAATCCATCTTTCAGCTTTATCACCATTTGCTTGATGCCAATAGTTTAGGCCGCGAGGTAGAAGAGAAAATTAGGCAAGGGTGGGATGCTGCGTCGTCACTTAAGATGGTTGTCGAAAATTACGCCGCACGTTTTCGTGCGATGGACGACCCTTACATGCAAGAGCGTGCCATCGATATCGTCGACCTTTCAGATCGTATTCTGGCTAATATTCTTACCGAAGGCCAAGGCCAAGGGCAAAAGCTGGTAGAAAAACTCGCCACCGAAGACAGTATTTTGGTGGCCGATGAAGTATCGGCAACCATGCTGGCAGAGTTTCCAAGAGAAAAGCTCAAAGGCATCATCTCTATCCGTGGGTCGAACAACTCTCATGCCGCTATTCTAGCAAGGGCAATGGGGGTGCCTGCGGTGATGGGGTGTCAGAATGTGTCTCCTGCACTGCTTGAGGGTAAAGAGCTTTTACTCGATGGTTATGCAGGTGAGGTAATTGTTTCCCCCGAGCGGAACATTAAAACTGAATTTATTCAGCTTATTGAAGAAGAGTCGGCAATAACCGAGCGCATAGACGCCGAAGCCGGGCAGCCTTGTGAAAGCGTAGATGGCTGTCGCATGTCGCTATATATCAATGCGGGTTTGTCTGCTGAAGCCGAGCTTAATGCTGGCCATATTGGCTCGGGTATTGGTCTGTACCGTACTGAAATTCCCTTTATGCTACGGGAGCGTTTTCCTTCTGAGCAAGAGCAAGTCGAGCTTTATCGCCAAATCTTAGAGTCGGCACCCGATTTGCCGATTACCATGCGTACCCTTGATGTGGGGGGCGATAAGCCACTACCTTATTTTCCCATCAATGAAGAGAACCCGTTCTTAGGGTGGCGGGGCATACGATTAACACTCGATCACCCTGAGATATTCTTGGTACAAGTACGGGCCATGCTAAGAGCCAGTATTGGGCTTAAAAACCTACGCATTATGCTACCCATGATATCTACGGTGGCAGAAGTGCAAGAAGCCAAGCGCTTAGTTAACCAAGCCTACTTTGAGATATGTGACGAGGTTTGTGAGTCGGGTGAAGTACTTCAGCGACCTAAGTTAGGTATCATGTTAGAAGTACCCTCGGTATTGTATCAACTGCCGCAGCTTGCGAAACACGTAGATTTCTTCTCGGTGGGCAGTAACGATTTAACCCAATACTTGTTGGCGGTAGACAGAAACAACACCCGTGTGGCAGGGCTGTACAACAGCTACCATCCTGCGGTATTAGCTGCACTCTACGACATTGTGCAGCAATCAAACGAGAACCAAATCCCTGTTACCATCTGCGGCGAGATTGCCGGTGAACCGGCAGGTGCTATTTTATTAATGGGCATGGGGTATCGTCGTTTAAGTATGAATGCGTTCAATATTCGAAAAATTAATTGGCTTATTCGTAAGGTTTCGCTGGCGGAAAGCAAACAGCTTCTTTCTCTCGCGTTAACGTCGCAAAGCCATGAACAAGTATTCGGTCATTTAAACGAATATTTAGAGACAAAAGGCTTAGGTGGGTTAATACGGGCGGGTGCGTAAAATAGGCATGGCGCTAGCAGTGTAAATGCTAGATTCTGCTGTGTGATAAAGGATTTTGAATGGAACCGTTAACCATCATTTTTGTGAGCTGCTTAGTCCTTGGCGTGATCGTCGGGTTATTAGCAGGAATGTTAGGTATAGGTGGTGGTCTTATCATCGTTCCTGTACTCTCCTACTTACTGATTCACTTTGCTGGTATGACCGTTGAGACTGTGATGCCGGTGGCCATAGCTACCTCACTTTCTACCATTATTTTTACGGGCATGTCGTCTGCGTTCGCACACTATCGCTTAGGTAATATCCATAAACCAACAGTGCTTTATACTGGGTTTGGTATAGCAATAGGTGCTATCTTAGGGGCGCAAATTGCCAGTCATATTTCCGGTGCGCTATTAAAAGATATCTTTGCGGTTCTGGTTATTATTATTGCCGCACAAATGATATTCGGTAAGCAGAAAACATCAGACAGCGAAGCGTCACCATGGGTGCTAAGTTGCGTAGGTTGTGGCACAGGTTTAATTAGCGCTCTGATGGGTATTGGTGGTGGCGCTTTGTTAGTGCCAGCCTTAGTCTGGTTCAGAATTAATATAAGATTGGCGATTGGTTGCGCGGCATTTAGTGGCTTGTTAATCGCAATATTTGGCACCGCCAGTTTTGTTGCTGCAGGGTGGCAGCAAGCAGGTATGCCACAGTGGAGTTTAGGTTACGTATATTTGCCCGCCACAGCAGGTATTGTCACCACATCAATATTTACCGCAGGTATTGGCGCAAAGCTGGGCCAGCGGGTTAATACTCGAGTTTTAAAAGCAATGCTAGCGTGTTTGTTAGTGTTGGTAAGTATCAAAATGTTTGTAGGAATTAATTAAGCGTATGGCTGAAAGCAGTTATTTGGTTTTTCCCAGTATAGACCCTATTATTTTTAGCCTCGGGCCATTAAGTGTCCGTTGGTACGGCATGATGTACCTCGTTGGTTTTATTGCCGCATATTTGCTAGCGCAGAAGCGTTTGTCTCGTACTGAATGGACGCGAGATCAACTAAGTGATTTATTGTTCTGGAGCTTTGTTGGTGTGATTTTGGGTGGTCGCATTGGCTATGTGTTCTTCTATCAGTTTGGCATGTTTCTAGAAAATCCCCTCTACCTGTTTAAAATATGGGCCGGTGGTATGTCGTTCCATGGCGGACTTGTTGGCGTATTAGTGGCCTTAATGTGGCAGGCTAAGCGAATGAAAACCACGTTTTTACGTTTAGGTGATTTCGTGGCTCCCTTAGTGCCCATTGGCTTGGGCGCAGGACGCATTGGAAACTTCCTTAACGCTGAATTATGGGGCCGTACCACTGATGTGCCTTGGGCAATCATTTTCCCAAGTGCCGGTAATGTGCCTCGCCATCCTTCCCAGTTATATGAATTTGCCTTGGAAGGCGTATTATTGTTTGTTATTTTATGGCTTTATTCTGCTAAACCTCGACCGGTTGGCGCGGTAAGTGGTGTCTTTTTACTTGGCTATGGGAGTTTCCGTTTTATCGTGGAGTACTTTAGAGAGCCAGATGCTCACATTGGTTTATACCAAATGGGGCTAAGCCAAGGGCAGCTATTATGTTTACCTATGATTGCATTAGGCATAGGGCTATTAGTGCGCGCCTACACCCGCCAACAGCAACAAATTAAACAATAAATAAGAAGAAAGATGAAAGAATATCTCGCATTGATGCGCCATGTACGTGATACAGGTGTAAAAAAGGAAGACCGCACTGGAACCGGTACGTTAAGTGTATTTGGCTATCAAATGCGGTTTGATTTACAACAAGGCTTTCCGTTAGTTACCACTAAAAAATGCCACCTTAAATCTATTATTCACGAGCTGCTATGGTTCTTGAAAGGCGAAAGTAACATCGCTTATTTGAAAGAAAATGGCGTGAGCATTTGGGATGGTTGGGCAACAGAAGAGGGCGAATTAGGCCCTGTCTACGGTAAGCAGTGGCGCAGTTGGGACAATGGCGATGGTACAACTATCGATCAGATAGCCGATGTGATTGACCAAATCAAAACCAATCCAGATTCTCGCCGTCTTATTGTCAGTGCATGGAATCCGTCTGTATTGCCAGATACACAATATTCGCCAAGTGAAAATGCGAGTATGGGTAAGCAAGCATTGCCACCGTGTCATACCATGTTTCAATTCTATGTGCTTGATGGCAAATTGAGTTGTCAGCTATATCAGCGCAGTGGTGATATTTTCTTAGGTATTCCTTTTAATATTGCTAGCTATGCCTTACTCACTATGATGATCGCCCAAGTATGTGACCTAGCGCCGGGTGATTTCATTCTGACATTGGGTGATGCGCATTTATATAGTAATCATCTAGAGCAAGTTGACCTGCAATTAAGCCGAGAACCTTTCGCGCCGCCCGTTATGGAATTAAACGAAAGCGTGAAAGACATTTTTGATTTTTCATTTGAGGACTTTACGCTTAAAGGCTACCAGTCTCACCCTCACATAAAAGCACCCGTCGCAATATAAGGAGGTTTTGTGTCTACACCTATTCTTATATGTGATGATTCAGGCTTTGCGCGACGTCAGATGGCGCGCAGTATCCCAGATAGTTGGGACGTAGAGATTTCATTTGCCGGTAATGGACAAGAAGCCCTTGAGGTTATCCGTGCTGGTAAAGGCGATGTGGTCTTTCTTGACCTGAATATGCCCGTCATGGACGGCTATGAAACCATGGAGGCCATTCGTAAGGAAGACTTACCTTGTTTGGTTATTGTGGTATCAGGAGACGTACAAGCGCAAGCGCGAGATCGAATGTTGGCTTTAGGTGCTATCGATTTTATTCGTAAACCTATTGATAACGAAAAGCTCACTAACATTCTATCTTCTTACGGTATCTATAGTGGCGTTTCTACAGCAATACAGCGAGAAGCCGTTGCAAGAGACACCGATGCGTCCTCGTTGGACGATAAGCTAGATGCTTATCGAGAAATGGTGAATATCGCTATGGGCCGGGCTGGTGAAAGCCTAGCACAGCTTATGGGCGAGTTTGTCGACCTGCCTATTCCCAATGTAAATTTGCTAGAAAGTAATGAGTTGTCGATGGCCATCGCCGAGATAAATCGCAACGACTGTGTTTCAGCCGTGTCGAAAGGCTTTGTTAGTGCCGGAATTCGCGGCGAGGCGCTGGTTATTTTCAATGATACTAACTCGCAAAACATCGTTGAGTTACTAAAATACGATGCTCACCAGTCTACGGGAAGCTTAGAGCTTGAAGCATTAATGGATGTGTCGAATATTCTCATTGGTGCATGCTTAAATGGATTGTCTGAACAACTAAACGTGTCATTTAGTCATACGCTTCCTGTATTACTCGGTCGACATCAAGGGCTAGCTGCGTTACTTAACGACAATGTTAAGAAGTGGGGCAAGGTAATGGCAATCGAAATTGGTTACGCCATTAAAGCCAGAGATATTGCATTCGATTTGTTACTCCTATTTCCCGATGAAGCGATGAACCATATTTATGGGCGTTTAGTGGATGTCGAAAAGGAGGCTTCATAATGATTTCACTGACTGCAGGTGGAAATTTACCCGCTGAACTGCTCGACTCTATCGAAGTGGGTATTGTTGTACTAAACCGAGATTTCGTAGTGGAAGCGTGGAATAAATTCATGGAGAACCACTCTTCAATTCTACCCCACGATATTAAAGGTACCTCCTTATTTACCCATTTTTCAGAGATTGATGAAAATTGGCTGAGGCTTAAATCAGGACCGGTCTTTAACTTAAAAAGCCCAGTATTTATTATTTGGGAACAGCGCCAATACTTATTTAAATTTGGCGGCAATAGACCTATTACCTGCCAAGCCAGTTTCATGTATCAGAACGTGACCATGTTTCCACTAATTTCTGAAACCGGTGATGTTGAGAAGTTCTGTATCGTCGTTTATGACGTAACAGACCAAGCACTTAGCAAAATTGGTATGGAAAGGCTGAATGAAGAGCTTAAAACAGCCAGCCGAATTGATGGCTTAACGGGGCTGTTTAATCGTCGATACTGGCAGGAGCGTTTTGAGCAATCTTATAAGTTAGCCAAGCGCCAAGAAAAGGCGAGTACCGCAATGATGTTAGACATCGATCACTTTAAAAAAGTGAACGATACTTATGGTCACCAAGCAGGCGATAAAGTGATTCAGATGCTGTCCGCGCTTATCACGCGCTGCGTCCGGGAAACTGATTTAGCAGGCCGTTATGGCGGCGAAGAATTTGCCGTGATTCTTACCGACTCACCCGTTGAAAAGGCCGTTATAGTGGCTGAGCGTATTCGTCGTTTAGCGGAACGTTTGGTGGTAGAGCACGATGGTGAAGAAATTACTTTTACGGTGAGTTTGGGTTTAGCTGAATTCGACCCTCATAGTAAAAGCTCTATGGCTTGGCTTGAAAAAGCCGACCAAGCGCTTTACGAAGCTAAAGAAAGTGGGCGGAACAAATACTGTATTAGCGCGCTAGCCGGAGTGTAAGCAACTATTTGCAATGCAACTACATGCATAGTCTTTTTCGGTAGCTTCAAACAGAGTTGGTAGTGCGCTTATTACACCAACTCTGCGTTTACTCTTATAGTTTCAATAGGGTTAAATCTAAGGTGTTTTTCAACTCTTGGAAGGTAACAGGTTTAACTAAGTGGTAGCGAATACCAGCAAGTTCAGAGGCTTTTTTGTCGTCTTTATGTGCGTTAGCTGTAATAGCAACGATGGGAATGTTTGGCTTTTTCTCTTTAATAATTTTTGCCACCTCTAATCCGCTAATATCAGGTAAATTAATATCTAACAAAATAGCGTCGTAAGACTCTTCACTGGCTTGAATGATGGCATCGTTGCCAGTGGTGACAGTTTTAGGTGAGTGACCCATGCATATCAGCATGTTTTCCAGCATTTGGGCATTGATAGGCTCATCTTCTACCACCAACACTTTGGCATGATTCACTGTTTGGTAAGCTGATTTGTTCGGTTGCGCCAAATGATGGAGTGTATCCACAATACGGTTTTTATCAACCGGCTTAACAAACGATTGCCATACTTCAAGCTGACTGTTTGCAATAACATTGGCAATATCTGGTGTAGCCGATAACACCACAATAGGTGGTGTACGTTTTCCGTAAATAGCATGAAGTGTTCGAGTTAGCTCTAAACCATCGATGCCAGGCATGTAGAGGTCGGCGAAAATGGCGGTGTATTGTAGTAACTCATCATGCAAGCTTAGTAGGTCTGAACCTGAAGCAAAGCAACGGGCGGAAAACCCTTCGCTAGTAATAATGTTTTGTATATGCAGTCGAGAAATTTCTAAATCATCAACAATAGCGAAACGCGCATTGCTAGTATTAATTTTGGGTGTTTCGATATCGGATAAAGGCGTAATAGGAATATTGGCAACAAATTCAGTACCAATGCCCTCTTGGCTGGTAAACGAGAGGCTTCCACCTAGTTGATCAATGCTTTTTTGCACTACGGTAAGCCCGATACCAGCACCTGGAAACCGATGATCTAGCGGCTGTTCGCCACGAAAAAAACGTTCAAAAATTTTAGGCTTTATGTCATCTGCAATGCCGAGTCCTGAGTCTCTCACTTTTATGACCAAGCAAACCTTTTTGTTTTTCACCAAGGTGGTGACATTTACATCAATAATGCCATTGGGTGTGAACTTAACGGCATTGTCTAACGTGTTGCGGATGACTTTAGATAAGTTTGTGGCATCCCCTTCAATAAAGTGGGGAACGCTATGGTTGCAATGCATCGTAAATTCGACTTTTTTCCCTCTAACCTGAACGGAGTAAGGGGCAATACATTCGTCGAGCAAACTGATAAGGTCAACCCGGCCAATGTGTTTATCTTGTTCGCTACCAATCGATAAAATATCGAGCAAGTTATTGGTTAAGTTCAATAGCCGGTAGCATGATTGTTCCGCTTGTTGAATAAGCTTTCCTTGCTGCTGCTTCATGTTAGGAATAAGTTCTAGTGCAGTAATAATGGCACTAATTGGCCCTCTAAACTCGTGGCTCATTAAGTTCAGGAAGTCGCGCTTTTCATTCTCAAGTAAGGCTTCAGATTCTTGATTTTTCGAAGAGGTATGCGCTTCTTTCTTAAGCAGACGAGTTCTATTTTGGTTAATTTTTGAGAAAACATATAGCCACAGCGCCATAAGAGAAAGTGCTAACAAGGCGGTAATCACAAACAAGCTTACTTTGAGATTTTGAGCACTGTGGCTTAACCGATTTAAGGTAATTTGTTCTTGAAGCCTAATATCTCTAATAAGTGGCGAAAGCTGAAGCGGGGGGGATAGATAACCCGCTACTTCACTAGGGGGTAAATCAACAATAGTACGGAGCAAATACAAAGTAACTTTAACCTGCTCGGGAAGTGAAAGTGAAGTGCTTCTTTGTTGTTCGCTGATATAGGCATCTAAACTGAGTGCCTGGGTATTAAAGTCATCGAAATGCGCATCGTCAATTAAAAAAGCATGTTGAAAGTGATACTTTGCTTCAACGGCAAGGGGCATTAACTCCCTCTGGATAGTGGCTATTTCATCTGAAGGTTGTGGCTTAGCAAGTGCCTCAATACGTTTTTCTATTTCAATGAGTGCATGATGCAGTGAGTTGCTCGCATTTAGCGATTGCGACAACGTATAGTGGGTGTGTAAAAAGTGGTATAGGTAGGCGAAAAAACACAATATTACTACGGCAAACCCTGTCGCGATGTATAAATTCCGATGCGTTGCTTCGTTTAATGGTACTTCATTCTTGCTCATAGCGACTCCATGCTACTACGCCTACTATTGGCCTATTCTTGGTTTTTTCTTAGCCGTTACTGATTTTTCACTTAGCCATTGGGCTGTCGCCAAGCCTACTACTGTATTTTAATCAGCTATCTTGAAGCCAAGTGAACGCTTATTGTATGGCTAATTTAGGCTATCCTTTTACGAACTCATTTCCTCATCATTGCTTATATGCACTGTAGTTTAACTTTAGATGGGAAATGAGTTATTGCAACGTTATTGCTCAGAAGTTTTAGATTTTTCCAAATGAGTGATTTTGTGTCGAATATTGTGTAAGAACAGCAAGCTGGGAATAACCATAAGTGCTGTAATAACAAAGAACTGGCTCCAATTACCGTCAAGGAAATCAACCACGAAACCACTACTGGATGCCACTAAGGTTCTCCCCGCTACACTTAGCGATGCCATAAGGGCGTATTGGGTGGCACTGAAAGCGCGATTACACAACAGAGAAATAAAAGCGACCATGGCCACGGTGCTCCAAGCAGCCGTAAAGCCGTCGATAATAACCGCAGCGGCCAGAAGTGTAACATCAGGCCCAGTGGTAGCAATAAGGGAAAACATAAGGTTAGAAGCCGCCATAGCAATACCGGCGGTCATTAACCCCTTGTAAATGCCGTAGCGAATGTTGACTAGCCCACCTATCAGAGAAAAGATAATGGTCACCCACCAATTGAGCAGCTTTGAGTAAGTGCCTATATCACTATTTGAAAAACCAATTTCTTTGTAAAAAACGATACTCATTCTTCCTAAGAAGGCTTCTCCAATTTTAAACAAGAATATAAACAGCAAAAAAGAGAGGGCGAGCTTGACGCCATTACGGGAGAAAAATTCTGAAAAAGGGGCCACTAAGGTTTGTTTAAACCAAAACGCTATTTTAGAAGAGCCTTCTCCGGCACTGCCCTGTGTTGGGCTCCCCACCACTTGGCTACGCAGTAAGTCACGATCTATGTCAGGCTCTTTGGCAAACACCGTGGTGACCATAAGTACAAGCATAAAAAGGGCGAGTAAGCCGTAAATATCAGGCCAATACCAGCTGCTGTTGTCTGCAATAAAAAATGGGATGGCTCCAAGTCCACCATAACCCGTCCACCAACCAGCGGTGGCTACAGATGATGCTGCCGACAAACCGTCGTTGTCATTTTCTTCAATGACATCAATTCGATAGCCATCTATCGCAATATCTTGAGTTGATGAAAAGATAGCAATGAGTAAGCCCACCAATGCTAAGTAAAACAAATGACTATTAGCAGAAAGTTGTGTCATCAACGCACAACACAGGGCAATGCCGCCTTGCATGATGAAAATCCAGCCTCGACGCTGGCCAAGAAAGCGAGGTTTTACGCGGTCAATTAAAGGAGACCAAAGAAAATTGAAGGAATAGACCGCAAAGATAGCACCAAACAAGCCAATGGCAGACCGAGATAGGCCTTCATCTTTTAACCAGGCTGAGAGCACCGAACCAATCATAATCCATGGAAAACCACTGGTAATGCCAAATAGAAAAATACTAAGGTAACGTCTGTCTTGATAAGTTTTGAGAGAGTCTAACAAATGCGTTCCATGGCCAAAGCGTGATCCATTCATATTGAGCCATGATCACGCTTCAGTTTCAATGAAAACGAACGATAAAGGGTTGAATCACTAATAAATTGATAAATAAAGAAAGTTGCTAGGGGCGTATACCAACACAATCGATGGGGCAGTGCCCTTTGCCTTCTAAAAACAATACACAGTTCATTAACTCATCGACAAGATATTTATCTGAACGTAACTTATCTTCTTGCCAAAAATGGACTTGATGGAGCAAATGCCAAAAGACCCGTTCCTTATAGGTGTAAGGTTGGGTAAATGTGTACTCTATCTGGCCCCACTCTTCCATACTATCCCAAAAGAATAGCTCAATCTCCTCGACTGGAAGCTCTCCTTGCCAAAATGACCTCAGATAAAAACACAGCTGCTTGGCCTTTTTGTTTACGAATGTTTGAACAGTCATAGACACACAGCCGCCGTTATTAAAGATTAAAAAGAATTATAGTTCAGAACACCCAGTGATACCTTGTAAAACCCAAGGCAAATGAGATAGGTTACTGTTTTAAACTGTAAATTAGACTAATTGGTTTAGATTCTAATTACCAGCCTAAATGTTGAGCCCATCCAAGAACGCTGCCAGCAATTAGCTGAATTTTAGCGCTATTCTCATTGTCCATTAGACCAAAGGTTGAATTTTGCGTGAATAGAGACTGTTGTCTGTAGTGAAGCTTAAGGGAAGTGGTGGCAAGTTGCTTTCGTTTTGCTTGCGTTTGCAACGCCCATGGATTGGTGCCGTTAATCGATAAGTCTAACACCGGAAATTCAGTGCCTGCAATAAATTCTGGTACAGCGCGGTTTATGTCGTCATTCGGCCAAAAGGGGGTGATGGCGACTAAAGTGTCTGGTGAGGGAATAATGCCTTTAGAACCTAAATCCAGCAATTGTGCAGCCTGCATTCCATAGGCAATGTTCATTCTAAACCCTTGATGACTTTCAAGGTGAGTATTAAGCGCATTGATTAAGATGGTTAGATGCTGGCTGGACGATACGTAATTTTGTCGTTGAAGCCGACTGTCAGCTTTCGGGTGAATAGCCTCATCGACGGGTAGGTCAGGGTCTTCCTCTAGCGTCAATGAAACTGGGCTAACCACCACATGCCAACCTTTTTCATTGAGTAAGCTGGCTAATTGACGTGCATCCCCAATGGAGAGTCCGGTGGGCGAGGCATCAGCTAAAATAATGGCCGCACCGCGAGAGATAGGCAATGCTGAAGAGCTCTCAAAAATAGGCACGCGGATTTCCCCAGCCATTACATAGGTAATGTCGTCGGGTAAAAAAGCGTGGGTGATATCCTCATACAAGCTTTGGGCTTGCGCACCAGGCACAAAATATCCCATCGAAAACATAAAGCTGCAACCCACCACGAGAAAACGAAATAAATGTAACATGGTGTACCAATAAAGCATTCAACACTTTAATTATCGGCTAAACCTTTGAAAACTTCAGTTCGAACCAAGAGTATTTTTTAGCGCTGGGTTAATTAACCGCTTTAATGAAAGCAGGTGAAACAGATAGGTAAGAAGCGCCACAAAGTCTCAATCTATAGCCCAGAATTTCAATCGATAGATAGTGGGGCGGGGGAGTAGTGGGTATAACCAGTAAACGGAATAGGCGTTTGGAACGTTAGCCAATCTTCAGACGAAGGATGCGCAAAGCTCAAGCTTTCTGCATGCAGCTGTAAACGTTCGGCCATACCTAGGGCTTGTGGATGCGCATAAAGCCTATCACCTAAGATAGGATGACCTAACTCAAGCATGTGCACACGGAGTTGGTGGGAGCGCCCTGTAACCGGGTACAAGGCCACTAACGTTTCGCTTTGCTCACTCGTAGTGCTAAAGCCGGGGCTTATATCAGGGGGAGTATTAGCGCTAGTGGCTGAATTAATGGTGATACGCGATGCTATTGGCGTTACGTCTACCACTTCATAGTGGGTTAGGGCTTTTTTGCCTCGCTCATAATCAACCATTTGCTTTGGGCGATTAGGCCAATCACAAATAAGGGGTAAGTTCACTTCCCCCTTGTTACTTTTCACGTGGCCGAAAACACGAGCAAAATAGCGCTTCTTGGTTTTGCGTAGTTCAAATTGCTTTGAAATATGCCGATGGCTTTCTTTATTGAGCGCCATCACCATAATGCCCGATGTCGCCATATCTAGCCTGTGCACCACAGTGGCAGTGGGGAACACGGTATTTACTCTGCTAATAAGCGAGTCTTTATGTTCTTGTGCCTTACCTGGCACACTTAACAGGCCGCTGGGCTTATTCGCTACCAAGATGTCATCATCTTGGTAGAGAATGGTTAAATAGGGCTGTACGGGCGGGTTATAAACAAACGCTGGATTAGCCATTAAGGGTTATTCACCACTAAACGAAGGGCATCAAACTGCACGTCAGCACCTTGTATTACTTTGTCTAACGCGTTCATTTGATTTTCAATAAACTCAATTTCACTGTCACGCACTGACGGGTTACGCTTTTGTAAGTCGACTAAGCGCTGAATTTCACTGTTTAGGGTTTTATGCATGTCTTGCAGTGCATCGTGTAGCTTTTGATTCGCTTGTTGATGCGCCAGTTTCCGGCTGTTCTCAATTGCTAAGGTAAGCGGTTGATGCAGTGCTTTAATCAATTGATGCGAAATTTTTCGATTCACTTTGCGTTTAACTTCAAACGTTAAGTCAACCTGATTACCTTGTGCATCTAAACAAATACGCAGTGGCGTTTGTGGTAAGAAACGACCAAGCTGAAGTGCTTTAGGGGCGTTGGCATCTAACACAAACAAGGCCTCTAACCAGTAAGCGCCCTTGGGAAGGTCAGGATCGGCAATAAAGCCAATGCTGCTCTTACCGTGCACATCACTAAGTACTAAATCGATAGCGGTATGTACAAGGGGGTGATCCCAACTTAAAAATTGCACATTTTCTAAGGTGGTAGCAACGCGACGTTTATAGGTTACCGTCATGCCTTCAGGATCAAGACCCGGTAATTGGCTAACCATAGATTCGGTTGGCATGAGAATAAAGCAATCGCTGCCTTTTTCTTCCTGCTGAACGCCAATGGCATCAAACAAACGACCCATAAAACGAGATAAATCTTGCGAGTTATCAAGCAATATGATGTCTTCAAGTAACTGTTCAACGCGGCCTTCACCAGACGCATTAAGTTCTAATAAACGGTCACGACCCGCTTCTAACTGCGCCACTAACTGACTATTTAACGTGGTACTTAAGTTAATAAGTTCATCACGAGTATGAAGATCGTGAGGGTGCAAACACGCGCCAATCAATAAGGCTTTTACGTCGTCAAACACACCTGAGCCAGTCGGGCAGGTTTTCTCGAATGCATTCAGTCCTTCATGATACCAATCCACCAACACATGCTGAGCGGTGTTTTTCAGATAAGGTACGTGAATTTCAACGGTTTGAGTTTGACCGATACGATCTAAGCGTCCAATACGTTGTTCAAGTAAGTCGGGTGTTACTGGTAAATCGAATAACACCAAGTGATGGGCAAACTGGAAGTTACGCCCTTCACTACCAATTTCGCTACACAGTAATATTTGTGCGCCGTCTTCTTCATCAGAGAAATAATGAGCGGCTTTGTCTCGCTCAACAATGGTCATGCCTTCGTGGAACACACTATGACGTACACCGGTTTGAGTGCGAATGACTTCACCAAGTTCTTGCGCGGTGCGCGCACTGGCACAAATCAGTAATATCTTTTCTGGTTTTACCGACTGCATAAAATCAAGTAACCAACCAACCCGAGGATCTTCATCCATCCAGCTATTCACCACGCTTGGCATACGCTCAGGATATAACGCATGGGTTAAATCACCACCGGTTACCGCACTTTGATATGCCTCTGGCAGTTCGAGTTGGTAGCCAAGCAATACGCGGTCAGGGAAGCCTTCAATATTGGCTCTGCGGTTTCTAAACAGCATTCTGCCAGTGCCGTGGCAATCAATAAGCTGATGTACTAATTCGCGGCGTGCTTCAGGTTGTGCTAAATCACCTGCATTTTCCATCACATCCGGGGCGAAGTCGGTTAGCTTAGTGCGCTGCTTTTCGTCAGGTGTGGTGTCTGAAAGTAACGGGGCTACCGCGTCGGCAAGCTGACTGTAACGCGACTCTTCGGTTAAAAATGCTTCGTAACTATGGAAGCGAGCAGGGTCGAGTAATCGCAAGCGGGCAAAGTGGCTTTCATGGCCAAGTTGATCTGGTGTTGCGGTTAATAACAATACCCCTGGGGTTTCATTGGCTAATGCTTCCACGCAAGTATATTCAGCAGAAGGGGCATCGGCAGACCACGCAAGGTGATGGGCTTCATCAACCACCATTAAATCCCACGATGCCGCTTGAATTTGTTGCTGACGTTTTTCACTTTGACTCAAAAAGTCGATGCTACATAGCACTAACTGGTCGTTATCAAAGGGGTTGGTTTCCCCATCATCATCTAAAGCTTCGCATCGGCTTTCATCAAAAATAGCGAAAGGCAGATTAATTCTGCGCAGCATTTCAACCAACCACTGATGTACCAATGAATCTGGTACTAAAATGAGTACTCGCTGAGCGCGCCCCGTGCGCAGTTGCTGGTGAATAATAAGCGCGGCTTCAATGGTTTTACCTAAGCCAACTTCATCGGCAAGTAAAACACGTGGTGCGTGGCGTCCACCCACTTCAGAGGCAATATGCAGCTGGTGGGGAATGAGCGAGATACGAGCACCCGCTAAGCCCAAAGTGCTCGAGCGTAAATAATCGTATTGGTGATTCAGCGCATTAAGGCGTAAGTCGAACCACTTAGGGTGGTCAAGTTGCTCGCTGAACAAACGTTTTTCAGGTTGGTTTAATCGAATATGGTGATCAAGCAAGGTTTCAGATAGGCGTACCTGTGCTTTGGTGTCTTCGCGGATACCGAAGTAAATGCAAACGCCTTGGCTTTCTTCAATTTCAGAAATTGTCATTTGCCAGCCGTCTTGGCTTTTTATGGTTTCGCCAATATCGAACACTAAACGGGTAAGGGGGGCTTCTTGCTTTGTATACATTCGCGCCTCTCCCGTAGCAGGGAAAAACACCTCAACTGAGCGAAAATCAACACTAATAACAGCGCCTAAACCTAATTCGGTTTCAGTATTACTTAACCAACGCTGACCAATGGAAAACGGATTTCCTGAACTCATAAATCACCAACCTTTTTTGCGGGGGCGGTATTGTACGCATTGTGTATTAATAAGTCATTAATACTAGCCCATTTGTGCGTTTTAATCTTGGGGTGGAAAATGTGGTTGGAGGAGGAAGGAAAAAACAGAAGAAAAAAAATTTAGCAGAAAAACAGTGCTAATAATGAAAATCTGGATTAAGGTGGATTTAGCGCTTGTGATTGTTTGTTGGGCAAGCGTGTGAAGTGGCGGTGTTTAGGTAACTGCCACTTTTCGGTCGACGCGACAAGGAGTGGAAGTCCTGTTCGAGCGACAACTTCTTCTCCTTCAGCGGAACTGTTCCTAGCACGCTAATTTGTTGTGTGTGCCTGGCCTTATTTACCGGAGTAAAGGATGCCAAGAAAAAATTCCACTGATACAAAAATATACGTCCTCGATACCAATATTCTGCTGCACGAACCTCACGCATTTCTCTCCTTTAAAGAACACGATGTCGTTGTACCAATGACAGTGCTTGAAGAACTAGATTACATCAAAGATAGTAAGAAAGACGTTGCCCGAGATGCGCGAGTATCTATTCGTGCAATGGAAGACTTATTGCACGATGCGTCACCTGACAATATGGTGGCGGGTGTGTCTATGGTGGGAATGGGTGCAGGTGAGACAGCGCCCACAGGTTCGTTGTCTATTTATACTGATTTGGGCATGGCGCAATCGCAGCAAGTGTTCACCAGTAATGAGAATGACAACCGCATCATTAACGTGGCCCTGCATTTACAAAAAGCAAATGCACCGCAACAAGTGGTGTTGGTCACCAAAGACCTCAACATGCGCCTCAAAGCCAAAGGGGCAGGTCTTGCTCATGTAGAGGATTACCGCACCGACCAACTTATCAGTGATATTAAATACCTCTCTCGGGGTTTTCATCGGTTTGAGGGCAATTTCTGGGACAAGGTTAAAAGTGTAGATAGCCGCACTGAAGGCCGCGATACCATTCACACCATTCCCAAAGCCATGCTGCCAGAAGCTTACATCAATGAGTTTTTACTTGATGAAAGCAACGACTTTGCTGGACTCGTTGAAGCGATTAACGGTGACTCTCTTGAAGTGCTCGATTTAGGCTATGAGCGCTTAATGGGCCGCCATGCGTGGGGAATAACGCCCAAGAATATCGGTCAAGCCATGGCGCTTCATGCGTTACTTGACCCACACATCGACTTGGTGATCCTTACAGGCCCCGCTGGGAGTGGTAAAACCCTATTGGCCCTAGCCGCCGCCCTTGAAATGGTGGTAGAGCGTAACATGTACGATAAGATAATCGTGACACGTAGCACGCCAGAAATAGCCGAATCGATAGGCTTCTTGCCGGGTACGGAAGAAGAGAAAATGCTGCCGTGGTTGGCGGCCATTACAGACTCTTTAGAGGTGCTACATAAGCACGATGAGAATGTGAAAGGCTCTATGAATTACATCATGGAAAAAGCCAATATCCAGTATAAGTCGGTTAACTTTATGCGCGGGCGAAGCATTCAAAATTCTATTGTTATTTTGGATGAGTCTCAGAACTTAACTGCGTCACAGCTTAAAACTATTATCACCCGATGCGGTGAAGGTACCAAAATTATTGTGGGCGGAAACTTGGCCCAAATCGACAGTAATTACTTAAGTGCCGTAACTTCAGGTCTTACTTACTTGGTAGAGAAGTTCAAAGACTTTTCCGGTAGTGCGACACTGAACTTAGATGGGGTAGTGCGAAGCCGTTTAGCCAGCTTTGCAGAAGAGAATCTATAGTGTGGTAGCTTGCTAATAATAGTTTGCCTTGGGGGGATATTTCCCCAAGGCAAAATTATTGATAAGCGTAGAACAACCGTCATTTTTGCGTGGTATTAAACAGCGCGACACCGCTTATATTATGCTTAAAACTTACCTCTCACACCTACATTGTAGCGGGGGCCATATGTTTCATAGTCGATAAGCTGATTGCTGAAGCGACCATGTCTACGGGTACTTTCATCGGTTACGTTAATACCATCTAGGTACACAGATACATGGTCATTAATATCGTAACTTGCTGAGATATCAAGTTGGCTGTACGCCTCGGTAAAGGTAGGCTCTAAACCACCAGAAAGTAAAAACTCATCTCGCCAGTTATATGCTGCTCTAACCTGATAATAGTCCTTTTCATAAAACAACACGAAGTTGGCTGAATCGCTTAAGCCGGTAAGTGCAAAGTTGTTTTCCAAAGAATAAACATCATATTCATCTGCACTATTTACCATAGTGTAGTTAACCACTGTGCCAAAACCTGTTTCACCAAACAGATGCTGTACGTTGAACTCCCAACCATAGACACGCGTAGCATCAAGATTTAACGGCGTAGAAATTTCCCATGCGATAACAGGATCGCCCGGTTGGGAAACACAGGCAGCTACTGGGTCAGTAACCGTGCCATCTGGGCAGTTTGCTCTTGCGCTTACACTTGGGTCAGTTAGTGGGCCATTAGGGCCTTCTATTTCGCTCTCTAGCTGGCCAGTAGAAATAAAGTTATCAACTTGTTTACGGAAGTGGCCAACGGAAACATAGCTACCATCGTCGTAGTAGTACTCTAGCGATAAGTCCACGTTTTGAGACTCGAAAGGAAGTAGATTAGGGTTTCCTTGAGATGCACGAAATGGCCCCCCTGCACGGTGTAAGTTTAAGCTGGTCGCTGGGAACATAGCGCCAATACTACTTCTTGCGATAGTTTTACTGTAAGAAAACCTAGCGACTAAATCATCAGTAATTTCCATACTAATATCTAAGTTGGGCAAGAATTGTTCGTAGTCTCCTTCTAATGTTTCGGTTATCTCCTCGTCTGCCAATACTTTAGCCAGTTGTATTGGCGTAATCCAATTAAAGCCTACCACTGGGCGTTGTACAGAGTAGGACTCAACGTCAGTCTCTTCGTATCTCACACCAAAGCTAGCGTTGATCGGCATGTTGTTAAAATCGGTGACGAAATCAAAGGAGAGAAACACCGCTGTTGTTTCTTCTGAAATACCATTACGACGAACATCGGCTTCATTATAAAGGGATTGTTCCCTTACGAGATCAAGAAAGTCATTGGCACTATAAATAGGAAGAAATTCAAAGCCTACGCCACCAGGACGAAACGTATAGTCGAGTTCACTAATGTCCAACGTGCCATTGCCTAGCGCAAAATTATCACTATAAATATTGTTACTATCTACATCATATTTGGTATGAGCAAAACCGAAATTAATGGCATCTAATGCTCCTGTTTCCATATTTAGCCATTTACCGAATAACTGTATTTGCTGAATATTATTTTCAATTTCGTAACCACGCTCCTGATAAAGATCTGCCTCTATATTTTCAGGCGCATAGGCGCCACCAGGTACCCCAGTATCATCATAATATGCAATAGGAGTATCGCCGCTGAAGTCAGCACTGATATGGACAGGTGCCAGATCGCCAAATGGATTTTTTAAGTTAGCGATCCGTTCAGCAGGTAGACCGCCGGGATTTGAGTGTGATGTTGAATCATGCAAATCTAATTCGAAGCTTAGTGCGTCGGTAGCCCGCCACTCAAAATTAACGCCATAGGAGTCATTTTCAGTTTCAAAATTGTATTCCCAAGCCCAGAAATTAAGCTCGTCATTCATGCGGCTAGGATTGATAATGGTGCCGTTTTCGTCTGCCGCACCTTCTTGTACGTTATCAAACCAAAAACTCATACGGTTCATTTTACCGTTTTCATCTAAGCGAGATATAACATAATCTAACGTAGTGGTAAGTGAATCTGTGGGTCTGAATTGAAGCACTACCTGTCCATTTATACGGTCACGACTGTAGTTAGACTCTTCTAAATCAACGGTGGGTGTGCGCCATGTTGCCAAGGTAGGGTTTTTTGAAGTATCGATAGCACTGGTATCTGGGTTCGCTTGGCCTGGGTAGCCACGACCCCACCCTTGAGTTCCAATACGATCCACATGGCTATCTCGTTCAGCATAGGAAAACGACGCCAGTACCCCAAACCTTTTATCATCGAATGTTTTACTCACCATGCCAGAGAGCTCAGGCGTAACACTATCTCCATCGGTTACACTGGTGTCCATTACCGCTTTTGCACTCCACGCAGCCATGAATTCATCCATTTCAAAAGGACGAGCGGTATTGATGTTTATTGTAGCGCCTAGGCCGCCGGAACTGACATCGGCTTTACCTGTTTTGTGTACTTCCACACCAGAAACACTTTCGGCCGCAATCTCCCGGAAGTTAAAACTCCGTGATATGCCGTTTGTAAGCAAAGAGGATGAGTTTGGCATCTGGCGGTTATTTAAAGTGACTAAGTTAAAGCTTGGTCCGAAACCTCGAACGGTAACCTGATTACCTTCATTGTTAGTTCGGTCGATAGATACACCGGTGATACGTTGCAATGATTCTGCAAGGTTGGTATCTGGAAATTTTCCTATGTCTTCAGCAGATATGGCTTCTACAACGCCAGATGATTCTCGCTTGATATCCATCGCTGAGGTGAGTGAACCTCGAATACCCTTCACTTCAATAACTTCGACTGACTTATCTTCTTGAGCCATTAAACCATTACTTAGCAGGGCGCAGGCTACTGCAGCCGAGACCGCATTAAACTTTTTCGTTTGCATAAATATTCCCGTCACTATCGTGTAAAAGCTTTGTTAATGGGATTTATTATTAATGTTCTAATGTTAATTGTCAACAATATGGTGTCGCGATTATGTAAAGCGACCTATGAAGTCCCGTTTTTTAAAAAGCACAGCAGAGTAGATTTGGACGAAACGAGTACTTATTGTTTGAGGTTAGTGACTGATGATGTGGTAGATAGCAAGGCTGGATGTATTATAAAAGTTGGCGTGTTAGATCATGGAAATTAAAAAAGGTAACTTATGTAAGGCGTTTAAGGCGCTGTTTTTATCTTGTTTTTGTAAAATACAGAATTGTCTTTTAGCACTGCTATGGCTTAAGTAGCAATCAGAAAAAAAGCTGATATTGAGAAATTTGCTGAGGGTAAGTAGGAAGGTAAAAAAGGAAATCATTTTCAATGGCCGCTAATTTATTAAGCGGCCATTATTGTAGTGCTGGGATTAATTTAAGGCTGATAGCCTAAGAATAGGGCTATTTAATATTTTTACGGATGGCGACAATAGCGCCTTTAGCGTCACCTTCTCGAAATGCGTTTACGATATCTCTGTGTTCATCTACTAACTTGTTGGATGATTTGATGCGTTGATAGTTCATACGCATACGGATAACAATGGGGTACCACAAGTTAAGTAGGCTTTCACCGCCAGCAAGTTCAACAAAGTATTCATGGAACGCGATATCAGCTTTAGTCAGTTCAGTGTACTCATCGCGCTCAAAATGCTCCTGCATATTGTCGATAAGTTTATCCATATTAGCCAATTGCTCAGGGGTTAAATTTCCCGCCAATTGCTTAGCCGCATACTCTTCAATCTTCTTTCGCAAATCAATACTTAGTTTTTGCAGTTCAGAAGGAAGTGGCGTATTTACAGACGCGCCCACATTGTTTTTACTTACCAATAAACCTTCTTTGGTAAGTTTTAATATGACGTCACGAATAGGGCCTCTGGACACATCAAACCGGTCCGCTAGTTGAATCTCATTTAGCTTAGTGTTTGGCGCTAGTTCACCGGAAATTATATCTGAACGGATAAGGTCAGCAATTTGATCACGAACAGAGAGAATTTTCGGTTTCATGGGAACTCCAACTTTTATAGCAATAAGATTGGCGAATTGTTAACGTTTTTCTTTAAATTGTCCAGTAAAAAACCAAGTGAGAGCACAGTACGAATGCTAAATACCAAGGTGCCATTCACTTCGGGGCAACGCTAAAATGGTAAACCAATAACCGATACTGAATAAGCAGATAGCCGTGCAGAATGGCTACAAGGTTAATGTGGTTTGTCAAAACTACGCTGGTGGTCCGTAATACCAAACAACGACTGCATTGTTCATTGCAGTCGTTGTTTAACCAGCATTTTACGAGTAAAAGCGCAGCGAAAAAAACGTAGGCGTCAATTACAAATTGAAACGTTGTGGATTAGTAACGCCAGGTTGAGGGATAAGATCGCTGGGGATATCGATTTTTTTGTCATCGGCACCGTCTGCAAAATTGCTAATATTATAGTTATTGACCGTGTTCCAATCCATTTCAACCCGGCCATCTCCTAACACAATACGTCCGAGTTTTTGACGAAACCATTCTGCAAGTTTTAAATACTCAACCGTATACGCAACGTTTTGCCTCTCAAGAGGGTCGACTCTTAAGTCATACAGCGCTAAGTCTACTTTTAAGGGGTGTGCAGTTAACGCCCACGTAATATCATCGTTTAGATAGGGCGTAGTAGCAGGTTCTCGTCTGTCTCGGGTTCGCATTGAGAACGCAAAGTCTTCAGTACGTAAGTAAGCTCTATGGCCACTGACTAAATTCATTTCCCCTAAAATATACTCTCGGCTAAAACCATCATCCTTGGCAATGCTCGCTAGGTCGACACCATCTAGGTAGTCGTATTGGGTAGTCTGAATATCGATTTTTGCGCCAGCCATAAGGGTAGGGGCTAAGTCTACGTACTCCACTAACTCATCGACTACCTTACCGGCAGGATAGGTTTCTTTATCTGATGATACGACAATAACGGCACCATTGAGCGATTGTTTCCAAGGACCAAATTTCGCCATTATGCCTTGCTCACCTAAATGCCAACCGTGGTCGCCTACAGTGAAGACAATCAGGTACTCCCGATTTTGTTTGGCTGAATAAGCTTTGAATGCATCTACCGCTTCACCGATAAGTGCATCACCAAATGCGGTAAAAGCGTAATAGTCGCGTACAGCCTGAAGCTTGTCTTCTTCTGACATACCGTCGGTTTTAGATTCATTGTAAATTTGCTGAAGCTGGGTAGGGAAACTAGCAACTTCATCAGCACTAAATTCGGGTAATTTATAGGATTTGTCTTTGAATTTATCTCTAAAAGACTTAGGCGGAAGCACCGGTGTATGAGGTAAGTGAAAGCCTAGGTTTACGAAGACGGGTTTAGACGCGTCTGGGCCGTTAACCTTTTTCCCTGCAAGGGTAGTGTAACTTTGACTTGCATTGGCTAAGTGGTTTTCAAATTCTTCAACAATGAGTGCATCTACTGTTTTATCGGCGGGTTGAGGGTTGACGCCGCCAAGAATTAACCCTGTGTTTATACGTGTGTAGGCACGCAAAATATCAAACTCGTCTTCTACTGCGCTTTTAATAGCCTCTTCTTCTGCGCTTAAGTTTCGGTCAGCTTTCGAAAGCACATACTGCTTTTTCGTACCATCAGGGTAGAACACGGTTTCAGTCGCGTCTTGGCGCAATAGTACGCCATCAGTTAGGCCGTGTGACCCCGTTGAATATAAACCGCCTAAATCCGCCCTGTGAAGGTCACGATTGTATTCTAAGGCAAAGTCGAAAATAGTGCTCGGCTCTCCCAGCTTCTCTGAAATACCATGATGATGCTTGCCAATTATTGCCGTGTTGTAACCTGCATTACGTAGGCTCTGAGATACTGCTGGACGGGTAAAGTCCGCTTCTTGATGGGTATGTTCCCATGCATATTTACCGTTGCGAAATGGGTAACGGCCGGTATGCATTGACGTGCGGGACGGTCCACACGCCGGAGAGTTATTGTAAGCGCGGGTAAACATAACGCCTTCCGCTGCCAGTTTGTCGATATTTGGCGATGACACGTAACCCAACGCACTTTCGCTTTTACCTGTTGTCGCACGATTGTATGCTTGAACTGAGTCTGGCCGGTGGTCGTCAGTAATAATCCACAAAATGTTAGGTTGCTCATTTTGCGCAAAACTATACGTGGAACTCACCACTATGGTAGTAATAAAAGCTATTTTGGATATCGTCGTTTTAATCAATGTAGGAGCCTCACTGTTAAGTGCCAATACAGCGAAATTTATGGCGGCAAAAGACTCCCTATCTAGAAAAAATTTAGATAGGGAGAGTTAGTAACTAGGTGATTCTAGTGTGTTGGCTGAAGCGTGATTAGGTTGGTTCGTGCATATAAATGGTTTTTTTATCTAGGTACTGCTCTAGACCGTACAAGCCATCTTCGCCACCCATCCCACTTTTTTTCCAGCCGTTATGAAAGCCTTGGTGCTGTTCTCCAATACCACGGTTTACATACACTTCACCCACTTCCATCTCGGCAATAGCTTGGTTTATATACTTTAGTGAAGAGGTATAGAGGTAGGCGGAAAGGCCATATTCACTGTCATTGGTATATTCAATAGCTTGCTCGATACTGGCTATTTTCATGACGGGCAGGATGGGGCCGAAGGTTTCTTCATGCATTAACACATTGTCTTGAGATATATTACCTACCAGGGTAGGTTCATACCAATGGCCTTTTTCAAAGCCATCAACTTTTGCTTCTTTACCACCGCACAAGATTGTTGCACCTTGGTTTAGCCCGTCTTTTAAAAGATTGTTTATATTAGTAATCTCACGGGCATTAATTTTTGGCCCCATCTGGGTATCAGGCTGCATAGGGTCGCCCACCTTAATTGACTTCACTTTTGGTAAAAGCGTTGCAATAAAAGCATCGTATATATCTTCATGTACATAAAGACGTTCTGCGCAGGTACACACTTGGCCACAGTTGGCGAAGCGAGTGTCGATCAGGTCGTTGGCTGCTTTTTCTAAGTCTGCATCATCCATGACAATGAAAGGCGCTTTACCACCAAGTTCTAACATCACGGGTATCATATTTTTACCGGCAGATTGATAGATTTTTTCACCGGCTCGGGTACTTCCCGTCATGGTGATAAGCTTGGTAATAGGGCTCTCACAAAGGAATTGCCCAACCGAAGCACCCGTACCATTAAGAATATTAAGAACGCCTTTAGGTAGCCCAGCTTTTATGGCTAATTCACCTAACATAAGCGTGGCAAGTGGCGTTTCTTCGGTGGGTTTCAATACCAGTGTGTTTCCGGTGATAAGGGCTGGGCCTATCTTCCGTCCGGCGAGTGCCAAAGGGAAATTCCACGCGGTAATTGCCACTACAACCCCACGAGGCACCTTATGAATGTATATTTTTTCATTGTCATTGTCTGAAGGAAGAATATCACCGCGAATAGTCAGTGCATTGTCACACGCATAGTCGATAAAACTTGCGGTTACTGCCACTTCCATTTCTGCAACGCCAATTAGTTTGCCTTGTTCACTTACTAGCAAGGGCGCTAGGGTGTCGGTGTGCTCCCTGATCAGCTGTGCAAATTTACGTAACACAGTGGCTCTTTCTCTCGCGGTCTTTTTAGCCCATGGACGTTGCGCTGTTTGCGCTGCATCTAGAGCACTCTGCGCGTCTTCTTCACAACCAAAAGGAATGTCACCCACTCGCTTACCGGTGCTCGGGCTCGTAATTGAGATATGCTCTTCAGAGGCAGAGCTTACGTATTCACCATTAATAAAATGTTTCTTGTTATGTGGGTACATGTTTACCTTCCCATCCAGCCGCCATCAACAAGAACGGTAGCGCCGTTCATATAGTCTGATGCCTGCGAGGCTAAAAATACGGTAGGGCCAATAAAGTCTTCTGGTTCACCCCATCGCCCCTGAGGAATTCGCGCCAATATTGATTCAGCACGACTTGGATCATTACGTAGTGCTTCTGTATTATCAGTGGCAATGTAACCGGGCGCAATAGCGTTAACATTGATACCTTGTCCCGCCCATTCATTGGCCAGAGCCTTGGTAAGTTGACCAATAGCACCTTTACTAGCGGCGTAACCTGGTACGGTAATACCGCCTTGAAACGTCAGTAATGACGCGGTAAAAATAATTTTACCCTGCTTATTAGCCACCATTTGTTTGCCTATTTCACGGCTTAACACAAATTGTGCATTTAAATTGACTTCGATAACCGTATCCCAAAACTCGTCGCTATGCTCAACAGCAGGGTCACGCATAATAGTGCCCGCGTTGTTAACTAAAATATCAATAGTCGAATGCGCTTCCTTTACTTCACTAATGAAGCGATATAAGTCTTTTCGGTTACTAAAATCACATTGATAAGCACTGAATTCACGGCCTGCGGCCAGTACACCTTTTTCGGTTTCGGAACCAGAAGAGGCTAAGCTAGCTGATACGCCAATGATGTTTGCGCCTGCTTGTGCTAGCCCGATAGCCATTGCTTGGCCTATCCCGCGGCTACACCCTGTTACTAAGGCAGTCTTTCCTGATAAATCAAACAACGATGACATCTTAGAATTCCTCACTTAACGACACGAGTGCTTTCATACCAGAAGGGTTACCATCCATAGAAGCAAAAGCACTACCAATATCATTGATTTTGCTTACCGAGCTAATAAGCGGCTCAAGATCGAGTGAGCCATCTGCAATTAGCTTAATCGCTTGCTCAAAGTCTTCATGCTCATATACCCGAGCACCTAGCAGTTCTAATTCTTTCCAAAAGAATTTGAAGAGATCAACCTGAGGTTTTTGTGAGTGGATGGCCACCATGCAAATACGACCACGCACTGCCGCGATTTCTGTCATCACGTCTACTGCTGGCTGAACGCCTGAAACTTCAAAGACCACATCTGCGCCTTTTCCGTTAGTCACTTTCGCGATCTCGGCAACCGGGTCTTGGTTTATTGGATCAATCGTATTAATACCATTATCTTCTGAAAATTGTCTGCGGGTGGCATTAACTTCAGAGATGATGACATTCGCCCCTTTAGCTTTAGCTACCATGGCGACAAGTTGACCGATAGGGCCACCTCCAATAACCACAACGTCCTCACCTTTTGCTACACGTGCTCGAGCAACATCGTGACAAGCCACTGCAAGAGGCTCAACAAGGGCGCCCATTTTTAAAGAAACATTACTAGGAAGTTTATGCAAGGTACGTGATTTCACTGTCCATGAACTTTGGAATGCACCAGGAGTATCAATACCCATAAATTTAAGGTTTTGGCAAACGTGGGAATGACCCGCATCGCAAGCGGGGCAATTCAAACAATAATCTAGCGGACGAACAACGACATGATCGCCAACAACCACATTTTTCACGCCTTCACCTATCTCGGCTACCACCCCAGACATTTCATGACCGATAATTTGTGGAGGGGCAACACGGGCGTCCATTACGCCGTGATAAATATGCATGTCTGTGCCACAAATTCCGACATAACCTACAGAGAGTCGAACTTCTCCTGGGCCTGGTGGAACTGTAGTTCCAGGTTGAATGTTAAAGGTTTTTTCACCTGCGTATTGTGCTGCAAACATAGTCAAATTCCTTACTTTATTTGATAAGGTGAGAGTTTCACGTCGTCGAAAGTTACACCCGTACCTATGGCGTTCGGTGCCAATGCATAGCCTTGCTTATCAAGGGAAACCGGGTGTGTCGTATATGTGTCTATAGGAAAGGAGTGATACTCCATCATCCCTGCATTAGGTTGTGATGCCATTAGTGAAACATGCAGCTCTTGCATGCCGTGGCTACAAACTTTTAAGTTATTAATATGGGCAAGAGAGGCCACTTTAAGCCAACCTGTTATACCGCCTATATTCGATGCGTCGGGTTGTAAGTAGGCGAGTTTTGATTGTTGAATGGCATAATTGAATTCGTACACGGTATGTAGGTTTTCACCCATAGCGATGGGTATGCTTGTAGCCTCAGCTATTCGTGCGTAACTTTGATAATCGTCGGGAATAGTAGGCTCTTCGAACCAATGGATATCATACTGCTCGATGGCTTTGGCAAAGCGAATAGCTTGAGCAGGGGACATAGAATAGTTCGCATCCACCATAAATTTGATATCGCTGCCAATATGCTTTCTTATAGCGGCGACTCGGGCAATATCTTCTTCTACATCATCTTTGCCGACTTTGATTTTTACGGCAGTAAAGCCCTTATTTAAATATCCTTCGATATGGGACTTTAGCTTATTCTCATCAAAATTTAGGTCGATGCCTCCAGCATAACAGGGGGTGCGATTGTCAAAGCCGCCAGCAAGACGCCATAGTGGTTGATTTATTCGTTTGCAGCGGATGTCCCACAAAGCAATATCAATAGTTGAAATTGCGAAACTCGCTAACCCACCACGACCGACATAATGTAAGTGGTATTGCATTTGTTCCCAAATAGCTTCCACACAATCGGCATCTTTGCTTTGTAAAAAATTGGCTAAATCGTCCTTTACAAGGCTATAAATTGCTTTCCCGCCCTTGCCCCCTGTGTAGGTATAACCCGTTCCAGATACGCCGTCATTGCAAGTGATTGTGCAAGTAACTAGCTCGAAGTGTGTGTGATCACCATGTTTGGCATCACTTAAGACCTCTGGCAAAGGAATAAGGTAGTAGTTGACTTGAACGTCTTTGATACTACTTGCAGAAAGCCTCGATGTGTTGATAGGGACTGCGGTCACGTTACCATCCTTACATATAACAATTTATTAATTGTACATTGTTAACAATTAATAGCAAACTTTTATCCGTAAGGGAAATGTTAATTTGAGAAAACTGAGGTTCAAATAAAGGTTGGAATAATAAAAATAACATTGAAGTCATGGAGTAAGAACAAGACTAAAAACATCATTATCAATGAAGAAAAAAACGTATTAGTGCTATTGGAAGATAAGCCCATTCGACACTTGTAGCTTTATATAGCAATGAGTGAATATAAAAAGCGATGTAACTTAGCGCATACGATTACAAATGAGCTGGGGCTAAGAAAATTGGAATAGTTATCACTGGGGCGAATAGGAAATACATTAACAAAATCTTTTTGTATATATTTTATTGTTAACAATTGTTGTTAGTTGAGTTAGTATGTATGTTAATTCGGGTTTGCGATTTTTAACGTCGACTTAACAACTATAAAGATGAGTACTGATGAACACCAGACAAATTTTTGCCAATGCGATCATTGTAGCCCTCGGTGGTTTTATTTTTGGATTAGACGCCGCGCTTATTTCAGGTACGGTTAAATTTATTAGCATGGAATTTGGCTTGGGAGACCTTGAAATTGGTGCCGTAGTGAGTGCGCCAGGTTTTGGTGTACTGTTCGCTTTATTAGTAACGGGTCATCTGTGCAACAAATTTGGGCGTCGAACTACGTTAATTGTTATTTCGTTTCTTTATTTGTTCTCTGCCGTTTTCTCAGTAATGGCATTTTCTTTTGAATCCTTAGTGGCGGCTCGCTTTATTGGTGGTCTTGCTTTTACCTCGCTATCAGTGGCAGCCATGTACATTGGTGAAGTGGCGCCATCGAAGTGGCGAGGGAAGCTGGTCTCTATGATTCAGATAAATATTGTTGTAGGGCTCTCATGCGCCTATTTTGCCAACTATGGCATTGTGCAATTAAGTAAATCTGAACTTGATTGGGTACAGGCAATGGCGATAGACACCGCAACGTGGCGGTGGATGCTAGCGGTAGAAATTGTGCCTGCAATTATATGGTTCTTTCTTTTGTTTAAAATTCCACGTAGTCCTCGTTGGTTAGTGATGAAAGGGCGTGATGAGGAAGCGTTAGAAGTTATGCAAAGTATGATGCCAGCAGCGCAGGCAAGTGAAGAACTGCATGATATTAAGCGTAATCTTGCTAAAGAAGGGGGCAGCAGCGCAACATTAAAAGAGTCTTTTAAAATTTTATTCTCGGGCCCAGCTAAAACTGCTGCATTAGTGGGGTTCACGATTGCGATTGTTCAGCAAATCACGGGAATTAACGCCATTATGTTTTATGCGCCTACTGTTTTTGAACAGGTGGGAATAGGCTCTGATGCGGCCTTCTTTCAAGCTGCAATTATTGGGTTAATCAGTTTGTTTTTCACAGCATTAGCTATCATGTTGATAGATAAATTAGGTCGCAGGCCGCTTATCATTTGGGGGCTTGCATGGGCGGCCTTAAGTTTATTTGCATGCTACATCGGTTTTGAAAGTGCGATTTATGAAGTGAATATCGAAGCGTTATCTCAGCTGCACACCAGTGACAAACTTGCGGACCTTAAAAGCTTAGAAGGCATTGTCTATCAATCTGATATCTCGTTTAAACACGCGTTGCAGCAAACCATTGGATTTGATTTGGCTAAAGAATTCGAAAGCGAGATATTACAGGCCTCAACCACCATGAATAGTATGTTGGTGCTGGTGGGCATTTCTAGCTTTATAGCCGCATTCCATTTCTCAATAGGGCCGGTGATGTGGGTATTGTTCTCTGAAATTTTCCCTACTCGTATCCGTGGCATCGCGATTCCTGTATTCGCATTAATAGCGAGTTTAGTCAGCTATTTAGTACAACAATTCTTCCCTTGGCAACTGAGCAACATGGGGGCTGCTGATATCTTCCTGTTTTATACCATATGCGGGGTAGTGGGCTTCCTTGTGCTCTTTAAATTGATGCCGGAAACAAAGAATAAAACGATTGAAGAAATAGAAGCTTATTTTGCCAATAAGCAATTTGCAAAGGGCTAATTTGATGAACGTCGATAAAGGTACTCAAAGCAAGCGATTGATGGCTGTAGGGGAGTGTATGGTCGAACTTATCCATACGGGAAACGATAGCTGTAAATTAGGTTTTGCCGGAGATACATTGAATGCATTGATATACAGCAAACGATGGGTACCCGAAATAGATTGCATATTCTTTAGTGCGGTTGGGCTTGATACTTTCAGTACTAAAATGATGTCTTTTTTCGAGCAAAATGACATTAATACTGTGGGAGTAGCCCGCAGTAAAAATAGAAACGTAGGTTTATATAGTATTGTTACCGACGAGTCTGGCGAGCGAAGCTTTGATTATTGGCGCGACCAGTCTGCGGCTAAAGTAATGATGTCACTGCATAAGATCGAACCGCCAGAATTAGGCCCCATCGACATGGTTTATTTTAGTGGTATTGGCCTAAGTATTTTAAGTGATACCGATAAAAATGAACTACTCACACTTATTCAGCAATATCGCGATCGAGGCGCCTTGATTGCGTTTGACTCAAATTACAGACCTTCAATGTGGAATGGTTATCAGCATGCACAAGTTTGGTTTGACCGTGCTTACCGTGTTTCAGATATTGCGCTGCCTGGCCTTGACGATCATAAGAGCGTCTATCATCACGGTTGCGTGCAAGATGTGGTGGATTATTTAAGTAGCGTAGGCTGTAACGAATACGTGGTTAAGGCTGGTGCGCAGGGTATGTTTGGCTATCAGGAGGGGGGCTTAGTGCATTATCAAGCTTTTAACCCCGCGCCCAGCCAAATAGATACCACTGCCGCAGGTGACTCATTTGCCGGAGTGTATCTGGCAAACCGACTGGCTGAAAAAAGTATCGAGTTTAGTATTAAAGCAGCAGACGCTGCCGCAAGAGAAGTTGTGCAACACGCAGGCGCGATTATCAGTAAAGATGCACTGGCTAGCGTGAAGGCGCGTTTCCTAGCCAATTGCAATGAAGGAGTATTAGTCGATGGGTGAAAAACTAAGTTTAGCCAGCAAACGTGCTTTAGCGCGAGGGTATGATTCATTAGGTCCTGATTGGATGACTGAGTTTGATGTTACACCACTGAAAGGCGACTTCGCGTTTGAAGAAGGCGTAATAAGACGTGACCCGTCGTCTGTCATTAATGTTGATGGTGTCTATCACTGTTGGTACACACGAGGTACAGGAGAAACCGTAGGCTTTAATTCGAGTAATTCCAACGACAAAGTATTTCCGTGGGATTTAACCGAAGTATGGCATGCGTCCTCTGAAGACGGTGAAACATGGAAAGAGCACGGTATCGCAATTGGCCGCGGCGAATCCGGTGATTATGACGACAGAGCGGTATTCACCCCTGAAGTCTTAGTCCATGGCGATAAGTTCTATCTCGTTTACCAGACTGTTAAGGCGCCTTATACCAATCGACAGTTCGAGCATATCGCTATTGCGGTGGCCGATACGCCTTTTGGGCCATGGCATAAATCGAAAGCACCAATTTTATCGCCCGCTCAAGATGGCGAGTGGAAGGGCAGTGAAGACAATCGATTTAATGTTTTGTCGAAAGGTAGCTTTGATAGTCATAAAGTACACGACCCCTGTTTATTAGCATTTAAAGATAGATTTTATCTCTACTATAAAGGTGAAACCATGGGGGAGGAGATGAACATGGGCGGGCGTGAAATTAAGCATGGCGTTGCTGTCGCTGATTCTCCGTTTGGGCCTTATGAGAAATCAGACTATAACCCTATTTCAAACAGTGGGCATGAAGTGGTGGTTTGGAATTACAACGGCGGTATTGCTTCATTACTTACCACCGACGGCCCTGAAAAAAACACGATTCAATTTGCTGAAGACGGTATCAATTTCGATATTAAAGCCTACATAAAGGGGGCACCTGAAGCGATTGGGCTTTTCAGAGACGGCACAAATGAAAGCCAGGCGCCGGGTCTAACTTGGGGGCTATGTCACAAATATGATGCTAGCTGGAATTGGAATTTTATCTGCAAGTTCAAAACCCGAAAACAGATACTCGATGCAGGCACGTTTCAAAATGAAGCCGGTTAGTTTGTTTAGTATTGTGCGAAATACAAATTTGGTTAAGGGGAAGATGGTATCAACGACGAGATATGATTGTCGCCTCTTGCCACTTGAAATAAAGTTTTCAGCCCGATACTACTGTTGATGGGGGCATTTATATGATTCAAGGTGTTTACTGCGAACCTTATTGCATCGAGCAGGGGGAGGAGTTTGAAATTCATCACGTGGAATTTGCAGATAACGAGGCTTACGACTGCGCTACCCATTTCCACGAAGTTCACGAATTTATAATATTTGAAAAAATTGAGGGCAGTTACTTTTACAGCCAAGGCGAGTCGTCCTTGAAAGACTCCGACATTGTTTTTACGCCAGCGGCAGAAACACACAATTTTGAGTGTACTGCTCGAGGAAAGTCTTGGTTTATCGTACAGTTTAAACCTCACGTGCTGGAAACAAAAAACATGTCTAACGTACGTGCTTTTTTTGACCACGGTTTGCATTTGCGATTACCTGCTCGTCGCATCAACGAGATTCAGCAACAGGTAAAGTGGCTTTATGAAAGTTATCACCACGACCCCCTTAGCCCACGAAGCATCACGCTCTTGAATCTGTTAATTTGTACCATTGCTGAATATGCAACCTCTGTGGAAGCAAGTCAGTCACAACCCATTACACGTTCCCCGCTTTACGAAAAAATGCTGCCTGTCATCAATCAATTTAAGAACAGTACCGCGGTAGAATTATCGGTAACAGAGGCGGCTGAAGCATGTCATTTATCGCCTTCGCATTTCTCTAGAATGTTTAAACATATTTTCAGGGTTAATTACTCTGAGTATACGATGAAGCATAAGCTATATAGTGCCGCGCGCTTACTTAGCCAGTCGGGTTTAACTGTGACCCAAATAAGTTACGAACTAAATTTTTCTAGTCCTTCTCATTTTATATCCCAATTCAAAAAACACTTCTCAGTAACACCAAGGCAATACCGCACCTCTTTTTCCAGTAAAGCATGGTAATGCTATTTAAAGCCCATTTAAGAAGCGTTTTTCTACTAATTCGACATATTTTTGATATTTCTTTGCATTGAGGTGCCATTAATACCCAATCGATATTGCTAAAGTTTATTCGTACTGCACTTCTGTTTAACAGGGTATTAAGGAGCACGGAGAATGCAAACGAAGAACAGCAATGAGAGCCATGTAACGCCCTCACATCAGCAATGTGAGAGCGAGAATTCAAAGTGCCCTATGTCTGAACATGTTATGGGCAATGTGAGTCAGTTTGACGACCCCTTTACTGCGTTGCGACAAGGTGATGGCGTACTTGATATAGACGATCAGGGCGACCCGGTAAAGATGCTACTGGGTTTGAAAGACGTTAGAAAAGCGGCTCACAGTTGGCAACTGTTCCAGTCGGGGGCAATTCCCGGTCGCATTGTTGTACCTTCAGAGGTGGCAATTCGTGATATACGTCAACTCCCATTTGAACTAGACCCGCCAGCCCATAAAGGTTTTAGGGGGCTACTAGAACCCTGGTTCAAAAGGCCTGCAGGGCAAGCCTACCAAGACAAACTGACTGACATTGTTAGCAGTATGTTCGATAGCATCCTCGACAATCATACTGCTATAAACAAGCTCTGCTCTCCCGAAATGGTTACTCATGATGCGGTAAACGATATTGCCTTGGTTTTACAGTCACGGGCGCTAACCGTGCTCATTGATGTACCTATGACAGAAGCGCAAACATGGATTAATTGGGGAACACATGTATTTAGAAGTGACGATAACCCCTTAGATGCGAGCAAAGCGAATGTATTGTACGACTATCTCGACGAGCAAATAGCGCATGCCAAAAAGGCGCCAGGTGAAGATATCTACACCGAATTACTTCACGCCGAAGTGGAAGGTAAACCGCTAACTGAAGAAGAAATCAAAGGGATAATGATACTTACTTTTGCAGGGGGCAGAGACACAGTCATTAATGCCCTTACCAATTCCCTTGCCTACTTTTCAGAAAATCCTGACGCGCTGAATTTTATTAATGAGCACCCTAAAAACCTCAATAGCGCAGTAGAAGAATTGCTGCGCTATTTTTCACCGTTAACCCATATGGGGCGAGTAGCCACAAAAGACACCCAAGTTGCGGGGCATGATGTGGCGAATGACTCTCGCATTTCACTGTGTTGGGCATCAGCAAATCGTGATGAATCCGTATTTGAGGCACCCAATGAAGTTGATCTAACCCGTAAAGCGAACCCTCACGTCGCGTTTGGTTTTGGCATTCATAACTGTTTAGGGGCTACCCATGCAAGAGCATTACTCAGAATTTGGGTGGGACAATTAGCCCAGCGCGTAGCAAGAGTCGAGGTGGTTGAAGCTAATGAAAATATTGAGCAGTGGGGAGAGGTTGCTCGCAAAGTTGGTTTTCATAAATTGCTAGTACGATTACACAAGCGCGCATAAAAATGTTTAAAACCCGTAATTGAGCGAAGGCTTACCGCTTATTTGGAGAAGATAATGATCAAAGTAACATTCAATACTGCCGATGGCGAACAAATAGTCGCTGAAGGCACAGGCGGTTCTATGATGGAACTGGCCTTAGAAAACAATGTGCCTGGCATTGATGGTGATTGTGGGGGCGTGTGTTCTTGTGCTACCTGCCATGTCCATATTGCTCAAAATGACTTTGCCAAAGTGGGCGAGCCCAATGAGATTGAAAAGGACATGTTGGAATTAACCGATGACGTCTCAGGCACGAGTCGCCTTTGCTGTCAGGTGCCCTTATCAGAGGATATAGATGGCATTAGCGTGACTGTAGTAAGGGACTAGGTGATGACGTTTTTGGCTACTGCTGAAGAAAATTCAACGCAACAAACCTGCATTATTATTGGTGCAAGTCATGCAGGCGTGACGTGTGCTTTTGAATTGCGTAAACAAGGTTTCGCTGGGCGAATTCTCCTCGTTGATGGGGGGAAGCACCTTCCCTACCATCGACCTCCATTATCAAAAGCCTACTTGAGCGTGCCAGTGGGTGAACCTCCACCGAAGCTCAAGTCACAAGCCGCCTATACCAAGGCTAACATCGAACTGTTATTGGGTGTGAACGCTACCTATATCAGTACTGATAAGAAAGTGGTTTATGTTAAAAGCATTAGTGCACCTTTCGAGCAGCGTAAATTAGTATTTACTCATTTGGTTTTGGCTACAGGGGCTACACCAATCATTCCCCCTATTGATGGGCTTAACGGGTGTTTTGAAAACGCGAGAGAAAATACGCAAAACAATGTACTCGTGATGAGAAATGCCGATGACGCAATGGCACTGAAAGCATTAGTGAATAATCCAAATAAACCCATAGCTGATTTCCACACTGTTGTGATTGGCGCAGGTTATATAGGGCTTGAAGCCGCAGCATCACTTCGAAAAGCGGGAGCGCAAGTAACCGTGATTGAGCGAGAAAGTCGGCCACTGGCTAGAGTCGCTAGCGAAGAGATTTCACAATTTGTCGAAACCTTACATAGGCACCAAGGTGTTAATGTCATGTGCAATGAATCTGTTGTATCTGTCGCGCCGAGTGCTTCGCAAGTAAACCTAAAAAAAGAAGACACTGCGCAATATGACGTTGTGTGTAATAGCGGTAAACGCCTTCTTGTAGATTGTATATTAATTGGTGCTGGAGTTTGCATAAATACTGAGTTGGCGGCCAGTGCAAACTTGCAAATAGAGAAGTGCGCGATCCGCGTTGATGGTCGCATGCAAACAAGTAACGATATCATTTGGGCGATAGGTGATTGCACCGTATTTCCCCACCCTGAGTACGGAAACGATACACATATTGAATCGGTACAAAATGCTTTGGATCAAGCCAAAATTGCAGCCAAAAATATTACGCTAAAAACGAATCTAGATACTAATTGTAGAACCGACATAACGCCTTCAGCATACTGCGCCATACCTTGGTTTTGGTCAGATCAATTCGATATCAAATTGCAAATAGCAGGCCTCATGCAAAGCGCTGACACCCGTATTCTGCGAATAGATTCAGAGCATGCTCGTTCAATTTGGCATTTTAAAGGGGATACCTTGTGTTGCGTTGAGGCAATTAATTCTCCTAAAGCTTATGTGTTAGGCAGTAAATGGATTGCAGCCCATGCTGTTATAGACCCGCAAAAACTTATCGACCCTTCAATTGACTTAACCACGCTTAATTCTGACTAACAATTTATCGAAGTAGTTGACCAACCATCGCACTCACAGAATACGAGAGTGGGTGAAATTCTTGTCACTCCAATGTATATTGTAAATTGTAGACAATTTGTTTTAATGGAATAGCGTATACCTTCGATGAAAGGCAGTGATACTCGAAAGGCTGATTTTTAACCCAGAGACAACGAGATTGCTGAGCTGTTAGATAAAGGATGCAGACGCGTGACACCTGTTCACCGTTTATCAGTAAAGAGGCATGTAAGATGATCAAACAAAAATCAATAATGGCATTCGCGTTTTTTTGGGGGATGTGTGTACTGCATGGTTGTGGCACATCACAACCGACCACAGTCACCGCCAACAATCCCTTAGTGCTGACACCAGAAGCGCCAGTAGAGATTGTGGTTGTCGCCGATACACTCGGGCCTAAACGTATTACCTTTATCGTTGATAATCTTAAGTCTTACGCCAACCTTTCACTTTATCAGGGGACAAAATTACTCGCCGATAACCTTAATGTGCCAGTGCAAGGCGAGCAGGTGATTAGTGCGTTAGTCGATGTGGATCAAACGGGAGAAATCTCGCTGTCGCTGCGCACGTTAAATGCACAAATAAACATACTTTCTTGGCATATCGATGATGTGGAATTCGGTGATTTGCCACAGTTTGAAGATATTACCGAGACGGCGGGTTTAGACAAAGTAACGTCTTTGAAGTATGGCGGCCCAAGTGTTGCTGATCTTGATCAAGACGGAGACTACGATCTCGTACTTAATAATCATAACGCTGAAACCAGCAAGATATATTTGAACAACGGCGATGGCACTGTCGTTAAATATCACACTAACTTATCTCGTTGGTTTATGCAGGATTTACATGGTACGGCGCTCGGTGATTATGACCGAGACGGCGATTTAGATTTGTTGTTAAGCCGAGGCGGTGGGAATGGCAAAAACCCTTCGGTGTCTTATTTTTACCTTAACGATGATATCAACCTTGTGCGTTTTACCGGTGATGCAGGAATAAATAAAGGTGGTCGAGGTCGAGGGGCTCGCTGGATTGATATGGATTTAGATGGTGATCTCGACTTGTTCATCATGAATGAAACCAGCTTATACAAACAGTCACCGCAGCACCTATTTTTTGAAAACATGGGAAAGGGCCGATTTAACCAGCGCCGTGTGAAAGGCCTAGAAGATATTACCGCGTCCCGTACTTTGGTGACCGATTTTAACCGCGATGGTATAGACGATATCGTCATGTATAGCCCACTTTCTCTTTGGCAAGGCAACGGCGACTTTGGGTATGACAATGTTACTACAATGCTGCCCTTATCAGTGACTGACGCTGTAGGTGTCATGGCAATGACTGACATTGATATTGACAACGATGGGGACCTAGACCTTTATTTAGCCCGCGGTAAGAAATTTGAGCATGGTTTTGGTGAAAGTCCCTCCGTTGATTTCGACCCAGTTGAAAAGACCTTCGCAATAAAAACCCGTGGGTATAAAGGTATCGATGAATTCTCATTTAATGCTGAAAGCGAGATCACCTTAACCAATTATTATTTTCTCGGGCAGTCTGGCTTTAGAGGAAAAGACTATCCGGTCTTTCTTGGAAGTAATAAACAGCCTCATAGGGTGCCCTCAGGTGGAGAGTTTAGTTTTAATGCTTCTATGGCGCAGGGTTGGCCTTCTGAGCGCAATGCGAACGGTGTGTACTTGGGCCACACCGGTAAAGGTAAATGGAAAGCTGAGCTGGTAAGAAACGGCAATATATTTTGGTCTTACTTCTTTACGCTCAAAGGTATAGATGAGGCCAATACGGCATTTGAGCCAGATAATCGAAATGAGCAGGATATCCTCCTTGAAAACAGAAACGGGCAATTTGTGGATGTTTCTAACCAGTGGCAAATACCAGTAGGCGGCAACGCATTAGGCGTAACAACAGGGGATTTTAATAACGATGGTTTTCAGGATCTCTTTGTGTACCGATGGGGGCGCGTAGACAGGCGTATTGCCGACAACATGTTTCTTAATACCGGTAAGGGTTACTTTGAGACTACGACCATGCATGGCGCTAGTGACCATGGGGGCCCTGGCTTTGGAGACATGGGACAAGCCTTTGATTTCGATTTAGATGGAAAGGTAGATTTACTATCTGGCAGTGAACATGGCTATTGGAATTTATACCGCAACACTTCCAAAAATGCAGGAAGGCATACCCTTGTTAAGGTAGGTTACTCACCCAATGAGCAGGTAGACGCCTTAGGCGCACATGTGGAAGTTGAAACATCTGAAGGAAAACAGTTTCGGCGAATTGGTTCAGCTGGTGAAATATTCTCCCAAAGCTTCCTCAACATTGTTCATTTTGGCGTGGGTACTGCTCAACAGATAGAACAAATAACCGTGCGCTGGCGAAATGGCGAAACACAGAAAATTTTGCATCCAGACATTAATAAGCGCGTAAATTTCGGTCTTGCCAAACCATCAATATCCTCAGTACATCCAGTAGTGCATCAACTTGAAGAACCCCATTCAAACTCTGACGCTGCACAGGCTCCTTTCATCAAAATTAAAGGTAAAAGTGCACTTGCCAAGCTAGGGATTGCGATTGGCGAGCCAATAGCGCTAACGGCTGATTACCATGCTGGCGGGCAGCACCAAGTAATAGCCGCCGATGAAGGTGGGGTACAATTTTGGTTGCGTCACCAAACGTCGAGTCATGTTCCAGTAGAAGACCGCGTTGTAGTAGATGATAACGCACTATACAGCAGAAAAGGTAAAGCAACCGCACGCATTCAAACGACGGGCTTAGCGCCAACATCATTGTTGCCCGAAGGGCATTTCTACACCTTGCGCGCCATTTTTACTTCAAGTGACGGAAAGATGTACGAAGACGCATTGGGCGAAGTCATTCTGTATTAAATTATCGAGAAGGAGATAAACCTTGCTAGGACAAAACGATTGGACTTATCAAATTGATGAGATGTGGGGCGAACAAAATCCTGCGAAACCCAAACCTGAAAATGCGCATGCGTTAGCGTTTTTAGACGATAGGCTTTTACTGGTTACTGATAATCTCGACCACAATGTTATTGAATACGATAGTAACGGAAAAGTGATTGATGCATGGGGTAAGCAATGGCCAGGCGCTCATGGCATCAAAGTAGTGCCTGATGGCGACAGTACCGCCATTTTTATCGTTGATAGCGGCTGGGTATTAAACAGTAAGTGGGACGGTACAAGTTACGATAAATGGGACTCACCGTTTAATAAAATGCGCCAGCAAGCTGGTTCTGTAGCCAAGCTAGATAAAGATGGAAAGGTGCTGTTTTCCATAGGGCACCCTCAAACAGTGGGGGCCTATCGTGATGGCATGCCATTTAATCCAACCGATATGGTGGTTACCGAAACCGGCGACTTTTATGTTGTAGACGGATACGGCAGTGACTACATCTTGCACTATGATAAGCATGGACGTTACTTACAAAAGTTTGGAAAAGAGAATGCCAATAGTGCTGAAAATATCAATAACGGACATGGCATTACGCTAGATTACCGAGGTGAGACGCCTTTATTGTTGGTGAGTTCAAGAGCTGACCACTGCCTGAAATGGTATACTCTCTATGGTGAGTTTATACGTACCCTACACGTACCCGGGGCATTTATTCATGCGCCTCTTTTTAATGGCCAGCATATGATAGCTGCAGTATGTTGGACAGGCGACACTTCAGCTCCTGAATTGAACTCAGGTGTGATATGTATCTTTGATGAGAACGAGACTTTGGTATCGGTTTTAGGCGGTGAGCTGCCTGAGCATGGCGCGCCGGTAAGAAGCGATAAAAAACACTTCTATCATTGTCATGGACTCGAGCAAGATAAAGACGGTAATTTATATTTAGCACAGTGGAAGGCGGATGCAATGCATCCCATACGTTTACTCAAATGCTAGCATGACGGGGAGTTAAGCAAACGTTTTAAGTAAACGTTTGCTTATCACTTTGTTAGAACGGATTGACTGTGCCAAGGCTTATATCAAGGCTAAGGCGTAGTCTGGCTAAGTATTAAAGTGACGCGATGTCAGGCCATAACGCAATAGCGTCATCATCAATCTTATCTAATGGTCTATACACGAGTGAATTTTCCTTAAAAGGTTTAGCTGATTCGGCGCAGTAGGCGGCAATCATCACCCACCTTGGATCTTTAGATTTATTTTGATTTGATTTGTGCAGTAAATTGCAATGAAAGAACAAGGTATCTCCGGGCTCAAGCTCAACATTGACCAGCTCTAAATGTTTTAGTGCCTCGTCTACAAAGGTCATGTCAGCCCCTTTTTGGTCTCCAGTTTTTGTATGATTGATTCGGCCGATATGATGAGACCCTTTTAACACCTGAAGGCAGCCATTTTCAATCGTTGCACGGTTAATCGCTATCATGCAGCTAACTAACTTGGGGTACAGATGGTAATTATCATTCGCCCAGTAACCATAGTCTTGATGCCATTCCCACGCGCCACCTACAAAAGGTTCTTTCATCATAATTTTAGTTGTGGTGTGAAACACAGGTTCTTGCAGTATGTCTTCAGCAGCATCAGCAAGGCGTTTACCGCGAGAAAACATGGAGTAAAAATCATCCCCAAGTTCTTGCCACAAACACACTTTACTCACCGTGCCTGAAGCATCTTTTTTGTCCCACGCTTTGTCATAAAGACCATCATCATTGAAAACGGTATCTTGCAATTTTTCAATTTCTTGTTGGCTGTAGTACCTACGAGCAATTACGTATCCGTCGCGGTGAAAATCAGAAATTTGCTGCGGTGATAAGTTTATTTGACTCATTTTTTGCCTCTAATACTATGTGTTTAATGTTGACAATATTGAGTAAAATTGGCATTAATGCAATGGGTAATTCATATAAAAATATGGCTTTTATATATGAATTAATAAGTCCATTGTTTTACATGGTTTCAAGACACAAAAATTATTTTTAATTCACTGGTAAATAACAGCAGGGAAAAGTTATGGAAAAGCAAAAGTACGCCGTTCCAGCATTAGATAAGTGCTTTGAGATTATGGAGTTTTTAGCCAGTTCTGGTAAGGCTAGTACGCAAGCGGAAATAGCCAAAGGTATCAGTCGCAGTACGAACCAAATTTATCGTATTTTAGTAAATTTAACGGAAAATGGTTACTTAACGAGAGATGAATTTAATGGCAAATATGCATTGTCATTCAAACTATATAATCTTTCCCGTTCTATCTCTCCATTAGATGAAATACGTAAACAAGCGCTGCCCTTAATGGAAGATCTTGCTGTACGATGTCATTTGTCCTGCCAGCTTTTTGTTTTGTATCAAAGCCAAACTATGGTGTTAGTGCAGGCTAAAAGCCCATACAGTGTTTCTCTCAACTACGCTGAAGGAAGTCGTTTTTCTTCACTTATATCGAACCCTGGTAATGTACTGCTCGCCCACAGCAATAAGGATGTGCAACAAATGATTTTACGAAATGAGCCAAGTTGGCAAACATTTTCAGAGAAAGAAAAGCGAGCGTTTGGCAATAAACTAGACACCATCGCCGAGGCGAAGCAATTGGATGCGTCGAGCCAACATATTTTAGGCATTAGAGAGTCAGTATGCTTAGTGGGGCAGCATGAGGGTAAACAAATTGCTGCGTTGATGATAAGCCACTTGAGCCATGTTAACGAAGTGACTGATAATCGAGAAAACCTGACTTTACTTCGAGAAACGGCGAACCGGCTCACCACTAATTTGGGCCTATAAATACGATAAACATGAGTGAACAATCCCTAAACGAGGTTATTTGTCCATTGTTTGCACTATTTTATATTCTTACGTATTGCCGCGACAGCTTGTTTAACATCACCTAATTTGAATGCCTCAACAATATCACGATGCTCCTCTACCAGCTTGCTAGAGGTTTTGATGCGCTGATAATTCATCCGCATTCTGATCACAATGGGATACCAAAGGTTAAACAAGTTTTCTCCTCCTGCGAGCTCGATAAAATACTGATGAAACGCAATATCAGCTTTGGTAAGTTCTGTATATTCTTGCTTTTCAAAATGCTCTTGCATGTTATCGATGAGAATATCCATATGGGCAATCTGTTCTGCGCTTGCACTTCCAATGACCTCTTTTGCCGCGAATTCTTCAATTCTCTTTCTGAGGTCGATACTGAGCTTTTGTAATTCAGGAGAAAGGGGGCTATTAACCGATGCACCCACATTGCTTTTACTAATTAGTAACCCTTCTTTGGTCAATTTTAATATGACATCTCTAATAGGCCCTCGTGATACTTCAAAACGTTCAGCCAACTGGATCTCGTTCAGTTTCGTGTTCGATGCGAGTTCTCCAGAGATGATATCTGAGCGCAACACATCTGCAATTTGGTCCCGAACAGAAAGAATCTTGTTTTTCATAAACCTCATCATAATTAAAAGTAGTAGGAGTAATGGTAAATTGTTAACTTTATTATGTGGAATGTCCAGTTTTTGAGGCGTTGGGGCTAGTATTTGCAGAAAATTTACAGTGAAATAGCTTTTACTATGGTAAATAGGATTTATTTATATTGTTAACAGTTTAATGTTTAACCTGATGTGGGTATACTGATTTCAATTGTTAACAAAGTGTGAGATATAGGATGAATAAAACAGCAATAGCTTTGGCGCTTTCTCTCAGCTTACTGGGATGTCAAAAATCAGAAGAGGCGCCTACGTTTACTGCCAGCAAATCTGACTCAATTGAAGCTAGCGCTTCATTGTCAAAAGAGCAGCCTCTAATACAGCTGACCAAAGAGATCATCGACTCTCAGGTAGAACTGGTGAACGCAAAGGCTAACTTTACAAGTCGCGGTATGAAGGTCACGTTGTTAGCCAAGGACAATCCTAATTCAGGGGTCAATATAAAGCCCAGTGAACCTTGGGACTTGAGTGAATTTGACGACTTTAACCTTGCAATGGATATTGAAAACCCTGGGCCCCATTCGGTACAGCTGTTTTTAAATATTACCGATATAGATGGTGCCACTTATACGCGAAGTGTGGCCGTTCCTGTGGGCGAAAAAGCAACATATTACGCTAAGATGCGCGGTCATGATCTTGCTACCCCTGATGGCGATGTGAACCAAGAGCTCAATTTTTTATCTGGCTTACGCTCTAACCCTGAAACATGGGAGTCTGGTGATGTGCAGTTTATCTCGATGTGGGGGAAGAAAAATCTAAACCTTAAAGGCATTACCGAAATCAGTTTATCGGTACAGAGTGCGTTATTCGACAAGCATATTGAGCTTAGCAATATTCGCCTGCGACCAAATCCTGAGATGAATACCGACTTCTTGACGAAGATTGTAGACAAGTATGGTCAAAATGCCACCGTTGAGTTTCCAGGTAAAATCCACTCTCAAGAAGAGCTTATTCAAGCTAGAGAGACGGAAGCAAAGCAACTTGATAATAAACTCATGCCAGACCGCTCTCGATTCGGTGGATACAAAGAGGGGCCAAAGTTAGGGGCTACGGGGTACTTTAGAACCGAAAAGATCGACGGTAAATGGGCGATGGTTGACCCAGAAGGCTACCTTTATTTTGCAACAGGTTTAGATATTATAAGGCTGTCTAATACGTCGACTATGACAGGTTATGGGTTTGACGATGGATTAGTTGACCTCGGCGGTGATGGTGTAACTCCAGAAGATTCTAAAGGGCTAAATCGAGTAAATGACGAAGCCATACCCAGCAGACACATAGTGTCTGATGTTAGAGCGAATATGTTCAACTGGCTACCAAGCTACGACGAGCCATTAGGTAAGTGGTTTGGGTATCGTGCTAGTGCACACTCTGGGCCAGTTAAAAAAGGCGAAACCTTTAGCTTTTATGCGTCCAATTTAGAGCGCAAATACGGTGAGCAAGACCCCTTAGAAGCTTGGGAACAAGTTACGTTAAAACGGATGAAGAATTGGGGTTTTAGTTCATTAGGAAACTGGACTGATCCTCGTTTTTACCAAAATAATGAAGTGCCTTACTTCGCTAACGGTTGGATCATTGGTGATTTTAAAACGGTATCTAGTGGTAACGACTTTTGGTCACCACTACCAGATGTGTTCGACCCTGAGTTTGCTAGAAGAGCCGATGTTACCGCCTCTAATGTGGCTGAACAGGTCAACAATAGTCCTTGGTGTGTAGGGGTATTTATTGACAACGAAAAGAGCTTTGGGCGCAGTGAAAGTAATGAAGCGCGTTACGGCATCGTCATCAATACGTTAACGCGAGACGGCAAAGACGTACCAACGAAAGCTGCATTTACAGGGTTAATGAAGAAAAAGTACGGCAGTATTTCAGCACTAAACGCGGCTTGGGGAACTAAGATTGCCTCTTGGGGGGCTTTCAATGCGGGTATAGATTCCAGTATTCGAAATGAAGTACAACTGGCCGATTACAGTGAAATGCTGTTTCACTACGGGGAAAAGTATTTTAGCGTAGTGAATGCAGCTTTAGATAAACACATGCCTAATCATATGTATTTAGGCGCGCGCTTTCCAAGTTGGGGCAAACCAATGGAGATTGTTGAGGCTGCTGCTAAGCACGTTGATGTGATGTCGTACAATGTTTACAAAGAGGGTATTCATCCGAAATCGTGGGAATTCCTCCAAGACATTGATATGCCCAGTATCATTGGTGAGTTTCATATGGGCGCGCGTGACAATGGTTTATTCCACCCAGGCTTAATACAGGCTGCGACTCAAGAAGATCGCGCACAAATGTACATAGACTACATGCACTCAGTAATCGATAACCCTTACTTTGTTGGCGCGCATTGGTTCCAGTACATGGACTCGCCCATTACCGGCCGAGCGTATGATGGTGAAAACTACAATGTGGGATTTGTTAACGTAGCTGATACGCCCTATGCGCCTATGATTAAAGCGGCTAAAGAGGTTAATAGTAAAATGTATCCACGCAGATTTAAATAATCTACAGCCATACATCACGAGCCAACAGCCTTAACAGCGAAACCCGTAGATAGCAAAACTTCATGTAGCTAACGGGTTTCAAACGCCCTAGTAGGCTCGTTATTCATAGCTTGGCCTTGTCTATACAAGGCCAAGCTTTTTTATACGTGTTAATTGCGTGAAAGCGGTATAGGTATTACTTAAGCAAAATAAGTGAATTGCAGAGTGAACAGATAGGCTTAAGTGTATTTTTAATGTGTTGGGTAGAGCTTGGTGGGGTATTTGGGTTATACGATTTCAATGGGTAGAGAAGTGTCATTACATAAAGCGAAGCATTCACTTTATGTAATGACATGAAAAGTAAAATTAATCCGTGGTATAGCGTTTATTGGCGGTAAGGTTTTTCAGTTCAATCTCCTCGCCATTTCGCCACCTTATAGTGGCGGAAGTGATGTGTGTATCGACTCCTAAACCGAAATGCACGATATCCATTAAGCTTTGAGAATGTACTTCACCGGCTGAACCCACTCGCTTTTGATAGGTTTTACCTGATCCTGTCTTAATACTCACAAGTGCGGAGTATGGGTCGACGTTGTCTTTGGGGCTGTAGTTAACATCAATCAGAATATAGTTATTTGCGGTATCTGATTGGTTTTTGTAAAGATACCAAGCACCTTCCTCTTCGCTTCCATTGAGCAAATCAACCTGTCCATCATTGTTAAAATCAAACGCCTGACCCATATCGCCGTGACCTGTATCGGTTATGGCCGATGCTCCGTGTGTCATCAAGTTTTCAAAGCGGCCTTTACCATTATTTAGCAGCATCAAGTCAGCAACTCTCTCAGCCAAAAATCCGTAACGGTATAAGAATAAATCTTGCCACCCATCATTATTAAAATCTCCACGGGTGACACCCCAGTGATTTCCGCCAAGTGGAATATTCCAATCCGAAGTACGGTCAACAAAAAAGTCACTACGGTTAACTAATAAGAGGTCTTGAACGTTCCTATTATTGGGCTCCCAATCATACTTAATGTCTTGAAGTCCAGTCAGTGAAAAGGAAACCTTCCAATAAATATTTCTATCTCTGACCCACTCAGCCTGCCATTGGTTATTGCCTAAATAGCCGATATACAGGCCATTGACTTTACGCTCCTCGGGCCATCCCACAGCATCATTGTTATTAATCGTAAGTTCTGATGGCGCAGTGCGCATTTCCATGGGTCGTTGAGAGGGCATAAAGCCTTTAGCGTTTACCACCATTCGCTTTTTGTTCTCACCTAAGAATATAGCAAAGCCCTCATTGTACTGACGGTAAGTAAGGTCTAAGTCAGCTAATACGATGGCATCATCGGCGGTAAAAGACACGGCAGTGCTACCCATTTCGCCATCATCACGAATGTCGAGGCGGGTGGTTTTTGGATTGAAATCAATAGACTTTCTAGAAATTTGATAATGTGTTCGGCTGCCTGCAAAGTATAAATCTAGTAAGCCATCATTATTTACATCAATATCGGTAGCCGCATAGTATCCCATTTTCCCCTGAAGACTCGGAGGAAGCTTAGTCGCGGTAACGTCTGTATAACTGAAATCGCCGTTGCCTTCCCATAAGGTAATGGGTGAGAACATGACAAAATCATCAATGCCGTCGTGGTTAAAATCGGTGACTAAAACACGTTCACCAGCAGCATCTTCTAGCCCTTTTACCCGCTGCTGACTGAAGGTGCTATCGCCATTATTTTTGAAAAAGTACTGAACGGGGTTTTTACTGAAGGGGGTAGGCGCATTGAATAAGGCGACGTCAAGATCACCATCTAAATCCATATCAACCCAACGTGGAGAGCGCCCACGAGCTGGGGTAAGGATACCAGCTTGTGCTGATACATTGGTGAAGGTTTGCTTGTCATTATTAAGTAAAATATACGAGGTAGGGTTGGTACCGTTGGCGCCGCCTTGTGCCACCATAATATCCAAATCACCATCGTTGTCGTAGTCGCCCACAGACGAACCGTGAAAATCTAGCGGGTAGTCAAATAGGCGCTCCAATTTAACAGGATCATCACCATTGTAGGTGACTAATTGAGTGGGTACATGATTGTGATTATTTAACACATAATCGTAGTCTCCATCCGCATCAATATCGCCTATTGCGGGCCCACCATATTTGTAACTTATCTCGGTTTCTAATTGGTACTGTTGTGAAGCGTCGACGAAACTTGGCGTCTTCAAATCTCGAACGTCTTCAAAATTAACAGTGTTAATCGCAATGTCGTTGCTTCGGCGAACGAAGGTTAGGGTATGTTGCCCCAGTGTCTTAAAATCAACCAAAACATTTAGGTTATGACTTCCTTTTGCGGGAATGTCTAGATTGTCTACCACCACACGTTGTCCATCCATGATGGTGAGCTGGGCATAATTTGCATCGATTTCTACAGAAAGGTTAAGGCGTTTTAAGGCGCTGCCGGTAACATCGTAATCTAAAGTGAAATCTTGGGAATTAGTCAGTATTACCGGTTTATCTAGGCGCTTTTGAAACTCACTAGCAGCATATACACTAGTTTCATTACTGGCCATATTTTCGCAACCAGCTAATAATCCCATACAAATACCGCCACATGCCATGTAAAAGTAATAGGGCTTTTTCTTGCTAAGCAACATATTAGGTTTCCAACTTTTTAACTAAAAAAGTAAATCGTTATTTCATATTTACCATAAAATTGTTAACATTTAAACTTATTGTTAACAAAGTGTGGGCACTGGTCATTCGTGGAACGCTTTCATTATGTAAGCTTTTTGACGAAAGAATGACGTGTGTATTTACGCAAAGGTAGGCGGGTGATAATGAGTTCTATGAAAAAAATGGTCTATATATTTGTGGCTGTTTCAACAGCTGTTGCAGCGATTCCTTTCATCAGCAAGGCCACTGAAAAAAGTTTTAATGTTGATGAAGCAAGCCCATTAATGCCATCGTTTGTCGCATTCGAAGATACAACGCCCGCCGGTATGGCATGGCAAAAAGTTGACGCACTTTCCGATGAGTTTAATCAGTCGTGGGACGCGTCAAAATGGAAAAGATCCAATTGGAATTATTCTGACACTCCTGTGAATATGGTTGATACAAACTCAGGGGTGAAGAATGGCTACCTTTGGATTAGTGCTACGCTGGATGATTCAATAGAAGAAAGCTGGTTTAAAACGTCACGGGTACATTCTAAAGCGAAAATTAGCTTTCCTATGTACACAGAAACACGTTTGAAAGTAGCCCATATAGCGGCTTACAACACTTTTTGGTTGAACAATGGTGATGCGGATAATCGAGATGAAATTGATATTATTGAAATTAATTCTGATCCAGCTTGTGGGGAAAATAATGAGTATCCTTGGCAGATGAATTCTCAGTATTTTATTGTTAAAAATGGAGAAACAGAGCGCAATAAAGGGCCTTGGAGCACGAAAAAATTATCGGATGCCAATACCCGTAAAGGCGTGACGTGGAACCAGGACTATCATGTATTTGGCGCATGGTGGAAAGATGAACACAATGTACAGTTTTACCTGAATGGGGAACCGGCGGGTCATGTAGTGAGCAGTCAGCCTTTCACGTTAAAGCAAGAGCTGATTTGGGATCTCTGGACGCAAGACAGTTCTTGGGTTTGCGGCCTGCCAGAAAAAGAAGACTTACTAGACCATAAGCGCAATACAATGAAGGTTGACTGGGTAAGGACATGGAAGTTAGTGTCCAAATAAATGAGCAGAAAACTTGCAGCCTAAATAAATACCTTTACGGTAAGCTTGCGTTAAACTATCAATGCAAAAAGCTGCTTCATTTTCAGCTATTAGTAAAACTATAACCGTCGAGCCCTAATGAAGTATTTTACGTTTTATTGCTTATTCATACTTAGCCTGCTGTTACTTTCACCCTTATCCGCAAAGGGAAATACAAACTGCATTGGTTGTCACCAGCAAGCCGTGTCTAACTGGCAACAATCTGATCATGCGAAAGCCATGGATGTAGCAGAAACACACACTGTGTTAGGCGACTTTTCAGGTGTGGAAGTTACCCACTATACCCAAGTTGCTAAATTCTACCGAAAAGACCAAGGCTTCTATATCCACTTTACAGAAGCTGGGAAAAGTACTCAGTATCGCGTGAAGTACACCTTCGGACATTATCCATTACAGCAATATTTGATTGAAGGAACTGACGGAAAAGTCCAAGTGTTCCCTTTCGCTTGGGATTCCCGAGTTGCAGAGGATGGCGGGCAAAAGTGGTTTCCTATGTATGAACAGGAAGATATCCAGCCAGCCGATCGACTGCATTGGTTACAGCCACTGCAAAATTGGAATGGTATGTGTGCCGATTGCCATTCAGATGGTTTAACCCGTAATTACGACGTTGAACACAATCAATTTGACACCAAATGGGACAACATTAATGTGGGCTGTCAGTCATGTCACGGTAAAATGCCCGACCACGCTGAAACTGCCTCATCAGGTCAGCTGTCTTTGTCGTTAGGCGAACAAAAAGCTATAGGGCAGTGGCTGTTAGATGACGGAGAAAAAATTGCTTCTTGGCATGGAGAGCCCAGAGATAACACCTTTATGGAAACGTGCTTTGCCTGCCACTCATTACGCACGCCAATCACTGATGGAATAACGCCGAATGTCGCCTTTCTCGATCAGTTTTTGCCATCGCTGTTAGCCCCCCCTATGTATCATGCAGATGGCCAAATTAAAGAAGAGGTGTACGTTTACGGTTCTTTTTTACAAAGTAAAATGTATGCCGCGGGCGTTAATTGTCTCGATTGTCATGACAAACATACGATGAAAATTAAAGTAGAGGGTAACGGGCTATGTTTGCAATGTCATAGCGCGGAGGTTTATCAGCAACCTAGCCATATTCGTCATGAGATTGATTCATCGGCGGGGCAGTGTGTGAGTTGTCATATGCCAGAGACAACGTATATGGGCGTGGATGCTCGTCGTGATCACAGTTTTAAGGTTCCACGTCCTGACCTCAGTATTAAGTACGACACGCCGAATGCATGTAACGGATGCCACCTTTCTGAAACACCAAGTTGGGCTGTAGATATTATTACGCAATGGCGTGGTGCGTCTGTATTTTCAGCATCTCAGGGTGAAGATTTTCTTGCGCTTATGCATGAAGGACGCTTACCGGTATCCGCGCACTTTGCCCTTATTAATAACGCGGAACTCAGTGAAATAGTGCGTGCCAGCGCGATAGCGATGTTACCAAGCAGTGTTGCCGAACTTACTGACAAGGATATAAAAGCGTGGGTAAATTCACAGCATGATCTTATTCGGTTCGCCGTTGCTGGTGTAGGGCAACTACTACCAGTAAAAGAGCGTTTAAAATCTTATCGAACACTGTTAGATGACAAGTTAACGGCGGTGCGACTGACCGCAGCCAATCATTTGCTGGATGCGGGTTTAAGCCACAACGACAGTTTCAAAAATGCATTGCAGATATTATTAAATGCTAATGAAGTCTCAATGTGGCGTGGGGAGTCTGCGCTTAACCAAAGTATGGTATACCTGCAATTAGGTAAGTTTAAAGACACGGTGAAAACGTTACAGCATGGTATTAACGTTGACCCATACTTTGTGCCGAACTATGTAAATTTAGCCGATGTGTATCGCAATACCGGGGAAGGAAGCAAAGAAAGCCTGATCCTCGAAAAAGGCTTAAAAGCGAACCCTACGTCGGCGGTTTTGCACTACGCCCAAGGTATGTCTCTTATACGCCAACAGAAAAAGCCAGATTCTATTCAAGCATTTCGTCAGGCGGTTAAATTAGCACCTGAAAATGTACAGTACGTATATGTATATTTCCTAGCCTTGGATGGCACTGGACAAACGCCACTAGCCCTACGGGAGCTGAAGCTGGCTTTAAGTCGCTACCAATATCATCCACAATTACAGCAGTTGGGTTTCAATTTCGCACAGAAAATGAATGATCTTGAAGCTCTTGCGTATTTTCAGAATATAGCAAGAAAAACGGCAAGGTAACTTGCCGTTTTAGAAAAACATATAACCTTCACTATTTAAGCTTATCGCTGATTAAATCTTGCTGGATATAAGGTGGTGTTAAATTCTCTTGCGGCGTTTACGATTTCTGTATAGGGGATATCTGTAACAGAAACAAAGCCTACGTTATAGTTCTCTCCGTCAAATGCTCGACCACTAATAGGTGAGTCTACATATTGGAACCAGTGAGCGCCTACCATGTTAGGATGGTCGACCACAGACTGCATATACTGCTGATACATTTTAGCCCGATCTTTTTGGTCGGTGGCGGCAACCAGGCCTGGGTGAAATAAACCCGAGTCAGTATTGGTTCCTATATGAAATTCGCCGATAATACTTGGCAGGTCTATATCTTCAATAAAGCGCCATTGTGAAGGTTGTACGCCCTCTTTGTAAATATTAAAACTAAGTACATCGCTGTATCGTGTGGCTGCGCTAATCGTTTCATCTGGCATGCCCCAGCTGGCCATACGTGCGCCCATATATAGGTGCTGTGGTAACGCCGTTTCAAGTGCATCATGTACTACTTTAAAGTATTGCTCAGATAGCATTTCAAGCATCATAGACAAATCCTTCTCGAGCGCAGCTGTAGGTTCTTGTGGCTGCCACGCATTATTCAGCGCTTGCCATGAGGTGAATGAGGTGCCCCAACCTTGATTCAGTGTGTTCAATGATGAGTATTTTTGTTTTAACGCGTCAACAAACGCCTTTTTTGCAGGGCTTTCGTCAATGGGGTGAGATAGTGCATCTAAAATAAGCCCGTAGCGTTGTTCAAGAGTACCTTCTGTTCGACCCCAACTTTTTTCATTATCGACAAAAATTCCGATGCACCATGGTGAAGATTGTATTTCTTTTGCTATTTGATTGATGGTGACTTGTGCTCGACGTACAAATTCTGGGTCGAAGGAGTCGGGCATTGAGGCCCAAACATCATGGACAGAACTGAGGGTTTTGAAGTCGCCGATAATCCATCCATTGGCAAAATACGGAACTTGCTCATTAGGGTAAAAGGCGGGATCCACCCAGTTCCCCATAGACGTAAATCCCCAGTCTTGAAACCGGTCTAGGGTAACTTTTTGCCACTTGTCTTCGTATGCTCTTGGGCTTGATTCACCGTATCTGCGTTCTAAATTTGCGCGATAGAAACTAAAGGTTTCCCCTGAAGTTAATGGTCCTGCGTGCACTGAACGCCTATAGCTATAATGGTCAGCTAAGGCGTCGTCGTAGGAGGGGAGCCAAGAAAACATCTCGTGGCGTACATCAGAAGCGATATAACGAGTATCCCGTACCGCATCTGAAACGTTCACTATACCCATAGAATCTTCAGGCGTTACTGCTTCTGGGTCTACATAGCGCACCGATTCATCTTTAAAATCAACGCCTGTTAGTGTGGTTAAGTTTGCCATACGAACGTTCGCTAACCCGTTGGAGAAAAAGAGGTAGCCATCTGGGTCAACCAACCACCATTTACCCTGCATTTTATGAGTACGAAAATAGCCCGTAGCTTCTAGTTTTGGGCCCGCTTTCCAACCTCCGAAACGCGAGCGATCGGGCAGTGGTCCTGACGCATCTAACCGGGTTAACTCTTCGTTGGCTTTTTCTTTTAGCTCTGCGTCGGAATGAATTTTTAAGGGAAAGTCACGTTTAGCGTTTTGCCCAAATTTATCAACGATGTTTTGACGATACTCATCGCCATAGTCAGGGTTCTCTCGTAGCCTTAGATTATCAATAGTAAGGCGCTTACTTACCATATTCCCCCGAGTATATAGACGGATAGCCTCAACCGAGCTTAGATCAAGCTTGATGCTGCCTATGCGAAAATGTGCCATTTGCTCGTTACTCTCCCACGCCTCCATTCGAGAGCGCTTGTAACCTAGGTCCGTATCTAGAACTTTACCATTTAGGACAAAATAGTAGGTGGATGTAGAGCCCGGGGGAATGATGACACTATGGCTAGCCTGATTTCCGCTTTCTGTCATCACACCAATATAAAGTTGGATAGATTCGTCTTCAGGGTTAGTCGCTTCAAACGCCAAATTGATTTCTTTATGGATACTCCAATCCCAGTTTTTCTCTGGAATAAGTTTGACCGATGCTTCAGCAACGTCTCCTTCAAAGTTTACTTGCAACGCCTTCTCACTTTCAGACGACATTGGTTGCACGGTGGCCGATGCGAATTCTGTTTCTATTTTGCCATTTATTGGCTCATCAAAACTATAGAGGTTGTCTATAACATTCTGAGTACTAGATGAAGGTAAAGCGGTTTGATTTTTTTGAGTATTGCAAGCGGTTAAGCTCAAACAAGCCACCGCAACTGCCATGGAGATACTATGAATTTTCATCGTTAAATTTCACCTTATTGTTTACAGTATATTGTTAACAATAAGTAAAGCAGAGTTTAACTTTTATAGCAATTGTTACCTACATGGTGTTCAGTATCCCGAACGAGTTTTTGATGGTGTTTGCGATAAGTTGGCTGATACTAAGGTAGTGCTCGTAAAAGTTACTTCTTTTTGAAAATAGATAAGAAGCCAAGCGATATACTAAGAGGCTAATTAGCTAAGCAAGCGGTGCCGAGATACAAGATACTTGGCACCGTTTATAGCGGCTTAATATCAATTAAATGTAGCCTAGGTTAAGTTGAGCTTAATAAGGGTCTTTGGGTTTAAGCTCAATAATATTAGAGTAATCCACGATACTGTTTTCTGCCTTCCATCGTTCGCACATTGCAACTAACTTCTCGACTAACTCGGGGTAGGATTTTGCTAGGTTGTTTGACTCCCCAGGATCTGAATTTAAGTCGTATAGCTCATGAGCAATGCCTGGCTTTACTAAAGTTTGTAAATACCAACCTGGCTCTATGAGTAGTTTCCAGCGGCCCTGATACACCACGCTCTGCTGACCTTTATCATTAAAAAAGATAGCTTCTGGTGGAGCCTGTTTTTCTCCCTTTAGCGTGGTAAAAACACTTCGTCCATCGGGCTTTCTCGGCGTGCTTCCATGAAACTTGTCTGGAAAAGAGGTTTGGGTAATGTCCAGTAGTGTTGGAAGTATATCGCCAACCCAAACAAGGTTGTCAGAAATACGGTCTGCCGGAATAACACCAGGCCAGCTTGCAATTGCGTGGGTTCGAGCACCGCCTTCCCATAACAGTGCTTTAACGCCACGGTAGGGCACATTGAACAATCCATCGGTATGCGCTGCGGCGCCATTGTCTGAGAAATACAAAATTAATGTGTTGTCGTATTCGCCAGACGCTTTCAATTCATTAATTATTTTACCGACGTTTTCATCTATCTTTTCCATCATTGCAGCATGTACCGCACCAATAAGTCGAAGCTCATCTCTTTTTTCATCCGACATCGAGCTTAGTAACTGTTTTGCACTTTGAGACGTAGCTTCTTCAGGAAAAAGACCAGAGGCAATCAAGCCTTTATAGCGCTCATCAACAAGTAGCTGTAAATCTTGATATCGCTCTAGGTATTTATCAACTAGTTCCTGAGGCGCTTGTAAGGGTTTATGGGGCGCCCTAAATGCGGCGTACATGAAGAAAGGCTCTGGTTTTTGTGATGCCGCTTTGAGCATATCAACAGCACGATCGCTCATACCATCGGTAGCGTAAAACGCTTTCTCAGACTTGCCATGGCACGCGCTGTACTGGCGTTTTTCAGCAGGACTTTTCGCATAGCAATGCATGTTATAGGTGTTTGAAAATACTAAGTCAGCCTTTTCATTTGATTCATAATAAGGGTGATTATCTTTTGGGGTATAAAACAAGTTTCCTTGTGCACCCAGAAAGACGAAACTTTTTTGAAATCCTCGTTGAGGGGGCAGGGCAAGGTAATCTAGCTCCATTTCCTCTTGAGTTAATTCCATCGCGGTGTGCGTTTTATGCCATAGTGGTGCCAGTTTTTCTGGGTCATTTTTTATGTAGCTTCCACCAAGGTGCCATTTACCGACCATCATAGTTTGATAGCCATTGTCGCCCAACAGTTCTGATATAAGCGGTTGCTCATAAGCAATACGCCCACGGTGAGCAGAAAAAGGGAGTTCACGGCTCCAGTCACCTACCACGCCTCCGCCAAAGCCAACGTGGGCTGCATCGACGCCGGTCAACAGCGATGCTCTTGTAGGACTGCACCTAGCATTACTGTAGAATTGGCTAAAACGCATTCCGCCTTTTGCTAACGCATCTAAGTTGGGAGTATCAATTTCACCGCCAAACGTGCCTAAATCCGAATAGCCTGCATCATCTGACAAGATGACTAAAATATTTGGGCGAGTGTCTTTGGCGAAAGTTGCAGCCGACAGTAAAGTGAGCATCGCTAGCACTGTGTTTACTATGAATCTGTTCATTTTAAAATTTACCTAAATCTCGAAATCTTTATATGTAAGCGTTTATCGTCACTATGATGCGGGTGATAAAGTAGATGGGCGCCACGTTCTTATCCAATCGTATCGTGTAGTACGTTGCTCTTTTGTGCCGGTCACCACCATCCCCCCGTCTTCAGGAACGGGGTTCCAATCGTAGGTTTCAATCGCCATTTGATAGAAGGCTGGTACATCCCAATCCACACTTGGTTCAATGGAATAAACGTATTTCCCGTCAAGGTAAAAACGAACTTCTTTGGCTGACTTCCACCATGCCGCGTAAACAAAATAACGTTCATGATTTTGTTCGGGCAAATACTTAATGCCTTGAATTTGGACCTTTTCAGGATTGTGTTTATTGACGCGGTGGATCGCATTGGAATGAAAGATGTGATCCCAGTTTTTAGCCCACTCGGTAGCGTCTGGTGACATCTTCCCCACACACTCTTGAATATCTAATTCAAGTTTCTTGACACCATCAGATTTTGTCATCAGCCAGAATGTAGAAGACATTTCCGTAGCATTCGCTTTCATACGGGCTTCGTAGTACCAGCCTGGCTGGCCGGCTTCAAGAGAACGCACGATGGCGCCCTGATATTTATATTCCCTTCCTTTAAGTTCAGTGGTTTTTTCTAACGGGCTCACTTCAACATTCATTGAACCGTTAGATACGCTGACATTCTCAGGTTTAAACAAGCCAGGGGGACGACCAATCCACATCCAGCCATTCCCCACGGGTTCTATTTGCCATTTATCAAGGTTAATGGCGTTGCCGTTAAACTCATCTGACATGGCATCTACCCGTGACCATTGCATGCGTTCAATTTGTGGCGCGTGACCGGAAACAACAAAAGGGGCAGTGGCAGCACTGTGGTGCTTGTCGCTGTGTGGGCTAAGGAAAGTGACCGAGTCGGCGCAAGCTGCTAGAAAGCCAATCGCGGTACTTAATATTAAAAGTTTTACTCTGCGAGCGACTAGTTGAGTTCGCTTAATGGCTAGTGATGGATTCGCTTGCCTAGTATACATTTTGCACTGCTCCTTGTTGATCTGCTGACTCGCTGGATTGAAACTGCGCTACGCAGTGATCGAAAAAAGCCTTCATGCTGGCTTTTGATGTCTGAAATTGTTTCTTGAGAGATGGGTCTTGATAATAGGCGGCGGGGAAAATCCCCATGCCTGTTAAAATCACATGCCATGAAAGCGAAGGGTAATATTGACTAATATTTTGACGTTGTAATTCTTGCTCTAGATCTCCGCCTTGGCTCCATATTTCCAGAATACTTCTTAGGGAATCAGAAATGGCCACATCTCCTCGACAATCACGCCAGTACTGAGTGTCGTTACGGTTATTGGCCAAATAGTGCAACAATACATAATCACGAATATGGTCGAAGGCGGCATTGATGCCGTTATTTACATTTTCTTGATAGCGGGAAGTGAAATTTCCTTTTTCAAAGTGCGCGATAAACTGCTCTATGGTGATAAGCGTCATTTGTAGGGCAGTTGCTTCAAGGGGTTCAATAAAACCCTGTGACAAACCAACAGCTAGGCAGTTACGTTTCCAATGGGCCTGATTTCGACCCACTCTCATCTTAATGTGATGGGCAGCTGTTCTGGTATTATTAATACCCGCAGCATTTCTTAGTTGTTGCTCGGCTTCATCGCCGGACAGGTGGTCACTGCTATAAACATAGCCGTTACCGGTACGGTGAGTAAGCGGAATTTTCCACCGCCAACCACAGGGCATGGCCGCTGATAAAGTTTGCGGTAACAGGGGGGCTTCTGCTGCAGTTGGTATCGCGACAGCGGCATCGTTAAGCAACGAATCACGGTAGCTGATAAAAGGTACATCGAGTGCTTTTTGCATCAGCAATGAACTAAACCCACTGCAGTCCACAAAGAAATCGGCTTCAATGCGTTGATTGGAATGGGTGTGTATTGCGGCAATATCACCGTTAGGATGCTTTTCTACCTCGAATGCCTTATCGACTAGATGTTCAACACCAGCACAAAGCGCCCGTTTTTTGAGAAAATCTCCTAGCAATTTGGCATCGAAATGGTAGGCGTAAAAAAGCGTATGTGCGAACTGTTCAGTGGGCAAGGGGAGCTTTTTACGTTTTGTCATGTGGGTCATCAAAAAGTAATCGTCAGGGTGGACTGATATATTCAACCCTTGTCTTCTCAACGCCACGTGCTTTTTGAACAAATTAAAGTGGGTGTTATCTATGCCGGTAGCGAAGGGGTGAAAATAGCTTTCAAACCCTGGCTTTGTTGTCCAATCGGTAAACCTAATACCATTCTTATAGGTGGCGTGACATTCAGGCATCCATTCACTTTCGGGTATGTCCATTTGCGAAAAAAAACGACGTATGTAAGGTGTCGAGCCCTCTCCCACACCAATGGTAGGTATATCAGGTGACTCCATTAAAGTAATGGAGAAGCCCTGCTTACTCCATGATTTAGCCATGAGATTGGCGGCCATCCAGCCCGCCGTTCCACCGCCTAAAATCAATATCTTGTAGGTCTTTGCCATTAAAAATGCCCCTGTAAATAAAAAAAGAGCCCCAGCGACGCGGGGCTCCAAAGGCCTACGGATTAGTGTTTTGGTACGGGGTACATAGAAATGTTGTCGATTTGTAGTTCATCGCCAGGACGGATATATAAAGCTGGCTGCACTATTGTCGAGGTCCAATCAAAGTTAACATCACTGTTAATATTGCCACCAAAATAGGCACTGTCAGACGTGGTATCAATATGCATATAGTAGGTTGTCCACTCGGTAGGACTACGATTTGCAAAGTCGACACGCTTACTAAAGTTGTTGCCACCGACCTCGAAAATACCGAATTCGATAGGGATAGCACCAGTGTCAGAGGTATAAGAAGGGGTTCTCATATCAAACTGGATAATATAGCGCATTCCATTTTTAACCGCGCCTTGAGGGAAGAAGTTAGGATCTAACTCAATACGCTGGGTCTCTGCAGTATTATTAGTGATTTGCAGTCCATAATCTGCACCACTTGGGTTCGCAGCTCTGTTTGCATCTAATGTGGCTTCAATGCTCGCGCCCCCCGTTATGCTCCAACCTTGGGTAGAGGGACTTAGAAACCGTCCATTGGCTATCATCTGACGCACTTGACCGCCGCTTTTCACTTTAATCACCGCTAAGTCATCGAACTGAGTGTTCTGATTCATCAGTAGAGATAAGCTCACCGTTTCTTCGGTAGTCGGGGCGAAGTAGTCTGAGGCGCGCAAAGTGGTAATACGTTCAACCCAGCTATTAGTGACACCTAGCGCCGACTGGAACGTTAAGTTCTCAACCGCGTTATTACGGTCGAAGTTATCTCCACGATTCAGCAAGCCATTTAGTGTGTTCCATTGACCCGCTGCAACCTTGGCGTAAAGACTGATATAAAACAGATCATTTTCATTAAGCTGATTTTGTTGAATACCCGTTGTGCCCAGGGTGGTGAACATTCCATCTTGCATACTGCTAAGGCTGTAGTCGCCTGAGTGCTTTTCAGCATCAGTTACTATCAAGTTCTCTTCAGTGGCTGCTGAAGCAGGATCGAGTTGAAACTTCCAAGCACTTCCTTCCAAAGAGCCTGACTCAAAGCCCGGATCGCTCTGTGCGCCCCTTGCTGCAAGGTTTGCACTTACACCATTAACGGTGATATCAACACGGCGTTCTTCAGAAGTCATCGACCCATCGGTAATCTGATAGGTATACGAAAAAACTTTAGACTCACCAGGTGCTAAATAAGAGAAATGATAGGGGTCGATAGTAATGTTACTCGTACCAAAGAAAACGCCATACTCGGCTTCGGTAGCGCCTACAGGTGTTATCCCAATTGCAGACATTTCATCTCCGTCCAGCTCTATTGCCCCTTCTAACAAATTAATGGTGGTAGGGTCGCCAGTCGTCTCAACGGTTTTCTCAATGCCTTCAAAGAAGACTGGGGCGTTCTCTTCGTCGGCGCCAAGTACAGTAATTTCAATTTCTCTTGAGGTTACGTTGTTGCCATCTGTGATATCAAAACTGACAAGTACATCTACCACTTCACCAGCGCTTAGGACATCAGCTAAAACGGCGGCATTAATCGTTAGATCAGCACCTGTGACTAAACCTGTGACAGGGTCTACACGCTGAACAAAAGACGCAAAGCCATCCGGTATTTCCATACCATTTGATGCCGTTACGGTGAAATTCGTAATACTAAGGTTTTCTCTGGCGTATAAGTTGTTGATGGCACTATAAAACGAAGCCAAATCGCCAATTTCTCGTTGCCAAGCTAAAGCATCGTAGATGTCTTGGTCGTATAAACCCGCTGTCATATCAATGGTAGTGATGCCTGATTTTTCAGAAACCAAAAGCGAAGGTGGCTCAATAGGTATTTGATTGCCATCAGAGTCTAAACGCGGTGTTCCATCAGGGTTGGTTTCAATGAACGAAGGAGCTTTATCTTCACCGTTTACGATGGCAACTACTTGACGACGTAACGTGTTTTCTCCATCAGTAATTTCGTAATTAATTCCCAGTTCTGCGGTTTGTCCTGTAAGTAGAATGGGTGCAAAATTTCGAGGCGTTACACGTAAGCTATCTGCAAGAAACTCGAAGCCGAATATTGCTTGGTCAACAATCGGTAGATTTTGATATTCACGAATATCGGCAGCGATGTCAGGGGTAATAGTATTGCCTGACTCTACGCCAAATTCTGCAAGGATAGGGTCACAAATATCAGGGAAGTTAACAGCATCAACCGTGGTATTCGCACAATTAGGACCAGGCCATATGAAGGTCACATTCGTTACAGACAAGGTATCACCATCAGGGTCGGTAACCCCAGCCAGTAAATCTATGTCAAAGAAGTCTACTGTTGCGTTGGCATCATACGGGTCTGTAAATGTGTTTTCAGATTCATTAAAACTAACTTCCCATCGTACCACTTCTTCATTTTCAGAAGTCACGACCATAGCTTGGCCGCGATCAGTGTTTAAGGCTTCAGCATTTAACTGCGGTGCGCGGTTTGCGCCGCTTGCACCTGAACTATTTGAACCGCTGTCGCTGTCACCGCCACAGCCTGTTAAGGCTGCTGTAATAGAGAGCGCAAGAAGCGCCGGTAGTTGTCTTTTCATTATCGGTACTCCTAGAAGTCTATGCGCAGGTCTAAACGGAACGTGCGACCAGTTTTGTATAATTGTTGTGTTCTTGATTGTGTCACGCTGCTGTCTTCCAATGGGTTACCTTCGTCATAGAGCACGGCGACTTCTTGACCATCGATAATCTGGGTATCACCAAGGTTAATAGTGCGACTAGTAAAGTAGTTACGGGTTTCTTCATCCGTTAAATTGATAGCTTGGAAAGAGACACGCATGGTCTTAGAAATTTGATAACTTGCCGTTAAGTCAAAAAGAAGACTCCCGTCTCGCCACAGCGAACCTTCGTTCCACGTTCGCTGAATCAATTCATCTGATTTACCGCGCATTGCTAAGCGTATTTGATGACCCCCTTTCTCCCAGAAAACAGTAGCGTTGTAGCTGTGTTCTGGAGTCCAAGCTTGTGGGTACTGTGGCAGTGCTTGGGTGGAATCAAAAGAGGAAAACTCTGCATCTGTTTTACTATCTTGATAGGTATAGTTAACCTGAGCGCCTAGCCCAGACCAAATGCCGGGTAAAAAGTCGTAGGTTTGTTGATAGCTTAACTCTAGCCCTTTTATTGACGCTCCAGCGCCATTTCTTAAGCGCGTAGCGGTAAATTGTGAACACCAGCCAATTAAGTCATCTGATTCGTCAAACCACCAATCTGCTTGAAGGTCGCTAACGTTGCCTCGATCTGGGAAGCAAGCTGCGTAACCTACACCGTCAATGGCGTCAGGGTTTTGAAGATTTTCGCGTACTTGAGCTTCCGTAAGAATTAACCCGCCCACATCATAAGGTTGGGTTAAGTCGACGTGGCGTAAATCTTCGGCGTAAACAAGCGCAGCTTCACGTTCTTCAAAATTGGATAGGTCTTTATAGAAGAATGCTGCCGACAGTAAACTCGTATCGTTAAAGTACCACTCTAAAGATATGTCGAGGTTGTTTGACTCTTGAGGCATAAGCTCAGGGTTAAACAAGTTGATGTTACCGCTTGCTGCATCATTTGGAGACCAAAAGTTTTCATTTAGGCTGAAGCCCGGGCGCAAAGAATCAATGTTAGGCCGTGAAATAGTTTTCGATACTGCAAAACGGCTGATTAAATCATCACTAACCTGATAGTTAATATTAAGGCTAGGTAGGAACATGTCATATTCGTTGGCGCCTTCAGTGGCAAACGAAACTAATGAGCGGTCTTCAGGGTTATTAGGATCGTCACCCCACACATAAAATGGATGTCTGGAAATGTCTTCATGACGGCTTAAGAAAAATGAACTTGCCGCACCTTGCAACGCTAATGGGTCGTAACAAGGGTAACCTGAAGGGTCTGCTGCCAATCTAACGGGGGTATCTCCAGTTAAATCCCAACCCAATCCGTCTAGTCTGTTGTAACCTGCGAATTGATCAACAATTCTAGGATTACCTGGAATTTGGCACTCAGGGTTATTCACGAAGTCACGTAATTGACGAAACATAAAGGGGTCGAATACACGACCAAATACGTTATCCCCAGCAAAGCGTGCACTGGAGTTACCAAGGCTACTGGATTCAGTTTTTATATAACGTACACCTACATCACCCGTTAATCGGCCATCTAGATACTCATAATTAAATTTCACATAAGCCGCTTGATGTTTTAGCTCTGTTTCCCGATAGTTGCCTGGGTCTGGGTTCAGGGCAAGGTTATCAATACCAAATGCTTGCTCTTGAAGTAACTGCGCTGATACCAAAGGCCAGCCGTCAGTTGCAGCACTCATAGGAACACCTAAAGATTGCATGAAATTATCGTAGGGAAAAGCATCTGATAGGGTGTAATTTGCTGTTGGGACTGTGCCTAAACTTTGTCCTTCTTGCAGTACTTGTTGCCCCACTAAGTTACCGTCTGCGTCGAAGATATCTACGGTTACCGCTCGTGATGTATTGTTGAGATCGTAAAATTGGTCATCGACCGTTTTCACCCGTTTACGATACTTGGCGCCAAACTCCACTTGCGTAATACCTGCAAATTCAACATCCCAATCAAAATCGACGAAGAACGTCTCTTGCTCGTCATCTACCTCTCGGTCTAGCAAACGGAAGTTGTTGGTATTGTGCGAGGCAATGTCATCTGGGTTCCACGCGGTATTAGAGGTATTATCAAATTGATTAAATGGGTCATTTTCTGAAATTAAACCATCACCAAAAACCATCTGACATACGCCAGAGGTGCAATCGTAACCAGCCGGTTGAATACCAGTATGAGGCTCTCCTTCTGGGCCAGCGTATAACCGCCCCATCGCTGGGTTTGCACCATTGAGCAAATACACAGTAAAACTCTGGTCGGGGCGCTCTGAAGTTTTTGAGTAGTTTGCGCCTGCTTCCATACGTAAATTGTAAGTAAGCTCTTGTTCAAGAGTCAGCCCAAGTTGAATATTAGAAGTATCTTCACCTCTATCGGTGTGTCGGTAGCCACCGTCTGCAAAACGTCTAAGTTGACGAGTTACTGTGCGAGTATCTGTGTCGACATTTGTCCAATCTAGGGTGGGATCTGAAAACGTAGGGATAAAGTCTTGGCCATCAATTTGAACTGCACTGGCTTCTCCCTCTACAAAGTTTTCACGTTCGGGAAAGGCGTTACGGACAATAATGCCGTTGGTGTATTGTTCGCTGCTAAATTCGCTGTAATTGAAATCTAGAACAATATTAGTGGTGTCAGTGGGTAAATACTGAAGGCTTCCGTTAACGCCAAATCGATCTCTATCGTTTTGGAATAGACTATACTCCACCTCTGTAGGGGCGATAGCGGTATAGTCGGTAACAATATTACCATTTTGATCGTACGCGGCAGTAATATCTCGTTTTTGAAAATCGTTAATTCTCATTTCATCGCGACGAACCGAATTCGTTTCTGTGTAACCCTGAATAATAAAGCCGAATCGTTCGTCTAAGAACTTTTCAGAAAACACGCCTGAGATTTTATAATCTTCGTTCTCTGAAAAATCATTATAGCGCCCTTGTATTGTCAGAGCGCGTCGGTCATTTTTAATGTCCAGAGGGCGAGCAGTATTTAGGCTGATGGACGCTCCAAGCGAGCCTTCATCGTGATCGGCACTGGGAGTTTTAACAACGTTGATGCTCGATAAAATATCTGATGAGAAAGCACTTAAGTCAACAGATTGGTTGAAGTCTGAACTGGTAAGTTGAACACCGTTTAGGGTAATCATATTCTGGTTAGGATTGGCGCCACGAACCGTAATTCGTGTACCTTCCCCATCGTCAGACTGCACGGAAACCCCGGTAACCCTTGAAAGTGCATCAGCAATATTTTGGTCGGTAGATTTACCAATATCTTCTGAGAATATAGAGTCAGAAACGTTTTTAGAGTTGCGCTTCTGTGACATTGACTTAATCAAGCTTCCTTTAAAACCGCTTACGGTAATAATTTCCACCGACTCTTCGTCTTCTTTTTTATTCTCTTTCTCTTTCTCTTTCTCTTTTTCAGAGACTTTGGTCTCACTTGATGAAATTTGGCGTTCAATATCGTTATTTTCTTGCGCGCCAACATATGCCGATGGAGTCACCCCCAGCATTGCGAGCGCGAGAGCACTAAGTTTGAACTTTGGTCCTGAATTAATCACGCGTACCTCCCATAGACGACATAAAGTAGCTTGGTTTTTATGAGCACTATACTTCGTCCTAAGTTTCTAATGGTTTTCATCCCAGCTTCGCTTGATGCCTATCCCGTGCTTACTGCAAATTACGGATTCTACCTCAGCAAAACATGTGTATAACAATTGTTTTACAATTATTTCGTTAAACCATAATACTTAATTTTAACAATGTAAATGGTAAATAGTTTTTTGTTAACAATCTGGGGGTTTTCAGAATGGTTTTTTTGAATGGTTTTGCATTTAATAATCTGATTTTTATTGGTTTTATAATCAATAAGTTTAATGTTATGTAATTTCAAAAATTAACAGTTTCATTTGGATTTTCTTTAAAGTTGAGCGTTATTCTAGACTTTAGTATTAATGAGAGCCTTATAGGCTATGGTTTTTGGAGCGTTTTATGGACTAGGCCATACAGAATTAGGGATGTTGGTATCGCTGAACTCGATGCGTTGCTGGAAGGCACGCTAAGAGGAGCGCTGAAATAGGATTCGCTACTTTAACGGGAGAAAGCGTTAATCATGATTAATTGGTGTTTGTCTCAAACTAATTTAACATTTGATAAACATTTAATTGTTGACAATCTGGCGAGGTGAATGGTTGAATTACGTAAAATAAATACAGCAGTTACTACAGATAGCTGAGAGAACTCTATGACAAAGCCATTTTCTCGTCGTGATACCTTAAAGTTGGCTGTTGCCGGCTTAGCGACAACCGCAGTGGGTTGCAAATCAACCGAAAGCCACATTCAACCGCCACCTTCAAACTCTTTGCAGACAAAAGTTACCGATGCGTGGAGCAATACCCATGACCGAGTTTGGTTAGGCGGTGAATATTGGGCGAACCCAATGGAAGACTGGCGTGTTGTAAATGGCGCTGCTGAATGCATTAGCACGGGTGGTAACCGAAGTGTGCACTCTCTCACTACACAAATTGTAGATGCTAACGGCACTATTAATATGTCAGTTGTTGTTCATCGTACATCTTCAGGGGGAAACGATGGCGGTGGCGGCCTGAGGCTAGGCGCAAGAAGCGACATTAATGAGTATAAAAGCAATTGCTTTGTACAATCAGGTATAGACGCAGGAATTAAAGACGACCAACTTATTTTAAATAACGAATCGGTTAAGTTGTCGCGCTTTCCAAACAATAGCAAAGTTCGTATTAAGCTAGAGGGAAAGCCCTACAACGGCACCACAAAGTTGACGGCTAAAGCGTTGGATCTCAATAATTCTGAGGTATTAGCGCAAGTTGAAACCTGGGTTGATTCCAGTTTATTACTGGGAAATGTAGCGGTGTCGAGCAACTTTACTATGTCATCAGACATACCTTCGCCAGAAAACGGAACACGGTACGGCTTTTCAGATTGGCAAATCAAGGGGTCAGCATTTGTATATTCACCGGAACAGAAATTCGGCCCACTTCTATGGGCCATGTACACGCTAAGCGATACTCGCACCGAAGAAGGCTTCGTCCTTAAACTCAGTGCCTTTACGGGGCCTATGGGTAAACACGATAATCATCAAGTCGAGTTGCAAGTATTAAAGAATGGCAATTGGCATACAAGGGCGATGGCACCTTTAGATCCTGATGCATGGGTGGCTACATTTCGAATTCCTAATTGGAAGGAAACTCAGGCTACTGAGTACCGACTCGTTTATGCAGAGAAACGACGAGACGGAACCGTCGCAACAGATACGTTTACAGGTCTAATTAGGGCGAACCCTACAAAGCGTAATCTGCGAATGGCAGCATTAACGTGTCAGAATGATTATGCTTTCCCCTATGAACCCGTTGCCAACAATGTTGCCAAGCTACAGCCCGACCTTATTTTATTTTCCGGTGATCAAATGTATGAGAACCATGGTGGCTTTGGGTTTGTTCGTGCACCGGCTTTACCCGCCATTCATTGTTACTTAAGAAAGTACTATCAGTTTGGCTGGGCGTTCAAAGATGCCATGCGAAATGCCCCCACCGTGTGTTTGCCAGATGACCATGATGTGTTTCAGGGCAATCTGTGGGGAGAAGGCGGTGCAGCCATGGACGAGAAGTTTGTGCAAACAGGTCGCAGTGATGGCTGGGGCGGGTACATTCAACCTATTCCGATGCTTGAAGTGGTGCACCGCACCCATACTGCTCATCATCCAGATCCTATAGAACCTACCCCGTCAGAACGTGGTATCAGCGTTTACTATACCGACCTAGTGTATGGCAATGTGAGCTTCGCTATTATTGCCGATCGTCACTGGAAAAGTGGGCCAGAAAGATTAGATATCATTGTGGGAGAGACAGGCGAAGGAGAAGCCCCTACTTATATCAACCCCAAATACGACAGAAAGGATTTGCAATTACTGGGGCAGCGTCAAGAGGGCTTTTTACGACAGTGGGGACAAGATTGGCGAGGACATGAACTTAAAGCTGTACTGAGCCAAACCGTATTTGCGGGTATCTCCACCCATCAACCTCTACCTGACAGATATCTAAAATACGATTTTGACAGTAGTGGTTGGCCAGCAAGTGCCCGAAATCGAGCTATCGACATCATGCGTGAATCAAAAGCGTTGCATATCTGCGGAGATACACATTTGGGCACGCTGTCGCAATACGGTGTGCATGAACAAAGGGACAGTAATTGGGCGTTCTGTACGCCCGCTATTGCAGCCGGGTGGCCAAGGTGGTGGCGCCCTGACGATCTAGGTTTGCCTTATCAACATCGCCCGTCTCATGGCTTAGCCCAAACCGGTGAATATTTAGATAGTTTCGGGAACAAAATATATGTTTACGCCGTCGGGAATCCGCTGGTGAGTAAAGCGGAAAACCGCTATATCGAAGCACACGAAAAGGGTAGTGGCTTTGGTTTTATTACATTTGATACAGACGCTAAAACCTACACCATAGAGGCTTTTCGATTTCTTGTAGATGCTGCAAACGCTAGCCAAGACGATCAATTTTCAGGTTGGCCCGTTACTATCCATCAACAAGAAAATATGGGTAAAAATAGGCTCTCTTAATCGTCTTTATGCACGAGTAAATAGCATGAAAAAAATCCTCTGGTTCAAATTAGTGTTGTGTACGGCGCTCATGATTAACATGGTCACTAACGTCTATGGCGACGAAAATGGTGAAAAGACCAATATTGTCCTCATCTTAATCGATGATTTAAGTCACTATGGTGTTACCGCTTATGGGGCGAATCGATTAACCAGTGATGATGGTAAATTTACCAATAAAGAATTTGCTACCCCTAATATAGATGAGCTTGCTCGGGAAGGACTCCGTGTAGACCACGCTTATGCGTACCCTCTTTGTGAAAATACGCGTGTCGCATTAATGAGTGGCAAACGCAATGACAGAAATTATCTAAGACCAAAGTCACTGCATGCCTCAGATATCACCTTTGGTGATGCCTTTAAAAATGCAGGTTACGCCACAGGGTTGTTCGGAAAGTGGAAACAGACGCGCGGCACGACAGAGATATCCGGCGAACGCTATATTTCTGAGTTTGGTTGGGATGAGTACGCCGCTTTTGATGTTGCTAAACAAGGCCAGCGATACATTAATCCTAATCTGGTCATTAATGGGAAGGAATACAATTACAATGGAAGGAACGATCTGGATCCCAACACAGGACGTCGTTGGTATGGGCCTGATATTGTCAATCGTCATGCACTTCAGTTTATTGAAGATAACAGAGATAAACCGTTCTTTTTGTATTACCCGATGATTCTAGTACATGACGAACACAAACCTACTCCGCTAACTCAGCCTGCCAGTGCGTTTGATAATTTTCCAGAAATAGCACAGTACAACAATCAAGGAGGGGACGATCGCCAGTACTTCCCCGATATGATTGAATATATGGATCACCTCATTGGTAAGGTCGTGATAAAACTCGATGAAGTCGGTGTTCGTGACAATACCTTAATTGTGGTGATGGGGGACAACGGAACAAAAGAAGTCTTTGGTCATGTTTTGCCTGATGACACGGTTTATCCAGGAAGAAAAGGGGGCAATGCCGACAATGGCCTGCATGTTCCATTAGTATTGAATTATCCGACCGTGGTTCCAGGGTCTAAAAAAGGGAGGTACCGAGCATATAAAGGGTTGGTCAACCTTACTGATATATATCCCACCATAGCGGAAGCCGCTGGCATACCTATGCCACATGCAGAGCAGGTGGATGGTATTAGCTTTTGGTCACAAACAAAAGGGGCTGAAGGCGAACCTAGGAAGCATATTTATACATGGTTTATTGGCAATAACAGCTATGAAGAAGTCGATGAGGTGGGCATCATCTATGCGTTCAATAAGGCGTTTAAACGGTATGCACCCACTAAAGAATTTCCCAAAGGTCGCTTTTTTGATTTACGCACCGACCCACTTGAGCGTGTGGGAAATAAAGTGGTTGAAGCCAAGTTTGGCAAGTTACGATACAGTGGAATACCGCTAGACTCTCTCACCAAAGAACAGCAGAAAGCCTACGAGGTGCTAGGTGATGTACTGAAAAAAAACACCATGCGCCCAGTTAGTGAAGTGCAAATTGTAGCGCCGAATAAAACGTTAAACGTTAATCAACACATCCAACTTTCTTACCACCTATTTCCTGCTAATGCACAAAGAGCCGGTGTAATTTGGCATTCTGATAATCCTCTTATCGCGTCTGTTAATAAGCTTGGGCAAATTACCGCTCACAGCAAAGGGCGAACAACAATTCGATTGTACTCTTGGCAAGATGCTTATCCTGTAGCAAATAACCGCAACCCCTCATACCTTACAAACGGTATACAAGATGCCATTGTTGTAGAAGTGAAATAATTCCTAGGATTCAAAGTTTCTTTCTATTTAGGCCGTTTACATAGCGTGGCCTACATTAGGTGAACCTACCTCGCTATGTGGAATTAAAAAAACGAAGTTGCAACATTTCGTTTACCTAAAATGCAATTTACTATGTTCCTAGCTTACATTAATTGTTACTATTTGATTGATGATTGTTAACAGGGTGGTTCGGTTGGAACTTAATTGAAGTGTCTAGGGAGAAGTCATATGCGCATTGCGACAAGCGCGACAGTATGTTTATTTTTATATTGTGCTGGAATCAATGCTAACGAAAAGGAAGATGACGAAGTTATTGAAATTTATGGTAACTTTCAACCTTCAGCCGTTAGCCAAATGGTCAGCCCAGTATTTGTGCTATCAGCACAGGATATCCGCTCTATTGTCGGCGCCACTGCATTGGATGTATTAGCTCAAGTCCCAAGCGTCACCATTAAAAAGTCCGGTGCCGTGCAAGAAATATTTTTGCGTGGCGCAGAAACCAATTTTGTCATCGTTCAAATAGATGGGGTTCAAGTTAACAACCCTCTTGATACTCGAGGGGGCAGTTTTGACTTAGCTTCGATATCGAAAAGCGCGCTGCAACGTGTTGAGGTTATAAAGGGCGCCCAATCTTCTATTTATGGTTCAGACGCAATAGCTGGTGTTATTAACCTTGTTACATTTACGCCCGGAGACATTGGGACAGAGCTATCAGTAGGTGTTTTGCCGAAAGGTCAAAAAGTAGCTAGCGTAAATGTTGGCGCAGATAATCTTCAAGGGAGATTTAGCTATTTAGATACTGATAGGCAAGCGAATGGTGATCAACAAGAATCCTTAGAATTCGCGCTACAGGGAGATTTTGTGTTGATGGATAACAGCAGCACGCGACTAAATGCGCGATATAGCGACTATAAACAATGGGCATACGCAGATCAAAGCGGTGGAATTGTATATGCGCCAACAAACCCTCGTGATGAAAAACGTGGCGAGTTAATTACCGCAAGTGTCCGCCATACTCATGAAATTAACTCATGGTACGAATTAGCTGCTCAGGCTGAGCTCTACCACATCGATGACCAATTAGTATCGGCCGGTATTGCTCCTTATACCAACGCGCCGCCGACAGAATCACAAAACCAATATGATTATTACAAGTTACGTTGGTTGAATATGATGTCATTAAACAGTGTGCAAGTTACTGCTGGAGTAGATTACAAAAGTGAGGAAGGGGATGCTTCGGGTTTAGTTAGCCTATTTGGTACTGACATCCCCACTGACTATGGTATTGAACGGGATACGCTAGCGGGCTTCATAGATGCGCAGTGGTCTTATGAGGCATTGACCCTATTTTCGGGTCTACGTCACGATGATGCCGAAGGTTTTGCCAGCGAAAATACATGGAAAGTTGGTGGTGTCTATCAACTCTCAAAGCAAATACGATTTTTTGCCAACATAGGGTCGGCGTTTAAGTTACCGAGCTTATATGCATTAAGTAACAATATGATTGGTAACCCTGATTTGAAGCCCGAGCAGGCTACCAACAAAGACATCGGTATTGAATGGCAAAGTGACTCGAGCGAATTAAACGCTTCTATTTTCTTTTACCACTACAAAAATCTCGTCGACTTTGATGGGCAAACCTTTTCGTTAGTTAATAGGTCAAACATCGAAGGCAGTGGTGTGGAGCTGTTTGCCAGTCATCAGCTATCAGAAAACATCGCCGTCGAAGGAGATATCACCTATGTCAATCTTGATACAGAAAATGGAGAGATATTAACGGGCAGACCGGAGTGGCAGGGTAGGCTGGCAGTAAATTATCAAGTTACTGACAATATAAAAACCATAGCAAGACTCAATTATGTTGGCGCTACCGAGTCTACAAGCCTGTATTCGGGAGAATTTGAGCAAAGTGACTTAGCCGCTTTCAATAAAGTGGATGTTACGACCACATGGGCTATTTCCAATCAGCATACCCTCGATTTCTACGTACAAAATATCTTCGATAAAAATTATCAAGTGGCCGTTGGCGTTCCTGGGCCCGAGCTAGGTGTAGGGCTACAGCTTTCGTGGCATACAAACTAACAAGGACTCAGCAATAATGAAGAAACTCACTTACGCAATAACGGTGTTGGTAGTTACGATGGTGTTTTGTGTCAATGGAAACGAATTGGACACCACGCTAAGGTTAAAAAGTCAGGACGTAAAAGTAACCCAGCAAGGCCAAAAGCTGTTCGAGCAAATATGTGCTTCTTGCCACGCTAAAGACTTAAGTGGCGCGACAGGCTTTAACTTGAAAGACGGCGAATGGGTACACGGAAGTGCGCCTTCTCAGATACTCAGTAACGTAAAAACAGGTTTTCTCAATGCAGGGATGCCGGGGTTTGAGCAGGTATTTGATGCCGCGCAAATTGAAGCAATAGTGGCCTATGTCTTGTCTAAACGGGAAGGGTGGGACAACCTAACTTACAAGCTATATCAATTAAACGGTGCAGACGATACGGATGTTACAGCCGATAAGTTGATAAAGTCGGGTGAGTTAGCAAAGGGGCTTGCAGACTTTGCTATCCCTGAGGTTCAACACTATTTTATTGAGTTCGAGGGTGACTTTTATGCACCTAAAGACTTAGATACACAAGTATGGTTACAGTGGGGGTTCCCCCATGAGCTGAAAGTTTACATTAATCACAAACAGGTGACGAAGGGCGGTACTGCATGGTTCCCTACTTGGCGTTTGGAGCGCGGTAAACAACACTTAAAAGTGACTTATCGTTCCGGCGACACAAAGCCAAATCAACGAGACCTCATACTCATCGGTACGAATCTAGATTTAACGGTAAAGCTCTTTCCATTATCGAGTAAAGCCAAAAATATAGTGGAAGAGAAGAAGTTTGAATTAAAAGCCTCTGACCAGATACTCATTCAGCGAAAGCGAATTTTAGACCTACCCCCTTCCACTATTTCCGTTGGTTTCCCTACAAAATTAAACTATGGCTTTAACACAAAGACATGCGCCGTAGTCGGTTTATGGCAGGGCGATATGTTGAATGTTGGGCCCAATATTGCTGGTCGTGGTGAAGATCCTAGTTTGCCTTTGGGCGAGTGGGTATTTCACGCACCTGAGCAGCTTCAGCACGTGAACGAAGAACACAAGTGCCACTACAAAGGCTATCGATTAGAAAACGGTAACCCCGTATTTTCCTATACATTGGGTGGACAGCAGTATGCTCTTTCAGCGGAAGCTAAAAGCAGCAATACCCTCAACTTTATCTATTCGATAACGGGAAACCAACCCATAAATCTAAAGATTCCTGAAACCTCAAACTGGCAATGGACACATGAGCTGCAGCCTATTGAACGGCAAAGCGGGTTATTAACCCCGAAACAAAATGGGCGTGTCGTGGTTACGGCAACCGCAACCGCAACAGTGAAAGAGTAAAACCAGCCATAAGTAGGAATGACAATATGAAATTCAATGGATTAAAAAAAGTCGCACTCTGCCTAGTCGGTGCAGGTTTAGTGAGTTCGCTGCAGTTGGAAGCCGCGCAAGCGCCAAAGCAGGAATATAAACCTGATGGTTATGACATTGTCACCATAGAGACTCCCAAAGATGAACGCTTCCATGTCACGGGAATAGACAGTGATAGTGAGGGGGTTATCTGGGTAGCTACCCGCTTTGGGGATGTATGGTATTACAAAAATGATACTTGGTTTAAATTTGCGCAGGGCTTGCACGAGCCCACTGGATTACTCATAGACAGTGACGGAAGCCTTCTCGTTTCTCAAAAGCCAGAACTCACTCGCATTGTAGATAGTGATAAAGATGGTGTTGCCGATATCTATCAGCCTGTCGCGAGCGATTGGACATTCAATGATAACTATCATGAATTCGTCTTCGGGCCGGTTAAAGATGAACAAGGAAACCTATACGGTACGCTGAACTTGAGCCACAATAATCCTGATGCCTTTACAATGGGGGCGATGGGCTCTTCAGGGGGATATCGTGGATTTGCTTTTCAAGTGGATAACAAGGGAGTCTTTACACCCTACGCGTGGGGGTTGCGCTCTCCGGCTGGACTTGGTACCTCGCCGCAAGGGGAAATCTTCTTTACCGATAATCAAGGTGATTGGGTCCCGACATCTAAAATGCACTTGCTAGAACAAGGTAAGTTCTACGGTCACCCTGTTTCGCTAGTTGATGTAGAAGGTTACACGCGAGAGTCTATCAAGGAAATGTCTGTAGAGACATTTGCACAAATGAGTGAGACGCCTGTAGTGTGGATCCCTCATGTCGAAGTGGCTAATTCGCCAGGTAATCCAGAGTGGGACACCACCGAAGGTAAATTTGGACCATTTAAAGGCCAAATTTTTATTGGCGATCAAACTCAGTCCAACCTATTTCGCGTATTGCTCGATAAAGTCAACGGCCGATATCAAGGCGCAGTCATTAACTTTATGAACAAATTCCAAAGCGGCAACATTCGCACTGAGTTTGATGTAAATGGTCAGCTTTGGGTTGGACAGACTGCTCGCGGGTGGGGGGCGCAAGGTGGTAAACCATTTGGGCTACAAAAAGTCGTGTGGGATGGCACTATGCCCTTCGAATTGCATTCTATTACGCTGACTGAAACAGGGTTTAGAATGTCGTTTACCGATACCTTATCTTCTGAAACTGTTGCTAAGGAAAGCCTTAAAGCCCAGTCATGGCAATATCATTATTCTAGTAGCTATGGCTCGCCTAAGGTGGACTTGTCTACGTTGCCGATTACTAATGTTGTTTTGTTAGATGATGGAAAAACCATCGACGTAACACTGCCATTGACTTCGGGCAAGGTGGTACAAATTGATTTCCCAGGTCTGAAGGATGTTAACGGGCGTTCAGTTAGTGTCGACAAAGTTTACTATACGCTCAACCAGTTGCTCGCGAGTAAGCAGCAATGATGCTCTGTGAACGTCTTATTCGGACATGTATATTGTTCGTAATCGCCTGCCTGCTCATGGCGTGTGTTTCACCAAATATAACGCCTGAGCCTAAAAAAGTGTTGATCGTAGATGGTCAAAATAATCATCCTATCTGGCCCAAATCAACGGCAATGATGAAAGCTTTTTTAGAAGGAAACGGGCAGTTCGTCGTTGATGTTTATCGAACGCAATATACTTGGCGGGGAGATAAGTGGCTTGAGCAGTATCCGTCCAATGACGGCCGTGAGCATCAATCAATGTCACAAGCTAAAACAGACCTCTCGTTTTCCCCCGATTTTGCGCAATATGATGTGGTTATTTCTAATTTTGGTTGGAAGGCCGCGCCATGGCCACCTGCAACCCAGCGCAAATTTGAGCAGTACATGCAAAACGGAGGTGGTTTCGTGTCTGTGCATGCTGCCAATAATGCATTTCCCAATTGGCTTGAATACAACAAAATGATTGGCCTAGGTGGTTGGGGAGGGCGAAACCAAAAAGATGGGCCTTATATTTATTACAATGACGATGGTGAATTGCAGCGTGATATGTCAGCAGGGCAGGGCGGCGGACATGGTTATATACACGAGTTTACTATACAGGTAAGGCATGCAACTCATCCCATAATGCAGGGTCTGCCTAGTGATTGGTTGCATAGCGAAGATGAATTGTATAATCGCCTGCGGGGACCGGCAGAAAACTTAACAGTGCTAGCTTCGGCGTACGACAACAAAAAATACAACGGATACGGACGGCACGAACCTGTGATTATGACCATTAATTATCATCAAGGAAGAGTGTTTCACACTACCTTAGGTCATGGTGAAGCGGTCTATTCTGACCCTACTTTTATGTCGATATTGGCTAAAGGGGTTACCTGGGCAGCGGGTACTAATCATGAGGATATGCGATAAAAAACGACGTTATTATTGTGCTATGGTTGGTTGCTACAAGCTTAATGAACACCGGTTGATAGCGACAGGTTTTTAACCTGTCGCTATTACGATAAACGACCTATCAGCGGTTAAATCGTCGTATTCCAATAAATGTGATAATAACCATCAATATAATACTCAAGGTGTTGGGTGCAATTACGTTTACCGCATTAACCGTTGCCGACGCTTGCCCGCTATCTATTGCAACATCTAACTCCCCAGCGACAAATTCAGCAGCAATGATATTTTCTATATTGAAGCTGCTTTGCCCAGCATCGAGAGCATTTACGTTGAATTTAACAACAGTAAAATCGCCACCGGAAAAAGCGACAAAGTCTAAAAAAGCCACCGCGACACCAAACGCTTGAGGCGTCACGTTGAATAGAAACGGTAACGAATCGTATAAATCCCCGCCTATGGAAAGTGCATCAAGCTCAAATAAATCAGTATCAAACGCAATATCTAAGCTCAAAGTGTCGAAGCTTGTAAATCCTGTGCCTATTACCGAAACCTCTACGGTATCACCAACAATAAGGTTGCTAGTATCAAGCTCAATACTGATGAGTCCAGCTTGAGCTTGAAAGCCAATTAAAAGCGTAATTAAAGTAAACAGTTTTTTCATTCAATGGTGTTCCTGTAAGTGGTTATTTAGCGACTTAATCCGTGTCTTCTTTTGCGCATCGCGCACGAGTACATAAGGCCATCATGGCGCGAGCGTCTAAAATATTAACGAGGCCATCGCTGTTAATATCGAATTGAGGGGCGATATCTTGACGGGCTTGTATTGCGGCCAGAAGTTCGCTGATATCAGCACTGTCTATATCGGCGTCTCCATCCCAGTCACCGGATAACGCTGCAGGTGCGACGACATTCAATGGCGCAATTCCTTGAATTTTATAGGTGCTGCCGTCGGTTGAGATAAATTGCGCAAACAGGAAGTAAAAATGCCCCTCAGGTAACGCTTGGGTTGGGGGAATACCACTAAGTGGCAACGATACCTGTGCAGTACCGCTCTGTTTACCAATAGCGTTAGGATCGGATACCACAATGTCGTTAAACGAACGTGACCAAGTTTGATCCATTTCCCTTAGGAAAAATTTTACGCCACCAAGCTCGTCGGTTACGGTTTGTCCCTCACCGGCTTCAAAAAACGCAGTGACATCAAGAGTGTCATTATTGCTATATGTGCTAGAAAGGTACTTACTCTCATCATCTAAGGCTAGGCTAGGTGTAACTGTGTTTTCACTTGGCACCATAGTAATAGGGTAAGCGGCCACATTTTTAGTAACGCCAGAGGAGGAGTGCACGCGCACAAACAAAAAGTAAAATTCACCGTTGGTTAAGTCCTCGCTGGGCGTAAGTCCTGACAGAGGAAGGTAAACTGTAGAAGTGCCTTTCTGTGTTCCAATAGCGGTACTGTCCGTCACCTTGATATCACTAATGACTGTCCAGTTGCTCGCCATGTGCCGCAAGAGGTAATTAATACCGCCTAAATCAGCCGTTACCTCAAAGCCCGTGCCAGCGTCATATTCAGTAGTGACTTGCATATTTTTATCTAAATGGAATTCAAGCGTTTCATATTTTTGAGCATCATCAAAACTTATTGATGTTTGCGTGGGCTCTTCAACGGTTATCTTGGTGGTTGCCGTAAAATTGCCATCACGTGATGTGGCAGTGATAGTCACATCACCAACGTCCAGGGCTGTTACCATGCCATTGCTATCGACCATAGCGACTGATTCATCGCTAGACGCTAAATTGAAACTTTGATCACTAGCAAAAAAGGGCGTCACGGATGCGGATAGTTTTAATGTAGCTCCGACGGCGAGCGTAGCGTTGTCAGGGCTAATATACATGCCGGTAACTGCGCCGCCATCCGGTCTGATCTCTTGGTCAAAACCAAACACTTTCATATTAACGCTGGCAATGTGGCCTCCCGTATCGGGGAAGGTAATATCGATTTGGTTATCGTTTTTAAGTAATGAATAGGGAACCGGAATTTCAAGTAACCCAAAAAAGCGGTCTCTTCCTAATTGTTCGTCTCCGCTAATACGTGCATTCGAAGTGAGTAACTGACCATTGAATCTCACTTCTGGTGAAAGTGATTGACCATGGTCTCTGCCGAGCGCTATGCGCAGAATTGATTCACCCAGGGAGGTGGTTTGAACCCCTTTTATTTCAAATTGATTAACTTGATTGGCGTTTATTTCTTTTAAGTACTCTGTTGCAAAGTACTTGTTTTCAGTGGATAGGCCATTGATGTTCAAGTCGGCGTCGTAACTATATTCGACCACTATCGTTGCTTCTGGCGCTAGCTCGAAGTGCTCGAGGTTCAATGGAGCATTAATAATATCTAACTGCGGCGCATTATTGGCGAGATATAAATGTTTAACTTTTATGTTTTGAACCTTGGCACCTGAAGTACCATATTGATGAAGTAATATGGTTTCGTTGTCTTCAGTCAGGTTACTGAAAATAACGTACAACTTTTCTTTGCTGACATAGCTATCTATCAAGATATCTTCGTTGGTAGTGAACGAATCTACCCGCTTACCTTTCACATCAGACCAAAGCTCATAAAACTTCACCATTTCAGTGAACACCCAGTGCTCACCTTGTTCTCCTTCGCCCTCTTTAGCTTGACGAAGTAAGCGCCAGTTATAAGGAAAACCGTTTCTAGTTCCCCATAATGCTTTTACGGTGACAAAAGGAATTGCTTTGCTGATAGCATCTGGACGATCCATAAACTGCATCATCATGGGGCTGGCGGTTTTAAGAAACCACCAGTCTCTCAGCGGTGTCCAGGGGGCATTCTCGATAGGGCGATTACGGCCGCCGTATTCTGAAATAACATGTTCTTTCGTTTCGCCCAGCGTGAGCAGGGAATAATGATCCATCATATCTAAAGTGGCTTCTATACGGCTCCCTTTGAAGCGATTGTCATCTTCTAAGTCATAAAAATGGGTTGAGTAGAAATCCATACTTTCGCCGGCGGTATCAATGAATAACTTCATTCTTTCTTCCCACCGTGCAAAGTTACGCTGCTCGTAGATTGGGAAGGCAACCGTATAGCCGCCAATTTTTATATCTTGATTGTGCTGGCGAAAAGCGTTGGCAACGTCTTTGTGAAATTTGAAAATGTCAATGGGAGGAATGGGCGCTTCTAAGCCCATTTCATGCGGCGCATCGGTGAGTTGATATAAGGGTTCATTTAATACTTCAAAATAAGTTGGCTTCACTCGTCCTTGGGTAGAGGGTTCGCCATCGGTACGAAAGAAAGCATTCATATATTGACCCATGAAGTCACCCACTGCATCGGCGCCATTTGCTTGCCAGCTTTCACCTCCACAGCAAGGATTTACCGTTGCAAACCAATGCGGGCGAGGTTGCCCTCCCACCATAACGTCTCCGCGGCCATCGTATTTGTGAACGCCCGCGTCGTTAATTCCATACGTGGTTTCACGAGCGAATTTACCGCGATTGACTAGGTGTGTTGAGTCGACATAACCAGGGTTGAGCGGGTCTTCAACAGACTGATTAAAGTTCCAACCAGCACTGCCGTTTTCTCGGCCAAAATAGACGTCTAAGTCTTCCATCAAATATTTAAGCTTGTCTGCTTCTCCGTCCCAGTCACTTTCTGAAGCCGTGGAATGCAACGTAATATATTTGTGTCTATCAAAGCTGTCTTTTCCTCCGACGGAATGCTTAATATTTACATTCACCACGGCCTCTGTTTTTGCGAATAATCCTGGGGATGATAAAGCCAACCCTACTCCAACCAAGAGGGAGGATATTTTGTAATTCATTATACTAGGATCCTTAATGTTGACGCGTTGCTAAATTGTTAACTCAGGTAGAATCCTATGATATGAATGTTATTTATACAATAAATTGTTAACATTTTACTTTTTATTTTTCGGTGGTATTGTATTTTTATTGAAAAGAGGTAGCTTTCATTTTGTTGATAAATAATGTTTTTTATTAAATTCACATTTATGACAGTGGGTGCAATTAATTATCGGGTTTAAATGAGAGGTTGATTTATTTTTGGTAATTGTTAACAATATGGCAACTTGTGTTATGTTGAGCGCTATTATTTGGCAGATGGTTAGTGCGATTACTATCTGCTTAAAGTGTTCATTTATTCATTAAATTCTGAACAGGTCCTAGCAATGAAACATTCTCGTCTCTCAATTCTTTTAATAGTGCCAGCCATGTTTGGAATCATTTCGTGTGCACATGAATCACAGGATAACGTGTCAAAAATAGCAACCGATTCACAACCTCACGTTCAAGACAGTACGACCCCTAGTTTAAATGCCACTGCAGCAGATAAAGTTCAGCCCAACATTCTTTGGATAATTACCGATGACCATCGGCCGGATTCGGTGTCTGCGTACAACAAAGCCATATATGGGCAAAGTGAAAGCCCGTTAGGGTATATAGAATCTCCCAGTGCTGATCAGTTAGCCCAAGAAGGCGTGCTATTTACCCAGGCCTTCACTAACTCTCCGGTATGTGCGCCATCGCGGGCCGCATTACATTCTGGTAGATATCCCTTTCGTACCGGGCGATTTGCGTTTGAGTTGTCACACCCCGGGCCTGATTTTTCTAAACCTTTGTTATCTGAATACCTAAAAGGTGCAGGCTATTACACTGCAATGTTTGGCAAAGAAGATCATTACTTTATGCAGTGGGGCCCCGGCCAGACGTTCAATAAACTTCCTTTATTTGATTTTAGGGTGCACTTCAAACATGACCTGCAAAACCATGGTATTGGTGATATTTACACCCGAGCGTCATATGGCGACGAACCTGGTAATTCAACCCCTATTGGCTATAGCGAATACGTGAACTACCCAGATGGCACTAGCAGAAGTTATTTAATTAAAAGTAAAGAGGGAGAGATTAGTGAGCAGGATCTTGCGCTGCGAAGAAAGACCGATGAAGAATTCGATATATTACGAAGTTATACACGCAGCAACCCCAATCTCATTATTGGTGGCGTGAATCCAAATACGGCTACTGAAACTATTGATGCGAAGGTGGTTAGGGAGTTACGTAATCATTTAGAAAATGCTAAGCAAGCCTACACGACGTTATCAGGGAAGCCTGCAAAAGGCGCTGATTCTAATAAACCATTGTTCATTAATTTGGGCTTCCATTTACCTCACACGCCTGTTTTACCGCCTAAGTCTGTAAGAGACCGTTTTAAAACAAAGGAATACAAGGTTCCAAAATTCGAATTATCTGAGGTAGAGAAGTTGCCTCCGCAACTTCAAAAAATGTATCACGCCACTAAAATTACAGGCATGACAGATGCTGAAGTTCAGCAAGCAATACAGGACTATTATGCATTTACTGCGCATGGCGATGAGCTTATTGGCGAAGCGGTAGACGCTTTTAAAGCTTACAGTAAAAAACAAGGCCGCCCTTGGGTGGTGGTTTATACCGTGGGTGATCATGGCTGGCATCTAGGTGAGCAAGGAATCGAGGCAAAGTTTGGTCCTTGGCAACAAAGTGTAGCCAATGCTGCAATCATTACAGCCTCTGATAAGTCTTTAGTTCCTCGTGGTTTGGTTAATCATGATTTGGTTGAATTTGTTGATTTTGCGCCGACCATACTAGATCTGGCAGGGGTCGATATTAAGCAAGAAAGGTTTAATCATTTAGATGGTTACAGCTTACTTGATGTCGCAGCTGGTGAGGCGCCAAAGCGAGAGTATATCTTGGGTGAGACAAATGTGGTGGTAGGGCCTCGCGCATACCTGCATTCAAAACGGTTTCGTTTTTCTATGCGAACTCGACCTCCAGGCGCAGCGCCCGGTGAGCGCATGCGTTGGGCATTAGATGCAGATGCGAATGAGGTCGACATGGCATTATACGATTTAGCTGTGGATCCGTTAGAGAGGCAAAATGTCGCTGATACAGAGGCCTATAGACCTTTAGCGCTATGGCTTAGAAATAAACTAGGCAGCATAGTGCTAGGCGATGGCAGAATTGAGGTGGACTGGTCAAAAGAAAATAGTTATGTAGAAAGTAATTTCGCTGAAGGCGCTGATGACAAACGGTTGGATATTCCTAAAGACTTAATTCCTTCAGTTCCACAAAATGTGGCGATAAATTAATGAAATACTTACAAAGCCGCTTTATGCAATGCGCCTTTTTCACATGTGCAGCTGTGACCTCGAGTTTAATACTCGGGTGCAGCTTCACTGCACCCCAAGATAGCGGAAATGAAAGGTTACCTTTATCACCAACCTCTTCTTCAGATATCCCAATGCAGGGCGATGTTGCAGATGAATCCACCCGTCATGTACACAAGAAACCACAGCTACAGCCGAACATATTATGGATTTTAACTGATGATCAACGTGCTGACTCAATCGCTGCCGTCAACCGAATCATTAGGGGAACGAGTGAAAGTGCGTTGGGCTATGTAGAGTCGCCGAATATCGATGCCTTAGCAAAGGAAGGCGTGTTGTTTACTTATGCATATAGTCAGTCTCCAGGTTGCTCTCCCTCACGATACTCTATGGCGACAGGACAATATCCTCACAGAAGTGGACGCTATGGCTTTGAGTATGCCCATCGTGGGAACGAACATGCAAAACCGACAATACCTGAAATACTACGACAAGCCGGTTATCAAACAATGCTTAGTGGAAAGTCAGGTTTGCGGCTACGAGAATGGCAGCCTGAACAAGGTGAGCGGCAGACACCCTTAACTTATGATTTTGAGGTTGAGCGATATGCGCTAAGTAAAGCTGGGTTTACTGATTGGGGTAAAAATACCGTTTACGATCCTGATACATGGAAGCCACTGTCGACATCCGAGCATTTTTATTATTCTGATGGCAGTAAAAAATCTTTTTTAGTCAGTGAAAATGGCAAGAGTATTGGCGCTAAAAACCCAATTGATGAAGAACTGGATATTGTGCGCTCTTATACCCGAAGCCTTAAATCGTTGATTCTAGCAGGGGAGAGTCCCAAGCCCGCTGGTGAAACACTAGATGGCTTTATATTAAAGGCATTTACTCAGTATTTAAGTCATCCAAACACTTCGTATACTTCTGTACTTGGCGACAAAATTGAAGGACCAGATCCGACTAAGCCGGTAATGCTAAGTTTAAGTTTCGGTTTTCCCCATACGCCAGTGCTCCCTCCTAAATCTTTTCGTGACCGGTTTAAAACTAAACAATACCGTGTTCCTGAGTTTTCAAAGTCTGAATTAGAAAGTTTGCCACCACAATTGGTGAAGCTATATAAGAATATGAAAACGGATGGTATGACAAACGAAGAAAAGCTCAAAACCATTCAGGACTACTATGCTTTTACAGCTTATGGTGATGCTTTGATCGGCGAGGCGATTGAAAAATTCAAGGCATTTAATGAAACATCGGGGCGGCCATATTTGATTGTGATGTCGGTAGGGGATCACGGCTGGCACCTAGGTGAACAGGGCATTTCTGCAAAGTTTGGGCCTTGGAATAAATCTAATCATGGGGCGATGATTGTTGTCGATTCTTCCGGTGAATATTTTCCGAAGGGTACGGTATATAACGACTTTGTTGAATATGTGGATATTGCGCCAACGATACTAGCAGCTTCAGGCCTTGATGTAGATAATGATGAAAAGCTATCTCATTTAGATGGTTTCGATTTGGCTTCGGTTATTCGAAAGCCAGCTTTGAAGCGAGATTATGTCTTAGGTGAATTAAATCAAATTATAGGTGATCGTGCTTATTTGAGAACAAAGCGATTTGGCTTTTCTATGAAAGTACGACCCAAATTAGGCAAGCCGGGGGAAACCCATGCGCCAGGCGAAGATATTCATTGGGCTGTTAATGCTAGCTCAGGTGATGTTGAAATGGCGCTGTATGATTTAGCCTGCGACCCAAATGAGCGAGAGAACGTGGCTTACCACAAAGATTACGCTGATATTGCTGCTGCGCTGCGCACAAAAACACAAAACATCTTTTTGGGCGATAAGCGATTAGAGATAGATTGGCAAAAAGAAAACGTCTCTTTTGAATCAAACTTTGCGTCGGGCGCCCATGATTACCGTTTACCAAAAGCGCTTAGTGAAGAGGCCTCATGCACTGCAGGGCTATAAACTGTATCGGGTAATTAAACCACATGGTATGGACTATAGATGGTTTAACTACTGAGCTTAATGATGGAATTGGCTGGGAGCGATTGGAAAAATAATTGAAAGCTAACCGATAGCCAATCAAGAACTATGCTAGTCAATATGCTCCACTTGATAGCGGCCTGTAGAGATGTAGCGTTTCGTATCTTCTGAAATGTCGCCAAAGGGGATAAGGGCTGGGCCGGTTGGGTCAAAAAGCACGTAAGTCTTACCCTCAACGTCTAACTTCTCGTCTTCGGAAGTGGCGTTTATCGCCACCCCTAGTAACGCATGATGGGGAAGAAAAACCATAATGATGTTGGTAGAAGGAAGAAAGGCACGTACCAAAGCGCCCGTCAGCACCGCCTTACTGTCGCAGTCGCCTCTGTTTTGCATCAGTAACCCTAGAGGCGGCGCAAACCCTGAACCGTTACTAGCAACTCTATCTTCCAGCGTGTCGTAAGGAATGCTTTGAACCCAGCTGAGTAAAAGCTGCAAATAAGCGCGGTTGTTTTCGATACGACCTATTTTGTCATAAAATGCTTCCGATATAGGCCTAAGCGATTCAAACGTTTGTGCAACGTAGCGAAGGTGGTCCGGCTTTACCGCTTGTTGGTTAAAAAGCGTGGTGAATCGGGTGTAATAATGCTTATCAAGGTAGTCAGAATAAGCGGTTCGTTGCACGTCTTTTAGTTGAAATAATATTTGGTCAGCTTTATTTGGCTTGGTTGATTTAACCTTAATATTAACGGCGTCATTTTCATGGGTAACTGACACAACGGCTTCGCGCGGATCGACTTTTTTTGCCTCTTTCAATAACGACACAGTAACGTAACGCTGGGCTATTTCAGGTTTATAGTTGGCTTGTGTGGTAGGCGCTACCTTTAACGCGCTATTAGGCAAAGAGAATGCAATGGTTTGCTCCATGCCTTCGCTATCTAGCCATCGATATTTGAACTGAATATCATCAGGCGTCACGGTTTTGTCGAAAGAGAGTTGCGATGCGTAAGTAGCGATAGGGGCAAAACAAAGAAGAAAAAGTGCGATCCTAAGCGGCAGGGCTAGTGGCGGTGCCAGTGAAAAGGCAAGCGGAAAGGCTAACCAGAGCGCTAACGGCTTAAATAACCGAGTAGATAAGCCTATGACAAACATCGCCGTTTGCCTGCAAAGACGGCTTACATGCCCTACAAATTGAAACCTTCGCTTTGGTGTGATTACCAATGTATAAATGCCGACATGCCGCTTAGCTGATTAATTCAGTATGCGTACACAGGGGTAAATTGCAACAAATTAGTTAAAACCAACGCCTTCTCACAAGGGGAAGTTAGTCACCAAACCAATTGAGCTGGTTATGCAAATTTACTACTGTACCTACGATAATGAGTGTAGGGGGCTTTAACGCAGATGTAGCAGGGTTTTGTGTAATATCGCTAAGCGTGCCTGTTACCACTACCTGATTTTCAGTAGTGGCCGATTGGATAAGGGCAATAGGGGTATCTGCGGTAAGACCATTTTCAATTAGCTTTTCGCAAATAATGGGTAAACCCGTTAACCCCATATAAAACACAATCGTTTGATTAGCGTGTGCGAGTGATTGCCAATTTAAATCGATGGTACCGTCTTTTAAGTGACCTGTAGCAAACACCACTGATTGGGCGTGATCTCTATGGGTTAATGGAATGCCTGCATAACTAGATGCGCCATTGGCCGCGGTAATACCGGGCACAACTTGAAACTCAATACCGTACTGAATAAGAGTTTGAATCTCTTCCCCGCCACGGCCAAAAATAAACGGGTCTCCGCCTTTTAAGCGCACTACACGGTTACCTTTTTTCGCTTCATCAACCATCAATTGGTTTATGTCATCTTGCGGCAAGCTATGGTTGCTCTTTGCTTTACCCACGTAAATTTTTTCGGCATCGCGGCGAACGAGTTCTAAAATTTGTGGTGACACTAATCTATCGTAAACTACCACATCGGCTTTTTGCATTAAGCGCAATGCGCGAAAGGTGAGTAAGTCTGGATCGCCAGGACCTGCGCCTACCAAATAAACTTGGCCTTGCACTTGGTTGTTTTCAGCCGCTGCCGTAAGCGCGGTCTCAAAAGCTGCATCGGCTTTACTGTCTTGGCCTTTTTCGACCATCTCAGCAATATCACCGTCTAATACGTCTTCCCAAAAGTAACGCCTTGCAGTAACACCATTTAAGGCTTGCTTTACTTTTTCTCTGAATTTCTCAGAGAACGCGCCCAGTTTACTTAAATTAGCAGGTAGTACGGTTTCCAGCTTTTGGCGCAAATAGCGCAATAGTACGGGCGCTACGCCGCCGCTACTCATGGCAATAATAATAGGTGAACGGTCTACGATAGAAGGGGTAATGAATTGGCAAAGTGGTGTGTTATCTACCACGTTTACTAGCACTTTTTGTTCGCGAGCTAAATCGTGAATAGCTTGATTGGTTTCTGATTTATCAGTGGCAATAAAAACCATGTCTTTGTCGGCTAAATCGCTATCGATAAATTCTCGCTCAATCAGGGTTACTTTTTCGTTTTGTGCCAAACGTTTTACCGTATCGCATGCCCAAGGCGCCACCACAGTGATGTGAGCTGGGGTCTTCATGATGAGCTCAAGTTTGCGGGCGGCTACTTCTCCAGCGCCAACAATTAAGCAGCGAAGAGAGCGAGCATCTAAAAATAGGGGAAAGTAATCCATCAAAGGGCACATAAAAAAAAAGAACTAACGCTATTTTGCGCTAATTCTTTTTAATTAGAAACAACGAAATCAGCCTTTATATTCCACAACGTTATATAAAGGCGGAAGTTGCTTTTATTTCGATCTTACGACTTGCGACGTGCGCGGTTATCACGGCTGCGGTTTTCACCACGGTTGTCGCCACGCTCACGCTTCGCTGGTGGTGTATCAGACCATTCGCGAATAGATAAACGTTGACCCGCTACGCGAGTACCTTGAAGTTTATCTTTAGTCTCTTTTGGCATACCTTCAGGCAAATCAACAGTACTGAAGTTATCATAAATTTCGATAGCACCAATGTGCTTAGAATCCATGTTACCTTCGTTTGCGATTGCGCCAACGATATTACCCGGCTTAGCACCGTGTGTATGACCTACATCGATACGGAAGCGCTGCATACCTGCTTCTGGCTTACGACCAGTGCGAGGCGCTCTAGGCTTACGCTCACGACCGTCGCCGCGGCCATCTCTGCGATCGCCACGAGGTTCACGGCTATCACGAGGTGGTTTGCTATGAAGATCAGGGCGGTCGCTTTCTTTAAGAATAAGCGGCTCATCACCTTGGGCAATCTTAAGCAATGCTGCCATAAGCACTTCAGGAGAAGCTTCAGCTTCTTCTTTAATCATCTCAACCAATGGAATAAGCGTTTCAATGCTGTCATCTTGCGTAGCTTCAATAACAGATTGCTTGAAACGGCTTAAACGGGTTTCGTTGATTTCGCTAATTGAAGGAATTGGCATTGCTTCAATTGGCTGCTTAGTCGTCTTCTCAATAGAGAAAAGCATACGCTTTTCACGATGAGAGATGAAAAGGATTGCATCACCTTGACGTCCAGCACGGCCAGTACGACCAATACGGTGAACATAAGATTCACTATCGTAAGGTACGTCGTAGTTAACTACGTGACTAACACGTTCAACATCAAGACCACGTGCAACAACATCAGTTGCTACTAAGATATCAATGTTACCTTGCTTAAGCTTATCAACAGTACGCTCACGAGCGTTCTGAGGAATATCACCATTTAGCGGTTCAACATCGTATCCACGTGCAGAAAGTTTATCAGCAAGTTCAACAGTCGCTGTTTTAGTACGCACGAAAATAATCATGCCGTCAAAATGCTCTACTTCCATGATACGCGTAAGTGCCTCAAGCTTATGATGAGGCGCGACTTGGCAGTAACGTTGACGGATAGTACTTGCAGTACTTACCTTAGACGCAATTTTTACGTGCTTAGGATCTTTAAGATAACGCTGAGTAATCTTCTTAATTGGACCAGGCATAGTGGCTGAGAACAACGCCGTTTGACGTTCAGCTGGCGCGTGGCTCAAAATAAGCTCAACGTCATCAATGAAGCCCATACGTAGCATTTCGTCGGCTTCATCAAGTACGAGGAATTTAAGTTCGCTTAAATCCAACGTTTTACGTTTGATATGATCGATTACACGACCTGGTGTACCTACCACAACTTGAACGCCGCGCTTAAGCTGGCGAATTTGGTTGTCGTAAGATTGACCGCCGTAAACAGGCAGTACTTTAATTTTATGGCTGAAACTAGCGTACACTTGGAACGCTTCTGCTACCTGAATCGCTAATTCGCGAGTAGGTGCTAGTACCAGTAATTGCGGCTTACGTTGCTCAGGATCGATATTTGCCAACATTGGAAGGGCAAACGCTGCGGTTTTTCCTGTCCCTGTCTGGGCCTGACCGAGTAAGTCGTGACCTTCAAGCAGTAATGGAATACTCTCGGCTTGAATAGGTGACGGTTTCTCGTAGCCAACTTTTTCAAGGGCTTGTAAGATAGGTTCTGGTAGTTTTAGATCTTTAAATGTCATGTCGACAGTTGTTGTCATTAAGGGTCCTGATGCTTTAAGTAAGGAGGGTGCGGCATACTGTAGGACGCCTTCAAACGTCGGAGTGTGCTCGCGGTATTGCAAAAAACGTTATTATATTCGAATAATGGTCAGGTTGCCACGAAATTGCACAATAATGACGAAAAAATGCACAATTGGTCGTGTAAACTTCGGGTATACCTCGAAATTCAAATGATGTAGGGCAAAGGAACGACAATGAATAAGAAATACCCACAGCAGATTTTTAAGCGATCTTCCATCGCAGTTCTTATTTTGAGCAGCCTTTTAGTAGGATGCGGCGACAAATCGATAGACGCTCACCTCGAAGATGCACGAGCTTATGCTCTAAATCAAAATAATGCTGCTGCAATTGTTGAATATAAAAATGCCATTCAGATGGACCCCAATGCAGCGGTACCTCGCTTTGAGTTAGGTAAATTATACCTTCAAAATGATAATTACGTATCAGCCGAAAAAGAATTAAATAAAGCGTTAGAGCTAGGCCACCCCGCCAGCGAAGTCATTCCCTTGCTCTCTGTTGCTTATCAACAGTCGGGTGCAGAAAATGCTTTAGGAGAAGTGGATTATCGTGCAGAGGGCATGACTGCCGTAGAATCTGCCGAAGTCGGCTTTTATAAGCTTCAAGCTTTAGTGCAGTTAGAAAAACTGGGAGAGGCTGAAGCACTGCTAGACGATTTACTAACCCTTGATACGCAATCTGTGTATAAGGGCTTAATTGAAAGCTACCAACATGTGCTTAGTGAAGACTACGCGCAGGCACTTACGGCTACTGAAATACTGCGAAAGCAAGCGCCAAGTAACAAAGATGTTTTATTGCAGCTTGCCCGTCTTTACCTACTAGAACAAAAACAACCAGAAGCCATTGGTGTTTATGAAGATTACACCAAAGCCTATCCAAAAGACGTGACCAGTAAGTTCGCTTACGCTGCTTTGCTAATAGAGCAGCGTGATTTAGAACGTGCTGAGCCGGTGGTGGATGAGCTGTTAACGCTGAATGAAGCACACCCACTGTTAAATACGTTTAAAGGCATAATTGAATCGGCCAATGGTAATCATGCAAAAGCGTTAGCGCATTTAGAGACAGCAGTACAAAACGGTCGTAATGATCAAGTGGTGCGATTGGTTGCCGGTTTCAGCGCGTATCAAATTCAAGATTTTGAAGCTGCCCAACGACACCTAACTATGGTGGCATCACGGTTACCTGAAAATCACCCAGGCTTAAGAATGCTGGCAGACAGCATGTTGCAACTGGGTGAAAACGACGAAGCTCTTGCCGTGTTAAACCGAGTGGAAGGCGGCGCGACCACAGACGCAGCGTTATTTTCAAAAGCGGGGTATCAATTACTTCGTGAAGGTAACGTGCTTGGTGCCAAGCAAATGGTAGAAAAAACCGAAGCGGTTGTTGATACCTCGCCAGAAGATCTTGCTCGTTTAGGAGTGCTACAACTTTCATTAAACGATGTGACCGGTTTGGTTAATATTGAAGAAGCGGTTCAACGGGCCCCAGAATCAACAGCGTCTCAAAATACCTTGCTGCGCGCATACATCGCTACTGGTGAACTTGAAAAGGCCAAAGTTGCTGCCAGCGAATGGCGTGATCAAGCGCCAAACGAGGCCTTGCCGTTGGTGTACCTAGCCAGCATTGCGATTGTAGAGGAAGACTTTACTACAGCAACCGACTTACTAAATAGCGCTCAGAAGCTAGAGGGTGCCAATAAAGAAGTGGCTTATGCCAAGGTGAAATTGCTGATTGCACAGAAGCAGTTTGCTGATGCTGTTACGCTTGTTAAGTCTCATATAAAAGATAACCCTTCTGACGTGCAGGCGTTGACCATGTGGTATGCCCTAGAAGCGCGAGAAAATAATGATGGGGTAGTGGTTGATTACTTAGAGAAGCAACTTGCAACGCAATCAGCTGATATCGATTTGCGTTTATTATTAGCCCGTATTTATTCGCGAATGGGTGAAGTCGCCAAGAACAATAACTTGCTAGCCTCTGTGGAAGGTGATGAAAGCACCCCAATGGCGTTTTGGAATTTAAAAGGCCAAGGGCTAATTCGTGCCAACGAAGTTGGAAAAGCCAAAGCGTTGTTTGAGCGTTGGGTCGCGTTTTACCCGCAAGATAAAAATGCGGTACTGGGCATGTTGCTTATCCTTGATTCAGAGAATAACTACCGCGAAGGTTTAGCGCTTACTGAAAAAGTATTAGCGAAGCGTCCTGATGCACAGATTAGCCTTTTAAAAGCGTATTTCCACGCCATGATGGGGCAAAGCAAACCGGCATGGGAGGTTATTAATGGCACCTCTGATGAGGTACAAGCTCTGCCATTTGTACGCGGTATTCTTGCACGACTGTATGTTATCGATAAGCAACCAGAACAAGCATTAGAACATGCAGAGGTGGCTTATGAAGCTACGCCAAACTCAGACATGGCTTTGCTAATGGTGGCTATTCTTGAAATGACAGGTAAACAAGCCGAAGCTTTATCATTTCTTGAAAAGCATGTGGATAACACGCCAAACGATGTACGCAGTGCCATGCTGTTAGCTGAACGCCAAATTGGTCGCGATAAAGAAACTGCCATAGCGACCTATGAAACTATTTTGACTAAAACCCCAGATAACTTTGTAGTGTTGAATAACTTAGCGTTTTTGAGTTTTCAAAATGGAAACCTAGATAAAGCTGAAACCATGGCGAAAAAGGCCGTGTCTTTGCAACCTGAAAATGCTGACTCAGTAGATACGCTGGCGCAAATACTGATTGCTAAAGGCGATAAAGAAGCCGCCCTTAAACTGTATTCAGATATTGCAACTCGGCCTATCTTAAATGATGAGGTTTATCTTAATCACGTAGAGCTATTATTGCAGATGGATAAACAAGCATTAGCTAAGCGTCGCTTAGCCAGTAGAGAGTTTGAAAAAGAAGTATCACTTCAGCGTATAGAAACGCTTAAAACTAGCTACAAGTTATAAAAAGTTATTCGTTACTTAGAAGCTATTAGCTATTGATTTAATTAAAATAATAGCGACATTAACAGCTAAGTGAATACAAAAAAAGCGCCTAGGTTGCCACTTCAATCTTCCCTAGGCGCTTTTTTATTGTCTGTTATTTACTGTTGTTAATTAGTGCGAATTATTGTTTTTCGAGTTTGGCCTTAATCGCGGTAAGCTCTGCCATTACGTCTTGTAATGTAGGTTCACTATGGCCTTCGGCTTCTAATTCGGCTCTTAACAAGGCTTCCTTCTCTTCCCTGGCTTTTTCATTCTCACGCTCCATCACGTTCACCACAATGCCAATCACCATGTTTAAAAAGGCGAACGCAGTAAAGAAGATAAAGGTTAAGTAATACACCCAGCTTAGCGGATAAACCTCCATGGTTTCGTACATAACATCGGTCCAATCTTCAAAGGTCATCACCCTGAATAAGGTAAGCAATGAGATGGTAATGTCGCCCCAAAGGACAGGGTTAATATCGCCAAACAACGTACTGCCCACGGCAGCGTAAATATAGAAAATGATAAACATGAGCAACATTACGTAGCCCAGTTGCGGTAACGCTTTTACCAGCGACACTAAGAGTATGCGCAGTTCAGGAATGATAGAGATCATCCGCAGCACCCTAAACACCCTTACTAGTCGTGCTATCAAGGCAAGTTCAGTATCATCGGCAGGTATAAGGCTGATAATAACAATGACGGTATCGAATACATTCCAGAAGCTTTTGAAAAAATTTCGCTTTCGGCGTTCGCCTAAAAAACGAATAGTGATTTCAGTTAAGAAAAAAGCGCTGATAAACCAATCAAGTAGCAGGGTGACACTGCCAAATCCAGCGGGCAGTTCATAGGTTTTAGCGCCTACTAATAACGCTGAAATGACGATAACGCTAACCACAAAGGCTTCAAACCATTTATTAGCGCGAATACGTTCAAATCGACTTTGTAACTCAGAAGCTTGCATGTTTTTCTTTGCTCACATTACAAACAAATAAGCGCTACCAATCATTTACGATAAATAGGCTTATTTAGGGATAATAAAAAAGGGGCAACATCATGGACGATGCATTGTGCTTGTTGCAAGTAAAATTGTATCACCGGCATATTACTGGCTTAGCGTGCCTGACATCATGTTCTGACTTTACATCATTTACAAAGAAGGCGGCTAATGCCGCCTTCTTTAATAACACTGGTTGTATCGCCAGATTATTTTTTCAGTTTGTGTTGTCGATGACTATTCAGCGTCTTCCATTGGCTTTAAGCCACGGTTGATAATAGCCACATCTTCACCGGTTAAGGTACCTGCAGCTTGCTTTAAGGTAACAACCGATTGGATAAAGTCGTAGCGTGCGCCCGATAAGTTGTTACGTGCATCGAACAAATTACGGGTGCTATCGAGTACATCAACAATAGTACGTGTACCTACATCAAAACCCGCTTCAGTTGCTTTCAATGCACTGTTTGCAGAAACCACAGACTGCTCAAGGGCGCGAATGGTTGATATTGATGCTTTTACGTTATTAAACGAGCTACGAATAGACTGAACCGTTTCACGGTACGTTTGTTCAGCAGCTTGACTGGCTGATACGTAAAGGTATTTCGCTTGGTCAGTTTGCGAACTTACACGATGGCCAGAGTAAATTGGGATTGACACTGAAAGGCCAATTGACTCGCTATCAAGGTAAGGCGTCTCGTACTGAATAAACTGAGAATCTACGTCATTTTTCGAGCGCCCCAGGCTTGCCGACAAATCAAGGGTAGGTAAGTGGCCTGAACGGGCAGCAGCGATATCTTCTTTAGCAATATCCATCGCTAAACGGTCAACCAACAATGCTAAGTTTTTATCTTGCGCCGTTTCTAGCCAGTTATCGACTTTTGCAGGCACTGGCATAGTGGCAGAAAACGTTTCTTTATCTAAGCCAAACAAGCGGTCGTGGTACTTGCCGGTGATCACACGTAATGCTTCAAGAGCGAATTCTAGTTGGTTTTCAGCCTGAATCTCTTGAGCGACAGTGCTGTCGTAGTTAGCTTGTGCTTCGTGCACATCAGTAATAGCAGTAAGCCCTACTTCAAAGCGCTGTCGGGTTTGCTCTAACTGACGTTCAATGGCACGTTTTTCTGCGTTAACAAATTCAACGCTATCTCGGGCACGTAAAACATCAAAGTAAGCGGTAACTGTACGCACGATTAAATCTTGCATGCTTGCGGCTAATTGCGCATCGCTTTGTTCTGCAACCTTTTCGGCGCGATCTAAGCCAATCCAGTTTGCATGATCGTACAACGACATAGATAACGAAATACCGTAATCGATACTGTCAGAGTCTGTCTCAAAAGTGACGACTTGTAGGTCTTCTGCGCCACTACCTAATGTTTGTGCGTTCTCTGTGGTAGAGGTGGTATAAGACATAGATCCAGAGATTTGAGGAAGAAGGTTTGCACGACTAATGCTGATCCCTTCAAATGCAGCATCACGCTGCGCTTTCGCTTGATTTACCAAAGGGTCATTGGCAAGTGCTTGTTGATACACTTGCGTCAGATCATCGGCAAGCGCACCGGTTGTTACTGAGAAACCGATTGCGAGCGACAGAAGTTTTCGATTCATGCTTACGTCTTCCTGTTATGTCTAGATGAGTCTAAGTGACTGCTAATAATTATAAATAATATGTGAAGTGTATAAATTTTATTCGTAAACCGAAACAGTACAGTCGTAACAGTGTTGCTTTAACTGTAACAGAATATGTGATCGACCTTGTTCATCGGCAAGTAATCACATTTATCTCAGAAAATTCGGTATTAACTTTTTATGCTTTCGTCCGCGGTTAGGGCGCGTATACAAAAGTGGTATGTCTATGTACTATGCATGATAAATCGTTTCGAACCAAAAGTGTCTGCAAATGAGCAAGAAAATCCTTTCATTTACCTCAAACGACGTTGAAATTACGAGTGTAAAACCGGTTTATCGTGGTTTTTTCACCATGCAAGAATATCTGTTTACGCACAAATGCTTCGACGGCACCCAAAGCGGTACAGTGAAACGAGAGCTATTTGAGCGCGGTCATGCTGTAGGCGTATTGCCCTACGATCCTATTTTGAAGGAATTTGTTCTTATTGAGCAGTTTAGAATAGGGGCATTAGCGACATCTTCAACCCCTTGGCTGATAGAAATAATTGCGGGCATGATTGATGAAGGTGAAACAGAAGTAGATGTATGCCATAGAGAGTCGATGGAAGAGGCCGGTATTGAGCTTGAAAATCTCACCAAAGCAATGAGTTATTTATCTAGCCCTGGGGGCACCACCGAGCGTATTCATATTTTTATTGCAAAAACCAATGCAGAAAAAGCCCACGGCATTCACGGATTAGAGACTGAGTCGGAAGATATCAAAGTACATAGAGTGGCTGAGCAAACTGCCCTTGAATGGCTGGAAAACGGCCATATAGACAACGCTGCCGCAGTAATTGCGCTACAATGGTTCTTTATGAACAAATCCACGCTAATGGAGCAATGGAAGATATCGTGACACAACGTACCCACAGAAAATACGTCCCTCATCTACCCACAATGCAGGCATTGTGCGAGTTAAACTACGCGCACATTCTTCGTATTCTGCCCGATTGTGATACAGAGGAACTTAACTACGTATTTACTGTGGGCGACACGCTTACCTACGAAATTAAGATTATTGAGTCTGCTCGATACACCAGTACATTAAGCCTTAAACAAACGTCCAACGATATGCCCAGCTATTTAACACCATCAATGACGGTGCGTTTGTACCATGATGCCAGAATGGCCGAAGTAATAAGTAGCCAAAATACGGGCGCGCTTCAACCCTCGTACGAATACCCTAATTTAAAAATGCGCCAACGCAATGAAAAGCAAATGGTGAATATCTTTCTTGCTGAATGGTTAGATTTTTGCCGAAAACTGCGTCCTAAGGTAACGTCGCTAGCGTGAGTACCCTGCTGCATATTAGCGACTGCCATTTATTTGGTGATACCACTCGCCAAGGTTATGGTGCGATTAATCCCTATCACAGCTTAAAACAGATATTGGTTGAGGCTTTCGAGCACAGCGCCAATATCAGCACGATTATCGTTACCGGTGATATAAGTGGCGATGACTCTCTAACAAGCTATCAGCACTTTACCGCGTTAATAGAAAACTACGCCAAGGCACCAGTTTATGTGATTGCTGGCAATCATGATAATAACCCTCATTTTAATACATTATCTGCTCACCATCTTGTTGCTGGCGCGCCAGTTGAATTAGGCGACTGGCAAATTCACGGCGTAGATACACGTTTTGAAGGCGCGAGAGGGCAAGTAGATATTTTTGAGCTTAAGGCTATAGGCAAACAAGTATCTGAACATTCACATCGCCATCATTTACTTGCCATGCACCACCATGCCTCGCCATCAGAAAGCTGGATGGATAAACACGACTTGGCAAACGCCGGTGAGTTTTTGAACTGGGTAGAGGAAGGCATTCCATTAGCGGCCATTATTCATGGCCATGTACATTCGCCCCTTCGTTACACGCTAGGTACCAAGAATAAAGTACCAGTGATGGGTTGCCCCGCAAGTTGTTGGCAGTGGGAAATGGCACCTGAATTTGCGTTAAGTGACGAGCAGCCAGGTTATCAATTAATTAGGTTACACGGTGATGGAACGTTAACCTGCGATATAAAGAGAATAAAAACAACATGAAACACGTGTTATACCTTCATGGCTTTTTAAGTTCACCACAGTCTGTAAAAGCGCAGGCTACCAAAGCGTATTTTGAGCAGCATCACCCCGATGTAACATTGCATATTCCCGCGCTTTCGAATTACCCGAGCCAAGTAGAAAGCCAGTTGCTGGCACTGATAGAAAGCACACCTGCGCTAATTGAAGATGGCCTGCGCGTTATTGGTAGTTCAATGGGCGGTTATTTGTCTACTTTTTTAATAGAAAAGTTCTCGGGAAAAGCGGTATTGATTAACCCTGCGGTAAAACCTTATGAATTACTGCAAGGTTTTATTGGAGAACATACCAACCCGTATACGGGCGAAGTGTTTAATATCGTTGAAAGCGATATTGAAGTGATAGAAAAGCTAGACGCTAAAGAATTGCAGCATGCACCAGCGTACAAGGTGTTATTGCAAACTGAGGATGAAACTTTAGATTACCGTTTAGCAGAAACCAAATATGCAATGAGTACGCTAGTGGTAGAGGAAGGCGGCGATCACAGCTTTATTGGCTTTGAAGATCACTTGCCCGCCATTGCAGATTTTCTGCTTAAAGACTAAAAGCCGTTAGCTAAGTTGTGCTGCTAATTTAGGCTGCTAATTTTTTTGGGGGGCTACTCGCTTCTCATTGTTGCGCGACTATTCGTAATTATTCATTAGTATTAACGGCACATCGTTTTAACCAAGCTTGCTGACTTTCGCCTTTTCATTGCGAGGGTAGGCAAGCCTTGGTAACATCAATTTATCTTGCGTTGCAGTTGTCTTCTGCGTACGTTAACCCTTGTTGCTGGCTTAAATAATAACCATAACTATGTCAAATCAATATAACTCTGATGCAATTGAAGTCTTAAACGGTCTCGACCCGGTTAAGCGCCGCCCAGGTATGTATACCGATACCACTCGACCCAACCATTTGGGCCAAGAAGTTATTGATAACAGTGTGGATGAAGCCCTAGCAGGTCATGCTTCCAACATTAAAGTTATCTTGCATGAAGACCAATCTCTTGAAGTCATTGATGATGGCCGTGGTATGCCGGTGGATATTCACCCTGAAGAGAAAATCTCTGGTGTAGAACTTATTTTAAGTAAGCTGCATGCAGGGGGAAAATTCTCTAACAAAAACTATGCGTTTTCAGGGGGATTACACGGGGTGGGTATTTCAGTAGTTAATGCCCTCTCTACTCGGGTAGAAGTGACTATTCGCCGCGACAGTAACGTTTATCAAATTGCCTTTGCCAATGGCGATAAAATTGAAGAGCTCGCGGTGATAGACACCTGCGGCAAACGCAATACGGGTACGCGAGTACATTTTTGGCCCGACCCGCAATATTTCGATTCAGCTAAATTTTCAGCCAGCCGTCTTATTCATAACCTTCGTGCAAAAGCAGTACTAAGCCCAGGCTTACGTATTCGTTTTGACAATAAAATCGCTAAAGACTCGCAAGAGTGGTACTACGAAGATGGTTTGCAAGATTACTTATATCAAGCGGTACAAGAGTACGAAACACTTCCTACTGATGTGCCTTTTGTAGGTAGCTTCAAAGGCAACACTGAAGGGGCTGATTGGGCGGTAATGTGGCTACCAGAAGGCGGTGAATTAACTACCGAAAGTTACGTTAACCTTATTCCTACTGCCCAAGGCGGTACTCATGTGAATGGTATGCGCCAAGGCTTGTTAGAGTCTATGCGTGAGTTTTGTGAATTTAGAAACTTAATGCCTCGTGGCGTAAAGCTGTCTCCTGATGATATCTGGGACCGATGTGCTTATATTTTGTCTACCAAAATGCAAGACCCACAATTTGCAGGGCAAACTAAAGAGCGCTTATCGTCACGCCAAGCGTCTGCGTTTGTGTCAGGGGTAGTTAAAGACGCGTTTAGCTTATGGTTAAACCAACATACTGAAGTGGCTGAAGCTTTGGCAGATATGTGTATTAACAATGCACAGCGCCGTTTACGTCAAAACAAAAAAGTGGCGCGTAAAAAGGTAACCCAAGGGCCAGCTCTGCCAGGTAAGTTAACCGATTGTTCGTCTCAGGATATTTCCTACTCTGAGCTTTTCTTAGTGGAAGGGGATTCAGCAGGTGGTTCTGCCAAGCAAGCTAGAGACCGAGAATTCCAAGCTATCATGCCGCTTCGCGGTAAAATTCTAAATAGCTGGGAAGTAGACTCTTCACAGGTATTAGCGTCACAAGAAATTCACGATATATCAGTAGCGTTAGGGATAGACCCAGACTCTACGGATTTGTCTGGCCTTCGTTACGGTAAAATTTGTATATTGGCGGATGCCGATTCCGACGGACTGCACATCGCTACTTTGTTGTGTGCATTGTTTGTGAAGCACTTTAGAACGTTAGTCGACCAAGGTCATGTTTATGTAGCCATGCCGCCGCTATTTCGTATCGATGTGGGCAAGGAAGTTTTCTATGCGCTAGATGAAGGCGAGAAAAAAGGCATATTGGATCGCATAGAGGCAGAGAAAAAGCGCGGCAAAGTAAACGTTCAGCGCTTTAAAGGGCTAGGTGAAATGAACCCTTTACAACTTCGTGAAACGACCATGGACCCGAACACCCGTAGGTTAGTGCAACTTACCATAGAAGACTCTGCAGAAATGCTTGAGTTAATGGACATGCTGTTAGCTAAAAAGCGTTCTGGGGACAGAAAAGTCTGGCTTGAAAGCAAAGGGAATATGGCAGAAGTTGACCTGTAACCATCATCGTTGTTAGCCATATCGATATCGATATGGCTTTGACCCTATGCAATACCTTTCGCGATTTACCTATCCGTTTACTTATCACTTCATGATGACAGTCCATAAATATGAGTTTAGTTACCATTTATGAGCTTTATCCTCGGACTCTTTACTGTTACTAACTATTACTCGCCTACTTTTCAGCCACCTATAAACCTATTACTTGCCTAATTGTCGACTCAATTTTGCAACTAGACTTAGTTTGATGAAATAGTTATCAAGTAACGCCGATGACGTCGTTATATAAAACCAGCAAAATGCCGTGATCTTTTCGTTAGTTTTCAACGTCAAGTACGGGCGTTTTGAACCTTTTAGGCACGTAACGCGTTTTATTTAACGTAATAAGATTAGACTTTAGTATATTTCTACAGTGCTAATTACTGGTATAGTAAGCGTATTAGATGCGGTGAAGATGCCGCAAATACTGAATGTTCGCATTGGCACTCAGTTAACTCAAATGGAGCTAAATGTAGTATGGAATCCTTACCGTCATCGCGGGTGACTAAACCTGAGATAGCTCCTTTTATTGTTGGCGTAGGCTCTTCAGCGGGCGGAATAGAAGCATTGATTAACTTGGTAAGCGAATTACCAAAAGCTATTAATGCGACTTTTATTATTGCTCAGCATTTATCGCCTACCCATAAAAGCCAAATGACAGAAATATTGGCGCGAGAAACTGAATACCCCGTGGTCGAGGCTACACCGCATTGCAAAATTAAAGCGAACACCATTTATGTAGGCCCACCGGGCTTCCACCTCAAATACAAAGAGGGGTATTTACACCTCGATAAATCACCGGATGAGCTTTCGCCTAAGCCTTCGGTAAACCTCTTGTTTGAATCATTAGCTGACGAAATTGGCGATCACGCCATTGGCGTTATCTTATCTGGTACTGGCGGCGATGGTGCCAGAGGGCTTAAGGCCATCAAAGGTGTCGGTGGATTTGCCTTTGTACAAGACCCTGCCTCAGCAAAATATGATGGCATGCCCAAAGCGGCGCTTGAAAATGTGGCTGTGGATTCAATTCTTGAACCCCAAGAAATGGGGCAAGAAATTGCACATATTTCGCAAAACATCGCGCGAAATTTCTTAGCGGTGCAGGAAGACACTCGAAGTGAATTGATGAGTGAGCTCTACGGAAAAATAAGAACCGCTACAAAAATAGACTTCAGTTTTTATAAACAATCTACCTTGTTGCGCAGGGTGAATCGCCGTTTAATTGCCACACAAACTGAAGATTTACCCTCTTACTTGACCTATTTAGACAATAACGCCGATGAAGTTATAGCATTGTCGAAAGAGCTTTTAATTTCAGTTACCGACTTTTTTAGAGATCACACTGCCTTTAACGCTATCAAAACGCACATACAAAGCATTGTAGAGAATAAAAACAGCGGCGATGCTATTCGGTTATGGGTAGCAGGATGTGCCACTGGGGAAGAGGCATACTCATTAGCCATCTTATTTCTTGAAGCTATTGAGAAGCAGGGCATTGATGCCAACTTACAGATTTTTGCGACTGATATCGACGAACAAGCACTCTCAGTTGCCCGCAAAGGGGCTTATTCTGTTCAGGCCATTGCAAGCCTTTCATCCGATTTAACCGACAAATACTTTCGGTATGCTGACAATGCGTATTATCCGCAAAAATTACTGCGTGATGTAATCACCTTTTCTCGTCAGGATATCACGCGAGATCCGCCATTTTTACACCTTGATATGGTGTCGTTTAGAAATGTACTTATCTACTTTAATAGCGATTTACAGCAGCGGGTATTATCACTGTTTCGTTATTCGCTAACCAAAGAAGGTATTCTCTTTTTAGGTAAGTCTGAATCGATTGGCTCTACAGAAGATATGTTTGTTGCCCTTGATAGGCGCAGTAGAATTTTTAAAGTAAGCGAGGCGTCTAAGCCTCCCGCACTGCCGAAAATGCTAAAAAGCCATGTAGATATAACTAAAACGAAAACGGCTATCACTAACAGCTACGAAAATATTTTCACTCGCTCTGTGCTAGATAGCTTTGGGCCAAGTTTACTCATCAGTGAAAGGTTTGCCATTTTGCACTCACATGGCAACTTACGACGCTTTATTACGTTTCCATCCGGGGTGCCCGATCTTAATTTATCGAAACTCATTGCTGCGCCTTTCGCCGCAGACTTAATTTCTTGTGTGAATAAGGCCAGTCGTACTGGTGAAATAGTCACAAGCCGAGCTAAGCGCCTCGCTGACGATGACAGCCTACTGTGGAAGTTAAGGGTGTTGCCGCTAGAAAACCAAAGTCCTCAGCACTACTTAGTTAATTTTTACGAAGACGACGCTATTATTGATGCCGAGCCCAAAGAACCGACGGCAACCAATGAAGCTGATGTTGCCGAACTGATTGCAGCGCGTGAGCAACTACAAACGCTTACCGAGGAAATGGCTGCCTCTGCAGAAGAAATGCAGGCACTTAATGAAGAAGTGCAAGCCGCTAACGAAGAGCTACAAGCGAATAACGAAGAACTTGAAGCCACCAACGAAGAGTTGCAAGCCACTAACGAAGAACTCATTAGCGTAAATGAAGAAAGCATGCGTAAGTCTGCTGATTTAGGTGCCATAAACAGTGAGTTAATGAGCGTTTATAACACGTTAGATTTCCCTATCTTGGTGTTTGACACCGATACCTGCTTAAACCGAACGAATGACGCTGCCAATCGCCGTTTTCACTTGAATAATGGCTCGTTTAAAAAGCCAATGTACTCGCTTAATTTCCCTGACTATTTTGAAGACATTGAAAAGCGCTTAAGTAAAACCCTGCGTAATGGTGTAAAAACGAGCATGGTGATCAAGCCATCGAGCCAAGAAACTTACAATGTATTCATTACGCCAATTCTAAACAGTCGAGACCGCATCACTGGGGCCATTTTAGTTATTATTGATAATTCAGAATTGGTTATTGCCCATGAGCGAATTGAAAAAAGCCAAGAGCAGCTTTTATCTATCATGAATAACTCGTTGGCGTTAATTGCATTAAAAGACAATGCGGGCCGATATGAGTTTGTGAACTCTCGGTTTGAAGAAGTCTTTGGCGTAACCGCGCAAGATGTGATTGGTAAAACCGACCTTCAAATTTTTGAGCGAGATACTGCCCGCCAGTTCCGTGAAAAAGACTTAGACACCATGCGTGCTTTATCCCCGGTAGAAACCCTTGATGAGTTCACCTTGCGGGCTGGTAAAGTTATTATCAAAAGTGTGCGATTCCCTATTTTTGATGCAGAAGGCACTATTAAGTCAATTTGTACCCAAGCAACAGATATTTCAAAAGAGTTACATGCCAATGAACAGTTGCGTTTAGCTGGCAAGATATTTGAGCGGACCAGTGAAGCTATCCTGGTTACCGATGCCAATCAGCGCATTCTTACCACTAATGAAACATTTGCAGAGCTAACGGGTTTTTCTCAGCAGGAGTTAACCGGAAAAACACCTAAGTTATTGGAATCAGGAGAGCACTCTAAAGATTTCTTTGCTGCAATGAAGGCCTCGTTGATCGAACGAGGGTTTTGGCAAGGTGAGGTCATAAACAAAGTGAAAGATGGTAGCCATGTAAAAATGTGGCTAACAGTCAATGCAGTAAAAGGCGCTAATGGCGATATTGTTAATTACGTAGCGTCTTACAGTAATATTGACGAAATAAAAAATATGCAGCGCCGTATTGAGTATCTTGCTACTCATGATGAATTAACGGGTTTACCCAATAGGACGGTATTGCTTGAACGCCTTGAATTAATGGTAAATGGGGCGAAGCGCAGCAAGCAACTGTGCGGTGTACTCTTTGTTGACCTAGATAACTTCAAGCCAGTTAATGATAACTTAGGGCATAAAGTGGGCGACTTGCTACTTAAGCAGGTTACTAAGCGTCTGCAACAATGTATTCGAGACACAGATATGTTGGCGCGAATTGGCGGTGATGAGTTTGTAGCCTTAGTATCGGCTTCTCATATCGACGAAATTGATGATATTGCAAAACGTATTATCAGTCAGGTTCAAAGCGAATTTGATGTGTCTACCCATTCTATTTCCGTATCTGCGAGCATTGGTATCGCCGTTTACCCTGCAGATGGGATCAGCTCAGAAATACTCTTGCAGCACGCAGATGAAGCCATGTATTTAGCGAAATCTTCTGGTCGCAATCAATATCAATACTTTACCGCGAAGATGAAAGAGCAGGCATTGGCTCGTTTAGAAGTTGAAAAACAGCTTAAAGTGGCGCTAGATGGTAAACAGTTTTCAATGGTATACCAACCGCAGTTCGAGTCTACTTCGAATGCCATAATTGGCGCCGAGGCATTACTGCGCTATAAAAATAGTGATGGTGAAGTACTCAGTGCTGAGTCATTCATTAATATTGCCGAGCGTGGAAAGCTCATAGAAACCATCGGCTTTCATGCGGTTGAGTTGGTTGCGCGAGAAATTGCTCAATATATACAGCTTGGTAACAAACTGCCCGCCATAGCAATTAATTTATCTGGGGCACAGTTGCTCACATCCGATTTTATTAAAAACTTTGTAGCAGTACTTGAGCGTTATGAACTCACTGCTGGTCTATTTAAATTTGAAGTTTCAGAAAAAGATATTGAAAGTGGTGAAGAGCGAATTTACCATCGGTTGAAGACATTGGCCTCAATGGGCAGTGTTATAAGCATTGATGACTATGGCCTTTATCATAGTGCTATCTCTCAGCTTCAGCGAAGCGGTGCAAGTGAAATTAAGCTTTCAAGCCGATTAATGGCCGATGCTAGCGATAGCAATGACACTAATAAACTCATCCAAGCTTTGGTTAATGCAGGTAAAGCACTAGGTCTTAAAATCATCGCGGATAAAGTTGAAACTCAACAGCAGCTCGAATACTTACGGGATATCGGGTGCGATGTAGTACAGGGTCTCGTTCTTTCGCCTATGCTTACTTGCTCAGAGCTTAATAAACAAATTAGCTAATAAGATTATGAACCCGGATACGATTACCCGTAATAAACACGATACTAAGATGGACACCTTAGTTGAAAATTGCGAAAAAGAAGCCTTGCACTTAAGTGGCAAGGTTCAGCAATTTGGCGGCGCCTTTTTTATCGATAGTGAATCTCTACAGGTCACCGCGGCTAGCAGTAATTTGGCCAGTCTTATTCACCTCTCGCCCTCTGAGCTGGTGGGCAGGCCGGTAAAATCACTCGACTGGCTACCGTTAAGTATACTTTATAACTTAGGTTCAAAGGCTGGCGACAGAGCTTATGCCTTTAACGAACCCTTCAATGATGATGTACTGAACTTCAGAAGCCATCGTAGTGAAGAAGGGATTTTAATTGAGATAGAATCAAGCATTGCTAATGTCTCCCAGCGTCAGTATTTGCAATTAAGATCGGCCATTCTTCCTACCATCGAACAGCATTGGGAAGATGAGGATTTTTGGGATCAGCTTATCTCAACCCTTGATGAGTTTTTGCCCTGTGAACGTATATTGCTTTATCGCTTTAATGAACTTTGGAGCGGTGAAGTGGTAGCAGAAAAAGTCATTGAAGGGGCGCCAAAGTATATTGGGTTAAAATTTCCTGCATCGGACATACCAGCTATTGCCCGCCAGATGTATTATGAAAATCCGTCGCGATATATTGCTAGCAGTGCTACACCGCCCGCTGACTTTTTGAATCAAGCAGAACAACCGCTAAACTTAACGTATTCGGATTTACGCAGTGTGTCGCCTATTCATGGCGAATATATGCAAAACATGGGCGTGGCTACATCGTTTTCTATTCCTATCATTCAAACTGGTAAGTTGTGGGGCATAGTGTCCTGTCACAACAGCACTGAATCGCACATTGATGCGCAGTTGCGCCATCAAGCGGAAATGCTGGTGAAGTATTTCTCTATGGTGTATTCCACGCACAAATCGAAAAAGCGCCTGCAATTACTCACCTCATTGGATGAGAAGGTTGGGGCTATTACGCATAAGCTTCGCCTGAAAGATGCTGAAGCAACGCAAGATTTTCTAGAAGACGTAAAGCGAGATTTTACCGCATGTGGGTCTGCCATTTTCATTAATGGAAAATGGTTTATTAGTAATGACAATGGCTACGACATTAGCCTACTAAAACGTATCGATAAAGCCTTTCAGTCAGACACTTCTGATGTCATTCTGCACACCCAAGATATTCGCCAGTACTCAGGGTTAGAGGCATTAGGCTCAGAAAATGTGAGAGGCGTGATGCTAATTCGTATGAACTATGAATTGGCCAAAGCGCGATTATATATTTTCAGACAACCGGAAGCGCAAATAACGCACTGGGCTGGCAAACCGGAAAAAGACATTAACGAACAAGGCATGCTATCACCACGTGCGTCATTTGAGCGGTGGAGCGAGGTTGATGGTGAGCAAAGCTTACCGTGGACTAAACGAGATATTTTGTTTTCCAAAAAGCTGCGTGCATCGTTAATTCGAACGCTAACACGTTAGGCATTGTGCCCGACCATCTATCTAGGGCCTCCTGATTGGAGGTTCTTTTTTTTCAGTACAATAATCTGTACATTTTCTAACAAGCATTCATGCAAGTAATCATGCGAGTAATAAAAAATTCGTTTTAATACTTGCTCATATTCGAGGTGAACCGATGGCAAATTCTTCCGTTTCCAAAAACACTACCACGCTATTGTTTGATCACGATGGTACCTTGATTAATTCAGAGCACGTCCACTTCACTCTTTGGCAAGAAATAGTCGCCAGCTACGGGGCTGAATTAACCGACGAGTTTTACTGCAAGGTAATGGCGGGCATACCCGTTAAACAAAATGCCGAAGATGTAGTTAAGCATTTTTCTTTAGATGCAAAGCCCGAATTGCTGGCCAAAAAGAAACACGACAAAATTGAAGAATATCTCTTACAGCAAGCTTTCCCCCTTATGCCCTATGCTGCTGAAACTATCAAAGCGTGTGCAGAAGCAGGGTACACCCTAGGGATAGTGACCGGGGGAAGTACATTATCAGTTGAAAAAACTCTGACTAGTTATGGCCTAGCGCAATACATTTCCTGTGTGGTGGCGGTAGAAGATGTTGCTAATAGCAAACCTGCCCCCGATTGTTACCAACTGGCAATGAAGACGTTGGGTGTATCGCCTGCTGAATGTATTGCCATTGAAGATACGTATACTGGCATGCAGTCAGCGTTGTCTGCTGAATTAGCGTGTGTGGTTGTTCCTACTACTCAATCAGCTACCCATGATTTCACCGAGGCCACCTCTCGTTACGAAAGCTTACAATTATGGGTGGAACAAGAGATCACAGGTCGCTAGTCATAAACACTAGATTTAGCTACTATTTCTATTCTTCACAACGTAGCGTTTAGGTAAGGTCGTGGTGGTATGTATTCATGGTGTTTGGGAAGTGATTAAATCATGAGAAGTGTGGGTCGTTGGATTCTTGGTGTCGTGGTGACTTTATTCGTGGTTACCTTTGTCGTATTGATAGGGGTAAGCGTAGCTGTAGTTCAGCGCTCGCCGTTAGTGGTAGCCAGTGCACCAAACCAATTGGATGGCGCAGATAGCGTTAACGACTTATTGTCTCAGTTACAAAATGCGTTCACCGAGCGTAGTGCTAATCATGTTATTCATCTAACCGAAACCCAGATTGAAAGCTTAGTCGGGGTGTTGCAGCGGGCCGTGCCTAATTTTAGTGGCGTAGTCAACGTAACCGAAGTAGGCAGTACAATTACCTTTACCTTTTCACCCAGTAGCGTTGATTTATATTTCAATGTATCAGCACTGATTTTACCCGGCGATAGCCTGCAAATTGATTATATTAGTGTGGGGGATTTGTCGTTGTCTGGGCCTCTCATGCTCTCGTTTGCTGAAAAGGGTATAAATTATTGGACTAAGTCTGAAATTGCCACTATTGCCCTGACCCGAGTTGAAAAAGTGACCATGCGCCGTGGTGAGGTGTCTTTACATACTGCCCCACTGGCCTCGTTATTAGAAGAGCTTACCGTTGTGTCTAATAATATGGGCGTTGAAGAAGAAACCGAGCTTCAAACCCTTGCCGCTTATTACTTGCGTTATATTTCAGGGCGAGATTTAGCCTTATCAAAGCAGCCAGTGCCTCTTATTGAGTATTTACGGGAAGGCATGGCTCGCGCAAGAGAGCAAAGCAATTCTCCACAAGAGGCAGCACTACATAATAAAGCGGTTATTTTGGCGCTTGCAGCGTATGTGGGGCACTATCGTATTGGTAGCTTAGTGGGTGACTTACAGCCCAACCCAACAAAAGCACTGAAGCCTCGCGCCCCCGCTATTTTATTGGAGCGTAACGATTTGGCCCGGCATTTCATTATTTCCGCTGCCCTTGAATTACTTGCCGAGCAAGATATGTCCTGGGCGATTGGTGAGTTCAAAGAGTTAATGGACAGAGGTGCAGGTGGTTCAGGCTACAGTTTTGTTGATTTAGGTGCCGATATGTCGGGCTCACAATTTGCCCGAGTGGCGACCATGCCTGAGCATGCCGAAAGTACGCAAAACGCGGTGGCACGAATTCAATCTGATAACGACATTGTCCCTGCGATAAAAACCTTCCCTGAAGGGTTGAGTAAGCAAGCATTTACGGAAAAGTATGGGCAAGTAGACAGCGACGCCTATTTAAACGAAGTGGCTGAGATTAAGCGACTAATCAAACAAGTGCCTATGTATCAAAAGGCCCATGCTGAAGGGAACTTAATCAATCAAATTGAAGCGGGCGAGGTAGTGGAACACTAGGCGAGGTAGGGGAACACTAATAGCTTGCGCTAGCTCCCTGAGCCAAAATCTAAACGTGGCCATGCTACCTAAATTGCGAATAAAGGTAGCATGGATTTTTATAGGTTAATGGTATTTGTAGGTTAAAAAGCGCGTCTATTTACTTGCCAAAGACTGCTGAAATTGAGACACCGTGGTAAGTGCCAATTCAATCTTTTTAATCAAAGACGGCAAAGCTGCCTTCGCTTCTTCTTCTGTCATGTCTTTCAATGCTTGCCAATCTACTGCAATCTCTTCCACATAAGGGCCGAAGCGTTTTGCTTGTGTGGTGAACGGGCTATCTTCAGCAAATATGGCGGCGAACTTGCCTTGACTGTCTTTTTGCAAACGATCCAATGCTTGATCTGCATCCACCGCCTTACGATAAAGGGTCTGGATAGTATCTTGAAGTTGTTGGTGAATAGCTTGCATATCTTTTCCTATACAAAGAAGCCTATAAAAGACGTCTCATAAAAAGCGCCTGAAAAAAGCAGTGTAAAATTAGATTAAAGTTTCAGCATCTTTAGCCGATAACTTCGAAGGTGGGCAATTTTGCCTATTTTTTTACTTTGCTTCAAGCAACAAAGGAAAACGGTATGGATCTACAAGGTGCTAGTGCCTCTGGAACGTCCGGTGCGTCACTTGAACTCGCTTCGCTTAAGTTGGCCAAGGGTCAACAAGAGCAAGAAGGAAAAGCGGCGCTTCAGCTTTTAGAAAATTCAGCTGACGTACCAAAATCAACATCTTCTAATCCTGCTGTAGGCGGAAATATAAACACTTTCGCTTAAGGTTTAGGGATGTAAATGTAAGTCGATAGGCGTTTTGCCAGGCTGAGCGCCTATCTCTCTAACGAGTTTAGGCACAAGGAAACCTGGTAGGCGCTTTATCGCTTCTTGCATAATCTGTCTTGCCTTATCATCGCTTACATAGAAGTGACTTGCCCCTTGTACTTTATCGAGTACATGTAAATAGTACGGCAGAACCCCCGCATCAAATAACCGCTCACTTAATTCACACAATGCATCGGCCGAGTCATTCACATCTTTTAGCAACACCGATTGGTTTAACAGGGTAACGCCCTGACTACGCAATTTCTCCAGCCTAGTTTTCAACGCTGTTGATACTTCATTAGCATGATTGACGTGTAACACGAGTATTTTTTGAATAGACAGCTGAGTAAACCAGTCAAAAAAAGCGTTATCGAGGCGCTCGGGCAATACAACCGGTAAACGGGTGTGTATGCGAAGTCTTTTAATATGAGGGATTGCGGCGATTTCTTTTGCCAATGCGGCTAGGTGATCATCTTTTGCCATTAGCGGGTCGCCGCCTGAAAAAATCACTTCGTTAATGGCAGGGTTGCCAGTAATGTAATCTATTGCCTCTTGCCACTGGGCTTTATTCACTGCGTTATCGGCATAAGGGAAGTGCCTGCGAAAACAATAGCGGCAGTTAACGGCGCACCCAGTGCGAACCATGAGTAACACTCGTGAGTCGTACTTGTGTAACAAGCCTTTGCTCGCAGTATCGTGTTCATCTAATGGGTCTTTCGTGTAACCCGGTTCAATACTAAACTCTTCTTTAAGGGGCATCACTTGCAGAAAAAGTGGATCCATTGGGTTTCCTTTTTCCATTAGCGAAGCAAAGTGTCGTGGAACACGCATAGGAAAAAGGCGTCGTGCTTTACTGTCTTGTTCGTAGTCTTTGGTAGGTAAATCTAAAAAAGACAACAGCTTTTCAGGGCTGGTAAAGCTATTAGCTAATTCTTTTTGCCAGTTATGCTCTACAGAAATCGCTTTTTTAGGTATTATTTGTTCCACGAAATTTTTTGTACCTTATGTTTAGACAGAGGAATTATGGCTAATTACAGCACTAACGAGTTCAAAGCCGGCCTGAAAATCATGCTGGACGGTGAACCTTGTAACATTTTAGAAAACGAATACGTGAAGCCGGGCAAGGGTCAGGCATTCAACCGCGTTAAAATTCGTAAACTTATTTCAGGCAAAGTTTTAGAAAAAACTTTCCGCTCTGGTGAGTCAGTAGAAGGCGCAGATGTTTTGGACACTGAGCTTGCATACTTGTACACCGATGGCGAATTCTACCACTTTATGAACAACGAAACATTCGAACAAATCGCTGCCGACGAAAAAGCGGTGGGTGATAGCGTTAAGTGGTTAGTCGAAAACGATGTATGCGTTATTACCTTGTGGAACGGTACGCCAATTACAGTAACGCCACCAAACTTCGTTGAACTTGAAATTACTGAAACTGACCCAGGCCTTAAAGGCGATACTGCGGGTACAGGTGGTAAGCCAGCTACGCTAACAACGGGCGCAGTAGTACGTGTTCCTTTGTTTGTGCAAACAGGCGAAGTGATTAAAGTAGATACTCGCTCTGGTGAGTATGCGTCTCGTGCGCAGAAGTAAAAATAGGTAAAAGTAAGTAAAAAGTAGGTAGAAAAGCTGAAGTTAGCCGATGCTGTATTTGGCATCGGTAACTCGCTTATCGTTACGCATTTTTTCAAGCGTTATTTGCCAGATTAAGCCCAAGAATCTTGAGCTTAGGCTTTGTAAGCATAAGCATCGCAAGCTCGAATCTCGTAAGGTTAAGAGTTGATAATCCCAACGCTTTTTATCGTATTTATCACCACCCTTTTCAATAAGTAAACACACACCTTTTCATGAACGACTGGCAACCTACCTCATCACATGATTCTCGACTTGCGCGAGCCCACTTACTTCGCAGCATAAGACATTTTTTCTATACACGTGATGTGCTAGAAGTAGAAACCCCTTTGTTGTCCACCGGTACGGTAACCGATGAACATCTTGATGCATTTTATACTAGGTTCAATCATTCACATGATGGTAAGCCCGTAGACTTATACCTGCAGACGTCCCCTGAGTTCGCTATGAAACGCCTTTTGTGCGACCAAAGTGGTGCTATTTATCAAGTCTGCAAAGCATTTAGGCATGAAGGGGAAGGGCGCTGGCATAACCCTGAGTTCACTATGCTTGAATGGTATCGTCCTGGATTCGACCATCACGCCTTAATGCAAGAGGTTGATGCATTGTTAATGGAAACTTTAGGGACGGATTCTGGAGAGTTGGTTAGTTATCAAAATGTGTTTAAATCTCGTTTAGAGATTGACCCACTAACCGCTACGGATGAAATGCTTTTGGCTAAAATGGCTGACTGCAATATAAATATTTCAAGCCCGGAACAACTTAATAAAGACAGTAAGCTACAACTGCTTTTTGCAATGGCGATTGAGCCCGTTATAGGCCAAGAACGCCCGTGTTTTGTATTTGGGTTTCCTGCTTCACAAGCATCGCTTGCCCGTATCAATACAGAAGACTCACGCACTGCCGACAGATTTGAAGTGTATTTTAAAGGGGCTGAATTGGCGAACGGATTTCATGAACTCAGCGATGCTTCAGAACAAGAGCAACGTTTCGAGCAAGACAATGAGAAGCGTCGCAATAATGGCCAATCTGTAAAGCCTATAGATACACGATTTCTGTCAGCACTGAAAAGCGGCTTGCCACAGTGCGCAGGTGTAGCGCTAGGTATAGATCGGTTGTTAATGCTTAAAATAGGGGCGTCGCATATTCAAGAGGTGCTCAACTTTCCAGTGAGTAGGGCGTAAGTTTCACTCTTTATGCTATTTTCTACCCAGTGCCTTGCCCCACACTTCAGTCTATTCTCAGCGTTAAGCATGACGGCGACTGTCTCTAATCAAAGTACTACTTTAACCAGTGTCCTCGGTGAATGAAGTTAAATCGTAGACAAGTTGCCATTGACAATAAACGGCTCAACCCACAAAATGTTATAACATCACAAGAATAGCCATGTAAATGGTTAAACAAATAAAGAAATTGTTAGGGAAACCGTTATGAAAATGCGTTCACTGCTAAGTCTTACGATAGCAGGTCTACTCTCGTCTCCATCCTTTGCGACTGTTATCAGCGGTAAAGTTACCGATGTGTCAGGTCAACCCGTTGAAGGTGCCGAGGTTAGCATTGAAGGTACTCGCCGAGTCGTTACCACCGATGAAAACGGTGTGTACCGTTTTAGCGATGTTAAGCAAACTCATGTGCATCTTCACGTATTTTCAAGCCAATATATTCATGGTGACAATGACCTTGGTGAAATCGTCGGTGATAAAACCGTTGATTTTTCACTTACCCCTTCGTCTGTTGAAAATATTGTTGTTACGGCTACCGCATTACAATCTTCAGTACTTGAGTCTGTTACGCCCGTTACTGTTATTGGCGCAGAGCGCCTTAGACGTATTGAAGCGCCGACATTAGGTGAAACGTTAAAGAATACTCCTGGGGTACAAAGCACGTATTTTGGTCCAGTCTCAAGTAGCCCAATTATTCGTGGTAACGATGGCCCACGGGTTAAAATTGTTCAAAATGGATTAGATGTTTCTGATGTATCTCGTGTTGGTCCTGACCACAATGTAACCAGTAACTTGGCAAGTGCCACACAAGTAGAAGTCCTTCGCGGCCCTGCCACTTTGCAATATGGTAGCGGTGCCATTGGCGGTGTGGTTAACATCGTTGATAAGCGTATTGTGCAACACCAAATGGACGGCGTTGAAGGTGAAGCCGAAGTAAGCTACAGCACAGTAGATAACGGTAAATTTGCTCGCGGCGATGTAACTGGTGGCAGCGGTAACTTTGCATGGCATATCGATGGCTATTCTCGTAACACAGATGACACGGATATTCCTGGTTATGCTTCAGTAGAACCTGATGAAGATGAAGCATACGGCGTATTAGAAAGCACCGCGATGGAAACCAGCGATATTACGGCTGGCTTGTCTTACATTGGTGAAGAAGGTTACTTTGGCTTTGCGGTAGAGCAACTTGATAACCGTTATGGCGTGCCTGGTCACAGTCATGAGCATGAAGAAGACCACGATGATGAAGATCATGACGACGAAGATCATGATGAAGAGCTGCACGAAGAAGAAGGCGTATTGATTGACGTAGACATGACTCGTTATCAAGCGGCAGGCGAATGGCATTCACCTATCAGAGGGTTAACCAATGCGAAGTTTGCAGCGGCTTATACCGATTACGAACACGTTGAAATTGAAGATGGCGAGCAAGGCACTATTTTCACTAATAAATCTAGTGATATTCGCGCTTCAATTTCACATGAAGAAGTGGATGGCTGGCATGGTGTGCTAGGTGTCCAGTTCCAACATAGCGACTATGAAGCTGAAGGGGAAGAAGCCTTTACCCCTGCAAATACCTCTTCAAACTATGCGGTCTACCTTGTAGAACAAAAAGTAGTGGGAGACGTGACCTTCGAACTAGGTGGTCGTGTTGAATACACTGAGTACGATGCCGACGACAGTGAGTTATCTCTTGAGGTGACGCATGCTGATGAAGATGAGCACGAAGAAGAAGAGGATCATGAAGAGCATGAAGAACAAGTCACTTCATATAGCTTCAACAAGTATGACTTCACCAGTACGTCTTTATCAGCTGGTTTGAACTGGGAATATGCAGAAGGGCGCTCAATCGCCACTACACTTTCACGTAGTGAGCGTGCGCCTAGCCAACAAGAGTTGTTCTCTGCAGGCCAGCATTTAGCCACACAAAGCTACGAGCTAGGTTTGGTTTTCGATTTAGATGAAGACGGTCATATTGAAGAAGACTTAAAAGACGTAGAAAAAGAAGTTAGCACCAATATCGATGTTACTTTCCGTAAATTCACTGGCGATTGGGGCTATACAGTTTCATTGTTCTATAACCAAGCGGATGATTATATTTATCAAACAAATACTGGGTTATTGGCAATAACCGAAGAGCACGAAGATCATGAGGAAGAAGAAGAGGAAGGCCATGAAGAAGAAGGCACACCTATCTATTACTTCCAACAAGCCGATGCGGATATTTGGGGCTTAGAAGCCGAAGCCTACTACGATGTAAATGCGCAAGTACGTGTTACTGTGTTTAGTGATTATATTAACGCAGAAATAGAAGACGACAACTTGCCTCGTACTCCACCTATGCGATTTGGTGGTAACATTAGTTACGTCAATAACGGTGTAAGTGCTGATGTAGGCGTAACTTGGTATGATGACCAAGACGACGTTGCGTCTTACGAAACACAAACCGATGGTTACACCTTGTTAGATGCCAGTGTTCAGTACGAATTTGGCGGCCAAGGCGTTGAGTGGATTGTTTATGCAAAAGGAAACAATCTAACAGATGAAGAAGCTCGCGTTCATACATCATTTTTGAAAGATCAAGCGCCACTACCTGGCCGTAACCTTACGCTAGGAGTACGTGCGCTGTTCTAATATCGCAGCGAAAACGGGGTGCGCTTGGTAGACGTAAAAGCAGCAAATTGCTTATTAGAAAATACGGCAAAAAGCTCGGTAAAAAATACGGCAAAAAGCTCAGTAAAAAGCACAGTAAAAGACAGTTGGTTAGCTACCTTAGCTAACCAACAAAGTAAGCATATTGTGCTAGGTTACGGCAGTTTACTAAGTCGAGATTCCAGGGAGCGTCACTCCGGTATTTATACTCAAGGTTTACCCGTGCGTGTTTCAGGTTTTAAACGCGCATGGGTTACTCGTAGTCTGCAAGAAAAACAAACCTATGTAGGCGCCGTTGCCGACAAAACATCTCAATTAAATGCACAGCTTATTCCCGCTGAGGTAAACCCTTCATTGCGTGCGCGAGAAAAGAATTATCGATTTGTGGAAGTGCCAGTTAGTGCAATTGAACATGTAAGCTCCTCCTTGTGTAATCAATCCTCTTTCACCCCTGCGCTTCGCGAGGCGTTAAGCCAACACCAGCTTTGGTTGTGCGAAACCTTACTTTGTCATCATGCCAGTACCGACTTCCCAGTTTCACAATCTTATATCGACACCTGTCTTGTGGGCTGTTTAGAGCATGGTGGGGTAAGTGAAGCTAACGCTTTTATTGAGCATACTCATGGCTGGGAACACCCTAGAATTAACGACAGAGCAAACCCGATTTACCCAAGAGCTGCCGCTATTTCAAAGCAACATTTAGCGCAGATAGATACGCTGTTAAATAAGGCAAAGCAATCCACTCAAAGGCATACTCATTCATGTTGTTACTAACTGAAAGGTTGGCATTAAGCCCGCTAACACAAGCCGATAAACTGTGGATTGTGGAAATGCACCAAGACCCGCTATGGAAGCAGTTCATTGGTAATCGTGGTGTGGCAAGTGTTGAAGATGCTGCTGATTATATTGACCGGGTTAATGCGCAAATTAACGAGTGGGGATACGGCTTACTGGCAATAAGAAATAAGAAAACCAACGCGCCTTATGGTGTGTGTGGGCTGATTAATCGCTATGTTTTCAAGTGCCCTGATTTAGGTTTTGCGCTGCTACCGAATGCCCGTAGACAGGGGATAGCGTTAGAAGCCGCTAAAGCGGTTATTGATTGGGTAGAGATGGAAGAAGATATACATTTCATTACCGCTTCTACCCACCCCAATAACACGCGCTCTCAACATCTGTTACACCAGCTAGGGTTTGAAAAACGTGGCCCTTACTTTATTGATAAGTCCACACCGGTTCAAACCCTGTTCTGGCGAAACAGTGATTACGCTAGCCGTTAGAACGGCGGAAGTACGGTAACCTTTTTAATGATAATAGGCTCAATGGGGACATTGTTGGTGTTAAGCACTAAAGAGTATTCGGTCTCTACTTCAGACATCGCATCGACAATATCTTCACCTTCTACAATCATGCCAAAAACCGCATAGCCCCAGTCTCGACCGGGGTTTAATGTTTCGTTGTCATTCACGTTGAAGAAAAACTGACGATTTGCGGTATGTGGATCATCTTGCCGAGCCATAGCGATGGTGTGCAAATCGTTGGTAAGCCCATTGCCCGACTCGTTAAATATTTCTGGATAATTAGACTTACCCTCAAAATCGGTGGTATAGCCTCCGCCTTGCACCACAAACCCTGGCACAATGCGATGGAAAATAGTGTTTTCATAACTGCGCTTGTCTACATAACGCAAAAAGTTATTCACAGTAATCGGCGCACGTCGGCGGTCTAATTCAACCACAATATCGCCCATAGAGGTTTCAATTTTTACTCTAGGGTAATAGTTATCAGGCTGAATTTGTGAGCCATCGTCTTTTTTAGCCGCCAATGCATTAGGGCTAATTGCTGCAGACGTAAAAACGAGAGCTGAGAAAAGTAAGGCCGTTATAAGCGGTTTTAACATGTGCATTCCTTATCGTTTAGCGGTACCCAAAATAACAAATTTTTTGTCGCTTGCCAGCACGTCTGAACCACCAAACATGCGTTTAAGTTTAACGTGATGTTCAAGGTGTCTGTTTCCAACCACCACCAACTGCCCACCTTTTACCAAGGCGTGTTTTGAGTCGTTAAACATTTGCCAGGCAATATGGTCGGTAATGGCATTTTGTTGATGGAAAGGCGGGTTACACAATATCTTGGTTACCCAAGGTGATTGTTGCTTTTCTAGCAAGCTTTCAAGGCAGTTACTGGCAATAAACTCACATTGATCAATTTTGTCTGGGAAATTCTCAAGTACATTTAATCGTGCACTTTCCACAGCCATAAAAGACTCATCAATGAATATTACCTTGCAGTCGCCGGCCAAGGCTAAGGCGTTTACGCCTAACACGCCATTGCCGCAGCCTAAATCGACCACGGTTTCATTAGCGCTTACCGTCATGTGCTCAAGCATAAGACGGGCACCAATATCTAACGACTGGCGAGAAAATACATTTGCGTGGTTTTTTAGTACGAAGGTTTGGCCTGTGGCGCCCTTGCATTCCCATGTTTCAGGGTAAGGCGAGGGGATAGGAGCAATACTTTCATCAAGAGTACTAAAAACCAATCGCGACTTCTTCTTTGCCAAGGAGGTTTTAGCTGGGCCAATGATTTTCTCGAATAAGGCAGATACCGACTTGGTCACAGCTTTTATTTTACCCGCCGCCACAATATGCGTACCAGGCGCTGCATATCGCTTAATATCGATAAGCTGTTGTTCAAGTAAAGCCAGCGTGCGCGGCACTTTCAGCATAATTACGCTTGGGGCACGCTCAGGCGTGAAAGTAAGGCTTTTAACACTGGTTAAACTTGTCACGGGTGACGTTAGCGCGCCTTCCTCATTCATAACCGGTTTTAAATGGTTACGCCTTAGGTTTTCTTGTAATGATCGCACGCTAATATACGAATCTGAAATCCAAATAGGATTATACTGCGTAAACCAACAGCCAAGGGTACCAAAGTCGTCATTAAAAATGAGGATGGGACCCAAGGTAGATGACGCATCGAGGTGTGCTTCAACATGCTCAATAAGCAATTCATCGGCACTGTCCCACGCTTGTAGGCTTTTGTGCTGATGTTTTTCAGGGTAGCGTATTAAGGTAAACTGGCGCTCTGCCATTGAAAATTCTGTATTCATTATTTTCTTGTCTAAAGTTATCGGGGGGTTATGCAATTACCACTTTTTACTGACGCAAAAGCAGCGAAAAACTCACCCATTACGCTACCGTTGCCAGAAGCTGAGGTGCGCTATTATCCGCAATGGCTTAGCTCAGAGCAAGCGAATGACTATCAAGGTGTGTTTGAAAGCACATTGCCATGGCGACAAGACACTATCCGCATGTATGGAAAGCGCCTAGACGTGCCTAGATTACAGGCTTGGCATGGTGATCCAGAGTGCTTTTATAAATATTCGGGTATTAAGCTTGCACCACAACCTTGGACTCAAGAGCTGGCAGCTATTCGGGATAAATGTATCGAGGTTTGTCATATTCCTTTTAACAGTGTGCTGGCAAACTGGTATCGACATGGTCAAGACAGCATGAGTATGCATGCTGATGATGAGCCAGAACTTGGGCCAAACCCGGTGGTGGCGTCGGTAACTTTTGGCGAATCTCGGCCTTTTGTGTTCAAACACAAAGAAACCGGCGCGCGTTATACCCAAATATTAGAGCACGGTAGTCTGTTGGTTATGGGTGAAACCACTCAATCGCATTATCTACACGGTATTGCTAAGACGACTAAACATATCGGTGGTAGAATTAACCTTACTTTCCGGCATTTAATTTCAACCAAGTAGTTTTCATATGAATGTTAAAGAATTTATTGAATCGACCATTACCAGCGCACTTTCACCTGTTTTATTAAAGGTAGAAGACGAGAGCTTCATGCACAATGTACCTGACGGTGCACAAAGTCATTTCAAAGTAACCGTGGTGACTGAGGCCTTTGAAGGCAAACGTTTAATTGCTCGTCATCGTGAAATTAATACGTTGGTCGATGAAGCCTTGAAAGGGCCTGTACATGCGCTAGCATTACACACTTATACCCCAACAGAGTGGGTAGCACGAGGTGGCGAAGCACTAACATCTCCAGCGTGTTTAGGTGGCAGCAAGTCTTAACGCGTATTTATTCGTTTCATTCCTTAATTAAGTATTCATTTTAATTTTCTATAGCCCCAATAGGAGCGCTACGTAACATGGAAGTAAGAAGTTCGGTCAACGCGTATTTGCAAATAGTAAAAACACCCACGGTGCAGGTGGTGTTATTAGGTGGTGGCTTTTTGCTGCTAATGCTATTTGCCACCATGGAAGTCTTAGCGCCTTTCGACCAAGCCGTCATTGAAATGTTGGTGTGGGACGATATGCCGGGAGTGGTTCAACGCTTCTTTGAAAATTTCACCGCACTTGGCAGTAATGAAGTACTTATCTTTTTTTCACTTGCCGTTGCCGGTTGGTTGAAATTGACCGGGCATCCTAAAAAAGCATTTACGCTACTAATAGCGGTAGCAGCAGGTTTGGTCATTACCTTTGTCCTTAAAGCCGGTATAGACCGCCCTAGACCGCCGCTGTCTGGCCATCAAGTTACCGTATTAACACAAAGCTTTCCCTCTGCACATGCCATGATGTCTACCCTTGTTTACTTCTGTATTGCTAGGCTGTTTTGCTTTTCTATCACAAAAGTTAAATTAAAAGTTTGGGTATATTCTCTGACTACACTATTGGTATTTATGATTGGCCTGAGTCGAGTGCAATTAGGCGTGCATTGGCCGACCGACGTAATAGCAGGATGGTTAGGAGGGGGGGCGATAGCCGCATTTAGTTTCTATGTGATCAAATGGCAAAGGAATCTGCGCATTCGTTCTGAGCATTCGAAATAACGCCTAGCTTTCTCTTGCTAGCTTTTCAATGTTGGCCTTTTCATTAATCTTATGAAATTAGCCTTATGAAATTAGTCTGCTCAAGTAAACGGCTTCAATGATGACGAACCTCAAAAGTACAGGCAGTAACGAAAGCGCAGCTAGCACAGCCAACACAGCCAGTATAGAAAGCGAAGCCCGATCAGCGGTTAGCCGTGTGCTAACCGCTGATCTCTACCGCATGCAGTGTTTGACTGCGCTCAAAGCGCTAAACCTGCCCCAAGGGTATTTAGCGGCGGGATTTCTACGTAATGCCATATGGGATGAGCTCCATGGCTATAAGAAAGCTACGGCGTTAAACGATATCGATGTTATTTACTTCAACCCATCAGATACCTCAAAAGACACCGAGCTCAATATAGAAAAAGCGTTAACTTCGCAAGTGCCATCAGCCCACTGGCAAGTGAAGAATCAGGCGCGTATGCATCTGAACCATGGTCATAACGCTTATAGAGATTGCGAAGAGGCCATTAGTTATTGGGTGGAAAAAGAAACCTGTGTCGCCATCAGGCTTTGCCCAAAAGAGGGGAGTGATAAGTTTGATATGCTTGCGCCCTATGGGCTTTCAAGTAATTTTGCCGGTAGGATTTCAATAAACCCTCGCCACCCTAGAGATGACGTGTTTACCCAACGAGTGAAAACGAAAAATTGGCTGGTAACGTGGCCGCAACTTACTTTAGGTTCAGCGTTGGTTCGCTCTATTTGATATTTCAACAACGGTAGCGGCTATGTCGGTAAGTTTTTTATGCTCATTCATGGCCTGCTTTTGTAGCTTTCGATATGCATCATTTTCATTTAATTGAAATTGCTGCATAAGAATGAGTTTAGCTCTATCTACTAACTTGTGTTCGGTAATAGCGCGTTTCGCTTCTTCTAACTCACGACTCATGTCTTCAATATACTGGGCTTGCCCTCGCAACAAATCGTAAAATGAGCGATGCGCAGACAGGGTTTGTGTCTGCTCACTAATATCTGCGTTGTTACCCGAGCCAGTTATATCAGGCTGTAGCAGCCCAAGATCACTGTCTTCCACCAAACCAGGCATGCTAGGGTCAAACAGCATAGTAAGGGGTGAACCATCTTGCGCATGTTCATCGGTAAAGCTTTCAATCAACCGTTGATGGTTTTTCATTTCATGATGCGCGTTACTGACTTTAGTTTGCGCTTCTTTAGTTAAGCTGTCGGTCAGTTTATTTTCAATTTCTTGCATGGCATCAATACGCCGCGTGGCCACATCGAACCACACTTCACTAATTTCAGCCGCAATCGGGCTGCCATCAGCAAGTTGTGCAATCATTTTGCGCAATTGATTAATATCGTGTGCAGCAGGGCTGCCATCTAAAAGCTCGTAAGCGTCTTTATGACAAGAACGGGCGAATTCATTAAACACGGTAAAGTGATGCTGCTGGGCGTGTTGAAGGGCGCTGAGTTTATCGCATAATCGCTTATCAAAGTGCGTTTCTGCAAAGCCAATAGCGCCCCATGCGCGTTCTTGCCCCGCATATTCTTTACCCTGCATAAAGTTGAAAAGTGCAACTAAAAGGCGGGTTATCACTGGGTCGCTCGCAATGTCAGCGGCTTCAAAAATAACAGTCAGTAGCCCAGCGACTAAGCGGCAATAGGCGCGAGTGGAATCTAGCGGGGACAGGGTTAAATTTTTCGCTTGTTCACGAAGTACTGGCAGGTAATCAATGCCTTGCAGCGCTAAGGTAATGCTGCTTAACAAACGAGGGTTAGCGGTGTCATGGCTATCGGTTAAATACAGTGACTTGAGTTGACTGCGTAACATCGATTCTGCTTCACAGCTTGCTTCAATATGAGTGGCGCGCTGCCCTGCAAACCTATCACCTTTAGACGCTAAATAAATGTTGGTGGCACCACGTTCGCGCTGCAGAGCATGCACCATATTACGAACCGAAATAACAATACGGCAGTTGCTGGATAGCTGCTCAAGCACCGTAATCTCGGCGCGTTTGGCGGCGAGCAAGAAGCGCTTAGTGGCATCGCTATAATGCGTAGGGGACGTTATTTCATGGTCTGTTTGCATGATACGTTATGGATTTAGCGGACTAATTGAATAGTTTATAAAAGCAATGCCTATGCCTTAACGTACCTTTCTTGAATGGGTTTGCTTAAGTGTCTGTTTTTAATGAGATATTTGTTGAAGTGGAATTTAAGGGAGATGGGTTTTTGAGCCAACACCTGTAACCAGTACTACGTGTGATACGTTTTATGCTCGATAACGGTGCAAGTTAAGATAATCTTAGCCTTGCACCTCGCTTAATATTTGTTATTACGCGCTTACTAGGCTCTTACTACGCGCAGAAACCAGCCGACAAAAATAGAAATAAGCAGCCCGAAGAAAGACATCAACGCAGTAATCATCAGTAATTTACCGGAAAAGTCAGGATCTTCACCCGTCTCAGTCATTAGCATGCCGGATGCTTTGAAGATAAATAAAGCGGCAATAGAAAATAGCAAAATGACAGCGGTGGACATTAACGTAGATTTCCAAAAGGTTTTTGGAAATGCCCAATGAATAGCGCCAGCCACCAGCACGCATAAAATAGTGAGTAAATAAGGGACCACTTCCACTCCTTATCGGTTGGTCAAAATACACCTCGCCGCAAAAAGTGTCAGCGACGTAGTTTAAAAAATCAGTGAGAATACAATTGAGAGCGTCAATGACAATAAACGACGCATCAATTGCTAGATAAAAACTAAGCTTGCTACGATGCCATGGAAAGCCAGTCTTGTCAGCTTAAAATCCTCTGTACGATTAACATTCTATTAAAAGATTTTAAGCATTAATGGTGGTAGAATCGCACCAAAATTTGTGCAAGACAGTGATTTATAGCATCCACAGCTATACTGACAACGCACGATCCTAAAACCTCTAAACTCCTGAGAAAACATGTTTGATTTAATTACTAATCGAGATAGTAATGTAAAAAATGACGTGCTTTCTGGTATTACCGTTGCACTAGCACTGGTACCAGAAGCGGTTGCTTTTGCATTTGTTGCTGGTGTTGAGCCCATGATTGGGTTGTATGCCGCATTTATGATGGGACTTATCACGTCAGCCATTGGCGGGCGTCCAGGAATGATTTCTGGTGCGACAGGTGCTATGGCCGTGGTCATGGTGGCACTAGTGGCACAGCATGGCGTTCAATATCTGTTTGCCGCCGTTATATTAGCCGGCTTACTGCAAATACTCTGTGGGGTATTTAAGCTTGGTAAGTTCATACGATTGGTGCCATACCCAGTAATGCTAGGGTTTGTGAATGGTTTAGCCATTGTTATTTTCCTTGCCCAATTAGGTCAATTCAAAGTAGTGAATGCCCTAGGTCAGTTGGAGTGGATGCAAGGGTCTATGTTGTATTGGATGCTTGGGCTCGTCGCGCTTACCATGGCGATTATTTACTTACTGCCTAAGCTTACTACCGCAGTGCCCGCCTCGTTAGTGGCTATTGTTACGGTAACTGCCATGGTACATGGGCTTGATTTAGAAGCGCGTACCGTTATCGATTTCGTGCGTGATTTACTGCCTGAAGCACAAAAAGCGAGCGCTACCCTAGCGGGTGAACTACCCACTTTTGCTATCCCGATGGTACCGTTTACTTGGGAAACGGTGATGATTGTTCTGCCTACTTCAATCATTTTATGTTTGGTTGGCTTGATTGAGTCACTCCTTACATTATCGCTTATTGATGAAATGACAGACACCCGCGGCCGTGGCAACAAAGAATGTGTTGGTCAGGGCGTTGCGAATACAGTGAATGGCTTCTTTGGCGGTATGGGCGGTTGTGCCATGATTGGTCAGAGTATGATTAACATTAACTCTGGTGGTCGTGGACGTTTATCTGGTATTACAGCGGCATTGGTATTGCTTGCCTTTATCCTTTTTGCAGCACCATTAATTGAAATGATTCCGCTAGCGGCATTGGTTGGCGTAATGTTTGTTGTGGTTATTGCTACCTTTGAATGGGCATCGTTCCGCATTATCCGTGGTGTAAATAAAGAAGATGCTTTTGTCCTATTCTTAGTTACCGCGGTTACGGTCATTGCCGACCTTGCGATTGCGGTTGTGGTGGGTGTTATCGTTTCTGCCTTGGTATTTGCGTGGAAGCACGCTCGCCATATTGAAGTTAAGAGTCATATCGATAGCGACGATTGGAAAGTGTATGACTTAGAAGGGCCTTTGTTCTTCGGTTCAGTTAGTCACTTCAAAGACTTGTTTGATATTGCCAATGACCCTGAGCATGTGGTTATCGACTTTAAAGAATCGAGAATTTGGGATTCTTCAGGTATTGATGCCTTAGACACGTTAGCTGACAAATATGAACAGCAAGGTAAGAAGCTGCATATTCGCCATATCAGTGATGAGTGTCGCAACTTACTGCGTAAAGCAGACAAGTTTGTAGAAATTAACGTGAATGAAGATCCACGTTATCGCGTTGCTACCGATAAACTTGCTTAACCGCTGTTGGTTATCGCCTTGGTGTTACTACTAAGGCGAATTACTAATACTAGAAAGTAAAATAGACCACTTAAGTGCACCAAATGAAATCGCAAATGCTTTTGTTTGGTGCAAATTAGGGTGGTTCGAAAAGCCTAGTTTTTGAATAAATCTATATAAAACAGGCTTGTAATGACATGGCACTAATATTGGATATACTTAATTGTGTGAAATACTGTGTGTGTATGTTTAGAGCAACCTAGCTCATAAAAATTTGATAGCTACGATCACTCGTAGCGCTTGATAGGCAACGAAGCCCGCAACAACGAAAGTTGATGCGGGCTTTTTTTTGTCCCGAATAAAGGGGAGAGACCATGACATCTTTGGCATCTAAAACGCGAATTCTCGTCGTTGGTAACGGAATGGTAGGGCACCATTTTGTTGAACAGCTTCATCAAAGCAGCGATAACGTTGATATCACCGTACTGTGTGGTGAGTCGAGACTGGCCTACGATAGAGTACATTTGTCCTCTTACTTTAGTGGTGCTAGCGCAGATGATTTAGCGCTGACAACCGCTGATGTATATCGTGAGTGGGGCGTTAATGTGGTAACCAACGCCATAGTGACTGACTTGCTGCGCGACGAAAAAAAGGCGTTAACAGAAGATGGCCAGGTGTTTCCCTATGATAAGTTGGTTCTTGCCACGGGGTCTTACCCGTTTGTTCCGCCTATTCCAGGAAACGATCAAGAACACTGCTTAGTGTATCGCACTATTGATGACCTGATTGCGATTGAAAACTCTGCCCGCGAAAGCAAAGTGGGTGTGGTAGTGGGTGGCGGATTATTGGGGCTTGAAGCGGCAAACGCATTAAAAGAAGCCGGCCTTGAAACCCATGTGGTGGAATTTGCGCCACAGCTTATGGCAGTGCAGTTAGACGAAACCGGCGGTGACGTACTTCGCAGTAAAATTGAATCCTTAGGGGTAACCGTACATACCCAGAAAGCGACACAGGTTATTGAAGCCGGTGAGCAATCACGTTATCGCATGGTATTTGCCGACGGTACTTTTCTTGAAACGGATATGGTGCTGTTTTCAGCAGGTATTCGCCCATCAGATCAACTCGCCAGAAAATCCATGCTAGCCCTAGGGGAGCGTGGCGGTATTGTCGTTGATGACAACTGCTTAACCTCAGATCCTGACATTTTCGCCGTGGGCGAATGTGCGCTGTGGCAAAACCGCATATTTGGTTTGGTTGCGCCTGGCTACACGATGGCTCGCGCAGCAGTAAGCTCGCTAACAGGTGGTGATACTGTATTCACCGGCGCCGACATGAGTACTAAACTCAAGTTGATGGGCGTGGAAGTGGGCTCTATAGGCGATGCGCACGAGCGTACCACTGGCGCACAAAGCTACACCTACTTTAATCAGCCTGAAGGCGTGTACAAAAAGTTGGTAGTAGATGAAAGCCAACAAAAAGTGTTAGGTGCCGTGTTAGTGGGTGATACCAGCGATTACGATACCTTGTTGCAATATGCCTTAAACGGCATTGATTTACCGGAAAATCCTGAAACGCTTATTTTGCCTAGTGCTGGTGCTGCGCCAGCGTTAGGTGCAGATGCACTGCCAGATACCGCAACAATATGTTCATGTCATAACGTGGCCAAAAGCGACATTGTCTCGGCTATCGACGAAGGCTGTTGCAGCCTTGGTGATGTTAAAAGTTGCACGAAAGCCAGTACCGGCTGTGGCGGGTGTACCGCATTGTTGAAAAACGTGGTTGATAGCGAGCTTGAAAAACGGGGTGTTGAAGTCTCGAAAGCCATTTGTGAGCATTTCAATCATACCCGCCAAGAACTATTTCACATTGTAAAAGTGAACGGCATTACCTCTTTTGACGAGTTGCTCGAAAAGCATGGTACGGGTCTTGGCTGTGAAATATGTAAGCCAGCAGCAGGCTCTATTTTAGCCTCTGTGTACAACGATTACGTACTTAAACAAGAGCATTTACCTCTGCAAGATACCAACGATATTTACCTTGGTAACATGCAAAAAGACGGCACTTATTCTGTAGTTCCTCGTGTGGCGGGGGGAGAAATTACCCCAGAGAAGCTTATTTTGTTAGGCGAAGTTGCCAAGAAATATAGCTTGTATACCAAAATAACCGGCGGTCAGCGTATTGATTTATTTGGCGCGCGGGTCGATCAACTGCCTGATATTTGGGAGGCTCTCGTTAAAGGCGGCTTTGAAACCGGCCATGCATACGCTAAAGCCCTTCGTACGGTGAAATCTTGTGTAGGTAGCACGTGGTGTCGTTACGGGGTGCAAGATTCGGTAAAAACCGCAATCGATTTAGAGAACCGTTACAAAGGCCTACGGGCACCGCACAAAATTAAATTCGGCGTTTCCGGCTGTACCCGAGAATGTGCAGAAGCACAAAGTAAAGATATTGGTGTTATTGCTACCGAAAATGGCTGGAACTTATACGTGTGCGGAAACGGCGGTATGAAACCTCGTCATGCCGATTTATTCGCTACCGATTTAGATACAGAAACGCTGGTTAAATACATCGACCGTGTATTGATGTTCTATGTACGCACTGCCGATAGGCTTCAACGTACATCGGTGTGGATGGACAACTTAGAAGGGGGGTTAGCTTACCTTCAGGATGTTGTTATGAATGACTCGCTCAACATAAACGCAGACTTAGAAGCCCAAATGGAAACCGTGGTTGGTGCTTATCAATGTGAGTGGAAAACTACCCTTGAAAGCGAAGCATCCCGCAAACGTTTCCGTCAATTCGTTAACACAGATGGCACAGATACAAACATACAATTTGTATCTGAACGAGGCCAAGTTAGACCTGCCACTGAAATGGAAAAGTCTAAAGGTGCCGACAATCTCATTGCGGTTGACGTAATTTAAAAAGGAACAAACTGATGACAGCAAATACAGATGTGGCGCCCCTTTGGCATGACGTGTGTGGCATTGACGACGTGGTAACAAATAGCGGTGTTTGTGCACTTATCGAAGGTCAGCAGGTGGCGTTGTTTAGTGTAATAAAAGGTGGCGAGCAGTTTCTTTACGCCATTAGCAACTGGGATCCCATCGGCAAAGCAAACGTGCTATATCGTGGCCTTATAGGCTCTATAGCGGATGATATTGTGGTGGCATCGCCTCTTTATAAAGAGCATTACGTGTTGGCCACAGGTAAGTGTATTGAACGTGATGACGTAAGCGTAATGGCGTACGACGTGAAAGTGGAAGGTGAGCGAATACTCGTTGCTGTTTAACCCATTTTTATCCGTTGTCTTTGTTTACTAAGAGAGTTTTTCCATGAATATGGCTACACCAAAAACCACTATGCTGGAACCACTACTACGGCAAAAGCAAACCACCTGCCCTTATTGTGGTGTGGGTTGTGGTGTAGATATCAGTTGCAACGTTAGCGGGCGCACTACCTCCCTGGACAAGGTTACTGGTACGCCCGAGCATCCGGCCAATTATGGTCGTCTGTGTGTAAAAGGCACAAACCTGCTTGAAACAAATGATCTTAGCGGCCGTTTGCTTCACCCAACCATGGCAGGTGCAAAGGTAGATTGGGACACGGCTACCCGCGCGGTGGCTGATAAAATCACCCAGACTATTGCTGAACATGGGCCGGATGCCGTTGCGTTTTATGTATCAGGGCAATTACTTACTGAAGATTATTATGTTGCGAATAAGCTCATGAAAGGGTTTATTGGCAGCGCAAATATAGACACAAACTCACGGCTTTGCATGTCATCTGCTGTTGCAGGTTACAAACGTGCGTTTGGCGAAGACGTGGTGCCTTGTGATTACACCGATTTAGAGTGTACTTCGCTGTTGGTGCTGACAGGCAGTAACACCGCGTGGGCACACCCTGTGCTATTCCAGCGTATTCAACGGGCGAAGCTGCGCAATCCAGCTATGAAAGTGGTGGTGATAGACCCTCGGGAAACCGAAACATGTACCATCGCCGATTTACACTTGCCTCTTACAGGGGGCAGCGACGTTGCACTTTTTAATGGGTTACTTCAATTTGCTCACAACAATGGGGCAATCAATGAACCTGCTATTAGCGAGTTCACCCAAGGATTAAGTGACGCCATTACAAGTGCTAACACGCTTGATGCAAAAGACGTGGCGAGTGTGTGTGGTTTGAATGAAGCAGATTTGGCCACTTTCTATCAATGGTTTATTAGCGCAGACAGTGCAATTACCTTCTATTCCATGGGGGTTAACCAATCCTCTGCTGGAGTAGACAAGGCCAACGCCATTATTAATTGCCACTTGGCGCTAGATTTCATTAGCAAGCCAGGTTGTGGACCCTTTTCAATAACAGGCCAGCCCAATGCCATGGGTGGCAGAGAAGTGGGGGGGTTAGCCAACATGTTGGCGGCGCATTGTGATATTGAAAACCCTGAACACCGTGAAAATGTAAAAGTGTTTTGGCAGTCTCCTGCTATGCCAGAGCAAGGCGGCTTAAAAGCGGTAGACCTGTTCTCTGCTATGGATGCGGGGCAAATAAAGTTTGTATGGATAATGGGTACAAACCCCGTAGTCAGTATGCCTTATCGTGAGCAAGTTGAATCGGCGCTCAAAAAGTGCGACATGGTAGTGGTATCTGACATTGTACAGAGTAACGATACCCTTGCCTTTGCCGATATTGCACTACCGGCAACGGGGTGGTCTGAAAAAGACGGAACCGTGACGAATTCAGAGCGAAGAATTTCACGTCAGCGAGGGATTATGCCACCTGCAGGTGAAGCCAAACACGATTGGCAAATTATGTGTGATGTCGCACGGAAAATGGGATTTAATGACGCATTTTCTTATTCACATCCCAGTGAAATATTTGATGAACATGCCCGCTTAACATCATATAAAAATGACGGAGCACGACTACTCAATCTTGCTCCCTTAGTGGGGAAGTCGCAGGCTCAGTATGATGCAATGGCGCCAGTGCAATGGCCATTAATGACCAACAGCGATAAAACTCTTTTACCTGTTCGCCCCTTTTATAACAAAGTGTTTTCTACCCCGACGGGCAAAGCAAACTTTGTTGCTGTGACATTTACAGCACCTGTTCAAGTGACCTCGAATGAATTTCCATTTGTGCTCAATAGCGGGCGAATGCGTGACCAATGGCACACCATGACTCGAACAGGTAAGGCGCCGGTACTTCATGCCCATACTGCCCACGCTAATCTTTATATTCATCCCGAAGATGCAAAAACATTGCTTGTAGCACAAAACGACTATGTTGCTCTTAGCAGTGAAGTGAGCGGCGAAACACCCTGTATCTTCCCTGTGCAAATCGATAAACGTCAGCGTCGAGGCGATGTATTCGTTCCTATTCATTGGTCTGGAGAGTGGGGTTCGCACAGTAAATTGGCAAAGCTTTTTGCGCCGGCAACCGATCCTATTTCAGGACAGCCAGAATTAAAACATGGTGCGGTATCCATTGCCCCCCACAGCTTTTTAAGCTACGGAAAGCTTTATATTAGTGACGACGTACAATCGGCAAATAGCAAATTGGATATCGTCAATGTGCTCAGCGAGGTAGTGGAAAGTAATGGCGGCTACTGGGCTAAACAATTAATCGAAAATGGGCTGGGAGTATCTATTGCCAGCCAACTTACATCGCACGCGTTAATGACGGGTTTGCTAGAAAAATTACCTAAAACGTGGGTGTGCTATCAACACAAAACCACCGATAGCCAAGTGCTGATTTGTACTTATGAAGATTCGTTTTGTTTTATGGCATTTTTCGGTGCGCAAAGCCCGAGTACCAAGCCAAAGTATGATGTGCCAAATTCTTGGATAGACAGTGCATTAACGCAAAGTTTCAGCCCTGACAAACTGGCTAATTTTTTACGCTGCGAAGTGGATGAAGCGTTTTTAAATGGCCCTGTGGTTTGCAGCTGCTTTTCTGTAAGGGAAAAAACCATTAACAAAGCGATTGCAGCAGGGTGCTCATCAGTGTCTGAATTGGGCGATACGCTAAAGTGCGGAACAAATTGCGGTTCGTGCAAACCTGCTTTAGCAACATTAATTAACGAACATGTTACCCCGGTAGGAGACGTCGCGCGTGAGAGTTAACACTAAGAGCGTGTCTGCCAAAAAGCTATACAGAGTGCATCCTTGTATAAATGTAACTAATACAAGAGCGATTAACACAAAAGCTACAGCCACGAGCCTTGCTCTGGAGACATTATCATGAACACTTTAGTTAACACATTTGGGCTGTTGTTTCGCGAAGCATTATCGTTACCTGTTCGTCACTCGACATCCAATTTTTTAAGTGGATGGTTGGGCAACGGGAAAAACGCGCCACGCAGTAAGAAAGAAGGAAAAGTGTACATTGTTGGGGCGGGTCCTGGTGATGTAGAATTACTCACCCTTAAAGCGCTTAGGTTAATCAAGCAAGCCGATATTGTGTTGTTTGATGCGTTAGTGGGCAAAGATGTCATTGCAGAAATTCCCCGTCATGTGAAACGTGAATATGTGGGTAAACGCTGTGGGCAACACAGTATGAAACAGCAAGATATTAGTGCGAAGGTGGTTGAGCTGGCCAAGGCAGGTCATTGCGTAGTTCGACTTAAAGGTGGCGACCCTGCGTTGTTTGCCAGAACGTGCGAAGAAACTATGGCGCTAACAGAAGCGAATATTCCTTTTGCTATTGTACCTGGTATTACGGCGGCTTCTGGTATGTCTGCCTACACAGGTATCCCCCTGACTGATAGACGTTGTGCACAGGCGGTAAGCTTTATTACTGCACATTTTCAAAACCCTGAAACATGGCCAGAGATGACACAATTGGCAAAAAACGTAGCCTCTCAAACGGTAGTGGTTTATATGGGGCTAAGTCGTTTGTCTTTGCTGTGTGAGGCGTTAGGAAATCAGGGTATAGCCCATGATTGGCCTGTAGCCGCAGTAGAAAATGCAACAAGTCCACAACAGCGAGTCATAGAGGGCACCTTGAGTACCATTGGTAGTTTGGTATCTGAAGCGAATGTGAGTGGTCCTACGTTACTTATTTTTGGAAAGGTGATAGAGTCACGACAACTCGTCAATACATCACTTTTACATAATAAACAGCATGTCTCAGCAATTTAGCAACTATATAAAAATCATAGGCAAGGGCCAAAAAGGTGGGCGCAGTCTTACCCGTCAAGAAGCTTACGAGTCTATGAAAATGGTATTGTCTAATCAGGTTACCGGCGATCAACGCGGCGCTTTTTTAATGCTCTTACGCACGAGAGAAGAAACCCCAGAAGAAGTTATTGGGTTTATTGATGCATGCCGTGAATTACTAGAGCCTGAACTTGCTGAATTAACACCTACGTTAGACGTGGGCTGCTATGCCGGTAAGCGCCGCCAGTTACCTTGGTATCTGCTATCGTGCGCGGTGCTGGCTAAAAACAACTATACCGTTATGCTACATGGCGCTCATGAGCCAGGCTCTGGTCGGTTATATGCTAGTAAAGCGTTACCGGCTTTGGGGCTTGTAGAAGTAAATAGTATTTCCGATGCATCTCGCCAAATGTGTGAATTTGGTGCTACCTATCTCGACTTATCGCATTTATTACCAGCGCTTAATACCATCATTAAATTACGTGAAGTGTTTGGGCTGCGCTCATGCGCAAACACCTTGGCGCGCTTACTAAACCCAACGTCGGCTCCTTTTTGTGTACAGGGTGTTTATCACATGCACCTTGACCATAAGCATTGCCGCGTGAATGAAAGTTTTCCCGCGTTTGAAGCGCTTTGTTTTCGTGGTGATGGGGGAGACCCCGAAGTAAACAGTGAGCGAAAAACCGAGCTCTATGTCACGCGCAATGGAAGTACAGAAGAAATCATTCTTCCTGAGTTAACAGAAAAAATGGCTCTTAAAGATACCCAAATGAACGTAAACGATATGCTGGCGGTTTGGCGAGGCGAGGCTTCGCATCTTTACGGTGAACAAGCTATTCACGCTACGCTGGTGAGCTACCTTATTTTACTTGAAGGGTGTGACGTAGAAAAAGCGAATACGCTTGCCACACAAATGTGGGCAAAACGAGATAAAACTACACTTCCATTTGCCCAGCATTAGGCCATTTGTGTCTAATGCTGTTGCCTATTAATCAATTCATTTTCAAATTTCTCCAATAATTAAGTAACTTGTAAATCATCTGCTATCTTTAGATCAGCCAACTAAAGCAATAACGACTTTGTATCCTCGCTCGCTCTCATAAACGATATGAGAAGTTTGTGTGAGCGAGATGCTATACCCGAATGTCGAGGAGCACGGGATGTTTTTTAAGAATAAGCAATTGTTAGAAGAAGTAGAACGTTTACGCAAAGATGTTGAATCATTTCACACGGTAGAAAGCGAACTCAGGGCAGAAATGCTTTATGTTGAATTAGACAGAAACGGCAGAATCAATAGAATTAACGACGGCTTTGCAGATGCTATAAGTTTTTCATCCAATGAACTTGATGGAAAAACCATGGATAGTCTCATTCCTCAGGGAGTCATGAGCCAAGCCGCCACGAAGGAGTTTCTTTCTGCTATTAAGCAAGCGCAGCATTGGCATGGTGCGATTAATCTTGCTAATGCGAATGGCGAAGACCGTTGGTTTAGAGGAATATTGCAACCCATCCTTAATGACAGCGGTGTGGTCGACCGACTCGCCTTGTATATGGCTGAACAAACGAGAAATATTAATCGAAGCCGTGAGATGAAAGACATGCTTGAGGCTTTGCATCGCTCCACTGCGGTAATTGAGTTTGACCTCACAGGTATTATTCTTAAAGCCAACGATAACTTCTTATCTTCTATGGGCTATTCATCAGAGCAAATAGTGGGTAAGCACCACAAGATATTTTGCTCCGCAGATGAAGTCGACACGCCAGAATACCGACAATTTTGGAGCGATCTTTCGCAAGGCAAAATGTTTTCAGACCGCTTTAAGCGAGTAGATAGTCGCGGTAATGAAGTGTGGCTAGAGGCATCTTACAACCCAATACGAAACGACAAGGGCATACTGTACAAAGTCGTTAAGTTTGCCACCGTCATAACCGAACAAATGCAGAGAGAGTTTGCTATTTCTGAGGCCGCTAATGTTGCTTTTAATATTTCACAAGGTACGGGAGAGCAAGCCCAGAAAGGTAAAGAGGTTGTGGGTAGCATGGTGCGAATTATGGGTGAGCTTACTTCGCAGATGGGAACGGCGAGCGAGGGTATTCGAGAGCTTGACGAACAGTCGCAAAAAGTGGCCGACTTAGTTAAAAGCATCAGTGGTATTGCCGACCAAACTAACTTATTGGCGCTGAATGCGGCAATTGAAGCCGCCAGAGCGGGGGATCAAGGAAGAGGTTTTGCCGTTGTTGCTGATGAAGTGCGCCAACTTGCATCCAGAACCAGTACAGCCACTGAAGAAATTGTCAGTGTGGTAAATGAAAACAGAAAGCTCACAGAAAATGCGGTGCAACTCATTGAGGCTGGTCAGGAAAAAGCGAGAGAAGCGCTTGAATACTCGACCGAGTCGGGCAAAGTCATGAACGAAATTCAAAATGGATCTTCAGAAGTAGTGAACGCCATTGGTCAATTCACCCAACGGCTGTAAGCCAGAAACTAAAAAAGCACTGAGGGAGAACGTAGTGTCTCCCTCGTGTTTTTATTCTTCGTCGCCACTATGCGACACACATCCCTGAGCTACAAACAACCCAGAGCTACAAACATTCCAGTGCTGTGCATCGAACACTTCTAGTGCAATAAACGCACTGTTATTGTTCAGGTAAAAGAATGATTACCATTTCTATTTTTTCTAAATCCTATAATTTCAGTAGGTTAGGGTTTTGGCACGAACTCTGCTTTATCAATGGCAGTTACACTGTTAAGCGATACTAAAATAAAAAAGTACATTAAGTACTGGTAGCTACAATTAACACCCAAACAATAAGTTCGCCTGTATTTCATTAACTAATGATTACAGGCTCGGCATCGAAGCCCACCAAGCGCGACGTTTATTCGTCTACGCTGGTGGGTTTTTTTTTGGCTAAAGGAAACATAAATGACCAAGTTTAAAAACGTTTCAATGCTCAAACAAATAAAGAAAAAAATGACAGCTGGAATAACCGCGGCGATAGCGCTTTCCTTCACCTTAGGCGCACCACTTGCTAGCGCACAAAGCGATGTAAAAGTGGGTTGGCCAGAAAAAGAAGAATTAAAATTTGGTTTTATTAAGCTGACCGATATGGCGCCGTTGGCCATCGCTTACGAAAAAGGCTTTTTTGAAGATGAAGGCTTGTATGTAACCTTAGAAGCCCAAGCAAACTGGAAAGTATTACTAGATAGAACCATCGACGGTCAACTTGATGGCGCTCACATGCTGGCAGGGCAACCTCTTGGCGCAACCATTGGTTTTGGTACTGAAGCACACGTTGTGACTGCGTTCAGTATGGATTTAAATGGTAATGGCATCACGGTTTCAAACGAAATATGGGAAAAAATGAAGGCCCATATTCCGGTAGAAGATGGCAAACCGGTGCACCCTATTAAAGCTGACTATTTAAAGCCTGTAGTTGAAGAATACCGTGATGCGGGTAAGCCGTTTAACATGGGTATGGTTTTTCCTGTATCTACACACAACTACGAGCTTAGATACTGGCTTGCTGCTGGTGGTATTCATCCAGGCTACTATGCACCGCACAAAGGTGATAATGCTGGGCAGATAGATGCCGAAGCTTTGCTATCAGTTACCCCTCCTCCTCAAATGCCCGCCACCATGGAAGCCGGCACTATCTATGGGTATTGCGTAGGCGAACCTTGGAACCAGCAGGCGGTATTTAAAGGCATTGGTGTTCCGGTTATTACCGATTACGAAATTTGGAAAAACAACCCAGAGAAAGTGTTTGGTGTGAGCCAAGCATGGGCAGAGAAGTACCCGAATACTCACATTCGTGTGGTTAAAGCGTTAATTCGAGCTGCCATGTGGTTAGATGAAAATGACAATGCTAATCGCCCAGAAGCAGTAAAAATCTTAGCCAAAAGCAACTATGTTGGCGCCGATGAAGATGTGTTGGCTAACAGCATGACAGGCACTTTCGAATACGAAAAAGGCGATAAGCGTGAAGTACCAGACTTCAACGTATTCTTCCGTTACAACGCCACTTACCCATTTTACAGTGATGCGATTTGGTATTTAACGCAAATGCGCCGCTGGGGACAGATTTCAGAGCCTAAATCAGACGATTGGTATAAAGAGACTGCACGTAAAGTGTATAAGCCTGAGGTTTACGCCATGGCTGCAAAAGCACTCATTGCTGAAGGAAAAGCAAAAGCGACGGACTTCCCAGCGTTTGCCACTGAAACTGGCTTTAAACCACCTCAATCTGAATTTATCGACGGCGTTACCTACGACGGTAGCAAGCCAAATGCTTATCTCGAGCAGTTTGGTATTGGGCTAAAGGGTGAAACTGTTCTTTAACAGTTTCACAGTCATACACACATAGCGGAGAACAACATGAGTAAGATGGCAAATATATTAAGCTTTTCGCCAGCCAAGTCACCGATGAGCGGTACCATGGGGGCAGTCTATAGTCGAGCGCCCGCTTTATTATTGCCTCTTATTGGCCTTTTGATGTTCCTCGCTATTTGGAATGGTGTGGCAAAAAGTATTGATACCTCGCTCGGGCAATTTCCTGGTCCTGCTCAAGTATGGGAGCAGGCAGGATCACTTATTACTGAGCACAGTGCACAGCGAGAAAAAGCTGATGCGTTTTACACAAGACAAGAAGAGCGCAATGCCGCGCGAGTTGCACAAGACCCAACTTACGAACCAAAAACTCGTGAGTTTACCGGTTCACCCACCTTCTTTGATCAAATATGGACAAGTCTTTACACCGTCATGGTGGGGTTTCTTATTGCCTCAGTGATTGCTGTACCCGTGGGAATTTTATGTGGACTGAGTAAGTCAGCCTATACGGCCATTAATCCGCTCATTCAGCTGTTTAAACCCGTGTCACCTTTAGCATGGCTACCATTGGTCACTATGGTCGTGAGCGCGCTGTATGTTAGCGACGACCCTATGTTTTCAAAGTCATTTGTAACATCGGCACTCACGGTATCTTTATGCTGCCTTTGGCCCACGCTAATTAACACTGCGGTGGGTGTGTCTGCTATTGATAAAGACTTGATTAACGTGAGTAAAGTACTGCGTTTAACGCCCATGTCTCATTTAACAAAAATCATTCTGCCTTCTTCTATTCCTATGATTTTCACAGGGTTGAGATTGTCACTTGGCATCGGCTGGATGGTATTGATTGCAGCAGAAATGCTGGCGCAAAACCCGGGCCTTGGTAAGTTCGTCTGGGATGAGTTTCAAAATGGTAGCTCAGAATCTCTGGCTCGCATCATGGTAGCGGTGCTTACTATAGGCGCTATCGGTTTCATACTAGATAGAATAATGCTGTCGGTTCAACGTGCAGTGAGCTGGGACAAAACCAGCGTATTACGGTAATTAAGGAGAAAGAACATGCAAGCTAAACACTTGGAATTAGAACAAGTAGGCATCGATTTCCCTACACCGAAAGGCCCGTTTACGGCACTGACTGATGTAAACCTTAAAATTGCGAAAGGTGAGTTTGTTTCATTAATCGGTCACTCGGGCTGTGGTAAATCAACTGTTCTTAATATTGTGGCGGGTTTACACCAAGCTACCACAGGCGGAGTTATACTCGATGGTGCTGAAGTAAAAACACCTGGGCCAGAACGTGCAGTTGTTTTCCAGAACCACTCCTTATTGCCTTGGTTAAGCGTTTATAAAAACGTGGAATTGGCGGTAAAGCACACTATGCGTGGCAAGCCTAAAAAAGAAATGCGAGATTGGATAATGCACAATTTAGAGCTTGTGCATATGACCCACGCCCTTGATAAATTACCCAGTGAAATATCTGGGGGTATGAAGCAACGTGTTGGTATCGCTCGGGCCTTAGCGATGGAACCAAAAGTATTACTCATGGATGAGCCCTTTGGAGCGTTAGATGCGTTAACGCGCGCGCACCTGCAAGACTCTTTAATGGAAATTCATGCTGATTTAGGGAATACAGTGATTATGATCACCCATGATGTCGACGAAGCCGTGTTGCTTTCCGATAGAATCGTGATGATGAATAACGGCCCTGCAGCGACGATAGGCGAAGTCCTTGATATCGAGCTGCCTAGACCCCGAGACAGACTTAAACTTGCTGACAACCCCCAGTACAACCACTACCGACATGAAGTACTGACCTTTTTGTATGATAAGCAAAAAAAAATTGAGCCGGTGTCTTCCCATATCAAATCTACTCAAGCTGGAGGTGGTTCTGCAAAGAAAGCGAACAGCAAATCCGACGCAGCTTGAGTTAGGCGTTTAACGCTAATTCAAAGCGCTACAGCATAAGTCGCTAAAACTTATTTAAACCCTTAGGTGCTCATCCCATTTTTAACTGGGAGGGAGCCCCTTAACTAAAAATCGTCAATAAGAACGCTAACCAATAAACGTTAATATCGTTAATAACAAGGGAACGCACATGAATACGCAAGATATAAAACCATCAGCCCAGCTAACAGAAGCACCAACAAATAGATGTAAACCGGTACAGAAGCGCTTTGCAAAAGCAGCACTGACAAGCGCTATGTTGGCATGTTTCAGTGCGCCATCGTTTGCCCAAAGTTGGCACGATGTATTAAGCGAAGCCTCTGCATGGGCAGACTTGAACTTACGTTATGAATCAGTCGACCAAGATAATGCGCTTGATGACGCCAGTGCATTAACGCTTCGTACTCGCTTAGGTTTTAAATCGGGTACGTTAAATGGATTTTCTTTTACCGCAGAAGTGGAAGATAGCCGCATTGTTATGGGGCAAGGCGATTATACAGTAGGCCCTACAGGTTATAACGTAGGTGAGTATTCAGTGATTGCAGACCCTGAAACCACCGAAGTGGATCAAGCTTTTATTCAGTACAAAAATGAAAAGCTAACACTCAAAGGGGGCAGACAAGTAATTGCCCTCGATAATCACAGGTTTGTTGGACATGTGGGGTGGCGTCAAGATAGGCAGACCTTCGATGGTGTAACTGCTACCTATGCGCTTAACGAGAAAGTGAATTTCTTTTATGGATACCTTACCCAGCGAAATCGAATTTTTGCACAAGCCGCTGATTTTGATTCAAAAGATCATTTATTCAACGCGAGCTTCAAAACCGCGGTAGGAAAATTTACCGCTTATGGTTATTTATTAGAAATTGATAATGACACCGACAATGCGCTTGATACCTACGGTATTCGCTACAACGGAAGCATGAAAGGTGAGACAGTGAATTGGGCATACGGCGCTGAATTTGCTACGCAAAGCAGTGAGTCAGGCTCTGGTGAAACCGCTACCGACTATGATGCTAGCTACATTAATGCAAACCTTGCAGCTACCTTTTCAGGTATTACCGCAAAGATTGATTATGAGTTGTTAGGCTCTGACGATGGTGCATATGGTTTTGCCACGCCACTGGCCACCCTGCATAAATTTAACGGGTGGACAGATCAATTCTTAGGTACACCTGCACAAGGTCTTCAAGATGTTACTTTCTCTTTATCCGGAAAATTAGCTGGAGGTAAATGGTTGCTGGCCTATCATGATTTTAGTGCCGATGAAGCCACAGCGGAGGTAGATGATTTAGGTAGCGAAATTAACGTACAGTACGTGACTAAAGTGGTGGATAAGGTCACTCTTGCGGTGAAGTATGGTAGCTACTCAGCTGGTGATATCAAAGTAGACGCCAATAAGTTATGGGTGTGGGCAAGTACGCGTTTTTAATCATGCTTGAAGGGCGTTTGATGACGTTTTTTTAAAAAGCGACATCAACTAAGCGCCACCAGCAGGGCCGACAAAACAAATTTACCAACAGACACACCAACGGGCCCATACAAAAGACTTATAAAAAAGGTGCTGGAGAATAGACTCTCTAGCACTTTTTTTGTCGCTTATGAACGCGAAGGTCGAAGCGTTTAAGAGGTTTAACCGCTTTAGCTTTTTGCTGGAAGCAGCCACTTGTTCTGTACCGCGGTATCTAATTGACGCGTCACATAATCCCATAATTTAGGTGCACAATGCTTCAAGTGTAAGTTACGCTTTTCTATCTTATCTCTGGTAACAGCATGTTTATTCCAACTACCACCTTGATTTTGCATGTTTTGAAACACAGGAAGCACTCGGTCCATTGCCTTGGCAAACTCGGCATCAGGGGTCTTTGCTTCTTCAAACTCTACCCATAGTGATAATAATTCTTCGGCATAGGAACTGGGCAGTAAGCCAAAAATACGCTTTGCCGCATCAAGCTCTTTTTCTGCTTGCGCGTCGTGTTCTGCGGCGTCGTTGAAGGCAAACAAATCACCTGCATCAATTTCCACTACATCATGAATCAAAATCATACGAATCACCCGAGCGACATCAATAGGTTTCTCGGAATAATGTGCCAATGTACTGGCCATAAGCGCAACATGCCAACTGTGCTCGGCAGAGTTTTCCTGACGTTCGCCATCACATGGCAATGTTATTTGGCGTTTAACACTTTTTAGTTTGTCTAATTCGCAAATAAAGGCACTGAAATCTTCCGGTAAAAACGACATGAATCGCTCCTGCTTTTTTACATATTAAAAATGAAAATGGGCCTTAGCGATAACCGCTACGGCCCATTTAATTTTGCACTGAAATAGGCATGTTGCAGCCTACTTCAGTCATCTATGGAAATTACTTTTGCTCAGATAACCAAACAATCAAATCAGCAATATCATCAAAGGTCATTTCAGCAGTAAACTTAGGCTGATATTTACCATTAATAACAAAGCTTGGTACGCCTGAAAGGTAGTCTCGGTTCTTATCGATAAGCTGCTGGTTCTTACGAATCATGTTGTTGACACCAAAGCTGGTGGCTAACTTATCAAACTCAGCGCCATCAACACCGTTTACCACAAAGATGTTACGCAAATCTTTAAGGTTGGTAATGGTTGCGCGTTGCTTATGAATGTAGTTGAAGATAGCTGTGTTCATTGCATCTTCTTGTTTCATTGCACGGGCAATTAACATGGCATGCGTCGCGGCATCTTGAACGTCAGGGCCGGTAAAGCGCATAAAGTTAACATGCACTTTTTCAAACTTAGTGTTCTCGCCTTTCTTCTCTTTAATTTGTTTTACGATTGGCTCAAATTGGAAGCAATGTGGGCACCAGAAAGAGAAGTATTCTGTGATAACTGGCTTTTTAGTCGCTTCTTCATCTAATACCGTGTAATGGGTACCTTCTTTCCATTTAGCTGTACCCTCTTGGGCACATGCGGTTAATGGCAAAAGCATTGCCATTACAAACAATACTGCAAACTTCTTCATGTAATTGAATCCTTTGATTTCAAATCTATCTATCAATGCTGAGGTTACCACAGGCTTTTATTGGGCACTAGTTTACGCGACAAGCGAGCGGAAAAATGCAACGAATGGATGATATCTGAGAGGAAAGTTTCGCTTCTTCGTAAAGAAGAAGCGAATAAAGTGTCACTATTTGAGTTTAAAAAGTGACGGAATAGGTATTACTAGTAGCTGTAGCTCACCGATAGCAATGCACGTCGTTCTTGTCCTGCATAGCCCACGATATCCTCGTAGTCAGTATCAAAAAGGTTATTCACTTTTAATGATAATGCCCACTTTTCAGAAACTTGATAGCCAAGGTTAACTGACGCTAGGGTATAAGCTGACAGTCCTAAGGTTTCTGCATTAGCAGGGTAGGGAGGGAAGTAAGTATCGTAATGGGTGCCGGTATAGGCCAATTTTGCATAAAGGCTAAATTTCTCGGTACCTAAATCAGACAATACCGACAATGCGCCTTGATGACGTGCACGGCGAAGCTCTGTGCTGGCAATGCCAAAACTGGTTTGGTCAGCGTCTAAATAGCTATAAGACGCCGACACCTTCGCTAAATCGCTAAGCCAAGTTACTTCAACGTCTACGCCATCACGACTACTTTCACCATCTACATTGGCAGCGGTGTACACGCCTTGGGTGGCGTCATAAACGAAGCCATTAATTTCGTCTTCAAGTTGGGCGCTATAAGCACTCATTTGTGCGGTAACCGAATCCCAATTTGCTTTTACGCCAACTTCCCACTCTTCACTCTCTTCGGGCGTTAAGTCTGGGTTACCAATAAAGCTATCTGGGAAATAGCCAAATCGCTCAGTAAAGGTTGGGGTTTTAATCGCCTTACCGTAGCTTGAAAATAGCGCATAGGTTTTTGATACTTGCCACGTTAGGCCTGCGCGATAACTAACGGCGTCATCAAATTCACTGTTGTTGTCGAACCGTGCGCTTAAAGTCGCAAAAACATTATCAACGAGGTCACCAGTGGCTTCACCAAATAAGCTGGTCGTATTGTCGTGCTGTTTTTGATTCGGATCGCCAAATACAACAGGGCCACGTTGTTCAAACAAACGTTGTAAGTATTCAGCACCACCCGCTACTTGCCAGTTATCAAAGTTGTAAAAACTTGTCCAATTTAGGGCTAAGCGCTCACCCGTGGTACCACCAGCATCGGCACCTGATGTGGTATTGTCATTGTCGTCTTTTCGGTAATCGAAAGACATGGTAGACGCATAGGCCGATGCATCTGGCGCGTAGCGCCAAGCTAGTTTAGTACTAAGCTGGCTACCATCAGTCACATTGTCGGCATCAGCAGGTAACCCAGTGATGGCATAGTCAGTACCATCGTAATCATTTTCGTATTGGGTGCTGCGAAATTTCGCACTTAACGTGTGAGCATCAGCCAATGCGTAATCAACGTTGATGCCTGCGGTCATGTTGTCATAACCGTCATCTTCATTACCCACGCGGGAAATGTTATCGCCATCTGTTTTTAGGTAATTGGCATAGGTGCGTACAGCCACATCGCCATTTTGCGTGGCGGCATTAATGCTGCCTTGGTAAGTACCTTGTGTGCCTATTCCCGCACTTAAATTAATGCTAGGTTTTGCACTGGCTCCTTCACCTGCTTTGGTGGTGATACTCAATACACCACCAATTGCACCACTGCCCCATAAGGCACTTTGCGGGCCACGTAGTAGCTCTATACGTACCACGTTAGCCGAGGTTAAGTGGGCCAAGTCTATCAAGCTTCCTTGGCCAATATCGTTAGACACCACGCCATCAATAAGCACGAGTAAGTGGTTACTTTCGCTGCCTCGAACACGAACTTCGGTAAGGCCGCCTGGGCTACCAGATTGGGAAAGGCTTACGCCAGGTAGGCCACGAATTAAATCGGTAAGTTGTACAGCGCCTGAGGCTTGAATATCTTGCTCGGTTAATACGCTTACCGATGCAGGCAGCTTAGCTATTTGTACAGGTAAACGGGTGCCAGTAACGGTAAGTGTTTCTATGGTGTCAGGAGTTTGCGCTAAAACAGGTGCAGACAGCAGTGTTGCCACGGCAGCGTAAACTGCAGTGCAGGTAAAGTGTGTTTGAAATTTCATTGTATTTCTCGCTATGTACTCCGCCCGAGTACAAGGGTGAATGTAAGCAGAATAACTGCCGTGAAGTTAGGCCGGTATCCGGGCTCACTCACCAATACTGTGTATGGTTTCTCTGCCTTCCCATGTCGCGACATTAATACCGATGACACAGTGGCGTGTTAAGGAGAATGTGTGTGTTCACACTGAGTTTACCGTTGCGGGGGCAGCATCAGATTTCACTGATTTCCCGTTTAACCCATAGATGGGCACCTAAGCGCGAAGGAGTATAGCTTAAGTGCCTAATAAATAGCGAGTGTGTTCAGGTTTAGCGAGCTAATATCCAAGCTTCAAGGGCGCTTCCTGCATGGCAGAGAGTTGCTCTTTTAGCGCAAGAATTTGACCTTCCCAGTATTTATCGTCGGCAAACCATGGAAAGGCACGAGGGAAGGCTGGATCTTCCCAGCGGCGAGACAGCCATGCCATATAGTGCACCATTCGCATGGCGCGAAGGGGTTCTATTAACGCAAGTTGATTAGTATTAAATGGCTGAAATTCTTCATAGGCTTCAATCAACGTATCAAGTTGCAATAGTTGTTGCTGTCTGTCGCCACTTAACATCATCCATAAATCTTGGATAGCAGGGCCCATCCGGCAATCATCTAAATCAACAAAGGTAGGACCATCTCGCCATAGAATATTTCCAGGATGGCAATCGCCGTGCAATCGAATAATGTCGGTGGCTTTATAAGCAGAGGAAGCGGCACTGATAACAGGGTTCAAAATAGCAAAGAAGGCTGTTTTGAGATGATCTGGAAGCAAGGTGCTGTTCTCAAGAACCTGACGAGGTTCATCTAAATAGCTTTGGGTATCGATATCTGGGCGCTGTTTAAAGGTTTTCGATTGAGATACGCGGTGAATACGGCCAATAAAGCGGCCCATCCATTCCAGTTGATCTAAGTTATCGTTCTCAAACTGGCGCCCACCCACAGAAGGAAAAACCGTAAAGCGATAATCGCCATGGTGGTGAAGGGTTTTTCCGTTTAGCGCTAAGGGCGTAACAATCGGAATTTCGTTATCAGCAAGTTCTTGGGCGAAGCTGTGTTCTTCCAAAATTTGCGCGTCTGTCCAACGGGCAGGGCGATAAAACTTAACCACGTAACGTTTATTATCATCGGCTTGAAATTGGTAAACCCGGTTCTCATAACTATTGAGAGCAAGTAAGCCGCTTTGAAGAAAAATGCCCTGAGTTTCCAGGGCATCTAATATAGTGTCTGGATCTAATCCAGAAAACGAAAAGTCTTTCATCGATAAAGGAATTTGGTTGGCTCATTAACCGTAACGCTTTCACCTGAATCGGTGGTAGTGGTAACGGTGAATTGAATGTCTGTTACCACATCTTCCAGATTATACGGGTCGGTTGCAACCGAAATCGGTGTGCTATAAACCTCACCACCTTGCACAGTCACTTCTTTATTGCCAATAAAGGTGTATTCAGGCAGCCCTTGTACCGAAATGGTATAGGTATGAGTTTGCTGAGATTTGTTCAATACTTTAACGGTATAAACGTTCTCAATTAACCCTTCATTCGTTTCACGGTATAACGAGTTACGGTCGCGAATAATATCAATTTCTAAGGGCACGCGGGTCACAATGTCAGCAACCAATAATCCTGTCATGACAATAAGCACGATAAGGTAGCCAATCAGCTTAGGCCGCACGATGTGTGTTTTACCCCCCGCTAGCTCTTCTTCCGACGTAAAGCTTATAAGCCCTTTGGGGTAACCCATTTTATCCATTACGCCGTTACAGGCATCTACGCACGCACCGCAGTTAATGCATTCATATTGCAAACCGTTTCGAATATCGATGCCGGTGGGGCAAACCTGCACACAGAGGTTACAGTCAATACAGTCACCCAAGCCTTTTTCGTGTACCTGTTCATGGCTAAGTTTACGAGGGCGAGGGCCTCGCTGTTCGCCTCGTTTGGCATCGTAAGAGACGGTAAAGGTGTCTTTGTCGAACATGGCCGATTGAAAACGGGCATAAGGGCAAATATGGGTACACATGATTTCTCGCATGTAACCCGCATTGGCATATGTGCACACTGCAAAAAAGACCACTGAAAACCCGGCCCAGAAGCCTGTGTTAAAGGTGAAAAAATCAACAAAGAGTGCGCCGATTGGGGTGAAATACCCCACAAAGGTGAGTGCGGTAAGTAGGGCAACCGCCACCCAAGCCGTATGTTTGAGGGTTTTGCGAATAAACTTATCCGCATCCATGTTTCGTGCGTCTAGTTTAATACGTTTATTTCTAGGGCCTTCTATCTTCTCTTCAAACCAAGTGTAGATATACACCCAGGTAGTTTGAGGGCACATGAAGCCGCACCACACCCTACCTGCAAAGGTCGTCACGAAAAACAGCGCGAATGCGCCCACGATGAAGATATAGGCAAGCAAGGTTAAATCTTGCGGCCATAAGGTTAACCCAAAGATAGAGAAGCGCTGCTCGACAATATCAAGTAGCACTGCCTGCTGGCCATTAAATCTTATCCAAGGAATAGCGGCGAAGATGGCGAGAAAAAACAAACCGAAAAAACGTCTGAATGTTTCAAGAGGGCCTTTAACCGCACGAACATAAATACGACTACGTGAGTCGTATCGCTTCCCTTCAGTGGTTGATGCGGGTTTGTGCACCTTAACTGGAGTAACGTTTTTAACCGGAATTTGTTCGTTCATTTTTTCAAAACCTTAGCCAACTTCTTGTATTGCGCGGCGCATTATAACAGCTGAAAATTCAGCGTGTTTAACATAGATCAATGATAGGGCTAATGATCAGCTTTATTTATCTTTCAGTCAATACTGAAAGTTCAGAAATTAGATTTTATCAATCTATCTTTACTTAATGCTAGTTGACTACTATGGCGATAATAGTTTTTAATACCGAATGAAAATTATACAAGTAATTATCCTTTTGATTTTTTTGACGAAAATGTTTGTTGAAAATAACTAACGATAGCTGCGTTGTTTGAATTAAGTATAGTAGTGGAATAATTTTAAATGCTTCGTTTCTTTGTAATCTGTGCCGAAATTGTATTATTGGTGATTGTGCTTCGATCGCCTTTTGTTCAATACTTTTTTTCAGATATACAAAGTACCGTCTCAGGTTGGTTTGTTTCTATTTCTGAGTTACCTGAACAAAGAGAGCTAGATGCGTTAAGAGATCAAGCGGCGGCGCAGCTTGCGCCTTTAAAAGAATTCGAAGCAAACTACCTTCGAAGAATTCTGGCAAGTCGTTCAACGGTCATGCGCTTTCATATCGCATATTGCGAAACCACCGATATAAACCCAAATTTTAGCCGCGGCAAGCGCCAGCAGTTGTGCGTAATGATAGAGCAATCTAAACTACTGCAGCCCGATAAATAGCTACTGCAGCCCGATAAATAGTTACTGGAGCCTGATAAATAATTGGCGCTAAAGGTGTTGTTTCTTGTATTAGTCTCTTCTTTGTTTCTGTCGTCGTACCTTCCAATCCTTTCCCACTATTACCCTGTATATAGATAAAGCCATTCATTCTACGTTCAGCTACCTGTGCTATTATTGAGCATATAGTTGTGATAAAAGTAGTAACATTGCTATAAGTTGAAGCCATGCTTCACTAAGCGCCGTTACCCGCTTACTCAGTTTTTTGTCGCTGACTAATACCGGGTTTTTAGAAACGAGGTAGGGGGTTACATGAAAATAGCTAAGTTAACGAGTGTATCTGCGCTCTTGCTCGCCAGCGTGGGTATGTCTGGTGTACTGCAAGCGGCACAGGTTGAAGTAACCTGGGAAGAACCAAAGTCTTACCGAGATGTTAAGCCATCGAATGAATCTCTAACTCGCTTTAGAGAACGCACTTTTAAAGAGCTCGATGAGTTTTTTACTGAACTGGCAGAAAAGCTTCCTGACGATCAAAAACTGTCAATTACCGTCACTGATTTGGATTTAGCCGGTCAGGTGTGGCCTGCATCTTTTGTTGGTATGGGGCAGTCTGCTACGGATGTCAGGATCATTAAAGAAATAGACATTCCTAGAATGTCATTCTCATATGTACTTACAGGCGGTGACAGCACAGTGCTTAAGAGCGAAGAGGTTAAGATTAAAGATATGATGTTCATGAATACCGTTAATCGTAGGTTACCCAGCGATAATCTGGTTTACGAAAAGAACATGATTGAAGATTGGTTTAACGATACGTTTGCAGAAAGCCTTGTTGCTAATAAGTAGTTACGTTTAGCGACCAGCTGTTATTTGCTATATCAATATGAATAAAAAACCGCCTATACAGGCGGTTTTTTAGTTTTATCTGCTTGATTAAATGTAATCAAACTCACTGCCGGATACGGCCAACGTGCTTTCATAGCCTGCTGAATACGCTTGTTTATGCGCATTGCGACGAGGCAATATACGCTGCATGTAGAAATCACGGGTTTTCTGCTTAGAAGAAGCTAGCACAGCATTATCTGTACTCGCCGCTTTATCTGCCATGCTGTACCACAGCACACCAATTAGCGAGTAGGCAGAATAGGCTAAGTAATCTGCTGCTGCCGCCGCTGCTGTAGTGCCATCCATACCTAGGCAGTCAGCCGATGATGCGCGCCAATCGTCAAGTAAGCCTTGCGCCAGTCCTTTACTTTCAGCATCGCTAATATCAGCAACTAGCTCAGCAAACGCCTGATAAGTAGCTTCCATCATTTGCCCGCCATCGCGGGTTAATTTACGGCCAATTAAGTCTAATGCCTGAATACCGTTGGTGCCTTCATACAACATGGCGATACGAACATCACGCATCAATTGCTCCATGCCCCACTCACGGATAAATCCATGACCACCAAAAACTTGCACCCCGATACTGGTAGTTTCAAGGCCCATATCTGTCATGTAGGCTTTGCAGATTGGCGTAAGAAACTGCAGCACTTTATCTGCATTTTCTTTTTCTTCGTCAGTGCCTAATTTTTCGATATCCATGTACTTTGCGTATAGCAAAGACAGTGCGCGGCTACCTTCAATTTGTGATTTTTGCGTCAGTAGCATTCGGGCTACATCAGGCTGAAATACAATAGGATCGGCTTTGCCATCAGGGTTTTGAATACCTTGCGGCGCACGAGATTGAACGCGCTCACGGGCATACGTTAACGCACCTTGGTAAGAAGCTTCTGCAGCTCCTAGGCCTTGTAAACCCACTTGGAAACGAGCGTCGTTCATCATAGTGAACATGCAGGCTAAGCCTTGGTTTTCTTCACCCACTAACCAGCCTGTCGCGTCGTCAAAGTTCATCACACAGGTTGGGCTCGCCTTGATACCCATCTTGTGTTCAATACTGCCCACAGATAAAGAGTTTGCAGTGCTTGGTTCGTTATTTTCATCAAGCATTAGTTTAGGCACTAGAAACAAGCTAATGCCTTTTACGCCCTTAGGCGCATCGGGTAAGCGAGCGAGTACCAAGTGAATAACATTGCTGCTCCAATCTTGATCGCCCGCAGTAATAAAGATTTTATTACCTGTTACTTTGTAGCTTCCGTCACCTTGCGGTTCAGCCTTAGTACTCAGTAAGCTAAGGTCGGTACCCGCATGAGGTTCTGTTAAGTTCATTGTACCTGTCCACTCACCGCTGATGAGTTTAGCGAGATACTTATCTTTCAATTCCTTGCTAGCATGTTTAGTGACCGCCAAAGTGGCACTTTCTGTCAGCATCGTTGTTAAACGCCAGCTTAGGTTTGCGGCATTTAGCATTTCATGTACAGGTACCGCCATGGTGTAGGGAAGTTCCTGTCCATCATATTCTGCCGTACCTAACATGGCGTTCCAGCCATTTGCTACATACTCTTGATAGGCATCAGCAAAGCCTTTCGGTGTGGTGATTTTTCCGTCTTCCAGCTTACAGCCTTCTTCATCACCTTCACGGTTTAATGGTGCTACAACGTCAATGGCGAATTTAGCGCCTTGCGAAATAATTTCGTTGGCCAGTTCGCTATCAAAATCGCTGATACCCAATTTTTCATAGTGGGCATCTAGGCCTAACCAGTCCTTAAGTAAGAACTGAAAATCGGTAGTAGGGGCGTGGTACAGAGGCATAGAAGACTCCCTTTTCAAACAAGTGTTTTAATTTTGCCACATTATAGACACAAAAAGCATAGACAGAGTAGCCCGTTAAGGGAAAGTTAATGAAAAATAATATGGCTGTATTTGCACAACAACTGTTCAATCCCTTTAAATTTAAACCACAGGGGCATCATAATCTGTGGCAAAGCTTGCTTTTCAATAGCTCGCTGGCATCCTATAACTATAGTTAATTCCATGTATTAAGAAGTAGAGAACTTATGAACCACGGGCAATCAGTTTGTGTCGTTACCGGCGGAAGTTTAGGAATAGGTTTAGCGGTTTGTAATACCTTTAGTGAAAATGACTACCGAGTGATAAACCTGGATGTAAGAGATTTTGACGACACACCAACTAACGCTGAATGGGTGGCTTGTGATGTCAGTAACGTGGAACAAGTGCGACATGCTATCGATAATATTGCCGTAAAATATGGTCGTATAGATGCATTGGTGTGTAACGCAGGTATGCACGTGTCGGCAACCATTGAAGACACCGATGAAGCACTACTCGATAAGATAATGAGCCTAAACATTAAAGGCGCGTATGGGGCAATTAAAGCGTCACTACCTACTATGAAAGTTCAAAAAAGTGGGGCTATTGTGGTGATGGGATCCGATCAGTGTTTTGTCGGTAAGCAGAACTCTTTTGCCTATGGTTTAACTAAGTCTGCCTTAGCGTCTATAGCTAAAACCACGGCACTGGATTATGCCCCCTTTAATATTAGAGCTAATGCGGTATGCCCGGGTACGATTGAAACGCCCTTGTTTCACCACGCTATCGATAAATATGTAGCAGCATCAGGGGCCGATAAAACCGCAGTTGTAGCCCAAGAGGCCGCTGAGCAACCTATTGGTCGTATTGGCCAGCCCGAAGATGTGTCTGAACTGGTGTATTTTCTTTGCAGTGATAAAGCGACCTTTATTACCGGAAGTTTACACGCTGTCGACGGCGGTTATACCGCCAAGTGAATATCGTCGATGGTCATCTACATTTTTTTGCCCTTGAGGCGGGTGATTACCACTGGCTTAAGCCGCAAAATCCGCCGTATTGGCACGACAAGCAAGCCATTGCATCATCATGTGATGAAAGAAGCTTAACACTTTCTAGTGGTCACACTCTTGCAGGCTACGTGCATGTTGAAGCAGGGTTCGACAATGAACGTCCTTGGCGTGAGATCCGGTATTTAGAACAACGAGCCCAACTGCCGTTTAAAAGCGTTGCCAGTATCGATTTATGTAGTGAACGGACCTTGTCTGATATTCAAACATTGGCAGGGTTTTCTTCAGTCGCGGGGCTTCGCCATATTTTAGATGAACAAGCCGACTTTATATTAACCCACCCTAAAACAAAACATGCGCTTAAGCGTAGTAGCGAATATGGATTGTCTTTCGATGCCCAACTGGATTTGGGTGACGGCGAGGCGGTAAGAGCGTTATTAAAGTTATTAGAGGCATTGCCCGCACTTTCAGTCATTATTAATCACGCAGGTTCAGCGCTGTTAGGTTCTGCTGTTACCGCTACCTACATTAAGCAGTGGCGAATTAATATGAACGCACTCGCTCAGTGTTCTCGGGTGGCAGTAAAACTCTCAGGGTGGGAAATGCAGTGCAGAGATTGGCATTGGCTCAGTGCGCAAAATATTGTCGTGGAAACGATAGCTATATTTGGCGTGTCGCGAGTAATGTTAGCAAGCAATTTTCCACTTTCTAACTGGCGCCACAGTTATCAAGCGCTTTGGCTGCAATATGAAAAAATGCTGGCGCAGTTTACCTTTGACGAGAAATGCAGCTTGTTGGCAAACAATACCGCTCGTTGGTATGGCCTAGATATCTAAACGACTAATGTCAGCCACGATTTTAAGCGATAGTGCTACGTCGCTAGCTTGCAGCTAAGAGCTTACACCCAAGAGCGGGCACCCAAGGGCTTGCGCCTATATATCGCTTTTTAGTCTATAAGTTGATGGTGGGCGGCCACTGTCTGGCTTTCAATATGAATAAAGCTAAACTCTGCGCTTTGCTGTTTTTTCAATATAGTGAGGAATGCACGAAGCTCATCCACAAAGCGCTCTGCTTTATCTGGCATTACCGCGCACCACACACACAGTGACTTCTCGGTAATTAAATTGGCGTCGTAACGAGGTTTGAATTCGCACGCATCTTCGCGCCAAGACCCTTCACAATCAAAGTGCGTGCATCCACCATAATAGGTGGATAAATATTCGTTTAACGCTTCTTTTACTGGTTCGTATGCGTGTGTGCCTGGTGTCAATATAATGGTAAATTTTGTGCGCTTATTCATTTGTTCTTCGCAAATAGTAAGGCCATTAACAGCACCGCTATTAAGGCTAGGTTAACCGTATTTTCAGATGACATTAGCGAGAATATATCGTAGATACCCCACGTTGAATCATGCTTCACAGATTGTGATGCGGCGACAAAGTTGTTGGTAATATCCACCAAAGAAATACCCCCAATTAGCATGAGTATTACTTCAATCGATTTATTTATAGCACGATTAAGTTGGTTCTCGTAACTTGATATGGCGTTGTTAATATAGGCTGCCCTATCAAGCAAACTCTCTTCTACGGCATTAATTTCCCATGCATCTATGAGTGCGTTCGCGAGTGGCTTTCGACTTCCTTGCAGTCCTCGAAGCGAATCACAAAACTCCAATCGAATATACTCTAGGGTTCTAATTGAAACCATGCGCTGGATCAACTTTTCAAGGGCTTTTCTGCGCCGCCCCGTCGACAGAACTTTAAGCGATTGCAGCTGATGGTACGCGTTGCTCATCGATTGTTGATAGGCATACAACATCGCATTGAAATGCTGAAGCAAAAACAGAACCCGCCGGTTATCCAACGACAGTGAAATATCATTGTTTAAAAATAGGCAATTTCCCGAACGAAAGAAAGCCTCATCGTTCTCGTAGTTGCTAGGCGGACATTCATGAATAATTGAGAACGCCTGTTTGGCTTCTACGGCAGATTCTGGAACGCGAGTAATATAACAACGGCCGGTCCACAATACCGCGTCACTGTCGGTGAGTTCAGAGGTCAATAATTTACAGCGTTTACTTAGTGTATCAAAGGTGGTGTTTAGCAAGTTAATCATTACACCTCCTGCCGCTTGTAAAATTAAAGACAGGCTTTGTTCAATATCTCTGTTTTCAATCTTTTGCCAACATAGAGTGAGTTGTTCCTGAGATGCGGGTGCCAATGTCGCTTGTAAGGTAGCAATGCCTGTTTGATATAAGCGTAAATTTAAACCTTGAAGCTTAAGGCCTATTTCTTCTAGGGTTGAAAATGCATGTTGAAAAGCTGGACTTTCATGATCGACTTCAAGTTTTGCTAATGGGGTAAACATGGGGCTTAATAAGTCAGAATCGGTAGATACATAGCCCATGTCCAGTTTACTTTCTTGATTAAGTACCCAATCTTGGCTGTGCATGACTTCTTCAACTTTGCTGGTTAAAGACGGCGTAAGCGCACTGAATTTACGGGTTAACGCGATAGGCGTATACGTAACAATAGAGACGGGCGGTGAGTACAATAAAGCCGATGAGGAAGCCGAGGCTGACATACTTCTTCTTATCCTTGAAAACAGGCGGGGCAAAAATCATTGCCCCAATCTAAGCGTTTCGTTATTTAAGTTCTGTTACTGTCATATGAGGCGAGCGGTAAACAATCTCGTCATTTAAATCGATACCTAATCCAGGCGTGTCTGGCGCTTCAATAAAGCCATTTACAGGTTGTGGGTCTTGTAAACAAAGCTCACGGTTCCAGTCTTTAATGGCATAAGTGTGATGTTCGTGAATTAAGAAGTTAGGTATTGCGGTTTCCAAGTGCAAACTGGCTGCTGTCGCCACAGGTCCGCCACAGACATGTGCTTGAATGCGCACGTCATAGATGTCGGCGTAATCACATACTTTTTTCGCTTCAGTAAACCCGCCACACAGGCCTACGTCAGGCTGCAGTACATCAATAGATTGGTCTTCTAAATATGGGCGCACGTCCCAGCGATGATATAAGCGTTCACCACCAGCAATCGGTACGTTTACATTTTTAGCCACTTTATCGTGTAGTTTTGAATTTAGGTAATTCACAGGCTCTTCGTAATACAAGCAGCCAATTTCTTCAACAATGTCGCCAAGCTGTATGGCGGTAGATGCCCCTAACAAGCTGTGGCACTCAAAAATAATATCACCGTCTTCACCCATGGTGTCGCGTATAGCTTGTAAGCGAGCTTTAAATAACTTTAATTCTGGCTTAGAGAAAAGTTTAGTGCGATCGAAATGCGTCACGCCATCTTTATCGTAAACAATAGGGTCTACTTTTACCGCATCGTAGCCGTCTTTTAATGCTTTTTCGGTAGCACGAGCATAATCTGCAGGGTCGTTAAGCTTGGTGACTTCTTTATCCCAATCGAACTGCAACTGGCTAGCATAGCTGCGTAGTTTGCCATTGGTTTTTCCGCCCAATAATTCGTACACAGGTAAGCTTAGGGCTCTGCCTTTAATGTCCCAAAGTGCAGTATCAATGGCACTCATTGCTGCATAAATAACAGGTCCGCCACCTAAGCCCCAAAAACCTTCACGTAGCATACGCGACCACAATAGCTCTGTGTGAAATGGGTTGAAGCCAATTAACATGGCTTCGGCAATTTCTTTGATCATGTGCGCTGCAGCACTATGACCCCAATCATAAGCTAAGCCCGCTTCACCCACACCGACAATGCCTTCATCCGTATACACTCGCACAAAAACAGGGTTCCATGCTGGGCGTTTGGGGCACTCAATATCGAATATTTCTACTTTGGTTACTTTCATTTATTGTTTCTCTATTGTCTATTTGTAGTCGCTGCTAGCGGCACTGCCAACGACGCTTAAAAGGGATTATTCACAAAAGCCAGGGTCAAGCTTATAGGCTTTTCTTAACATGGCGGGCCAGGCTTTCTGGCCGCCGGTTTCACCACTGTGAACTACGCTGGCTTGCTGATAAATACCGTCGATAATAGGCTGTGGTATATCAATAACCTCTTCATTCGACTGCATGAGTGCCAGCTGAATTTCACAAGCCCTTTGTAAATCATAAAAGCGCATGAACGCATCGCCTACGGTGGGGCCTACTGTTAGCCCTCCATGATTAGGCAATAGCATATGATTGGTATCGCCCAAATCATCTTGTAGGCTTTTCTTTTCACTATCGTTCACTGCTAAGCCTTCGTAACTATGGTAAGACAGCGAGGGAAGTGAAAATAAAGAATACTGGCTCCAAGGCTTTAAACCGCCTTTTACCGATGCCACCGAAATGGTGGCGAGTGTGTGCAAATGAATAACACAGAGTGCATCGTGACGAACTTCGTGAATGGCACTATGGATAGTAAATCCAGCTGGGTTTATTTGATAAGGTGAGTCATCAAGAATGTTACCTTCAAGGTCTACTTTGACAAGGTTAGACGCTGTCACTTCGTCAAACCCTAAACCAAAGGCGTTAACTAAGTAATGGTCGGTACCGGGGACTTTCGCCGAAATATGCGTATAGATAAGGTCACCCCAACGCATATCAGCAACCAGTCGATAGCATGCAGCTAAATCGACGCGGGTTTGCCATTCTATTTCAGACACTTTGCCTTTAAGGCTAAGAGGAGCTAATGAATACACGGCCTGTCTCCTAAATATCGTAGGCTAAACATGAAGATAATGATGGCTTAATGCCTTCTGATATCAGCGGGTAGTCAAATTACCAAAGCAAGGGCATTGGCACAACTACTCACACATTATTCTTGCTGGGACTGGCTCACTTCAATTTTATTAAAGCTATCGCGAAACGCAATAAGGTCATCAGGAAAGCGAAGTTCGATATGAGTGAGTAAAAAGGGATCGGCTTGTACTAATTCAATCACTTCTAGTTTTGCCCATGGCGGCGCATCAAACACATCTGGCAAGTGTTCTACCCCAGCGTTTAATGTACACTCAAATAGCGCAAGACCGTTTTGTGTAACGGCCAGTTTTTCACCGACCTCGACATTGAAACCTGTTTCTTCCCATGTTTCTCGGTGGGCTGCGCAAACTAATGATTCGCCATCTTTTTTTCCACCACCGGGAAAATCTAAACGATTTGAAAGGCGATGTTTAATCAAAAGCGCTTTGCTTTGCACCTTAATGATGCATGCTGCGGCACTTTGAGTATGCTCATCGTTATTCGTGCTTCGGCAAAAAGGCGCTTCAGGCACCGTCTTTGTACATCCAAAAAGCGTTAAAACTACCAAAATGGATGATAAGCGAAAATTGATACTCATTAGTTTGGGTAAAATACTATTCAGAAAAAATTAATAATAATAAAAACGTAGATAAAGGTTTTGGTTTGAACGCGCCCCTGAATCTCGTTAATGCACCAACTTGGTTACTTTATCACGTGGTGCATATTTACCAATAGGAAAGGTTATGTCTTCACGCAAATTACTATCTCCATTACTAATAGGGGCTTTATTGTTAGCGGCTGTGGTTGTCTATGTAAACTTGCCTGCAGAAGAAGAGGTGAAAAAAGGCGGTCCTTTAGCCACAACAGTGAAAACCATATTGGTAGAGCAAGGCGCAATGGCGATTACTATTGAAGCCCTTGGCACTGCCAGAGCGAATGAATCGATAGCGGTCACTGCACAAGTTACCGAAACCGTACGCTCAGTTAACTTCGAAGATGGCGATAGTGTGAAAGCTGGCCAAGTGCTTATTCAGCTAAACAACAATGAAGAGTTGGCTCGGGTTGCTGAATTGCGCGCCAATATTGATGAAGCAAAGCGTCAATACACCCGTATTTTTAATTTACGTGAATCTAGCGCCGCATCTGAGCAGCTGCTTGATGAACAACAAGCACGGGTAAAAGGATTAGAAGCGCAATTAGACATCGCTGAAGCACAGGTTGATGATTTACAAATTCGCGCGCCATTTTCAGGTGTGCTGGGCGCACGACAAGTCAGTATTGGCTCATTGGTTCAGCCCGCTGGCGTTATAACTACCCTTGATGATATTAGCGTAGTAAAAGTTGATTTCAGTATTGCCGAAAATCAATTGGCGAGTGTAGCGAAAGGTCAGAAGGTTTCTGCTACATCGGTGGCCTATCCTGGTGAAAGATTTAGCGGCGAAATTACGCATATTGATACCCGATTAGATCCCATCAGCCGCGCAATTAGCGTACGCGCCATTATCGATAACAAAGACCAGCGATTAAGACCAGGCATGTTACTTACTATCGTGGTTGAAAAACGTGTGCTTGATACGCTTATTCTTCCTGAGAAAGCCTTAGTGCCAGTGCAAGATATTCAATATGTGTATGTGGTAGAAGACGACGTTGCCCATCAGCGTGAAGTGTTGATTGGTGAACGCCGCCCTGGTATTGTTCAAATTGTGTCAGGCCTTAAAGCTGGTGACGAAGTGATAACAGAAGGCACGCTTAGAGTACGCGACCAGTCTGCTGTTAACGTTCTTAACCGTAACAACGAGGGTTAAGCCATGTTGTTATCTGACATTTCAGTAAAAAGACCGGTATTTGCAACGGTTATCAACCTGCTGCTGATTATATTTGGCGTGGTCGCCATTTCTATGCTGGCCCTTCGTGAATACCCAGATATTGACCCGCCTATTGTATCGGTTTCAACCAAATACACGGGCGCATCGGCCAATATTGTTGAAACTCGCATAACTCAATTACTCGAAGACCGAATTTCGGGTATTGAGGGGATTAAAAATATTACCTCAACGTCCACCAATGGGCGTTCTGATATCACCATAGAATTTAAATTATCTCGAGATATCGACGCTGCCGCCAACGATGTGCGAGAGCGAGTGAGTAGGGCGTTAAATAACCTACCTGATCAGGCCGATCCCCCAGAAGTTTCAAAGGCCGATTCCGATCAAAGCGCGATTGTTTGGTACAACTTACGCAGTACGAATCTTAATACCATGGAGCTTACCGACTACGCAGAACGCTTCTTGGTAGACCGCTTATCGGTAGCCGATGGGGTCGCGCGGGTCCAAATTGGTGGTGGTCGTCGCTATGCCATGAAAGTATTTCTTGATAGAAATGCGATGGCTGCGCGAGGCATTACCGTAACTGATGTTGAAAGTATTATCAGTTCTGAAAACGTTGAACTTCCTGCCGGTGAAGTTGAGTCGCTAGATAGAAACTTTGAAGTGCGTGTAGCCCGTACTTTCTTATCGCCAGAAGACTTTGCGGCCCTAACGGTTGCGGTAGGAGACGATGGATACCTGGTTCGCTTAGGTGAAATTGCGAATGTGGAATTGGCGGCTGAAGACGACGAAACCGAGTTCAGAGGTGACGGCGTTAACATGATTGGATTGGGCATTATAAAGCAGTCAAAAGCCAATACCTTAGATGTTGCTCGCTCAGCAAAAGCGCAAATTAGAAAGATTGAAGAAACATTGCCGGACAATATTTTCATTGTGCCTAGCTATGACTCCTCAGTGTTTATTGAAGCATCGATTAACGAAGTTTACGAAACCCTTGCCATAGCCATGCTTATGGTGGTGATTGTTATTTACCTTTTCTTGGGCAATGTACGCGCCACACTGATTCCTGCGGTCACCGTACCCGTGTCGTTGGTCGCTGCATTTATTGTGATGTACGCGTTAGGCTTCTCTATCAACCTACTTACCTTACTTGCCATGGTGCTGGCAATTGGGCTGGTGGTAGATGATGCCATCGTGGTACTTGAGAACATTTCCCGGCGTATAGAAATGGGGGAGCCGCCCATATTAGCCGCTTATCGAGGTGCGAGAGAGGTTGGCTTTGCAGTTATTGCAACTACCTTGGTACTGATTTCTGTGTTTGTACCCTTGGTGTTTCTTGAAGGGAATGTTGGGCGTTTGTTTACTGAGTTTGCCCTGGCCATTGCTGCTGCTGTGGCGTTTTCTAGTTTTACCGCATTAACATTATCGCCCATGATGGCGTCGAAAATTCTAAAGAAACGTACCCGTTCAGCAGGGTTTGGCGCTTGGATGGATAAGCGTTTTCATGCACTCGAAAATCGCTATTTCAAAAGCTTGGGAAGCACTATTCACCAGCCGTTTATCATGGTGCTACTACTGATTGTTTCAGTGGTTGCGCTAGTGCAGATTTCAGAGAAGTTACCCAGCGAATTCGTACCAAAAGAAGATCGCGGTAACTTTTATATTCTAATGAATTCGCAAGAAGGGGCTAGTTTCGAAAGTAATGCTGCTAATCTAAAACTTATCGAAGACATCCTAATGCCCTACCGTGAAAGCGGTAAAATAGGCAGGTTACTGGTACGTACACCTGGATTTGGTAACAATGCTGGTATGGCTATTATTGGCTCTGCTGATTGGGATGAGCGTGATTTTAGCACCTTCACATTGATGGATGAAATAAGTGCGAAGCTTGATGCCGTACCTGATGTAAGAGCATTTGCCATCATGCGAAGTGGGATTTCAGGCGCAGGCTTCGGCCGACCTGTGCAATTCGTATTGCAAGGTGACACCTACGAGAACTTAGTTGAGTGGCGTGACATCCTCATTGAAAAGGCATCAGAAAATAGAAACTTAGTTCGTATCGATTCTGACTATAAAGAAACATCACCTCAGCTTCTGGTCAATATCGACAGAGACAGAGCCGCTGATTTGGGTGTGTCTATTAGTGATATTGGCCGTACCTTAGAAGTGATGTTAGGGCAACGTACGGTATCTACATTCTTAGATAGAGGCGAAGAGTATGATGTGATTATCGAGGGGATAGAGGCTGATTTCAGAAGCCCAAATAGTATCGATAATCTTTATGTTCGCTCTTCAAGAAGCGGCGAGCTTATTCCCATGGACAACTTGCTTACTTTCGAAGAGCAGGCGACGTCGTCTCGCTTAAATCGCTATAACCGCATGCGAGCTGTCACTATTTCAGCAAACCTTGCCGGCGATTATACATTAGGAGAAGGCTTGGCTTACCTTGAAAATATCGTACGCACAGAGCTGCCTGACAATGTGTCTATCGACTACAAAGGCGAGTCACAACTTTATCAAGAACAAGGGAATTCCTTTGTCTATGTGTTTATGCTGGCGTTAGCTGTTACATACCTCATTCTTGCTGCCCAATTTGAAAGTTGGGTGCATCCGTTAGTCATAATGCTAACCGTACCGCTCGCGCTGGTAGGTGCTTTTATCGGCTTATTCTTTGCCGGGATGACACTTAATATTTATAGCCAAATAGGCCTGGTTATGTTGATTGGCCTTGCGGCGAAGAACGGTATTTTGATTGTGGAGTTTGCTAATCAGCTACGAGATGCCGGTATGAACTTTGAAGATGCCTTACGACGTGCCGCTGCTCAGCGTCTTCGCCCAATCGTTATGACTGGTTTTACGACGGTATTTAGTTCTTTGCCCTTAGTGTTTGCCTCTGGGCCTGGTGCGGAAAGTCGCATGGTAATTGGTATGGTTATCGCGGCAGGCGTGCTGGTTTCAGCTTTCATGACTTTATACGTAGTGCCTACCGCTTACAGTTGGCTAGCCCGAAATACCGGATCGCCACAGCAAAGAAGTACTGAAATAGAACGCCTAGAAGTTGACATTCCCTACCGTAAGGGTGAGGAAAATTGAGCCCCTATTAGTAAGGGCAAGAGCGTGTTTTTTAAACGCTTATTCCATACGGTTATGCTCAGTGCTTGACCAATAAGCACTAAAAAGTTCAAAAAGTCGTGCGGTATTAAGGTATATATTTTTATACACTAATATCGTTCGGCACTCCTAAGTTAATTTGTTGTTTTTTATTATCCAATTGATTTTAAATGGGTAAGTTGGTTTTCTCGCTGCGCCTTAGTTATATTTACGTATGACTTTTTAAGCCCTTCCAGTGCGCTTATCCTTTTGTATAGTTGCTTCTACGCCTCTCTTCCCTAAACTGCGCTTACTTTTTAAAGCCAGATTGAACGTAACGAAATTTAATACAAAAATTTTTCGTATCTCAGTTGGCAGTTTTTCTAATCCTTGCTAATACTTATCTTAATCTTGAAGCAGGAAGATATCTGTATGAGTAAGAATAAAAAATAGGCACATCGGTATTTGTAAATTAAAGAATAACGTTCTTAGATTGCGCTACCGAAACAAACACAACATTAGAGGACATGTAATGAAACAGTGGATACTAGCAGCAAGTTTATGCAGCAGCATGGCTTTTGCAGATGTAGCAGTAATAGTTCACCCATCCAATGGTGATGCGTTAGATAAAGATTCTATTAGCCGTCTCTTCCTTAACAAAATGAAAGCATTTCCAAACGGCACAAAGGCAGTACCTTTAGCACTTGCTGAAGGGCAAGCCGCTACAGATGAATTCAATGGCAAAGTTTTAAATAAGTCTGCGTCACAGCTTACCGCTTTTTGGTCTAAATTAGTTTTTACTGGGAAAGGTCAGCCTCCTAAAGCATTAGGTAGTGACGCCGAGGTGGTTTCAGCTGTTGCTGCAGACCCGGGTGCAATTGGCTATGTAGATGCTGGCTCCGTCGACGGAAGCGTTCGCGTAGTTGCCACTTTTTGATTACACAGTTTAAGAATATTTAAGGATTTACCATGAAAACCAAACTTGCCATTTTATCAGTAGCCAGCCTACTAGCCATGCCCGCAGTGGCAGACATTAAAATCAACGGATTTGCTAATCTTATCGGTGGTATGACACTAGATGATGACGAAGCAGTCTACGGTTACGATAGCGATTTCAATTTCGAACCTGCAAGTGTTTTCGGACTTCAAGTTCGTGGCGATGTTAGTGAGAAGCTTTCTGCAACAGCGCAGCTAGTTGGCCGTGGAAGTGACGATTACGATGCAAGTTTTGAATGGGCATACATGACTTATGCACTTTCAAATAACTCGAGTATTAGTGCTGGTCGAGTTCGCTTGCCATTTTTCAAATATTCTGCTTCTTTAGATGTGGGTTATTCATATCACTGGTTAACACCACCTGATTCAGTTTACGGCGTACTTATTAACAATATGGACGGTGTTCGTTACGACTACAGTAACTATGCGGGTGATTGGGAATACGGTGTTCAGGCTTTTGCAGGACGCTCGGAGGCTGACACAGTAGAGGCGGATAACCTTACTGGTATTTCGTTTGAAGCCACTCGTGATTGGTTTAATATTCGTACTATTTATGCGCAAGCTAAATTTACTAGTCCAAATGAAGATCTTGATTTTTTAACTGATAGCATTAATCAATTTTCTGCAGTTGTTCCTACTGTCACTAATTTTTCAAACAACTTCTTAATTGATGACGATTCGGTTGGTTTCTTCGAACTTGCTGTCAATATAGATAAGTACGATTGGTTTGTAGGTGCAGAATATACCCACATTTCATTTGATGATGCTCCTATCGCAAATGATGATGCTTGGTATGTTACTGCGGGAATGCGTTTCGGTAAGTTCACGCCGCACATTACCTATGAACACAAAGAGTCAGATCCTGATGATGTTGCAACTTACTTAAACGATGTTCCTTCTACTATTGCTACTGGCGATGCCGTTACTGATGGAACATGGTCAGCGTTGTATCAAGGTTTTGCAGCTGTAGCCGCATCAACATTAGAGGATACATCTGCGTTAACGGCAGGTTTACGTTACGATGTTGAGCCTGGTTTCGCGGTTAAGGGTGAAGTGACTTGGTTTGAAGACGATGCAAACGACGCTAATGATGCGACTCTCTTAAGAGTTGGTGTTAACTATACTTTCTAGTATTCATTTATTACTGTCGTTTTGGCCCCGCTCAGCAATGAGTGGGGCTAAGATATTTCTAAAGTTTTTTAAGAATGTGAAGATATAGAATTATAAAGCCATGATTAGTGGCCGTGCCTAAAGTAACGTGACGTAATTGGTGAGATAAAAATGAATTTTCTAAAAAAAATGCCCATCGCAACAAAGATTTTTCTTATACCGGGAATTGCTGCACTAAGCTTTATTATTTACCTCTTAATTACTGTTTTCGTTGCTCTAAACAACGGCGACACCCTTGAGAAAGTTGAAAAGGTCCAGTTTCCCGCACTTCAATTGTCTGCCTCTACATTAGTTGATATGCAAAAAGTGAGAGACACGCTAAGTAGTGCTGTGACCACTGGCGATCAAGATACATTAAGCGCTGCGAGTGAGATAGCTAAAGAAGCGAAAGCTGGGCTAGACGAGATAAGTGCGATAAGTCCAGAATTTCGTTCCGCGATATCGAAAATTTCTGACGGGTTCGATAACTATTTTGAAGTAGCTTTCGGTGTTTCCCAGTCAATGGTTGATGGCACTGCTGACTTTAGCCGCTTAGGTCAACTATCTGCCCAAATGAATGGTTCATACGATGCGGTGATCGCCTCAATGACGAATTTTAGAGATGAGCAACAGTCCGCATTTGATGCTTCATTCGCCAAAACCGATGCGGCGAATACTTCGTTAATTAGCACTGGTGTGGTAATGACTATTGTCGTTACGTTATTATTATTCGCTACTGCTGTGCCTATTGTTCGTGGCATTAAGCAGAGTATTGATGATGTGGTACGCTCGCTTAAAGATATTGCCCAAGAAAATGGTGACCTGACTGTTCGAATCGCAACGAAAAGTGAAGATGAAATTGGCGAGCTGGTTTATTGGTTTAACCAATTTATGGATAAACTGCAAGGCGTTGTGAAAGACGTGGTAGAGGCAAGTTTACCGTTATCAAATTTAGCGCAAAACCTTCGCGGCCTAACGGAAGAAACGCAACGTACCATCGACATTCAACAGCAGTCAGCACAAAACGCTAAACTCGCGGTTGATACTATGAGTGGTTCGGTAGATGGTGTAGCACACAGTGCCGCGCAAGCGGCTGGTGATGCCAATGAAGCCACTAGCGCTGCGGGTGAAGGTCGTCAAATCGTACAACAAACTGTTTCTAGTATTCAGCAGTTAGCCGAAAACGTGCGTGAAACCGCTGATGTGATTGGTCGTTTGGAATCAGATTCGAACAAAGTTGGCTCGGTACTCGACGTTATTAAAGGTATCGCTGAGCAAACCAACTTACTTGCGCTTAATGCCGCTATTGAAGCTGCTAGAGCCGGCGAACAAGGGCGTGGTTTCGCCGTTGTTGCTGATGAAGTACGTACACTAGCATCACGTACTCAACAATCGACTGAGGAAATTCAAAGCACTATTGAACAACTACAAAGTGCAGCGCATTCAGCGGTAGAAGTGATGTCTCGAGGTACCGAGCAAGCGACGAATAGTGTTGAAACGGCTAATAAAGCGGGTGTTAGTTTAGAAACGATCACCAGCACCATTGGTCGCATTAACCAAATGAACGAACAGATTGCACACAACACTGAAGATCAACGTTCAGTGGCGGTAGACATTGTGAAGCACGTTGAAGAAATTCATCAACGTACAGAGCAAACCTCTACTCGCTCAGGCGAATTAGGTGTTATGTGTAATGAACTTGCGGATTTAGCACAGCATCTAGAATTGATAGCGAAACAGTTCCGAGTATAATCGCTAACCCAATATTAAAAACGCCCTCACCATTGAGGGCGTTTTTGTATCTGGCATTAATCAATTAGCCCGCAGTGCAAATTGCGAAGTTACTGATCAATCAATGTTGAAAATGGAACTTACTCATCGTGGCAAGTGACCACTTTTTTGCTATAGCTTTAGCGCTAACTCAATATAAAAAAATCCCCTGACGAAGCAGGGGATTTTTAATTTTTTATTACTTTTTTGCGAGTATTCTACTCGTCTAAGAAGCTTCGTAGCTGCTCAGAGCGGCTAGGATGACGTAGCTTACGCAATGCCTTCGCTTCAATCTGACGAATACGCTCACGGGTAACGTCAAACTGCTTACCCACTTCTTCAAGTGTGTGGTCAGTATTCATGTCGATACCGAAACGCATACGAAGTACTTTCGCTTCACGTGCTGTAAGCCCTGCCAACACTTCTTGTGTTGCGTCTTTAAGGCTACCGCCGGTCGCAGAATCGAGGGGCTGAATAATGGTGCTGTCCTCGATAAAATCGCCTAGGTGCGAATCTTCATCATCGCCAATTGGCGTTTCCATTGAGATTGGCTCTTTAGCAATTTTCAACACTTTACGAATTTTGTCTTCTGGCATAAGCATGCGTTCAGACAATTCTTCAGGTGTTGGCTCGCGACCCATTTCTTGCAACATTTGACGAGAAATACGATTAAGTTTGTTAATCGTTTCTATCATGTGTACAGGAATACGGATAGTACGCGCTTGGTCGGCAATAGAACGAGTAATTGCCTGACGAATCCACCAAGTAGCATAAGTTGAGAACTTATAACCACGGCGATATTCAAACTTATCTACCGCCTTCATCAGGCCGATGTTACCTTCCTGAATAAGGTCAAGGAACTGCAAACCACGGTTAGTGTATTTCTTAGCAATTGAAATAACCAAACGTAAGTTAGCTTCAACCATCTCTTTCTTCGCACGGCGAGCTTTTGCTTCACCAATTGACATACGACGGTTAATATCTTTGATATCAGCAATAACCAAACCAGTTTCTTGTTCAACCTGGTTCATTTTGCTAATACAGCGTTCAATTTCTTCTTTATTTACGGCTAATGCATCAGAGTACGCAGCGTTAGCTTTAATCGCTTTTGTTAACCAAGCAGAAGACGTTTCGTTTCCTGCAAATGCCTTGATGAAATCTTTCTTAGGCATTTTGGCGTTAACAACACAGAACTTCATAACAAGACGTTCTTGGATACGCACTTTGTCCATCATCGAACGCATGTTTTTAACCATACGATCAAATTGCTTAGGCACTAGACGGAATTCTTTGAAGACTTCACTCAATGCATTGATTTGCTCACGAGCGGCAGCATGAGAGCGACCTTTCTTCTCGATGACGTCACGTGCTTTGATGTACTGATCACGAAGGGCACCAAACTTAGCGCGTGCTAGTTCAGGATCTACACCGCCTTCATCTTCGTCTTCTTCATCATCATCGTCGTCTTCATCTTCCAGTTCTTCTTCTGAAAGTTCAGAGCCGATATGCGTGGCCGTAGGAGCAAGATCTTGATCATCATTCGGGTCAACAAAACCAGAAATAATGTCGCTGATGCGAATTTCTTCTGCTTCGTATAAGTCCCACTGATCGAGCAAATAAGTGATGGCTTCAGGATATTCAGCAACAGAGCACTGAACCTGATTGATTCCATCTTCTATACGCTTGGCAATTTCAATTTCGCCTTCACGAGTAAGAAGCTCAACCGTACCCATTTCACGCATATACATACGCACAGGGTCGGTGGTACGCCCAATTTCGCTTTCTACTGTAGCAAGCGCTTGAGCGGCAGCTTCAGCTGCGTCTTCATCGGCGGTTGCTTCTTGCATGAGAAGTTCATCTGAATCTGGAGCAGATTCAGAAACTTGAATTCCCATGTCGTTGATCATGCGGATAATATCTTCAATTTGATCAGAATCGACAATATCTTGCGGCAGGTGGTCGTTAACTTCTGCAAAGGTTAAGTAACCTTGCTCTTTACCTTTTGCAATCAGGAGTTTAATCTGAGACTGCTTGCTTTGCGCCATATAACCTACACTTCTCACATTCAATTAGTTTGCAATAGAAATACCCATACCAAAGAGGTATGTACATTATTTCTCTGTAGTACTACTGTTGTATCAATGCCGCTTCCGCTCGGTGTCACGTCATATTAAACGGTGCACACCTGCCCGGGTTTGGTTCTGCCCGTTTTGTTCGGCTTTATAATTGCTACTGACATTGCTGCAAATTTGTTCACATTTATGCTTATAAGCTTGCGTGCAGCGAATTAGCCAGTATAGCAGAATTATTAATGGTTTTACCAGATTGACGGCTGTTTTTTTAGCCAGTTATTAGCCTAGACCTTGTGGTCAGCTTTTCTGGCGTTCCTTCATTAACAAGTTCAGTTCCTCTTTTTCCACTTGAGTTAGTGGCTGAACCCGAGAGCGGGAAATTAAAGTTTCAATGCGGCTATCGAAATGCCAATCGAGTAATCGAGCAAAACTGTCGCTATAAACACGTTCAGCTTCCTCGTCTTTAACAAGATGTTCTTGTAACAATAATTTCGCGATAGTAGAAGAATGGGGATGATTGCGGAAGTTTTCAACTAGCTGCGCAGTGGTTGCTTGAGGATTTTGTGCACAATAACGATGAATATCCAATAAAAGGTCCATTCCGGTGGCATCACTCCCTTCAAATACAGAAGGTTGCACGTCATCACAGCGTGTGGCTAGCGAAGGGGAATCTAGCAGTAATCGAATCAGCATGCGTAGCGGTGACAAGCGGGCTTTTCCTACCTGGTTTCTATTCGCTGAATAAGCGGGCTTGCTACTGGCGTGATTCGCTTTGGATATATCTTGCTGTAACTTAAATCTATCGTATTCACCGGTATGTTTAGCAAGCTCTTCTAATAACATCTGCTTTTGGTCGTCACCCTGTACACTTTCAATTAATGGCATGGCGGCTTTGCGAAGCGCTATCTTGCCTTCCGGTGTACCCACTTTATGAGTTTTCAATTGGTTTTCGAAAAAGAAGCGTGACAATGGCATGGCATTATCAAGCATTTCCATAAAGGCATCTTTGCCAATTTTTCTTACCATAGTATCTGGGTCTTCGCCGTCAGGTAAGAATAAGAAAGACAGTCTGACGCCGTCTTTTAACGCGGGCAGGGCATTTTCCAACGCGCGCCATGCTGCTTCTCGACCTGCACGGTCGCCATCGTAACAGCAAACAATATGCGGCGTTGCTCGCACTAACATTTGCATATGTTCAGCCGTGGTAGCGGTTCCAAGTGCAGCCGTTGCTTGGTTAATACCAAACTGACTTAATGCCACTACATCCATATAACCTTCAACAATGAGTACTGCATCGAGTTGACGGTTTTGTTGACGAGCTTGGTAAAAACCAAATAGCTCACTGCCTTTATGGAAAATACGGGTTTCAGGGGAGTTTAAGTATTTTGGGCCGCCGTCTTCTAATACACGGCCACCGAAACCGACTACGCGGCCTCGCTTGTCCCTGATAGGGAACATGATTCGGTCGCGGAAGAAGTCGTAACGTCTGCCTTGGTCGTTTTGATTAACCAGTTTTAAGTCGATAAGCTGCTTTACGCGGGCTTGGTCTTTGCCAAAGGTTTTTAGCAGGGCGTCCCAACTGTCTGGCGCATAGCCAATTTCCCATTGCTTAACGATATCGCCGCTAAGCCCTCGGCTTTTCAAATAATCTATGGCTTTTCCGCTATTTTCATTTTGTTTTAGTTGGTGTTGAAAAAAGCGAACAACGTGTTCCATTAGTGAATAGTCGTCTTGCTGCTGTTGCTTTTTCTCTTCGCTAACAACAGGCAAGTGGCCTTTCTCTCTCGGTACTTCTAATCCATAGAGTTTGGCGAGTTCTTCAATGGCCTCAACAAATTCAAGGCGGTCGAATTCCATCAAAAAGGAAATAGCGTTGCCGTGCGCACCACAACCAAAGCAATGATAGAACTGCTTTTCTTGGCTTACGGTAAAAGAAGGGCTTTTCTCATTATGAAAAGGGCAGCAAGCTTGATAATTTTTGCCCGCTTTTTTTAACTTCACTCTACTATCAACAATGTCTACAACATCGGTGCGTGAGAGAAGATCATCAATAAAATCGCGAGGTATTTTTCCGGCCATGGGGAGACACTAATGCTTATAACGGTAATTAGAGTAGCACAAAAAAGTACTTTAACAGGGAAGGTAAATAATGAAAACGCCAGGTTTGCGATTACACAAACCCGGCTAATTCTATTTCTACCGCTATATCTTTGACGATATTTAGGCGTTCAAACGGGCTTTTATTTTAGCGCTTAGTGCGCCCATATCGGTACGGCCTTGCACTTGTGGTTTTAGGCTACCCATTACTTTACCCATGTCTTGCATACCTTGAGCACCGGTGCTTACCATTGCTTCATCAATTAAGGCGGCAAGTTCGTCTTCGGTTAAAGGCTGAGGAAGAAAACCTTCCAACACAACAATCTCTTCACGCTCTTTACTGGCCAAATCATCACGGTCAGCGGCATCAAACTGAGAGGCGGCATCTTGACGTTGTTTAACCATCTTGGTTAATACTGCAAGAATATCGCTATCACCTAAGGTGATTTGCTCGTCAATTTCACGTTGTTTAATGGCTGCTATTGCCATGCGAATGGTGCCTAGACGTAATTTCGCTTTAGCGCGCATTGCATCTTTTTGTGCAGATTTTAAATCGTCTATTAAAGCCATGATGCTCCCAAATTAAGTAAAGTTTCAACAAAGAAGGGTTGTCACTATAAAGGTATAAAAAAAGGAATAAAGAAAAAAGTAAAACAGTAAAAATAAAAAAACACGCTATACAAGCATATCCATGAAAAGGCACACGCTATTAAATAAGGGGCAAGTCAGTGCGTATTAAAATCGGGCGCCTAACAGGCGTTCTTGATGTTCTTTAATTCACTATACATTAAGCAGTACATTAAATAATGCGCTGTTCATTAATAATGGACTGACGATAATCAATAATGGTAACAAGCGTTAATGAAGAATTTTCCGTACCCCAGAAACGCGAAAGGTGCTGCAAATGCAACACCTTTCAGACTCGTAAGTTAACCCTGTATTAGTAGAGTTTTACGCGACGTGCGTTTTCACGAGCTAATTTCTTTAGATGACGCTTTTTCGCAGCGGCTTTCTTACGCTTGCGTTCCCAAGTAGGCTTTTCGAAGAACTCACGACGACGAACTTCAGACAATACGCCTGCTTTTTCACAAGAACGCTTAAAACGACGCAGCGCTACATCAAACGGCTCGTTTTCTCTAACTTTAACGATAGGCATTTAAACACTCACCTCAAAACTTTTGCTGTATAATTCCGGGAAATTGAGCGCTAAAAAGGCCACCCGGGTTAAAAATGGTGCGAAATTCTAATCATTTCCGAACAGAAAGTAAAGACTGAATTGCCAAAAAATAGGCAATATTGCGCAAATAAACGAAGCACCATTCCAAGATATGCGGAATAAAGGTAAACTCTGCGCCCTCTGAGACAAGGTAATACCTTTTATCTGTCTACGTGAGAAGAAGAATTCAGCGCGATCCCGCATTGGTTGAGTGGATCATATCACAGATCGCAGATGATCAAACAGGTCAGGTACTGATCTATTGTAATAAACTTTGTTATTAAAGACGTAAAAGTAAGGTTTGGCTCAATGCAAATATTAGGAATAGTATGCGTATATTAGGAATAGAAACTTCTTGTGATGAAACGGGTATTGCCGTTTATGACGACACTGCGGGGTTATTGTCACACGAATTATACAGCCAAGTTAAATTACACGCCGATTACGGCGGTGTAGTGCCTGAACTTGCGTCACGAGATCATGTTCGAAAAATTATTCCCCTTATCGAAAAAGCGCTTAGTGATGCTAACACCCAACCTAGTGAATTAGACGGCGTAGCCTTTACCCAAGGTCCAGGCCTTGTTGGTGCCTTATTAGTCGGTTCATCAGTGGGCCGTTCTTTAGCGTATGCGTGGGGTGTACCTGCGGTAGGTGTGCATCATATGGAAGGGCATTTACTTGCCCCCATGCTAGAAGATAACGCACCTGAATTTCCCTTTATTGCATTGTTAGTATCGGGCGGCCATTCTATGTTGGTAAAAGTAGAAGGTATAGGCAGCTACGAAGTACTTGGCGAGTCGATAGATGATGCTGCCGGCGAAGCCTTCGATAAAACCGCTAAGCTTCTGGGGCTTGATTATCCTGGTGGGCCTTTACTAGCTAAATTGGCTGAAAAAGGTGAGCCAGGCCACTACAAATTCCCACGTCCTATGACAGATCGCCCCGGTTTAGATTTTAGCTTTAGCGGTTTAAAAACGTTTGCAGCCAATACTATTCGTGCTGCGGATGACGACGAACAAACCAAAGCAAATATTGCTTATGCATTTCAAGAAGCGGTTATCGACACGTTAATCATTAAATGTAAGCGAGCGCTTAAACAAACTGGGATGAAGCGCCTTGTCATTGCTGGAGGCGTAAGTGCGAACACCATGCTGCGCTCACAAATGAAAACCTTGATGGACGATTTACGTGGGGAAGTGTTCTACCCGAACTTGGCATACTGTACCGACAACGGTGCCATGATTGCCTATGCAGGTATGCAGCGTTTAAAAGCAGGTGAAATATTAGGGCTTTCTTCACAAGCCAAACCTCGCTGGCCACTCGATACGTTAGCGCCTGTATAATAAAGCTATCGTGGGGCAGGGTTATCATGCTAACTAAAAAGTATGTATTTAGCTTGTAGGACAACCATTATGTTTGAAAAGATTCAACCTTGGCGATTCATTCAATTTTACGTAAAGCTATCCATTGCTAGTGTTTTATCGCTAGTAGCTTTATATGCCAACGCCCAAAGTCATAACAATATCACGTTAGACCCCATTACCAATTTACCGGTCCAGCACGAAAAAAATCATGTCGTACTCATCTCATTAGATGGGTTTAGGCATGATTACATTGAACTTCACGATGCAAAAAATCTCGCCCGTATTGCTAAAGCGGGTGTGCGATCAACATCATTAACGCCAGTTTACCCTGCCAATACGTTCCCTAACCATATTTCGATTATAACGGGGCTGTTGCCCATAAACCACGGTATTATTGATAACCGGTTCTATGCTAAGTCGCGGCCTGATAGTGCGGGGGGATATGCTAAATATTCGATGGGTAAAGCTAAGCAAGATAGTAGTTGGATTACGGCATTACCCCTTTGGCATTTAGCTGAATTTCAGGGACATAAAGCAGCGACCTTTTTCTGGCCTGAATCTGACGCCAGAATAGCCGGCGCTCTTCCTACCTACCTTTACCATTATTCAAAGTATGCGGACTACCAACAGCGGATTGATCAAATTGTTCAATGGCTACGTTTACCTGAAGCATCACGCCCACTCTTCGTTGCAGGCTATTTTTCGCTAACCGATACGGTGGGTCACGACGAAGGGCCTACGTCGTCAAAAACAAAAGAAGCCGTAGCTGAGGTTGATGAGTTAATTGGCCAACTGTATGACCGTCTGAACACGCTGCCCATAAAAGTAGATTTAGTGATAGTGTCTGATCACGGTATGACAACATTAAAAGACAGTCATAACGTTATGGTGGAATCTCTAGATATTCCGGATTATTTTACCATTAATAATAGTGGTGCTCTGGTTCGATTATATGCACATTCTGAGGTGTCGCCCGAGCTAATTGCAGATGAGGCATCACGGCTTAATGCGGTCGCAAACGGCCAATTTAAAGTGTTAACCACTGCTGAGCGTAATAAAAGGCAGATACCGTACAACGAGCGCACTGGCGACATTATTATTGAAATTTCGCCTCCAGGTCGTTTTAGAAGTAAAGAGGACATCCATGTTAGTAAAGGTGGGCATGGATACTTAAATACGCTTCCAGATATGGGAGGGTTATTTGTTGCATCTGGCCCCTCATTTGAAGAAGGTAAGACAGTGCCTGCGTTTAGCAATTTGGAAATATACCCAGCGTTGGCGGAAATTATGGGGCTGGAATTACTGACAACTATTGATGGCGAAATTGACGTATTAAGGCAAGGTTTACGATAAATCATCAATAGCGTTTGTTAGGCCAACAGGATGATAGTAGTTACTCTTTGGTATTGCCCTTGTCCCAAATTTTACCTTCAGAACGGCTCATCAATCGGGCGATATTTTCCCGGTGCCGTAAGATGATAAGTAAAGACAGCATGAGTACCGGAACGGTATAAAGTGGCTTTATTAACCACGTAAACAGCGGCGCTAGGCTGACTGCAACCAATGCGCCGAGTGACGAATAGCCGGTAAGAAACACCACAATTACCCAGCTTAGAATAAGTAGCCCTGCCAAATCTAACCCAATAGGTAACATGGAACCAAATGCCGTTGCTACTGCTTTGCCCCCTTTAAAGCCAAAATATAAAGGGAAAATATGGCCTAAACATGCGGCAATAGCGATAAGACCTAAAAGCACGGGTTCCAAGCCTAGAAAGTAGCTTGAGTAAACCGGAATAGTGCCTTTCAAAATATCCATTACCAACACCAGCAAAGCCGGAATTCTGCCACCAATTCGATATACATTGGTGGCGCCGGGGTTCTTAGAGCCTGCAGTACGGGGATCGGGGAGAGAAAATGCTTTGCAGATAACTACCGCGCTCGATAAAGAGCCAAACAAATAGGCTACACAAATCATTAATAGGGCTAACGGTATCATTATTGCTGCTTTAACCTGCTGCTTTGTACACTAAACGTATATCTACACTAATAATATGAGGCGAATGCTATTGTGCGTGTTGCCCCCACTTGCAGTACAACGGTATAGTTGTGCCACCATCGCTCTAAGGCGAATAACGTAAAGCGTAAAGCTACTCCATTCAAAAGTGATATACCACCTTTTGAGAAGAAGTTAACGTGGTAGTAAGACCAGTATGGTCATAAGAATGAAAAGGTTTATGGGAAAAATATATATAACAGGGCTAGCTGTCGATACCCTCATTGGTGTGTATGATTGGGAGCGCGAGCGTTTAACCACGCTGTTGCTCGATGTTGAACTCGACGCTGACCTAGATGCTGCAATGCAGTCGGATAATGTTGATGACACCATTAACTACGCCGACGTGGCTGATTGCATTACTGAGGTAGGGAAAAACAGTCGCTTTATGCTGCTAGAAGCATTTGGCGGTGCTGTAATGAACCAAGTACTTGCCACCTTTGGGGCTCATGCTATTCGCCTGAAAATTGTGAAGCCGAATATTCTTCCTAATGCACAAACGGTGGCAGTGGCTATGTATCAGGAAAAGTCCTAGTGGGGCGTCATACGATTTTAATTAGTGTGGGTTCTAATATCGACAAAGAACACTACATACGAGAAAGTATTAAAGCGCTTAAACAGAATTTCGATGGCGTTAGCTACTCTTCGGTATATGAGAGTGAGTCAGTCGGCTTCGATGGCAGTGCTTTTTATAATTTAGTGGCGAAAGCCGAGACTTCTATGAGTATCATTGAAGTGCGAGATACCTTTCGTCAGATTGAAAGCGACAATGGCCGTAAACACGGGGAAAAGAAATTTTGTTCCCGTACACTAGATTTAGATTTACTCACATACGACGACCAAGTTACCCATGAACCCGTCGTATTGCCTCGGGAAGAGATTCTGTATAACGCCTTTGTACTATGGCCGTTAGCTGAATTGGTTCCCAATGATATTCACCCTGTTGAAGGCAAAACCTACGAGGCGCTTTGGCAGGCTTTCGATAAAGAAACACAAGCACTCTCGCCCATCAATTTTACTTGGAGCTAAGCAACGGAATGACACTGTTCGAAATAATCATATTGGCCATTATTCAGGGCGTTACCGAGTTTTTACCTATCAGCAGTTCTGGGCACCTATTATTGCCCGCAGAACTATTTGGCTGGGTAAGTCAGGGGTTAGCGTTTGATGTTGCTGTTCACGTGGGAAGTTTACTGGCGGTAATGATTTATTTTCGCCAAGAAATCGTACAAATGACAGTGGCGTGGGTTACCAAGGGATTCACAAAAGAGCAAAACACTGACAGTAAGTTAGCCTGGTATGTGATTATCGCTACTATACCTGCTGTAATTATTGGTTTTGTCATGAAAGACTGGATAGAGCTTAACGCCAGAACTGCCCTTGTTATCGCCGCTACCACCATTATTTTTGGCCTAGCCCTATGGTATGCCGACGCCACCGCGAAACGCACTCAAGAATTAACATCGCTTAACTGGAAACAAGCATTGTTGATTGGTTTAGCGCAAGTACTGGCGCTAATCCCTGGTACTTCTCGCTCGGGTATTACCATGACAGCAGGTTTGATGCTGGGCTTAAATAGAGAGAGCTGTGCGCGCTTTTCGTTTTTACTGTCTATCCCTGTTATTTTGGGCGCCGGTTTGCTCGCCACTCTTGATTTATTACAAGCTAACGAAGCAGTTGATTGGTCTGCGTTGCTTTATGGCGCTGCGTTCTCATTTGTGAGTGCTTACTTATGTATTTACCTCTTCCTTAGCTGGATATCGCGAATTGGTATGCTTCCATTTGTGATTTATCGCTTACTGTTAGGCGTCATTTTGCTTTGGTTCGTTTTTGCATAAGCTTTTCCCCAAGCTGTTAGCATAGGGTTCATAATACTGTGTTGGCGTAACACAAAGGAGCGACTTCCCTTTTAGGACGTCGCCTCTTTTGAAGTATTCAGCAACGCAGTATGGTTACAATAATTGATGCAGGGAGTACGCAATGTTAGACACTATTTTTACGAAGATTATCAATAAAGAAATTCCAGCAGATATCCTTTATGAAGATGATATCTCGTTGGCGTTTAGAGACATTAACCCGCAAGCGCCGGTGCATTTTTTAGTGATCCCGAAAAAAGCAATTCCTACTATCAATGACATCACAAAAGAAGATAGAGAGTTGGTGGGGCATTTATCTTATATTGCTGCGAAGGTAGCCGCTGAATTAGGTGTGGATGAGCAGGGTTACCGCACGGTAATGAACTGTAATGAGTTTGGTGGGCAAACGGTGTACCACATACACTTGCATGTACTAGCCGGTAAAATCATGGGCTGGCCGCCATATACCGATAACGCTAAGCGTTTAGAATAGCTTTTAAACGCATAGCGATAAGTTTAATAGCCGGCTAGTTGCTTAACACAGGCAACTAACCGGCTTAGTCTTTACTAAACCACTTATAGAAAGGAAGTGGTTAGTTCAAACCAAGTACCTTTTTGCCTTGTTCGAAGTGAATATCCACAGGAATATTTGCCGCTTCTAAGCGTGCTAAATCTGCCGCTAGCTGTGGTTTAATTACGCCCATACTGTCGACAAGTTCTGCAACACCGTCGTAATCGCCATCACCTTGCAAGGTTAATATAAGCTCTGATAACGCGGCTACTGCTGCGCCCATTTTCTCAACATTAACGCGATAAACACCGTCTTCGGTTTGCTCAAAAGCGCCTTCTTGTGCAAAGAAATTAAAGCGGATCATATTCGCTTTACCGTGTGCACTAGAGGCCCCAAAACGGACTGAACGGAAGATGCCAGCCATAAAGGTGACATAGTAATCTTCAAGTGTACCTTCTGAAATCTCACCTTTTTCGAGCAAGCTTTGAATCATGTAAAGGCCCAAAATGTCAGCTTTACCTTCTTCTAAGGCAGAGGCGTGCTCTTTTAGCGAACCCCTTACAGTATCGCTGCCATCAAGGGTGTTTTTTATCCCTAAGCCATGCGCCACTTCGTGAAACATAGTGTTAGCAAAGAACGCATCAAACGTAATGTGAGCGCGTTGCTCAGGTGCAATTAGCATATCTGCAATAGGAATAAGAATATTGTCGAACTTGGCACGCATCGCGTTTTTCAGTTGCAAGCGACGGGTGCCTTTTTCAAGCTGTACACGCTCATCGTTAGGCAAGTTAATCGCAATGGTTTTACTGCCAGCGTTTGAATGACCCGCGTAATACACTACATCATAGGCGTTTAAGTCGGCATCGGAGCCTGGTACTTCTGCTTTGTACTGGGCAGGTACAGGTAAACCTTGTTGTAACTCTGGAAGAAATGCTGCGTATTTTGCGAGCTTTTCACTCCAAGCTAAATCTTTTACCAGAACGTAGGCTTCAAAGGCGGCGCGATAACCAAATAGCTGGTCTTCATAGCTTTCAATTGGCCCAATTACCAACTCTACAGGGTTGGTCTTCATGTCCATCCATGCCATGTCAGACGCTAAGTAATCGTCGGTAAGTAATGCTTGTGCACGAAGGGTTAAGTAGGCTTTAAAGCTTGAGTTTTCTGCCAGTTCAGCCGCTTCTTTTAGAATTTTGGATGCTGCAGTTAATTCACTTTTGTACGCCTCAGAGTAGGGTACAGAGTAAAGGTTGCCAGCTTCATCTTGCTTCACTAACGAGTATAAGCCTTGTTTGCCTTCAAACGTAGCGGTGGCGAAGTCGGCCTTTGTCATGTTGTGAGGATAAAACTCTGCACCTAGGGCTTTTTCTTCATAGCCTGAAAGAAAAGGGCTATCGCCGTTCAATCTGTCCCATGGGCCGTAGTTGATTGAAGCAAAGTGTTTTACATCGTCGCTTTTAATATTATTTAGAAACTCACTTTTATCGCCGAAAAAGGCTTGTTTCCAAAATAAGTCATCCATTATCTTTGATGCATCAATAAGCAAACCAATCATCTTTTGTTGGTTGTCGCTTAAGTGGGATAAATCGCTTGTGAGTTCAACGGGATGATAAATAGATAGCCGAGACTCATTCACAAGAAGGGCACTATCAACAAGGGCACTATCGGGTGATGCAGTTTGCGGAGCCTCTACAGAAGGATTTGTTTTTGATACTGTCTCTTCTGGCGCCTTAGAGCAGGCGCTCATAAATAAACTTGTGGCAACAGCCACTGCAAGAGTAGAGTAATGTTTGCGCGGAAATTTCATCATAAAGGTTTCTGTTCTACATTTATTGGCAGGATAAGAATATACAATAAAGTAACACGTTAGCGAGCGGCGTTTTGATGTGTATCAAGGTTTCATGTAAAGGCATATGTACTACACTGTTCATAACGCGTAATAATGCATATTCAATGTTGAGTTAGTAAAAGGTTCAATATTATTCGAGCTCAATAACGGTTATAACATAAGGGGAATGTGATTTCCTGCTATCATAAAGCTATGCTTTTCATATGCGTAGCGTATAGTGGAATAGTAAGTCTCTGAGCAACTGCAACTTGGTCATTTACTCGCAAACAAGGATTACAGTGTAACCGCGGGTATCTTAAATTCATTGCCTTTTAGTGGCTATTTGAAACATATCTAAGGGTAGGTATATGTCTACACAAAATGCGCTCTCAACAATTCTGGTTGAAAAAATAACAAACGACACACTCGTACTTCCTACATTACCGGCTATTGCTTTAAAAGTAAGAAAGTCAGCGGACGATCCTAATATCAACTTAAGTGCGATGGGGGATGTTATCGGACAAGACCCCTCACTAAGCGCAAGAATGATTAAAATTGCGAACAGTGCTTATATGGGTCGCAGTATCAAAGTAAATTCTATCAGCCAAGCGGTAACCCGCATTGGTTTACGCCAAATCAAAAATATTTCAACCGCGCTTGCCATGGAGCAGCTGTTCGTTTCTAAAAACGATGTAGTGAGTGCCTATTTACAAAAAGAGTGGGCGAATACGGTAAATATCGTGGCTAACTCAATGGCGGTGATGCAGCTTTATATCGCTCGCACGAAAAAGCGTGAAATGAGTATGGATATTATGACGCTAACAGCGTTAACCCATAACATTGGCGTATTACCTATTTTAACCGAAGCGGAAAGACACCCTGAAGTGTTTGCGAATCCAACCTTTTTAGAAGTGGCTATCGACAAGCTAGCGGGCCGAATTGGCGCTAGTATTATGCGAGAGTGGGGCTTTGGTGAAGAGTTTGTGAGTGTAGCCAAATGCTGGAAAGACTTAAGCTATATTCCTGAGCAGGTTACCTACATAGATTTCGTTCGTGTTGGTGCGGCCGTTTCTGGCGCAATGGACAGTCAAAAAGACGCTGTTTTGAACTTAGCCATACAGCGAGATGTGATTGATGATGTGGCGGTACTTCACTCAGATGAATTTGCCGACCTTGCCAGTGCCGCAAAGCAAATATTTGCCTAACACGTTGCGACTATAACGCTGGTAAGCACGATGACTTAAAGCCGAACTTATGTTCGGCTTTTTTGTTTGTTACTTTCAACCAGCATTAACAATAAGCCGAGTAATAGGCCCCACACCGCTGAGGTGATAGATAGAAGACTGAAGCCTGACGCCGTACATAAAAAAGTGACTAAGGCAGCGTGACGGTATTTGTCGCTCTCTACGGTTTTGACTAGAGCGGCTTGCAAGGTAGCCAGCAGCGCAAGACCTGCCAGTAAATGCACCACAATCGTGGGCATTGAAACGAATAAAACCACCACAACAGAGGCGAGTAGCCCCATGAATAGGTAGCCAATGCCGGCGGCAATGGCCGCTTTGTGGCGCTGACTTTTATCTTTATCTGCTTCTTCTCCCATGCACAATGCCGCGGTTATTGCCGCAAGATTAAACGTGAACCCGCCAAACGGCGCCAGCACCCCCTGCAATATGGCAATGCCACTTAGCACTTTTTTATGGTCGGGGTGGTAACCATGGGCATGGTGTATCGCAATGCCGGGTAAATTCTGAGAAAGGGTAGTAATAATGTACAAAGGAATGGCAAGCCCAATCGCGGCGGTAACTGAAAACTCAGGGCTAACCCACACAGGAGTAGGTAGTGCGAGTGTTAAGGGAATTTCACCGTTTAAGTAGCTACTCGTGACGATAGAAACAGCCAGTAAACACAACATAAGGTAGCGAGGGAAAAATCGGCTTCCAGCAAGATAGATAGCCAGAAAACTGGCAACAATATAGGGATGTTGTTCTACATCAGTGAATATCGATATACAGATAGGCAATAGAATACCTGCCAGTAGCGCCGATGAGATACTAGTCGGAATACGGCTTATTTGATTGAGCAAACTGCGACTTTGCGCGGTAACCAGTGAAAGCACTGCGCAGATAATAAAGGCGCCGATACTCTCTGGGAGACTATACTGTTCCACGCTACCTAATAAAAAGGCCGCACCAGGGGTAGACCATGCAGTGACGACAGGCATTTTCATTAGCCAAGAATAGAAAATACAGGAAATGCCCATGCCTAGGCCTAAGGCGAGAAGCCAACTAATGACCATATCAGGGCTTGCTCCCGCTTTACGGGCAACATCAATAACAATAACAACAGCGCTGCTATAGCCAACGGTGACTGCCGTTAATCCTGAAGAAATGTGGCTAATCTGCCATTTTGATTTCATCTTTGCCTCAACAATTTGAACCTATTTCTAAACTACTTCATACTATGTGCGTTATAACGTACGCAATAAGTTAACTCTACACTTGTGCGCTATAACGCACAAGGCGTTTTATTTAAAATGCTAAATAGACGCTAGTTGTTTAAATGTGACAAGAAGCAGAGAATGATGAAGACCAATAGCGATGCACTACAGGCAGGGGACTTTTCGTTAAGTATCTCTACGCGTTTAAAGCAGTTGCGTGGTGATATGGGCTTGTCTCTTGATAAAGCCGCCACGTTAACCGGTGTGTCTAAAGCCATGTTAGGCCAAATAGAGCGGCAAGAATCAAGCCCGACTATTGCCACATTATGGAAAATTGCGACAGGGTTAAATGCTTCGTTCTCCTCTTTTATTGCAGCAAACGCACAGTCTGAATTCGATGTTAATCACGGCTTTATTCACGACCCAAACATGCAAGTGAAAACCCTTTTTCCATTTGATGTAAACAAAGGTTTTGAGGTGTTTGAAATTACCCTAACTCACTTCCATGAGCAGCGTTCTACCGCACACCAAAGTGGGGTAACAGAGCATATTCATTGCATTGAGGGTAGGTTAACCCTAAGGCAGGGCGATGAGAGTAGAACCATAACGGCAGGCGAGCAGTATTTGATAAATGCCGATCAAGTGCATGGCTATAAAGATGAAAGTGGGAAAACCCGGTTTATTAATATTATCCACTACCCGGTGTTGTAAAGGCAGCTGGCAGGCAAGTGATTAGAGGTAAAGCGGCTGGCTAACGGATGGCTAAGATAAACAGAATGTTGAGCAATACCCATGGGGCACTGCTCAACACGTATTAATGTCACGCTAGTTAAACACGGTTTAGGTGTTAGCGTCGTTCAAGTTGAGCGTTTCACGCAAGAAGTTTAGCAAAGTACAAAGCTCTGCAGACATTAACGCAAATTCAGCATCTAGGCGTGCTTCAACTTGGTCTTTAGGAATGTCTTCAGTCTCTTCTTTTAATCTATCGGTAAACTTAATACGCTTTAACGAGCCATCTTCAGCAATAACTGCCGTTAGGGTATCTTGATATTCAAACGCTACTTTTTGTACCAGCTTACCTGCATCCAAGTGAATCGTGATTTCATCACTATCAAGCGGCTGGTTCTTACAGCGAATAATACTGCCAGCATCATCTGTAGATTTGAACTCGGCTTCTTCAAGTAGTGCTATGCCATCTGGCGCAGCGTCAGTCAGCCAGTGAGTCAGTTCAGACTGCAAACTGTGGCGAGCTAAAGGCACAACCGGTAGTGAGCCAATGGCTTTTCGGACTAGGGCTAAAAAGGCTTCAGCTTTGCCATCGGCAGAGGCATCAACAGCCACAAGGTTATCTTCTAATGAAATAAACCCATGGGTGTAAGTGTTTTTAGTAAACGCTTGAGGTAACAAGCGAGTCTGAATTTCCTGCTTAAGATCAGCTTTCGCCTTTTTACCGACAGGCGAACCGGTTTCCATTTCAATTTTGGCAACCATGTCGTCCAGTTCGGCATTAATTACCGCGGCAGGAAGTAGCTTTTCTTGCTTCTTAACAGTAAGCCAGTAACGTTGGCCAACACGCTGAAACATAGTGCCTTGTTTGCCGGCTTGAGAGAAAGGGGAGGCAAAGCCCATAGTGGCCAAGTCTTGACTCTTACAAGGACGGAAGGCTTGCTCGCTTAGCACGCGCTCTAGGTCGTCATCGTCAAGGGAAAGTGGCTGTGTAATTTGGTAGGCTTTTATATTTTTAAACCACATTTGAGGCTATCTCTTTTAAAAATGGTGGGCAAGCGTACCAAGCTAGCGAATGCGGTGCAACGGATATAGTACGGGAGCTATAGAGATTTTTTGTTAAGCAGGTTTGCCCTTCATAGGAAAGCGAATGGTATATTGGAGGCCATCGCCAGGTTTGCTTTGCGCTTCAATGTGGCCAGATAAAGACTGAGTAACAAGATTGTACATAATGTGTGTGCCAAGCCCGCTGCCGCCTTCTCCTCGCTTAGTGGTAAAGAAGGCATCAAACAACCTATCTAAATCATCATTAGATAAACCTTTTCCGTTGTCACGGTAACGCATTTCTATGGTGTTGTTATCAGTACTCACATCCAACGTAATTTTGCCATCGTTAGTGTCTTCAAAACCATGCACTAAAGAGTTCACAATCATGTTCGTCACAATTTGGGCAATGGCCCCTGGTGCACAGCGAATATAAAGATCTTCAGGGCAATTGACCACTATTTCATGATTACTATGCTTGAAGCTTGGCTTGAGCGATTTAATGATGTCACGAATGTAATCGTTAAGGTTTATCTCTCGCTCAGTTTCGCTGGTTTGATCTACCGCCACTTGTTTGAAGCTGGCGATAAGCTCAGATGCTCTGTTTAAGTTAGTTAACAGAAGATTAGCCGTTTGTTCAGCTTCATTAATGAAGTTTTCCATGTTCTTAGTTGTCAGGCTTTTTTCTTCAAAACCCGTTTTTAAGTTATTGAGTCGCTCTTGCAAAAAGCTGGCTGCCGTCACGCCAACGCCCAATGGAGTATTCACATCATGGGTAATGCCTGCTACCAACCCGCCAAGAGAAGCCATGCGCTCAGATTCGACTAACTGATCTTTGGCGAGCTGTAAATTTCCCATTGAATTCGCCAACTCCGAGTTTCTTTTACGAAGCTCATCTTCTATATACTGCCTATTTTCATTCTCTTGACGAAGCTCTCTTTGATTCGCGATAAGCTCGTCTTTTTGCTGTTCTAGGCTAAGCATAATTTGAGAAAGCGAAGAGGTTTTCTTGGCCACTTCTTGTTCTAAAATGAGGTTCTGGTCGTCTAATTTTTTATTGGCATGTGACAGCTGACTTTGGGCATTGGTCAACTTGCTATTAGATACGATTAAATCGTCGATAACATTGTTGTACGACTCTTTTAGTTGCAATAATTCATTATCGTCACTTATTTTGACTGAAAGCTTACTTTCTTCAGGGTGAAGTGGATCGAACCCTTCCATTTGATGGGTGATTTCAGCCAAGGGTTCGGACAACATGGTGCGAAACGCGGTCATAAAAAGAAACACCAAGAAGGTTGTTTTTATTAACGCATTACCAATAAGAAAAAAGATCCCAATTTCAATACGACCAAAAATAGTATCGAAACTTGAGTAGAGCGTTACATCGCCTACAGTCGATTCTCGTCCTGAAAATTTAAATATTAATGGAAAGCTATAACTGAAAATACCACCTGGGTGGTCTTCAATAAGTTCTTCTTCGATAGGAGAGCGGGGACGCTGAATGCTTAAACCGTAGTCGGCAATTTGATTGCCATTTTCATCCCTGACTTGTACACCTTCAACAATAGGAAGTTCTAATAACCCCTCTGCTATTGAGCTAGCTTGTTCGGTGTTCAATTCCCACAGGGCACGGGTCAAGCTGGTTGAGAAGGTGTTCTTTAAAGTTTGTAATTCATCTTCGACATGATCTTTGGTACTAAGATACTCAGTAAAAATCTGTCCAACGGTAACAATAAGCGTAAGAATGAAGTATACAGAAAGCACTCGTGTCAGCAGTTTTCTTGATAACCCAGTTTTTACCGCCGCCATTGAACAACATTCCTCTGTCTACAATTTACTTGACCTTCATTGCCAAGAATATGCGTAAATGTATGAATAAACAAGCAACCTCTGTGAAGAAAGTTTTACCTATCTTTGTCGAAAACTTGACACATTAATGTAATCGTTTTAATAAAAGTGTCACAGTGCACATTAATAATAGCGGCGTTTTGTGATGAGCAGGAAAATAATAATGTCTCGTACAGTTTTGGTGGTTGAGGACGAAGCGCCCATCCGTGAAATGCTTAAGTTTGTGTTAGAGCAGTCTGGTTTTAATATCATTGAAGCCGAAGATTACGATATAGCGCAAGAAAAAATATGTGAACCTTACCCAGATTTAATCTTACTTGATTGGATGCTACCGGGTGGTAGCGGCGTGCAATTGGCTAAGAGTTTAAAGCAGCATGAGTTCACTCGTGATATTCCAGTGATTATGCTTACCGCTAGAGGCGAAGAAGAAGATAAAATTCGAGGCCTTGATGCGGGTGCGGATGATTACGTCACTAAACCGTTTTCACCCAAAGAGCTTATCGCTCGAATTAAAGCGGTGATGCGACGCGTAACGCCTACATCAAATGAGGAGCCTATTGAATTTAACGGCTTGAAACTTGAGCCGGTGTCTCACCGTGTTATGGCTAATGAAGAGCCACTTGACATGGGTCCCACAGAATTCAAATTACTGCATTTTTTCATGACCCACCCAGAGCGTGTTTATAGCCGTGAGCTATTACTCGACAATGTATGGGGTACGAATGTGTATGTGGAAGATAGAACGGTTGATGTACATATCAGGCGTTTACGTAAAGCTATCTCTCGTCATGGGCATGATGCTATGATTCAAACCGTGCGTGGAGCCGGATACCGTTTCTCTACCAAACTCTAAATTCCCTGCGGATAAGAGACGCCACTAGCGTCTCTTCGCTCTCCGCGTTTCACTGTTTCAGGGCGCATTCACTATGTATTACCCGTTCTCATGGCTGAGAAGTACGCTTCGACTAGTGCTATACCTTCTGGTATTCGCGCTAATCGGTTGGTACATGAATGACATGTTATTTGCTGTAGCCATTGGCGCCACCTTGCTGCTCATTTTCAACTATTGGCATTTATACAAGCTTAACCGCTGGTTATGGCATAGCCGTAAGATGTCACCACCCACAGTGCGTGGCGTGTGGGAGCATATTTACGAAGGTATTTATTACCTGCAGCGCAGAAACAGGAATAAGCGTAAAGAGCTTGGCGAATTAGTGAAGCGCTTCCGTGAGGGGTCTGAAGCACTCCCCGATGCAGCGGTAGTAGTAGATTCTAAAGCATGTATTATCTGGTGTAACCGCTTAGCGCGGTTGGATCTGGGCTTAAAGTGGCCACAAGATGCGGGCAGAAGGCTCGATAACTTACTACGACACCCAGAATTTATTCAGTATTTTCATGCTGGAAATTTCAAATATCCTATTGAAGTTCCATCACCAACCAACCCGCATAAAACCTTTGAATATCGGGTTATGCCTTATGGCGACGAGCACCTGTTATTGATTGCGCGAGATATTACCCGCGTCTCTCAGTTAGAGGCCATGCGTAAAGATTTTGTCGCCAATGTGTCACATGAACTACGAACGCCTCTCACGGTTATCAATGGCTATTTAGAAATCTTGCCAGTGGATGAAACCGCAGATCCTTTTATGCAAAAAGCCATGAAGGAGATGACTGCGCAAACTCATCGTATGCAAAATTTGATTGAAGATTTATTGGTGTTGTCTCGCATTGAAGCCAGCTCGGAACGGATTTACGAAAATGTGGTTAATATTCCCACGGTACTGTCTCAGATAGAGCGAGAAGCCCAAGCACTGAATAAAGAAAAACAGCACCATATTGAATTTCATATTGATACCGACCTTAAAGTCTTTGGGGTTGAAACCGAGCTACGAAGTGCTTGTTCTAACTTAGTATTTAATGCGGTGCACTACACTCCACCTGGTGGTGAAATTCATGTATATTGGCGGCATGATGAGGAAGGCGCAAAGTTCGCGGTGCACGATAATGGTGATGGCATTGAATCCAATCATCTTAATCGACTCACAGAACGTTTTTATCGGGTAGATAAAGCACGGTCACGCAAAACCGGTGGTTCAGGATTGGGGTTGTCGATAGTGAAGCACGTACTTAGCCACCATAATTCTCGTTTAGACATTGCTAGCACTTTAGGGGAGGGCAGTCAGTTTTCCTTTGTGCTGGATAAAGAGTTAATTGCGGAGCAAATTTAAATGCGAATAAAGCAATTCATCGCCTTGTGCAATGTGGCCGTTTTGCTTCTTGTTTCAGGCTCGCTAGGCGCTGAAACTACCCACGAGTTAGAATACGAACGTCAACCTGGGGTGGCAGGAAAAATTACTTCGGTAGGGTCAGACACACTCGCGAATTTAATGACTTTTTGGTCACAAGAATTCAAAGCCCTCTATCCGCAGGTGGGTTTTCAAATTCAAGCGTCTGGTTCTTCTACTGCGCCCCCTGCGCTCATTGAAGGAACCGCCACTATCGGCCCAATGAGCCGAGAATTAAAACCTAGCGAGATTCGCGACTTTACCCGCAAGCACGGTTACCCGCCTTTAGTCCTTAAGGTTGCGATGGACGCCATCGCTATCTTTGTTGAACGCCGCAATCCGTTGCAAGGGCTAACCTTAAACCAAGTCGATTCTATTTTTTCCCAAACACAATTTTGCGGAGGGGATGGGCCAATCAATAGATGGTCAGAGTTAGGCATTGACGCGAACGGTTATCGCGCTCCAATTCGCTTGTACGGACGAAATTCGGTATCAGGAACCTATGGGCTATTTAAAATCATAGCTATGTGTGACGGTGACTTTAGAAATACAGTTAACGAACAGCCGGGGTCGGCATCAGTGGTGCTATCTGTGGCTTCAGGCAAAGGGGCGATGGGCTACGCCGCCTACGGGTATAAAACTGCAGGAGTGCGGGCGCTGCCATTAGGTGAAAGCAAAGATTCTTTAGTGCCACTTACCATAGATAACGTTCGCAGTGAGTCTTATCCGTTTTCTCGTTTCTTGTATTTGGTGATAAACAAAAAACCGGGTGAGCCACTACCTACTCTTGAAAGAGAGTTCCTGCGTTATATTTTGTCTGAACAAGGCCAAGAACAAGTATCTCGAGATGGGTACTTTCCTATTCGAGAAGATATGCTGCTTAGACAGCGTAGGTTGGTTGATTAGTTATTGTACAAGCAGGTGGGTAATCGTGGAGCACGTTCCATCACGCTGGAAAAGTTGGGTAGTAAAAAACCTTTTATCAGGCACGGCACTGCCCGTAATTATTGAACAGTTAACCCTAAATGGGTTTGACGCAAAAACCGTTCGCTCGCTTCTAGGCAGCAATTTACCTGAAAAGCATGTTTTCGACCGAGACATAGAATTTTACCGTAAGCTCGCATTTCCAGCGTTTTTACATCAGCCTTCAAATCAGAATGTGAGTTGTTTGTACGATGAAGAGCAAATTCAGCTCTATCGCGTTGACGACTTTCTACCTGCTGACGAGTGCCACGAGGTGATAAGCCTTTCTTCAAGTAAACTTACGCCCTCAAAACTCACTGGAGCTCCTTCTACAGCAGGAATTAGAACATCTTCCACTTGTGAACTCGCCTTCATGCAGAGCGAATTAGTTACCTCAATAGATAGCCGCGTCGTCAACTTCTTAGACTTGGGCGTAGGAGAAAAAGAGGTGATTCAAGCACAACATTATGAGGAAGGGCAATATTTTAAACCGCATTTTGATTTCTTCCCGCCAGGCACACCACAATATCTAGAACATGCAAAAACAAGAGGTCAGCGGACATGGACTTGCATGATTTATTTAGACGATGTCATGGAGGGGGGACATACACATTTTACAAAAATAGGCCTGTCGATAAAGCCCCGCCGAGGCGCAGCACTGATATGGAACAATTTGACCCAAACAGGCGCGCCTAATTTTAATACTTTGCATTATGCCGAACCGGTGACTACGGGTAATAAAAACGTCATAACCAAGTGGTTTCGAGATAGAAATTAGCAAATCTTTCAATATAACCATCTGCTGAAATCCCTAAATTTCATTTTAACTACCTAAAAAACAAGACAATCTTAAAGACATTTAAGACTATTTATAAAAGTTCCAAATATTTCTATTTGAATGTGCATTTGTAACAAAAATGTCACCCTTCTCATTTAACCTCTACCGGACTTTGAAATTCAAACTAAGATCTAACTGGAGAATTTAATGGAAATTCGTAATGTTTTTAAGATCAGTGCAATTACAACAGCACTTGTTCTTGCAGGTTGCGGTGGCGATATAAATATTAACGAAGGTGACGAAGTTGTTGCAGCGCCAACAACACCAACCACGCCAACGACCCCAACCACGCCAACAACCCCTGATGTTGATACGCCATTTTCATTAGGCTTGGCGACAGATGCATCTAGCGAATTCTCTACTATTACCGATAAACCTGTTTATCGGTTAAACGACGACTTAGTGTTAACGCAAGACATGACGTTGACGAACGATGCACACTGGATCATTAAAGGTCGTACGGCTGTAGGTAACGACAACGCTGATTCAACAGTACTTACCATTGAAGAAGGTACTACGGTTATTGGTGAAGACGGTGATGACTTCCTAGTGGTACGCCGTGGTTCACAAATTGAAGCGTCTGGTTCATCTTCAGCGCCAATCGTTATGACATCTATACAAGATGTTACTGGCGAAGAAACATCAATTGGCCAATGGGGTGGTGTGGTATTACTCGGTAATGCACCAACCAACCTTTGTAATACAGGTGATGATGACCAAACGTCTGACGATGAACTGGCTTCTTGTGGTGTGTCTGCTGAAGGTGATGCAGGCCTATATGGCGGCAACAACGCTCAAGACAACTCGGGTACGCTTGAATACGTTGTTGTTAAGCATGCGGGTAAAGCGTTGGCTTCTGGTGATGAACTAAACGGTATTTCATTCGCGGGTATCGGTTCTGAAACCACCGTTAATCACATTCAAGTTCACCAAAACCTTGATGACGGTATCGAATTTTTCGGTGGTACGGTTAGTGTAAGCAATGTCGTACTTACTGATATTGGTGATGATTCACTAGATTGGTCTTTCGGCTGGACGGGTAGTGCAACTAACGTTTACATTCAGCAATCTGCTGACGGCGGCGATAACGCCATTGAAGCGGATAACAATGAAGATAATCCTTCATGGTTACCTCTTACCAAACCAACGATTTCTAACGTAACCATTGTAAGTGCCGATGGCACTAACGGCGTACGTTTACGTAACGGCACTGCGGGTGTGTTATCAAACGTCGTGGTAACAGGTTCTACCTTGGCCGCTAACTGCTTGCGTGTAAATGGTGACGAGTCTATTGCTAATGCAGAATCTGGCGAGCTTTCAATTACTAACTCTGTTGTTGCGTGTGAAACACCTGCCAACAACTTCGGTTCAGATGAGATTGGCGGTGAGTCTACACAAGCTTGGTTTGAAGGCCAAACAGGCAATAGTGTGCTTACACCATCAGAACTATTATTTGAAGATAACGGTTATTTCCCAACTTCTGCATCGCCGTTAGCTAACAGTGGAAATTACATCGGTGCATTTGACCCTGCTGGTGAAGACTGGACTACCGGTTGGACGGTTGGCGTAAATGGTGGATTTCCAACGGATATCCAAACGGCTTTCGAACAAGGTTTAGCAACAGATGTATCTGCTAACTTCCCAGAATTAACCGATAAGCCAGTTTATGAACTTGCCGAAGATACAACATTAACCAGTGATGTAACGTTAACTAACGATGCTTACTGGCTAATTAAAGGTCGCTTAGCGGTTGGTAACGATAACGCAGATAATGCAGTACTTTACATTGAACAAGGCACCACGGTGTTCGGCGAAGAAGGCGATGACTTCTTAGTAGTGCGTCGAGGCTCTCAGATTCAAGCTGAAGGCACGGCCAGTGCACCCATTACATTTACCTCAGTTCAGGACCTAACGGGTCAAGAAACGTCAATTGGTCAATGGGGCGGTTTAGTGCTTCTTGGTAACGCACCCACTAATCTATGTAACACGGGTGATGATTCTGATACTTCAGATGCGGAATTAGCGGCATGTGGCGTAGCCGCGGAAGGCGATGCAGGCCTATACGGTGGTGCAGATGCTGAAGATAATTCAGGTACACTTCGCTATATCGTCGTTAAGCACGCAGGTCGCGCATTAGCGGCAGGTGACGAGCTAAACGGTATTTCATTTGCGGGTATTGGTTCTGGTACTGAAGTTGAATTTATTCAAGTTCACCAAAACCTTGATGACGGTGTTGAATTCTTCGGTGGTACAGTAAGTGTTCGCAACATTGTGTTGACTGATATCGGCGATGACTCACTAGATTGGTCATTTGGTTGGACTGGTAACGCACAAAACGTTTATATCCAGCAATCTGCTGCAGGTGGCGATAATGCTATCGAAGCGGATAACAACGAAGATAATCCAGCTTGGTTACCGCTTACTAGCCCAACTATCTCGAACGTAACCATTGTTGGTGCCGATGGCACAAACGGTGTGCGTTTACGTAACGGTACTGCAGGAGCAGTTCGTAACTTAGTGGTTACGGCGGGTGAAGGCTACTCAAACTGCCTACGTGTTAACGGTGCTGAATCTATCGCTAATGCAGAATCTGGTGCACTTTCTGTTGAGAATTCAGTGGTTGCCTGTGAGACAGATGACAACTTTGGATCTGATGAAATCAGCGGTGATTCAACACAAGCGTGGTTTACCGGTCAAACTGGAAACAGTGTACAAACGGCTGAAGCCTTAATGCTTTCTACCGATGGCTTCACACCTCGCTCTGGTTCTCCTTTACTTGGCGCTGGCGTTGATATGTCTGCTGACAGTGATTTCTTCACATCAACTGACTACATCGGCGCATTTGATGGCGAAAACAACTGGATGGATGGTTGGACTGTTGCGGTTAACGACTCAATCCCTTCAGATGTGACTAACGCATTTGAGCAAGGCCTAGCGACTGACGTTTCAGGCAGCTTTGCCGCCATCACAGATAAGCCTGTGTATCAACTAGCTGCTGATACTATCTTTACGGCTGACGTTTCTTTAACCAATGATGCTCACTGGTTAATTAAAGGCCGTACTGCAGTAGGTAACGATAATGCTGATAGCGCTACGCTTTATATCCAACGCGGTACTACCGTATTTGGTGAAGATGGCGACGATTTCTTAGTGGTACGCCGCGGTTCAAAGATGGAAGCGTCTGGTACAGCAACATTGCCTATCACGTTCACCTCATCTGAAGATATGACAGGTGGCGAAACGACTATCGGTCAATGGGGCGGCCTAGTTATCTTAGGTAATGCGCCAACTAACTTGTGTAATACAGGCGACGACGACGCAACATCAGATGCTGAATTAGCAGCATGTGGTGTATCTGCTGAAGGTGACGCTGGTCTATATGGCGGCGCCGATGCAGAAGATAGCTCTGGTACATTCCGCTACGTTATTGTTAAGCATGCAGGTAAAGCACTGGCAGCAGGTGATGAACTAAACGGTATTTCATTTGCTGGTGTTGGTAGTGGTACAGAAGTAGACTTCATCCAAGTGCACGAGAACTTAGATGATGGTGTTGAGTTCTTTGGTGGCACGGTAAACGTTAGCCACTTAGTATTAACAGCCATCGGTGATGACTCACTGGATTGGTCTTTCGGTTGGACAGGTAAGGCTCAGTACGTACTTATCAAACAGGGTCTTAATGGCGGCGACAACGCATTTGAAGCTGACAACAATGAAGACAATCCTACTTGGACACCACTTACAACACCTACTGTATCTAATGTAACCATCATTGGTTCTACAGATACCAATGGTGTACGTCTGCGCAACGGTACTGCAGGAACCATTAAAAACTTAGTGGTAACTGGCGGCGCTGACTACAGCAACTGCCTACGCGTTAACGGTGATGAATCAATTGCGAATGCAGCAGATGCGTCACTTACCGTTACCCATTCTGCAGTGGCTTGTGAGTCTACAAGCGCATTTGGTTCTGACGTGATTGGCACGGCAACAACCCAAGAGTGGTTTGAAGCACAAGATGGTAACACCGTTGTTGCAGATATTGACGCATTAAGCTTCGATGATGCAACCGGCTATGTGCCAAGCAGTGATTCAGCGTTACTTGGTTCTGGTTTTGATGCGTCTACGCTAGATAGCTTCTTCGATAGCACTGATTATAAGGGTGCATTCGATGGCGAAGCTAACTGGACGCTAGGCTGGGTAACTGTAGGTCTTGAAGACTAATTTACTTTCGTCATTCATTGAAGCTAAGGCGCTTATGCGCCTTAGCTTTTGTGTTGAAAGGTCTTCCTAACTACAGCCCCATAGGAGTTTCCATAATGAAAAATAATCAATCGTCAATATTCAAGTTAGGTAGTCTGACGCTTGCCATCTCTACTATTCTGGGTTCAAGCTTATTGTCTACAGCAGCAATAGCGCAACAATCAGAAGATGAAGTGATTGAAGAAGTTGTTGCTACAGGTACCCGATTAAAAGGGACAGCAACAGCAGTAATGCAAGAGCGTCAAAACCAAGCGTTTGTTGCCGATATCATGGGTGCAGATCAAATTGCACGTACCGGTGATGGCGATGCAGCAGCAGCACTTCGTCGTGTAACTGGATTAACATTGGTAGATGGTAAGTTCATCTACGTTCGTGGTTTGGGTGAACGCTACTCAAGTACACAATTGAATGGTATGACAGTACCTAGCCCTGATCCTACGCGTTCAGTGGTTCCATTGGATTTATTCCCTTCAAGTATCATTGAAAGCTTGAATGTTCAAAAATCGTTTTCACCCAACATGCCTGGCCACTTTGGTGGCGGTAACGTCAATATCCGTACTAAGTCTATCCCAACTGAATTTGTGTTCAGTGTGTCTGGTGGGGCAGGTTGGAATTCAGAAAACAGTAATGACGGATTTTTCTATGGCGGTGGCAGCGATGATTGGACTGGACGAGATGATGGCACACGTGCCTTGCCGTCTATCATAGCATCGAATTTGGCCGCTTCTGGCTCTGACGGGTTTGAAGGTGATTCTTCACGTACGTTGGCGCAAACACAAGAGATACTGAATTCATTTAATTGGGATATTGGCCCTGAAAGTAAGTCTGCCGAGCCTGACTTTAATTTAGGTGCAACGCTAGGTAATCGTTACACATTTGATGACGACAGTGTATTGGGCTTCCTTGCGACGGTTTCTTACAGCAACGAATGGTCAATTACCGAAGAGCAATTGGGTAATGATATTGGTGGCGGACAAGATAACCCCCGTTTTACTAAATATCGTGACATGATTTCTACCGAACAAAATGTTCGTTGGAGCGGCATGTTCAATGTGGGTTATGAGTTAAATAGTAACCACAAAATTGAACTGGTTAATATGATGCTCCACGACATGCGTGACCGCCTGCGGGACGGCGAATACTTCGATGACAGTGAAAGCACCATCGGTGTGGAAGAGTTCAGTCGTATGGATATCATTTTCGAAGAGCGTGAAATGGTGTCGTCACAGTTGAAAGGAACACATAACTTCCTCGATATTGCTAACGGTGTGTTTTTTGATTGGTACGCAGGTACAAGCCGTGCCTCGCGTGAAGCGCCCGATATTATGGAAGTAACCTACCAGTTATTTTATGACGATGCTGGTGCGTTAGAGCTTGAACGTATCGATGATACTTCAGGGACTAACTTAAACCGTCAGTATCAAAGCCTTCAAGATGAATCTGATACTTATGGCTTTAATATCTCTACTCCTTTCTACGGTGATGGGTACGATATCGAAATTAAGGCGGGCTTTGATTATTACGAGAAAACACGGGATGCCGTAAATATCGATTTAGCGATTCGCCATTTTGGTATTAATGATGAATTTAAAGTGGGCAACCGACTGTATGATATTTTCTCAGAAGAAAATATTAATAACCCTGACTTCTACGCAAGTTCAACAGGTAGCTCGCTATTTCAAGACAATACCGGTGAAGGTGATAAGTATTCCGCAGCAAGTAAGTTGACTGCTGGTTACTTGATGGTAGATGCTTTTATCGATAAAAAGTGGCGTTTAAGTGGTGGTGCGCGGTGGGAAGAGTTCCAGCAAATTTCAGTGCCTTTTGTTGAACACTCGAATGAGTTTGCAGCAGAAACGGATGAAATTGCGGACAGCATTTATAACGAAGATGATATTCTTCCTTCATTCGCGCTAACTTATATCCCTAACGATGAAATGCAGTATCGTTTCAACATCAGCCAAACGTTAATCCGTCCTGATTTACGTGATATCAGTACCACATTCTTTATCGATCCACTTACCGAATTTCTTGTTCGTGGTTCACCGTCATTAGTTGAAACTGAGCTAATGAACATAGACGTCCGCTGGGAATGGTATATGTCTCAAGGGAACAACGTCTCTGTTGCGTTGTTCTACAAGGATATGGAAAACCCTATTGAGATGGTGCAGTTCGATGGCGGTGAGGGCGTACCTCAGTTGCTTACTGCAAACGGTGAAGAAGGTGAACTATACGGGGTTGAAGTAGAGTTTTTACATGACCTTAGCTTTATCAGTGATTCAATGAGTAACTTCTTTATATCTGGAAACATGACGGTGTCAGATTCAGAAGTAACTATTGGCAGCGGTGATCAAGATTCTTTGTTCTCACAGCAAGCACGTGAAGCCTATGGTGGTACCATCACAGCGACTATCACGAATGATCAGCGTCGTTTAGTGGGTCATTCTGAATGGGTTGCTAACCTGCAATTGGGTTGGGATTCAGACAACGGAGAGCATTCGGCTTCATTGGTGTATAACTCTTTTGGTGAACGTATTATTGCACCTGGTGTTCGCGGGTTTGAAGACGGTATAGAAAATCCTTTCCACTCATTGGATTTTGTTTATACCTACTATCCGGACTTCAACACGACGATAAAACTAAAATTTCAAAATATCCTCAACGAGGATAAAGAAATTGAACAGGAAGGACTCCTGTTGCGCCGTGAATCCGTCGGTACAGGTATTAGTGCCAGCGTAAGTTACGACTTCTAATTTAAAAAGCCCGGAATTGACCGGGTTTTTTATTGCGCGATTGTCTGCTGAATATGACGGTTATGTAATAAAACTGTCATGGAAAACTCCTATCCTACGCCCAGAATTTTATAGTCGGTAACCCCGATTTCTTTTAACTTTAAAGGTTTGAATGTATGAAGCTTATCAATTCTTTGCTTATTGCAGGCGCGCTTGTGGCGACACCTGTACTAGCACAAGACGATGAAGTACTAAATCCCGTTATCGATGAGGCGGCGAAAATTAATGAATCTGCTGCGAAGTCGCAGGAAAAGATAAACGGCATTACCGATCAGATTGACAGTAAACTTCAGCAATTCAAAACTTTGATGAAAGAAATTGAAGGTTTGGAAGTTTATAACACTCAACTTCGTAAACAAATTAACAGCCAAGAACAAGAAATGGATGACTTGAACGCTGCTATCGATGAAGTATCGGTTGTTGAGCGTCAAATTACGCCGCTAATGATGCGTATGATTGACGGCATGGAGCAGTTTATTGCCCTAGACGTGCCTTTTCTTCCTGAAGAGCGCAAAAACCGCGTAATGGATTTAAAAGCCATGATGGATCGCGCCGATGTTGCTGCATCTGAGAAATTCCGTCGTGTTATGGAAGCGTACCAAGTTGAGATGGACTATGGTCGCACAATGGAAGCTTACAGTGGCTTGCATACTATTGATGGCCAGGAGCGTGACGTTGAGTTTTTACGCTTAGGTCGCACAGCGCTTATTTATCAAACTCGTGATGCTAGTTCACAAGGTGTTTGGAACAAGCAAACTCGCCAGTGGGAAGCGCTAGACAGCAGCTACCGCACACAAATTACCAAAGGTCTGCGCATGGCGAAGAAACAACTTGCTCCAGACTTGCTAATGCTACCAGTGGCTATCACAGACTAAGAGGTTGATGAGAATGTTTAATTCAGTAAAACGTATCGCTTTTGGCCTAGTAGCCCTTAGCTTAAGCGCTGGTGCAGTAGCACAGAACGACCGCGCAATGGACCTAGACGCACTGCTTAAGCAGCTAGAAGAAGGTCAATTTGCACAGTCTGAGCAAAACAAACAACGTGAGCGTGACTTCGTAGCCCAGCGTGCTGAGCAAGATCAAGTATTGCGCGATACACGCGCTCGTCGTGACCAAATGTTGGCACAGTCAGAGCAGCTTGAAACCCAATTCGAAGAAAATGAATTTAAATTAGCAGACCTTAACGGTGCGCTAGATACACGTTTAGGTTCACTAAAAGAATTGTTTGGTGTACTTCAGCAAATTGCTGGCGACACGAAAAACAAATTTTATAACTCAGTAGTATCGGCGCAAATCACAGGTCGTTCAGACTTCCTTGATAAAATGGCACAAGACATGGGCTCTAGCTCAAAACTTGCGTCTATTGAAGAAATTGAGCGTGTTTGGTTTGAAATGCAACGTGAAATGACAGAGTCAGGAAAAGTGACCAAATTCACTACTGACGTCGTTGAAGCGGGTGGTCAGAAAGTATCGAAAGAAGTGGTACGTGTAGGACCTTTCGCACTCGTTGCTGATGGTAAATACCTTGAGTACAACGGTGTGACCGGAACGGTTTCAGAACTTATCCGTCAGCCTGCAGACCGCTATAATAGCTCTGCTGCTGAGCTTCAAGAATCGGCAAGTGGAGAGTTAGTTCAATTTGGTATCGACCCAACAGGTGGTTCAATTCTAGGTCTTCTAGTTCAAGCGCCAAATCTTAAAGAGCGTGTTGAACAAGGCGGCGTAGTAGGGTACATCATCCTTATCGTTGGTGCGTTCGGTTTGCTACTTGCCCTAGAGCGTTTGATTACTTTGTCGCTAATTCGCATGAAAGTGAACAAGCAGCTTAAGAGCAAAGAAATAAAAACCAATAACCCACTTGGCCGCGTGCTTAAAGTTCGTGACGATCATCCAAACGCTGATGTTGAAGCGCTAGAGCTTCACCTTACTGAAGCGATTTTGGGTGAAGTACCTAAGCTAGGGCGTAACCTTACTATCATCAAGATTATCTCAGTAGTAGCGCCGCTTATGGGTCTACTTGGTACGGTAACCGGTATGATTAATACCTTCCAGGCAATTACCTTATTTGGTACAGGCGACCCGAAACTAATGGCGGGTGGTATTTCAACAGCACTAGTCACAACGGTTCTTGGTCTGGTAGTCGCTATTCCGATGACGTTGCTATACGCCATGCTAAATACACGTTCTAAGAACATTGTATACATTCTTCAAGAACAAGCGTCTGGCGTTATTGCAGAGCGCGCAGAGCGGAGCTAATCATGATCGAGTTTCTGGAAGCAATTCGCGATTTCACAGAAACAGGTGGCCAGGTTCTTCTGGTCATCGGTCTGCTGATATTCGTTATGTGGCTTTTGATCCTCGAGCGTGCCATGTATCTGATGATTTGGCATAAGCAAGCTAAGAAAGAGGCGGTAGCGATGTGGACTGCACGTCATGACCGCGCTTCTTGGATTGCACAGCAAGTTCGTCAGAAAACGATTTCACAGTTAACCATGCGACTTAACGGTAGCATCCCGATTATTCAGTCTTTGGTAGCGCTTTGTCCGTTACTGGGCTTGATGGGAACGGTAACCGGTATGATTGAAGTGTTCGATGTAATGGCGATTGCAGGGTCGGGTAATGCTCGCTCTATGGCATCAGGCGTATCGAAAGCCACTATCCCCACTATGGCGGGCATGGTTGGTGCACTTTCAGGCGTATTCGCCTCTACGTGGCTCAACCGTATGGTGAAATCTGAACGCACGCATCTTGAGGATGCATTGACTATTCAACGTTAATGCTACGGCATTAAGGTAAGGTAAAAATTATGAAGCAGCACTTTCAAAACCTGGTTGATGAAGAAGAAGCAGCCATCGATATGACGCCCATGCTGGACGTTGTATTTATCATGTTGATTTTCTTTATTGTAACCGCATCGTTTGTAAAAGAAGCGGGTATTGATGTTAACCGTCCTGAAGCAGCTACTGCTGTGAAAAAAGACCGCGCTAACATCCTTATTGCTATCTCTGATAAAGGCGAGATTTGGATTAATAAGCGTCGTATCGATGAGCGCGCAGTACAGGCTAACATCGAGCGTCTTCACGCTGAAAACCCGCAGGGTACCGTTGTGATTCAAGCAGATAAAGAATCAACAACTGAAACCCTTATTAAGGTTATGGATGCCTCCCGTGCGGCAGGTGTTTTTGATGTTTCGATTGCAGCTCAAGAGCCATAAATCATGCCACGATATATAATCGCATTTGTTATATCCCTTGCGATCACGTTAGGCCTGTTCTTCTTGATGCAATCACTTATCAAGATGGGTGGCAGCGCGTTAACGGAACCGCCAAAGGGTAGTGTACTTGACTTTGTAAGGGTTAAGCAGGACGAACAGGTCGAGAAAAAAGATCGTAAGCCTAAGAAGCCGCCTAAGCCAGATCAGCCACCACCGCAAATGGAGCAGCCTCAAATGGACTCTCCTACCCCAGATGCAGAGGGGACATCCATGGATTTCGGTGCAGATGTTGGTGATGATATTTCTTTAGACGGCGGGTTAGCCCTTGAGTCTGGTGATGGCGAATATTTACCTATTGTTAAGGTGGCGCCGGTTTATCCTCGTCGTGCTTTACAACGTGGTATTGAAGGCTTTGTTATTGTTGAATTTACGGTAACTAGGCAAGGCGCGGTGCGAGACCCTATCGTGATAGAAGCCAATCCAGAAGGCATATTTGAACAAGCAGCAATGGATGCAGCAATGAAGTTTAAATATAAGCCACGAGTAGTAAATGGCGAAGCCACGGAAGTGTCTGGTATTCAAAACCGTATTACTTTCCAGATAGACGGATAATGACATGAGAATAAAACAAACGAATACATTGCTTAGCGCACTGGCGTTTGCCGTTGTTTTTGCAACTGTGTCTGTTCCTACTATGTTGGTTGCCAATAATGCTGTTGCTCAGGAACAAAAAGCCAGTGATAAGAAAACCCGTCGTGTTCCTACACTTCGCGGCAAGGTGTACGAGCAATTAGCACGTGCACAATCAGCTGCCGATGATGCAGGCGATGTAGAAGAAGCTATTGCTATTCTTAAAGAGGTAGAAGAAAAAGCTAACTCTATGAATAGCTATGAAAAAGCCATGATGTATAACTTTTTCGGCTTCATTTATTACAACGACGAAAACTACGATAAGGCCCTAGAATCGTTTGAGAACGTAGTGAACCAGCAGCCTATTCCTGAAAAGTTCGAAATGTCGACCCTCTTCAGTTTGGCGCAATTGCATTTAATGCAAGGTAACTATGATAGAACGATAGAGTTTATCGAACGTTGGGAAGTATTAAACAACGGGGTTATTCCACCTAAAAATAAGGTGCTAAAAGCACAGGCTTATTATCAAAATAAGCGTTATGACGACGCAGCTGATTGGATCACTCAAGCCATAGTTGAACATGAAGCAGAAGGTATGTTGCCAGATGAGTCATGGCTTATTCTTCAGCGTGCAGTGTTCTACGAACTCAAGCAGCCAACTAAAGTAAAAGATGTTTTGATTAAGCTAGTGAAGCTTTATAGCGAACCAAAGTATTGGATACAGTTAGCAGGCATGTATGGCGAGCTTGGTGAAGAGCGTAAGCAGCTTGCCATTATGGAAACGGCTTACCAACAAGGTTTTGTATCGTCACCTGCTGATATCTTTAACATGGCTCAGCTTTATTACTATCATCGTGCACCGTATAAAGGCGCATTGTTGATGGAACAAGCCATGAAAGAAGGGGTGCTTGAAGAGAATCTTCGAAACCTTAAGTTTTTAGGCCAAAGCTGGACTCTCGCCAAAGAGCAAGACAGAGCGATTCCGGTAATGATGCAAGCAGCAGAATTATCAGAAGACGGTGAGTTAGATGCTCAGCTAGCGCAAATTTTGCTTAATGAACAGCGTTGGGAGGAGGCGATTACCTCCGCCGATCGCGCGATTGAAAAAGGCGAGATGCGTAATCCTGGCTTGGTGTACTTGATTAAAGGCATGGCCCTTTATAATCAAAAGCAGTATGCACTTGCGCTTAACCAGCTTGCTGAAGCTGAAAAGCATCAGAAAAGCCGTGCTATGGCGCAGCAATGGAAACAGTTTGTTCAGTCTGAAAAGACACAAGCTGAAATCATTGAAGCTGAGCTTGGCAATAGCTAGCACGCTTACACGCGAAATAAAAAACGCCGCAGGCATCTACACGAGCCGGCGGCGTTTTTGTTTGTATCAGGGTAATTATTAGCCCAATAGGCTGAAGTCTTACTCTTAAAGCCGTTGGCTAAATGACAACGACACAAAATCTAATCCTGGATTAGGCTTCTTAAAACCTGCATTCGAATAGTGAAAGTAGCGCAGAGACACGCGGTATTCTTGGTATTGCCCGAACGTGGTTGAAAACCCAATTCTATCTTCAAACTGATAATGGGTAGACACGTCTTTACCTGCAAACTGTGTATCATCTAGTAACGACACGCCAATGCCCAACTCTAAATCGATAGGCTTGTTAAATACTGTGGTAAGTGGAAAGCGTAAAATAGGTGAAAGGGCGAGCACTACATTTGAGTCGTACTGATTATCGTCACCATATTCCCAAAAGTTAGCACTGGTTTCCATGGTTAAGGTCATAGGCCAACTTACATTTAAAGGCTGATCGATATTATATTGATAGGCTAATTTGATGCCATTTACCGCACCCTCTCCACGTATGAAGTCGATAGCGTAGCCATGAGCGCTTTGTGTTGGTACTGGCCATAAGCTAGGCGATTGGCTCTCGCTGCTACTAGCAGAAAATGGGGTAAATAATAGTACAAGTAATGCAGCAAGGGTAAAAATGTGTGTGTTAGTCATAGTATGTTCCTCCAACGCCCTATATGAGGGAGGAATATCGGTAACCCAATTCTAAAAAAAGACGTGGTTTATTCGATTAAATATGACAATTTTATTCTGATAATGTAGAGGAAAATGAACTAACAGGTTATCGTTAAAACCTGTGGTTTCACCTTAATATTCTGCGCTATTAACTGCTTTCGCTGATTCGCGCCACTCACAGAAGGCTCAGACCGTTAAGGCTAAAGGAATAAAGGCTCTAGGAATAAAAGCTTAAGGAAGCAAGGTTTCTATTGATGGGAGTTCATTTCTAGCTTCAAGTTCATTCCAATACGCCTTTGTTTTTAATACTTCCTCTTTGATAGACAAAAAAGTAGATACTAATTCTGGGTCGAAGTGCTTGCCCGATTCGCTCTCAATGTAGGCAAATGCTTCTTCATCTGGCCACGCTTTTTTATAAGGGCGCTTCATCGTCAGGGCATCAAAGACATCTGCAATCGCTACAATGCGTGCGCTTAGTGGAATTCGTTCACTCTTTAATGAATAAGGATAACCACTGCCATCCCACTTTTCATGATGATAGCGTGCAATTTCTGCCGCCAAGCTAAACAAGGGGGAATTACTGCGGGTTAATATTTCATACCCAATTGCCGCATGGGTGCGCATTACTTCCATTTCATCATAGGTAAGTCGCCTAGGGGCTTTTAAAATACTATCGGGGATACCTATTTTCCCGGTATCGTGCATCGGCGCGGCTTGTGCCAGTAATGAGGCGTCGTCAGGTGACCAACCAGAGGCTAAAGCTAAGCACTGACAATAAGCAGCCATGCGCCAAATGTGATGGCCGGTGTCAGTATCGTTGTAATGTCCTGCAGCAGCCAACATACTAATCGCGCTTTGCTGACTACGAAGCAACTCCTGCGTTCTGATTTTAACTTCTTGTTCAGTTACTCTTACTTGATGTGCTAACGAAATGTGAGTTTTCACTCGAGCAAGTACCAATGCGGGGGAGATAGGCTTAGTAATATAATCTACTGCGCCTAATTCAAAGCCTTTCTCTTCATCTTGACCTTGACCCAACGCGGTAACAAAGATGATAGGCACTTTAGCCAGCCTGGGGGCAAGTTCTGGTGACGTTTTAATTTGTCTGCATACCTCATGCCCATCAATACCCGGCATCATAATATCGAGTAAAATAAGGTCTGGGGTGAACTGCTCTACAACTTTCAATGCAATATGCCCAGTGGGCGCTACTTTTACTTGGTAATAAGGCGACAAAATACCCTGCAATAAATCGATATTTGCTGGCTCGTCGTCGACGACTAAAATACTAAAATCCGTCTTTTTCGATTTTTGGTTATCAGCCATTTAGCAGTGTATCCCTTAGGCGTAAAAGTTCTTCAAGTGCTCGGCCGTAATCGTAAACACTAACAAGTTGCCTTGCATGGTTTAATGCATGTGCCGATGCTGATGATGCATGTTTGTTGTATAGCGCTGATAGCAGAGACACTGCCTCAGCATCGTAAGATTCAAGGCTTGTGATCACCGCTGATAAATCTGAGATAGATAATGTCTCTTCTACTTCTTTTTCATCATACTCGTTTGGCAATGAAAGCGTATGAGCAATAAGTCGAAGAGTGGCGTCTAAAGCGAAAGAGATGTTAGATATCTTATGCGCATAATTAGACTTGTTTTCAAGGCTGCTTGGTAGCCCTTCTAGCGCGGCCACCAAGGTATCAGCTCCTATTTTTTTTGCATCGTCCAAGAGCGAGTTAATGGCATCATGCTTTGAATCGTTTTCAATCATGATATTAATAAGCTGCGCGAGTAATTCTGCATTTCCGTAATTTGAGTAAAACTCAGCGATGGACGTAAGATAGGGGTCGTCACTGTCATGCATGTTACTTAAATTGGCAGAAGTATGGATGTTGATATCGATGACATGTAATATTTCAGCCGCGCTTGCGGGTTTTAACAAGTGCGCGCACATACCTACGCTAGCCCCTTTTTGTATGTTCTCGCTACTACTATCAGCACTAAGTGCAATAATAGGGCAGTGCCAGCCGTTTAAATTATTGAGTTCTTCAGCAACAGTGAATCCGCTTTTTTTGGGAAGAATACAATCGAGCAGTACCACATCGAAGTTGTTACTCTTACCCAATGCCAAGGCCTGCTCACCAGAGGTTGCAGTGGTGACTTTCAACCCTGCATCAAGTAAAATTTGTTGCGCTATTTCAAGACTAATACTGTCATCATCAACCAATAGGGCGTGCTTTCCTGCTAAGCGTCGCTTACGCCAGAGCTTACTTTCCAGTCCGTCGGCGTGCGTTGCTAACGTGGAACCAGAGGTTGGAAATAATGCCCGTAAGATGTGAACATCGGTAAAAGGTAGCTCTATTATATTAAGCATGTTGAGTTTGACAGATTGTAATCGTCGCTTGGCTTCTTCGGTGTCGACGGGAGTGACAATACACATCAGGTTCAAATTTTCATATTCACCAAGTTTTATGTGGTTGACGAATTTTTGCCAAGCTGCGGGCTTAGCGGGAAGTAACACAATTACATCATGACGGCTGGCTGGGAACGTATCTGCATTCCCGTTAATAAAATGGCAAGGTATGGATAGTCGCGACAGTGTGTGAGCTAAAATATTGTTCGCTTCATCCATATCTTGACTGGTATTCACACACAGCAATGGATGATTCAATTCCCGCATGGGCGCGGCTTGACTCGCATTTATTGAGATTGTCTCATTAGCCTTTTCATGAACCATTCCAGGTAGGGTAAAACAAAAGTGAGTCCCTTTGCCAAGCTCACTGGTGAATTCAAGTTCACCATGCATTAGCTCAACTAAGCGCTTACTAATGGCCAACCCTAACCCAGTGCCGCCATACTCCCTCGAAATTGACGCATCTGCCTGCACGAAGGCATTGAACAGTTTTTCTTTGTTGTCTTCATCAATGCCAATACCAGTATCGCTCACACAAAAAGAAAGCGCCTCTCCTTCTTGGCTAACGATTAATTTAACGAAACCGTGACGAGTGAACTTAATTGCATTTCCCAGTAAATTAACCAACACCTGATAAATTTTGTCACTGTCACCTTTACAGGTAACATCTGTGTCTAAACGCATATCGAAAAGTAACTGTAGGTGCTTTTGACGCGCTTTATGCTGAAACACTTGCGCGAGCTTGTTCATCATATCGGCAAGATTAAAGTCAGCGCGGTGTAATTCAATTTGTTGGGCCTCAACTTTTGAAAAATCTAAAATGCCGTTTATTAGCGTGAGCAACGAGGTGGCGCTGCCTTTCACCTTCGACATGTAGTTCTGTTGCTGCGCTTGATTATCACTTTCAATTGCTAAATGAGTTAAGCCAATAATGGCATTCATAGGCGTGCGAATTTCATGGCTCATTGTGGCTAAGAAATCACCCTTAGCTTTGTTAGCGTTAGCGGCTTCTTTGTAGGCGTGCTGTAGCTGCCGTTCTAACCCTTTCCGGCCACTTATATCGCGAAATACACCCACGTGCCCGTTAGGCTCACCATGAATGTCCTCAAGGGGAACTGCAACAATTGAAATCGGGAAGATCCGTCCTCGCTTATCGGTAAAGAAGTCTTCATCGGAGCTATAGGTTTTCCCCTCACGAATAGCATGATTAACGGCACAATCATCTCTTGATAAAAGTGTGCCATCTTCTTTTTGATAATGAACCGCATTGTGGAATCTATGGCTTTGTAAATCCTCTAATTCCCACCCTAATAAACGTGATGCTTCAGGGTTTAAAAATTGAGTTTTGCCTTTGGCGTCTACAGCATATACGCCTTCACCAATGCTATTAGTAATGCTTTGATAAAACTGCCTACCTGTCTCTAGCCTCTTTTCTAACCTTTTCTGATTGGAAATATCGGTGCACAGCACGACCAAGTTTTCAACACGGCCTTGGTCATTAATGTTGGGTACGATGGTACAAAATACAAACCAAGGGGTACCGGATTTAGTAATACTTTGAAGCTCGCCGTGCCAAATCTCACCTTTAAATAAGGATTGCAGAATACCGAGGCGTGTAGACAACGGAACATTTTTAACATTGAGCATATCCGCATTGTTCCCGATAAGCTCGTCTCGAGTAAATTCAGATAACTGACAGCACTTATCATTAGCACTTAAGATAGTGCCGTTTAAGTCGAGCGTGACTACAATGCTGTGCTGATCCATTGCTCGTCTCTGGATCAGCATGTCGTTTTCTTTGTGTTGTTGCTCAGTAATTAAGTCTAAAACTAAGGTGGACAGCGAGGCTAGGCTAGCAATGTCATTATCAATTTCAGGTCGCGCTTGCGCCGTTAATAATGCATTAACCGATTGAACAAGGTTATCTGTAATGGTGGCTAATTCTTGCGGCGAGGTTTGCCCTTGTTCTAAAGTCGGCCTATCCGTACTACTTTTACATGCGTACCCGCCGCTTGTTGTCTCATCTTCGGCCTCAAGACCATGTTGACGGTATGTATTGTCAATAGAGGCAAGCAATGCACTAAGCCCCGTGGTAAGGCGGGATGCATCATGATTGTCTAACAAAGCAGTTTTATTGAGTATATCGTCTAACCAAAGTTCGCCTTCTTCTTTGTTTTCACAAGAAAATGCAGCTTTGATTTGCTTGATTAAAAGGGAGTTCACAGCGTTGGGGCAGACTTACGTTGGGCTTAATAGATTATTTATAGAACGGAAATGGTATTGCAGCAAACAAATCAGGTTATTCTTTGGTAGCAATAACCTGATTTTATTCACATTAACGGCAAGTAGCGCTAAGGCAATTTAGGCTGAACGTAGCTCTCTACGGAGTATTTTCCCTACGGTCGATTTAGGCAGCTCTTCTAAAACGGTAAGTTCCTTAGGGACTTTGTAATTGGTTAAGCTTTCTTTGCAAAACGCAATGATGTCATCGTTAGTAACGGGTTTGCTTACGGTGATGAACGCGCATACTCGCTCACCAGATTTATCATCTGGTTTACCGACTACAGCGGCTTCCATAATATCTGGGTGGGCAGTGAGTACATCTTCTACTTCATTAGGGTACACATTGAAGCCAGAAACAATAATCATGTCTTTCAAGCGATCGACAATTTTAAGTGCGCCAGATGCTACCCAAACGCCGATATCACCAGTTTTGAAGTAGCCATCTTTGGTCATAACTTTTGCGGTTTCATCGTCTCTGTTCCAATAGCCCAGCATAACTTGTGGTCCACGAACCGCAATTTGCCCTGATTCACCCTCGGCCACTGGATTATCGTAGCTGTCTAGCAAGGCAACTTCAGTATCTTGCAGTGGTTTACCAACAGTACCAATTTCTTCCTCGCCAGGTAGGTTAAAAGAAACTACTGGCGCGGTTTCTGACAACCCGTAACCTTCAGTAATAGTATTGCCGGTTACTTGTTTCCATATAGATACCGCGCCTTGAGTGAGGGCCGTACCACCAGACATAGTTAAATGCAGTTTTGAAAAATCGAGCTTGGCAAATTCTGGGTGACGACCCAAACCAACAAACAACGTGTTGATACCCGCAAACGCGGTAATTTTGTGCGGCTTTAATGTTTGAATGAAGCCGTCGATATCGCGAGGGTTCGGAATAAGCACGATATGGCTGCCCTTTGCGAACAGCGCCATCATACAAACCGTAAAGGCATAAATGTGATACAAAGGAAGTGGACAAACTACCACTTCTTCACCTTCTTTGAAGAAACCGCCTAGGTGGTCAAGCATTTGAACGCTATTGCTCATAACGTTTTTATGGCTAAGGGCTGCGCCTTTAGATACACCGGTAGTTCCTCCTGTGTATTGCAACATGGCAAGGGCTTCAAACTCTGTTTTAGGCCTCACAACTGCGGGCAAATCTGCACCGGCGTTAATCGCATCAGTTAACGAAACTGTACCTGTCATAGTTGGCGCCGTAGCAGCATCTAATAATTCAGTCGCCGATGTAGCAACGACGGTTTTAATTTGCGTGTCGCTTTTAATGGCATCAAATTTTGGCAGTAAATCACTTAAGATAACTAACGCTGTCGCGCCGCTATCAGTAAATTGATGCTTCATTTCCCGCTCGGTATAAAGCGGGTTAGTGTTAACCACTACCAAGCCGGCGCGCAAAGCAGCATAAACGGCAATAGGGTTTTGAATGAGGTTAGGCAGCTGGATAGCAATTCTGTCGCCAGCTTCTAGCTTGGCTTCATGAGTGAAGTAGCGCGCTAAGGCAGCAGATTTTTCGTCTATTTCTTTGAAGGTAAGGGTTTGACCTAATGCGGTATACGCAGGCTTATCAGCATGCTTAATAAGAACGGCTTCAATATTGTCGGCCAGGCAAGTAACGTTTTCTGGGTACGTTAACATAATGCTTTATCCTGAATGAGAGGTTTCAATGAAAGATGACTATGCCGCTACATTAACAAATGTTCATTTTTATTTACATACCTATTACATTATAGCTAAATATTCACCTCAGTGATGATTGCTGACAGTTTGAATAAATTTGAATAGGTTTGGGGATTGCTGGTTTGAGCAAGGTTTAAGCGTGTATCCAGCGTGATATTAGTGTTGGGAGTGGCGCTGGGAGTACTGGCGATTAGCTATTTAAAAGTGGACCCGACGTACTCGTTGCCCGCAATAAGCCATAAATGAAACCACCTATTAACCCTGCGAAACATTGAAGTAAAAAGCCATCATACCCACGTGCGCCTGCAATAAGCGTGACGTTAAGAATAGGCTGCATGGCAAGTAACGCGACGGCAATACTGCTTGCACCCGCCACGCTCGTTAACGTGATAAAGCGAGGTTTAGTAATGTTGTGCTTTATGGCGTATTTACGAATGATAGTGACAACCCCGAACGCAAGTAACAGTGCAACAGAGATAATAATGCCATAAGTGGGTAGCAAACCTACTACATCCTTCCATGCGGTAGATAGCCAGTCGGAGAGTGATATTGCCACCCCAAGATTGGATAGTGCGTTTAGTACTTGAAACGTGTGTAAACTGCTAGCCACTAGAAAGGTTGCTAACCACGCAGGAAGAAAACTTTTGATAAAAGACCACATAACCGCTGTTTCCGCTGTTTACGCTATTTTAAGGTGTTATAACAATCAAACTACTATTGCATGCTAAGGTAGCTTAATAAATAGGGGGAAGGAAATTATGTTTAGCCGAAGCGGGTGGGCAATGCTTGGTATCAACAAACTCGATACTAAAAAACTAGCTAATAGAAAACTAGACAATAAAAAGCGTGTGAGCACAATACGTGGAAATGAAAACTACCAGGCGCGTCGACCTTCACGACATGTAACCTTGATAATGCTTACGTGCTTGAGTTCATTATCAACCTACTGTGCTTCAGCAGATACCTCGGGTAAACGTACTATTGAAGAACAAGCCTCTAAAGCACTAACTTCTGATACGGCAATAACTAGGGTAATCACCGATGCTCTGCATTACCCCAAAGCACTTTTGCAATTGCCCGATAGCAGCTGGCTAGTGGCAGAACGAGACGGCACGATTGTCACCGTACCTTCTACTGTGGGTAGTTCTGGCAAACCATCTTCGCCCAAACAAGCCGAGTCAGCACAAGCATCAGCTCGAAAAACCTTGGCTCAACAAAAATTACCCCTTCCACAGCTTTATCAAAAAGGGCAGGGCGGTCTGCTGCACATGGCGCTTTCTCCTGATTTTAGCACTTCGAAAGTCATTCTTTTTTCGTACTCGAAGGGCACCGACGACGCGAATCGTTTGGCAATCATGCGCGGAGTTTTGGCTGATAATGGGCAAATTGAAGCACTCACACCAGTAATAGAAATTAACGACAGCAAGGCTACGCCAGTGCATTTTGGTGGCAAGCTGGTGGCCATGGATGATGACACTTGGTTGGTGACTACAGGAGACGGTTTCGATTACCGCGAGCAGGCCCAAGTATTAAGTTCACAGTTAGGGAAGGTGCTTCATTTTACCATAGAAGGAAAGCCTGCCTCGAATGTGCCTTTTAACAATGCACCGTTTGTTTACACCTTGGGGCACAGGAACCCACAAGGGTTAGTGAAAATGCAAAATGGTGACGTTTACTTGCATGAACACGGCCCAGATGGCGGCGATGAACTAAACAAGCTTACGTCTGGTGCGAACTATGGTTGGCCGGTGGTTACGCTAGGAAGGGACTATTCTGGGGCAACCATTTCCCCCTTTAATCAATACGAAGGCATGGTTAACCCACTCGTGGATTGGACGCCATCTATAGCGCCATCATCCATGGCGATATACAACCACAATACTTTTCCGGCACTCTCTAATCACTTGCTTGTTTCTGCCTTAAAAGCGAAAGCGCTTTATGCGGTTGACGTATCAAGCCAGCCTTTTCAGTATCGAAGAGTTTTTTCTTCAATAAATCAACGGGTTCGTGATGTGGCAGTAGGGGGCGATGGCGGTGTTTATGTGCTGACTGATGGGGAAAGTGCCAAGCTTATACAGTTACTACCACCTGATCCTTCAGTCGCGGCTACTAGCTCAGAACTAGCTCAGATTTATCACATTGAATCTAATAATTAGAAAATATTGTAAAATTACAACATTATTGTTTATTATTTCATCTGGTTCGACCATAAATACGAGAAATACCTAAGATAAGTCGTGCTTTGTATAGCTCGCTTTTCATATTGCCCAAAGAAGCAATATAAAACGAGCTTAACGCTAGATGTTTATTCTAACTCAATGATAATTAGTAATTATTTTTTGTTTTAGTCAATTGGCGTTTAACTGCCAGATTAGAAAATTGTCAATACGCTGAAGTTAATGAAAAGTGTAAATGGGGCTTTGCGCCATTCTGCCATTTTCTAATGATTACCTGATGCTTAAAAATCAGTTAAAATAACCACTATAATTTCATGCGTATAGCTAAGACCGACGTATAATTAACCCCTGCGTATAAAAAATACCTACGTATAACCAAGACCGAGAGAATTATATGAGTTTGTATTCAGAATACATGGCCGAAATCGAGACCCGTAAAGCGGAACTTGGTTTACACCCTAAGCCTATCGACAGTGCTGATTTACTGTCAGAAATTATTGCTCAAATTAAAGATACGAATAACGAGCACCGTGAAGACTCTCTTAACTTCTTCATCTACAACACACTGCCAGGTACAACAAGTGCTGCAGGTGTTAAAGCCGCATTCCTTAAAGAAATCGTACTAGGTGAGTCAGTTGTTGCTGAAATTACACCTGAGTTTGCGTTAGAGCTGCTTTCACACATGAAAGGTGGCCCGTCTGTTGAAGTACTTCTAGATTTGGCACTTTCAGACAACGAAGCCGTTGCTAAGACAGCCGCTGAAGTAGTAAAAACACAGGTTTACTTATACGAAGCTGATACAGAGCGTTTAGAAGCGTCTTATAACGCAGGTAATGTAATAGCAAAAGACATTCTTGAGAGCTACGCAAAAGCAGAGTTCTTTACTAAATTGCCTGACGTACCAGAAAAAATTGATGTAGTGACTTATATTGCTGCAGAAGGTGATATCTCTACTGATTTACTTTCTCCAGGTAACCAAGCTCACTCTCGTGCAGATCGCGAGTTACACGGTCAGTGCATGATCACCCCTGAAGCACAGCAAGAAATTGTTGAGCTAGGTAAAAAGCACCCTAACGCTAAAGTCATGCTTATTGCAGAAAAAGGCACCATGGGCGTAGGTTCTTCGCGTATGTCTGGTGTAAATAACGTTGCACTTTGGGCCGGTGAAGCAGCAAGCCCTTACATTCCATTTGTGAACAAAGCGCCAGTGGTTGCAGGTACTAACGGAATCGCACCTATCTTCTTAACCACGGTAGACGTTACTGGCGGTATTGGTTTAGACCTTAAAAACTGGGTTAAGAAAACTGATGCTAACGGTGAAGTGGTTCGTGATGAGAACGGCGACCCAGTATTAGAGCAAGCTTATTCTGTTGCGACTGGTACTGTGCTAACTATCGATACTAAAGCGAAGAAACTGTTCAACGGTTCAGAAGAACTTGCTGATATATCAAGCGCTTTCACTCCGCAAAAAATGGAGTTTATGAAAGCGGGTGGTTCTTATGCGGTAACGTTTGGTAAGCAATTACAAACTTTTGCTGCAAAAGTGTTAGGCACAGACGTTCCTGAAGTTTACGCACGTTCGAAAGAAGTATCTGTAGAGAACCAAGGCCTAACTGCTGTTGAAAAAATCTTTAACCGCAATGCGGTAGGCGTTAAGTCTGAGACCCCGCTTCACGCTGGCTCAGACGTTCGCGTTAAAGTAAATATTGTAGGCTCACAAGATACAACCGGTCCGATGACATGCCAAGAGCTAGAGTCAATGGCAGCATCAACGATTTCTCCGCTTGTAGACGGTGCATACCAGTCGGGCTGTCACACAGCATCGGTATGGGATAAGAAAGCTCAAGCCAATATTCCTAAGCTTATGTCTTTCATGAATAACTTTGGCGTAATCACGGCACGTGACCCTAAAGGGGTTTACCATGCAATGACTGACGTTATTCACAAAGTATTAAACGATATTACCGTGGACGATCGCGCTATTATCATTGGTGGTGACTCACATACGCGTATGTCTAAAGGTGTCGCGTTCGGTGCTGACTCAGGTACGGTAGCGGTAGCGCTTGCGACAGGTGAAGCGGCGATGCCAATTCCAGAGTCGGTTAAAGTAACCTTTAAAGGTCACATGAAGAGCCACATGGATTTCCGTGACGTTGTTCATGCTACTCAAGCTCAAATGCTTAAGCAATTTGGCGGCGAGAACGTGTTCCAAGGCCGAGTTATTGAAGTACAAATCGGTACTTTGCTTGCTGACCAAGCGTTTACCTTTACTGACTGGACGGCAGAAATGAAGGCGAAAGCCTCAATCTGTATTTCTAACGACGAGACTATGATCAAGTCGCTAGAAGTGGCGAAGAGCCGAATTCAGATAATGATCGACAAGGGCATGGAAAACGATGCCAACATGCTTCAAGGTTTGATTGACCTTGCTGACAAGCGTATTGCTGAAATCAAGTCTGGTGAGAACCCTGCACTAGCACCTGATGACAACGCGAAGTACTACGCTGAGGTTGTGGTTGATTTGGACCAAATTGAAGAGCCAATGATTGCCGACCCAGACGTAAACAACGACGACGTTTCTAAGCGTTATACCCATGATGTTATTCGTCCAGTGTCTTTCTACGACGGTAAAAACGTTGATTTAGCCTTTGTTGGTTCTTGTATGGTTCACAAAGGTGACATGCAGATTATCGCTCAAATGCTTCGCAACCTTGAAAAGCAAAATGGCAGTGTGTCGTTTAACGTACCACTTGTTGTTGCACCACCAACATACAACATTGTTGATGAGCTTAAAGCGGAAGGCGATTGGGATATCCTTACTAAGTACGCTGGTTTCGAGTTTAACGACGACAAGCCGAAAGAAGCAGCACGTACTAAGTACGACAACATCATGTACCTAGAACGTCCAGGATGTAACCTTTGTATGGGTAACCAAGAAAAAGCAGAACCTGGTGATACGGTAATTGCTACCTCTACGCGCTTATTCCAAGGCCGTGTTGTTGCCGACTCTACCGAGAAGAAAGGCGAGTCACTTCTTGGTTCAACACCATTGGTAGTATTGTCTGCTGTGCTGGGACGCTTCCCTACTATGGACGAGTACAAAGCTGCGGTTGAAGGTATTAACCTTACAGACTTCGCTCCACCGGCTGAAGATATGGCTGTTGCGCCTAAATTTTCGCCAAGCGTTGCTGTTAAAACAGTAAGCTAAGTTCAAACTTAACCTTTGGTTAATTGAAATTTAGTGTGAAAGCCTCAACCTTGGTTGGGGCTTTTTTATATATATGTTCCTACCTGATTCCCACCTGTATTCCCGCCTGAATTCTAAACCTTCATGTAAACCCGTCCTAAGCCCAGTTTACTCATAAGTTGAACAGCGTAAGCTTTTTTGTTTTTAACAAGAATGCGGACATGAATTTCAAACCCTTTTTCTTACTACTAATACTCGCGATAAGCTCGTTTCCAGCCTCATTGGCCGCTCCCGTTCCTGACGCAATGTCTAACGCTGCTAAGCCAATGCTTAACCCCATTACAAGAGTGCCCAAGCAGACTGTTCCGCCTATCCAAACCGCAGCGACCTACACGGCAGGTGATAACATCAATATTGCTGAGTATTTCGTAAGCGAAAAATTAGATGGCGTTCGGGCCCGCTGGACGGGAGTGCAACTTGTTACCCGAAATGGGAATAAAATTTATGCACCTACGTGGTTTACCGACAACTGGCCTGATGTAGCCCTTGATGGAGAGCTATGGACGCAGCGGAGCAGTTTTGAATCTATCGCTTCAATTGTACTTAGCCATACGCCTGATGAACGTTGGAGGGCGGTGAAGATGATGGTGTTTGATATGCCCGTCAGCGATGTACCTTTTGCCTCGCGCTTATCTACAATGGAATCATTAGTGAGGGGAGCCGATAGCAGCAGTTTGGCTATGGTCCCACAATTTACGCTGAGTTCTCAGCGGCTGCTTGAAGCGAAAATAGATGAGGTCACCGCAAAGGGCGGTGAAGGCTTAATGCTACATCACAAAGCGGCCTTTTATCAGAGCGGGCGCAGTAATCAGTTATTAAAAGCGAAACGGTATAGCGATGCAGAAGCCCAAGTGATTGGCTATGTAAAAGGAAAAGGGAAGTTCGCTGGCATGATGGGCTCTCTTATTGTAGAAACGCCTGAGGGTATACAATTTAAAATTGGAACAGGGTTTAGTATAAAACAGCGTCAATATCCGCCACCACTGAACAGCTGGATCACCTTCAAATATTTTGGCTTAACAAAAAAAGGTATTCCCCGCTTTGCGAGCTTTAGGCATATTCGTCCAGCTAAAGACCTACCAAATTTATAAGGCGTTATACCCACCTGTGGTATTCAAACATAGCTTGGTTTTAACGGTGGTAACCTCCATGCTGCTAATGACAGGGAGTGATGACTGGTAATGATGAAAGAAAGCGATAACAGAAATAATAAGATGAAATATTAATTAGTTTTAAAGTTTAATTTGTTTCTTATTAATAGCTTTAATCGTTCAATATTAAGTGCGCTGAATGGCGACTATAAACGAATAAAAAGCCTCAAAAATTTAATTTAGGCAGGTTAATCGTTATACTGATGAAGTATTTTTAATCAGACCTTGCGTCAAGACCGTACAAGACCGTTTATCCCCATTGCGCAAGCGACATCAAGAGGAAGACATCGTGTTACAAGACTATCGCAAACATGTAGAAGAACGTGCTGTTGAAGGGATCCCTCCTAAGCCGCTAAATGCTGAACAGGTAGCCGGCTTGGTTGAGTTAATTAAAAATCCACCAGAAGGCGAAGCAGATAACTTATTAGAATTGTTATCTGAACGCGTTCCTCCGGGCGTGGATGAGGCCGCTTATGTAAAGGCGGGGTTCTTAAGTGCTATCGTGAAAGGCGAAGATAGCTGCTCGTTAATTTCAAAAGAAAAGGCCGTTGAGCTTCTAGGCAATATGCATGGTGGATACAACATCGTGACATTGGTTGAGCTTCTCGACGATGACAACCTAGCGCCCCTCGCCGCTAAAGAACTTAAGCACACGCTGCTCATGTTTGACGCCTACCATGATGTTGAAGAAAAACACAAAGCCGGAAATGAATTTGCCACTGATATTATAAAGTCTTGGGCAGAAGGTGAATGGTTTACGTCGCGTAAATTAATGGACGATAAAATCACTTACTCAGTATTTAAAGTGACCGGTGAAACCAATACCGATGACTTGTCACCCGCACCCGATGCCTGGTCGCGCCCTGATATTCCCCTTCACGCCTTAGCGGCTTATAAAATGACTCGTGACGGTTTAGAGCCAGAAGAGCATGGCGTGAAAGGCCCAATGAAACAAATTGAACAGGTAAAAAACCAAGGTTATCCCGTTGCCTTTGTGGGTGATGTGGTAGGGACTGGTTCATCACGTAAATCGGCAACCAATTCCGTGTTGTGGTTCTTTGGTGAAGACTTACCCGGAGTACCTAATAAACGCGGCGGCGGTGTCTGTATTGGAAGTAAAGTGGCCCCCATTTTCTTCAATACGATGGAAGATGCCGGGGCCTTAGTATTTGAAGCTGATGTAGAAAAAATGAATATGGGCGATGTTATCGACATCTACCCGTTTGAAGGCAAAATCACCAATCATGAAACTGGCGAAGTATTAGCTGAATATGACTATAAATCTAAAGTAATTTTAGATGAAGTACGCGCTGGTGGACGAATTAACCTTATTATTGGCCGCGCGTTAACTGAAAAAGCACGAGAGACATTAGGCTTAGGCGCAACAGATTTGTTCCGTACCCCAGAGCAACCTGTCGATACCGGTAAAGGCTATACTCTTGCCCAAAAGATGGTAGGTAAAGCGTGTGGCGTTGAAGGCATTCGCCCTGGCACCTATTGCGAACCTAAAATGACCACAGTGGGCTCGCAAGATACCACAGGTCCTATGACGCGAGACGAGCTAAAAGATTTAGCCTGTCTTGGTTTCACTGCTGACTTAACCATGCAGTCGTTCTGTCACACCGCGGCCTATCCTAAGCCTGTTGATATAGAAACCCAGCACACCTTACCAGATTTCATGATGAACCGAGGTGGTGTATCGCTTCGCCCAGGCGACGGCATTATTCACAGCTGGTTAAATCGTATGTTGTTGCCAGACACGGTAGGTACAGGTGGCGATTCACACACCCGTTTCCCACTGGGTATTTCATTCCCTGCAGGTTCTGGCTTAGTGGCGTTTGCTGCAGCAACCGGTGTCATGCCCCTTGATATGCCTGAATCCATTCTGGTTCGTTTTAAAGGCGAAATGCAGCCAGGTATTACCCTGCGTGATTTAGTACACGCCATTCCGTTATACGGTATTAAGCAAGGCTTGCTCACCGTAGAAAAGAAAGGCAAGATTAATGCGTTCTCTGGTCGCGTGCTCGAAATTGAAGGGCTTGAGCACCTAACGGTAGAGCAAGCATTTGAATTATCTGACGCATCAGCAGAGCGTTCTGCGGCAGGCTGTAGTATTAATCTGTCTGAAGAGTCTATTGCTGAATACCTCAATTCAAACATCACTATGCTTCGTTGGATGATTAACGAAGGTTACGGCGACCCACGTACCCTTGAGCGCCGTGCTCAAAAGATGGAAGAGTGGTTGGCTAACCCTGAACTTATGCGCGCCGATGCGGATGCTGAGTACAAAGAAATTATCGAGATAGACCTTAATGATATTAAAGAGCCTATTGTGTGTTGTCCCAACGATCCTGATGACGCGAAAACCTTATCAGACGTAGCCGGTGAAAACGTAGACGAAGTCTTCATTGGTTCGTGTATGACGAATATTGGCCACTTCCGTGCTGCAGGTAAATTACTTGAGCAGTTTAATAAAACCTTACCTACCCGTTTGTGGATGTCGCCACCGACGAAAATGGATAAGGCTCAGTTAATGGAAGAAGGCTACTATAATATTTATGGCAGGGTAGGCGTACGTACAGAAATGCCTGGTTGTTCACTGTGTATGGGCAACCAAGCACGTGTAGATGCAGGCACCACAGTGCTGTCTACTTCAACTCGTAACTTTCCTAACCGTTTAGGTGATGGGGCGAATGTGTACCTTACATCGGCTGAATTAGCGGCGGTAGGCGCTATCGTTGGCCGTATTCCTACGGCAGAAGAATACATGGAATATGCGAGTAAAATTAACTCCATGTCGTCTGAAGTATTCCGCTACTTAAACTTTGATAAAATGCCAAGTTTCAAGAAGGCTGAAGAAGAGGCGAAGGCCAATATCATTCCAACGTTGAATGTTGCCTGATTTAGTGTATAAACTACAAAGCCGGGCACAGTAAGTGTCCGGCTTTTTTTATGGGTTAAAGGAATGTCTAATGGCTAAAACTACTTTCATTGCAATCGCGCTTTTTGTGCTTCTAGGATATGGCGCTTTGAATGCCAGCGCACAAATGGAACCTAGCGTAGAGTTTGATCAAATCACCTTAACGATTGACGGCAAACTTTATCAAATGGAATACGCGCATTCTTTTGAACAACGTGCCCAAGGGTTAATGTTCAGAGAGTCACTGTGTGATGATTGTGGAATGTTCTTTAAGTTTGCATCGTCAAGATACGCCAGTATGTGGATGAAGAATACGAATGTTGCTTTAGATGTCGCCTATATCGACAGAAATGGCGTAATTACAGATATAAAACCTCTAGAGCCTCACGACCTAACGTCGGTGCAGGCCACTAAAGAGGTACTCTACGCGCTAGAAATGAACCAAGGGTGGTTCGCTTCACACAATATAAGTGTGGGTGACCAGATAGAAATTAATCGTTAAACCGGTGCGAATAATCTATTCGCCGGTCAGTATCGAGCAACATGCTCGGTAAAAGAAATTCGGAGTAAAATCGTGGCAAATGCTTTAACCATCGCCAAGTTCGGCGGAACCAGTGTTGCGAACTATGAAGTGATGCAAAACTGTGCGCGAATTGTTGCCTCAAACAGTGCGACCCGTATTGTGGTAGTCAGTGCATCAGCAGGGGTGACAAACCACCTTGTGAATTTGGCGCACAGCCCACTTACCCAAGAGCAAATAGAATCTACTTGCCAGTCTATTGTTGATATTGAACTTGCCATTCTCAACAAGCTTGCTGATAAAAGCTCGGTTGAAAGTAAACTAAACGATTTGCTAGATGAAGTGAAATCGCTAGCATTCCACGAAGAGATTCTGCATAGAAACGATTTGAAAGACCAGTTGCTTTCTATGGGGGAGCGCATGTCGTCATTGATGTTTAGTGCAGTGTTGGCTGAACAAGAAGTGGCTACCATGAACTTCGATGTACGGAAAGTTTTGCGCACCGACAGTGAGTTTGGTGAAGCCGTACCACAAATTGACACTATTGAAGCTTTGGCGAAGCAGTTGCTAGCCCCTGAAATTGAAAATGCCATTGTGGTAACGCAGGGGTTTGTAGGAGCTGATGATGAAGGTCGCACTACCACATTAGGTCGCGGTGGTTCTGATTTTACAGCTGCGCTTATTGCTGAAGCTTTAGACGCCGATGCCTGTGAAATATGGACCGATGTGATTGGGGTTTATACTACCGATCCACGTATTACTGCAGCTGCTCGTCCGTTACCAGAACTTAGCTTTGAAGAAGCGGCTGAAATGGCGACCTTTGGTGCTAAAGTGCTTCATCCTGCAACCATGGAACCTGCTCTTCGTAAAAACATCAAAGTGTTTGTAGGCTCAAGTAAAGAGCCAGAAAAGGGCGGTACTTGGATTGTTCGAGACTGCGTGGAAGAGCCTCCTTATCGGGCCATTACTCGCCGTAAAGACCAAGTTATGGTGACAGTAAAAACACCTAAGATGATGTACGCACAGGGCTTCCTACAGCAGGTTTTTGCCATTATCGCGAAGCACAAGCTAAGTGTGGATTTGGTAACGACATCAGAAATCTCGGTGTCGTTTACCTTAGATAACCCTGCTAATTCTGTGGCACAGCGCTTGAACAAAGAAACCATTGCAGAGCTTGAGACTATTTGTGATGTGAAAGTGGAGAATGGTTACGACTTAGTCACTGTGGTAGGTAACCACATGCAAACGGCAATTGGTGTATCTAGCAAGATTTTCGCTGCGGTGTCTGACTTTAACTTACGCATGATTTGTTTCGGTGCGAACCCGCACAACCTGTCATTCCTAGTGAATGAAACTGACAGCGATAAAATAGTGAAGGACTTGCATAAAGCGCTCTTCGAATAGCGCGTTATGTTTTTCTCACAGACAGAAAAGGGAAGGTGTTAACCTTCCCTTTTTTATTTAAAGCTGACTATTTAAGTCAATCCAATCTAGTTTAACTCAATTCAAGCAAACCAAATACTCAGTGTGGTGCTATACCTTAAGTGGTGCTAGACCTTAAGTGGTACTAGACCTTAAACTGACGGATAGATTGCTGTAGTTCTTCAGCAAGTCTTGCCACTTCGTGGCTAGAGTCAGAAGTTTGCTGAGCACCTGATGTGGTTTCTTCAGCAATATTAACGATAGTTTCAAGCTTCTCGCTAATTTCTTGTGACACAGTATTTTGTTCACGTGCCGATTGTTCAATTTGAGAACTTACGTCGTGAGCTTTGTGTACAGCTTCAGAGATAATATCAAGGGCTTGCGTCGCTTTTTCCGTTTGCTCTACACAGGCTACGGTTTGCTCTTTACCTTGATTCATTACCGATACCGCGCGTTCAGCACCCGCTTGAAGTACCTCAATCATCGCGTTGATTTCCTGCGTAGACTGTTGCGTGCGGCTGGCAAGAGTACGAACCTCATCAGCAACTACCGCAAAGCCTCTACCTTGCTCACCCGCACGAGCCGCTTCAATGGCCGCATTCAAGGCAAGTAGGTTAGTTTGGTCGGCCACGCCGCGGATAACATCAAGAATGCCACCGATGCTGGCGCTGTCTTGATGAAGTTTGTTAATAACATCTGCAGCGTCTTGTACGTCTTTGGCTAGAATTTCGATAATACGTTTATTCTCAAGCGAGAGTTGACGTACATTTTCAGCCTCTGCATCCGCATGGCGAATTTGGCTCAGCGTATCTTCAGCGTTTTGCACTACCAATTGCGAGGTAGAGTGCATTTCTGTAGTCGCTGTTGCCACCTGGCCAATTTGCGACTTCTGATCTTGAATCGAATGGGTGGTTTGCGCAGTAACGGCAGAGGTTTGTTCTGATGCTGCGGCAAGTTGCTCGGCACGGGTATTAATTCCTGAAATCAGCTCTTTAAGGTTACCAATCAGGTTATTACAGTTTTTAGCTAATAGGCCAAATTCATCTTCAGCAGAATCGTCAAGGCGATGGGTTAAGTCTCCAGACGACGCCACGGTAAGCAACTCGTTCACGCGGTACAGCGGGCGAGTAATGGCACGAACTGTTATGTAACCAATAATGATGGCTATCGCAATAGACAGAATAACCACCGCACTGATAATAATGTTACCTGTGGTGATAGCGCTGTTCACTTGGTTTTCTACGTCTTTCGCTTTAGCATCAGCAAGAGAAAGAAGCTGCTCAAGTTCCACAATACCATTCGCAATGTTTTTATCTGACGCATTAAGCGCGTTTTCAGAGTCATTTCTGCGTTCTAGTCTTTCTACATGCAGCGCCATGACGCCATCACTGGCGGTAATCGCATTTAGAGCATCGTTTACCAATTCATTAATATCGCTAAGCGTACCAGATTGGTCGCGCTGCCCAGCGGCTTGGCCCATATCGCTAAGTAAAGTAGCAACCTTATCTACCACTAAGTCAACTTCGTTACCTAGCGTTTGAGAGCGTACGATAGTTTCTGTTTTTACGTATTCATAAGAAACGGTAAGTAAAGAAAGTAATGAGGTTTCTAGTTGGCTACCAATATCTGCTGCGCGTCTAAGATTTGGGTCGCTTTGCACTGCGTCAAGGTCTGAAAAGTCTAGTAGGTAAGTAGACGCATCGTCAGCATTGTCTTCAGCATCACCTAAACGGTCGTCAATAGTGTTTCGAATATCCATGAACTTTTGGTGGTTCAGGTAAACCGCTTCAACATTTTTAATGTAGTTATCATAGGAAGCTCGAACGCTGTTTAACTTACTTTGCAGTTCAGGTTCATTGGCAACCGCAGTGGCAAGCTTCTTATATTCAGTTTCGAACATATCTCGGCTTTGATTGAAAGCAGTGCGCTTTTCCTGAAGGCCCGATAAATTTTCTTCAATATAGGCTTCGAATGTCAATCTACCCATGTTCAGGAAGTTCGCTTTTAAGGCGTTACTACCCGCTACTGTAGGAAGCGCTATGTCATTTACCTCTTCGGTAGCTGAACCGATGGAATTGAGGTTAAACAACGAAACAACGCTAATGACAATCAGTAGACAAGTAATTGCTACAAAACCGCCGATTACGCGAGTGGCTACTGTAATCTTCATTGAAACTCCTAGACTATTTTTTATTCTTTTGCGTGTCGATACTACCCCGCACTACGTCCAAAATACACCTCAATGACCCAGAGAAAGGTATTAAAATACATAACATGAACTGTAATGGGATTATAGACTAACGTATATAACCAGAGTATCGGCAGGTAAGCTATTAAGTTAACAAGTAAAGCACAAGAATTTGTGATTTAGTAGTTTGCTGTATCAATTAAGTAATTTATGCATGTACTCTGATGAGCTTACCTGTATTGACATCCAGCATGGTCATTTCTTGACCCCAAACATAGCCCGTATCTAGTGCGACAAAACGATTATCTTGCGTCTCACTATTAAGTGCAGCCCAATGACCGAAAAGTACCTGTTCTTGCGCCTTAAGATGGGCGTTGCCTACTTTGAACCAAGGCACAACAGATTTTGAAGCCTGAGAAGGGTGGGTTTTTGTCTCAAACTCTAAGCTAGTATCTGCGTTTAAAAAGCGCATTCTAGTACATGCGTTTACAATAAAGCGAGTTCGCGGTACACCTTCAAGTTTATCAGACCACTTGACTGGCGTGTTGCCGTACATGTTTTTCAAAAAATCAGTATAGTGCTTCGATTGTAATTGTTGACTGATTTCATCACTTAAGCTGACGAGTGTGTCTGTACTCCAATGCGGGTAAAGACCGGCATGTACAATAGTTTGATTGGCATTGATTTTTTTAGCGAGGGGAAACTGGCGAAGCCAATCTAGCAATGCTTTTAAATCGGGAGCATCAAGTAAGGGCTGAAGGTTGTCAGCTTTCTTAGGTTTACGAATCTTGTTCGCCACAGCCAACAAGTGAAGGTCATGGTTTCCTAGCACTGTCTCAAAACTGCTACCTAAGCTTTTTAGATACCGTAAGGTACCTAACGAGTCTTCGCCTCTGGCAACTAAGTCGCCAACGGCGATGAGTTTGTCTTTATCCGCAGAGAATTTGGCTTTTTCTAGCAGTTGCTGTAGCCCGCCATAACAGCCTTGAATATCACCCACTACAAAGGTGTTGCGATAGGTCATAAGTCTCAAACTTAGTGAAGAATGTTGGGAACCGCTAAACGGAATACTTCAATAGGAACACGAAAACGTTCTCCATTTTCACGCTCCATTTCGTAATAGCCTTGCATATTTCCTACCGGGGTATCAAGTACTGCACCACTGGTATAGTCAAAATCTTCGCCCGGTTTTAATATGGGCTGTTTACCTACAACACCTGATCCACTTACCTCTGAGGTTTTACCGTTAGCATCGGTAATTTGCCAGTAACGATTAATCAGTTGTACCGTTTCTTGGCTGTCATTAACAATGGTCACGTGATAAGCGAACGCGAATTGTGGCGAATCAGAAGGTAGATGCTCGGGCAGGTGACGGGTTTTCACCCGCACCTTAATTTCAGACTCATTCATAAGCTAACTTTAATTTTCTTGTGCTTCTTCTAACGCTGATACTGCATTCGCTATGGTGGCGAAATCCTGCAAGGATAGCACTTCAGCCCTTACGGTTGGGTTTATACCCAGCTCGCTGATTTGTGCTTCAGTAAGACTTTCTTTTAACGAGTTTCGTATTGTCTTGCGACGTTGATTGAACGCCTGCGCGCATACTCGCTCAAGGGTAGCTACTGAAACCACATCCACCGGCGGTGTTTTATGTGGAATAAGACGTACTACCGCAGAATCAACCTTCGGGGGCGGCTTAAAGGCACCTGGTGGTACATTGAGTACCGGCATGACTTTACAATAGTATTGCGCCATTACCGATAATCGACCATAACTTTTAGAGCCATGACCAGCAGCTAAGCGATTCACCACTTCTTTTTGTAGCATAAAGTGCATGTCATCTACGCAGGCGGCGTGAGAGAACAAATGAAACATCAACGGCGTTGAGATGTTGTACGGTAAGTTACCAAAAACGCGCAAGCCTTTATCTTTCACAGGCATGGTTTTAGCCAGCTCAGTGAAATCCATTGTCATTGCGTCTTGCTCAATAACTGTTAGCTTATCGCCGTTAAACGGATGCTCGCGTAAACGCTTGGCCAAATCGCGGTCAAGCTCGATAACGGTAAGTGCTTCAACTTCATCGCAAACCGGATCGGTTAGTGCGCCTAATCCTGGGCCTATTTCAACCAAGTTTTGCTCGTGTTGCGGATTAATCGCCGACACAATCTGACCAATCACATAGTCGTCATGTAGGAAGTTTTGTCCGAAGCGTTTTCTGGCCGTGTGGCCTAAATGTGTTTTACTCATTGTTGATGATGTGCAAGCTCAATGGCTTTTTCCAATGCTTTTCTGAAACTGCCAGGATCGGCATTACCATGGCCTGCTAAATCAAGTGCAGTACCGTGATCGACGGATGTTCTTATAAATGGAAGGCCAAGGGTGATGTTAACCGAAGCGCCAAACCCTTTATATTTTAGCACGGGAAGGCCTTGGTCGTGGTACATCGCAAGAACAACGTCTGCATCTTCCAGATATTTAGGCTGAAATATAGTGTCCGCAGGAAGTGGCCCGGTAATATTTAGCCCTTCTTCACGCAACTCATTTAATGCCGGAGTAATAGTTTGAATTTCTTCTGTACCAATATGCCCATCTTCACCCGCATGGGGATTGAGCCCACACACGTAGATATGTGGATTACGAACACCAAATTTCAGTTTGAAGTCGGTATTGATAATATGGAGCACCTTGTGAAGACGTTCTTTCGTGATGGCACGAGACACATATTCTAAAGGAATATGGGTAGTCGCTAGCGCAACATTTAAGCCTTCAGTTGCCAACAACATGACAACATCAATGGTATTGGATTGATAAGCGAAAAATTCAGTGTGGCCACTAAAAGATACGCCCGCTTTATTGATAATACCTTTATGCACAGGTCCTGTGACTACCGCATGAAAGTCACCTTCCATGTTTGCTTGGCAAGCTTGTCGAAGGGTTTCTACTACGTATAACCCGTTCTCGCTATCTAGCGTTCCGGCTACCACATCGGCGGCTTTATCAATTTGCTTAATAAACAGTGAACCCGCAGGCTGAACCTGCGGGTTTGATGCATCATAAGGAAGTAAAGTAAGCGGTAAACCAAGCGCTTTCGCTCTGGTCTCTAGTATCTCGCCATCGGCGAATACCACTAACTGAGCTTGCCAAGATTCTTGAGCCAACTTAATAATTAAGTCTGGCCCAATACCGGCAGGCTCACCTGGTGTTACTGCAATTTTTATCGGTGTCATTTATGCTCTATATATTACTCGATAACTTCAATGTAGGCAGCGTCGCGCATTTCACGTAACCAGTTTTCCGTTTCTTCTGCGAACTTTCTGTTGAAAATAAGCTGATACGCTTTGTCTTCTTTGCGGCGCTCTGTTGCGTCGTCTACACGTCTATCGATTAATTGGATTAAGTGCCAACCGTGTACTGAACGTACTGGGTCGCTGTATTCACCAGCCGATAATTGCGCAAGGGCGTCTTTAAAAGCTGGTACGTAGTTGTTTGGATCTGACCAACCAAGCTCACCACCTTTTAGGGCTGAACCTGGATCTTCCGAATGTTCTTTAGCGAGGTCTTCAAATTCAGCTTCACCCGCTTCAAGCTGAGTTCTGAATTTAACAAGCATCGCTTTTGCTTTATCTTCACTGAGTATAATTGAAGGCTTAACGAGGATATGACGAGAGTTAACCTCTTCAATGGTTACTTTTTCAATGCCTCGAGTATCTAAAACTTTCAAGATATGAAAACCAGCACCACTTCTAATAGGGCCGACTAGCTCGTCTTTTGCTTTACCCTGAATCGCTTCAGCAAACAGGGTAGGCATAGCGTTAATATTCAACCAACCCATATCACCACCTTCTAAGGCTTCGTTACCTGATGATGATGCAATTGCTATCTTAGCAAAATCTGACCCAGAATTTAATAGAGAAAGGACTTTGTCTGCTCGCTCTCTTGCTGCATTGATTTGCTCGTCAGAAGGATCCGATGGGAAGCCAACAAGAATGTGGCCTAGACGGTATTCTTCTTGTTCAGCACCCTGTTGTTCCATGAGTTCAATAAGGGTTTCTCTTTCTTGATCGGTAATGTAAACACGGCGACGAACATTCGCGCGACGTACTTCACCCATTACGATTTCTTCACGAATATCTTCACGGTAGTCTTCATAAGCAATGCCTTCTAAACGCAATTGTCTGCGTAATTCATCTACCGTGGTATTTTGGTTTGCAGCAATATTTGCAATGGTTTGCTCAAGCTGTGGGTCACTTATTTGAATACCCATTCTTTGTGCCATCTGCAACTGAAGGCTCTTAGTGATCAAACGCTCGATGGCTTGAGTACGCAGAGCGCGGTCAGAAGGAAGGTCTTGCCCATTTGCCTCTGCATTACGTTTAACGTCATTCATGAGTGCATCTACTTCACTTTGAAGTACAACACCCTGATCGACAATAACCGCTACGCGGTCAAGCATTACTTCTTGCGCGTAGCTGCTAAACGACAACACTGCACTGACTAACAAGGCCCGGATTATGAACTTCATACTCACTCTTTTATTATTGGTTAATGCTTAACGTAGGGCTACTCCCTACGCTACAACGGATTAATTTAAACTATATGGCTGACGATAGCCAAACATGCCATCTTGTAACATGCTTCTTTGTGTACCAGACGTACCGATACCTTTGAATATAAATTGTAATGACACACCCGTATCGAAATCGTCGGTAGATTGCTCCCCCGATGAATCGTAACGGTTGCTTAAACTTCTTTCTGCCACTAATCGTATTGCCCAACAACAGGATTCATACTGAATACCTGCATAAGTCTCAATACTGCGGTCGCGCTCAATATCACGGTAAGTTCGTCCCACCCATTGCCAGTTTTCCGCAATAGGCCAACTCGCCGATATTCCCACTTGGTCAATGGTTTCACCACTTAAATCACGAACGTATCGATGACTTAACTGAATAAATCGCTTTGCATCTTGTCGATATTCTAAACCAACACTGCTTAAGTCAACTTTATCGGTGTCGGTGGTCACTTGAATATCAGAATGGGCGTACCAGTTTTTGTTAAACCGCCAGTCCATTTCAGCTGCAAGCGCCGAGCGGTCTTGATTTTTAGTCGCGGCAATGACCTTGTTATCTTCAAGGTAGAATATCTGACCCAAGCTAAGTACAAATTGTTCCCTATTGTTTTTATCCAATATTCGACTGGTTATACCCAGGGTAACTTGGTTGTTGTCTGATATTCTATCCAACCCGGTAAATTCTTGGCCTCTGAATAGCCCTTCAACATCGGTTAGCAAGGGCGTTGAATCGTAAAGTCCAATTGCTGTTTGGTCTTCATACGAGGTATACAGGTACTGAATTTTAGGCTCTAACGTCATGGCGGTATCGTTACCAAACCATGAAGAGTCTTTTTCGAAATACAGCGCGCCGAACAAGCGAGCTTGACCTAAAGTACGCTCTACGTTTTCTTCTAAGTCTGTATCTTGAATATTTTCTTGTTTATAAACCGTTTGCAATACGGTAGTTTCGGCAACAAATTCACCCCATGCAGCACGAATCGGCATAGCAAGAGTAGGGGCTACGTGAAAGCGAGTTGCTGTTGGCGCGGTTTCAGACGTGTTATCGAAATACGCCAGTTCAGAGTTCACACTGAATTCGAAATAGCGGCCAAAAGGCGTACGATAATCAATTTTAACTTCTGGCAGCGCGCGATAGCTGTCGGCGGTATCACCCAATATTTCAAAGTCTTTTACTTGCATATTTACCGTGAGATCTCGGGTGTAATAACCCAAGCTTACGGTACGGTAAAGGTGCGTGTCTGCGCTGTTATAATAATCAGAGCCTAAATCGACAATATAGTTGTCATCACTCAAACCATTGAAATCGATGCCCAATACCCAGTTATCGTTAAGTTGACCTTGATGCTGTAAACGGTAGAAGTAACGGTCAGGTGACCCTTCAATATCACTGTCACTCGGCAAGTACTCTACGTACGCGGTACCTTCACTTTTTTCGGTTAGGTAACGAAATTCGGTATTTAGTTGAACACCACGCTGGGTCATCACCCGAGGCGATATAGTCATGTCAAAGTTAGGGGCAATATTCCAATAGAACGGCTGGGTGTAATCGATGCCGGTATTACTAGAGCTTGTTATTTCAGGAAACAATAAGCCGGTTTGACGTTCATTACTTACTGGAAATGCGAAATAGGGGAGATAGAAAACAGGAACATCAGCAACATAAAAGCGGGTATGTTTCGCTTTACCCCATGCAGTGCCTTTTTCAATACTAATCTCACTGGCCCGAATCATCCAATCTTCATGGCCTTCAGGGCAGGTAGTAAAACTCACTTCCTTTAAAACAATACCCTCATTGGTATCAACCAATATGTCTTCGGCAGCGCCTTGACCAACAAACCCCGTTAATTGATAACGGGTGTTTTGCATTTCTAAGCGTTCTTCTTTCGAACGAAGTGACACCGCATCACTTTCTACGCTTAATTGAGCATCGCGAAAATGCACATCGCCTTTAGCCAGTACGTCTTCACCATTGCCATTCACTTGTGCTTGAGACGCACTAATGATGGCGCTATCAGACGTAATATCCACATTACCTGAAAACAGTGCTACTTTATTTTCGATGATTTCAGTTCGGTTGGCTTCAACCTTCACATGCCCCTTCGGCATAAGTGCTGAGCTTTTAAAGACAATGGGCTCCACCGAGCAAAAGGCTAGCGGTGAGACTGATTCTGGATTAGCTTCCTGTGCAAACGCGACGTGAGTAGACAAGGTCGCGGAAACAAGCATGGCGCAGGTCTTTTTCATGCGGTGGTGAATGGCCTGTTTTGTTATTCGGTGCTGACACTATATGGTGTGACCTTAAGGCGCACATATAGTTCTGCATAGAGTTAATAATACGCCAACCTAAGTAGCGTTGGCAGTTAACGCAATGTAATTAGCCGTCAATTCTAAGCACTTCTGCTGTATTTACCAACCATTGGATTAAAAAAATCGTATTTCTCTTTATCTAAATAGTGATTTACCGCATATTTACTGACTTATTGCATAAAAAACTACTCAATTAATGAAGTGAATAGACAAGTTTTTAGCTTGAAAAGCGTCAAGCTATACCTACTTCTAATGATTACTTTATTTTTATAGCCTTATAAGGCTTGCAGATCATGGTGCTTAAACAACGATTTCAGGCGTTGGTTGGGTGCAAAATCATCATCAACAATGCGCTAATGATTACAGGAGAATGCTGACATGGCTGTGTGGGGAAAAATCCTTGGTGTACTTTTTGGGTTTATGTTTTTAAAAATCCCCGGTGCTGTTTTAGGGCTAATTGTAGGGCATTTCTTTGATAAGGCTTACAGCCAAGACTTTAATCAACTTGGTGGGTTCGGCCGTTTCTTTACCGATCAAAACAGTATGAAGCAACAAGCCGTGTTTTTTCATAGCTTGTTCTCAGCGCTGGGTCATTTAGCGAAATCTGATGGCAAAGTCACTAGCCGTGAAATTCAAATTGCCACCGCACTCATGGATGACATGAAGTTAACCGGTGATGCACGAAAAGAAGCACAAGAAGCGTTTCGTGAAGGTAAAGCCAGAGACTTCCCTATTACAGATATTTTGAAAGGCCTGTATGAAGCCAGCCATGGTCGCCGAGATATTCTACAAGTTTTCTTAGAAATATTGATTCAAGCGGCGTTTGCCGATGGCAAGTTAACCCAAGAAGAGTATGTGGTATTAGAAAAAGTAGCGAAGCCACTGGGCTTTAGACGCCGAGACCTCGATTATCTTATTTCTATGTTTGAGGCTGAAATACGCTTTAGACAGCGAGGAGGACAAAGTGGCCAAGGCGCCCATGGCCAGCAGCGTTCTTCCCAGCAAAGCGCGTATACCGAAAAACAATCTCTTGATGATGCTTACCGTATTTTGGGTGTTACTGCGTCTGATGATGAAAAAACCATTAAACGAGCCTACCGAAAGCGTATGGCAGAGCATCATCCCGATAAGCTTGTATCTAAAGGCTTGCCTGAACAAGCGATGGAAATGGCCAAGAAAAAGACCCAAGATATTCAGTCTGCTTACGAGTTGATAAAACAAAAGCGTGGCTTTTAATGAAGCGTGAGCTTACTTATGTGCCTGCCGCAAGTCAGGCGCATATCGATGGCTTTATAGAAATGCTGTGGCTTGAGAAAGGGTTATCTGATCACACTCAGCAAAGCTATCGCACAGATTTGACTAAACTTGCCATTTTTTGCAATAACCAAGGCATCAAAGACATTGCGGTTCTTACCACCGAAATGATGCAAGACTATCTTGCCTACCGCCATGACACGGGGCTTTCAGCACGAAGCACACAACGTGCAATGAGTGCGTTACGGGCTTTTTATACGTATTTAATCGGTAAACAAATACGGGTAGACAATCCAATATCTTCCTTATCAAACCCTAAATTACCTAAATCTTTACCTGCCTCATTAAGTGAGCGTCAGGTAGAAGACTTACTCGCCGCCCCCTTAGTTGAAGACCCGATAGAATGCCGAGACAAAAGCATGCTTGAAGTGCTATATGCTACAGGACTGCGGGTAAGTGAGCTTATCGGTTTGCAAATGAGCGAGGTAAGCTTGCAGCAAGGCGTGGTTCGTGTGACTGGTAAGGGTAACAAAGACAGATTAGTGCCATTGGGTGAAGACGCCATAGAATGGCTGTTAACCTACATAAAAACGGCCCGGCCAGTCCTTGCGACTAAGCAATCAGACTATGTGTATTTGAGCAAACGTGGTCAAAAAATGACGCGGCAAACCTTTTGGCATCGTATAAAATATTATGCAGTGAAAGCCAATATTGACCAGCACTTGTCTCCGCATACTTTACGTCATGCCTTTGCCACCCATTTACTCAATCATGGCGCCGACTTACGGGTTGTGCAGATGTTGTTGGGCCACAGCGATTTGTCGACGACCCAAATCTATACCCATGTGGCGACCGAGCGATTACAAACACTTATTCACAGTCATCACCCTCGGGGATAACTCCACTAATTGGTAAGGCAAACTTCAGTGTTCCCCAGCGAGGGGTGTGTTAGCATTGCTTTAAATACTCACTAAGTATTGCTTTAGTGAAACGAGTAAATGAAATTTTTTTCAACGTTAAGCGGTCTTAGTTATATCCCATTTTAATATTTTGAAAGCATGGTTGCTGTCGGAGTAAATATAGTGAAAGTAGTAAAATTTAGCCTATTAGTTGCAATGGTGTTCACCACAAGCCTTTTTGCGAGTGTTGCAAGCGCAGCTGATGATGCGGCAATTAAAGATAAGCTGACTAATATGCTTGGCTTAGACGTTGACTCTCTTGCCGATTCTCCTATTCCGGGCTTGGTACAAGTATCTACCAACCGCGGTTTCTTTTATGTCAGTGATGATGCTAAATATTTAGTGCAAGCGCGTATTCTTAATATTGATGAAGGCATGCGTAATGAAACCGAAGTTGCCTATTCAGGCCTTCGTATTGAAGGCGTGAAAGAAATGGCGCCATCAGCCATTACGTTTAAAGCTAAAAACGAAAAGCATGTGATCAGTGTTTTCACCGATACCACTTGTGGTTACTGCCGAAAGCTTCATAAAGAAGTGGGCGACTTAAACGACATGGGTATTACCGTAAACTACTTGGCCTTTCCTCGTGCAGGTTTAGACAGCCAAAATTACCGAGACATGGTGTCGGTATGGTGTGCAGCGAACCCACAAAAAGCATTAACTGACGCAAAAGCGGGCAACGATGTTGCAACCGCTAAATGTGCCAATAAAGTTGCAGAGCAATATTTGTTAGGGCAAAAGTTGGGTGTCAATGGTACCCCTAACATCGTATTGCCAGATGGCTCGCTTATTCCTGGTTACCAACCTGCTGGTATGATTGCACAGGCTATTGAGCAAGCCGAATAGCGTCAATCTTAATTTTTTAAAAACGCACCATAGCAAAAGGTAATGCTTATGCTAGGTGCGTTTTTTTATGTTCTCGTTTTACCTACCTGATTCCCTTGGGTATCATTACCCTCTAATTAACCGTAGTGATGAATGTCGATGATATTGCCTGTAGTGCGCCGTGAAACTGGTGACGCCCCTCTTGCTTCTGCTTTACACCCTGTAATAGACCGGATTTATCGCGGCAGAAACGTACAAGATGTTAGCGAATTAGAAAATGGTCTGAAGGGCCTTACCCACTTTAATGAGCTTAAGGGTATGGCCGCAGCGGCGAGCATTCTGGCTGACACCATTGAGCAGGATAAGACGCTTATTATTGTAGGTGACTTCGATGCTGATGGCGCGACTAGTATTGCAGTGTGTATTCATGCATTGCACATGATGGGGTTTAATAAGGTTGATTATTTGGTGCCAAATCGTTTTGATTTTGGTTATGGCCTTAGCGTACCTATTGTGGATATTGCCAAGCAACAAGGCGCGGACGTTATTATTACGGTAGATAACGGCATTGCTTGTATTGAAGGTGTGATGCATGCAAAAGCATTGGGCATAGAAGTTATTGTTACCGATCACCACTTACCGGGTGATGAGCTTCCTCCTGCCGATGCTATTGTTAACCCTAATCAACCAGGCTGTACGTTCCCCTCTAAAAACTTAGCTGGGGTAGGCGTGGCGTTTTACATCATGTTAGCGCTTAAAACCGAACTACAACAACGAAACTGGTTTACTGAAAAGCATATTCCAGCGCCTAATTTGGCATCGTTACTAGACATTGTCGCCGTAGGCACGGTGGCCGATGTGGTGGTATTAGATAAAAACAACCGAATTTTGGTACATCAAGGCCTACAGCGAATTCGAGCAGGTAAATGCAGACCGGGTATTAAAGCCTTGGTTGAAGTGGCTAATCGAGACTGCACTCACCTTACCTCTACCGATTTAGGTTTTGTTATTGGCCCTCGCTTAAATGCAGCCGGCAGATTAGACGACATGTCTCAAGGCATAGCTTGTCTGTTAGAAGACGATACTATGCAAGCTCGCATGATAGCCTCGGAGCTAGATGCACTAAACCGCGAACGCCGAGAAATAGAAACTGGAATGAAGGCGCAAGCCGAACAAGTGCTAGAAAAAATGTCTCTCACTGAAGGCGATATTCCTGCCGCATTGGTAGTATATCAAGCGGATTTTCACCAAGGTGTAATTGGTATTGTGGCGGGGCGCCTAAAAGAAAAGTATTTGAAACCGGTTATCGCTTTTGCTCATCAAGACGATACGACCATAAAAGGATCGGCTCGCTCTATCCCAGGGGTGCATATTCGTGATGTACTCGATGAAGTGAATACCCGCTTTCCCGGCGTTATTGATAAATTTGGTGGCCATGCAATGGCAGCCGGTTTGAGTTTACCGGTTGCTAACTTAGCAGCATTCGAAAAGGCCTTCATCGACATTGCTAAGCAGCATGTAGATAAACTAGACGGTAACCAAGTACTACTGTCTGACGGCAGCTTAACGGGACAAGAGTTGTCTTTGTCTTTTGCCCATTTGCTTAGGCAAGCAGGGCCCTTTGGTCAGGGCTTTGAATCGCCACTCTTTGATGGTGAGTTTCAAGTGGTGCAACAACGACTGGTGGGTGAAAAACACTTAAAGCTGGTATTGCGAGAACCTTCAGTGGGCGAAGTAGATGCCATCGCCTTCAACATTGATATTAAAGCGTGGCCGAATGCCATGGTAAAACAGGTACGCATTGCCTACCGATTAGATGTAAATGTATTTCGCGGCCAAGAGTCTGTACAGCTTATTATTGAACAGCTAGAAAGCGCATAAATTAGACAGCTAGAAAGCGCATAAAGGCAAAGCGCGCAGATCATAGCGCTCACTCATCAGAACACAACGTGGTGCAAGGTGACTAATATGAAATCAGAGACTGACAAATTAATCAGCAAGCATGGCCAGTTAAATCAGTCTGATAATATGAAGGTGGTGTCTCATGTTCAGCGTGAAGAAAATGACTGGATACGGCACACGGTAATGTTAGAAGGCATTGATGTCCCGTTTATCTATCGACGAAAAAAGCAGTACCAAAGCTTAAAGGGCGCGCGGGTTAATATCACTTACTACCGACAGGTAGAGGAGGTGGCGGGCATTGAATTTGAAACCATGAAAGTGGTACGCATTAAACGAAGCTAAGCCCACTTATCTGCTAGCGCTGGTAAATAACACACAGGAAAATGAATGAATAACGACTGGTTGACTGCTTTTGTGTTGCACCGCCGAGCCTATCGGGAGACCAGTTATATTGTCGATTTCTTTACCTTAGAACAAGGCAAAATGAGTGCGGTGGCAAAGGGCGTACGTAACAGTAAATCTGATAAAAAAAGTCTGCTTCAACCTTTTCAAGCTCTCAAACTTCAACTTGCCGGTAAATCTGATTTAAAAAATTTGCGGCACGTAGAAAGCACTGCGCCATCCATTAATTTAGCGGGTACGCCGCTATTTTGTGCCATGTACCTCAATGAACTCACCAATAGAATAATGCCTGCTGGCCTTGCCAGTGAAGCGGTGTTTGAGGCTTACGAGCAGGCGCTTACGGCGCTATTTAACGATGATGACATTGAAATTACCCTGCGAAAGTTTGAATTGTCGCTTCTAGATGAAATGGGATTACTGCCTGATTTCACTGAAGATGTAGAGTATGAGATGCCCATTGAAGCAGAAAAACACTATGTGCTTCAGCCTGAGTTTGGCTTTTGTGCGCTGCCAGATGATGTGCCAAATGGCTACACTCGTAAGGGCTTGCCGGGCAGTGCCTTACTTGCCTTAGCTCAAGGTGAATTTACGCCCATGAGCAAACGGGTGGCCAAAGTTTTGTGTCGTGATTTACTCAAGCCGCTAATTGGTGATAAACCGCTAAAAAGTAGAGAATTATTTGTGGTGCGAAAGCACTAGTGCGATAAGTGTTACGCATATTTAATCACGCTTTTTGCCACGTGATAGTTCGAAAGTTTGTTACAATGGCGCTTATTCAATTTTAGACAGGCAATACGCGAAACTTCTATGCTCGCTGATTGCCAAATGCTTGTTCTACTATAGGTATCTGTTAATGAGTACACTTCTTCTTGGCGTTAACATCGATCATATTGCCACACTTCGAAATGCCCGTGGCACCAACTACCCAGATCCGGTGCATGCTGCTGATGTTGCAGAACGCGCGGGAGCAGACGGCATTACCGTTCACTTACGTGAAGATCGTCGCCATATAAAAGACCGAGATGTACGTATTTTGGCGCAAACTATCAATACCCGCCTAAACTTAGAGATGGCGGTTACCGATGAAATGCTCACTATTGCCGAAGAAGTGAAACCGGTATTTTGTTGTTTAGTGCCTGAAAAGCGTGAAGAGCTAACCACTGAAGGCGGTCTTGATGTTGCGGGTAATTTAGCCGTGATGAAACACGCTTGTGACCGTTTAGCGGCTGCAAACATTTTGGTGTCGCTGTTTATCGATGCAGATAAAAAACAAATAGATGCAGCGGTTGAATGCGGTGCACCTTATATAGAAATTCATACAGGCCAGTATGCTGAAGCAACCAGTGAAACAGAGCTTGAAAAAGAGTTAGCCCGATTAGTAGAAGGCATTGAATATGCCGATAAACTAGGGCTTAAAGTGAATGCTGGTCATGGGTTGCATTATCATAACGTGAAACCAATTGCGGCTATCCCTCAACTTATCGAGCTGAATATTGGTCATGCGATTATCGCACGAGCCGCGTTTGATGGCTTAGCGACTGCGGTAGTTGATATGCGCAAACTTATGCTAGAAGCACGAAGCGGCGTGTAAACTCGAACTTCAAAAAAGCACGTTAACGCTAGCAACAACTAAGAGAATACCTTGTGGCCATAGCTGGATTAGGCACAGACATTATTGAAATTGCACGGTTGAATAAAAGCGACGCTACCACTGAGCGCCTCGCTAAACGTGTGCTCACGCCTTACGAACTTACCCTTTATGTTGCTAGCAATGATCCCGTGCGCTACTTAGCCAAGCGTTTCGCCGCTAAAGAGGCTGCTGTTAAAGCCTTGGGCACTGGTATTGGTAATGGAATAAGTTGGCAACATATTGAAGTGCGTAACAATGACCTTGGCGCACCAGAACTTCACTTTTCCGGTGAATTTGCCACGCTGTGTAAACAGCGCGCTATTACCTCTAGCGTAATAAGTATATCTGATGAAATACACTATGCGGTTGCTACCGTTATTCTTGAAAATTAATGTAACGGGAGCACCACGTGGCCATATTTTATAAACCGAGCAAAGGCAAAAACAAAAGCAATGTGAAAGGGAGAGTGCGCGGCGCAGGCTCGGGCGAAAAGCAGCACATTGTAAAAACCAAACAATCTTGGCCCTCGGTTGATGACATCAATGCAGCCAATGAAGCGGTAACCATTGATGGTATGGATTGGCAGGGGCAGGGTGTTGCCCGAGGTGAAACCTTATACTTTGTTGATGGTGCTTTACCTGGTGAAACCGTACAAATAAAAGCGCTTTCAAGCAACAAGCAGATTGTTAACGCAAAAGTCACTAAAGTGAATACACCGTCAGCGCACCGTCAAAAACCGTTTTGCGGGGTGGCAAATCAGTGCGGGGGTTGTCAGCTTCAGCACGTAGAGCCTCAAGAAGCTCTCGCGCTACGAGACGATGCGCTTAAAAGTATGTTCCAGCGTAAACTCGGTTTCAACGAGGGGGCATGGCAAGCGCCCATCAGCGGCGACAGGCCACGCTATCGCCGTAAAGCCCGCCTAGCAATTGATGCAAGAAATCCAGATAAAATAAAACTTGGCTTTCGAGAAAGTGCCGGCAAAAACATTGTTGATATCGACGGTTGCCCGGTTTTAGTTGAGGCACTAAGTCAGCTTATCGCGCCACTTAAATCTGCCATTACAGGCTATGCAAGCGCTCGTCTTGTTGGGCATATCAGCCTATTGGCGGGGGAAAATGCGGTGCAAGTTACTGTGAAGCATACCCGCTCTCTAGCCAACGACTTTATTGCGTCGCTATCCCAGTTTGCTGCGGAACAAAACGTGAATATGACAATCGAAGACGGTAATGGCGATTTTACCTCATTGCATGAAATAGCACCTATCACGTGTAACACAGTAGATGGCTTTTATTTGCAGCCTGGACCGAATGACTTTGTTCAGGTGAACGCAGAAGTAAATACTAAAATGGTGGCACAAGCCCTGTCATGGTTAGCACCAAAAGCCGGAGAACGCATTGCTGATTGGTTCAGTGGTTTAGGTAATTTCACCTTGCCCATTGCTAACAGCGGCGCTACGGTAAGGGCAGTGGAAGGGGTTGCTGAAATGGTGCAGCGCGCCAAAAGTAACGCTCTCGAACAGGGCATTTCCAATGTTGACTGGATGCAGCTTGACTTAGCTGACGAAAAATCAGTGGATAAAGCGCTAGCTGGTGGGTTCGACAAAGTCTTGCTCGACCCGTCTCGTGAGGGGGCTTTGACGGTTTGTCATGCACTAGTCCGCGCTATGCCAAATACGATAGTGTATGTTTCTTGCAACCCGAACACTTTTTCGCGGGATGCGCGTATTCTGATAGATGGAGGTTATCAAATGCAAAAAGCGGGTGTGATTGAAATGTTTCCCTTTACCCATCACATGGAAACGATGGCGCTATTTACACGCCAACAGCAATAGCGAGCAGCGGTTATGGTGACAACAAGAAAAGTGCATGCAGCCGATAGACCTCCCTTTGAGGTTTGGCTAGACAGCCTCGATTTAAGTGAAGAAACCAAAGACAAACTACGCAGTGTGTCTTCTATGCCAGAGCGGCTTCTCGTCGGCCAAGAAATGGTCGAAATACTCTGTCAGTTAAATATGGATGATGTCACCTTGCAGGCGGCATTGGTCTTTCCTTACTGCGAACAACATTGTTTAACCGAAGCGGATATTGAGCAAGAGTTTGATAGTGAAATTCGTGACTTAGTCGTGGGTGTAAGGCGTATGGACGCCATTAAAACCTTACATGCTAGAAAAGCTAATGGCTCGCCGTTCAACGAAAAATCTGATGAACAACATATAGATAGTATTCGGCGTATGTTGCTAGCTATGGTTGAAGACGTACGTGCCGTTGTGATTAAAATGGCAGAACGTATTTGCGCCCTTCAACAAGCGAAAAAAGCAGATGAGGAAACGCGGGTTATGGTGGCCCGTGAATGTGCCAGCATTTATGCCCCATTGGCTAACCGTTTAGGCATTGGTCAATTAAAGTGGGAACTGGAAGATTTAGCCTTTCGCTATCTGCACCCTATTACCTACAAACAAATCGCGAAGCAACTTGACGGTAAACGTCGAGAGAGAGCGGATTATATCGATGGTATCGTTGATGATCTTCAATCATTAATGAATAGCGAAAACATTCGCGCCGATGTGTACGGCAGGCCAAAACACATTTTCAGCATTTGGAAAAAAATGCAGAAAAAGCGCCTTACCTTTGAGCAACTTTTCGATATACGTGCCGTACGGGTTATCGCCGAGCGGTTACAAGATTGTTATGCCGCGCTTGGCACGGTGCACGCCAGCTACAAGCATTTACCCAATGAATTCGACGATTACATCGCCACCCCTAAATCTAACGGCTATCAGTCTATCCACACAGTTATTGTGGGCCCTGAAGGTAAGCCAGTAGAAATTCAAATTCGTACGCACAAAATGCATCAAGATGCCGAGCTAGGTGTTGCTGCACATTGGAAGTACAAAGAAGGCAGTACGGGTAAGCAGTCGGGCTACGATGAACGCATAAACTGGCTTCGCCGCATATTAGCGTGGCAAGAAGAAGTGGCCGAATCTGGCGATATGGTGGAAGAGCTGCGCAGTCAGGTATTTGATGATCGCGTGTATGTATTTACCCCAAAAGGCGATGTTATCGACTTGCCTCAAGGCGCTACGCCCCTCGACTTTGCCTATTATATTCACAGTAACGTAGGGCATCGCTGTATTGGCGCCAAAGCCAATGGACGCATTGTGCCTTTTACTTATCAGCTGCATAGCGGCGACCAAGTGGAAGTGCTCACAGGCAAAGAGCTGAACCCCAGCCGAGATTGGATGCACCCAGGTTTGGGCTATGTGCACTCATCTCGCGCCCGCGCTACTATTCATTCGTACTTTAAAAAGCAAGATAGGGATAAAAACCTAACCGCAGGTAAAGAGCTGCTAGAGCGAGAACTGCATCGCGCCCACTTGCCGACTAAAATAGCCAGTGAAGTGTACGAGAAGTTTAACGGCCATAGTGCTGATGATCTCTATGCGGCCATAGGCACGGGTGATGTAAGGGTGATGCAAGTGATTAACTTCATCCATTTCTTACAAGAACCAGAGCCAGAAGAGCCTGAAATTAGCCCTAAAGTAAAAACAAAGCGTACGGCTAAGGGCGCAGGCAAAAAGGATGCAGTGGTAGTACAAGGTGTTGGTCATTTAATGAGCCAGCTGGCCAATTGTTGTAAACCCGTTCCTGGTGAACCCATTATGGGGTATATCACGCAAGGGCGTGGGGTAAGCGTACATAAGGAAAGCTGCGATCAATTGCAGCATTTGCTTGAACAGCACCCAGAACGCCAAATTGAAGTGAATTGGTCACAAGAGCTTAAGGTCGGGTTTGAAACTTCAGTCGATATCTTCTGCCATGACAGAACCGGTTTATTACGTGATATCACAACCGTACTCGCCAATGAAAATGTGCCATTACTGGGTGTGAATAGTTTAAGTGATAAACACAGGCAAACGGCGCTAATTACCATTTCAATTGAAGTACAAGACTTAGATACTTTATCAAAAGTACTTGCACGTTTACGTCAGTTAAAAGGCATTACGGATGCAAAACGCAAACAATTCTGAGTTGCCTGAGGTAAAACGACTTCAAGAAATAATGGCAAAGCTTCGAGATCCAAAGTCTGGTTGCCCTTGGGATGTTCAGCAAACCATGGAAAGCCTAACCCGTTATACTATTGAAGAAGCCTACGAAGTGGCTGATGCTATCGCGAAAGGTGAGCCTTCGGATATTCGTGACGAACTGGGCGATTTGCTGTTTCAAGTGGTGTTCTATTCCCGCATTGCAGAGGAAGAGGGCAGTTTTACATTTAATGATGTGGCAAAAAGCATTAGTGACAAAATGACTCGCCGTCATCCTCATGTATTTGGTGACCCTTCTTCTCAGCCAAGTAGCGAGGAAGGTTTAACTGCACAGTGGGAAAGTATAAAAGCCCAAGAAAAAGCCCTCAAACAACAGGCCTTAAAGCAAAACCTGAATGCCACTTCGAACACTAAGGGCGGTGAACCGGCTTTGCCCAGTCTTCTTGATGATGTACCGGTGGGAATGCCGGCATTAATGTATGCCCAAAAACTTCAAAAAGCCTGTGCAAAGGTAGGTTTTGATTGGCCAGAAGTGGCGCCTGTTTTGGATAAAGTGCGAGAAGAAGTTGAAGAGATTCAACAAGAGCTTGATGCCGACACTCTGAATCAGCAAGCCTTAGAGGAAGAAATAGGCGATACATTGTTTGCTATGGTAAATCTGGCAAGACATTGTAAAGTAGATGCCGATACGGCGCTGCGTAATGCCAGTAATAAGTTCGCTAAGCGCTTTAAAGTGGTAGAGTCTTTAGCTCATGAATTAGCTTCTGACGACTTAGCGATAAAAAACCGCGAGCCTGAGAGTGAAGCGTCACCCTTGGCATACATGACGCTTGATGAAATGGAAGCGCTATGGCAGCAAGCGAAAATCACCACTGCTAAGTCATAACGCTTTATAGGTGCTATTAAAAAGCTTAGCTGTTATAGCTTACTCGCTACTTTGGCTTCTAAACTTTCTATTTCTGCTCTGCGCCCTTTATCCGCAATAGGGCGGTTTTGTTTTTCAGGCGCGCTTTTGGCTAATATTAAATGCCGAGCAGCCTCTTCATATTCGCCATCATCAAACAAGTATTCTGCATAAAAGTAGTGGGTATCCATACTGTTTGGGTAAAGCGCTAGCGCCTTTTCAAACAAGCGCGCTGCTTTTTTGTCACTGCCAAAAGCAACCGGCCAGCCAGGTACATTGTGATACAACGCCGCTAATACGGTTAATGCAGTCCCTTCTAATACTTGCTCATCTGCCTCTATGGCTTTTTCTAGGTTTGCTCTTGCCGCTTTGGCAAAGTCTAATGCGCCCAAACCACCTTTTGCTTTTGCGGCACTAGATTGAGTGATGGCTAACCACGTCAGCGCTTCGGCGCTGTTATTAGATGATGCAACAAAGGCTTCTGCATCAGCAATAAGCGCTAAAAAGGCTTTTTCTTTTTCGCTGCTATCAGCTTCATAATTGATTGACGCCCACTGCTGCTGAATATCAAGCAATGTGCTGTTGTTGTCTGCGAAGGTAAGATTTGCATAAACCATAAGAAAGATACAAACCGAGATAAGTCCACGTGTACTGCGCATTGTGGGGTTCCTAATTGATGATAAGTAGATTTTTAGGCGGGTGTTTTACCAGTAATACGGGGTATAAAACAAGAAAAATGGCCACACCAGGTAATTATTCGGCTAAAAGCGCCTTGATGGCTTTTTCTTTCTCTAAATCCCAGCGGGCGTAATCAAGCACATAAGGTAAAGAATGGTTTTGCAGTAAATGCCTAGCGCGACGAGGATCGTCCGCCAATGACAGGGCGAATTTATGAGATTCGAATTTATTAAATAGAGTTTCAAGTGTGCCGTTTTCAATAAGTCGTGACAGGCCAATACGAATTCTTTTTGCTAAAGCACTGTTATCAGGATGCACGAAGAAGTATTCGTAATTGGGGTAAATAAGAAGATGATTTTTATCGATAGTAACGGGCTTATCGGCATGACGTATTAAGTCTGTTTTTACCTCAATAACATTTCGAGGAAAGCCATCCACAATGCCTTTTTCCACCATGGTGTACATTGACGTAAACCATAAACTCCATTCTTCGCCCGCCGCATTAAACCCATTAGATTTAAGAACGTGTAAGTCGGGCCAGTCGTTTCCCTGCACCAAGGTGCGGGTCTTAAGCTCATCGGTACTTAATGCATGTGGAAAGTTGTGTTGGGCATCTTTTGCAATCACGAGTACGCGATACCCAGCCAATCCTTTTAGGAGGGGAAATTTGATTGGGGTTAGTAATTTCTCACGCTCAGCATTAGTCACACTCCACATTATATGGGCATCACCTTTTAACAGGGATACTACTTGCCGACTTTGTGACATTGGGTGAGGGTGTAGGGAAATCTGTGCTTCACCATATTCGGGAGTTGCCGAAAATACAGCTTCAAGAACTTTTCGCTGATACAAACCATAATTGTCATCGGCGAATGCTTGAGTGAGCGTAACATCATTAGATTCGGCTTTAACATGTGTACTTGCCATAAATTGAAGCACAACTAAAACCAAGGCCGATAAACGCATTATTTCCCTATTCATTCTCTTCAAAAAAATCTTCTACTTGAAATTAACGGAATTAATTAGGCTTGTCACGGTTTCTGTAGAAACTTTGTGCAGAAAAAGAACCCTTAATTGCAAATTAGGGGTTCGCATTTTCGTCAAAACCTGTATAATTCGCGCCCTGCCCAGTTACGCCCACCTTTGGGAAGGTGGAAGAATCGACCGGCTCGAAGGGGTCTTTGTGTTGATTTTATGGTGATTTCTGGTGTTCAGAAATCAGTAACGACGATATTATTCGGGTGATATTTAAATGAAAACTTTTGTTGCAAAGCCAGAAACGGTACAACGTGACTGGTACGTGGTTGACGCCACAGACAAAACTCTAGGCCGTTTGGCTTCAGAAATCGCATTGCGCCTTCGTGGTAAGCATAAGCCAGAGTACACTCCTCATGTGGACACTGGTGATTACATTGTAGTTATCAATGCTGATAAAATTACGGTTACTGGCCGTAAAGCATTGAACAAAATCTATTATGCACACAGTGGCTATCCAGGTGGTCTGAAAGAAACTAACTTTGAAAAGCTGCTAGCTTTCAAACCAGAAATGGTTATTGAGAAAGCAGTGAAAGGAATGCTGCCAAAAGGTCCTCTAGGCCGTGCAATGTTCCGTAAAATGAAAGTTTACGCTGGTGCAGAACATAAGCACGCAGCACAGCAACCACAAGTTTTGGACATCTAAGGGGCAATCGAAATGGCAGATACTCAATACTACGGCACCGGCCGCCGCAAAAGTTCTACCGCTCGTGTGTTCCTGCGTCCAGGCTCAGGTAACATTCAAGTAAACAAACGTGCTCTAGACGAGTACTTTGGTCGCGAGACTGAGTGCATGGTTGTTCGTCAACCTCTAGAACTTGTTGAAATGTTGGAAAAGTTTGACCTATACGTCACTGTTAAAGGTGGTGGTTCTAACGGTCAAGCTGGCGCAATTCGTCACGGCATCACTCGCGCTCTTATGGAGTACGATGAGACGTTACGTCCTGCTCTACGTAAAGCTGGCTTCGTTACTCGTGACGCTCGTCAAGTTGAACGTAAGAAAGTGGGTCTACACAAAGCGCGTAAGCGTCCACAGTTCTCAAAACGTTAATTTTACGTTTTATGCAAAAAACCCGGCTTATGCCGGGTTTTTTATTTTCTGGCTAAAAATACCTATTTTCTTAAGCTGCTAATAATCATATCCCTTCATGATGCAAAATTACTTACGCATCCGGCCTTATAAACTTTTAAGTTCAAATTGCTCATAAAGCTAACAATGTTTTAATAAAAGCGCTGATTTGGCCGAATTTCGGTCAAATTCTTGATTTTATTCCAATCACTCACTAATTCTTAACAATGACCCCAGATTAATTTATTGCTTAAATACCAGTAAAACCTTGTGTTTATAAGGGCTTTTCTTTTATCATTTGCGGTCGAAATTTGACGAAACTTTAGTGAATTCTCGAAAGAGCACATAAGTGCCTTCGAGTTAACTTCATGACAAGCCATATGATGGGCGATCCTAACGTGATAAAACCAGTAAAAGTTAGGGTTATACATCATAATTATCCGAACCTGGAGAAATGTGGATGAGCAATGTATCTGTAGATGCAACAGAGTCTGCACACAATGACAACCAGCCAGAAAACAACACCCGTCGTCGGTTCTTGACCGTTGCCACGTCGGTAGTTGGTGGTGTAGGTGTTGTTGGAGCGGCAGTGCCTTTTATTGCGTCCTGGAATCCAAGTGCCAAAGCGAAAGCGGCCGGTGCTGACGTTGAAGTAGATATCAGCGGGATTGAACCTGGACAGCTAGTGCGTGTGATGTGGCGAAGCAAGCCTGTATGGATTGTTCGTCGTACCCCTGAAATTCTGGAAGAATTGAGCACTCACGAAGATAAACTGAAAGATCCTAACTCTGAAGCAGAGCAACAACCTACGTTTGCCCAGAACCGTTTCCGTTCTATGAAAGAAGAGTACCTTATCTTAGTCGGTATTTGTACGCATCTAGGTTGCTCACCGCAGCACCTTAAAGATGGTGCTTTCGAAGAAGTGGTTGAAGGGGTTCCAGATGGTTTCTTCTGCCCATGTCACGGTTCTAAGTTTGATATGGCTGGTCGTGTATTCCAAAACGTACCTGCGCCATTGAACCTTGTTGTACCGCCTTATCAGTTCGTTGATGATACAAATATCATCCTCGGCTCAGAAGCGGAGGCTGTGTAATATGAATGCTTTTTTAGAGTGGATTGAAGCGCGTATTCCAATTATGCGTGTGGCGAATATGCACGCCATCCAATACCCAGCCCCTAAAAACATGAACTTTTGGTACGTGTTTGGATTCTTGGCTACCATCGTTTTAGTTAACCAAATTATTACTGGAATCTGGTTAACAATGAATTTCGTACCGACTTCTGAAGGTGCGTTCGCGTCTGTTGAATACATCATGCGTGAAATCGATTACGGATGGATCATTCGCTATATGCACAGTACTGGCGCTTCGGCGTTTTTCATTGTGGTATATCTGCATATGTTCCGCGGCATGATTTACGGTTCTTACCAAAAGCCTCGTGAATTGCTTTGGGTGTTTGGTATGTTTATCTACCTTGCGCTAATGGCTGAAGCCTTCATGGGCTATGTATTGCCTTGGGGACAAATGTCTTACTGGGGGGCACAGGTAATTGTATCGCTATTTGGTGCGATTCCAGTTGTAGGTCCAGACTTAGTTATCTGGCTACAAGGTGACTATGTTATCTCGGGTGCTACGCTAAACCGATTCTTTGCACTGCACGTTATTGCATTGCCATTGGTTATTGTTATTTTAGTGTTCCTACACATTATTGCGCTACACGAAGTGGGTTCAAACAACCCAGACGGTATTGCCATTAAGCATAAGAAAGGCTCGTTACCTGAGTCAGAAAAGACTAAGTTCCAAATTCATGAGTACTACACTAGCAAGTATGATATCGCTGATGACATCTTGCCATTCTTCCCGCACATGGTGCTGAAAGACTTGGTAGCATTCTGTATTTTCTTAGCCTTGTTCACGTATATCTTGTTCTTCGCACCTGAAATGGGCGGCAAGTTCCTTGAGCATCCTAACTTTGAAATTGCGAACCCGTTGAAAACACCTGAACATATCTTCCCTGTTTGGTACTTCACGCCGTTCTACGCCATTCTTAAGGCCGTACCTGATAAGCTAATTGGTGTACTTGCTATGTTTGGTGCTATCGCAGCCCTGTTCGCTTTACCATGGATAGATCGCGGTCGTGTTAAATCGTGGCGCTATCGTTGTGGTTTACACACAGTAAACCTTATTGTGTTCGCAATTGTGTTCGTTTTCTTAGGTTACTTAGGTGCGACACCTCAAGAAAACTGGAAGATTGTTGCGTCGCAAATCGCGACTGTTATGTACTTTGGTTTCTTCGTGTTGTTGTTCCTATACAGCCGTAACGAGAAAACTAAGCCTGTACCAGAGAGGATTGCCTAATGAAAAAATTGATGTGCTTTTTAGCATTTTTTCTACCGGGTGTAGCGTTAGCCGCTGGTGGTAGTGTGCATCTTGATAAGGCACCTATCGACCTAACCGACAAGGCCTCGTTGCAACGTGGTGCGCAGTTGTTCATGAACTACTGCTTAGGCTGTCACTCAATGAAGTATCAGCGCTATCAGCGTACGTTTGCCGATTTAGGTATTCCTGACGAACTAGGAACTGAAAACCTTCAGTTCACTGGCGAGAAGGTTGCTGATTATATTACTCGAGCAATGCCTGAAGATGCAGCGGCAGGTTGGTTTGGTGCTGCGCCACCAGACTTAACGCTAGTAGCTCGTGTTCGTGGTGAAGATTGGATTTATACTTATCTACGTTCTTTCTACGTAGATGAGAGCCGTCCATTTGGAGTGAACAATAAAGTATTCCCAGAAGTGGGTATGCCGCATGTGCTTCAACCTTTGCAAGGTACACCAACTGAAATGCACGAAGAAGTTATGGTTGACGGCGAAATGGTTGAACAATATGTGGGCATCAAATCTGATGGTACAGGTTCAATGTCTCCAGATGAGTACGACCAAGCGGTTGCTGACATTGTTAACTTCTTAGAGTACACCGGTGAGCCAGCTAAGCTAGATTCACACCGTATTGGTAAATGGGTACTAATCTTCATTGCCGTACTGTTTGTATTTGTTTACTTGCTGAAGAAAGAATACTGGCGAGAAGTGCACTAATCGCACAGAATTATGTATAATAGCAAAAGGGGGCTTCTCGCCCCCTTTTTTAGTATTTGAATTTCGCCCGATTTAGCGGGCATAACTAGTTTCTCGACGGAGGAAATTGAATGGCCGTAGCCGCGAATAAACGTTCTATTATGACGTTGTTCTCTGACACAATTGATATTTACAGCCATCAGGTGCGTATTGTGTTGGCAGAAAAAGGTGTGGGTGTTGAAATAAGCTACACAGATCCTAGTAATCTGTCAGAAGATCTGTTGGAGTTAAACCCTTACGGAACCGTTCCAACTCTTGTTGATCGTGAACTGGTGCTTTATAAATCGCATATCATCATGGAATACCTTGATGAGCGTTTCCCGCATCCACCACTTATGCCTGTTTATCCGGTATCTCGTGGCCAAAGCCGTCTTATGATGCACCGCATCGAGCAAGACTGGTATTCGTTAGCAGCTCGTATCTTCCGTGGTGAAGGTAACGTTGAAGCTGCGCGTAACGATTTACGTGAAGCGCTACTTGCACTAGCACCTGTATTTGGTGAATTGCCTTACTTCATGAGCGAAGAATTCAGCTTAGTTGATTGTTATCTTGCTCCGTTATTATGGCGCTTACCTGCATTAGGTATTGAGCTAAATGGCGCAGGTAGCAAAGAAATTAATGCATACATGAACCGTATTTTCTCTCGCAGTTCATTTAAAGCATCGCTTACCGATCAAGAGCGCGAGATCCACAACCCACTATGACATCTATGACGTCTAATCAGCCCTACCTATTAAGGGCCTTTTACGAATGGATAGTGGACAACGATCTCACCCCATACATTGTTGTTGATGCAACTAATGAAATGGTGGAAGTGCCTTTAGAGTTTGTTAAGGACGGGCAAATCGTTTTAAACGTGTCGCCTAGTGCATGTGTGAACTTCTCATTGGACCTAACCGGGCTTTCTTTTCAAGCTCGTTTTGGTGGCCAACCAAGAAGATTAAGCATGCCTAGCGAAGCCATTATGGCGATTTATGCACGTGAAAATGGCGCCGGTACTGTATTTGCTACCGAAGAGGAGATGGCCAAAACAAGTAAGCCATCTGAACCTCAAGCCACTGGGCCTGCATCTATTGAGGACGTCGACGCGTCTGATAATACAGATGCACCCGTTCCCCCTAAAAAGGGAAAGCCTACCTTAAAAGTTATTAAATAAGCATTCTGACTTCCTGCTGCCTTAGCAGGAAGTCAGCTTATTCTTTACCATTCAAATATGTAGCTAGCTACGCTTTCTGTTACTTTCCCAGTTTACTAATATAGTTATTAACATTGACTAGTTTGAAGGTGAACTGATGCAAAACGCCCCCGTTAAAGACCTTATTGAGTTTAGTGATTTTGAAAAGCTGGATATTCGTGTAGGTACAATTATCGAGCTTGCCGAGGTGGAAAAGTCTAAAAAGCTGATGAAGCTCACAGTAGATTTTGGTGCTCATCAACGCTCAATTCTTGCGGGTATTAAACAATAGCGTGAAAACCCTTTCGAAATTAAGGGCAAGCAAGCGTTGTTTGTCGTTAATTTACCCGAGCAAAAGATGGCGGGCGAAGTATCCCAAGGTATATTGTTTGATATTGGCTACGCCGATAAGTTAACGCCTTGTTTGGCCATGCCTGAAACACCAATGCCAAATGGTAGTAGAGCAGGTTAGGTAGAATAACTCGGTATCTTTGCCCGTATCAGCAGCGAAGCTCTTTGTGCTAAAATAAACAATAAGTATCAAGTGGCCTAATTTATGGCAGTTTAATTCGCCAAAGGATGCCTATTTGTATCGTTATTGTTTTGTGTCTGTCTTTTGGTGCCGTCATCATGTTCAAACAAGAAATTAAAACGCTCATCGAGAATAAGCTTACCGAAGATGGCTTATTTGAAACCGGTGTTAAAGGTGTACAGCTATTCAGAGTGACCGAAGGGGTTCGTTGTGCACCTGCGGTGTACGAGCCTACGGTAGTGGCGATTGTCAGTGGTACCAAAGAGGCGATACTAGATGGGAAGTCTTATGTCTATGGCACTGACCAATACATGTGCTGCAGCATGTCTATGCCTGTAGAGGCGGGCACGCCTAGTGCGTCACCCGACAATCCACTGTTGGGGGTATTCATTTCCCTTGATACTCCTGTGATGACCGAGCTTACCATGGAAGTAGAGCGGGCTTGCGGCATGCAAAGACAATCAAAAGGAGCTAAGTTTCCGCCAAGTATTGCATTGTCTGATTGGGACAATGACTTTGCTGAAGCGCTAATGCGATTATTGCAGTTAAGCCAAAATACGGCGGATACCGCTGTACTTGGCGACAGTCGCCTTCGCGAAGTCTATTACGCTATATTGAAAGGGGGGGCTGGCGAATCGGCAAGACGCGCATTTGGGGTTGGCAATGAAATTGCTCGCGCCATCGACTATTTATCAACGCGTTTAGATGAAACGGTCACCATCGAGGATATGGCATCACAAGTAGGCATGAGTAGGGCGGTATTCCATCGCAAGTTCAAACAAGCGACAAGCATGTCGCCAATTCAATTTATAAAGTCTATGCGGTTGAATACAGCAGCTATGAAAATTGTAGGTGGTATGAACGTGAATGAAGCCGCGATGGATGTGGGTTACGTAAGCTCATCTCAATTTAGCCGAGAGTTCAAACGTTTGTATGGTCAAGCACCCAAGCAATGGAGCCGCGATAGGCAAATACCCGCAGGATTGCTTGAATATTAAACTAAAGGTGTAAGCCGATTGTATTGCATTGTCGTAAATATATTGGGATGGTAAATAAGTGCATTACACCTTGTAAAATCGAACAGTATATTTACGACTAACCACAAGATTGTAAAAGAAATTTCGTTCTTCAAGCACAAAAACTATTGGTCATAAAATAAAAATAATAGGCAGTGCAGTAGTGGAACAATTACTTTTAAACAACCGACAAAAATTACAAGCGGCTATTCCTCTCATTAACAGCTACAACGATAGGTTTGATGATTTGAACCATTGGTGGGGCAAAATCTCGCTTATAGGTAAAATTAACAGCCATAATGTATCGGATAGCATCTTACAAGAGATGCTTAGCACCAAAGAGAAATTCTCTGAGTTACAGGGGCGGCTCATTCAAAACCTGATGAAAGAGCACTTGTTGAAACGTTTGGCTGATGATCATAATAAATCCCAAGTCGCTATCGATATTCTTATCAGAAATTTGTTTGAACGTACTGCGGATGTAGGCTTTCTGGCTACTGATGATGATATCCGAGCTTTCTTGCTCAACACCGACTTGCAATCTGAAGACATTAACAATATTCGCTATCGTCTAGAAGAATACGTAAAGAAATACAGTGTATATGATGAAATTCTTCTTCTCGATACGCAGGGTCGGGTAAAGGCTAATTTGGACAGTGATAATCCGGTTGAATTTAGCGAAGACCCGCTAATTTCGAAAACCTTATCGTCTAAAGATGACTATACAGAAACCTTTCGTTATTCAGATCTTCAACCTCACAAGCGCAATGCATTAATTTATTCATGCGCGATTAGGGAAAGTAACGAAAAGGACGCAAGAACCCTAGGTGTTCTTTGTTTATGTTTTAAATTCGACGATGAAATGCAGTCTATTTTTAGGAACTTGCAATCTGAACGTGCCGCTAGCAGTATTATGATTGTATCTGAAAACAGAGAAGTCATGGCGACTAGCCATTCACAAAAATTCAAAATTGGTGAAAAAATACCTAAGTGTGGTTCCCCTGACTTAGTCACTATAAAACACAATAGCTTTATATCCACAACGTCGGCAACCAAGGGATACCAAGGCTTTAGAGGCTTATCATGGCAGGGCGTAGCTATGACGCCATTAACTAACGCTTTCAAGCATTCAAATGATACCGTGCAACTTCAAACAGACTCTTGTCAGTTACTTAATTCAAAACTCTTTTCCGATGAATTGAAGCAAATATTCAAAACATCGATGTTAATCAATGACGATCTGAGTTTAGTGGTATTGAATGGTATTATTGCTGCCGCGCGCAACAATGCTGTTGAATTCATGCCGGTACTTTCTGAGATCAAATCGACCGGCGAGAGCATAGCGTTAATTTTTTCTAATTCTATCGATAACCTACAATCTACCGTGATAAGCGCACGGCTTGGTGATGTAAGGTTTTGCGCAAGTTTAGCGGTCGATATTATGGATCGAAACTTATACGAAAGAGCGAACGATTGTCGTTGGTGGGCACTCACCACTGCGTTCCGACAGCACTTGCAACTTCCCACTGTTACGCCTGATGCCCAACAGGAAATATCAGACATTCTTGGTTACATTAATGACCTCTACACGGTTTACACCAATTTATACGTTTACGATAAAAATGGCATTATTGTCGCGGTATCTAACAAAGAACATGCGTCAGTGGTTGGAGACAAAGTTGATGCGCATAGTGGCGCTATAGATGCGTTAAGTTGTACAGATTCACAAAAATATTCGGTGTCGAGATTCGTTCCGAGCCCGCAGTACAATAACAAGCCCACTTACATCTACAACGCGTCAATTACCAGCTTAAAACAAAATAATGTTGTGGGCGGGATAGGCATTGTGTTTGATAGCGCCCCACAATTTAGTGAAATGTTAAACGATTCGTTACCAAAAGATGAAAGCGGGCATACTTTGATGGGCTGTTTTGGCATGTTTTGTCAGCGTGACGGCATGATCATTTCTTCTACAGAAGGTTGCCCTCAACACGTTGGGGAGGTTATTGAGATAGAATCATCTCTTTTAGGCTTAGCTAATGGTGAGAAAGACTCGCGTATTATAAATTACCAAGGGAAGAAATACGCAATAGGTATTGCTGCGTCTAAAGGGTATAGAGAATATAAGACAACGGGTGATTATCAAAATGATGTGGTGGCCTTCATCATGATGCCAAGCTAAATAACCTTAAAGCAACCTGTAAGCGATTGTCGCGGCCTTACATTAAAAACAGGGTCGCAGTGCCAAGGAATGCAAATATACCCACTACATCAGTGATGGTAGTGAGTATTACGCTTCCGGCTAGTGCAGGGTCTATTTTCAAACGTTTCATAATGAGTGGCAAGGTAGCGCCTGCCATTGCCGCGGCTATCATATTAACCAACATGGCAAAGGCGATAATGATGCCTAGCATGTAGTCTTGTTTCCAAAGTGCTATTACCGAAGCAATTAAGATTGCCCAAATCGCACCGTTTAAGAAACCGATAGATATTTCTTTGCTAATTAACCAGCGGGAGTTATTGGCATTAACGTGCCCAAGTGCCATACCACGAATAACGAGGGTGAGTGTTTGGTTACCCGCTACGCCGCCCATACTAGGTACTATGGTATTGAGTATGGCTAGTACAGCTAATTGGCTTAATGTGGCTTCAAATAAATCGCTTACCATGGCTGCCATTAGCGCGGTAACCAGGTTTACAGCCAGCCATACTGAGCGTCGCTTGGTACTTTGAAGTACGGGGGCAAAGGTATCTTCGTCATCGTCTAAACCCGCCATACTCATCATGGAGTGCTCGGCATCTTCACGAATAATATCAACCACGTCATCAATAGTAATTCGGCCGACTAAACGGTGTTTTTCATCAACCACCGGGGCCGATAACCAGTTATAACGTTCGAACAAGCTGGCTACTTCATCATCTGGCATATGAACAGGAATAGCTTCAGACTCTTCATCCATCACATCCGATACCTTGGCTTCGGTTTCTGCGGTAAGTAATCGCGTAACCGGAACGATACCGACTAAATTGTCAGTTCGATTCACTACATAAAAGGTATCGGTGTTTTCAGGTAATTCACCTTTAAGGCGAATATAACGAAGTACAACATCAATGGTCACGTCAGGGCGAAGAGTGATGGTATCGGTGTTCATGATGAACCCGGCGGTCTCTTCACCGTAAGACAGCGCTTGCTCAGCTCTGACTCTGTCTTGTGCATCCATTGAATCAAGAATGTCTTGCAGCACTGGTTCTGGAAGGCTGCTAAGGGTAACCGCTAAGTCATCGGTATCCATTTCTTCTAACGCGTCTACTACGTTGGCAGGCAGCATCTTGGTGATGATACCGTTACGTACATCGTCAGAGAGTTCTTCTAGAATATCACCGTGGAAATCACCATCAATAAGCTCCCATAGTTCGTCACGGGTGCGGCTTGGGCTAGATTCGAGAATATGTGCAACATCAGAAGGGGGTAATTCCAGCAGAAGCTTACGTACAGAAACAAATTGGCCGTTAATTAACGCGCCATTAAGTGCCCTGAGTTGGCTTTGTACGTATTTTGAGACCAGCGCTTCTGCCACTGCTTTTGCCTAAAAATGGAATTCTTTATAACGATAGGATATCGCACTTGCCATGACGCTGTCATGACAAAAGCGCAGCGGGGACAGACAATTACAGCTTATATGATGAAATTATAAGCGGCTTTATACTGAAAATAGTAACACGGGCAGGCGCAGTATTACTCGTCTTCGTTAAAACGGCCTTCAATTAAGGTTTCAATGGCGTTTAATGCTGCTTCAGCATCATTACCTTCAACCACAACGTTCACCTGTTCACCTTGGTGGCTTTCTAGCATCATTAAGCCCAACACACTGTTTGCATCGGCTTTCTTATCGCCTTTAACCAGCACGATTTTAGCGTCAAATTGATTGGCTAATTGAACCAACTGGGTAGCAGCACGGGCATGTAAGCCCAGTTTATTGACGATAGTCAGTGTTTTTTCAATGGTCATTACTGGTTTAACTCGCGGTGGCGAATTTGTACATCAGGGTGCATTTCGCCAAAGGTTTTCGCTAACGATTGAGCAATAAATACTGAGCGGTGCTGACCGCCAGTACACCCAATCGCAATGGTGACATAACTACGGTTATTGCGTTCCAAATGTGGCAGCCATGTGGTTATTAAGTTCTGAATTTGCCAAATAAATTTTGTCACAACAGGCTGAGAGCCCAAAAACACTTCCACAGGCGCGTCTAAGCCAGTTAAGTGCTTTAAATCTGGTTCCCAATGGGGGTTAGGTAGAAAGCGGGCGTCAAATACATAGTCGGCATCTTTAGGTATGCCGTGCTTGAAGCCAAACGATTCAAACACCAATACCAAGCGAGAACTTTTCTTACCTAGAATTCGCTCGCGGATAAGCTCTGCGAGTTGATGGATGGTGAGCTTATCTGTATCAATATACAAATCGGCGCGCTCAACAATAGGCGCAAGTAAATCTGATTCGGCTTTTATCGATTCAGATAAGGACTTGTTGAGCTTGGCTAACGGGTGAAGTCGGCGTGTTTCGCTAAAGCGCTTAACCAGCACATCGTCGCTGGCGTCGATGTACACAATGGTCATAGACCAAGACGAGGGTAGGTAATCTAAGATCTCTACCAAGTCGGCTGGATTTTTGGGCAGGTTTCTTACGTCGATACTTACCGCGACTTGGTCATATTCATCAACCACAGTATGGGTAAGGGTAGGGAGAAGGTTAACCGGAATATTATCTACGCAATAGTAGCCTAAGTCTTCAAGGGCACGTAGCGCAACTGATTTTCCTGAACCGGATCGACCACTGATAATAATCAGTTTCACCTGCATTTCTCCCTTTAAAATATGGTGCTGTGCTTTATTAGCTTAAAGCCGTAATAATGTCGTCACTGGTGGAGGCCCGCCTAATGGCTTTCACCGTTTCTTTATCACTTAGTTTACCGGCAACGGTAGCAAGTGTTTGTAAGTGACCCTCTGTTTTCTCTTCAGGCACTAACAAGGCAAAGAATATATCTACGGGTTGATCGTCAAGCGCATCAAAATCGATGGCAGGGTTACTGGTTACAATAATGGCGATAACATGTTCTAAACCCGGTAATCGACCGTGAGGCAATGCAATGCCATTGCCAATACCCGTACTTCCCATGCGTTCACGGGCAAGTAGGCTAGCTAACACTGTGGCCTGATCGATGTCGGGATTATTTTTAGCGGCAATGTCGCTAATAATCTCTAGAATACGTTTTTTACTATTACATTGAACCGCACACTCGGTGCGGTCCAAACTTACTATGGCTTGAATTTCCATACTAATATTTAGTGCTTTTTCAGCTTTTCCTTATGCTTGATAACTTGCCTGTCGAGCTTGTCGATCATGCTATCTATCGCCGCATACATGTCTGTATTATGAGATGAAGCAAACACTTCTGCGCCGCTAAGGTGCATGGTGGCTTCGGCTTTTTGATTGAGTTTTTCGACGTTCAGGATGACATGCACATTAGATATGTGATCAAAGTGACGCTCTAGTTTGCTGAACTTAGTATCGACATAGCTACGCAAAGAGTCAGTAATTTCGACATGATGACCGGTAAGGTTGATTTGCATATTTCGTCTTCCTTAAATTATCAAGGCCTTTAGATAAGGCTTTTGCGTTGGTTTGACGGCGGAATCGATAACGATTCCCGGTATTTTGCTATTGTTCGCCGGGCAACTTTAATGCCTTGTTCGGCCAACAATTGAGCAATCTTGCTATCGCTTAATGGCTTGCTGGGCGTTTCCGCTGCCACAAGCTTTTTGATTAGTGCGCGAATAGCGGTAGATGAACACTCACCACCAGATTCCGTTGCCACGTGACTAGAAAAGAAATACTTCAATTCGAAAATGCCACGTGGAGTATGCATATACTTTTGCGTGGTGACACGTGAAATGGTGGATTCATGCATATCTACCATTTCTGCGACATCATTAAGCACCATTGGTTTCATCATTTCTGGGCCGTGCTCGAAAAAGCCCATTTGTTGCTGCACAATACAGTTTGCGACTTTCATCAAGGTGTCGTTTCTTGACTCAAGGCTTTTTATAAACCATTTGGCTTCTTGCATATGCGAGCGAATAAATTGCGAATCGCTGCTGTTTTTAGAGCGTCTGCTCATGGCAGCATATTGCTGATTTACGCTTAATTTAGGCAGGCTATCAGGGTTAAGTTCTACCACCCAACGGCCATTCTTTTTGTTTACCGAAACATCAGGAATAACATATTCCGGCTCTTTGGTAATTAATGCACTACCTGGACGAGGATTCAACGTTTGCAATAAGCGCATGGCTTCGCGAAGTTGATCTTCTTTCAAACGGCTTTTGCGCATTAACGTACGGTAGTCTTTGCTGCTAAGTAGGTCTGAATACTCGTTGATAAGCTGTCTTGCTTCAGTAAGCCATGGCGTATCGTCTGAGAACTGGCGAAGCTGCACAAGCAAACATTCTTGCGGAGTACGTGAACCTGAACCGATAGGGTCGAACATTTGAATACGTTTTAGTACACATTCAACTTCGTCCATTTCCACCAATTCTTCAACATCGTCGGAATTCACTGACTCTAAAATCTGTTCAATGGGTACGTTGAGGTAACCAGATTCATCAATTGAGTCGATAATGGCGGTAGCAATTGCGCGGTCGGTATCCGAAAATGGCGTTAAACGCATCTGCCAAAGCAAATGGTCTTGAATATTGTCGGTAGTTTCACCCTGAAACAGTTGGTCGTCATCATTATTAGATGGACCTGGAGCGGGTGCAGATGAGGCCGAGTAATACTCATCCCATGTGCTGTCAATTGGCAACTCGTCGGGAAGGTCATTCTTTTCAAGCGCATCTCCAGCTTCTAACGAATCGCTAGATGCAGTTGGAGCCGCTTCTACAGAAGGGTCGTCTCCATCCATGTTGTTTTTCTCAACAGGGTGGTCATCGCCGCCTTCTTCAACTTCTAAAAGTGGGTTTGAGTCTAGTGCTTCCTGAATCTCTTGCTGCAGGTCGAGCGTAGACAACTGCAGCAGCTTGATTGCCTGCTGCAACTGCGGTGTCATGGTAAGTTGTTGACTGAACTTTAGCTGTAAAGATGGTTTCATCTACGTCTTATTTTTAAACTCTTGTTGTGAATATACCCGTGTTTAAAACTGAAAGTGACAATTCGGTTACAGTAACTATAGCCTGAATTGTTCTCCTAGGTATACATCCCTTACTTTCTGATTACTTAAAACTTGTTCTGCCGTCCCTTGCGCGATGAGTTCGCCTTGGCTCACAATATACGCTTTCTCACACACATCCAGTGTTTCTCTTACGTTGTGATCGGTGATAAGGATTCCAATTCCTCTGTCACGAAGATGTTGAATGATCTTCTTTATATCATTAACCGATATAGGATCAACACCTGCAAATGGCTCATCTAGCAAAATAAATTGCGGATTGGCTGCTAATGCTCGCGCGATTTCTACTCGGCGACGTTCACCACCGGATAAACTCATACCCGTACTATTACGTATATGGTTGATATTAAATTCATCAAGTAGCGCATCGGCTTCTTGTTCTTGTTCTGCTGAACTTAACCCTTTACGGGTTTGTAAGATAGCCATGATGTTTTCAAACACCGTCAATTTTCTAAAAATCGAGGCTTCTTGCGGCAAATATCCAATTCCGCGACGTGCTCGTTCGTGCATGGGTTCGTGGGTTAATTCGCTGTCATCAATGCTGATTTTGCCCTTATCAAGGGGTACTAGGCCAACAATCATGTAGAAGGTAGTGGTTTTACCGGCACCATTTGGGCCGAGTAATCCAACGATTTGCCCAGTCGATACTGATAAGCTTACATCGCGAACCACTTGACGTGCTTTATACGCCTTTGCAAGGCTCTGTGCGCTCAACGTTGCCATGATTAGTTGTCGTCCGCCTTATCGCCTTCGTTATTCGATGACGCTTTACGTATTGCCTCAGGCGTAAATACGGTAGTTACTCTGCCACCTTCACCATCTTCGCCGCCTGTTGCAAGCAATTGTTCTGTGACCATGTCGAAGGTAATCTTGTCGCCTTGTACTTTACTGGTGTCTTGCTGTAGCTCGGCACTACCTTGTAAAGAAATAGTTCGGTTTACCACTTCATAGCGAATTTCATTGGCTTTCGCTGTGACGGTGGCACCGTCTTCAAGTTCTTGCGAGTAGCTAGCTGGTTTGCCGCGAGCAACGAATATCTCTCGTCCATCACCTTCGCTGGCAATAACTTCAACTTCATCGGCATTTATTACCAAAGAACCTTGGGTAATTCGTACATCATCTTTAAACAATGACGTTTTGTTTTTGCCGTCAACAAATTGCGATTTCGAGTCGACTTTAATGGGTTTGTTAAAGTCGCTTTCAGCCGCTATAGCCACAGTAGCGAATAGGCTAACAGCTAGGCTGGTCGCTAATGCTTTAGAGGCTAGGCGAATAAATGGTTTGTACATGGTCTATTAACTCGTATTCCTGGGTACGCAAATTGGCGTTAAACCCATTGCTGTTAATCACATATTGTAAGCCACGTATTTCCACGGGCTGATCAGATGTCATTTGCTTAGTGTACAGGTTTATCTCTATAAACGCTGTGCGTATTGTTCTTACAAAGTCATCGACACTTTGGTTTTCAATAACGACATTATTTTCTAGCTGTATCAATTCGTTATTGTACAAAGTACCTTCTGTCGCGGTCACTTCCCACGGAGACTGTGCATCGTCGGTATACAATGTATATCTGGGCTTTTGGAATAAAACAAAGCCCAATTGGTCGTAATGTTCCATCGACGCCGCAAATACTTTGTGATTTAACTGGCCTTCTTGATTATACAAGGTGGTCGTTAAGTTTTTGGCTTTGTAAGCGGGCTTTAATGCATCTAACCCCTGATTAGTCTGCTGGGTAGGATCTTCTTCCATCCAAATCGGAATATACATGGCGGATGCCAATATAAATAACACCGAAATACTTAAGCCTAATCGGTCAAACCCTAATACCTTCATACGCTAGCACCTTGAATACCGTGCAGCTTGTCGTTTGCTTGAAGTAGAGTGTCACATATTTCACGTACCGCACCGAAGCCACCTGGTAACGTGGTGATCCAGTTCGCTTGTTGGGCAACCGCAGGATGGGCGTCTTTTACCGCAATTTTTACACTAGCGTGAGGGTACATGCCGGTATCTGGCATATCGTCACCTACCACCGCCACATGCTCGGGCTTAAGTGATAAGCGAGTCATAAGTTCGGCAAGTGCGTCAGATTTATTTTCTTCACCTTGCACGATGTGTGCAACATTCAGCGCTTTCATTCTATTTTCGACAATGGCAGAGCGCCTGCCCGTAATGACTGCTACTGCTACCCCAGAATTTACGAGCGCTTTTACGCCGTAGCCATCTCGGGTATGAAATGCTTTTAATTCTTCGCCCGCGTTACCAAGGTAAATACGGCCATCTGAAAACACACCATCTACATCACACACTAATAATCGAACATGCTTTAACGAGGAATACAAAGCCTCAGGCATAGCGGTATAAAGTGTATTTACGGTTGTTTGGGTGTCGCTCATTATAAAACTCCCGCTTTAAGTAGCATGTGCATGTTGAACGCGCCCACAGGCTTGCGGGTTTCATCCGTTACCATAAGCGCGCTTATCTTATGGGTTTCCATTAAGTTTAGCGCTTCTACGGCGAGTTGCTCTGGCATGGTTGTTTTACCGCCTTTGGTCATCACTTGTGTAACCGTTGCAGTATGCAAGTCTATGCGAGCATCTAAAATACGGCGTAAGTCACCATCGGTGAAAATTCCAATCAATAAGCCTTGGTTATCGATAACCCCAGTCATACCCAAGCCCTTATTGGAAATTTCCAATAGCGCTTCTGCAACGAGGGCGTTTTCGTCTACCAAGGGTAATTCGCCGCCTGTCAGCATAATATCACTTACTTTAAGCAGTAGTTTTCTGCCTAAACTGCCACCAGGGTGGGAAAGCGCAAAATCGTCAGAGGTAAAACCTTTGCGATCAAGTAGCGCGACGGCAAGGGCATCACCCATTACCAGCGTCGCGGTAGTGCTAGAGGTAGGTGCTAAGCCTAACGAGCACGCCTCTTTTTCTACACTGATATTCAATACCACGTCTGCGTGCTGGCCTAACGAACTGGTTACGCTGTTAGTCATTGCAATAACCGGCACGTTTAAGCGCTTTACAATGGGTAATAAATTAACAAGCTCTGCGGTTTCACCAGAATTAGAAATAGCGAGTAGCACATCACCTTTGCTTAACATGCCTAAGTCGCCATGGTTAGCTTCGCCTGGGTGCATGAAAAACGACGGGGTTCCGGTACTGGCAAGTGTTGCTGCAATCTTATGCCCGATATGCCCTGATTTACCCATGCCGCATACCACCACTTTGCCCGCGCAATTTTGCAGTAAGGTGCACGCAGTAACAAAGTCATCGTTCATGCGAGATGAAAGCGCTGATATTGCCTGCGCTTCTATCTCTATGACGCGCTTGGCTGAAGTGATGAAGCTATTTTCTTGTGACATTACGCAAAAAGCCAAAATTGATAACCAATAAAGCAAGCAATCAATAAGCCGCCATTTCTTCGACTTATTCGACGATTACCCATCAAGGTGAAACTAAATAAGAACAGTAACAAGGTTAGCCCGAGCACAACGAACATATCGCGGTTATAAACGTCAGGGTCTAACGCGCCTGGGGCGATTAAGCCCGGCATACCAAGTACGGCAAGTAAATTGAAAATATTAGAGCCAATAATATTTCCTAACGCTAAGTCATCTTCCCCTTTAAGCACACCAGCAATACTGGCAGCCAATTCGGGCAGGCTGGTACCTAGAGCAATAATGGTCAAACCGATAACTAAATCCGACATACCTAAATACTGAGCTATTTCTACTGCTGAACCTACCAAGAAGTGTGCACTCAACGGTAGCAATATTAAGCCAACAACAATCCAGAAAATAGCGGAAGAGGTGGGCACATCGTTAGGAATTTCATCGGTTGTCTCGCTCACTAACGGGTCTTCTTTATCCACTTTCATAGATAACCAGCCCATTAAGCCCAAAACAATGACGAAGAGGCTGATAAGAATGATGCCTTCCAGGTGAGTAAGTTCGCCATCGAAAAGAAAAGCAACCGCTATGACGGTAATAACAAGCAGGGCAGGGAGTTCACGCTTTAACGTAGAGGAGGCAACAAGAAGCGGTTTAACTAGCGCAGTAATACCAAGCACAAGGGCAATGTTGGTAATGTTTGAGCCTAATGCATTACCTACGGCGGTATTCATATTACCGTTAATAGATGCTGCGGCTGACACCACAATTTCAGGCGCAGACGAACCCATTGCGACAATGGTTAAGCCTATCATCATGGGCGCCATACCAATATTCTTGGCAAACGCTGATGCACCGTAAACAAAACGGTCTGCACTCCAGCTAAGTACAATCAGTCCAACTAAAAAAATGACTACGTTTAAAAGCACAACAACCAGCATAGTTAGGAATTTCACAAGATTGTCGCAAAAACAATGCCATTTGCCTATGGGAACTATCGCTTATTTTAGCAAAGGTGGTATTAAGTGCCCCTTAGAACGAGCTTACTGATTGAAAATTATTCGAATTTTCTAAATTCGAATAAATCGAACATAACTTGTAACGTTTTGCTTTTGTGCCGCGCTTGAAAAAGCGTACAATGACACTAAATTACACTGCTCAGTAAACTTTATCGATTTAACGTACTCAAAGGCATAGAACTTGCCTTTGCCTTAGCTGTTATCTAAAGCAGTTATACAAAACTAATAACGTTAAAGGCGACTTAAGTAGCTTAAACCTTACATCTATAGGAAGTGAGTGATGTGTGTCATTACTTGCTTTGCTGGTATCACTAATTATTCAAGGGTCGATAAATAAAATCGCTATGGACCATTTAGTCGAGATAGACAACCTAACCTTTCGACGCGCAGACCGTGTTATTTACGACGGTATTACGCTGAGTATTCCGAAAGGCAAAATTACGGCCGTTATGGGCCCCAGTGGTATAGGGAAGACCACCTTACTGCGCCTTATAGGCGGGCAATTAACTCCAGATGAAGGTGATATACAGTTTGATGGTGATTCTATTGTCGCCATGAGCCGTAAAGAGCTTTATCAAGCACGTCGTCGAATGAGCATGCTTTTTCAAAGCGGTGCTTTGTTCACTGACATGACGGTTTTTGACAATGTGGCGTTTCCACTGCGTGAACATACCAAGTTATCGGAAGATCTTATCGCTACAACTGTCGCATTAAAGCTACAGGCTGTTGGGCTAAGAGGCGCAGCGCAACTCATGCCAAGCGAACTTTCTGGTGGTATGGCACGTCGAGCAGCATTAGCTAGAGCTATTGCGTTAGACCCTGACCTTATCATGTACGATGAACCTTTTGCTGGCCAAGACCCTATTTCCATGGGCGTACTGGTTAAATTAATCAGAGGGCTTAACGACGCGCTAAATTTAACAAGCGTTGTGGTAACCCACGATGTAACCGAAGTGCTCACTATTGCCGATTATATTTATATTCTGGCTGACAAACGGGTGATTGGTGAAGGAACCGCGCAGCAAATTAGAGAAAGCGACTCAGAGTTAGTTCAGCAGTTCCTAAAAGGTAAAGCTGATGGGCCTGTGCCATTTCATTACCCTGCTCCGGATATAGAAAATACCTTTTTCGGAGGGGATAAATGAAGTTCTTCCAATCAATAGGTGCTAAGACCATTGGCAAGTTAACCGCCATTGGCCGCGCTACGTACATGTTAATGGGAGCGCTGTTTGCCGTTCCTAGATTAAAAAATATTCCGCTTACCATTAAGCAGGTTCATGTGGTGGGCGTTCAGTCTTTGTTAATTATTATCGTGTCAGGATTGTTTATCGGCATGGTGATGGCGCTGCAAGGCTATACTATTTTAGTTGATTACGGCGCTGAAGGTAGCTTAGGCCCTATGGTGGCGTTATCACTGCTTCGTGAGCTTGGACCCGTCGTTACCGCGCTGTTATTTGCAGGTAGAGCCGGTTCTGCACTCACCGCTGAAATTGGCCTAATGAAGGCCACTGAGCAAATTAGTAGTTTAGAAATGATGGCGGTTGACCCGCTAAGACGTATTGTCGCACCTCGCTTTTGGGCGGGCATGATTTCTATGCCAATGCTCGCGCTGATATTCAGTGCGGTAGGTATTTTAGGCGGTCACCTAGTGGGCGTTGATTGGTTAGGTGTAGATGTTGGCAGTTATTGGTCAATTATGCAGTCTACGGTGGAATGGGGCGAAGATGTGGTAAACGGCATCATTAAAAGCCTTGTTTTTGCCTTGGTTGTCACTTGGATAGCCATATTTAAGGGTTACGATTCTATTCCTACGTCGGAAGGGATCAGCAAAGCTACTACAGAAACTGTAGTGTATTCTTCATTAGCAGTATTAGGGCTGGACTTCGTGCTTACCGCCCTTATGTTTGGCATTGAGTAGGGTTGAGTCATGAATAAATATAAATCTGAAGTATTGGTTGGCATGTTCGTTGTATTAACCATTGGTGCGGTAATGTTACTGGCACTTAAAGTGGCTAATCAATCGGTAGGTGGCGATGGTGATACCTACACCCTATACGCTAAATTCGACAACATTGGTGGCTTAAAAGCACGCTCATCTGTAAAGGTGGGGGGTGTGAACGTTGGTCGTGTTTCTTCTATTACACTTGATCAAGAAGACTTCACGCCCGTAGTAGAGTTATCAATTTTGAAAAGTTACGACGGTTTTCCAGAAACTAGCTCAGTTTCCATACTGACCTCTGGCCTACTAGGTGAGCAATACGTTGGCTTCCAGCCAGGGTTTTCGTTTGACGGGGTAGCAAACCTTAAAGACGGCGATTACTTACAAGACACAAAATCGGCGTTGGTATTAGAAGATTTGATAGGGCAATTCTTATTTAGTCGCGGAAGTGACGAAGAGTAAGAGCTCAAAGGTTAATTAGAATTAATAAAGACCTGATGAAACCAAAAAGGGACTTTTCAGGTCTGTTGTAGTAAGCATTTAGTTTCAGGAGATAAACATTGAAAAAGTTAATGATGGTAATGGGTGTGTGGATGTTCTCTTTAGTGGGAATGGCACAAGCTCAAGAAATCAACGAGCAAAACCCGTATGAGTTGGTTAAAGGCGTTGCTTCTAAAACCTTCGATAGAATTAAAGCGAATCAAGAAGCGGTTAAAGCTGATCCTGAAATGTTGCGCACCATTATGGAAGAAGAGCTAGTACCTCATATCGACTATAAATTTGCTGCTTTCATGGTATTGGGCAAACACTTTAAATCAGTTCCGCAAGAAAAAATGGGTGAATACATTACCGTATTCAGACAATACCTTATAACGTCTTACGCGGTTGCGATGGGCTACTACGATAACCAAACGGTTCAGTTTGAACCTGAGTCATCGTTCAGTGATAAAAAATCAGTGACGGTTCGTGCCGTAGTTCAAGACCCTAAGCGTCCTGAGATTAAAATTGCATTTAAAGTACGTAAAGACTCTAAAACCAATGAGTGGAAAGCGTACGACATGGTTGCTGAAGGTATCAGCATGCTAAATAGTAAGCGTAGCGAGTTTGAATCTATCCTTCGCCAAGATGGAATAGATGCCGTGATTGCGCTAATGAGAGAAAAAATTGGTAAGCCTGTTGAGCTAAACCAAGATGAGCCTATCGATTTTGACGGAGAGACTGCGTGAGCCTTTTCCAGGTTAACGATAACGCCCAAGTCAGTGTGCATGGTCATTTAGACCGTGACACGCTGTCTAAAAACTTTTGGGAAAGTTTAACCTCTTCGCAAAGCGCTATATTGGCTAAAGCAGGTACGTGTTGTATAGACTTAGGCGATGTTGAGCGAGTAGACAGCGCTGGATTAGCTTGGATATTAAACGCAATTAGAGATGGAAAGTGTGAGGGGATTAATGTTAGCTTGCGTGAACCCCCAGAAAAATTACGTAAACTGGCTAAAATAAGCGACGTTGATGGCTTTTTACCAGTAGAATGATCTTAATTAGCTAGGTAAAGAACAAGCAGGTAAAGAAGTAAGTTATGGAATTGTCCGAAATTGAAAAAATTCTCACCGACGCCTTAGAACTTCAAGAAGTTCATGTACGAGGCGAAGGATCTCATTTCAACATTATCGCGGTAGGCGATATTTTTAATGAAATGAGCCGCGTAAAACGCCAACAGGCCGTTTATGCACCCTTATCAGATAAGATTGCCGATGGGTCTATGCATGCCATTACAATCAAAACCTTTTCAGTAAAAGACTGGGAGCGTGAGCGCCAGTTTCACATTCCTCAGTAAGCGGGTCTTTTTTCGTGGATAAACTTGTTATAAAGAAAGGCCCTGCACTGCAGGGAACCGTGCGTATTTCCGGTGCTAAGAATGCTGCGTTACCATTATTAATGACCAGTTTACTTAGCGACCAGCCATGTCGTTATACCAACGTGCCTCGACTGCGTGATATTAATACCACAGTAGCACTGTTACGAGAGCTAGGCGTTGAAGTAGCACAACCTGCTGCAAACGATGTTGTATTAGACTCAAGTACGCTGCAAAGCATCACAGCTTCATACGAACTAGTACGTACCATGCGTGCTTCAATTTTAGTGCTAGGTCCTTTGCTTGCGAAGCAAGGCAAAGCAAACGTATCACTTCCTGGTGGCTGCGCTATAGGTGCACGCCCTGTAAATCTTCATTTAACTGGCCTTGAAAAAATGGGCGCCAAAATTGAAGTAGACGAAGGGTACATTCGCGCTGAAGTTGACGGTCGCCTAAAGGGGGCGCGCATCTTTATGGACATGGTGAGTGTTGGTGCTACCGAAAACCTAATGATGGCAGCCGCGCTGGCAGACGGTACTACCGTGCTAGAAAACGCTGCGCGAGAGCCTGAAATTGTTGATTTAGCTAACTGCCTTATTCAAATGGGCGCGGTTATCTCTGGCGCAGGTACTGATAAAATTACTATTGAAGGGGTAGAAACCCTTAATGGTTGCGATTATCGTGTACTGCCCGATCGTATTGAAACCGGTACTTTCTTAGTTGCTGCTGCGGTAACAGGCGGAAAAATTCGTTGTACTCATGCAGCCCCTGAAACATTAGAAGCGGTTATCGATAAGCTTGAACAAGCTGGAGCGGTTATCACCCTAGGTGAAGACTGGATTGAGCTAGACATGCAAGGCAAGCAGCCTAAAGCGGTTCGCGTTAAAACGGCGCCACACCCTGCATTTCCAACTGACATGCAAGCCCAATTCGTTACGTTAAACTGCGTAGCGGAAGGTACAGGTGTGATTACCGAAACTATCTTTGAAAACCGCTTTATGCACGTACCAGAGCTACAACGCATGGGTGCTGAAATTGCCCTTGAAGGCAACTCTGCGGTATCTAAAGGCAGCTCAGCGCTTAAAGGTGCACCTGTAATGGCAACCGATTTACGTGCGTCTGCAAGCTTAGTGATTGCTGGATTAATTGCCGATGGTGAAACTCACGTAAACCGTATCTATCACCTAGACCGCGGTTACGAAGCCATTGAAGAGAAGTTAGGTGCACTTGGCGCCAACATCGAGCGTGTTAAAGAGTAAAAATTAAGAATAAAGGGCCACGAGCAATGTGAGTTAATTGCTTATCCGCGGCTTATAAAAAAGGCGCCTATGATGGTTTATCATAAGGCGCCTTTTTTGTGTTTTTGATAATGCTTTTATTTGTCAGCATAGGCTGTGCTGAAAGCGCTTTATTCTTGCGCTCTGAGCTCAGCAACTAATGCATTAATAGTAAGCGGGTTACCACCACGGCTAATTTCGAGTTCTAAGGTAGTACCAGGTGCAGTTTCTGCAATCATGTCTAAGGTTTTCGACGCGCTTTCTAAACGAATGCCGTCAATGGCCAATATGATATCACCTGGTTGCAAGCCAGCTTCATCTGCAGCACTTCCGTTAGCTACCGCCGTAACTTCAATACCTGGTCGGTTGCGGTACTCACCACCAATAAATCCTAATTGACCACGAATAACACGGCCATTATTGATGATTTTATCCATCACCCGCTTGGCGAGTTCATAAGGTACTGCGAAGTTAATACCATCTACATTTCGAACACGATTACGAGAATCACGTACTTGGAAATTCGCGTTGGTAATACCCAGTAGTATACCGTTACTGTCTACCAGTGCGCCGCCCGAATTACCTTGGTTCAACACGGCATCAGTTTGAATGAAATCAACATAATTAGATAGCCCGTTTCGTCCAGCGCGGCTCACAATTCCTTGCGTAATCGTTTGGCCTAAATCGAAAGGGTTACCGATAGCCATTACCACATCGCCTACGTGAATATCTGGCTCAGAAACTTGGGGAATAATGTGTAGGTTGTCTGCAGTTACTTTCAAAACGGCTAAATCAGTAAGTGGATCGTTACCCACTATTTGTGCTTCCAGAATTCTGCCGTCTTGTACCGCCACATAAATACTATCAGCATTTTCTACTACGTGGTGGCAAGTAAGAATATAGCCGTTTTCGGTCATGATTACGCCTGAACCTAAACTGGCGCGCTCTCTAGGCTGGTTGCGAAACAAGCCGGTGTCGTTCTCGATACTAACACTATAAATATTCACTACAGCAGGAGCGGAGCGGCTTAAAGGGGCAAAATAGCTTTCACGGCTAGCACTTACTGAGGGTTCTGTGAAAAGCCCTTGAGTGAGGCCACTACCTTGACGTAGATCCGGCAACAAAAACAACAGAAGCAAGGCTACTATTGTCCCAAGAAATATTGATTTTATAATGAAATTAACTATTGAGCTGCCAGTCACAAGCCACACTTACATTGTTTTTAATGCCAAAGCACGTCAGCCCACAAATTTGAGCCAAGTTAGTTGGCAAAATAAGGCTTAGTGTTGATGGTATTTTTATTTAATAAAAGTAAAGGATATCACCTTATCCGTCAATCTGTCGTCTTTAATCCGATTGGGCATAAGCATTTTACGGCAAACCTACATTTTCGGTGAATTACACATAAAAAAACAGCGCCTTTGGGCGCTGTTTTAATGCATAAGTTCGAGACAACTACTGACGAATCAATAAGTAAAGCGTAGAGTTTCCACGTTTAACATTTAGGGCAATAACCCCTTTTGCTTTATCTAACGCATCTCTAAATTCAGCCACAGATGGAGTGCGTAGGCGGTTCACACCCATCACAATATCATCAGGCTTCAAGCCAATACGTGCAGCAGGGCTGCCATTAGCCAGTTCAGAAATTACCACGCCCGCATTACCTGCTTCATCAGTACCATTGGTTAGCGTAGCGCCTTCAAGTGCCGGATGTATTTGGGCTGCCGTTACCGTTGACTGTGTTGCGTCACCAAGTACCACATCCAAATCCATCTTCTTACCTTTGCGCATCACGGTAAGTTCAACTTCAGCACCCGCACCCATACTAGAGATTTTGGCTCTTAGTTCTTGGAAGCTATGCAAGTTTCTGCCATTAATGCCGGTAATAATATCACCCGCTTGGATACCTGCTTTATCTGCTGCAGACTCTGGTGTTACTTCGCTAACAAAAGCACCAATATTGACATCAGCGTTCATGGCTTCTGCCAGACCTGCGTCTATATCGCTACCTAAAATACCCAATAGGCCGCGACGAACTTCACCATATTCAGCAATTTGATCAACTAAGCTTTTCATCATATTGCTAGGAATAGCGAAGCCAATTCCCACGTTACCGCCATTAGGCCCGAAGATAGCCGTATTTATACCTACTAGCTCTCCGCGTAAGCTAACCAGTGCTCCGCCAGAATTACCGCGGTTAATCGCAGCGTCGGTTTGAATGAAATCTTCATAACCACCAATATTCAAACCAGAACGGCCAAGCGCACTAACAATACCCGAGGTAACCGTTTGTGATAAACCAAAAGGATTACCAATAGCTACCACAAAATCACCCACTCTTAATGCATCTGAATCTGCTAACGGCAATGCAGTAAGATTATCTGAGTCGATTTTTAACAACGCAATATCACTTTGTTCATCAGAACCTAGTTTTTTTGCGGTAAATTCACGGCCATCGGTAAGCTTCACCGTAATTTCATCAGCATTGTCTACAACATGGTTATTGGTAACCACGTAGCCTTTATCTGCATCAATAATTACACCCGAGCCAAGACCTTTAAATGGTCGTTCTTGTACTTGCTCTTGCGGAGCGCCAAAGAAATACCTGAACATCTCCGGCACTTGTTGACGAGAGGTTTGCGTTCCCTCAACGGCAATACTTACCACTGCGGGTGTTGCTTCTTCTAGCATGGGAGCTAGAGAGGGCACCTCATCCTTTTTATCTGAAAAGAACGGCAATGCCGCATAAGAGTTCACGCTAAAGCCAAGAGAACTTACTAATACTGCAGACGCCACGACATACTGACGAAAAGACACTTTCATGCTCGCTTATACTCCTTCAGGTTATTGCGATATTGAATCATTTTACTAAAGACTCTGAAATAACTGAAAAAGTTCCTAAATTATGACTTGTCTGCGGTAGATTGCTCAGAACCGCCGACGAATAGCCCCGACCCTGAATTCGCAAAATCTTTTGGTTGGGTGTCGGATACTTTATTCACTTTAGACTTTTCAGAACTTTTTAAATTGTTGCGAAGGTAAGACGTCGCTTGTTCGCCATAAAAGGGCACTTTGGCGTCTTCATCGTCACTGCTTTGCGTAAGCAATGCTTCGTATTCTTCAATTTGTTGCTTCAGTGTTTCGCACTGACCTTCAATACCTTCAAGGCTTTGACGGGTTTGATGAATGTGATGTTGAGCTTGCTGAGCTAATATCTCTTTCACTTGCTGCTCTGTTTGAGCCGCGTTATTCCCGCCCGTTTTGGTTTGTACAAAACGACCTATAAAAAAGCCAATGATTAAACCCACCACTAGTAAAGCAAGAGACACTAACAGTTCCATTCTATTCTCCGAATTAACGTACTACTCACATTAAGTACACCTTGATACGTGCTACCTAATGCATTCGACCATTACTTGAATATAGCAAGAGCCAGTATGAAAAGCGCATAGAGATCGCATTAATTGTGTTTATACGAGCTATGCAAATTAACTAGGTACGATTCTACCGTGATTTCCATTAAAATTAAGGTCATAATTGATAATTTCAAGCAGGTCGGTGCAGCCACGGCCACTATTGACATTTTGCGGGAGTGGAATAGGCGATGACGCCATGGGAAAAATATCAAGCAGATTTGACGTCGCCTGAATTTCAGTACGATGCAGCACAAGAAAATGCGGTTAAAGAATTACAGCGTTTATTTGAGGAGTTAACCCAGCCAGAGAAAAAACATACGTGGCGGGTAAAGCTTAAGTCGGCATTTGGTAAAGGCCAAAAGAACGCTGGCATTCAAGGTATTTACTTTTATGGCGGTGTAGGTAGAGGAAAAACCTATTTGGTAGATACCTTTTACGATTGCCTGCCGTTTGAAAATAAAATGCGTGTGCACTTTCACCGGTTTATGCACCGAATTCATGACGAGCTTAAGCAGCTTACCAACGCACAAGACCCGTTAAAAACCATTGCGGCCAAGTTAGCCAAAGAAACCAAGGTAATTTGTTTTGATGAGTTTTTTGTATCTGACATTACCGATGCCATGATCTTAGGCACGCTAATGGAAGAGCTTTTCGGCTATGGCATTGTGCTGGTGGCAACATCAAACATTGTTCCAGATGACTTGTACAAAAATGGCCTTCAGCGTGCACGCTTTTTACCGGCTATCGATTTAATCAATCAAAATACACGTGTGATAAATGTAGATAGTGGTGTGGACTATCGGCTTCGTACTCTTGAACAAGCAGAAATTTATCATTACCCCCTTGATGGCGATGCGATTAAGAATTTACATAGTTACTTTACGCAGCTAGCACCTGAAGCGGGTTCAGAAAACCAAACAATAGAAGTGAATAACAGGCAAATAGACACCCTTAGAGATGCTGATGGTGTGTTAATGATAGAATTTAATGCGCTGTGCGGTGGCCCGCGAAGTCAAAGCGATTATATCGAGCTAAGTCGTTGTTACCACTCAGTGTTATTGGCTAACGTAAAAGAGATGGGTCAACACAATGACGATGTTGCACGCCGCTTTATTGCCATGGTAGATGAATTTTACGAACGCCATGTAAAGCTGATTATTTCTGCCGAAGTCGCGATGGACAATTTGTACGGCGAGGGGTTGCTAAACTTTGAATTTAGACGCTGTTTAAGCCGTTTGAGCGAAATGCAATCGCACGAATACTTAGCCACTGAGCACTTACCTTAACGAATAAAAACAGCGAGAGTGCCCGTGGCACTGTATTGTTGGGCATAAAATCGGTAGAATTTGCTCAATTTTTTCTGCTACTGATGGCAGAACTCCATTTGTAAAAAAGAGAATCTTAAGATGGGAAGAGCATTCGAAGTAAGAAAAGCCGCCATGGCCAAGACCGCTGGCGCGAAAACTAAAGTGTATTCTAAGTACGGTAAAGAAATTTACGTGTGTGCTAAAAACGGCGGCGCCGATCCAGATACTAACTTATCACTTCGCCGTTTAATGGAAAAAGCGAAAAAAGACCAAGTACCAGGTCACGTTATCGATAAAGCTATTGATAAAGCCGCTGGTGGCGCGGGTGAAGACTTTCAACCTATGCGTTATGAAGGTTTCGGCCCAGGCAACTGCATGGTTATTGTGGATTGTCTTTCTGACAACGCTAACCGTACCATTACTGAAGTACGTAACTGCTTTACTAAAACTAATGCAAAGCTTGGCGCACAAGGCGCGGTGTCGCACATGTTCGATCACCAAGCCGTATTCCAATTTGATGGCGACGACGAAGACGCTATTTTAGAAGTTTTGATGGAAGCAGATGTTGATGTGACTGAAGTGGAAGGCGAAGACGGCAAAATTACCGTTTATGCGCCGCATACTGAGTACTTCCAAGTTAAAACTGCACTTACCCAAGCCTACCCAGATATTAGCTTCGACGCAGAAGAGATGAGCTGGATCCCGCAAACGGAATCAGAGATCAGCGAAGAAGACATGCCTATGTTCGAAAAATTCATGGACATGTTGAACGACTGCGACGACGTACAAGACGTTTACCATAATGGTATAACACCGAACTAAACGCTTTTAGTACGCTACGTTATTTAAAAGCCCTCTGTTTTGAGGGCTTTTTTGTTTGTTTAGAAAAAAGGGAAATGTACAAATGCCTAGCCAGAAATATTATAGCAAACCCTAGGCGATAACTGCCGGATACCAGCTCCCCAATGTTAAGCCAAAAAGACCAATAAGAAAGATAGCAGAGACAACCAACAGCGTTACGCTTATGAGGTGTTTTAGTAGGGAAGTTCGATTGCTATTGCCAATAGCACTGTCGGTAGCATTAACGTTAACCATCCATATTAGCTGCGCAATAATATGAGGTGCTACGTAGGACAGCACACTTACACTTATTACTGCAGGGCCAGTAAAGTTTGCGGTATTAATACCAAGAGTGCCAAATAATGTCATCCAAGCGAAAATGAACAGCCTAAAAAAGAGCACGCCATTGGCGGCTAAAAATAAATGTAGCGCCCATCGTTGATGTAGTGCCACATTGGCGTTTCTTATCGCGCGAATCGCAAAGAAACTACTTACAATCACCATTCCGCCCGAAAAAGCCGTTAACCCATGTAGCAAAGGGTTGCCTACGGTGCCCCTGGATAGAAGAAGATACATACCTGCTAATGAAATACTGCATGCAAGAGTGACAAAAAGCCGGCCATTGTATTTATGAAAGGTTTTATATTTACGCCTAATGACTGGAATAAGTTGCAAGCTTCCGCCAATGATCATCACTATCGCCAATAAAACATGTGCACCATACATGGCATTGCCAAGTGAATCTCCCGCAACAAAGGCCGTGCTGTTAAAGCGATTCCATTGAGATACCCCTTGGGTTATACCTGTAAAGCCATAACCTGCAATCAGGTAACTCACAAAGAAAGCTTGTGTGATAAGCAAGCAAGAAAATCCTATTTTCTGACTGGTATCGTACAGCTTCGATGCGGCCGATAAGGTAGTAGGTGTTAGTGGATCAGATGCTAGGGTTTCAGGGTTTATAGAATTGGGTGCTAAGGTACTTTTCGCCAACATGTCTTTGCCTCTTGAATAAATGCTTTGCCCTTTAATGTCCCTCTATCGTAAAGAAAATAAGGGCTCATTCTTCTCAAATTCGAAAAATGAATACCTTTAGTTGGGACTTTTGACATACTCCTTAACAAAGTTCTTTTGTGCTTAGCGGCGATTCTTCTTACACTGAGGACAGAGATATATATTAAGGCGTAGAACCCCTGTGGCGTGGCAAAGCGATTTACCTTATTACCTTTTAGTGTGCTGTAGTTTGAGCATAATGCTTACCCATGCATTCAAAAATGATAAGCAATCGGTAAACTATTTAGTCGCCATATTTAGTGCATCGCTTTGTATGGTGGCCACGCAGAAATTAAGTGCTGATACTCTTGGCGTGTATCAGTATGTTATTGGGCTAGCAACCTGTGCCACATGCAATGTGGTTTGGTTAATTGCAAGAACGCTATTTCGAGAACATAAGCCCTTAAGCCGCAGGCATATTGCGGTAGCACTTGTGGTAGCAGGGTTAGTGATATTTAATCAAACGTGGCACTTAGTAGTATCGAGCGATATTACACACCTGTTAAACCAAGCACAGATGCTTAAACTTAAACAGGGAATGAATGAAATTACGACCTTGCTTTCATCAAGCATTTTAGCGTTGTCGTTTTGGGAAGCTTTGCGCGGGTTCGAGAACAAAAATAGCATCCAAAAGCGCCAGTCGATAGTCTTTGCCACAGCCTTTTTTCTTGGCCTATTTAACTCATCAATATTACCTAAATTTCTATTCACGCCTACAGAGATTGAATATTATGCACCTTGGTTAATATGTTCTTCGGCAATGCTAATTCTTGGCGCCATTCAGTACGTGGTTCACTCGCAAAAAATGAGTGTTCAGCTACGTGGACAAATAAAAAACCACCAACAGAATGAACCACGAAACCAAGTGAACGCTGGCACACCTAGTCAGTCATTAAATGTCGTCATCTCTGATTCTTCTTATCTTACTAGCACTAGTAGTGAGGGCGACGCAATACAACAAGATGAAGCAATTGATATGGCTATCGTGAAAGGAATAAATACGTTAATTCATCAAGAAAAAATATTTTTACAACCAAATTTAAAAATAGCTCATTTAGCGCAAGCGTTAAATACCTCGGAATATAAAGTCAGTAAAGCCATAAGAGGCTACTTTGCTGCGGCCAACTTTAACTTGTTTGTGAATCAGTTTAGGGTAAAGCATGCTAAGCAACTATTACGAGATAACGAATGCCAGCAATGGAGTATTTTAGTAATAGCATTAGAGAGTGGGTTTTCATCCTTAGCAACATTCAATCGGGTGTTTAAAGCTATCTCAGGGCAAATGCCGAATGAATATAGGAAACAGGGGAGTACGATGACTTATAGTGTGCCGAACCTATAAAACAATCAACGCAGATTAAACAGAGCCTTACTCTTTTTGAATTGTTCTCGTCCCTTCTAGCACTTCATCTGCACAATGGTTGCCATGAAGCACTGAAATGTCGCCTGTGGTTTCCAGCACTACCGCTCTAACCTGTTGCATGTCTAGTACGTTTGCTTCTCGAAGCTTTGCCATAAGATCGCTACGAGCCACCCGGGTTTCAGCTAGCGCGGAATCAATAATTTCACCGTCGCGCATTAATATAACAGGGGTATTTTGCATCAGTGCTTCAATTTTATCGGAGCGTCTGCGTAATCGTGCTGTTACGAACTGCACTAAGAACAGTGCTGCCATAGCAATCATGGCCTGAAAGAACGCGCTCCAACTATTGGTTTGAGACGCACTTGCTAGTAACGAACCTACTGCCACTGTCATCACGAAATCAAAATTGGTCATTTTTGAAAAAGAACGTAGTCCATTCACTCGTACCAGCAACACCACCCAAAACATGCTCATGGTGGTTAGCAGTAAGCCTTTAAGCAGTATATCCAGAGTAGGTACGGCGCTAAACATGATGTTCTCCTTAACATGGTGATTAACATTGTTTATACCGTGTTAGTAGACAAAGAGATTAGTATTCTTCGGTTTGATTTTTACTATTTCATACCCATATACAGCGCAACGGAATAATAAAAAGTTATCACTACCGCTCTCATGCATCGTTTCAAGCCTGAACGTCTCAATGACGATCACTCATCATTTCAGAAAAACTACGCGTCTTCAGTTTACGCGTGGGTGTTTTCTATTGTGGTGTCGGTGCTTGTATTCAGCGCACCATTTTCAGCTTATTCCACGAATGATACGGCTTCGTTTAACGAACAAACCCCGCAGATATCCTTTTCCGATTTTGGACTTTCTGTTGCTACGCGCTTTGGGTTTGCCCAGCATAGTCAACAGCAAGACGCTGATGTAGATAATTCTGATCAACATCTACTGCCCGGCGGGTATCGACTCAATATAGTTCTCGTCAACTTCTCGGGTGCTATCTTTAGCAAACCTTTTGAATATATTACCTTTCACTGGAAGGGCATATCGAGTCGCGGCCCGCCTTCTTCTCTGTAATACCTTACTGATATCACGCGCTGCACTTGCAGTGCTTCTCATTTTTTAAAGGTTTATTGCAGGACTTTTTATGACACGATTTTCATTTCGTGGCCTGGTGTATGCGCTAGTTATATTACTAGGCCTACTTAGCGCCGCCCCCAATATTTTACCCGATTCTCTGCGCCAGCATGTACCACAGTGGTACAGCCAACACACGCTTTCCCTTGGTTTGGATTTACAAGGTGGTTCTCACTTATTGTTAGAAGCGGATACCGATGCGTTATTTGCTCGGCAGTTAGACACCTATTCTTCAGCGCTTTTTAGTGACTTAAGAGAACAAAATATTCGCTACGTTAAACATGCTTCTAAACAAGGGCTAAGTGTTCAATTTACACTTTCGAACCCCGACGACCTTTACAAAGTAAAACAACGGGCAAGTGAAGTGTCGCTGCAGTCTAACGGTAGTAGCGCGCTTCTTCTTACACAGCAAAGCGTTATCCAGCAAAGCACTGCTCCAAAAGGTATTGCTGCAAAAGGTATTAGCCAAAAAGGGAATGCGATTGTCCTTGAGCTTACTGAGGAATACCAAGCAGCAGTAGTAAAAGATGCTATTGATCGCAGCCTCGAAGTTGTGCGTAAACGACTTGACGAAACTGGCCTCACAGAACCCAGTGTTACCCGCCAAGGTAGCGATGCTATTTTAGTGCAAATGCCCGGCATTTCAGACCCTTCCAATGTAAAAGCCTTGCTAGGTACAACGGCACAAATGCGTTTTCATTGGCAAACTCAGGTGAACAATAACGACAGTTTTACGCGAAGTGACATTAACGACAGGCAGTATTTGCTTGAAAAGCATGTGGCACTAGAAGGTGAGCATATTACCGATGCGGCAGCGGTGTTTAGCCCTGAAACCAGTCAACCCGTGGTGACGTTTCGTTTAGATAATGACGGTGCGCGGCAATTCGCCACCATGACTAAAAACAATATAGGCCGCGTGCTGGCAGTTGTATTAGATGACACGGTAGTCACTGCACCAGTTATCAATAGTGTTATTCCCGGTGGAAGAGGCGAAATTACCGGTAGCTTTACCATGAGTGAAGCACAAGATGTGGCACTCATGCTGCGCACAGGGGCATTGCCCGTTCCACTGCATATTATTGAAGAGCGTACCGTTGGGCCTGATTTAGGAAGCGATGCCATTGAAACCGGAGTGAAAAGCGGCATTGCAGGGGCACTGGGTGTTTTAGTCTTTATGCTGGCCATTTATGGCCGTTGGGGCGCGATTGCGAGTGTAGCGCTTACGGTGAATATGGCACTGGTCTTTGGCGTGCTTACCCTCTTTGGTGCCACACTTACTCTCCCTGGTATTGCTGGGCTAATACTCACCATGGGCATGGCAGTAGATGCGAATATCCTAATTAATGAACGTATTCGTGAGGAAACGAAAAAAGGGCGGCCAGCAGGTAGCGCGCTTAAAATTGGTTTTGAAAAGGCGTTTGGTACCATTGTAGATTCAAATTTCACCACGCTAATAGCAGTTAGCTTGCTTTTTGTTTTTGGCAGCGGACCGGTGAAAGGCTTTGCGGTAACCATTGCGATAGGATTGATAACCTCGCTGTTTACCTCGGTAGCGCTCACTAAATTGCTAATGCAACGGGCAATTCGCAAGCACCAAAGAGAGCCGATTAATTTATCTTCTCCATTGTTAGTCATGGCCGATAAATTGGGGCCGTTTAACTTTTTAAAGTCTAAAAAATTAGCGTTGAGCGTGTCACTGATATTAACCCTGTGCTCAATGGCGCTCTTCGTTAAGCCTGGCCTGCAATATGGCGTAGACTTTACTGGCGGCACTATGATGGAAATTTCTGCGCCGCAGCTTTCTACGGAACAGTTGCGCACAGTGTTAAAAGAGCACCACTTTGAAGATATTACTATTCAAGAGTATGGCGCAAAGAATCAGTACTTATTACGTGCACCAGTATCGGAACAATCGAACGCTTTATCTAATATAGGAGCAAATACAGGAGCCAATACCGGTACAAATACCGACGCTAATACAGTTGCCACGCAAGGCAGCAACATTGAAGCGCTAAAACAGGTGATACAAGACGCTGACAGTACGGTGGTATTTAACAAGGTTGATGTTGTGGGGCCGAAAGTAAGTGATGGTTTTGCCGATCTTTCCATTTTGGCTTTGCTGATTGCGGGTGGCGGTATGCTGGCCTATCTATGGTTTCAGTTTGAAGCGCATTTTGCTACCGCGGCCTTACTTACCGTGCTGCTTGATTTAACCAAAACCATTGGGTTTATTGCCTTAACCGGTATTGAATTTAATCTTACCGCGGTGGCCGCGCTACTGGCCTTAATCGGGTATTCAATTAACGATAAAGTGGTAGTGTTAGACCGCGTTAGAGAGTTACTGCGAATTAGCCCAGAGCGCTCGCTGGCTGATATTATTAATGAAGCGGTAAATAGCACGCTTAGCAGAACGGTATTTACCTCGTTAACCACGTTGCTCGCGTTGTTACCTATGGCGCTAGTTGGGGGAGACGCCGTTAATAGTTTTGCCGTACCCATGGTATTTGCCGTTGTTATAGGCACCTCATCTACTTTGTTTATTACTTCATCGTTACTCCATATGTTGGGTAAACGCAGAGAGCAAAAGGGGAAAGCACAGCTTCGGCCAACAGCCGAGGAGGTAAAAGCGTCGCTGGCACATATACCTTAAGTGCTTAAATCGAAATAGGTAGGGCGGTAAAATACCGCTTTGCCCATTTCATCTATATACTTCAATACTATTATGTTAGAAGGAGATAACTTGTGTTTGCCGTAGACCACATCATTCTACTCAGTGCTTTATTAGCCATTTTCGGCGTGTTGGTCAGCAAACTGTCTCCTCGTTTTGGTGTACCTGTACTCGTTCTTTTTTTGGGGGTGGGTATGCTTGCTGGTGAAGATGGTATCGGTCGAATTTCTTTTGACAATGCCGATGCCGCCCATTCCATAGGAACCTTCGCACTTATCCTCATTCTATTTGACGGTGGGCTTCAAACTTCAAAGAAGTCTATTAGGCGGGCGTGGAAGCCTGCTGCATTACTCGCCTCTTTTGGCGTGGTTGGTACCGCGGCAATAACGGGTGTAGCGGCCATGTATATTCTCGACTTGCCCCTTTATCTGGGATTATTGCTTGGTGCCATTGTCGGTTCTACCGATGCGGCGGCCGTATTCTCTGTACTTCGTAATGCGGGTATTTCTATTCCATCAAGACTAAAAGCAACCCTAGAGCTGGAAAGTGCATCAAACGATCCAATGGCCATATTCCTCACGGTTGGTCTTATCACCCTTATTCAAGATAGCAGTACAAAGGCGTCAGAATTAGCCCTGTTGTTTGCCAGCCAAATGGGGGTGGGTGCAATTACAGGTGCCGTGGTAGGGGGCTTAGCGGTGGCGCTATTTAGGCGCGTAACCCTTATGGCAATAGGTTTATATCCCGTATTCGTTATGTTGTTTGGGGTGTTGGCCTTTGGTTTAGCGGCGAACTTAAATGGCAGCGGCTTTTTGGCGACGTTTATTACCGGCGTAATCGTAGGTAATAGCCGATTTTCCTATCAACGAAATACCTTTGTATTCATTGATGGCCTAGCGTGGCTAAGTCAAATTGCAATGTTCGTTATTTTAGGCTTGCTGGTAACGCCTTCTGAACTTTTACACACATGGAAAGAAGGCTTGTTAATTGCGGTAGTGCTTATTTTTGTGGCTCGGCCGCTGGTGGCAATGCCATTGTTATTATTAAGCCGGTTTTCATTTAAAGCCTCGGTGCTTATTTCTTGGGTAGGGCTTCGTGGTTCTGTGCCTATAATCTTGGCTATTTTTCCGCTAATTTTTGAATTACCCAGCGCTGAGCTTATTTTTAATGTGGTATTTTTCATTGTGATGATTTCAGCCTTGCTACAAGGGTCAAGTTTACCCTTTGCCGCACGTAAATTAGGTTTAGTACTCGATAATCCTCGGGGGGAGTCGAATACGCTAGAAATCGTTAAAGTGGCAAAAGATAAACGGGAGCTCATTGAAATAGTGCTTCACTCTATGTCTGCCTCAACAGGCAAAAGTATTTCAGAGTTGGGGTTACCCGAAGATACTGTTGTGGCGTTAGTCGCCCGTGGTGAAAGTACGCTTATTCCCAAAGGAAGCACGGTATTACAGGCAGAAGATCAGGTTTTTGTCATCACAAAACTGCTGGATAAAAACATCGTAGAGACCTGCTTTTACGGCGATACTTAAAAGCTGCCAAGTGATTGTCGCTAAATAGGCCATCTTCATGTAGAATGCGCCGCGGAGTTGGCCAGGCAATCGCCGCTTTCGTAAGAAAGGGGAGGAAAGTCCGGGCTCCAAAGGGCAGGGTGCCAGATAACGTCTGGGCGGCGCGAGCCGACGACAAGTGCAGCAGAGAGAAGACCGCCTACGCCAGCAATGGCCGGTAAGGCTGAAAGGGTGCGGTAAGAGCGCACCGCACACCTGGTAACAGGTTGTGGCAAGGTAAACTCCACCCGGAGCAAGACCAAATAGGATCCCTTAACGTGTGGCCCGCATGGGGATCGGGTAGGTTGCTTGAATCAGTGAGTAATTGCTGATCTAGAGGAATGGTTGCCCACGACAGAACCCGGCTTATCGGCCAACTCCACCTTTTTTTCGTAAGTGAAGCGCTTGTTTCACTTACCATTCCTTCAAGCGCTCAATAATTCGAGTAAGTTATCCCAAGGTAACGGGCGCGATAAATAATATCCTTGTGCCCAGTCACAGCCGTTTTCTCGTAGATATGTCATCTGCGCTTCAGTTTCAACGCCTTCGGCAATAACGCGAAGATCGTAAAGCTTTGCCAAATTTTGAATAATCATCACCATCTTATTGCGAGCTTCGCGTTCCGAAAAAAGATCGTTAACAAAAGAGCGGTCAATTTTCAGACAGTCAGCAGGGTAATGTATTAACTGACTAAATGCCGTATAGCCTGTGCCAAAATCATCGAGTGCTAAAGACACCCCTAATTCATTCAGTGCTTTAAGGGTTTCTAAAGCACTCACATCGTCGGCTACAAATGCGGTCTCCGTAACCTCAAGCTCTACACTTTCTGGGGCAATGCTATAACGCTCTAATAGGTTTTTTACCTGTGCGGGAAATGCGTCGTTATGCAACTCCACCCCTGAAATGTTTATGCAAATCTGTCCCTTAAATAGATGTTCTTTTTGCAGAGTTGCTAGTGCTTGAAAAGCATTTTCAATCACCCATAAATCAATTTCTTTGATAAGGCCGGTAGCTTCCGCAACCGGTATAAAGTCGTCAGGACCAACCCCCTCTAACTCAGGGCTTTGACAGCGTAGCAGTACTTCAACCGCGACTATGCTGTTATCTTTACAGTCGAATATTGGCATATAAACTAAAGAAAAATGTGCTTCATTTAAAGCCTGTCTTAAGCCTTTCTCAATTTGTTGTCGTTGGCGTAGCGTATCGGCTATATTTTGAGTGAAAAATTTAAAGCAATTACGACCGTTATGTTTTGCGTCGTACATTGCTGCATCGGCATGATGAAGTAACGTGGAAGGATCGCAGGCATCATCGGGATACACGGCAATGCCAATACTGGCATATATCATATGTATGACGTCATCAACTTCAAAACCGCTGTCGAAAATATTAAGAATACGTGTTGCCACCACACTGGCATCAAGAGGGGCTTTAATATTGGGCAATAGCACAACAAATTCATCACCTGCTAGCCTTGCTAGGCTTTCTGTCTGCGGCTTTAGCAGCTGATCAGTAGGGCGGATTTCTTCCCAAAGTCGTTCACTGAACTCAAGTAATAGTCTATCGCCTGCTTCATGGCCGTATTGGTCATTCACCTGCTTAAAATTGTCTAGGTCAATATACAATAAGCCAACGCGTTGTTTATCTTTCTCTGCTCGGGACAAGAGGCGTTCTAGATTAGTTTTAAAGCTCCACCGATTGGGAAGGCCTGTCAACGTGTCGTAATAAGCCATCTTGCGAATATCATCATCATGCAATTGCATAATCGTTTTATAAGCTTGCTCCTCTGACCGCAAGGCGGCCAAGCAAATGGCATTTAGAGCCAACATGGTTAGAATGAACCGAATTGCTTCTACGAATGAGTAGTTAGTCATCAACAAAATAGAAGCAGGCGTAAATAGCAGTAAAATACTGGCTACACTGAAAATCACAAACCAAAATACAGCCGGCCAAAAGCGATTGATAAATAGATTGATGGCAACAATAGGGTAAACCCACAGCATCCCTGTATTGTGTTTACCGCCTGTAATGATTAAGCTCATTGATAAGAAGAAAAGAATGCCACTTAGAATAGAGGCTGCACGCTCAACATTGCCGGTACGTTTTAATAAATAAATATTGAGTAAGCCGACCAAGGCGTTGACGATTAATATAGTACCTAGGACTTCGGCGCCGTCGACTAAGCTAAAACTCCCTAACGCAAATAAGAAAATAATGCCTAATATGGTTAAAACTTGACAGAGCCTATAGCGGCGTCGGTATCGCACTGCCAACATTTCTTGTTGACCTGCTTTAATTTCAACGGTGTGAGTCATGTTTACCAAGGGTTCATTAAGTATTGATATTAAGCTATTGCTGCTTAACGGTATTTACTATCAATAAGTTAATTTTTTGATGTGTGTAAATAGGATAGACGACAAATCTACCCTATTCAAAGTGCATATTATTTTAGAGGATAAGAAGGAGGTGAATCAGCTAAGCTGTAATTTGGCTTCGGTGCTCTTTTCAGCCCAGTAGTTTACTTTTTCTAGTAGGTCTTGAATGTCGAAGGGCTTACTTAAATAGTCGTTCATGCCGGCGTTAAAACAGTCTTCTCTGTCACCTTTCATGGCATTCGCTGTTAGTGCAATGATGGGGGCATTCACATACCGCTCGCCAGCTTCACCGCGACGTATTCGACGGGTTGCTTCAAAGCCATCCATGTCAGGCATTTGGCAGTCCATCAATATTAAATCAAAAGTCACTTTCATTTTCTTTAAGGCTTCTAATGCTTCAATACCTGATTTCGCACTCAAGGTTTTGTGGCCGCTTAAATGCTGTTTCACAATGACTTGGTTGATATCATTATCTTCAACAATAAGAATTTTACGTTTTTGTGTTGCGGTATTGTGGCTATGAGCCGCACTTCGCTGGGGCGCTACTAAGCTATCGTCACCCTCTTTTAGCATAATGTTGAAAGTGAAAGTACTCCCTTCGCCTTTTTCACTTTCTAAACGAATTTCACCATCCATAAGCTCACACAACTGTTTACTAATAGAAAGGCCAAGCCCCGTGCCACCAAATTTGCGAGTTGTAGACAGGTCTTCTTGGGTAAAGACCTCAAAAATCCCTGCTTGTTTTTCTTTTGCGATACCTATCCCCGAATCTTTGACTGCGCAGGTCAAGCGAAGCTTGTCGCCATTGGTATGTTCTAAGGTGGTAGTGACGTCAATTTCACCCTTCTCGGTGAATTTAACTGCGTTGCCAATCAAATTAGAGAGAATTTGCCGGAAGCGAACCGAGTCTCCAATGACCACATGAAAACCTTGAAGGTTAAAATGAAAATGAAGGCGAAGCCCTTTTTCTTGACACAAAATGGCGTATTGCGACTGCAAGCTTTCTAGGGTTTCTAATAAATCGAAAGGTTGGTCATCTATTTGAAGTTGCCCAGCTTCAATTTTAGAGAAATCAAGAATGTCATTGACGATGTGCAGCAGGCCTTGAATACTAAAATTAGCAAGCGAGAGGTAGTGCTTTTGCTCGTCGTTCAGTGGGGAGTTCGATAGCAACTGCAGTACCCCAGAAATACCGTGAATAGGAGTACGTATTTCATGGCTCATACTGGCAAGGAAACCAGACTTCATATGCGCTGACTCTTCCGCCTTTTGCTTCGCATCTTGTAAATAACGCTCGGCTTGTCGCTGTTGTGTCACGTCTTGTTGGAAACCAATATAGTGGGTGACTTCGCCTCCAGACTTTACAGGAGTAAGTATAAGCCTGTTGTAGAAAGACGTACCGTCTTTACGGTAGTTAAGTATTGTGGTTTCAACGGGTTCACGGTTTGCAATCGCTTTGCGGATCAGCATGGTGGTATGACTATCTGTGCCCTCACCCTGCATAAGCCTACAATTTTTGCCAATAATATCTTCTTTATTGTGCCCTGTAAGCCGGCTGAACGCATTGTTCACATAAATAGTGGGCTGACCTGTACGTTTGATATCAGCGATAATAATAGAAACAGTGGCTTCATCCATGGCGTGATTAAGAATTTGCACATGACTTTCTAGGGAGCGCTGGGTGCTATAATCAACCCCGACGAAAATAGCGCCTTTGATGTTATGGTTCGCATCTTCAAGTGGCGTATTGGTCCATTTAATATGCTTTTCTAGTCCATCTTCGACCGAGAAATGTTTTAACTCCCCAGAAGATTTATTAATGAGCTTGTTGAGTATGTACTTAACCGTACCCTCACGCTCTCCGTACTGATCTTCACAAAAAACATCGAACCGTTTGTTGCTTAACATCACGCGATGGTTTTCATCTACCACTAAGAGCATATCCCCCATCGAATCAATAACATTAGAAAACTGTTCATTTGATAACGACATCTCTGCAAGGTCTGATATTAACGTATCAAATGCACTGCGAATATTGGCTAATTCTCGGGCCTCTTCTACAACCACTGGCTCTTGAATATCGGTATCTTTAATACGATTTACAATGTCTTTATAAAGGGCTGACAGGGTGTTCTCAGCAAGCAGCGCCGTGGTACGAATCATGTGAAAGTTAACTAAGATAATACCGACAATAATGGCCAACATGAGTAGTGCTAACCAATACAAACCTTTAAGGGCGTTGCCTATAGGTTTAATGCTATACAGAGTTAAGTTCTGATAGCGAGAGTCCTGCAATACATAGCCCATGGTATCCACATCACTAAACGGGGTGCCGGGAAGGATAAATTCAGGATCACTGCTGAAAAGTACTAATCCATTTTCTTCAGTAACGATTTGGTTGGTTAGTCTAGGGTAGGGAGCTAGTAAGGCTTGAAGGCTTTCCACATACATGACTAACGCACCTTCTGCTGCACCGCCTAGCAAAACAGGAACTGAAAAAAGCACCCCATTTTGGGTGATTGAAGAAAATGATAGCGACGCGCCAAGGGTCTTTTGCTGCCATGCAGTATCTAGTTTTTCAGAAATAGAATGACTCCAATTTTTCTGAATAACCATTTCGCCGGAAAAGTCGTATAACGCAAATTCTACATTACGGGTTTGGGTTAACTTTAACGATCTAAAGAACATAGGGAGGTAATTATCCCGCTGTTCTAAATCCACCAGTGAATTGATAATAATATCGTTAGATGCAAGGTCAGATAACTGCCGAGTGGTATCGTTAACGATGAAAGAAAGATCATGTTTTAAGCCTTCAATAGACTGTTTTTGAACGCTCTCAATTTGCTGCTTGGCAAAAAAGAAGGTAAACGCAAAAAGCATTAACGCTACAATTAAAATTAACCCGAACAAGCGGGGCAACATACTGGTTAATAAGCGCTTTCTAAGCGGTGGTGGCTGGAATTGCATTACTGATTTTCCAGAACGACCAAGTTACCTTTTTTATCAAATGAAGCCATAAAATAGTCCTTAGCCATTAATGCGTCATGCTGTGTGGGGGTAAATGCAGGGTCATAAGTTTTCAATACACCGTCGAAAGTACCTAAGTCTTCTAAAGTGTTTCGTAGCGCATCTACATCAGTGGTACCCGCTTTTGTTACCGCTAATGCTAGCATATTGACAAGGTCATACGCGTGCGCAATGCCTGTAACCGCGTGAATAGCTTCAGGATCAATTAAGCCATATTTGCTGTGATAAGCCTCTAACAATTGCTGGGCTTTTATGTGCTTTTGATAATCAAAGTGAAAGGTTTGCAAGACCGATAAATTCAGCAAGTCGGGCTCTACATGTAAACGCTCTATAAAGTTGCCTGAAGCAATGCCCCAATGGGAAATAACAGGTAAAGCTGTGAGGTTTTGGGCGGCTAATTCGTTCACTACCACCGCACCTTCAGGTGCATTTGCAACTAAAATGATGGCTTCTGCTTTGTCTGACTTGATAGCAGATATATCTTCTTCAAATTTCTTCTGTTGCCAGTTAATCCAGCGGGTAGTGGTTATAGTGAGCCCCACTTCGGCCGCAGCTAAGATTAGCGATGCCTCATTAGAGCGCCCCCACCCAGTACGCTCTAAAACGAGTGCAACACGTTTAATACCGCGAGCAGCAGCATGCTGGATTAGTACTTTTCCTGCCTCGGCGTCACGGACTGACACGCGAAATACATTATTAGGAGTATATTGGTTGTCTACCACTTGCGTACCCGCCGCCCAAGGAACAAGATAAAGCAAGTTAAGTTGATGAATAGTCTCAAGTTCGGCTAATGCCACAGGGGTATGTACGCCTCCTATTACCGCGATTAAATCGCTGTTGGTGGCGAGCTGTTTAATATTGTGAATACCGCGGGCAGGGTTGCCTCTATGATCTTTTAAGAGGATATCAACTGGACGGCCTAGCAAGCCCCCTTTTTTATTAATTTCATCTACCGCAAGTTCAACGCCTCGTTTAATGGCTACACCACCGTCCACGGCGACAGCCGAAAAGTCAGCATCTATACCAATATAAAGTGGTGTAGACGCCTCACTGCCGTTGGAGTGAAGACTTAACGTCAATAACGTTAACAGCCAAAATGTGAAACGTAAGCGCATAAAATCTTGAAGTTGAGGATAAGGCTAGTAATTGTATAGCATTAATTGGTTAGTTTTACCTTCCAAACCTTATTCTTTCGTCTATTTTTGTTTAATTATTAGTCATGCGTAAACCGCACTTTTAGCAAGGTTTTGTTAGGTGAAAAACAGCGTTAAGTGATTTGTATTGCTGCAATTAATTCGCAGATTGACGATCTTGGACTGGGGTGAATTGGTAGTAGCGTTTAAACTCTCTAGAGAATTGAGATAGGCTGTTGTAACCCACCGCTTCGGCAGCGTCTCCCACTCGATGACCTCGCGCGATTAACTCTCTGGCTTTAGACAATCTAAATTTCTTTATATATTGAACGGGTGAATCCAGCACGACATCGCGAAATGCGCGGTGGAAACCAGATACACTCATGTTCACACTTGCAGCAAGTGAATCTACATTTAACACCGATGCATAGTCATCGTGAATCGTTCGTAATGCTTGTGCGACTCTCGCATAGTGGCCGTTATCTGTTAATCCACATAATACATGACCAGCTGGGCCATTGAGGATATAGTATACAATTTCTCGCACAAAACCTGCTCCCAGTGCCTGTGCACAATTATCGTGTGTTAACGCTTGTAGTAGCCTGCGTGTAGCATCGGTAATATTTTCATCTAATGACTGCTGACTTACTGTAAACGTAGGGGCAGGGCTGTTTTTTGCCCTGTCGTCCCGCCACTGGGAAAGCTCAACCAGTAACGATGCGGGAATGTCAATGACCAAACCTAATATGCAATCGTCATCGTCTAAGGTGGCTGCACACTGCGCAGGCAAAGGCACACCGAAAACAATGTAATCACCTTTCTTGTATTCAATTTCACGATTATCAACATACAAGCGTTTAGTGCCTTGCAACATGATAATGATGCCCGACTGATAAAGTAGAGGCTGCTTAGGACTTCCGTGAGGATCGCGAAAAACTCGCACCCCTTCTATATGCGTTTTACTCACGCCATTCAGTGCCGATTTACCTTTAGCGTTTAAAAACTGTTTTAGAATTTGACTTAAAAAAGCCAGATCAGAAGTGGAAACTGGATTTTTTGTAGAAATAGGCAAATTTTTTCCAGAAATAGACGGTTTGTTTACACATAATGGCACTATTATGCATTAACACAGGCATGTAATGATAGAGGAAAGACCATGAAATTTTCATTCAGTAACCCAACTCGCATTCAATTTGGCCAAGGACAAATTGGCTCGATCAATACCCTTATTCCAAAAGACAGCCACGTTCTCGTGTTGTTTGGCGGCGGTTCGATTAAAAAGAACGGCGTTTACGACCAAGTAGAAAAAGCATTGGAAGGCTATAACTGGGAATCTTTCGGCGGCGTTGAACCTAACCCAACCATTGAAACCCTAGACAAAGCTGTTGCCCTAATTAAAGAAACCGGCGTTGACTATATTCTCGCGGTAGGCGGTGGTAGCGTGATTGATGGTGCCAAGTATGTGGCCGCTAGCGCAGTATACGATGGCGACGGATGGGACATTCTAACTGGTGAGCATAAGGTTGATAAGGCACTGCCTATTGGCGCTATTTTAACCTTGCCGGCAACAGGTTCTGAATCTAATGGTGGCTCTGTTATTAGTAAGAAAGCGACAAAGCAAAAATTGGCGTTTATGTCTCCGTTAGTTTATCCGCAGTTTGCTGTATTAGATCCAGATGTAATAAAAAGCCTTCCGCATCGCCAGGTAGTTAACGGCTTAGTGGATGCTTTTGTTCATGTTTGCGAGCAGTACTTAACCTTTCCGCAAAATGCACCGGTTCAAGATGGTTACGCTGAAACCTTGCTGAAAACCCTAATTCAACTTGGCGGAAAAATTGATAATAAAGATGACGCATGGCGCGCTAACCTTATGTGGTCAGCAAACCAAGCACTGAACGGCCTTATTGGTTCAGGTGTTGCGCAAGATTGGGCTACGCATATGATAGGCCACGAACTCACGGCACTTTATGGCGTAGATCATGCTCGTTCATTGGCGATTGTTCAGCCGTCACTACTACGGGTTCAACTTGAGACCAAATCAGCGAAGTTAACGCAGATGGGCCAAAACGTGTTTGGTTTAGTACAAAGCGATGATATTGCCCTTCGCACTATCGATGCTATCGAAGCGTTCTATCAAAGCCTTGAAGTGGCTACCCAGCTTACCGAGCATGCAGGCGACAAGCAAAGTGCAGTGAATGCCGTACTAGAAAACTTAAAAGGAAACAAAATGCTTTCTCTTGGCGAAACGGGTGCTATTACCCCAGAGGTCAGTGAGCAAATTCTTAACTTGGCAGTGGCTGAGTAATACCTATCTAAAAGCGGGCTGTCACTTTATGTTCAGCCCGCCTTCTTATTGTATATTGATACAAACTGGCACGATTCTACTATTAACAAGGTAGATAAAGTGTCGGTTTGTTTTTTAATTATACAACCAAAGTATGATTTTCAATTCCGTTTGCGCTTTCTGAGTTCGTTTATTAGGTTTAAAGAAGGCAAGGCGTATATCACGCCAGCGCAGATGGGAGTTAGCTTGCAAAGAAATTATCCCCCTTCCATTATTGATGTGGAAGCCAGTGGGTTTGGTGCCCGTAGTTATCCTATTGAAATAGGGATAGTGCGCTATGATGGTGCAAAATGGTGCAAACTCATTCGTCCCTTTGATAGTTGGGTTCATTGGGATCAAGAAGCAGAATCGTTGCATGGTATCACCAAAGCCATGTTAAACACTTACGGCGTTTGTCCGGTTAAAGTGTGCCACGAGCTTAATGCCTTTTTAAGCAATACCATTGTGTATAGCGACGGATGGGTGGTAGATAACCCTTGGCTTATTAAACTTTTTGCAGCAGCCTCGGTTCAAATGTCTTTTTCATGTCGTGCGTTGGAGTATGTCTTGAGCGAACCTCAAATGGCGCTTTGGCATGATGTAAAAACTAATATTGAATCGCAAAGCGACGATCGTCGCCATCGAGCAAGTACCGATGCGAAGGTTATTCAAAGCACGTATGTGGAAACGCGTAATAAAGTTGAAGCGGCAAAGCACCAAAATTAGCATCAGCTTTTTTAAATCAGAAAAAGTATTGAACACCTAACGTAAGCGCATTGTTTTCTTTGTCTCCCACCTCACGATGTTCAAATTCTAACGCCATATTCAAACCGCTTTCGTCACCGACTAGCCAACCTAATCGAGTAAACGTGCCTAAGTCTTCGGGTATGTAGCGCCATTCTGGATAGTATTGTAAAGGTGAGTGAGTCGTATTAAACGACGCATATATTTGCTGTTTAAAAAGTAGTGTTAATGCACGCTGGGCGCGAATAGAGAGTTGACTGTTTTTGCTGGCGTTAAAATGATTATCATAGCCAGGTACGGATTCAAGGCGCGTTTCATTAAAGCGACTTTTAATTTTCCATTTTGCTATTTTTTCGCTTTTGAACACGATGGGGCCGTAGTAGCCATCCCAGTCAGCAGCTTTCCAATCAGCGGCCTTGCTGTAAGTGGCACTCAAAGGGGCAAGCAATATTAAACAAACCACGCAAGTTGGGTAAGTTTTCATGAATAAATTCCTAGTCGAGTGAGACAGCGTAAACGTGTTCTTATGACTACCGATTATTATAAATTTAAGTGGTAGCTTCAAAGTCACAAAGGTGTTTTGTTCGCCCTAAGTGCCTATCTTTATCTTAAAAAATGACACAAAACTGAAACAAAAAATAGGTGCTGAATAGTAAGTGTAGTCTTTTATCTAAAAGGTGAAAAATAAACTTGTTAGATATTTCCATTGTGAACTAACTTTTAAAGGGTAGTAGTAAGACTTACTTCAATTTAGTGGGCAAAGCAGTACTTTCAAATAGGGAACATGGCCGGAGGTGAGTGATGCAAACGGAATGGGAATTTGAACGAAAGTTTTTAGTAAGTTATGTGCCAGAAGGTTTGTTAGATACACGAAAACCTGTGGCAATAAGACAGGGTTATTTGGCCACCGAGCCGGATAAGCATATTCGAATTAGGGACGAAGGTGGTAACTACACCATGGCAGTTAAACAAGGTGTTGGCCTTAAACGCAGAGATACGCGAATTGCGTTGGACTCTGAGCAATTTGCTGATTTATGGCCGTTAACCCAAAACATGCGGGTGGAAAAGCAGCGATATCGTATCGACTTTTTTGGTGCTCAGCTGGTGGTAGACATTTTCACCGGTAATTTAGCACCTTTGAAAGTGGTGGAAGTAGAATTTGACAGTGAAATGAGTAGTCGACAATTTCTACCACCTGATTTCGCTGAAACGGAGGTGACCCATAAGAAAGAATTTCAAAATGTCGCGTTAGCGCGATTTGGTTTGCCTGATATGGTTATTGCGAGCGGCAGTACGAGTAGTGCTTCTATGTTTGCAGGCTCCATATAGCCATTATATAGCTACCATATAGCCATATGCAGCGTAGAAACTGCCTAGATAAGGCTTAGAGATAAATAGATAAATATCTGAAATTAAAAAGGGGCGCTTTACTATATAGTAAAGCGCCCCTTTTCTGTCTTTAGCTTTCAACAGCCTTGAGCTATGTAAACAGCCTTGAGCGGGTAAACAGCCTTGAGCTATGTAAACAGCCTTGAGCGGGTGAATAGCCTTTGGCAGACTATACCGCTGAGTAAATTATACTGCTGAACGTAGTGCTTCAGCTTTATCAGTCGCTTCCCAAGGGAATGCTTCACGGCCGAAGTGACCATAGGCAGCCGTTGGTAAGTAGATAGCACGTTCTAAATCAAGCATTTTGATTAAACCGTAAGGGCGTAAGTCGAAGTGTTCGCGCACCAACGCCACCAAGGTTTTCTCATCAACCACACCAGTACCGAAAGTATCAATGCTGATAGACGTTGGTTCGGCAACACCAATGGCGTAAGAAACCTGAATTTCGCAACGCTTGGCTAGCCCAGCAGCAACTATGTTCTTAGCTACATAACGACCCGCGTATGCCGCGCTTCTGTCAACTTTCGATGGATCTTTACCAGAGAAAGCACCACCACCGTGACGGGCCATACCACCGTAGGTATCTACAATGATTTTACGGCCAGTTAAACCACAGTCACCAACTGGACCACCTATAACAAAGCGACCGGTAGGGTTAATGTGAAATTGAGTGTTGCTATTAAGCCATTCGCTAGGAAGCACCGGTTTAATAATTTCTTCCATTACTGCTTCACGTACTTGTGCAGTAGAAACAGAGTCACAATGCTGCGTAGAAAGTACTACCGCATCAATGCCTACAGGCTTGTCGTTTTCATATTTAAACGTAATTTGGCTTTTTGCATCTGGGCGTAAAAAGTCTAGCTTGCCAGATTTTCTTACTTCAGCTTGTTTTTGAACCAAGCGGTGAGAGTAAGTAATTGGCGCTGGCATCAGTACGTCAGTTTCGTCACTGGCGTAACCGAACATAAGGCCTTGGTCGCCCGCACCTTGTTCTTCTAAACTTTCGCGGTCAACACCTTGGTTGATATCTGGCGACTGTTTACCAATGGCGTTTAATACTGCACAAGAGTCAGCATCGAAACCCATATCAGAATGAACGTAGCCTATGTCTCTTACGGTTTTACGTGTGATTTCTTCAATATCAACCCACGCTGAGGTAGTGACTTCACCACCTACTAATACCATTCCGGTTTTAACGTAGGTCTCACAGGCCACGCGGGCACGAGGATCTTGCTCTAGAATAGCATCTAGAACCGCATCTGAAATTTGATCGGCGATTTTGTCCGGGTGTCCTTCAGACACAGACTCGGAGGTGAATAAATGCGTGGCCATACATGCTCCATAAGCGTTTATTGTTCAAAATAGGTGAGTATTGTACTAAAACAAGGTATAAATACCAGTCTTTACTTCTAGACGTCTAAAAGTCCTTTCGTTACGATTTGTTGACAGTGGCGGATCACTTTTACAGATAATTGAGTAAATTTAGCCACGCTTACCCAAAGAAGCGATATTGGTTAGCAAAGGAATGATGTGAATATTCATTATTTTAGCCAACTTTCGGTAATGGCAATGAAAAGCCATTGAACTGAATGGTGGCATGGGTAAGAATAACGCCCACATTAAGATATACAGCAATGCAGCGCTTTAAGGTTGAACAAAGGGATTTTGCCCACAGTGTTCCCTTAGCGAAATTCAGCTACAAAATAAATCAGGAGACAACATGCCCTCTCGTCGTGAACTTGCCAATGCCATCCGTGCTTTAAGCATGGACGCTGTTCAACAGGCCAAATCTGGTCACCCAGGCGCCCCTATGGGGATGGCTGATATTGCCGAGGTACTGTGGGGTGATTTTCTATCACACAACCCTGCAAATCCGTCTTGGGCAAACAGAGACCGCTTCGTGCTTTCAAACGGTCACGGCTCTATGCTGTTGTACTCTTTGCTTCATCTTTCAGGCTATGAACTGCCTATTGAAGAGCTTAAGAACTTCCGTCAGCTACATTCTAAAACGCCAGGGCATCCAGAATATGGATACGCCCCTGGTGTTGAAACAACTACTGGCCCGTTAGGTCAAGGCGTAAGTAACGCAGTAGGTATGGCGCTAGCTGAGAAAGTATTAGCGGCGCAGTTTAACCGTGACGGTCACGATATTGTCGATCACTACACATACACTTTCATGGGCGATGGTTGCCTTATGGAAGGTATTTCTCATGAAACTTGTTCCCTTGCTGGCACATTAGGCCTTGGTAAACTTATCGGTTTCTGGGATGACAATGGCATTTCAATTGACGGTGAAGTTGAAGGTTGGTTTACCGACGACACGCCAGCACGCTTTAAAAGCTACGGCTGGGAAGTGATTGAAGGTGTTGACGGTCATGATCCAGAGCAAATTAAAGCAGCCATTGAGCAAGCTAAATCGAACAGCGCTCAGCCTACGCTTATTTGCTGTAAAACCGTGATTGGTTTTGGTTCGCCAAACAAAGAAGGCACTGAGTCTTGTCACGGTGCACCATTAGGTGATGACGAAATCATTGCTACTCGCGAAAAGCTTGGGTGGAAACACGGTGCGTTTGACATTCCAGACGATATTTATGCCGGTTGGGATGCGAAAGCCAAAGGTGGCGACGCTGAAAGTGCGTGGAACGATGCCTTCGCAGCATACGAAAGTGCTTACCCTGAATTGGCGGCTGAATTTAAGCGTCGTGTCAATGGCGACTTGCCAGCAGACTTCAGCGATAAAGCCGATAAAATCATTGCTGATTTGCAAGCTAACCCGCAAAACATAGCGTCACGTAAAGCATCACAAAATGCATTAAACGCATTTGGCCCATTACTACCAGAGCTGCTAGGCGGTTCTGCCGACTTGGCGGGTTCAAACCTCACTATTTGGGATGGCAGTAAAGGCGTTGAAGCCACTGATGCTTCAGGTAACTACATTTACTACGGTGTACGTGAATTCGGTATGTCAGCCATGATGAACGGTATTACCCTTCATGGTGGTTTTAAAGCCTACGGCGCCACTTTCCTAATGTTTATGGAATACGCTCGTAATGCGGTACGTATGGCGGCACTAATGAAGCAACCTGCTATTTTCGTATACACTCACGATTCAATCGGTTTGGGTGAAGATGGCCCAACGCATCAGCCAGTAGAACAAGTAGTAGCACTACGTGCTACACCAAACCTAGATAACTGGCGTCCATGTGACCAAGTTGAATCTGCTATTGCATGGAAGTTCGCGATAGAGCGTAACGATGGCCCTTCAACATTGATATTCACTCGCCAAGGTTTGCCACAGCAAACGCGTGATGAACAGCAAGTTGCTGACGTTGCCAAAGGTGGTTATGTGCTTAAAGATTGCGCAGCTACGCCTGAATACATCTTTATTGCCACTGGTTCTGAAGTTCAACTTGCCGTTGAAGCAGCAGATAAACTAAGTGCAGATGGCAAAGCAGTTCGCGTAGTTTCTATGCCTTCTACCGACGTTTTCGACCGCCAATCGGCAGATTATCGTGAAAGCGTATTGCCTTCTAGCGTAACTAAGCGTGTTGCAGTTGAAGCACTATCGAAAGAAAGCTGGTACAAATATGTAGGTTTCAACGGCGCCATCATTGGTATGGATACGTTTGGTGAATCAGCACCTGCAGGTGACTTGTTCAAACACTTTAATATTACTACTGATGCAGTGGTAGAGGCAGCATTGTCTCTTAGCTAACGAGGTCGCCGCAGTCTATGGTAAACATTGCCATAAACGGGTTTGGTCGTATTGGTCGCAATGTATTGCGTGCGCTTTATGAAAGCGGACGCAATAGCCACTTCAACGTGGTTGCGATTAATGATGTCGCTAAGCCAGAAGGTATTGCTCACTTATTAAAATACGATACCGCCCATGGGCGGTTCGGTTTTGATGTGGCACTAGATAACAACACACTAAACGTAGCAGGCGATGCTATTCGCTTGTTAGCACAACCTGATATTAACTTACTGCCTTGGCGAGAAATTGGGGTGGATATTGTACTGGAATGTACAGGTAAGTTTGATGATAGGGTGTCAGGTCAATCGCATATTAATGCGGGGGCAGGTAAAGTGCTCTTCTCTTCTCCGGGTTCCCCCGATTTAGACAATACCGTGATTTTTGGTACCAACGATGACACGCTAAAAGCGGAGCATAAGTTGGTGTCTAATGGGTCGTGTACAACCAACTGCATTGTGCCGGTTATTCAAGCGCTAGACGCAGCCTTTGGGGTTGAAAGCGGAACGATTACCACTATTCACGCATCTATGCACGATCAGCAAGTTATCGATGCTTACCACCCCGATTTACGTCGTACTCGCGCAGCCAGTCAGTCTATTATTCCAGTAGACACACGGTTAGCCGCGGGAATAGAACGTATTTTGCCTAAATTTGCAGGTAAATTTGAAGCTATTGCGGTACGGGTGCCAACCATTAATGTTACTGCAATGGATTTAAGTGTAACCTTAAGTACGCAAGTAACTATTGCTGACGTTAATCAGGCATTGAAGCGAGTGAAAGCAGGGCGATTGCAGGGTATTTTAGATTATACTGAAGAGCCGCTAGTTTCTGTTGATTTCAATCACGATCCTCATTCTTGTATTGTGGATGGTACGCAAACCCGCGTTAGTCATAAGCAACTGGTAAAAACACTGGTGTGGTGTGACAACGAATGGGGTTTTGCAAACAGAATGCTCGACACCGCGCAAGCAATGTATGACGCAAGCTAATTAAGAATTTTGCTGCCAAGGTTGGTAGCGCCAGCCTTGGCAGCTTTCACAGTTATTCGATTAACAAGGGAAAGACAATGGCAATTCCAAGTATGAGTGATTTGGCCTTAAACGGTCAGCGCGTATTAATTAGACAAGACTTAAACGTGCCAGTAAAAGATGGCGTAGTGACCTCTGATGCGCGTATTAAAGCTTCCATCCCAACTATTAAAGCGGCGCTAGATGCTGGTGCTGCGGTAATGGTAATGTCACATTTAGGCCGCCCTACAGAAGGCGAGCCAGCGGAAGAATTCTCACTTCAGCCTGTTGTGAATTATTTGAACGACGCGTTAGACGTACCGGTTACCCTAGAAAAAGACTATTTAGACGGTGTTGATGTAGCACCAGGTTCTTTGGTTATTCTAGAAAACGTACGCTTTAATGAAGGCGAGAAAAGCGACGACGAAACCCTATCAAAGCAATATGCAGCCCTTTGCGATATCTTCGTAATGGACGCATTTGGCACCGCCCACCGCGCACAAGCGTCTACCCACGGTGTGGCAAAATTTGCCACTAAAGCGTGTGCAGGCCCACTTCTTGCGGCAGAGCTAGATGCCCTAGGCAAAGCGTTAGATAATCCTAAACGCCCTATGGTTGCGATTGTAGGCGGTTCTAAAGTTTCGACGAAACTTACCGTACTTAAAACCTTAGCTGAAAAAGTTGACCAACTTATTGTTGGCGGCGGTATTGCCAATACGTTTATTGCCGCGCAAGGTCATAACGTAGGTAAGTCTTTGGTAGAAATGGATTTAACTGAGCAAGCGAAGCAGTTAATGAGCGATGCAGTCGCCAATGGCGGGAATATTCCAGTACCTACCGATGTAGTAGTGGGTAAAGCTTTCGATGAAAATACAGAAGCAACACTTAAAGCCGTTAGTGATGTCGCTGACGATGATATGATTTTTGATATCGGCCCTGATTCATCAAAAGCCCTTGAAAGCATTATTAAAAATGCGGGTACTATTGTATGGAATGGCCCAGTAGGTGTATTTGAATTTGAACAGTTCAGTGCAGGTACAAAGGCGTTAGCCGAGGCTATTGCTGATAGCGATGCGTTCTCAATTGCAGGTGGTGGTGATACACTGGCAGCAGTAGATAAATATGAAATCGCTGATAAGATATCTTATATCTCTACAGGTGGTGGTGCGTTTCTAGAGTTTTTAGAAGGCAAAACATTACCTGCAGTAGCCATGCTAGAAGAAAAAAACAAATAAAATTAGCAGACTACTAAAAAATCGATTCCGATTTTCGCCGGCGATACATTGAAGTACGTCGGCATATAACGATAAACCCTACACCTGTTCTTAGAGCAGTATTATAAAAAAGGAGTGTTGCAATGGCATCACAAGCACAGCAGGCCATGCTAGATAAACTTAAAACGCAGGTTGGTTTTATTGCAGCTTTGGATCAAAGCGGCGGAAGTACACCAAAAGCGCTACGTTTATATGGCATTGAAGAGTCAGAATACAGTTCTGACGAAGAAATGTTTAACCTTGTTCACCAAATGCGTACACGTATTATCACCAGCACCCCTTTCAGTGGCGAGCGGGTTTTAGGCGCTATTTTATTTGAAAATACCCTAGACCGTGAAATTGAAGGCATGTCTACTGCGCACTATCTGTGGCAGAAGAAGCGCGTTATTCCTTTCTTGAAAGTGGATAAAGGGCTTGTTGAAGAGAGCAACGGTGTACAGGTGATGAAGCCGATTGTTGGTCTAGATGCGTTACTGGCTAAAGCCGTTGCGCAAGATGTTTTTGGTACTAAGATGCGTTCAGTGGTAAAACTGGCAAATCATCAAGGTATCAAAGATGTGGTAGAGCAGCAGTTTGAAGTAGGTAAGCAAATTATCGCAGCAGGTTTAGTGCCTATCATTGAGCCTGAAGTGGATATTCATAGCCCTCAAAAAGCGGAAGCAGAAGCACTGCTTAAACTTGAAATTCTCACTCAGCTTAATTTGTTGAGCGAAGGCCAAGAAGTGATGTTAAAGCTAACACTGCCTAATGAAGCTAACTTCTACAAAGAGCTTGTTGATCACCCTCGTGTACTTAAAGTGGTAGCGTTGTCTGGCGGTTACAACCGTGAAGAAGCCAATGCGAAGCTTTCAGAAAACCAAGGCATTATCGCAAGTTTCTCTAGAGCGCTAACTGAAGGTGTTTCTGACAAACAATCTGATGACGAGTTTGCAGCTACACTAGATGGTGCAATTGAAGGTATTTACCAAGCTTCAAAAGCATAAGTTTTTTTTATTGAAAGGGGCGCTGAAAGCGCCCCTTTTTTTTAGCTACACCCATTCCCCTATCTTTTTTACTAGCTGTTCCGATTCCCTTGTACTCATTCCCCCTGTTTAGGTCAAAATCTTACCAAATCGGCCCCAAATTCATCTTACAACCACGTTTACTCACCGTTTATTTTTAAAACAGATGATTTATTCCGTAAGATAAAGAAACACCAATAAAAATATCAGGGGTTCCATGTTTTCAACTCAAATTGTTAATTGCCAGCTCAGGCAAGGTAGGCGAGGTTTTCGTGTTACAACGCGTATAACCGTATTCTTGCTATGCATCTTTACAGGCCTTTCATCATTCTCATACGCCGAGGATGAGAATGAAGACACTGATAATAATATGTTTTTTCAATCTGAAGATATATTTGATTTAGAGTACGTGAGTGATGTACGGGTATCGCCCAATGGTAAACAAGTCGCCTACGTTCGCCGCTCCAATGACATTATGTCGGACAGCACACGCTCGAACATCTGGCTGGCATCAGTGGATGGAAAGTCTCATCGGCCATTATTATCATCTAAGAAAAGTTACTATTCTCCAAGGTGGTCGCCAGATGGTAAGCGACTCGCCTATTTGTCTAATGAAGAAGGCAAGCCTCAGCTTTACGTGCGTTGGATGGATACAGGGCAAACAGCCCTAATCACCAATGTAACTTCATCCCTTGGCAATATCACCTGGTCTCCTAACGGTAAACATATCGCATTTACCATGAGTGTGAATGTTGAAGAAAAGCCCCTTAAAGTCAATTTGCCTAAGAAGCCGAAAGACGCAAAGTGGGCACCTAAATTTGAGTACATTACCAAAGCCCGTTATCAAGCTGACGGTAAAGGAATTTTAGAACCTGCTTATACGCATATATTTATAGTTTCAACTGATGGTGGCACGGCTAGGCAACTAACCTCTGGTAATTATCATCATAGGGGAGGTGTAAGCTTCTCTCCTGATTCGCAAAAAATATACTTCTCGGCCAATCGCAGTGATAACTGGGAATATGAGCCGGTGGAATCCGATATCTTTACGGTAAATATGCAAGGTGATATTGAGCAGCTTACCGACTTTAAAGGCACGGAGTCCGCTCCGGTAGTATCACCGAATGGAAAGTATGTGGCGTATTCACGTCGTAGTGACGATAAAGTGATGTATAAAAACCGCTATTTATACATCATGAATGCAGATGGTACTGATCACAAAAACCTTACCGCTGATATCGATAATTCGGTGTCTAACTTTCAATGGAAAGGCAACAAGAGTATCTACTTTCAGCAATCGGTACGCGGCCTTGCTCAGGTTGATATTGTTACGCTATCTGGCAAGGTTAAATCTGTTGCTAAAGGCTTAGGGGGCACCACGTTAGGGCGTCCTTACGTATTTGGTATGTACCATGCTTCCGACAACGTAGTGGCTTATACCAAAGGGCGTACCGATCGCCCCGCAGATGTATTTGTTACCACTCGTAACGAACAACAACTCACGTTTTTGAACGAAGATGCGCTAGGTCATAAGCAGCTTGGTGAAGTTAATGAAATTGTATATCGCTCGTCGATTGACGATGAGGAAATTCAAGGCTGGTATATTTTGCCGCCTAATTACGATGAAACGAAAAAGTACCCGCTTATTTTAGAGATTCACGGTGGACCAAACTTGGCTTACGGCCCTGTGTTTACTGCCGAGCTACAGCGTATGGCCGCTGAAGGATATATTGTATTTTATGATAACCATCGCGGTAGCACGGGTTATGGCGAGCGCTTTGCACTGTTACTGCAAGGTAAGTACAGTTCTAAGTACGATTTTGCCGATCATATGTCTGGTGTTGATGCGCTTATCGATAAGGGCCTAGTCGACCCTGAGAAGCTCTTTATTACAGGCGGCTCTGCAGGAGGAATAGCATCAGCTTATGCTATAGGGTTAACTAACCGCTTTAAAGCCGCTGTTGTTGCTAAACCGGTTATTAACTGGCTTTCAAAGGTACTTACTGCTGACTCAGGGCTATATCAAATTCCTTTTCAGTTTCCCGCTAAACCATGGGAAAATATCGCGCATTACTGGGAACGCTCTCCGCTTTCTCTAGTGGGGAATGTAACAACGCCAACCATGTTGATTACCGGTACAGAGGATAAGCGCACGCCTTCATCTGAAGCCGAGCAGTTTTACCAAGCGCTTAAGCTTCAAAAAGTGGATACGGTATTAGTGAAAGTGCCAGGCTCTCCTCATGGCATCGCTTCAAAACCTTCCCGAATGATAGGCAAGGTAGAGAATATATTGGCATGGTTTAAGAAGTATTCCGCCGAGCAGAAAGACGAGGAATAATTGATTTCACGCTGTTGTAAAACCTAAAGCGTAAAACGCAAAAAGGGAGCATTAATGCTCCCTTTTTATTATTCGTAACCCGACCTACGGAAACCGGCTTATTTAATAGAAAGCGTTAAGTCTAACGCTTTCCAATAGGCACTTTCTCGAATCAAATCGGCTGCTAAAATGGGCTTTTCTTCTAACCAATCTTTAGGAAAAGTAAGGCTTAAGCCGCTCTTATCTACATCAATTTCTATATCGGGCAAGAAGCCCTCTTGGCGTTTAATATTAAGCAACGCGCCAATGCGCAGCAAGGCGATAAGCTTTTTAACCGCTGCTAAATCATACAAGTTAAAATTAGGAAGGTCGTTAGCCCGTACTTTCTTTCTATGAAAGCGCACGAGCGTAGCTAATAACTCTTGTTGTTCTTGCGTAAACCCAGGCATATCTACGTTAGCCAGAATATAGGCACTGTGGCGCTGTACACCGCGAGAGTTAATTTGAATGCCCACTTCATGCAACAACGCCGCCCAACCCAACATACTTTTGAAGTCGTGATGTTTAAGTTTCCATGCCTTTTCAGCATGGCTAAAGAGATTAAGTGACGTGTTAAGCACTAGTGTGGCTTGTGCGGTATCAACATCATAACGGGTGGCCAAGCTGCTAGCAGTTCTACCCCGTATATCGGCATGATGCAGTTCATCTTCCATTTGGTAAATCACCCCTTCGCGCAAGGCGGCAGGGGAATAAACTAAGGTATCTATCTCTAAGGCTTTAAATACTGCAATTAAAATAGCCAAGCCGCCGGCAATAACCACGCGTCTATCTTCAGTTAAATCAGGGTAGCTAAGTTTGTCGATATGGCCTGCACTAATAAATTGCTTCATTAGGTTACGCAGGCTTTTTAGCGTAACGGGAATATCGTGATCGTTGGGTTTATCTTGTTGGCACAGTGTGAACAACGAGCGAATCGTGCCCGACGTACCTACACATTGCACCCAACCTAATTTTCGGTACTTATCTTGAATAAATTCAAGCTCTTGTTCAGCGGCAGTAATGGCCAGCTCAAAAGCTTTGTTTTTTAAAGTCCCATCTGGGAAGAAGCGCTTAGTGTAGCTAACACAGCCCATTTGTAAGCTTCTACAAATAAGTGGGTTAAACCCTTCGCCAATAACAAACTCAGTAGACCCACCGCCAATATCTACCACTAGTTGCTGACCATCAGCATGGTTAGTATGTGCTACGCCAGAGTAAATTAGGCGGGCTTCTTCCACCCCTGAAATTACTTCTACGGGGTAGGGCAGAATATCTTTTGCAGCATTAATGAAGTTGTGGGCGTTTTTGGCTTTGCGCAGTGTGTGCGTGGCCACAATACGCACCGAGTCGGGTTCAAAACCGCGTAGACTTTCAGCCACAATACGTAGCATTTTTAGGCCACGCTCCATGGCTTCGTCAGACAAGATGTTATCGTCGTCTAAGCCTTCAGCCAATCGCACTTTTTGCTTAACTCGGTGCAGAATTTGAACAGACCCTGCAACAATACGCGCTACCACAAGGTGAAAGCTATTCGAGCCAATATCTAACGCGGCTACTTTATTAACCTCACGGCTTTCAACGGTATCAAAAACGGATTCATGCTGAGTCATTTCATGCTGAGTCATTTCATGCTGAGTCATTTAGGGTTCTATTTTCCTGCTTCTTTTTCTTCTTCTTTCACAAGATAGTCGTAAATTTCTATTTGTGAACGTAATTTTTTACGATTGCCTCGGGCAACGTACTTGTTGCTTTGTTCCTTGTCAATCACTCTCGCTTTCAGCGTATCACGGAATTGTATATCCATAATATCGACAATGCGCTGTTGCAGGTTTTTATCGTATATAGGGCAACCGACTTCAATGCGATTATCCATGTTACGGGTCATCCAGTCAGCAGAGGAAATAAACACTTTTCTCTCACCGCCGCCTTCAAATACCATCACCCTAGGGTGTTCTAAGAATCTATCTACAATAGATATTATTTCGATGTTTTCACTAATACCTTTTAAGCCAGGTATTAACGAACACATACCACGCACGATACCGCGAATTTTCACCCCAGCTTGGCTGGCGCGATATAAATCATCCATCAATTCATTATCTACAAGGTTATTAATCTTGAAGGTGATTTGCGCTGGACGGCCTTCTTTCAAATGCTGAATTTCTTGGCGAATCAGCGACTGAATACGGGTTCTGGCATTTAAAGGTGAAATTTGTAAATGCTGGAATTTATACCGGCGGAACGGATATTGAATTAAATCGAACACGGCTACTGCTTCATTGGCCAATTCTTGGTTTCTGGTGAACAAGCTGTAGTCCGTATAGATTTTCGCGGTTTTTTCGTTGAAGTTGCCCGTACCGAAATGCGCATAGTTAATCATAGCGCCACGTTCTTCACGGGTGATCACGCAAAGCTTTGAGTGAATCTTTAAGGTAGGCACGCCGAGAACCACACGAATACCCGCATCAGTCATACGTTTAGACCACTCAATGTTGGCTTCTTCGTCGAAACGGGCGCGAAGTTCAACGACTACGGTAACTTTCTTACCGTTGTCTACCGCATCAATTAGCGAGTTGATAATACGAGAGTTGCTGGCCACACGATAAATATTAATGCGAATAGCTTTTACGCTAGGGTCGAATGCCGCTTGGCGCACAAATTCAGTCACATGCAGGAATCGGTGATACGGGTAGTACAGCAGAATGTCGTGGGCGGTAATGGCATCGAATACCGTATTGAATTTAGAAAAGGCATTACTGTCGATAGCTGGTAGTGGTGCATGCTCTAAGTATTCGCGGCCCACGTTTGGAAAGCCAATGAAATCTTTAAAGTTACGATAATGCCCTGCAGCATGCATGGTATCGAGCTTGGTTATACGTAAACGCTTACGCAAATCCTGCATCATATCTTCAGGCATATCGTTATCGTAAATAACCCGAACAGGCTCGGCAATTAAGCGCTGTTTCATGCTCTCAGACATTTTCTCTACATAGCTTTCGTCAATTTCGTCATTAATAGAGTATTCGGCGTCTCGAGTCATCTTGAATGAAAACGACTCTACCTCGTCAAATTTTACAAAGCCGCGGAAGATGTCTTCTAAGCAAAGCTGAATCATGTCATCCAGCATAATAATATGCTTTTTCTTCCGGCTTTTTTCCGGCGGAATAAGCATAAAGCGAGACATGTCAGATGTAGGAACCTGAATAACCGCATAGCGAGTATTGCGGTCTTTACGTCGAAGGGCGACGTATAAATAAACCGATGTGCCATTGAGTCGGCTTAACAAGTCCATCTTCTTATCAATAATAATTGGGGCTATATGGCGAAGCACCTTATTCACAAAGAAATTGCGCACCCACTGCTTTTGATAGTCATTTAATTCATGCTTTCGCAAAATATGAATGTTGTAACGTGCAAGCGCTTTTAATACGTCTTTGTGGATATGGTCGAACTTGTCGGAAAGCTGTACTACTTTCTGCTGGATAATAGCCATTAACGCTGTTTGTTTTTCAGCTTCTTCTTCGTTGCCATCATTTTGGGCAATGGTAATTTGGCGTTTTACGTCAGCAGCACGAACACGATAAAATTCGTCAAGATTATTGGAGTAAATACCTAAGAACCGTATACGTTCTACAACAGGGTTGTTTTTATCAGCAGCTTCCTGCAAAACCCTTTCGTTAAATGCTAGCCAACTAAGCTCTTTGGGATAATATAATTCTGGGTTATCCATAATTTATCGTTTTTTCACTTCTTAAAATGGCCAAAGACTGACATCAGTCAGTGACATTACTGTGACAACCCCTAGATATAATAGGGTTAATTCGTAGTCCTTTACCTCAACGAGGTGGTTTGAAACCTTATTGTGTCGCTAGGGCCTTATTGTGTCGCTACGGCCTTACTGCTTGGCCTGTATGTCCACTACCAAGTCGTTCGCCAACGATTCAAGGGCATCTTGCAATGCATCGTCATCAAAATCTTCAGGTACTGCAATAACCGCATTGGCCTTAAAGATTAAACTTCCCCAGTTAGGCGCGCTTTCGCAACGTGATGAAAAGTTGAGGATGTTAAGGTTAAATTGGTTTAGCACTGAAGTTAGCTCTTGCACTATGCCTGCTTTGTCGTTACCCATGACATCAACGGTAAGTTGATTCGTTAATGTATTGGTTGCGGTATTCACGGCCACAGACTGAACCGATAAATCGGAAATGGCATTTAGGGCATCAACCAGTTTTTCGTTCTCGTCAGCGGGAACGTGTACTTCAACAAAACCGGTAAACATGCCTGCCATATGCGCAAAGCTTGAACCTTGCCAATTGCCTTTGTGCTGGTAAATGCACTTAGCTAGCGCATCAACCAAACCCGGCTTGTCTTTACCCATAATACTGATAATGAGCGATTGCATGAGAAACTCCTATTTCAGAATCTGTAGAAATACGTTTGCTACTGTGGTTTTACGGTAATACCATAAGTCACACTGAAAAAGCGCTACTGGTTAGTATTGCTAATAAACCTTGATAACAATAGTGTTTGAGGCAGCCTACTTTAGGCGTATTCACCCGAATTAACCTAAAAGTTTTCGCTTGCTATTAGCATAACAAAACTTACACTGCTCACCAGTGTAATTTACACCTGATAATATTATTAAATAAGAATGACTTCCTACAGCGATAGCATTAATAGAAAACGCCAGCGCAACGATAGGTGGGGGCGGTATATCGTCACCGGCTTTGGTGGTTTGGTATTGCTGACGCTGGTTATCTTAATTTCGCACCTAGTTAGTCAGGCTTTACCCTTGGCGTTAGTGCCTAATATTGAGAAAGAGCACCAGTTCGCATTACCCCAAGGCAGCCATGTTGAAAACGCCGGCGATTTGCTTGGCGGCCAGTTAGTGGTAATTAGCGGCGAGGAATGCCGCTTTGGCTTATTTGGCTACAATGATAATAATATCACTAAGCATCATGACTATATTCGCCCTTGTGATCATCAATTGTCGACTACCTCATTAATGGGCGAAAATGCAATTGTGGATATCTCCGCTGGTGGACAAGTTCGCGTGGTGCCCGTCAGGTCGTTAGCGTATCGCAGTGTATTGATTGCGAATAATTCAGATCCTATAGGTCAGTCTTCAAGCCTAGCATCCTCAACAATATCTTTTGCACTACCGAGCAAATATTGGTCACAAACTTCGTCCTGGCATTTTGCGTTGTCATCGAAGTGGGCGGCAATAGCGCTACATACACCATCGGGTACTTTTATTCGCTGGGTCAATCAACTTAACCCCACGCAAATGATTGATAAGTTCTTTGCCAATGTTGATAAAGTACATTTGTTGCCTGGAGCACAAATGATGTTGGTAGAAAAAGAGGGGCATTTGTTCCTTTCACGTCTTTTGGAGGATGAATCAGAACTCTCGCTATTAACGTCGTTCAATAAGTCCAGCAGCCACGACACTTCTATTTTAAGCCTAGAAAAAGACAGAACCTTTTTCCTACAAGATGACGCAAACCAGGTTAGCCGGTGGGTATTACATCGCGATGCTAACAAGCTTGGCTTCATTGAAACTTACCAGTTCTCGTTAAATGTGGGCGAACGGTTGGTTGATATAAAAGAGCATGCCAGTATTAATGTGGTGGCAGCGCTTACTGATAAACAACACCTACTATTTATCAACCGAGTATCAGGTGAAGTGGTCACAACCATAGATTTACCCGAACCTATACAATCAGTCTCTTGGTTCGGTAACCGACTTTACGGCTATAATGATGACGCTATTTTCATTTGGCAGGCAAACCACCTAAGCGGTATTACTACGTGGCGCTCGCTATTTGCGCCGCAACATTATGAGGGATATACCGACGCAGATACGGTGTGGCAAACCACAAACGCCACCGACTTCCAAGAAGCGAAGTTTAGTCTTACGCCATTAATAATAGGTAGCATGAAGGCATCGCTACTGGCGTTATTTATTGCCATTCCAGTAGCAATCGGCGCAGCCATTTACACCGCCTTTTTTGCCAAAGAGCGACTTCGCCATGCGCTAAAACCCGCCATTGAGATGCTTGAAGCGGTTCCCAGTGTACTTATTGGCTTTATCGCCGCCATTTGGCTATCACCCATGGCCGAACAATTTCTTTTCTCTTTTGCTTTTTTTCTTATTGTTATTCCATTTGTATTAATTGCAGTAGCCTTTGTTCAACGCCCCGTTGCCGATCGCTTGCCGGCTAAAATTAGACATGGTGCTGAGTTAGGCTTTGCGTTACTTGGCGTATTTATACTGGGTTATATCAGTGTGGTATGGGCGCCAGAGTGGTTCTTTAGCGTCATTAATGTAGATGGTTTTGACATGCTAGCCGCTGAGTCTGATAGCCCTATAGGTAAAACGACGATAGTGGTGGCGCTAGCGCTGGGCGTCGCTATTTCACCGAGTATTTACTCTATTGCTGAAGATGCCATTGGTGGTGTGCCCGATGAATTAAAGCACGCCTCGTTTGCGTTAGGGGCTACGCGGCTTCAAACCCTCAAGCATGTGGTATTGCATGTTGCCTTTCCGGGCATTATGGCGGCGATAATGCTTGGATTTGGTCGCGCATTTGGGGAAACCATGATTGTACTTATGGTGACAGGGAACACGCCGATATCTAGTTGGGGCTTAATTGAGGGCTTACGTGCATTAACGGCCAACTTAGCCATAGAATTACCCGAAGCCGATGTGTCATCGGCGCATTATCAAATTCTTTTCTTTACCGCTGGCATACTCTTTATTTTCACCTTTGTTGTAAATACGATTGCTGAATTTACTCGTCAACGCCTACGCAGTAGATCTTATTATGAATAATATTTTCAATGGAGGCTTTAACGCCGTTCATCGTCAGTCGTTAGTTATATCGTTAACGGCGTTTTTCACGAGCTTATTATTAATTGCTTTGGTCAGTGTGTTATTCCTTATCACCTTTCGTGGCGGTGCGTATTTTTGGCCCGAGCCCATTTACAATGTGACTTATAAAGTTCCTGCAACCAATGAAAGCGCTCTGTCTGACAATAGGATGTTCGCTCAGCTTTATATGGCTGACGAAAACGAGCAAATATATCAAGTTCACTTTGCTGACGAGAAAAGCCCGTATGGTTCACAAATGCAGTTGGCCAGCGCGCATATCATCAACAAAGAACTTGCTTATGGCAGTGCCGAAATAAAAATTAAAGATGGGCGCTTCGTATTGGGGCAGCCTGAATTTTTAACCACACCGGACAGTCGGCGGGAAGATTTATCGCTGTTTTCAGACATTCAAGACAGAGTATCGGCACTAAGTGCGCAAATAGAGAAAATCAGAAGCGAGCGACTATCGCCCATTCATGAGTCGTTGGCATCACTAGATAGCAAAGGTGTGGATCAAAATGCGCCGGCAAGAAAGCGCTTAGAGACGCAGTTCGAACGCTGGCAGCACGAAGTTATCCACTTAGAGGAAGAGCGAGACGAATATGAACTCAGTGTTACTTTTGCCAATGCGCAAGCGTACGCTATTCGAGTATCTGAAATTAAAAGCGTCGATTATGTAAGCCAGCTTAACTATTTTGAAAAGTGGCAGGTGGCATTGCGTCGTATCGGGACCTTCCTGACTGATTCACCCAAACAGGCGAATACGTCTGGTGGGGTGTATCCCGCGCTATTTGGCACTGTGCTAATGGTATTTTTAATGACCATTATAGTGACGCCGTTTGGCGTGCTGGCAGCGATTTATTTAAGTGAATACGCCCCTGATACGCCGTTTACCACCGCCATAAGAATAAGCGTTAGCAATATGGCAGGCGTTCCTTCAATTGTTTATGGGGTTTTTGGTTTAGGCTTTTTTGTTTATACCTTGGGCGGCAATATAGATGCACTTTTCTTTGCAGATAAATTGCCTGCACCCACCATGGGAACCCCAGGTGTATTTTGGGCGAGTTTAACAATGGCTATTTTAACCTTGCCGGTGGTTATCGTTGCCACCGAAGAAGGCTTGCGACGAGTACCCGAGGGGTTAAAGCGGGGGAGTTATGCCCTCGGTGCCACCAAGGTTGAAACTATCGCTAAAACCATTCTGCCCATAGCGTCACCTGGAATAATGACAGGCGTTATATTAGCGATTGCGAGGGCGGCTGGTGAAGTCGCACCTTTAATGTTAGTTGGGGCGGTCAAATTTGCCCCTACGCTACCTATAGACGGCGAGTTCCCGTATCTGCATCTAGAAAGACAATTCATGCACTTGGGCGTACTCATTTATGACGGCGCCTTTCATAGTCATACTGATGCGAAGAATTCTTCAATGATGTTTGCCGCCTGCTTGCTGCTACTAATCGTGGTATTTGTATTGAATGTGCTTGCAGTTATACTAAGAACGCGGTTAAGAAAGCGCTATTTACAAGGGTAACCTTTTACATGCTGAAGTTGTTTGAACGCAATACGCTCAACGTGGCTGACATCACAGATGACACCACGGCTATCGATGTGCGTAACCTCAATTTATGGTTTGGAAATAAGCATGTGCTTAACGACATTTCAATGCGTATTCCAAAAAATAAGATCACCGCATTAATCGGACAAAGTGGGTGCGGAAAATCTACCCTAGTAAACTGCTTTAACAGGCTTAACGATTTGTACGACGGCTGCAAATACGAAGGCGAAATTATTATTGGTGGTCGTAATATCAATAGTAAAAAGGTGAACGTATCGCGGCTACGTACGCAGGTAGGTATGGTATTTCAGCGGCCTAACCCTTTTCCCATGAGTATTTACGATAATGTTTGTTACGGGCTTCGCCTGCAAGGCATTAAAACCCGACGCCACTTAGACGATGCAGTAGAAAGTGCATTAAAAGAAGCAGCATTATGGGATGAAGTTAAAGACAGATTGTTTGAATCGGCTAATGCGTTATCAGGCGGTCAGCAGCAGCGCTTAGTTATTGCCAGAGCACTAGCCCTGAAACCCGATATTTTGTTACTAGATGAGCCTACCTCGGCGCTCGACCCATTAACGACCTTGTTTATTGAAGAATTAATGGCTGAGCTTAAGAAGCGTTGTACCATCGTGATTGTTACCCACAATATGCAGCAAGCCTCTCGAGTTTCAGATTACACGGCGTTTTTCCATCAGGGGCGATTGGTTGAATACGCAGACAGCGATTCGCTATTTACCATGCCAGAGAAGAAACAGACTGAAGATTATATTACTGGCCGCTACGGCTAATGAGCCAAATCAGCAGTAGCGAATAGGAGCGATACGATGCGTCAGGTTGCACTGAATACCCATATTTCCGGAACCTTTAATATCGAGTTAGAAAACTTAAGAAACTCGGTGTTAACCATGGGCGGCGAAGTAGAGCAGCAATTACTAGATACCTTAAAAGCGCTTAAATTAAATCACCCTGGCTTGGCTGAAAAAGTGGTGTTGAATGACCTTAAGATTAATTCTATGGAAATTCAGATAGACGAAGAATGTATTCGGATTATTGCCAAGCGCCATCCTACCGCAAGCGATCTTCGCCTAATCATGACCATATCTAAAGCCATTACTGACATTGAAAGAATGGGCGATGAAATAGAACGTATTGCTAAGCTGGTCACCCGCAACAAATTACCTAGCTCTGACACTATCAAAAGCAGCATGTTGTTAATCGGCGAACGAGTAGCGGCGATGATGCGGGGTACGTTCGATGCCTTTGCGCGTCAGGATGAAAGTGCGGCCTTGGCGGTATATAAACAAGACAACCGAATAGACAGCGAGTATAAACGCTTACTCACTTACACCACCACAGAAATGGAAAAAACCACAGAAGATATGCAAGACTGGCTAGACGTATTGTGGGCTATGCGTTCATTAGAGCGTATTGGCGATAGGTGTAAAAACGTGTGCGAATACGTGGTTTATTTAACCAGAGGGACAGATGTAAGGCATACGCCACTAGAAAACATTCACCAAAAGTTAGAAGATTTGACTTAAAAATTGGTCAAAAACTGTCACAAAACCGCAATACTTGCCCAAATTATCATCGTATGAATTTAATTCCGTTGCGTTTTCTGTTTTTTCGTAGATTTTCACTATGGCTCTGCAGACGATTACGCTATCATGCGCCGCAGCAAAGTATAATTCGTGCAAAAAATAATCTAAGCCTATGCTAAGAAACGTTTTGCCGTGTAACTATCATTTTTTGTCTACATCACAGCCGCATATTTGTCGGGTGATGTGGCAGTAGCTAGCTTAAATCGCGTAAAGATCAGGAGCGGTTATCCGTGGAATTTTTCGAGAGTTATGGTCTCATTCTTATTCTCCTTGCTGCCGGTGTCGGCTTCATTATGGCTTGGGGTATTGGTGCAAATGACGTCGCCAATGCAATGGGAACATCTGTTGGTTCTAAAGCGTTAACGATAAAACAGGCAATTATTATTGCTATGGTTTTTGAATTCGCCGGAGCATACTTAGCGGGTGGGGAAGTTACCTCTACCATACGTAAAGGTATTATTGATCCAGATTATTTTTCTGCTATCCCTGAGTACCTTGTGCTCGGTATGATTTCTTCCTTGTTTGCAGCGGGTATATGGTTAGCCTTTGCATCTTGGTTGGGATGGCCTGTATCTACCACTCACTCTATTATTGGCGCTATTATCGGTTTCACCGCAACTGGCGTAAGTATGGACGCGGTAGCGTGGGGTAAAGTAGGTGGTATTGTTGGTAGTTGGGTAGTAACGCCAGCTATCTCGGGCATTATTGCTTATCTCATCTTCATGAGCGCCCATAAACTTATCTTTGAAACCAAATCTCCGTTTGAAAATGCCAAGCGTTATGTTCCGTTTTATATGGCACTAGCAGGCTTCATTATGTCGCTCGTTACCATTAAAAAAGGACTAAAGCATGTAGGCTTGGAAGTGAGCGCTGTTAACGGTTATATATTGGCTGTGATTATCGCTATTGTGTTGGCCATAGTTGGTAAATGGTTTATTGGCCGTATGAAGTTCAGTGGTTCAGAAGACGCTGATTTACAAGCTGCTAATGTGGAAAAAGTGTTCGCCTTACTGATGGTTGTTACTGCCTGCTGTATGGCTTTTGCCCATGGTTCAAATGATGTTGCTAACGCTATTGGGCCATTGGCTGCGGTAGTGAGTGTGGTGACATCTGGCGGTGAAATTAATGCTAGTGCCAACCTAGCATGGTGGATCTTACCGCTTGGTGGCTTAGGTATTGTGCTTGGTTTAGCTATATTCGGTCATCGCGTAATTAAAACTATCGGCCAAGGTATTACTCACCTTACACCAAGCCGTGGTTTCGCCGCTGAATTAGCCGCCGCCACTACGGTTGTGATAGCGTCAGGCACTGGCCTTCCTATTTCGACTACGCAAACCTTGGTAGGTGCAGTATTAGGTGTGGGGCTTGCTAGAGGGGTGTCTGCGCTTAATCTTGGGATAGTAAGAAATATCGTGGTGTCGTGGATTGTTACCCTGCCTGCAGGTGCTATCCTTTCTATTATTTTCTTCTTCGCACTAAAGGCAGCCTTCGGCGTTTAATTGCCTATTAAAATTTGAAAACAAAAAACCGCGTTAAACGCGGTTTTTGTTTTTCTAAATAACGCTTATTTTTGACTAGCGCGGTAGCCTCGGCTTTTTGTATGACTTGCGCTTAAGTGGCTACTTTTAAGCGCTTATTCTTCAGCTTGTTCAGATTCATCAAGCTTGATGGGAGAGTCAAACCCTTCAGGCTTAATGCCTACCACAGCGCAGTTAAGTTGTTGAATAGTCTCTTCTGCCGTACCGCCCATAATAAAGCCTGGCACCCCAATGCGAGCCACTGTACCCATAACAATCACATCAGTGTTAAGTGATTTTGTGGTAGCCGCTATTTCTCTTCGAGGGTACCCATGCACGATATGTTTTTCAGGTTGCAAGAAATCAATAATGTCAGGAGCTAGCTCACTTTCTAATTCGCTCAATAACGATTCAAGGGCTTGCTCTCTTTCATCATGAATTTTTGCGAGATCGGTTTCCATTTGGTCGTTGTCTACGCTAATAAAACCATCTCGTACAATGTTCTCAGGAACCGCATCAAAAACGTGCACAATATGAAGCTGCGCAAACTCCAACATGGCGATGCGGGCAGCATGACGTAATATGTCTAAATTCAGCTTTTTACGAATTGAGATTTCGTGTTTAGGGTAGTGGTAATTTAAATCGAGTGCCGCCACCACGTTTTTATATTGGCTACGGCTCTTCTTACTCAACACCCAAACCGGACAGGGGCATTTACGAAACAAGCGTATATCTAGCCCACCAAATAGGCGGTCTAAAAAGCCTTCTTCACTTCGTTTAATAACCAAGTCGTAATCGTGCCTTAGCACGTCAGTTACAATATCAATCAGTGGGTGACCAATTTTAACCACGGTTTGCACGGGGTACTCTTTCGACCAGGTTTCTTCCTGCTCAGTTAGCCAATGTTTTGCCTGAGACTCCATAGATTGGTGTGAGTCAATATAGGCAAAAGACTCCATTACCATATTGGCATTAGGCGGCAAAGCTTCTAAGGTAAGCATGATAGTTAAAGATGCTTGATTACTCTTTGCAATATGAATGGCCTGGGCAACTACATCGTCTTGTCGGTGTGAGTCACTAAGTACACATAAAATATTAGTAAAATGGCTGTCCATAGAAATCCTTAGCTATTAATGCGCTATATGTTCTTATACTTCATCCTAACGCTTGAATTGCATGCTTGCTACCTTGAAAGCATGATTTACATCATAACAAAGGTCGATTTCATAAAAGGGTAATAACCGTATTCTTATTGGGTCTTTGTAATCTTTGTGCTAGATTAAAACTTAATTTTCTAATCAGTAAAGAGTTGTTATGAAGTGGCCTAATCTCAAACACTTACATTACCTAGTTACCCTATATCAAGAGCAGCATTTTCACCGGGCTGCCCAGCGCTGTAATGTAAGCCAATCTACATTGAGCACGGCAATTCAAAACCTAGAAGAACATTTTGGTAGCCAGTTGCTTGAACGGGAACACAAAACTTTTGTGTTTACTTCTTTGGGGTTAGATATAGTTGAGCGAAGCAAGTTGTTGCTGCAAGAAGCCGGTGAGCTGGTGGAATACGCACAAAATGCGGGAAATTGGCAACGAGGTACACTTAAGTTGGGGGTTATCCCAACCATCGCGCCCTTTTTATTTGAAGGTATGCTGGGAGCATTTAACGCATTCTTGCCTGACATCAACGTAGAGATGCAAGAAGACACCACAGAAAAGCTGCTTCAGCAGTTAATCGATGGGCGATTAGATTTACTTATTTTAGCGTTACCCATGGAGACCCCTGGATGTAAGCAAATGGTATTGGGGCACGACCCGTTCCATCTTGTGGCCCATGAAGAAATGGCTGACAAACTGCCCGACCCCGTCGATATCGCTTCTTTACCCAAGAAAAGTATTTTCTTGCTGCAACAAGAGCACTGTATGACCGGCCACGCGGTAAGCGCGTGCAACCTGCAGCACAGTGACCAAATTAGCTCGGTAGCGGCCAGCAGCTTGTACACCTTGGTTCAGCTAGCAAACAGTAAAATGGGTTATACCTTCTTACCCGAGCTTGCCATTAACCAATCTATCTTGGCTCATACCAACTTAAAAAGTTTTGCCGCCGAAGAGCAAGGCTTTAGAGAAATAGGTTTAGTGTGGCGTTCAGGCACCACGCGTATGCAATTGTTCCGTCGTATTGGCGAAATCATCTCTCCACTTCTACCTGTCCCCACCCTTAAATAATGTTTTTGGCGAAAAAGTTTCAAACTTTTTCGCCCACTGCTTCGACTCTAAGAGTAGGGAATATAAAAAACACCTATATCGCGGGGAACGCAGTGTTCATAAAACGGGATGAAAAGCTCGTACAACAAGCATTAAAAGGCAATAGAAAAGCGTGGTTCACGCTTATTTCACGCTATGAAACGGCCATGTACCAATACGGTATTCGCATGACCGGAAGTAGCCATGACGCCTCTGATTTGATGCAGGATATCTTTGTCTCGGTTTATCGAAGCCTAGCGAATTATCGCGGCGACGGCACGTTTAAAAGCTGGCTGTATCGTATAGCACATTGCCGATGCATGGAGTTGTACCGAAAGCGAAAAGCCTTTACCGACATTGATGATATTCCAGAGCCTTTATGCGAGACATCATGCCCTGAAATGCAGCTTACGAGCGACCGCCAAAGTCGGGCGGTAACGCAAGCTATGCAGGCTTTGCCGTTGACACAAAAAGCCGTGGTAGAGCTCAAATTCTTTGGGCAGTTCACCTTTGAAGAAATTGCAGAGCAAATGGATATTTCAGTGAATACTGCCAAGTCGCGTTTGTATAGCGCACTAACCAAATTAAAGTTGGAGTTGGAATAAATGAATCAACCTGACCATAGCAATGAAGCATTAATTATCGCGTGGGTAACAAACAGTCTTACCGAAGAACAAAAAGCCTCGTTTTCTAAAAAATACGCCCAAGATAGCGTTTTTGCGGCGGCGGCTGATAATGCCAGTTTACTGGCTGGCAGCGCCAGTGAATTTGTTACACCTCCAGTGCCTGATTGGAATAAAGCGCAGCTATTTCCGGCACAAGATAAATCGAGCTGGTTTCAGTGGCAAGGCTTCCCCGCACTGGCTTGTGCGCTATCAGCCGTTGCTATTGTATTAGTGTTTACGGGTATGCCCAATAAAGATAATGGGAAGTCATTAACGGCTAAGGCACCAAACACTGTGAATGCTGAGCAGCTATCGAACTTGGTTGCTGAGCAAGTACGTGTGCAAGTGCAGCAGCAAGTAGAAAAACAGCGGGAAATGTACCAAGAAGCGAATCAAGTGTTGTTTAAAGAATATGCGCAATCACTTGCGGTACAGCAACAGCAGACGAGTGCCGATCTAACTCAGTATTTATTGGCTTCTAGTCGAGATGCACGTAAGCAAGATTTTGCTGAGTTACTTCAATTTATTAACGATCAGCGTATTGATGATCAGCGATTTTACGCCCGTCAGTTCAGTAAATTACAAGATGAAATTGATGGCATAGGTATGGGGTATAGCGTTGTGCTTCCCAATTCAAATTCAGTGTCTACAGAAGACGAATAACCAATAGGTAGCCCTTATGAGAAGACTATTATATTTATGCTTACTAACGAGTGTTAGTACCTTAACCTTTGCACAAAGCAATGCCACTTCATATGATTCTTTGTCAGATGAATTGGAAATTATGTCGGGCGTAATGAACACCGCGTTTCGTCAAAACGCCAACCCAAAAGGGTGGCGGGTATCGCGACTAGAAAGTAGCTATCTGGCAGGCCAGGGGGCAGTGTTTACCCTATCTGTTCGTGGCAAAAGTGCTGATTGGATCCGCGATATTGAAACCATGGTGGAAGGCATGCCAACTCCTCCAGCAGCACCGGTTGCCCCAGAAGGTGGTGGTATTGTTTTTGAGCTAAGTCGTGAATGGGAAGATTTTGCTGGAGAAGCAAGCCGTCGAATTGCCAAAGTTTTTGAAGATAACCACGACCAAATACGTGATATCCGCTCTCGCTCTAGAGAATTAGCATGGGAAACCCGCGAGCTAGAGCGCCGCAAGCGCGATGTGTCTTTTGAGTTACGACAAGCCGACGATGATAGAAAAGAAGCGCTTCAAAAAGAAATGCAGGAACTCGAGTCATCTTTAGCATCCATAAGCGCTCAGTCGGCGGAAATGGAAGAGCAAGCGCGTCAATTAGAAGGTGAGCAACAGGCGAAGCTAGCTAAACAAAAGGAGAGCCGTCAGCAAGCTTATCGTTCATTTTTGGCTAATTTTGAAGCCAGTATTGGCAGCACATTTTGCCGATTCGGCTCAGGACTTCGGGGGTTACCTGAAGGAGAGCACGTCAGCATGATATTGAAAGACTTTGAATACGGCGATGACAACAACAAACACGACCGAATTTATGTGTTTAGCAAAGCGGATATAAAAGCCTGCGTGCAAGAGCGGATTGATGCTGAAGCGCTATTGACCAGTGCCACTATCTACACGTTCTAACTGTAGCTTTAGCTTTTAGCTAAACCCATAAGCTATGGCTTCGACATCGGCGTTTAACTAACAGCGCGAACCGAGAACAAAGCGACGTTAAGGGGCGGTATGACCAAGCTCTGCCGCCCATTGTAGTTCACCGCGCGACAACCCATTCGCCGAATTTGCTCCAAAGCTATGCAATGCGCTGTAGGCACTGTTTGAAGGCACACGACAGTAATGACACAAGGCATAAAACAGTAGGCTACAGCGATGCTGTGAACCATCACAGTGTAAATACACGCTGGCACCTTCAGCTAGCATTTGCGACAGTTCGTGTAGATATTGATGCAAGTGAACATCATCGGTAGGTGATTCTGCGGAAGGATGCAAAAAAGGCAGCCAAATCCATTCTAACCCAGCAGCTTTAGCACCATCGCGAATAATTGGGGCATCTTCCTCACCGGTTTGTACCGTGGCAAGGTGGCTAACACCCAACCCTTTCAACCTTGCATAGGTGTCTGATGTCGGTTTTTGTCCCAGACAGATTTTTCCCGCGCTAAGTGAAAACCACGCCAAGGAAGTTTGGCTATTTGCCCCTTTAGATACAGATGATGATTCGATTTTATTCATACCACATAATAATATATTGAGAAGTAATGGCAGCTGCACCCGCCCAATACGAATACATGCCAGATAGCATGGGTGTATTTTACCTTTTTCGCCACATAAAAACACACCCCAAGGCTGAAGCATAAACCACCCGCGACCAGTAACCACAATCCAGCACTGGGTAGCGCAATATAAAGCGGGTAAATAAGGCCAATGGCAATCCACCCCATCAACAAATAAGTCATCACGGATATTTTTGGAAAGCGGTGCTGCGCAACAAGTTTAAAGGCCACACCACCCAGTGCCAAACACCAAATTACCGCTGTCATAGTAATTCCGAGCACACCTCCAATCGACACTAATAGTAAAGGTGTGTAAGTACCCGCTATCAATAAATATATTGCGCTGTGGTCGAATAGTTTCAACCAACCCTTTGCTCTATGGTGCGATGTTGCATGGTAAAGGGTAGAGCTCAAAAACATAAGAATGAGCGTAGCGCCGTATATTGCGGCGGCGCTAATGGTTAGGGTGTTGTCTGCGCGGTTGAGTAAAAACACCATACCTACTATGGCAGCAATAAAACCCACACCATGACTAATACTATTAAGCCATTCTTCTAATACAGAATAGGCTTTTGCCGTAATGCTTGTCATGACTTCCTCCAACTCTGTTTTAATCTAGCGCCCATAATGATTCATGTGTACTGCTTCGTGCTTATTAACACTTCGGTATCTCGGCGCTTGTCATTCATATAGCGCACACGCTTTCAGCGTACACTTGTTCGCTCAAGTGTAACAGAAGCGTAGTCAGCGAGTATCACAATTTTAAATGGCGCGATGATGAAAACGTGGTTTTTAGTATCTTAGATAATAAAAGTATTCGCCACGTATCTCATAGCGTGTGAATGGCAATCAGCAAAAGTATCCAACGCAGCGTCTTGTTTAAGTCTAAAGGTTAGGCATTAGAGTTAAATATTAACGTTAGGTATTAAGATTAGGCATTTGACCCAGATATTTAGGTTGTCTGAGCTAGCGATTAAGGAGAAGTATTTAAATTAGCTATTTGGGAGGGGGAACACTGTTGGTAAAGCGGTAAACTCAATTAACGTCGTTTTACTGGTTATTGCTGCTATCTAATCCTTCAGGTTCAGCAAAAATCAGATAGTCGTCTGGGGCAACTATCTTATTTTGCTTAGCTTTATACATAGCGATATCTGCCAACTTTATTAAGGTATTCTTATTGCGACTCATGCGAGGGTAAAACGCCACGCCCACGCTCATAGAGACCACTGTGGGGGTAGTATCATCATTAAAATAAAACGGCTGCTTCACCCCTTCATTCACCTTAGATATGACTGTTTCAACAGACTCTTCGTCTTCAGCCTGTAAAAGCAGTACAAATTCATCTCCGCCCCAGCGGACCGCCACATCAACTTTACGGATTTTGTCTCTTAATTGCTCAGATACAAAAATAAGCACTTCATCGCCCGCATCGTGACCGAAAATATCATTCACGGCTTTAAATCCGTTTAGGTCAATTAACACTAGTGCAAAGTGGTGTCCTTTGTTCATCAACTTAGCAATAAGCTTCTCACCGCCATTTCGATTGTATATTCCGGTTAGTGAGTCGAAGTCCGCCTGCAATGCCAGATTTTGCAGTTCACGTTTTCGCGTTGAAATATCGTTGAAGGTGATTTGATAAAAACGCTCCCCGTCGTCAGTAATTAATGGGCTGGCAATCAACTGAACCCAAATGGCGGTTTTATTGGCTCCTGACTTCAATTTGAATTCGCCCGTGGCAAACTCGTTACGCGAAAATGCCTCTGGAAGTGAGGTTTTTATTGCAGCAGGGTTTTCAAATAACTCTTCTAATAGTTCGCCATAGTCCTGTTTTTCTTCGAGACCGATTTTTATAACGAGGTCGATAAAAGCCTTATTTCTAAGTTCAATTATGCCTTTTTCAGTCATTAATACCGTGGCTGACTTCGCATTTTCAAAAAGCATCCTAAAACGCTTTTCCAGAAATTCTATTTCTTCTCTTAATTGCCGTTCTTGAGAGAACTGTTCTTCAACTTTGCCTAGCAGCTGATTGGTATCATGCACTAATGCACCAATTTCACTGTCAGTGTGGTAATCAGGCACAGTAATACGCTGCGCTGTACCTGGGGTAATTTCATGTAGTGAACGCCCCACACGAAGCATGGGTGAAATAATGATGTAGTAAGTAATGATCAAGGCAACAATACCGACTACAAGCGCTTCTACGTATAGGGAATAGCTATTGTCGGTACTGATTTTCTCGGCTTGATGGATGATATGGTCAAAGTTTGGGTATATGTTAACTTCCGCTAACGATTCTTCGGGTATGAAAGGGTGTCGAACTAAAAATACCCGAGGTTCAGTGCCTTTGTTAATCGCATCGGTAACGTTAAGCTGGTAATACAAAGCGTCACTTCTGATAGATGCTGCAAGAATTTTTTCACTCTTAACCAACCCATTTATCGCCTCTTTGGCTAAATCTTCTTCTTCTAGAAATGAAGCTATGGACGCGGTTGCACCAACGGTTCGATAGAGTTCTTCGATATCGTAGTTCGCTTCAGTGATCTCGTTCTCGTACGTGACGCGATAAAAAAACTCCGCGGTGGTAAAAACCACCAACATGGCGGCAGCCACCAAGAAAAGCGCAAAACGAAAACCTAGACCACGAATATTAATCAAAGCGATACACTACCTTCATCTTGTCGGTAACAGACGACTCATAAATGTAAGCTAAGGCCGATTCATCCTTTTCGAGTCGCTGTTTAACGTCATCTATTGTCAGTTCGATTTCAGGTGGTTTAACCCGACCGGAAAACTTCAATCTAGCCCAATAGGCATTAACGCGAGCGGGAGGCAAGCCGACTAATGCCTCGTAAAATTGCGCTTTAAGTTTAGCCTCGACTTCAATGTCGATGGGCGTAGCTTGTTTTCCGTTTGGAAACGCAGAGTACTTGCCCATAAAGAGATTAATTAAGCCTTTTTTATCCAATACTTCCACGTCGTTTTTTTTATTTGTAACGACGACAATCTTATCTGGCGTGTACGCAAAGCAAGTGAAGCTGTGAAAGGCTATTAATGCAGTAAAAATAAGAGAGCTGAGGCGATAAAGTTTCATATCCCCCCCTAAAAGCTAAAGTTTAGTGCGAGGAACAGGGTATGTGCAACGTCGTCCCCACTATCAACAACTAACCCATCTCGGGCTCTAAGGCCGCCGCCTCTCGCTTCTATATCGGTTCTTTCAACTTGTACTTTAAAGGCTAAATTTTCTTTTACATCCCAACGCCACCCTAACGAGAGCGAATGTTGATAATGAGCCAACGTACTAGCGACTTCTTCCACATAAACGGCTAACTCGGCTGTATTTGCGTTAATGGGAAAGCCGGGCTGTTCTTCACTTAAGTAATAGGTGTCTGTTTTTGAGAATGAAAATAAGCCATAGAAAGTATGTGCTCCATAGAAATAGCTTATATTTAAAAAGCCGTTCAAAGAGTCCCGTAATGCAATTGAGTCAGAATCGATATGAGATAGCTCCCCAGAGACTTCCCAGTCGCCGAGGTAGCGATTTAAATAAACAGAGGTGTATTGAATAGACGCACCGCGTAAGCTCAATGAATCTGCGAAGGCGGTGGCACCACTCCAGAACGGCTGTAACTGTTCCACACTAGAGGTAACAAATGCTATATCTGCGTTATCATTTTCAGCTTCAATTCGTGTGTGTTTAAATGCAACACTCCAATCAAATGAGGCAAGTTCAATACCTACAGAGCGCAAATCATTAAAGATTACTGGGCTATAATCGTTTCTGGTATAGTCGCTTTCACCTTGGCCCCAGAAGGTTTTGATTAGTAAATTAAAATCGCGATAGGGTTTGAGGTAGCTGATATCCGCTCCATCAAAACTTCGGGCTGGCACAATGCCATAAACTTCTGTAGGCACTTTCACCCAAGGATAAGCAATCGAGACGTCTCTGGTATCACTAAAGTGAAAGATATCGGCGGCGAGTCTTCCAGCTCTTACTTGCCATGAAGGCGTGATGTCGTATCTTAGAAAGGCCATTTGCGCAATGGAATCTAGGTTTTGTTCATCTTGTTCTCGATAAACAAATTGGCCAACAAAATCGAGGTTAGCTGAAAAGCTGTAGTCGATTTGCAAGCCAATTAAACTCAAAGGTTTAAAGGCCAAACCGTCTTTTTTAGCTGCCTCTGCCTGTGAGCGGTCGGTACGGAATTGATAAGTTCGAGTATCGGCGGTTGCTGAAGCTAACGTACCAAACCCGCTAATTTTGAGTTTTTCTTGTTCGGCTAAAACGCTAAAAGTTGTCAGCAAGCTCATCATTACTGCAATGAGAGAAAACTGCTTTTTTATCATTTATCTTTACCTTTATCTTGCCTAGCGTGGAAGGTGGTCCAACACACCCTGTAAGCTCTTAAGTTTTAGTATTGTTGCTACTTCAAGCATAGTAAAGAAACGAAAAAAAACGACTGATAAATCAGCCGTTTTTTCCTTACTTACATCATATTGTAAATATTAATAAACCAAATAAGAGCGTATGAACTTACCAGTAGCGCCTTTTGTTCCTAAAACCGGCCGTGAATATACAGGCACCGGAGCGGTTACCCCTTCATTTCTTCTAATTCTAAGCCCTTTGTTTCGTAAACATAACGAAGGACGAAGCCGATAGACAGCAAGGCAAAGAAAGCATACAGACCGTAAGCACCCGCAAGCCCTATTCCCGCAAGAAGCATTGGGAAAGACCAGGTGATAACAAAATTAGTAAACCACTGCACTAACCCACTTACGGCCAAGCCAGAGCCTCTTAACTGGTTTGGGAACATTTCGCCTAGCATCACCCACATTACCGGGCCCCATGAAAAGTTGAAGCAGAAAACATAAAGATTGGCAGCGATAAGTGCAACAGGCCCCCAGTTATTCAACGCCAACCTTCCATCAACATGTTGTTCTGAATTTAGGAACGCTAACGTGACCACGGCAAGAGACACTGTCATGCCTATAGAGCCCCATTTTAGCAGTGGTTTTCTTCCAATTTTGTCAATAACAGATAACGCCACAACACATGCAGCAATGCTGATAGCCCCGCTTATAACATTAATAAGTAGTGCATCTGCTTCTGAAAAGCCAACCGCTTGCCACAATACGGCTCCGTAATAGAAAACAACGTTTATGCCGACTAACTGTTGAAGTGCAGCTAGCCCAATCCCTACCCAAACGATTGACCTTACTTTTCCAGAGTTTTTATGGATAAGGTCTTTTAATTGTGGTTTATGATCTTGCGACAAAGAGGCTTCAATTTCTGCCAGTTTATTTTGTCCACTAGCCCCGTAAAGTTTGCGCAATACTTCACTCGCTTGCGCTGTTTTTTTCTTAACCACTAAAAAGCGAGGGCTCTCTGGTATAAAAAGTAACATCAGGAAAAAAAGCAACGCTGGGATGATTTCCATCCAGAACATCCAACGCCAAGCTTCAAAGTCTAACCAAAGCACTTGCGTAGAGCCTGATGCATAGTCGGCAAGAAAATAGTTACTTAGAAAAGCGGCGAACAAGCCACTAATAATGGCTATTTGTTGAATAGACGCAAGCGTACCGCGATACTTTGCCGGTGAGACTTCTGCAATGTAAGCCGGTGCCATGACCGACGCAGCACCTACAGCAAGGCCTCCAATAATGCGAAATAAAACGAATTCTAACCCGCTACCTGCTATACCTGAGCCCCAAGCGCTGATAAGGAAAAAGACCGCTGCGACAAGGAGCAATGACTTTCTTCCGTATCTATCAGCTAAGCGACCGGCAAAAAATGCACCTACTGCACACCCAAGTAGCATGCTGGATACATTAAATCCTGTACCGACGCTCTGTGATTGAAACGCGACGCTTAGCCCTTCTACCGTTCCGTTAATGACCCCGCTATCGAACCCAAATAAGAAGCCCCCTATGGTAGCCACGATAGTAATAAATAAAACGAAGCCATTACCCGAGGCTTCGATAGGCAGGTCAATATTTGTTGTAGTGTCCATATTATTATTCTCTTTAAGGTGAGGTTCCGATTTCAAATGACTTTTATGACTGGCGAGCAAGGCTCATTTTCAAAATGATTTGGCTGTGAATCCTGGCGGTACTCAACGGGTGTTTTATCAAAGTGCTTTCGAAATAAGGCATACATATACTGAACTGACGGGTAGCCGCATCGCTGGGCTATATCACCACTATTAGCATCAGTTTCTTTGAGCATTTGACATGCGCGGTTTAGTTTCTCGTTGTGTATTTCTGTATGAATGCTGTGGCCTCTTTCTTCCCGAAATCGCGTTTCCAAGTTAGATCTCGAGATGCCTACATGATCTAGCACCTGGTCTACTTTAATTCCCTTACACGCATTCATGTGTATGAAGTGGGATGCTTGCATCACAAGTGGATCTTTAATCGCTTTGAAGTCGGTAGACTGACGCTCTGCTACCGTTACAGGTGGCACTAGCAATTGCTTATTTTTTATTAACGTTCCGTTTAATTGCTTATGTAGTAATCGCGCTGCCTGATACCCCATTTCCAAGCTGCCTTGTCGCACAGACGTTAAGCTAACTCTGCTTAAAAAGCGTGTTAGTTCATCGTCGTCAATGCCTATGACGGCAAATCTTTCGGGAATAAGAAAGCCAAGGTGGTCGCACGCCTGAAGTAAGTGGCGCGCGCGGGAGTCTGTCACCGCCACTATACCGGTGGGTGAGGGCAGGCTTTTGAGCCAATCGGTTAGGCGCTTCTGAGAATACTGCCACGTTTCGGCTCTTACTGCATGACCCCGATAAACATAGCATTCGTAGCCATAATGTTTCGCGAGAGACAGCATGGCTTGCTCTCTTTCTTGTGCCCATCTCTGCGCTTTACTGATTGGCGAGCCGTAGAATGCAAACCTTTCAATTCCCTTGTGCCGCAAATGATTGAAAGCCGCTTCCACTAAAGCGTAATTGTCTGTTGCTACATAGGGCACATTTGGATAGCTAGCGTCATCTTGGTAAGAGCCACCTATCGCCACTACCGGTACTTTGGTGTTACTCAGCGCTTGTTCGATAGCAGGGTTGTCAAAGTCTGCAATAACGCCGTCGCCACTCCACTCTTCGAAATGTTCAAGACGAGTTAAAAAGTCTTCTTCTAAATACAAATCCCAATCGGCATTTGATGATTGTAGATAGCTTCCGATACCTTCAATTATCTGCCTATCAAATATCTTACTTGCATTTAAAAGCAGCGTAATACTGTGCGCTTTTTCAACCATAATTAGTTCCTGCATATAAACAAATTACGTAAATTTCATTACGTTTATTGGTTTTAAATATACTAAACGACTAAGCGGTAATTAACAAAACGATTACAAAATTTCATAATTGATATTGACGCTTTTAATAATCAATATTTAAGACATAGCCACATATAAACGCGGAAAGACTATGTACTTAGGAATAGATTTAGGCACATCCAGTGTAAAAACAGTGTTAATGGATGAGGAGGGGGTAATTGAGGTCTCAGTAAGTAGACCGCTTAATATATCCATGCCTAAGCCGTTATGGTCCGAACAAGATGCTGGCGAGTGGTGGCAGGCAACGTGCGATTGTTTGGATGAGTTATCTAAACAGATTAAATTGTCCAACGTTAAATCAATAGGTTTAAGTGGACAGATGCACGGCGCAACATTGCTTGACCAGTCAGGAAACGTGCTAAGACCTGCAATTTTGTGGAACGACGGACGTTGCGTTGCCGAATGTGAGGAGCTAAGCAAGGCCGTACCTGATTCAGCTATGCGCACTGGCAACATTATTATGGCGGGCTTTACTGCACCAAAGCTGCTTTGGGTTAAAAAGTACGAACCCGAGGTATTTGCGAAAGTAAGAAAAGTACTACTACCCAAAGATTTTTTAAGGTATCAACTCTGCGGCGAGTTTGCTTCTGATATGTCCGATGCTGCCGGCACCATGTGGCTAAATACCGAGACTCGTCAATGGGATGAAGTGTTACTCGCTGCATGTGGTCTCAGTATTGATAATATGCCCGCACTTTTTGAAGGAAATGAAGTCACCGGCACACTGAAAGCTACACTGGCTAAGCGTTGGGGGATGCATGATGTCGTGATTGCAGGTGGCGCAGGGGACAATGCCGCCGGTGCGATAGGCTGTGGTATTTTTGAGCCAGGACACGCCATGTTGTCACTTGGAACCTCTGGGGTTTATTTCGCCGTTACCGACAGATTTTCAGTAAATACCGCTCAAGCTGTTCATAGTTTCTGTCATGCATTGCCCGACAGGTGGCACATGATGTCCGTCATGCTCAGTGCGGCAAGTTGTTTAGAATGGTATTGCATGCAAAGTGGCTACGAAGATGTAGCCGAAATGATTACAGACGTGCAGAATAATACTTCCCACTTAGATACTCAAATCCCACTATTTTTACCTTACTTAACAGGTGAAAGAACACCTCACAATAACCCAGCAGCAAAGGCCGCATTCTTTGGAGTATCTGTTTCGACTCGCCGTGTACATATGGCTCGCGCTGTTATTGAAGGAGTATCAATGGCGCTTGCAGATGGCATTGATGCCGTACACCAAAGTGGCGTGACGACAACGTCTATTAGTCTCATTGGAGGGGGCGCTAAAAGTATATTCTGGCGACAGCTTCTCAGTGACATTAGCGGGTACGACTTAGAGTACCGAGAGGGTGGCGATGTCGGGCCAGCATTGGGCGCAGCACGATTAGCAAAGCTTGCTGCCAACCCGGATTTATCACCCAGTGAAGTTTGTTTTAAGCCGAATCTTGAGGCGTCATACACACCTCAGAAAGAAATTCACAATGCATACCTCATCAAGCGCCAACAATTCAGAGAACTTTATTACGCAGTAGAGCCTTTTTTCTCGTAGCAACGCACGCGAGCCACATAAAATTAAAATCCTATTGTCATTTTTTACGCATTCTAGAGAAAGGAAAAAAATATGAATAACTACTTCGAAAATATCCCAGCCATAAAGTATGAGGGTGCAGAATCGACAAACCCTCTTGCCTTCAAACATTATAATCCGAAAGAAGAGATTGGTGGGAAAACGATGGAAGAGCACCTGCGGTTTGCGGCGTGCTATTGGCATAATTTCTGTTGGGATGGTGCTGACGTATTTGGCGCTGGTACGTTCAATAGACCTTGGCTTGCAGCGGGCGATCCCATGGAGCGTGCCAAGCAAAAAGCCGATGTGGCCTTTTCTTTTTTTGAAAAGCTAGGCGCACCTTTCTACTGCTTTCACGATATTGATGTCGCACCTGAAGGTGATTCAGTCAACGAATACATTCGCAATCTTTCAGAGATGACAGATGTGCTTGCCCGTAAGCAAGACGAGACGGGTATGAAGTTACTTTGGGGTACAGCAAATGTATTTAGCCACCCACGTTATATGTCTGGCGCTGCAACAAACCCGAACCCAGAAATATTCGCTCGTGCCGCGACCCAAGTCTATCACGCCATGAATGCAACAAAGGCGCTTGGTGGTGAGAACTATGTATTGTGGGGTGGTCGAGAGGGCTATGAGACACTGCTAAATACAGATCTTAAACGAGAGCGTCAGCAGTTTGGTCGCTTCATGAATATGGTTGTTGAGCATAAACACAAAATTGGGTTTAAAGGGCTATTGCTCATCGAGCCAAAGCCGCAAGAGCCTACTAAGCATCAGTACGACTACGATACGGCTACCGTATATGGATTTTTAAAAGAGTTCGGGCTAGAAAAAGAGTTTGCGGTTAACATCGAAGCGAATCACGCCACACTTTCTGGGCATTCTTTCCACCACGAAATAGCGACAGCGTTTGCGCTAGATATTTTTGGTTCCATTGATGCGAACCGTGGTGATCCGCAATTGGGCTGGGACACCGATCAATTCCCTAACTCGGTAGAAGAAATGACCCTCATTTGCTACGAGATATTGAAAAATGGCGGCTACACATCAGGGGGCTTTAACTTCGATACCAAATTACGACGCCAAAGTTTAGATGCTGAAGATTTGTTCTTAGGCCATATAGGTGGCATGGACACCTGTGCGCTAGGTTTAAAGAAAGCCTATGAAATGCTTTCAAATGACGTACTCTCAGAGAATGTGAAAAGTCGCTATGCTGAATGGGATTCAGCCGTGGGGCGTAACATTCTAGATGGTAATATGTCTTTAGCATCTTTAGCTGAACATGCGCAAACCAATGGATTAGAACCTAAGCCGGTCTCTGGTAAACAAGAGGGCTTGGAGAATTACGTAAACCGAATTATTTACAAATAAATTGGTGTGAAAACTTAAAAAGCTGCCAATGGCAGCTTTTTTTGCTTTTAGCTGAGAAGTGTTTAGTTGAGAAGCCTTAGCTGACAAGCTCTTATAAGAAAGCCCTTAGCCTAGAACGGCTTATGAAATGTTGTTTTAACTCATACTTACTATACCAATTAAAAACACCTACCTAGTGGTACACGGCCTCTGGCGCAAGCTCACCGTTGTTTAGGGCGTTTCATGCCAGAGCGCTTAATAACAGAGCACTCGACAACCTTGATAGCAGAGATTAGTGCAGTCGCATTCACCAAGTGAAGTACAAAAAGCGCAGCGGAATCGGCATTCGATACCGTGCGCGTTCAGTTTGATTTAGGTATCCCCAAGCAGGTTTACTTTGATAACGCGTTAATAGCACCTAGCACATATACCAAAGGGGCGTTCCAATTAATGGCAATCTCATTGGTAGAAAAGCTGCACCAATCGTCAATGTAGGAGTCTGCTGGTTTAGGGTAGGGGTAATCGCATTCATCTTGACGCCCGGCATGCGGGCCACCTACCAGCATGCCGGGTATGGGCGCTTTTACCCCATCGCTTGCTGATATGCGATGATGTGGCGACATAGGCGTGAGGCTTCCATAGCCCGTAACAAAGCTATAGCCGGTTGGGTTCATACCGAAAATATAAGAAATACTGTCGTAGACGGCATCTTTATATTTAGCATTGCCGTTGAGTTCGTAGGCGGTTAATAGAATTAAGGCTTTATTCAGCAGCACACTATTACTCCCCCATACATAATCATCTTCTTGCATTGGCACTAAATAAGGTGAAGTAGGTATCTGCTCGGTAATATTCTCGGCCAGCGTTATAAAAGCAGATTCTAGCCGAGCAAATTCTGAAACTGACAGCATGTCCTGTGCATTCTTTAATAATGAAATGAGGCCCAATGTTTCAACATCGGCCCACCCAGGTACACCAAAATTCACTTCACTATCTTTAATCGGGCTGAGGTAGCGGGTATTCCCTGTGGCAATAAATAACTCGGACGCCGCCCAGAAAAACTCGTCAACGAACTGGTCATCACCATACTCGCCGCTTTGTACATCGTCAGGTTGAACATAACGAACATCTGGGTTGTGCAAAGCCCATTGCCAAGCGGCTTCAGCCTGCAGTAACCATTGGTTAGCTATATCAGGAGCTAGGTCTTTATAAATACGGCTCGCCATGGCCATAGTGGCCGCAAAATCTAACGTAGCGCTTGTTGATACGCCAATCATAAAGCGCTGCGATTTATCGTCATGGGGCATTTCTATCCCCGCCCATTCCAGCGTAGTGAGTTTGTGAAAGGCAGCGCCGTCATGTCGCTGCATACTGGCCATCCAGTCTAGATTCCATCGTAGTTCGTTTAGTAAATCGGCAACCCCGTCATCTGATTCTGGGATAGCGACATCTACTGCTTGATAGTATTGAGGGTAATGTTCGTAGGCAGCAAGTAATGTGTAAGTCGCAATACCAGCATTAACAGTATATTTTCCATAGTCGCCTGCATCATACCAGCCCTTTTCAGAGGACAACGTGGTAAGAGCACCCATTGAAGAGGTAGTTGCAGAGGCGTGCACGTTTACTTGAGTATCCGGATGAGCAACTGGTCGTTTCCATTGCCCTGCATATTCTTCACTTAGCGCCATACCAGAACGATTAAAATAGTAAGACTTTAATGCAGCGCGATGGGCGTCGTCATAAATGGTTGGGCTTATTGTAAATGGCAAAGAGGGCGGTACACCTTCAACGTCAATGTAATACTCTCCAACTTCATTGAAGTCACTAAAACTGGCTAATTTTAAAAATGGGTCATTACTGAGCTCCCACATCTTCGATTCTTCCAGCTCTCCTCGATAGACAATGTCATCGCTTGTTGAGCGTTTTATTGCAAAGTTTCCTGATGCAGAGGTTGGCACTAGAGCATGCTTTTTCCCACTTGGCAGGTATCCCACCTGATTAAGTTTAATACTCAATGGTTTTTCTGAACGGGCTTGTTGAAATTTGGATTTGCGATTGTCATCTGAGCATCCGGTCATAAATAAGCTAGTCAGACCTGCGAATAGCAAAAGTAAAAAGGTTCGGCTTTTAAAACGCAACCTAACAGATAAAAAGCGATACATGAGAGACCCTAGTGTTATATAGTTTTTAGTTGTTACATTTTTGTCAAAATGCAACGATATGTCGTCTTTTTAAAGGCAGTAAACGTAAAAATAAACGCTTGATACCTGTATTTAAACGAATTTAGTCATGTTTAGTTGAAGGCTAAGAAAAAACATTCTATTTACACGCTTTAGGTTAATTCGCTTCTTGCGTCACGGTATTGAACACGTTATAAAACAACAAAAAAGTATTTGGTTATTAATGAAAGCCGTCTTATTTAACATACATGATCTGGTGTTGCTATTTACTGTTTATCAATGTTTTTTATTTGCTCTTTTCTTAGTAACTCTTAAGCGCGGCAAAAGAAAAACACATTTATTGCTTGCCGCCTTCTTACTTTCACAAGCTGCAATCCCTTTAGATAATCTCATCAACTTTGGTGAAATGTTCCGGTCTACGGCTTTGTCTTTTTCACCTAACCTTTTCTACTCATTCGGGCTAGCTTACTGGGTGGAAGCGCCATTATTACTTTTTTACATTCGAAGCCTAATATACAAAGACTACCAATTCAGGCGTTATGACCTGCTTTTCCTACTGCCTTTCGTTGCCTATAGCATTTATTTTGCGAATACCTGGTGGCTAGAAGAAGAGTTAGTAAAAATTGCTGCATTGCAGGGAGATACCATTGCTAATACTCCCTTCGAAGAACGGGCAATACATTTGTTTCGTGAAGCTTTTCGAGTGGCATGTGGCGTGCTGTGTTTAATAGAACTGAATAATTACCAGAAGCAGCTGAAACAACAAGTAGCAGAAACAGAGAGTGTCGATTTGACGTGGTTAAAAGCGCTGGTAGTGGGCTTTTTAATCGTTAGAGTTGTGGCAGTATTAACAGCGCTTGCCATTATCTCTGCGTATGAATTGGGGGTCTACATCGACCATGAGTTTTTAGGCTTAAGTTCAAACTATGCTGTCTTGTTAATGATATCTGGGTTGATATTCTTTAGTGCAGGGTATTCCACTATATTTAGAGGTATTGACAGTAAACTGACGCCTGCAGCCACAAAAGAAAAGCCGAAAATCGACCTTCGCCAGGTTGATAAAATCACCCGATATATGCGTTTGAATAAACCCTATTTAAACCATCTACTCACATTAGAAAATCTTGCTAACCAGCTGGATATTCCACCACGGGTGCTGTCTCACATTATTAATCATCATTTTAATAAAAACTTTTTTGAGTTTATTAATCATTACCGAATAGAAGAGAGTAAATTGCTATTGGAAAGCGAGTCGAATCGCCGGGCGACTATGCTAGATATAATGGATTCTGCGGGCTTTAACAGTAAAGCCACGTTCAATACATTTTTTAAGAAGTTGACTGAGAAAACACCTACCCAGTATCGAAAAGACTACTGGGAATAGACGGCAATACGTTCATCGCTACATAGCTATGCAACTGAGTAGCAAGGGGTAAGTGGCACGAATGTCACTTGAAACGCTACTTTGCCACTAACTGCTACTTTACATTAAGTTGTGCAATAAAGTGAGCATGTTCTGGAAGTACAGACGCTGACTTATCTATTACACTTGCAATATGGCTAAGTCGCTCATCAATTAATGATGTACTCATTCTATCGACTAGCGGGTGGTATCCTTCACTTCGCAACCCTTGTCCATGCATAACGGCAAGCCAGGATGTCTCATTAAATAACTCATTGTCTATGCGGAAAATACGGCCCGAGTCTTTGTACAATTGTACTTTTTGCTCCAACGAAACACTCAATGATATGTTGCGACAATAACGCCAAAATTCACTATCGTTTCTTTCTGTTAAAGCATAGTGCAACACAATAAAGTCTCTAATCTGTTCAAACTCTTTTGTGGTTTGCCGGTTGTACATATCAATGTCACTTTGACAAAACCGGTTGCTAGGAAAGAGTGTCATCAATCGTGCTATCGCAGATTGAATCAAATGCAGTCCGGTAGACTCTAGCGGCTCAACAAATCCAGCCGATAACCCTATACCTAAACAGTTTTTTATCCAACTTCGAGGACGCATTCCCGTTTTCCAAGCTAAGAAATTGGGCTCAGCTAAAGGTTCACCTTCTAATTGCGCCATCAGCTCATCTAGCGCAGCTTCCTTTTCTGTAAACTTACTCGCGTACACATAACCATTTCCAATTCGATGCTGCAACGGAATTCGCCATGTCCAACCAGCGGTTTTCGCTGTTGATTGGGTGTAAGGTTTTAACATGCTATCGGCAGATTTACACGGGATAGCAATGGCACTATCACAGGGCAATAGGTCGCTCCAATCATTAAACGTTGCGCCCATTTCTTTTTCTAAGAGCAAGCTTCGAAAACCACTACAATCAATATAAAACTCACCATCAATACAGTGCCCATTTTGAAGCGTTAGCGTATTGATATGACCATTTGGATGCTTGGAAACCGCTTCGACTTTGCCCTTGATATGCCGAACTCCACGCATTACTGCAAAGTCGCGTAAAAAGTTAGCGTATAAGGTACTGTCAAAATGATATGCATAACTCATATTGGCTAGGGGAGAAGTGTTCTGCGCATTAACCTTGCCAAACCGCCCACTTTTAGCCGCCATCGCTTCAATTGAATACGAACAAAGGTCGCCACCTGCACCTTCGTTGAAACGCTTAAGCCAAAAATGATGGAACGGCAATGCTTCCATGTTAATACCGAAGGTGCCGAAGGGATGGAAATAGGCGTGACCTTTGCGTTTCCAGTCTTTAAATTCGATACCGAGCTTGTAAGTCGCGTTAGTAGCACGGATAAAGTCCGCCTCATCGATACCCAAAATTCGGTTAAATAGTGTAATTTGAGGGATGCTCGCCTCACCCACAGACACCCCTTTAATGTCCTCGCTTTCAATAAGCGTGACACTATATTTTGAGAGGTCTAACACTTTGCTAAGTGTTGCTGCGGTCATCCAACCTGCCGACCCACCGCCTACAATCACGATAGACTTAATAGACATTGATTGAGACATAACTACCTCATAACGTTTTAGGTATGCCACTTCTGTGGCATACCTGATTCATTCTCAAAATGGTTAAAAGGTCCCTTTAGCGACCAAGCTTATTCTACGGTCGTTAACAAACCACGACCGGCCCACTTGATTCCCTTCGGCATCAACTTGCATCGAGGTACGTGTGACCGTATTGCTTAAATTCGTGCCTTGCAAACCCAACTCTATGTTGTCTGAGAACCGGTAAAAGAACGAACCATCAAGCTGCCCATTTGCTTCATTGAAAATAGGAAGCTGAGTAATAACATCTTTTGTGGTTAACAGGTATTCAGAGCGCCAATTATAAGCTAGGCGAGCGTTAAACCCGTTCTTCTCATACATAGCAACAATGTTCACATTATCTTTGGAAAGCCCCTCAAGCGGTAAGTTGTCAAAGGCAATGCCTTCCCCTTCAGAAGAGTCTGGCTTGTCTGGCGATAACCCAGGATTCGGTGAGCCCTCATCTTTCACATACGTGTAGTTGAATTGAAGCCCTAGTCCACTCCACGCGCCTGGTAGAAAATCAAAAAACTGCTGATAAGCAATCTCCACACCTTTCACACTGCCTTCATCGCCATTAGTGGCGCCATCAACTTGGACGACTTGCGTCACGCCATTATTTTCATAAACGCGATCGGTGGAGCCGTTGATAAAGTAGTTACTCAAATCTTTATAAAAGAATGATGTGGTTAACGAGCCAACGGTTTCTGGAAAATACCATTCAAAGGCGAAGTCGTAGTTATTGGCTTCCATCGGCTTAAGAAAGGGATTACCAGATTTTGCGGTATAGCGCTGGTATTGCGCACTGGTTATCTCTCTATCGTCGCCTTCCCCTGAGTATTCAATCTGTAAATTATCGCCCTGTATTTCAACGTAATTGCGAAGGTTTCCAAGATCAGGCAGCGCAATGGCCTTAGAGTAACCAAAGCGCAACAGCATATCGTCGTTCAAATTTAGTTTAAGATTGAAGCTTGGTAGTAACTTACTGTAATCACTTACTGCTGTTTGTTCCGTAGAGGCAGCATTACCGAACGCGGCTTGATCAGAGGGTAAAAAGTTCTCAGGATCATCATCTTGAACAGGCAGATTATCGGGGAATGTAATAAACCCATCCGTCTCATTTTCAATTTTAACGTAGCGTGCCCCCACATTACCGCTGAAAAAAAGCCCTTTCACTTCCCCCTCGAAATTACCTTGTATGAAAAAGGCGTTATTCGTTTCAGTAGTTTCGTTTATTTCATTGGGCAAAAAGTCACCGATAGCACCAGATCTGCTTGCTAAGGCCACCCAGCCAGGCATAAGGCTTGCGAATGTAGACTCTGCATCACGATAATTATCGGCAACCGACTCATTAGGAAAAAGAAAGGTATTGCCGCCAGGTGTCGTCAAAACACCACCCCTTGCGAAGTCATCGAATGACACGGCTTCGTATAAATCACCTAGCCCTGCGCCAAGTTCATCACCTTGGGCGTCGAACCAAGCATTGCCGTTCCCCGCCCACGCTTCAGACAACCAGCCCCAGTTAAATGTGGATTGGCGGGTGGTTTGTTGTCTTTTGGCATAGCGGGTGCCCACTTTTACAGATGTAAATAAACCGTCTTCGAACGTATATTTAGCATCTAACGCTACTGCCGCTTCATCGCCCTCGTTGGCCGAAACATGATCCATCGCACTGCGCCAAAAATAATTATAAGGGTTGGAGAAATGCGTTTCATCGTTGGCGTTAGCGGGGTCGGTTAAAAATATATCAGGCGTGCTGTCTTTGTTATTGGTAATTCCAACCACGGTACGAGTGGCACCCATTACCGAGAAATCAACAATATCTGAGGTTGACTCTACGTATTGTAAATCCGCGCTAAACGCCCACTCATCATTGGGGCGGTATCGCACATTTAATCCAATATCATCAACAACAGAGTTTTGCTCTCTGGCACGTGTAATCATTGCGTGTTGAGCACCGAAAATACCACCGGGCTGTCGCTCAGCATCATTTCCTCTCCAACCCGCGTTAGACGTAATTAATCCCGATTCGAACAGACCCTGCTCATCGATATCAAAAGTTGTACCTTCTGCTGGCACAAGGTCATTTATGACCGCATCATCTGCCAATTCAATAGCGCGCTCGGTCCACGACAAAGATGAATCGGAGCGTATAAACTGTGCCGTAGCGAGTATGGTGTCATCTACGTTTTCCCATTGCAGCGCTGCTGCTAGCCCTTGACGCTCTCGAAGGTCTTGTTTCCGGGTTAAACGAGAGGTGCGAGGCACCATGACACTTTCGCCATCAACTAATTGGTTTTGTGTTTCAAATCGCCCTACTTGGGTACCGTCCGATTGCGCTTTAAGTGTGGAATCTGAAAAGTTTAGCAGCAAGCCCCATTTGCCATAGTCACTTTCAAAAACATCCGAATACAATGCAGAAAAGGTTGGGGTAGTTTTTTCAATAAAATCGCTATAGGTGGCATCGGCTGAAAACGCTAAAATACGCTTGTCACTATCAAAGGGTTTGCGAGTAATTAAATTTACGGTACCCGCAATACCTCCTTCAATCATCTCTGCCGATTGATTCTTATACAACTCTACGCCGCCCATTAATTCAGGAGGAACATCCTGAAAACTAAGTCCTCTTCCAGAGTCGGCAGTAAAGGTATCGCGACCGTTAAATTCACTTCTAGTGTGGGTTAACCCCCTGACCACAACGCCACTTCCTTCAACGCCGAAATGATCTGGGTCGTTGGCGCCCGCAAAACGTTCAATGGAAACACCAGGTAATCGAACGATAGCTTCCAGCACACTCCTATCAGGCAATGCGCCAATATCCTTTGCTGATATTGCATCAAGAAAGGTATCACCGTAGCGCTTAAGTAATTGTGCGTCTGCTAAGTTTTCCTTTATACCTCGAACCTCAATGACCTCAACATCTTCTACGTCGTCGCCAGTCTGGTTTTTTTTGACGTCTTCTGAGGGTAAATTCGACTGCGCAAAAGCGAGTTGGGGTTGGAAAGCTAATAGCGTACTTAACAGGGCGCTGGATACAAGTGAGCGTTTAAAGCTAGGCTTTCTCACTGTATTAGTTATTGTTGATTTATTATGTGTTTTCATTTTTTTTCCCTAGTCACATTTCCAATAAACACCGAAGTGCTTAATCTCCATTTAAAAAATAACAACATAAACACAACAATTCGCCCAGCATAGTCGCGATTGGCTAATTTGAACGCAAAAATTTACACTAATGTAAGGTTTTAAATTTAAGTGAATGATTTTATTGGTTTAAATTTTAGGTTCAAGTTTGTGTAAAACGCATAGATGAACGCCTTTAAAATTGAGTGAGGCAATAAATAAACATATTTGTTACATTTATTTATCATTATGATGGGTTGGGAGTGCTGGTTTTATTGGGGTTGCAGCGTATAGGGTTAACGTAGGTTTATTTATTGCGCTTTCTTCTATAGTAGCGGTGAACTGAACGTTCAAATACGCAAAAGTGACATTGGTTTGACGATTTCTATTTTTCAAGTGGTTAGCGTAATCATCCCTTAGGAAAAGCCATGAGACATTTAAATTCATGAATCGAATAATCAAAAAACTGCCTGAGCGAATTCTTATATCCGCCTGCTTTTTACTTACTTCCCACAGTCATGGTGAAACACTGCCATTTCAAAACCAATCGCTGCCGGTTGAGACTCGTGTCGCAGATTTAGTTGACCGCTTAACCTTGGAAGAGAAAGTGAGTCAATTATTTGATAAGTCAGCAGCAATAGAGCGCCTTGCCATTCCCGAATACTATTGGTGGAACGAAGCATTGCATGGGGTAGCAAGAGCAGGTAAAGCAACCGTATTTCCACAAGCTATTGGTATGGCGGCAACCTTTGACGAGCCTCTTATTTATCGTATTGCGTCTACAATTTCAGATGAAGGGCGTGCTAAGCATCACGAATTTTTACGAGAAGATACCAATGCAATGTACACAGGCCTTACTTATTGGTCGCCTAATATTAATATCTTTCGCGATCCTAGATGGGGCAGAGGCCAAGAAACTTACGGAGAGGATCCGTTTCTAACTTCTCGAATGGCGGTCAATTTTGTGAAAGGCCTTGAAGGAAATGATCCCACGTACCTTAAGTCGGTCGCCACGTTGAAGCATTATGCTGTTCATAGTGGCCCAGAAGTATCTAGACACAGCGACGATTACGCAGCGTCTGAAAAAGATTTAACGGAAACCTACCTTAGAGCATTTGAAGACACGATTGCAGCTACAAATGTATCATCTGTAATGTGCGCATATAACCGAGTCAATGGTTCGCCCGCCTGTGGTAGTGAAGCGCTTCTTCAAGATACGCTACGAGATACATTTAATTTCTCCGGGTACGTTGTTTCAGATTGCGGTGCTATTGCTGACTTTTATGATGAAAACTCCCATCATGTAGTGGACAGCCCTGCTCACGCAGCCGCCAGTGCCTTAAAATCAGGTACAGACCTAAACTGCGGAGACCATCACGGCAATACATTTAGCTATCTAATAGAAGCTGTGGCAGAAGATTTGGTAGAGGAAAGTGATATTGACCAAGCGCTTACCCGGCTACTTACTGCACGCATGAAACTGGGAATGTTTGATAACAGCAGTACACATGCATATACCAAAATGCCTATGTCAGTGGTTGGGTCAAAAAAACATATTGAATTGGCACGAGAAGCGGCAGAGAAATCCATGGTTTTACTTAAAAACGATGGTGTATTGCCCCTGAAACGCAATAGTAAAATAGCACTTATTGGGCCGAATGCTGACAATCCCGCCATACTTGTGGGTAATTATCATGGCACACCCGTGCAGCCTGTTACACCGAAAGAGGCCTTTTCGCAGGCACTACCTTCAAACCAACTTGGTTACGCGCCAGGAAGCAGTATAACTGAAAACATTTTTACGCATTTTAGTCCTGTCCCTTCTAGCGTTTTCACCCATGTAAACATGCTAGGCGAATCAAAACCAGGTTTAGTTGCTAAGTATTACCCCTCAAGTCATTTCAATCTTCAGCCAAGCAAACGGCACGTTGAAATGAACATCAATTTGACGAGCGAAGACATACCTTTCAACAAAGCATCAAATCAAGAATTCGCGGTGCGATGGACGGGCAAAATTACCCCTCAAAAATCTGGAAATTATTACTTTAAAATGAAAAATGTCGAGGTCTACCTAGACGGTGAGCTTACAGACGAAAGGCGCTATCTTGAAGCAGGCAAGTCTTATGACTTCAAGGCTGAATCACTTATTCAGCGTTTTTGGCACAGTAATGTGATAGAACCAGAAATAAGCTTCAAATGGTTAATAGAGGATAAAAATCTAGAGAGTGAAGCGCTTAGAGTGGCAAAGGAATCTGATGTTATCGTATTTGTCGGCGGTATTAGCGCTGAATTGGAGGGGGAAGAAATGCCTCTTGAGATTGATGGGTTCTCCCATGGGGACAGAACGAATATCAAATTGCCCGAGAGCCAATCATCACTATTAAAAGCGCTTCATAAACTGGGCAAACCCATCGTTATGGTTAACATGAGCGGAAGCGCAATAGCGCTCAACTGGGAAGATAAAAACCTCAACGCCATTATTCAAGGCTTCTATCCTGGTGAGCAAACTGGGCCAGCACTACTGAACCTTCTTTATGGTGATACCAGTCCTTCCGGCCGACTACCGGTAACCTTCTATCAGTCGGTTAACGACTTACCCGACTTTAAAAATTACAGTATGGTAAATCGAACCTATAAGTATTACGAGGGAACTCCGCTTTATCCATTTGGTTATGGTCTTAGCTATGCAGACTTCCGTTACGATAAGCTAAAGGTCACTCGCTCTGAAAAGGGTCTTAATATTGCCACCACGCTATCTAATAAAAGTGATATAAGTGCTCAAGAAGTTGTTCAAGTTTATCTTGGAATGCCCGATGCACCAATTCGTACGCCTCAGCGAGAGTTGGTCGCCTTTAAGCGTGTAAACTTAGCGGGTGGGGAAAGCCAGTCAGTGAGGTTCACCATTAATGAATCGCAACTTGTTTATGTTGATGCGCAGGGGCAGCGCCAACCTTATAAAGGTAAATTGCTCGTGACGCTTGGTGGGGGACAAGGGGTGAAACGTAGCGATAACGTTGTGCAACACAGTATTAATCTTCCCTAATATTATGTTCGTTTATCCATAGTCAATGGATGAACGAACATACTTGTTATATTGCAGTAGTCAGTGCTATAGCTATGGCACTGACTTTTTAATCAGCGTTGAAACACCCTTGAAGTTTGTCCATTAATACAACAAGTTGCTTTGCTTCAGCTTTCGACATGCCATCTAGTTTACATAACATTTGGGTGGGAACATCCCGTGCTATTATTTTGGCATCTTGCCCCGATTTTGACAGCACTACCCGGCGCACCCGTTTGTCCTGTTCATCTTTAACCACGTTTAACAGCTCTTTTTGTTCTAGTTTTTTTAAAATCAGCGTCATAGCACCGCCATCTATCACAGTTTTATCCAGTAATTCTGCAATGGTGACGTTAGATTGTTCCCACAAGGCCATCATCACTACGTACTGTGGATACGTAATATCAAGGCTTTTAAGCATTGGGCGATAGGCACGAGTAAATGCATTAGACAGCGTGTAAAAGCGGTGGCACAGCTGGCTTTCTAATTTAAGCGTATCGGGTGCAAGTTCATCAAGCTTAGCTTCGTCAGACATGAGCGTTCCTAGAAGAGGTAAAAGACATGAATAATATTTTGCATGCAAAGGACTTGATCTACAAGCGGCATTAGTGTTAATTTATTTTGCATGCAAAATAAATTGCATTTACTTTCTATTAGACATTTCACTACACGGGTTCATTACACAATTTCATTACTGGGCTTCAATAAAGAATGCTCAAGTTGAGCGAAGCAATCGAGGATTTATATAATGCATACACTTCAACAAGTGGTTTATACCGGTACAGCAGCTGCAACAGGTGGTCGTGAAGGCACAGCAAAATCAAGTGACGGAAACTTAGATGTTACGCTTTCAACACCAAAAGCATTAGGTGGAGCGGGTGGTAATGGCACTAACCCAGAGCAATTGTTTGCAGCTGGCTATTCAGCGTGTTTCATTGGTGCACTTAAGCATGTGGCTGCGGCTGAAAAAATTAAATTGGGCAGCGATATAAGCGTAACTGGTGATGTGTCTATTGGGCCTATCGAAGTCGGTTTTGCTATTGCTGTAAAACTAAGCGTCGACTTAGGTGATATGGAGAAATCTGCAGCAGAAAGCTTGGTGGCTAAAGCGCACCAAGTATGCCCATATTCAAATGCCACTCGTGGCAATATTGATGTACAAATTACAGTAGCCTAGACGTCAATACCTCTCTTCCCCAAGATCACTCGAGCCGCTTTAAAGGTAGGGAAGGGGAGAAACGTTAATTTAACCGCTGGTGTCGTTGCTTGTCGTTTTGGGTTTAAGCATTCAGGTACTTCTTTGTTATTATAGATAAGACAGAATTATGGGTAAGACAGAAAAATAACAGGAAGTATTATGAAAAATATGAGCTGGGTAGCCATTTGTGCGCCGATGTTGTTTGCGTGTAGCGAACAACCCTCACAAGAACCGACAACACCATCAGCTGTTTCTGATAGTGCTGATAGCAAAATTGCTGCCGAGAGCGCAGTATCTAAAGTAGATGTGCTCAGTGAAATAGAGGCGGGTAAAGATTACCACTCATTCGCCAATCCATCAGAAGTGCGAGTTACTCATTTAGATTTAGACTTAACTGCAGATTTTGAAACATCAAAATTGTCCGGCAGTGCTACGTTAACCGTTGAGCGCAGTGCGCCTAACTTTAATACGGTTGTTCTTGATACTCGTGCATTGGATATTACATCGGTTACGGTTAACGGCAATTCAGTACCTTTTGATATGGGCAGCGCTGATCCTGAACTTGGCACACCACTTTCTGTTGAATTGCCTGAAGGCGCAGATAAGCTAACCATTGCCTATTCTACCTCGCCTGAAGCATCGGGTGTTCAGTGGTTAACGCCAGCACAAACCGCAGGAAAGCAACATCCTTTCTTGTTTACCCAAGCGCAAGCTATGCATGCAAGAAGCTTTATTCCGCTGCAAGACTCTCCACAAGTACGAGTAACCTACACAGCCACTATACATACACCTGAAGCTTTATTGGCAGTGATGAGTGCCTCTAACGATCCTACTACGGCTCGTGATGGTGAGTACTCGTTTACTATGCCGCAGCCTGTACCTTCGTACTTAATCGCATTAGCAATTGGTGATTTGAAATTCAAACCAATGGGCGAGCGCACAGGGGTTTATGCCGAGCCTAGTATGTTAGACGCAGCAGCAAAAGAATTCGAAGATACCGAAGCCATGTTAGAAGTAACGGAAAAAACCTATGGCCCATATCAATGGGATCGTTACGACTTATTGATTTTACCGCCGTCTTTCCCTTTTGGCGGAATGGAAAACCCACGCTTATCGTTTATTACCCCTACTGTCATCGCTGGCGATAAAAGCTTAGTGTCACTGATTGCGCATGAATTGGCGCATAGCTGGTCGGGCAATACGGTTACCAATGCCACGTGGCGCGATCTGTGGTTAAACGAAGGTTTCACCACCTATTTAACTTACCGTATTATGGAAATGATATACGGCCACGACCGATTTAAAAAAGAAGCGGTTTTGGGATACCAAGATTTACAAAACGATATACAAGCCCTCAACGAAGAAGATGAAATTCTAGCTATCGATCTTCGCGGAAGAAATCCAGATGATGTTTTCTCAAATATTCCTTACGAAAAAGGCGCGCTCTTTTTACGTGAAATTGAAAACAAAATTGGTCGTGAAAATTTTGATGCGTTTTTGATGCAGTACTTTGAAGATTTCGCGTTTAAAAGCATTACCACTGATACGTTTTTAGCCTACCTGGATGAAACCTTGTTGGCGCAATACCCAGATAAGTTAAGCAAAGCGCGCATTCAAAAATGGGTGTTTGAGCCCGGTATTCCTGAAGGAGCGCCTGTGCCAGAGTCGGATGCCTTTGATAAAATCGATACCACTCGCAAGGCTTGGTTAGCCGGTGAGGTAGAAGCGGTAAATATAGATACCGAGCAATGGACAGTGCATGAGTGGTTGTATTTCCTGAACAATATGCCAAAGGAACTATCCGCAGAGCAACTGGCTGCATTAGATGCTGCGTTCTCGTTAACCACCACGCAAAATAACGAAATAGCCCACAGTTGGTTGATGATTGCAGTGGCAAATGAATACAAGCCGGCCTACGACCGACTGTACGAGTACCTGGTTAACATTGGCCGTAATAAGTTAGTTAAGCCGCTATATCGTTCGCTTTCTGCAACACCCGAGGGCAAAGCGTTTGCTAAACGTGCCTTTGAAGAAGCAAAGCCGGGTTATCACCCTTTAACCATTCGAGCCAACGAAGGCTTTGTGGAATAAAAGCGATCTTTACAAGCCTTAAGGCGTAGAACTAATTAGGTATCATCGGTAGCACTAACGGGATGGTTAGCGCTACTGATGACGCATATTACCGATGTAATTGGTTCATGTAGCTAATACGCAATTAAGGAGACTGTATGTATACGCAAAAACTACAACCTGATTCTTCATTCCCCGATGTGCAAGTAACGCTAAGCACCGGCGAGGCTGTTTCATTAAGCAACAAACGTGAAGGTTGTGATTGGAAGATGGTGGTTGTTTACCGTGGTAAGCACTGTCCTATCTGTACCAAGTATTTAAACGCGCTTGAAGACTACAAAGGGCGTTTGTTAGAACTTGGCGTTGATGTAATAGCGGTATCTGCTGACAGTCAATCTCAGTTGAAAGAGCATCTTGAAGACTTATCAATTACGTTCCCTATTGCTTCGGGTTTGAGTGAAGAAGATATGAAAGGGCTGGGTTTATATATTTCTGTGCCTCGCAGCGAAAAGGAAACTGATCACAATTTCGCTGAGCCCGCGTTGTTTATTGTAAATCAAGACAACACAATTCAAATTAGTGAGTTAGCGAATGCGCCATTTGTACGTCCTGATTTAGAGCAGCTGGTATCCGGTTTGGAATTTATTCGCGATCCAGAAAATGATTACCCCATTCGCGGCACCTTCAATGGATAGCTTTAACGGATGGCGTTAAAAGATAGCTATAGCCGATTGTATTATCGCCGTTTAAATAGTTTGTTTAGAACCAAAAAGCCCGCTTAGCGGGCTTTTTTATGCTTATCATAAATACTTGTCATAGATTTAAGAAAAAGCTGCGGATACCAAAAAAGTTTAGCTATCGTCAGGGCGACTAAAAGTAATTGCCATCGCTGCGGTTTTTTTTTGAAACTCGTCGATGGTGTGACTTGGCAATTGCACATTAACAGTAACGTGTTGTGCATAGTCACAACTAACTATCTTGCCTGAAAATTGTTCGCATAAATGCCGGATGAATTGCTCGTGCTTAAAGTCGATATCAATAGAGATATCATAAAGGCGCACTTCTTCACGGGTGGGAAGCTGTTCCATAGCTTGCTGTGCTGAGGCTGAGTAAGCTCGCACTAACCCACCTGCACCCAGCTTTATGCCACCAAAATAGCGGGTAACTATAACCATGACATCGCCCACACCTTTGTGCTGTAAAACATTGAGAATGGGTTTTCCGGCAGTGCCACTCGGTTCGCCATCATCGGCCATTGCTGCGCTTGATGGGGAATGAGGGTTACCAAGTAAGTACGCCCAACAATGGTGACGGGCATCTGGATATTGTTGCTTCACATTTGCGAGGTGTGCCATCGCTGCTTCGCGACTATCTGCAAAGGCGGCAAAGGCAATAAACTTGCTTTTTTTAATCTCGTACAGGTTTTCAACCTGTTGAGCGGGGACGGGATACGACATACCGCCATTATACCTGAGTTTCGCCTTTGGCTAAATACAGGTACAACAGCGTTTTGCGCTTTACTACTTTACTAGAAGCTACTTGGCATTAACGTAGAATGCCTGAAACCGTTTCCGATACGTTTGTCGCACCTTTAAGGATTTCATCCATCACACCTTGAACTTGGGTAATTTGCTGACTGTTTAAATCTACGTTGTCCTTCACTACCGCCATTTTACTGGTAGATTTATTCGCCAGTTTGCGGTTTTCTGCAACTACCGATTCAATTTCTACTGTTGAATCACTGGTACGCTGTGCAAGTTGACGAACCTCATCAGCAACCACGGCGAAACCACGACCTTGCTCACCTGCACGGGCCGCTTCAATAGCTGCATTAAGTGCCAATAGGTTAGTTTGATCTGCAATACCGCTGATGGTGGTTACAATAGTTTCAATTTTAAGCGATTGCTCGCTTAGTTCGTGCATTAGCTTATTGGTTTGGTCTACTTCATCTAGTGCAACTTGGAACACATCAATACTGCGTTGAAGCGATGTTGTACCGTCTGCTGCAATTTGTGACGTTTCTTCAGCGGTTGACACGGCAAGTTCAGCGGCCTGTGAAATAGCATGCTTTTCTTGAATTTGCGCGGTTACATCAGAAGCGAACTTGATAACTTTAACCACCTTCCCACTGCCATCAAACACTGGGTTGTAAGTGGCTTCAAGCCATAACGTCTCTCTGTCAGCATTAATCCGTTCGTAGGTACCCGAAGAGAATTGGCCGCTTGCTAAGGACTGCCAAAACTGAGGGTTATTCTGATAAAAGTCATCTTTACAGAACATGCGATGGTGCTTGCCTTTGATTTCATCAAGACTGTATTTCACTGTCGCTGTGAAGTTTTCGTTGGCGGTAACAATGGTGCCATCTGGTTCAAACTCGATAACCGCCATCGATTTATTCAGCGCATCGGTAATCGCTCTACCAGAAAAAACAGCATTTTCTTGCTCGGTAACATCATGATAAATTGCATGAATTTCAACGTTATTACCGCTTGGTACATTTACGTAGCTGGCATTCAGCCACTTTGTCTCGCCCGTCTCTGCTTTCATCGCAACGGTATTCGTGTAAGATCCACCGTTTAACAATGACTGCCAAAATAGACGATAATCGTTGTCGCTCTGAATACCTGGAACACGAAGATCTGTGTGGTTGAAAGAGGGTGTTCCCGTATTTGGGCGCGCTAAAATGTCTAGAAGCGGAGATGATGCGTATAGACAATCTCCTTTCTCAGAATACACTGCGTAAGCAAGGTTATCTTTTAATGTACTTAGCATTGTTGCTAAGCCGGTATTCTCGTCCGTGAGTGAGGAAACTTCCTTATTATATCGTGAACTGGATACAAACATGACGGCTCCGTTATCTTCTAATAAAGTAAGAGAAGTATAGAACGGTTAATTTTAAAGCGCGTTTAGACAATAGGTGAAATTGGTGCTTTTTTTGGTATGTCATTTCATAACTAAATATTCAAGATGACCGTTTTTTCATACTTGAACACTTTTTGAACCATTCTTATCAGCATTTCAGAGTCAATTTACATGAAAGTTCTTCACACCTCAGATTGGCATTTAGGTCAAAGCTTCTTCACCAAAAGCCGTAAAAATGAACACGAGCAGTTTTTTAAATGGCTGCTTGGGGTGGTTGAGCAAGAAAGTATAGATGCCGTTGTGGTAGCCGGCGATATTTTTGATACCGGCACACCGCCTAGTTACGCGCGGGAGCTTTATCATCAACTTGTAGGGGACTTTCAGGGGATGGGGTGCACCTTGGTGGTGTTAGGCGGCAATCATGACTCGGTGTCGGTATTAAATGAAAGCAAGGAATTATTGTCTTATCTAAACTGCTACGTTATTGCTAGCACCTATGGCAATACTGAAACGCAAGTCTTACCCTTGCGTACCCGAGGTGGTGAAATAGGCGCAATATTGTGCGCTGTACCTTTTATTCGTGCTAGGGATGTTTTGAAAAGCGAAGCTGGAGAATCAGCGATTGAAAAGCGTCAGGCGCTGGGCGAGGCCATTAAGCAGCACTATGCCAACCTTTATCAAATCGCATTAGATAAACGCAGCGGGCTAAGCGTCGATGTACCCATTATTGCCACCGGACACTTAACGGCCCTAGGGGTAAGTCAGAGTGAAAGTGTGCGCGACATTTATATAGGAACGCTAGAAGGTTTTTCAGCTGAGGGGTTTCCTCCGGCAGATTATATTGCGCTTGGGCACATTCACCGCCCGCAAAAAGTGGCAGGGTGCGATCATATTCGATATTCCGGCTCGCCTATTCCGTTAAGCTTTGATGAACTGAAGTCACAAAAACAGGTACTGATAGCCACATTCGACAACAAAACATTAGTTGAAGTAGAAAGTATGCCTATTCCTCGTTTTCAAGCGATGGCAGTGTTGCGAGGCAACTTAGAAGAGATTGAGCTTGCCTTACAGCACAACGAGGCGGTAAAAAGCGCAAGCGCTGAACACCCAGCTTGGCTGTGTATTGAAGTAGAAACCCAAGATTACTTAACCGACCTGCAACAGCGCATTCAAGCACTAATAGACGACAAGCCTGCCGAAATTTTGCAATTAAAGCGAATGCGCAAACAAAGAACCAGCGCTATTTCAGCAGAAGAAAATGTTAATTTAAGTGAGTTGTCTGTACGCGAGGTTTTTGATGCAAGACTATCGTTGGAAGCCTTTGAGTCTGACGAAGATAAACAACGCAAACAGAGAATTCAAACCTTGTTCGAGCAGGTGGTGGACGATGTGCAGTTATCCCACGAGGACAGCGAAGATGCAGATGAAGCCAATGCAGTTGATGTGAACAAGGCTACTGATGAGATCAACGCTACCGATGTTAACAGCCCTAACGCATCTGCCAATGAGGGTAACTTATGAAGATTCTTACCCTTAGGCTTAAAAATTTAAATGCATTAAAAGGAGAATGGAAGATAGATTTCACCCAGTCTCCTTTTATCGACAACGGTTTGTTTGCTATTACCGGCCCTACTGGAGCGGGTAAAACAACGTTACTTGATGCTATATGTTTGGCGCTTTATCACCAAACACCACGCTTGGGCACTATTTCGGCTACCTCGAACGATATTATGACTCGCGGTACGTCAGAGTGTTTGGCAGAAGTTGAGTTCGATATAAAGGGCAAAGCGTATCGCGCATTTTGGAGTATGCGGCGTGCTAGAGGAAAGGCTGACGGTAATTTGCAATCTGCCGATGTGGAATTAGCAGAAGTAGAATCTGGAAAAGTATTGGCCACCCAAGTGAGGCCTAAAAGCGACGAGATAGAGCGCCTTACTGGGCTTAACTTTGCGCGCTTTACAAAATCGATGATGCTATCCCAAGGTGATTTCGCTGCCTTTTTAAATGCAAACGAAGGCGACAGGGCTGAATTACTAGAAGAGCTTACCGGCACTGAAATTTATGGCCAGTTATCTCAAGCGATTCACGAGAAATATAAAGCAGCAGAAACGACAAAACGGGAATTCAAACTAAAGCTAGAAGGCGTAGCTTTGCTCAGTGAAACGCAGCATAGTGAACTTAGTGCGCAGCTAGACCAATTCAAAACCCAGCTAGTTACTATAAATACAGAGATTGTCTCGCTCCAAGATCAACTTCAATGGCAACAGGCGTATGAGCAAAATCAACATGAGCTTACTAAGGCGAAGGCCGCATTAGTTGAAGCGAATAACGTTTATGAACAGGCAAAAGATGAATTAGCGCTATTAGAGGCCGGCGAGCCGGCGGAATTACTCCGTTTGCCGCATTCTGCGCTTAGTCAGCTTTGTGAAGATGTGCAGCGTATTGCTAAAAATCTCACCGTGAAACAACAGCAAGTGCCTGACTTAGAAAGCCAGCAACACACACGCCAGGCCGAGTTTGAAAACAGTGAAACGAACTTTGCGACTGCGAAAGCCCGCCAGCAGCGCTTTGAAACTCTGATTAACGAACAAGTCATTCCGATTGATACTGAAATCAATAAGCTTACTGATCGTATAGAGACAAATCAGCAGTCATTAGCGGATGCGAAATTAAAGCAGGGCAAGGCGCAAGAAAGCCATCAAGCATACTCTGATGAACTTGAAGATAAAAAGCGCACGCTAGATGAGCTAACCACCTACCTCAAGGCCCATGCGGCAAATGGTAAAATGGCAGGTGAAATCAGTGGTTGGAAAGAAAAAGCGGCCCGTTTTAGCCATGACGAAAATACCTTGGTAGAATTAACCCAAAAAATAACAACAACGCAGCAGCTTAAAGACAGCGCTGTGGCTGACCTAACTGCGAAACAACAAAACAAAACGAACGTGGCGGCGTTACATCAACAAAGCGCAGATAACGTTTCACAGTGTGAGGCTAACCTCAATCAACTACTTAGCAATGGCGATGCGGCCAGTATTCATGCCGACATCACTGCGCTCAATAACAACTGGCCTGTTCTTGCGTCTTGTGAACAATGGCAGCGGCTTTATATCAGTCACACAAATAGCCATGCAGACAAAGCCAAAAGACTAACCACGTTGTTATCAAGTATTGAAACCCTTAAACAAGAGCGGGCAGAGTTAGCGGCAAGTTATAAAGCAACGCAAAGTCATTTAAAAGATGTTGAGTCGTTAATTAAGTTAGATGCCGAGCTTGCGCATTTGCGTCAAACGCTCTCGCCAGGCGACGCGTGCCCTTTGTGCGGTGCCACTGAGCACGATGCTTCTTTAATGAATATCGATGTGCCTGAAACTATTGCTAAGCGCGACGAATTAACCCGTACACTTGAGAATATTGAAAAGTTGGGTACGCAAAAACGGGAGCAAATCAGTACCGCAGAGTTCGAAAAACAGCAGTGCGAGAATGTTATGGTAGAGGCAAAAGCTGCCTTTTCTCAACTAGAAGCCGACTGGCAACAGGCTATGTTAACGTTAAATGCGAGGGTTGAAATTTCAGATGTTGAGTCCTTCAATCAGCTTCAACGTAGCTGCAAAGAGCGTCAATCTCGTTTAAGCGCACAGCTTAGTAATTTACAAGCTAGCGAGGCTAAATTGGCCGATGCCAAAAACGATACGCTTTTGCATCAACAGCAAATAGACTCTATTAACAGTGAGATAGCGCTGTTAACAGCAAAAATATCGCAGCTGGAAGGGCAGTTACACGACTTAAACAATACAAAATCTAATGTTGAAAGTGCACTTGCCAATAACCGTCGCACACTTATTAACGAGATTGAAAGGGTGGGGTTAACACCTGATGCAAACATAACTGAGTGGCTTACTCAAAAGCACAACGATGTGGAAGCGTTTCAAGAGAAAACCCATTTACACAATAGTTTGTCTCACGAGTTAAAAGTCCTTGAAAGCAAATTGGTTGAGCTAAGCGAAGCTAAAGCGTCTGCGGATAAAGAAACCCAATTATACAACACGCGTATTCAAGAGACTGAGGCGCAGCGTGAAGTACTGCGTACTAAACGTTATGTTTTATTCCCCCAAGAAGATATCGGCGTTGCTAGACGTGAAATTCAACATACCTTCTCGGCAAAAGAGCAGCTATTTAAAGAATGTGATACTCACCTTCGTGAGGCGCAACGAGCGCTAGAAAATGCTACCGCCCAGCTAAAAGTACTTACCGTAGAATTAGAAGAGAAACAACAAGCTAAAGAAGTAAAACAAGTCGCCTTCGATACCGCATTGCAGCAAAGCCCGTTTGCTGATGAAACCGAGTTTTTAAATGCATTATTACCCTATGAGGAACGCCAGCGTTTACTTCAAAAGAAACAGCTGATTGAGCGCGAGCAACAGAATGCGCAGTTGTTACTAAGTACCGTCACGCAGAAGCACAACACCCTATTAGCACACGAACGCGCCGCAAAATGGGAGCAATCGGCAGTTGAAGCGACACAGGTTAGCTTGAACGAGAAAGGTGAGGCAAAAGATCGGTTACTTGCGCAACAAGGGCAACTATCTCAACAATTAGAGAGTAATAGGCAAGCGGTTGAAAAACAGCAAAGCTTAATCAATGAAATGCGTGAATTTGAAACCTCGTATGACGATATTGCTTATCTACACTCGCTTATTGGCTCAGCCAGTGGTGATAAATTTAGGCGATTTGCGCAAGGCCTAACGCTAGATAATTTAGTTCGGCTTGCCAATCAACAGCTCGATAGGTTGCACGGACGGTATCAACTTACCCGCAACACAAAAGACAGTTTAGGTTTAAGTGTATTAGATACCTGGCAGGGTGATGTGGTGCGGGATACTAAAACGTTATCAGGGGGGGAAAGTTTTCTGGTGAGTTTAGCGCTAGCGCTGGCGCTGTCTGATTTAGTGAGCTTTAAAACAAGCATAGATTCTCTGTTCCTAGATGAGGGCTTTGGTACGCTAGATGCCGAAACCTTAGACGTTGCGTTAGATGCATTAGATAACCTAAATGCTAGCGGTAAAATGATTGGTGTTATTAGTCATATTGAAGCAATGAAAGAGCGTATTCCTACCCAGCTGAAAGTAATAAAACGAAATGGCGTAGGGTTAAGTGCGCTGGAAAAATGTTACTCAGCGACAGAAATTTGACGGAAATTTGGCAGGTTTTAATTTTTGAAGCTACACTAAACTTAGCCTTTAGTGATTTATCGCATACAACACTGCGATCTTAAAGGTGATGCCGACTACGCTGTGTTGTAATTTCAACGGCGCATATCGTTTAGTCAGGGTGAAGTTTATAAGGTAATTACACGCAAAGTGGATCTTGCATAAGTACAGATTGTTGGGGGCGTGTAACCTTCCATGTGCGACCTGAATGCAAGATGGCCAGTAAAATTTCTGATTGCCGCTTTATGTATTTTGATAAGTGAGAGTGTGTTCGCGTCGTGCGTTATTACCTCACCATTAAAAAGCAAAGTGGGCACACCTATACCAATGGTGAAAGGCGAGCAGCATTTAACACTAAACTGTGATTTAGCCCTCCCGCATATTTTTCATTTTCCTCGTAACTTTGTGAATAAAGCCGTACTTTATCGGCTAGAGGCTGATGCTTCTAAAACAGATGCTTCTAAAACAGATGCTTCTAAAACAGATAGTCCTACACCAAATCATTCTGGGACTGCCAACTTCGAAACAGCCAGCTCTCAAATAGTCAGCTTCGAAAAAGAGAGCTTAGAAGTGCCCACGTTAACTCCAGCAATCGAGCTGCCTAGCGCTCGGCAGGCTTATATGCTTCCCACCGGTGCGGCTTCATACATCTTAAAGGTGGATGCGCAATTCGCTAGGGCACTGTACCCGAGCCTGTCCACAGTACCTGACTTTCACACATTTAATACTATTCATACCTTAACGCTAAGTGCATTTGCTGGATTTTGCTTTGCGTTGGCTATCTATGTTGGGGTGTTGGGTAATAGTATGCGAAGTTTTGGGTTCTACTCTTACAGTTTTTACGTGGCAAGTGCGGCCATCTTTTTCTTGTTGCAAGAAGGCATTTTTTACACCTTGTTACCCAATATACAGTTTCTAAATAGCGTACAGCTAAGTGTGCTTTTTGCAGGGCTAACCATTTTTGCTTCTTTGCGCTTTTTAGACCAATTACTCGATTTTAAAGCGTTGCTGAAAAAGTGGCAACGCAGCGTACTACACTATTTATCGCTAATAATATTAGTCTTGGTGAGCGTGCAGTTAGTGTTAAGTAGTGATGTGAGCATGATGGTAAACAAAGTCATGTCGAAATTAACGTTGGTTATCATGGCCGGTATTTTATCAGCAATACTTTACGCGGCGTATCATAAAGTCCACTGCGCAAAATTAGTATTGCTGGGGGTCTCGACGATAATGCTTGCCATGCTCGCCAGGTTTTATTTGAAAGACTATAGTCCGTTCCTTCAGCGGTACGGGCTTATTATTGCCGTCACGATAGAAGCTTTAATATTTGCTTTTGCTGCCGCGCAAAAAGTGAAAAAGTTAGATGACGACAGGATGGCCGCGTTTAAACGGGCAGCTACCGACCCCTTATGTCATATTCTTAATCGAGATGGATGGGAAGGGGCTGCGAAAGTACTGCTTGATGAATTCAATCACCATGGTGGCTTCATTACCTTGATGTTCATTGACGTGGATAATTTCAAACGAATTAATGATTCGTTTGGGCATCAATCAGGCGACGATGTACTACGTATTATTTCAAAAATTCTTAAAGGACAATGCCGCGAGCAAGATGTGGTGGGAAGACTAGGGGGCGATGAGTTTGTAGTGCTAAGTTATTGCCACAGCCGAAGCCAATCTGAGCGTCTGGTAAAGCGTATTCAGCACAGGTTTAGTGACTTAGTTATACAAACGCTTAACGTACAAATTCCAGTTTCGGCCAGTGTCGGGGGCTTAATTACAGATATGCCTTGTAGCGACCTAGAGACGTTACTCGACCAGGCTGATACACTGATGTACGAGCAAAAAAAGACACATCAAAGTGCAATGGCGCAACCCATTTAAAAGGTTCATGGTCTTTCATAACATGAGGACGTTCGCGCTTTATGTGATGATACGAGCTAACTTGTCAGTCCCACGGGTTTCTCACTACGGCAAACTTGTACAATCCATTAAAATAATCTTCAGGTAGCATTTCTTTTGCCGCAATAATGCGAGAATGGCGAAATTGGATGGCTTTTGCTTTTTGTTGGTAGAGAGTAAAGCTATGATAAAATGCCGTAAATTGAAGCTTTTATAAATTAAGTGCGGCGCAGAATATTAGCACGCACATGGCTTCATTGAGCACACCCTATTGCCACTGATGACAGCATGAAAATGAAAGTGAAAATGGAAACTAAATGGTAGACCAGAGTTATTACATTGGCGTGGATGGCGGCGGCACTCACTGCAGAGTGCAGTTAGAAGATGAGCAAGGTAACGTATTAAGCTGCGCCGAAGCAGGTTCTGCCAATATCATGACCAACGCTGCTGTCGCAATGCAGTCAATTATCAACGCTAGTGAAAAAGCCATTAGCGCAATAAGTAAGCCCACTAGCGCGATAGGTAAGCCCATTAGCGCGATAGGTAAACCCATTAGCGCAGTAGATAAGCACGGTAGCGCAACAGGCGAGCGCGAAGAATCAGCAATCAAGCTCAATCAAATACATCTTGCCGCAGGGCTTGCTGGCGCAAATATCCCCAGCGCGTTAAACGAGTTTCTAAGGTTACCCCACCCCTTCAAAAGCGTAACCGTCATCAGCGATTTGCATGCCGCATGCCTTGGGGCGCATAACGGCCAACCAGGTGCATTGATTATCTGCGGTACTGGGTCGGCGGCTACGGTTTTTACTGGCTCTAGCACCCGTACTAACTCGCACCAGTTTAATGATAAGGGCGGCTATGGCCTTTCAATTAGCGACAATGCAAGTGGTGGTTGGTTAGGCCTTGAAGCGGTTAAGCACTGCTTATTGGTATTCGATGAACTTATTCCTCAGAGCCTCTTATTTATATCAGTTTGTGATAGCTTGGCCGTAACAAATGCACACGAATTGGTAACAAAAGTGGCGGGGTTTAAAGGAAAAGAGTTTGGCGCACTGGCACCATCTGTTGTGGCGGCCTATGAAAAAGGATGCCCCGCAGCCAAGGTACTTATTCAACAAGGTGCTAGCTACCTCAACGCTGTTGGTGAAACACTTACCTGCAAGACAATTGTCGATAAGACATCAAACGAGAAAGCATTCAATAATCAAGACTTGCCCCTTTGTTTAGTGGGTGGGCTAAGCCATGTGTATCAGCCATTAATAAGTGCTGATCTTCAAGCTAGGCTAATTGAACCCAAATCGTCACCTCAGGTAGGGGTTATTCAATACGTAAAACAACAGGCAGCACTGGCTTAATGCAAACAATTACCGCACACAAAGTACTGACCATATCAGGCATTCAGTTTAATAAAACGCTATGCATAGAGCAGGGCGTGATCAAAAGCATTCGAGATGCCACAAAGCAAGAGCTTGCAGATAAGTACGAAGGTACGCTTATTCCGGGGTACGTGGATACTCAGGTAAATGGTGGCGGGGGAATACTTTTTAACCATACGCCTACGTACGATGCGTTAAAAACTATGGCGAATGCGCATTTGCAGTTCGGCACGACCAGTATGTTGCCAACGCTCATTACTGATAATGCACAGACTATGGCTAGCGCCGCCGATGCGGTTAGTGAAGCCATTGCCACCAACCATCCTAATATTGAAGGTATTCATTATGAAGGTCCTTTTTTAAGCGCAGCGAAAAAAGGCGTGCATGAAGAAAGCTTTATTCGTACGCCTAGTGATAGTGAACTGGCAACCTTGTGCCGAAAGGATATTGGCAAGGTACTGTTAACTGTGGCACCTGAAAGTGTAAGCTCCAGTTTTATTAAAGAAATGGTGGCAGAAGGGATAGTGGTTGCACTAGGGCACACCAATGCCAGTTTTGAACAAGTGAGCGATGCGCTTAACGCTGGGGCAACTGGGTTCACCCATTTATACAATGCAATGTCGGCGTTTACGTCTCGCGCGCCAGGCGCTGTGGGCGCCGCATTGTTGTTTGATAATGCGTATTGTGGGTTAATTGTGGATCATCACCACGTACACCCTAAAAGTGCCGAGTTGGCTATAAAGGTTAAAGGCAAAGAAAAGATAATGTTGGTGACCGATGCCATGGCGCACGTGGGAAGCAACCTAGATACGCTTGCGTTTTTCAATACAGAAATTAAGCGAAATGGCAGTAAACTCACCACCCCAGATGGTACCTTGGCCGGTTCATGTTTAGATATGCATGGGGCCGTTGTAAATACCTGTCATGACTTGGGCGCCAGCTTAACCGAAGCAAGTGCAATGGCCAGTAGTACGCCTGCAACCTTTATGGGTATGCAGCATAAGCTAGGCAGTCTCGCAGCAGGGCAATATGCGAATGCATTATTAGTAGATGATAATGTTAACTTGGTCAAAATTTGGGTTAAAGGAATGCTTCAATAACACAAGCTTCAAGGGTATATTACTCCTGTGTGCTGTGGATCAGCGTTCTGAGGCGACCTTCTCGGTGATTCAAAAAAATTGAATTTTCAGGAGCGTAACATGACCTACCGCGTTGCAATTGCCATATCAGGCGCCGTTTCTTTGGGCTCTTATGAAGCGGGTACGCTTTATGAAATTATCAACGCGCTTAAAGAACACAACGAAAATCCTTCCAATCCCAAAATTGAAATAGATGTACTTACAGGCGCTAGCGCGGGTGGCATGACTGCCGCAATGATAGCGCAAAAACTCTTGTATGATGGTGATGCTTTATCGGGTGAAAACACTAATGTAGGTTATGAGGCATGGGTGAAGTCGGTTGATATCAACGGATTGTTAACCCCTTTACCCGGCGACAATGCCAAAAACTCACTGCTCTCAAATGGCTTTGTAAAAACCATTGCTGATAAGCTCATTAATAGTCGGTACGTGAAGTCACCATCGCTGAGCGCTGAGCAAACCCAGCAAACCCCGCCGATAGTGCAAACACCGCATATTGCCAGTGCGACCTCCATTAAATTGGGGTTGGCCATGTCTAATTTAAACGGTGTAGATTACGAGGTAGATACGTACGCGTATTTAACTGAAACCTTGGGGCAGGGGAAGTTCATCCAAACTCGCCATCAAGATAGGTATACCGCTACGCTAGATAATACAACCGATAATAAAGCTATTTGGAGTGAGATAAGTTCGGCGGCGAGAGGATGCGGTGCTTTTCCTGTGGCGTTTTCACCGGTATCGCTTACGCGAGACTGGATACACGGTGACTACAGTGGTCGCGGCGCTGTTAAGTTTGAAAACAGTACCTTTAGCTTTATGGATGGTGGGGCATTTAATAACTATCCTCTTGGAATGGCAGTATCTTTGGCTGAACAAAATGATACAAACTATACCGATTACGAAAACCGCTTTTACTTTTACATTTCACCTAACCCTAGAGAAAGTGCAGCTAATCCAGAGTTTGATGCGAGCATAGCGTCCTTCGCTGACAGTGCCAAGCAAATGCTTAATAGCGTGTTTCTACAAAGCGGGTTTCAAGAGTGGTTGATTCAAGAGCAAGATAACGAAAAAATTCTCAAGTTAGATAAACAAGCCGACACGTTACGCGAAAAACTGTACACCGATACCAGCGAACAGGTTTCTGCAGAACAGGCTATTATAGATTCAATGATTGCGGTGGTTTATGGTGGTAATACATCTGAATATGCTGCTGATGTCGCCCGACTTGCGACACAATATCGCGTTGATGTTGAAGAGAAACCGCTTCCGCCAAGCCATTTCAAACTCTGGATAGATACGATTGCGGTACTAGAACATGCCGCGGGGTTAGGACCCACCAATTTAAAAACCATCTATACCATTACCGCGAAGAAAGATGAGCTTAGTGGTGAGTTACTAGGCGCTTTCTTAGGTTTTTTTGACGAGCGCTTTCGCCAGTATGACTACGAACGCGGCAGATTAAACGCCATGCTAACCATTAACGGTATTTTAGATAAACAGAAAGACGAAGCGGTTGTTCAAAAGCAATTACCACTGAACATTGAGAAGCGTGATCATTATAGTATTCAGCAGTTTTTAGATTCATCGCATTTAAATCATGCATCTATGGCTGATGTGAAATACGAAAACAGAGAGCTGGCGTATAAACGCGTTAAAGCGCGCTTTTTTGCATTCGCAAAAGACGCCGGTATCGCAAGTATTGCTCGTTTTTTTGCATGGAATTTCATTGTTAGAAAAACGGTGAAAAAAGTGTTGGTGTTATAGCGTAAAAGCCATTTTGACAGCTAGTTCAAAGGTGTTTGAGGCAATAAACTAAAAAGCCCAGCAAGGTAAATTTACCTTGCTGGGCTTTAACAATAAGATTAACTCTATAAAGGGTTACTTGCCATCGCTGTGCGCCAAGAACTCTTCGTAGTTACCTTCAAAGTGGTTAAGCTTATTATCTTTTATTTCGATAATTTGCGTGGCCAATGATGAAACAAACTCGCGGTCATGGCTTACAAAAATAACCGTGCCGTCGAACTTATAAAGCCCATTGTTAAGCGCTTCAATAGATTCCATGTCTAAGTGGTTGGTAGGCTCATCCATAACCAATACGTTGATGTCTTGCAGCATAAGTTTACCAAACAATAAACGGTTCTTTTCACCACCAGAACATACCGCTACTTTCTTGTTAAAGTCGTCTGAGCTAAACAATAAGCGGCCTAACATACCACGAACTTGTAGGTCGTCATGCTTAGGTAAGCGCCATTGGCTCATCCAATCAAACAAGCTTAAATCTGACTCAAAATCTTTAGTGCTATCTTGCGGAATATAACCAATCGCGGCATTTTCAGCCCACTTTATAGTACCGTGCTCAGGCGATAATTCATCAACCAAACACTTCAATAGCGTGGTTTTACCTGCACCGTTCTCACCAATAATGGCAAGGCGAGAGCCCGCTTCTAACAATAAGTTTGCGTTGTTAAATAATGGAAGCTCAGGATAACCATGGCCTACATCTTCTAGCGTAATCGCTAAGCGGTGAAGTTTCTTATGTTGTTCAAACACAATATAAGGCTTACGACGGCTTGAAGCTTTCACTTCAGCAAGCTCGATTTTTTCTAAACGCTTAGCACGAGACGTAGCCTGCTTCGCTTTAGAGGCGTTTGCAGAGAAACGCGCTACGAAGCCTTGAAGTTCTTCAATTTCAGCAGATTTCTTTGCGTTTTCATTAAGCAACTGCTCTTGAACCATCATTGACGCTTCAATGAATGCATCATAGTTACCAGGGTAAACACGCAATTCGCCGTAATCGATATCAGCCATGTGGGTACATACTGAATTTAGGAAATGACGATCGTGCGAAATGATCAACATGGTCGATTTACGTTTGTTTAGCTCATCGGCCAACCAGGTAATGGTGTAAATATCCAAGTTGTTGGTCGGTTCGTCGAGTAGCAAAATATCAGGGTCAGCAAACAAAGCTTGAGCTAGTAATACACGTACTTTTTTACCCGGCGCCACTTCTTTCATCAAACCAAAGTGATAATGTTCTTCAATGCCAGCGGCATTCAATATGTCACCCGCACGCGCTTCAGCGGTGTAACCATCCATTTCCGCAAATTGAGTTTCTAAATCGGCAACGCGCATGCCGTCTTCTTCACTCATATCTAGCTTGCTGTATATTTCGTCACGCTCTTTTTTCACTTCCCACAATTCACGGTCACCCATGATCACGGCGTCAACTACGCTGAACTCTTCAAACGCGAATTGATCTTGGCTTAAGATACCTAATTTAGTACCTGGCGCCATAGAAACGTTACCCGCACTTGGGGTTAACTTACCGCTCAAAATTTTCATGAAGGTAGACTTTCCGCAACCGTTTGCGCCGATAAGGCCATAGCGGTTGCCGTTACCAAATTTGGCAGAGATATTTTCAAACAAGGGTGCAGAACCAAACTGCATGGTGATATTGGCGGTGGTAATCAAAACAGGTATCCAGCGGGTAAATCAGAAGAAAAAAGATAGCTTGTCGAAAAACATAAAATAGAGGTTTTACACGAGTAAGCTTTGGGCGCGCACTATAAGGAATTAAGGCTGCTGTGTCGAGGAAATTTTGAGCTATTAGGCTTATCTTCACATAAATGTCGTAATCGAGGCTGCATTTGCAGTGAATCTATCAAAATACTTAACAAGGGGCGTTATAGCCCCTTATTGAATACTCAAAAACTGCCTAAGTTAGAAATCCGGTTAGGCGGACAAACGCTGTCCTTCCACTTGACTTCCTGCCAATTGTGCGCCTGCCATTTTTACAAAATCAGGCACTTCGTCTTTTGAACGCTTTTCAACAATAGGGTTGGTATCTACATGTTGAACTAGATAGTTTCTTCCTGCATCAACGCCTACTTTATAGTCGTGACGTAGATCGCTATCGGCACTACCTAACAATTTGCTGTGTAGTTTAGTACCAGCAAATATTTGAATAATTTCTACATCGGCAGGTGGGTTAGCAATAAAGGCTAGTTCTTGCTGATAAGCGTGTTCATGTTGAACCAAGTAGTTGATGGTTTTGGGGCAGTGACCTGTTGCGCATACTAGCGATTTTAATTTATGTAACCATGCCGATTGCGCTTGAAAATTCACATCAGCAGTGCGAATAACTACAATTTTTCTGGCTCCTCGGGCATAAGCTTCACGCACAGGTAAAGGCGCGCCTAAACCACCATCTAAGTAGTAGTCTGATTCAGATTGTACTTGAGTAAGCGCTGCTGCTATGTTTTCACTTACCGAAACCGCATTGTGTTCGGTGGTGAGTTTTACTCCCTGCTTGTATAGGAAGGGGAGTGCACTAGAAGCTTTCAATAGTTCACGCCACTGATTGCCGCTACCTTTAGGGGTTAAAAAATAAGGCTTACGATCACGAGAATTTGTGGCGGTAATGAGTAGCTCTCGATCACCTAAATTTTCTTTTGCAGCATTGAAATCTAACATACGATTGGCTTCTTTCGTTTTGTCGAAATACCAATCTAAATCAACAATATGCTTACCCACGAGCCCGCGACCTAACTGAAAGAAACGTTTGTGCCTGGATAAGCCACGAATTAATCGTTTTGCGTAGCCTTTTTGCCGCGCCAAAAAACTGGTTAAGTTCTGTGATCCCGCCGATGTACCTATGAACATGTCAAAAGGGTCGTAATCCGCTTCAAGCCATGCATCCAATACGCCTGCAGTAAAAATCCCTCGCTGCCCACCACCTTCAGCGATAAGTGCAACTTTATTGCACTTGGTGGCATAAAGAGGAAAGGACGTGGGCGCAGCAGAGGAATTCATTACGGTTACCTGTGTAAATCTTGTTAGTTGATTTAACCAAGTTTAACGGACGTATCTATGCGGCGAAAATTGAAAGAATGAATCGTTCTAATAGGAAAAAACCTACAAAAGGCTAGCAACCTCTTGTTGTATTACTTGCTCGATGAAGGGTTTTGATTTTGCGGGAAGATATTTTGTATGTGTTTCGATAAACACTGGGTTTACGTAAATACTTTTGATGGCCACGTTTACCCTATCAATGAAGGCAAGCGCTTCTGGTGTTTTGCCACATATGACATGACCAGAAACAAACGTTGGGTTGTCTGCAATATTATAACTTCTCATTTTAACAGGCATGCTGTCGCCAAATGCTTGATACAACGAGGCTGGGAAGATAAGGGCAAAGTCCGCTTTACCTGCAGAAATAATTGTCATGAAGCGAGCAAAAAATGTAGGGTTGCTTAACGTTATTATCTGTTTCTCATCAATGTTACGTAAATCCTTATCCACCCGCTCGCCATAAGAATAGGTTTCTGGCAAGACAATAGCTGAAGTTTCATAAGTATCAAGTGCCTTATGAATACTGACTACTTCGTCGTTGTCATTCAATAATGATGAAGCTAAAGGCACAAGTGAGGCGAGCTGATACAGTTGTTGCGTTTGAAAGAAGTTTAGCGGCAAAGAAAAAGTATACTTCTTTTCTCGCTCGGCTGATTTTATCTTGTTGATAACACAAACCGATTCGCCATTTTCTATCTGTTGGAAAGAACGTTTAAGTGAGACCTCTAATATAGGCTTATCGTAGCCTAAGGCATCAACCAATAGTTGCGCGGTATCAACACTTGCCGAAAAAGGGGCATGTGGTTGATTAATTCTGCTCGTTAAATTGTGATCGTCAGTATGAAGCGTTATCGATGATGTGTTGATATCGTTTCCACTTACCAATCCTGAAATAACTAAGCTAAGAAAGAAAACGACCGAAAGGGCGAAAAAGCGCATAGTGAGAAATTTTTTACTCTTAATTATTATGCCTAGAAGAGTAAACCTATTTCACTATTTTTAAAATACTTGATAGTAAACATATGAGGTTTATATACGCCTAACTCTCCATCGCCTTAAATAAGGCCATGCCGTTATTTTGGGATATATGAACCGAAACTACCGGTTATATGTACTAAATGTAATGTTGTAGATTGTAAAAAGGCAAAAGGAATTTTTATGAATTGTATGTCTAAATTACTGGTTGGCGCAACGACCGCTATCCTTGTTACTACGGGGACAGTGCAAGCTGAAGCAGTATCTTCTCATAATGTTATGCAGGCACAAGCACATGCTTACAACAAACAGCAGCTTCTTGAAATGGTTAACCGTGCTGATGTGCAAGAAAAATTGGTAAGCTTAGGTGTATCACAAGGTGATGCTGTTTCTCGCATAAACGGCATGACTAACAGTGAAATAGCACAGCTTAACAACCAACTAAATGATGCACCTGCGGGCGGTGTAGTGGGCGCAGTAATGACGGTGCTAGCGATTATTGCTATTTTGGATTTAGTAGGTGTAACCGACGTATATCCTTTTATTCGTCCAATTAATAGCTAAGCGAACATGAAGGTTAATGTATGTTTCAAAGCCTGCTTTTTTGCAGGCTTTTTACTGTTAAGCGGCTGCCAAGGAACGCCACAGGCAGACCGTATCGCTCTACAAAAACCTTCTGGGGTGCCATTAAACCATACCATAAACAATGTCCCGTTTTATGCCCAAGAGCAGTTTTACTGTGGGCCCACTACATTATCTGAAGTGTTCGAGTATTACGGCCACGGTGTTAGCGCGAGCGACTTAGCGCCCCAAATATTTATTCCTGATAAAGAAGGAAGTTTACAGCTAGAAATGATTACGGCGACGCGCCAGTATAATTTTCTGCCCTATACAGAGCGGGGAACGCTAACTAAATTAATGCAACTAATAAGTAGTGATATACCCGTTATTGTTTTTCAAAATTTATCTATTCAAATGTTGCCTCAATGGCACTATGCAGTGGTGACCGGATTCGATTTAACCTCTCGCACTTTAACATTGCATACAGGCGTTACTCCCAACCACACGATGTCCTTCGAGTTATTTGAAAAAACATGGGGCAGAGGAAATTATTGGTTGCTTGCGCCTGTTCCTTCGAATAAAATCAGCGATGGCATGAACCCGTTTACTTATGTCAGTGCTGCGTACGATATGTTAGAAGTGGGCAAAGGCGAGCAAGCAGTGGCATTTTTACAAACCGCTACCAAGCAGTGGCCTAATCAATGGCTGGCCTATTTCTTACTGGGTAATTACTATTTAGATGAGCAGCCAGACAAAGCGGTACATTGGTTTGAGCAGGGATACCAGGTAGGCCAAAATCAAGCAGCTTATATGAACAATTATGCTTATGCCCTTGCCAATAGTGGCAATATAACGAATGCGCAAACAATCATTAATGAAGCCTTGTTACGGTTTCCTGACGATGAAAATGTAAAGAAAACCGCGTCAACCATAAAAGCAGCTGAATGATTACTGCCAGTAGGCAATTGTTACCTTTAACTGATGATTAATTGCAAAGCGCCTACACTTTTTAGGTTCGGGCTTCAGAATCAAGCTCTAATGCATAACTGACCCAATAACAGGTGCTTCTTTAATTTTTGCTGCGCTATCGGGGTTACCTAATTCGCTAGCGTCTTCAACTAGTGCTGTCATCGCGTTAATGATATCTAGAAAATTGGAAAGCTGGTCGTGAGGCAAGTCCTTAGATAACGTTTCGATTTTATTGATAAGCTGTTTTGTAGGTAAGCGCATGGTGTCAAAATCTCGTTGTTTAGTGCGTATTACGCATTCTTTTGTTCAATACTTGCCCTTGAACTTTCAAATAGCTTGCCAACTTTTTTTGACGGTGAGGCTGACTCATTCTGCAATGTGGATTCTGGAGTGAGATTCCAGTTGATGTTCATCTGATTTCGTTTTGATTATTTTTTATTACTACCGAATAGGTACACTTCACATCGTTTAAAGTCGCTTAGTTGACGAGTCGTTGTTAAACGACGTTAATGCGATTCACATGCGAAGACTTTTTATTTCGTAGTTGTGCAAATAGAGATTATGTAAAAGAGTACAAATTGAAGTTACAAAAGAAATGGTGGCCCCACCCTGACTTGAACAGGGGACCTGCCGATTATGAGTCGGATGCTCTAACCAACTGAGCTATGGGGCCGTATTTGAAATCGCTTGCTTGAAAACGTGAAACGTATCAATGAAAAGCGAGCGCAAGTATAAGCAGTTTTATTTGCCTTGTCACGCCTAGGGTTAGGCTTTGTGAACAGTTTGCTTTATTTTTGTTCAGCTTTACGCGCATTTGTGATGAATTTGCATTCTTATCACCTTCTTTACCTTACTCGGTAACCTCAATCCTTGACGAGCCAGCCACATTGGCAGCACTATGAGGCTTAGCAATGGGCCAGTTGTTAATTTACCCCGCTGAGCGAAGCGGGAAATCCCACTTGGCGATGGCCCTCGCACATGAAATTCAAACAGGAAGTACAAATAGAAATGAAAATGCATTCGCGTTTTGGTGTCATATTGGCCGTTATTTTAGGGCTGTCTGGTTGCGATAAACTAAACTTTAACGAACGTGAAGTGGGCGAGATACCCTTTACGCTTACGGGCATAGAGAATGGCGCGTGCCCATTAATGGTAAAAGTCGGGCCTACGAAATGGCAATTAGATTACTTTGGCTTCTTCTTAACCAAGCCTGAAGTGCGTATCGACGGTAAATGGCAGCGAGTATCATTTAAGCAAACGCAATGGCAAACCCAATCTACTGCCTTATTGAAGTTTCATACGTTATGTAGCGCGCCTGAAAATGCAAATAACAAAATTGTGCTAGATGTGTCGGAAGGGCTTTTAAAGCTGGCGACTAACCTTCGGTTTACAATGGGGCTTCCCTTTGATGTAAATCATACCGACCCATTAGCTCAAGCATCACCGTTGAGTGATACCACCATGTTTTTAAACAAACAGTCGGGGCATCGTTTCTTACGCTTAGATTTATCTCATGCGGGGGCAAATAAAAAACAATGGCAGTATCATTTAGGCAGTGCTAATTGTGTGTCTGAATCCGTCGATACGGCGCCTGAAGCATCTTGTGCTTTTACAAACAGGGTAGAATTTATTTTACCGATGACTCAGCTCGACAGCGAGCTGGAACTTGAGATTTCGGTTTCGAATATACTCGCTCAGGTGGACCTTTTAGAAGCCGATAGCTGCGAATTTGGAAGCCCCGAAGCACCACCATGCAAGCAATTATTGCGTAACTTACTGAATAGACCATGGATAAAGTGGGATTAAACACATAGTAAGCGTTCAATGTAGACTTTCGGATACTAGAGAGGCAGGTCTTCGCAGGTCATAATAATGCTAGCGAATGGCTAACCTGAGTATTAGCTACGTGAAATAACATTTTTTAATTGATGATAGATGCTTTTATACGCGTGAACGTCGTTTTATGCTTATACTTTAAGTAGAGATAATAACCTATCGCCAATAGGTTATGCTGTGCACATAGTCTCAAAATTTGCTATCTTAATAAAATTGAAATTTTCCTGAACAGGGCGAACTGGCGCGGAGAAAAGAATGACAGAGAAGGCCTACCTGATAAGCGGTAGAAATACCATTATCCATAAAATTCGAAAATTAGACTTGTTAGTAACCAATGGCGACGAAAATCCGCCCATTATTGTTACTTACAAAGGTATCAAGCAATACGAAGGGAAAATCCCTGACAACAAGCGTGATGCCAAAATGATGGACATGGAGCTTGTTGACATTACAACAGGAGATGTATTTGGTGATGAAAAAACCTTAGTCTTTATTCAAACCCTTAATGGGAAAGAATACAAAATCGATTACACAAAAATCGGTACCAGCATGTTCATCAAAATCCATCAAGATAGCATTTTCTAGTCATTAGAAATTATAGTGGGGTCAGCAAACCTGCCCCCAGTTATCTGCCAACTGCGTATTAAACCCCGCTATTGGCCGTGCTTCTCCCTTAAGTTGCACATAGCGCTGTTCAAATATTGAAAACCTACAAATATCTACCGGCGTGACTTCTGATGCGTTAACGCTATTGATAATCCCTGCGGTTTCTAGCCCCTCGGCAATTAATTCGGAACAAAACCAACTACTGAAGTCTTCTTGGTTGTAGCTAATGCTTCCTAATATAGGGTGGCTATCTAATGCGTCTACAGCGGAGCCGAAAAGTTGTAGTACATCATAAGCTTTCCCTTCTTGAGCAAACATGAAATTAAAGAATTCACGCTTGTTTTGCTCGAACATATTGCGAGCGGATTCACCTAACGGCAACCACCACATGTCGCCGTCGTAAGTATGCACCCGCTCACTTAATCGATTAGTCATCACGCCTTTTTTTCCTTCATAGACGGTAGCTTCCATAACTTGATTAAAGTATCGACCAGACGCTTCATCACGCATTTTGGTTTGCATAACAATGGCAATGTGCGTAACGGCTGAGCGCGTAGTTAACTTTGTCCAGCGAGAAAAAAGGCTATTTCCGCCAAAAGCGATAATATCGCCTGGGCGCATTTGTTCTCTAATATGATGGTATTTTTGCTGTTCTAACATGATTACCTCCTTGTCTAATGACTGAGTGACTTGTATCAAAGTGTGTGCAACCCGCGACCAGTAAGCGTTTTAGTATGGTTAATTATCGGCTTTTATCGTCCGTTTATCGCTTGGTCTCACGTAACAGAGTTTTAACCTTTTTATAGCGCGAATGTCATATTTTTTCACTAGTTTATGCTCGCGAAGACAAAAGTAGTTGTCGACGCATCATTTAACTAATCTCATTTGAGGAACTTGATATGGATATGTCACGCCACGTTAGATTACCTGCTTTGTTTGGTCTTGGGATCACACTTGCGTTATCTGCAAGCCTAGCCAATGCAAATGGGTATCCTGAAAGTACTGAAAAAGACCTTGTAGCAGTTTGTGAAGCGATAAAAGAAGATAATCGTTTAGCGTTGCACAAAGCAGTAAAACGCAGTCGTATTAGTTATAAAAATTTGCACAAAGGATTAGTGTGTAACGGCGAAGATATGCTTTCTTTCGCCCAGTCGCATAACGCGACGTCAACAGGCGATTATCTTGCACGTAGACTGAACGCTAATAAATCAGTCTTAACGGCGAAACGTTAATAGCAAGAAAATCAGACGTTATGATTGAATTTTAAATCCCTGGATTTGGAGCTACTGTTTTTCAGTAGCTCTTTTTTTATTTAATGGTTTCGTAATCCATTAATAAAAGAGTAATACCTTTTCGCACATGCCCTCTACGCACAAATCCTCTAGGTATAAATCTAATGCGCACAACCTTAATGAGCATAGCCCGGCTATTTCTGCCTAATTCAGCTTAGAAAGAAAAACCTCGATAAAGACCAATGTCTTACTAGCGTCCTATTCATTCAGCCGATAGACTGTTTTCGATGAGAGGTAAGTGCTTCTTCTACAGATTTACCGTGTTTTCAGGAGAACAAGAAGTGTGATGGTTGGACTACAAAAATGGATAACCGGCGCGATATTAGTACTTGGGTGTTATTACCTCGGGACATGGCTGTCTTCCTCAACAGGGCTGCCATTGCCTGGCGCGCTTACTGGCTTGCTCATTCTTCTGGCCGTGCTTTTTATCGTCCCTAAAGCAGAGCCTCTTGTAGCGCGTGCCGCTTCCCCCTTACTCAGTCATATGTCGGTGTTGTTTGTACCTGCGGTTCTTGGTGTTAGCGCATATTGGAAAGAGATAGCACAAAACGGGTGGGCTATTGGGATCGCCATCGTTTTCACTACCTGCATTAGCTTGGGGATTAGCGCTAAAATAGCAGAAAAGCTACTTGCCTCACGTCATGGGCACTTTTCGCAAGTACCTGCCAACCAAGAAATAGCCGAACAAAACACCGAGCAACAGGACGTAAAAAAGGGCAGTGAAAATGATTGAGGCTATCAGAAATGCCGCTACGCTTTCGGGTGTTGCTTGGCTTGCAATCACGCTACTTTTATATTGGATTGGGCTAGCCATAAACCGAAAATATTACCGTTACCCTATTTCTCACCCACTTATTTTTACGGCGCTAAGTGTAGGTTCGGTTGTGTATTTATCAAATACTGCTATGGCGCATTACCAGCAGTCTGCTGGCTTGCTACATTGGTTGTTAGGCCCTGTCACCGTCGCGTTGGCATTGCCGATTTACCGGCAATGGCAGCGTTTGCGTCACTATGGTTTACCTTTGCTGCTAAGCATTATGGCTGGTGGAATTGTAGCGCCTATTTTGGCATGGGCAGCGCTGTGGGTATTCAACTCGCCAATCAGTATTCAACTCACCATGTTAGCCAAGTCTATTACCACACCTCTGGCCATGGAAGCATCGGCTCAAATAGGGGGGATTCCTGCCCTTGCTGCTGTGTTTGTGATTACTACCGGTGTGGTGGGTGCCATTGCGGCAACAAGTGTTTTTCGTATTTTTAAGGTATCCGATACTCAATCTCAAGGTGTTGCACTTGGGACTGTTGCCCATGCGGTAGGAACCGCGAAATCTCTACACATGGGCGATGAAGTGGCTGCCATGGCAACACTCGGTTTATGTGTGAACGGCATATTTACCGCTATTATTTTGCCATTATTATTTAGTTTTCTCTCACCATCGCTTTAATATTGACTACAATGGATAAAAGCATTTCATTCGAAAGTGCTATTGTTAGTTACGACGTGTCAGGTCAATATATGAACCGTCAAAATTTATCGCTTCAGTTCGAAGTATTAACGCCGATACAGTATTGATTACAACACATTGTAATTTTCACTGTTATCAAAAAGCTAGGTGGTAAGATTATTCAATGTTTTCTGTACTCGTCTGTGACGACTCATTAGTCGCTCGAAAACAAGTTGCAAAATGTTTGCCTCAGGACTGGGAAGTTGCTGTGCATTTTGCAAAGAATGGCCAGGAAGCTCTCGTCGCGCTTAAAGAAGGAAAAGGTGACTTACTGCTGCTTGATTTGAACATGCCTATACTTGATGGCTATGGCACGCTAGAAGCAATTAAAGCCGAAGGTTTGTCCACGAAGGTCATTGTAATTTCAGGTGATATTCAACCTGAAGCGTACGATAGAGTAACGGCCTTGGGGGCATTGGACTTTATTCGTAAGCCCGTATCGCCTCAAACCCTTGCTGAAGTGCTCGATAAATTTGACATACTGCACAGTGAGCCAGAACCTGTTGTTGAAGCCGCACCTTTAGATCCCGACATTCGTGACTGCTACCAAGAAATAACGAATATCGCCATGGGTCAAGCCGGTGACCACTTGGCGCGTATCATGAACGTGTTCGTTCGACTCCCTATCCCCAACGTAAACCTTATTGAAGTATCTGAATTGCACATGATGCTTTCAGATATTGAAAGTCATGAACAAGTTACCGCCGTGTGTCAGGGCTTTTTAGGGCCGGGAATCAGTGGCGAAGCCATTTGTATTTTGAGTGACTCTAGCTTTGAAGATGTGGCAAAAATTTTAAATGTGGAAGGCGAAGTGGATGATCAGCTTCAGCTAGAACTTTTAATGGATGCGGCCAGTATTCTTATTGGCACTTGCCTTACTGGCCTAGCAACACAAATGGATGTTAACTTCAGCCAAGGACATCCTATTGTTTTAGGGCAGCACAGAGCCATTACTGAAATTATCAGTATGAATCAGATTCGATGGAAACGAACCCTCGCCATTGAGCTAAGCTATGGCTTAGAAGGTTACAATGTTCAATGTGATTTGATTTTGTTATTTACAGAAGAGTCGATGAAAATGATGAATTCGAAACTTGCCCACTTGTTGGAGGACTTCTAATGAGCCAGCATTTGGATGATTTACTCGAATTCCATTGGATGATGGATATGCTGCAAACGGTTGATGTTGGCATCGTTGTGCTAAACCGACAGTTTAAAATTCAAGTCTGGAACGGCTTCATGGAAAGTCATAGTGGTATGTTGCCCAGTGACGTTCGTGATAAGTCGCTTTTTGATTTATTTCCTACCATTAAAGAAAACTGGTTTAAGCAAAAGTCTAAACCGGTATTTGAGCTAAAAACCAGAGCCTTTATGACCTGGGAACAGCGCCCTTATTTATTTAAGTTTCCTAACTACCGGCCGATTACAGGTAGTGAATCATTTATGTATCAAAACATCACACTGTCGCCATTAATATCGGCTACAGGAAATGTTGAGTACATCAGTATGATGATTTACGACATGACAGATGTTGCGGTTGGTAAAAAGCAGCTTGAGGCCATACAAGTGCATATGACGGAAGCACAAGAGCGAAATCAGCTCGCCCGCTAATATCCACTTTAATCGCTACAAGTAACATGCGAACCACCCCTCCATTTTTTATTCGAGTTAATCAACACGTGGCCGTAGTTCTGCGTGTTGCCGGAGTCATTATGCGAACGTTTTTCCAGTTTCTACTCTCACCCTTTTTATGGCCTTTAGAGGCGAAAGCAAAAGCTATTGCTTCGACAAAGCATTTCATTCTAGCCGCTACGGTTTTTATGTTAGCAGCATGTGGCGGCGGAGGCGGTGATTCAGATAGCGGCAGTGGCGGTGGCAATAGTGACTTAGTGATTAACGCCGGTGACGATGCAACGGTTACCGAGGGGGCAAGCTATTCATTGAGTGCGGTAGTGAGCGGCGGGAATGAAGAGTATACCTATCGTTGGTCGGCATCGCCTTCATTGACTATCACGCACGAAGACACGAGCGATTCTGCTGCTAGCTTTGAAGCGCCAAGCGTATCTAGTGCCACCGAATATACGATTACGGTAACGGTGAACGACACTGGGGGCAACGAAGCCAGTGATTTAACGGTTATTACTGTAGTGCCGATTAATATAGCCCCAGAGGCGATTATTGAAGTACCTGAGTGGGATGGACTAGACGCAAATAATTTCCCTGGTGGCGTAGAAGTTATTTTTGATGGTAGTAGCAGTACAGATGATGACGCTGCCGACGACAGTGCATCTATTTCTGATTACAGCTGGACGCAAACCGACGGCACTAATGTTATTACCGGTGAAGAAACGAATTTATCAACCCTTACCATAGTCACGCCTATTGCCAATGATGCGCAGACCCTAAGTTTTGAACTAACAGTCACCGACAGCGAGGGTACCACCGACACGGAGTCTGTGACTATTTTTGTGCAGTCAGAATCAGATACGCTACCCGTGGTTGACGCAGGTTCTTCGCAAGGCGTATTTAGTGGTGAAACTATTGTACTAGATGGCGATGCCAGTACCAGTATTCCAAGTTCGTTACCGCTTACTTATGATTGGGAGCGCAGCAATAACGTATCTTCAACAACGCTACCTGTTAATGCAGCAGATGCAGCAACCTTAAACCAAAACGTAGATATTCAAGCGATAGACGATGAAGATGATTTATCTACTTTTGCTATCGCGCCTGCGGTAACTGAATATACCGTAGTGGCTTACACATTAACCGTGACCGATGCCAACGGTAATCAAGTAGAAGACACCATTAATGTGGGCGTACGCCCCATGCCCACCCCGTTAATTAATGATACTGGCGTGTTGCAGCAAGCAACTAATAATGCGCTGACTGAAGCTCAACAAAATGAGTGGCCAGGTCAAGATGGGCAACGTGGCGCAGATGTTGTTGAGCAAAATGGATTAATTGAGAAAGCAGGAAGGGGCAAAGCGGGCTTCGATTATACTCGTTTGAATGCCAATGGTGATGAACAGGATGCCAGTGCAGATACGTGGTCGTGCGTACGCGACAACGTAACGGGCTTAGTGTGGGAAGTGAAAACCGACGACGGCACACTGCAAGATAAAGACTACACTTATTCATGGTATAGCGACGATGTTAATGGTGGCTATGAAGGTGACTTAAGCGGTAGCGATACGGTGTGCTCGCTGACCAGTTGTAATACCCAAGCCTATGTCACGGCACTTAATGCACAAGGGCTATGTGGGTTTTACGACTGGCGTATGCCAACCCACCAAGAGCTTTTCTCGCTTATGCATTTAGGTATTTCAGATAGCATGACAATTGACGAAGACTACTTTCCGTATACGGGCGTGCTTTCAGCAAACCCAGTGTGGTATTGGACGTCTGTACCTAGCGCCGACGGCGTAAATAGCGATGATGCGCAAAATGCATGGGCGCTGGATTTCGATTCTGGGGTAGATAACTTTTTAAATAAATCCTCGGCGGCAAAAGTGCGCTTAGTAAGAGCGGGGAGATAATCATGAAAATCTTAGCACCTGTATTAGCACCATTAGCAGCATCGTTGATGTTAGTTTCTACTAGTTTGTCTGCTCAAACCTGTTTGTCAGATGGGCTTGAAACCACACCGGATGATGACTTTACCACCATCACCAGTAGTACGGTGTTACATGAGCCAACGGACTTGGTGTGGGAGCGCTGTGCGGAAGGCCAAACGTGGGACGGATCTACTTGTGATGGCGAAGCCGTGAAGTACACGTGGCAGCAAGCATTAAAGTTAGCGCAAGCGGCCAGTGACGAAGACCTATTAGGATGGCGACTTCCCAATGTTAAAGAACTAGCCACCATTGTTGAGCGTGACTGTGTACGCCCCGCGGTGAACAGCACTATGTTCCCCGAAACACCACCCGATGACTTCTGGACTTCTACTCCTTCAGTTGACGATCCTGACAGGGCTTGGGTAGTGGCTTTCTTCAATGCGAGCCATTCAATTAAAGAGAAAGATCGCTTTATTTACGTAAGATTGGTGCGAACGTACACAAACGATTAGCGAATGTGCACAAACCTTCAAATTATACTTTAGACTAATGCTAAGGTTGTAAGGTAGGAAATGCGAAAGCGCGCACTTATAATGCGCGCTTTTCTTATTGCTAGCAGGCATCCATGTTTACCTTGATACTTCACCCTGATTTTTCGCAGTTTAGACTCATGTCACCTTCCTATTTGCGTGCAAGCTAGCCACAATAGTCTCATGAAATATTTTGAACGCCTTTTACTAGGTATTGTAAGCACCGTGCTACTTGTTGGGTGGGTTAAACCAGCCTCGGCAGAAATTGCGTGCAACATTGACTTTGCTTATGGCTTAGCTGTAAACGACACTCAACTTCGCGTTATGGAAAAGTCCCGCACGCGGGTGCAAATTAACGATCAAACTCAACTTTTTATTAATGGGCGTTGGCAAACCCTTACCGCGGAACAAAGCGAGTGGTTAGGAGAGTACGCCCACGGTCTGCATTACGTAGTACCTAAAATGATTGTTTTGGCTACCGAGGGTGTCGACTTAGCAGTAGATACTATTGAAAGTGTTTATTTAGGATTAGTGGGAAGCGATCACGACAGCTACGAGCGCTTAAATAGCGCCATGAAGCGAGTAAAAGTAAGAGTTAAAGACAAGTTCCGCCATGCAAGTAATCACTATTTCATTGGCCCAGGATCGCTTGAAAGCGTGGACGATTTTGTTGATAGTGAAATTGAAGCTCAGCTGGAAGAGGCAATTTCTACCTCGGTAGGTGGTATCTTGTCGGCTATTAGCGGGATCAATACCAACAGCGATGAAGTGAACAGTGAGAAGGTTGCTGAAATTACCCGTCAATTAGGCACGGTAGGCGAACAGCTTGAAAGAGATATGAATAGCAAAGCAACTAGCCTGCGAAATAAAGCAGAGTGGATTTGTAACAAGCTAAAACGATTAGATGTTGCTGAAGAAAAGCTTCGCGCTTCCATTCCGGCACTGCAACCGTATAACCTTATTACTTCCCACTCCCCAGAAGAAACGGAATAGCAGCTAGCCTCGCACTAAGCTCTGATCATTCAAGCCAACCCAAATCGTACTTATACAAAACAAGACAGTAACGTATTCAGGTAGCGTCTGCCTTTGGCGGTTACCTGCCAGTGGGTGTCGGTAATATCGAGTAGCCCTTGTGTCTGGGCATCCTTCAAAGCGTCTTGATATTCTTTTGTCAGTTCAACACCGGTTAGTGCGGTGTAATCCTCAATAGGGCAGGGCTCTACCAACCTAAAGCGGTTCATAAAGAATTCAAACGGTAAGTCTTCAGCAGGTACAAGTGTCTCAGTATCTAAATAAGGGCGGCTTATTTCCATGTAGCCACGAGGATGCTTAATTTTAACCGTACGCGTAATCGTGCCAGTGGATATGTCTGTAATCTTGCCGTGGGCACCGCAGCCTATTCCTAAGTAATCTCCAAAGCGCCAGTAGTTAAGATTATGCTGACACTGATGCCCCGTTTTTGCGTAAGCAGAAATCTCATATTGCTCGTAACCTGCCGCTTTTAATCGTGCGTGCCCTTGTTCTTGAATATCCCACAATATATCGTCATCAGGTAATTCAGGCGGACGTGAATAAAAGGGCGTATTAGGCTCAATGGTTAGCTGATACCACGACAAATGATAGGGTGATAACGCCAAGGCTTTGTCTACATCAGACATGGCATTTTCCACACTTTGCTCGGGCAAACCGTGCATTAAATCTAGGTTAAACGTGGGTAGGCCAGCACTATGGGCTTGATTTATGGCCTCGATAGCTTGGGTATCGTCATGAATGCGGCCAAGCACCTTTAAGTGGGCAGGCTGAAAGCTTTGTATACCTACTGATATACGGTTTATTCCGGCTTGATAAAAGCCCGCAAAACGACCACTTTCCACCGTGCCAGGGTTGGCTTCCATGGTAATCTCAGCGTCATCTGCCAAATTGACCCGCGTGCGAATCCCTTTAATTAAGTCGCTCATCGCCTCGGCTGAAAATAAGCTAGGCGTGCCACCGCCAATGAAAATCGTTTCAATTGGCCTATCGCCAATGCGCTTAGCATCTATGGCTAAGTCATCAAGGAGGTGAGCCACGTATTCTTTTTCAGGCAGTGCAGACTTTAAACCGTGTGAATTAAAATCGCAGTAAGGGCATTTTTGTACGCACCAAGGAATATGCACGTACAAACTTAGTGGAGGATTACGCAAAGGTGTTTCTCATGGTTTCTAATAATATAGCTAGGGCATTTCCGCGATGACTAATACGGTTCTTTTCAGTTTTATCTAACTGAGCAGCAGTGCAGTTGTGAGACGGCACGTTAAACACAGGATCGTAACCAAAACCACCATCGCCTTCACGGGCATTAAGAATTTCTCCTTCCCATTTACCTTGGCTAACTAGTGGCACCGGATCGTCAGCGTGGCGCATAAACACCAATGTGCAAAAGAAGTGAGCTTTGCGGTTATCAGAACCAGATAGCTCAGATAGTAACTTATCGATATTGTCGCTGTCGGTAGCGTCTTCGCCAGCAAAGCGGGCAGAATAAATGCCTGGCGCGCCGCCAAGAGCATCAACCACTAAACCTGAATCGTCTGCAATAGCGGGTAAACCTGTTACCTTGGCAGCATGACGAGCTTTAATAATGGCATTCTCAACAAAGGTAGTGCCGGTTTCAGGCACGTCTTTCACGCCCAATTCTTTCTGCGCAATAACGTCTACACCGTATTCAGCAAACAAGCTGGTGAACTCACGCACCTTGCCCTGATTACCAGACGCGAGCACTATCTTTTGAGGAAAAGTCATAAAAATACCTTAACAAATTTAATTTTTGGCTAGTTTGCTGATGTAGTAAACCTAGAATTCAGTGTTGCCGGACGATAGCTAGTGCGGTCAAGTAGGTGTGTTGGCTGCGTAGCAAACCCTCCGCCGCAGGGATTCGGCGGCGGAGCGTACAGGGATGTATTTACCGCGTGTTTGCGGAGCAGCCAATACACCTGATTGCCCGCGCCAACCTTGCCTTCGCCAATTTCGTCATCGTCTAGCACGCAGACGGTAGGATCACTTATCCACGCATCAGTTCATCGCGTTAACGCTTTTTGGTGCGTACTTTGGTTTTATTCTTTGGCTTCGCTTTAGACTTGGCTTTTGCTTTGTCTTTCGCGGTTAGCTTTTTCTTTCTCGGGCCAATTTTGGGTGCTTTGTTTTGCGGACGAAGTTCGGCAATAACACGGGCTTTAATTGGCTCTTCGGTGTAGCGTGCTGCTTTGGTAATAAATTCGAAGTCGTGGGCTTCTACCAATGAAATTGCGGTGCCTTTGGCGCCAGCACGGCCGGTACGGCCAATGCGGTGAACATATACGTCGGCCTTACGTGGCATATCGAAGTTAATTACATGGCTAACTTCAGGCACATCAATGCCTCGAGCGGCTACATCGGTGGCAAGTAGTACTGGCACTTCGCCACTTTTAAAGCGCGTTAAGGCTGCCATACGTTTATCTTGTGGCATTTCACCCTGTAACCAACACACCATAATATCTTGCGATGCTAAGTAATCTTTTAGCATTTGCAGGCGTTCACGGGTTTTAACAAAAACAACCGTGGTCGTCGCTTGTTCTTTTAATATATGAACGAGCAATGCCTTTTTATGGTTTAAGTCATCAGCTAGGTGGTACCACTGATGAATTTTGTTCTTTTCTTTGCGTGACGGAAAGGCTTCAATCACTTCAGGATTTTGCAGAATATCTTTAGCAAACTGACTTACACCGCCACCTTCTAACGTGGCAGAAAATAGCATGTTCTGTTTGCGCCAGCGTGCTTCACTCGCAATCTGGTTCACAATAGTGCGAAAACCCATGTCTAGCATGCGGTCGGCTTCATCAAGTATAAGGCACTCGATGTCACGACAATCGGCCATTTCATTTTGAATGTGCTCGAACAGACGTCCTGGAGTCGCCACCAAAATATCAATGCTTTGGCTAAGGGTTTCCCTGTCGGTACCATAGTTAATGCCACCGGTGATCACACCGCTAACAATGTCAGTGTGTTTGGTTAACTCAACAGCCTGTTCATACACCTGAAGCGCGAGCTCGCGGGTAGGCGTAAGAATAAGAATGCGGGTTGAACCGGGTTGTTTACGCGGGTAGTCGAGTAAAAACTGACAAACCGGTAATAAGAACGCGGCAGTTTTACCCGTGCCAGTAGGGGCAGACGCTAAAATGTCGCGCCCGTCCATTGCATGGGGGATAACCAAAGATTGTACGCTGGTGGGGCTCTCGTAGCCCATATCCGCCACCGCGTGGCAGAGTTCTTCGTCTAATTCGAGATCTTCGAAAGTCATAGTATAAAAACGCTTATATTGAATGGGGCGTATTGTAGCATTTATGGTACAAAACGTAGAAAAAAAACACGTAATAGATAATTTACTGAAGTGTTTTGTGTGAACACCTCATAAATCCATGTTGAAAGCCGCTTTTTAACGCGCTATGAGAAACTAATTTATTACAGCGCGTGTTCAGTGAGCCTTGTGAGAGCGATTTACCTGGGAGATTTTCTCGTAAGATTTGCCCTTGCGACTAATAAGGGAAAAACGTGATCGCCTTAGCAAAGTAATGCGCTTATTTTCTCTAATTTAGCGTTGTTCAGTGCTTCGCGAATTTCTGGGCCTTTAAATCCTTGTGCAATAATGTGCTGAACATCCACGCCATTGGCGGCCACTAATGTCTGCGTTATCAAAGCTTGGCGCTCTGACCAATGTGATGAATTCATAGTGCTGGTTTGTTTCGAATCAGAGAGTTGCATTGCAATAGGCTGCAGGGCATTGAGAAAAAGACTAAAGCGCTCAGGTCGTCGCCATGCATCGGTTTTATTAAACACCGTTAATAGGGTATCGGCTTCTAGTTTGTCGCTGCTGATAAGTGAAGCTTTGTGCTCACTCACCAATTCGGCAATGTCGCTCACCGTGTTTTGTACTTTTAGTCGTTTACACAGTTGCTGAACCTGTTTATACGTTAAGCCCGAACAAAGCGCGGCAAAACGCACTTCTATCGGGGCTGTATAATTGGAACCCTGGCTTTGAGTGCGTGTTTGAATTTGTTGAAGTGCCTGAATACCAGTATCAAACGCGCTTTCAGACCCACTGAGTTCTGCAAACCAGTCGTTCAAGCCGTGGCAAGACTTTAAAGTTTTGAAAAATACTTCGGGGGTGGCTTCAAGCAAACTTCGCTTAGTTTCTTGCCATACTCTTTCTGCACTTAGGCTGGTTAACTCACCAGACTTGGCCATGGCGGTCATCAGGCTTAAGGTTTCTTCAGCAATGGTAAAGCCTAAATAGGCATAGCGGGTGGCAAAACGAGCTACGCGAAATACCCGCAAAGGGTCTTCACTGAACGCGTCTGAAACATGACGAAGCACTTTATTTTGTAAATCTTGTTGGCCATGATAGGGGTCGATAAGTTCGCCGTCTTGATCTCGGGCAATGGCATTTACAGTTAGGTCGCGGCGTTTTAGGTCTTCTTCCAAAGTAACCGAGGTAGAAGCGTCGCACTCAAAGCCAGTATAGCCGCTGCCCATTTTACGCTCGGTGCGGGCAAGTGCGTATTCTTCCGAGGTTTTAGGGTGTAAGAATACAGGGAAGTCTTTACCCACTTGGGTGAAGCCTTTAGCTAGCATTTGTGCAGGTGTTGCTCCTACCACCACATAATCGCGTTCGGTAACCGTTCTCCCTAATAGGGTGTCGCGCACCGCGCCGCCAACTAAATAAACCTGCATGTAACCTCTGTATTGTAAATTTTCTTAAGCCAATGGGTATTATTACAGAAGCAGTTTACATAAGCACACTTTGACTTCTGTTCACGCTCTGGTAGTTTAAATCGCGTTTTCAACTTCAACAGCGAATACCATGTATTTGAATTACTTTGGGTTAAGCGATAATCCGTTTTCAATCGCGCCAAACCCCGATTACCTCTATATGAGCCCGCGGCACAAAGAGGCGTTAGCTCACCTTACTTTTGGGCTAAGTGAAAGTGGCGGTTTTGTTATGCTTACCGGCGAGGTAGGTACAGGGAAAACCACGGTTTCTCGTAAGTTATTGCAGCAATTGCCCGATAATACCCAAGTCGCAATGATTTTAAACCCAACGCTTTCTGCGCTGGAGTTACTCGCCACCGTGTGTGATGAACTTGGTTTACAGTACCAAGAAGAGAAAGCCAGCTTAAAATATTTCACTGACTTAATTTTATCTAAGTTGGCAGAAAATCACCAACAGGGCATGAACACGGTGTTGATGGTTGATGAAGCGCAGCATTTATTGCCAGAAGTGTTGGAACAATTACGGTTACTCACGAACCTAGAAACTAACCGTGAAAAGCTATTAAAAGTAGTTTTAATCGGCCAGCCAGAATTACAGCAACTGTTGAAGCGAAACGAGCTCAGACAGCTCGCCCAGCGTATTACTGCGCGGTATCATTTATTGCCACTCACTGCCCCGGAAGTTAGTGCTTACATAGCGCATAGGCTTAGTGTTGCGCATGGTGATGTGAGTATTTTTAGCAAATCTACCCTACGGGCAGTGCATCAAATAACCGGTGGTATTCCAAGAGTTATAAACTTGCTTTGTGATAGAGCATTAACCCTTTCTTTCACCAAACAACATGCCGTAGTGCAAAAGCCTATTTTCCTCGCCGCAGCACAACAAATTCTTGGTGAAGATGTGGTAAGCCAGCGTATGCAAGGTAATCGCAAATGGTGGCTTTTCAGCGCATTTGTGGTGGCTGTGTTCTGTGGCTATGGCCTAGGGAGTTTATATGTCTAATATACTTAGTATTAGTGACCTAAAGCCCGGCATGGTGATTGTTAGAATAACGCAACAGAACGGACCGGTTAAAATACGAAAATCAGGCTTGGTATCTAGCGATGCTATGGTGGAAGGCTTAGCAGAAATGGGTGTTCAGGAAATAGAAATAGATCCTGACCAAACGGTAGAAATTGCGCCTGCAACTACAGCCGGAACTGGGCATCGCACGCAAACCCAAGCGTTATTACGTGGCCAGCACGATACCAGCGCAAAGTTTGACAAAACGCTATCTGACCAATTTAATCGCAGTTTGTTTTTGCCTACTGTGCAAGGGCTGCCTTCCATGTGGAAGGTATACGGCAAAGAGCTTGCGACTTACTCTGCTATTGTCGCAGGTGGTTTATACTTAGGGTTTCTGGTTGCTACGCGAGGTGAATGGTGGCCTGCGGTTACGGCGTCGGTTGTGGAATCTATTCAACCTGAAGCCTCAAACACGACTGTTACCTTGGAGCAGGGCACCCAGTTGTCTAAACAACAGCCTAAACAACAGTCAGCACAGGCTCCTTTACAGACAGCTGCGCAAGCAAATGGGCAAGGAAGTGTGCAAGAAAATGTACAAGGAGCTGGGCAAACAACAGCGCCAGTGAATATGCCGCCAATAATGCCTAATGCATCTGATCAAGTATCAACGACTAGCGGCAACCCACCTTCTAAAGAAATTGCTTCGCAAGAAGTTGGTTCAGATAGTATCGCGCAAGCTTCTAATACCAACCCAAACTCTCAGGCGGCGCAAAGCAACGTACGGACGGGAAGCCAAGCTTCTTCGGGGAATCAAAATGACGCTGATGATACCTTCGATTTAGCGGCGGCTGAACAAGAAGGGCGGGTGCTGAACTCTCAGAACGTTCAAGATGAAAACAAGATTGAAGTTTCACCAGAACTGTTAGCCCGATTCAATCAAGCGGTGGCAGCACTAGATACCCAAGCCGAGAATGATGATTTTGAACCAAAAACGAAAGTGACGGTACGAGATAACATTCAGCGTGTCGATCAGTTGCCTGTGCGGCTATTAACGCGGTTGCCCTCTATGAATTTCAGTGCGCATATGTACGCATCACGACCTGATGATCGTTGGGTGCGAGTGAATGGCATACAAATGACTGAAGGCGATTGGATTGACGATAAGGTGCAGATTGTCAATATTGAAGCGCAGCAGGTGGTATTAGGTTTTGAAGAAGAGCTTTTCACCATGGCGGCGCTTACTGACTGGTAATGGCAAAGGAAAAGCAACGGGTATTGAAGTGAATGTTAATACCCTTTACTTATTAGTCAGGGTGCTTATTAGTCAGGATGCTAATTAGTCTGGCGCTTGATTTACCAATACGTCTTGAAAGAAAGTCGACAAGTTCACGTTGAAATCATCGGGTCGTACGCCCGACACAATTTCGTCATCATTCGCACTTAAATCTAGTCGAGTAATATCGTCATATTGCTGCGAAGGGACGCTATAAAATGTCATCACAATGGGGCTCATCGTGCTAAGTGGGTTTTGTTGGCTGACAATGGCAAGTTTTCCACTTTTTAGCCTAACAATTGAGCCTACCGGGTGCACTCCCATGCATGTAACAAACTGGCTAACTAAGGTTTGGTCGAGTCTGCCGTCTTCCGTTAGTCGTTTGAGTGCTTGGGTAGGGCTAATGCTTTTTTTGTGGGGGCGGTTAGACACCATAGCATCGTAGGTATCAATAATACCTGCAATGCGCGCGAATTCGGAAATTTCTATTTCTTTGAGTGCTTTAGGGTAACCGCTGCCGTCTATGCGTTCGTGATGTTGCGCGATAATCGATAGCACCAAATCCGAAATCTCACCGCACTGCTCCACAAGCTCAACACCAATATCAACATGGGTTTTCATCACCTCCCAATCTGCCGCTGACAAATCCTCAACGTTGTTGTGAACATCCATAGGTAAGGACGACATTCCAACGTCCATTAACAAAGCCCCTAAACTCGCTTGGTCTATGGTTTCTCTGTCATAGCCTAAAAATTGGGTAAACATGCCCATTAAAATACTACAGTTGATGGAGTGTTCTAACAGGTAAGCGTTGTTGTTTTTTATCAGGGTTAAGCAAGACAGGGCATCTTTGTTATCAAATATACTATCGATAAGGCTTTGTGCTAGGTCTTTCACTAACTTCAAGTCGTTTACTGCACCGCGGTTAAGCGCGGATAAAAAGCCGTTTTGTATATTTACCGCATCAAAGTAAAGCCCGTTGGCTTCTTTCATTGCGTTACGTGTAAGGCTGTTTTGTGCGACCTGTTGGTCTTTTTCTACTTTAGCAGGCGCTTGAGTGTTTGATTCTGGTGTAGAAAGCGGGGCTGAATCGGTCGATGGTTCGTGATTAAGAGACTTCTCGAAGTCTACTTGAACAGTCTGTATCCCACGGGATTTTAAGGTGTTGATAACTGTTTGGTGTTTTACAAGACCCTTTGAACGCATCTGTAAGCTGCCAGTTTGTTTAAGTACTTGGTTGATGTACATCCCGGGTTTGAGATCATCAATAGGTACTGCTTTCAGCATAAAGACTCCATTCGACTTTTTGAGCGGTGTTAACTACTTATTAAAGTTAGGCGAAGTAGGAGTACTTCGCCATCACTACAGGGCAAAATTGTGCTGAATCACACTAAAGTTTAAACCTAGCGTTTGAAGCTTAGTATTCAATACCCAGTTTTTAAGCCCAAGCAGGTTGCTTAGCTTCATAAGCTGAAATTTTGTCGGTAAGCTCTAAGGTTTGACCGATAGCATCTAACCCTTTTAGCAAGTTGGTTTTATGATGATCGGCAATGTCGAAGCTGAAGCTAGTCTCACTAAACGATACAGTCTGCTCTGGTAAGTTAACCGTAATTTCTAATGCTGGATTAGCTTCAACTGCTGCAAATAACGCGTCCATTTCACTGCTGGCAAGCGCAACGGGTAATAATTGGTTGTTAATGCAGTTGCCATAAAAAATATCAGCATAGCTGGTGGCAATAATGGTTCTAAAACCAAAATCGTTCAGCGACCATGGCGCGTGTTCACGGCTAGAACCACAACCGAAGTTTTCTCGGGTAAGTAGAATGCTTGCACCGGCAAACTCAGGTTTGTTCAATGAGAACTCTGGGTTAGGTACTTTTTCTTCTAAATCCAAATAACGCCAATCGTGGAACAAATGCTTTCCGTAACCAGCGCGTGTAACACCCGTTAGAAACTGCTTAGGAATAATTTGGTCGGTATCTACGTTCGCTTGGTCTAGCGGTACCGCTGAACCAGTATGTGCGGTAAAACCTTGTGTTGAATCAGACATGGGTTACTCCTGAAAATCTCTAACATCGGCGAAACGGCCAGTAATCGCAGCGGCAGCGGCCATCGCTGGGCTAACCAAATGGGTACGTGCGCCACGACCCTGACGGCCTTCAAAGTTTCGGTTACTGGTTGATGCACAGCGATCGCCAGCTACAAGTTTGTCATCGTTCATACCCAAGCACATAGAGCAGCCTGGTAGACGCCATTCAAAGCCTGCATCGGTAAAGATTTTGTCTAACCCTTCTGCTTCAGCTTGTTTTTTCACATGACCTGAGCCTGGAACCACAATGGCGGTAACTGAATCGACGACTTTGCCGTTTTTGGCAATATGGGCAGCCGCACGTAAATCTTCAATACGACCATTGGTACAAGAACCAATAAACACGTGGTTTACGGCAACATCGGCAAGCTTATCGCCTGCTGATAATCCCATATAGCCCAAGGCTTTTTTGGCGCTTTCTTTTTCGATAGGGTCAGAAAAATCATCTGGGCCTGGCACTGGTGTATCAACACCAATAACTTGGCCTGGGTTTGTGCCCCATGTTACTTGCGGTGCAATGTCGGCAGCCTCAAGTTCTACTACTGTGTCGAAGCTTGCGCCTTCTTCAGTGTAAAGGGTCTTCCAATAGGCTACTGCATCTTCCCAGTCTTGGCCTTTTGGTGCGTATTCACGGCCTTTAAGGTATTCAAACGTGGTGTCATCTGGGGCAATTAGCCCTGCTTTAGCGCCAGCTTCAATACTCATGTTGCACACGGTCATGCGCTCTTCCATGGTTAAACCAGAAATAGCTTCACCAGCGTACTCAATTACATGCCCTGTGGCTCCTGCGTGACCAATTCTGCCAATAATAGCTAGAATGATGTCTTTCGCAGTAATGCCCACAGGAAGCGTACCATTAACCTTAATAAGCATGCTTTTCGCACGGCTTTGCTTAAGGGTTTGGGTTGCTAATACGTGTTCTACTTGAGATGTACCAATACCAAATGCTAGGGCACCGAATGCACCATGGGTGGCAGTGTGGGAATCACCACATACTACTGTCATGCCCGGTTGAATAAGGCCTAGCTCAGGGCCCATAACATGCACGATACCTTGCTTTTGGTGACCAACAGGGAATAACTGAATGCCGTGTTGTTCACAGTTGTTAGCAAGGGTATGAAGTTGAAGCGCATTTTGCGGTCCACATGCATCTATCGCTAATGAGCGAGTAGAGATACTGTGATCCATTGTACCTACAGTGCGCTCAGGACAACGTACTTTGCGGCCTTTCTCATTTAAGCCAGCAAAAGCCTGAGGCGAAGTTACTTCGTGTATAAGGTGGCGATCGATGTAAATTAAGCTGTCTTCGCCTAATTGATCGATAATATGTGCTTGCCACACTTTGTCGTATAAGGTCTTGGCCATGGTGTTAATTACTCCTGCGCCATTAATTGTTTTACTATTTCATCACCGACTTGTGAGGTGGTAGACGCGCTTTCTCGCTTATCATCAGGAAGAAGTTCGCCTGTAAGAACTCCCGCTTCTAATGTAGCAATAACCGCTTTTTCAATAGCATCGGCTGCATCAGTTAGGTTCATGCTAAAACGTAACATCATGGCTGCTGAAAGTACCTGTGCAATAGGGTTAGCAATGCCTAAGCCTGCAATGTCAGGGGCAGAGCCACCCGCAGGTTCGTACAAACCAAAACCGTCTTCGTTCATGCTAGCAGAGGCTAACAAGCCCATTGAGCCCGTCATCATGGCACATTCATCAGAAACGATATCGCCGAATAAGTTAGAACACAGCATCACATCAAACTGCGCTGGGTTCTTCATGATTTGCATGGTCGCGTTATCAATATAGATATGATCAAGCTCTACGTCTGGGTAGTCTTTTGCCACTTCTTCAGTCACTTCACGCCACAAGCGGCTGGTAAGTAACACATTGGCTTTATCTACAGAAGTCACTTTACCCCGGCGTTTCTGCGCAGCTTCAAAAGCGGCAACCGCAATACGGCGAATTTCACGCTTGCTGTAACGCATAGTGTCATAAGCGAACTCTTCTTCACCTTCGCCTTCGCGCCCTTTGGGCTGGCCAAAGTAAATACCGCTGGTAAGTTCACGCACTACCAATACATCTACGCCAGATTTCGCAATGTCTTCACGTAGTGGAGACAAGGCTTCTAACCCAGGATAAATACGGGCAGGGCGCAAGTTACTGAATAAATCAAAATGGCTACGCAATGTTAATAATGCGGCACGCTCTGGGCGCTGCTCTAGTGGTAATGTGTCCCACTTAGGGCCGCCAATACTACCAAATAAAATGGCATCGGCTTGCTCACAACCTAGTAAGGTTTTTGACGGAAGGGCTTCACCTTCAGTATCGATAGCGTAACCGCCGACAGGGTAAGCTGTGCGGTTAAAGGCTACGTTAAATTTCTTTTCTACCGCATCTAAGACCTTGTTGGCCTCTTGCATTACTTCTGGGCCTATACCGTCTCCGGCTAATACGGCAATTGAGAACTGGCTCATTTAAACTCCTGCAACGCGTTCTTGTTGATTTTTCTGCTGGTCAATTTGATCAGCTAAATAAGTGTTGTTTAGTACAAAAATAAGGGCTTTAACACCAGCTTCAACAATATCGGTGGCAAGACCAATGCCGTGGAAACGACGCCCTTTATAAGTGGCGATCACACTCACTTGTGCTAGGGCATCGGCCCCTTCGCCTTTTGAATCTAATTTGAAGTCTACAACTTCAACATCTTCATGGCCCAAGATAGCTCTAATCGCATTATATGCGGCATCAACCGGACCATTACCAATACTAGATTGGATAATTTCTTCTTCGCCTACTCTTAGCTTTACGGTAGCGCTTGGAATAATTTCTCTTCCAGAAGTCGCTTGAAGGTTCATCAATTGATAATGCGCATGATCGTGCTTTTGCTTATCGAAGAACAACAAGGCTTCTAAGTCGTAATCGTAAACTTGGCCTTTTTTGTCAGCCAATTTCAAGAATGCGTCGTACACTGCTTCTAAATCGTAGTCTTCTACTTTGTAGCCTAACTCGGTTAAGCGATGCTTAATTACGTGACGACCAGAGCGAGACGTTAAGTTTAGGTTGTTTTTATTAATACCTACACTTTCCGGTGTCATGATCTCATAAGTATTTTGCGCTTTTAATACGCCATCTTGGTGAATACCCGATGAGTGACTAAATGCGTTAGCTCCCACAATCGCTTTATTTGCCTGAACCGGCATATTACATAATTGGCTAACCAATTTAGAGGTGCGCGAAATTTCCTGAGAATTGATGTTTGTGTTGATGCCCAACATGGCCTGACGAGTTTGCAAAATCATTGCAATTTCTTCAAGTGAAGCGTTACCCGCCCGTTCACCAATACCGTTAATGGTACATTCAACTTGGCGTGCACCTTGTTCTACCGCAGCTAAAGAATTTGCTACCGCTAACCCTAAATCATTGTGGCAATGTACAGAGATAATCGCTTTGTCGATATTTGGAACACGATTAAACAATTGTTGAATAATACCGCCGAATTCCGTTGGCGTAGTGTAACCAACCGTATCAGGAATATTTACTGTGGTAGCGCCTGCATTAATAGCGGCTTCTACCATGCGGCATAAGTAATCAATGTGGGTACGACCTGCGTCTTCACATGAAAACTCTACGTCATCTGTGTATTTACGGGCATGTTTAACTGCCGCAACTGCCATATCGACTACTTCATCGTGAGATTTACGTAATTTAGCACCTACGTGAATTTCTGAAGTGGCGATAAAGGTGTGAATACGAAACTGCTCGGCTACGCCAAGGGCCTGACCGCACGCATCAATGTCTTTTTCTAAGGCACGTGATAAGCCGCATATAACCGAATTTTTAACTTCTTTTGCAATCATTTGTACCGAGCGAAAGTCGCCTGGTGAAGAGACGGGGAAGCCTGCTTCAATGATATCAACACCTAAACGTTCGAGCGCTAGCGCAATCTGCAGCTTTTCTTTGGCACTTAAGCTTGCAGGTAAGGCCTGCTCACCGTCTCGCAATGTGGTATCAAAGATTTTCACTTGATTTGTCATAACGCTCTCTCGTTTATAAAAGTTAAAAAAAAACCCGTGCTAAGCACGGGTTTCTGTGTAATTAATCGCTGGTCGCAATCTACCCGTGCAGTCTTGCTGCCATAAGGAGTAGAGTTAGAAGAAAGCGATTGCGCATCATTTGCGTATTTTCTTTGCCGACCAGTTGATAGCGACAATGTACCCATCCACGCCTTTAAGGTCAACCTTTGATTCGAATAATGGGTATAAAATTTGGTTATAAATAATGGTTTTTTAAAAATAGGGTGTTTATCCTATTTTTTGGGGTTATTTGATACGTTTATTTCATGTTGCTCAAATTTATCCAGTGAAGAGCTGGTCGTTAGGATGTATATACTAATTTCGTGAAATTGCTAAAACGCTTGTGTTGTCTATTTAGTTGCCAAATTACGATGGAATAGCGAATTTCGCTGCTTAACAAAGGCGTATTGTTTCCGCGATTTTGATAGGGTAAATCACCTAGTATCTTCTTTAGAGCAAAATGATGAAACGCGCTATTTTTTCTTTAAGTTATTCGTTTCTTATCTTCACGTTTTCAACCATTGTTTTTGCAAAACCCTTTTCGAAAAATCTAACTGGCTTCGAGTATCCTTTTGATGTTCACACCATGGCATTTGAATCTCAAGGGCAAGGGTTAAGCATGGCATACATGCATTTACCGGCAAAGGAAGGGCAACCCACAGTATTGTTGTTGCATGGTAAGAACTTTGCCAGTAGTTATTGGGAAACCACAGCCAATTGGTTGCATGAACAAGGGTATGGAGTGGTTATTCCTGACCAAATTGGCTTTGGTAAATCAGATAAGCCGGTTAATTATCAATATAGCTTTGCGGCATTAGCGAACAACACCAAACAGTTGCTGACATCGTTGAACCTTGACGATGTGATTGTGACAGGTCATTCGATGGGCGGCATGGTGGCGTCGCGATTTGCACTGAATTATCCAGAAAGTGTGCGCAAGCTTGTGCTTATCAATCCTATTGGTTTAGAAAACTACCTTCAATATGTGGAATATAAAGATGTCGCGTTTTTTCTTCAAAATGAGTTGAAGAAGAAGCCTGAAAATATCGTCACATACCAGAAAACAAATTATTATGATGGCGATTGGAATGACACATATGCCTACCATGCCAGCCATTTAATGGGATGGATTGAAGGTGATGATTGGCCCCAACTAGCCAAAGTGAGTGCGTTAACTTACGACATGATATTTACTCAACCTGTTATCGAAGAATTTGATAACTTCCAAGTACCGGTTACCTTAATTTTAGGTACACGAGATAGAACCGGACCCGGAAGAGGTTGGAAAAAAGAAGGTGTTACGCGGGAGCTTGGCCGTTACGATAGACTTGGCGCTAAAGTTAAAGCTCGCAACAATGCCATAACAGTGAAAGAGCTTGACGGTTTGGGACACTTACCACACATTGAAGCTTTCTCTCGCTTTATAAAACGCTACGAAGAAGCGTTGGATTAAATACCGACGCTGTCGTGGGATAACTAACTGTGGCGGGATGAACTAACTGTGGCGGGATGAGTTAACTGTGGAGTGATGAGTTAACTCATCGCGGTCGCGTTGTACTTCAAGCCTGCCTTAGGAATGCCTAAAATAGGCACTAGCCTTAACCTTTCAGGGTGAAATTCTTCCAGTTTATGTGAGTGGACAGACGCATTTCTCGCAATGAAAGTGCTCTCGGAGCCCCCTTCGATTTATGACGCCACATATGCCCACTGCACGCAGAGGCCATAATTGCCGTGGTAGGTTTCAAAAGCTGTCGCTTTAATACCGTAATTGCATCGGTGACGCTGGACGTCCCGAGCCCTGTCGTGCCGAGCCCTGTCATGCCGAGCCCTGCTTTATGCTGACGTGTTTCAGCTTCACTATGTGCCATCTCGCCATCAAAAGAAAACCATCCGTGTTTATTCGTATGAAGCGTGTGTGTGGCGTGATTCACGCTATCTATTGAGTCGAGCTCTATATGCATACCTTCTAGCGTAGTTATGCAAATAGGTATAACCAAACCGTAATCTGCATATTGACCATACCACTGATGCTTTTTATCAATAGGTTGGCTGTGCCCTGGGCACTTTCCAGGTTGCTTGATAAACCAACTTCCATTGTGGGGATCAATATCTAGCGGTGAGGTATTGTCAATGAGGTATCGTGCCACACTTCGAATGTGGTGGGGCAGGCCAGCTAATCTTCGGCGCAATATCGACACATTTGAGGGGCCTTTATGCGCTATAAGCAAAAGCTCTCTTTCATATAACGCAGTACAAATTTCAGTGAACTGCGGTTGTGCTCCACCAAGTTCGCCTGAATTGCTAAAAAAGCCTGATTGTGTGGAAGACGTATGTCCGTCGGATGCCATAATACTGGTAAGACAATAAAAAAGACGCAATAAACCTACGTTAGCAGGATTTATGCTAGGTATCCAGAAACCCAATGCGACCTACCAATAAATAGAAGCATCTACGTTGGCGGTACAAGAGCATAAAGAGCATAACGCAGTTCACAGTCTTGAACGTGTTAAGTGGCCTTAATGTGATGAATGTAAGCTAACTCAAAAATGTATTTAGCTAGCTGACTGAGTAATGGCCATTAACATTTTACATTACCAATCTAGTGGCAATGAATATATTTATATAAGCAATTAGTATTACCACTTTTGAATAAGCCTTCATTTGGCGAAACAATACTAAAGAATAATTATTTAATATATCTCACATTTTCCTCTTAAAAAAATAACTAAAAAACGCAGTCAATAATGGCTAAATTACTGATAATTAAGCAGTAGTGTATGGTTTTCGGAGTGGGTGTTTTTATTGGTTAGTTATGGTGTTGTTAATTGGCATTACAATTGGTGTTAATAATTCTGAGTTTTTAAGTGATCAAAGGTTGACCATTGTATGTTTTTCGTCTAGCTTTGTAATCATCTTGTAAATGAAGTGTATCTTTAATAGTGCAGGATGTAACCACACATAACTTAGCAACGCTGTTTTGAAAGCCTGAAGGCTCGGTTCAAAACGCTGCAAGAGGAAACACACATGGGACACAAATTATCTAAAATCACATTAGCGATGTTGTCTGCAACATCGTTGAGTTTTGCCACTTCTACCCTTGCTCAAGAAGCTCAACAAGAAGCCGAAAAAGACGTAGAAGTTATTCAGGTTTCTGGTATTCGCGCCTCGTTAGCCAGTGCTCTAAATGAAAAACGTTTTACAAACAATTTAGTAGAAGTCATTGAAGCTGAAGACATTGGTAAATTGCCTGACCAAAACTTAGCGGAAGTGTTAGAAAACATCACGGGTATACAAATTACTCGTGAAGCAGGTGTTGGTACGGGTGTTCAAATCCGTGGTACAGACGCCAACCGTACAGAGATAAACGGCGTTTCAACAGTAGGCTCAGGCGCAGGCCGAAGCGGTATCGATTTTGAAGATGTGTCAGCAGCAATCATCGCTGGCTTAGAAGTTACCAAGTCACCAGATGCGAAAACAATTGAAGGTTCTGTTGGTGGTACCATCAACCTTAAGACAATTCGTCCTCTTCAATTGACTGAACGATTAACGTCGATTCGTGTTCAAGGTGAAAACAGTAGCTTGTCTACAGACAGCGGTTTCCAGCCTCGGCTTTCAGCGACGTATGGTGATAACTGGGAAAACGACCACGGTAAATTTGGTATTGTAGTGAGTGGTAGTTATTCAGAACAAGATGTATCTGCATTTAGACCACGTGCTGACCGAGATAACATAATTGCCTCTGACAGCGGCGTAGCAAGTGCCCAGTCATTCGACTTCCTTCCCATTCAGTTTTTCGTACAAGATTACGACAACTATGAATATGAAACGAAAAACTTCGTAGGTACCTTTGAATGGCAGCCAAACGACAACACTAAGTTTTTCTTCGACGCTATTATTAACGACCAAGAACGTTTGCAAGAAAGCTCACGTGTTCAGGCTTCAGGCGTAAGTGCACTTAACGATATTTCAGTACCTGATGCATTTGAAACGATTAACTTCGGTTCATTAGGTGGTACTGATTTAGGTTCAATGCAGGCTGCGCTTCGCGGTGTTATTCCAGTGAATCTTGATAACGATGACGACGATCCTAACCTTCGTTTGTCGACCGATACAAACTCTCGTATTACAGAAAGCCAAATCTTTAGGTTAGGTGGCGAATGGCAAGGCGAGAAATGGTTTGTAAGTGCTGAAGTTGCATCTTCATCTTCTGATACCACTACACCTAGCTTTAATACTACGCTTAACTTTATCAACCCTAATGCACCATTAGATGCTGGTGGCGGTAACGATAACAGTGTTCCGTTTGAATATGATTTATCTGGCGGCTCATTAGCGTTCGGTATTGCATCTGGGGCAGAATATGCGCCAACAGTAGAACAGCTTTTAGACCCTTCAAACGTTGTTTTACGTGATGTGAATATTGGTAGAGATACCACTGAAAACTCAGAAGATGCGATTCGTTTTGACTTTTCATACTACGTAGATTCGATGATTACGTCAGTTGACTTTGGTTACCGCTACAATAAATCAACCAGTACACGTGACGATGTTAACACCAGTGTTGGCTTAAGAAGTATGGAAGACAGCCCTCGAGGTGATTTATTCTCTGAATTACTGGTAGCCGGTCCGAACAACTTTAACGATGCAGATGGTCGCGAACTTTACGTTCGAGATTTCTTAATCATTAACCCTGAATTAGTGGCTTCAGATCCAGATGGCGTATTAGCTTCATTACAACAAGCCATGGAAGCGCATGGTTCTACAGCCACCCTGAATGCCCCAACATCTAGCTCGTCTGGTTTCTTCGATATTGAAGAAGAAACACATGCTCTTTATGCGCAAGCGAACTTTGAATATGAAATGTTCCGCGGTAATTTCGGCCTACGTTATTTGCAAACAGACGTAACCTCTGTGGGTAACTCAATTACTGTAGACGGTGATGGAAACGAATTGGTATCGCAAGTAACTAATACCGGTGATTACGATTTCATTCTACCTCGCTTAAATATTGTTGCTGATGTGGCTGACGATGTTGTCCTTCGCTTTGGTGCAGGTAAAGATATTCGTCGCCCTAACTTTGACGACTTATCTACGTCAGTAACATTCAGTACCAGCCCTAACCCAAATGTAGCCATTGGTAATCCTGGTTTAGAGCCTGAAGAAGTAACATCTTTTGACTTAGCGGCTGAATGGTATTTTGCTGAAGCAAGTGTGGTGAGTGTTGGTATATTCCACAAAACACGTAAAGCACTGCACGTTGACCAAATTGTGAGCCCATTTGAAGATCCAGTAACTGGCTATCGTGACCTTACTGCGCCTTGTGAAGGTGGCGGTGTGTTTAACCCCATTGCTGATATCAACGTTTTTGGACCTGAACTAGGCACAGGTATTTGTGTAGGCACAGAAACTAAGATTAACGACGCTGGCGAAACCACGCAGAAAGGTATCGAAATTGCGGTTCAATATGACCTTTCAAGCTTTGAGAAAGAGCTAGGTTGGGCTTCAGGTTTCGGTGTACTTGCTAACTACACTATTCAAGAGTTCGATGGTGGTGATTCTGAAAATACAGCAACAAGTCGTGCGGCAAATGTCTTTGCAGCCTCTACAGGTATCGATGATATTGAAGTGTCAGCAGTTCAAGGCCTACTGAACTTATCTGAAAACGCGTACAACTTCACTTTGTACTATGAGAAGTTTGGTTTATCAGCGCGTATGCGTTACACATGGCGTGAAGCGTATCGTTCGGATGACTTCGGTAGCACATCAAGCTTCCCATGGGGCTTCCCAGTGGTTCAAGAAGATCGTGGCCAGCTTAATGCAAGCATCAACTACGACGTGAATGAAGACTTCAATATAGGTATTGAGGCGGTAAACATTACTGAATCAGAAGTTGAACAGTCTTGTATCAATGAAGGTGCGTTGTTGTGCTTCCAAGGTCTTACCGACCGCCGAGTGACTTTAGGTGCTAACTACCGCTTCTAATTAGCGTGTAGCTTCACTAACAACACTAAAATAAAATACCCCAGCATGAGCTGGGGTATTTTTTTGTCTTAAATTAAGTTCGCTAGTCCTTAATCATTGTCATCTTTTTTGAATGGGGTGTTATTAAAAGGATGCTATTGAAAGGGCGCTATTTAAGGAGCGTGAGGAAAGGGCTTCAAACAGACACAAAAAAACTGCGTAAAGGTTACCCAAAATTATGGGTCTTTACGCAGCTTTTAATTAGGTAAGTAACCAGTACGCTTTTATATCAAGTGCACTCTTGTCTCAAGTGCACTGTGAATAGGCTACTGACCTTTAATTTCAGAGCGACCTTTATAAGTTGCCGCATCACCCAAGGCTTCTTCAATGCGAAGAAGTTGGTTGTACTTAGCAACACGGTCAGAACGACAAAGTGAACCAGTTTTGATTTGGCCAGCCGCAGTACCTACTGCTAAATCAGCAATAGTCGCGTCTTCAGTTTCACCAGAACGGTGAGAGATAACCGCTGTGAAGCCTGCATCTTTCGCCATCTTAATTGCGTTCAATGTTTCAGTTAGTGAACCAATTTGGTTGAACTTGATAAGGATTGAATTACCAATACCGTTATCAATACCACGCTTAAGAATCTTAGTGTTAGTTACAAACAAGTCGTCACCAACAAGTTGTACTTTTTCACCAATCTTATTGGTTAAGCTTGCCCAACCGTCCCAATCGCTTTCGTCTAAGCCATCTTCAATAGACACAATAGGGTACTTATCAGAAAGGTCGGCTAAGTAATCACCAAAGGCTTCAGAATCGAAGCTCTTGTCTTCGCCAGACAATACGTATTGACCATCTTTATAGAATTCAGATGCTGCACAATCAAGTGCAAGCGTAATATCTTCATTCATTTTGTAGCCAGCATTTTCTACTGCTTCAACAATAACCGCTAGCGCTTCGGCGTTAGAGCTAAGGTTTGGTGCGAAACCACCTTCGTCGCCAACAGCCGTGTTTAGGCCCTTAGCAGAAAGTACTTTCTTCAATGAATGGAAAATTTCAGCACCCATGCGAAGGGCTTCTTTGAAGCTCTTTGCGCCTACTGGCTGTACCATGAATTCTTGAATATCAACGTTGTTGTCAGCGTGCTCACCACCATTGATGATGTTCATCATAGGTACTGGCATTGAGTATTGACCAGGAGTGCCGTTAAGATCTGCAATGTGCTCGTAAAGGGCAACGCCTTTTTCTAAAGCCGCTGCTTTAGCAACCGCTAGCGATACCGCTAGAATAGCATTTGCACCATGAGTTTCTTTATTTTCTGTGCCGTCTAGGTCAATCATGATAGCGTCGATATCAGCTTGCGCTAGGGCATCTTTACCTAAAAGCGCAGGGGCAATTTCGTCGTTAATTGCAGCAACGGCTTTCATTACGCCTTTACCTAAATAACGAGACTTGTCACCGTCACGAAGTTCTAGTGCTTCGCGGCTACCGGTTGAAGCGCCAGATGGTGCCGCAGCACGACCCATAACGCCTGATTCTAAATACACGTCGGCTTCTACGGTAGGATTACCGCGTGAGTCCAGAATTTCGCGACCAATAATGCGACTAATTTTCGCCATGTTTTTTCCTTAACAATTGTTTGGGAACACAACGGGAGAAAGTGTTCCCTTATTAGAAATTAATGATTCTCTTTTTGATACTGTCCAGCAGCAGCGACAAACCCTTTAAATAATGGGTGTCCATCACGAGGGGTTGACGTAAATTCAGGGTGGAATTGACCCGCAATAAACCAAGGATGGTCAGGTATTTCCACTACTTCCACAAGTCGTTTATCAGTGGACAAACCACTTACCTTCAACCCTGCTGCTTCAATTTGCTCTCGAAGGTTGTTATTTACTTCGTAACGGTGGCGGTGACGTTCGTAAATTTCAGCACTACCATACATTTCATGTACCTTAGTACCTTCAATTAAATGACAAAGCTGACTACCTAAACGCATAGTGCCGCCTAAGTCTGAATTTTCAGTACGCACTTCAGTGGTACCCGCTTCATCAAGCCATTCTGTAATTAAGCCAACGACAGGGTAAGGCGTTTCAGGGTCAAACTCGGAGCTATTAGCATCTTCCATACCCGCTACATTACGGGCGAACTCAATGAGTGCTACTTGCATACCTAAACAAATACCTAAATAAGGCACTTTGTTTTCACGAGCATAACGTGCGGCGGCTATTTTACCTTCGATACCACGCTCACCAAAACCACCAGGCACTAATATAGCATCTAGCTTTTCTAGAATTTGTGGGCCTTTGCTTTCAACATCTTGCGAGTCGATATGGTGAATATTTACGGTTAAGCGGTTCTTCAACCCTGCATGTTTAAGGGCTTCGTTAACTGACTTATAAGCATCCGGTAATTCAACATACTTACCAATCATACCAATGTTAACTTCAGCAGTAGGGTTAGATTCTGCGTAAAGCACTTGTTCCCATTCTGATAGGTCGGCTTCTTTACAGTCTAAACCAAAGCGGTCTACCACAAGCTGATCCATGCCTTGCGCTTTAAGTGCTGCTGGAATGCGGTAGATGCTGTCTACGTCTTTAAGCGAAATAACTGATTTATCGTTTACGTTAGTGAACAACGCAATTTTAGAACGTTCAGTAGATGGCAATGCGCCTACAGAGCGGCACACTAGAATGTCTGGCTGAATACCAATAGAACGAAGCTCTTTCACTGAGTGCTGAGTTGGCTTAGTTTTTACTTCGCCAGAAGCTGGCATGTAAGGTACTAAGGTTAAGTGCATGTACATGGCTTTTTCGCGGCCAAGTTCAGTACCAAGCTGACGAATGGCCTCTAAGAAAGGTTGTGATTCGATATCACCTACCGTTCCACCAATCTCAACAATAGCCACATCGTGACCTTCAGCGCCTTCAACCACACGGCGTTTAATTTCGTTGGTAATGTGTGGGATGACCTGAATAGTGGCGCCTAAATAGTCGCCTCGACGTTCACGTTTTAGTACTTCTTCGTATACCCGTCCGGTAGTGAAGTTGTTACGCTTGGTCATACGGGTACGAATAAAACGCTCGTAGTGACCAAGATCAAGATCGGTTTCTGCGCCATCATCGGTAACAAATACTTCGCCATGTTGAATAGGGCTCATGGTGCCTGGGTCGACATTAATATACGGGTCGAGTTTTAACATGGTGACGGTGAGCCCGCGAGCTTCAAGAATTGCGGCTAACGACGCAGCGGCAATACCTTTACCTAGCGATGAAACTACACCACCGGTGACGAAAATATAATTTGTCATGCGAAACCTAGAACGTTGAGTTGTATTGGGTAAATATGAGTGTAGTTTAGGAACTAAACTACCCATACTTTGGACGGGTTAATAGTATACGCAAGTTAGTGTGAGCAGACAATCTGTTTGCCCACACAATCGCTTCTTTTACCTATTTGAGCACTGCTTTTGACGCAAGCGCTTCTTTTTAGGACTGACTTAAACGCTTTAGCGTGTAAATGAGGTCTAGCGCTTGGCGTGGTGAAAGTTCATCTGGTGATAAATTTTCTAACGCTTCAACAACCGGATGCGGTTTATCTGGGAATAACAACTGAGACTGAGCAGGTGTAGACGCCTTTGAACCTGACTTTTTACTGGTTGCTTTAGTGTGTTGCTTACCAGTTTTGCCCGCAGTGACAGATGATGTATCAGTTGTATTATCAGCACCGGATTCAGTTTCAGAAATAAGATGCGCGTTTTCCAAAATAGCGAGCTTTTGCTGCGCTGCTTTAATGACAGGTTTAGGCACACCCGCAAGCTGGGCAACCTGTAAACCGAAGCTCTTACTGGCCGCGCCATTTTGAACACTATGCATAAACCGGATGGTATCGTCGTGCTCAACTGCATCTAAGTGCACATTAACCACGCTCTTTTCAGTATCAGGTAACTCGGTAAGCTCAAAATAATGGGTTGCAAATAGGGTGTAAGCATTCAGCTTTTGAGCAAGGTAGCTGGCGCACGCCCACGCCAATGACAAACCATCATATGTACTGGTGCCGCGACCAATCTCATCCATTAAGACTAACGAATGTTCGGTGGCGTTGTGCAGAATGTTGGCCGTTTCTGTCATCTCTACCATGAAGGTTGAGCGACCAGAGGCTAAATCGTCAGATGCGCCAATACGAGTAAAGATCCTATCAATTTTACCAATATGTGCGTTTTGTGCAGGTACATAGCTGCCAATATAGGCTAACAGCGCAATCAACGCAGTTTGGCGCATGTATGTTGATTTACCGCCCATGTTAGGGCCAGTAATAATAAGCATGCGCTGGCTATCGTTAAGCGTTAATGGATTGGCAATGAAAGGGTCTTTCATAACCTGTTCCACCACAGGATGGCGGCCTTCTTCGTAGGTCAGCGCACTTTCCATACTTAACGTAGGGCGGTGCCAATCAAGACTTAACGCGCGCTCAGCAAAACAGCATAGTACATCGAGTTTAGCCAGCGCCGCCGCGGTTTCAATTAGCGTATTTAAGCGTGGCGCAACGTCATCAAAAAGTGCTTCATAAAGCTGTTTTTCAAGGGCAAGAGCACGGCCTTGGCTAGTAAGTACTTTATCTTCGTGCTCTTTAAGCTCTGGAGTGATAAAGCGTTCAGTATTCTTAAGGGTTTGCCTGCGAATATATTCGGCGGGTGCTTTGTCGCTATTAGCGCGGCTAATCTCGATAAAGAAACCATGAACTCGGTTGTAGCCTACTTTTAGGGTTGAAATACCCGTACGTTCACGTTCCCGTTGCTCCATGGCGTCAAGGTAATCGGTAGCACCTTGAGACAGTTTTCGAAGTTCATCTAATTCGCTATTAAAGCCTTCAGCAATAACACCGCCATCGCGAATAACCACAGGCGGGTTGTCGATAATTGCATTATTTAATAAGGTTTGTAGCTCTGGGTAGGTACTGATGGCCAGCTTTAATTCATTAAGCTGTGCAATGTTATACACCCCAAGCGCTTCTTGAAGGTCGGGCAGGGTATTTAACGCGTTTTTGAGCCTAGCGAAATCCCTAGGTCTTGCTGAACGTAATGCCAACCGTGCCATTATGCGTTCAATATCACCAATGGTTTTTAAATGGCAGCGAATAGCATCTGGCTCATTGTCGATTAGTGCTTCTATAGCATCTTGTCGGTTATGTAATTCGTGCTGGTCGGTGATAGGCGAATGAATATAGCGCTGAAGCAACCGGCTACCCATAGCGGTAGTGGTAGTATCCATTACGCTAAATAGAGTGTTTTCAATACCGCCGGCTAAATTGTGGGTAAGTTCTAAGTTTCTGCGGGTTGCAGCATCTAGCTGTACACGGCTGTCTTGTTGTTCTTTTTGAATACGGCGAATATGAGGCAGCGCGGTACGCTGGGTATCTTTCACATATTGAAGTACACAACCCGCGGCGCCAATGCCTTTGGTTAAATCTGATACTCCAAACCCTGCCAGCTCTTTCGTTTGAAACTGAGCGGTTAATTGTTCGGTGGCGGTATCGATATCGAATTCCCACTCGGGACGACGGCGCAAGCCTTTGCGCTGTTCTATCAGCGGTAAGCTTTCAAACCCTTCAGGATAAAGCAGTTCAGCAGGGTTAATTCGTTGAAGTTCACCTAGTAAAGCATCGTCGGTGTCGCACTCAACCACTACAAAACGGCCACTGGTCACATCTAATGTAGCCACGCCATAATGCATACTGTGGCCGCATACTGCGGCTAGTACATTATCGCGGCGTTCCTCTAATAAGGCTTCATCGGTAACCGTACCTGGGGTAACGATGCGCTGAACCTGACGTTCAACTGGGCCTTTACTGGTAGCAGGGTCGCCTACTTGTTCGCAAATGGCTACTGATTCGCCCATTTTTACCAAGCGTGCTAAATAGCTCTCGACGGCGTGGTAAGGGACGCCAGCCATGGGGATAGGATCGCCACCGGATTTACCCCGTGCGGTTAACGATATATCAAGCAGTTCTGCGGCTTTCTTGGCATCATCGAAAAACAACTCGTAAAAGTCGCCCATACGGTAAAACATAAGAATGTTAGGGTGCTGCGCCTTTATCGTTAAATACTGGCGCATCATAGGAGTGTGTGATTCCAAAAAATGCCTCGTGCTTTTTTATTGCTGATACTTGCGATAACTCAATTTGTTATATTAACAGAAGAATTATTAACAGAAGAGTGATTAAAAGAGCAGGGATGCTAAAATAATCGCTTTTCACGTTTGCTGTGTATTATTGATATGAGTACGGAATTTTCAACCATTTCCTAATTTCATTAATAGATTGATAGCTCACACCTGTAAGCACATCAGCACAGTTTAACGCCTTTCGGCCAAAGCTGATAACAGCGCCCATAGCGATAAAAGGACATTCATGGTATCTGACAATACAACAGAGATGGTGACTGCGTTAGGTAATGCCCTTCGCCGTAAAGGCTGGACGGTTTCAAGCGCAGAATCTTGCACAGGGGGAGGAATTGCGTTCGCGTTTACCAGTATTGCTGGCAGTTCGGACTGGTTCAATCAAAGTTGGGTGACGTATTCAAACGACGCTAAAATGCGTGAATTAGCCGTAAAGCCTGAAACCTTAAATGCGCATGGTGCGGTGTCGATGCAGACCGTAGAAGCGATGGCGGCGGGTGTTAAGCACAAAAGCGGAGCGAATGTCGTGGTAACCGTAAGCGGTATTGCAGGCCCAGGTGGTGGCAGCGAAGAAAAACCGGTGGGTACGGTTTGGTTTGGGTTTATCTGCGGCGAAAAGACTGAAGCCATTAAGCAGGTTTTTGCTGGAGACCGAGAGACTGTTCGCCTGCTTGCAATAGAATTTGCAATTACTCACCTACTGGCAATGTTAGCTGATTGATTAGATGATTATTCAAGAAGCAGCGAATAAGAACCTAATAAGCAAAATAAAATGAAAACTCCGGTTGAAACTGTATGCTTGTACAGTATAGAATGCATGCAACACTTGGTAAGGTGTCGTTAAGCAAATGTTGATGCAATAAATGCTAGCTGTATTGATGAATGATGCTGTTAGTAAAGGTAGCAAAGGCCGCTTCAACAAAGACATCACCAACTAAAGAATTTAACCGCTAATCCTAGAGGATATTGATGTGGACAGTAATAGATCTAAAGCTTTAAGTGCCGCACTTGGGCAAATTGAAAAGCAGTTCGGTAAAGGCGCTATTATGCGTTTAGGCGACAACCAAGCGATGGACATTGAGGCTATCTCTACAGGTTCACTCACCATTGATATCGCTTTAGGCATAGGTGGCTTGCCATGCGGTCGTGTGGTAGAAATTTACGGGCCTGAAGCATCGGGTAAAACGACACTTACCTTGCAGGTAATTGCAGAAGCTCAGAAGAAAGGTAAAACTTGTGCCTTCGTAGATGCTGAGCACGCGTTAGATCCAATTTATGCATCGAAACTTGGTGTAAACATCGATGAGCTTTTGGTTTCTCAGCCTGATACGGGTGAACAAGCGCTTGAAATTTGTGACATGCTGGTTCGTTCTGGCGGTGTAGATGTAGTTATTGTTGATTCGGTTGCAGCCCTTACACCAAAAGCGGAAATTGAAGGCGACATGGGTGACTCACACGTTGGTTTACAAGCGCGATTAATGTCGCAAGCATTGCGTAAACTTACTGGTAACATCAAGCGTTCAAATACTTTGTGTATCTTCATTAACCAAATTCGTATGAAAATTGGTGTGATGTTCGGTAGCCCAGAAACAACAACGGGTGGTAACGCACTTAAGTTCTACTCTTCTGTTCGTTTAGATATCCGTCGTATTGGCGCAGTTAAAGAAGGCGACGAGGTAGTAGGTAACGAAACTCGCGTTAAAGTTGTGAAAAACAAAGTGGCACCACCGTTTAAGCAAGCTGAATTCATGATTCGCTATGGCGAAGGCATCAGTAAAGAAGCTGAACTTATCGACTTAGGTGTTAAGCAGAAGTTGGTTGATAAAGCCGGTGCTTGGTACAGCTATAAAGGCGACCGTATTGGTCAGGGTAAAGCGAACGTAATGAAGTTCTTGAAAGAAAACCCAGCTATTGCCGATGAGATTGAAAAACAAATTCGCGCTGAGCTACTTTTACCTAAAACAGTGAAAGTAGAAGAAGTACCTGCTGCAGAAGATGATGCTCAGCAGTAACTCACAACGTACTATCTGTAATAGATAGTCGCGAATCGTGTTATTTAAAAGCCCACCAAATGGTGGGTTTTTTTGTGCTCGAAAAACATACTTCTTAACATTTTAACTCCATACTCTGCATTGAATTAAAATAAAAAAACAGTAAAGCTGTAATAAAAATAGAAAGGCAAAGACTAGTACGGTAAGCATTCGTTTATAAATAATAAAAAAAGGGAAGAGATAATGATTGAAATATCTAACCTTGCAAAACGCTTTGAGGTGGAAAACCCTAAAAAGCTAAGTGAGCAAGAAAAAAAGGATCCACGGTTAAAAGGACGCTACTTTCAATCAGTGAAGGATGTATCGTTTTCATGCGGTCAAGGAGAAGTGCTCGGTCTGCTAGGGCCTAACGGAGCAGGGAAAACTACCACGTTACGCATGCTTTCAACGGCACTAAAACCAGATGGCGGTACTGTAGTAATTGATGGTGAAGATGTACTTGCCAACCCAATTATTGCACGTAAGAAAATAGGCTTTCTGTCTAGTTCAACCGGCTTGTATGGAAGGCTGACGGGGCGAGAAAATATTGCTTATTTTGGCGAATTGCACGGGCTAGGTAAATCAACCATTTCTGCACGTATTGAAGAAATGGCTGATTTACTCGATATGCAAAGCTTTTTAGATAGACGTGCAGAAAATTTCTCCTCGGGTATGAAACAAAAAACAGCTATCGCCCGTGCTGTCATTCATGAACCTTCCCTAGTAGTGCTTGATGAACCCACCACTGGTTTAGATATTATGGCTACATCTACAGTCATGGACTTTATACAACGACTTAAAGACAAAGGAACGCCGGTTATTTTTTCGACCCATCATTTAGATGAAGTTCAAATGCTTTGCGACCGCGTAACGGTGATTAATCAAGGTGAGACTGTATTTAACGATTCCCTTGCCGCTTTCAGTGCGCTATCGGGCGGACAAATGCATAAAAGTTTCTTACAAACATTAAAAATGGATACTGGGGAGGTGGGCAATGTGGTTAATCTTTAAAAAGGAATTCAAAGAGTTATTGCGCGACCGCAAAACCATTATCTTTATGATTGTATTGCCCTTGCTGCTTTTCCCATTAATTTTTGGTGTAGCCATGTTTTTCATGAATTCCGCCACTGAAAAAGCTGAAAACGTAGTATTGAAATATGCCATTGTGGGCGAGCAATATGCACCAGAGATGTCGAGGCAGTTTGCTAGCGCAAGTGACAAATTTACGGTGGTGGATATTCAAGATGAAGCCGACTACGCCAAGCTCATTAAAAATGAAACGGTAGATTTTGTTTTAGTCATCCCTGAAAGCTTCAACAGTGATGTGCTTGCTTCTGGACAGCATAAGCTGCAATTGTATTTAAATGATGCTGGTTTAAATAAAGTAATGGGGCGAGTCTCTGAAATTGTTGATATTCACACCGATGAATTTCAAAAGTCAGCCTTTGCCAAACTGGGTTTAGACGAGAATCAGCAAAAGGCATTATTGGCGCCAATTGTCATTGAAAAAGAAAACATAGCGGATGATCGTGAAGTTTGGGGTGAGCGCCTGGGTGGGTTATTACCTTATTTCATTTTCATTCTATGCCTGCAAGGGGCTATGGCACCAGCATCTGACTTAGGCGCTGGTGAAAAGGAGCGTGGTACATTAGAGACATTGTTAATATCACCAATGGATCGCTACAAACTTGTGCTGGGTAAATTCTTAACCATCGGTTTAGCGGGGCTAATTACTGCCCTTATCACCGTTTCCTCCATGGCCATATGGGGCATTGTCTTATCGCAAGGAATGGCCATTGAGTTTGTGGCTGAAGTAATGGCAATGATAGGTATGATTGATTTTGTACTAATCTTCCTAATGCTAATACCGGTAGTCGCCATATTTGCCGCAGTATTATTATCAGTGTCTATTTATGCACGATCGTTCAAGGAAGCTCAAAGTTACATGGGCGCCTTGGTGATGGTAGTGGTTTTTCCTGTGCTAATTGCCATGATGCCAGGTGTTAAATTAGAAGGTGGTTGGATTTGGGTGCCACTTACCAATGTTGCATTAGCGATGAAGGAGTTATTTAAAGGCACTATGGATTACTTTGCCTTGTTCGGTATATTCACGTCTACAGTAGCAATCGCTGCAGCACTAATCGCGTTTTGTGTGTACTGGTTTAACAAAGAGAAAGTACTATTTAGATAAACCATAAGTAAAGTCGTGAAACTAAAAAAGCAGTGATGTGAGTCACTGCTTTTTTATACTTCATAATTTATATGCTTAACCACACCTTCCCACCCTGGCGGTATTTTTCCTTGCAGAACATAGGAGTATGCTAGTAGCTCTGCAATAACAAAATATAACGATTCAGGTATATCTTGCCCCAAATCTAAAGTACTAAGTACTTCGCTAAGATAGGGGTCTTCATGGATAAGAATACCTGACTCTTCAGCCATGGCGATAATCGCTTCTGCAAGGTCGCCGTAGCCTTTTGCGACAACTTTTGGAGCTGTTTTTTTATCCCCACCATCATATTTGAGCCCAATGGCACGCTTCGCTTTCTCACTCATACTCTGGTCTCAAAAATTTGATGTGGACGCTTATTTAGTGTTTCAGGTATATGTCCCCGCTGAAAACTCATTTTCTCAACATTCAGCCCTAAATCAGCTAATCGTCGTTCTAGAAAAGGCAAGGTATCAGCAACCCGAGTGAGTACGGTTTCGTTAGAAGTATAAAGGTCAATAGTGATGGTATCGGTGTCTATCTTAGATTTTGCGAGTAGTTGGCCCGCATCACCAATATCTAGCTTCATGGTGACATTCCATAAACGCCGATCTCCGTCTTTACCCTCTTTTTCGTGTTGTCGGTCAGGCTCTCTTTGCACTAAAAGTTCAGCCGGTGCGTAATGTTGAGACACAGAAGGTATTGCATAGAAAAAACTATCTTGCCCTTGAACCCGAGTTTCGGCTTGAGCGACTTTACTGTGTTGATGGTTTGCCAATAAAGTTTTTAAATTAGCCAGTAAATTTGTGCGACTATCAAGGTTGGCAACATCTTGCGCAACACGGCTAGAAGGGGCAGTTGCAGACGTATTGGTTATCGTTTTACTAATAATGCTATCCGGTGAATCAATTTGTGCTTTAAGAGATGGTTGTCTTGATAGTGCTCTACCCGCTAATGATAGCTGTAATAATGCCACTAAACCTTGCACAAAATTAGACGCCGCAATTGGAGACGTTAAGGTTAGCGGCGTTACCGCGATAGCGGGGGAGTTAACCAAAGCATGAATGCGCGAAGCCAATGATGCATCGGTGTTATTTTGAGTCGCTTGGGTGTTTGGTTGGGTATTTGGCGTCGAGGATTTTGCCTCTAAACCACTTTTTTCTACATCCTGTAAACTAGTTGCTTGAGTTGCTGCTTTATCACTCGAAGGGGCTGTATTTGGAGGGGGGGCTATGCCCTGTGTTGCATTTCCGCGAATGCCATTTCCCGACCCACCGAGCAAAGCGATTAGCTGAGAAATGCCTTTTCGCAAATTGGTATCAGTGCTACCTGTATTTATATCTCCGGCGGCCGTTTTCAAGCTAGCAGTATTGTCATTTGTGGAAGCGTTACTCTCTTGGCTCGAATTAGATGAGGCAGGTGTGGTAGTTGCATTAAATGGTTGGGATGTTAATAGTGGTCTAGCACTGGGTAATGCGTTGCGATTTATTCCCGTAATTTGCTTAGCTATTTGACTTAATACGGCAGTGGTTTTATCGCTGCCTTCGACGGTCCCGTTAAGTATTGCCGTTAACTGTGTAAGCGCTTGTTGGGTAGAGCCTGTCTGGCTAAGTAATGCGCGAGACAATGTAATAATAGCTTTGTGAACATCAGTCCCTTGTATCGAAGCACCTTTGCTACCTAACGCGGTGGTTAAATCCGGCGATGACTTAATTGATGGAGAACTCGACGCTTGATTAGCATTATCTGCTTTTGCTCGTTGAACTAAATTGTCATTACCATTTGCAGAAGTTTTCGCTGAGGCATCCGTCACAGTGGAATTATTGCCAGCCGTTTTTTCAACCCCTTTTCCAACCCCTCTTTCAACTATGGCTCCCACAGGAATAGCTGAAGCACTAAGTTTAGCGGCAAGTTGCTCTGAAGCCCTTGGAATGACAGTACCACCTTCAGGTGAAGGGTACTTCAATACTGCCTGACTTACAGCGGAATACGATGTTAGTGTATTGCCCTTAAGGCTGAGCATAGATACTTGCTGCAAAGTATTTGGTGTTTGAATGTTCGGAAGTTGCTTAGCAATTGTATCTGGCACATTAGCGTTGCCTATGTTGCCATGTCCGAAAGCGATACCTTGGGCGCGCAATGTATTGGTGATGACAGCCGAAACTTTGCTATCTGTTATCGATAAGGGGGCGGCTTGTAAAGTGGAAGCTGCTGATTGAGCACCCTGTGTGGCCAAGTTTGTATGTTTCGTTGACGTTATTGCAACTGCCAATTTACCCGTATCACCAGGCACTTGATTAAGTGACAGTGAAACCAGCTTGCCATTGTTTTTGATATCGCTACTTAATTGCGCTGCGGCGTTAGGCTTTAGTGCTACATTTAACTGCTGACCATCTGCTAGTGATAGACTCAGTTGATTATTCGTTAATTGCGTAACCGTTGCCTGCACATTAATGCGCATGCTTTGTTGTGGTGTCGGCATAGATGCCAGCATTGTCGCTAACGAAAGTGAAAGGGTTTTAAGCTGCATCGCGGTAACTTGACTGGTACTCATGCCTGTTTCAGTGCTAATAAGGACAGCTTGAGTTACTCCACCTTGACTGAAAGAGGTTAATTGAGGGCGCTGTGGCGGCAATAAATCTGCGCTTTTCAACAATGAAACCTGTGTTGCTGGTTGCCCTTGCGTTTGAATAGCAAGTATCTGTTCAGGCAATCGCGCCACGGTTACCTTCGCGGCGGTATCAAGCGCTGCAGCTTGGGATAAATTATTCATCACAGATGCTGCCGACGATTTCGACCCTGAAGTATTCTGAGTAATATTTGAAAGCAGTGCGCTTAACTGTGATGTCATAACGAGCTTATCGGCAAGATGAACGACGAGTTTAATCGGTTATATGAAGTATAGGTAATAAGTGAGGCATATCACCGCGTTTGTGATTGAAGTAAATCATATTTAATCATAATTCGCGACTGCGAAAGAATCTTACTGTGATAAACTACGCCGGTTTTGAATAGTCAATAGTAAAGGAGCTTGCGTGTCCGGTTTATGTGCATCTGGACTAACTTGCATAAAACGCGATCGTGTTTTGTTTGACGATTTTTCGTTAAATCTTAATGCAGGGGAATTAGTATATTTGCGTGGGCCTAACGGTGCAGGCAAAACCAGCCTTTTGCGTATCCTTACTGGCTTGAGTTCGCCCGAACACGGTGACGTGACTTTCGACGGCGTGAATATCAGTAGCAACCCTTCATTGTATTATCAAAACCTAATTTATTTAGGCCACAAAAGCGCATTAAATGGTGCTTTGTCTGCCATTGATAACTTACGCTTTTGGCTAGCGCAACATGGTATTCAAAATAGAGATCTTACCCAAGCATCTGATATCGATAGCACTATTTATCAAGTGCTTGAACGCTTAGGTTTAGTTGGCCTTGAAGATGTGCCCGTCAGGTTTTTATCTGCGGGACAACAACGCCGCGTTGCACTGAGTCGGCTTTGGCTTAAGCCGGCAGCGGTGTGGATATTAGATGAACCATTCACAGCCCTTGATACCGCTGGCGTAATATTACTTGAGCGCAAAATGAAACAACATGTGGCTGAAGGGGGCATGATTATTACCACTTCCCACCAAGCACTATCTGCTGAAGCGGGCACGCACCGTTGTGTTGATTTGGAGTACCGGTTTTGAAGTCTTTGCTGCTAGGTATATTCAAACGTGACATGCAGATTGCGTTTCAGCAAAAAGCTGAACTGGTTCAACCCCTCATGTTTTTATTGATGGTGGTGACCCTATTTCCCCTAGGCGTAAGCCCTTCTCCTGAAACACTGCAACGTATTGGCCCAGGCGTTATCTGGATAGCGGCTATTTTGTCATCCTTGTTAGGGATGGAACGCCTCTTTCGTGATGATTTTATTGATGGTTCATTAGAGCAATACACGTTAAGTGGTATGTCATTGCCAGCCGTTGCTACGGTAAAAGTACTGGCACATTGGTTGGTGAGTTTCGTGCCCTTGCTAATATTGTCACCGTTGCTCGCGATGTTTTTAAACCTAAGCATGGATATGTTTATAGCATTAATGCTTACTTTGTTAATTGGCACACCTTTGCTGTCGCTAATTGGTGCTATTGCAGTGGGATTAACAGTAGGGTTAGCACGGGGCGGACTGCTTTTAGCATTGCTTTTAATCCCTGTATTTATTCCGTTATTGATTTTTGCCACATCTGCTGTAGATTCTGCCGCACTGCAATTACCTTATCATCCTCAACTTGCTATTATTGGCGCCATGCTGTTATTGGCTGCTGCCGCTGCGCCGTTTGCCATAGCTTATTCTTTGAAAGTGAGTCAAAACTGATGTGGAAGTGGTTACATCCTTACGCTAAAACAGAAAATGCTTACCAATTGTGCGTCACCTTGCAGCCTTGGTTGTGGGTTAGTGCGTTGTTATGCCTGGCCGTTGGTACGGTGTGGGGGCTAGCATTTGCACCACAAGATTATCAACAAGGTGATTCGTTTCGCATTATCTACATTCATGTGCCAAGCGCCATGTTGTCTATGGGCACTTACGTGGCGATGGCGATTGCAGCATTGGTGGGAATGGTGTGGCAGTGGCGAACGGCCTACATGAGCATGATAGCCATGGCACCAGTGGGTGCAGTCATGACCTTCATTGCGTTATTTACCGGTGCAGCGTGGGGGAAACCTATGTGGGGTGCTTGGTGGGTGTGGGATGCACGCCTTACTTCAGAACTTATTTTGTTATTTTTGTATATCGGCGTTATTGCGCTATACGGCGCCTTTGAAGATAAACAACAAGCGGGTAAAGCCGCAGGCGTGATGGCGTTAGTCGGTGTGGTGAATATTCCTATCATTCATTATTCCGTAGAGTGGTGGAATACCTTGCATCAAGGGGCCACCATCAGCAAATTTGATCAGCCTTCTATTGCCCCTGAAATGTTGTGGCCATTATTAATTAGCTTGTTAGGTTTTGCCTTTTTTATTGGGGCAGTCACTACCATAAGGCTACGCAGCGAAATTGTGCGCCGTGAAATGCATCGTCCTTGGGTGCAAAAGTTAGCGCAAGCAACAAGTGAGAATAGCTAATGCAGTTTGATTCTTTCTCAGCATTTTTAGACATGGGAGGCTATGCCTTCTATGTATGGTTATCTTTTGGTGTAACCTTTGGCGTAATGATACTGCTAGTGGTATTCAGTTTTCGCCAACATAAAGGGTTACTGAAATCGGTTTTAAAAGAACAACAGCGTCAGGTGCGAATTAAAGAAGCGAGAGAAAAATCACACGCTTCATCAGCACGTTAAGTTGTAGTCAGTAGTTTTTAAAGTGAGATAGTTGCATGAACCCTAGAAGAAAGCAGCGTTTGGCGGTAGTGGGTATTGTTGGGCTGTTAATTGCCAGCGCTATTGGCTTAATGCTTTATGCATTGAACGACAGTATCGATTTATTTTATACGCCAAGTGAAATTATTGAAGGTAAGCAAGGGCAAATGCCTCATGTAGGTCAACGTCTTCGTATTGGCGGCATGGTTGTGCCCGGCAGTGTGAGCCGCGACAGCAAAAGTCTAGCGGTTTCCTTTGATTTGATAGATACGGGGCCCATCGTCACGGTGACCTACACTGGCATACTGCCTGACTTGTTTCGTGAAGGCCAAGGGATTGTGGCTACCGGTGTGCTTACTTCGGCAACAGAAATTACCGCGCAAGAAGTGCTGGCTAAGCATGATGAAGAATACATGCCACCTGAGTTGGCAGAAAAAATGAAAGGTATTAAGCATGAAAAGCCTGCTAATATGCCTGTCACCGATGCCTCATCTTCTTATCAATATGACGCGACACCAAAATTTGAAGCAAATTCTAAATCCAAGCCAGAATTAGAGCCAGAGTCAAAGTTTAAACCAGGAGCCCAGTAGTTATGGTACCTGAGATTGGAAATATCGCGTTAACTCTCGCCTTAGTATTATCTATTTTGCTTGCAGTCTACCCGCTATGGGGGGCCCACCGTCAGCACGATACACTCATGGCTACCGCAAAACCCCTTGCTATCGGCTTGTTTGTGTTCACCCTAATTGCTTATCTGTGCTTAACCTACGCCTTTGTTACCGACGATTTCAGTGTTGAGTATGTGGCGCAGCACTCCAATAGCCAACTTCCGCTTATTTATAAAATTACTGCAGTTTGGGGCGGCCATGAAGGCTCTTTTTTGTTGTGGGTATTGATGCTGTCAATTTGGACGGTTGCAGTTGCCATCTTTAGCCGCGGTATACCGCTTACCATGGTCGCAAGAGTCTTGTCAGTTTTAGGCATGGTAGGCATTGGTTTTTATTTGTTCATGCTGCTTACCTCAAATCCTTTCAATAGCATGCTGCCGTTTTTCCCTGTCGATGGGCGCGATTTAAACCCGCTGCTGCAAGATTTCGGCATGATCATTCACCCTCCAATGTTATACATGGGATATGTAGGCTTCTCAGTGGCTTTCGCTTTTGCTATTTCAGCATTAATTTCAGGCCAACTCGATTCTACATGGGCGCGTTGGTCTCGTCCTTGGGTTATAGCAGCGTGGGCGTTTCTTACCGTGGGTATTGCCCTTGGTAGCTGGTGGGCTTATTACGAACTTGGCTGGGGAGGCTGGTGGTTCTGGGATCCCGTAGAGAATGCATCCTTTATGCCTTGGTTAGTGGGCACTGCACTAATGCACTCTTTGGCGGTCACGGAGAAACGAAAAGCCTTTAAGTCGTGGACAGTATTGCTGGCCATTGCTGCATTTTCATTAAGTTTGTTGGGGACGTTTTTAGTTCGCTCAGGGGTGATAGTGTCCGTCCACTCCTTTGCCAGCGATCCAACTCGCGGGCTATTTATACTCGGTATTCTTATCGTGTTAAGTGGTTTTGGCTTATTACTTTACGCCATGCGTGCGTCTGCGTTAAAGAGCCCCGGTCGATACCAAGCCTTTTCCCGAGAAGTGTTATTAATGGGAAATAACGTATTTTTATGTGCCGCAACGTTAGTGGTGCTACTAGGTACGTTATTGCCACTGGTTCACAAAGAATTAGGCTTAGGTAGTATTTCAGTGGGGGCGCCATTCTTTAACCAAATGTTTACCCTGTTGATTGTTCCCTTTGTGTTGTTCCTAGGCCTAGGCCCGTTAACTCGCTGGAAACATCAAACCGCAGGTGCACTTAAAAATCAGTTGTTGGTTGCCGCTGGTATTGCCATCAGTGCGGCGCTTTTAGTGAACTTCAGTTACGACACGCCACAATACATGGGAATGCTAGGCATGATCCTCGTGTTCTGGATTTTGGTTACTACATTGCAAGAAGTACTTCAGCGGGTTAATGCTAACCCAAGTAATGCTGGTACTTTCACAAAACTAGGCAAGCTCACCCCAAGTCACTGGGGTATGGTGTTAGGTCATATCGGCTTTGCCATCAGTATTATTGGTATCACTTTAGTGTCTAACTATGAGTTAGAACGGGATGTGCGAATGGAAGTGGGCGAAACAGTAGAGCTTGGTGGTTATGCTTTTACTTTCACCGATGTTAAGCCATTTCAAGGGCCAAACTACACCGCTGATGTAGGTGTGTTTGATGTGAAAAAGACGGATGAATTTGTTGTACATTTAGAGCCAGAGAAGCGTATGTATACTGTTCAGCGAATGCCAATGACAGAAGCGGCAATCCACTCTACGGTATCGCGGGATTTATTTATTGCCATGGGCGAGCCTCTTGATGACGGAGCTTGGGCAGTGCGTATCTACATTAAGCCTTTTGTTGTGTGGTTATGGGCAGGTGCTGTGGTTATGGCGATTGGCGGTATTTTCTCGATTAGCGATAAACGCTACCGCATGGCCAAAGTGAAAAAAGTCTCGAAAGCTATCAATCGGATGACTGGAAAAGATAGTCACTCAGAAGCAGAGACGAAAAATGCGAGTGATGCCGGTAGTCAGGAGGTCACACAATGAAAAAGGCACCCTTAGTTGTCATTCCATTGGTTCTGTTTTCGATGCTGGTGATTTTTCTGTTTCAAGGGCTCTTTTCAGATCCTAGAGAGCTAGATTCACAAGTTAAAGGTAAGGCTCTCCCCGAATTTGCTTTACCCGACTTAATGCAGCCGGATACAACCTACACGCCAGCGTCACTGAAAGGTGAGGTGACTATCGTTAATGTGTGGGGAGTATGGTGCGTAACCTGTGCCGTAGAAATGCCGTATTTAACCCAGCTTAAAGATGAGCTAGGTGTGAAGTTTGTGGGCTTATATTTTGATCAAGATCTTGACCCTGACTTCGGTACAAAAACGCTCACTCGGGTGCAGCAAGAAGTAACCAGTATGCTAAGGCGTTACGGAAATCCTTATGCATTTAATATTTTTGATGTGTATCGCGATACGTCTTTAGATTTAGGGGTTACCGGTGCCCCAGAGCACTTCGTACTCGATGCCAACGGTGTTATTCGCATGCATCATATTGGTGACATTAATGAGCGTGTTTGGCAAAACAAAGTGGGCCCGCTTTATCAGCAGTTAGTGGCTGAGGCGAACGGTGAAACTGGAACTGATATTGATACTGATATTAAAGATACAGGGAGAGTAGGAGAATGAAGCGTTTAATCGTCCTGTTGACCCTATTTATCACTTTTTCGGTTTTTAGCGCTGAAGATAATTTTGCTTTTGATACGCCCGCGCAACGTGCTCAATTTTTAAGTTTAACCGCCGAATTACGCTGCCCTATGTGCCAGAATCAGAACATTGCCGACAGCGACGCCATGATTGCCCACGATATGCGCCGTAAGGTTTACGCATTATTAAAAGAAGGTAAGTCAGAGGCTGAAGTCATTGATTTCATGAAAGCCCGTTACGGCGACTTTGTGCACTACCAGCCACCGGTAACGATTGCCACTATGTGGTTATGGGCTGCACCTGTATTGTTTGTGATTTTCGCACTTTTATTTGTAGTGCGTCGGAAATCTTCAGCAGCGCCGCAGGATATCAAAGCCAAACTGGCTAAGGCAGATGCATTGCTTGAGCAGGAAAAAGAATGAGTTGGACCGAGTTTTATATTGTTGTTTCAGGGTTAATTACCTTAGTACTCATGCTATTGGCATTCCCCTGGCTTCGTAGAAAAAATCACGCTAAAGCTGATAGTTTAAGCAACACGCAAATTGTAAAGCAGCGACTGCAAGAGCTTGAAAGAGAAGTGAAAGAAGGCTTAATCACCGAGCACGATATGCGTGTGGCGGTAGATGAATTAAAAGTCGCGCTGGTTGATGAAAGTAGTTTTGAGTCCACGCGCACTGGCTCAGCAGGTATGCCTTTAGTTGTTGGTGGTCTAATCGCCGTCGTTGCCGGTGTGGTGGTATACGCTTCGGTAAATCAATTTAGCCAAGTACAGCGTGCATCTGATGCTATTGTGGCGTTACCGGAATTAAGCGCAAAATTAGCCAGTGGCAATGGAAGTGATTTAGGGCCTGAAGATGTAGCTAACTTGGCATTGGCTATTCGCCAGCGACTACGAGAAGCGCCTGAAGATGATACTGGCTGGTTATATTTGGGCCGGCTTATGTTAAGCCTAGGTCAAGAAGTGCAAGCAATCGAAGCGATAGATAAAGCGGTTGCGTTAAAGCCTGGGAATACTTCCCACCAAATTACGTTAGCGCAAGCCTTGATGACCACAGGGGATGTGAATAACCTCAACCGCGCACAAGGTGTGCTATCAAGGTTATTACAGAATACACCGGAAAATGACAATTTAGCGCTAATGATGGCAGTGGTATCTGCGCAGTTAGGCGATTTAGGAAACCTAACCCGTTATTATGGGCAAGTAAAAGAAAAATTGCCCGCAGGCAACGATATTGGTCAGAGACTAGCCATGCGTGAGCAAGAACTGCAAGCATTAGAAGGCCAAGTAGTTGTGCAAGATAGCAGCTCTATTAGTGATTTGTCTGAAGAGCAAAGCTCTGTGAAAGCTCCTGAGAGTGCCCCTAATAACGCCGCTAGTGCGAAAACAGGTTTTAATATAACCGTAGATGTATCGGACCAAGCCCGTTCAGCCTTACCTCAATCCGGCTTTCTTATCGTATTTGCGCAAGACGCGAACTCAGAAAACAGAATGCCGGCAGCCGTGGTTAAGATCCCGTTACAAGATTTTCCTATCACTATTGCACTAAATACGGATAATGCAATGATGCCACAATACACATTAGACTCACTGAGCAAGGTTACGCTTACTGCGCGTGTATCTGCCGATGGTGATGTGTCTGTATCACCCGGTGAGTGGGAAGGTAGTCAGGTTATCGAAGTGGCACCTCAAAATATGAAAGATATCAACGTAACGATAGAGAAGGAATTGTTGTGATTAAATTTTCAAAGTGGGCCTCGGTAAGTGCGCTTGTGTTAGCAAGTTTGCTAGGCGGGTGTGCAAGTCAGCAAGCTTCTCAACAAGTTGATCAAAATAATAATCAAGTACAAGATGCGGGTGACCCAAGGGATCCTCTAGAGCCAGTAAACCGCGTAATGTGGGACTTCAACTGGGAAGTGTTAGATGCATACGTACTGCGGCCGATCACGGTAGGTTATGTCACGGTGATGCCTCATTTTGCACGTGTTGGCCTGTCCAACGCTGCTGAAAACTTGCAAGAGCCAGCCAACTTTATGAACAATATGTTTCAGGGCAAAGTGGACGACGGTATGGATAGCCTAGCCCGCTTTGTGCTTAATTCGACCGTGGGACTATTCGGCACTATTGATGTTGCTAACCATATAGGTATAGCCAAAAAAGAAGAAGAGTTTGGCGAAACCATGGGTAAATGGGGCGTAGGAACAGGCCCATTCTTAATGTTACCCGCGCTTGGTCCAAATGATCCTCGTAGCTTTTCCGGTAACGTTGTAGACGGTATGGTGTATCCAATGGCAATTATTGATGGCCAGTTCGCTATTGCACGGTATTTAGTGTCCTTATTAGAGGGGCGTGCTGCACTGATTGACCAAGAGCAACAGCTAGAGCAGTCGGTAGATGATTATGCATTTGTGAAAAATGCTTACTTCGAAAACCTTGAGTTCAAAGTTACTGATGGTAAAAGTGGTGATAAGGCGATAGAAGAAGAACAGTTAGATGACTTCGCCGAGTTCGAAGCTATGCTTGAGTATGAAGAAATGGATGTTGAAGATGACTCTTCAACAGATGCTCCTGAAGAAGACGGCCCTCAAGGTCATTAACTCTTAGCTATTTAGCGCTTAGCTCTAGCTTGCAGCTAACTAAGCTAATACCTAAGAAGCTAAACACCTAAGAAGCTAAAAACAAAAGCCCCTGAACGGTAATTCGTTGAGGGGCTTTTTAGATTCTGCTTAGCGTATCTTTGCAAGTTGCCTCACTACATACAGAATTGGCTAACTAACCTTTGGGGTAACCCTGAGGATTTTGTGATTGCCAGTTCCATGTATCCGCACACATAGCTTCTAAACCTTTCTCAGAATGCCAATTCAATTCGGTAGCTGCTTTAGTTGGGTCTGCATAACATGCAGCTACATCGCCACTACGGCGCGGTGCGATAGCATAAGGAATCGTTTTACCCGATGCCTTTTCAAATGCTTTAATCATATCTAGCACTGAGTAACCCTGGCCGGTTCCCAAGTTGTATTTATCAAGACCCATATTTAAAGCAATTCTATCAATCGCTTTTAAGTGTCCATTAGCCAAGTCTTCTACGTGAATGTAATCACGTACGCCTGTGCCATCATGGGTGTCGTAATCGTCACCAAATACACTCAGCTTTGCTAATTTCCCAGTAGCGACTTGTGAAATATATGGCATGAGATTGTTTGGAATACCGTTAGGATCTTCACCAATGCTGCCAGATGCGTGGGCGCCTACTGGGTTAAAGTAACGAAGTAGCACAATGTTCCATTCGCTGTCTGACACAAACAAATCAGCCAACACATGCTCTACCATTAACTTAGACATACCGTAAGGGTTAGTTGGGTGTCCAGTCGCCATATCTTCCCGTAAAGGAAGGGCTGCCGGGTCGCCATACACTGTGGCAGAAGAGCTAAATACGATGTTCTTAACGTTGTGCTTTTGCATCGATTTACATAGGGTAAGCGTGCCATAAACGTTATTTTCGTAGTAAGACAGGGGCTGCTGAACCGATTCTCCTACGGCTTTTAGGCCCGCGAAGTGGATTACGGCGTAAATACTGTGCTCACTGAAAATACCATCAAGCACGGCAGTGTCGCGAATATCACCTTGAACGAAAGTGACCGATTTTCCCGAGATAGCCTCAACACGTCTCAGTGACTCTGCACTTGAATTCGCCAAGTTGTCGAGGACAACCACGCTGTAATCCTGTTCGAGTAGTTGAAGTACAGTATGACTTCCAATGTATCCTGCGCCACCGGTAACCAAGATGGTTTTCATGCATGCTCCTTGTCTGAATTAGGTGCCAAATATTTAGCACATATTGAATGTTGTATCGGTTTAACTAATAGCGGGTAAAGAAGAAATACAAGTCCCGCCCACAACAGTGATGTCCAGTTCGATGCGGTTTGTAATATAAGCACAAAAGCGGGTATGAAAACCAGTAGCTTGAGCACGTTCATGAGTGTTTTTTCTGGAACGGTCATCCGTGATGCTGCTCTGTCTAAACGCTTAACGCGTTCGGTAAGAGGGAGACCTTTCAGTTGAGGAATATTTCGGGTGGAAAAATAAAATTTCATAGCGTACTCAAATAAAAACCGCCGACACATATTGTGTAACGGCGGTTATTGTAGGTGATTGCAAGAAAGGTTAAAACCGTAATTGGTCTAATGAGTCCTTTTCAGCAGAATTTACTCACCTTTTTAATATTCTCATTAATAAAGTTAGGCCTTCGATTCAACGCCTGCTTTTTCCCAAAAACGTGATTTGAGGCTAAGCAGCGCAATCACAATACCAATGGCGATACTGAATAACGCGATTTGTAGGTAAAGGTTAGGCATTTCAGACACATTTTCAGGGTCAAAATTACCTGACAATAATCCGGCAATGATGTTACCGATAGAGTAGGTTAAAACGAAAACCCCCATCATTTGACCTGCAAAACGTTTGGGTGACAATTTACTTACCGCACTTAACGCAACCGGGCTCAAACATAGTTCACCAACTGTATGTAAAAAGTAGGTAGTGACCAACCACATGGGGGCTACTTTTAAACCTTGTGCAGCGTACTGAGAGGCCATAAACATCACCAAGAAGCCTGTCGCCATGATCACAAGACCAATTGCACATTTCAGCGTGTATGATGGGTCAATCATACGCTTGGCAAGGTTAATCCAAAGGGCGGCGAAGAAAGGTGAAAGAATAATAATAAATAGGGAGTTTGAAAGCTGGAACCATACCGTTGGGATAGTAGAAAGTCCAAACCATGATGTGAAGATTGAACCCGCGGATAAAGCTCTATCAGTGTAGTTCTGAGCAAATAAGTTCAATGAAGAGCCAGCTTGCTCAAAGCCTGACCAAAAACAGGCAGAAGCTAAGCAAACTAAAAATAGTGCCCACATACGTCGTTTTTCATTATCGCTAAGCGCACCTTTAAAGTAGATGAAGCCAAAGTATAAGAAAAAAACCGCGGTAAAAAATACCGCCACTTGCTGAGCAAGTAACAGAGGGTCAATGACAATTGTTCCCATGTGAGCAAGAACGATAACAACCACAGCCAAGGCGACGGTCGCAATAACTGCTGTCCACGCGGTTTTCCTAGCACTGCCGGTGTAAGGATTGGTAGGCGCAGTTGAATCTGAAGCTAGCGACGAGTTGGTAAAGTAGTATTGAATAAGACCGATAGCCATACCAATAGCGGCAGCACCAAAGGCATAGTCCCAGCCCCAGTTTTCTTGCAAGTAACCTGTTACCAAATAGGCAATAAGGGAACCAATGTTGATACCCATATAATAAAGGGCATAACCACTGTCTCTTCGAGCATCTTCATCGCCATATTGTTGTCCAACCATGGCTGAAATATTGGGTTTTAATAGTCCAGTTCCCGTTGCCACAAGAATTAAGCCTACAAAAAATAAGTTCTGTAGGTCGATAGCAAGTACTACATGCCCTAAGAAGATAATAATACCGCCATACCACACGGCCTTTTTACCACCAATGAGGCGGTCAGATAACCAACCACCAGGTAAACCTAAAAAGTAAACTGCACCGGTATAAAGGCCATAGATTGCCCCAGCGGTTGCTACCGTAAAACCAAGCCCTTGTGTTTGAAGGCTGGCGGTCATAAATAAAACAAGGAGGGCACGCATACCGTAATAACTCATGCGCTCCCACATTTCTGTGAAAAACAGCGTTCGAAGGCCCCCTGGATGGCCGAAAAAGCTGGTGTCGTTAGATTTTTTTATAGTCACGTTATCGTTCCATATTAATTATGGTTGTTATCGTAGAGCGCTTAATGAATACGCTCTTTTGGTATAGGTCCAATATAGGATAAGCCGTTATACTAAAGCTCGAGTAAAGACACAAGATTTGGACGTTAAACTCCACTTTTAAGACTGTCAAAAATGAGTTTTGCTTGAATTTTAAACGTTCTTGCACCGGTAGCGCTGTAAGAGTAATGCGGTGAAGAAACTTAATTAGCGAGGGAATGAATAGCGTTTTATCATGGTGTTGACTAGAAAATTTGTATCGCACTTTAATAATAAAGGCGAAGTGCGATACAAATAAGCTTTAGATATTGAGTGTTATAGTTCTCTGATTGTGGCTAGTACAATTCGAATGATGCCATAAAGCAATAAAAGTATGACGCCAAATAGCACCAAGTTGTAAATGACCGTAGGGTACTTATTGTCATCAGGAAGGGTAGGTGACTCAATAGTCACTAAATGCTGCAATTTTTGATAGGTCTCTACACGCGCGTTTTCAAGGGTAATAAGTGAAGAAGAAAATGCCTGAATGGCTAACTGCAATTGTACCTGTAGGTTACTGTATTGAGCCATCAGTTCACCAACAGAAAGGTCTGTGTCAGAGTTGTCGGGATCAGAAGTACTAATCTGTTCTTTGCGTTTATTAATTTCACGTTGCAACGCACCGATTTCACGCTTTATATTAATTACCTCAGGCGCTGCGTCAGACATCATCGTTGAAATGGTGCTTAATTCTGCTTTCTTTTGTGCCAAGGTGGCTTCTAATGAAAATGCAATTTGTTGAAAAGCCGCGCCTTCTGCGGTAGGGTCGAGTACATTATATTTAGACTGAAAACCTAGGATTTCGGTTTTAGCTAGCTGAAGTTTCTGCTCGACAATTTCGTGCTCGCCTTTCGCAAACGTCAACTTTGATTTGGCCAGATTGTTGTTGATATTGTTTATAAATTCTTCCGCTTTTACCACAATTGCTTGGTTTATAACTTGGGCGAATTCGGGGTTGAATGCGCGGGTACGAAGTGAAATAACGGACGACGCCGAATCTACACTCACTTCAACGTGATCTAAGTAAAACTGATAAAAGCTTTCTTGCTTATGAGAACTTGATAAGCCGCTAAAAAAGTCGGCCTCATCAGACATGTAATGTTCTCTTAAGCTAATGGTCTCATCCAAATACTTAATCATGTCTGCAGATTTGATATAAGCTTCCACCAACTGACTCTCATTTCCCATACCTCCGGAGCTGATGCCTGCTGACATAAGTAGTGAAGAAGGGTCAAAACTGCTACCACCATCACTAGATTTTACGATTAACTGACTTTGACTCTCATATTGTGGGGCTGCCCATATAATGAGATAGAAGGCATATAGAAACCAAGGCAGCACAAGCAAAAGCGTTTTATGCTGTTTCATCAGGTCATTCAGTTTTGTAAGCGTTTTTTCCACGTTTGATAAACCTATTTTAACGATTTTTTATTGGCTGCATCTTGCGTATACACGTCAATGCCTTCTTCGAGATCAGCGTAATAAGATAATTTACCATCATCTATAATGACGGCGGATGTACAGAACTCTCGAATTTGATCCAGTTCATGACTTACCATGATAACCCCCGCCGTTTCACTTTTTTCTTTAAGTGACGCTCTGGCTTTTTTTCTAAACAATGGGTCGCCTACTGATGTGGCTTCATCGATAAGATAGATGTCGAAATCAATATTCATACAACAAGCAAACACAAACTTAGCCCGCATACCTGAAGAGTAAGTGCGCACGGGTAAGTCAAAGCGTTTATCTAACTCAGCAAATGCTTGAACTTTTTCTTCGTATTCAGGCAACGACTTCACATTATTTATTCGTCCGATGAAGCGCGTATTTTCACGTCCTGTCATTTGTGGGTGCACGCCAGTCTGAAGCGCTACCGGCCATGACATCGCTTTATTAGTAAGCACGCGCCCTTTATCTGGGTATTCGCTTTTCGCTAACATACGAAACAAGGTTGATTTACCCGCACCGTTTTTACCCAAGATGGCCACATTATTTTCAGTCGGGAAATCAAAGTTGAGATTCTTAAAAATATATTGGGGCCCCATTTTGCTTGGGTAGCTTTTTGTCACGTTTTCTAGTTTGATCATCGTGACAGCACCTTTTTCCACGTAATGTGATAAAGAGAAAGGCTTAAGAATAAAAATACAATGGTGATTTCAACCACGAAGCTAAAAGATACCCCTTTATGTCCGTAAGACTCAAAACAAGCATATCGGGCAAGCTCATTAAAATGCACAAGAGGATTCCAAGTGAAATATGGCCAGAGATATTCAGGCATATCTTGGAGGCTGAAAAATACACACGAGATAAACATCAAGGGACGTGTAAGCATTGACTTAATTTTGTCTACTTCAGGAACAAAAGCTAGCGCAATACCAAACACCAAGCCAAGTGAAACAGAAAACAACCAAAGTAGGATATAAAGAGTGATCAACATCAGTGGATCATGAATCTCAAAGCCATCACCCAAAAGATAGAGTGCCAAAGCCAGTAGTGCGATAACTACGGTTTTTATTGATAATTCAACAAAGCCCGCAGTTACAACAGCTGCAAGCGGTTGAACCTGTCTGAAGGCATATAATGGTTTATTCCGTCGAATGGATGTTGATACCGATTGAAGGTTAGTAGTCAGTGTTTGGAGGCCGACCAACCCAATCATCATGAAAATGAAAAGTGGTATAGAGTGAACATCGTCGCCGCTTATCAAGCCTCTTATAAACGAAAGTGCGGCAATGAAAATAAAAGGCTCTATAAAGGCCCAGCTAAGCCCAAATTTATCATTGAACTTACTTTGAAACTCACGCAGGAAAAGTGCGAAAATCACACTTCTCCAAGCGTAAACTTGTTCTTTGAACGTTACCATAACTAGTCTGTGGCTACGTTCGCAGCAATGGCGATTTGATACACGATTTGAGTAATATCTTTCACTGCTTGAAGCACTTTAGTATCAATGGCTGGCAGCACAATAATCTGGTCACCAGGTAATAGATGAGCACCACTGCCGTTAGCAGTTAAAATACCGTTATCGATATTGGCAAAAGCAACGTTGCCATTTTTGCGTACTATCAAAATGCGCTCATCTTCAGCGCGTTCGGTGAAGCCACCTGCCCATGCAATATAGTCTTCGGTATCTGCATCAGGGTTAAATACAACTGACTGCGGAAGTAAAACTTCACCACCAATATGTATAAGATCCGTAATTTCTGGGATCACAATAGTGTCATTCGGCTCTAAAAGGATGTTCGCAGTGTCGCCATTTTCAGACACAACCACTCGACCTTGTGGTTCAACTTGACGGGCTCTCGCAATAAAGTCAGCCACAAGTTGAGCTTCCTGTGCACGTATTGCGCCTTCACCTGTAGAACTGATGGGGGCAGTGTACATACTGCGCTCCAAGCGCTCCAAACCTTGCTCAATAATCTCTTTTTGTTTTATCGCAACACTTTCTCGCAGAAGATAGATATTTTGCGTATCAGATAAGGTCGTGTCCGCTTCAATATGATCCAGCACATCAAGTAAACGTGTGCCTTTGTCTACCATCAATTGTGATGCACCTGAGAAGGCGCCAGCTACGTTAATTCGGTAGATTTGTGCTTCGTTGTCGGCCACGTACTCAACAGTGTCACCAGCCTTAAGGGGCAGGGCTTCAAAATCGGCTAGACTCAAGTAACGTGCAAATTGCTTATTGTCCCTAACGCCTGCGACTGACGCGTGAGAAGCAAACTCGCCTGGTCGAGCAAAGTAGTTAACTACCTCACCGTTAAGCTCTTCATCTGAAAACTCGAAAGTAAAACTATTTCGGGCACCGGTTTCAACCACGATAGTATTGCCGATGGGACGTACTAAAATAGTGTCACCATCTTTAAACGATACCTTTGGAAGCTTACCGTTTCTGAAAAATGCATATAAGTCTGCGGTAGCTATAACTTCATTATTGCGAATAACATCAATTTTTCGGAAGCTGCCACGTTGAAAATCAATACCGCCCGCTCGTTTCAAATAATACAACACACTGTCAGATGCTAGGCCCGCATATTGGCCAGGTCGTAAGATTGGGCCAGAAACGTATACCGCCACAGGCGTTGATGTAAGTAGGTTGACGTATACATTTACATCATTGGTATAAACCTGACGAATCTTACTACTTACTGTTTGGTTTACTGTGCCCGCTGGTGTGTTAGCAACCCGAATTGGGCCAATATTGGGTATAAAGATGTTGCCTTGGTTATCAACAGTGGAAACATCTGAATAGTTGATTGCACCCCAAAGCCATATAGAAATTTTATCCCCAGGGGCAACCAAATAGTTATCGTTTAAACCTGTGGTTCTCTCTGATTCGAAGCCACCAAGAAATAAGTTCGCAGCAAACGGTGGGTTGGTCATGGCTTGTTGTTGGGGGAAAACACTTTCAATAGTCGGCTCACCCGGAAGAGAAAGTCCGTCTCTAGGCTGAGTGCTAAATTGCCCCATTGTATTTTGCGTGCTACCTGCGCCTGGCAAAGTACGTTGGCTCTGAACGCTGAGAGGAGACACGCCTGTTGCAGCACTAGAGGTTGATGACGAGCCTGTCTGTTGAGCCCGTTGTCTTAGCTGTTCTATTTGCTCTGCACTCTGAGCATTCACCGTTTGAGATAATAAACCGATTGAAAGTACAGCTGCGGCGGTAAAAGAAACTAAATTTAACAACTTCAACTTATTCTCCTCGTGATTGAGCCGAGGCTACTAATGGGCTCAAAATAGACCAAGCTCCGCCGCGTTTACAAACGATAAGCTTGTCTTTGGTATATTCGTTTTCAGGCTGGGTGGCAGAAAGCGTAGCTTGAAATCGAATGCAGTCATTACCGGTGGCCGAGGTGTACAATTTAGTCGCTTGGTAATCAATGCCTTCAAGCATAATTTGAATATTCTGCCCCTGACTAAACGATGAATTTAAATTTGGAATGCTTATTGCTACATCTTCTTCGGCAGATAAAGAGTATGCTAGCGATGCGTGTACTAGTGGAATATCGGCGGTTGTCGATTTAGGCACATTACTGCACGCCGCAAGCAAGCTGGTAAGCGCAACGAGTAAGAAAGCCCTTTTTTGCGTATTTAACATTGACTGTCATATCCATATAGCAATTTGGCGCTAGGATACCATAAGAATAAAAAAAAACATGCTTTCGTCACGCGTTCGGCATGAATTGCAATTCGATGGATGCTTATTTGTTCTAAAGACAGTGCACTAAATGTGTGGTGTATGAAATTTGTTCAAAGTATTGGTGCTTATTAGCCAGTATTCATTCTGTTACAAAAGTTTTTTTGCTACTAAGGGTGGTTACAACAAAGAATGTTTATTATGATAAGGGAGTTTTTCCTATCCTGTTCAAATAAAAGAATGAAGCCCTCGGTAGGCCGTTAAAGGACGTTGTTTTAATATGGATACCAATTTGGTTCACATGTCACACTTTGGAAGAACACCTATCAGTGAAGCACTGATTTCTGGTGGTATGGGCCGTGGTGGCACGAGGTTTTGTTTAATATGTTAGCGTACCTGCAGTTTGTTCCTCTTTTTACTGCGTTTTTTGTAGCCCTTATTTTGTTAGTGGTGATGACACCGCTAGCACATCAATTCGGCTTGGTTGATCAGCCTAGCGCGAGAAAACGCCATGCGGGTATTATTCCGTTGACCGGCGGTGTGGCTATTTTTATGGCGGTATTGGTCGCAAGTGTTGCTACTGATGTCTGGATGAAAAATAATCCATTATTCTTTACTGCCTCGGCCTTTGTTGTGCTTCTCGGTATGCTTGATGACCGTTTCGATTTAAGCGCTAAAGGGCGTTTGATGTGCCAATTCGGTGTGGCTTCAATTATGGCGTGGAGTGCGCAAAACTATGTCACGTCTTTAGGTAATATTTTTGGCAATGGTGATATTGCGCTAAATATTAGTGGGTATTTTTTTACTGTTGTTTGCGTGGTGGGTGTTATCAATGCCTTTAATATGATTGATGGCATCGATGGCCTTGCTGGGGGCATGAGCTTAGTTATTCTGCTTACTTTAGCGGGGTTTCTAACTTTTACTGGCAACGGTGCTGCCATTATGGAGCCTTTAATTATAGTGGCTGCCATCGTACCATTTTTGGCCTTTAACTTAAGTTGGAAGGGCTTTAAAGGAAATAAAATATTTATGGGTGATGCGGGCAGTATGTTCGTGGGCCTAACGATTGTATGGTTGCTTGTCGACCATACTCAAGGTGCTAGTGCTGCATTCAGACCAATCACCGCGGTGTGGTTAGTTGGATTACCGTTAATGGATATGGCTGCAATAATGTATCGCCGTGCACGTAAGGGCCAATCCATGCTTCGCCCAGACCGCCAACATTTACACAATATTTTTATGCGAGCAGGCTTATCGAGCCGTCAATCTCTCATTGCGATCTTGTGTATGGGGGCCTGTTATTGCGTAATTGGGATCCTAGGCGAAATATACCTTGTGCCTGAATACATCATGTTTTGGGGTTTTATTTGTCTACTTGTCTTGTATAGTATCGTCATTCAAAATATTTGGAGCGTGCTTCGCTTTATCAAAAAGCTTTAGCGTAATATTCCTAATGCGTTGATAAATTGAATGCTAGAACTAAATTTCGAACGCCGGTGTAATAAGATTAGAAAGCGCTTTTCTTTTACTTTTCCAATGTTTCAACGCTTTAAAATTGGTAATTCTGTTTGGACTCAAACCTTTCAATTCTTCACAACAACTATAAGAACAAATGTGTTGAAACCTTGGTGGCCATGGCTGTCTATGGGGGCGACAAGGTTGAGTGGGTAGAACAAGCGATTGACAGTATCCTCAATCAGACCTATCGAGATTTTGTTTATATCATTGTCATTGACGGAGAAATTTCCGTTAAGATGATGAATAAACTTAAAGATAAAGCCTTTTCCGATAATAGGGTTGTACTAGCCCAAAACGCGACTAAACCTGGTTTAGCCAGCTGCATGAACAAAGCGGCCGAATGGGGACTATCGTTGAGTCCTGCGTACTTCGTAAGAATGGATGCGGATGATATCTCCATTCCAAACCGACTCGCACGCCAAATAAGCTACTTACGTAAGCATGCCTATATATCAGTATTGGGATCGGCGCTAACTGAAATCAACGAGCACGGTATCAAAGTGGGCGCGAGAGTCATGCCTTCGTCTCACAAGCAAATTGTGAGTATATTGCCGCGGCGGTGCTCACTGAATCATCCTACCGTGGTAATACGTTACACGGTGTTTGAACAGGGCTATAGATACGATAGCAACCTGATGAACACTCAAGACTATTTTCTTTGGGTGACCTTGGCTTCTAACGGCTTTGTGTTTAGAAACCTTAAAGATCGTTTATTGAATTTCAGGCGAGTAAATAACTTTTATAAGCGTAGAGGCTTTAGTAAGTCACTCAACGAATTTAGAGCAAGGTTTAATGCCATGCTTAAACTAAAAAAGCTAACGCCTTATAATGCCGCATATGCATGTGGTGTACTAACGCTTCGGTTAATGCCTGGGAAAGTCGTTAAATTAGCGTATAAACTCGATCGTCATTTATTAGATAGGTTTGGCAAACATTGAACTGTGGAATTGTCGTTGTACTTTATCACCCTGATATTCAACATGTGCAATCACTTATCGATGGGTTCATGCACTGTGAATGGCCTATCGTATTAGTTGACAATTCTTCTGAAAAAACCGTCTTATCGCTGTCTTCTCACTGCAAGTATTTCCATTACCCTGATAACGTAGGCATTGCTGAGGCTCAAAATATAGGCCTCAATTACCTATTTAAAAATGGTATGTCCCATGCGGTAGTGCTAGACCAAGATAGCCTTTTTACGGCGAATATGGCGTTAGACTTATTAGCCCAGTACCATACGCTTGAGCAGTCTTATAAGATAGCGGCCCTTGGCCCTTCAATACACTGTCAATTTACCGATAAACTTACCGTAGGCCGGGTTCAAAAGGGACGTCAAATCGATAGCCAGGTTATAGAAGTAAAACAAATTATTGCGTCAGGTATGATGCTATCTTCTTCTGCATTTTCTACGGTCGGAAATAAAGAAACAGGCCTATTCATAGACGGTGTCGATCATGAATGGTGCTGGCGAGCCAATAAGCTCGGTTTTTCTATATTCCAGTCTTTATCAGTATGCATGCCGCACCGTCAAGGTGATGATCGTGCAAAGGTGCTAGGCCTAACCTTCAAGCAAGGTGCACCAATTCGACTTTACTACCAAATGAGGAACGTATTACTCTTAGCTAGAAGGGGGTATGTACCACTTTATTGGAAGTGCCGTCATCTTCCCGCAATACCGCTACGATATATTGTTAATCGGTTCTACTTTCCTGATGGTAAGAAACGTGGGCATTATTTACTGAAAGGGCTAATTGACGGCATCAGTGGGAAGCAAGGAAAGATTCAAGAGCGTAGTGCAAAGTAGGCTTTAAGTTGTTTATGCAATGGTTTTAGTTGGATTTTTAAAAGCATTGCTTAATGAACGTAAAGTTTCACCAAAGCTGTGCAGATGATGATTGTTGGTGCATGGTGATGAATTAAAAAGGGGCGCTTATTGAGCAAATCCTTTTATTTCAAAAACATTATTTTTCAATGGTATTACGCTAATCAGCACCAGTTGTATGTATTGTGAATTGAAATATGTGCTTCACGATGAAGCTTTTTATTTTTTATAATAGAAATCATTATGAAGTGAACTTTACGTTTTATTAATGCGTAACCGTTTCGAGCCAAAATGAAGTTGTTAGTATGGAATGTGGATTGCATACTTCATTTTAGGTTGAGGATTATCAGTACAAGGACATTAAATTATGAGTCAAGTAAAGAAAGCCGTTATTCCAGTTGCGGGTCTAGGCACCCGAATGCTTCCTGCTACAAAAGCAATTCCTAAGGAAATGCTTCCTGTGGTAGACAAGCCACTAATTCAGTATGTTGTGAAAGAATGTGTTGCAGCAGGGATCAAAGAAATCATATTGGTAACCCATGCTAGTAAGAACAGTATCGAAAACCACTTCGATACGTCTTTTGAGCTTGAAGCCACATTGGAAAAGCGTGTTAAGCGTCAGATACTTGAAGAAGTACAGTCAATTTGTCCAAAAGATGTCACCATCATGCATATACGCCAAGGTGTGGCGAATGGTCTAGGTCACGCTGTATTGTGTGCCCGTCCAATCATTGGTGATGCGCCTTTTGCGGTAGTATTGCCAGATGTAATCATTGACGATGCAGCAAGCGATCCGAAAAAAGATAACCTTGCAGATATGGTTGCTAAGTTTAATACCACTCGTGTTAGCCAAGTTATGGTAGAGCAAGTTCCTCAAGAAGATGTGACCAAATTTGGTATTGCAGACCTTGATGGCGCGGCGATTGAGCCTGGTGAGTCTGCTAAAATACACAAAATGGTAGAAAAGCCTGCCCTTGATGAAGCGCCGTCTGACTTAGCGGTTGTAGGTCGCTACGTGCTATCTGAGAAGATTTGGGACTTACTTGAGTTCACGCCTCCTGGTGCTGGCGATGAAATCCAACTTACAGATGCTATCGATGCATTAATGAAGGTTGAACAGGTTGACGCTTACTACATGAAAGGCAAGAGCCATGACTGTGGTAGTAAACTAGGTTATATGAAAGCTAACGTAGAGTACGCACTTAGACACCCAGCGTTAGGCCAAGAATTTAAAGAGTATATTTCTAGCCTAAGCATCTAAAATTACAGCTATTTAAAAGCGCGCTTACGGCGCGCTTTTTTGTGCGTGTCTTCCAAACTGAGTAACACCAAGTGAATTATTCAGTCTTTTACTACAACATAACCTTGTAGCTTAGATAGCATCTTTTCACCAATGCCTTTTACTTCGGTTATTTGTGCAACTTCTAAAAACGGCCCAACATCTTGTCGGTAAGCGATAATCGCTTTTGCCTTAGAAATACCTACGCCAGGTAATGTTTGAAGCTCTTCAATACTAGCGACATTAAGGTCGATTTTTTTAGCGATACCAACACTCACCATTGATGATGAAGCATCATTATCTAATGGGGTAGCCGATATGGCTGGTGTGTAAATAAATAGCGCAGATAAAACCATAAGGCTTGTTAATTGTCTTTTCATTGTCATTCCTTGTTTAAGGTGTACACCATTTGTACAGCGTTGATGTTACCTACAGAGGCAAATATGAAAAGACCAGTTTTGGGACAGTTTTATCGAAGTGCCAACACTAGGTTGAGGCGTGCCATATTTTTTCTTTTCTTTTCTTTTCTTTTCTTTTGTTTTCTTTTTTTTGGGGGGAAGAGGGAGAGGAAGCAGGGGAAAAATGTATGCAGTAAGAGACAGATACAAAAAAGCGGGCTTTAAGCCCGCTTTATCAATAACGTCTATTTAACCTTAAAGGCGGTCAATCAACGCTTGAGTAAATTCATTTGTACCGGCTTCACCACCAAGGTCGCGAGTAGTGCGGTCACCAGTTTCAATAACGTCTTTTAATGCGCTACGAATTTTTTCTGCTTTATCACCCATGTTCAAGTATTCAAGCATTTGAGCTGCAGCAAGAATAACAGATGTTGGGTTAGCCAAGTTCTTACCAGCAATATCAGGAGCAGAGCCGTGAACAGCTTCGAAAATAGCACAGTCTTCACCGATGTTAGCGCCAGGAGCCATACCAAGGCCGCCAACAAGGCCAGCACATAAGTCAGAAAGGATATCACCGAATAAGTTAGTGGTAACAATCACGTCGAACTGGTGTGGGTTCATTACTAACTGCATGCACGTGTTGTCTACAATCATTTCTGTAGATTCGATATCTGGGTAGCGTTCGCCCACTTCTCGAGCCACTTTCAAAAACAAACCTGAAGTTGACTTCAAGATGTTAGCTTTGTGCACTGCGGTAACCTTCTTACGGCCTTCGCGACGCGCTAATTCGTAAGCGAAAGTAACGATTTTTTCAGCGCCGTCACGAGTAATTTTACTCATTGCTTCAGCTTCGTTACCGTCTTCAGAAACCACTTGTCCAAGGCCTGAATACATACCTTGAGTGTTTTCACGCACGGTAATGATATCGATATCTTCGTAACGCGCTTTAGTGCCTTTGAACGAGATCACAGGACGTAAGTTTGCGTAAAGTTTAAATTGCTTACGCAAGCTAACGTTAATTGATGTGAAACCTTCGCCAACTGGTGTAGTTAGTGGGCCTTTAAGTGCAACTTTGTTTTTAGCAATAAGGTCAAGTGTTGCTTGTGGCAGAAGTTCACCATGCTCTTCAAGGGCAACTAAGCCTGCATCTGCGTAGTCATAGGCAAAATCACAGCCAACTTTATCTAAAATTTTAGTGGTTGCATCAATAATGTCTGGGCCAATGCCGTCACCGCGAATGACTGTAATGTGTTGCTGAGTCATGTGGAAGGATCCTCTGATAATTCTATTGTCAAAATCGTTAGGTTTACTACATTTTAGCTTAGCGAGCGAAACGCGCCAAAGAAGACCGCCTCATCTTTTTATTATTATGAAAATTAGGGGTAGTTTTTTGAAGCGGCGCTAAGCGGCGTATTTTATACGATAGCGGGGCTAAGTTATAGCCATTCGTAAAGATTAATTTTACTAGTGCAAATTAAGTGGGCAAAACAGATATTCGCCAAGTCTTTCCATCACGTTGCGGATATCTTCTCTTTTCAAGTTAATGCTTCTTACTAAGGTGTCGAAGGTATTATCTGTGGCTGCATCTCGTGCATCTAACGGGAACAAATACTCTCTGGCAAGGCCAAAAGCGAGTTGTAAAATAGCGTGTTCCTTTTTCAAAGACGCGGCTACCTCTGCGTGTCGTCTGCCTGACTGATGAATTACCGCTCGCCATGTTGCACTTTGGTGCCAATTTCCAGCAAGTTCACCTGAAATAGCGTGCCATGAAGAAACGCCTTTAACCTTGAAGGCTTTATCTATCTGAAAGTAGTCTTTTTGACAAACCGGTAGTTTCGTCGCGACTTTTAATCCTGGCAGCGTGAATAAGGGGGCACATAAAAATGTGGTTACTAGCGCGGCAGATTGAGGAGTAAATTTGGTTTTTGTTATTGATGCTAACTGCGCTGCAATACCACACGCCAAAGAGGTAAATTGTTTGCTAATGGCAAGCAACGGATATTGGTGTTGGGTTAAGCGTTCTATCAAAGCATGTTGTACCAGCATATCGCCCACTCTTTCCAAACCATAGGTTAGTATCGCTTGTTTAAGGCTTGTTACGGTGAGCTTAAGGCGATTGTCTAAGCTTGCAGTGGAAAGCAAGAATTGCTGGAAGCTGGGTACCTTCTCTACCTTCTGACATAAACTAGGTACATCCACATCAGTTTTTTGTAATTCGTCAATAATCGCTATTAGGGCAGAGGGAGGACGCTGAATAGGGAAAGTGGCGGGTAAAAAAGGCTGCTCCCCTTTCACGCTTCGGGCATTCTCACATGCTTGATATTGACCAGTGAATGCTTCAAAACTCAGGTACAGGTCTTTGGGGGCCAAAAGTGCAGTACGTTCAACCCATAGTATTTTCTCGTCTTCGTCTCTACTAGGTGAATGCACAAGCGCATGCTGTTTTTGTATATCAATTACAATGGCGGGGTGCGCTTTTACGTACACGCTAGCCCCAGGCGAAGGTATTGAAATGAGTGATGCAATAGGATGCAGGAAAGTTCGCTGCATTGTAGGTACACGCTGAGCGATAAACGCCAGAAGGCTCGACCTTGAGTGGGTTTCAGAACAATAGGAGAACACACTGGTTATCAAACTTATGCGCTGCAAAGATGTTAATTTTGCTTCGCCGACATGCTTTATTGATTGTGAGCTGAAAAGCACTTTTTGCAACGCAATAATTTGTCGCCACATGGTGAGATGATGGTCGTTGATGAACGCAAACAGTGCTTTTTTCTGACTGATTGCCTCATCTTTCGATTTCTTAGCTAAATTAGAAGAAGCCAGATTAGAAGCGACTAAATAGTACGTAGCCAAGTGAGCCGCAATAATATGCTGTAAAAAGTGGTCGTTATAGTTATTGAGCTTGCCAAACAGTGCTAGGTTCAACATATGCCGGGTGAGAGTATCAATATCACTCGTACATTTTTGAAGGGCTAAAGGAATGGCGGGGTGGGCTTGAGCAAATGAAAGTGTAAGCTTAGCTCTCTGAAGACAAGTGTTAACAGTGTTTTGAGGCGATGAAGTCAGTGCAGGTAGCGAAAGCAGAGCGTCCGAAAGCTCAGAAGCATCATTGAGCTCCATTTGGCTAGCTTTGCTGGTAACTTGAATACGCCCCGTCGCCCCACGCAATTAGTTTCTCGTTTTCAAACAATAATGGCGTGCATTCGTCTTGCGTGGTTAAACCATCAGCACGAACGTGCTGGGTACGGTAAAACATCACTTGAATAGCATTTTCATTTTGTCGTTTGGCTTCGGTAATATCAGGCGAACCAAGCAAGGCCAGCACTTCCTCTCGGGTGCTACCCAGCTTTAATTTGGTAATTTGCACGCGGTTATATTCTTCGCGGTCTTTCCAGTCCATATTTTCAGGTTTATCGGGATAAACTGAAATCACTAGAAATACAAAAGCTGCATACAATGCTATGCCAGCAAAAATGAGTCGAATTACCTTGGAGTTCATAACCCTAACTTTTCGTTTTTCTGCGCTAATATAAACAATTTACAACATGTATATAGGTTACAAACTGTAATTTCGCAGTTCCTTTGTTTGAATAACTACTTAAGTCTACAGTGTACCGTAAAAAGTTCGTCGACGGTAAGTGTTAAACGTAAGGAAATGCGTCTAGTTATTTCTCAATTGTGTAGCAAGGTGTGTATGCAGAGCCAGGAAGCTTCATTCTTTGTTGAGAAACAAAAGATTCTAATAGTGTATCAACCCGCTCCATTAACTTGGCATCCCCTGTTAGCTTAAATGGTCCATGCTGTTTAATGTGCTGAATACCTTCCGCTTTGACGTTGCCCGCCACAATACCTGAAAATGCCTGCCTTAACGCTATCGCTAGCGAGGCATTATCCTGATCATGATGTAAAGCTAAACCTGACATGCTTTGATGAGTAGGAATAAAGGGGCGCTGAAAATCTTCTTCTATTTTCAGTGACCAATTGAAGCTGTAGGCGTCGCCCATTGCTTCTCGGTACTTCTTAACTCGCCCAAGCCCTGTGCGCATAACCCGAGCTACTTCTTCAGGATCGTCAACAATGATCTGGTATTTACTCTGTGCTTCTTTCCCTATCGTCGCACCGATGAATTCATCAATGGCTTCAAAGTAAGCCTCAGAACCCGCTGGACCGGTAAGGATCACAGGGAAGGGCTGCTGGGCATTTCGTTCATTCATTAAAATGCCAAGCAAATAAAGCAACTCTTCGGCAGTACCCACACCGCCAGGAAAAATCACAATGCCATGGGCTAGGCGAACAAAGGCCTCAAGGCGTTTTTCAATATCTGGCATGATGACAAGTTCATTAACAATCGCGTTGGGTGGCTCTGCTGCGATAATGCTAGGTTCAGAGATACCAATGTAACGGCCTGCCTTATAGCGTTGTTTTGCATGCCCAATGGTAGCCCCTTTCATTGGGCCCTTCATTGCACCTGGTCCACAGCCTGTGCAAATATTCATTTCTCTAAGCCCTAACTGGTATCCCACTTCTTTTGTATATTTATACTCAGTTAGATTAATAGAGTGCCCGCCCCAGCACACCACAGTATTAAGGCTATCGTTTCCTTCAAGTGCCTGAGCATGACGTAACATGTCAAACACCATGTCGGTAATGCTCACACTATCGACAGGCGCACTTTTGTGGGTAAAAGCATACTTATTACCCATGAAAAGCAGGTCGCGAAGCACTGCAAAAATATGCTCATGCACACCAGTAACCAAGGTGCCGTCAACAAAAGCTACTTCGGGTGGATTGACTAATTCAATTTTGACGCCACGCTCTCTTCGAACCAACTTGATATCGAAATTTTCGTAAGGTGCAAATAGCACTTCATAATCATCTTCATCGACACCACTATTGAGTACTGCTAAACAACAGTTTCGAAACATGCCGTAAAGTGCGCTATTTGTTGTATCTTGCAATTGAGCCACTTCAATTTGCGACAACTGACTCATCCAACCAACAGGATTTAACTGCACTTTCTTCATACTTATTCGTCTCTGTCAGTGATAACGCGATTTCGACCGCTATTTTTAGCTTGATATAGCAAGTTATCAGCCCGTTCAAAAACGGCGTCTGGTGTGTCACCTTTTTTGAAAAATGAAGCGCCAAATGATGCCGTTATGGTGACTTTTTCTTGCTTAAATTTAAACGGTAAAGAGGCGAGTGTAGTTCTCATAGTTTCAAGCAAACTGGTGACTTTTTGCTTACTCATGCCTGGCAGAAGCAAAACAAATTCTTCACCGCCCCAACGGGCCATAAACGTGTTCTCTGTTAATTGTTGTTTAAGATTCTTGCCTACCACTTGTAGTGTTTTATCACCGGCGGCATGACCGAAACGGTCGTTGATTGACTTAAAGTGATCTATGTCGATGACGGCCACCGCCAAGTCATCGCCGTTATCTTGCCAAGACTGAACCGCCTTCGATAACTTTTCATTATAAGCTTGGCGGTTAGGCAAGCGGGTAAGCGGGTCGGTTTGACTGAGCATCATTTGTTCAGCCAGCTTCTTTTTATAGGTAAGCGTTTGCTTTTGTAGCTGCTCAATTCTGCTTTGCATTGAGCCAAGTAACCCCATTAATGACTCTTGGCCTTGAGAGTCTAACTGCGCTTGTTCATTCAATGTGCTGGCAATATTTTGAACACAGAATTGCGTATGCTCTTTAAGTGACTCCAAAGAGTCGCTGTGTGATACCGCTTCTTCAATACTTTCAATATGTGATTGCAACTGCGCATTACCAACTTGTCGCTGCTCAAACTGAGTGCGGCTGTTTTCCATACTAAGCTGAACGTCTCCGCCCATTTTGCCTAAGGAGTTATGCAAGCTTTGAATAACCTTGCCGGTTAAGCTGGCTTCAGCCATCGCGTCTTGCACTATCATTCGAAGAATAACAACACAGCTTTTCAGCAATTGGTCTTCCGACATGCCTTCCGTTAGTTTTTTCTGTATATCAACTAATTGACTATCATCAGGTTGGCGTTGGGCGTAGCTGGCAATAAGTTGGTTTAGTTCCTCTAAAATAGACTTATAAAGAGGGTTTACCGTATTGTCTTTATTGCTCTTTTTATTATTTTCTAGTGCAGGTGCTTCACCTTTACTATTTCCAACCGCAGGCTCACTTGCTGCGCTACTCGCCAATGCCGCATGATGTAACTCAATAGCTTGCTGGAACAGCTTGTAAATACTAAAAATATCCCCAACCGGCTGGTTCAGGGTTATCAATTGCTGTGTGGCTCGTTTTTGAAGTACTTGATCTTCAAACACGACTTTTTGAAGACGCTTAGTTGCACTTTCTAACAAGGCGACGGTTTCAATACTGTATTTTTTTAAAGTCAGTTCTTGATGTTGAAGCGCGCTATTAAGCTTATTGATGCTCACCGTGGCAAGAGTAAAGTTTGGCGTACCAGACAAATGCCCTCTCAATATTTGTAGTTCACTATCAATTTTGTCGGAAAAACCTTCATAAAAGGCAGACAAGCGAACGATAAATTGTGAAAGTAGCGTATTGTGTTGCTTGTAGGTTTGAAGCTGTTTGGCGTCCATAATCGTTGTTTACTCAACCTTAGGTGAAGTCATCCTGCACATTTAGTGATTTTTATTAAATCTGTGCGCTAAATTACTGGCGAGCTTGCCTTTTATTTGCATAGGGCGTTTCAAAATTTGAACGGAAAGGATTAATGTCGAGCCCTCCTCGCCTTGTGTAACGCGCGCATACTGTCAACTTCTCAGGTTGGCAGTGTTGCATAATGTCACAATAAATACGCTCTACACACTGTTCATGAAATTCATTGTGTTGCCTGAAGCTAATCAAATATTTCAGTAGCCCTTCATGATCTAAGCCTTTCCCTTCATAACGAATTTGCACACTTGCCCAGTCAGGCTGACTGGTAATAAGGCAATTCGATTTCAGCAAATGAGAAACCAAGGTTTCGGCTTTTTTATCGCTTGTTACTTTTAAGAGCGATGTGTCAGGCTCGTAAGTTTCAACAGCGATATCTAGTTCATCAAGCAGTACACCTTCAAATTCTTTGAATGTTAGTGTATTGAATTGATTGGGAAGCGTTAAGCTAACCATTACGGGTTCACCCGCACATTTTGACAGGTCTGATGCCAATGTGGCGTGCACATCCTCAGAGCTTTCAAAAGCGGTTTGATTAAAGCTGTTTAAATACAACTTGAATGATTTCGACTCTATGAGATTTGCCGAGGTGATAGGTACATAACATTCAAGCAAGGCTACGTTAGGCTTTCCCTTTTTGTTGAGCCAAGACAGCTCATACCCAGTCCATGTATCAATACCGGTAAAGGGCAGGGCGTTAGCATCCAACGATAACGTATCTCGGCTTAAGCTACGGGGCACGCCCTGAAGTAGGTCGGGGTTGTAATGAAATTCATATTCAACCTGCTTTCCCAATGAGAGATCTTTGGGGGCAGAAATAGAAATTTTATCGTTTGCCTTCGAAGTCATATTTACCTATATATTTTAACTGTTTTAGATGTGCCGTCTTACTTGAACTTGGCACCTTATACCTATAGTGTACCTCAAAAATATTGGTGTAACCCCATAATGGCCTTAACAATTAGTAATGAATTAACCCAACTTATCGGTGCATTCACTTCTCGCTACGAGGGCAGTGGTAGCCCGCTGACCATACCTTATGATAGTCAATGGCCCTCACCTTGCTACTTAAAGCAGGGAAATGAAGGAGAATTGGTACCGTGGGAGCCTAAGCGCCAAAGTGATACTCAGCATTCAGCGCTAAGTTTTAAGAATGTCGAAGAGGCATTGGACATTACGCTCAACGCAGATTTTTGTCAGTTCTTTACTCAATTCTTCAGTAATAATTTACCGGTAGTAGCTGAACATGGGTCTTGTGAGCTATTGCAAGTTTGGAATGAAGAAGACTTTGAACGGCTTCAACAAAACTTAATTGGGCACCTGTTAATGAAAAAGAGACTTAAGCAAGAGCCTACTCTCTTTTTCGCCTTAACCGATGAGGATGATTTTGTTTTAAGTGTGTTAAATAGCACTGGAGAAGTGGTATTAGAGCAAGTTGGGAGGCCACCTAAAAAAGTTATTTCGCCAAGCCTACCTGCATTTATCGCCACACTACGACCTGAATAAGGTCCTGTGTCATGCCGGTTAGAATATACACGGCATCTAATTGTTACCCATATTGGTAGCGCTGAAGTAGCTGGCACTGAAGAAAGAGGCGCTGAATGCGAGCAGCGTCATTGTCTATTAAGCGGTTCTGCTGTAATACGAGACTAGGCCCTTTTAAGGAGGGTCTATTAAGAGGGCTTAATAGATGCTTCTAGCCGCTGTTGTAGCACCGTCATTTGCTGTTCAAGCACTGCAACCCGCTTTGAAAGCGACGCAATTGTCTCTACGTCCTTCCCGTTAATAGATGCAGGATCAGATGCGCCATTGGCAGCATTGAAATGTTTAATAGCCTCAATAGCCTCTGTTACCGATGCTTTAAAAGGCGCTTTTGCTCTAAGTAGTGCAACAGAAGGCGAAGTCCCTTTTTGCACCATTTGCTGACATACAATCATTAATTTCTGCAGATTGTTATTTTGCAGTGACATTTCGTTGACCAATAAATTACAAGACGTTCAGCTTATCCATTCCAGATTGATTTCGCTAGGTTTTTTAACCAATAATTTGTGTCAAACTGACCATTAATTAAGGTAATAAACCACGCTTTATAAATACAACCACCACTAATTTAAAATAAACCTATTAAAATCAGCATCTTAAATAGTTGGTCTCATTCTTGATTACTCTATTGCATATAACAAAATTATAAACGATAAAAATCAGAGGAAACCACATGAAATCGATTATCTTACCGCTCGCATTAGCATCATCATTTTTACTTACGGGTTGCGTGGTATCTGTAGGTGGGGGAAGTGATAGCCATTACGGTACTGATGTAGAAGACCGAGAGTACAATAACCGCAAACATATCTCGAACCTTGAAAAAGGAATGAGCTATGAAAGCGTCTTAAGAAAAATGGGTGTGGCTGATTTCAACGAGCTTTATGAAAAGCAAGACGGTACCTATCGCGTATTGTTTTATCGTACTCAAAGAACCATGGGTGATGGCATAACAACGAAAGATGAATGTACCCCAATAGTATTTAAAGATAGTGGCCTAGTAGGTTGGGGTGATAGCGCTTACCACCTAATGAATTAAAGGTAACATTAATTTAACATCTTGGTGTTTTTACCGTAAAGTGACCATTAATTGGTCACTTTTTGCTTTCTGTGACTATAAATTCGTAGATTAATGAGGGCAGCACCCATGACAAATGACACCCTAACCGACAGCCAAGTGATGAATACGCAAGGGGGGGAGCAACCCACAGTCAATGACCCCATAGCCAATGACGCTATAGTCAATAAAGCAATGGAGCCACTAGTGTCTTCCCTTGAGTCTATCAAAGCAATTTACCTCGGCGTGGACGATTTGAAGGTTGCTGCTTCTATATTATTTAATGCGTACGTAGACGACCCACTTTTTAGCGACATATTTCAAGCTGAAAAAGAAGGTTATGAAAGCCGGTTGCGCTCTGCTATCAGAGAAGAGTTGAACGCTTTTTGGGTGGCAGAACAGCCTATTGTTGGGTTGTTCGATGGCGAGAGACTACTCGCGGTTGCTTGCCTTACCGCGCCAGATGCTGCATTTGGTTCTGGGCGTTACTGGCATTGGCGTTTGCGTATGTTACTTACCGCTGGCCTTTTTGGTACAAAGCAAATGCTAGAAAAAGAAGAAAAGGTACGCGCATTAGTTCCTGCTGTTAACTTTCATATGCTAAGTTTTATTGCCGTTCACCCTGATTATCAGCACCATGGACTCGGTCATACACTATTGGGTGCTATCGACAGTGTGGTGGAAGAAGATGCTAAAAGTGAAGGGGTAGCAGTGTTTGTTACAGTAGCTAAACATAAGCCCTTTTTTAACGACGATAACTATGACGTGGTGGGAGAGCTAAGCCTATCTCACGTGAAAGGAGATGTCATGTTTAGGCGAAAGCCTGCATAAAGTGTCATAAAAAATGCGCACACTGGGTTAAATTTTACGTCATTATTAATAAGGAAGTACGCTGATGCTAAGCGCGCAAGGAAGTTGCCTGTGTGGGGCTATTAACGTTGTTGCAGAGAATATTAATCCTAAATTCACAGTTTGCCATTGTGATTCTTGCAGACAGTGGGGCGGCTCGGCGCTGTTCGCATTACAATGCGGTACGCAGGTCAAATTTGAAGACACAACCTCCGCTGGCAATAATGTAAGCATTCATCAGTCGTCAGACTGGGCTTCTCGCGGTTTTTGTGGCAACTGTGGTTCCCACCTTTTTTATAGGCTTAATGAGACCGGCGAGTACAATATTCCTGTCGGTATATTTCAAGCACTAGATGGGCTGGAAATGGATATGCAGTACTTCAGCGATCAACGCCCACACTATTATTGCTTTTCGAATAAAACGAAAGAAATGACCAAGGCTGAAATCATGGCGTATTTTGCTCAAAAGTCTTAAGTTACTTGTATGCAATGCTCGCAACTTTTGTAAAAGCCAGAGCAAGCTATCCAGCGTCTCAACATTTAATTTTCGGGATCTCTTCCCAACGGGTAGTGGCTCTTTTCGTCAAAAAGTCTCTTTTCATGGCAAAATTTTGTTGAAAGCCCCTAGCGCCAAAATGCATCGTGTTTTTGCCATACCTAGTATTGGTACTATCAAGCACTGCCATTAATGCCGAGTTGTCTGTACTGGGCGTAAACAAATCGTCTTGGCGATGTGTCTCGTCGCAAATGTCCAACAGACCCACCCCCACTTTGTAATACCGCACGCCTGGAATAAACAGTTTATTGAGCGCTTCAGATGCTGCGTGAATAATATGTCGCGTATCATTGGTAGGCACAGCAAAGTTAGAAAGCGCCGATTGCTTTACATACCTGCCATCGTCATGAGGAGAATTGGCCGCAAAAAAGGTGGCGCTGTGAGCAAGGGAATGTTGAGCGCGGAGTTTTTTAGTGGCTATTTCAGCGTGGGTCGCTAACGCTGCTCTTAATTCATCTTGTGTGGTCACTCTATTTCCAAAACTACGGGTGCTATAAATTTCTTTTTTAGCGGGTCTTATTTCATCCCACGTCATTCTTAGTTCCCCTTGAAGTTCTCTAACGGTGTTCTCCAGCACAATAGAGAAATACTTACGCATTTTAGCGGGAGATTGTTGTGACAGTGTGTAGGCATTATTAATGCCCATGGCCATCAATCGTTTTTCCAAGCGCCCACCAATACCCCATACATCTGCTACTGCCATACGGGATAATAATGCCTGCTTTTCCTGTGGCGTATTAATAACCGCTGAACCTCGAAAACCGTCTAGCTTTTTTGCAGCGTGATTAGCGGCTTTAGCAAGAGTTGGAGTAGGACCAAACCCAACACCCACGGGAAGCTTTACCTCCCGCCAAATGGTTTTTCTTATCTCATACCCTAGGGCTAGCCATTCGCTATCGTTTAGGCGTGGCGAAAAGCGCATAAAAGCTTCATCAATACTGTACTCGTGCAATTCATCACAGAATTGCGCCATCACAGAAAACATTTTTGAAGACACGTCGGCATACAACTCATAGTTAGACGAGCACACAACAACCCCAGCTTTTTTGGCTTCCTCTTTTACCTGAAAGTAGGGAACAAACTTTTTAAATCCTAATCTTTTGGCGATAGGGCAGGCCGCGACCACACAGCCATCGTTATTACTCAAAACCATTACAGGTTTGTTTCGCAGGCTAGGGTTGTAGATTTTCTCTACTGATGCATACATGGACGTGACATCTACCAGCGCAAACACTACTCACCTCCTAGTCGGTGGGAAAGTTTTTTGTGAAGCCTAATAGAGCGCGTTACCACCCCTTCTATTGAAAACTCGTCGCCTTCTTTTAAAAAGTAAGGTTTGTACAATGGGGATGAAGAACGCAAGCAGCCGTGGCGTTTGTCTACACGCTTACACACGAACTCGCCGTTTAAGGTCGCCACAATAATGCACATGTCTAAAATGTCTTCAGCCCTTGAGACAATCAGTAGGTCGCCATCGTGAATGCCATCGTCCATCATCGACTTGCCTTGCGCGTAGCCAATGAAGGTAGCAGCCGGTTTGTCGATAAGGAGGGAGTCTAGACTCAAACCTAGCTCTGTATATTCTGCTGCTGGCGATTCGAAACCAACGATGCCCGCTTGCGCTGTGATAGGAATAAATTTAAGCATACACTTCTATGATACTGTTTATTTATACAGTATTTTAGTGGGTTCACACTCATCAATCAATCATAGTACATAAAATACACGTCTGAATGGCGCCTCTAATGGTCGACAAAATTCGCAATTGGTCATAATGACGACAAGCTTTGTACGACATTTCCTACAAAAGTGTAGGAAATGTGGTTTTTTTTTCGTGGTCCATATCTAGACTAAAGTCTAAGGTTGTTGATTTTTATAGTTTTTTTATTTTTAGATCATATTAACTCCTTATTTTCTCCTTAATTTATTGTAATTCTGCATAGCGGGAATTCTTGGTAGGGATATTATTAATGGCGTCACAGGGAAACACGATGAGTCAGGATGATTTTAAGGACAACCTTGGACAACTTAAGGAAGAGAATCCCTTAACAGGAGTGAGGGGAGAGGGAAAAGCAGGAAGCATCACAGGGATGATAAGCGCACCGGACGTGCTGAAATGGAATTACCAAAGGGACAAGCAAGGAAAGCGTAAGCGATAAGGAATTGCAACAGGAAGTAGAAAGGATTTGGCGAAGGATCGTCATAAAAAGGAAAGATATAGGATATATCGTAAAGGAAAGCTTGGAAGGCTTAAGCAGGGATAGTTTGCGCAGGATGCGTAAGAGCAAGGCAGCTCAGGAACGAACGGACCGCTTATGGATTGAGCAAGTTGCACAGGATGTGTAATGCAGAAAGGATGAAAGGATAGGAACACCAGCTTTTGCTGGCAAGGAACAGCCTTAGGATGAGGCCCCCACGTGTAGGATAGGTGGGATGTTAAGGATAAATGGAAAGGGACTTACGCAAGGATGGGTAACTCGCACTGGAACACGCGAGAGAAGATGGAAAGGGGCGTATATGGATTTTAATCGGGAAGATTTTAGTCGCAAAGGAACGCAGAGAGGGAAACTCAAAATTCCAGGAAAAGGGGTAGCAGAGAGGCTACCCCTTTTTTTGCGTAATTTTTAGCGTTACCACTAAAAACGTCAATTTTGCTAGGTGTTAATTTTACTAGCCATCCAGTGTTGTTCGGCACCGTTATTATTGTTAATGACTATTTGTATAGCGGGTGGCACAAGCCTGACAAACTTAATTTACCCTATGGGGTGGCAAGGTAGTTCTAATAATATGTTTACCTACCAATTCAACTTCTCCGCTGTATCTGTCTTCCCCATTGCCTGAAAACTCAAACACAAAAATGTTATGCCAATCGGGCTTACTGTAGTTGAAGGTAATGCGGGTTTTGGCTCTGGCGATACTGAGCAGTTGCAGTTGATTGTTTTTACAATACTGGCGCAAGTAACTATCGGTAAATTCCGAAATACTTCGTATGCGCCAAAACTGAAAGGCGACAAAGCCCAAGCCTAACCATAACGTTAATTCAAGAAGCGTCATTCATTATCCCTTGGTTTGCGAGAACAAAGTACCAATTGCGCTGGCAAGTAAGTCACTGCGTTCTGGGGTTCTTAGTATGCCTAGCACTAATTCACGTAACTGGGGTACTTGAACAAGATCTGAGAAGAAGCCGCGGAATACTTCGCCATTGTAGTTTTCTTTGCTATCAACCTCGGCAACCGCTTCAAAAAATAGTAACAATAATTTCTCGTCCATTTGTTGAAAATGGCGTGCGGCAATAACACTTAATATATCCAAGCGATTCAATTTCTTAGCTTCAAATTGCGAAACTAATTGCGTATAGATAGTGTCGTTTTTGGTTTCACAAGATAAACCACGTAGCGCAGCTAAACTCACTTCATCGCCGTCTAACACCGAAAGCATGCATTGGTTAAGTGGCTCAGATACGGTGGCAACTTCGGCCATTTCCATAAAAGCCCGTTGAAACGGTTCAGCAAAAAGCGAAAAGTTACTGAGCACACAGTCTTGCACTTCTTGCCCATTCTCCATGGTTTCTAGCCGAGTAACTACATCCGCAATCCCTTGTAAGGGAATATTTTGCCAATCAGCCACCTGAGGCGCTTTTACATAGGCGATAACGTGTTGTGCGCTGGCGCTAATGGGCTGGTTTAGCTTTGCACGAACCAGTGCGTTAAATTGCGCAAGTAATGACTGCGCAGGCACAAATGAATAGGGGTTATCTGGCAATGTATTGGCCGCTTCAGAGTCATCAGAAATAGATTGGCCTAGTGCATCAACGATAATTTGAAGGAAATGGTTTCGTGTAGCTGCAACAACCAACCCTTGCTCGTCCAGTGGCAATTTAATAAACCAAATATAGTGCTGGTTTGAGCTGTTCTTATTCCAAAAAACGATGCCGAACCACGCATGTTGCTGGCGAGGGAAGGGCGCAACGGTTGAACCATTCTCTATATCCAAAAACGCCTGATTGTCCAAAGCAGTGAGTCTTCGACCCATATCAAAAACAATATATTCTGTACCTGCATGCAATAAAAATTCGCTGATAGAGTTAATACTGTTTGCGTTCATTTCAGGCGTTCTCACTTCATAAAACTGATTTTAGGGCGCAAAGTTTAGCATATATTACCCGCCGACTGGCAAAGGCATTGTTCTTTTAAAGGCGCAAGCGGAATGCGTGCTGCCTCTGGTATACTGCCGCTCTGATTTACATGCCAAGCCGTTAACCCTGTTATGACGATGAAGTTGATAGAAGAATTCGAGCATCATTTAAATGCGCTAGAAGCTGCGCTGCGCCAAACGCAACGTTGGCCGAGCAAAGCACCTAGCGAAGCGCAATTAGCCAGTACTGCGCCTTTTGCTATTGATACCTTGTCTTTTTTCGAGTGGCTGGCCTATGTCTTTGTGCCTAAATGTCATCAGCTAATAGCAGTAGGCCAGTTACCAGGGAAGATGGCAATTTCGCCTGCAGCGCACATGTATGCGCCAGACTGTCCCGACCCTATCCTAGTTCAGTTGCTTGCACTTGATAAACTGACCGAACGCAATAAGAAGTAAATTATGCCTGAAGAATTTCCTTTAACCCAATGTGAAACCCCAAGTAAAAATGCTGGCAGTACGAGTGAGCAACCATATCCACCGCTCAATATTTTATATCAAGATGAGCATATCGTGGCCATCGATAAACCGCCTGGCTTATTAGTGCACAGAAGTCCTATCGACAGGCATGAAACGCGTTTTGCGGTGCAGACCTTAAGGGATCAGCTTAACAAGCATGTATTCCCCGCCCACCGATTAGACAGACCTACATCTGGTGTACTCTTGTTTAGCTTCGACAGTAAAACGGCAGCGCAGCTTGGCCAGCAGTTGATGAATAAGCAGGTACAAAAACAGTATCACGCTATTGTGCGTGGCTACGTTAAACACTCAGGGCTTATCGATTATGCGCTCAAATATCGCTACGATAAAATTGCCGATAAACACAAGCGCCCGCAACAGGCACCGCAACAAGCCACAACGGTATACGAAAGTTTAGCGAACTATGAGCTACCTTTCGCCGTAGGTAAATATGAAACCGCCCGCTATTCGTTGGTAAAGCTTTTGCCGTCCACAGGCCGTAAACATCAATTGCGGCGTCATATGGTGCATATTAGGCACCCTATATTGGGTGATACCACTCATGGCGATGGAAAACAGAACAAATTTTTGCAAACCCACTTTAGTTTTCAAAATTTGGCCTTAAGTTGTACGCAGATGGGTTTTTATCACCCGATAACCGGAAAGTGGCTATCGGTGTCTGTTAGAATGCATTCAGAAATGCAACGAGTGTTAAATGCGTGGCAAGAATATCAGGTTTAAGGTTTGGGCCATGAAAGTGTGCTGCCTAACCGGGAAACCCATACGATTTGAAAAGATGATGAGGAAGTAATGGCAACATTAAAAATTTTTGCAGGTACCGTGTATGGTAATGCGCAACATGTAGCAGAGCAGGTTGAAGAAAATCTTGCAGAGCAAGGCGTAGATTGCGAGCTTGAGAGCGACCCTTCAGTAAGCGACTTTACCGACGCTGACGCTATCTTATTGATTACTTCTACGACAGGCCAAGGCGATGTTCCACCAAATTTAGAGTTTGTTTTCTCTGATTTAAAAGATGAGTTTCCATTGCTAAATGACAAACCTTTTGCTGTTGCTGCGTTAGGTGACAGTAGTTATGGGGAAAGCTTTTGTGGTGCTGGTCGTCAATTCAACGAGTTGTTGTTAGAGCTGCAAGGCAAAGCGGTAGCTGATATGCTAGAAGTGGATGCCCTTGAAACCCTTGAACCTGAAGCCATGGTTATTGAGTGGGTTAACAGTATTAAAGGGCAGTTGGGCGTGTAACGCGTTTCGAATCAAATTTCGAAAAACAAAAAAGGGCGCTAAGCGCCCTTTTTTAATGCAAAACGTTTAATACGTGAATACAGACTTATTCAACACCGCGTAGTAGGGCATTAATTCCTACTTTAGCACGGGTTTTAGCGTCTACTTTCTTCACGATAATGGCAGCGTATAGGCTGTATTTACCGTCTGGGCTTGGCATGTTACCAGAAACCACTACTGAGCCCGCAGGTACGCGGCCATAATGTACTTCGCCGGTTTCACGATCATAAATACGGGTGCTTTGGCTAATGTAAACGCCCATTGAAATAACCGCGCCTTCTTCAACAATAACGCCTTCAACAATTTCAGAGCGTGCGCCAATAAAGCAGTTATCTTCAATGATAGTAGGGTTCGCTTGAAGTGGCTCTAAAACACCACCAATGCCTACGCCGCCAGATAAGTGAACGTTCTTACCGATTTGTGCGCAAGAACCCACCGTTGCCCATGTATCTACCATGGTGCCTTCATCAACGAATGCACCAATGTTTACGTACGAAGGCATAACAACCGCATTTTTACCCACGAAGGTACCAGTACGGACTGCAGCAGGAGGCACAATACGCGCGCCATCATTAGCAAATTGTTCAGCAGTATAGTTGCTGTATTTTAAAGGCACTTTGTCGTAGTAACGGCTTTCAGCGCCTTCAATAACGTCGTTGTTGTGTAGGCGGAAGAAAAGCAAAACGGCTTTCTTTAACCACTGATGAACAACCCATTCGCCCGCGATTTTTTCAGCTACACGCGCTTTACCGCTATTTAGCAATGCAATAGCATCGGCAACGGCTTGTTTCACTTCTGCTGGAGCAGAAGAAGGGCTAATGTTGTCGCGGTTTTCGAAGGCGTCTTCAATAATGGCTTTCAATTCATTCATGGTATCGTGATATCTTCAAGTTGATCGAGTTTAAACAAAATGCGCTTTTTCAAGCTCACTTGTTGTTCTTGGGTTAATGCTTTGCCAGCATCATTACTGACAATAAATATATCTTCTGCGCGCTCGCCGATAGTCGCAATTTTTGCCAGCTTTAAGGTGACATTGGTATCAACAAAAGCATGGCCAATTTTAGCCAAAATGCCGGGCGCGTCTAGTGCTTCTAACTCAACGAGTGTGGCTTCATCGCTCACACCGAAAAAGCGTACTTTAGTTGGCACGTCTAGCTGTTTCATTTGACGAGGTAGTTTACGCTTATTTTCGTGTGAACGGCCTGGTTTTTCAAGCTGGGTGCTAATCGCTTTTTCTAGCGATTGAATACGGGACTCAGATGTTAGCCTCGAACCATCATTTTCAAGCACCAACATACTGTCAAACACATAGCCATCGCGGGTTACGGTAACATGGGCATCGTGAATAGAGCAATTACGACTGTCTAATACGGAAGCTACTTGTGCAAATAAGGCTTTTCTATCTTTACCGAAAAGAAAAATTTCCGTGCCGCCTTTTGCACTGTTGTCATTGGCTTTAACGAGAAGCTGGTCGCTATTTGGTGTTAGCCAATCATCCTGAGCCTTAACGATTTCTTCAGTATGCCATGCAATTTGGGTGGGCTTGAATCGTACAAAATAGTCATCATCTAACCGCGCCCATAATCCATCAATCGATTCAGAGCTAACCCCGCGTTCGTGCAGAATTTGTTGCGCTTGATATTTGTGAGTGGTCACTCGCTCACTTAATGTTACTTGGCATTGTAACCCGTTATCTAATGCTTTTTGCGTCATTAAATAAAGTTCTCTGAGCAGAGATGCTTTCCAATCATTCCACAAATTATCGTTAGTTGCCCGAATGTCTGCAAGGGTAAGGGTATAAAGTAAATTTAAGTGGTTGTGGCTTCTTACCGCGCTAGCAAATTCACTGATAACGTCTGGGTCGTAAATGTCTCTGCGTTGTGCCACTACCGACATTAGCAGGTGGTTTTCCACTAGCCAGCTTATCATGGCCGCGTCGTTCGCCGGTACGTCATGCTGTTCACAGAACTTAGCAACATCAATCGCGCCTAGCGTTGAGTGGTCGCCGTTACGACCTTTAGCGATATCGTGAAATATAGCGGCAATATACAACACTTCTGGCTTGTCTAAATTACGACAGATGCGGCCGCAGCGTGGAAAATCTTTATTCTCTTTCGAGAAAAAGTAATTCACGTGCTTCACTAAGCGGTGTGTATGTTCATCCACTGTGTAGGCGTGAAACAAATCAAATTGCATCATCCCTACAATGGCATCCCACTCAGGTAAGTAAGCTTGTAAAATGCCGTACTGATGCATAATGTCCCAACCAAAATTAAAAAAGTCGGGTTGTTTAAGCAAGACCATGAGCTTTTCACGGCAGGCGGGGCGCTCTACAAAGTAAGCATTCTCAAATGCACGATGTGCGTTTCTTATTTGGCGAATACAAGTGGTGCTTAAACCTTGAACTTCAGGGGTATTAGTGACCACATTTAAAAAGTCTAAAAGGGCTTCTGGCGAAGAAAATGCATTTTCATGGCGAGGCGAAATCATATTATCGAGTAATTCGAAATCGTCGTTAATAATCGCGGTACGCTGAACACTCTGATTAAGCATGTCATACTTGAACCGTTGCAAAAGCATTTGATTCAATTCAGAAACTCGGGCAACGGTGCGGAAGAAGTCACGCATCATTTTTTCAACTGAGCTTTTTCCTTCTTCTCCATACCCCAACATGGTGGCAACATCAGGTTGGTAATCAAAAAGAAGGCGGTTTTCACTTCGCCCTGCAACCAGATGTAAGGCACAACGCATTTTCCACAAATGCATTCTACAGGTAATTAATTCGCTGTGTTCTTGCTCGGTAAAGTAACCGTGACCTACAAGGTTCCAGCCGTCATATTCTTTAAAGTGTTTTTTTGCTACCCAACCAATAGACTGGATATCCCTTAAGCAGCCTGGGTTTTCTTTGATGTTAGGTTCCAGGTTGTAGGCTGTACCGTTAAATTTAGCGTGACGTCGCTTTTGTTCATCGTACTTGGCCGAGAAAAACGCTTTACTCGTCCAAGAATTTCGCCCATTAACTTCATCCCATAGCTTTTCAAAAATAGATTCGCTGCCACAAAGCAGTCGACTTTCCACTAGGTTAGTAGCAATGGAGATGTCATCTTTTGCAAGGCTGACGGTTTCTTTGATGGTACGCACCGACTGACCCACATCAAGCTTAATATCCCAAAGCAACGTAATGAAACGACTGACTTTTTCTTGGGTAGTAGGCTTAAGGGTTCGTTTGCTCACTATCAGTAAATCGATGTCAGAATAAGGTTGAAGGTGCCCCCGTCCATAGCCACCTACAGCACATAATGCTAATTCACTTTCATTGTCTAAACCATAGAGGTGCCACAAGTGACACAAAAGGGCGTCAACAAATTGGGCACGCCCCGTGACAAGTTGGTTAACAGGAATACTATCGAATGACGCTTTTATCCATGCGTAGCTATCTTCCACACACGACTTGATGGCAACTAAGTCGTCAACCGACGTTATTTGATCAATATTTTTTATTAGGGATTGCAGCGTCAAATTACACCTTCTATGCGTACAGCTTTTTGAACACACCGAACCTTATCACGAAATGAAACGAAATCGCAGTGCCGATTAGTTGCATACCCAAGGTCTAATTGTGAATAAATATACAAAAATGTTATAGGTCTGCTGCGACTGTAGGATGTAATAAGAAGGCACTGTTTTCAAGACAGGCAAAATGATAGTTTAAAACAGCCAATGCATTAGCTTAAAAGAACAGCGCGGTAACTAGCATGCTGTCGCTTTTATAAAAAAGATTTGGCGTTACAATCGTAGCCAGTAATAGTAGCCACTAATAATAAAAAGGAAATAGAAAGGAATAAGAAAAGAAGGTGTAATAGAGGTAGAAAACATATAGCAACCAAACAAGGTTTACGCTGCTATATGTTTAGATATCCGCTATAAAACACTAGGCAAAGAGGTGTTTGTCGAAACTGACCAATGATTTGTCAGTGTGCGAAAATTTAGCTGTGCGAAATGACGCGTGGAAGGTCTTCTTCGTCACGCAGGGTTAGTACTTCTACACCGTCTTCAGTCACAAGTAAGGTATGCTCCCACTGTGCACTTAAACTTCTGTCTTTCGTTACCACGGTCCACTGATCAGGAAGAATTTTCGAGTAACGCTTACCGGCATTCACCATAGGTTCAATGGTAAAGCACATGCCTGCTTCAAGTACATCGCCAGTACCAGGTTTACCGTAATGCACAATTTGTGGCTCTTCATGGAAGCTAGCACCAATACCATGGCCGCAGTACTCGCGAACGATTGAATAGTTATGCGCTTCTGCGTGGGTTTGGCAAATATGACCAATATCACCCAGCGTCATGCCTGGTTTAACTTCTTTAATCGCTTTGTATAAACATTCTTGCGTAATGCGAGTTAGACGCTCAGCCAATATTGCAGGTTTACCTACTGTGAACATCTTTGAAGTATCGCCATGATAGCCATCTTTAATCACGGTGACATCGATATTGATAACATCACCATCTTTCAATTTTTTATCAGACGGAATGCCGTGGCAAATGCAATGGTTTACCGACGTACAAATTGATTTAGGAAAAGGCGGGTGACCATAGTTTAATGGCGCAGGTATAGCTTGCTGCTCATTAACAATATAATCATGGCATATCGTATTTAACTCATCTGTGGTCACACCCTTTTTCACATAGGGGCCAATCATAGTGAGTACATCGGCTGCTAGTTTTCCAGCAACGCGCATTTTTTCGATTTCTTCAGAGGTCTTAATAATAGCTGACACAGCGTCTCTCTATTCGTTTATTTAGGCCGTTACGCTACCGCTTGTAAAATAGGGCAGAGGTTAACGCGCAGAATTTATCTATATATAGGTATATTTTAGCCATTAGGATTGAATGTGTATAGGGGCAGTCTTAAAGAATGCAAGTAATGGCTAAACTGGCAGTAAAACTTGAGTGGATACGCTTAATATGGTATAAAGCGCGCGCCCTGACGGAATGCCCTCAAAAGCACTTGGTCAAAAGGGTAAATTAAATTTAATTAAAACACACATATACCAACACTGCGTATCGGGGTGTTCTACTTATTTTATAGGTGGGATCGATACAATGGGTATATGGAGGCCTAACCCCGAGAGGAAATTAAAATGGCAAATGTTTCTATGCGTGACATGCTGAAAGCCGGTGTGCATTTCGGTCACCAAACTCGTTACTGGAACCCTAAGATGAAACCTTACATCTTTGGCGCACGTAACAAAGTTCATATCATCAACCTTGAAAAAACAGTTCCACTTTTCAACAATGCTCTTAACTACCTATCAAGCGTAGCATCTAAGAAAGGGAAAATCCTTTTCGTAGGTACTAAGCGCGCTGCTGGCGATGCGGTAAAAGATGCAGCTGTTAAATGTGACCAGTTTTACGTTAACAAGCGTTGGTTAGGTGGTATGTTGACTAACTGGAAAACAGTTCGTCAATCAATCAAGCGTTTGAAAGAACTTGAGCAGAAAAGCCAAGACGGTACTTTCGAAAAGCTGACCAAAAAAGAAGCTCTTATGCTTCAGCGTGAAATGGAAAAGCTTGAAAACAGCCTTGGCGGAATCAAAAACATGGGCGGCTTACCAGACGCTATCTTTGTTGTTGATGCAGACCACGAGCACATTGCTATTACAGAAGCACGTAACTTGGGTATCCCAGTAGTTGGTGTTGTGGATACTAACTCTAACCCAGATGGTGTTGATTACATCATTCCTGGTAACGACGATGCAATCCGCGCAGTTCAACTATACTTGGACGCCGCTGCTGACGCTGTAATCTCTGGTCGCGAAAGCAACCTAGAAGTACAAGCTGAGCAAGACGACTTCGTAGAAGCAGCAGAGTAATTCTGTTCGCTTTACTGTCATATCAAAAGCATATGATAGTGCAACAATACGAAACGTATTGAGAGGGGCGATAACGCCCCTTTTACCTAACCGAATTTATATTTATTGCTGAGGAATTGAAAAATGGCAGTGACTGCAGCACTAGTTAAAGAACTGCGCGAGCGTACAGGCGCAGGTATGCTGGATTGTAAGAAAGCCCTGGTTGAAACGGATGGCGACATTGAGCTAGCCATTGAAAACATGCGTAAATCAGGCCAAGCGAAAGCAGCTAAAAAAGCAGGCCGTATCGCAGCTGAAGGTGTAATCCTTACTAAAGTTCAAGACGGTCGTGCGACTATGCTTGAAATCAACTGTGAAACAGATTTCGTAGCACGTGACGAAGGTTTCCTTAAGTTTGGTAACGAGTTGCTAGAAATAGCAGCAGCGAACAACATCAACGATATCGACACGTTGAATGCGTCTGAACTTAACGGTGCTAAAGTAAGCGACGTTCGCGACACATTAGTAGCGAAAATCGGTGAAAACATCTCTCCTCGTCGCGTTATTAACGTGGAAGGCGATACATTGGGTGCATACGTGCACGGCGGTCGTATCGGCGTAATCTCAATTCTTACTGGTGGCAGCGAAGAGTTGGCTAAAGACATTGCAATGCACGTTGCAGCGGCTAGCCCTCAGTTCGTTAAGCCTGAAAATGTTCCAGCTGAAGTTGTTGAGAAAGAGAAAGAAATCCAAATCGGTATTGCAATGCAGTCTGGTAAGCCAGCTGATATCGCAGAGAAGATGGTTGCAGGCCGCATGAAGAAGTTTACTGGTGAAGTAAGCTTGACTGGTCAGCCTTTCGTTAAAGATCCTTCAATCAGCGTTGCTGAGTTGCTTAAAAACAACTCTGCTGATGTTGTTAACTTCGTACGTTTCGAAGTGGGTGAAGGTATCGAGAAGAAAACTGAAGACTTCGCAGCAGAAGTTGCAGCACAAATGGAAGCGGCCAAGAAATAATTGGGCGTTTATCTTTTGCATTGTGCTAATGTCAGATAAACTACAAGGCACCTCTTCGGAGGTGCTTTTTTATAGCTAGTACCCGCGAGTTACCGTTTTGCTAGGATAATTTAATTCGCAGAGCGGTAAAATCTTTAAACGTTTACGAAAGCATTTTGTCCTATTCTTTTTACCTGCGAAGGCAGTGTGCAAACAATAGAAAAGCATAAGACAAAATGGGTTTACGAGGACATATCGAATAATGAGTATCACACCGAAATCAGCATATCGACGCATTCTGTTAAAGCTAAGTGGCGAAGCCCTTATGGGCGAAGAAGGCTTTGGCATCGATCCTAAAGTACTTGACCGTATGGCCCAAGAAATCAAAGAACTTGTTGAACTAGGTGTTCAAGTAGGTTTGGTTATTGGTGGCGGTAACTTGTTCCGCGGCGAAGGGCTTGCAAAAGCGGGCATGAACCGCGTTGTAGGCGACCACATGGGTATGCTAGCTACCGTAATGAACGGCTTAGCCATGCGTGATGCTCTGCATCGTGCCTTTGTTAATGCGCGTATGATGTCAGCTATTCCGTTAAATGGCGTGTGCGATGCTTACAACTGGGCAGAAGCAATTAGCTTATTAAAATCTGGCCGCGTGGTTATCTTTTCAGCGGGCACAGGCAATCCTTTTTTCACAACCGATTCAGCCGCATGTCTACGCGGAATCGAAATCGAAGCCGATGCCGTACTAAAAGCCACAAAAGTTGATGGCGTTTATAGCGATGATCCAGTTAAGAACCCAGACGCTACTTTATATGATCAACTTTCTTATCAAGAAGTACTTGAGAAAGAACTTAAAGTGATGGACCTGTCAGCGTTCACACTTGCTAGAGATCACAGCTTACCTATTCGTGTATTTAACATGAACGAAGCAGGTTGTTTGAAACGTGTTGTTATGGGTGAGCAAGTTGGCACCCTAATTTGTCACGCTGACAATAGTTAATTAAGAAAATAGGAAATATAACGTGATTGATGAAATTGAATTAGATGCGCAAGAGCGTATGGATAAAAGCATCAGTGCACTTAAAGGCCAGTTTAGCAAAATTCGCACAGGCCGTGCTCATCCAAGCTTATTAGATGGCATTATGGTACCTTACTACGGTACAGATACACCGCTTAAGCAAGTGGCTAACGTCATTGCGGAAGATAGCCGTACATTGGCACTGACTGTTTTTGATAAAAGTGCTATTCAAGCTGTTGAAAAAGCCATTATGCAGGCAGATTTGGGATTAAACCCAATGAGCGCTGGTGGTTCTATTCGAATTCCACTTCCTCCGCTTACTGAAGAGCGTCGTAAAGATCTTATTCGCGTAGTGCGCAATGAAGCAGAAAACGGTCGAGTTTCAATTCGAAATATCCGCCGCGATGCCAACAGCGACGTAAAAGAATTACTTAAAGAGAAAGAAATCAGCGAAGATGAAAGCCGCGCAGCGGAAGAAAATATTCAGTCTTTAACGAATGACTTCATTAAGAAAGTTGACGGCATGCTTGCTGTTAAAGAAAAAGAACTGATGGAAGTGTAACAAGTATTATGATTGGGAAGCGGTCAAACGCAGCCAAAACGACTGATACAGTAGGGCCAGCATCCGTTGCTGGCCCTAAACATGTTGCCATCATTATGGATGGCAATGGTCGTTGGGCGCAAAAGAAAGGGAAAATTCGTACCTTCGGGCACAAGGCAGGTGTTGAGTCTGTTCGAGCAGTGGTACGCTTTGCTCGTCAAACTGGTATTGAGTCTTTAACCTTGTTCGCTTTTTCAAGTGAAAACTGGAAGCGACCTGAAGAAGAAGTCAGTGTATTGATGGAACTGTTCAATTTAGTATTAAACAGTGAAGCCAAACGACTCCATAAAAATGGCGTTCGCTTAAAAGTGATAGGCGATTTAAGCGCTTTTGATAGCAAGTTAGTTGGAAAAATCCGCAAAGCGGAAGAAATGACTTCTGGCAATAACGATCTTGTCCTTAATATTGCAGCCAATTACGGCGGCAGATGGGACATTGTTAATGCCGCAAAAGAAGTGGCTGAAAAAGTTAAGCAAGGCGAAATGTCACTTCAAGACATTAATGAGGAAGTTTTTAATCAACATACCTCTACAGCAAGCCTTCCTGAACTCGATCTTCTTATACGCACAGGTGGTGAACACCGAATCAGCAACTTTTTATTATGGCAGTGTGCGTACGCCGAATTATATTTTACCGATGTGCTATGGCCAGACTTCAATGAAGATGTTTTTCAATTAGCCGTAGATGATTTTAATGTTCGCCAACGACGATTCGGTCTTACCGGTGAACAAATTGATACTGCCAGCAGCTAACTCTATGCAGGCAGGCATCAGGGCAGGCCTGAGCACAGGAGCCGAGAGCCAATTATGCTAAAACAAAGAATAATAACAGCGTTAATTCTCGCGCCTTTGGCGCTATTTTCCATACTGTTTCTGCCTATCTTCTGGTTTGAAATTGCGATTTCCGGTGTGGTTGCCATAGGGGCTTATGAATGGGCTAATATGTCCGGCATATGTGAGCGCCCTAAAAAAATACTCTTTATGGCAGCAGCATTCGCTATCTGCATCAGCTTATCTTTTATTGTCGATACCAGCGTTATTTGGTATCAAGGCCAGCTTCACGATTTATATCACGGTATTTTAGGTGTAGCGGTAGTGTGGTGGATAGTGTCTCTATTCATGGTATTAGCCTATCCTAAATATACTAAGTTTTGGCGTGAAAGCCGCAGTGTACGTACCGTGTTCGGCTTACTGACCTTAATTCCAACTTGGGTGGCGGTGATTGCCCTTCGTACCAGTTTGCACGATGTCGACCCCTTTTATGGCGCATCACTTATCTTCTACGTGTTAGGTATTGTGTGGGCGGCAGATATAGGTGCTTTCTTCGTTGGCGTTAAATTTGGTCGCCATAAGCTCCGTCCTAATGTTTCTCCGGGTAAAAGCTTAGAAGGTCTTTTAGGTGGCATCGCTGCTTCATTTGCCATTATCGCTTTTGCTGCATTGCACTACCAAGTTGAGCCTTCTCGTATTTGGTTACACCTCATTATTGGTGGCGTTACCGTAGCAGTTTCAGCATTAGGTGACCTAAACGAAAGCATGCTAAAACGCTGCGCTGGCATTAAAGACAGTGGAAAAATCTTGCCTGGACACGGCGGGGTTTTAGACAGAATAGATAGCTTAACCGCTGCATTCCCAGTCTTTGCATTCTGTTATGTAACGTGGATGGCGTGATGCAAACCGTTACTGTTTTAGGGGCAACCGGTTCTATTGGTTGCAATACCCTCGATGTTATTAATCGCCACCCTGAAAAATACCGCACCTTTGCCATCACCGGCAATGGTCAGCTTGAATTGCTTATGCAGCAAGCGCAAAAGTGTTCTCCTCGATTCGTTGTGGTAGCTGATGAAGCTAGGTACAAAGAGGCTTGTGCGCTGGCGACAGAATACAATATTTCCGCTGAAATACTTTGCGGCGCTAAAGCATTAGAAGACGTATCTTGTGCAGCCGAAGTCGATACCGTGATGGCAGCCATAGTAGGGGCGGCAGGTTTGCTTCCTACATTAGCGGCAGTGAAAGCGGGCAAAAAGGTTTTACTAGCAAATAAAGAAGCGCTAGTGATGTCTGGTGCGTTATTTATTGATGCTGCTACACAAAGCGGTTCTGAAATTTTACCTATAGACAGTGAGCATAACGCTATTTTTCAATGCCTCCCTCAAGGTTACGAGTATGGGGAATTGGAGAAGGCGGGTATTAGCAAGATTTTGCTAACAGGCTCAGGAGGCCCTTTCAGAGAACGCGATTTAAGTTCCTTCAATGCTATTACGATTGATGAAGCGAGTAGCCACCCTAACTGGTCTATGGGGCGTAAAATCACGATAGATTCGGCCACTATGATGAACAAAGGGCTTGAGTTTATTGAAGCTTGCTGGTTATTTGGTGCATCGCCAGACGACATTCAAGTAGTGGTTCATCCACAAAGTTTTATTCATTCAATGGTGCAATATATAGATGGTTCGGTTATTGCGCAGCTGGGTAATCCAGACATGCGTACACCAATCGCCTATGGTCTTGCCTATCCTTCTCGTATTGATGCTGGTGTGAAGCCGTTAGATTTTTCTGATTTGGCCAATTTCAGCTTTGAAACCCCTTGTTTTACACGCTATCCAAACTTAAAGTTAGCCATCGATGCATGCCGAGAAGGGCAAGCGGCTACCACCCGTCTGAATGCCGCTAATGAAATAGCGGTAGCCTCTTTCCTAGAGGGCAAAATAGGATTTACGGATATAGCAGTCGTTAATGAAGAAACCTTAAATAAAATGGAACCGGTAACTGTTTCATCTATCCAACAAATCCTTGAACAGGATACTGCGGCTCGTGCGGTTGCAGACCAAGTCATTAGAGGTAAGTTCACGTGTTAGGATTTTTATGGAGCTTAGGTGCATTCATCGTAACGCTCGGCATATTAGTGGCTGTCCATGAGTGGGGCCATTTTTATATTGCCCGTCGCTGTGGTGTGCAAGTTGAGCGTTTTTCTATTGGATTTGGCAAGCCGCTTTGGCGCAAAACCAGTAAGGCTGGCACCGAATATGTTATTGCCATGATCCCGCTCGGTGGTTATGTACGCATGCTTGATGGGCGTATAGATGATGTGCCCCCAGAATTAGAACACAAAGCGTTTAACCATAAGCCGGTATTACAGCGAATGGCCATTATTTTTGCAGGCCCTGCGGTGAATTTTATCTTTGCCGTTTTTGCGTTGTGGCTAATGTACTTAGTTGGCCTTCAAACAGTGAAGCCGATTATTGGAAGCATTGAACCTGAAAGTATTGCGGCTCAGGCTGGAATTAATCAGGGCGATGAAGTGATTAAAGTGGGAAGTCGCAGCACCCCAGATTGGGAAGCAGTGAACCTTGAAATGGTGTCTCATGTTGGACAAGAATCTGCGCTAGTTACCGTTTTAACCCAAGACAAAAAAGAGAAAGAAGTAACATTTACAATTAAAGGTTGGAACTTTGACTCTGATAACGAGTCTCCTTTAAGCAGTCTAGGAATAACTCCTTTTCGACCAAATCCAACGCTAGAGGTTGGTTTTGTTGGAGAGGACAGTGCAGCGCAAGAGGCCGGTTTACAAACAGGTGATAAATTACTCGCATTAAATGGCGACGAATTAACCACTTGGCAGGCCTTAGTTGATGTGATTGTTGAAAGCCCTGGTGAATCGGTTGATTTGTCGATTGAAAGGGATGGACAACCCCAGCAACTGCGTGCAACGATAGCGCGCCGCGATACACCAGAGGGTCAAACTGGGTATTTAGGGGTAAGTCCAACGTTTGAACCTTGGCCTGAAGGGTATGTGTTTACTCATCAATATGGCATAGTAGAGGCAGTTGGAAGAGCGTTAGATAAAACGTGGCGCTTAATGACACTCAGTGTTGATATGATAGGCAAGTTATTCACCGGTGATGTATCGGTGAAAAACTTAAGTGGGCCTATATCCATTGCTCAAGGAGCTGGAACCAGTGCCGGATACGGCTTGGCTTACTTTTTGAGCTTTCTTGCCTTAATTAGTGTGAGTTTAGGCATAATTAATTTACTACCCTTGCCAATGCTAGATGGTGGTCACCTAATGTTTTACATTGTGGAATGGCTTACCGGCAAGCCTGTGCCTGACGCGGTACAGGAGTGGGGTTACAGAATCGGTGGCGTGCTTCTGTTTATGATAATGGGTATCGCTATTATGAACGATATTGCTCGCATAGCCTGATGAAAGTCAGGAAACATAAAACAGCTAACATAAAACGCGGCCAGGAAAAGAAAAATAGATGAAGTTAAAACAGTTAGTAGCAGCCGGAGCCATTTTTTCCAGTGCTAGCTTTGCCAATGCTGCGGCGCAGAATAGTGAATTCGTTGTAGAAGACATTCGAGTAGAAGGTCTACAGCGAGTAGCGCTAGGAGCAGCCTTAACCTATTTGCCAGTTCAGGTTGGTGATGAGCTAAATACCTTTCGGGTAACACAGCTTATTCGTTCTCTGTACTCTTCAACGCATTTCGAGAACGTCGAAATTTTGCGTGACGGCAACACATTGGTAGTACGCGTAGCCGAACGCCCCACAATAAGTAACATTATTTTTGAGGGCAACGACGATATTAAAGATGAGCAACTCCAAGAAAGCTTAGACGGCAATGGCGTACGATTAGGTGAGCCTTTAGATAAGACTGTTCTAACGTCTATTGAGAATGGCTTAAAAGATTTCTTTTACAGTATTGGTAAATATAACGCTGACGTCACAGCGATTATTACCCCGCTTCCTCGAAATCGTGTCGATTTGAAATTACTTTTCGAAGAAGGTGACGCGGCTAAAATTCAACAGATCAACATCGTTGGTAATGAGATTTTTACTGATGCTGAGTTGATGGATCAGTTTGAGTTGCAGTTCGATACACCATGGTGGGATTTCTTGTCGGAAACTCGCTATCAGCAACAAACGTTGCAAGGTGATATGGAATCACTACGTAACCACTATTTAGATCGTGGTTACCTTCGCTTCAATGTAGATTCTACGCAAGTATCTATGACCCCTGAAAAGTCGGGCATTTACGTGGCTATGAACGTGAGTGAAGGCGAGCAATACACTATTTCAGAAGTGGAACTAGTGGGTGATGTGCTTGGGCATGAAGAATATATTCAGCGTGTACTACCACTTACGCCAGGTGAGCTTTATAACCAAGCTGAAGTGACTTACACAGAAGAGTTTATTAGTAAGTACCTTGGGCGATTTGGTTATGCTTATCCAACCGTGACCACAGTACCAAACATCAACGATGAAGATAAAACGGTTAAGCTGACACTGTCAGTTGACCCTGGCAAACGTATCTACGTTAAACGTATTAAGTTCAACGGTAACGTGGTTACTGCTGATAACGTGTTACGTCAGAATGTAAGCCAGATGGAAGGCACATGGTTATCAAATAACTTACTTGAGTCTTCTAAGAACCAATTATCTCGTTTGACGTATATGGAAGAGGTTGAGTTTGAAACCATTCGAATTCCAGGCCAAGACGATCAAGTAGACGTTAACTTCAACGTTAAAGAGCAACCTTCTGGTTCATTTAACGCAGGTATCGGTTACGGTGACCAAACCAAGTTAAGTCTTCAAGCGGGTATCCAACAAGATAACTTCTTGGGTACAGGTAAACGTGTAGGCTTGAACTTAAGTACGGTTTCTTATCAACGTTCAGCACAAATCACGTATAACGACCCGTATTTCACCATTGATGGCATCAGCTTAGGTGGTTCACTAGGGTATAGTGAATTTGATGGCTCAGACTTTAACGTTATTCAGTACAACTCTAAGCAGTGGTCTGTAGGTGCAAATGTCGGTTATCCGATAAATGAATTTAACCGAATCAACTTCGGACTAACGTACAGCAACGTAGAGCTTTATAACCGTGGTTATTATGAGCAAACGGAACAGTTTTATAACCAGTTCCTTGACGGAGATGATCCTGATGCGCCCATTAAATACCATAGCTATCTTGCCAGCGTAAGTTGGAGTCGTAGTACATTAAACCGTGGTTTATTCCCTACGGCTGGCTCGTCACAGCGTGCCTCATTTAGTATCACTACACCTAATTCAGATGTGAACTACTTCAAAACCTTGTTTGATGGGAAGTGGTATTTCCCACTGTCTAGAAATCAGCGTTGGTCAGTACTTGCAAGAATTAGAATGGGTTACGGTAACGGCTATGGCGATGTAGACGGTAACGAGCAAATATTGCCATTTACCGAAAACTTCACCGCAGGTGGTTCGGATTCACTTCGTGGATTTGAAAACAACACCGTAGGTCCGCGGGGTATCATTCGCTCGCCAAGTGGCTCTTTAACCGGCCCTGATGGCGAAGTGTACCCAACCGACCCTATTGATGATGTAATTACATTATCAAGCCGCAGCCTTGGTGGTAACGCGATGGCATTAGGTGGTCTTGAGTTAATTGTTCCCACACCTTTTGTGGAAGCAGATATGGATAACTCGGTACGAACCAGTCTATTTGTGGATGTGGGCAACGTGTGGGATACTGAGTTCGATTACGACCAATACAAAGACTTTAGTCAATCTAGTACTCAGTATGGTTCATTGATAGACTATTCTGATTGGTCACTGTATCGTAGTTCTGCTGGTATTTCGGTACAATGGATTTCACCAATGGGACCGATGGTATTTAGCTTCTCAAGAGCTATTCAAGAACGTGATGGTGATGATGCTAAATTCTTCACCTTTAATATCGGTCAAACATTCTAAAATATTAAACGGGGCCCTAGGCACCCAGATAAAAAAGATGGATAAAAGGAGTTCCTTTTGAAACAGTTGGTTAAACATATTGTTGCAGGTGCAATGCTTGGTAGCGCACTAGTTAGTACTTCAGTAATGGCAGAGCAAAAAATTGCTGTTGTTGATGTTCAGGGCATTTTTCAAGCTATGCCTCAGGCTGCTGAAATCCAAAACGCCATTCAAGTGGAGTTTAAAGACCGCATCGAAGAAGTTAATCAACTTCAACGTGATGGTCAGTTCTTCGCAGAACGTCTTCAACGCGACGCAGCAACAATGAGTGCTCAAGAAAAGAAAGAACTTGAGCAAAAAATGTTGGCTGTACGTGAAGAGTTAGCAGAAAAAGCACAACCGCTTAAGCAAAACATTCAGCGTCGTAGCAACGAAGAACAAAACAAATTATTCAGCCTTATCAAGCAAGCAATTGATTCAGTTGCCGCTAAACAAGGTTATGACATTGTACTTAACGCAACGGCAACGCCTTTCGTAAAAGAACAATACGACATGTCAGAGCAAGTATTAGAGCAGGTTAGCAAAGTAAACTAAGGCAGTAATGCTTACAGTTTGTCGCTAATTTCATCAGACCAACGCCCGAAAGGGGTTGGTCTGATTTGTTTTTTGCGCCTAACAGCGTATGGTTGCCGCCGTTTTAGTAATTTACGGCGAGTTTGTGACCATGAAGCAGTTTTTAGGTCATGCTTGCACTATAGGAGATAGTTTTTGACCACTTCACTCAATACCATAGAAATCCAGGAAATTCTGTCGTTACTTCCTCACAGATACCCGTTCCTGTTGGTTGATCGAGTAACAGACTACGTTCTGGGTGAATCAATTAAAGCATATAAAAATATCACTTTTAACGAGCCTTGCTTTACCGGGCACTTCCCAGGCCGCCCTATATTTCCAGGCGTGCTGATTCTAGAAGCCATGGCACAAGCCGCGGGCGTTCTTGGTTTTAAGACCATGGGCCAAAATGATAAATTGTATTTATATGCAGGAATTGACAACGCTCGATTTAAGCGTCCTGTTGTACCTGGAGACAAACTAGAGTTTGATGTTGCCTTGGTAAAAGAAAGACGGGGCATCTGGAAGTTTAAAGGCGTTGCAACTGTTGATGGCGAAAATGTATGTGTTGCAGAGTTTATGTGTGCAATGAGAGAGATGACCTAACGTGATCCATCCTACTGCGGTAATTTCAGATAAAGCATCTATTGGCGAAAACGTCACTATTGGTCCATTTTGTGTGATTGATGATGATGTGACGATTGGCGATGGCTGTGTATTGAAGTCTCATGTGGTCGTTCGCGGCACCACCCGCATTGGCAAGAATAATACTTTCTATCAATTTTCATCTATTGGTGAAGATTGCCAAGACAAAAAATATGCTGGTGAACCCACAAATCTAATTATTGGTGATGACAACGAGTTCCGTGAAGGCGTAACTGTGCATCGTGGCACCATTCAAGATAACAGTGAAACTATTATTGGTTCACGATGCTTGTTTATGGTGAATTCACACATTGCCCATGATTGCGTGTTAGGTAATGACATTATTTTAGCCAATAATGTGGCTGTTGCTGGGCATGTTCACATTGATGATTTCGTTATTGTGGGCGGTGCGGTTGGCATTCACCAATTTTGTAAAGTGGGTGCACATGCGTTCTTAGGTGCCGGCGGTATTATTCTTCGCGATACGCCTCCTTTTGTGATGGTGAGCGGCACTAAAAATATTCCTCAGGGCATCAACTCTGAAGGTTTGCGACGTCGTGGTTTCGATAAAGATGAAATAATGGCCATCAAACGTGCTTATAAAGTCATTTACCGTGAAGGTAATACGGTGGCTGAAGCGGTAGAGATTCTTTCTTCGCAAGAAGCAGGTTCTAACGGTGTTGCACTAATGACTGCGTTTCTAAAGAACGCAGAGCGCGGCATCATCAGATAATATGAGCCCGCTATCATGAGTAAACCTTTGCGTATCGCCATGGTGGCAGGCGAGCCATCAGGCGATGTACTCGCAGCTGGTATGGTTGGCGAATTAAAACGCCTATACCCTGATGCAATTATTGAGGGGATAGGCGGGCCTAATATGCAGACTCAAGGTTTTCATAGTTTATTTGATATGGAAACCTTATCTGTAATGGGCTTAGTTGAAGTACTGTCCCATCTACCCGCTATTTTAAAAGTCAAAAAAGCGCTGCTCGCACACTTCTCTGAAAACCCGCCTGATATTTTTGTTGGCATAGATGCCCCTGATTTTAATCTACGGGTAGAAAAAGAACTTAAATCGAAGGGTATTAAAACCATTCATTACGTTAGCCCGACTATTTGGGCGTGGCGTGAAAAGCGGGTGCATAAAATTGCGAAGGCCGCAGGCCGAGTGCTGGGTTTATTCCCTTTCGAGCAGCAAGTTTATGACAAGTACGATGTGCCCTATACCTTTGTTGGTCACACTATGGCAGATAGCATAGCGCTAACGCCTGACCAACAAGCGTCTCGCAAAACACTCAATCTACCTATCGATAAAGCAGTTTTGGCGGTACTACCAGGTTCTCGTCGTGGTGAAGTAGATACGCTTCTGCCTATTTTTATTGAGACGATGGAAAAAATTGCCGCACAAAGACCGGATATTGAATTTGTGATCCCCGCTGCCAATGCGCATCGTCTAGAACAAATTAATAGCATGTTGAACGAGGCTAACAACGCAACTCAAAGGCTACCTATTCACGTTACTGAGGGGACGTCTCGCGACGCCATGATTGCCAGTGATGTCATATTGCTCGCCTCAGGCACGGCTACATTAGAAGCCATGCTGTGTAAACGGCCTATGGTAGTGGCGTATAAGCTTTCGCCAATAACCTACAAAATTATGCAGCGTTTGTATAAAGCGCCTTTTTTCGCCTTACCCAATTTATTGGCTAATGAAGCGTTGGTACCGGAACTGCTTCAAGACGACGTCAACCCTGACACATTAAGCCAGCAAGCCCTAACTTATTTTGGCAGTGACAACACTGACTTAATTTCCCGTTTCACCGACCTCCACCATACGCTAAAATGCAATGCTGATAAAACAGCAGCACAAGCTGTAGTGGAGGAATTGTTTGCATAAGTTAATAGCCGGCGTAGATGAAGTTGGTAGAGGCCCACTTGTTGGGGATGTGGTAACCGCCGCCGTTATACTCGACCCTGCCAACCCCATAGTAGGGTTAACCGACTCTAAAAAGCTCAGCGAAAAAAAACGGGTAGCGTTAGCCGCTGAAATTAAAGCGAAAGCGCTTTATTGGCATATAGGGCGCGCCACACCAGAAGAAATCGACACCCTTAATATTCTCCATGCTACCATGTTAGCAATGAAGCGTGCTGTGGAAGGTTTAGCGGTAACGCCAGACTTTGTTCGGGTTGATGGCAATCGCTTACCTGATTGGGCTTACGCTGCAGAAGCTGTGGTTAAAGGCGATAGCTTACACGCTGAAATTTCTGCCGCATCCATCATTGCCAAAGTAGAACGTGATAACGATATGCTGGTACTGGATGAATTGCATCCTGAATATGGTTTTGCTGGCCATAAAGGTTATCCTACAAAAGCGCATTTTGAAGCACTCGCCACCCATGGCGTGATTGATGGTTATCGCAAAAGCTTTAAACCAGTTAAGGCACTACTACAAGAGATTCAATAATTATGTCCTCGCCTTTTATTCATTTACGCGTACACAGCGATTATTCCATGATGGATGGGCTTAATAAGGTTAAGCCCATACTTGGCAAAGTGTCTGAGTACAACATGCCTGCTGTGGCGATTACCGACCAAATGAATATGTGTGGTTTGGTAAAGTTTTATTCTGGTGCACATGGGCTTGGCATTAAACCTATTATTGGTACCGATTTCTGGGTGACCAATGAAGCCTTTGGCGATGAGCCGTTCCGTCTTACCTTGCTTGCGATGAATAACGAGGGCTATAAGAACATTACGGTTCTTATTTCTAAAGCCTACTTGCGAGGTCACGTTGCGCATAGAGCAGTTATCGATCAAGATTGGCTTATTGAACATGCTGAAGGCGTAATTATACTCTCTGGTGCTCAGTTAGGTGATGTTGGCGTAGCCCTGACTAAAAACAACACCAGCTTGTTGGCAGAATCGTTGGCCTTCTATAAAACCCATTTCCAAGACCGTTTTTATCTTGAGCTTATTCGCACTGGTCGCCCTGGTGAAGAAGATTACTTACATCGCGCGGTAGAATGTGCCGAGCGAGAAGGCTTGCCAGTAGTAGCAACCAATGAAGTGTGCTTCATTAATAAAGAAGGTTACGACGCGCACGAAATACGAGTGTGTATTCATGATGGCTACACCCTAGATGATACTCGCCGTCCTAAACGATACAGCGACCAGCAATATCTTCGTACCAGCGAAGAAATGGTGGAGCTCTTCAGTGATATCCCTGAGGCCATAGAAAATACGGTTGAAATCGCTAAGCGATGCAACGTGACAGTACGTTTAGACGAATACTTTTTGCCCCAGTTTCCTACTGGTGGCATGACCACTGAAGATTTCTTGGTCAAAGTGTCCGAAGAAGGGCTTGAGCGCCGGTTAGCGTTCCTGTTTCCTGACGAACAAGTACGTGCAGAAAAACGCCCCGAGTACGACGACAGACTCCGTATCGAGTTAGAAGTAATCAACCAAATGGGTTTCCCTGGCTACTTCCTTATCGTAATGGAATTCATACAGTGGAGTAAGGATAACAACATTCCAGTAGGCCCTGGTCGTGGTTCTGGTGCGGGCTCTTTAGTGGCTTATGCATTAGATATTACCGACCTTGATCCCCTTGAATTCGACTTGCTCTTCGAACGATTCCTTAACCCTGAGCGGGTATCAATGCCGGATTTCGATGTCGATTTCTGTATGGATAGACGTGATGAAGTTATCGATCACGTGGCTGAGCTTTATGGCCGCCAAGCGGTATCGCAGATTATCACCTTTGGTACCATGGCCGCAAAAGCCGTGGTGCGCGATGTGGGCCGTGTACTAGGTCACCCTTACGGTTTTGTCGATCGTATTTCAAAGCTTATTCCACCTGACCCAGGCATGACCCTTGAAAAAGCGTTTGCTGCCGAGCCTCGTTTACCCGAAGTGTACGAGCAAGATGAGGAAGTTAAAGACCTCATCGATATGGCACGTATTCTAGAAGGGGTAACGCGAAATGCCGGTAAACATGCTGGTGGTGTAGTTATTGCGCCAACCACTATTACCGATTTTGCGCCGCTATACTGCGACGATGAAGGTAATAACCCGGTTACTCAATTCGATAAAAACGATGTTGAAACTGCAGGGCTGGTTAAGTTCGACTTCCTGGGGTTACGTACCCTAACCATTATCCAATGGGCCATTGATATGGTGAAGGAAGGGAAGGGTATCGACATTGATATCACCTCTATTCCTTTAGCGGATGCAAAAAGCTTCCGCACTCTGCTAAATGCAGAAACTACCGCGGTGTTCCAGTTGGAATCTCGCGGTATGAAAGAGCTAATAAAACGCCTTAAGCCAGATAGCTTTGAAGATATTATCGCATTGGTAGCCTTGTTTAGACCGGGACCTTTGCAGTCGGGCATGGTAGATAACTTTATCGACCGTAAACACGGCCGTGAAGCTATTTCTTATCCCGATGCTGAATACCAGCACGAATGCTTGCAAGAAATTCTAGAGCCTACCTACGGCATTATCTTGTACCAAGAACAGGTAATGCAGATTGCGCAGGAAATGGCGGGCTACTCCCTAGGTGGCGCCGATTTGTTACGTCGTGCTATGGGTAAGAAAAAGCCAGAAGAAATGGCTAAGCAACGGGGCGCGTTTGCTGAAGGGTCGAAGAACAATAACATCGACCCAGATTTGGCGATGAAAATTTTCGACTTGGTAGAAAAATTCGCAGGCTACGGGTTTAACAAATCTCACTCTGCTGCTTACGCCCTGGTGTCTTATCAAACCTTATGGTTAAAAGCCCATTATCCTGCTGAATTCATGGCCGCGGTAATGTCGGCCGATATGGATAATACCGATAAAATTGTTACCTTGGTAGATGAATGTAGTCGAATGGGTCTTGAGTTATTGCCCCCAGACTTAAATGCGGGTAAGCATAAATTCACCGTCGATGAGAAAGGCAGAATTGTATACGGTATTGGCGCTATTAAAGGGGTAGGTGAAGGCCCCATTGAAGCCATTATCGAAGCCAGAGAAAACCAAGGTGCGTTTAAAGATTTATTCGATTTTTGTGCAAAAATTGATATTAAGCGTGTTAATAAACGGGTGCTGGAAAAACTAGTACTTGCCGGCGCGCTAGATAATTTAGGGCCTCACAGGGCTGCACTCATGGCATCTTTACCTGATGCTATCGCCGCCGCTGGGCAGCACGCTAAAGCGGAATCGTTTGGACAGTCAGACATGTTCGGATTGCTGACTACCGAGCCTGATGAAGTAGAGCAAGCTTTTGCCGATGTTCCGCTATGGCCAGAGAAAGTATGGTTGGAAGGTGAAAAGGATACCTTAGGTTTATACCTTACAGGGCATCCTATTAACCAATACGTAGAAGAAATTAGGCATTACACTGATGGAAGGCTGGTCGACTTAAAACCCACAGGCAAAGAACAAATGGCAAATGCTGTTGGCTTAGTGCTTGGGGTTAGGGTAATGACCAATAAACGAGGAAGACGTTGGGCTATTGTCACACTAGATGATAAAAGTGCGCGAATAGACGCTCGTTTTTTCCCAGATACCTTCGAACAGTATGAATCTATGCTAGAAACTGACAGAATATTGCTCATAAAGGGACAGGTCAGCTTTGATGATTTCTCTGGGGGCAATACAATCACCGCCCGTGATGTAATGGACATTGTTCAGGCACGGGAGAAAAACGCGAGAGCATTGGCGTTAAATGTTGAAACCCAGTTGCTTGAACCGAAAAAGATTAATCAAATGCAATCTATCTTGCAGGCCTTTAAAGGCGGAAGTTGCCCGGTGCATTTATTAGTAACGCACCCCGATGCAGAAGCACTGATTACGTGTGGTGCACGGTGGTTTGTTACACCAGAAGATCAACTTTTGCACGATCTCAAACAATGTTTGGGAGAAAAAGCCGTTTCAATCCTCTACCATTAATGGGTAGAGTTCGATAGATTGACTATCTCGCGTTGGCATTGACAAGCGCAGTACGAATAGGACATACAATGAGTATACAGTTTTTGGACTTTGAACAGCCGATAGCCGAATTAGAAGCAAAAATTGAAGAGCTTAGGTTAGTAAATCAAGGCGGTGAATTCGATGTTGGTATTGAAGAAGATATTAACAAGCTGCGCGGTAAGAGCGCAGAGCTAACAAAAAAGATTTTTTCTGACTTAGGCGCGTGGCAAGTATCACAGCTTGCCCGTCACCCTATGCGCCCCTATACGCTAGACTACATCCCGCGTATTTTTACCGACTTTGACGAGTTGGCAGGTGATAGAGCTTTCGCTGATGACAAAGCCATACTTGGGGGGCCAGCTATGCTAGATGGCCAACCTGTGATGGTGATTGGTCATCAAAAAGGGCGCGACACCAATGAAAAAATTAAGCGTAACTTTGGTATGCCTAAACCTGAAGGTTATCGCAAAGCACTCCGCTTGATGAAAATGGCGGAGCGTTTCAATTTGCCAATCATTACTTTCATCGATACCCCAGGGGCTTACCCAGGTGTAGGCGCGGAAGAGCGCGGACAAAGTGAAGCCATTGCGAAAAACTTGTTTGAAATGGCTGAGCTTACGGTGCCAATTATTTGTACCGTTATTGGTGAAGGTGGTTCAGGTGGTGCGCTTGCGATTGGTGTTGGCGACCGTGTGAACATGCTGCAATATTCAACTTACTCGGTTATTTCCCCTGAAGGTTGTGCGTCTATTTTGTGGAAAAGTGCAGAAAAAGCACCTTTAGCCGCAGAAGCAATGGGCGTAAGTGCAGGCCAGATTAAAGAGCTTGGGCTTATTAATAGTATTGTTGAAGAGCCGCTAGGTGGCGCTCATCGTGACCACACTAGCATGGCTGCGAACTTAAAAGCGGTACTTAAACAGCAGCTAAGCCAACTTAAAACCTTAGACACGGCTGACTTGATGGAAGAACGTTATCAGCGTCTTATGTCTTTCGGCTACTGCTAGTCAAACGCAGAAAGCTAGAAGAAAGTTAGCAGAAAGCTAGAAGAAACTAGTACAGTGAGTGTATAGAATGGGCATAGCAAGTGAGTGAGATTGTAAATCACATCTGTGAGTCTATCACTACCGCATTTGCTAACACATCATTTGAAGCGCCACCTCTTCTCGTTGTTGCTTACAGCGGAGGGGTGGACTCTTCCTTACTGCTGCATGCCCTGCATGCGTATCGCGAGCAAACCTCTACGGCTGTCCACGCCGTTCATGTACACCATGGGTTGAGCGACAATGCCGATACGTGGCTACGCCATTGCCAATCTGAATGCGACAAATTAACAATTCCGCTAAACCATTATCATGTTGCCGTTAAAAGTGGCGCTCGTAAGAGCCTTGAAGCTGAGGCCAGAGATGCCCGCTATAAAGTGCTACATGAGTTTTGCCATGCAAACAATGGCGTGCTTCTTTTAGGTCAACATGCTGAAGATCAGCTTGAAACCGTACTGTTACAGTTAAAGCGCGGTGCGGGGCCACAAGGGCTGTCAGGCATGGGAGCGCAACAGTGGCGAAGTGGGGTACTTACCCTTCGTCCCATGTTAGCACTTAAGAAAAGCGATATTGTTGATGCCGCGAATCGCCTTGATTTGCAGTGGGTCAATGATGAGTCAAATGCCGATGATCGCTACGACCGTAATTTTCTTCGCAATCAGATTATCCCAGCGTTATCTGAGCGATGGCCTCAACTGTCAAAAACTGCACTAAGAAGTGCCCAGCTATGTGCCGAGCAAACGGCCTTAGTAACAGAGCAGGCTGAAATATATCTTAGTCAGTGCTTAGTGACAGATACTCAGTTAAAAGGCGCTGAGCTGCTTACCTTGTCTAAAAACTGGCAACGAGCCGTATTGCGCCAATGGTTTTCAAAGCAATCGGTGTTGCATCCCTCTCAAGCACAATTAGCGCAAATAGAAAATATGCTATTGGCGAAACAAGATGCTGCGCCTGAAGTGTCGTTTTCTTGGGGAAAAGTAGCAAGGTTTAATAGCGACCTTTATTGGTTATTAAAACCAAACAGCCAGATACCGCATACCCTTGATGTAAAAGATAGCGTCGACACCGAATTGTTTTGGTTGAGAGAACCCCTAACGCTAAGAGTGACGAATAAGCTATCGGGCGCAGTAACCATTAAAATGGGCGTGAAGGGACTACGTGTAAAGCCAAAAGGTGCACAGGTATCGAAGATACTTAAAGATTGGTTTAAACAGTGGAAGGTTCCTACGTGGGAAAGAGCCGAGGCGCCTATACTCTTTTTAGATGAAGAGGCGGTGGCGTTGGTAGTAAATCGAAAAGTCGTTATCTTGGACACCATGCCACCGATGTTAGCTGTTGAAATAGTGGGTGTAGACTAAAGTCTATCTTTGTGAGTAATAAGGTGTCGGAGCCGGAAAATATTTGCCAGTGGGCAAAAGTAAGCTGTGACTTCATGGCAGCCGTGCCAAAAGATGCTTACTTACTTAGATATATTTATTATACCTAATATACGTAAGAAGTGTCCTCTCTACGCTGCAATAACCACTGTGGTACTAGCGTTATTTTTACTGAAGCACTGTCGCTAATTTCCGCCAACAATATTAAAAACGCTCATAGTGAAAAAACGCTACGCAGGATACTTGATTCACTAAACCTATATGAGCGGATGGTTTAAGCGGCTAAGTAGCTATTTTTACCAGATTGCTTCACTTTGTATAACGCAGCATCGGCGCGGTCAAAAAGCTTACCGGTATCGTCACCCTCACGGTAAATAGCGCCACCTAAACTGCACGATACATTCATGCGTCTCAAGTAACTTGATTGGTTAATGCTAAGCTGAATACGCGATGCGGCACATTCTAACTGAAATTGTGTTTGGCAATCTAAAAGGCAGCAGAACTCGTCGCCACCAAATCGAAATGCTTCATCTTCATCTCTTAGTACGTGTTGTAACTGAGACGCTACATGGACTAAAACATTATCACCTTCTCGGTGACCGTGGCCGTCATTAACCGATTTGAAATTATCTAAGTCTATGACAAGTAATGAAAAGCCTTCCTCGTGACGCTGAGCCCACCCTAATTGACGTACTAGTGCCTGATCGAAGCCTGAGCGATTTCCCAAGCCTGTTAGCACGTCTTTAGTCGTCATCTGGTGGAGGCGTAAAAAAGATTGTGCTTGAGCGACTTGTTTAGCAAATAGTTCATGAAGTTGCTCTAGTGCATTTCGTTCAGAGAGGGAAAGCGGTACTGCGAAATAATAATGCGCAGTTGCGAGTTTACCTTTCTGAGAGGTAACACCTGGCAATGGTATCGCCACAAGTGTTGACGATAGTTTGGCATTTCCGTATACCCAACGGGTGTCTAAATCCGATAAGCTTAAACCGGCCAATGAGAAAAAACCATTCAATTGGCGAAAGTAAATTTCACCAAGCTTTTCCAATTCCAGCGTAGACAAAATCTCGCTGATGAAGGAGGTTATTTCACTGGCAGATAACGCCTGACCCGTGCTAGCAGGAGGATAAAAATTGTCATGTTGTGTGCTATCGTAGATAGTAGTAGAGAAATCCACGGAAATGCCCCTTTAGCAATACGGAAAAATATACATAAGTGGAAAGTGTCAAAATTTGCCGCTTATGCTAATTTGTTAATAGGTATTAGCAATCTTAATGCCAATTCCTGCAATATTGCTTGGCGATATAGGCTAATAAAAATGTAGGGTTGCTAGGGCTGCTGTAATACTTTGATGTTCAGTCGTATTTTAATTCAGGTGAGCGCAAATTTTAATCAGCGTGGAACATTGAAGCCTCAAATTAACGGTAGGGAGATGTGAAGTGAGTGCCGGTTTTTTGAACGTAATTGCGTTAATGTTTATTGCCGTTTGTAGCGTGGCTATTTTTAAGCGCATCCATTTACCGCCAATTTTAGCGTATTTATTTGCAGGTATATTAGCGGGTCCACAGCTCTTTGCGCTTTTCGCTCACCCTCAAGAAATGCATTTGCTGGCTGAAACCGGCATCGTTTTTTTGCTCTTCTCACTAGGGCTGGAATTTTCCCTACCAAAGCTAGTGGCCATGCGCTCATTAGTATTTGGCGTTGGGGTTGGTCAAATGCTGCTGACCACCGCGGTATTTACCAGCATTCCTTATTTATTCGGGTTACCTATCAGTGCTTCCATTATTATTGGTGGGGCGCTGGCACTTAGCTCTACCGCTATAGTCATCAAACAAGCAACTGAAATGGGTATTCTCAATAACAGAAGAACCCAGCTGGCTGTGAGTATTCTGCTATTTCAAGACCTTGCCGTTGTTCCATTCCTTATTGCTATTCCTTTGCTTGCTCAAAGTGGCGAGGTCAGCATTGCATTTGCCTTAGGCGAGGCGTTGCTAAAAGGTATATTCGTCATCGCGTTTTTAATGTCGGTAGGTAAGTGGGTGTTACCCTGGGTCTTTAGGGAAGTGGCTAAAACCCGAACCGATGAGCTCTTTGTTCTTACCACAATTTTAATCGCGCTATTGGCTGGCGGCCTGACCTATTACTTTGGGTTGTCTATGGCTTTGGGCGCCTTTCTTGCGGGAATGATGTTGGGTGAAAGCCAATACAAATATCAACTTGAAGCCGATATTCGCCCCTTTCGCGATATTTTAATGGGCTTGTTTTTCGTTACCGTTGGCATGCAACTCGATATAAATGTGCTGTGGAGTAACTTCTTTACCATTGTTCTTGGCGTTGTTGGGCTGATGATTATCAAAATTCTTATGGTAAGGGTGGCCGCTGCGTTTGTGAAAACAAATCCTCTGGATGCATGGTCGGCGGGTATTAAGCTATGTCAGATTGGCGAGTTTAGTTTCGTTATTGCTGCATTGGCGACCACTTATGGGGTGCTGACCACTGGGCAATCTTCTCTTATTGTCAGCATGGGCGTATTGAGCATGGCGCTAACGCCTTGGTTAATGAACAACAGTTTGGTATTTGCAAAGCGTATTGTGGCCAATAAGAGTGAAGACAATGCGCACAATACGTTAATAGTGGATAACGATTTAACCAACCATGTTGTGATTTGTGGCTTTGGCAGGGTGGGGCAATCGGTAGCTCGCATGCTGAAGATGGAAGGCATTGCATTTATAGCGATTGATATGGACCCGGTTCGTGTGCATGAAAGTAGGAACGCTGGTGAGCCAGTGCTGTTTGGCGATGCCAGTCAAAAAGACATTCTTAGTAGCGCCAATGTTGAAAAAGCAAAGCTTATCTTAGTCACCTTTGACCAACCTGATAAAGCAAAACAAGTTATTAGTGGCACCCATCAAATAGATAACACCGCCGATGTTATGGTGCGAACTAAGCGAGACTATCAGTTAGATGGTTTATATTCTGCGGGGGCAAATCAAGTCGTACCCGAGTTGCAAGAAGGTAGTTTGATGCTTATTTCTCAAGTACTGCATTACGCCGGTGTGCCCATGTCTCGAATTTTAAAGCGTGTTCGCGCGGAACGAAAAGGGCGATACGATCACTTGCATGGATTTTACCCAGGGGAAACCACAGAAATAAGCTATGGCACTGAGGATAAACTTGAATTTATTCATGCTGTAGTGCTGTCAGAGCATGCAGCATGTATGGGTAAAAAAATTAAAGATATCGACTTTGCCAGAATGCGGGTGAATGTGCGTGGATTAAGAAGAAATGGTACTGAAGTAAAAGACCCCGATCATGAAGCTGTGCTACAACCCCATGATGTGCTCGTTATTGCCGGCAAACCTCGGCGCGTAGAACGCGCTGAGAGGAAATTACTGGAAGGCAGCTAGCCGCTCGTAAAATGCTTAAGACCGCTCTTGATGATTTACAGCAAGTGAAAGCATTCAGAAACAAGTGCTTAGAAAAAGTGTTTAACAAAAAAGTTTATGCAACCTTATCTTTTTCTAAGTCCGCAAACTGCTTTTTCAGGTCGTATTTTTCATCGGTAACAATTTTTTCAAGCACAGAAACCCGTTCCTTGAGTGAAGCAATTTCAGATTGATAAGCTTCTGCTGCTTTATCTGACGCCTTATTTGATTTTTTAGTTTTTGATGAGCCTGTGATACTCACAATGGCCCAAGCGATAATAGCAACAATAAAAATAGCGGTCAGATTCATGGTACTTTCCCTTCAGTTTGTTTTAAATTGTTCTGCATTCAGTGTAGGTGAAAAAAGTAACTTTCTTTCCTACAAACCAAGCTTACAAAGCGACTACGCTAAACATACTTTTTTCGTTACTATAGCGCTTATATATACGCTTGTTCGGAAAAAAGTGTAAATAAATACGTAACTATGCATTAAAGCTTTTTGCGCATTAAAGCTTTTTGCCTACTTCATATAGAATAAGCGAATGGACATGCATGTATTTACGTTAGCGCTCTGTAATTCGTAAGTATATCTATACCAAAGATAGCAAGATGACTGCCATTGTTGTAAATTCACTATTAATCAAAGGTTTATAGTGATTTGTATTTATTGAATTATGCTGGTGAAAATCTAATTCACGAAAAATTAGTTAAATTAACGAATGAATGACGAAATTAACAATTCTAAACGCATGGTAAAGCATACAAAGTGGATGCAGTACGCTCTTACCCTAGCGGATAAAGCAGAAGCAATGGGAGAGGTGCCGGTAGGTGCCTGTGTTGTACATAATGGTGAGTTGATTGGTGAAGGGTGGAATACGCCTATCGCAGATAGCGATCCTTCCGCTCACGCAGAAATGAATGCGGTAAGAATGGCGGCAAAGCACTTACAAAACTACCGTACTACCGATGCTACGCTTTATGTCACGTTAGAGCCATGTTCGATGTGTGCCGGAATGTTGGTTCACGCCAGAATTAAGCGAGTGGTATTTGGTGCCAGCGATGCTAAAACAGGGGCGGGAGGGTCAGTGATGAATATTTTGAACCATCCATCACTTAATCATCAGGTTGATGTAATACCAGGGGTGTTGGCCGACGACTGTGCTGATAAAATTTCAGCATTTTTTAAACGTCGTCGAGCACAAATAAAGCTAGATAAAAAAGCCAAACAGGCGGCGCTTAAGCATTGCGGGTCAGCTGAGTAAACATCTCACTGGTGACAAACAGTTTGCGGCGTTGTAGTACTTTTTGATGCATTCTTTTTAGCATCACTCTACGTCTATTATTATTTTTCAATTTTATTCCTTTCCTAAATAATTTGTTTCTTTTCATTTTGCCCTCCTTGTTAATACAAATTGGGAAATTGAATAAGGCATATTGTCATTTCATCGTTTCTGCATTTATGCCTTAACCAGCCGATAAAGCGAGTTACATTCGATGGTACTGATCTTAGATGACACCATAATGACAAAATTCAATATGGCGTTAGCTAAATTCTTCCTTGTTCGTCTAGCCAAAGTAAACTGTCGTAATATCGGCGAATATTATCCACATACTGAAGCGCTTCATCGCCCCGTGCGTACCCATAACGTGTTGTTCTGTAGTACTTCTTTTGCCTTAGCTGTGGAAGTCGTTGTTTAACGTCTACCCAGAGATCAGGATTGCCACCCTGACGCTCTGTAAGAATTCGGGCATCTTCTAAATGCCCTAGACCAAGGTTATACGCCGCCATTGCCATCCAAGTTCTATCTGGATCGCCAATTCGTGCAGGAATTCTTCCTAACAAGCTGGCGAAGTAGCGAGAGCCTCCGCGAATACTTTGTTCTGCGTCGGTACGATCTTCTACATCCCAATCATTGGCTGTGTCTAACGTCAGCATCATTAAGCCGCGAACGCCAGTACGAGAGATTGCATCGGGATCCCAGTGGCTTTCTTGGTAACTCATAGCGGCTAACAAGCGCCAATCTAAGTCTCCAGCATATTGCTGAAACATACTTTTATAATCTTTTAACAGCGATTCGGCAGATTGATTAAATGCACGGCTGTCTACGTAGTCAAATTGCCTAATGTGACCAAAATACTTTTCTTCTAATACGGTAAACCAGCCTGATTGATGCACGGTACCAAAATATTCAATAATGGCGGCTTTAATGGAATCGTCTAATTCAGGGTTTAGTGCCCATGCCATCGGCATTTCTTCTCGTACGGTTAATCCGACGGCCAAATTGGGGTGACGTCTTCGTTGCAGGGCAAGTCGGTTACTATCGGCAAGGGTGTAAGCAATATCGCCCGTCGCCACTTTTTGTAGCAACTCTTCGGCATCAGAATCTTCAGTGGTAACTAATAGCGATTCACTTGAGCCGTTTAAAACTGCAAGTAGCTGCGCTTGACTGCTACCTGACACAGCAACGACAGGGTCCACAAGGCTATCGAGTTCACGAGGTCTTGTGGTACCCGCACGGTATACTAAGTGTTGAGCAACGGTTTGATATGCTGGCCCGTAAGTAAAGCGCATCAATAAGGCATCGGTAACTGCATCACCCGTGGCGACAATATCAAGGTTGCCTTCGGCAAGTTGCTCTAGCATGGCGTCGTAACTGTAGAAGGGATATAAGTCGAGCGTTACCCCGACATAATCTGAAAAGCCGGCAAGTAATTCATATTCAAAACCTTGTGGACCTTCGGCGCCATTATAATAAGTAGCAGCACCGTAAAGCGTGCCCACTTTTATCGAACCACGCTCTATTAATGATAACAAAGCGTTCGGAACGGTAGGAGAGCCACAACTTGTAGCGAAAAAGCATAATGCGATAAAAAAAGATGTTTTTAATCGCTTTTTGTAATGTTGTAACGGCATAAACCTTTTCTTATTGTTGTAAATTGGGTCTTGGGAAAAAAAACTGCAACATAGCCTATGTTGAAGGTTACCAATAGAGTATAAATCCTCTATAATCCGCGCCGAAATATTCATCAATTACAGAGGCAACGCGTCCCATTGATGGTCGTTGTTTCTGAACAACTAGGTAAAGCAATATGTTGGTCCTTCGAGGCGCTCCCGCACTATCAGAGTTTCACCAAACTAAACTGATTGCAAAGCTGGGTCAATCCGGCATTAAGGTGAAAAACCTATATAGCGAATATATTCACCTTATCGATTCAGAAGGTGAACTCTCGCAGCAGCAATTAGAAATACTTAAAAAGCTGCTTACCTACGGGCCTGCCCGACAAACCCAAACGCCAACTGGCAACCTCTTCGTGGTAACACCCCGACCAGGCACCATCTCTCCTTGGTCTACTAAAGCAACTGATATCGCAAACAATTGTAGTCTGAACACGATTAATCGTATAGAGCGAGGCTGTGCTTTTTATATAGAAGCAGAGCAATCGCTTAGCGATGCTGACTATAGTCTTGTTGCTGCCCACTTGCATGATCGCATGACGGAAACCGTTTTTCCTGATACGGCGGCGGCAGAAGTATTGTTTGCACATACCACGGCGAAAACCTTTACTTCAGTAGCGATACTAGAAGATGGCAAGCAAGCGCTTGTGGATGCCAATATTCAACTTGGTTTAGCACTGGCTGATGATGAAATAGAGTATTTATTCGAAAGCTTTACGCGTTTGGCGCGTAACCCTACTGACGTAGAGCTTTACATGTTTGCGCAAGCGAACTCTGAACATTGCCGCCATAAGATTTTCAATGCCAGTTGGACAATCGACGGTGAAGAACAAGACAAATCTTTGTTCAAAATGATCAAGAACACATTTGAAGTGTTACCCGATCATGTTTACTCGGCCTATAAAGATAACGCTGCGGTGATGTCAGGCTGGGAAGCTGGGCGTTTCTTCCCGAATCCACAAACACACCAATACGAATACCATCATGAGAATATCGATATTCTGATGAAGGTGGAAACCCATAACCACCCAACCGCTATTTCGCCTTTCCCAGGCGCGGCAACAGGTTCAGGTGGTGAAATTCGTGATGAAGGTGCTACCGGTCGTGGCTCTAAGCCTAAAGCAGGTTTAGGTGGTTTCAGCGTGTCTAACTTACGTATTCCAGGGTTAGAACAGCCGTGGGAAAAAGACTACGGTAAGCCACAACGCATCGTAAGCGCGCTAGATATTATGCTAGATGGCCCGCTAGGTGGCGCAGCATTTAACAACGAATTTGGTCGTCCGAATTTGCTTGGTTACTTCCGTACCTACGAGCAAGAAGTAAATAGCTTCAATGGTGTCGAAGTACGTGGTTACCACAAGCCTATTATGCTTGCGGGTGGTTTAGGTAATATTCGCCGTGAACATATTGAAAAAGGCGAAATTACCGTAGGTGCCAAACTTATCGTGCTTGGCGGCCCTGCAATGAATATCGGCCTTGGTGGAGGCGCAGCCTCTTCAATGGCATCAGGTCAGTCAAATGAAGATCTGGACTTTGCTTCGGTACAGCGTGAAAACCCAGAAATGGAACGTCGTTGCCAAGAAGTTATTGATGCGTGCTGGCAATTAGGCGATGACAACCCCATTCAGTTTATTCACGATGTGGGCGCGGGTGGTTTATCAAACGCACTGCCTGAGTTAGTTAATGATGGCGGTCGTGGCGGTAAGTTTGAACTGCGTAACGTATTGTCTGACGAACCGGGTATGACACCACTAGAATTATGGTGTAACGAATCACAAGAACGTTACGTGATGTCGGTAGCGCCAGAAAACATGCCGGTATTTGAAGCGATTTGTGCCCGTGAGCGCGCACCTTATGCCGTAGTAGGGGAAGCCACTGCTGAACAAGAATTGAATGTAAACGACAGCCAATTCGATAACCAGCCTATAGACATGCCCCTTGATGTGTTACTTGGCAAGCCGCCTAAAATGCATCGCGACGTTACCAGCAAGCCATTAGAAACCACTGGTTTTAATGAAAGCGACATAACACTAGCTGACGCAGCAACACGCATATTATCGCTACCTACTGTGGCGGAAAAAACCTTCCTAATTACCATTGGCGATCGCTCGGTAACAGGCTTGGTTAACCGCGACCAAATGGTTGGCCCTTGGCAAGTACCTGTGGCCGATGTAGCGGTTACTGCCACTGCTTTTGATACTTATCACGGTGAAGCCATGGCGATGGGTGAGAGAACCCCGGTTGCCTTGTTATCTCATGGTGCGTCAGCGCGTTTAGCGGTAGGTGAAGCGTTAACCAACATTGCTGCAGCAAATATTGGTGATTTAACCCGTATTAAGCTTTCAGCAAACTGGATGGCCGCCGCAGGACACCCCGGTGAAGACGCTGGTTTGTATGAAGCGGTAAAAGCCGTAGGTGAAGAACTTTGCCCTGAATTGGGATTAACCATTCCGGTAGGCAAAGACTCCATGTCGATGAAAACCGCATGGCAAGAGGAAGGCAAAGAGAAAGCGGTAACATCACCGTTATCGTTAGTGATTTCTGCTTTCGGTGCCGTAAAAGATATTCGTAAAACGGTAACACCAGAGCTTCGCACCGATAAGGGCGACAGCCAACTATTGCTAATCGATTTAGGTGAAGGCAAGAACCGCCTTGGCGCGAGTTGTCTTTCACAAGTGTACGAGCAATTAGGTGATGCACCTGCCGATGTGGTTTCTGCGCAGCGTTTGAAAGCCTTCTTTAATGCGGTACAAACGCTAATTGAGAAACAACTGGTAGTGGCTTACCACGACCGTTCTGATGGTGGACTATTTACCACGGTAGCCGAAATGGCCTTTGCCGGTAAAACCGGTGTAAGTGTTGCGCTAGATGGCATTTCAAGTTCAGAAGCGGGTTCAGACTTATCTATATTGTTTAACGAAGAGCTTGGTGGCGTACTTCAAGTGTTAGACAAAGACATCGAGGAAGTTAATGCGGTACTCGCGTCTTTTGATTTAACGGATGTTAGTCATTACATCGGTACGTTAAATACCACCGACACTATCGAATTTACTCGTGATAACGTGGCAGTGCTAAACGATAGTCGCGTAGCCATGCGAACTACGTGGGCACAAACCACCTTGGCGATGCAAAAGCTTCGCGATAACCCAGTATGTGCTGAACAAGAACATGCCGCTAAGCAAGATGCCGCCGACCCTGGCTTACACGCTGCGCTTACGTACAACGTAAATGAAGATATTGCTGCGCCATATATCGCGAAAGGTGTGCAACCTAACGTCGCCATTTTGCGTGAACAGGGCGTAAACTCACACCTTGAAATGGCTGCTGCATTTAACCGCGCTGGTTTTAATGCTGTTGATGTACACATGAGTGATATCTTGGCTGGTAAAGTGACGCTGGAAAGTTTCGCAGGCTTGGCCGCGTGTGGTGGTTTCTCTTATGGCGACGTGTTAGGTGCCGGTGAAGGGTGGGCGAAATCAATCTTGTTCAACGAACTTGCACGAGATCAATTCGCTGCCTTCTTTGACCGAAACAGTACTTTTAGTTTAGGGGTGTGTAACGGTTGCCAAATGCTATCTAACTTGAAGTCGCTTATTCCTGGTACCGAACATTGGCCGCACTTTGTTGCGAACCAATCGGCACGTTTCGAAGCCCGTGTTGCCATGGTAGAAGTGACTAAGTCTGCTTCTGTGTTGTTGCAAGACATGGCCGGTTCGCGCATGCCAATTGCGGTATCGCACGGTGAAGGCCAAGCAGAGTTTGCAAGCGACAGCGCGCTTTCGTCTGTAGCATCGCAAGTGGCACTTCGTTATGTAGATAACTACGGCCAACCCACTATGCAGTACCCAGCTAACCCGAATGGTTCGCCTGAAGGTATCACTGGGTTAACCTCTAGTGACGGACGCAGCACTATTATGATGCCGCACCCTGAACGTGTGTTTAGAGCGGTGGCTAACTCATGGCGTCCAGACGATTGGCAAGAAGATGGTGCATGGATGCGTATCTTTAGAAATGCACGTCGTTTTGTAGGATAAAAACGCGCTTAAGCTTAGTAGAGGTAAGATGTTCTTATCTCTACTTTTTCACTTAAATGAGCGTGAAGCGTGTCAATAGATTGGCAAAGTGTCAAAAATTTGTACTGAGGGCTTGTCTTCGATAAGTCACTGATCTATTGTAGTGCAATGCAGGGATTGCAGACTGGTTACAGGAGTTTGTTTTAAGGGTTGTACCAACAAAAAATATTGTTGGTGTTGATAACAAGAGACGACGAATGAATCGTTCATCAAAAGGGTTTGGCTTAACCGGAGTAGCCATAGCGGTTGTGCTGATGTTTGTTACTGCTGTTTTCAGCAGTTCAGCTAAATCTGCCGACGTTACTTCAACGCTAGTTGTGCAGTCTTCAGTTAAGTAGTCTGAAAGTGAAATTCTAACGCCAGTATCTGTTTTCAGATACTGGCGTTAATCACTCAGCTTTACCAATTCATTTTATAAATCTTGCGCTATTAGCCTTTCCTATTTTTCTCTCTGTTGATCAATTTCTGATCTGGATGTTTCTTCAATAATACATACGTAGCTGCAAATCCGCCGTGCATAGGTTGCGCGGTGTGGTAGGCAATAACCTCTTCTAACTCAAGCAACCAGTGATTAACAAAACTTTTCTTATAAGCAGGAAAAGGTTTACTCTCTTCACCCTTGCCGTGCTTAATCAATAATGCCCTCACACCTCGTTTATGTGAGTCGGTTATCGCTTTGTATAGTGCATCTCTACTTTGCTCAATCGTCATGCCACTTAAAGAAAGGGTTTCTTCTAATGGGTATTTACCCATGCGTAATTTTTTGAACACACCATCTTGAATACCTGGTTGTTGGAATGAAATGAAATCGTCAGGCTTTACAGGTGTTACCCCTTCTAGACTTAGCGGGCTTTTCAACTTTTCCCTTTCACTGCGTTGACTTGCAGCGCGCCTCTTTTTTTCAGCTATCGCACTCTCTGTATCGTGCAATAACGCTTTATTTGAAGGTTTAATGGGTTTTACATCCTGCATCTCAGCAAAGAACGAATGTAAATCATCATTTTTTTCAAAATCAGTCATAGTTTTCTCCCACACTCAGCGAAGCGTTATTTTCATGAATGTATTCGCTACGCCAATACTACTTTTCAACGTTGACCTAAATAAGCACTGTTTTACTAAGATTCAATATGGGGCTGTTTGTTGAATATTCTACTCTCGTATACCATGGGTTTATCCTAAAAGTAGCATCATTTTAAAAGCCGAAGTCGAGATGTTTTTTTAATTATTGACGACTGAATCTTATACGTAGCTAATTTGACGATGGGTTACTATTAATGAACGTGGCTTAAACGCAGTTTAAAAGTAAACAAATCACAGGGACAAGTATGAAAACAATGCGTCGAATAATCACTATCTTAGTGTTTTGCTTAAGTGTCACGATGCCAAGTATGGCGCAAACCAATAATAATGAAATAAAACAGGTGATTGCTACGAAGGTAGCGCCGCCGTTTGTCATCAAAAACGAAGAGGGTTCTTTTGAGGGGATAAGTATTGCGCTTTGGGAGCAAATTGCAGAATTAACGGCTACCGATTATGCGTTGACCGAAGCCTCTTTGGTTGAGCTGGTGGCGGGAGTAGAAAGCGGTCGTTTTGATGCGTCTGTTGCTGCGCTTACCGTCAATGCGCAACGAGAATCGATCATTGATTTTACGCACCCCTTTTATACTACGGGATTAGCTATCGCCGTGCCTAGCGAAGGAAATCGGTGGATGTCAGCCGTGAAAGGTTTTTTCAGCTGGGAATTTTTAGTTGCACTATCAGCTTTGTGCGGTTTGCTACTAGCGGTAGGAGCGTTACTGTGGCTGTTTGAAAGAAAGCGCAACGCCGAGATGTTTGGCGGCTCAACGCAACAAGGCCTTGGTGCCAGCTTTTGGTGGGCGGCGGTGACAATGACCACAGTAGGGTATGGCGATAAGGCCCCTGTTACCTTTGGGGGGAGGGTAATCGGCTTCATTTGGATGTTCGCAGCCATTATTTTAATCAGTAGCTTTACCGCAGCCATTGCCACAAGCCTTACCGTAAGTCAGCTATCTTCAAGTGTTGAAGGGCTTGAGGACTTACCTAATGTGCGGGTGGGCACCTTGGCAAACTCTGCAAGTAGCGCATTTTTACAAAAAGAAAATATCGGATTTAAGCGGCTTGAAAGCGTTGAAGAGGGTTTGTCGCAATTGGCATCAGGCAAGCTCGATGCATTGGTTTACGATAAGCCCATTTTACAGTACTTAACTAACAACAACTTTGGTGACAGTATTCTTATTTTACCTGAAGTCATTGAACGTCAGGATTATGCTATTGCACTACCAGAAAACAGTGCCCAAAGAGAAAAAATTAATACCGCGTTACTTAGAGTAATAGAGACGGACGAGTGGCAAGAGATATTGGACAATTATCTTGGGAAATAGCACCAGATAGGAATACATTCCGTGATTGCGGTTAAGCGTAGTGGCGTCCCCAGCTGGAATCGAACCAACATCTAAGCCTTAGGAGGGCCTTGTTTTATCCATTAAACTATGGGGACAGACAAGGCTATTATACGACCTTAATTCTCGAACGGAACCCTTTGGTTTAAAAACCTTTTTAGTAAGTTAAAAAAGCCTGCATCGTCGGCAAAATTGTCGACGATGCAGCTTATTACATTGGTTAATAATTTAAATATCCGTAGGAGGAAGTTTCTCCACAGCTGAGCGCAAAATATCGGAATCACTTATCGAAATAGAGGAATCTGTACTTTCCTCTGTGTTCGGTAACGCTTCATTACCTGCTTCCTCGGCATTCACTGCAGAAGAAAGTGTTTCGAGTTCCGAAGGTTCTGATGCGGGAAGTACGAGGTCTTCAGGTGGTAATTCAACATCAACTAACGCTAAAGTAACGTTGGTATCAAGCGATCCAACAGGTACAACATCATTTTCTCCAGGTAAGTCAATTGATTCATTTTGTATAGTTGCCGCTTCAAAGACTGGAGGTACTATGCCCGCCTCGGCCTCGTTAGAGGAACCTTTACCTTCATCAGTCAACGACACTTCTTCTATAGGCGCAGTCGGTAACACCACGCTTCCCAAATCTTGGGCACTTAATAAAACAACACTTTCTTCTGGAGCCGCGTCAGCTTCTAAAGAGGTCGCTTCAACACCTGACGTACTTGCGGGCTCTTCTGCGCTAATATTACCACTTGAATCTGAACTAGATTCCAAAGTAACTAGGTTGCCAGCAGCATCTGTCATTGAAATGGATATATCGACAGAGGCGAGACCAAAGATATCGAGCCCTAAACCAATTATTTCGTAACTCCCATCGGACTGAATTAGTACTGTTTTAGCTGTAAGTGGAACTGTTACTGCACTAAGTAAGACTACCGTAAGACTAACGGTTAGTTCGTAGCCAGCATATTCAGGGGAAACGGAACCAAGAATTGATCCTTCTCCAGAAGTATCAAATGTAGTAATTCCTATATTAGGTGCCACATTAATCAGCTGCGTTAGTGAATCAGTATGGTTGCCACCTGCACCATCACTGACACTGACTCCTACATCTAAATCACCTAATGAGACACTGTCTACTGGGGTTACAGAGAAAGTTCCATCATTTTGCACTATCGCAGTAAGCACTGTAGTAACGCCTGCATCATCAAGAAGGGTGATCGTAACTGTTTCACCTATACGCTCACTGGTGCCACTAATAGTTGGGGTTGATGTTGTCCCATCTATTGGGTTTAGTTCCAGCAATG